>NZ_BMYV01000009.1 GCF_014652455.1 Litorimonas cladophorae | reverse complement strand
GAGATGTGCGCGCAGATGTTGCGGGTCATGGCCTGGCCCTCTGGCGTAGCCACGGCCTGTTCCAAGAAATGCTCAGCGAGCCGGCTTGGACCACCGTGATGCAGGGACTTGAGTTCCAGCGCCTTAAGCTGGATGACTTCCTGAAATTTCATGATCACCTCATGAGTTGTTGGCAAGAACTCATGATATCTGCCCGCATGCGTCATGAACAGCCGTTTTTCAGGGCGGCGGCAACCGTAGTGCCAGGTCGATGTAACGCCGCGCGCTCGAACGGCAGTACCTGGCCAGGGACCGGATACGGTCCGGCCAGGCCCGCGAAGCGGCTTCTACGAGGGGTAGACGCGAAAGGGGAGGGGAGGGCCACCGAGGCCCTAGGGGCCTCTCCAACGGGGGCACAGCGCGATCAACGGGCGACACCTGGGGGGTTCCCCCCCCGTCCCCCGAAAAAGAGCCCTAGGGCGTCTCACGACGTTGCCAGGGATCGTCACTTCGGCAGACGGCCGGTCACCAGATAGGCGAGCTCGATCCACTTGGAGAGCAGCCACAGGGGCGCCTTCGCCCATCCTGCACCTGGTCGAGACAGGCGAAGCTGCACAGCCCAGTTGACGGCCCTACGCACCACCTGCATCCCCGCGAGCGGGGCCCCTCAGGTGGTGCTTCGGTGCACGCT
>NZ_BMYV01000008.1 GCF_014652455.1 Litorimonas cladophorae | reverse complement strand
GGGGGCGTCCCCGTGATCACGCCTGTGGCTGGATTAATCGACATCCAGCTCGGCAGATCGGTCGCCGTATAAGCCAGGGTCTCACCATCTACATCAGAGAAGACAGTTGAAGCATCAAAGGGCAAGAGAGCCGCGCTATCGGTGCCAGACTGACCTGTGAGTGTCCCCGTCACAACCGGAACATCATTGGCGCCTTGGATGGTCGCCGTCACAATCGCCGTATCAAAGCCACCCTCACCGTCAGAGATCTGATAGCTCACGGTCGAGGTTGCGCTCTCGCCAACATCCAGACCTTCATACTCACCATTCGGATCAAAGCTAATGTCACCATTGGCGTCGATCGTAAATAAGCCGCCGCTTGAGCCCGCAATAGCCGCACCCACATTCGCGACGTCGCCATTGACCTCAGAGACACTCAGCACGTCCCCATCAGGATCACTATCAGACGCTGTGATCACGTTTGATGTAAGAGCCGTATTCTCATCTCCGCTCAGCGCGTCATCAGCAGCTGTTGGTGCCGGGTTCGTAACACTCAGAGCAAAGCTATCGGTGATGGCATCGCCATCTGCATCTGTTGCGCTCACAACAATCGGATAAACCCCGCCATTGGTTTGAGACGCCGAGTTATCAATCGTGCCAGAGATCACGCCCGTGGACGGATCAATGCTCAGACCTGTTGGCAGACCTGTCGCAGTGTAACTCAGCACATCCCCATCAGGATCAGAGATAGAAGACGCAATCGACACCGTCTCATTATCAACAGCAGACTGGTCACCAATCGCAGCATCAACAACAGGGATCGGGTTGGT
>NZ_BMYV01000007.1 GCF_014652455.1 Litorimonas cladophorae | reverse complement strand
CATGGCAAAAGAGAAGTTTGAACGTAATAAGCCGCATGCGAACATCGGCACAATTGGTCACGTTGACCATGGTAAGACGACGTTAACGGCGGCGATCACGAAGTATTTCGGTGATTTCAAAGCCTATGACCAGATTGATGGTGCGCCAGAAGAAAAAGCGCGTGGTATTACAATCTCCACAGCTCACGTTGAGTATGAGACAGAAAACCGTCACTACGCCCACGTCGACTGCCCAGGTCATGCTGACTATGTAAAGAACATGATTACTGGTGCGGCCCAAATGGATGGCGCTATCTTGGTTGTGAACGCCGCCGACGGCCCAATGCCTCAGACACGTGAGCACATCTTGCTCGGTCGTCAGGTTGGTATCCCGGCCATGGTCGTTTACATGAACAAAGTTGATCAGGTTGATGACGAAGAGCTTCTGGAGCTCGTCGAAATGGAAATCCGTGATCTGCTTACATCTTATGATTACCCAGGTGATGACATTCCAGTTATCGCCGGTTCAGCTCTTGCTGCGATGGAAGGCAAAAACCCAGAAATCGGCGAAGAGTCTATCAAGAAATTGATGGCGGCTGTTGATGAGTACATTCCTCAGCCAGCTCGCGCTGTTGATGGTGCCTTCTTGATGCCAATCGAAGACGTGTTCTCGATCTCTGGTCGCGGTACTGTTGTAACCGGTCGTATTGAGCGCGGTGTTTTGAACGTTGGTGATGCGATTGAAATCGTGGGTGTCCGTGACACAGCGACAACGACGTGTACGGGTGTTGAAATGTTCCGTAAGCTTCTCGATCGTGGTGAAGCTGGCGATAACGTTGGCGCTTTGCTTCGCGGTATCGACCGTGAAGGTGTTGAGCGTGGTCAGGTTCTTTGTAAGCCTGGTTCAGTTCAGCCGCACACAAAGTTCGAAGCTGAAGCCTATATCCTTACCAAAGACGAAGGTGGCCGTCATACGCCGTTCTTCAACAACTACCGTCCGCAGTTCTACTTCCGTACAACTGACGTGACAGGTGTTGTGACTTTGAAAGAGGGTACAGAGATGGTCATGCCGGGTGATAACGTTGAAGTGAACGTTGAGCTCATCGTACCAATCGCCATGGAAGAGAAGCTCCGCTTCGCGATCCGCGAAGGTGGCCGTACAGT
>NZ_BMYV01000006.1 GCF_014652455.1 Litorimonas cladophorae | reverse complement strand
CACTCCCTCCTATACAAAACAAAACAGCCCCGCTCGGACACAAATCCAGCGGGGCTTTTTTATATCCAAAAATACAACAAAACAGCAGACAGCGATTGGCTTAGTGCCACTCTAGGGTTTTGCGGCGAAAACTCCTGGGTTTCAGCGAGTGCCGACATTATTTCGGTGTCGGGCTTGATTTTCTCTCCTTAAGGCCATTTTCTTTTGCGATAAGGTTGTTAGCTTACAACCTCAACTTATCGAAAAGATCAAACTATGCGAAACGCTCTGAAGTCATGCGCCTTTATTCCCCTCCTGGCGCTCGGGGCCTGCGGGGGCGAGCCTGCTTCCACCTTACCACCCCAGCCGCCAATGTGGATCGTCAGCGATGCCGACTCTGAGATCACGCTCTATCCAACGATCCATATCCTGCCAAATGGAATGAAATGGCAGTCGGATGAGTTAACACGCCGTCTGGCAGACGCAGAGGAAGTTTGGTTCGAGATCATGCCTGGCTCTGAAACGGATCCCAATTTGCAGGCCACAATGATGCGTTTGGGTATGGCGCCTGGGTCGTCGTTGAGTTCCCAGCTAACGGCAGCAGAAGTGACGGCATTGCGCGAAGCGATTGCCCCTTTGGGTATGCCCTTTGAGGCTGTTGACGCTATGCGCCCGTGGCTCGCGTCCACTTTGGTAAGTGTCGGCGCGTTAGTTCAAAAAGGGTTTAATCCAGACGCCGGTGTGGAAAAGCAACTGCAGCCATTGGTGAAGGATAAAAAAATACGGGCCTTTGAGAGTGCCGAAAGTCAGCTCAAGATGTTGGCGGCGATACCAGAGGCACAACAGTTTCAAATGCTGCGCGATACGCTCGGTGAAATGGATGAGAGTATCGATATGCTAAATGAAATGGCTCGGGATTGGTCGACCGGCGATGTCAAAGATCTCGAAGAAGAATTGCTGAGTGAGATGAAATCGGAAATGCCAATTGTTTACGCTGCCGTTTTCACGGCCAGGAATGAAAATTGGGCGAATCAAATTGAGATCGAAATGAAGGGGGCCGGTACCGATTTTATGGCCGTTGGCGCAGGTCATCTTGTCGGAGAAGATGGCGTTCCAGCGATTCTGAAGGCTCGCGGCTACAAGGTTGAACGTTTGCGTTGAGCAAAAAGTCGACGCGCCCCATCCTGTGGTTGATCCGGGCTTCCGTTTAAGTGGATGGAGGTAGGCAGGGAAACCCGCAGACGTCGTTTAAAGGCCGCCCAGCGGGCGTTTTAAGCTGCGAAGGCGCGGTTTTCTCCGTTTTCTGAATAAATCTGCATTTTATGCAAGAAAGGTGTTGCGCATTTTTTTT
>NZ_BMYV01000005.1 GCF_014652455.1 Litorimonas cladophorae | reverse complement strand
CGTAAATCGTGACATTACCGCCGATAATGTCCTACTCATTTTGGCCGATGGAGAAAAAAGAGGGACTGTCCCTCTAAGCGAGGCCCTAGAGGCCGCGCGCGCCGCTGGACTCGACCTCGTCGAAGTTGCCCCTGGCCTGACACCTGTTTGTAAGGTGCTGGACTATGGTAAGATGCGCTTTGAAAACCAGAAGAAGAAGGCCGCAAACCGTAAAAACCAACGCACACAGGCGTTGAAAGAAATCAAAATGCGTCCGAATATCGATGTGCATGATTATGGTGTGAAAACCAAAGCCATGCAGAAGTTCTTCGACCGTGGTGATAAAGTCAAAGTGACTGTGCGTTTCCGTGGCCGTGAAATGGCCCATATGGATCGCGGCATGACCTTGCTGGCCCGCGTCAAAGAAGACTTTGCCGAAGAATGTAAAGTTGAATTTGAGCCGAAAACGGAAGGTCGTCTGATGACGATGGTCTTGGCGCCCAAGCAAAACTAAATTCGATAAGAATTTTGAATTCCAAAGCCGGGGCCGACGCTCCGGCTTTTTTATTGGCGGGAAAGCGTGTCGCTGTGTACTCTTGTTTATATTACCGTCTAACTGTCCCGCCGCGCGGAAGGCCCACTATGAAAAATTTTGTTCTTTCTTTTCTCCCCATGCTCGCGCTCACGGCTTGCGCGGGAAACCCTGTCGCGGCTGTTCCTGTGTCAGGGTTTGAAACGGACCGCTATTTAGGCACGTGGTATGAAGTTGCGCGACTGGACCATTCTTTCGAACGCGGCCTTTCAAATGTCACGGCCAATTATACCAAACGCGATGATGGTAAAATCACGGTGCTGAACCGAGGCTATAATGAGAAGAAAGGCAAGTTCGAAGACGCCGTAGGGAAAGCCAAATATGCCAGCGATCCAACAACAGGCCATCTGAAGGTTTCGTTCTTTGGCCCATTTTATGGCAATTATATAATCTTTGATCTGGACAAAACCGATTACAGCACCGCCTATATTAGCGGAGGCAAAGATAATTATCTCTGGTTGCTCTCGCGCACACCCAATGTGTCCGACGCCACCCGCGCCGATTTTCTCAAGCAATCAAAGGCGCTGGGATATAACACAGACAGCCTAATCTGGGTTGATCATAGCCGCAGTGATTAGCGGTTTTCACACACGCTTTTAACGTGCGGCGGATGCGTCATTTTCGCCCACATCTCTAACTTACCCCTCAATCACGGAACTATAGTCCCTGCGGCTCGTTGATTACGCGAATCCACCCAAGACGCAGGCACTTTAAAATGGACCGTACCCAATTATTCTCCCCCATAAATATGGGCGAGCTCACACTTTCTAATCGCATTCTAATGGCGCCGTTGACGCGTAATCGTTCAAACTCGGATGGAACCCCAACCGAGATGGCGCAGATTTATTACAATCAACGCGCCGCTGCTGGACTAATTTTTTCCGAAGCGACGCAAATTTCCGATATCGCCAAAGGCTATTTAGATACGCCGGGCATTTATACCCAAGATCATGTTAAAGGTTGGAAGCCAATCACCGATGCGGTCCATGCGGGCGGTGGACTCATCTTCTGCCAGCTGTGGCATGTGGGCCGTATCAGCCATGTTTCGTTGCTCCCCGATGGAAAGTCTCCTGGCGCGCCGAGTGCGATCCAAGCCGACGCCCAAACCTTTACGGCGGATGGGTTTCAGGATTGTTCCGAACCTGTCGCTTTGACGAAAGACGGAATTAAAGACACAATTGCCGATTTTGTAACCGCAGCCCGCTGCGCAAAAGAGGCGGGTTTCGACGGTATCGAAGTCCATAGTGCAAATGGATATTTGCTGGATCAATTTTTGCAGGACGGCACAAATAAGCGCGATGACGAATATGGCGGGTCACTTGAAAATCGCACGCGTTTATTGGCAGAAATTCTCGAGGCAGTATCAGAAATTTGGCCCCGCAACCGCATCGGCGTGCGCCTGTCCCCCTTGGGTCACGCAGGCGACATCAGTGACAGCGATCCTGAAGCCACGTTCTCTTATGTCTACAAAATGTTGGACAAAAAAAAATTAGCCTACCTCCACGTCGTCGAAGAATTTCCTGGAAATGATGCAGGCAGCGACGAAGAGGCTTTAATCAAAAAACTCAGGAAGCTTTACTCGGGATTTTATATTGGGAACGGCGGCTATGACGCTGACCGTGCCGCGAAAGCGATCGGATCGGGCTATGCTCACGCTATCACTTTTGGTCGCCCCTTCATCGCAAATCCAGACTTACCCGAACGTTACCGTACAGAGGCAGAGCTTAACGAACCAAATGATGAGACATTCTACGGTGGCGGCGCAGAGGGTTATATTGACTATCCATTTCTAAGAAAAGAAGGCGAGAACGCATAATGGGAACGATTGTTACAACGAATCCAGCCACCGAAGAGACACTAAACCGCTACACAATGCTGACAGATTTCGAAGTCGCGAAAGCGGTTGAGGATTGTCACACGGCCTTCCAAAAATGGAAGTTAGAAACACCAGCGGCGCGAGCCAAAATCATCGGCCAGATTGGCGAAGAGCTTGTTAAAAATAAATCCAAACTCGCCAAACTTATGACCCAGGAAATGGGTAAACTTCTCAGCCAAAGCGAGGATGAGGTCGAGCTATGCGCTGCCATTTGTCAATGGACGGCCGAAAATGCGCCTTCTGAATTGGAAAATGAAGAAAGCGATATTGACGAAGAAACGCGCGGGATAATTAACTATTCGCCGATTGGCGTGATTTACGGCATCCAGCCCTGGAACTATCCCAGCTATCAGGTGGCTCGCTATTCTATTGCCAACCTCATGGCGGGGAATGGGGTCTTGCTCAAACATGCCGAGATCGTGACAGGTACCGGGAAACTTCTCGAAGAAATCTACCTCGCGGCAGGACTTCCCAAAGGCTTGTTTCAATCCATCGTTATCTCGCATGATCAATCTGAGGCCGTCATTAATAATGACCGCGTGAGAGGTGTGACTTTGACGGGTAGCTCAGGCGCCGGTCGTATTGTTGCGCAGCAATCGGCTAAAGCGCTGAAGAAAACAGTTCTCGAACTCGGCTCCAACGACGCATTTATTGTTCTAGAGGATGCGGATATTGATCAAGCCGTTGAGGTTTGCGTTCTTGGGCGGACATATAATAATGGGGAAACCTGCATCGCGGCGAAACGCTTCGTCGTCGTGGACGCTATTTATGACACGTTCAGGGACAAATTTGTTGAAGCTATGGCGGCATTGAAAACGGGTGACCCAATGTCGGACAGCGCCGATATGGGCCCCATGGCGCGAAAAGATCTACGCGACGACCTACATGCGCAGGTTCAGCAAAGTATCGCAAAAGGGGCGACGTGTTTAACGGGCGGCGAAATACCCGAAGGCACAGGGTGTTTTTATCCCGCGACGGTTCTTGAAAATGTCTTGCCAGGCCAAGCTGCCTATGACGACGAATTGTTCGGACCCGTGGCCGCTTTGATTAGAGCCGAAGATGCAGACGACGCTATGCGTATTGCCAATGATAGCCGATTTGGTTTGGGCGGCGGAATATTGACCACCGACACCGACAAAGCGATTGAACTGGCCAGCCAGCATTTTGACACAGGCATGGTCTTTATCAATCGCTTCGGGCTCGCTGTGCCCAATATGCCCTTCGGCGGCGTGAAGGACTCTGGCTACGGCCGCGAACATGGCGGTTTTGGACTAAAAGAGTTCGTGAACACCAAGTCGATTGTCATTCAGAAATAGAGTTCTTCCCACAGATTGAATATTGAAAAAGAGCCGCGTCACTGCGGCTCTTTTTTTGGCGCAAAATCTACGTCGGATCTATTTTCGCTACAGCGACCATACCCTTGATGGGCCACACATAGATGTCAGACAAAGTATCCCGTCTAATGAAAAGTTAGAACGCAATCCTTTCAGTTGCTTACAACTAAATCCAACAATCGTCTCCCCGCTCTCGGATTCTGTGCCATTTTAAAGCTGTCTTCTTTCAACGGGCAGTCAGGTGCACATTGACTTAACTGGAAAG
>NZ_BMYV01000004.1 GCF_014652455.1 Litorimonas cladophorae | reverse complement strand
GTGACCAATTGTGCCGATGTTCGCATGCGGCTTATTACGTTCAAACTTCTCTTTTGCCATGACTGGCTCCTCTGTTTTTGTGAGGTTTAACTAATATACCCGGACGGGCTCAGGCGGCGCTTATGCACCACCCTGCTTGGAGATAACTTCATCAGCAACCGCTTGCGGTGTGCCAGCATAGTGATCGAAAGTCATCGTGAACTGAGCGCGACCCTGTGTTTTGGAGCGCAGATCATTCACGTAGCCGAACATGTTGGCCAAAGGCACCATCGAGTTAATCACGTTGGCATTGCCACGCATCTCAGTGCCTTCGATCATGCCGCGACGGGAGTTCAAGTCACCAATCACGTCACCCATGTATTCATCAGGTGTTACGACTTCGACCTTCATGATCGGCTCGAGAAGCTTTAACTTACCCTCAACCTTGATCTGACGGAACGCAGCACGGGCGGCGATTTCGAAAGCCATGACCGATGAGTCAACATCATGGTAAGCCCCATCATAAAGCTCAGCTTTAAAGTCGATAACTGGGAAACCAGCCAATAGACCCGTCTCAGCCATGGTACGAATACCTTTTTCAACACCCGGAATGTATTCCTTCGGCACATTACCACCAACAACAGCGGACTCGAAGACGATACCTTCGCCTGGCTCAAGCGGCATGAAGCGAATTTTGACGCGACCAAACTGTCCAGAACCACCAGACTGCTTTTTATGCGTGTAATCGATGTCGACTGGAGCAGCGAGCGCTTCACGATAAGCCACTTGCGGCTGACCGATATTCGCTTCAACGCCAAATTCGCGACGAAGACGATCAACAAGAATATCCAAGTGAAGCTCACCCATACCCGCCATGATGGTTTGACCCGATTCATGGTCAGTCGTGACGCGGAAAGAGGGATCCTCAGCAGCTAGACGCTGGAGGCCAACACCTAGTTTTTCTTGGTCAGCTTTGGATTTCGGCTCAACGGCGATTTCGATAACTGGATCTGGGAATTCCATACGCTCTAGAATGACTGGGTTTTGCGTGTCGCAAAGTGTGTCACCTGTTGTGGTACGCTTCAGACCCGCAACAGCGATAATATCGCCAGCATAAGCTTCCTGAATGTCCTCACGATCGTTCGAATGCATCATCATCATCCGACCAACGCGCTCTTTGCTCTCTTTAACAGAGTTCAAAAGCGTCGTCCCTGTTTCCAGCTTACCTGAATAGATCCGGCAGAACGTCAGCGTCCCCACGAACTTATCGTTCATGATTTTGAATGCGAGCATAGAGAGCGGCTCTTCATCAGAAGATGGGCGCGCAACCTCTTCACCAGTCTTGGTGTCGATACCTTTAATCGCTTTAATATCCAGCGGGGATGGCAAATAAGCCACAACAGCATCGAGCAAAGGCTGAACGCCCTTGTTCTTGAAGGCTGTACCGCAGAATACTGGAACGACTTTGTTCGCAATCGTTGCCTTACGGACAAGCGACTGGATCGTTTCAACGTCAGGCATTTCACCTTCGAAGTACTTCTCCATGACCGCGTCATCCATTTCGGCGACGGCTTCAATCAAAGCTGTACGATACTCAGCAGCCTTTTCCTTCATATCATCAGGAATTTCGACTGTGTCGTATTTCGCACCCAAGTCTGCATCATCAGGCCATGTGTAGGCGACGTTCTTTACGAGATCGACAACACCTTTGAAATCGACTTCAGAGCCGATTGGAAGCTGCATTTCGAGCGCATTTCCGCCAAGACGGTCTTTGACCGACTGAACAGACGCGTAAAAATCAGCGCCAGTTTTATCCATCTTATTGATGAAGATCATACGCGGGACTTGATACTTATCAGCTTGACGCCAAACGGTTTCAGTCTGCGGCTCAACACCAGCGTTGGCATCAAGAAGCGCAACAGCACCATCCAAAACACGCAGGGAACGCTCAACTTCAATTGTGAAGTCAACGTGACCCGGTGTGTCAATAATGTTCAAACGCTTACCAGCCCAGAAACAAGTCGTAGCAGCAGAGGTGATCGTGATGCCACGCTCTTGCTCTTGCTCCATCCAATCCATAGTGGCTGCGCCATCATGGACTTCTGCGATTTTGTGGTTCTTACCAGTGTAGTAGAGAATCCGTTCGGTACATGTTGTTTTGCCCGCATCAATGTGGGCCATGATACCGAAGTTCCGGTAGTCTTTGAGATCGTATTCGCGAGCCATGACAGTCAGTCCTAGGTATTAGTTGTGCTTACCAGCGGTAATGAGAGAACGCGCGGTTGGCTTCAGCCATCTTATGCGTGTCTTCACGTTTCTTCACGGCAGAACCGCGATTGTTGGAGGCGTCGAGGAGTTCACCTGCAAGGCGCTCGCGCATTGTGTTTTCGTTCCGTGAACGGGACGCTTTCACCAACCAACGAATAGCCAAGGCTTGGCGACGCTCTGGACGAACTTCGACAGGCACCTGATAAGTTGCACCACCAACACGGCGGGAGCGAACTTCAACAGCTGGCTTAATGTTTTCAAGCGCGTCGTGGAACACACGAAGCGGCTCTGTTTTAGCTTTATCTTCAACGATATCCATTGCGCCATAGACGATGGATTCTGCAGTAGACTTTTTACCATCAAGCATGATGGCGTTCATGAATTTAGCCAGGATCAAGTCTTGAAACTTAGCATCTGGGAGAATTGTGCGTTTCTCAGCGCGGTGACGACGTGACATGTATCAGTCTCCTTACTTAGGACGCTTCGCGCCGTATTTCGAACGACGTTGCTTACGATCTTTAACGCCCTGCGTATCGAGGACACCACGAAGAACGTGATAACGCACGCCCGGCAAATCTTTCACACGACCACCACGGATGAGCACAACACTATGCTCTTGGAGGTTATGTCCCTCACCTGGGATGTATGAGAGAACCTCAAAACCGTTTGTGAGACGTACTTTAGCAACTTTACGAAGAGCCGAGTTCGGCTTCTTTGGCGTTGTTGTATAAACACGGGTACAGACGCCGCGCTTCTGAGGACAAGCCTCGAGCGCTGGAACTTTGTTCCGCTTGCGTTTGTCTTTCCGGGGTTTCCGGATCAGCTGTTGAATAGTTGGCATCTAAAGTCCTGCACAGATACGCAAAAAGCCCATCACCGCTGGAAATCATTTTCCGCGGAGCCGGCTATTCGCTAAAAAAACCACCTTTACCCGCGAAGCGGGGCATAATGGCTTGAATTTCGTATTTTAATCTTCGTCTTAAACAAGGTTTCCAGAGTGACCTCTGGACGACATGCCTATCAACGAGCGGCCATATACGCAGGGATTCTTCAGACGTCAACAGGGTGGCTGTGGATTCTGGGGCGGGTCGGTGCCGGTTAGAAACCCAATTCTAACGCTTGCGAGAGTGAGCGGCGGGTCCCATATCCCAACCATGTCAATACAACAGCTCCCGCGTACTGTCTTTCGTCTCTCTGGGGAAGGGCTCCAAGATTGGTTTTCAGGGCTAATCACCAATGATCTCAGCTCAAACACCACTTTTTCTGCGCTTTTGACGCCACAGGGCAAGATTATCGCCGATTTCTTTGTCCATCAAGACGGCGAAGCCTTTTTGGTGGAGACACCGACAAAATTTGCGGCGGACTTATATAAACGCCTGCGAATGTATCGTCTACGCGCACCCATTGAGATCGAAGAAACAGCCCTGCATGTCTATGCGATCTGGAATGAAGACGACATGGAGGGTCAGCCCGATCCGCGGCATCCTGCCTTGGGGAATCGGCTTTTAACGGAGTCAGTCAGAGAATCGGTTGGTGATTACAATGCCCACCGCCTCTCCCTTGGCGTACCAGATAGCCAGTGGGATTTCGAAACCGTCAAAGTCTTTCCCGCCGACGCCAATATGGATTTGCTGCACGGCGTGAATTTTTCAAAGGGCTGTTTTGTCGGTCAAGAAGTCGTAAGTCGCATGAAACGGATGACTACCGTCAAGAAACGGATGCGCGGCATTATATTCGAGGGCGAAGCAAAGGCTGGCGATCGCATTCTATCCGATGAGCGCGTTATCGGAGACGTCCTCAGCACTCATCAAAAATTGGGCATGGCCATGATCCGCCTCGACCGTCTGCGCGATGCGGCCTTCGAGCTCACTCTTAATGGCGCGCCCGTTCAAGTTATGAACGCCGTGGACGGACAGGATCACTAAGGCTAAGCTTCCCGCCATGACTGACGCCTTAGACATCCGCCGCAATGACGTATCCGCCCTGCCCCGCTTCGCGGCGCTCAATGCAGAATGGATTCAAGACCTTCACTTCTTAGAAGAGAGCGACAAGTTGATGGTCGCGCATCCCGAAATTTATACCCAGAACGGAAACCACGTTTTTTCCGCGCATATCGATGGGGAAATCGCAGGGGCTTGTGCGCTGAAGCTCCACCCCGACGGACGGTATGAATTGACGAAAATGGCGGTCGATGGAATCTATCGCGGAAAAGGCATCGGCCAGCACCTCATGACGGCCATCGAGTCCTTTGCCAAAAATGAGCTGGGTCTTGATTACCTATTTCTACTGTCCAACACAAAAAACGAAGCGGCCTTGCGTCTTTATGCGCGCAATGGTTGGACCGTAAATCACGAAGGCCCGCATCCCGTTTATGCCCGTGCCAATATAGGCATGGAAAAACACTTATGAATCCCTCGAACGACAATCGCGACATCAATCTAGATGGGCGGGTCTTCATTCCGATTGAAAACAGTGCGGGGGGCGTCGTTGATGATCGGACGGAATTTCACTTCACACAGGTTGGCGAGCAATTTCAGGCTGTTTACAGCGGCGGAGACATTGCCCAAGGCCATATCATTGGGCGGTTTAGTCATAATCGCACCGCGCAATTGCTCTATCATTGCATCACTAAAAATGACGCCTTGAAGGCTGGACGCGCAGAGGCACAGTTCACACTTTCCGATGACGGCCAAATCAGTATGGCCTTAGACTGGGTGTGGGTGTCGGGCGGGGAAGGATCCGGGGCGTCAAAATATATCGAAGTCGTCGAGGCGGCACAGCACAGATGAACGTCCTTACACATGTCCCAGAAGACTACGATCACGCCGATGTCCCGCGCTGTGGGTGGGTCCCGCCGACTGACCGACTCTATTGTTATTATCATGACTCAGAATGGGGCCGACCTATTCGAGATCCTAAGGCCTTATTTTCGAAACTGATCCAAGACGGACAGCAAGCAGGCCTCGCCTGGATTACGATCTTGCGCAAGCGTGATAATTTTTTGAAAGCCTATGACGGCTTCGACCCAGATATCGTCGCCCAATATGATGAGAGCGATGTACTGCGCCTGCTAGACAATAAAGGCATCATTCGGTCAAAATCGAAAATCAACGCGACTATCAATAATGCTAGAATCTATGTTCAGATGCGCAATGAAGGCGTCGATTTTTCGGAATATCTCTGGGACTTCGTGGGGGGTGCTCCGATCCAAAATAGTTGGGCGGAATTCAAAGATGCCCCGGTCAAATCCCCCGAGTCGGAGGCGATGTCCAAAGCCTTGAAAAAACGCGGCTTCAAATTCGTCGGCCCTGTGATCCTATACGCCTTCATGCAAGCGGTCGGTATGATCAATGATCATTCAACGGATTGCCACGTGCATGCAGCGTGTCAAGACACGCGCAAGGTTTAGGGCGGACGGGTCAACCCTATTTCCACGAGGCCAAAGGACGGTCGGATTCGCGCATCAGCGATTCTTTGAAACGCCCAGTCTGAGCGACCTCAGGCTTCTTGATGCAGATTAATTAATTCGACACGACGGGACTTCGCCCTCCGTCAAAATTTGATTGTTAATTGACAAATCGGCAAATGATTACCTCCAAAAAAACACTGCGGGGCGAAAACTTTCTGGTCAGATGCATCAGACAACTCACGAATATTAGGGCAATTAAGCCACAACAATGAAAGTGAGAACACATGTCTGGAATTTTAAAATTTCAATGGAATGATCATTCTATTTAATTAGGCTGGATTCACTGGATTAAAATGGGCCTCGTCAAATCCACCATATTGCATGGAAGGGCATAAAAACCCTTCCGTCTTTCAGATGACCTCACGATTATCTGACAAAAATGACTTTTGGCAGTCTTCAGTAACAATAATCGCAGGCCTTAACAGGCCTGCAAATATTTATCCTAATCTTGAGCTGTTTTAACGACTGGGAACCCTATTTCAATTTGGCTCTAAACGAGACAGCAAATGTTGGGTCTGGGGTACCAGCCAAAAACTCCCCTTTGGGGTTCATGCAAATATGTTTTACATTCTCATCATATCCTGCAGAGGGCACATAGGTACAGTCTGCCATGGTTGTCGGGCGCGTTGCGGAATCAGAATATCCAACGTCGTTGGCATACGTCAGCGTCAACCCTGAACCTGTCTCCGAGAACGCAACGGGGTCTGTCGTCGCCGTCCCTGCATCATCCATATCTCCATTGTAGAAGATAAGTTCCGCCGGAATGGAATCGATTAAAACCATACTGTCTGAATCGACGGTTCCCAGCCCGGTATTGGTCGCGCTAATGGTGTAGATCATGTCAGTTCCAGGCAATGAATACCCACCGACTTCATAGACCGCGACGGATTTATCCGCGTCTAAATCAGGTGGCACATCAAAGATGAGCGACAGGTTTGACATCGAACCATTGTCGCTGGGCGTATAAACATCGCAAATGCTATACGTCCAATTACCTTGGGCATCCTCGCCGTTAAAATCAGACAATAAGTCGGATTCTGAGCGCACGCTGACCCCTGGGCCCGTGACGACCTGATTGTTCGCGTGAGACCCCGTATCGACGACAACGCCGGCGGCATCATCAAACGTCACGTTATAGTTTGCGAGACTCGCGCCATAGGCACCGACCAGCAGTCGAACCACAGTGTTGTTCGGCGAGGTGATGCTGAGGTTTGTATCTGTTCGCCAAGTATGACTAGCGACGAATCTAACGTTCAGATCGGTAATTGTGAAGTTATCAGGGACGTTGATCGTCCCAGTGAGCGGTGTTCCACAAGGCGTCGTGTTACCATATGCCTGTGGTACGGTCGCAGGAAATGTAATAGGAGACGCCCACGCGTGGTCTGACACCCCCTGCGACACCGCCAAAGCGAAGACCGCTGCGAGGGCACGCGGAACACAAAATTTGCTTTCGGTCTGTATTTCAGAACGGTTGGACGTCATTGCCAGCGCCCGTGCTGCGGTCGGTACACTTCGCCAATTTCACGCTTCATTCCCAGATCTCACCAACACAAGATAATTTGACCACGTCAGCGGTCCGTAAGGGCACAATTAGCGATACTACTTAAAATAGAATAAACGAGTAACTCCCGCTTTCGATCATGAGACAGGTAGGCGCTCACCGGCTGATCCGGAGTACGGTGAGGTTGAGCGATCCGGGTTGATCGACCTGGTTTGAGAGCCAAATATGCTGAAACTTTTGCGATGAGCGCTGACGGCTCGATCCTAAACCGAAGCCTATCGGATAGAGACGGTAGTGTCTGGCCGGAACATTTGACTGTAGGTCTGAGCGTATTTCGCTAAAGCGAATCGAGCGGACAGTTGCATCAACAACCATCGCCCCCTGCCGATTAACCTAGCAGGTCAGTTTCTGATACCCGCGTAAACAAAATTTATTCTGGTATCCCATCGCGAATATCGGCCACGCGGACTGTCCCGCCTAGAGACAGAATTGCGATGATCGATAGGCCATTGACAATCGCCCACAATAACCCCTGTGCGGGCTATTGCGTTGGTATAACGTAATCTGGATCGATGATGGCCCATAGCGCGGGTTTCGGTTCACCTTCACGGTCGAAAAGCAGCGGGTAATTGAAGCGTTCAATCGGGTTCGTGTTTAACCAGTTATCGCTGTCGATCACGCCCCATGTAGTAACAGATGTCACGCTTGGACGTTGGCGTAGCCCGTCAAAAACATCTCTCAGAAGCTGCGCTTGCGCGGCCAGCATTTCAACTGGGGCGACAGGCCCAATATCGGGTTCACAATTTGTCTGAGACACCCAACAAGAGCCAGGATTCTGATAGAAATTTACGTCTAATTCCGTGACGTGATTGATGAGGCCCATGAACTGGTCATCGACATCGTCAATAGCATCCAAAATTAGCGGAGCTTGACCATTTAATTGTAAGTGAAATTGGTGACCAACTCCATCAATCGGAATATTTCGGTCCTGCAAACGTTGGAGGATTTCAAGCAGCCAAACACGCTTTCGCGCATTTTCGGTTTCGTAATCGCTGAAAAACAACAAGGCATTTGGGTCGGCGTCACGCGCGGCTAGAAACGCCCAATCAATGTAATCCGCATTACCCACGGCCTCAAACCATTCGGTACGGCGGTCCGGACCAACGCCTTGATCACCGCTAAACAGATCTACGGAAACCGCTTCATTGACGACATCCCAGATCGCAATCCGTCCGCGAAAATGTTCGACCACTGTCCGGATATAGGTTTCCAGTCGCGCGCGGATTTCGGCGCGTGACCCTTGGAAAAAATATGCGGGCGTCGCCTCATGCCAGACTAATGCATGACCGCGGACTTCCATCCCATTGGCAAGCGCCCAATCCACGAGCCGGTCTGCTTCTGCAAAATCGAATTCACCTTCGCGTGGTGCCAGAACATCTGCCTTAAGCTGGAACAGGGGCGTCACGCTATTAAATTGGGACAGAGTCAAGCCAGCCGACAGATTGTCATCGGTGAGTTGAAAACTTGAGAGCGCACTGCCGATTTTAAAGTCGGTTTGGAAACTATCGCGCAACGAACCAGCGGCCAAGCCGCCCGTATCGCCCGCGGGGGCCGGTTCAGGCGCTGGGGCGGGCGCTGGCGTTGGTGTTGGGGGTGTTTCCGTGACAACTGGCGGCAGCGCGGTCGATCCGCCACCGCAACCCGCCAAGAGCAGGGACGCTCCACCACCCAGTAATTTCAATCTATCTCTGGCCGTAAACGTCAACATATTAATCTCAAAACTTTCAGTTAAGGCGGACTTGGTCAGGGAACGTATCCATAGGGACCTACCCAAAGACCCTTAATTCAGCGCTTCTTTATATCCTAAACACAACCCTAATTGCGTAGACACCAGCAAAGCCTTGCACACCTCATGCCAAGGGGTCTGCGACCGCAATTGACCGAAATCTGGTCTTGTGACGACGGAAGGGGGCAGGCATAGCGTGGAGGCTATCAAAAATCCCGAGGGGACACTGCGTGACCGCCGTTATTTCTTCCACAGGTTTGTGGACACCAAAAGACTCAGTTTCCAACGATGAGCTCGTCGAGGCCTTTAACACTTACGTCGATAAGTGGAACACAGATAATGCCGCAGAGATTGAAGCGGGAACAAAAGACGCCCTCACCCATTCAAATGCGGCCTTCATTGAAAAAGCCTCAGGTATCAAAAGCCGTTTCGTGATCTCCAAAGCGCCGATGCTGGACCCCGAAATCATGGCACCCCGCATCCCGGCTCGCTCAAACGAAGAGCCGTCCATTCTTGCGGAAATGGCTGTCAGTGCCGCAAAACAAGCGCTGGAAAGAGTGGGCCGCAAACCCGAAGATGTTGGCGCCGTGATTGTCGCATGTTCGAATCTGCAACGCGGCTACCCGGCCGTTGCTGTGGAAGTCCAAGACCTGCTCGGAACATCAGGTTTCGCCTTTGACATGAACGTGGCTTGTTCGAGCGCGACGTTTGGTATTGAGACAGCACGCGGATTGATCGCGGGTGGACAGGCCAAATCGGTTCTCGTCGTGAACCCAGAAATCTGCACCGCGCATTTGAACCTCAAAGACCGGGACGCCCATTTCATTTTCGGCGATGTCGCCACAGCGATTCTCGTCGAAGACATTTCCGTCGCGCCCACTGAGCATTGGGAAATTATCGGCGCGAAACTGGTGACTCAATTCTCAAACAACATCCGCAACAATTTCGGCTTTTTGAACCACACAGCCCCTGAAGATGATGGAATGCACGGTGATCGCGGGAAGCGTGGCTTAACTGATAAGCTCTTCGTACAAAATGGACGCAGCGTATTCAAAGAAGTCGTGCCGATGGTCGCCAATCTAATCAAAGGACAAAGCACGAAATACGGCATAGACCCAAATGACCTGAAACGCATGTGGCTGCACCAAGCCAACCTCAACATGAATGTTTTAATCGCGAAAAAAGTCCTCGGCAAAGATGTCGAAATCGAACAAGCCCCAGTCGTGTTAGATGAATATGCCAACACTAGTTCTGCTGGCTCAATCATCGCCTTCCATAAATACAGTGATGATTTCAAGAACGGCGAAACAGGCCTCATCTGCTCATTTGGCGCGGGATATTCGGCGGGTGCTATTTTCGTGCGGCGCGTGGCGTAGGCTTTCCGCTGGTCTGACGCCGTCAGGCCTCCTATATATACTTTAAGACGAACCACTTAGGAGATTGCTGTTTTGGGCAAGGAACTCATCAATTGGGAAAATGGCCGCTGGATTGGCCAGACACTTGAGGTCGAAAATGGCGTTTGCGCTGTGCCCGGCAAAGACCTCGATGGCATGCCTAAAGGGTTGGAATATACCGATGAGGTAAAAGCCGCGACGGACCACCTTTACGAGCAAGTCTCCGATTTTATTCCAAAGTTTGAATGGCCAGCTTACGCGCCGCTCGTCCACGCCATTAACACGCTCAAAAAAGAGAAGAACGCCGTTATTCTCGCCCATAATTATATGACGCCAGACATCTTCGGATTGGTCGGCGATTATGTTGGCGACTCGCTGGGTCTTGCTATTGAAGCGACTAAGACAGACGCGGAAATGATCATCCAAGGTGGGGTGCATTTCATGGCGGAAACGTCAAAAATCCTTTGCCCAATTAAGCGGGTTTTCATTCCGTCCATGCGCGCGGGCTGCTCCCTTGCCTCCTCCATCACAGGCGCTGACATTCGCCTTATCAAGCAACGCTACCCCGGCGTTCCAGTAGTGACCTATGTGAACACATCCGCCGATGTGAAAGCCGAGAGCGATATTTGCTGTACCTCGTCCAACGCGGTCGCGATTGTCGAACACATCACAAAAGAATGGGGCGTGAACCAAGTCATCATGCTACCAGATGAATTCCTCGCCAAAAACGTCGCCAAGCAAACCGATGTCGAAGTCATCGCATGGCATGGTCGCTGTGAAGTCCATGCACGCTTCTCTGCCGAAGATGTCCGAGACATGCGGGCTGCTCATCCAGGTGTGGTCGTTCTCGCCCATCCCGAATGTCCGCCAGAAGTCGTCGCGGAGTCGGACTTTACGGGGTCAACGAAAGCCATGAGCGATTATGTCACTGATCATAAGCCGCAAAACGTTATTCTACTGACCGAGTGTTCGATGTCCGACAATGTCGCCATGGCAAATCCAGAGACTGACTTTGTGCGGCCTTGTAACCTCTGCCCGCACATGAAACGCATCACCCTCGAAAATATCTACGAGTGCCTGCTCAATGAAACCAATGAGATTTTTATTCCGGAGGATCAGCGCCTGAGAGCTTTCAAAGCGGTTCAAGACATGATCGAGGTAAAATTCGACCCGGCCAAAGGCCACTTCCATCCAGAGCTTCCGATTAAAGACGTGAAGGTTATTTGATCCCGAGGTAATCTACCGCGAGATAGAATAAATTGGACGTTACCTGTCCATCCGTTAAAAGCCATTCATGACCCTAGGACACCTCGACACAAAACGCCTCCCTGCAGGAGCAGTCCTCGTTGTCGGCGCTGGGCTCGCTGGACTTTACCTCGCGCTGAAACTTGCGCCGCGTCAGGTCTATGTCCTCACCTCACGGCGGTCCTCTGTCGGCGCGGCGAGCGCTTGGGCGCAGGGCGGGATTGCGGCTGCGCTATCGGCTGAGGACTCGGCTGAGAGCCATGCCAGAGATACAATTGCGGCGGGTGATGGACTCGTTGATCCAGAGATAGCCCGAATTCTCGCGACGGAAGGCCCCGCACGGGTTCACGACTTGGATGCGCTGGGCGTTCCCTTTGATCGCAATGATAAAGGCGAGCTCTACCTCTCGCTCGAAGCTGCCCATTCGATGCCACGTGTGGCGCGCGTCAAAGGCGACACGGCAGGACGAGAAATTATAAATATCATGGTCGAACGTACCCGTGCAGCCGAACATGTCACAGGCCTCATCGGCTGGCGCGCCGAAAGCCTTTTGCAAGACGGAAATGGCGCAATCGCTGGCGCATTGGCGCGAAATGACGATGGCTCCCTCCTCGGCATTGAAGCCGATATAACTGTTATGGCAACGGGCGGCGTTGGTGGATTATTTGCTGTCACGACAAACCCTCGCACAGCGCGGGGTGACGCACTCGGCATGGCGGCCGTTGTCGGCGCAAAAATGCGGGACATGGAATTTGTCCAGTTCCATCCTACCGCCATTGACATCGGCCGCGACCCTGCGCCACTGGCAACCGAAGCCCTGCGGGGTGAAGGCGCGGTCTTGACCGATGTGAACGGTGTGCGCTTCATGCCGAATTATCACGAGCAAGGCGAACTTGCGCCGCGTGATGATGTGGCCCGTGCAATTTTCGCCGAAATCGAAGCGGGTCGACAGCCCTATCTCGACTGCCGCACGGCTATCGGCAGTCATTTCGATGAAGAATTCCCGACCGTCTTTAAAAGCTGCATGAGCGCGGGCATTGACCCGCGAACGGCCCTTATCCCTGTCGCCCCCGCTGTGCATTATCACATGGGAGGATTGGCGACGGATAGCTTCGGCCAAACCTCACTCGACAGCCTGCTCGCCATTGGCGAATGTAGCGCGACGGGCGTCCACGGCGCAAACCGATTGGCGTCAAACTCACTACTGGAAGCCGTCGTCTTTGGCGGACGCGCGGCCGACTATATCAAAGGGCGAGACTGGGCGGAGAGGCGCGCGGGCACTATTCGCATCCAACCTTGGCTGTCTATGGGCAAGGATGTCAGCCAAACACTTCGCAATGCCATGACGGCGAAATGTGGTGTTCGCCGTGACGCGAAAAAGTTAAACGAACTGATCGATTTGATTGATAGCCTGATTAACAAAGTTGGACGCGCCAACCCACTCGTCGCCTCGCGCGTCATCGCGGCATGTGCCCTCGCCCGCGAAGAATCACGCGGTGGTCATTTCCGTGAAGATTTCCCAGAGATGGCAGAAAACGCGGTGTCGAGCTATCTGACCTATGATCGTTTGGACTGATAAAACCCCTTCTCTGCAGACAGAGACCGAAAGATTTTATGACAAATTTGACACCACTCCCGCACATCGTCATTCGCCCCATGGTCGAGCGGGCCTTGGCCGAAGACTTCGGCAATAGCGGCGATGTAACAGCCCGCCTTTTGGTTCCCGAGAGCGCAACCGGCTCCCTAGTCATGCGCGCCCGCGAAGATGGTATGATCGCGGGCATGCAAGCCGCCGAGTTAACCTTTGGCCTTGTCGATCCAAATGTGACTTTTGAGATTATTAAGCCAACAGGGTCCAAAGTTGTTGAGGGCGATATTGTGGCGCGAATTTCAGGGCCGTCACGATCGCTTTTGTCGGCAGAGCGCGTTGCCTTAAACTTTCTCGGACGCATGTCTGGCGTAGCCACCTTGACCTCACGCTATGTCGAAAAAATAGCTGGGACGGGCGCGCGCATCGCGGCCACCCGCAAAACAACGCCGGGCCTTCGCGCATTGGAAAAACAGGCTGTTCTCGCAGGTGGCGGTTTCACGCATCGCGAAAGCCTCTCTGCGGCGATTATGATCAAAGACAACCACATTGCTTTGGCGGGCGGCGTCGACGCGGCGCTTGGAACGATTAAGAAAAACGCAGATCACATGATCAAAGTCAGCGTCGAAGTAGATACTTTAGATCAGCTCAAAAAGGTTCTGGTTTGGGGCCCTGACGTGGTTCTTTTGGATAATATGGATGCGGATATGCTGAAGAAAGCTGTCGCGATCGCGCGAGAATTTGATGGACGCACCCCCACCTTAGAAGCCAGCGGCGGTGTCAATTTACGCACGGTGAAAGATTTGGCCGAGACTGGCGTAGACGTGATCTCGATTGGCGCACTAACTCACAGCGCGCCAAACTTTGACATTGGCATGGACGCCGCTTAGCGCGTGTAGAAACTACCTGTTCGGGTAGAAAGCAACGCGTCCAGAGAGATGTCTTCCTGCTTCAGGAAACCCTTTGCAGGTAGCTTCCCTTCGCGCACGAGCTCGATCACAGACACGACAGAGCCAGCCGTTGTCCATGCAATGGCAGTCCGGCTTTTGCCCGCAATTATCAACGGCTTATAACCATTCACAAATTCTTTGCGAGATAGCTTACCGTCAATCATACCTTCGGCGGCAACGTGAACATATACGATGTCCTGATCGACGGGCGGTTTCGCATTGATCAAAATTTCACCCGCCCTTTGACGATCTTCCCGCATCAGTAACTCATGAAAGAAGAAATTCATGAGATCGAAATGGCCAGGATAGCGCATAGTTTTGTAATCAAGGTTGGCGACTTTCCCCAGATAGGTTTCACACATGGTGCCCAAACCACCCGACGTCGTAAACGCTTCTAGCTCGAGACCTTCGATAAAAATTTTCTCGCGCCACTCCATTGCCGAAACCAATTTACGTTCGCCATTTTCGATGACTTCACAATCATTGAGATACTCATTCACCACGCCTTCCGGCGACCAGTTGAAAGCATACCCCATCAGACCCGTCGGGTTTTGCGGCAAAGCCCCAACCCGCATCCGACAAGAGCGACATTCATCAAATTTTGCGATGAGGTCCGCGCCAACAATGCCCACAAATCCTGGGGCCAGACCACATTGAGGCGCCATGAGGCCTTTCGAGGTTTTAGCCAGGTCACGGATGTGGTTGGTCGTCGGAACATCTTCGGTCAGGTCAAAATAATGAATGCCTTTGCTATGCGCCACATTAGAAACGCCAATATTCAGATGATAGGGCAGACATGATAAGACGGCGTCGACGCGGTCAAACACGTCTCCGAGTGCCTGCGCGTCTGTGACGTCAATCGCGGCAACTTCATGCGGGAAGGTTTTCGGGTCGGCAGCGCTATCCACGCCGACAACTTCAAATTCACTGTCAAAGAGGAGCTGAGCAGCGAGACGCCCTACCTTACCCAGACCTAAAACTGCGATCGATTTCATGGCGCGACTCCCTGCCTCAAAGTTTTGAGATGAAAAATGCCTCTGCGGGGTTTTCAATGCGAACTCAAGAGCGCAAAGTACTCATATGACAACACAAGCATTTCGCCATTCCGATCATTTGCGCGCAGATTTTTCGCAAGCGCTTTCGGATATGTATCGCACCGAAGTTCCGGCCTATGGCACGCTCATCGATATCGTTGGACGTATCAATGCCGAGCACGAGGGGATACGGAGCGAAGGCGAGCGCCATGGCGCGATCCGATTGGGGACGGCGTCGGAGCTACACCTGATTGCACGCGTCTTTGAGATTTTCGGCCTGCATCCTGTTGGATATTACGATCTCTCTGTGGCGGGGCTCCCCGTCCATTCCACCGCATTTCGCCCGATCACCGACCAGGGTTTCAATACCAGCCCGTTTCGCATGTTCACCAGTTTGCTTCGCCTCGATATGATCTCAGCCCCTCTTCGCGAGACAGCTGAGTTGGCGTTGAACACGCGGTCAATATTATCCGAAGAAGGACACCGTTTGCTCGACTTGGCGGAAAACCAAGGCGGGCTGACAGACGATCAAGGCGACGCGTTCGTGCGCGAAGCCGTCGCAATCTTTGCGTGGCGAAAGCGCGCTCATGTTGATTTGGCGACTTACAAGTTACTAAAATCCGAGCACCCTTTGATCGCGGACATCGTGTCTTTTCAAGGACCGCATATGAACCATCTAACCCCTCGCGTCGCTGACATTGACGCGGCTCATCACATGATGGCTGCCGAAGGCATGGACATCAAAGATACCATTGAAGGCCCGCCACGGCGCAATGTTCCAATTCTGCTGCGCCAAACAGCGTTCAAGGCGCTCACTGAAACCGTGGACTTCCAAACAGACATAGGCTGGGAATCCGCTGAACATACGGCACGCTTCGGTGAAATAGAGCAACGTGGTGCAGCCCTTACCCCCAAAGGCAGAGCGCTCTATGATCAATGTCTCGCCTCGAAGGATTTTTCAAGTTTCCCGGATGACAT
The DNA here is from genome assembly GCF_014652455.1 of Litorimonas cladophorae. Classification (GTDB taxonomy): domain Bacteria; phylum Pseudomonadota; class Alphaproteobacteria; order Caulobacterales; family Maricaulaceae; genus Litorimonas; species Litorimonas cladophorae. The sequence continues at coordinate 60,494 of NZ_BMYV01000004.1, read as the reverse complement.
CGCTGCATTGCGAGATCAAAAGCTCGCTTATTTCAACGCAGAGGGCGAGCCAGTCACCTATGAAGACTTCTTACCTGTGAGCGCCGCTGGGATATTCAAATCAAACTTACGAGAGTCCGAAGATGTCGAAAGCTTAGAAGCAACAGGCAACCAGGCCGCTTTTGAAACGGCCTTGGGTAAGCCTGTCCTTGATATGTTTGATCTCTATGCCAACGCGACCTGAGCTCCCACACGCGTCAAACTTACGCTCACCGAACTGTGTCAAATTCCGCCTAACGCGTTAATGCCAATGATCGTAACGAGACGAGGGCCAAGTTGCGCCGTGCCGAAAATTTGCAGAAAGAGCCAAAAACGCTCAGATTAAAGCGAATGAAGACACCCCGTCGGGGCGCGTGAAATAGCCATGAAAGCGGTAGAATTTTCCAATCTGACGTGACTTTCCGTCAGACGGAAAGCACATCCCAACAGGCTCCCATTGTGTGGTAATCGGTCTTTCCCAGAGGAGACTTTTTGTTGTCTATTGGCGAGCCATCACGGTTTCGAACACGAAACCATGCGCCGTGTGTATGGTCGACCAGGTGGTCCCAGCTCCATTGCCAAATCCGACGATAATCCCGCAAATATTCTTTGTCGTCCGTCGTTTTATACAGCCGCCAAGCCGTCGCGAAAGCTTCGGCTTGCACCCAAAAATATTTCTCATCGGCGCAATACTCCCCGTTTGGCGCGACGCCATAAACGATGCCGCCGAATTCGTCATCCCAGCCGGTCTCCATGGCTTTGCTATATAGGTCTTGCGCCTTCAGAACCCATTTCTTGTGTGGCCGTTCACCGTTCAAAATCAGGAGGAGTTTACTCCATTCGAATTGGTGGCCAGGCTGGAACCCCCAAGGTTTGTATCGATCATTGGGGAAATCGATATTGAACGCCATGTCGACCTTCCAATCCCTGTCGTAATGCTCCCAAATCTGACCCTCCGATTGAGCCGCGAGGTCGAAAGCGAAACGGTCCGCGAGCCGTTCGGCACGATCTAAAAAGCGAGCATCTCGTGTCGCCTCCCACGCGGCTAGCAAGGCCTCGCACATATGCATATTTGCGTTCTGCCCGCGATAGGGCGAGAGTTGGGAAAGCGTATCGTCGCGTTCGTCGCTATAGGCCCCCGCGGATTCGTCCCAAAAGTATGTTTCCATAAAATCAAAGGTGTCGTTCAACGTCTGCAACGCCGTTGCGATACCAATGCGGTGGCAAGCCGCCGCCGCTAAGAGAACAAAGGCGTGTCCATAGGCCATCACGCGCGTGTCTGTGATAATACCGCCTTCCAACAACCACGCGTAGTGACCATTGGGTTGCTTGTGTGCGGTGTTCAGAAAGTCCAATCCCCACTTTGCCCATCCCAGATGTTTGGGGTCACCGTATAATCGGTAAGCCGTAGCATAGTTCACCACATATCTCGCAGATCCAACCAGCTGGCGGCTGTCGGGATCAAAACATGTGCCATCATCGAAGAAGCATCCGTAGAACCCACCGGCTTTTGAAAAAACACGCGGATCGTAAAAGGCGAATGTTGCCTGAATGTGGTCCTCAAGGAAATCCCGTTGTTCGAAAACTGTTTCGCCAGATCTGTTCATGATTTTGTTCTGCTGCACACGGCTATCCCGCGAGTAACTGCACAACCCCTTTTAACGCAATGAAGGACGTGAAGAGTGAGAACACCAATATCGCTGTCAGGATGCCGTTGGAGATAAGCTTGTTTCTATGCTGCCCCATAAGTTTTGACTGATTACAAAGGTAAAAAATACAAATCACGGTCGCAGGAAGAATGACAGCATTAAAGGCCTGTGAGACAATCATAACGAGGACCGGTCGGCCCCCAAACAAAGGCACAACGAGCCCAAGTAGGGAGATCAAGAAGACCATCAAGCGATATCGCGGGAGCGTCATATCCCGCTCTGTCCCCGTATAATCGCATATCAGCCAAGGTAGCATCAGAACATTGGGGAACTGGGATGATACGCCAGCAGAGATGATCCCAACAGCGAATATCGAGGCTGCGAGGGGCCCTGCCAGAGGTTCAAGCAACGTTATCATCTGAGAGGCTTTCGATAAGCCAACGCCCTCTGCATATAACGTTCCGGCAGCGGCAGCCATAATTGCGGCACTAATGATGAACATTAATCCAACAGAGACAATGGCGTCATTACGCTGGGTCTTGGCGTCCTTAAGCGTCCAGCCAGCTTCCTTCACTAACGTGGTTCGGATAATAAAAAGACCAGAGAATACCGTCGTCCCGACCATAGAGGCGATGACGAGTAAAGCGCCTCCGTTTTTATCAGGGTCGACGTCTGGGATGCTTGGAATGAGGCCTTTTAGGATGTCGACTGGGGGCGGCATCATGATGAAGAAATTGATCAGAAAGCTGGCAGACATAATTGCGACAATTACGGCAAGACTACGTTCAAAAAACTCCGTTTTTCCGTTCCAAAATATGAAAAAAACAAGCGCTGAAAAGGAAGCTGCGAAATAGATAGGGGCAATGCCGCCATCGACCATCGTCTTTGACCATTCATAGCAAATCTCCGCGACGATCCCCATGACGCCCATAACGCTGCCGCAAACACCCAACGTCAAAGCCGCGATGAAATACATGCCAACTGCCGGATGGATATGTTTCTTAAAGGCCTCAAGTGCGGTTTCACCGGTCACCAGCGTGTAGCGGCCATAAAGATTGATCATGAAAAACGTGCAGAGACAGGACGCAACAATAGTCCAAAGTAGCGCCATTCCATATTCCGCTCCAGCCTTGGCCATAGCCGTCACGCTACCTGTGCCGAGGTTGAAACCGAGAAGAAATATGCCCGGTAGAAAGAGCGCGAGCGTACGAGAAAGTTTCTGCCGAAAGCTAATTTCGGATGCTATGCCCGAAGTGACTTTATCCATCATATCCTGTTCCCCCATAATCTCTAAGCGCGCGGGTAGGAAATTTATATAACCTTTAGCCCGCCGCCTTTGATTGCTTAAAGACGCTAGAATGATCGTCAAGGATTGTCTATGCCAATTGACTAGACCGTTTTATAAAATTGGTTTGGACGTGAATTGTCTTTTGTGGTCACATACCGCAAACTAGATTCTACGATGCAGAGAGTAGAGAAACCAAGATGAGCCAGCTGCTAGCCAAAAACTTGCCAGATCATATTCGCAGTTTTGAATATGATCGAGAAGCTGTGACATCTGGTATCGTCCACTTTGGCATTGGCAATTTTCACCGAGCCCATCAGGCCGTGTATTGCGATGATCTATTAAATACGGGCGAAACGAACTGGGGTATAACAGGCGTTTCTTTGCGGTCACCATCCATCCGAAATGCATTAGAGCCACAGGACTATCTCTACACGCTCACGACCCTTGGGGAGTCCACAGAATACCGTATCATCGGCGCGATCAAAGACATTGTTGTAGCGCCCGAGAACCCAAATGCTGTCATCGCCTCGGTCGCGCACCCTTCAACCCAACTCATAAGCTCGACCATTACCGAGAAAGGGTACTGCCTCTCTTCGGGTCGTGTTGATTTTGACCATCCTGATTTACAGTCCGAATTAGCATCATTGGATATCCCAAAGACAATTTATGGATTTCTAGCTCGGGGACTCATTCAACGCGCTAAAGATAACAGCGATCGTTCAAAACTCACCATCATGTGCTGCGATAATATCTCAAAAGGCGGGGATCATTTGAAAGACGGTGTATCCCGCCTTTTGCAGAAGCATAGCCCCCAGTCCCTCGATTGGACGAAAACACATGTTGGGTTTATCTCATCAATGGTCGACCGCGTTTGCCCGGCAACTGACGATGACTTACGGGCGCAGGTGCGCCGCGAAACCGGTCAAGACGAGGCTTGGCCCGTATCAGCAGAACCTTTCATGCAATGGGTTATTGAAGATGGCTTCCTCGGCGACAGGCCCAATTTTGATGAAGTTGGCGCTGTCTTCGTCGACGACATTATCCCGTTTGAGCAGATGAAGTTACGCTACCTAAATGCTGCCCATACGATTGCGTCAACCCTCGGATATTTGAGCGGAGATATCTTTGTCCACGAAGCGCTCCAGCGGACTGAGGTATTAAAATTTGTGCGACAGGCGCTTTTGGAGACTGTACTGCCTCATGCCAAGGTTCCCGACGGTTATAGCGGGGAGGACTATATTGAAGCGGTGATTGACAGGTTTCAAAATGCAAACCTTCCCTATGCAAACCTGCAAGTCGGCACGGATAGCTCGCAAAAAATTCAGCAACGCTGGTTCCCGACGATAGATATCGCAATGAACACAAACGCGAAGGTTCCATATTTTGCGTTTTGTCTCGGAGCTTGGGTCATCTTCATTCAAACCGCGCTTGAAGCAGATGTGTTGAATGATCCAAAGAGGGACATGTTTGCCAAAATAGCCACTGACGATATGGGGCAACGTGTGGCCGCCTACTTAGATATTGCATCCGCTGGGCAGTTTACTTTTTTTGACCAGACCGATTTTATGCAGAGTGTCGTGCAACATGCGAAGAGCGTTCAAACCTTGGGAATCAAAGTAGCGCTGAGCGCGTTCCTGCAATCCGAAGAACAGAAAGAGAAGAGCTATGCGTGAGTCTTGGAGATGGTTTGGCCCGAGCGATCCCGTCAGCTTGGCCGAAATTCGACAGACTGGCGCGACGGATATCGTCAGTGCGCTCCATACCGTGCCTGCTGGTGAAATTTGGACAATAGAGGATATTCAAGCCTACAAAGATCTAATCGAGACAACTCCCGAAGATATGAGGCCACTGCATTGGACTGTGGTCGAGAGCATCCCTGTCCATGAAGACATTAAGTTGGGAAAAACAGGTTGCGAAACATTTATTCAAGCTTGGGCCGACTCGATGGTCAATTTGGCCCGCTGCGGCGTGAAAACCATTTGTTATAATTTCATGCCTATTATCGATTGGACGCGGACGGATTTGAAATTCCAACTCCCCAGCGGCGCCTATGCGCTTCGCTTTGATCAGGATAAATTCGCGGCCTTTGATCTCTATATTTTGAAACGTGAAAATGCAGAGGCTGACTACACCTCGACAGAATTGGCAACAGCACGAGCCGTTTTTGATAACATGACCCCAGAGGAGAAGACCCAGCTTACGAATAATATTATCGCCGGCCTACCCGGGAAAATGACAGACAGTTATGACCTCGAAAGTTTTCGTCAGCAACTCGCGCAATATCAAGCAATTACCAGCGAGCAGTTGCGCGCTAATTTGCTACGGTTCCTCGATGTGGTTTTACCACTCGCGGAGGCGCACAGTGTAAAGCTAGCTATTCACCCCGACGATCCGCCGCGTGATATGTTTGGCCTGCCGCGCATTATTTGTACAGCCGAGGATTTGAACACGTTGTTTGAGCTCGCGCCCAGCCCCGCCAATGGCATCACCTTATGTGTCGGCACTTATGGCAGTCGGCCAGATAATGATTTGCCTAGAATGGCAAAAGACTTTGGGTCCCGCATTCATTTTTCCCATCTGCGCGGTGTTAGTCGCGACGCGAATGAGCAGCGCTCCTTTTATGAAGCCAACCACCTCGATAGTGATATTGATATGGTCAGCGTCATCCGCAATTTGCTTTTGGAAGAACAGAAGCGTCGAAGCTCAGGCCAGACAGACGCCGACATTTTCATCCGCCCAGACCACGGCCATCAAATGATGGGCGATATCGGGAAAGCCAACAACCCTGGATATTCTCGGGTGGGGCGACTCAAAGGCCTAGCAGAGATACGCGGCGTCATTCACGCATTATCAGCTGGTCTCTAAATTTCGATTTTCGGCACGTTGAAAATCTATGGGTGCGCGGTGGATAAGACCGCAACCGCTACCTCGCAATCGCAGATACTGTTCAAAGCGTTAAACATCAACGCAATACCTGACCTAGAGAAACTACAATTTCGCCTCTGTTGCAAATGGGCAAGGCTCAGGCTTTTAGCTTGGATAAAACTGATCGAAATACCATTTGTAATTTTTCCGAAGCCCCTCTTCCACACGCGGTGGAATAATATGTCTTGCTGGCGCAGTAATGGCTTCACGCGTTTCATGACGATATTTGAAACGGTAATAACTATCACTCTCATGGGGGCGAGTAGTAAGCTTGTTCGGATTGATTTTATGAGGCGAGAGCCCCAACCATCCAAACATTTCTTCGACGGCCTCTGCGGGTTTTTGCATTAAATATTCGAACGGCACATATTGAATGCGTTCATGGATTCTGGGGTCCTGAATATCTTGAATATCAGAAATAAAGTTCAATGGACCGCCAACAACGCCGCCTTTTCCAAAGAGTTGATCGGCGCGGGCCATAGCACCATGCGCGTCTGTGCCATCGGCGAAATTCAATAAACGTGTTTTGGCATGTTGTTTCTCAATCGAGCCATAGATTTGTGTGAGGTCCCGTACGCAGACCAAAATACGCCAGTCGTCATGAAGCTCGTTCAGCATCTCTGCCATACGAAGCCACCCTCGGTTTTTATCAACAACGTGCTGTTTATCAGTTTCCTGAAACCATCCCTCCAAAACGCTGCGGAGGACATTTCCCATTCGGCCATAAGCTAGATCAAAATCTACATCTAATTGGGCCAAAGAGAAATCATTGGAGCTAAATGTTGATCGAATATTTTCAAGCACACTGACCAAAGGCGAAGAATGTCCGGTTGAGTAAACTTCGGGATGCTGCGCCAAAAGCTGGCAGAGCAAGGTTGAACCCGACCGGGGGAGTCCTGATACACAAATCAAATTCATATGGGCTCTCTAATCACTGCCAAATTTGTGGTTTGAATCTTGGGGGAGATAGGGACTGGAGACAATAGCCTTAAGTCTCTTACTCCCTATCTCGCCTCGCTTGAATGTATTTGCTATCCGCCAATCCGGCCTTGGACCCGAACGACGGTTGCCTCACCAGACAAGGCCCCGGACACACCGACAGACCATTTGTCCGATGTCTTGTTCCGAATTTGTAAACCGCCGCCGAACCCGGTTTCGGTTCCGCCGTATCCATCATTGTAGTGAGCGAAACCACCTGAAATGCTCCAGCGCTCGTCAGACCCTAAATAGAGGTCAGGAATTGACGCAATCGCAGCAGCCCCGTCCCGCAGACCGTTGATCGCTTCAGTATTGAGCCCGATGGCAAATGTATTTCCATCAATCGCTGATTTGTTGGCCGAAATTCCAGCCGCATTTGTTGCAATCAACACAGAGTTTGACATCACCCGCGACGCATTTTGATTGATGCGATTAGAGTTCACGGAAATCGAGTCTCTGTTCCGGCTGGTAATTGCCAGAGTTTCAGCAATACCCGTTTCCGCGACTGTGACACGCGTTGATACAGCGGAAATATCCGTCGTATTCTGATTAATGCCAGCGACGACAGTCGGTGGCGAGCTTGGTGCTGCACTGCCTGTGACAGGCACGAGCAAGTTTTGGATTTGCGTGACGTCACCAATATTCGCGGCGTTTGTCGCAATCCCGGCCGTATTGGCTGACACATCCGTTTCGACGGAGGTTACGCGTGATGTCACAGATGAGACATCTGCCCCGACCGTCGCGATCGCTGCCGTATTGGTTGAGATCGCTGTCGTATTGCTTCCGATTGTGGATGCGTTTGCCGCGATGTTACCCGTGTTGGTCAGGATATTGGTTTCTGCAGTCGTGACCCGCGTCGTAACGGCTGTGATACTACTTGCGTTCGTGGCGATGCCCATGGCGTTAGTTGCAACACCTGCCGTATTTGTAGCGATGTTCGCCTCCGCAGCGCCGATCCGCCCTGTAACCGCCGTGATATCGCTCGCATTTGTGGCTATACTTGCGGCGTTTGTAGAAACCCCTGCAGTATTGGACGCAATGTTAGCCTCTGCAGTGCTGACGCGTCCTGTGACCGTGGTGATGTTATCCGCATTGGTGGCAATCCCTGTAGCGTTTGTAGAAACCCCCGCAGCATTGGATGCAATGTTAGCCTCCGCAGTGCTGACGCGTCCTGTGACCGTGGTGATGTTATCCGCATTGGTAGCAATCCCTGCGGCATTCGTCGCGATACCCGTCGCATTGGTGGCAATCCCTGCGGCATTCGTCGCAATACCCGTCGCATTCGTCGCAATACCTGTCGCATTGGTAGCAATATTGGTCGCATTTTCAGAGGTTGCGGCAGCGTTGGTCGCGATGTTAGTTGTATTTGTCGCGATCACGCCTGCATTCGCAGTGATCAATCCTGAGTTCGCGTTGATGCTTGCGATGTTCGTATCGATCAAGCCTGTATTGGTCGCGATACCGTTTGCATTCGTGTTGATCAAACCCGTCGCGGTCACCAGACCCGCCGCATTATTCATGACGCCTGTCGCGTTTATCCCGATGTTCCCGGTGTTCGTATCGATCAAGCCTGTGTTGGTCGCGATGCCGTTCGCATTTGTGTTGATCAAACCTGTGGCGGTCGCGAGGCCCGCGGCATTGGTCGCGACGCCAGCTGCATTTATTGCAATGTCCCCAGTGTTCGTATCGATCAAGCCTGTGTTGGTCGCGATACCATTTGCATTCGTGTTGATGAGACCTGTGGCAGTCACCAGACCCGCGGCATTGGTCGCGACACCAGCTGCATTTATTGCAATGTCCCCAGTGTTGGTATTAATCAAACCTGTATTGATCGCGATGCCGTTCGCATTTGTGTTGATCAAACCTGTGGCCNCGATGCCGTTCGCATTTGTGTTGATCAAACCTGTGGCCGTCACCAGACCCGCGGCATTGGTCGCGACACCAGCTGCATTTATTGCAATGTCCCCAGTGTTCGTATCGATCAAGCCTGTATTGATCGCGATGCCGTTCGCATTTGTGTTGATCAAACCTGTGGCGGTCGCGAGGCCCGCGGCATTGGTCGCGACGCCAGCTGCATTTATTGCAATGTCCCCAGTGTTGGAATTAATCAAACCTGTGTTGCCACTGATACCTGCCGCGTTTGTATTGATGAGTCCTCTGTTAGTCGACACGCCAGCAGCATTCGTTGCGATGTTGGCTGTGTTCACGCCTATGGCGGTCCCATTTGCGGTCACCATCGTTTGCACGGCCCCGAGTTGTTGAAAATTCACCGCATCAAAATTCTGCGTGCCCGCCGCGACATTTGTGATTTGGCGTTCCGTGCCGACTGCGCCAACGGATACTGAATTGAGGCGATTCGCCACTGAACCCGAACCGAGCGCGACGGAATTATCAAATGCGGCACTGCTGTTCGTCCCGAACGCGATAGCATTACTGCCTGTGACCGTAGCCCCACCGCCAATCGCAATATTATCATCCCCTGTGATGGTCGCGCCGCTTGTTGTATTCCCGCCTGCCGCGAAGTTCCCTGTCCCTTCGACGGTGGCATTATGACCTGTGATGATGTTCCAGCCTGATGCCGATCCATTCACAGTATTCCTGGATCCTAAAATGTTAATGAAAGATCCCATGACGCCAGATGCGTTAACGCGATTGCTTGATCCTGATATGCTGATGCTGAGTTGTCGGTCCCCACTGTTCCCGCCGGCGGCCGTGTTACGCGAGCCATTCACGGTGCTGCTATATGTAAAGTCTCCCAGTGTGTTATTCCGGCCACCAACAACATTGGCTTCAGAATAGACTCCCAAACTGTTCTGACCGCCACTGACCGTATTTAACATGGAATCATCACCCAACGCGTTAGCCCAGCCATCGATTGCGTTGAAAATAACGTCATCACCTAGCGTATTATTCTGACCGCTCACGCCGTTGGCTCTGCTGACGTTCCCTATAGTATTGACTTCACCCGTGACGGAGTTGTGATAGCCATTATCACCGAGCGCGTTCCGGTAGCCGTTGATGAGGTTCCCTGAACTCTCCGCACCGACGATGTTATTTTGTCCACCAATAATGTTGTAATTTCCGGCATATCCGACCGGCGTAAAGACATCATCACGCGTGCCCAGCACGCCATCGGCACCGGCTGCCCGTGTGCCCCCAAGGGTGTTACCCGTCCCGGAAATGAGGTTGTCGCGCGCATTCGTCGTTGAGAGGCCAACCCCTGCGCCATTGCCCAAAATGTTATAAGACCCGCTGACGTTATTATGACTAGCCCCATCACCCAGAGAATTTCTGCGGCCGCTTACAGAGTTCATGAAATTATCGTCGCCGAGACGATTTATGCTTCCGGTCACACTGTTGGATAAATTGAATTCGCCCAATACATGCCCGCTGCCACTGACTTCATTGGTGAAGGCGTTCGCACCTAGTGTATTGTTGCGTCCACCAACTTCGTTTTGATTGCTGAAATACGAAAGCGTATTATTGCTACCGTTGACCGTATTTTCGGAGTTCAAATTCCCCAAAGTGTTGGAAGAGCCGGTGACTGAATTAGAGCCCGACGAGTCCCCAATTGTATGGCGAATCCCACTAACGGTATTATGATAGGTGGTATCGCCCAATGTGTGAAACCGGCCACTGACCGCGTTGAAACTGCTGTTATTTCCTAGGGCATTGCGCTCGCCGCTAATTGCATTCCCAGACGAAACCGCACCCAACGTATTATAAGCTCCGCTAAGAGTGTTGTTATCGCCCGCTATGCCCGAGGCGGTAAAGACATCATCGGCCGTGCCCAAAATCCCGTCTGCCCCCGCCGCCCGGACCGCGCCAATAGCGTTACTTGTGCCGCTGACGGCGTTCGAATAGCCGCCGCCATATGCGCCGGAGTTATAGGCATTGCCATTGCCGATAAAATTACGCTCGCCGCTGACTGTGTTGGCAGACGCACTGTCGCCCAAAGTATTATAGGCGCCATCCACACGGTTCCCGAAACCTGCCAAACCGGACCCGGTTATAACATCATCCATTGTTCCAATAATACCATCGGCGCCGGCATCTCGGGTTGCGCCAATAGCGTTTCTGATTCCAGTCAAATTATTTGAGTTACTTCTGATCTGCGCACGGCCATTCAGTGCCATACCGCCCGTAATTCCGTTTCCGTCGCCCAAAAAGTTTTGTTGTCCTCCAACAACATTATTAAGCGTATTATCTCCAACACGATTTTCAGATCCTCTCACGCTACCAGCGCTCGAAAAATTACCCAACGTATTCCGATTTCCACTGACGAGGTTGGAGAAGCTAGAATATCCCGTTTGGTTCATTAAACCGCTGATGTTATTATTAGAAGCCTGGGACCCCAGTGTGTTATACATCCCGCTGACTGCATTATTTACGCCTGCATTTCCTGATGCCGTGATGACATCATCAGCCGAACCCAAAAACCCATCCGCGCCCGCCGCGCGGGTAGCGCCAATGGCGTTGCCTGTGCCGCTGACCGCATTGCCACTGGCATCATCATTTCTGCGCGGCGAGGCGAGATCCCCATCACCGATGAAGTTATTCCCGCCGCTGACAAGGTTTCGGGATGTGTTATCACCCAAATTATTCGCTAATCCACTGACTGCATTGAACTGACCGCGCGTGCCCTGATTATTATATCTACCGCTGACCGCGTTGTTAGAGCTGAAATCGCCCAAAACATTGGTGTTACCGCTGACGGCGTTGAAGCTGGTTAGTCCGCCTAACGTATTGCCTGCCCCGCTGACTAGGTTGTCGTCACTATTATTGCCTAAGCTGTTGCTCCGGCCGCTAACGGCATTGTTAGTGTTGTCACGGCTCAGCGTATTTAGATTCCCGCTGACCGCGTTGTTATAACTGGCATCGCCCAGCGTATTTCCACTCCCGCTGACCGCGTTGTTCTCGGCGACAAAGCCAATACAGTGCGCGTCGCCGCTTACAGTATTTCCGTCACGGCCATTCGTCGGCGTTGCCGTAATCGCAGGTGTGGCGCACCCTGCGGGAATCGTTCCATCATAAGCGTCCACATCATTATTTTGCGCCGCGGCGGGCGCGGCGGGCGCGGCGAGTGCGACAGCCAAGACTGCGCTGGACGTGACACTGAGAAGCCACGTTCTGAGTGTTTTCGGCGCAAGTTTGACGGCCTCAAAACGACGGATAGGGTTTTGAATTTGAGTTTCAGTAGTCATGGTGCTCTCCCGACAACGATTTTAAGTGTGAGGAGATGTGATGCTGGCTATGGTGAGATTTACCCGGTCATAGCCAGCATCACTGCGCCCCGTTTCGTAAGTGATTGCCCCAGTTTGATGTCAGCAATCGGTGAAGATCAATTGGAGACAGGGGAGAGCAATCTGCGAAAAGGGGTCGCAGTTCGAAAAGCCGAATACGCCGACATTTCAAAGTACATATCTTTTGACATCTCCCAGATGTCCCACTTGATCTTCGAGTCAGTTGAAGCACAGTGAAAATCAAAAAACCTGTAGGAAACCTATAGAAAACCTATAGATTTAGGATTTGAGACTAATTTCTTGTGTTCTGTCCCTGTCCCGCGGTAACATTCCGCGACATAAGATCATATCTTTTCAATCACTTATAAAAAACTGCAAGGGATGCGTCCGCGCTAGCTGGCTTTGGGGTCATTTTAGAGTTGTCTTCTTTCAACGGGCGGCCATGTGCACGTTGGCTTGGCTGGAAAGAAGCGGCGCTTGTCATTGGACGGGACTTGGTAACGCTTGTCTTTGTTGGGTGGCTTATCGAGAGCTGTTTGCCCCTTGACTGGGCAGTTCGGCCGGTAATGCGAAAAGGCGCTGCTGCGTGGGGCTTTCTGACAATTAGCGTCGGGAGGGCTCGAAAACTCATTTTTAACGCTGGTTTGCACCAGAGCCTGACCACCCACGCAGACACCCCGTATTTCACGGACAATTTTCGCACCTAAGACATACAAAAGCTAAACCGCTTTGAGGTTACTACAGGAGGCGATCAGGCCAGCCATATTTGCGCCAAGCTTTTGTTAGCCCATTTTTTTCGGCGTAATCCATGAATTTGGGGTGCGTGTGTACCTCTACGCAGGGCGCGCTGCCGCCCCACATACTCAGCAGGCTGCCGTGGCGTCCCGGCGGCGGGCGATCGCCCATGGCAATAAAGAATTTTTCCGCACAGCCCGTCCTCAGCAAGGATTGCAATAGTGGAATGCCAGGCGGACGGGTGGGATCATAGAGATGTGTGAACATCATCTCGCCCATGACTTTGCGCTGCGCTGGATCAGACCCAAACGCCATGCGAGCCATGGGTAATATGCCGCCGCCTTGGTCAAAAGCGTCGCCAAACATATTTTTTATCGGGCCGCTGACCGTTCTTTGCGCGGCCTCTTCATAGTCGCCGCGCATAAATGAAATCGCGGCATAAGTATCATACGCAAAATAATGGTGCAGATCGATGGCCCGCTTGGCGTGGATTTCCGCGCGATCCAACTCATCATTCGCCAAGAGCGCCAGGGCCAAAATTTGGTGATTGCGACCTTGGATCGGGTCCAAAGCAACGGCGCGTTCAAGCAGTGGAATGGCATGTTTATTCCGGCCGATGGCCGAGTAAAAATACCCCAACCGCATGACAACTTCGGAATGGTCTGGCTCCAGCTTATAAGCCTCTTCGGCCAAATCTATCGCGCCGACAATATCGCCATCGGTGAACGCCCCCAAGGCCATTAAGGTGACGGGGAAGCCGAGTTTTGGGTCTAGCTTTGCCGCGATTTCGGCGCGCGCCGTCGCCTTGTCGACTAGTTCGGCCTTATTATCCGTTCCCATATAGGTCGACGCCAAAGAGTGTGAATGGGCCAATTCCGCATGGGCGAGCGCAAAGTCAGGGTCTTTTTCGATGGCTTTTTCGAGAATGGAAATCGCCGCTGTCAAAACGCCCTCGCCATGTTGCCGCGCATTCAAAGAGCGCGCTTGCAGAAACAAATCATAGGCGGTTTCATTATAGGTCAAATTGGGCGCCAAGCGCGGGTCGGTCAACTCCAGCTTAATCATCAGCGTTTTCAATATCGAACGGGCGATTGATTCTTGCAAATCAAATACATCTTCCAACACGCCGTCATAGGTTTCGGACCAAATGTGAAAGCCATCACTACTGCGGATAAGCTGCGCCGTAATCCGAAGACGACGATCCAAAACGCGGACAGACCCCTCTATGATATGGGTAACATCCAACATTTCCCCAACTGTACGAAGGTCTTGGTCTTGACCTTTGAAAGAGAAGCTTGAGGTCCTCGCCGCTACACGCAAATTTGAAACTTTTGCCAAAGCGTTCAGAATTTCTTCGGCCATCCCGTCGCCGAAATACTCATATTCCGCCATCGGGCTCATATCGGCAAACGCCATCACAGCGATCGAGGGCCGCTCATCCTTGGCCGGCTGGCTTGCCGCTATGGGCGTTACAGCTTGCGTGAATCGGTAGCCCCGCTTGGGAATTGTGTCGATATAGGCTGTGTCGGGGTCGGCAGACTTCAGCACGCTCCTGAGTTTCGATATGGCAAGGGTTAACTGCTCATCAGACCCCGCGCGCGCGTCCCACAATCGGTTGAGCAAGTGATCTCTGGATACGACTTCACCCTCGGCTTTTACCAAGGTGAACAAAAGGCGCATAATGAGGGGTTCAAGCGCCAATTCGGTGTCGCCGGCCATGGCAAGATTGGATGTCGGGAAAATATCAAAGACACCCGTTGAGAACCCCTCAAATAGCTTATTCATTTTACGAATCCCATGGGCGCACTATGAGTAGAACTAATAAAAATGCCATAAAAATTTATGTCCACCACCCGCTTAAAAATGTTCGGAACACCATTGATTTTCGTCACTAATTTCGGGTGACGGCCAAAGATAATATCGAAACTTCAGGCTAGAATGCTATGGTCAGAGCCATACAAAAACTGCAAACACTCAGCTGTTATCCTATTCTTTCCTAACGTAACCTCGCCGTATCCTAGCTCGACTTGTTGAAACTTTAGTTGATAAATTTCGGCCAGCTTTTGGCTATTTCGACGAGGAAGTTGAGAGCCGTCACCTGCGTGACACCTGACCGCAAAAAGCTCTTTCTGCGAACTATTCCCTTTGGTTTTATAAGTGCTGGCGGGGCAGCTGGAGCCGCCCACTTACGAAATAGGGCGACGTTTCGCGGACAAGATAAATGAATGAGTGAACACCTCTGGGTTAGCCCGTTATCCGCGCATCGTTTTAGGTTTGCACTATTCCAATCATGGTGCGCACTAGTCTTGATCGATCACATACGAAAACAAATTTGCTAAAACTCCAACAAACGCTTCCGGTCGGTCTCGATTTGACAATTTGACCCCAGCTCTAATTCGCAATCAGACTTTTTGCTAAATATGCTCCGCCATAGAGGCCGGCATCATCCCCAAGACCAGGGGTGACGATCAACTTATCAATGTCTTCTGGAGACTGATCTAGATAGCCGTTAATTAGATTTGCGTATTGCGTCCTGACGCTTCCAAGCAAATGTGGGGCGAGCATAAGCCCCCCGCCAAGAATAATTTTTTCTGGCCGTAATGTCAGGGCTAGAACGTTGCAGGCCTGCGCTAGATAGAAGGCTTCAATTTCCCAGCCAATATGATCTTGGGAGAGTTTGATTGGATCACCGAACCTTTTCGTTAAGGCCGTGGCGGACGCTAAACCCTCTAGGCAGTCGCCATGGATTGAGCAGACCCCCATGAAATCCTTATCCGCATCGTGATGCTTTAGCCGAATATGACCAAACTCCGGGTGACTTGGCTTTCCAATAAGCGACCCATTTGCAAACAGGCCCGCGCCAATGCCTGTTCCAATCGTCATATAAGCAGCTACCTGCGTCCCTTGCGCGGCTCCCCACATCATCTCAGCAAGCAGAGCCCCGTTAACATCAGTGTCGACGGCAACGGGGATAGATAGGGCCGCTTCGAAATAAGATTTAAGGTTTGTTTTGGCCCAACCCAATTTAGGACCATCCAATATCGTTCCATAAGTCGGTGAATTTACGTCAACATCAATTGGGCCAAATGATGCGATACCCATTGCCGACGCCGTCAGCCCCTTGGCGGCCTGTTCGTGAAAAAACCGACTGCATGCCTCTAAGGTTTCTGAGGGTGTTGCGGTTGGCACACGAAGATTGGCAATGACACCCTCCCCTTCTCGAATGAGCGCACATTTGAAAGTTGTGCCCCCGGCGTCAATCGCTGCCAATATAGGACCGACGTCAAAGGATTGTGAATTAGAAATCATTGTCAGGTCTTACCTTAGCCTTTGACGGGCGAACACGCCCCAAACATTCTTCTTTATGTTCTTTCGCAAAATAAATTGCAATCGATTGTATTTCCAGTTACCAAACACTCGAAAAAGGGGATTTCTATGACGGACGTTGCACAAAAATCGAGCACAGCTCCGGCAAAAACACGCTATTTTGCTGTTACGGCATTGACCTATGCTATGTTTTTTATGTTCGCCATGACAACGGATGCCGTTGGTGAGATAATCAAAATTGCTAAGGGAGATATGAATCTCTCCAACACTCAAGCGAGCGCATTTCATTGGGCCACCATGACGGCGATTGCTCTTTCCGGCATTCTCTTCGGGTTTTTCGCAGACAAATTTGGTCGTAAGAAAACAATCATTGCAGGTCTTGCACTTTATGGCTTGGCCAGCGCAGCATTTTTCACTGGAACAACCTTTCAACTATATTTCACCCTGTTATTTGTGAGTGGCCTAGCGATTGGCATTTTTAAAACGGCTGCACTCGCTTTGATAAGCGACATCACGACTTCGACCGAAGAACACACGCGGACGATGAATGCGCTAGAAGGCTTTTTCGGCATAGGCGCAATTGTTGGCCCCCTACTCGTCATATCCATGCATTCGCGCGGTATATCTTGGACGTATCTATACCTGATAGCCGCCGCCCTCTGTCTTATCATGATCATTTGGGCTGTGTTTACGGAATATCCAGAGACAAAGAAAAGTACCGATGAGCCAATCAACCTCGGTAAATCCTTCGCCCTTATGGGCAATAAATACGCCATGGGATTTTCAATGGCGATTGCCCTGTATGTGGCGGCTGAAGTCTCAATTTTCGTTTGGTTACCTTCATACTTAGACGGCTACACGGGCGGACAGATAGCAACATGGATGGCGACCTATGCCGTTATGGTGTTCTTTGTCTTCCGCGCACTCGGACGTTTCCTCGGCATTTGGATACTGAAACATTTCAGTTGGACGACTGTCATGATGCTCTTTTCTGGCGTCATCTTTATTTGTTTCGCAGCTAGTGCATTCTTTGGCCAAACGGTCGCTGCATTCCTAATGCCGCTTTCAGGGCTGTTCATGTCGATGATGTATCCA
Organism: Litorimonas cladophorae; assembly: GCF_014652455.1. GTDB lineage: Bacteria > Pseudomonadota > Alphaproteobacteria > Caulobacterales > Maricaulaceae > Litorimonas > Litorimonas cladophorae. The sequence continues at coordinate 43,236 of NZ_BMYV01000004.1, read as the reverse complement.
ACGCTGAACTCAAAAGGGATTAGCTGTTTCCCGAAAACACAACACGGTGCTGTTGCAGGCCTTATCTTATTCTTCACCGCCGTTTCTGCTGCTGCAATCGCCCCTCTCATGGGGTTTGTCGCGGATAGCTTTGGCGGCGATATGCGTTACGGCTTCATTCTTGCGACAATCATGGCAGGCCTCCTCTTTATCGGAATGATCTATAATCATCTGAAAGACCCAGCGGCGACCGCGCTTCAGCAAGCCAACGTCACTGAATATAACCTGTAGAGTTTGACGTGAGCACTACATTTTTCAAACCGCCCACTCCGCAACCCGCTTCGCAGATGTTTACAAACGGCATTTCACACCCTGATCTCTGGTTATGGGATAGCTGGACCTATGCGGATGCTGGAACAATTCATCTCTATGCTTTGGCCTTGAGCAGACGGGCGACAGACGGCACAGACATACGACCTGAACACAGAAACGATTATCCATTCCACTTCCGCCACTTTGAAAGCCGTGACAATGGGGTAAGCTGGACAGACCTCGGTTCTGTTCTGACACCGTCTGCAGATACGTCCTCATATTATAGCCGCAATGTATGGAGTGGTTCTGCCTTAAAACTCGGGGACGGCCGCAAACTCATGGGCTTCACTGGCTTACGTGAAGTCGACCAAGATCACCCCTTTTTACAAAGCATTGGCATTGCAACATCACTGGATGGAACTGAATATGATAACATTCAAGCAACCGCACTTTCATGTCCACGAAGGGATTACGACGCGATTTTAGAAGCTGGATATTACCTTGGTCCTAAAGACCAACTTGGACATAAAAATGGTGAAGACGGCGGACCTATCTTGGCATGGAGAGATCCCTATACTTTCATCGACAAAGACAATCGCATTCAGTGTTTTTGGTCTGCAAAGATTAGCCCAAAAGTTGGCGCAGTGGCGCATGCCACGCTCATCGAAACCGGATCAGGCTTCGAAATTGAAACACTGCACCCACCCATGACCTTGCCGGACGGTGATAGCATTACGCAGGCAGAAGTTCCCAAAATCTATTTTGATGATTTGAATGAGACTTATTATTGCCTCATCTCCGCCTGTGACCGAGTCTATGAAGGCCAAGATGACAGCGAAGTTTCGAAAACTCTGCGCCTATACAAATCACCTGACCTACGCGGTCCTTGGAAGACCTATCGAGAAGACACCTCTATCCTGGACGGATTGCCTAACATGTTTGGCGCGAGTGTGATTGAAACTGACTTTGACGCGAGAGTTATGAAACTAGTCGCCCCCATCACCGAGTGTGCAACCCCTGACCTTCAACTCACTTTCGCCCCAGTTCAAACCATCGACTTAGTTCGATCAAACAATAACACGGAGCCTAAGTTGTAACTCCACAAGATTGCCTAACCACGAGCTTCGTGGTTGTATAGGCGCTCTTCACTGGCTTTCCGTCAATCTTGCGAAGTAGCATATCAACCATCATTTCTCCGCCCTGCGCTATATTCTGATTAATAGTTGTTAGCGGGGGGGTCGACATAGCGGCCTGACCGACATCATCATATCCCACGATAGAGATATCTTGAGGTACTGATTTACCAAGTGACCGTAGCGCGTGGATGGCTGACATCGCCAAGACATCCGATGCTGCAAATATAGCGTCAAAGTTGGGGCCCTTCGCGACAAAATCTTTCACACCCTCAAATGCGGTCTCGCCCCCAAAGTTCAGCTTTAGTTTCAAAGATGGGTCGACGGGAACGTTATGCGCATGGTGCGCGTTCAGGTAACCTTGATAACGCAATCCGACTTCTGGAAGCCCGACGTCGCCAAGAAACAAGATACGTTTCCGGCCATGCCCTAACAAGTGATCCGTCGCTAATCGTCCACCTTCGATATTATCACTCCCGACTACGGAGTAAGTATGCGCGTCATCGCGGCCACCCCAAACAATGATGTTGCTTTGAGACATGTTGAGCTCATTTAAGCGCTCCCCCCGGCCAGCCTGTCCAATCACGATCAGCCCGTCGGCGCGTCCAGTCATAAGAAGGCGACGTTCTGCAATTTCGGTTTCTTTTTGGGGCACAGAGACAATCAAATCATAGCCTCGAGAGGAGGCTGCATGTGACACAGCGCCCACCATCTCCAGAAAGAACGGGTCAGAAATCGTTTGCCCCGACCCAGGTGCGAGCGGAATAACGATACCTATCGCCTGCGCGGATTGACGGCGCAGATTTCGTGCTGATGCATTGACAACATAGCCTGTTTCCGCGGCGATTTTAAGGACGTGTTCTTTAGTATCAGCTTTCACCAGCGGGCTATCATTCAGCGCGCGTGACACGGTCGAAATATCCACCTTCGCCAACCGAGCCAGTTCGGCCATGGTAATTTTCTTCGCCATAATTCAACCCAAACACGCGTCACTGACTTTCGTCATACAAGCCAAGTATTATGAACGCAAAAACTAGACGAAAAAAAAGGGCCCATCCGAAGACAGGCCCAGTTTAATCAAGATCGAAGGGTCAATCTTAGAAATTGTACCGCAATGTTGCGGAAACTGTACGGCCATTGATTGGGCGGAAGCGAACGAAGTCACCAATTGCTGGCGCGCCTTCTTCACCTTCGGAGAACCCGACAGAATCAAACAGGTTATTTGCGTTTAAGCTGATTTCCATATTCTCGCGAATGTCGTAATTGATGTATGCACCAACGGTCGTGAAGGCAGGCAAATCAAATTGATTGCTGTCCTGAACAGGGGCTTTGCCCGTGCTAAATACGTTGATACCAACGTTATAGTTATCGGCCTCATAATATGGATTTACATTCAAGATATACGGCGCTTGACGACGGGCTGTGTTACCGATGTTAGCGTTGTTATCAGGACCTGCAATTTTCGAGTCTGTGAAGGTTGCGTTACCACGAAGACCAAAGCCATTTTCGAAATTAAAGTCGCCTTCAATTTCAATACCGTTCGTGTCGAAGGAGTTTTGGATCACATTCTGCGTAGATGCTTCCAGTTGCCCACCTTCGGCAACTTGTGCGTCGAAGTAGACAATGCTGAAATCACCGAGACCAAGTTGGAATTTAGCCCCAACTTCAAAGGCGTCGACAAAGTTCAAAAACTGATCATTTGTTCCTGTCAAAGTGCCCGCCGTTGACGATGCCACCAATAGACCCGTTGAGCGATCTGGAGCTGTTACAGAAGCGCCTTCCGAATAGTTCGCAAAGATAGCAACCGTGTCATTAACACGATAATTCGCACCAAATGAGAATGCATTGTAATCGGCATCATAATCAACGGACTGAAGTGCAGAACGGTCAATAACTTGAGCCCCGACTTCGTTAGTTGCGATGGTGCCGTCACCATTGCCGTCCTGTGGCCCTACAATAGACGCTTCGGTGAATTGACCTGTGATCGCATTGTTATTGCGACGGAAGCTGGCTTCGATGGAGAGGTTATCCAAATCGATGTTTGCTGAGATATATGGTGCGAACTGCTCGATCTCGAAATCATACTCACGAGTACAACAGTTGCCAAAGGCTGGGTTACCAAGACGGAAACCATCAATATACGAACCATCGACAGGGTTTGTGAACGGATCAGTGGCGCTGTTTGTAACGAGAGCACCATTAACGAGGGTCGCCCGAGCTTGGTTGAAGTTCCAATTTTGTTCACTGTCTTGGTTGGCATACTCTACGCCGGCTTTAACGCTGATGCGGTCGAAACTGCCCTGAACATTCAGATCACCGAAAAGGTTATCCATCTCCGAGCTTGTATTGAACAGCGCGAAGTCGATATTTTCGTTCCCATCTGCATTAGTTGCGATACTGAACGGGAACGGTGAATAGAAGTTACCGGAAATATCAGCGTAACGAACCTTACCATCAAGTTTCACGTTCTCTGTGATCTCAAAATCACCGTGAAGCGCAATAGATGTCATATCCGCTTTGAAGCCTTCTTCATTCTCTTCAAACTGACCGTTCGAGCGAGCCGTAAAATCTGTGAGACCGAGGGAATTTGTTCCGTCGCCCAAATCTAAACCGATTGTACCGATATTTCCGTCCGCTTGAACGCGAGCTGGCAAAGGCAAATAAGTCGGTACGCGGTCATCCAAGTGTTTCAGATGGACAGCAACGCTACCACGATCGAAGTCTTTTCCGACAGTCGCTTTGATTTGAAAGCCTTCTTCTTGGGTTGTGCGAACGTCACGGACGCCCTCGCCTGTGCGGGCAAAACCACCAACATGGTAATATCCGCCCTCACCGAATACGCCGCCATACTCTGCATCCAGACGATATGCATCATAATCAAGACCAATAGTCGCCGCGACAGAACCGCCTTGCTCTGTGGGTTTTTTGGAGATCAAGTTGACAATACCGCCTGCAGCATTTGGCGCTTGCGTTGCAGCAGAACCGCCACGAATTGATTGAACGGAACCGATTGTCGTATCCACGCGCACCCAGCTATCTGCTGTTGCAAAAGCGGTGTCACCAATCAGAAGCGTCGGGAAGCCATTCTCTTGAATAGAGAAATAACGTGAGCCACCAGACGCGATTGGAAGACCACGAACCTTGATATTCGCGTTTGCGTCACCGCCAGTGTCTTCGGCTTTGACACCAGGAAGACTACGGAAGAGTTCGTTGATCGAACGCGGAGCGAGGTTTTGAATTGTGCTCTCATCTAAAGCTGAAACAGATGAAGAAGAATCAAAGGCCGTTGTTGCCTTCGCGACACCCGTTACAATGATGACGTCTTCTTCTGCTGCGTCTTGGGCAAATGCTGGTGAGGTCAGAAGCGCGGTAGCTGCTGCCGTTGCGAGTAGTTTTTGGCTGGTACGAATTAACATCATATATCCCCTGTGTGGCCGTGACTTGCTATAAATCTTGTTTTTATTGGCCCAAAAGATCGTCAGAGTGACTCACTCACAGGCAATTCCGAGCATGCAGTGACTCAAAATCCAATCGTTTGCAAGTAAAATTACAATCGTTTGTATCTTTGGCAGCTTGCGTGACATAAATGCCACATAAAGTAGTTTTTTAGAACTTAGTAGACCGCCGTCGCCATATTTCGGACAAGGGTGTCGATGATCCAATGAGGTATCACGCAAGCCGAAATTGATGCCTTCGTTCGGAAAGCCAGTTCTCGAAGCTATGTTGGAAGCTGTAATTTGATAACTGCTTGACGGCCTTAAATTGCGGACCTTGAACGCCTTCGTCGACCGAATGCAAAAGAAGATAGCCCCGCTCCCTATAACGCGGAAAACCATGTCTTGCAGGCGCTAGAGCCTAAAGGTTTGCGCCAACGCGTGGCGCATCCTGCCGCTGTCGCGCGACCGTCAAACTATCAATCTCTAGGTACGTTTTGCTGAATTTTCATTTTCTGCACGTCACACATCGTTCGGGACGCACTTTCAATAAAACCAAGTGCCACCTCGCAAACGCACATATTGGTTAATGCGCCTGACGGATAACGATTACGACTACAATGATCGATAGTCGGTCAACTTGAAACAAAATTTGCCTAAAAATCTCTACTCTGCCCAGTGTTACTCGGCTGGTTGAACTTTGGGCTCTATTTTTACTGTGGCGACGCTCTCTTTCCTCGGCGTGTGTCGGGATTCCCTCTCGAGCCGTTTTTCGACATCCGTTGGTGAGCCCGTCCCTCGGGCAATTAATGCATAGGCGGTCGGTACAAATAAGACACAGACAAGCGCTGCTGCGATCACTCCAAACAAAATCACCACACCCATCGCAGCCCGCGTTTCAGCCCCTGCACCGCTGGACGTCAGTAAGGGGATAGCGCCTGCTGCGGTTGTTAGACCGGTCATTACGATGGGGCGGAAACGGGTCATGGCAGATTGCTTAATAGCCTCATAGAACTCGACGCCTTCGTCGCGAAGTTGGTTTGCGAATTCTACAATTAAAATTCCGTTCTTTGCCGCGAGCCCAATCAACATGATTAACCCAATCTGCGTGTAGATATTCAAAGAGTTGCCTGTAAGCCAGAGCCCTAATAACCCGCCCGCCACAGTCGCGGGAACACATAAGATAATGATTATTGGATGACGGTAGCTCTCAAATTGAGCGGCTAAGACCAAGAACACGATAACCAGACCTGTCGCAAAAACAAACATAATGGAACTGCCCGATGTTTGGAAATCCAATGACTGGCCTTTAAAGTCGATAGAGGCTTCTTGCGGTAAGACTTCGCGCGCTGTTTTCTGCATCGCGTCCAGAACATCGCCTAAGGCTGCATCTTCAGCAAGCCCGGCTTCAATCGTGATCGATCGAACGCGGTTATACCGATTTAATGATGCGCTATCAGCGCTCGGTGCGATTGTAACTAAATTAGAGAGCGGAATGAGCTGACCTGATCTATTTGAGCGCACATAAATATTGGACACATCATTCGCGTTGTTTTGCTCATTGCGAAGCCCTTCCAGTATGATGTCATACTCCTCGCCCTTATCAATGTAGGTTGTGACACGGCGAGACCCCAACATTGTCTGAAGCGTGCGACCAATATCATCCACGCTCACGCCCAGATCAGCAGCTCTCTTATAGTTGATATCAATGCGGTACTGAGGCTGGGTTTCCTTATAATCCCAGTCTATATCGACGAGGCCCGGGTTATTGGCCTCCAATTCTTCCACGAATGTGTCTCGCCACTCTACCAATGTTTCATAAGACGGACCGCCGATAACGAATTGCACAGGCTTCCCCGTACCGCCGCCCAAGCCCTGGCGCATACGCGCAAACGCTCGAATACCCGGTAGGTCAGTCAGCTTTCCGTTGACTTCTGCAATGATTTCATCAGCAGGACGACGCACTGCCCAGTCATTAAGGACGACGATAACAAAACCGCTATTATAAGAATTTCCGCCGAATCCCGGTGCGCGAATAAGCAAACGTGTCATTTCCGGCTCTTTGCCATTTTCGCTTTCTGTATATGGCATCAAGCGACGCTCAATTTCATCCATATAGCGTTCCATGTAGCTATAGGTCGCACCCTCAGGCCCACGCACAGCGACAAAGAAACCGCCACGATCCTCAGTTGGAACGTACTCTTGCTGGATATTGTTAAACCCATAAACCGCCCCACCCAACAGGCCCATGAGGATAAGACCAACCGCAATCGGACGCTTGATCAGGCGATCAATGATCCAGCCATATCCCCTCAGAACCTTCGCAAATACGCTATCAACAGCTCTTGGAAGCGCCGTCCATTTGCTTTCCGTGTCTCGGCTTTTCATCTTAATCAACTTGGAGGCCAACATTGGCGTGAGTGTCAGAGCCAGCAAGCTAGAGAAGATCACGGCCGCCGTCATCGTCAGAGCGAACTCTCGGAACAATCGTCCGATGTCGCCTTGCAAGAATGTAATCGGAACGAAAACCGCAACAAGGACGAGAGTGGTGGCCACCACGGCAAAACCAACTTGCCTCGTTCCGCGATAGGCAGCGATCAAGGGCGTTTCGCCTAAATCGGTAATACGTCTGACGATATTTTCCAGCACCACAATCGCGTCATCCACAACGAGGCCAATTGCGAGAACTAATGCCAAGAGTGTTAGAAGATTGATCGATAAACCGAGCGCGAGCAGGATAATGAAGGTCGCAGTAATCGAAATTGGCACTGTAATAGCCGGGATAATTGTCGCCCGCAGACTTCCAAGAAAGAGGAAAATGACGAGCGTTACAAGACCAACAGCGATAGCCAAGGTCGTGTAAACCTCACGAATAGACGCCGAGATAAATACAGAACTGTCAAAGCTCCGCGCTATAATAATACCATCCGGCAACGTCTCATTCAGGCGGTCAGCAAGGTCACGGGCCGCCTTCGCAACATCTACTGTGTTCGCTGTGGATTGCTTGATAATCCCAAGTCCGACCATAGGAACACCGTTCCCACGAAACATATTTCGATCTTCTTCCGTTCCACGTTCGACTCGCGCAACATCCGCCAAGCGGATGAGATACCCGTCGTCGCCTTGCGCGATGACCAGCTGCTGAAAATCTTCGGCAGTTCTAAATGTGCGATTAAGGCGCAACGTATAGATGCGCTGTCCAGACTCGAGCGTGCCCGCTGGAGCTTCGATATTTTCAGATCGTAAAGCCTGCTCAATATCTGCGGCCGTTAAATTTCGCGCCGCCAATTTACGGCGATCAATCCAAACACGTAAGGCATAATTGCGGGCTCCGCCAACTCGGACACGCGCAACGCCATCCAAAGCAGAAAATCTGTCTACGAGGTAGCGTTCTGCGTAGTCGGAAAGCTCTGGCACGTTCATATTATCACTGGCAAGGTTCAGCCAAATTATAACATCATCATTGCTATCCGCTTTCTCAACTTCTGGCGGATCAGCTTCTTCAGGAAGATTATCTAAAACGCCGGATATGCGATCACGGATGTCATTTGCCGATGCGTCAATATCTTGATCAATTCCAAATTCGATGCTGATTCGAGAACGTCCGTCCGAACTCGTAGAATTGATAAAACGGATACCTTCGACGCCCGCAATACGGTCTTCAATAATCTGTGTAATTCGCGTTTCGACAACCGATGCAGACGCACCGGGATAGCGTGTATCGATAGATACAATTGGCGCATCAATATCCGGGTATTCCCGCAAAGACAGGCGATCGAATGCAATGACGCCAAAGATAATCAGAACAAGAGAGATGACCGATGCAAAAACGGGACGCTTTACTGAGATGTCGGATAAAATCATGGTTACGGGCTCTGAAGCGCGTCGGACATTTCTGTTCCGGCACGTGTTTTTTCAGACAGACGGAGTTCACCAGATTTCGTCGGTGAAAGTATCGACTTATCTTCTATTTTAATTTCGGAACCGTCGCGAATTCTAATGACGCCTTCGGTTACAACGCGGTCCCGAATTTCCAAGCCAGACAAAACTTCAACATATCCGCCCTGCATTGGACCCAGCTTAACTTCTACGCGCTGCACAGAGGGTGGTGTCGTGGTGTCGACAACTTTGAAAACGAACGTCCGCGGTCCAACGGGCTGGATAGCCTCTTCAGGAATAGACAGGCTCCGACGCGGGTCCGCTATTAAGACAATTTCCATAAACATACCCGACATCAAAATCCGGTCGGGATTTGGTATAGTCGCGCGAACACTTATAGACCGAGTAACCGGATCAATCGCGTTATCAATTGTCGCAATGACACCATTAAACACCATATCAGGCAAATCGTCTGTGCGTGAAGTGATTTGCGTGCCTGGCTTTAGTGACCGTAGAAAAATTGACGGGACCGTGAATTCTAAGTTCATCTCACTGTCGTCGATCAGACGTGCAACCGTGTCGCCGGGGCGAATGAATGTTCCAACGCTGACCTGACGAAACCCCAGGATGCCATCAAATGGCGCGACCAAAACTCGATCTTTTTGGCGCGACTGAACAGCCCGCAAACGCGCACTGGCAGAGTTCATAGCGCGACGGGATTCGTCTAGCTCAGCCTGCGAAACCGCATTGCGCTCAGTGAGACGCTCCACGCGTTCCAACTGCCTGCGCGCTTCGTCGACATTGGCTTCGGCTTCTTCGGTCAATGCGATTTGTTCACGTTGCGCTAGGGACAGAAGCGTCTTTCCTTTCCGCACGCGTTGCCCATCATCAAAATATAAGGACTGAACACGGTCGGCGGTATTTAGCGTCAGGTCGACAACCTCATTTGGCTCTAGGGTTCCAAGTGCTTCAACACGGACGGCAAAATCTCTCTCTTTAACGGTCTCAACGAAAACACTGGAAGGTCCGCTCTGCGCAGATGCCAAAGCAGACAGCCCCAGAGCAGCAAACGCCAAAGCCAACATAGTCAGAAATCGATAGGTCATTATAAAAACTTCTTCAAAGTCAGCGTGATATAAAGGTTAATTGGGCGCGCCATGTCTAAACGCCGCCGAGTTCTTGATACGCGGCTATCGTCAATCGAGTTGTCTGCAGTGTGTTCTCCGCCAGCCTATCTTCCGCCGCCAAGAGTGTGCGCTGGGCATCGAGAACATCAAGGAAGTCATCAAAGCCTTCTTCAAATCGAACTTGCGCCAGTTCTAATGCGCCGCGGGCCGCTTCTACGGCCTGGCTAAGGTCTTGCTGGCGACGGGCCTCATTTCGCAGGTTTGAGAGCGATATCTCAACGTCAGAGAAAACCTGTAAAACAGTCTGTTCATATTGTTGGTAAGCCCGTTCAGTTTCCGCATCTGCAATAACTATATCCGCTCTGACTCGCCGTAAGTCCGGGCCTTCCCAGATAATAGCTGGGCCGAAACCAAACCCAAAACTCGACAGTTGATCCAACCGATTCCCGTTCCCGAAAAGCGACAATATGTTGGCGTTAAAACTAACAACAGGGAACAACCTTGCGCGCTCCACATCGCTGAGGGCCAAAAGCCGTCCGATTTCGATTTCAGCAAACCGAACATCTGGCCGCCTCCTCAAAAGACTTTCGGGCGATCCGATATCAAAACTGGATGTGAGTTCAGGAATGGGGCGGGCTTGTTGTCTAAGATTCAAAATCTCCGCGCCCGGCTCTAACGCGGAGCCGCCTGTTAGAACGGCCAGCCGACTTACAGAGCTATCAATAATCGCTTGAAAGCGGGGTATGTCGGCCAAGGTGGTTCTATATTGGGCCTCTGCGCGGTTTATATCCAAGGCAGTGGCGCGGCCATTCTCTAACAGGGCTTGCAACAACTCTAACGATTGGGCTTGTGTGTCAGCATTCTCTTGAGCCACTGAAAGCCTGCGTTGTGCGCCGCGCAAATCCGCATAGGCCAATGCTGTCTGGCTACTAACAATGACAGCAACATCACGGCGAGCTTGCTCCGCAGCTTCTGCGCCCAACTCTGACGCCTCTATAGCTGATGCAATCCTTCCAAAAGCATCAAACTCCCAACTCGCAGCCAACCCACTTGAGAGCGTGGCGGCTATATCTCTGTCGGGTGCGGCCGAACGCCCCACGTTTGCGCCCAAGCTACCTTGTGTCTCGTAACTTGCTTCAAGCCGCTGTCGGGCAACATTTGCACGCGCAATATCGATATTGGCTTGAGCCACATCCAATTGGCGATTCTCCTTCAAAGCGATTTCAATCAAGCGCGAAAGGTCGGGGTCTTCAAATCCTTGCCACCAAGATGATGACATCGGAAGTGCCGCTCCCTCAGCATTGAAGAACTGCTTCGGTAGATTCTGCTTAACCAGCGGCGTTACATTTTCACGCGGTTTTTCAGCAACCGGAATCCCAGCGCATCCGGCGAGCATAAAAGCTGTCGCGCACAGCGTCGCGAATGTGTCTGAAGCACTGAACATTTAAAACCTTCGTTATTTTGGTTTTACTACGCAGTTGTAGGAAAAATGTTTCCCCAAATATCTCACGTTTTGGTGTTCCACATGAAAATGTCATATAGTGGAAAGATTGGCGTCTCACTCGTCTAATTTTGCATGGCAGTATTCGGGCATATTGAGGATACATAACACCCCTGCTCTCACACAGATGTGCGCCCGTCTTAGTAGAAAAACTCTTTGGTAAACTTGGGAGCCAAGAGCTGTTTTATCGGCGGTCATGTTCGATATACAGATGAGTTTCAATCGGGAGCCGTTGCGCAAGTCACGGTCAGAAGTCGTAGTTAACATCAGCTGGGTGTCAGCCCAAGTCACTTTACGATGGAACCAAACTATATTGTGTTAGCTCGGTAAGCCAGCCAGTTCCGCGCAATTGAGGAGCGTGAAATACTAAAAATGGCTATGCTAAGCTGACTGGCAGGTAATTGCGAAGCAAATACCGATAAGTTAACCATAAAAGACCCCACGTGAAATAGGTCTTTATTGAAGCGCACCGTATGCGGCCTATTGAAGGTTTAAGTGAGTTGATTTTTGGGAAGCCGATGAACGGATTATCGGGCCGAGCTAAGCGCAAGCCCGCCTGACTGGTTTTATTAAGCTGTTGTGGCTTAAAAGCGGCTGCGTATATGGCTATCGCCACATACATCGCCCTGCTCAGCCTTGGCGAGCTCTGTGCCCCGACCACGGTCGCAAAAGAAGATGCGCGGCCAAACTCCGTGCAAAGCAATGCCCCTAAAACTCACGTTTCAAATTGACAGACACGGTTGTTCCTGGGTCATAACTATCTACGACAATTTTGGTATCGCCCAATGATTGGCTCGCCTCATATCCATCATTGAAGATATTTTGAACTTTGAAACCGACTCTATAGTCGCCGCCGCGTACAGCGAACGCCTTGTTGAACACAAAATCGACGGTTAAAGGCAAGCTCTCGATAATTGACGGCAATCCGTTTGATCTGTCCTCCACAGCGCGGATACGATCAGACGAATAATTCATCAAGAAAGTCGCCTCCCAGTTCGCATCATAGTCTTCGATGCCTAACTGCAAATTTGCCAGATGATCACTCTGGCCTTGGAGTTTACGGCCATCGCCATAGAGGCCCTCTGCTGAGAGAACCAGCGGGGAAACCCCTTGCGCAGGGTTCACGGATGGCGGCGTGATGGATACATCCCCATTGGCGCTGACAGAGCTATCCGTATAAGTATAGTTGGCGCGAATGATAAATTCCTTCGACGCGAACTTGTCGCTTTTCAGACCCAGCTTGTCGAATGGAATGACCTTCTCAAACTCCGCCTCAACCCCAAAAAGTTCAGCGCTTGGTGCGTTTAAGAAACTAGTCGCGTTACTTTCGCCCAGACCGTTGAATATGAACTCTTCAATAGGGTCAGTGAAATCTTTGTAAAAGCCCCCCAAGGTAACAAATTGTTTTCGTCCGAAGTAATACTCGACGCGCGCATCAAAGTTATTGCTTTCCGAATTTTTTAAAAAGGGGTTCCCGACAAAGCGGTCATCTGTGTCTGTATTGACAAATATAGACGGTGTAAGTTCGCGGAACTGTGGTCTGTTAATTGTTTTGGATGCCGCCAAACGAAGCTGTAAATTATCGGCAAAAGTATAAGTTAATGTTGCCGCCGGAAGAATGAAATTCTCAGCCAAATCTTCAAACTGGAAACGACTATCCGCGATCGTTGCTTGGGCAATTGCTGTCTCTTGTGTGGAGGCTTCGAATCTCAATCCGCCAGAGAGACGCAGCTTCGGATTAACTTCAACTTCTATAGCTGCGTATGCGCCAAGAACGTCAAGCGCCGCTTCTGAGACATCCGGGAAACCCGTTGTGCCGCCGCGTCGGATCTCTAGAATTCCCGCATCGACAACTGCGTCCGAGAAAATTGTATCAATCCGGGAGAAACGAAGTTCTTCCGGTAATGAACCAAAGTATCGGAAGTCCGTTTGTTGACTGTCACGAGATTTATCCAGATAGGACCCGCCGATCTTAAATTCAGTTTCCATTGTACCTAGTGAAACAGGGAAGACAAAGTCGAGACCAGCATCGAATGTCGTGTCATCCAATTCTGAAAACCGAATATCGTTGTTTGTTCCGGGGCGATTGAATTGGAATCGGAATCCATTCCCATCTTCAAAGTCTTCATAATTCACCCGGCGCTCATAGGGCGCGTCCCGGCCCGCTTCCGCATAAGCTAATCGCCAATTTACTTCAGCATCATTTAACCCTGAGAAATAGTGTTCTCCTAAAAGCTGACCCATATAAACCTCACGCTCAAACCATTCGGTAAAGTCTTGACGGAAGATACGGTCTTCTCGGTCCACGCCCGTAAGGACGCGCGCTTCTGCTGAAGATTGGCGGGTCGCTAACCCGATAAATTGAACATTGTGGTTTTCATTAAATTCTATCCCAATACCCAATAGACCATTTAGTGATATTTGATTTTCCGTTGAACGACGGCGGCCCTGATCCAGAATGACGAGCGAGTTATTTGCTCCAATGTTGGCTGTGTTATCTTCGCCTTCACGGGTCTCCCAACTGTTTTCATATCCAGCAGTGGCCAATACGCCGATAGACATGCCGTTTTCCAAATCCCACCGATTGCCGCCAGATAGACGCAAGCTTCCGTTCAGAGGCAATGAGTCATTTTGATCAACGACCAATGTCGAGAAACTTTCAAAGTTCTCACGAGGAACGCCATCGGCGTCCAATTGCGGAAGATCACGTAAACTTCCGCCAAATCCCGTCCAATCGGATTCTGAGCCGTCATAAACTAAGCCATCTTTGAAAGTTGTTTCGGAATTATAGGACGTCGAGGCGGAAATTTCGAAGAAGGCTTCAGCCGGCAGTCCTTTGGTAGTCATGTTTATAGCACCGCCACCAAACTCTCCCGAGAATTCTGGAGAATAGGTCTTTGAAACAACAACACCAGACAAGACAGACGTTGGAAACAAATCAAGCGGCGCAACCCGACGGAGCGGTTCAGGAGATGGCAGCGGCGAACCATTTAACGTCGCGGACGAATACCGCTCGTTCAACCCTCGCACGACAACAAACTTACCTTGGCTAAGCGAAAGGCCTGTCACACGGGTGAGCGCTGACGCAATATCCCCGGCACCCGTCGTTTCAAACGCACCAGTATCCAGAACACTTGTTATTTCAGATGTCACACGTTTCGTATCGGGAATGTTCGTCGCTGTTGCGACAACAACATCCTCTGTTTGCTCCACCTGGGCCGAAACGGTTGGCGACCAAAAACAAGAAGACAAGGCGGTCGCGCAAAGAAGAGACCGATTAATCGGACGAATTTCGTTTGATTTTGACATGGAAAGAGGAGTCCCATCTAGCGTAAAAAAAGGCGGGCTGGTGACGAGGTTAGAAATCACCAGCCCTGCACTGGATGTATCCAGTGGTTAGGGAAGCCGCCGACTGACGCCAGCCGCAGTAACTTATTGGTCGACCAAGATGGTCCATCCTTGATACCAAGTATCATTCGCGTCTCGGACGGCGCCGACATAATCGGCTACATCAAAGAAAGGATCTATGGTCGATGGATCAGTCGCAGGGGTTTGCGTATCTGTAGCGGCAGGCACATATTGCCCGTCACCCACGGATGTCGTTCCGACTGTTAAATTATTGGCACCGGCATTGAACGCTGTGACTGTTGCGGTGTCGCCCGCATCATCATCCATTTCTAAATTTTCAGCGTTGATAAGAACTAGCATGGAGTCGAATGTCACATTTCCAGATGTTGCTTGCGCCGCGGTTTCATCCGAGTCGATGTCAACGCCAGCATCTTGGAAACCAGTTATAAGACCGTTCAGAAAGCGCCCCGCCGTACCTGCACGGATAACCATGCCCGTATCGCCGGAAATACCGCCGACAAAAGTGAAGTTTGACACAGTTGGGTTGGATCGCGGTAGAAGCGTATTATTGGAAGAGCGGTTGTCACCTTCAATCCCGCGGTCACCTGCGTCGTCAGATTGATCTATCAAGACGAATTGAGCGTTCCCGGTCCAACCATCTGTCCAGTCCATGCTATCGTCACCATTGCCCGTCAGAACAACGTGTTTTACATTCACAGTGCCGCCAAAGAACTCGACGCCATCATCCGCATTATTGTGCACTTGGATAAAGTCGACTTGCGTGGCATTCCCAACGCCTTGGAAGGCAATACCGTTCAACTCGTCTTCGTCATTTATGAGATTTCCGGCAAAGGAAACGCGCGTGTAGAAAAGATTGCCGGAATTATCGTCAGATGCGTTTCCGCCGAACAAGCCAGATGAACCCTCACCTGACTTCTCACACTCTGCTGTTCCGCCGGTCGCGGTGGCATCTATACAGTCATTGATCGGTGCGCGACCATTAATAATTAAGCCGCCCCAAAGTGCGCGGTCAGTCGCCAAATTTGCTGTTCCAAACACTTCATTCCGAGATGTCATGTTGACGGGTGCAGAGGCTGTGCCGTTTGAGCGAATTTGCGACCCTCGTGAAATAACGAGATAATCTTCGCCTGCGGCACCAAAGATCGTAGTGCCCGCATCTATCGTTAGGATAGCTGTTGCCGCATCGGCATTTGGAGCCGTTGCGTCACCACCCACGTCTTCACCGACAAAAACTGCACCTTCGAGTTGGTAGACAAAATTGCTATTTAGGCGAACGTTCGTGGTGAGTGTACCCGTCAATGAACAGATACCCTTGCCCCCAACGACGTCACCTGTAGAGATTGTCCCCACTGGACAATCTGTCGGACTTTCGGTGACACCAAATGTCCAACCGGACGCCCAGTTACTATCGGGTGTTTCCGTTGGTCCAAACGCGCCAATGTAAGTGACATTGTCAAAATTCATGTCATCAGACAGGTCCTCAGCGGTAACGCCCAGCTCGGCTGCGCCAGGGAAGAATTCATTTGAGAGAGAGTTGTTTCCTTGTGTCACATTTGGAGAGCTTCCGACGTAAGCCTCTGTATCAAAGGTCTCGTCGCTATCACCGCTCTCGATGTTATCAGCATTGTCGAGGAAAAGAGAGGCGTAAGTTAGGGATCCGTTTTCAGCACGAGCGATGGATCCATCATCAATATCCACGCCGGCGTCTTGAAAGCCAGTTATGATACCATTGACAATGCGACCATCCGTGCCTGCTCGGTTCACAATACCTGTGTCGCCCGAAGCACCACCAAGAAAGGTGAAATTGGCGACAGTTGGGTTGGAGCGTGGGGTTAGCTCATTATTGGAACTCCGGTTATCGCCCTCAATGCCGCGATCACCGGCATCAGAAGCTTGACGAACGAGCACATATTGTGCGCCGCCTTGCCAACCATCCGTCCAGTCGAGACTATCATCTCCAATACCTGTAAGAACGAGATAATTACACTGAACAGTGCCTCCAAAGAATTCGACACCGTCATCTGCATTATTATGAACTTGAATATGGTCACATGTTGTCCCGGACCCAACACCTTGAAAAGCTATACCGTTTAGTTCGTCTTCATCATTGATAAGGTTTCCAGCATATTTAACCTGCATGAATTGAAGTGTGCCGGAGTTATCTGTCGCGCTATCGCCACCGAATAGGCCTGAAGAACCCTCGCCTGATTTTTCGCAGCCTGCCGTTCCGCCAGTCGCCGTCGCATCAATACAGTCGTTGATCGGAGCAAAACCATTGATGACCAGGCCGCCCCAAAGTCCGCGATCCGTGTCAGCGTTCACGGTGCCTTGAACGTCCTCGATAGATGTCATGACAATCGGTTCTGAGGCCGTTCCGAGTGCATTCAGTCGAGAACCGCGCGATACGACGAGGTAGTCTTCACCCGCTTTACCAAAGACCGTAACACCAGCGGGTATAGTCAAAGCAACATTCGCACCGCCGTCTTCACCAACGAAAACTGCGCCATCGAGAGCATACCCGTTTTCGGCTGTCAATGTGAGGTTCTCTGTGACCGTTCCGGTTATCGTACAGGCTTCTACTGTCCCTGTCGCATTCGTGATTGTTTCTAACGTCGTCCCCGTTGGGCAATTATCATTTGGCACTAAATCAAAGTCTGCCTGCGGCGTCGTTGTCCCGCCACCCGGAGGATTAACTGTTACCGGACCTGTACTGCCGGGCGACGCGGTGCTCCCGCCGCCGCACGCGACCAAAGCAAAACTTGTAGCTGTCGCAAGCAATAAGCCGCGAAAGGAAATAGACATATGAGCCTCACCATTAAAATTTCTGGCGCAGACATCGGGATGAATCCTGATCTAACCTCGACCGCATTCGAGGGGGCTATGGCGATTTTTTGTGACAGACTCATAACGCTAGCATTTCATTTTTTTGAAATTTCAATGACAAAAATATAACAGTCCCCGAAAAGTCAAAAAGCGCCCCGTAGAGCGGAACGCTTCATATTTTTCGATTAAGCATTGGGGTTTAGATTGTTGAATTCAAATTGGCTAAATTCTCCTGCGCCGCAGTCCAGCCAGGTTTCAATTTGAGCGCCCGCTGGTAAGCTTGCGCGGCAGCACTTGTTTCGCCGTTCTGCTCAAAAGCTAAAGCCAAGCCATAAGCTGCAAGCGGGGCAAGCTCTCCTTGGTCGTCGCAATTCTGGAATTTAAACTTGGCGCTCAAAATATCATTCTTCATCAACGCGGCGAATCCAGTCCCCAAATTTGCAAGATTATTGTCAGGCGACAAACTAGAGGCTTTCGTGAAATCACGGGCCGCCTTATCAAACTTGCCGTTTGAGAATTGTAGTAATCCACGGCGCGTTAAAATTTCAGACCGTAAGTCATAGGATGGGATCGAAGCTTGATAGGCTTTAGTGCAGGCACGAATGGAGCTGCTAGACGCAATTTCTGTATCTGCATTAAGGCAAAGACGTAAGTTTCGCTCAGCTTTAACATCCACACCAGAAAGGCCTGACGTGATAGAGGTGTCGGAAAAAACCTCGGACGCGTATGCTGAGCCAGTCACAAATGCGACCGAAATGAACGTGGTAATAAAAACAGTTTTCATGGTGAGCTCCAATTGAACATCACCAACGTATATAAAGACTGCAAACGCGCGCCGTTGGCTTACGCATCGAGAGCCTAACCTCAATGTGTCACTATTGTTACATGAACTGTCATAAAACTGTCAAGAAAGAAAACCCGAACATGCAAGGGTCCGATAATAACGATAGCGTGGCATTCAGCTCATACAGGGCTAATGAAGGTTTCGACAATTTCGTCAATATGTGACACTCCAGTTCTTAAAGCCCTCTGGGGGTACGCCATATCGTTAACCCCATGCGGATTGGTGGTGAGTTTCAAAACCAAAGGGCAGACAATGCGTTAGCATGGTGATGGCACCGCCCCCGTTTGTCTTGCCATCTACGCCTTTCACCCAAGCCCTGCCACACTCGCCCATTTTCCGCGAACTTCAAAATCCCCCAACCCTAGAACTTTCTCATTGATTTCAAGCGGAAATTTCCGACCCGAATGCTATGGTCTGAGCAAGATGAAATCGACGAACACCCCGCCACTACCCTTTGCTAACCTAACGCATGCTCGCCGTGCTGACGCTGTTAATCTCAAGTGACCAGAAATTACTTCGGCGTCCTCTTTTCTCGGTGAGAATCGTTGGGACGCGGAGAATATAGTACTAAACCTCTCAACGTTGTTGGAGATACTGGTTCGGGCGGCTTATGGTTTTCACACCAAAGTCCTCCTTTGTACCGCACATTGTGCTACAGTTTGTACTGCAGGACGCGTAAAACAGCAAAATAAGCTACAGACTCCCACAGGAAAACTGAACAATTACAAGGGTTTACACGCCCGATGTCGAGATAAAAGTGGTGCGGGTGAAAGGACTTGAACCTTCACATCCTAAGATACTAGAACCTAAATCTAGCGCGTCTACCAATTCCGCCACACCCGCACAGGTATGAGCGCGCGAGTTAGCGCCAGAAATGCCCCTCGTCAACTCTCTTTGGCGGTCATAGGTGCTTTCTTCATGGTCCAATATATCGCAATGAAACCCGAGATCAGATTTGCGGCGGCAACACCGATGAACGCGCCTAATAATCCTGCCAGATATACACCCGCCGCGATGAAGCCTAAGTATAAGATGGCTGATCGCGTGACGGTATAAAGCAGCCCGTAGAGTGGACGGCCCAATGCATTCAACCCAGCAGCCGATACGAAAACAAAACCATATGCAAATACGCTCACGGGAACGATATAAAAATAGGGAATGATCTTAGCGATCAGCAACTCATCCGATGTGAATACGCCAGCGATCTGTCGCGCGAAAAGGGCCAAGAAGATCGCCATTACCGTACCCCAGATCACACAAATTAGATAACTGACTTTAAAGGCTTCCCGCACACGATCTGTTCGACCTGCACCACCATTTCGGCCGGTCACGGCGCCGATACACGCGGATAGGGCATAAAGTAGCCCGACAGAAATAAGTTCGGCACGGCTGGCAACGGTAAAGGCTGCCACATCCACCTCGCCCAAAACATTCCCGATTATCGAAACAGCGAAAAATGTGGAAACAGGGACGATGATATTTGTTCCAGCGGCAGTCACGCCCACTTGCCCGATGATTGACCATGCATGCTTTAGAGAACTCAAGGTCATACCAGCGAAATCGACGGCTTTGCGGTGCATCAGGACTAAATAGAAACCATATCCAGCGCCAACCGCATTACCAATCAAAGTCGAAAGGGCCGCTCCCTCCAATTCCATGCGGGGAAACGGACCCCAGCCGAAAATCAAGAAAGGGTTTAATCCAATATTGATGAGCGCCCCTAGGATCATGATTGAGGAGGGCAGAATCGCCTCACCACCAGCCCGCAAAATATTGTTGCTCATCGACGCAACACTTACGAGAACGAGGCCAGGCATAACGATAATGAGGTAGGAGAAAGCCATTTTCGCGACCTCCTCGCTCGCGCCAGCGAACGGCAGTAGAAACGGCGCGACCAAGAGCATCAAGGTCACTAAGATTGACATAACCGCCAACCCCATAAAGATCGCGGCGGCTGCATGTCGGCGCGCTTTGGGCTCGTCGCCCTGCCCCAAGGCACGTGAGACAGCACTCATGGTTCCTGCCCCAAGACCGATATTTGCGCTGTTGGCGATGAAGCTAATTGGGAACGCGAACCCCAGCGCCGCCAGCGCCATAATCGCAAGATCGGGACGAGCGGCATCTTTTAGCCGCCCGAGGTAGATAGTATCAATTATTCCTGTCGAAATTAGGGCGATGACGGCAATCGAGAATGGCCCCAGCATACGCAAAATATGCAGGGTGACCGAACCCTCTAGAACATTTGTTTTGGAGGGCGACGCCATTCTACTCAGTGCAACCTAGCCAATATCTCGATGTGACGGGGCGAAGGCGGCAAGTGTCGCCATACGTACAATTTCAGAGGCCGTAGCGCCCAAAGCACAAATTTGCACAGGTTTCTCTAGACCCGTCAAGAAGGGCCCCAAAACGGTCGCACCGCCCACGGAATTCAATAACTTTGTTGCGATGGACGCACTATGAATTGCGGGCATAACTAAAACATTCGCAGAGTCGGTCAGACGGGAGAATGGGTAAGTTAGCATGTGTAGCGGATCCAGCGCGACATCGGCGGCGATATCACCCTCATATTCAAAATCAACGTCGCGCTCATCCAGGATCTCGACCGCCTCCCGCACTTTTTGCATCCGCTCCCCAATTGGGTTTCCGAAGGTTGAATAAGACAAGAAAGCCACACGTGGCTCAAAACCAAATTCACGCGCAAAGTTCGCCGTCGACTCCGCAATATTTGCGAGGTCCCATGCATCGGGAAGCTCGGTCACATTGGTGTCTGCAATGAACAACGTTTTCCCCTTATTCACCACGACAGACACGCCCATCGTCCGCTCTTCTGGACGATGATCTAGAACAAGGCGAACGTCGCGGAGAACGACATCATATGATCGCGTGACACCCGAAACCATGCCATCAGCCAATCCGTGTTGGAGCAGCAAGGCCGAAAAGACGTTCCGGTCATTGTTCACCAAACGCTGTGCGTCGCGGCGCAGGAACCCTCTGCGTTGCAATTTTGAATACAGATATTCCGTAAATTCTGCGTTTCTATCAAAGAGGCGCGCATTCAAAACGGTAAGGCTTTCCGGATTTTCAACCCCCAACAATTTCATGTTGTCATAGATTGGCTTCTCCCGGCCAATCAGAATAGCCTTGCCTAGACCGCGCTGTTGGAAGCTTTGCGCTGCACGAATAACGGCAGGTTCTTCGCCTTCGGCAAAAACGATTGTCTTTGGTTCCTCTTGGACAGCGGCCGTAATGCCTTGAAGTATGGCCGCCGTTGGATCTTGTCTGCGTGCTAGGGATTTCTTATAGGCGACCATGTCCTCGATAGGCTTGCGGGCGACCCCCGTATCCATCGCCGCCTGAGCAACATAAGGCGGGATTTCCGAAATTAGGCGGGGGTCGAAAGGCGCGGGAATAATATATTCCGGACCATATTTCGGCCGATTGCCGTGATACGCTGCGGCAACCTCCTCAGGGACGTCTTGGCGCGCCAAATCCGCCAAAGCGTGGGCACAAGCCAGCTTCATTTCCTCATTCACATTTCGAGCTCGAACATCGAGTGCGCCTCGGAAAATATAAGGGAAACCAAGAACATTATTGACCTGATTTGGATAGTCGGATCGGCCTGTCGCGATGATCGCATCGTCCCGAACTGCTTTAATGTCTTCTGGCAATATTTCTGGGTCTGGATTGGCCATTGCAAAAATGATGGGATTGGGCGCCATAGATTTCACCATGTCCTGTGAAACGATCCCAGCTGCGGACAGTCCAAAAAAGACATCTGCGTCAACCATAGCCTCTTCCAATGTGCGCATTTCTGTATCGACAGCGTGGGGCGCTTTCCATTGGTCCATATACTCTTTGCGGCCTTTGTAGATGACGCCTCTACTATCAAGCACGATCGCGTTTTCATCTTTGACGCCAAGATGTTTGACGAGATTTAGAACGGATAGTCCCGCAGCACCGGCGCCCGACAAGACAAGTTTAATGTCTTCAAACTTCCGTCCTGTAAGATGGCAAGCGTTAATCAATCCAGCCGTCGCGATAATCGCTGTGCCATGTTGGTCATCATGAAAAACGGGTATGTCCAGCAGGTCGCGCAATTGCGACTCAATGATGAAACATTCTGGGGACCCAATATCTTCGAGATTGATCCCGCCAAACGTATTCCCGAAACGCTTCACGCATTCGATAAAAGCCTCTGCATCTTCCTCTTCGACCTCTATATCGAAACTATCAATATCAGCGAAGCGTTTGAACAGCACAGCTTTGCCCTCCATGACGGGCTTAGAGGCCATCGCCCCCAAGTTTCCAAGGCCCAAAATAGCGGTGCCGTTTGAGATAACGGCAACCATATTCCCTTTGGATGTGTAGTCATAAACCGTATCCGGGTCTTTGGCGATCGCCTCGACTGGAACCGCGACGCCTGGACTGTAAGCCAGTGAAAGGTCCCGCTGCGTCGCCATAGGTTTTGTCGGTTGAAGCGCGAGTTTTCCTGGGGTCGGTTCAGAGTGAAACCGGAGCGCTTGCTCATCGGTTATAAAGGCCTTTTTCGGCGGTCGCGGGGTAAGCTTTTTCATGGTGATCTCCGCCGGGTGAACTGCAGTCGCGAACAGCCGGTTTTTGACGGGTTGGCGCGTCATAGACGACGCGAATTTGACAAAATGTCTCTCCTATAGCGATTGCATTTTTTCACATATGAACTGCAGACGCGAACACATGCTGTATGAAAATCTGCGACAGCATTTGCGGTGTTTAACCTGTTAGGACGGTTCTTCAACGTTAAATCAAATGAGGCCGCGATATCCTTTCAGGAAACCCCGAAGAAAAATTGCCTAGTTTTGCATCGCAAGTCAAAGCCGATGACCAAAATATGTGCATATTCACAGCTTTTTAAGAGTTCGCCTTAGACTCACCTCTGTCTCTCTCGACTCTCTGGAGTGGCATAGGCATCTAAATTTTACATCGCGCCATGCAACAAAGCGGAGTTTGCCATGAAAAAGATTGAAGCCATTATTAAGCCATTCAAATTGGATGAAGTAAAAGAAGCCCTTCAAGGCGTCGGCCTGCAAGGCATGACGGTCGTCGAAGCCAAAGGCTTTGGACGCCAGAAAGGTCACACAGAGCTTTACCGTGGCGCTGAATATGTTGTCGACTTCCTACCAAAGTTAAAGCTCGAACTCGTCGTCGCAGACGAGCAAGTCGAAGCTGCACTCGAAGCCATCCAAACAGCTGCCAAGACCGGAAAAATCGGCGACGGCAAAATCTTTGTGTCTACAATCGAACAAGCCATCCGTATCCGTACGGGCGAAACTGGCGACACGGCACTTTAATCGAAAACATCTGACCAACACTGCACATAGGGAAAATCGATATGTCAGACGCTACTACTCAGCTTCTCAAAAAAATTAAGGACGAAGACATCAAATTCGTCGATCTGCGTTTCACCGACACAAAGGGTAAAATGCAGCATGTGACCTTCCATTCTGACCTGGTCGATGAAGACCTGTTCCAGGACGGCACTATGTTTGATGGGTCGTCCATCGCAGGTTGGAAAGACATTAACGAGTCTGACATGGTCCTGCTCCCAGATGCAGCTACGGCCAAGATGGACCCCTTCTTCCAGCAAGATACGCTCGCCGTGTTCTGCGACATCCTCGAGCCAGATACAGCTGAAGCCTATAACCGTGACCCACGTGGCACAGCGAAAGCGGCTGAAGCCTATATGCGTTCGGCTAACGTCGGTGATGACGTCTATTTCGGTCCCGAAGCCGAATTTTTCGTCTTTGACGATGTGCGCTTTGACACAGCCCAAAATAAGACGGGCTATTATATCGACTCAGCCGAAATGCCGCAAAACAACGGCACGGAATATGCTGGCGGCAATATGGGCCATCGTCCTGGCACAAAGGGCGGTTACTTCCCTGTCCCACCCGTCGATGCGTCCCAAGACATGCGCGGCGAAATGCTCTCCATCATGGATGAGCTCGGCCTTCGCCCAGAAAAGCATCACCATGAAGTTGCCCCTGCTCAGCATGAGCTAGGTATGCAGTTCGACACCCTTCTTCAGATGGGCGACAACATGCAGCTTTATAAATACATCGTGCACAATGTGGCCCATGCCTATGGCAAGACAGCGACATTCATGCCCAAGCCTATGTTTGAGGACAATGGCACAGGCATGCACGTTCATATGTCGATCTGGAAAGACAAAAAGCCGCTCTTCGCAGGTGACCAATATGCGGGTCTGTCCGAGCAGTGTCTCCACTATATCGGTGGCATCATCAAACATTCCAAAGCCATCAACGCCTTCTCCAATGCGTCGACTAACTCTTACAAGCGTTTGGTCCCAGGTTTCGAAGCCCCTGTTATGCTGGCCTATTCCAGCCGTAACCGGTCTGCTTCCATCCGTATTCCATGGACAGCCTCACCAAATGGCAAGCGCCTAGAAGTCCGTTATCCGGACCCAGCGGGCAACCCATACCTCACATATACGGCCCTGCTTATGGCTGGCCTCGACGGTATCAAGAACAAGATCCACCCTGGCGATCCAATGGACATGGACTTGTACGAACTGTCCCCAGCTGAAGCGGCAAACATCCCGCAGGTCTGTGGTTCATTGCGCGAAGCACTTGAGTCCCTCGACGGCGACCGTGATTTCTTAAAGGCGGGCAACGTCTTTGATGATGATCAAATCGACGCGTATATCGAGTTGAAGATGGAAGAAGTTCACCGCCTCGCGATGCATCCGCATCCGGTTGAATTCGACATGTATTACAAGTGCTAGTCAGCACCCAATAGAACGAGAAAAGGCGCCTCATCTGAGGCGCCTTTTTTATGGGCTCAACTGAGAGGGCGCGCCTTATTGTTCGGCGACGACCTCAACCGCTTCCATCACGCGGAGCAAGTTTCCGCCCCAGATTTTGGCAATATCAGCTTCGGAATATCCGCGTTTAACCAACTCGGCTGTGACGTTTTGAGTTTCTGACGCATCCTTCCAGCCGTCAATGCCGCCGCCGCCATCGAAATCCGACGCGATGCCGACATGGTCAATACCCGCGACCTTTACCGCATGGTCAATGTGGTCGACAAAATCCGCCACGGTCGCCTCTGGTGCCATAGCGGCGATCTTTTTGCGACGCTCGTCATATCGTGCCTGCTTTGAGGGCCACCACCCGCTGCGATCCCCAAATTCTTTGTCTAAGGCTTCGCGTGCTGCTGCCTGTTTGGCTGTTGGCAGTTTCACATAGGACCCCAATGCCACCATTTGCGCGACACCGTTGACCTCCGCGATTTTACGCAGCTGCTCATCATCCAAATTCCGCGCCGTGTCAGCAACGGCTTTCACGCCAGAATGTGAGGCAATGATCGGCGCGCGGGAGAGATCAGCGGCCTGCATCATCGTCGCTTTCCCCGCATGGGAGACATCGACCATAATCCCGTTTTTGTTGAGAATATCGACCAGCTTGCGTCCATCAGGCGAGAGACCGCCCCATTTCGGACCGTTGTCGCGGGTCGGATGTGGGTTGGAACTATCACCGAACTGATTATGCCCAAAATGGGTTAGTCCAACATAGCGGACGCCAATTTCCGTATAGATTTTCAGCTCTTCCTCATATCCCGTCAGGCCCAAGGGATAGGCGTTTTCCATCCCGATCAAAACGGCATGACGGCCCTCATCGGTGATGCGGCGGACATCATCGGCCGTTTTGGCGAGACCAAAACTCTCGGGGAAATTTTGTGTCAGCTTACAGATCGCATCCAAACGGGTTTCCGAAATCGCTTGCGCCGCGGCGATGCCCGCCGTCGTCAATTCACCTTGCGGTGTGTAGACAATCCAGAAACCACTATCGAGTTGTCCCGCGTCCAGCTTCGGTAAATCAACCTGCAAGGCGGTCGGGCCTGACGGGTCGATCTCTTTGATATAGGTCAGCGGAATGTCGATATGCGTATCCAGCGTCAGCGTCCGATCATGCACCGCTGGCACATCGGCCATCGTCAATGGCGTGGTCGCGCAACCCGTAACAACACTGGCCGAGAGAAGAAGCGCAGCGGTAAGGGCGAGGCTGGGCTTAACATTGTGTTTCATTACGGAACTCCTGAATTTTATCAACACTATCTGTTGGGACTGTGTTCCTGAGTCTTTCCGAATGCAAAGGCAAATTCTAAATCATGTGAAAAATTAGAGGACGCCCAGCTCTTTCAGCTGCTGCCTAAGGGCAATATTCTCGGGTGTCCTAAATCGATTTAATCGTTGCTCTATCTCTTCACTATCTAATGCTGCGATCAGCTCTCTAAACTGGGCTTCAAACCGCGCCTCGTCCTCCGGTGTGGGCGGTGGCATGTCTTCATACCGCGTATATTTGGGTGTGGGGTCTGGGATATCGGATTCCAATTTCGCGAGCTTCGCCTGTTCAATGCGCAAACGCGTTTCCAGTAATTGGTCTTGCAGGGATTGGGTTTGGGGCGTGGCGTTCCCTTTGAGAGATGTATTATTTAGAAAATGAGAGGGGCGTGTCATGGCAAGTCCATATGATTGGGAACGAAAGAGAGGGGCGCAGCCGCTTCGTCCCACTGCCCTCATTTTTTCAAAGAGAACCAGCAAAGGCGATAACATCCTGCGATTAGGACTGTCCGCGTGGTCGATATCCGCGATGGAATACCAAAATAGAAAAGTTGTTTTACGCAAATACCCCGCATTTAAGCTTTTGCTTAATTGCTTGGCCACGCGGCAGCAGTTTTTGATGAAACGGTAACGGCTGGTCATAGTTACACGTCGGAGCCTGCCTTCCAGACCCGGACACGCAATGTCGTGCGCTCGCTTCAAAAGGCCCGGCACAGTTCAGGTTCGTACCCTGAATGCTCAACCCCACCGTCCAATGACCAACAAACCACGATCGATTGCCTGTCCATGTCATCGGAACCATTTAAAAATAGGGGTAAAATCGAAAGCGAGGATTAGATTTCTTGAAGGTACAGTTTGATGGGGGATTGCGACGGATGAAAGGCG
This sequence comes from Litorimonas cladophorae, assembly GCF_014652455.1. Classification (GTDB taxonomy): domain Bacteria; phylum Pseudomonadota; class Alphaproteobacteria; order Caulobacterales; family Maricaulaceae; genus Litorimonas; species Litorimonas cladophorae. The sequence continues at coordinate 15,831 of NZ_BMYV01000004.1, read as the reverse complement.
GGATTAAAGTTCACGAATACATCGCAGGCGAACCGATGACTGGGTTTCATGTTGCCTTCGGGGCGTGAGCTGGGCCGGGCATAGCGTTGGTTAGGTGATACACCTCACGCGAGCAAAGAAGTCCTCTCACAAATCGGAAATAAGGCTAGAATGCCTCTCTCAGTGGCGTCGACGTCGCTGAGGCGATCAAGCAGGCTTTTGAAATACATTGGATTTGGAAACGCTTGGCGTCCCCCTATTAATAGCCGCAGCCATAATATATGTGTTTTAAAAGCCTTTAGCGATATTGATATGCCACTTACTGAAAATTCACAGAGTAGAACTTGGCGTCTCTCGCCCGATTTACTGGGTTTGGTGAATCAAGAAGGCGTGTTTTTTGAGACAAATCCCGCTTGGCAAACTTTGCTAGGGTGGAAAGATGCCGAAATTAAAAATATGGTCTTCTCTGAATTCATTCATCCCGATGATATAGAGAAGACAAATTCAGTATTTGCATCCCTGAAAGATGGTCTGGCGGCTTTGCATTTTGAAAACCGCTATCGCTGTAAGAACGGGGAGTACAAGTGGTTGTCATGGGTCGCGGTCCCAGAAGGCGATATATTTGTCTGTAGCGCGCGCGATATTACAGAAGCCAAAACAACAGCCCGGGCGCTGCAAACAAAAGAAGAAGAGGGGCAACTAAGAGAACAATTTGTTGCGATTTTGAGCCACGATTTGAGAAATCCGCTGGCTTCAATCGGGGCGGCCGCACGGATAGCGGGGCGTGAACCTCACACGCCAAAAACCGCTAAAATGTATGCAGCGATAGAAAATAGCGTGCAACGGATGTCGACGTTAATTGATCAAACAATGGATTTCGCGAGTGCGCGTCTGGGCGGCGGCATATCGATAGAACCCCAAAACTCGCCAAGTTTGGAAGAGGGATTTCAGCAAGTCATTGACGAAATCAGTCTGGGTCATCCCGGAAGGAAAATTGAGTTAGATTATGATTGCAACGCGCAAGTCCGATGTGATGCCGCGCGTATTGATCAGGCCTTATCAAACTTGCTGGCCAACGCTGTGACACATGGATCACAAGACACGCCCATTCGGGTAAAGGCCGAACAAATTGATAATAAATTTGTCATGAGCGTTACCAACCACGGAACACCTATTTCTAGTGACCTTATGTCGGGGCTTTTTGAACCGTTTAAGCGGCCACAGGAAAGCGAGTCTTTGCAAGGGTTAGGGTTAGGTCTATTCATCGTGAAGGAAATTGCCAAAGCCCATGAGGGGACTGTCGCGGTTTCATCGGATCAGACAGGAACCCGGTTTGAACTTGAATTTCCGAATGCTACGTAGCTGAAAGATTTTTTCCATCAGGTTTCTGCTTTAACGCGCAGTCGCCGAAGGGGGTGCGTGAGGTCTTGGAAAATCAATCGATGAGAACGGTCTTATCTTAAGGATAAGGGCCTTCAAAAATGACTGGAAGTTTTGCGCGCCCTCGTCCTATGCTCCCCAAATGGAGGCAATCCACACAGTTATGAAGGATGGTCGCAAACTTTGTTTGCGGCGACTGACTTCAGAAGATGCGCCACTCATTGAGGCTGGCATCAAAGATCTTTCCGATCGATCAAGATATTTGCGATTTTTCTCGGGCTTCAAGCAAGCCCCACCGTCTGTTCTGCAGAGACTTACAAATTTTGACACGGACGACCATTTGGCTTGGGGCGCAGTGGATGCAAGCCTGCCCTCATACCCGCCTATCGCTGCGGCCCACATCATCCGGACGGACCCAGCCCCAGAGACGACGGGAGATTTCGCCTTGGCGGTATTGGATGACTATCAGGGCCTGGGTGTCGCGCGCGCGATGATGTCCTGTCTGTTCCACGATGCGCTGACCTCAGGGTATGAGACCGTCCATCTGGATGTTCTGTTCGAGAATAAGAGCGCCAGATCATTATTCACAACGATGGGCGCAGTCCCGTCTTCGTCAAATGGAGGTGTGATTCACATGGAATTAGATCTCAGAACCGCCCTTGGACGGCTAGAGATGTCCAAAAGAGCGCCCGTTGCGGAAATGTTCAAGGACGTCCAACACGCTCTTAGCGGATAAGGAATATCCACGCATTCACATCTCATCATGGACGTTTCATGGACGATGGCTCACCCTTTCATTACATATTGTTCGGTATCCATTTTGTCATTTGAGGGCTTGAGGATAGCAATTTATGGCGCGACCATAGCGGGATTTTCCGTTTGCCTGGGCCTTTCTACTCAATTGACTTGCAGAGAAATCAACGTGAGGCGCCAGCATTTTCGACGTGTGGGACGCAATGCCTGTGTCGCCCCTTTAGGATTTGACGATGACATCTTTTCAACACCCGACGCCCCGCATCACATTGGCCCTCGCTTTGGTCGCTGTGATGTCTCTATCGGCCTGTGCCACAAAATCAGACCGCAGAGGTCCACCGCCTGATCGTCAAGAGCGCGGCGGACAAGACCGAGCGATCAAAACATCGGGGACTTTCATGCATCCTGTTGCGGCCCTATTCAGTCAGATGGATGAGGACCGCGATAAGGTCGTTACACCGAATGAAGTTGCCAAGGGGGCTGACGCCGAATGGGCCTCATTCACTCAAAACCCAAGCGCCATTCAATTCTCGCGCTGGAGTGTTGAGACCCTGGGTTCCACAGATGCGATGCCAAATTTTATGAGCTTTGATAGGGACTTCAACGGCGTGATTTCCAAGGCCGAATTTACAAGCCAATTAGATCGTGAATTTGTTCGATTGGATAAAAATGGCGACGGTCAACTGACCCGCGGCGAAATGCTGATTGCCTTTGAAGCGCCGAGAGGCCGCGCCAAACAAGGCGGCCAAGAGAGCGGGCAGAAACGAGGCAAAGGCGGCGACAGAGGCGGACGCCCGCCGCGCTAGCGAACGCGCTGCCAACAATGACGCTGCGATGATAGAGGCTCGCGCACCCTCGTAAGCGCCCTACCCGAATTTGTTTTCCGGGTGGGGACAGTCAAATGGTAATGCCCAATAAAAAAACCGCCTCCTGCAAATTGCAAGAGGCGGCTTTTTTGTGTTCAGCTCTGCCCGAAGGCAGATGAAACAGTGTTTTAATCGTCGGCGATATCGGCCGGGAATTCTTCGATTGCCGGCGCCGCAGCGGCACGATCTTCGAGGAACTTCTGATCGCGATCGTTTGCGAGCTTCTGATATTTCCGCAGGTTCGAGCCTGTACCCGCTGGGATCAAACGACCCACGATGACGTTCTCTTTCAGACCTTCGAGCATGTCTTCCTTGCCCAGAACCGAGGCTTCCGTAAGGACGCGTGTGGTTTCTTGGAAGGACGCCGCAGAGATGAAGGAGCGCGTCTGGAGCGAGGCTTTTGTGATACCGAGCAAGACAGGTACGCCAACAGCTGGTGTTGCATTCTTATCTTTGGCCAAGAGAGCCGCATTGACTTTGTTGAACTCAACTTTGTCCATTTGCTCATTACGAAGAAGCGTTGTGTCACCGACATCGGAGACTTCGACCTTCTGCAACATTTGACGGACGATCACTTCGATATGCTTATCGTTGATCGGCACGCCTTGCAGACGATACACGCCTTGGACTTCGTCCACGAGGTATTCAGCCAGAGCTTCGACACCCATAATCGCAAGAATATCATGCGGCGCTGGGTTGCCATCGATGAGGTAGTCGCCCTTCTTCACGAAATCACCATCAGAGACGAGCATATGCTTGCCTTTGGCGATGAGGAAGGAGGATGGCTCCAAATCTTCATTCTCTGGCGTGATCTGGATTTTACGCTTGTTCTTATAGTCACGCGTAAATTCGATCTTACCGTCGATATCGGCGATCACCGCATCATCTTTCGGACGACGGGCTTCGAACAATTCAGCAACCCGCGGCAAACCACCGGTAATGTCACGCTGTGTCGCGCCGCCTTTGGCAATACGCGCCAAAATGGCACCAGGCTTGACCTTCGCACCGTCTTCGACGGAGAGGATCGCGCCCACTGCGAGCATATAGCGCGCAATGTTGCCGTTTGGCAGTTTGAGCGGCTCACCATCTTCACCTTCGATAACCGCAACAGGCTGGATATCACCGGATTTAGAAGACGCACGCCAGTCAACGATCACCTTAGAGGAGATACCAGTCTCTTCATCGGTTTCTTCTTTGGCGGACACACCGTCAACGATATCGAGCAAGCGTACTGTGCCGCCCAATTCCGTGATGATTGGCGTGGCATATGGATCCCATTCGGCCAGACGATCACCGCGGCCCACTTTGGCGCCATTTTTCAGCGTCAAGCGTGTACCGTAATCAACCTTATAGGTTTCCAGCTCTTTGCCGTCTTTATCGACAATCTGGAACTCCATCTTACGCGCTTTGGCAATGAAGTTCGTGGCTGTCTTGATAACGTCGTCATCATTGTACTGGATTGTACCTTCGTTGGAGGATTCAATAACCGATTTATCGGAAACCGAAGCCGTACCACCAATATGGAACGTCCGCATCGTCAGCTGCGTACCAGGTTCACCAATGGATTGCGCCGCGATAACACCGACAGCTTCACCCATATTGACTTTGGTACCACGGGCCAGATCACGACCATAACATGTCGCACAAATCCCAGTGACAGTGTCACAAGTCAGGGGTGAACGTGTACGCAGGTTTTGTGCGCCACATTCGTCAAAGGCCGCCGCGATATCTTCGTCAACATATGTGTTGGCAGGATACATCAGCTCACCCGTCCGCGGATCATGCAGATCCTCAGATGTTGTCCGGCCCAAGCAACGTTCGCCAAGGGAGACAACAACGTCACCGCCGTCGACAACTGGCTTCAGTTCGATACCGTTTTCAGTGCCACAATCTTGCTCTGTAACGATACAATCCTGCGCAACGTCAACAAGACGACGTGTAAGGTAACCTGAGTTAGCGGTTTTAAGAGCGGTATCAGCCAGACCCTTCCGCGCACCATGGGTACTGTTAAAGTAATCCATCACGGTCAGGCCTTCTTTAAAGTTGGCCGTAATCGGAGTTTCGATAATCTCGCCGGATGGTTTGGCCATAAGACCGCGCATACCCGCAAGCTGTTTCATCTGGTTTTTCGAACCACGAGCGCCAGAATCCGCCATCATGAAGACCGAGTTGATCGTCTTACGCGGTTTCGCAGCTTCGTCCATCATGGCGTCCGCCACTTTGTCCGTACATTTGGACCAAGCGTCGACAACCTTGTTGTACTTCTCGCCTTTTGTGATGAGACCGTCAGCATATTGCTGTTCAAAGGCCGAAACAGCCGCAGATGTTTCTGCAACCAATGTGTATTTCGCGTCGGGGATGATCATGTCATCTTTACCGAAGGAGATACCGGCTTTCGCCGCTTCTTTGAAACCGAGGCCCATCATCTTATCAGCAAAGATCACAGTCGCCTTCTGACCAGCATGGCGATAGACGATGTCGATCAACTTGCCGATTTCTTTCTTCGTCAGAATTTTGTTCACGACGGAGTAAGGGATCAGGTGATGCTTTGGTAGGAATTCAGCCAGCTTCAAACGACCCGGAGATGTTTCAGCAACTTCATATGTTGTTGTGCCATCAGGCTGCGTCACAGGGAAACGACCTTTGACTTTGGCATGCAAAGCAACGTGTCCGCCGTCGAGGGCCATTTCAAGTTCGGCCATAGATGCGAACATCATGCCCTCACCTTTTTCGCCGTCACGCATCAGGGACATGTAATACAGACCCAAGACGATATCTTGCGATGGAACAATAATCGGCTTGCCGTTGGCAGGCGATAGAATGTTGTTCGTCGACATCATCAAGACACGCGCTTCGAGTTGCGCTTCGATAGACAACGGCACGTGAACGGCCATTTGGTCGCCATCAAAGTCAGCATTAAACGCCGCACAAACGAGCGGGTGAAGGCGGATCGCCTTACCTTCTGTCAGCTTAGGTTCGAAAGCTTGGATACCAAGTCTATGGAGCGTTGGCGCGCGGTTAAGCAGTACTGGATGTTCACGAATAACTTCGTCGAGGATATCCCAAACTTCTGGACGCTCTTTTTCGACCAATTTCTTAGACTGTTTAACAGTTCCAGACAGGCCTTTGGCGTCAAGACGCGCATAGATGAATGGCTTAAACAGCTCGAGCGCCATTTTCTTTGGTAGACCACATTCGTGGAGTTTCAGCTCTGGACCAACCACGATCACGGAACGACCAGAATAATCAACGCGCTTACCGAGCAAGTTTTGACGGAAGCGACCTTGCTTACCTTTGAGCATGTCGGACATGGACTTCAATGGACGCTTATTCGCACCCGTGATGACGCGACCACGACGCCCGTTATCAAACAAGGCATCAACGGATTCTTGAAGCATACGCTTCTCGTTACGGATGATGATGTCCGGGGCACGAAGCTCGATCAGGCGCTTCAAACGGTTGTTACGGTTGATCACACGGCGATAAAGATCGTTCAGATCGGATGTCGCAAAACGGCCACCATCCAGAGGGACAAGTGGGCGAAGCTCTGGCGGGATCACAGGCACGATGGTGAGAACCATCCACTCTGGACGGTTGCCAGATGTGACGAAGGCTTCCAGCAATTTCAGACGCTTGGAAAGCTTCTTCAATTTCAGCTCGGAGCCTGTCTCTGTCATGTCGAAACGTGTGCGCTCGATCTCTGCTTCGAGGTCGAGGTTTTGCAACATGTCGCGAACCGCCTCAGCACCGATGCCAGCCGTAAAGCTGTCTTCGCCGAATTCGGCTTGTGCATCGACATATTCTTCTTCGGACAGGATTTGACGCTCACCAAGAGAGGTCAAGCCAGGCTCTGTGACGATATATGATTCAAAGTAGAGAACGCGCTCAACTTCTTTCAATGTCATATTGAGCATTGTCGAAATACGAGACGGCAAAGACTTCAAGAACCAGATATGTGCAACTGGTGCAGCCAGCTCGATATGGCCCATGCGCTCACGACGGACGCGTGTGACAGTGACTTCGACGCCGCATTTCTCGCAGACAACGCCTTTATACTTCATGCGTTTGTATTTGCCGCAGAGACATTCGTAATCTTTGACGGGGCCAAAGATACGCGCGCAGAATAGGCCGTCTTTTTCAGGCTTAAACGTGCGATAGTTAATGGTCTCTGGCTTTTTGATTTCGCCAAAGGACCAGCTCAGGATTTTCTCCGGGCTGGCGAGAGAGATTTTAATGCGGTCAAAGGTTGGACCTTCTTGCGCAGGGTTAAAGATGTTCATGACCTCTTGGTTCATGTCATTTTCCTTTCTTCGCAAAGAGACTTGAAAGCCGCTTTACCACGCTAGGTTTGGGTCCTGTCATGACACCCCAACCATCGCATTTGGCCTCGAAGGCCGCGAGGTGTTCGTTCAAAGATTTTTGAACCAACACAACATTTTCCAAATCTACAATCATCGGGGTTTTTACAAAAAAGCTCAGAGTTCCCTCATCACCTTCAAGTTTAACTCCGGGAAAACTAGCATTAGCCAAATGTTGGCAGATGCGTCTTCCATGATCTATATCCTTGGCATACCCGTAAAACTCTACGTCCATTGGTGCAGAACGATCAACACCGCGCTCATCGAGCGCAGCGATGACCGCTGCATCATCAGACCAATCATCCATTCGTCAGTTCGACGTTGAGGCCGAGCGAGCGGATCTCTTTGACGAGAACGTTGAATGATTCTGGGATACCAGCCTCAAACCCGTCATCACCGCGGACGATTGACTCATAGACTTTCGTCCGGCCGGCCACGTCATCAGATTTGACAGTCAACATTTCCTGCAAGGTGTAAGCCGCGCCATAAGCTTCAAGCGCCCAGACTTCCATCTCACCAAAGCGCTGTCCACCGAACTGCGCCTTACCACCGAGCGGTTGCTGGGTAACGAGGGAGTACGGTCCGATTGAACGGGCATGGATTTTGTCATCAACCAAATGGTGAAGCTTGAGCAGATACTTATAGCCGACCGTTACAGGACGCGTGAATTTCTCACCCGTACGACCGTCGTGCAATACCATCTGACCCGAACCATTTAGGCCCGCGCGCTCTAGAAGTTTCACAATATCTGGCTCACGTGCGCCGTCAAAGACAGGTGTCGCAATCGGCACACCGCCGGTGACATTGCCCGCAAGTTCGATGATTTCTTCGTTTTTACGCGGCAGAACTTCATCCTCGCCATAGCCATGCTGAACCGCTTCGCGCAGTGCCGCCATGTCATGATCGATTTTATAAGTCTCAAGCGCATCATCGATGAGTTTACCGATACCTGCACAAGCCCAACCCATATGGGTTTCGAGAATCTGTCCGACGTTCATTCGCGATGGAACACCCAATGGGTTCAACACGATATCAACGGCTTGGCCAGTTTCGAGGAACGGCATGTCTTCGACAGGGTTAATCTTGGAGATAACACCCTTGTTACCATGACGACCCGCCATCTTATCGCCCGGCTGAAGCTTACGCTTAACCGCTACGAAGACTTTGACCATCTTCATGACGCCCGGTGGCAATTCATCACCACGTTGGAGCTTGTCGACTTTATCTTCGAAGCGCGCGTCAAGACGCTGTTTCGAGGAGTCATATTGCTCTTTCAAGGCTTCAAGTTGGCCAATGGCCTCCTCGTCGTCAACACCAATACGCCACCAATCAGAACGCGGAACATCGTTCAGCGTTTCTTCGGTAACGGGGCCTTTTTTGAAACCACGTGGACCAGAAACAGCGTTCTTGCCCAAGAGTGTCTTTTGAACCGAGTTATAGATCGAACGCTCAAGGATTTTCAGCTCGTCATCGCGGTCTTTACCGAGGCTTTCGATTTCTTCGCGTTCGATTTGCATCGCGCGCTCATCTTTATCGACACCATGACGGTTGAAGACACGGACTTCGACAACAGTACCCGACGCGCCCGGTGAGAGCTTGAGGGATGTATCGCGCACGTCAGAGGCCTTCTCGCCAAAGATAGCCCGGAGGAGTTTCTCTTCCGGTGTCATCGGGCTTTCGCCTTTTGGCGTGACTTTACCGACGAGAATATCGCCCGCATGAACTTCGGCACCAACGGCAACAATGCCGGCTTCGTCCAGGTTACGGAGCGTTTCTTCGCCAACATTTGGAATGTCGCGCGTGATCTCTTCAGGTCCAAGCTTCGTATCGCGGGCCATGATGGAGAATTCTTCGATGTGAAGCGATGTATAGACATCGTCGCGCACGATGCGCTCGGAGATCAAGATCGAGTCTTCGAAGTTATAGCCATTCCACGGCATAAACGCGACGAGCACGTTTTTACCCAAAGCCAATTCGCCAAGATCCGTTGACGGGCCATCAGCAATAATGTCGCCAGCATTCACGATATCGCCAACTTTGACGAGTGGACGCTGGTTGATACAGGTCGACTGGTTCGAACGTTGGAATTTCAGCAAGTTGTAGATGTCGACACCTGAAACGGACAAATCCGTTTCTTCCGTCGCACGGACAACGATACGTTTGGCGTCGACTTGTTCGACAACACCCTTGCGTTTCGCCGCGACTGTCGCACCTGAATCCAGAGCCACAACGCTTTCCATGCCAGTACCCACGAGAGGCGCTTCGGCCTTCAAGAGAGGCACCGCTTGGCGCATCATGTTTGATCCCATCAACGCACGGTTCGCATCATCATTCTCGAGGAACGGGATGAGCGCCGCAGCGACAGAAACAAGCTGTTTCGGCGAAACGTCGATGAAGTCCACGTCTTCGCGAGCAATCGGTGTCACATCGCCATTTACACGACAGGTCACGAAATCTTCTGCGAGTTCGTTCTTGTCTGTGACTTTGGCGTTCGCCTGAGCCACGGAATAGCGCGCTTCTTCCATAGCGGAGAGATAGACGACTTCGCTGGTCAACTTACCCTTGTTGATTTTGCGATATGGGCTTTCGATGAAACCATATTTGTTCACCCGCGCATGTGTGGCGAGTGAGTTAATTAGACCAATGTTTGGTCCCTCTGGCGTTTCAATCGGACAGATACGACCATAATGGGTTGGGTGAACATCGCGGACTTCAAAGCCTGCGCGTTCACGTGTCAAACCACCAGGTCCAAGCGCTGAGAGGCGACGCTTATGCGTAATCTCTGAAAGCGGGTTCGTTTGGTCCATAAATTGCGACAGCTGCGAGGAGCCGAAGAATTCGCGGACAACCGCAGCGGCTGGTTTCGCATTGATCAAATCATGCGGCATAACTGTTTCGATATCGACAGATTGCATACGCTCTTTGATCGCACGTTCCATACGCAGCAGACCGATGCGATATTGGTTTTGCATCAGCTCACCAACAGACCGCACACGACGGTTACCCAGGTTATCGATATCGTCGATGGAGCCAATGCCATCTTTCAATTTCGTCAACGTCTCAACAACGGCCAAGATGTCTTCTTTACGAAGAACGCGGATTTCATCACCGACGTCTTGCATGTCCATGCGAAGGTTCATCTTCACGCGGCCAACGGCGGAGAGGTCATAACGCTCGCCATCAAAGAAGAGCGAATTGAAGAGATCTTCAGCAGCTTCAGCTGTTGGCGGCTCACCCGGACGCATTACGCGATAGATGTCGACCAATGCGCCTTCGCGGCTGTCGTTTTTATCGGCGGCCAATGTGTTCCGGATATATGGACCGACATTGACGTGATCGATGTTCAGAACGGATAGCTCAGTGATGCCAGCTTCGTTGATCTGGTCCATGATTTCCAAGGACAGCTCGTCACCCGCTTCAGAATAGATTTGGCCCGTTTCGGTGTTGACGATATCGCCAGCCACAAAACGCTCGGACATTTCTTCATTGGAGATAAGAACAGATTTCACACCATCATCAGCCAATTTCTTGGCGCCACGTTTCGTCAATTTACGACCCGCAGGTGCCACAACTTCGCCAGTCTTGGCATCAACCAAGTCACGCAAAAGTTTCGCACCACGATATTCGTCAGCATTGAATGGACGTGTCCAGCCATCTTTCTTCTTGTCACGCTTGAAAGAGATGCTCTCGTAATACTGCTCGAGGATTTCTTCGCGTGTCATGCCAAGCGCATAGAGCACTGTCGTCGCAGGCAATTTCCGGCGGCGGTCAATCCGCGCATAAAGAATATCTTTGGCGTCAAATTCAAAGTCGAGCCAGCTACCGCGATATGGAATGATGCGCGCGGAGAACAGGAACTTGCCAGAAGAATGGCCTTTACCCTTATCATGGGAGAAGAACACACCTGGTGAACGATGCATTTGCGAGACGATCACACGCTCTGTGCCGTTCACGATGAACGTACCTTTTGCGGTCATGAGCGGGATATCGCCCATATAAACGTCTTGCTCTTTAATGTCTTTGACAGAGCGCGCACCTGTATCATCGTCGACATCAAATACGACAAGACGCATTTTGACTTTCAACGGGGCGGCGTAGGTAATGTCACGTTGTTGACATTCTTCTTCGTCAAATTTCGGTTTTTCGAAAACAAAAGAGACATATTCCAAAACTGCGCGATCAGAAAAATCACGAACGGGGAAGACGGAGTTAAAAACACCGTTCATACCTTCGTCGGATCCACGATCTTCGTGCGGAATACTCTTTTGTAGGAATTGATTGTATGAGGATTTCTGAACCTCAATGAGGTTCGGCATCCGTACAACTTCGGGAATTCGGCCGAAGCTCTTGCGAATACGTTTCTTGCCAGTGAATGTAAGCGACATCAAAGCAACCTTTGCGTTGGTGGGCGTATCTGATCCGGGTGTGCACGCCCGTAAAAGTCAGCCCTAAATTTCGTGGGGGTTAGCCTGCCCCAGCAGGTCGTCTCTTCTGAATTTTAACCACATCATTGGATGTCAAATCCAACTCAGAAAATGCGTGCCTCAAATAAATGCGGCAATGGGCGACACAGGAAAACCCGTGCCGCCCTTTGTTTTTGGGGACCAGAAGACTGGCCCGTCAAAAAGACTACTTGAGCTCGACAGTTGCGCCAGCTGCTTCAAGTTTCTCTTTGATGTCATTAGCTTCTGCCTCTGGCACGCCTTCTTTGACGGCTTTCGGTGCGCCTTCGACAAGCTCTTTAGCTTCTTTCAAGCCAAGACCTGTGATTGCACGGACTTCTTTAATGACGGAGATTTTGTTTCCGCCGAAAGATGTCATGACAACGTCAAAGTCAGTCTTTGCAGCAGCAGCTTCGCCGCCAGCAGCCGGACCAGCAACAACAGCAGCAGCTGCTGGCTCGATGCCGTACTCATCTTTGAGGATGTCGTTTAGTTCTTTTGCTTCCAAAATCGTCAGCTTGACGAGTTCTTCTGCGAGTTTTTTCACATCAGCCATGATGTAGTTCCTTTAGGTTTTTGCCCTCGAATTTGAGAGCGATTTAGGTCGAGTTTGCGAGAATGAAATTGTGAAATTAAGCCGCAGCCTTTTCCTCGATCGTTGCAATGTTGCCAGCGATATTGCCAGCTTGCGACGTGAGGGCGGAAGCAATGCTCGTAACCGGTGCCAACAGAAGTTGGGCCGACATGGAGATAAGCTCCTCGCGGGATGGCAGTTTGGACAAAGCATCAACGCCAGAGACGTCAAAGATTTCTTCACCCATGAATCCACCAATGATATCGAACACTGTCGAGTCTTTGGAATATTCAACTGTCACTTTCGGCGCGCTGATCATGTCCTCGGCCCAGGCAATTGCCACAGGTCCGGTGAATTTCTCAGCAGCCGCTTCGAAAGGTTTCCCTTTCATAGCGATTTTCGCCAAACGGTTTTTCACAACACGGATCGTTGCGCCACGCTCACGAAGCTTGGCACGCAATTCCGTCATTTCCGCAACAGTCATGCCCGAATAATCGGCCATCACCACGGATCCGGCGCCGTCGAAGATCTCTGTGAGTTCTTTAACAGCAATCTCTTTTTGAGAACGGTCCATTTGCGGTCTCCTTGTTGTGAGCTCCCACACCATGCGGGAACCCTTGAGAATACCTGCGGCTATCTGTTGCCAGACAATCCGCAAGCAGGTGTCTGTCCCAGAACTCGAACCAAATCCTTTGAAGACAACCCCTCTCCGAAAGGGAGTGTTGCCTCGCATGAAATTCGGTCTCACTCCGTCTACACAGGAAATTAAGTGGATCTTTTGATCCGCACCGGTGGTCTTGGACAGACCGTCATCAAACCAATCGAAGATCAATCAGATGACGGTAGTCGGCGCAGATCAAAAACCTGCGCCAAATTCTTAAAATCAAATACCGTAGCCTAAAACTAGGACGGGACTTCTGATGTGTTGATACGAACGGATGGGCCCATAGTGGACGTCAAACAGATCTTCTTCACGAATGTGCCCTTGGCACCTGTTGGACGCGCCTTCTGGATGGCACCGAGGAATGCCGTAACGTTTTCAGCAAGCTTAGCTTCCGTAAAGGACGCTTTGCCAACGCCTGCGTGAATCACGCCAGCTTTTTCAACACGGAATTCAACAGCGCCGCCTTTGGCATCTTCAACAGCTTTCGCGATATTCGGCGTAACTGTTCCGACTTTTGGGTTTGGCATCATGCCTTTTGGACCCAAGACGCGGGCAACACGACCAACAAGTGGCATCATGTCAGGTGATGCGATAACGCGATCAAAATTCATTTCACCATTTTGGATCATTTCGACCAAATCTTCTGCACCAACAATATCTGCACCAGCTGCGCGGGCTTCATCAGCCTTTGCGTCTTTTGCAAAAACAGCAACACGAACAGAACGGCCAGTGCCGTTTGGAAGATTACAAACACCACGGACCATTTGGTCAGCATGACGTGGATCAACACCCAAGTTCATTGCGATTTCGATTGTTTCGTCAAATTTCGCTGTGGCGTTTTTCTTAATAACAGCAACGGCGTCAGCGACAGTCATGTCAACATTGATGTCAACAGCAGCTGCGGCGGCCTTATAACGTTTACCAGCCATGTCTAAGCTCCCGTCACTTCAAAGCCCATCGAACGAGCAGAGCCCGCGATGATGAGTGCGCCAGCTTCGACGTCATTTGCGGACAAATCAGCCATTTTTGCTTCAGCGATTTCGCGACACTGGTCCATTGTGACCGTGCCACCAACTTCGGAACCAGGGTTATTGGAACCCTGCTTTTTGCCCGCAGCTTTTTTCAGGTAATAAGACGCAGGCGCCGATTTCGTGATGAATGTGAAAGACTTGTCGGAAAAGACTGTAATGACGGTTGGCGTGGGAACGCCTTTTTCCAAATCGTCAGTCTTTGCGTTAAACGCCTTTGCGAATTCCATAATATTCACGCCTCGTTGACCCAATGCAGGCCCAAGCGGCGGAGACGGGTTCGCGGAACCCGCTGGGATCGTCAGCTTAATATAGCCACTGATCTTCTTTGCCATAATCCACTCCTTAAAGTGTCGGCGGTAGCTGCGAAATTGCCTCTACCTTCGTGGTTTGTGGTCCGACAACCGCTGGACTTAGCGGCGTCTCCCACATCGCTGATTTTCCCCGAAGGAGAATATCAACACCCGAAACGACAATCTTCGTCGTTTCGGCTCTCAATCTCCCGAAGGAGAAATTCTATATTCTTTTACAAAAACAACCAAGACCGTTGCCTTTGATGCCAATTTTCCTTTCAGGAAATCCGGCTAATTACGACTTTTCAACTTGCGTGTAATTCAGTTCGACAGGCGTGCCCTGACCAAAAATGTTAATTAGAACCTTCAAGCGCGCGCTCTCTTCATCGACACTTTCAACAGTACCATTGAAGCTCTGGAAAGGGCCATCGACGACTTTGACGATCTCGCCAATATCGAAGCTGATCATTGGGCGCGGACTATCAACACCCTCTTGGATCTGACCCACGATGCGCTCAACTTCTTTCTCAGAAACAGGCATAGGCTTCGTGGTTGAGCCAAGAAAGCCCGTGACCTTTGGTGTATTTTTCACCAAATGATAGGCTTCATCCGTCAGATCGACCTTCACCAACACGTAACCTGGGAAAAACTTGCGTTCGGATTCCATTTTTCGGCCCTTACGGACCTCAACAACGGTTTCGGTTGGCACGAGTATCTCCTCGAAGAGGTGATCCAGACCTTTTTCAGCCGCATCACGCTCTAAAGTCTCCTTCACGCGCTTCTCAAAATTCGAGTAAGCCTGAACGATATACCATTTGGCTGCCATGCGTTAATCTCCGAGACCGAGAACAAGTTGAACGATGTTAGCCAAGGCCCAATCGACAATGAAGAAAAAGACACCCATCAAGACAAAGAGTAGCATCACAAGGATTGTTGTCTTCCAGACCTCTGGCCAACCCGGCCAAACAACCCGGCGAGCTTCCTGACGTACCTGACCCACATATTTGATAGGACCAACTTTAGGCGCAACTGACTCAGATCCAGCCGGAGACGTTGCAACAACAGGTGCTGCCGCGGGCTTTTTGCCCGCATTCTTCCGCTTGTTCTTACTCTTAGGCATTACATTCCTAAATTTCTGCGACCTAATCTATTTCTAGATTTTAACGGCCAAAACGCGCACCACCAAAATTTAGCAGCAACGCGTTATTTTGTGTGTCCGCGGCCCATTTACAAGGCCTAGAACTGGATGTCGACTGGCACGGGCAGGAGGACTCGAACCCCCGACACCTGGATTTGGAATCCAGTGCTCTACCAACTGAGCTATGCCCGTTTCCGTTCGATCCGGATATTTGAACGGACCCTCAGCACAGAGCGCCCGTTCAATATGTTATATTTCAGCCTATTCGATAATCTTTGCAACAACGCCGGCGCCAACTGTACGGCCACCTTCGCGGATCGCGAAGCGGAGCTTCTCTTCCATGGCGATTGGTACGA
>NZ_BMYV01000003.1 GCF_014652455.1 Litorimonas cladophorae | reverse complement strand
CAACGGGCAGTCAGGTGCACATTGACTTAACTGGAAAGGAGCGGCGCTTGTCATTGGATGACACTGGGTAATGTCAGTGAAGTTGGGTGGCGGATTGTGAGCTGTTGACCCCACGACTGGGTCGCTCGGCCGATCTTGGAAAAAGGCGTCGTCGCGAGTGTCCCTTCGGGGTCGAAAACAAAATTAGCTTATCCAGTTCCGCTGGACCCTAGAATACACTCGCGAACATCCCGACTTTCGGGGCATTTTTCCAACGCAGACAGTGAAGACTAAGAGATACAAGCGCCCCCATGTTTTTGTGGGCGGCGCCGAGGTTGAAAAAGCTGGCTTATAAGTCCAGCGCCATAAACCGACTGTCCATTGGATTGTCGTAGTATTTTTCGATGTCGCGGAATCCGATGGATTCATAGACCGAATTTGCGTGGGTTAACCCGTGATCTGTGTCCAGATACATGGTGGTATAGCCCATCTTTCGTGCGGCCAAAATGGCGGCTTCTGTGAGCTTGCGACCCAGCCCATGCCCCCGCCCTGCGGGTCGGCAATAGAGGCGTTTTAATTCGCAAATTTTTCCGTTGAACGGTTTTATCCCACAGGCTGCCACAGGTTCAGCGCCCAAACTTGCCAGAAACAAAGCATCATAGGTGTGCGGGAAATCGGCAAATTCCGTATCGGTATTTTGAAAGGCCAGAGACTGCCCCAGAAAGGCTTCGACAAAATTTAGATATTCAATAAATATATCGCGAACGTCCGCTATGTCTTGCGGGGTGTCTGCGCGTTTTATTTGAACATCTGACATGAGCTCAGATTAAGGCCGCCGTCGTTTAAGCGCCAGCCGCGATTTCAAGACGTTGGAGCAACTCGTCCGTGACAGCGCCCGTTTCGGGCAAGCCGTTTACCGCTTCGAATTGTTTAATGGCAGCCCTAGTTTTTGGACCCGCGGCGCCATCGGGTCTACCGACCTGATAGCCGAGGTCGCTCAGCAAGGTCTGGGCTTCCCGGATTTTTAGGATTTGAGCAGAGCGCGCAGGGTCAACGGCCGCTGTTTTCGCGGCTTTGGCCCAAGGCACATCGCGGAAGACGCCATTGGCGGCTTCGTCGATTGGTTTCGGGACAAAGCGGTCTGCGCGGGATTTTATTTCAGCTTGCGTGGCCGCGTCCATTTGCGCGCCCAGAACCGAAATACGTTCAGGTGCACCTTGATCGCCTTGGCGCGCGGCGATGTAATACCAAAACAGCGCGGTTTCGGCATCGGCCGCGACGCCTTCATTCCCTTCGCGCAGGAAGGCGACATTAAATTGACTATCCACAACGCCGCGTTCGGCGGCTTTGCTAAACCACTCCAGCGCTTGGCTCATATCGCGCTCAAGTCCGCCTTGGCCATAAGCGTAATAATTGCCGAGATCATGCATAGCGATGCGATTGCCACCAATGGCCGCGCGTTCGACCAATTCACGGGCGGTGACAATGTCTTTGGCGACGCCCGTGCCACTCTCATAGAGTTTGGCGAGGCGATATTGGGCGGCGGGTTGATTGCGATTGGCAGAGAGGCGGATCAGACGTGCGCCCTCTTCCATCTGTCCCGCTTGCAGTTGGACAAGGCCTTTTTGGAATTGGGCAATCGGATTGCCTGCGGCGACGGCACCATCAAGCGTATCTTGCGATCCGGGCTGGATATTGGGTGTTCGCATCTCGGCATATTGCCCGATTGGCGGGGTCGGCGCGCCAAAGGCCTGCGTCTCCAAAATTTGGCCATCCGCAGTTTGCCCAGCGTTGGCCATTAGATCGTTTTGATTCACCCGCTGCGGGTTTTGATCCATTTGGGGTGAGATGTTCTGCGACGGGGAATTATTGCCAACTTGCAAATTTGGACCTTCGGTCCCGCCCAGCAAGGTCTTCCCTGCGATCAGGCCGACAACAGCGATGCCAGCGGCCAAGGCGCCGACGCGCAGATTGCGTCCCGTAATCGGGAGCTTTGGCAAAGAAGGTTTGCGACGGTTTTCTCCGCCAATGCGTTCGGCCCGCATGTCATCGCTTTCGGCATAGGCGGGATCGGCGTAGGTGGAAACAGGCATCGGGGCCGGCATGACAGGTTCGATAACTTGCGACTGGACAGAGTGTGCTCCGACGCTGGCCATCGGCGGCGCGACAGGCGGGGCCGGCGCAACGGGCGGTGCCATGGGTGTCGGGATTGGTCCGCCCAAATTCGGCGGCATTTCGAGGCTTGGCGGCTGGTTCGGTGGTCCGTCCTGAACGCCCTCATAGGCCGGGTGCGAAGCGGCGGGGTGAGAGGCTAAGAATGACGCGGGGTCGAATTCTTGCGGGACGTGGCTGGACGGCGCTGCGGCGTCCTTGTTTCGGCGAAACTTTGAAGGTTTCGGTTGGTCAGTCGAAGCCCCCTCGCTTGTGGCTTCTGCGATGGAGGCTTCAAGTGCGCGCGCCGCATCGGCGTAAGGATTATCTGGATGATAAGCCGTGGCCGGCTGTGGCGCGGCCATCGGTACAACATTCGACGGTGTGTAAGCGTGGTCAACACTGGCAGTCGATGCGAGTTGTTGTTGATCTTGGAGAAGGGCCAAGCGCGCGTGCATGCGTCCCAACTCGTCTTGGAGGGAGCCAACCAAACCCACCATTTCATCAACCCGCGGGTCTTCCATATTTGCTGGGAAAACGGCCTCAACAGGTGACCAATTGGCTGCGATGGTTTCCAGAGCTTCCAACCGCGCCGTCATTTCGGTTTGAACATGGTTGAAGTCGGCGTGAGTTTCTTGGGCCAAATCGGCCAAGCGCGCAGCTGTATCGGCATCAGAGGCATGGGAACGCTGTTCCAGAACAGAGGCGAATTCCGAAATGCGGTCGCCTACGACCTTTAAGGCGTCGGCAGTCTCTGTCTCGACTTGATCAACGCGGATGTTGAGTGTTTTCCGAACGCTGTCGATTTTGGTATCCAGCGCTGCGGCAGAGGCTTTGCGCGCCTTCGCTTCGCCGATCAGGCGTTTTTCAACGGATAGGGCGATCCCTGCGATATGGCGGTTCAGGCGGACAATGGACTCACGCTGGGACACATCCATTTCGTTCAGCCGGATGTGAGCGGATTGGACGGCGTGGTTTAACGTTTCAATGCTGGCGTTTGGCGCGGTCACGGCGGCCAGTTCTTGGCGAACACCTGCGCGGGCCTGTTCTGAGGCGCGGGTCAGGTAGACTTCCATGCGCGCTTCGAGCGCGTTCAGGCCCCGCGTCAGTGCGGCCTTCTGTGTTGAATTCGATGACTGTGTTGCAGATTGGAGCTCTGCGACAACCGCTTCGAGGGATTTGAGCGCATTCCGATTTTTTGTGTCCGCGCCCTTTAGTCGAGATTCGAGAGACTTTAGGTCGGCGGTTAAGGTCGCAACTGTGCGACGAGGCGATTTTGAGATGCGAGCGGCAGAGGCCTTTTTAGAGGTCTGCTTTTTTGTGCCGACAGCGGAAGTCGTCGTTTTTGACGCTTCGGACTTTGCCTCGCGGGTCTCTGAATTTGCGGCATTGCTTGGCATTAACGCAGTCTTCCCCAGGGTCTCGATCTAAGTTTCGGCCAAAGTCGCCTATAAGGAGACGCAAATCGGGCGACGGTTTCTTCCGTTTAACCCCCGGCATGGTTAACACGGCGTTAAGCTGTTAACCTTTTTGGACGCAACGCCGCCTTTGAACGCAGATAATAGTCTCGACGGCGGTTTAAAGCGCTGAACAGAGGTGAAAACGGCTCTGACGACATGTCGCGGGGTTTGACCTTTACGTTAACGTTGACGTGAACGTTAACGTAAGCTATGACGCGCACATGACTGAAGCCGTTGAACACAAATGGGGTATCAAGGTTTTCGCTGATATGTTCAGCGTAACGCCGCGTACGATCCGTTTTTATGAAGACAAGGGGTTGCTGACGCCGTGTCGTGAAAGCGGCGTGCGCGTTTTTGGCCCGCGCGATCGATTGCGTTTTGAGAAGATAATGCGCGGCAAGCGTATGGGATTCTCGCTGGAAGACATTCGGTCCGTTTTCGACATCACGGATGGCGTCGTTACCGAGCGCGCAGAAGTTTTGCGTCGCAAGAAAAACTTTGAAGCTGTTGTTGCGGGACTGGCGGAGCGTCGTCGCGATCTCGATATCATGCATGCTGATATGACAGACGTCATTGAAATTGCCGAAGAGGCTCTTGCGAATGCGCCTGATAACGACAATGTGGCCGACTTGGCCGCCCGATATCAAGCTGCTTTTGATACGACGACAACAGGCAACCCTATCGATTTCATGTCTGGCCCGTCGCCAGATGTAGACCCCAAAACAACACAACTATCTACCTAACAGGACCTCACTATGCCATCTTATAAAGCCCCCGTCCGAGACATGCAGTTCTTGCTCCACGAAGTTCTCGGCTTCGAAGAGCTAACTAATTATGATGCCTTCTCCGAAGTTGATGCCGATCTGGCCGATGCGGTTTTGGAGCAAGCTGCCAAGTTTTCCGAAGAAGTGCTCGCGCCCCTAAACATTGTGGGTGACCATGAGGGCTGTAAACGCCATGAAGATGGGTCCGTAACCACGCCAACAGGTTTCAAAGACGCCTATAAGCAAATGACCGAAAACGGTTGGACGTCCTTATCTATGGACCCTGAATATGGTGGCCAAGGCATGCCGGGCATGTTGCAAATCGCAGCCTCCGAAATGTGGACATCTTCCAACATGGCGTTCGCAATGTATCCAGGCCTGACAGGTGGCGCGATCAAAGCCATTCAGGTCGGCGGCACGCCAGAGCAAAAGCAAACTTATCTGCCAAAAATGATGTCCGGTGAATGGACTGGCACGATGAACTTGACCGAGCCGCATTGCGGTACGGATTTGGGTATGTTGAAAACCAAAGCTGTTCCAAACGGCGACGGAACATACAAAATTTCCGGTCAGAAGATTTTCATCTCGGCCGGCGAACATGATATGGCGGACAACATTGTCCATCTTGTCCTCGCCCGCATCGAAGGTGCGCCAGCAGGCACGAAAGGCATTTCCCTCTTTATCGTTCCGAAGTTTAAACTTGATGAGAATGAAAACCCAGGCGAACGCAATCCTGTGTCCTGCGGCTCCATCGAGGAAAAGATGGGCATTCACGGCAACTCAACTTGCGTGATGAATTACGACGAAGCGGAAGGCTATCTCATCGGTGATGAAAACAAAGGCCTGCGCGTCATGTTCGTTATGATGAACGAAGCCCGTATCGGTGTTGGCCTCCAAGGTTTGGGCCAATCCGAAGTCGCTTACCAAAATGCAGCGATCTACGCGAAAGACCGTATCCAAGGCCGCGCGCTCACAGGGCCAAAAAACGAAGACAAGCCAGCTGATCCGATCATCGTCCATCCTGACGTGCGCCGCATGTTGATGGAAACCAAAGCCTTTAACGAAGCAGGTCGTGCACTCCTCTATTGGGCCGCAAAACACGAAGACATGGAAAAGCATTCTGGCGACGAAGCGTTGGCGCAAAAATGTGATGACTATCTTGGTCTGTTGACCCCCGTCGTCAAAGGCTATCTGACAGATATGTCCATGAAGACGACAATTGATTGCCAGCAAATTTTTGGTGGTCACGGTTTTGTCGAAGAATGGGGCATGAGCCAGTTCGTCCGCGATAACCGTATTGCGCTTATCTATGAAGGTGCCAACGGTATCCAAGCACTTGATCTTGTTGGTCGTAAACTCGCCCGCAATGGTGGCCGTGCGTTGATGACGCTCAACCAAGAAATCGCTGCGTTCATTGCTGAGAATAAAGACAATGAAGCCCTTCCAGAATTCATTGACGGCCTAGGCGGTGCGCAGAAGAAACTCACAGAAGCCACGATGTGGTTGATGCAAAATGGCATGTCCGACCCGAATAATGCGGGCGCCGGTTCTGTCGATTATATGCACATGTTGGGTCTGGCGACGCTGGCTTATATGTGGGCAAAAATGGCCGTTGTGGCACAAGCCAAAATCGACGAAGGCAGCAATGATCAGTTCTACCCGAACAAAATCATCACGGGCCGCTATTTCATGCTCCGTATGTTGCCGATGCTCGATAGTCACCTTGCCAAAATCAAGACGGGTGCAGAACCTGTTATGGCGCTGGAAGCGGCTGCGTTTTAAACGTCAGAAAATTCTAACTTCAGGCCTCGACGGATCGTCGGGGCCATTTGCATTTAAATAATAAAAGTAAACCCACGGGAGAGACGCAATGGCTAAAGCCGCAATCGATTTTAAGAACCCAGACTGGTATGATGAGGAAGACATCAACATCTTCCGCGAGGCCGTTCACGGCTTCTATGCGCGTGAAATGGCACCGCATTCAGAAGAGTTCCGTAAGAACAAAAAAGTCGACCGCAAATTTTGGAATATGGCGGGCGACATGGGTCTCCTCAATTGCGCGATCCCCGAAGAGTACGGCGGGGGCGGTGGTGACTATCGCCACGAAATGATTATCCAAGAAGAGTTGATCAAAGCTAATGTCGATGGGTTCGGTCTGTCACTTCATAACGCAATCGTTGCGCCCTACATCCTGCATTACGGTACGGAAGAGCAGAAGCAGAAATGGTTGCCAAGAATGGCCACGGGTGAGCTCGTCGGTGCGATTGCGATGTCCGAGCCAGGCACGGGTTCCGACCTTCAAAACGTCAAAACCAACGCCAAGCAAGACGGAAATGGTTGGATTATCAATGGTTCCAAAACCTTCATCACCAATGGTGGGACTGCGAACCTAATCGTGGTTGTGGCCGATACTGGCGGACAGGGTAAACACTCCAAATCGCTATTTGTTATCGAGACAGATGACCTCGAAGGTTTCCGCCGCGGTCGTATCCTCGACAAAGTTGGCATGGACGCCCAAGACACAGCAGAGCTGTTCTTTGACGATATGAAAGTTCCAGCGGACGCGTTGCTTGGCCCCGAAACAGGCCACGGTTTTGTTCAGCTGATGAAAGAGTTGCCGCAGGAACGTTTGAACATCGCGGTCCAAGGCGTCGCGCAAATGGAAGCGGCCCTCGAAGCAACGATTGAATATGTCAAAGAGCGGAAAGCCTTTGGCCAGCCAATTTTGAACTTCCAGAACACACAGTTCGAATTGGCTGAATGCAAAACCATCGTCACAATCGCCAAGACATTTGTCTATGATTGCGCCGCCAAACATCTGCGCGGAGAGCTAGATACGGTCACTGCGTCCATGGCAAAATACTGGGTTACGGATAAAGAGTGCGAAGTCATTGACCGCTGCCTCCAGCTACATGGCGGATATGGCTTCATGAATGAATATCGCATCGGCCGCATGTATCGCGACAGCCGCGTACAGCGTATCTATGGCGGCACCAACGAGATCATGAAAATGGTCATCGCGCGCTCGCTTTAATTAATTCAATCACATCGACGCGGGCTTGCTCGCGTCGGTGTGACGTGTATTTGACGTTATGAGCTATCCACCGCCACATTACGTCGACAACGACACCGAATACACAAATCGTATTATTGACACATATGGTTTTCCGCTGCTGACATCCTCCAATGTCGAAGGCCCGCTGGCGACGCATCTGCCCATGGTGCGGGACGGCGAATATCTCTACGGTCATATCGCTGCGAATAACCCAATGGCGGAGTTTTTGGGAACCAGTATGGTCTTCCTAGCGGCCTTTCATGGTCCGCATGATTACATCTCTGCGACACTCTACGATAAACCTGAAAAATCCGTGCCGACTTGGGATTACACGGCCGTCCATGTTCACGGCGTGACGACAGTTTTAAACCCAGAAAAGAGCGTCGATCGCATGGTGGAACTAACCGAAAAATATGAGGGTCCAGACGGGTGGGCAATGGAAGACGCCGCTAGCTACGCGTCACGTCTCTTCCCGCATATCGTCTATTTCGAAATGCGCATGGACAGGGTCCGTGGTATCCGTAAATTAAGCCAAAATAAAAACGCGGCAACGCAAGCCAGAATAATCAAAGATTTGCGCGCCAAGGGAATTGACGGTCTCGCAGATGAGATCGATCTAATAAGGAAATCGTAAGATGGAAAAGCTCACTTATACGTTCAAAGACGGCGTCGCCGTTATCGCACTGAATGATGGTAAGGCCAATGCACTGGGATCCCAAACGTGGGCCGAGCTGAATGAAGCTTTGGACATGGCGGGAAAAGATGACGCGATCGTCGTCATCACGGGACGTGACGGCGTGATGTCCGGCGGGTTTGATCTCAAAGAAATGGGTGAAGGACCACAAAACGCGCTTGAGTTGACCTCCAAAGGGTCCAAATTTGCCCGTCGTATTATGGCGCATCCGCGCCCTGTCATTATGGCGGCGACGGGACATACAATCGCGATGGGTGCGTTTTTGGCGCTGGCCTGTGATTACTCCATGATCAAAGCTGGCAGTTTTAAAATCGGATTGAATGAGACTTTGATCGGGATGACCATGCATAATTTCGGCATCGAGCTGGCGCGTGAAACGCTGAATAAAAGCCACTTCAACCGTTGCGTTATTAACGGTGAAATCTTTGATCCTAAAGGCGCGATGCACGCGGGGTTCTTCGACCGCGTCGTGCCGGAAGAGCAATGGCCAATGGCCATCCCAATGGTGGGTCAAATGTTTGGCCAAGCCAATCCGAAAGCCTTCCGCGAGACAAAGTTTCGCTCCCGCAAAGCGCTTTTTGCCATCCTTGACCAAGCGATTGAGGACGATTTAGACCCCGCCAAAGTCCACGCGATCTAAGCCATACGCTTGGTGCATAGTCTCATATCTAAAAATGAATCAGGGCGTGATTTTGCCGTTGGCGACATTCACGGGCATATTGACCTGCTGATGGAAGAACTATCCTACGTGGGCTTCGATCCATCGCGAGACCGCGTGTTCTCCGTGGGTGATTTAATTGATCGTGGGCCAAAGAGTTTAGACTGTCTAAAATTATTAGATGAGCCTTGGTTCTACGCCGTTCGTGGCAATCACGAGCAGATGATGATCGACTGGTTTTCATGTGACGCTTTCCCAAGTTGGATTCGAAACTATGGCACGTGGACGCAAGAATTGCAGCGGACGGAAATCGCAGCTTGGGTGGAGCGTTTGATGTCCTTGCCAATTGCGATAACTCTCAAAGGTGAAACTTCCACAGTCGGCATATGTCACGCTGAACCCTGCGGACATGATTGGGCGACGATGATCGACGATCTTACTTGTCATCAACAGATGATGTGGGGCCGGAAAGTCCTTCGCGGCGATGTCGACCCGCGTCCTGTTATCGGAGTTGATATCACGCTCCACGGACATACGCCCGTGCCCAAAATGCGCCGCATCGGGAATCGGTATTTTCTGGATACAGGCGCAGGTGACGGTGACAAGCTAACGGTTATGAACATCGCCACACTTGTTCAAGGGTATCGAGACTTTGCCGCACTGGCATAATAATTAGATTGGTCTAAGCCGCTCATATGGAACGCAGAACATATCAATTACGTGACGGTACACTTTCGACGCTTCATTTTGGCAATGTTTCGGCAGCCGTTCAGCTCGTTTTTCTCCATGCAAATGGATTTAATGCCCAGGCATATCGCGCCGTGATAGAACCGCTCTGTCAGGACCCTAAATTTCACGCCGTTGTCTTTGACATGCGTGGACACGGGGAGAGCCGAGATATGCCCCAGCCGTTAAACATCCCGAACTGGCATATCTTTCGCGATGATTGTGTCGAGTTTTTTGACCGCCACCTCCCCGAGCTAACAGACCAGCCCGTTGTCTTGGGCGGGCATAGTTTTGGCGCTGTATCAGCGGTCTTGGCCGCCCCAGAACTCAAGGGGCGCATCAGCGGTTACGTCGGTCTGGACCCTGTGTCTGTGCCGTTCCTTTTTCGCCTGACCTCCGCCCTGCCGGGGGGACGACCTTATATGAGAAAACGGGTTCCGATTGCGCGTAATGCGGGTCGGCGGAAATCCGTCTTTGACAGTCCCGAGGCCGCTTTTGAGCGTTGGCAGGGACGCGGTGCCTTTCGCGGCATGGATGATGCTGTGTTGGGCGATTATATTTCGGGAGGTTTGGTCGAGCGCTCTGACGGAAGCTGGGAATTGGCCTGTGACCCGAAATGGGAGCAAACCATATTCGTGGCCCAATGGCATAACTTGTTCAAAGCGGCCCGCGATTTGCCTGATAATTCGACATTTATTTTCGCCGGCGGTCGCGTGCCTGTTTCAACGCCAGGGACACGACGCGCCGTTCAACAAGCCCAGCCGAAAATCAACGTGCGTTACGATGATGAACTGGGACACCTGTTTCCATTCGTGCAGACGGAGCTTGCGACGCAAGCCTTACGGGACGCCATCGCAGCGGCTTAGGCTTTGACGGCCTTGAGCATATTCGTTTCCAGAAAGGCGAGGTCTTCTTCCGTTGATTTGATCAAAGCGCGGGCCTTTAAATCAAATTTGCAGGCACTCGCTTGCATGGAAACCCAGCTGTCGCCGCTAATGGGATCGACCAGATTATGGACGAATTCACGCGTATAAGCATTGGCCGACGTGATAGCGGCAGCGTAAATGTAGATGTCGCCTTGTCGCGGGTAACGATGGACCACAGCGCGCATTTCTAAAAGCGCCCCACTTTTTCCGCTCCCAATATAGGCTTCATCTTCGAATTCGGGCCAACCTTCACTAAACCACCCGATGGAAGAGGTCGTGCGGCCAAAGAAACTTCCCATGGTCACGCAATTGGAGATATCGAGTTCCGCTGCACTAAAGACCCCTGTGCCAATAAATTTCGCACCCGCCGCTTCAAGCGCAGCTTTGCTCATGCCAATATGTGCGGACGTGCCGTCGATGTTCCTGGGCTTGGCGGGTGACGGCAGGTCGGCAGTAAAACCTAGTGCCGCCGCTTGGACCCGTGTGGGCCAAGGAAAGATTTTATCTTCGGGAATGTAAACATGCTCTACCGTCTCAACGGCCGTGGCAGCGATACGCCCATCCCGATGGGTCATGATATGGCAAAGCCGCGCAGTGGATTCGCCGAGCTCAAGCAGAGCCGAGTCGATCCGCAGAGGCGCGCCGGGACGGGCTTCGCCTTGATATTTGATGTGAAAATCTCGGCAGCGCACAGTGCTGGAGGTTCCAGGGTGGTAGGCGCTGGTAAGGCCTAAACGGATCACCAGCCCACGCCGCGCTTCGTCCATTTTATGCGCGTAATGGCGCATATTCATGTGACCTAATTCATCACACTCCCAAGCCGAGCATTCGCCCGCCCATGTTTGGGTGAAACCCATCAATATATCTGAGGTCATGATCTAAGGGGCGCAGCGCGTACAGGTGCCATAGTGTTCAACAACAGAGCGTGTAATTTTGAACCCGTCAGGTTTGCACGCCGTGTGATCATGCGCGTGGCGCTCTTCAACATCGTGGCATTTTTCACAGATAAAAAATTCAGCCAAATGGCGGTGCGAGCCACCCCCGTGATCATGATCGTGATCATGCAGATGATTGTGGTCACAGGCGATAAAGGCGTTCAGGGCCTCGACGCGGTGGATCAATCCATGCCGCGAGAGAAAATCAAGCGCGCGATAGACCGTGGGCGGCTTTGGGCTGCCGACATCGGGTTTCAGGCGGTCCAAAAGATCATAAGCTTTGACAGCTTTTCCATCTTCAATGATTAATTCTAAAACATGGGCCCGCAGCGGTGTGAAGCGTTCACCGGTTCCCTCGACGATGCGGCGCGCTTGTTCGATGCGGGCAGGTAGATCCAGAAGTGGGTGTTCGTGAAGGTGGGTCTCGGTCATGCGGGCTCTATAGGTCAATGCAGGGCGGGGGTCCAACAGCAATCCAGTGTTGATGGGGGCGATTGAAAAGGGTATGGGCGCGGCTTAATTCTAAGATGCGTGTGATTAGCGCAGTTTGACCGTAAGCCGAAATGGGGAAATTCATGGCCAAGAAAGACGAAGCCAAACAGCCAGAAGTCTCTGGAAATGTCATGTTCTACGAACAGCCAGTACCACTGACGAAAGAAAAGCACGCCAAATTCGGTGTTCAGCAAGTGGATCAGCCATTTGCGTTCATGAAGGGTCAGCATTTCCTACCGCTTACGGCGCCAGAATTCGGTCCAGCGTCTGCGTCCATGCCGATCATTTTCGCGGGTGAAGAGCGCGCACCATTGGCCGTTATGGGTATTCGTTCTGGCGAGAACCTCTTCGTCAATGAAGGCCAGTATGAAATCGACTTTTACATGCCTGCTTTCGCACGCCGTTATCCTTTCGTCCTTGCGGGCGATAACGCAAATGACCGTTTCGTCGTTTGTGTCGATGAGGCCGCTGAATGTGTTACCGATAAGAAGCCAGACCAGCTTTTCTTCGACAAAGAAGACACATCGCAATTTACGAAAGAAGCCTTTCAATTCTTGCAATCTTTCGAACGTGATCGCCAAGCGACGACAAAAATGATCGAAGCGTTTAAAGCTCTTGATTTGTTTGAGCCAAAAGAAATGAACTTCCAAGGCAACAACGCTGACGGCACACCTGCGCCACAGCAGAAAATTGCTGACTACTTCGCCATCTCCGAAGACAAGCTCAAAGCGCTCCCAGCTGAAAAGCTCGCAGAATTTTCGCAAAACGGATATCTTGCGGTCGCTTATGCTCACTTGATCAGCTTGGGTAACTGGCAGCGTCTCGTGAATATGACACTGCGCCGCGCACAAGCGGCTGAAGCCAAAGCTTAAGGCCGACGCAGAATAGATATGAAACCCGGCCAAGAGGTCGGGTTTTTTTATGCCTAAGCTTTCGTGAGTGGGAACCGAGTGTCTAACCCCACGAAAATGTGCATCGTATGTTAAAGCTTCACGGGCTAAAGAACGGGCTATGTTGCGCTGGATTATACTCACTTTAAGTCTTTGGATGATGGCTGGGTCGGCAACGGCTCGTCAAAGCTTCCCGCTTGATACGGGATATACAAAGATCTCATTGGTGTCCGACCACGACACGGTTGCGGCAGGGCAGAGTTTTACCGTGGCCCTGCGGATGCAATTTGATGGCGATTGGTATACCTATTGGCGAAATGCAGGCGACAGCGGTGAGGCCCTGCGGATTGATTGGACCCTGCCCGATGGCGTGAGCGCGGGGCCTATTCAATGGCCTGCGCCAAAGGTTAAATCGGTCGGGCCAATCGTGTCTTACGCGATGGGAGGCGATGTTTGGTTGCCTGTTGAGATCAAAGTCGACGCTTCTGTCGATATATCGCGCCCCATGACTTTGAACGCGCATGCTTATTTCTTGGTCTGTGACGATGTTTGCGTGCCTGAAGACGGCGCGCTGTCTTTGCCAATGGGGCTTGGCAAAGCTGTTCTAAATCCAAAGAGTGCGCCAAAAGTTCAAAAGGCGCTCGCAAAAATTCCTCAGATGGGGGCGGCCAACGGGTCTGCCCTGTTAGAAGCAGGCCAGCTGCGGATCGATATTCAATCCGACGAGACAGACTTTGCTGGAGCTGAGATATTTCCACATAAAAACCCCATTCTCGCCCATAGCGACCCCATCTCGCGGACCGTGGCCGCGAATGGCGTCCGTTACACTGCGACCCCGGGTTATGGATGGGATAAAGAAACGCCCGCTGACTTCGCAGCGACACTTGTCAATGCAGATGGCCGCGCAGAAATTGTGCCGATTACGACCAACGGCTCGGTCAATATCGGCGCGATATCAAATATGGATTCTGCGGCAATCGGCGACGGGGCAGGTCTCGGGTTCTGGGGCGCCGTGTTTGGGGCATTGATGGGCGGCTTGATTTTAAACCTCATGCCGTGCGTTTTTCCGATTATCTCTCTCAAAGCGTTGTCACTGGCAAAAACTGCGCATGGTGAACGCCGCGCCGTTCGCATCGCGGGCTGGGCCTATACGGCAGGCGTCTTAATCAGTTTCGCAGTATTTGCTCTGCTTTTGATCGGGTTAAAGGCCGCAGGGGCGACCGTGGGATGGGGCTTCCAAATGCAATCCCCATGGCTGGTGGGGGTTTTGGCTCTGCTTCTCTTCGCGATTGGGCTGAACCTGCTTGGCGTCTTTGAAATCGGCGGGCGGTTTCAAAATGTGGGTGCAGACATAGCCCATGACGGAGGTCCAATTTCGAGTTTCTTGACTGGAGTCTTGGCCGTCATCGTCGCGACACCCTGTACCGTTGCATTCATGGCGGGTGCGGTAGGATATGCATTGGTAAGCCCTGCCGCCGCAAGCTTCGCGGTTTTCCTTGCGCTGGGCCTTGGTTTCGCTTTGCCATTTCTAATACTGGCTTACGCACCGGGACTACTTGGGCGGCTGCCTAAGCCTGGGCCTTGGATGGAGACATTCAGACAATTTTTGGCCTTCCCGATGTTCGCTGCGGCCATTTGGTTGGTCTGGGTCATCAGCATTCAAACGGATGCCAACGGGGTCGGTAAACTCCTGCTGAGTGGGCTGACTTTGTCTTTTGCAATTTGGTTGTTTCGCAAAGGTGGTCGCTTGTCCAAAGTTCTTGGCGCCTTGGCGCTCGCCGCATCGATTGCGTTACCACTGAGCGTGAAAGCACCAGAAGCCGTTAATGGCGAGGCCGCCCTGAGTTCTAGGAGTTGGTCAGCAGAAGCCGTAGCGATGGCGCGTGCGGAGGGACGTCCTGTCTTCGTCGATTTCACGGCGGCGTGGTGCGTGACATGCAAAGTCAATGAAATGCGCGTTCTGAAAACCAAGAAAACAGCTGACTTGTTTGACCGTACGGATACGCAATTCCTGATCGCGGATTGGACAAATAAGGATGATGTTATTGCCGCAGAATTGGCGCGGTTTGGACGGGCGGGCGTGCCACTCTACCTTGTGTATTCACCAGGGGTGGAAGCGCCTGAAATTCTGCCGCAATTCTTGACGCATGATATTTTGAAAGATGCGCTCGAATAGAACACGCTTTATTCGGCAGCTAGCTTTATGTCTTCGTCAGGCTCATAAACGAGAATGTCGGCGGGCTGACAGTCCAGCTCGCGACAGAGCGCATCAAGGGTTGAGAACCGCACAGCGCGGGCTTTACCTGTCTTCAAGATCGACAAATTCGCGAGCGTAATTCCGACTTGGTCGGCGAGCTGCGTGAGCGACATTTTCCGGTCCAATAACACCCGGTCAAGATTGACTTTGATCGCCATCAGATCGTCAACTCTTGTTCAGCGCGTAGCGCCGCACCGTGTCGGAACGCTTCCGAAATTGCTGCAATGATGAAGATAAAGAACCAAGTGCCCACGCGGATATCAAGACGAGAGCCGTCGACATTACCACAACTTGCATCACCATCACCGCCCATGACGAAAAAGGCGATCATGCGAAAAACTTCTGTTGCGGCAATGATCATCCAAATGTTGCGAAGCCGCGCGACATTTTCAGGCAGGAACGGATCGCCATGGATCACCGCGGCGACGACGCGGCGCAAAACCGCCAAAACAAAGAACCAGCCCGCGGCGACAACGGCCCCTGCGAAGCAGCGCGCAGAGAGACTACCCGCATCTATTGGGCGTGCGGAATCTGCAATCAGACTTTCGCGGAGCCCGCTTGGCACCACCATAATAATCGCCATCAATAATAAGATAACGAAGCCAATGCCCAGTGCGACCTGCCCAACGATTAACAAGATCGCCAGCAACTTTGCCATCGGTGCGTCGGCGGGTCCTATTTCAGTTTCAATTCTCATACACATATTGATAAACAATAATCCCTAACATGCAAGCATTGCGGACATCGTCTGAGCGCTCTAAGCCGCCTCCATGACAAAACACGCGCTTAAACCCAGTACTAAAATTGTTGTGGCTTCACATAATGCAGGCAAAGTTCGTGAAATCCGCGATCTCCTTGCGCCTTTCGGGTTAATCACAGTTAGTGCGGCAGAATTAAACCTGCCCGAACCCGAAGAGACAGAGACGACCTTCGCCGGCAATGCGCGGCTCAAAGCCGTTGCGGCCGCAGATGCGTCAGGCCTGCCAGCTCTATCGGACGATAGCGGTTTGGCAGTCGACGCATTAAATGGCGAACCTGGAATCTACGCCGCACGTTGGGCAGAATTGCCGCGTATCGAAGCCGAGACCTATGGGCAGCGCCGTGATTTTGACATGGCGATGTGGCATGTGAACGATAAATTAGGCGACACCAAAAATCGCAACGCCCGCTTTATCTGCGCGCTTTGTTTGGCGTGGCCGAAGGGCGAAACTTTCGTCTATGAAGGCACTGTTGAAGGTGAAATGATCTGGCCACCACGTGGCGAGAAGGGCTTTGGGTATGACCCGATGTTCCAACAGCTGGGACAGACAAAAACATTCGCGGAAATTGACCCCGCGGCGAAACATGCTGTCAGCCATCGCGCCGACGCTTTCGCAAAATTTCTCGCAGATCAATTTCCTGATCATGATGCCTAGCGCTAGATGAGCTCTCAGATCATTCCCAATAGAATTATGGAGGGGGCCAGCGCGCCGCTCGCGATTTATATCCATTGGCCCTACTGTGCACGGATCTGCCCCTATTGTGATTTCAATGTCTATAAGCGCAAAGAGGACACGGCTCTCTTGCCTGCCATTTTGCGTGACCTCGAACATTGGCGAGAGTTGACGGGATCACGGACAATTACCTCTATTCATTTTGGGGGCGGAACGCCGTCGCTGATGTCGCCCGTCCAAGTCGGTGCGATTATTGATAAAGTTGCCGACCTGTGGACATTCTATGCCCCTGAAATTGCGCTGGAGGCCAACCCGCACGAAATGAGCGCTGCGGATTGGCGCGGTTATCGCGATGCGGGCCTGACGCGCATGTCGCTCGGAATTCAAACTTTTCATGATCCTGCGTTGAAATTTTTGGGACGTGATCACGATGGCACAACCGCCCAGTCGGCGCTGGATCTGGCTCTGGACATATTTCCATCTGTTTCTGCAGATATAATCTTCGGTTGGGCGGGACAAACGCCGAGGATGTTGGCCGATGATTTGCGGAGGGCCCTGGATGCGGGCACCCAACATATTTCAACTTATCAGCTCACCATTGAAGACGGAACGGCTTTCGCGAAAGCGGAGGGCCGTGGGCAAGCCCGAGCTGTCAATACGGACCTGTCGGCTGACCTCTATGATCTCGTACGCGACACATTAATAGACGCGGGCTTTGAGCATTATGAAGTCTCAAACTTTGCTAAACCGTCACATCGGTCCAGGCATAATCTCGCCTATTGGCAGGGTCTGGACTATGTTGGTGTGGGGCCGGGCGCGCATGGTCGCGTAACGCAAAACAACAAACGCACCGCAACGATCGCGCATTTGACGCCGGGCGCTTACGCGCGCGCAGTCACCGAAACGGGTGCGGGCATAGATAGCCGTGAAGTGTTGAGCGCCTCTGATTGGGCATCTGAGTATCTCCTCATGGGATTGCGGATTGATGAGGGTATTTCGCTGCGGCGATATCATGAAATATTGGGTGAGGACCTAAATGAAATTGAGCTAAATGCCCTCGTAGAAGACGGTCTCCTGACACGCGCCGACGACAATTTAAAGGCCACCTCCCACGGTCGACTTCTACTCAACGCCGTAACGGAACGTCTGCTGCTGGCTTGACGGGGTCTGCAAAATCTATTTCCGAAATTTCGCAATTAGCGTAGGATATTGCATTGTATAGAGAGGCCTTTGCCTACCGTGGGCGGCCCAGTTTGGTATTCCATGATTTTTCGATCTTTAGCACTAAGTGTCGTATTGACGACGTTGGCGTCTCAAGCTTTGGCCCAGGTCACGCCTTTGAATGCGCCCGTTGCGACGTCTAAATTTTACACCCAATCCCCCACCAAAACTGTCTGGAAAAGTGAGGCCAATTTCTCGGCCCTACTGCAGGCCTTGGACGGTCTAGGCGCGCATGGATTAAACCCAAATGACTATCACTTGGACGCGTTGAAATCGTCAACGATTGCAGACGAAAAAAGAGATCAACTTGCCACCGATGCGTGGTTTTCCGCAGCCGCCCATATGCTTTACGGAAAACTTAATCCGACATCGGTCGAACCCGATTGGACAGCGGCGCGACGTGAGGCCGATCTCCCTGCAGCTCTTCTGGCTGCGTTAAACGCGGGGACGGTTGCCAGCAGTTTGGAACAATTTGCGCCCAAACAGCCCAGCTACGCTGCGTTAAAAAAAGAACTCGCCGTCCTGCGCGCAGACGCCGAAAAGCCACAGACATTGATCCCGACGGGGGAGACGCTGAAGCCGAACATGTCAAATGCACGTGTGGGCCTCCTCAAATTGCGCTTGGTCGAACTTGGGTATTTGACGGCCGCCTCTGATGGCCTCCTTATGGATAGTGCGACGACAGAGGCCGTGAAAGCCTTTCAACTCGCTACGGATTTGGATGATGATGGCGCCGTGGGTCCGGCGACCTTGGCGGCGCTTAATCGGGGCACGGCTGGCAAGCGCAATCAATTGCGTGTGAACATGGAGCGGTGGCGTTGGCTTCCAGATAATTTGGGAACACGTCACCTGCGCGCAAATATTGCGGGCTTTAACGTCACAGCTTGGAATGAAGGCGTGCAAGAGAGCACCCATTTGACGATTGTCGGGCGCACATATCGGAAGACACCTGTTTTTTCTGACGTTGTCGAATATATTGTTTTGAACCCGTGGTGGGAAACGCCAAATTCGCTGGCGACCCGCGATAAACTTCCGACATTCCGCAAGGATCCGTCTGCGGTCGAGCGCCTCGGCTTTCAGATCTTGGACCGTCAAGGCCAGCCTGTACCTTCGGCTTCGATTGATTGGAACAATGTTAGTCCACAAAACTTTCCTTATCGCATTCGTCAGCGCCCCGGCGATTTGAACGCTTTGGGGAAAGTCAAAATCATGTTCCCGAATGTCCATAATGTCTATCTTCATGACACGCCAACCAAAGGCCTTTTCGCCCAAAGGCAACGTGCGTTTTCTTCAGGTTGTTTACGTACAGAAAACCCGCTGGACCTCTCAGCGTGGCTTATGAATTCACCCGACTGGGATCGCGCGCGCATTGATAGTGTCGTGGCGACGGGAAAAGAAACCCGCGTCAATCTGCCCAAGCCCGTGCCTGTTCATATTCTTTATTTCACGACCGTGAGTGAGGGTGAGTTTGGCGTGCGATATTTGGATGATATTTACGACCGCGACGCCAAGGTGCTCTCTGGTCTTAATGCAAAACCTCGGACGTCTTAGCGTCTATTTAAAAGGCATTTCCTATATGAATAAAATGAAATCGATGATCGCGACCGCACTCGGCGTTAGCGGTCTAGCTTTCTCTTCTGGGACGGCACATGCCGCCGATAGGGTTGGGTTTACGATCTCTTTTCAGGGCATCACAAGCGACCTGTCCATCTTGATGACCAGCGTCATGCCGTCCGAAACCCTCATTATGAAAAGCCAAGCAAGCCCGACGGTCGCCGCTGGTGATCTGAGTTTTTCAGACAAAGGCTGGAAATGGCAAGCCCCGTCTGAACCGGGACGTCATGAGATGACCTTTGATAAAGATGGCGAGAAAATAACACTTCAAATTTTCGTCCTGACGCCCTTTAAAAACGCCGAAAACGCGTCGCTTAATGGTTATAAAATTGGCGCCTATCGCAAGACCTTGTTTAAGGACCTGCCGACCTATGCTGCGCCGAGAGGGTTTATTGACTTATCCGATGGCCCCGCGGATTTAAAAATCTCGCCGCATTTCACTTTGGGACAATTCATCTGCAAGCAACAACCTGGGCATGATCCGACATATTTGCTTGTCAGGCCAGAAACCTTGATCAAACTTGAGACACTTCTAGAAGCAGCGGCAGCCCGGGGTTGGAAGGCCGATACGCTGCATGTGATGAGCGGCTTTCGGACGCCCCATTACAACCGCTCTATCGGGAACCGTACGACGTCTTCTCGACATCTTTATGGCGGCGCGGCTGACGTTTGGTTGGATGGTGACGGTGATGGTCGCATGGATGACCTCAATGGCGACGGTAAAATTGATAAGGATGACGCGCGAAAGTTAGCTAGCCTTGCCGAAAGCCTCGCCAAGAAAGGCGGCCGTGATTGGCCTTTTGGCGGCATCGGTATCTATGGGTCTACTTCCGCGCATGGCCCTTTCATTCATATTGATTCGCGCGGATATTCCGCGCGCTGGGGACGTTAGACTCCGCCATTTTTGAACTTTATCTATTCGGCCTAAAGCGACGGGCCGTAGGATTATTGGTCAGATCGGGAACCTTTCCGGGCTTTGCGGTTTGGTAGAATGAGCCGCCTTAAAAGTATGTGGGCGCTTTGGCGCCGCAAACTTGGCATGAATCGTGAGATTGGCTGACCTTTTTGGGGTTGTCTTCTCCCTACCAGAAGGCCGAACGAACATTATTGATATCGTTTTTTATATTTGGAGTGCCGGCCTCATCGTGGGCTCATTGATCCCCCTCATGCCAGAGCAAACCTACTGGTTGAGGGCTTGGACCTATGCGCGTTTGCAAATGCTGGCGCTGCTGACGATCACGGCACTTATCCTGATCTTAGGATATGGTTTGCAAAATTCTTGGCATTTGGCGCTTTTGGTCGCCTTTATCCTGTGCGCCATTTTGTGTTTACGAGATATTTTACCATTCACATCGCTAGGTCAAAAACAGGTGCCGACGCTCAACCCTGATCAGGGTCACATGCCTCTGCGGCTGTTGGTAGGCAACGTCCTGATGGAGAATGACCGCTTTGATGCCATGTTAGATAAGATCGAGACACATGACCCAGACATCGTGTTTCTTGTTGAAACAGATCAGAAATGGGCTGACGGCCTCGCCGTCCTCAAGTCGCGCTTTCCTCACACTTATCTGCTGCCGCTGGAAGATTTCAATGGCATGCTTTTCTACTCAAAATTTCCGATATTGAAGGTGGATGAACGTTATTTGGTACAGGATCATATTCCGTCTCTGACGATTGATCTGGATATTGGGCAGGGTGAACCCTTGCGGTTCTACGGCGTCCACCCGCGTCCGCCGCGTCCCGAAGATGACACCGCCGATCTGGATAAGGAACTTATCTTGATTGCCGAGGAAGCGGGTCAACATGCGAGCCCAATCCTTGTGACGGGTGATTTGAATGATGTCGGGTGGTCCTCAACAACCAAGGCGTTCCTGCGCATCAGTGGCTTGTTGGATCCGCGTCGGGGACGCGGGCTTTACAATAGTTATAATGCGAAAAACCCGCTCGTAAGATGGCCGCTAGATCATCTATTTATTTCGGATCATTTCGCGCTGCAAAATGTCCGAAGGCTAGATGCTTCGGGTTCAGACCATTTTCCACTGGTCATTGAATTGGGTCTTATGACGGATGCGTAACGCCGGCTTCTATCGGCGCTTGGTTTTCGAAGAGGATCTTGAGCGGCGGCAGTCCCATAGCAGAGCGTTCCGCATTGGTCACCTTTAATTCCAGATCATCGATGATGATCTGAACGTCAGCATTGGTAACAGCACGGCGCAATTGCCCGTAATTTGGCGTCGCCATTAGGCGCGTTTCGACGCTTCGCTCCGCCCGCCGTTTCGCGCGCGTCAGATATATTTGCTGGCAGGCATCTTCAGCCTGCAAATTTCACAGTCGTCGCCGCAGCGCGCGCGGGTTTATTTGTCGGGGCATCTTTGCCTCATTTCCGTGCTGCCTTCGTTTCGTTTTCAATTACTTTGGGAAAGATTTTAGCCCGTAAAACGGTGTGTTCGCGCGGGTGGTCAGGCTCGGGTGGAACCCATTAAAAGTTAGTTTTGAGCCTTCCCACTGTTTCCATTGTAAAGACCCCACGCGACGACGCCTTTCTCCTGGTGCAATTCTGTTAATTAAGGATCGAATATTGGGCCAAGGCTGCCCATTTTTCGATATTTCTATTTTTTGTGAAAACAGAAATGGACGAATTGGCCATACCATCCAGTCTCGCGACAAATAGCTCTCGTTAGGCCACCCAAATCCTACGACGTTACCCGCGAAACTCCAATGACAAGCGCCGCTTCCCACCGAACAAGACAACGTACGCTTGGTCGCCCGTTGTGAAAAGACCATCTTAAAATGACGCAGAATTCGACGACGGGGAGACGATTGTCAAAATTTTCTATAAGCAATTGAAATGATTGTATCTAGGTTGCGCAATAAGCTGGATTATTAGGGCCCGCCTCGGTCGAAAGACCCTTTCGGGTGTTGGCGTTTTGCCGATATGGACATCGTGACATCTGAATTGGAAACCAATTCCAGCCTGCAATTCAGTTAATTTTTACGAAGCTATATTAGGTTTGGCGCTGGGAGGTCAGTTCGGGTGGACAACTTAGCATTCTGGATATTGGTGTTTCCGCTGCTCTTGGTGGCCGTATTATATTATCTCGGGTTTTTGAGCGTTGGATTAGGTTTTGTCGCAACGGCTTTCAAATCCAGAGGGATTGTCGGCAAAACAATTCTTCTAACCATCGGCCTTGGCATCATTTCATTCCCGTTTCTGGCAATTAAGTTTCAACATTTCAAGGCGGATAGGAAAGCCGATCAAAGGCAGGAACAGCTCGCCAAATTGGAGAGAATTTCTCTCACCGGACGCATGCCGAGAAAATTTGTTACGGTTGGACGTTACCATCAATCGCATATTGATTTGATAAAAAAAGAAAGCCGCATGGTTCAATTTCCGCAAGTTGAGAATGATCGGCTCGCCAAAGCTTATCGGCAATATCGACGTGCCGAATTTTGCCATTCGCATTCTGCGGGGAAAACCCTTTCGCGAAAAATAAACATCCCAATCTGCCGCGATCTTCCCGACTCAATTCACGCGGTATTGAACCTGAAAGAGCCTGTCTTAATTTTCGCAGAGGGCTCCAACACGTCTTTTCTGCGGAGCAATACTCATGTTGGGAAAAAATATGAACTGCGGCTAATCACGCCTACGGATGATCAGCTTGTCGATTATTATGAAGACAGAACCTTGGAAAGACCGGCTGGAATTACAACTCCATTCTCTTCGGGTTACGCGCGTGATCCAGATGCGTCTGAACTCCACATCATCGACTTCATAAAAAGAAACTTAGACGGTGCGTGATGATGACAAATTCGCCGCATAATTTGGGGATATCCGATCAAAAAGCCGAAGGTCGAGCCATTGGCTGACCTCATTCAAAAAACCATCACTTTCATTTTTGGCGCTGTCTTCGTCGTGACGATTTGTGGCTTCATTTACAAACGTCACGCTGAAGAGTGGGAGGTGCTCGCAGGCGCCTATGGAAGGTCTTGGAGAAGGCCGATTGCTGTCAAGAAACGGAGGTCCATGGTCCTATATGCCAAGGGTAAACCCGCCCGGACATATGCAGGAATTTTGACGATCGGCGTTTATTCGGATGGTATCGGATTAAAACCAATTCGCTGGCTCGCCCCTTTTCACCGCCCTATTTTCGTGCCTTTTACCGACATAGAAGGATGGCAACAGCGGTGGTATTGGGATGCCAAATCTGTGGAATTGTCATTTGTCAAAGCGCCTAGTCTTCGCACCATCATGCCCGCAAGTCAGATCGCCTGGGTTTCGGCTCAAGGTGCGACTGACATCGACATTTCGCCGGAAAGACCTGACACAGGAAATTGGCCATATGCGACACAGCTCATCGCTATTGTCGCGCTCTTGCAGGTTATTACGCTCTGTGTCTTTTTATACGTCAAAGCCGACGGAGATTGGGCTCAAATATGGTCAATGCTGGGCCCAAACAATAGAGGTCAACACTGAGTTCGTTGGGTTCCAATGCAAAATAAAGCGGAAGGCGGGCCTTAACTCCCGCCGATTACTGTGCGTGGGGCAGGGTCCACCACAACAAAGCGTCCGTTCAAGATCTGGTAAACCGCGAGGCCGCGTTCTGGACGTCCGTCTGCGTCGAAACTGACAAGGCCGTCTACACCGTAAAAGCCTTGTTGATTTTCCGCGCGATCATAGCGCTTCTTCGGGTCGCCATCGGCAACATAAGCGCCCATCATCACCGCATCATAGGCAAGGCTTGCCAGCGTTGAAGCTGTTTCACCATAGGTACGATCATAGGCATCCAAGAACGGTTGTTGCGTGTCCTTATCTGGCCCTGCGAACAAACC
Source organism: Litorimonas cladophorae (assembly GCF_014652455.1). GTDB lineage: Bacteria > Pseudomonadota > Alphaproteobacteria > Caulobacterales > Maricaulaceae > Litorimonas > Litorimonas cladophorae. The sequence continues at coordinate 375,213 of NZ_BMYV01000003.1, read as the reverse complement.
GCGGCTGAGGGCGGGTTCGCGGACGGTGTCGGGATCGGCCCAACGTGACGTGCCGATAAATTGCACGTCTGCTGGATCAATATCATAATAGGGCAGCAGCGGGGCAAGGGAGCGTAAAGCGGTTCCGCCTTCGGGCAGGAGAATGGCTTCAAAACTCATCGGTGTCGTATTATTATTTCGTCGCGCGAGCGCTTCCCCTTCGGCGTGGAAGCGCGCGAGTTTTTGCGCAGGCGCCTGCATGACGCTGATGTCGTTGCCTTGATAGGTTTCGGAGGCCGTGACTTCGCCAAAGTTCTGTTGAACACGCTCTTCATAGGCGGCCTTCACACGGCGGCCATAGGCGCTGTCAGGGCCTAGGAAGGCAAAGCGGGTCGTGCCTGTGCTAGAGACATAATCAACAATGCGCTGAACTTCGGCCTCCGGCGGGAAAGACAGCAAATAGGTGCCATTGCCCGCAACATTTTGATCCGTTGAAAATGCAATAACAGGCGTTTTGGAGCGGCGGGCCTCGGCTGTGGCCGCTTTCACATTATTGGCCAAAATTGGCCCGAGGATGACATCTGCCCCCGCTGAAATTGCGGCCTTGGTCGCCGAACGTGCGCCGTCTTCTGTGCCTTTGGTGTCCAGTGCAATCAGCAAGACATCTGTGTCATCGCGCGCAAATACGGCCATTTCAGCCGCGCGATACATAGATTGCGCTTCTTGTGCGAGGCGCGAGGAGGACGTCGAGAATGGCAAGAGAAGCGCGAGGCGTTTGGTGTCGCGCCCAGCCATATGTGGCGGGGTCAGGCCATCGCGGTTATTGTAATAGGTGCCTTCGGGAACGGCTTGTACGCGTTCTGGCTCATCGGGAATGTCCGTGCTTTCGGCGCGTGTTTCATTGACGACCGTTTCAGTTTCGTCTGGAACTTCCGTTTCCGCATCTGTGGGCGTCGTGACGACCGGATCGACGGGACGCTGGACGACAGGGGCCGGGCCTTGCGTGGTTGTGGGGCCCGTGGTGGTACAGGCCGAAACAAGGGCCGTACACGCCAAAAGGAGCGCAATTTTTAAAGAGTGGCCAAACGGATTTGGGTTGGGCATGTTCGGTCTAACTTTCTTACGCATTCGCGCGGATCATCATTGTGTCTATTTCATCTTCTAAGCCGCACCAGCCCGGCCCGCAACACCCGATAAGGGAATTGGGCCTGCCTGATACACCTCATTTGGAGCCTGGCCTCTATGTCGTGGCGACGCCCATTGGCAATCTTCGCGATATCACCTTGCGCGCCCTTGATGTTTTGGGCGCAGCGGACCGCGTTTTAGCCGAGGACACCCGACAGACAGGCAAACTCTTTGAGGCCTATGACCTCAAAAACCAGCTAACCGCCTATCATGACCATAATGCGGCAGCCCGAATCCCGCAGGTCATGGGCTGGCTGGCCGAGGGGCAAAGCGTAGCCCTCGTCAGTGATGCGGGGACCCCGTTGGTGTCAGACCCAGGATTCAAGCTCGTCCGCGAAGCTGTGGCCCAAGGGCATAATGTATTTCCGCTGCCGGGGGCGTCGGCCGTCTTGGCAGGTTTGGTGAAGTCGGGGCTTCCAAGTGATCGCTTCCTCTTCGCGGGGTTTTTGCCCGCCAAATCCGCAGGACGAAAACGGGAGGTCGAAGCCCTGAAATCGGTGCAAGCCACGCTCGTCTTCTTCGAAACTGGTCCGCGTATCAAAGCTTGTCTCACCGATATGGCCGAAGTTCTGGGTGAACGGGATGTGGTCCTAACCCGGGAACTCACGAAACGTTATGAAGAGTCTCGGGTGGGCAGTTTTGCCGAGTTGATTGCTTCGGTTGAGGTCGATCAACCGCGCGGCGAATTGGTGCTTTTAGTCGGCCCTCCGGGCGAAGACACGGGCTGGGACGACGCGCGCGTGCAATCTGCCCTCGAGCAAATCATCCCGGAAGACGGAGTCAAACGCGCCAGTGCGCAAGTCGCCGAAATGTCGGGATGGGCGAAACGCGATGTCTACGCGCTGGCTTTATCTCTTAAAAAGTGAACTTGCCTGCATGAGTGAACGCCGCCGTCAAATCGAAGCCGAAAGCCGTAAAGCCGAAGACCATGTGGCGCGTTGGCTAAAGCTTCGCGGCTGGAGAATTCTGGCTCAACGGTTCAAAACACCTGAAGGCGAGGTCGACATTATCGCCCGGAAGAAAGATGTGATTGCCTTTGTCGAGGTCAAACAGCGTGACCGCATCTCAAAGACAGAAGATATCTTAACCGCCAGCAATATTTCTCGCGTCATGGAAGCCGCCGAAATCTGGGTCGAGCGGAACTTTGAAACCCTTGGCACAGAATTCGAAATCCGCTTTGATTTGGCGGTGATCGAAGGGCGGTTAACGTCCTTCTCCCGCGTGCATTACACGGCTAATGCGTTTACAGGGTTTTAATAGAATGTGCCAGTTCGGGTAACCTTCCGTTCACCCTGTTCCTTTACACTTCTGGTTATGAAACATCTCATCCGCCCTAGTTTTGCTCTTTTTTTGGCTGCGACCCTCTCTGGATGCGCCGTTGCGACGGCGGGCGTAACCAAGGGAGACGAGCGTAGCTTTGTGCGATCCGTTAAAGACGTTAACGCGGGCCGCGTGATCGAGGCGCGTATGACACGGGCGTTGGATTTCAACCTGAAAGGTGTCGACGTCGAAGTCGCTGAGGGCATTGTGCTTCTGTCTGGGAATGTTCCGACGCAAAAAGATAAAATCGAAGCTGCCCGCATTGCGTGGTCAGCGCGCGGCATTCAACAGGTTGGGAATGAAGTCCTGATCAAAGGTAAGCAATCATTCGTTCGCAATGCAAAAGACGGAATTTTAGAAAAGTCGGTTCGCGCCAGATTGACAGCGGACAAGCTGGTGAAAGCGCGGAACTACAACGTCGAAACGCATGATGGCATTGTCTATCTGATGGGCGTCGCCCGTACCGATCAAGAGTTAAAGCGTGCCGCAGAAATTGCTGCCACGACACGTGGTACACGGCAGGTTATTTCTTATGCACGTATTGCAGATCTCCCCGCTTCGAAACGCTTAGAGTTGCAAGCCAAAGCCGACGCCATCATTACCCCACGACGTCAGTTACCTAGCATTTTGCAGGTCGCCCCAGATGGTCCGCTTCCCCAAGCGCCGACATATCAAGCGCCTTCCTATGATGCCCAAGGCCCTGCACCGATTACCAATGTGCCTTTAAACCAACCCATCCCATTTAACGCGCCAACGGCACCTCAACATATTGAGATGGGAGAACGCCTTGGCAAAGAATTGCCAACAGATGATGAGTTGGGCGCTTATCGCACGGGTCAAGCGGGTGAAGCCGTTTCTGTTATCGAGAGCGCGCCTTACTACGTTGATCCAGACACGGGTAAAGAAATTCCTATCCGTTATGATGCCGATGGAAATATGTTGCCCCTCGTCATTCGTTAGCTTGGTCGAAGGTCGTTACAAACGATCTAACGTCTAACAGCCGTAAGTCGCGGGCACATCCTTTGTCCAACCGACCGTATAGCGTCCGTTATGTTCAATGACGGGGCGCTTCATGAGTGTCGGGTTTTCAATCAACAGCGCGACCGCAGTGTCGCGCGATAGACCTGATTTGACCTCATCACTCAAACCACGCCAAGTTGTACTCTTCTTATTAACCAACGCTTCGAACCCAAGGGTGGCTTCAAGAGCTTCAACGGTGGGCCGATCCAGACCGTCGGCGCGGACGTCGTGTAATACGGGGTCGTGACCTGCTGCCCGCAACGCTTTGATGGCTTTGCGGCACGTGTCGCAGGTTTTTAGGTGATAGATTTTCATGCGGTTTTCGGCTCGCTCTGCGACAGGATGAAGTCGCGCATTAAGGTGTAAACGTCGTCTCGGGATAGATCATTATGCATCTCGTGTTGCGGCGTCTCAAAAGCGTGAAACTCCACTTGTTTCGCTGCGTGCGCGAATCTCGCCGACCCGTCAAACCCTGTCAGCTGATCGGCTTCTGAATGGAGCAGTAATAAAGGTCGATCCCATTCGCTTGCTCGGGCTTCAATATTTTCACCCGTGCTGACCATACCCTCGGCTAAGCGGAATCCTAGCCTGCCATGACAAAGCTCATCTTCCATATAGAGGGCTTGTTCAGCGGGAATATTCGAGATTTTTGTCCCATCAATCGGTTGAGACATCGCGCCATTGGGGTTTATTTTTCCAATCAGTTTCGCGATGACCCGCACTGGCTTTGGAATGGGCTCGGTTAATTTAATTAACGGTGCGCTGGCGATGATCGGCATCTTATCTAATCTTTGCAAATCATGGTCCAAGACCAATCCACCGCCCATGGAATGTCCGTAAAGCACCATCGGCGTGTCGACATAGAATTTTCGGGTTTTGCTTAGCAGGGCAGCCAAGTCGGCGCGGAAGTCATCATAATGATGGATAACCCCGCGCGGGCCGGGACTGCGGCCATGTCCGCGCAGATCGATTCCAACAACGGCGATCTTATGCGCATTAAGATAGGTCGCCATCAGTTCATATCGGCCGCAATGTTCACCAAATCCATGGACGAGCGCCATGACCGCTTTGGGTGCCTCGACGGGCCAATGACGTCCGATGAGTTGCGTCCCGTCGGTGGAGTTGCAGGTAAAATCACTCATCGTACAGCTGTCCCATAAGCGAATAATTCCGCGCCACCACCGACACCGGCTTGCTGTGCGGAAGACCCCACACGCGAAAATTCGAAACGCACATTATGAACCTCGCGCGCGCCTGCGGCGTCTGCTTGTTCCAATAAACGGACAAGGGCTTCGCGCCGCGCACGGTCCAACATCACCTCATACATGGAAATATTTCCACCGACTAACATGATAATGGAGGCGATAAAGCGACGGAAATAATCAAATGCGATCACGACTGACCCTGTGACCAGCAAGGGCTGGCCCAGGCCATCAGGGATCGTTTTCAAATTAGTCACGACCAAATAGGATAGCGCAGCTTCGCGCCTGTCCAATTGTTCAATATGTTTTCGTTGTGCCCGCGTGCCAAATATCACGCCGATAATTAGCAAGAGCGCACTGAAGCCGAGCTCGTACATTAGGCGATCACCACAGCCGTGCCGTAAACATAAAGTTCTGACGCCCCATTTGTGATGGCACTGGTCGAGAAGCGAACATTAACAATAGCATTTGCGCCTCGGATCTGGGCCGCTTCGATCATACGGGCGGTGGCTTCTTTGCGCGCGTCTTCAAGCAATTCCGTATATCCGCGCAGCTCTCCGCCCACGATGTTTTTCAGACCCGCCATCAGGTCGCGCCCGACATGTTTAGCGCGGACAGTATTGCCCTGAACCAGTCCGATGTGGCGGGTGATTTCAGAACCAGGAATAGTTTCAGTGTTCGAGAGGATCATGCGGTAGCCTTTATAAGTTGCTCTATTCCCTGACACAAAAAAGCCCCACCGCGCAAGGCGCGACGGGGCGAAGTGCGTTTAAAACGCTTTGAGATTTATTTCGGCATCAACACTGTGTCGACAACATGAACAACGCCATTGGATTGCATCACATCGGCGATTGTGACGGTGGACACACCGCCCTTTCCATCCGTAATTTTCACCTTTGACCCATCCAAACGGAACTTCAAATCGCCGCCTGCAACAGTTTCGGCTGTGTAAGACCCGCCGTTCTTTTCGATTTGTTTGACCAGATCTGACGCGGTCATTTTGCCGGCAACCACATGATAGGTCAGAATCCCTTGCAGTGTTTTACGGTTTTCGTCCTTCATCAGGGCGGCCGTTGTTTCTTTTGGGACGGCTTTGAACGCTGCGTCGGTTGGCGCGAAGACGGTATAAGGACCGGGGCGCGATAACGTATCGGCAAGCTGCGCTTGTTTGACCAAGGCGACGAGGGTTTTCAGATTATCGGCTTGCCTTGCGTTTTCGACAATTGTCTTTGTCGGCGACATGGCTGCGCCGCCGACCATGACGTTAACGTTCATGCTGGCTTGCAATTTGTCGGCTTCCGCTTTTGCCTTTGCGGCAGCTTGCTTCATTTCGGCCTCAGCCTTGGCGGCAGCAGCTTTCATATCGGCTTCTGCGGCGACGGTTGTTTCGGCGACCTTATCGGCCATTTTGGAATCTTCTGCGCCACAGGCGGTGAGCGCTAGAGCAAGGACAGATACGGATGCAAGTTTCAAAAAGTTAGTCATATTAAGTCTCCAATTGTGGGGGGAGGGGGCTGGACTGCGGTCTATGACACGCGTCTAAGGCTTTTTTGTGGCCAACAGCTTCGGTAGGGGTGGTTCCGGCGGGGAGGGAAGAGACGCCGGAACCGTTGTTAGAGTTTGTGTTGCGCTATTTCGGCATCAAGACCGAGTTCACCACGTGAACGACGCCATTAGATTGCATGACATCGGCGTTTGTCACGGTCGCCATGTTGCCTTTGGCATCAATAACTTTCACTTTGCCGTCCATGACGCGGAATTTCAGGGGCGACCCCGCGACGGTGTCTGCGGAGAATGACCCGCCATTGGCTTCAATTTTGCCAATCAAATCGGCCGCTGTGATTTTACCGGCGACGACATGATAGGTCAGGACGCCTTGCAGCAATTCGCGGTTCTCATCTTGCATCAACGCCGTCGTTGTTTCGGATGGGACATAGGAAAAAGCTGTGTCGGTTGGGGCGAAGACCGTGAACGGGCCGTCGCTGGACAATGTCTCGACGAGTTGCGCTTGTTTCACCAAAGCCACCAATGTCGTCAGATTGTTTGCGGCGCTGGCGTTCTCGACGATTGTCTTGTTGGGATACATCATCGCACCGCCGAACATTACGCCTTCGGCTTTCGTGTCTGTTGTGGCTTCAAACTGATCATCATCATCCATGCCAAATGTTTGCGCATCGGAGAGTTCAACATCTGACCCATCGGCTGTGGAGCTATACTGGTCATTGTCATCAACGCCGACGGAGTATTTGTTATCTGTGGAGGCGCAAGCTGTGAGCGCGAGTGCCAAAGCAGATACGGAAGCGAGTTTCAAAAAGTTAGTCATGTATGTCTCCTAGTGTGGGGGTTACTTCAAGTACGATTGGGGGACCGATATGTTCCAAGACAGACTGTCGCAGGGGCGAGTGCCGCGATGCCTGCACGCGGACGTGCTAAATCATACAACACGCATTTGCGCGGTTGAGTTCCCGCCCTATCCGTCCCAATTAAGACCAAACTGAAACGAGACTAAACTTATGGCCCGCAAGCACGTTGCCTTCCAAATGGACCCAATGGAAACTGTCAATATTGACGGGGACACCACATTCGCCTTGGCCGAAGTCGCCCAAGCGCGCGGTTGGACGATGTGGGAATATGGGCCAGAACATCTGACCTATGATCGTGGACGGATTTTGGCGCGCGCGCGACCCATGACGGTTCAGCGCGATCAGAGCCAACCTGCGATCTTTGGCGAACGTGAATTGATTGATCTGGAAACCGATATTGACGTCGTCTGGATGCGCCAAGACCCGCCGTTCGATATGTCCTATATCACGGCGACCCATATTCTGGAGCGGCTAGAGGGCAAGACCCTTGTCGTGAATGATCCGAAATGGGTCCGCGACTGCCCCGAAAAAATCCTACCGCTGGATTACCCAGAGCTGATGCCGGCGACGCTGATCTCTCGGGACCGCGTGGCGATTGATGCCTTCCGCGCCGAATATAAGGACATCATCCTCAAGCCGCTTTATGGCAATGGTGGCGCGGGGATTTTCCGTATCAAAAAGGGCGACCCGAATTACAGCTCGATCTTTGAAATGTTCATGGAAAGCTCGCGCGAACCCGTCATCGCCCAAGCCTTTCTCCCGCTGGTCGTCAAGGGCGACAAACGCATTCTAATTATCGACGGCGAAGCCGTGGGCGCCATCAACCGCGTCCCGCAAAAGGGCGAAACCCGCTCCAACATGCATGTTGGCGGTCAAGCGGTTCCCACCGAACTGACCGAAGACGACCTGCGCATCTGCAACGCCATCGGCCCAATGCTAAAGGCACGCGGTCAAATCTTGGTCGGCATCGACGTCATTGGCGATAAAATGACAGAGATAAATATTACCAGCCCAACGGGCGTGCAGGAACTTAAGCGATTCAGTGGGGTTGATGCGGCGAGTTTATGTTGGGACGCCATAGCGACTAAATTAAACTAGGCGCATTAATTTAGAAATCCGCAACCCATAGCTGTCATACGTAAACTATGATCACAAAACTTGCTATTTCTGGTTACCGTTCACTACGAGATGTGAAACTCCACCTGGAGAATGTGAATATTGTTACAGGGCCGAATGGCAGTGGGAAATCTTCTCTTTTTAAGGCGCTGAAACTTTTAACTGAGACCTCGCGCGGGCAGTTGTTTTCGTCCCTCGCGAAAGAGGGCGGCTTTCCGTCAACGCTCTGGGCAGGCCCCGAAAATATCTCCCGCGCGATGCGCAGTGGTGAGCACCCGCTTCAAGGAACGGTCAGACAAAAACCTGTCGCGCTAAAACTGGGTTACGCCAGCGAGGATTACAGTTACCTCGTCGATTTGGGCTTGCCCGTTCCAGGGTCATCCATTTTTGCAAATGATCCGGTCATCAAACAAGAAATTGTTTGGGTCGGCGAGGTTCTGCGCCCCGCAACTACGATTGCGAAACGGGCAGGGCCGCATGTATCACTAAAGGATAATGAAACAGGGGCATGGCATACGACCGGTTCAGACATTGCGTCATTTGACAGTATGATGATGCATGGCGTCGACCCACGCCTTGCGCCGGAGCTATTACTGATGCGCGAGAAAATGCGCGAATGGCGGTTTTATGATCATTTTCGCACGGACGAAGATGCGCCCGCCCGTCAATCACAAATTGGGACGCGGACCCCGATTCTTAGTCCTGATGGCAGTGATTTGGCCGCCGCGGTTCAGACAATCATGGAAATTGGCGATCGTCGAGCCTTGGACGTTACAATCGAAGATGCATTCCCTGGTGCGTCCCTATCTCTTGATATTCGGGACGGACGGTTCCAGCTCCTCATGTCGCAATATGGATTGCTGCGACAGTTGTCGGCACGCGAGCTTTCCGATGGGACACTGCGTTATATACTGTTGGTCGCTGCACTATTAAGCCCTCGACCGCCAGAGTTCTTGGTGTTGAATGAACCTGAAACCAGCTTGCACCAAGACTTGCTCGCGCCACTTGCGCGCTTGATTGCGCGGGCGTCAGAGGAATCGCAGATTTTGATTATTTCACATTCAAAAATTCTAATTGATTACCTGACAACAGAAATTCAGTGCCAGATTATTCCGTTGAAGAAAGATCACGGCGAAACAGAAGTGAGTTTGGACAATCAAACCAATTGGGCGTGGCCCAGTCGATAACGGGAGCAACCTGAACTCCCCCCTTGCCAATCCCGCGTGTCTGGCCTATCTACGGATCAACAAAAATAATCCCGCAGCACAAGATGCTGACAGGGCGACCTTCTAACCACCCCCAAAACCCCATAAACCCCTAATTAACCATAACCCCTCACACTCTTGCGCATGTGGACGGAGAGGATCGTATATTCTCGACACCTCGCTCTGGCGCGGTTTCTTTTGGTTTGTCTGAGTGTTTTGACACTCAGCTTTCAGGCCCAGCTGGCCTATGCCGAATGGCCAGAACAAAGCTGTAGCTTCCGTCACCGTATTCCCGTCACCATTACGGCGGGCGCAGCGGGCCACGCCGATGAAATCCGAATTGATTTAACCAGTGCCGATATTCCAGCCAGTTATAATTTCTCGCTGGCCGGGAATGATGCCCGCGTCTTTTTGGGCGATGATCTGACGCCTGTGAATTTCGTCGTGGCGGGCTGGGACAGTGTGGCGCGCACAGCGAGTTTTTATGTCCGCCTGCCGACCTTACCGCCCGGCACAAGCGAGACCCTGTATATCTATTTGGGCGATGAAAGCTTGCCTTCTGGGAATAATGCAGGGGCCGTGTTCCCCGATGTAGGCGTGCGTCTGCGCAGTCGCGTCTCCACCGCTGACCCGATCAGTCCTGCCGATGGGCTCGCGCAATTTAGCGCCGCGACGGTCGACGTGGATGACAGTGTCCGCACCACGATTTCGGGACTGAACAATCGCGCGCTGGGCGGAACAAATGGCAATTATGGCTGGTGCGTCAGCGCGGTTTTAAACGTCACTTCCGCAACAGAAGGCACGTGGGGCTTTCGCTATGGCGGGGATTTCGGACGCGGCGGGCATCTCTATGTGCGTGGGGTCGAGTTAGAAGAACAATGGAATGACGATCTGTGGTGGGCAAATAATTACGGCAATACCGCGGAGACATTAGAGGGCGACATCTTCCTGCCCGAAGGCTGGCACCGCTATGAAGCTCTGGGTTTTGAAGGGTGCTGCGATGGCCCCACGGGGTTTCAAGCGCGCGCCCCGGGTGGACCTTGGCAGGACTTGTCCTCGTCAAACTTCTCCCTGCGGGCCTCGCGCTGTATCGCGACGACGGTGAGCGTGGCCAAAGCCAGCGCCGAGAGTTGCAGCACAGAATTGGGGGCGACCAAATCCCTCGTGATGGACGCATCCAGTCCGACGCCATATTTTATCCCCGGTGCGATTGCGCGTTACGATCTGGAAATCACAAACCCCGGGCAAAAAGTTGATGCAGGCACAATCGCACTGACCGATGTGTTCCCACCTAATATGTCCCTCATGACCACGGGGACAAGGGTGTTTCAATTCGATGATGGCGCCGTCCCGTCAGGCTTGGGCTTCACTTATGGTGGTCCTACAGATACGGGCGACAATGTGTCCTTTTCTATAGATGGTACAGATTTCACCTATGTCCCATCCACCCCATTTGACGGCGACGTCACCCACGTACGGTTCACACCCTCAGGCGAATTCAATCCCAATGACAGCGGAGATCAACCCAGCTTCTCCATCCGAATTTTGGGGCGCTTGGATTGAGCTGTGGGGCGCAACGCGTTTGGGGCTTGCCAATCCCGCGTGTCTAGCCTATCTAAGGATCAACAAAAACAATCCCGCAGCACAAGATGCTGACAGGGCGGCCCTCGGGTCGCTTTTTTTATTGCCTGAAATAGGGTGGAAAGACGGACTTCATATGAAGACCAAGACAAATAAAGACGAGCGTATTCTCGCGCTGGCCGAGCCAATTGCCGCTGATTTAGGTCTGCATATCGTGCGGGTGCGCGTCATGGCGGGCAAACGTCAGACCGTGCAAATCATGGCCGAGCGTATCAAAGATGGTCTCATGAGCGTTGAAAACTGCGCTGACCTCTCGCGTGAGTTGTCCGCGATCATGGAAGTCGAAGACCCAATCAGCGATCCTTATATGCTCGAAGTTAGCTCTCCGGGGCTGGACCGTCCGCTCACCGATCTTGCCGCCTTTGAATTTTACGAAGGCTATATGGCGCGTATCGAGTTGGACCGCCTCGTCGAGGGTCGCAAACGCTTTCGCGGGACTTTGGCGGGTGTCGAAGATGGTCATGTCGATATTAATCTCGACGGTGAATCCGATAGCACCGCCTCCATTCCTTTCGATTGGATTGCCGAAGCGAAACTGTTGATTACCGACGAACTCATTAAAAAGGGCCAAGAGGCCAAAGAAGCTGCCCAGAAAGATTCTGAGTCAGCGGATTCAAATTCAACTGCTGAAAAGGAAGACTAAGATGTCCACCGCAGGAATTTCCGCCAATAAGCTGGAACTTATCCAGATTGCCAAAGCTGTCGCCAGCGAGAAATCCATCGACGAGTCTATCGTCTTGGAAGCTATCGAAGAAGCGATCCAAAAGGCCGCTCGCCTCCGTTATGGTGCAGAGCTCGACATTCGCGCCAAGATCAACCCAGCCACGGGTGAGCAAACTTTGGCTCGCGTGATCACAGTCGTCGAAGATGACGCCGTTGAAAATGAAACGACACAGGTCGGCATCTCCACCGCACGGATGGATAATAAGCTACAAGAAGTTGGCGATCTGATTTCGACAACGCTCCCGCCGCTCGAATTTGGCCGCGTCCAAGCGCAAATGGCAAAACAAGTCATCATGGGCAAAGTCCGCGATGCCGAACGTGCGCGTCAATTCATGGAATTCAAAGACCGCGTTGGCGAAATCATCAATGGTATCGTCAAGCGCGTCGAATATGGTCACATCATTGTTGATCTTGGCCGTGCCGAAGGCGTCATCCGTCGTGATCAAGCTCTCCCGCGTGAGAACGTCAAATCTGGTGACCGTATCCGCTCCTACATCATGGACGTCCGCGAAGAGCCGCGCGGCAGCCAAATCTTCCTGTCTCGCGCGCATCCGCAATTCATGGCGCAACTCTTCGCGCAAGAAGTGCCAGAAGTGTACGAAGGTATCATCCAAATCGTTGGCGTCGCACGCGACCCTGGCTCCCGCGCCAAGATCGCTGTCTATTCCAATGACAGTTCCATCGACCCCGTCGGGGCCTGCGTCGGTATGCGCGGTTCCCGCGTTCAGGCCGTTGTCAATGAGCTGCAAGGCGAACGGATCGACATCATTCCTTACACAGAAGACATGGGTACGTTCATCGTCAATGCGTTGCAGCCTGCCGCTGTTTCGAAAGTTGTCATCGATGAAGCCAATGGCAAAATCGAAGTCGTTGTCCCAGAAGAGCAGCTTTCGCTCGCCATTGGTCGTCGTGGCCAAAACGTGCGTCTTGCCTCGCAACTCTCAGGTTGGGCTTTGGATATCTTGACGGAAGAGCAAGAGTCTGAGCGTCGCCAGCAAGAGTTCAAAGAGCGTTCCGAGCTCTTCATGAAAGGCCTCGACGTCGACGAAATGGTTGCACAGCTTCTCGTCTCCGAAGGTTTCGAAACGATGGAAGAAGTCGGTTACGTCGCATTGGCTGACCTGACCTCCATCGAAGGCTTTGATGACGAGACGGCCGAAGAGCTACAGGTTCGTGCCCGTGAATATCTGGACACCATCGCTGCAGAGCAAGACGCCAAACGCGTCGAACTCGGCGTCGAAGATGGCGTTCTCCAAATCGAAGGCGTTACACTGCCAATGGCTGTGCGCTTCGGTGAGAACGAAATCAAAACTGTCGAAGATGTGGCTGGCCTCGTTCCGGATGACCTGAACGGTTACTCCGAATATAGAAACGGCGAACGCACGCATGAAGCGGGCATGATCGAAGACATGAAACTGACCGATGTCGAAGCGACACGCCTCATCATGATGGCCCGCGTCGCAGCCGGTTGGATCGACGAGTCAGCGCTAGAGCCAGAGCCTGTTGAAGGTGAAGAAGAAGCCGCGGCCGAAGACGCCGTTGCAGCGGAACCGACAGCCGAGACGCTCTTTAACTAGAGCGTTCCAACCGCTGAATAAATTAAACCGCCGTTCGAAAGAGCGGCGGTTTTTTGTTGCCTGGCTTTCTCGTTAACGAGTTGCTGCGAGGCAGTAATCTAAGTACTTTGCTAGCCGAAACCGAAGCAGACGAAATCAATGTTAGATATGAAACCGATCGACTTTTTAATTGCGGGAATGCAAAAATCTGGAACTACGGCGCTCCAGAGTTTTCTCAAACAAAACCCTGAGATTTTTATGTCGGAGACAAAGGAGCTTCATTTTTTCGACAAAGAAACGCGGGATTGGACGAACCCCAATTACGACACCTATCATCAAAACTTTGTTGGTGCGACCGCGACCCAAATTAGAGGCGAAGCCACTCCCGCTTACACGTATTGGCCTAACTCAATGGAACGTATCGCGGCCTATAACCCAAACATGCGGATGATCATCTGCCTTAGGGATCCAACACACCGCGCCTTCTCACACTGGGCTATGCGCGTCTCGAAAGGCAAAGAAACCCTTTCATTTTCGGAGGCCATCCGAGAGGGCCGAAACCGCGTCTCTCTCGGAAACGGCCTCCGTGTGTTCTCATATGTAGAGCGCGGATTTTACGCCCCGCAATTAAGGCGCGCATTTGATCTCTTCGGGCGAAAAAATGTTCACATCCTCCAGCAAGAGGACCTGCTGAATAATCATAGCGTTGAGATGGACAGAATATGGAATTTTTTGGGTGTCCCAAGTTACCTAACTGAACCCAGCTTCGTAAGACCAGTCGCGATGGCTCAGAATTTGCCAGCGCTTTCAAAAACCGATCAAGTTTTCCTCAATGACCTTTTTGCAGAAGATCAATCTGAAACGCGGGGCTTAATTCAAGGAAAATAACGCGGCATTCTCTTCCACAAACGCTTCCAGCTTCTTGAAGAACAGCAAAATATCTTCTTTTTGATTGCCTGAATTAATCGTGACGAGGCGGATAAATGTCGTGTCTCGGAAGGATCCATATCCGACAAGGAGCTCGGAATGTTCATAAAGTTTCGTGCAAATGTCTTCGGCGGGAATGCCTTTGTAATTAAAACAAACCGCCACCGTGTCATCGACACTATAGTCGACATAATCAGGATGGTTTCGGACATAATCACGCCCGACATCGGCGAGTGAAAACTCCTGCTCGACAATCTGGGCAAGACCACGGGTCCCGACGCTTTTCCAAAGCACCCAAAACTTTAGCGCATCATTTCGACGCCCACATTGAATCGAGGTTTTACCGGGATTAAACTCATCATGGTCGGTCTGATATAAATAGGTCGCATCGTTCGAGAATGAATCATGGAGATGTTTCTTATCTTTAACGACAATTAGGGAACAGCTCAGCGGCGTGCCCATCATTTTATGCGCGTTCAGAGTGAAAGAGTCGACGTTTTCGACGCCTTTAATCAGGTGTTTGTATTTCTCGCTGAATATGACTGAGCCGCAATAGGCGCCATCCACATGCAGCCAAATACCATACTCTTTCGCAATTTCCGAGGCGCCCGCTAGATCATCAAAAGCCGCCAAAACGGTCGTACCGGCTGTGCAATTAATAAGGATGGGGTGCAGGTCATTTGCAATATCGGCTTCAATCGCTTCACGCAGTAATTTATTGTCCATGCGTCCGTTGGCGTCGGTCCCAATTTTTCGAACATTGTCACGGCCAATCCCTGCAAAGGCGGCGTTTTTCGGCGTGCTGTAATGGCTTTCCACCGACGTATAGACCGTCATTTTTTGATGAACGCCTTCATATCTGGTTTTCTCGTTAAAGCGGTCCCGGGCCATCAACATGCCCATGAAATTTGTCATGGAGCCACCTGGCGCGAGTGTTCCATCCGAATTTTCATCCCAGCCAATCAGATTGCAAAGCTCGCGCAGAACCGTTTTCTCAACGCCAATCTGCGGGCCTGCGGCCTTATACGTCGCCATACTATTGTTGAGAATGACAGCTAAGAGATCGCCGAGGATTGCTTTCTCATTTCGGCCGCCAAAAAGCTGGTTGAAAAACGCAGGCGTGCCTGTTCGCGGGGTGGTGAAGACGAGGTCTTTCAGCGCGGCCTCCAATTCTGCCACACTTAAACCTTCATTCTGTAGCTTCAGGTCAAGGCGCTCATAGAGGGTTGCCGAAGGTACGTATTCTGCGACAGGGTTCTTGGCTTCGTCGGCCAGAAGGTCGGTGACCAGCCGATTGAAAATCTCTAAACTCTGTTCCATGTGCGCAGCGTCCTCATTTAAAAGTCGGGGTGAGAGGCTACTTAACAGCAATACAGCCCAATGACATGCGCAATGTTAGCGCGCTTTATCGCGCAGCGGAATAAAACTGCGGTCTTAGCTCTCTTGGCGAATTTCTTTTGCGACCCAATGTTTTCGACACAGAGAGACATAGCGATCATTGCCGCCGATCTCGACTTGTGCGCCGCGTGTCACGGCGGAGCCTGTTTTGCTGACGCGTAAGGTCATGGTGGCTTTGCGCCCGCACCAACAGAGCGTTTTAATCTCTTTGACATTATCAGCAATTGAAAGGAGGGCGGCGCTGCCCGGGAATAATTTACCGCGAAAATCGGTGCGCAACCCGTAACACATGATTGGCATCCTCAATTCGTCGGCGACCTTCGCGAGTTGCCAAACCTGGGCTTCAGACAGGAACTGCGCTTCATCGACAAGTACGCAATCAATCGGATTGGCCGCATGCGTATCCCGAATATGAACCTCCAAATCTTGAGTGGGGGTTATCAGGTCAGCCTGTGCGGTGAGGCCGATACGGGAGCTAATTTGGGCCTCAACGCCTTCACGCGTATCAATCGTCGGCTTGATCAATAGCGTCCGCATCCCCCGTTCATGATAGTTATAGGAAGATTGCAGCAAGATCGTCGACTTGCCAGCATTCATGGCTGAGTAATTAAAGTAGAGCTTAGCCATAGTGCGAGGGTCCCGAATCGAAGCTCGACTATGCAAAATCAGTCAGAGTGAATCCAGACCCCAGCGGCATCAGGCTGTGTGGGATTTGCAAATGTAGGTGATTATGGTGACGGCAGCTGGGGCAAAATTAACTTAGCCGGACAAGACGTGATACAAACAGGGTCATGCGGTGTGCAGAGAACACAAACCTTGCCTTTCCTCGCTCCAGCCCCCATATCGCGCCTCTTGAAGAGCCAACCTGAAGTTATTGTCCCTGATGACCACATTGACACGCGCGGTCACAAATCGCGTGAGCGTCGCTGTGTGTCTCGAAATGAGGTCCGCGACCCGCGTGAGATGATCCGATTTGTGGTGGGGCCAGAGAATACAGTTTATCCTGACATCCTTGGCAAATTACCCGGCCGTGGTGTGTGGGTGAGTTCAACCCGTGAAGATCTTGAGGTCGCCACCAAAAAGGGTGGCTTCAAACGCGGTTTTAAGGGAAATATCAAAGTCCCTGCAGATTTAGAAGATCAAGTCGTTGATGGCTTGCGTCGACATGTTCTGTCCCTGATTGGGATGGCCAAAAAATCTGGCAAGCTCTTTATCGGCTTTGACCAAGTTATGTCAGCGGCCCGCGCGGATGCGCTGGGTTGGCGCATTGAGGCGTTTGATGGCGCAGCCGGCGCGCGCGGAAAAATCCGCACGCTGTCCAAGGCCATCGCACATGAAGTTGAATTGCCGCTGCCACGCGTAATCGGATGTTTTAACAGCCAAGAAATTGGGGCCGTTGTGGGGCGTGAAGCGATCATTCATTGCGCCATTCCGCATGGCCGAATTGCGAAATCATTGGGCTTTTCTGCTCGACGCTTAAGCGGGTTTATTCCGCTTGTACCGGAGGGCTGGGCAGACGCTCAGCACGAAGCTTTCTAATGCGCGTATAGGTCCCGTGACCGGGGCGGTTATGCCCGGAATAGACATTTTACGGCGAGCGGTGATTCTATGTTGCCAAATGCGCCAATTCCCCTAAGTTACGCGCACTTTCCGCGCGAGCAAGGAACCTACACGCGAAACGGCCACCCGGCGTTATGACCCGGCCCCGCTTCGCAGGATAAAGATATGACAGACAACAATAACAACAAACCCGGTGCCAAACCTGGCGCAAGGCGTCCATTGACGCTTGGCGGACCAAACCGCAGCCCTCGTCGCTCTAGCTCGCCTTCGGCAGTGGTGGTCGAGAAGAAGAAAAAAATCATTATGCGTCCGGGAACGGGCGCGGCGAAACCGAAAGGTCCGCAGCCTGGTGCTGTGCCTGGAGTTTCATCCGGCGCCTCAAAAGGGCCTAAGCCGCCAATGACGCCTATGGCCCCTAAAAAGCCTGCGGCCCCTAAGCCCGCAATCGCACCAAAGCCGCAGCAGCGTCGCAATGTTGATGCCGCCGCAGAGGCTGCCCGTAAGCTCGGTTTGTCCAAGGCTGAATTCCTTAAGCGCCAAGCCGCGCTGAGCTCTGCTCAGAAACAGCAGGAAGAACGCGCTCTACTTCGCAAGGCCGAAGAAGAAGCCCGTCTCGCCCGCGTCGAAGAAGAGCGTGCGCTACTGGAAGAAAAACGTCGCGAGCAAGAAGCCATTGAGATGAAACGGCTCGAAGAGGAAGAGGCCGCGAAGAAAAAGGCTGAAGCCGAAGCGGCTGCCAAGGTACAGAAAAAAGCGGTCGGCTCTCCGTTGGCGAAGAAAGATGCGCCGAAATCTGATGAGCGCTCCGAGCTAGAAAAAGCTGGCGGCCGTGTGAAGAAGAAGCGCGCAACGCCGCCGCCAACTCGCTCCAAGGGCGAAACTAAGCGTCGTCGCGGTAAGCTGACAATCGTCTCTGCCCTGTCAGGCAATGATGACCGTCAACGTTCGCTCGCCTCTATGAAGCGGGCTCGTGAGCGTGAAAAAGCACGTCAACGTGGTGGTGGTCGCGGTGCCGATAAGGTCCAACGCGAAGTTACAATTCCTGAAACGCTGACAATTGCGGATCTCGCGAACCGTATGTCAGAACGTGGCAATGCGGTTATCAAATACCTCTCGCAACAAGGCGAAAGCCACGGCGTGAATGACGTCATCGATGCGGATTTGGCGGAATTGATTGTCGAAGATTTTGGTCACATCGTCAAACGTGTCTCTGATGCCGATGTCGAGCATGACTTCATCATCGACGACACACCGTCGGACGAAAAAGATCGTAAGCCGCGCGCGCCCGTCATTGCGATTATGGGTCACGTTGACCATGGTAAAACATCGTTGTTGGACGCTCTGCGCACGACAGATGTGGCCTCTGGCGAAGCCGGTGGCATTACCCAACATATTGGTGCTTATCAGATCAAATTGAAATCTGGCGACAAGATCACTGTACTTGATACCCCAGGTCACGCGGCGTTTAGCCAAATGCGGACACGTGGTGCCGAAGCGGTCGATATTGTGGTTCTGGTTGTGGCTGCCGATGATGGTGTCATGCCGCAGACAATCGAGTCGATCAAATACGCTCAAAGCGCAGACAAGCCGATCATTGTCGCGATTAACAAGATGGATGCCTATGAGGCCAACCCAACGAAAGTTGAGACGGACCTCTTGCAGCACAATATCATCACCGAAAGCATGTCCGGCGAAACGCAGGCCATTCAGGTCTCCGCGAAGGAAAAGACAGGTCTACAAGATCTGGCTGAAGCCATCGTCAACCAAGCTGAATTGATGGAATTGAAAGCCAACCCAACGCGTAATGCCGATGGTTTGGTCATCGAATCCAAAATTGAAAAAGGTCGCGGCGCTGTTGCGACGCTTCTCGTTAAACGCGGTACGCTTAAACGTGGTGCCGTTGTGGTTGCTGGCGAACATTGGGGCAAAGTCAAAGCCATGATGGACGAAAAAGGCAAGACGTTGAAAACAGCTGGCCCGTCCGAAGCGATTGAACTCATGGGTCTCGACGGCGCGCCTATGCCAGGCGAACCTTTCGCGGTTGTGGAAGACGAGCAAAAAGCGCGTGAGATTTGCGAATATCGTGTTCAGAAACGCAAGGATGCTGAAATCGAGCCCCCAAGCGCGATGGCGTCGATGGAACAAATGATGGCGAAATTGCAGAACAAAGAGGTTTCCGATCTCCCACTTCTCGTCAAAGCTGACGTTGAAGGTTCCGCGCAAGCGATCAAGAGCTCCCTTGAGGCGCTCGGCAATGACGAAGTCCGCGCCAAGGTTGTCTATTCGGCGGCTGGCGGTATTTCCGAAAGCGACGTGCAGCAGGCGAAAATTTCGGGCGCTCCAATTATCGCCTTTAACGTACGGGCCAACCGCCAAGCCAAAGATCTGGCAGAGCGTGAAGGCGTCGAAATTCGCTATTACTCGATCATCTATGAGCTCCTAGAGGAGATCAAAGGTGCGCTCGAAGGTATGCTCGCGCCAGAACGCAAAGAAACCTTCATCGGTTACGCCGAAGCGCTGGAAATCTTCGATATCAGCAAGCTGGGTAAAATCGCGGGTTGTAAAGTTACCGAAGGCCGTGTCGAACGCGGTGCAGGCGTGCGCTTGCTGCGTGATGACGTCGTCATTCACGAAGGTTACCTCTCCACGCTCAAACGCTTCAAAGACGAAGTGCCAAAGGTTCAGGCCGGTATGGAATGTGGTATGGGCTTTGAAGGCTATCACGATCTGCGCAAAGGCGATCAGATCGAGTGCTTCACCGTCGAGATGCTAGACCGCACACTCGACTAGGCTGTCGATCATTTCGAAATCATATAAGAAAAGCCGTCCTACGGGGCGGCTTTTTTCATTTGGAATAGTGGGTTCGGGGGAAATGGTGATGAGGATAGTGAACAGGCTTCACCGCCAAAGTATTCGTCTAATCTTATCGACCCATCGGGATTGCGGATAATCTTGGTGTCTGCAGGATCAGTATCGACTCAGTCGGACGACATCGCCATCTTAACCTGTCTCGACACCACGGTTTTAGAGATGCTCTGTATGGGAGCTACATGGGCCGTGTTCGACATTTGCAAATCGTCGGCGAGGTGATCTTCTACACCTTCAAAAAAACGACCGGGTTTGACATCGAAAACTTTGCAAAAATCCCAGAGGCGGCTTGCACCAATACGATTTGTACCACGCTCATATTTTTGAATTTGTTGAAATGTAACGCCGACACGCGTCGCGAGGTCCGTTTGGCTCATCTTAACAGACTTACGTAACTCTTTGAGTTTTGCGCCTACAAAAGCATCGACCTCTGTGGCCGTTCTGACGTCTCTCTTCATGATTTTGCCCTCATTGGCGAATGGTTGCCCCCATCAGCCTTGCTTACCCTTGGCACAATTTTAAATTAATGTGTAGGGCTATAACAAGTAAACTGACACTTCTATCACTTATTTGTCAACGTTGTCTGATGTAGCCCGTGACGCTGTTCTGACCCTAGCTGAACCCCAAGCGTATATGGGTCTTGGAAAATGTGGCATCTGGCTCTATGGACCCGTCCATGTCCAAAAACCGTCCACCATCCCAACGTCAGCTTAAAGCGGGCGAATTGATCCGCCGCGCCCTGGCTGAAATTCTATCGCGCGAACCCTTGCGCGATCCGGATTTGCGGGGCGTGTCCATTACGATTTCCGAAGTTCGTGCCTCCCCCGATTTGAAACATGCGATCGTTTATGCTGCACCTTTGGGCACCGACCACGATCATGATGTCATCATGGAGGCTCTACAACGCAGCCAGTCGTTTTTACGCGGGCGCTTAGGCAAAGAAATGCAAATGAAGTCGACGCCGCGCCTCCGTTTCATGAAAGACGAGAGCTTTAAAACCGCAGAGGATATGACCCGCTTATTGCAAGACCCACATATCGCGCAGGATTTGAAAAAAGAGTCCGAGTAGATTCTCACCCAATAAAAACCCCCTCCGTGAAACGGAGAGGGTCCAAATGTTCAATCTATGTGAAAGCCTAAGAGATTGGTTCCCCCGTGACCGTCGGCGTTGTCACTCCAACGGGCTTCATTTTGACGATGATCGTGTCAGGATATTTGAACATTGCGCCAGTCATCGCGTCAACGCCGAGGCCTACAAATCCGCCAGCCACAACATTGCCGCCAGTTGAGCCTTCCATTTTAGATTCCACTGTACGTGACGCTGTTTCATAACCAGCTTTGCTGCATTCTACATCAATCGCAGCTTTAGCGCGGCGCACCTGAACTTCTGCAGGCGTTGAGAATTTCAAATTTACGGCGCCGTCACGACCGCCGGATACAACGCAATCTGCTCCTTCAACGTCCCCCGTTGTGAATTGAACGGCTTGGTTTTTGCCGTTTGCGATGGTTGAACAAGCGGAAAGGCTGATAGATGCCGCAAGAGCAGCGATGAGTTTGATATTCATATTATGTGGTCCCCTGACCCAATTAAAGTTAGGTCCTTTCTATTGGGTGATTTCATTTTGCAATCAAGGCAGATCACGCAAGAAAAATGAATAATTGCAACTCTTAAGAGAGCCTCCGCATGGACCCGAATGGACGCAAAAGAAAAAAGGGCAACCCCGTCCATGGCTGGGTAGTGCTGGACAAGCCTTATGGTGTCGGGTCGACGCCGATGGTTAGTAAAATGAAGTGGTTGTTTCAGGCCCAAAAGGCGGGTCATGCGGGCACGCTCGATCCGCTCGCTTCAGGCATTTTGCCGATTGCGCTGGGCGAGGCGACCAAGACGGTTCCCTTTATGATGGATGCGGCCAAATCCTATATGTTTGAGATCACATGGGGTGAAACCCGCGCGACACAGGATGCTGAAGGCGACGTCACGGCCAGCTCTGATGTGCGCCCGACCGAGTCTGATATTCGCGCGGCCCTGCCGCAATTCATTGGGGAGATTGAGCAGGCTCCACCCAAATTTTCTGCGATCAAAATTGATGGCAAACGCGCTTATGACCTCGCCCGCGCAGGGGAGGCCGTCGAGATGAAACCACGCCCCGTCCGTGTGGACCATTTTGACCTTGTAAAGACCACGCCAGACACCGCTGTTTTCGAAGTTGATTGCGGAAAAGGCACCTATATTCGCTCGCTGGCGCGGGATTTGGCCGTTGAATTGGGCGCTTGCGGTTATGTCTCTGTTTTACGTCGAACACGTGTCGGGCCGTTCGGCTTGGCACAGTCAATAACGCTGGACGCGTTGGAAGATATGTGCGAAGTGGCCCGCGTCTCAGAGGGGCTGCACCCCGTGACGACCGCACTGGACGACATCCCGGTGCTGGCCATCACAGCCGACCAAGCAGTTGATTTGAGACATGGACGCGGAATTACCGCGCCGCCCAACTCTCCAGACCTCGTTCAAATGGACGATTTCATACGGGCCGAATTGGACGGTGTATTGATTTCGCTCTGCTCACCGCAGGACGGGTTATTCATCCCGAAACGCGTTTTTAATATGTAGTTACACCGGAGAAATACGATGTCGATCACACCCGAGCGCAAAGCCGCTTTGATCACAGAATACGCAACGAAGCCTGGCGATACAGGCTCACCCGAAGTTCAGATCGCAATCCTCACAGAGCGGATTGTTAACCTGACAGAGCACTTCAAAACCAACAAAAAAGACAACCACTCACGTCGTGGTCTTTTGTTGATGGTCAACAAGCGCCGTAGCCTTCTCAGCTATGTTCAGAAAAAGAGCGAGGACCGTTATCAGGACCTCATCAAACGTTTGGGTCTACGTCGTTAATCGGCTCTAACCTATCGTTAAGACCAAGGGTCGCCAGTTGGCGGCCTTTCGCGCACTTACCGTTGTGAAAAATTCCTTTTCAAACGGTGGGGCGATATTCTCCATCCAAGCGAATGACCGCCGATGGAAACTGTTCTGAGGCAAAGGCCAAGACAGTAAAACAAGTACGATGAAAGAAAGAAATCACACGTATGTTCGATAAGAAAACAGTATCACTAGATTGGGCCGGCCGTACGCTGACCCTCGAAACCGGCGGCATGGCCCGCCAAGCTGACGGCGCAGTTTTTGTGACCTATGGCGACACAAAACTCCTCGCAACCGTCTGTGCTGCGAAATCCGAAAAGCCGGGACAAAGCTTCTTCCCGCTGACCGTAAACTACCAAGAAAAATTCTACGCTGCGGGCAAAATTCCAGGTGGCTACTTCAAACGTGAAGGTCGCCCGACAGAGCGCGAGACTTTGATCTCCCGCCTGACTGACCGTCCAATCCGTCCATTGTTCCCAAAGGGTTTCAAAAACGAAGTTCAGGTCGTCATCACAGTTCTACAGCATGATCTCGAAAACGAGCCAGATATCCTCGGCATGATCGGCGCATCTGCTGCCTTGGCCATTTCAGGTCTTCCGTTCATGGGCCCAATCGCGGCGTCCCGCGTTGGCCTTATCGATGGTGACTATGTCTTGAACCCAACGCTGCAAGAGCTCGAAGAATCCGAACTCGACCTCGTTGTTGCAGGTACAGAAGACGCCGTCATGATGGTGGAAAGCCAAGCTGACGAACTCACAGAAGAGCAAATGATCGGCGCCGTTATGTTCGCGCATGAGAGTTGCCAAGACGTCATCGATGCGATCATCGATTTGGCCGAGCAAGCTGCCAAGCCAGCTTGGACTTTTGAATCGCCAGATTACACGGCTGAGAAGAAAGCCATGAAAAAGATTGCCGAAAAAGGCATCAAAGCGGCGTATAAGAAAACAGACAAAATGGAGCGTCAAGACGCTCTGCGTACTGTTCGCGCTGAAGCTGAAGCGGCTCTTGCAGCCTCTGACGAAAATCCAGATGGCATGAAGTCCAACGTCTTTTCTGACGTGTTCAAATCCATCGAATCCGAAACGGTCCGTACAACTGTCATCAAGACAAAGAAACGTATCGACGGTCGTAAGCTTGACCAAGTTCGCCCAATCGAAAGCCAAGTTGGCCTTCTCGAGCGTACACATGGTTCGGCTTTATTCACACGCGGCGAAACACAAGCGCTTTGCGTGGCGACATTGGGCACATCTGATGACGAGCAGTTCGTTGATCAGCTGACTGGCACGATCAAAAACAAGTTCCTCTTGCACTATAACTTCCCACCATATTCTGTTGGTGAAGCGGGTCGCATGGGCGGCACGTCCCGTCGCGAACATGGTCATGGTAAGCTCGCATGGCGCGCGCTTCAGGCTGTGCTTCCGACACCAGAAGACTTCCCCTACACAATCCGTTTGGTCTCCGAGATCATGGAATCAAATGGGTCGTCTTCCATGGCGACAGTTTGTGGCTGTTCATTGGCTATGATGGATGCAGGCGTTCCGTTGAAGCGTCCAGTGTCTGGTATCGCAATGGGCCTCATCAAAGAAGAGAGCGGCATTGCTGTTCTGTCTGATATCCTCGGCGACGAAGATCACCTCGGTGACATGGACTTTAAAGTTGCGGGTACATCCGAAGGCATCACGTCCCTACAGATGGACATCAAGATCGCCGGTATTTCCGAAGAGATCATGACAACTGCGCTTGAGCAAGCCAATGCAGGTCGTCTTCATATCCTCGACGAAATGAACAAAGGCCTCGCCTCTTCCCGTGAAGAAGTTGGTGAATTTGCTCCACGCATTGAAACGATGAAAATCCCGGTTGATAAAATCCGTGACGTCATCGGTACAGGCGGCAAGGTCATCCGTGAAATCGTTGACACAACAGGCGCTCGCGTTTCTGTTGAAGACGATGGCACAATCAAGATCGCCTCGACGGACAAAAAGTCCATCGACGCTGCACGCGAATGGATCCACGGCCTAACGGCTGATCCAGAAGCTGGCGCGATCTACAAAGGTAAAGTCGTGAAAGTTGTCGATTTCGGCGCATTCGTGAACTTCTTTGGCAAAAAAGACGGCCTTGTGCATGTCTCTCAGATCAAACCTGAGCGCGTGAACCACCCATCTGACTTCCTGGCTGAAGGCCAAGAAGTTTACGTCAAGCTCATGGGCTTCGACGATCGCGGTAAAGTGCGTCTGTCGATGAAATTCGTTGACCAAGAAACAGGTCTCGAAATCCCACGCGAAGAGGGCGATGCCCCAGCCGAAGACAATGGCGGAGACGACAAGCCAAAGCGCGCACGTCGTCCACGTAAGCGTCGCGAAGACTAGCGATGTCCGGAATTGATCCAATAGGATCAATTCCAATCGCTAGCCGACACGGTAACGTGTCGGTGTAACCAAGTTAGATAGATAAAAGAAAACCCGCCCTCGAAAGAGAGCGGGTTTTTTGTTGGGCGACCGGTTTACTTAATCTTACACGGCACGGTGCTATTTTCAGAAAAATGAGGAGCGCGGCAAATGGATAGTGATGAAATCAAAAGTAACGTCAAATTTGTTGAGTGCCTGATTGATGCGCTGGGTTATTGCGATGCAGAAACTTACGATCTGATATTTGAAATAACAGACAAAAAACTTGCTAGCCTTCTAAAGTCTAACCCCCAAAAGTTCGCATATTTGGAGGCGTATTTGTCGCGACCTGGCATGCCCGATGAGAAAATGGAGGCATGGTACAACGACAAAATGCGACAAAGTTCCGAAGCGGGCGTCGCGGAGGCACAGTATCAACATGCGTGTCGACTCTGGGAGCGCGGTGATCACGAGGCCGCTGTAAATTTGTACAAAGCGTCGGCGGATCAAGGTTTTCCAAAATCACAATATTGCTATGGCTTAGGGCTGCGAGATGGTGTCGGCGTTCCTCAAGATAAAGCAAAGGGCTTATTTTACATCGAACTCGCGGCAGGTCGTCTTTATGAATATGCGCTGGAGTACCTTATTGGACTGTATCGAGATGACCTATCGAACGAGGGGCGTCAGAAGTTTACGTTATATTCTGAAATGTTGAGGTGGAGTGAAAGTGAAACCTAGATTTTTATTGGCCCACCATGCTCCATCCCTTATCACGCCCCTGCAAAATTAAAGGACGACCCATCATGACCAAAGTCATCGGATTTCACTACACGCTAAAAAACGATGCGGGTGAGGTGCTGGATAGTTCGGCGGGGCGTGACCCGATGCTCTATCTCGCGGGGAGTGGCCAAATTTTGCCAGCCCTCGACAAGGAGATGCAGACCTTATCTGTGGGAGATAAAAAATCGGTCTCGCTGCCCGCCAAAGAGGGGTATGGCGAGGTTAATCCAGCCTTTAAGATGAACGTAAAACTCGCGCAATTTCCACCGGGCACAGAGGTGAAACCGGGTCTTCAATTTAAGATCAATGATGAACCTGCCTCGCCCATTTTTCGCGTTGTGAATGTCTTGGGCGAAGAAGTCTTCATTGACGGGAACCACCCGCTGGCTGGGGTGAACCTAAACTTCGACGTCGAGATCACAGAGAGCCGCGACGCCACAGCCGACGAAATCGCCCACGGTCATGCCCACGGCGTCGGCGGGCATCATCACTAGAGCGTGATTTAATCTCCTATCATCTGCCCAAAGGGAAATGATCCCTGGGTTCGATGAATTATAACCCCTCATTTTCAGGGTCTTATAAAAATAACAAGAGATTGATCCCCGTCGCCCATTTTACCCCTATGTTTAAGTGGTTCTTTCGGACACGGGACAGGCAAGTATACGTGACTGGTTTGTATCGAGAGACGGTGTGTCTATTGAGGTTTGGGTAACGCCAGATTTCAAGGGGCCGGGTAGCGCGTGCCTGACAGCCTGTAACGGCGGCAATCAAGTGAGGCCGCTACACGAGAAGCATCGCCGCAGGATTACCACTTGCGAAAAACAAAACTCTTATTCGGTATTCCGTCGTGAGTGCCGATCCTGCGGACGTCCCATTTTATCGGACATCGCGTAATCTGGCAGACCCTCTTTGAAAAATTGTGGGCTGTGGGGGCTTTTGCTCGCCTAGAGTTTCGCTACATGCTTACTCGCGCGCCCGCTCACGCGCTTGCGCCACATACGGAAACTGCTGGGTTTCATGTGACCGCGCATGATCTTGATGACTTCGCCCTCGCACAGGCCAGATTGCGCCAGGATGTTGTCGAAACTGGTTTCATCGTCCCACGCCATCGCGACGATTTCTGACGTCGTCAGCGCGCCCTCATCAGGTCGCGGCGTTGCGGGGATGAAATCATCGGGGAATTTTCGGTCGGGTGTCGTGGTGCTCATGTCTTAGTTACGCATCACGCCCACAAAAGAGCCACAACATCGCAGATAGAATTAGCAGTCCAGCCTTGATAGAGGCAAAGCCAGAACGAGAAAAAGAGGATCAAGGCGATGACTAGAGGCGTAGGCGGATGGACGGCGGAAGAGGCCTTGGCAAAACTCTCGGATATGACGGCAGGGGTCAAACCCATCGCCGAGGAAGAATTTCAAGCGCGCATCAGTAAGGCGCAGAGCTTGATGGCAGAGCAGGGCCTCGTCGCGCTTTACCTGCATGCGGGGACGTCGCTTTACTATTTCACGGGGACGCGCTGGAATAGCTCAGAGCGCATGGTGGGGGCGTTGCTGCTTCCCACAGGTGCGCCGATCTATATTGCCCCCGCCTTCGAAAAAGGCACGATTCTGCAATTCATGACCGTCCCGGGCGAGGTCGCCACATGGGAAGAACATGAGAGTCCCTATGGCTTGATCGCCGAGCACCTCGCGGCGGCAGGTGTGACATCTGGACAAATTGGATTGGACGAAGCCACGCCATTCTTTGTCAGCGACGGCATCGCCAAAGCTTCACCCGCCTTCACATTCTCGAACGGCGCCTCCGTCACGGCCGCCTGCCGTATGATTAAATCACCGGCCGAAATCGCGCTGATGACCCGCGCCAAGGAAATGACATTGGCGGTTCACAAAGCCACCGCGTCCATGTTGGGCGAGCATATGACCACCGCCGAAGTGGGCGCGTTCTTGGACGCCGCGCACCGCAAAGTTGGCGCGGCCAAAGGCAGTTACTTCAAGATCGTGTTATTCGGTCCCGATAGCGCGTTCCCACATGGCGTGCGCGAGCCAAAGACGCTGGAATTTGGGGACATGGTCCTGATCGATACGGGGTGTCAGCTCCATGATTATATTTCCGATATCACGCGCAGCTATGTTTTCGGCAATCCCACGGATGAACACCGCAAAGTTTGGAATGCGGAAAAAGCCGCCCAAGCCAAAGCGTTCGAAGCCGCGCAAATCGGAACGCGTTGTGGCGATGTCGATTTGGCCGCGCGCGCCGAGTTGGAATCCCGCGGCTTTGGACCGGGCTATGAAACGCCAGGCCTGCCGCATCGCACAGGTCACGGTATTGGCCTCGACATTCACGAATGGCCTTATCTGAATTGGGGTGACGATACGATCTTGGAACCCGGCATGTGCTTCTCAAATGAACCCATGATCTGTCTGTATAAAGAAAACGGCGAGGGTGAATTTGGCGTGCGATTGGAAGATCATTTCTACATGACAGCAGACGGACCGAAGTGGTTCACGCAGCCGAGTCATTCGGTGGATGAGCCGTTTGGGGGTGTGAAACTCTAGGGGGATGAAATGAAAGTAGCAAATTATAGAATTGGTGAACCTCTCAAGATAAACAGTCGAGAGGTAGGATTTTCTTTTTGGCCGGCGAAGAAAAAATCAACGAAGTTTTCAATGCAACCAAGAGTATTTGCCAGCGATCCATTTAATGTAATAAGAACGTCGATATCTCAGTCAGATGCATCCAAAAAGAGAATTAAGGAAGCTTTGGCATATTTTGATCAAGCCAAAGATTTTTATCAAGCATCAAAATACGCTAATGTGGAAAATGCCAAGCCATTGCTTGTGTATTACTCATTTCACAATTTGATAAAATGCCTGCTCCTAATGCGTGGTAGATACGTCACTATAAGCGATAGTCATCATGGATTAAGTCTCAAATTTAGCACCTTAGGAAATAAGCCTACTACATCTAAGCTGATTGGCCATAAAAGTCGAACCGGAAATCCTCCAAATTTATTTGAAGATTTCTACAAGGAATATGATCCAGAAGGTTTTGAGGAACAAAGATTTGAATTCTCGATGAAGGATATGTTTTCTCAAGTTTTGGTAGGACACCGACTGTGGTGTGCGGCGGCAGGAAAAAAAGAAAGATTTATTAATATTCCAGAAATTGAATATCTTCACGATAAATCTGGAGGCTTCATTTGGGCGAAGATGAATTTGCCTAAATCGGAATATAGAAGGCTCGCATATACCCAATGGGACTTACTTAATTTAACGTATCTTAGTGATCATTGGCGTGTCGTTAAATGCGAAGAGCTTAGGAATGGGTCCCTAATGGAGAGAGGTTCTGACCTAATCTCTTTGGAATTAATGTCCCCTATTTCTACTGGAAGACCATCAGAAAAAATCAACAAATTATCGAGTTTGGTTTCGGATCATTTATGGAGTTCGGTTTCGACTCAGAAGCCTTTCAGGAAGCACTATATCTATTTATCGGAAGACGAACGAACTTGGCCACAAGTCTGTTCAATTTATGGAGTTTTCTTCTATCTAGGTTCATTGGCTCGATACAGGCCTCAGAAGTTAAAGCATTACTTGGATGGAAATTTTGGTGCATTCATTTCGGAATTCATAGAGAATCAACCTGATCAATGGTTATATCTGATGGCTAGTGAATTTGCCGAACAAGAGGTGGCGAAAGCAGCAATAGTTTAACCCTAAAACGCTTCTTCCTCAGGCAGAAAAATTTCGCGTTTTCCGCCTGCGCCGCTGGGGCCGATCATGCCTTCGGTTTCCATCCGTTCGACGAGATCTGCGGCGCGGTTATATCCGATGGAGAGTTTGCGCTGCACATAGCTGGTCGAGGCTTTGCGGTCGCGGGCAACAATGGCGACGGCTTGATCAAAGAGTGAACCACCTTCGGACCCACCGCCGGCCAGCTTGGCGTCGGACGGGCCTTCTTCGCGTTCGGTCGTGATGTCATCCAGATAGCTTGGCGCGCCTTGTGCCTTCATGAAGTTGGCAATCCGCTCAACTTCGCCGTCACTGACGAAAGGACCATGCAAACGACGCGGCCGACCCGTGGCCGAGAACAGCATGTCACCATTACCGAGCAGCGCTTCGCCGCCTTGTTCGCCAAGGATAACGCGGCTGTCAATTTTGGACCCGACGCGGAAACAAATTCGGGCAGGGAAGTTGGCTTTAATCGTGCCTGTGATGACATCGGTCGACGGACGCTGCGTCGCCATAATCACGTGAATACCCGCCGCCCGCGCCATTTGCGCCAAGCGTTGGACGGAGCCTTCGATGTCTTTCTTGGCGACCATCATCAGGTCAGCCATCTCGTCAATAATGACGACGATGTAAGGCATGGGCTCGAAAGAGAGTTCTTCGGTTTCATATTCGGGCTCGCCCGATTCTTTGTTGTATCCTGTCATGATCGTCTTGGTCATGACTTCGCCCGAGGCCTTAAATTCTGCGACTTTTTCATTGAAGCCCGCCATATTCCGGACGTTCATTTTAGCCATTTTGCGATAGCGATCTTCCATTTCCCGCACGGTCCATTTCAGCGCGACAACGGCCTTTTTCGGCTCTGTCACGACAGGTGCGAGCAAATGCGGACAGCCGTCATAGACCGAAAGCTCGAGCATTTTCGGGTCGATCATGATGAACTTACATTGCTCTGGCGTGAGCGTGTACATGAGCGATAAGATCATCGCATTGACGCCAACGGACTTACCCGAACCCGTCGTACCGGCGACAAGTAAATGGGGCATTTTCGCGAGGTCAGCGATGAAAGGCGTGCCGCCAATATCTTCGCCAAGGATCAAAGGAAGCGCCGCGCCGGATTGCGTGAAGGCGTCAGAGGCCAGCATATTTTGCAGCCAGACCATCTCGCGTTTGCGGTTCGGTAGTTCGACGCCCATTGCGTTGCGCCCTGGGACAACGGCAATTCGTGCTGATTGCGCGCTCATATTTCGGGCGATGTCGTCGGATAGATTGATAATGCGTTGTGATTTCACACCGGGGGCGGGCTCAAATTCGAAGAGTGTGACAACTGGGCCAGGGCTCACGCCGCCCATTTCGCCGTCCACGCCATAGTCGCCCATGACTTTGTGAAGCTGTTCAGATGCACGGCGCAGGGCGCCTTGATCATGGTTATTAGACCTGGGTGGCGGAGCTTTTAACAGATCGAGACCTGGAAGAACGAACTCATCGGAATTGGAAAAGTCAAAGTTGACCTGCCCATTTGATTTTTGGGCTGCCTTGCGCTTGGCTGGCGTCTTTCGAGTTTTAGGTGCCGGAGCGGCGATCGGAGCAACCATTGGCTCCGGTGCGTAGGTCACGGGTTCAGCAATGGGTTCAGCAATGGGCAATGGTGTATCTGGAATGTCGCGATAGATAGGTTCAGATTGCATCTGCGCGTCCATTGGGTCTTCATAGCCGCGACGGAAAATCCGGACCAGCCACGCAGACAAACGGTCAAACCAAACACGGATATAAGCCCAAACCAAAGTGGCAGCATCAGCTATATCCAATAGATCTTTTGTCACTACTCCTAAGTAAAGCGCGAGGAGATAGGCAGCGCTGGCAAAGGATAAAATCGCGATCCAAAGACCAGAGAGCGGCACGTTAAACGCATCAAGCCAGCCTTTTGGGGTCAAATGAAGTAGATCTCCGATCCAGCCACCCAAACCACTGGCCATTGGCCAACTTTGCGGAATAGGGAAGGCGGAAAGGGTCATGGTACCCAGCAGCACGGCGCCAGCGCCAATCCCAAATCGCTTCCATTTCATCAGGCGCGTTCGATAACCGACGCGGCCCATCAATCGACGGATTCCAGACAGCACGATTAATCCGCCGCCCATCAAGCCACCCCAGCCCAAAGTTTGCATGATGATGTTGGCGACGTTCGCACCCCCTGCACCCAGAGGATGTCGACCCACACCGATGCCGGCCGTGTCACCCGTTGGGTCAAACGGATTATACGCTAAAACGCAGAGCAAAATAATGCAGCCCAAAGCCGTCATGAAAAGCGCCCGAACCGCACGCCAGAAGCTGTTACCCTGTTGCGCCGTGACCTCTGCCATCATGGCATGAATGTCTTCGGGCGCATATTGGTAACCCGCGTCGTAATTGGCAGTAGCGGAAGGCGGTGGCGTCATCGGGACCTCGGACAGGAATTCATCTCTTACCAAGACGTAAATGCGAAGCGTGAATGCGGGGTTAAGGCGAGCTGGGATTTCAGAGACGCTCCGTGACAAATACGACCCGATATGTCGCCTTTTACTCGCGTCAAAGGCAGCCTATGTGGGAGTTATGAAAACAGAATTTGACATTTTGATCGTGGGTGCAGGTTTGGCCGGTCTGACAACGGCTTTGGCCTGTGCGGATAGTGGCGCAACAGTTGCCCTATTGGATCGAAATGCTGTTGATACAGGATCAGACGGGCGCGCTTCGGCACTTTCCACGACCTCTCTTCGGCTCTTTGAGAATTTAGGTGTCGATCTAAAGGGTTTGACGCAGCCGATTAAAGACATGCTTGTGACCGAAGGCGCGCCCAATAGCCCGTGGCGACTACATTTCGAGGGCGATGGAGACGGGGGTGATCTCGGGGCGTTAGTGGAAAACGCACCCTTAAAGGCGGCACTGCTCAAGCAAGTGAAGCTGCAAAAAGACGTCTCAATTTTCGCTCCGATTGGTATTCGAGATGTCACGCGCTCCGCTAAAAATGTGATCGCTGAAACGGATCAGGGTTCCTTGACCGCCAAATTGCTCATTGCAGCGGATGGTCGGGAGTCCCTTTTGCGCCGAAAGGCTGGAATTACGACTCAGCGTTTTGACTATGATTCGGCGTCTCTGGTGACAACAATTAAGCATGAGCTTCCCCATGATGGCTCAGCGTGGCAACGCTTGATCCCAGGCGGTGCGTTAGCGGTTTTACCTCTGACCGGTCAACGTAGCCAGATCGTTTGGTCTGGCCCGACGGCGGGTATTCAGGCCGCGACCGCGATGGATTATGATAGCTTTGTCGCGCTCTTATCCGAGAAAATGGATGGGTATTTGGGCGACATGTCGATTGCCGCTCAACGTCAATGCTATCCGTTGCGCCTACAAATGGCCGACGGATTTACCGCTACTCGCTTAGCGCTGGTGGGGGACGCGGCACATGTCATTCATCCACTGGCAGGGCAG
This sequence comes from Litorimonas cladophorae, assembly GCF_014652455.1. Classification (GTDB taxonomy): domain Bacteria; phylum Pseudomonadota; class Alphaproteobacteria; order Caulobacterales; family Maricaulaceae; genus Litorimonas; species Litorimonas cladophorae. Next base: position 341,876 of record NZ_BMYV01000003.1, on the reverse strand, counting down.
GGGTTCAACCTGGGCATACGCGACGCTGCTGCCATCGCCGACGGCGTAAAAATGGCGCGGGATACAGGACAAGATATTGGCGTGGCCAGCTTGCTTGAATATGATCACTGGAGAAATGCTGACTCGCGAAGCCTTGGTGTCGTCACGCATTTGATTTCCGAAACCTCGCGGAGAAATTTTGGGTCAATCGGTCACATACGGCGGCTGGGACTGGCCTTGACAAACAGGTCGACCGCGACCAAATCCGCGCTCGTTAAACGTGCCTCAGGTGAAGCGCGAGAGTTGCCTACCTTGATGAGACAGCGGTAGAAATATCGTTCACTTAGGGTTCAGCTTGAGCGGCCTATCACCCGCCGCACAGAAATCGGTATCGAACAACTGCGCCCCGTTTCGGTATCGTAGCCCTGTCCCGCGCCTCGCGCAGGACAGGGCGCTTTTTCTCTCTACTCCTCCATCCCGTCTAGATTAGCCAAGGCCCCATCTGCGACATGGAAAAATTGAGCGCGCGCCCCAAAGTCTGAAAAAAGGGACTGGTCCGTTCCTGTCATGAATATCTGTAGGCCTAGATCCAGCAACTCTTCTGCTAAAGCGGCGCGTCGGACTGCGTCTAAATGGGCAGCGACTTCATCCAGTAGTAAGATTGGTTCTTTGTCATGAACCGCACGGGCCTGCGCGAGAATAAGCCCGATCAGGAGTGCTTTTTGCTCTCCCGTTGAACAGAGTGCCGCAGGCATAGCTTTCTCTGCATGGGTGACGTGGAGTTCAGTGCGGTGGGGTCCAATTAAGGTTCGCCCCGCACGAAGATCTATGCTTCGCGTGCTCGCTAACTGTGCGCGATAGTCTTCGGCCACAGTCGTGAGGTCAGCACCGTCGGCGAAGCGATTTTCTAGATTACCGTCTAGCCCAATTAGGGACTGCGGGAAGGCCGTTTTGCGCGCTGAGACTTCAATTTGGAGATTTGTAACCGTGGTCATGCGGGCTTGAGCCACCCTTGCGCCATAATTCGAAAGATCGGCTTCGATGGCTTCATACCAGAGGCGATCGCTAACATTTTCAGATAGAAGCCGATTGCGCTCTGTTCGGGCTTTTTCAAATCTAGAGGCATTTGTGCCGTGATCGGGTGCGAAGGCAAGCGCGTATCGATCAATGAATTTTCGTCTGTCAGATGCGGCTCCTGAGAACAAACGGTCTTGCGCGGGCGTGAGCCAGAGCAGAGATAAACGACGTGCCAGCTCTGGCCCTGTCGCAGGGCGGCCATCGATTTTGAGTTGTCGCTTGCGGGGGTGCTCTGGGACTTGCCCAATCGAAATTCGGGTCGGATCGTCTATATCACCCTCAAGAGAGTGGAGCTGTGCATTGATGCCCCATGCTGGCTGGCTCATCCCATCTTCGACTCGCGCCAATGACCCAACGCCCGCCTGGCGTAAGCCCCGCCCTGGCGCAAGGAGGGAAACAGCTTCCAAGAGGTTTGTTTTGCCTGCGCCATTGGGCCCGTAAAGCGCGACCACGCTGGGCTCGAATGCCGCGTCCAAGGCGGCGTAGGAACGGAAATCGATAAGACGTAGTGACGCTATGGACGGCACGTCTCAGCGTGCGCCTAGACGCGAAGCGGCATCAGTACAAAGAGCGCATGCTCGTCTTCGCTGTCCTTCACAAGGGCAGGCGACGCAGGGCTCTCTAGGAAGAATGTCGCGTCACGACCTTCGATCTGTCCTGCGACATCCAAAAGATATTTCGCATTAAACCCAATTTCGAGTGGCTCATCTGCATAATCAACGGGTAAGTCTTCGTTCGCGTTCCCGCTCTCTGGGTTATTTACGGTCAGGGACAGGTTATGCTCTGAAAGGCTCATTTTGACGGAGCGCGATTTTTCCGCAGAGATTGTCGCGACACGATCAACGGCGCTGGCGAAGACTTTATTGTCAATGGTCAATTCCTTGGTGTTACCCTTTGGAATGACGCGCTCATAATCCGGGAATGTCCCATCGATCAGCTTGGAGGTCATGATGGCGTGACCAGTCTTAAAGCGAATTTTGGCTTCACTGACGCTGACATGGACGTCGCCATCAACGCCGTCAATAAGGCGGCGGATCTCTGCAACCGTCTTACGTGGAATGATTACACCTGGCATATCTTCAGCACCCGCTGGGGCTGGGGATTCTGCCAGCGCCAAACGGTGACCATCGGTGGCGACAGCGCGAAGTTTTCCATCATGCCCATGTACGTAAATGCCATTAAGGTAATAGCGCGTTTCTTCCGTTGAGATAGCGAATTTCGTTTTGTCGATTAAGCGCGACAAATCTTTGGCCAAGATTGAGAACTCATGGGTGAACCCGTCGGCGGTCATTTTCGGGAAGTCACCTGAAGGCAACAGTGGAAGCGTGAAGTGTGAGCGGCCCGCGTCGACGTCTAAGCGATCATCAGAATTGATCTGTAAGACCACTTGTGAACCATCGGGCAATTTGCGGGCAATGTCATAGAGCGTATGCGCCGGTGCCGTAACTTGACCGGGGGCGGAGACGTCAGCCTCTGTCGATTCGGACACTTCGATGTCCAAATCTGTTGCGACAAGTGAGAGTACGCCGTCTTCGGCGCTCATCAAAACGTTAGAGAGAATCGGAATGGTATTCCGACGCTCAACGACGTTCTGGACATGACCAAGCGCCTTTAAAAGGGCGTTGCGTTCGATGGAGAGTCTCATGACGAACCTTGCGAGAGAAAATAACAGTCTTAACCATAACGCAACGTGCGCGCATGTGAAGTCTTATGGCTCATAAAAAACCCGCCACAGCAGGGCTGGGCGGGTCTAAAAAGTGGATATTATTGGGAAGTTTAGTTGACCGCTGCGTCTTGGGCGCGACGCATCATTTCATCGCGGAACATGGCGGCGAAATCGGGCGGATCAAGCAGGATCGGCGGGAAGCCACCATTTTGTGTCATAGACGCCATGATCTGACGGGCAAATGGGAAGAGCAAACGCGGACATTCAATCATAATCAATGGCTGAATCTCTTCGATGCCAACGCCTTGGAAAGCGAAAAGACCTGAATATTCCAGCTCTGCGATAAATGCGACGTCATTTTCACGACGAGCTTCAGCTTTCAGCATCAATGTGACTTCGACTGTATCATCATCCAGCATTTGACGGCCAATTTCGATGTTCACACCGATTTGGGGGGCAGCTAGTCCTGAACGCAAACTATTGGGTGCGCCTGGATTTTCGAAACTCTGATCCTTGGTATATTGGGCTAAAACGGAAAGCATTGGCCCTTGTGGGGCGTCCGCTACAGAATTTTCTTTGACATCCGTGGGGGCGCCCTCAATGGATAGTGTGTCTTCTGCGGGTGTCTCTTCACCCTTCTTTGGTTTCTTGGCCATAATGCTCTTTCCTTGAAACGGGTTGCAACGCACCTTAGCTATCAATTCAATAACTCAAGTAGTCTGTTGAGCCGTATATAGGTTGGCAAACTGCAATATAAAGGTCTTCAATGTTCGACGTTATGATTTATGCCGCTTTAGCGACGATTGTTGTGGTCGTTTTTTACTCCGTCTTGGGGAAACAAACTGGATTCGGGGGTGTTCCCGAAGAAAAATCCGATCCTGTTGATTTTGGAATGGACGACCCGAATCGAAAAAATGATTCTCCGCCAGATCCAGATGTAGAGCGTTTGGGCCTGTCTGGCATCACACGCCTGGACCCTTCTTTTACGATCGCGCATTTCATGCATGGAGCGACAGCCGCCTATTCGATGATCTTGGAAGCCTATGCGAGCGGCGACCGTGATTTGTTGAAAGATCTGCTCACCGCTGACACTTTCGAAATTTATGATGAAGCCATCACAGCCCGCGAAGCTGCCGATCAGACTCAAGTCACAGATTTAGGCCGGCTACGCAAAGCGACGATTAAGGCCGCGCGTGTGGAAGGCTCCGTTGGGCACATCTCGGTAATATACGAAGCTGATCTGACCTCCGCCCTTTTGGACGCCGAGGGTACAGTGATTATGGGTGATCCAGATGTCTTGTCTTCGATTTCCGAAGTTTGGGAATTTGAGCGTGATTTGAAAGGTCGTGACCTGAATTGGCGTTTGGCCGCCGTCGAGCCAAGCGAGGGCGACGCCCTGGAGGCGGACCCGACGCCAGATACAACGACCTAGCTCGACATGCGTGTCCTCCTGTCTTGTCAAAGGATAGCGGCGATCTCTGTCGCTATCTTGGCGACGGCCTGCACTACGGTACCCAAGGGGCCAGCTTATCCCGATCCGGATGTTGAAAACCCAGGCTTGATCATCATTGCAGAGCCTCTACCGACGCCGCCCTCTGCGCCCCGGGTTCAGACACCGCCGCCAGCGCCGACCGAACCCCCGCCAGAACCTGTGATAGAAGCACCTATGCCATCAGGATTTGCCGCGCTGACTCACTGGTCAACGCATGATCCGCGACCCGCCTTGGCTGCATTTGTCCGAGGCTGTGAGACATGGGCCAAGGCCGAACCCGAAGCGCCGCTCAATGCTAATCTTCCGCAATATGGAACATATGCAGACTGGCAAATGACCTGTCAGTCAGCGAGTGTTTTGCAATCTGTTGAACCCGCTGCTGCCGACGCGCGGACATTCTTCGAGAGTTGGTTTGCGCCAGTAACATTGACGACCCCTGCTGCGCCAGAAGGACTACTCACCGGCTACTATGAGCCAGAAGTCGATGTCAGCGTCCAGCCGACATTCGAGTTTTCTGAGCCTATCCTCGCGAAGCCGAACTCTGCTGAAGCCCTTGCTCTGCCTCGGTCCAAAGTGAACGCGCGGACCAGCCGGGTTATTGCTTACGGTAAGCCGATTGATGTGTTCTTCCTCCAAATCCAAGGGTCAGGTCGGTTGAAATACCGGGATGGCCGCATTCTCCGCGCGGCGTATGCGGCAAATAATGGACGCCCATATCGGTCAATCGGGGGCGTTTTAATTCAGCGTGGTGAACTCACGCGCGAGCAGGCGTCGAAGCAATCTATTGCCGACTGGATGGAGCGAAGTGGCCCCGTTGCCGCCCGCGCGCTGATGAATGAAAATTCTCGCTATATCTATTTCACCGAGCAAGCGATCTTGCCAGGTGAAGGTCCTCAGGGCGCGATGCGGGTTCCGCTGACCGCGATGGGCGCAATTGCCATAGACCCGCGTTATCATCCCTATGGTAGTCTGTTTTGGTTGGAGACGACCTTGCCCACAGAGGGCGGCGATTATCGCGGAACGCCGACCGGTATTTTGGTTGCCGCGCAAGATACAGGGAGTGCCATAAAAGGACCGCTGCGCGCCGATTTATTCTTCGGCTCGGGTGACGAGGCGGGTGATCGTGCAGGGGTTCAGAAACATCCCGTACGCTGGACGGTCCTTCTTCCCCTAGGTCTAGCCAACCCGCCGATTTCATGACCTTTTCGACGTCATGACCCAGCGCCCTCTCAAACCGGGCGAGAAACAGATCTGGGGGCATGTCGCCCAGACCGTTAGTCCGCGCCGCAAACCCAAGGGCAAGGGCAGTGCCAAGCCTCTGCCGACCCGCGAAGACTTTGCCAATATGTTGCGGCTGCCAGCGCCATCGGTACTAGCCGCGCGACCCCTGCCGCAGACATTGGATGTGAACCAAGATAAACGCGTGCGACGCGGGCGTATCGAAATCGATACGAAAATCGATCTCCATGATTTGACGCAATTGACGGCCAAACAGGCCTTGCACCGCGCCGTCATACGCGCGTCTAATCGTAATAAACGCTGCGTTTTAGTCGTCACGGGCAAGGGCATGCGCGGAGATGGTGTCTTGCGTCGGAATTTCCCGCTCTGGATCGCGGACCCAGCCATACGACCTTTAGTCGCAAGCTACGCGCCCGCACATATCCGACATGGTGGCTCGGGTGCATGGTATGTTTTCCTGAAGCGATAATCGTTAAGGCCCGCACAATGCGCGGGCGCCGAATTTCCAATCCTGTGGCGGCTTGAATCAAATATCCGCACCACCCCAAAGTTTGGAATAGGCTTCGCAATGGATCAGGATGGATCTGAAGCTAGACAAATCGATATCGCCGGGAAGGATGTACTCCTGCGTGCCTTTGTTGGATTTCAGTGCGCCCAATCTTACAGCGTTAGTTGTCGCGGTTTCACCCGTGGCGGCGCTCACTTTTTTCGGAGACAGAAAAAGCTTCAAATCGGGACCCCTCTTCGTTCTGAAATCTTCAGATAAGCGAAAAATTGTTTGTCCGTCTTGGCGTATAATTTCCCATTGCCCCTTGATGTCAAAGTTAGCCTTCGTGAACTCGCCGCTTTGGGCTTTGTCGGCCATGGCCGCTGCGACGGCAGGTTCGGCAGCATGCGCTGTCTGGGGGGTTAGAGGGCTGAGGTTCAGGCCCGCGACGATGGCAATCATTGCGCCCAGGCCAGCTACGGAGTTCAGGGATGTGTTCAAAGTTATCATATCAGTCTCTTTTAATTTTTTCCGTTTGGTCAATTAAAGTTTAAAAATAGAGCCGCTGGGTAAAGAGCGAATGGAAAATTAGCGGCCTAAGACCTTAAGGCCCTTACTTGACCACACGTTCAATTAACGTGATATCACATCGGCGAGAGCAACCCGTGAGAGTTTAAAATATGGCCCGACCCCGTCAATTTGATGAAGCCAAAGTCAAGACTGCCCTACGCGCTGTCTTTTGGAAGCATGGCTATGAAGGCGCGTCCTATCCCGACATCATGGCTGCGACCGGCCTGAATAAAGGGTCGCTTTATGCCAGCTTTGGCGACAAACGCGCGCTCTACCAACATGCCATTGCCGTCTATGATCAAGAATTTATTTGCGGGGCCGTTAGAATGTTGCGGGACAATAGTCTATCGCCAGAGGACCGTATCAAAACCTTGTTCACCAGCCTTGTGACAGCGGCCCAAACGCCACAGGGGCGCTGGGGCTGCTTGCTTTGCAATGCTGCAATTGAACAGTCGCCCTTCGATGAGGCCGTCGAAAAGGCCGTCTCCGACGCTTTGTCGCGTCTTCGAAGCGCCATCAAGTTCTGCGTCAAAGAGACGCCAGCACACGACAAAGTCGAACTCATTTGGACGGCCTATTTCGGCGGTCATGTAATGGTTAAGGCGGGCTATTCCAAAACGATCCTGCGCACTCACCGCACGCAGGTTCTAAGCCTCCTGAGTTAGAGAATAAACTTACTGAGGTCCTGATCACGGGCCAGTTTACCGACATGTTCCTGAACATAGGCCGCATCGATCACAAAGGTCTGTCCGCCCTTATCGCTGGCCGTGAAGCTAATTTCATCCAGCAGACGTTCCATAACCGTGTGCAAACGTCGTGCGCCGATATTTTCGACACTCGCATTCACTTGCGCAGAGAGTTTCGCGATCTCCGCAATACCGTCTTTGGTAAAGTCTAACGTGACCTCTTCTGTGGCCATAAGCGCTGTATATTGACGAATAAGACTGGCTTCAGGCTCGGTCAAAATTCGTACAAAATCCGCTTCCGTCAACGCGCGAAGCTCGACTCGGATGGGAAGACGACCCTGCAGTTCGGGTAAAAGGTCCGACGGTTTCGCCACATGAAATGCCCCACTGGCGATAAACAGAATATGGTCCGTTTTGACGGGGCCATATTTGGTAGACACGGTTGTCCCCTCGATCAACGGCAGTAAATCCCGTTGTACGCCTTCACGCGAAACATCACCGCCTCGCGCATCGGAACGCGTCGTGATTTTGTCAATCTCATCCAAAAACACAATGCCGTCTTGCTCGGCACGTGCGACCGCCTCGCGTTTGATGGCGTCATCGTCCAAGAGCTTGTCGGATTCTTCAGATAGGAGCGGCCCATGCGCGTCCCCAATGCGAAGTTTGACAGTTTTGGTTTTCCCTGCTTTTCCAAACATCGCGGAGAGGTCCAACATGCCCATCGACCCACCCGGCTGTCCTGGGATTTCAAAGCCTTGAAAGGGCGATGCAGAGTCGGACAGTTCTAATTCGACTTCCGTATCATCTAACTCACCCGACAATAGTTTCTTACGAAATTTTTCACGCGTGGTTTCGGAGGCATTGGCCCCTACGAGGGCTTCCACAATACGAGTCTCCGCCGCTTTGGCGGCTTGGGCTTGGACCTGTGCCCGCTTCTCTTCACGAAGGAGCGAGATAGAGGCTTCGACTAAATCTCGGACAATTTGTTCAACATCGCGGCCGACGTAACCCACCTCCGTGAATTTGGTGGCCTCAATCTTAATGAAGGGCGCTTGCGCCAACTTCGCGAGGCGCCGAGAAATCTCGGTCTTCCCCACGCCCGTCGGCCCGATCATGAGAATATTCTTGGGTGTGACTTCATCGCGCAGATCATCTGCCACGCGCCGTCGACGCCAGCGATTACGCAGCGCGATGGCGACCGCGCGTTTGGCGTCGCCTTGGGCGACAATATGGCGATCCAATTCGGATACAATTTCACGCGGGGTCAGAGAGCTTTCGGTCATAGTTTCCAGATGGGTGGAACGGGTCGATGGTTCAAGAGGGGAGCAGACAAGCGCTTAGGCTCGCAGCCCGCGTTGAAACTTTGGTTTCAACATGAGGAACTGCCGAGACGAATAAAGCGGGACGGTCCGCGTGGTCGATATCCGCGACGGATACCGAAATAGAAAAATTATGTTTTACGCGAGTACAAACCACGCGGCTGTGACGTTTCACGCAAAGGCCTCATTAGTATGTTTCCCGTTACACCGCTTGCGCCGTCTCGTTGAAACTAAGGTTTCAACTCATCGAACGCCGCCGCTTATCTGGTCAGGCTCCAATGCGTGAGATAACGAGCAAAGCTGTCAAACCAGTCTCGTTTCACACACAGCCTCTCGAACCAGAAGGTGACGTCCTACCTGTCCCATGTCCGAAAGAACTTAAACAACATATCATGGGTTTTGAGAGCGGGGATCATTCTTACTAATTTTGTTATACCGCTTTAAAAACAGGCCATAAAATTTTGGAATAAAACGGGATTAACTTGTTCCTGCCCCACGACTTATCGGAACCATCATCTGCAGGGTTTGAACTTTCATTCGCCCCTGTGCGTAAACACCCTGAACACATCAGGACGTCATCATGCGCATCTTATCATTGACAATCATATTGGGAGCCCTTCTTTTGCCATCTGAACTCTTCGCGCAGGACTGCCCGCTCAAAGTCACGATGAATTCGGCTGAAGCCGTGTCCAATTGGCGATCTGTCAATGATGGCGTGATGGGCGGGTTGTCATCGGGGGGTCCGCGATTTGAGGATTCCCATATGGTCTTCGCCGGTGTCATCAATACGGATGGCGGTGGATTTTCCTCTATCCGCGCACAGGTCGCCCCGGGCGCCTTTGCGGGGATGGACGGCGTGAAATTTCGCGTGAAATCAGACGGTCGTGTTTACAAAGCAACCTTTCGAACCGATGCCCGAAAAGGATGGCGGGAGGTGTCTTTCCAAGCTCCCTTGCCCGTCGGGTCCGAGCGCGACTGGGTCGATGTGACCGTGCCGTTCAATGAGCTGAAACCATCGGTGTTTGGTCGTCCCGTCAGAGGGGCAAAATTTGATCCGTCCAAGGTACAGTCGATCGGGATTATCCTTGCCGATGGACAGGACGGACCCTTTCGGCTGGACGTGGAATCAATGGAAGTCTGCGGCGCACCCCAGAGTTAAAGTCCCAGAATTAAAGTCTCAGAGATAAGGCTACAAACTCAGGGCGTGTAGACCGTGTAGGTGACATCTGCGCCAATTGTACCGACACCTAGCGCGAAGTCATAAGCGTTCGTGTGGCTGGCATCGGCAGACCCGCTGAGCGCATATCGAATATTGAATGAAACAGCTTGTTCTAAGAGTGAGCCACGATTGCGCGCCGTGCGGCGACCGCCATCAAATAATTTCGTCGGTCCCGCACTGAGATCTGCCAAATCACTTATATTTGTATCTATGCCACCGCCACCGATGGTTGGGTTTTGCGCGGCAGAGCCCCATTGCCCCGCGCCAGACCCGCCACTTGTATTGATCAGCGCGCGAAACCCGATGTTTTCGTAATTTAGCGCTGTGAAATCGCCTGTGCGGGTTAGGTTGCTCGCTTGAGCATACATATCAAAGGCCGCATTTGACACGACCAGAAAGCGCGAGACATGGCGAGACTGGCGAACATTTAGGTCGGTTGACCCGTCTAGGCCAAAGGCGCTGAGGCTATCGCTGGCTTCTAAGTAGTCGATGTCACCGCCCCCGGGATTCCCAAAGTTTCCGCCCGATGTTTCATTTTCAAGGTCAAGGCGGGAGGCTCCCCCCGAAAAGTCATGTCCTGCGTCAAAGCCGGAATTGGAATTGAACATATAGCCATCGACGCCGATGATGTCGGGTGCGGCCCCACCCGATGAGGCGGGCGTGAGCAGGTTAAAATCCACAGCGACAGGTGCAACCCCGCCATTGGCCTCGTTTTCGGTCGCACCGATGACGATGACGAGTGATTGAACGCGGAAAAATGGACGGTCTACACCTGCGGCAAAAGCTGTCGCGGCAAAGGCCGTTGACGCGATTAATACGCCACTCGACAGCGCCGCCATCGGACGCGAAATGCGCCGAATATGTCGTGATGTTTCCCACATTGCGGAGGAACCCTATCCGAAATCTATTGAGGTCACGGAAAGGCAAATGGTTATCAAAGCCTAAATCCATCGCGGCATTCGGGAAGGGGCTTGCCATCGCTTCCGCCCTTCGCCACACCGCGATTATGCAAGATAATACTCCTATTCTCATTGGTGTTGGACAATACATGGAACCCGTACCAGAGAACCTGAAGTATTGGGACTCAGAGCCAGCTGGCTCTCATGCGGATATGGCGGGTCATGCTGCAGTTGCGGCAATGATGGATGCGGGTTTGTATGGTGAATCAGTTGACTGGATGGCCAGCGTTCGGACATTCTCAGACAGCAGCCCAGCCTATGCCTGTCCTTTTGGTGGACCGAATAAGTTTCCCCTGGCGGTAGCGGCACGGATAGGGGCTACGCCAGCAACCGCAATTTACGATGTCATCGGTGGGCAATCCCCGCAGACTTTGGTGGCCGAAGCCGCACAAGCGCTGATGTCGGGTGAAGTCCGGGTGGCTGTGATCGCGGGGGGTGAAGCCCTTGCAAATATGCGCGCGGCCCAACGCAGCGGAACGACGCTGGACTGGTCTGAAGAACATGAAGGTGACTGGACGGATCGCGGTCCATTTCAGGGGGCGATGATCGTCTCTCAAACCGAACTCGCACATGGCCTGATAGACGCCATGAGCTATTATGGTTTTATCGAAACCGCGCGACGACTGCGGGCCGGACGTTCTGTCGGGGTCCATCGCCGCTATATGGCGGAGCTAATCGCGCCCATGTCAGAGGTGGCGAGCCGCAATCCATTTGCGATGTTCAAAGAGGTGTTCACAGCCGATGATATTGCAACGCCGAGCGCGGCAAACCGCAACCTAATTTCGCCTTACTTGAAAAATATGGTCGCCAAAGACGGCATCAATCAAGGGGCCGCCGTGGTGATGACGACCATTGGCACCGCACGCGAATTGGGTGTGCCCGAAAATAAATGGGTTTACCTACGCGGCCATGCGCAGGCGCAAGAAAACCTCATGCTCGATCGCGCTGACATCTCGCGCAGCGTCGCGATGGATATCGTCATTGCCGAAGCGCTCAAGGCTGCCGATGCCAGCACATCTGATATTGATCATGCTGATATTTATTCCTGCTTCCCGTGTGTGGTTGATCAGGCCGCGACGCAATTAGATCGCAAGGGAAAGCCCATGACACTGACAGGCGGTTTGCCCTTCTTTGGGGGGCCAGGAAATAATTATACGCTGCATGGGATTTGCGAAGTTGTGGCCGCCTGCCGCCGCGCGCCTGGATCACTCGGCCTCGCCCATGGCAATGGCGGATGGATGAGCAAGCAGGCTGTCGGGCTCTATTCAACGGTATGGAAAGATGGCGACGTTTTTGCAGATACAACAGCGATTGCGGCCCAAGTCGCGGCTCAATCGTCTCCCGGTCATACCGATAGGCCATCAGGACCTGCGACGATGGAAAGCTATATTGTCCAACACAAACGCGGCGAACCCGTCGACGCAACGCTCATTGGACAGCTGGAAGATGGCACACGCTTCTATGCGAAACTTCAAGACATGGACGCGGCGAAGCTCACGGCGCTGGCGGCGGGGGAGTTGGACGGCGCGCGCTTAAAAGTCGAAACGGCGATGCCAGCCAATAAGGCGTGGTTGGCTTAGTCTGAGGCGAGGCTTTCGAGCGTCAGATTATTATTGGTGAAGACACAAATGCGATCCGCAATGGCCATGGCCTTGCGCGCCAGAATTTCGGCATCCTCTTCATATTCATCCATCGCCAACGCCGCAGAGAGGGCGTAGTTCCCGCCTGATCCGATGGCCGTGATGCCTGATCCCGTCTCGAATGTATCCGGTTGAACAACGTCGCCATTCCCCGTCAGAACAAAGGTTTCATGCTTATCGGCGACGATCATCATCGCTTGGAGTTGACGCAAATATTTGTCCATCCGCCAGTCTTTGGCCAGTTCCACACAGGCGCGTGCAAGCTGCGTCGGATGCGCTTCTAGCTTAGCCTCGAGGCGTTCCAATAAGGCAAAGGCATCTGCCGTCGCCCCCGCAAAGCCTGTTAACACGGTCCCGCCTGCCAAAGTCCGCACTTTGCGGGCCGTGGCCTTCATGACGGTATTGCCCGCGCTGACTTGCCCGTCGCCGACAACCACAACCTTACCATTTTTCCGCACAGTTAAAATTGTCGTTCCGCGCCACTGGCTGGCATCGGCATAATCATGGTGAGGGTCGTAAGTCATAAAGCAGATGTGGGGTTGGGGGTTAGTTTTGCAAGTCAGTCGTCTGTTTCGGGGACGAACTTCCCTGTTACTTCGTCTTTGATAAAGCGAGATCCGACTGGGGAGTCGATCAAATGCAGCCAGCTATCATCAGCATTCAGGACTTTTCCAATAGCTATGTAGACTGAATGGGGGGAATCATACTGTTCTTGGGTCATGAGGTCGACATTGCCTTGAATACGCCAACCGCTATCTGGGTATTTGCCTCCGTCTTTGGTTGAGTCAGGCTCTTCTCGGTAAACATATTGCACAGGTATGCCAGCATCTAAAATGACACTCTCGACCTTACATCTTTCCCAATACTCCCGCTTTTTTTCCGCTTTTAGGCCTCGTTCTTCCAGGGCGTCTTCATCCCAATCTATATCAATAATGTCTTGTCTGGAGAATGGAATCAGATCGCCTGACGCCAGTTGTGGAATATCAAAGGGCTGATTGTCTAAGACTCCAGTAAATGTCTCACCGTCTCGTTCCGTGACAATCACCCACATGCGTTCAGAGTCATATTTACGACTGGGAGGGATACTTTGGATTATAATTTTGACGATATCGCCTGCGGCAACAGCATCCAAGAAATCCTGTGGGGGCAGATAGTAAGTGTAGGGGGCTGCGGCCGCGGTTTGTTGTGGGTTTTAGTGACATATGATCCAAAAAGCTTCCGTCGCAGGTCGTAAGCGCGCTGGAAGATATCGCCTAACACCCCTTCGTCTTGGCGTTGTAGGCGGCAATTTGTTCGGGGGTGGCCTCGGGTTGGTTGGCTTTCCATTCGGCATAATCCATGCCGTAAACGCGGAGGCGCGCGGCGTCTAAATCGATGTCTATACCTTGTTCGCGGGCTTCCTCGACGTGCCATTTAGACAGGCAATTCCGACAGAAATTCGCGAGGATCATTAAGTCGATATTTTGGACATCTTGGTTTTCATCCAAATGCTGCAGCAGCCGACGAAAGGTGGCCGCATCTAAAGCGTCTTGTTGGGCTTGTGAGAGCGTGGGTATTTTCTCGAGCTGGCTCATAAGTCTCGGGCCTCATTGACCAACATGATCGGAACGCCGTCGCGGATTGGATAGGCAAGTTTGGCTTTTTTCGAGATCATTTCCTGCGCCTCCGTATCATAAACAAGCGGCCCGCGCGTCTTTGGGCAGACCAAAATACTGAGCATTTTTGGGTCGATCTTACTTTGCTTGGGCGTCGGTTTTGGATCAGAATCGGTCATTGTGTGGGTTGCTCTCCGCCGCCATTAATTTGCCCTGCATAAAGGTGCATTAATCCGATCAGCAAGCGTCTGCGCTCATCCGATGTGGCGGCCTCTAGTAAGCTTTGTTTATCCTCAGCTTGAAAAGGCGAAATCATCGCAGCTTGATTGATTAGCAGCGGCAATGGAATTTCTTTTAATGTGTCCCAATCAACTTGAACGCCGACGGCTTTCGCCAGAGATTTCATGGCGACGGTCAAGGCGGCGCGGTCAGAGCGCCCAGATTCCGAAAGCGCTTCGGAGGTCTGCTTGGCGTCATGCGTATCTGCGTCAGCTTCGAAACCATCAAAGATCAATTTGGCCTGACGATAGGGCGTTTTGACGTCCAATTCTTCGCCCAAGCGAAAACGCTTGAGCCCCTTTAAAACGACAAGGTAGCGTCCGTCTTCAGTCTCTGAAAATTGGGAAATACGTCCCAAGCCGCCAATCGGCGCGAGGTCGGAGCCTTGCGATTGCACCATCCCAATCAAACGTTCGCCACGCAGGGCATCGTCGATCATATTCAAGTATCGTGGCTCAAAAATATTCAAAGGCAGGTCACACCCAGGCAGTAGCACTGTACCGCTTAGGGGAAATAATGCCGCCGACTCCGGATTTGTCCGTCGGGCCAATGATTTGTAATGTGCGCTCATGGACGCAAAGTGGGGAGCCAACCCGCGCGTGTCAATTACGCAGACTGGCTCATCACATGATTAAGCATAAAGGATCGATGAGAGTTTCTTTCGGCCCTCGCGGGACACGTCGGATTCCGTGCCTTCTGCCTCAAAGATGGTCAGTAAGAACAACCGAGCCGCTTCGCCGTCATGGGCGCGGTTTTTCCCGATGGAATAAATCAAATGCTCGACTGCGTCGGCGTTTCGGCCCGCACCTGAAAGAGCTTTCGCCAATTCCAAGCGGGCATCTAAATCATCAGGGTTTGCGGTAACTCTGGCTGATAGTTCTGCGGTCTCATCGGGTTCGACAGGATTGGCGCGCAAATCAAATTGGGCCTTTAAAGCCACGATTTCTGGGTTCTCCAAGACACTTTCCGGAGCGTCCTGAATTAGGGCTTGTGCTGCGTCGTCATTGCCGCCGTCCAGATACAGACGCGCCAATCCCGCACGGGCAGACGCATTCTCAATATCAAGTGCCAATGCGCCAGCATAATCTTGGGCGGCTCCGCCTGGATCTCCCGCCGCTAGGCTGTCACGCGCCCGCGCGACAAGGGTTTTAGCTTCTTCCTTAGGGTCAGTTTCACCCGTCAGGCGCGCGATAAATTCATTCAGGGCGGTGTCAGGTTGTGCGCCCATAAAACCATCAACGGGCTGTCCGTCCTTAAACGCATAAACAGCAGGGATTGAGCGCACGCCGAGTTGCGTGGCGACGCCATTATGTTCCTGTGTATTAATTTTGACGAGTTTTACCTTGCCTTCAGCGGCTTTTACAGCGCGTTCCAAACGCGGCATCAGCTGTTTACAAGGGCCGCACCACGGCGCCCAAAAATCAACAATGACGGGGACGTCGTTACTGGCTTCGATGACATCGGCCATGAACGCCATGTCGGAGCTATCTTTCACGATATCTGTGTTTGCGTCAGTCATAATGAACCTCTTGGAGTCGTTTTCGGTTCGTTATGTGGCGGCTGATTGGGTGCAATACAAGACCTTGACGACGCTGGGACACGCAACCTTGATAGGGATCAATTCGACCGAAAGCGGTTCACCTGATGAAGACGTCGATCAGGGGTAGGCGGCGATACGCTCAATCATCAAATCAAAAAAGCCCGCGCCGTCGACATCGATCGCCCATTTCGTATCCGTAGGGTTGCCGGTCATCTGCCAATAATCAACGCTGGTGTGCCCACGTGTAATTGGACTGTCGGCCTCAACTTGCACGCTGACATCCTTAAACGTGAAGACATCCGGGCGGAGTAAATAGGCGGTCGTGCAAGCATCATGGATAGGTGTCCCTGACGTCCCAAATTTCGCGCGGTCATATTCGGCATAATCACTGCGCAACATACCCGTTAAGATGCGTGACATGGGCGTGTCCAACTTTTCAATTTTGTCAACATGTGTGTCACGAATGAGCGCCTTGTGCGTGACATCCAAAGCGAAGACCGTCTTGGCCACAGATGCGTTAAATACAATCGCGGCAGCATGGGGATCGACATAGATGTTGAATTCAGCGCTGGGCGTAATGTTGCCCGCTTCGCTGCGGGCGCCGCCCATTAAAACGATCTCTGCAATTTTCGGTGCGATATCTGGCGCGCGGGTCAGGGCCGTTGCGATATTGGTCAGTGGACCTGTCGGAACCAGAACAACGTCATCTAACTCACGGCAGAGGCGGATAATCGCATCTACCGCATGTTCATCTTGCAGCGGCAGCGCTGGCTCATAAATGTCGATCCCGTCGAGGCCTTCTACGCCATGGACCTCTTCTGCGGTGGCAAGGGGGTAATGAAGCGGTGTTTCGCAGCCTGCAAAAACGGGTATGTTTCTCGCGCCGCCCTGCTGGCCGCAAATTTCGGCGATCAGTCGCGCATTTCGCTGGCACTTATCCAGCGATGTATTGCCCGCCGAGACCGTGATCGCACGGACATCTAAACCCGAGCTGGGTGAGAGTGCCATCATCAAGCTGATGGCGTCATCCTGTCCGGGGTCGCAATCTAAAATGAGTGGGCGTGTTTCGGGTGTTCGTTTTTTCATTTGCGCCTTATGCGCAGGAAAAGAATTGAGGGGAAGCCCGCATTGGCTTATGTCGCGCGCCAATAGATTATTAGTCCGCACCCTAAGACTGTCCAAAGAAGATCCCTATGGCCGAACCGACTCCTCAAATTGAAAAAGTTTTCGTAAGTTCTCGCGACCTTTTGGAAGATTCATTCGAACTCGCCTTGCGCATTCATGAGTCAGACTTTCACCCCACTTTCATTCTGGGTGTTTGGCGCGGCGGCACGCCCGTTGGGATCGCCGTTCAGGAAGTTTTAGAAACGCTCGACTGCCCCACCAACCATTTCGCCATTCGGACCGCCAGCTATGGCGCGCGCACCACAAGTTTCGATGGCGAAGAAGCCTTGCCTGAAGTCGAAGTCTTGGGCTTGCAACATATTGTGGATGTGGTTGATGCCGAAGACCGTCTTCTCATAATTGACGATATTTTTGACAGTGGCCGTAGCGTCGATGCGATTATCCGTCAGGTCCGGGCACGCTGTCGCAAAAATACGCCCAAAGATATTCGCGTCGCGACGATTTATTATAAGCCCAAACGCAATCTGACAGACCGTAATCCAGATTTCTATGTCCATGAAACGGATGAGTGGACTGTGTTCCCGCATGAGCTGCGGGGCTGTTCAGAGGAAGAATTGCGCGCGCGGGGCACGATGCCGAAACGTTATTTCGACATGAATCCTAAATTCTAGGTCTTTAATAAAGCGTCGACCTCGACGCGGGTTGGGCTGGCGGTTTGCGTGCCCAAACGCGTCGTTGTCAGTGCGCCCGCAGCACAAGCAAATTCTAGCGCCTCTTGCTCCGCCTGACCTTCGGCCAAGGCCACAGTCAGCGCCGCAGCAAAAGCATCGCCCGCGCCCGTCGTATCGACGACATTGACTTTAGGGGCGGGTGCACGTGCCACTAATTCACCGTCGCGCCAAAGCTCGGCCCCACTGCCGCCCAAAGTAATAGCGAGCAAGCCCTCGCGCCCCGAAAGCCTGTAAGCGTCGGCTTCGCCCTGATTGACAATCACGAGGTCGGCCCGCGCTAAAATTCGATCCACATTTGGCGTGACAGGCGAGGCGTTGACGGCAACAAATCCAGCGTAATCTTTCAAAGCCGCCTCGATCACGGCAATCGGAATTTCGAATTGGGTTATCAAAACATCGCTACAAAGTTTTGGCAGATGCTCTGGCGTGAAGGCTGCGTTGGCCCCACTCGCCACAGCTATCTGATTCTCGCCATCCGCAGACACGGTAATAAAGGCAAGGCCTGTATGGGCGTCGACAGTTTTGACAGCGTCCAAATATACGCCGTCGGCTTTCAAATTCACCAAAGCCTGCGCCGCGTAGTCATCATCCCCCACAGCGGCCACGATCTCTGTTTCAGCCCCCAGACGCCGCGCCGCAACGGCGACATTTGCACCTTTGCCGCCGGGTAGGGCGCTGTAAGTGCCGCCTGTGACGGTCTCGCCCGCTTTGGGGAGTTCCGCAACTTGAACAAGGAGGTCGAGGTTCACCGACCCCAGAACTGTCAAACCAAAGCTCACGTTATATCCTCCTTAAAATCGATAAGTGTCGCGGGGTGACCAACGCCATCGGCAAATCTTAGCAAGTCTGCACTGCGTACGCGGGTACTCGCCGTATTCCGCAAAGGATGAAACCACACGCTGTCATGTGAGAAAAGAGCTTTGTCCAAAATCAGGCGAACTTGGCCCTCTGTGTCGTTCAGTACCGAAAAAACCGTCACCGATCCGGGCACAACATCTAGCAACGCCTTCAGGGCATCCGGTTTTCCGAAGGATAGCCGTTTGGTGCCAATTCGCTTATGAAGCTGGTTCAAGCGAATTTCGGTACTGCCCAACGCGCTGATCAACACATAGGCTCCCGCCTTATCCTTCAGAAACAGGTTTTTGGTATGTCCGCCTGGTAGACGCGCCTTAACATCTGCACCTTCGTCCACGGTAAAGACCGCGCGATGCTCTTCCGTATGATGGGCGATTCCGAGGCTGTCCAACCGCGCAAATAGCGCGGCTTCTTTCGGATGTTTGGCGGCTAAATTATCGGGCGCGTTGGTGTTCATAATGGGTGGCTCGTCGCATATGCAAAAAAGACAGGCAAGACGCTTGATTAGTCAATCCTTTTGAGTCTATACGGCGCGCCTACCAATCAGTGGCCCCGACTTTCGGTCATTGTCTACGTAAATCTCGTGAGCGGGCGTAGCTCAGTGGTAGAGCATCACCTTGCCAAGGTGAGGGTCGTGAGTTCGAATCTCATCGCCCGCTCCAAATTTTCCATTTTTCCCAGATTTTTGGCCAAAGCTCTCCAGCTTTCAGGCCTCCGCGCACGGTTAAATGCTCTCACCTTATTTTGAAGCTTTTAGGGAATCGGCGTGGACGGGCTTAATGGAGCCGAAAATTTTGAAAGGTGCCCAAGGGCGGGAATAATCAGTTCCGCGGAGCGCTCTATATTCCTTGTGAAAGTCGGCACTAGGTGAAACCTTTGCATTGGTTGCGACGCCGCCATGAAACTGATGGAACGTCGCTTCGCCCAGCAATAAAAAAACATCGCTATTGCGGCTTTTACAAGCGCGGTGCCACATGTCATGATTGGTCAGCCCGCCGCCGACCGTCTGAAACCCCTGATCATACCCGCCAAGTTCGGACCATAAGTCTGCGCGCATGAACAGAGCATTTGTTTCTCCGGGAATCTTGAACCATCCCGTCGCAGAGGATCCAGCAAAAACGGAGATATTAAACAGTTGATAGCCGTCCGTCTCCCAAGGCACAGTTTTCAAAAGTGCGTCTTCGGCGTGTTGATCATACCCATTGTGAACAGACTTCATCTGAACATCAGGACCCAGGTGAAAGGCCAGAGTCCCAATGACAGGACGGGCCGAGAGCTGCGAGGCTTGCAGCGCGGTCGCAAGTAGCCCCGGTGAAGCCATGCGCGCCCCATCAATGAGGACACCGATGAGTTCGCCTTGACAGGCTTCAAGCCCGCGCTTGATGGCGCCCACAGGCGACACGGACCCGCATGGGTCATTGTGGATGATTTTGATGTTTGGGGAAATGGCTTTGCAGGCTTCATCATCGAAAGGCCGTGTTGACCCATTATCCACCACAATGATTTCATAGTCGTCTGCGGCCATCCCGTTTTGCATTTTAGGGGAGAGGGATAAAAGCGTTCTTGGAATCTCCCGGGCCATGTTAAAAGAAATAACAACAACACTCAGCTTTAATTTCATCTCGACTTTGTCTTCAGACGTTCTTGTTGTGTCTGTCTGCATGTCATTTCCCCGTTATTGCGTGATCTAAAAGCTCATCATAGAGCGTGATGTAGTCTGCTCCACAGTCGCTTCCCGCAAAATTCTTCGGCGCGTGGTGTCGGAAGTCTTCTTCAAAAAAATCTAATTCATCTTGCGACCGCGCTTTCAATCCCAGATATTGTGAGACCTTTTCCACCGCCGCTAAATATTCTGCGCGGGAAAGATCAAATGAGATAATCGGTACTTTGTGACGGCGAACATAGTCCAGCAAATTAAGATTATAAAGTTTCCATAGGTCCAGACTGGGCGTCGCGGGTAGTAGGTTCGGTCTGGATTTTAATGACGCGGCAACGGCCGCCGGGTGACGAAATGTACCGACCCACCGCATATTCAAATCGGCTTCTTCCCAAAAAGGCAGTGTGAGTAATGTGCGGGGATCTTTGACCCCCCAAAGATCGAAAATCTTATGTTTAGCCAAATAGGCGTCTCTTCGGCGACGTAACTCATCATCCCAAATCAATTGCTTTGGCGGTCGATCCCACGCTCCGTCACTCAGGGCCAAAACAGCGTCATTTATCTGTCTGAATTCTAGGTTTTCCTTATTCCCTTTACGGTTATTTGGCGCGGCATTTGAAACGTCGCCCAAGGGCAGGCCGTATTCCTCAAGACATCCGCTTAAGCAGCTTGTCCCGCTTCTGTGCATCCCGAGAATGCCGACCATGGTCGGCGCTTTGAGAGGAGTTGTGCGATCAGTCATTTATCCAGAGTCCTGTAATATTTGTGTGAAACCGTGCGACATGAAAACCGACAAGGGTGGTTATTCAACCACAAAACCGAGCGCTTTCACGGCTTCGATTTGATCAGGGTGGAAGGCCTCCAAACCCTTGGCGCGGAATCGACCGACTGTCGCCGGGGGCTCAACGAGTTTAGCCAGCTCTTGCGACAATTCAGGATCGAGGTTGGTGCCGATAAATTCGGCAATGCGCACAATTTCAGCGACGGGATCGGCCAGCAAATTTTCGTAGCGGACCTCCAGCCAGCGACCTGGCATCAGCTCTTCTAAATTTCGTCGTGCATGAGCATTCGCTGCGAGCCAATATTGCAAAGACTGCGAGGGGCTGACGTTAGCGGGGTCATCTAATTGAACTCCGAACCGTCTACCCCAGAGTATCACCTGGTTTTGGTTGCGGGAAAAAGCCATGTCTAAGCCATTTCTCACCATCAAAATAAAGCGGGCTTCAGGAAAAAACTTGGCAATTTGAGGGATAAATATATGGCTGTTGGGTTCTTTCCAGCCCCATTGTTTATAGGCTGAGGTTTCAATTCCGACGGAGTGCAAAATATCACGCTTTGTGGCCTCACCCAATTCAGGTGCTCGGATGGCAAGGCGCGAGGTTGACAGGCACGCGTCAATTAAAGCCTCGGTTTCGGGGCTGGCGTTTCCTTTGAACCCCTCAAGCGAGGCACGCGCAAATAGATCAAGCGATTGCAAAACTTCATGCTCATGAGCGGCGGCCGCCCATTTGGGCTGATTGAAAAATAAAGAGAACCAAAGATTATCTAAAGGCTTGTTAAAAAACTGCCCCATGTGGACGTTCATGTCTTGCGCAAGTTTTGAAAGTACCCGCGTACCGCTCCCGCCCACCCCTCCTATTACGAGTGGGCCAACGTCTAAATTCAAATTGTCACTATTCATCGCGCTTGCCCCGTTTTTCTAAATTCCTGATCAACTTTTCAGGGACACTGGGAAACCTCAAGCAAAAAAATTACACTTTCCTGGCCAGACAAGAAAAATTTTCATTCTTGCTAATTTTGCATAAGTGTGCATAGCTTATCGCATTAAATAAAAAAATTTATAGGGGCCTATAAAATGTCAGAACCATATCTTGGACAAATCACGCTTGGCGGTTGGAACTTCGCACCACGGGGCTGGGCTTTTTGCCACGGTCAATTATTGCCAATCAGTCAGTATAGCGCTGTATTCTCATTACTCGGTACAACATTTGGCGGTGATGGCAGAACGACCTTTGGCCTTCCCGATACGCGTGGGCGCTGCGTCGTCGGCGCTGGGCGGGGGGCAGGATTGACGGATCGACGGATTGGACAAAGAAGTGGGGCCGAAACGACTACTTTAAATGTGGCAAATATGCCGTCGCATAGTCACCGAGTGAACGCGACGAATGCGATCGGAAATTTGACGGGGCCGGGCAGCGATTTTCTTGCCAAATCTGAGCGAACCGCACAAAAAGTCTATCACAATGGTCCCGCAACGGTGCAGATGGATGCGGGCATGATCGAATCCGTAGGCGGCAACACCTCTTTCAACAATATGCAGCCATATCTGGTGATGAATTACGTTATCGCGCTTCAAGGCATCTTCCCATCTCGTAGCTAGGCAGAACAGTGTTGATGTAGGTTTTCGAACCCTGTGTCAGCGTCTGAATTAAATTGTGATAAATAAACCCGCACCTCGTGGCGGGTTTTTTTATTAAAAATCCAGTTTGGATTTGAAGATTTGCAAAATAGAAACCTTGCCAAAGATAGATAAATATGCAATATTTTGACTATTAAATAAATAATTTATAGGGGCCTATAAAATGTCAGAACCATTTGTTGGAGAAATCACGCTTGGCGGTTGGAACTTCGCGCCGCGGGGCTGGGCTTTTTGCCACGGTCAATTATTGGCAATCGCTCAAAATACAGCCTTATTCTCATTACTTGGTACAGTATTTGGCGGTGACGGAAGAACAACCATGGGTCTTCCCGACACGCGCGGGCGCTGCGTTGTCGGAGCGGGTAACGGGCCAGGATTGACGGATCGACGGATTGGACAAAGAGCTGGGACCGAAACGACCACTTTAACTGTGGCAAATATGCCGTCGCATAGTCACCGAGTGAACGCGACGAATGCGATCGGAAATTTGACGGGTCCGGGCAGCGATTTTCTTGCCAAATCTGAGCGAACCGCACAAAGGGTTTATCACAATGGTCCCGCAACGGTGCAGATGGATGCGGGCATGATCGAATCCGTAGGCGGCGACACCTCTTTCAACAATATGCAGCCATATCTGGTGATGAATTACGTTATCGCCCTGGTCGGTATTTACCCGTCTCGTAGCTAAAATTCGTAACAACGGGACCTGAGTTCTTGCGGTAAAGCAGGCTTCAGTCGTGAATTATAAAATTAGAACTCGCACCGCTTTGTTGCGAGTTTTTTTGTATCCAAGACAATTAGGGTTTATCGAATGTTGGGCAGCCGAGGAAAAATAGATTTTCGAATAATCACAGATCAGGACAAAGGCTTTTTGTTTGATGTCTACGCCAGCACCCGCGAATGGGAATTTCAATATACCAGTTGGCCAAAAGCAGAAAGACAGCTCTTTTTGAAAAGTCAGTATGAGGCACAAGATAAAACCTATAAAATGCGATATTTGGGCGCGATTTATCGGATTATTCAGCTCGACGGTGTGGATATCGGGCGTCTCATTCTTGACCGCCAAGACCAGCAACTACTGATAATTGATTTCGCGATATTGCCGCAATATCAAGGACGGGGAATTGGCTCAGATATTTTAAAGAGTTTGATCAATGAGGCCTATGGCGGCAAGGTCCCGGTCAGGTTACATGTCAACCAAAACAATACTTCGGCCATTCAATTCTACTCGCGTCATGGGTTTAAAAAGACGGGCGTGAATGGCCTTCACTTCGCCATGGAATGGAAGGGTGATTTTTCTGCCCGAGAGTTCTAGGCTAGATGCTTCAGTTCAATTAAAAATGCTTTCGTAGAGCATGCAGCTATGGTCTTGTCGAAATCCAGAAATGAAGAGTTCCAACAGTCCTGCTTCGGGATGGGTGATTGTATATATCTGGGGAACTAAAGTTGGTTCCCTTGGACCCTCGAACGTTAACGCGAAGGCTTGGCGTATAGGATACACCCGACTATCAATCTCTAAATGACTGTCTCTTACGCCTGAGTTCTCGTAAATTTTAATATTATCCAAGATGACCTCAATCGGGCCACTCTCAGTTTGGACCTGAAACGATTGTTTTAAGAAGGGTTTAAATGTCTCAGCGGTCGCTGTGATCGGGTCAATCGTCATGGAAGGACTTTATACTATTCGCGCCAATAAAAATTGGTGCTTGAGAGCCACACAAAACATCTGGCTCCCGATTTAGGGAATACGCATTGCAGTGTTGGGTCCGATGACCGCAACTCCAATTGCCATTATCAGAAAAACATCAAGTAGGATTAACCTGCTGAAACTAGTTTAAAATAACTTCAATTTCATATCCGCCAGAACGACGTGGGATTGTGCCCAAGAACATCTTTGATTCTCCAAGGACTGAGTTCCACACCGATGTTATATGATGTCCCTTCGCAGCAAGGTCTTCCGCGAAATCGCTCTCAAAGATGAGAGAAACGCCTTCTTGCCGCGACAGATGTTTTGGACGCGCAGAGCCAGAGGAATTTGGGATTGCTTCCACAAGTTTCATTTGCAGAAGGCCGCCATTTGGCGTCACTGCCGTAAACTGTTGATTGATGAGTTTGGCGAACTGGTCTGCTGTTCCTGTTCTCCAGCTCACTTGCTCTTCCAACCCAAAGCTAGATTGGTTTTCCAATGCAAAGGCGGATGCGCCAAAGCCCACAGATGCGGCGAGCGCAACTTGGCCGCCGATAAATAACCTGCGATTTAATTGAGTGTTCTTTTGCATTTTGTTGCCCCGTAAATCTACGTTATATGGGCTAACTTTTAATCGCGCCCAACAAATCATACCGCTGTTTTTCAAAAAATGCAACAAAGTGTTGAATCGATTTAATCCTGAGTTTTCTGACTAATTTCGGGCGGGTTCTGTCAGGTGATCATTTCGATAGTTGCTCGAAATAACCAATAGTTTTTCCCTTTGAAAGGCTTCGGTACTAGTTGTGAAAGTCAAATTGGTTTAGAGGATTCCGAATGGGGCGATTTGAGTCCCAGAATATCTGCGGGGGCAAGATAAATGAATTCACACTCACCATCACACGGGATCGCCTTGCTCGGAATGCATCGGAGCGGGACCAGCACACTCGCGGGAACGCTCAGAGCTTGCGGAATATCTTTTGGCGAAGTTCTAGATCAAAAACTTCCCCGGAATGAAAAAGGTTTAAACGAACCTGCGTCTATCCTTTATATGCATGAAGACCTCTTGGTGAAATCTGGAGGAGCGTGGCACAACCCGCCCACAGATCCAGAATGGGAACCCCTGCATAAGGCTGTACGCAACCTCTTTATTGAGTCTCGCCAATCAGAACGCGTTTGGGCTTTCAAGGACCCGCGTACAGTTTTAGTGATGGATGGTTGGTTGGAGGTTTTGCCAGATCTTGGCCGCGCGGGAATATTTCGTCACCCGGCAGAAGTTGCGTCTTCGATTAATGATCGAAATCAATTTGATTTGGAAAACTGCTTTCACATCTGGTCCGTTTACAACAGGGCGCTTTTAAAACTTCTGAGGAACAATCCCTTTCCTATCGTGGAGTTTGTGAGCGACGCGGATGAAATGCTGTCGTCATTTGAACGGCTGATAATTCAACTGAACCACGAGATGTCAGATGAAGCGAGAGGATTTTTCGACAGAGAGTTGAAGCATTTCGAACGTCCTGAAATCCCAGTGCCGAAGGACGCACTTCGTATATATTTCGAACTTCAGGAATATGCGAATTAGACGATGTTGAATCCGCACTCGACGCGCTTGCTTCCCCGGCTTCAAGGCGCTGATAAATATAAAATCACGGGTATCGCATCGAAATGCGATTGGGTCATTTTAACCGATTATGGATTGCCCCACACCCATTTTCATAAAAATAAGACGGAGGGCGCACCCAAAACGATTTTTCTATCGTTGCGTTACCATGAACGGGCCCTTCAATATTTTACCGAAACTATTCTTCCGCAAATCGATAGTGCGTTTACCCTCATTTCTGGTTCCTCCGATGCGACTGTGCCCTTTCAAGTTGATAAAAGATGGGTTCCCCTGAATGCTCAGAATCGACGCCGCGTTAAAATGATCTTGGATCATCCACACCTTCATCATTGGGTGGCAGAGAATGCCGATAACGTATCGCACCCGCTCATGAGTCCGCTACCTTTAGGGTTGGTCTATTCCGATGCCCCCCAAATACGTGAAACTATACCTGTGCCAAAGGCGCCAAATCTTGCCCAAAGACCTCTGAACATATTGTGCGGGCATCGCGTTAGAGAGGGGCAACAGTGGGACGCCCGTAAAGCCATCACTGATACAGCCAAAGCGTATTGGGCATCCTTCACCACAATATTGGACGAAGATATTCCAGAGGAGGCTTTCCTGAATTTGATCGACGCGCATTCTTTTGTTCTCTGTGCGGAGGGAGGCGGATTGGACCCATCGCCAAAAGCCTGGCAAGCCCTTTTGCGCGGCGCTATCCCTATAATCCGCAGAAACAGCCTTTACGACGCCTATAAGCATTTACCCGTGGTTTTCGTCGACGAATGGTCGGCGGACGCTTTGACGCTCGATAATTTAGAACTTTGGAAAAATGAACTCCTCCCAAATTTTGACGACCCTGCTCAGCGGGCGAATGTTCTAGAACGGCTGAGTTTGAAGTATTGGTGGGACTATATTCCAAAGCCATGACCGCAGCCTTCTGCGAACCCTAAAAAATTGCATGACACGGGCTGGGGGACAGGCCAAACAAGTCCCGAAATACAAAGGACGTTAGTGTGACAAATAAAACCTCAAAAGGCGTGATTGTCTTTCTTATCATCACTCTCATTGGCTTAGGGGTTGTTTTTGCCGGTGGCCAAGGTGGTACGCGTTTTGGGCCGCTGTCAGTTTTTGTGATTTGCGGTGTTTGGGCATTTGTCATTAACTGGGTCGCCTTCATCCCTGCATATCTAAAGCAAACCGAGAAGTTCTATGACCTGATTGGGGCTTTCACGAATTCATCAACGATTTTGATCGCGGCCGCGCTCTCCCAACCCCTGTCGTTACGCGGTGTTATCGTGACGCTGTTTGTTACAATTTGGGCGGTAAGGTTGGGAACATTCTTGTTCAACCGCATTTCCCAAGACGGAAAAGACCAAAGATTCGACCCAATTAAACCTGTTTTCGTCAGGTTTCTTAACGCGTGGACATTGCAAGCGCTCTGGGTGATTTTAACGACGGCGGCGGCCATTGCTGTCGTCACGTCCGGGCGCGATATTCCACTCGGTATCTTCGCCTATGTCGGGATTGTGCTTTGGGTCATTGGGTTCGGCATCGAAGTGATTGCTGATAGCCAGAAGAAAGCCTTCCGCGCCGATCCTGCGAACAAAGGCAGGTTTATTACCGGTGGCCTCTGGTCGTGGTCTCGCCATCCGAATTATTTTGGCGAAATTCTACTATGGCTTGGGATTGCTGTGATTGCCTTACCAGTCCTTCAGGGCTGGCAACATGTGGTGCTGATTTCCCCTGTCTTTGTCTACCTCTTGCTGACCCGCGTGAGCGGTGTCCCTATGCTGGAGAAGAGCTCAGACAAAAAATGGGCCGGCCAAGCAGATTATGAAACTTATAAGGCTCAAACACCGGTGCTCATGATGCGCCCGCCGAAAAAAGCTTAGATCGTTCCGTTTCCCCATTCGCATTCGTCGCGATCATCAACGTATATGTGGGTTGCAGCCTTACAGGGCGCGCCTTAGGTTTTGGACATGAGCGTTTATGTCGATCCGGCCAAGTTCCCTTTTCGGGGATATATCATGTGTCACATGATCGCCGATAGTTTGGATGAACTCCATCAAATGGCCGATCTAATCGGCATGGAGCGACGATGGTTTCAAACACCGCCCAAAGCCAGCCACCCTCATTATGACATCCCTGAAGATAAGCGCTCCCACGCCATCTCGTTGGGTGCAGTTGAAGTCTGCTCCCGGACAGCCCTGCACTATGCCGCGCGTCTGGGTTTGGAATGGTCAGATGCCACCGGCGATCGTTCCAGAACACGGAAATTCGAGCGCACATTAATTCGTACACAACGTTACACAATCCAACCGGAGCCTTCGGCATGTCCAAACCTTTAGACGGTATTCGCGTCGTTGAGCTCGCCGGGATTGGTCCTGGACCTTATGCGGGGCAATTGCTCGCAGACATGGGGGCCGAGGTCATTCTCGTGAACAGACCTGGACCAATGGGGGCGATCCCCAATCCCGCCAATCGCGGTAAAAAAGCGATCACGCTCGATCTGCGTAAACCCGAAGGGGCCACAATTGTATTGGACTTAATAAAAACGGCTGACGTCCTCATAGAAGGTTTGCGTCCTGGCGTGACAGAGCGTTTGGGTGTTGGTCCCGATGTCTGCCACGATTTGAACCCAAAACTAATCTATGGACGCATGACGGGATGGGGACAGACGGGGCCATGGGCCAAAGTTGCCGGTCACGACATCAATTATATCTCGATCACAGGCGCGCTCGGCGCAATGGGCCGCAAAGGTGTCCCGCCATCCCCACCCCTGAATCTGGTCGGAGACTATGGCGGTGGTTCGCTATTTTTGGTCAATGGTATTCTGGCGGCGCTCATTCGTGCGGGCCGTACGGGTAAAGGCGATATTGTCGACGCCGCGATTATTGACGGTACAAACTCAATGATGAGTATTCTGCATATGCTGTCCGGATTAGGGCAATGGTCACCGGAACGGGGCGTGAATTTGCTGGACGGTGCGCGCCCTTATTATCGATGTTACGAAACGAAAGATGAAAAATTTATGGCTGTGGGTCCCTTAGAGCCGCAATTTTTCAAAGAAATGCTGCGTATTTTGGGGGTCGATAAGGCTGAATATGGCAGCCAGAATGACGCGTCGAAATTTCCAGAACAACACGCGTTGCTTGAAGGGATATTCGCGTCCAAGACACGTGATGAGTGGTCGGAAATCTTTGATGGCACAGAATCTTGCGTCACCCCCGTCTTGACCTATGACGAAGCGCCGAACCACCCCCAGAATAGCGCGCGCGGTGGACTGCGCAAACAGGGGCCTTTTGTTCACCCGCGACCCGCTCCCGTTTTTTCTGACAGTGAGCACGATCCAGATTTCCACGTCCCCAGTGCAAATGAAGCCGCAGATGCCATATTCGCAGAACTAGGGTATGATGCGGGTAAGCTGTCGGCTTTAAAAGCGGCCGGCGTTACGCCCTAGGTCGTCTGACGATCAAAGCTTGGTTTCTTTTGACCCCAATGCGTCTGACAAACGCATTTTCGCGCTGCCAGGTTTTAAGGGTTTTTGCTGACTTTCATGCGGTGCCCATCCTGTCATCCAGATAATTTCCAAGGTCGCTTTGACCTTGCCATCTTCACGCCCGAAATGCTGGGCGTAATTCGCATGCAGAGCCGCCAGCCATGTACGATTTAGCGGGCGGGTGTCGCGCGCCGTGAGGACATTCGTTAAACCTAAGTCTCGTAAATCTTCGATCAGATTGCTGAGATGACTATAACCCACATTGATACGATCCGTGTCCACAACGGGCAGAGCCAAGCCTGTCCGGCCTAATAACATGGCGGCTTGGCTATAATCGACCATCGGGAAAACGCGCGCGGTTGCCCCGCCTAATATTTGTTGATCCGTGGCGTAAAGGCTTTGGCGTAGTTCTGTTAGTGTCTCTCCACCTAAAAACGCGAAGAGCATCATGCCATCTGCCCGTAAGTGCTGCCTTGCATGTGTAAGCGTATCCGGAATGGCATCATCGCTCTGTAGGTCCAATAAGGACAAGATAAGGTCATAGTCTCCGCTCAACTGGCTCACGTCAGCGACATACTCAAATTTTTCAGGCTGCCGGTCTTCTCGTAACGCAGCTTTCACGAGGTCTCGGCCATCTAAATTGCCGATCAGGACAACGCGGGAAAACCTGCGGTTGATGTCCTCAAGCCGAGACGCCGCATCTTCGGCCGCTCGCAAATAGAGGAAGGAAACGCCCTTTCTCGCTTGCCGACGAAGGCTGCGCTGACGGGCCTTTTCTAAAGCGGTTGGATTGAAGATTTTTTGTGGCGACGTGGTCATACCGCTCCGCTATTCTCACTCCCATGCTCAAAGCGCAAGATGACAGCCTGACACAAGTGACATCGCGATCCGCCAAGCAAATTGGTGAGGCCGTGATCAATACCATCTTGCCGCCGCAAGCCTTGCTGGGTTTGGACGGCGATCCGATTGCGCGGCGGATGTGGGCCGACGTCACATTTCTGGATGCGCCCTGGTGCGACGCGTGCGGGTTCCCCTTTGAATATGAAATAAAAGACGGCGGATTATGCGGGCGCTGCGCTGTAAAGCCGCCTGCCTATGACCGCGCTCGAGCCGCAATGGCCTATGATGAAGGCTCGCGGGCGTTGATACTGTCATTCAAACACGGCGGGCGGACGGAGGGCTTGCCAAGCTTTGCTGCGCAAATGCGTCGGGCCGGGCGGGAATTGCTGACGGATGCGGACCTACTTGTCCCTGTTCCCCTGCATCCAAGCCGTTTAATCCGACGGCGTTATAATCAAGCGACGCTTCTTGCGCGGGCTTTGGCCAAAATTACGCCTGCCAGATTTGCCCCGGATGTATTGTTCCGCATGCGTAAAACGGAAAGCCAAGGGCAGTTCAATGCGCGGGCGCGGGCAGAGAATGTGAGAGGCGCGTTCGACGTCCGTGACCCAGAAAAAATCAAGGGGCGAAACATTGTTCTTATCGATGATGTTCTAACAACGGGGGCAACTCTGGAGTCCTGCGCTAGAACGTTGAAACGAGCGGGCGTCGCGCGCGTTGATGGTTTATGCCTTGCGCGAGTGGCAAAAGCTGCAGCACTGCCTACATAAGACCTTCAACACGAAAGAGATAAAATGCCAAACGTCGAAATGTATACCAAAGCCTTT
The DNA here is from genome assembly GCF_014652455.1 of Litorimonas cladophorae. Classification (GTDB taxonomy): domain Bacteria; phylum Pseudomonadota; class Alphaproteobacteria; order Caulobacterales; family Maricaulaceae; genus Litorimonas; species Litorimonas cladophorae. The sequence goes on along the minus strand of NZ_BMYV01000003.1, from coordinate 310,889 downwards.
TGCCCTTTTTGCGTTCGGGCGAAGTCTTTGCTCAAAGGGAAAGGCGTCAAAGTTGATGATATTCCTGCCGCCATGGACCGCGATAAGCGAAGAGAAATGAACGAGCGCTCTGGCCGCAACACTTTTCCACAAATTTTCATCGACGGTAAACATGTCGGCGGATGTGATGATCTCTTTGCGCTCGAGCGGTCGGGCAAGTTGGACGCTCTTTTAGGACTTTAGATTTTGAAAACTGCGGCCATACAAATGCGGTCTGGCGTCGATGTTGCTGCTAATATTGCCGCGGCGTCGGAGCTTATCCGTGCGGCGAAAGATGCGGGCGCAGAGTTGATTTGTACGCCCGAAATGACGCATTTCTTACAGAAAGATGCCGATCTTTTGCGGCTCGGCGTTCGCACAATGAAAGATGATCTGGGCGTTCGCGCTTTCTTTGCGTTGGCGGACGAATTATCGGTTCATTTGCTGATTGGGTCCTTGGCTATTTTGCGAGATGATGGGCAGATCGCCAATCGAAGCGTTTTGTTCGGACCTGATGGATCAATTGTCGCCCAATATGACAAAATTCATTTGTTCGAAGCTGTCATCTCCACCCAAGAAAGCTACCGCGAAGCCGACACGTACACGGCGGGGACAGAGCCAGTGACCGCCCATGTTACAGATATGAAGATGGGGCTCTCAATCTGTTATGATCTTCGCTTTCCTGCCCTTTACGGAAGCTATGCCCGAGATGAGGTTGATGTAATCGCTGCACCTTCGGCTTTCACCGTGGCCACAGGGAAAGCGCATTGGGAAACATTGTTAAGAGCCCGCGCGATTGAGACAGGCGCTTTTATCATCGCCCCAGCTCAAGGTGGCACGCATGAAGATGGTCGAAAAACATGGGGCCACTCAATGATCATTGGTCCATGGGGTGAGATCATCAGCGCATTAGATCATGATAAACCCGGATATATTTTAGCCGAACTGGATCTAGCGGCTGTCAAGCAGGCTCGCTCTCGTGTTCCTGCTTGGCGCGGAGAGAGCGCATGATCCGTTATAATCTCCTTTGCGAACATGAGCATGAGTTCGAGGGGTGGTTCGCCTCCATGTCGGACTATGACGAACAAGCCCGCTCTGGTTTGCTGTCATGCCCCCTTTGCGGAAATGCAAAAATCAGCAAAGCGATCATGGCGCCAGCTGTTAAAACTGCACGAAAGACCGAAGCCCGCGCAGAAGATAAGGCGAAAGTGATGAACGCTGTCGCCGCGAAAATTCGCCAAGAGATCGAAAAAAACTGTGACAATGTTGGCGCTAAATTCGCGGATGAAGCGCGGGCCATCCACTATGGCGAAAAGCCAGAACGGGGCATTTATGGCTCCGTCACGCCTGAAGAATCTTCGGCCCTGAAAGAAGAGGGTATTGCGGCCCAAGCTCTGCCAGACGCATTTGTCCCTGAAACCGCCAAACCAAAGTTGAATTAATGCCGAAATATCACGCCATTGTCTTAGGCGCAGGCTCTTGGGGCACTGCATTGGCTCAGCTGTTGGCGGCTAATGGTCATGCAGTGACATTATGGATGCGGGATGCTGACCAAGCGGCGGACATAAATGCGACCCGCCAAAATGCGCGCTACCTACCCGACGCAAATTTACATGAGGGGATCACGGCGACAGCCGACATACCGAATTTTGCGCAAGCCGATCTTTGTCTCTCCGTCATCCCGGCCCAGCACACGCGTGCACAGCTCCTGAGATTTGCCTCTTATATCCTAGACGGATTGCCGATTGTCTTGTGTTCCAAAGGGATCGAAATCTCCACTTTAGAATTTATGAATGAGGTCTTGGCTGAAACCGTCCCTCAGGCGGCCCGCTTTGTTTTATCCGGCCCCAGCTTTGCGCGCGACGTCGTTAAGGGCCTCCCGACGGCGGTGACGCTGGCGGGGGATGATCTAGCAGCTGCCAACGCGCTCGCGCCACTCGTGCAGGGACCTACTTTTAGACCTTATACGACGGACGATATGATTGGGGCAGAGATTGGTGGCGCTGTAAAAAATGTGCTCGCCATTGCCTGCGGTATGCTGCTGGGTATGGGATTAGGGCAGAGTGCGCATGCCGCCCTGATTGCGCGCGGTTTCGCGGAGATGAACCGTTTGGGTGCGGCGTTGGGTGCGCGGACGGAAACACTCTCTGGTCTGTGTGGTCTGGGAGATCTCGTGCTGACGTGCAGTTCAACCCAATCTCGCAATATGTCGTGTGGTATGCGGCTTGGCGAGGGTGAAGCCCTCCAAGACATTTTGTCATCCCGAAATTCTGTAACAGAAGGCGTTGCAACGGCGCCTGCATTGGTGCGCTTGGCGGCCAAACACGACGTCGACATGCCGATTTGTATCGCCGTGGATCGCGTTCTGAGTGGCAACATCACACCCGCTGAAGCAATGGCCGAGCTTCTGACGCGCCCGTTAAAGTCCGAGACAGACTAGGCCGCTAGGCTCAAATTTGCTGCTGGGGCCATTTTCGAACCTGCTTGGATATAATCCAGAATTTCAGCTTCTTCGGCGAAGGGGCCGAGCGCCATAAAAGCCTTATCCTGTGCTTTATGATCAGGCAAAGTGGCAAAAGCTCTGGCTTGAGTAAAGCCGATCACCTTGTCAAAAAAGGCCCGACGAACCCGCTTGGATAGGCACGATAACGTCAGAATTTGACGGACACAGCCACGTGGTAGGAAGAGCTCTGTCGCAATCAGGTCAACGTCACGATGTTCACGATACATGTCTGTGACTGTGTTATAGAGCTCACGATTGGACATTAAGGACGGCGTTTGTCTAACTTCGTTTTGTCCCGCTTGAACTTCAACATAGGGAATATTCACAAGAGACCGCGGCAAACGCCCCAGAAATGATAATCGACGAATTGCGGCGAGACGTTTTCGTCCATCAACGACGACCAATCGGTCATTTGCGCGTGAAACGACGATAGGTGAAAGCAGGCCAAAGCGAGCAATAGAGGCCTGCATAGCTTTCACATCTTGCAACAATCGACCGCCTAATAGGCGAGGTCGCAAAGTTATGAACATATCCACAGGGCTTGTTTCGATGTGGGACATGGGGGCGTCCTCCATATTTAATATAACGCTAACATGAACTTTCTACGTTTACGGGAACATATCCGTTCCATTAAAAAAACGCCAAAGTCGTTAACGTGAATTAACGTATTAGGCGCCTGTTATATAACAAGTTTTGTCAAGAATAAGGCAAACACGGTTAAATCACCTTCGCGTCGAAAGGTGACTTTGGAATTAGTAAATTGTTAACTAATTATTTAAGCGCTCTTTGTACCCACGGTGACGTAGTTGATCGACTTATCCCCAGAGAGTGTCCACACATTGGTGATCGGATTGAGGCTCATCCCGATTTGCTCGGTAATATTTAGACCCGCATCGCTCATCCAACGGGTGATCTCGACGGGTTTGACAAGCTTCGCATATTGGTGCGTGCCACGCGGCAGCCAACGCAGAACATATTCGGCCCCGACAATAGCAAGCGCAAAGGCTTTCAATGTTCGGTTGATGGTCGAACACAACATAATGCCGCCAGGCCTGACCATTGCGCCGCAATCGGCCATGAATTCTGGCGGGTTGGCCACATGCTCAATGACTTCCATGTTTAGGACCACATCATAGGGCGCTTCGCCTGCTTCCACCATTTGTTCAATTGTGCCGTGCCGATAATCGATCTCAACACCGACCTGTTCGGCATGGGTTTTTGCTGTTTTCAAATTCCGCTCTAGCGCGTCGACGCCCGTCACTTTGGCGCCCAACCTGACCATTGGTTCGCAAAGCAATCCGCCGCCACAACCGATGTCTAGGACACGAAGCCCAGTCAGGGGGCGCTCAGCATTAGGGTCGAGGCCGAAATGGTCACAAACGGTTTGTTTGATATAATCTAATCGTGCGCCATTCATAATATGCAGTGGTTTAAATGGACCGGTCGGATCCCACCAATCTGCGGCCATACGAGAGAAGCTGGCCATCTCCGCCGGGTCTACAGAAATACGAGACAAACGTTCGGGCTGATTATCTGTATGTGCCATTCTAAACTCTCAAATCGGAACAAATTTTGGGATCGCGAGTTCTATATACGTAACTCAACTCAACAGGAGAAAAATTATGGAGTCCGAACACATCAAAGGCGCAGCGAATAAAGCTGCAGGTAAAGCCAAGCAATCAATTGGCGATGCAATCGACAACAAAGAAATGCAAGCCAAGGGCAAAGCCCAGGAATTAAAGGGCCGCGCGCAAGACGCAGTCGGAGATGCGAAAGACGCAATCGAGTAAATCCTGAACTTCCCGTTTTAGGATATATGCCGCGCGCCGAGAGGTTGCGCGGCTTTTTTATGCGCAAATTTGGAGCGTGCCTCATTTGAAGCGTGTCTCTAGGCAACAATTTATTGCGTCCAGCGAAGTGTAGCACTAAGAGGTGGCCGATTTTTAAATTAAGACCCTTCTATATTTTATAGAGCATTCCCTCGGAGACCCTAAGTGGCCCGCATAGTCATGAAATTCGGCGGTACGTCCGTCGCCAACTTGGACAGAATTCGTCACGTTGCGAGCCTTGTGGCCGCAGAAGCCGAAGCGGGCAACGAAGTCGCAGTCGTTGTTTCGGCAATGAGTGGAGAAACGAACCGTTTGGTCGCACTCGTGGACGGGCTTGATGCCGACCGCGTTAAGCAGGGTGAAGCGTTAGGCGGTGATATCGACGATGAATATGATTCCATCGTCGCCACGGGCGAGCAAGTCACATCGGGCTTGCTGGCCATCGCTTTACGTCGTCGCGGATTGAAAGCACGCAGTTGGCTGGGTTGGCAAATCCCGTTGCGTACGGACATGGCCTATTCCAAAGCTCGCATTGCAGAAATTGAATCGTCGGCCATTGGACCGTCAATGGCTGAGGGTAACATCGCCGTTGTTGCGGGTTTCCAGGGCATTAGTGATGATGGCCGTATCTCGACCTTAGGCCGTGGCGGCTCAGATACATCTGCCGTGGCGATGGCGGTCGCGCTGAAAGCCGACCGTTGTGATATCTATACCGATGTCGACGGTATCTACACCACTGACCCGCGCATCGCCAAAGATGCGCGCCGCTTGCGCCGTATCGCATTTGAAGAAATGTTAGAGCTCGCCTCGCTGGGCGCGAAAGTCTTGCAAACCCGGTCAGTCGAACTGGCTATGAATAATAATCTACCGATCCGTGTACTGACCAGCATGGCCGAAGTCGGTGACCCTAACCCCGGAACATTGGTCTGCCACGAGGATGAAACCATGGAAGAACGCGTCGTCAGCGGCGTCGCTTATTCACGCGACGAAGCCCAAATCACACTCCTACGTCTGAAAGACGCACCTGGCATGGTTGCCAAAGTTTGCCGCGCCATGAGCGATGCAAATGTCATTGTTGATATGATTGTTCAGGGTATTTCTCGATCCGACAGTTCCGCCAACTTGACGTTCACGGTTGGGAAGCGCGATTTGGAGAAGGCGCTCGCAGCTTTGAATGATGCTCAAGCCGAGATCGGGTTTGATGGCATTAAATCTGACTCAGATGTGACAAAAGTCTCAGTCGTTGGCATCGGCATGAGGTCTCACACGGGTGTTGCGCAGACAATGTTTGAAGCGTTGGCGGAGCGGAATATCAACGTCAAAGTTATCGCGACCTCAGAGATTAAAATCTCTGTGCTCATTGATAGTGAATATACAGAGCTTGCTGTCCGGGCCCTACATAGCGCATTTGAGCTTCACACGGCGTCGGCACCAAAGGTTTCCGCGCCTTAACGAAAGCTTCATCACGCCGTTAGATTGCGCCTGATTTAAGCCGTATTTAATCCTATTCCGATAGCCCATTGCCGAAGGCTGGGGGGCGATTGGGAGATTGCGGGTGAGATACCAACTAAAATTTGTTCTCGGAACACTATTTGCGGCATCATTTCTAGCGGCTTGTGGCGGCGGCGACGGATCATCGCCTCCGTCTTCACTCTCAACACCCGCGACAGGAGGCGACACGCCGCCACCCGCGCCCGCGACGAAACCCTACACAAATCTCGAAACCCGTGAAGAAGCGGCCCGTTTTCTCATGCAGGCTGGTTTTGGTGGAACAGATGCGCAAATCGACGCGCTTGTCGGAACCGATGCGGCGGATTGGATCGTCAACGAGATGCGCAAACCTGCGACCTTGACGTTACCGCAAATGCAGGCGCGATATGGAACGAGTCAGGACACGGACCAAAACCACAGTCGCATGATGTGGCAAACTTTACTCACCGCAGATGATCAATTGCGCCAGCGAATGACGTTCGCGCTGTCCCAGATTTTTGTAATCTCCACGAATAGTTTTTCTGACCGTGGATTTATGACCGCTCACTACGCGGATATTCTGAGCGATCAGGCTTTCGGAAATTATCGGTCTATTTTGGAAGAGGTGACCTATTCGCCCGCGATGAGCCGATATCTGACTTATTACCGCAACAGAAAAGGCGATGAACGCTCAGGCCGTATGCCCGACGAAAATTATGCTCGTGAGGTATTACAGCTCTTCTCCATCGGTCTGACAGAATTAGAATTAGATGGAACGCCCAAAGCTGGGGAGCTTGAGACCTATGACAATGAGGATATCATCGGGTTGGCGCGGGTTTTCACAGGATTGTCGGGGGAGGGATCAAGTTTTAAGTCTCGGGATCATGTTGAGGATTGGTCAATCCAACGGTTGAAAATGTTCGATGAGGAACATTCCGAATTGGAAAAGACATTTTTGGGTGTGACAATTCCTGAGAACACAAAGGGCGATGAATCTATTCAAATCGCATTGGACACGATCGCCAACCATCCGAATGTTGCGCCCTTTATCTCTCGCCAACTGATCCAGCGTTTTACCGCTTCATCGCCCTCGCCTGACTATGTGCGGCGTGTAGCCGAGGTGTTTGAGGCCGGACGATATCGCGCGCCAAATGGTCAGGATTTTGGTGTCGGAGATCGTGGAAACCTTCAAGCCGTGATTGCCGCGATTTTATTGGATGAGTCGGTACATGACGACATCCAGAATACAAATGAAGGGAAAGTCAGAGAGCCTGTTCTAAAATTCGTTCATTACACCCGGGCGTTCGGCGCCAAAGACATCGATGTGTGGGAGGAATGGCGATTAAATAACACCAGCGACCCGAATGAGAGATTGGGACAGCACCCGCTGCGAAGCGCTTCGGTATTTAATTTCTACCGTCCCGGTTTTATCGCGCCTGGCTCAGAGACGGGAGAGGCGCAACTTTCCGCCCCTGAGTTTCAGATCGTGAATGAGGGCGCCTCCCTCGGCTTTACGAATTTCCTGACGCATTACATCATGCGCCCCGCCGACGACCCAGACCGTTACCCTGGCTTTCAACCCGACTTCACAACAGAAATTAATCTCGCCGATGACGCCGCAACTTTGGTGGACCACCTGAATGTTAAACTGACGGCGGGACAGCTTTCAGAAGCAACGAAAGCCGAAATTGTCGATGTTGTGTCGACCTTAATTGTTGATGGCGATGACGCCGAAGAAGAACGCCGTAAGCGTGTCCAGACCGCAATCCTGATGATTGTGACTTCGGCCGCTTACGCTGTTCAGAATTAGAGGCGCGAACCATGACATATTATAATCGACGTCAATTCATCACCCGTTCCACGCTCGGATTTGCGGGCGCGACGATGGGTCTTTCTTTTTTGGGTCACGGCGCAGCCCAAGCGGCAAATATCAGCGGATATAAAGCAATTGTTGGCATTATGCTCAAGGGCGGCATGGACCATAGTGATACGCTGCTTCCGAAAGACCAAGATAGCTATGACGCTCTAAAGGGGTTCCGCCCAGGTATCTTCGCCAGCCATAATTCAGACGACCCGCAAAGCTCGCGTCATCGCGAGAACATTCTTGAGCTAAATGTAGAAAATGCGAGCCAATTTAATGGTCGGCGCTTTGGTCTGCCGCGTGAATTATCCGCCGTGCAGGATATGTTCAATGCGGGGGATGCCGCCATCGTGGGCAATGTCGGACCTTTATTGGAGCCTGCAAACCGCGATGACTTTGAAACAGGGCGCGTTAGCTTGCCCAAACGCATCTTCTCTCACAATGATCAGCAATCGACATGGATGTCCTTGAGCACGGAAGGGGCACGCAAGGGCTGGGGTGGACAATTCGCCGATGCCGTTCTGGCGTCTGACGCGACCGCTAACCCGTTATACGCAGCGATCACGGCCACTACATCAGACGTATTCCTGGCGGGGGATCGTGCCCGCGCTTTTCGCGTGCCACGGGCGGGCCAACGATTGACACTGGATGCTGATCGTATTCGTTCTCATTTGGGGCGCGGCGACGACAGCGATGAAGCTCGCACCAAGCTAAACGCTTACCTGCGGAAACAGTCCGCGGATCACACCAACTTATTCCGGAAAGACGCCAGCGGAATGTCGGCGCGCGGCATTGATAATCAAATTAGTTATTCAGAGCGCGCTGCGAGCGCGACGCCGTTGGGGACAATATTTCCTAATACAAATCTGGGCCGTCAATTGGGAGGCGTGGCGCAAGCTATGTCGCTGCGTGGGCCCCTTAATGTAAAACGTCAGGTCTTTTACGCCGCTCAAGGGGGTTATGACACGCATGATTCCCAAGCGCAGAACTTACCCGAGCGGCATCAAAAGTTGAACGACGCGATGCTGGCGTTTCGCGCTGCCATGGTTGAGCTAGGTCTTTGGAATGATGTCCTTGTATTCACTATGAGTGATTTTGGTCGGTCGATGGTCGGAAACGGCGATGGGTCAGATCACGGTTGGGGTGGTCATCATTTTGTGTTGGGCGGTTCCGTCCGTGGTGGTCAGATATATGGGGACGTTCCTGAGATCGATACAGGCCACCCGCAATATACGCGACGTCGTGGGCGATTAATCCCTACAACCTCTGTGGAACAGCACGCCGCCACACTTGGTCGGTGGTTTGGTTTAGACGATGGCGAACTGGCGGGCATATTCCCGAACCTATCGCGTTTTGATCGATCCGCGTTAGATTTCGCCTAACTATCCGATGTCCAATCGCTGCGATTGCCAAACCTGCATCAGCTGTAGCGTTTGGGTTGCCAAAGGGGCGAGAGGGGACTATACGCCCGCCTTCACGACCTGTGTTGTGACGCAACGCATTAGGCTAAATGGCATGCCTGATCGTTCGAAAGGCTAGGTTATCCGCACTTTATTCGCGAGGTAACCCATATAAATGGAGACCGAAATGCCCAAAATGAAGACGAAGTCAGGCGCGAAAAAGCGCTTCAAGATTACCAAATCCGGTAAGGTAAAAGCAGGCCAGGCTGGCAAACGCCACGGCATGATCAAGCGGACGAATGACCAGATTCGTAAGCTTCGCGGTACCACAGTCCTTGCGGACTGTGATGCTAAGGTCATCAAGAAAAAGTACATGCCCTACGGCTAAGCGCCGCCCTACTTAAATACCGGAGAATTATCATGGCACGAGTCAAACGCGGCGTAACCAAGTCCGCACGTCATAAAGAAATCCTAAAACGCGCCAAAGGCTATCGCGGTCGCCGGAAGAATACCTTCCGCATCGCGAACCAGGCCGTCGAAAAAGCCGGCCAGTACGCATATATTGGTCGTAAACTGAAAAAGCGTCAGTTCCGCGCATTGTGGATTCAGCGTATTAACGCTGCAACACGCCTTCACGGAATGACTTATGGTCGTTTCATGGATGGTTTGAACAAAGCGGATATCAACCTTGACCGTAAAGTTTTGGCTGACATGGCAGGCAATGAGCCAGAAGCTTTTGCCGCTCTCGTAGAGACAGCGAAAAAGCACGCATCTGCGCCGCACACTGTCAAAGCGTAAGCTTAAGCACATTTCGAATATTGAAGGCTCCCGTGAGGGGGCCTTTTTTATTGCCTAAAGAAAGGCGGGTCCCGACATCGCATGCCAAAAAGTGCCGCGGGTCAGCGCCAGCACGACCGCCGTTGCGCCCCAATCCTAAGGTTTGGCGCCAGCCTGCAAATGGTTGACAGTTCTCTCATTTGTCCGTAATGGCCCCGCATTCGCGCAGTTTTAACCCTGCGCTCCGCGCTGTGCAGGATGCAGACGGAGTACCGTGGCCGACGAGTTTCGTTCGCCACGGCATTTTGCGTTGTCCTGTTGAAAGGTAGAAAAAGACTTGTTTGAAGCCCTTGGTGATAAGCTAGGTAATGTATTTGACGGTTTGACCGGGCGCGGTGCGCTCTCAGAATCAGACGTCAATAAAGCCATGCGCGAAATTCGTATTGCGCTGCTGGAAGCCGACGTCGCCCTGCCGGTTGTCAAACAATTTGTCGAAAAAGTCCGAAAAGAAGCTGTTGGTGAAAAGGTCATCAAATCGATCAAGCCGGGCCAAATGGTCGTCAAGATCGTTAATGACGCCCTCATTGATATGCTCGGCGGGACATTGTCCGATGATGATGCTGATAAAGCCGAAGCCGCAAAAGCGAACGCACTAAATCTCGCGGGTCGTCCGCCGGTTGCGATCCTCATGGCGGGTCTTCAGGGTTCAGGTAAAACGACCACGACGGGTAAGCTGGGCCTATATCTTCGCACAGCGTTGAAGAAAAAAGTTCTCTTTGCGTCTCTCGATACCAACCGCCCCGCTGCGATGGATCAACTGGGTATGTTGGCTGAACAAGCCGGGACAGGGTTCTTGCCCATCGTCAAAGGCGAAACCGCGCTACAAATTGCGAAGCGCGCGATGTCCGAAGGTGCCAAGGGCGGTTATGATGTCGTCTTCCTCGATACGGCGGGCCGCACCACAGTCAATGACGAATTGATGGATGAAGTCGAGGCGATCGCGAAAGCGACCAACCCGATTGAAACGCTTCTCGTCGCCGATAGTTTGACAGGCCAAGACGCCGTTGAAACCGCCAACCGGTTTAATGCGCGCCTTCCGCTCACGGGTTTGGTCCTAACGCGGATTGATGGCGATGGTCGCGGTGGCGCTGCGCTGTCAATGCGGGCGGTCACAGGCCTTCCGATCAAATTCCTCGGCACAGGTGAAAAACTCGACGGGCTCGAAGCCTTTGATGCTGAACGTCTTGCGGGCCGAATTTTGGGGCAGGGCGATATTGTTTCCCTCGTTGAAAAAGCCTCACAAGTTATCAATGAGAAAGACGCCGCCCTCGCCGCAGAAAAAATGCGCAAGGGCCAGTTTGATCTGGACGACCTGGCGAAACAACTCGGCCAAATGCAAAAAATGGGCGGCATGGGCGGCCTCATGAAACTCATGCCAGGCATGGGTAAAATGAAGAAACAACTCGATGCCGCAGGCGGCGTCGATGACAAGCTACTGAAGCAGCAACAAGCAATAATCTTGTCGATGACACCGCATGAGCGTCAAAACCCTGGCGTGTTGAAAGCTAGCCGCAAGAAACGTATCGCTGCGGGTTCCGGCATGAGCGTGCAGGAAGTCAATAAGCTGCTGAAAATGCATCGCCAAATGTCGGATATGATGAAGAAAATGTCCAAAGGCGGAATGGCAGGTATGATGCAAGCCATGCAAGGCATGGGCGGCGGCATGGGTGGAATGGGCGGTATGATGCCAGGTTCCAAAGCCAGCCAAGCCGGTCTCGGCGGGGGGCTTCCTGACCCGTCCAAAATGGACCCAGCCCAACTTGAAGCGCTCAAAAAACAAATGGGCGGTATGCCCGGATTACCAAAATTACCTGGACTAGGCGGCGCAAAGCTTCCCGGCCTTGGTGGCGGAGGCCTCCCGGGATTGGGATCGCCCTTCGGAAAAAAGAAATAATTAAACCAGACATTTAATTGAAAAAGACTACGCCTAACAAAACCAAATTTTAGAACTGCCAACCAAAGGAAAACTCTCATGGCTGTTAAACTTCGTCTCGCGCGTCATGGCGCAAAAAAACGCCCTTACTACCGTATCGTTGCCGCTGACGTCCGCGCGCCACGTGATGGCCGCTTCATCGAACAAGTTGGTGCATATAACCCAATGCTTGCAAAAGACGACGAAATGCGCGTCCAATTGGACGTTGAAAAGGTCCAAGCTTGGTTGAAAAAAGGCGCGCGCCCAACAGAGCGCGTTGCACGTTTCCTCGGTGCCGCTGGCCTCTGGGAATGGAAAGCTGGCAATAACCCAGAAAAAGGTAAGCCAGGCGAAAAAGCGCTTGAGCGCATCGAAGAGCGTAAAGAAAAAGCCGAAGCCCGCGCTGCTGCAGAAGCAGAAGCGAAAGAAGCTGCTGCTGAAGCCAAAAAAGCTGCTGATGCCGCTGCAAAGGCTGCTGCTGAAGCACCCGCCGAAGAAGCGCCAGCCGCAGAAGAAACACCTGCTGAAGAGTAGGCCTTTTCTAAAGGCAAATGATCAAGCCGCCTCCTTCGGGGGCGGCTTTTTTTTGGAACGAATTAGGTGGCTCACCCGTATGTTAGGCAGACATTCATCATTACGGAGAGCCAATATGCCCGAGCATTATGTAAGTAATTTAGACGCCGACGCCCGCAAATCCTCAATCAATCTGCTCAAGCCCGCACTGGCCGCAGCGATCGATTTGCAACTTGCCGTCAAACAAGCCCATTGGACCATTAAAGGTCCAAGCTTCATCGGTCTGCACGAGCTGCTCGACGAAGTTGCAACCCGCTCCTATGAGCATTCTGACACGATCGCAGAACGTCTCGTAATCTTGGGCGGCCAGACACATGGCACCACGCAAGAGGTTGCTAAGAACACATGCTTGGAAGCCTATCCTGCAGACATCACAGACCAAAAAGACCATGTCGAAGCCCTGACAAAGCGTTTCATGGATTTCGGTGCGATGTGCCGAGATGGCATTGCTAAAGCTGGTGACAATGGCGATGAAGACACAGCGGATCTATTCACGGAAATTAGCCGTGAAGTCGACAAAGACGCGTGGTTTATTGGCGCCCACAACGCTTAATCCAACTTTATAATTGGCATCAAATTAAGCCCCGTTCCACTTGGTGGGATGGGGCATTTTTTTTAGTGTCATGCATAAATACGCCTTAGGGCGCGGTTTCTAATTTTTGAGCTTAGTTGCTGGTGACCTAACGCCGCCCTTCATCACTAAAAGAGATTTACCCAATGGAAATTGCGAAACAAACACCCTTGAACGCGGTTCTGACCACAGCACGGCGCACCCGTCGCGCCTACATTGGGGCGCATGTGTTGGCTTTCGAATTTGCGCAGAAACGCGCTCAGATGCGTTTGAGCCAATTGAAGACCTTGGGCGAATATCTTGTTGTCAAAGGCGAGACAGTTGAGGCTGACGCAATTGATGCCCTCGATGCCGCTAAAGAAAAAATTGGCGACTTTTTGCCTAAATCCGACGGCCCAATCACTGTAGATGTGAAGCCAACCCGTATTGTCAAAAAAACCAAACCTGCCAAGCGCGCGGATATGGCGACAGATATCACGCCGAAAACAAAGACCAAAAAAACCTCTGCGACAAAACCGAAAGCAGCCCAAGTGAAAACGTTATCTAAGGATAAATACGCTGCTTATGTAGACGGCGCATCTAAATATGATGCGGACCTTAACGCACTCCATATTCAGAAGATTGTCGATCACCTCGGCGTGGCGCTCAGCTCTCGCGACGGGAAATTTGTGGCGTGTACAGATCCGACAGAGCGCGAAACAGTCGCAAAAGCATGGTTATTGAAAAAGCTCGGCGTTGAAGCGGACATGGCGGCTCTGGAGGCCAAAGTTGCGGCTGTTTGCGAGACAATGAAGGTAGACCGCATGAAGTCGCGCGTGACATTTTATTATCTCTTGGCGAAAAACGAAGGTGCGCTGGGCACATTATAATTCTTCGCCACCGTGGGAACTACTTCAGACCTCGAGGGTTATTTAGGTATCGCAACACGGAGATTTAATATGAAGAATGTCGCTAAATGGATCAGCATCGCCGTTATTTCGGCGTCAGCTCTGTCGATGACCGCGTGCAATACGATACAAGGCGCAGGCCAAGATATCGAAAGCACAGGCGAAGCCATCGAAGACGCCGCGAAGTAGTTTCTTCCAGTATTATGAAAAGTCCCGATTTTGCGATCGGGGCTTTTTTCATTTTATGAAATCATGATTCCACGAGGTGGCTCAAAGGCTCCTGCATGGCGGCCCTTAGGTCGGTAATCTGAATAGCTAGGTCGCTATGTGCATCTGCGGAGTAGGTTTCGACCGCACCGGCCGCTGCGTAAAGGGCTTCGATGCGGTGGCACAATTCAGCTGGGTTCCCGCCTGTTAAGACGACGACGTGATGACATCCCAAGGTCTGCCCATTCTGTGCCCGGCACCATCTTTGCGCCGTGCCTGCTAACTTTTGTCCTTTATACAAAAGATTGAAGTCACCGTCGCAGAACGAGCCAGATTTTGCCCCGATCGTCGTCGTTAAACCTATGGCTTCAAAACCACGCATTAGCGCGCCGCACATTTGCTGGTAAAATGCCGTTATTCCAGGGGCGCGGTCGTGCCGTGTAAAGAGCGTGATATTTGCGGTACCCTGACCCTGCGGGACAGCAGTTCCCCCCGTCCCGCGAATTGCCAAAGGTTCGTCTTTAAATCGTTGCAAGTCTAAACGTGCGGCTTCGCGTCGTGATAGAGAGATGGATCGTGCGGGCACCCAGACATAAGCCAAGGGACTGACTTCTCCTGCGCGCATGGCGTTCAGTCGGGCTTCTTCCCAGCTATAATAATCTGCCAGAGATGACCCATCGGGGAGAGGAATGTCCCAGTTCATGGGTAGTTGCGAATAAGCCGAACCGAGGCGAGGTTCAGATTTAGGTGGCGCTGTGACAGATTTTAAATGCATGCCCTATTTACGCACCAAAAGAATGCGGAGAGCATTTTACGTTAAAATAACGCACCTTTGACGCCATCGATAATAAATTGAGCGGCCAATGTAGCCAGCAAAACTCCCAAGACCCGTGTAAGTACATCCGTAAAACTCTTGCCCATTAATTTCATCAATGGGCCTGCGATCAAAAAGGTGACTAATGTAATAATCAGAGTCAGAATGAGAGCGGCGAGAATAGCTAACTGTCCTGCATGCGAAGGATTATCACTCATGAGGATCAGGAGGGTCGCCATCGTGCCCGGCCCAGCAATCATTGGAATGCCCATTGGGAAAACAGAGATATCTTCGGGATCCTCAATCTCCTCCAGCATTTCTTCTGCGCGGTCTTCGCGTGACTCCGTGCGTTTCTCAAACACCATGTTCAAACCAATGATGAACAACATAATTCCGCCTGCAATGCGTAAAGCATCGAGGCTGATACCCAGTTTTCCAAACAGCCATTCGCCCACATAGGCAAAGCCGATCAAAATAATCGCGGCAATGCCTACGGATTTAAACGCCATTTCTCGCTGATGTTTACGGGTTGTACCCTTTGTCAGTGTCGCGAAAATCGGCGCACAGCCGGGCGGGTCAATAATCACAAAAAGCGTCGTGAAGGCGCTTACGAATATGGCGGTTTCGAACATATTAGGCGCTTAGCGGATTGAAGCCCTGTCTCCCACCCCAAAAGACGAAATCATATGCGTATTCCAAATTGAATAACGTCTTGACATTTATCGATTTTCAATAATATGATATGAAAAAGATATCACATTATAGTCAGTGCCAGGCTTACATATGTTGAGAAAATAAATTTAGAGGAGAGAAAAATGGCTGATATTCGAGAAAAAGAAGTCAAATCCGTGAGCGGAATACCGTTCTTATTCCTACTGATCGCTATTGCAGTGGCCGCCGCATTCGCGGTTGTTGGGTTGGATGCCAAATGGCAAAAGTTGATCGTGTTATTTTTAGGGATCGCATGTCTTCTGGTTGGGTTTTCGGGTCTTTATAAAGTCGAGCCTAACCAATCCGCCGTGCTGTCCTTATTTGGGAAATATATCGGGACTGTCCGCACATCAGGCTTACGGTTCAACAACCCCTTCTTTACAAAAAAGAAAATCAGCCTTCGGGTACGCAACTTTGAAAGTGGAAAATTGAAGGTCAATGAGCTGGAAGGCTCCCCGATTGAAATTGCGGCGATTGTCGTCTGGGAGGTCAATGACAGCGCTGAAGCCGTTTTTAACGTCGATGACTACGAAAGCTTTGTTCAAATCCAGTCCGAAGCTGCCATCCGCGCCATGGCGACAAGTTATCCCTATGATCAGAATAGTGATGGCGATATTAGCCTACGGTCCCACCCGAAAGAGATTTCAGATCGCCTACGCGATGAAATTCAAGACCGTCTCGCCAAAGCAGGCATCCATGTTATCGAAGCCCGCATTTCCCATTTGGCCTATTCGCCAGAAATCGCAGGCGCGATGCTACAGCGGCAACAAGCTGGCGCTATTATCGCGGCGCGTAAACTCATTGTCGAAGGGGCTGTCGGCATGGTTGAAGACGCCTTGGAAGCGTTGACGACAAAGGATATTGTCGAGTTAGATGCCGAACGCCGCGCGGCGATGGTGTCCAATCTGTTGGTGGTTCTCTGTTCTGACAAAGCCACCCAGCCGATCGTCAACACTGGCTCCCTCTACTAAAGGTTGTGGCAGAAAAAAAATCATATCCACTGCGGATCAGCGCTCCGGTGCTGGCCGCAATGAAAGCTTGGGCCGCCGATGACTTGCGCTCTCTCAACGGCCAGATTGAATGGGCGCTGCGGGAAGCTTTGCGACATCAGGGCCGACTGAAAACGGAGACAGAAGATGAGTAATGGACGGTGGCAGTATAGAGTCGAAACCGTAAAAGTTTCGGTGTGGACTACAAAATTAAAAAAACAGGATGCTGAAATTCAAGACCGTTTGACGCGTCTAGGCCTCGAAGGGTGGGAACTTGTCACCGCTTTGCCCTATGGTACATCACAACGTCTGTATCTGAAACGCGGGGCCTAAGATGTCTGACAAATGGGAATATAAAATTGTCGAAGGCGGTCAAGGTATGACGGGTGACGGGATTCGAAAAAAGAGCGAAACCATTCTCAATAATTGGGGTCTTCAGGGTTGGGAATGCTACCACGTGAAAACCGATGCCTATCCGAGCGTCTTCTACTTGAAGCGACCAAAGTAACCTTCTTCACTGACCGCAACAGAACTTCAAAGACCCACCTATCTCCGCTGAAGGTTTAAGCCTTCAGCAAGGTTTCCACGGCTTCGATCTGGGCATTAAAGCTAGGGTCATCAGCCCGCAGGGCGTCGATACGTTTGACCGCATGCATAACCGTTGTGTGATCACGCCCACCAAAGCGTCGGCCAATATCGGGCAGGGACCGTTTCGTCAGCTTCTTACACAGATACATCGCAACTTGACGGGGTCGTGCAATGATGCGGGCGCGTCGCTTGCTGACCATATCTGTTGGCGTCACCGAAAAGACTTCGCAGACAGCGCGTTGGATACGATCCACCGTGAGGCGTTGTCCCATCATGTAGCGGGAGTCTGACAGGGTTTCTTGAACGCTTTCCAGCGTGATCGCTGTCCCCAAGAATTCGCTTTGGGCGACGATTTGATTGAAGGCGCCTTCAAGATCACGAGGTGTTGCATTCATCCGCGCGGCCAAATGATCGCGTGCATTTTGCGGAATTGCCAAATCGAGATGTCCACTCGCCCGACGCCGCGCGATAAGGCGGTCCAAGATGCGTAACCGTAGCTCATAGTCCGCTGCGCCAATCTTGCAGACCAGGCCCGAAGACATATAGCTCTTGAGGCGTTCTGAAGCCTTCTCGATTTTATCAGGATGCCGGTCCGCTGCGATGAGGATTTGCTTTCCACTATCGACCAAGCTGACTAGCGTGTGCAGTAGTTCTTCTTGGCTGCCGGGTTTGTCGGCGATGAAGTGGGCATCATCAATGACAAGCAAGTCCACATCACGCAGGCTGGCTTTAAAGGCCGCCATGCCTTCACGACCCTGACCGCGCACGCTGGCGACGAAGGTCGAAACAAAATCTTCCGCTGAGATAAAGCGCATACGCTTCTCAGGGTTTGCATCGCGAATGGCGGTTTCGATGGCATAAAGAAGATGGGTTTTCCCCATGCCGTTGGAACCATGAATAACAATGGGGTTATATTGCGGAGCACGACCTGTGCCAGTTTGGCTGGCGACTTGACGCGCAACGGCCATGGCGAGTTCGTTAGACGCACCCACGACAAAATTTTCAAATGTAAAGCGGTCTCTCGGGCTTTCGCTCGTCTTGGACGGTGCAGGGCGCGTCGCAGCAACTGGGCTGATGGGTGCCGAAGGCTGACCCCGGAGCGCTGGCGCCGGTGCCGCTCGCTCTGATGCCGCTTTCGGACCAGGGATAGCCGCGGTTGAACGGACCGCGGCAGACGGATTGGCGGCGAAGGCTAGGCGACGCGGTGGGTCAACCTGATCATGCTTGTCCCATAGACGTCGCACCGTATCTGCAAATTGTGTTTCGATTTTCGAAGCAATGAAGCGGGTTGGGGCGGAAAGTGTAACGACGCTCTCATCAGCTTGGGTAATATGAAGACGTCCTGTCCAAGACCGGTGGACATTTGGTCCCAAGGCATAAGCTAGATCTGTCTTGACGAGTTTCCACGTGTTGTGGGCTGATTGTAGCGGTGGTTCGCCAGTGTACAGATCAGGTGCTTTCGCTGTCGTCATATTATCTGCAACTCTACCCATGCCAAAACCCTTTGCGAACCTCCCTGAAAATTAAGCCGCACGAAACCTGCGGCTCGAAAAACAGTTCAAGCCCTTGAAACCCTTAGTATATATATGGAATCCCAACATAATGGCTGTCTGGCCAAACTATGCGAGGACGTCCCCTCAGTGATGAGCCTTGCCCCCGCAGTCTCATTCCCTGACCCCTATTAACCAGTCCATTTTCATAGCGTCAACGTGAGAAAATTCGATTCGGAGCCGATTCTATTCTTGACTCAAAAAGAGCATTGAATCGCAACCATTTTTCTCGAAAAAAAAATGCAGAATTTTCTGCCGAATATTTCTTGACTCTCGGCGTGTCGTCGCTTGGTGCAACCTTGTCGATAGGAGAAGGGCCTCTAGCTAAGAATCGGTCGGCAGGACAGCCCGAGCGCCACGCTCTAGGCCCTAGAGGAATGTAAATTTCAGGCATAAAAAAACCGGCCCTGAGGCCGGTCTTTTCAAATATTGTGAAGCGGGGTTCGCTTATGCGATCGCTTTGACGCGCTTGTTCAAGCGGGAAATCTTGCGGCTGGCTGTGTTCTTGTGGAACACGCCTTTGGAAACAGCGCGCATCAGGGCCGGTTCGGCTTGCTGAAGGGCTGCAGTCGCGGCTGTCTTGTCGCCAGCTGTGATCGCTTCTTCGACGCGGCGAAGGAAAGTTCGCACGGATGAACGGCGAGCTTTGTTAACGGCTGTTTTGCGAGCCATTTTACGAACGTTTTTCTTGGCGGAGGACGTATTTGCCATGTGTGTCTCTTTCTACTCGGTCGGCCCATCTGGGGGCTTATCTATCAATACACAAAGCCCGCGCGGTGACGCGGGCTGTGTCAAAATCTGCTGGGCATATATAGGGGCCTAAGCGGTCCGTCAATAGGCTGTGACCCAGAGTGTTCAGTCGTCTGACCTAGCGGTTTTTGAAGTGTGGCTTCCGCTTTTCAGCAAAGGCGGCCATGCCTTCTTTTTGGTCATGGGTTGTGAACATCGACATGAATGTACGACGCTCAAGGCGGATGCCTTGCTCTAGGCTCATTTCAAAGCCTGCATTGATGGTTTCCTTGGTCATCATCGCGATGGGTTGGCTTTGGCTCGCGATCTTAGCGGCCGCTTCCTTGGCTGTTTCCATCAGCTTATCCAAAGGCACAATGCGCGAAACAAGACCTGCGCGCTCGGCTTCTGCAGCGTCCATCATGCGACCCGTTAGGCACAGGTCCATGGCCTTGGATTTCCCGACCGCGCGTAGCAGGCGCTGCGTTCCACCCATGCCTGGCATCACGCCCAGATTAATCTCAGGTTGGCCAAATTTTGCCGTATCAGCGGCAATGATGATATCGCACATCATCGCCAGCTCACAGCCGCCGCCCAGCGCATAGCCAGACACGGCAGCGATGATTGGCTTACGGAAACGTTCCGTCGCCATGTGGAACTGCTCGAAACGGTCGTTTTTATAGAGATCGAGATATTCGTCTTCCATCATCTCTTTGATGTCTGCGCCCGCAGCGAAGGCTTTATCGTGACCCGTCAGGATCACGCAGCCAACCGTATCGTCAGCTTCGAGTTTTGCTAGAGCCGTGGCGAGCTCGCTCATCATCGCAACATTCAATGCGTTCAAAGCTTTGGGGCGGTCCAATTGGATTGTCGCCACAGCGCCGTCACGGGTCACTTCAATATTATCATAGGCCATATGGGAGAGGCTCTCTTTATGTATCAGGCAATTATGTAGCGGGGCGCATAGCGCGATGGCGAGGGAAGCGCAATCGGGAGGTTATGTTGCGTTAAGCTTCAATACGGCGGGTCAGGTTTCTTCATGAGCAACGCGCGCGTGCGGGAGCGTTTGTCCCACCAATAGATGTCGTCCGTCGACTTCATATCAGACACAAGGGTGTAGATTGACCAGATGAAGCCAAAATAGCCTAAGATGACACGCAAAAGATAAAGTGGGGATTTACCTCCGGTCGGAACAATACGGTAGCCAAACAGTCTTTGCCCAAGGGTTGCGCCTGTAAAACGCTGGAGGCTCCAATTATAAATCAGCCAGGTGAGGCCTAAAATCGTTTTAGCAAACCCGTCAAACGCTATGACGCCATTCAAGACTGTGACCGCAGGCCACAAACAAACGTCACGAATAATGAAATGTCAAATAGGGCTGCATACCATCGTCGTAAAAGGGGCGCGGATATTTCGGTGGGTGTCTGTTTTGACAGGCTCACCCCTGACAAGTCCCACAAAAGAACGAACTCCGTCCGCTTTGCACAATGCGTTTGATCGGCGCGTCGCAGGTTTTGCAAGGGTCGCCTTCGCGGCCATAGACGTCAAAACTGTGTTGGAAATACCCGAGTTTGCCGTCTGTATTGCTGAAATCTTTCAGAGAGCTACCGCCGGCTTCAATCGCGGCGCGCAAGACCTCTTTGATATGTCCCGCTAAGGCGTCCGTTTCGGCGACCTTGAGACGGCCTGCGGCGCGGCGGGGGCTGATACCTGTGCGGTAGAGGGCTTCGCAGACATATATATTGCCCAATCCTGCGACGACGCGTTGATCTAGCAGCGCGGCTTTGATTTTGGATTTCTTGCCTTTGAGGGCTTCACGCAAAACAGGGCCGCTGAAACTATTGCCGAGTGGCTCTGGCCCGATATGGTCCAGGCGGTAGGGCTCATCGACTCCGACCAACTCCATAAAACCAAATCGACGCGGGTCGTTAAAGGTCACCGTTGCACCGCTATCCATTTTGAAAACGACGTGATGGTGTTTTGTATTGGCCGCGTGTTCATGGGTGAAGTCTGCTAGCCGATTATCGCCGTCGATAATAAACCGCCCGCTCATGCCGAGGTGCATAAACAGCCGCTCACCTGAAGACAGCTCCGCCTGTAGGAACTTTGCGCGGCGGCTCAGGCGCACAAGGCGCTGCCCTTGGATGCGGGATATAAAGTCATCCCCAAATGGAAACCGCAGGTCGGGACGGTTTAGGGTGACGCGGTCAAACACCGCGCCCTCCATCACAGGCGCAAGTCCGCGCCGTACTGTTTCGACTTCGGGGAGTTCTGGAATAGCTTTAGGCCTTACCTGTGCTCACGGCGACCATGGCGGCGCGCAATGTGCGGTCGCCGATTTTGAAGCCATTTTGCATAACTGTCGCCACATTGCCTTTGTCTTCTGATGACGGAATATTGGCAACGGCTTGATGGACATTCGGGTCAAATTTTGTGCCGACACCCGGAACCGCGGTCACGCCGTGACGCGCCAAGACCGCCATCAGGTTCTTTTCTGTCAGCTCAATACCTTCAACCAAGTTCTTGGCCTTGTCACCCATTTCCGTTTTATCTGTACCCTCAAGACTTTGCAGCGCGCTGGAGAGGTTATCATGAACGGACAGAACGTCATTGGCGAAGCGCTCAATGCCGAAGATGCGCGCGGCCGCGACTTCTTTTTCCGAGCGCCGTTTTACGTTTTCTGCTTCGGCCATAGCGCGTAGGGCTTGGTCTTTAAGCGTCGCAAGCTCCAACTCTAATTCTTCGATACGGGCCACCGCAGCGGCGCCCGCGTCAGGGGCTTGCTCATCGCCATCATGCGGCTCTGTTTCGGGGACGGATTTTCCAGCCGCTTTCAAAATGTCATCTGCAGCCGCTTGGACGGCAGCACGACGTTTGGATGCCGATTTCTCGGACTCGATCTCACCAATCAGATCGTCCCACTCATCTTTAGGGCCATCATTCTCAGCAGGTGTATTGTCAGCCATTGTCATGGGTGTCTCTCTCTTTTGCCGTTCTTTAGACCAAGCACGCCTAGCGGTGAAGCAGGCGACCCAGCAATTGCGCCGTATAATCCATCATCGGAATCACGCGCGCATAGTTTAATCGTGTTGGGCCAATCACGCCCAAAGCTCCCAAAATATTCGACTGTTGATCGCGGTAGGGGGCGATCACAACAGACGAACCCGACAAAGAGAACAAAGGGTTCTCTGAGCCGATAAAAATTTTCACGCCATCGGCATCTTCAGTCCGGTCCATCAGGTCGATCAGCTCTTCCTTACGTTCCAAATCGTCGAATAATTGACGTATGCGCTCCACATCGGTTCGAGCCTCTAAATTGTCAAGTAAGTGGGACTGTCCACGGACAATCAAACTGCGTCTTTGTCGGTCTTCTGGCTCTGACCATTCCGCCAAGCCTTTTTTTATAAGCGTCGCGGCGGCAACATCAATTTGGGCTTCACCTGCGGCGATCTCGGCCAGTACGTCTTCGCGGGCCTCGGATAAGCGGCGGCCTTTCAGGCGTGCTGATAGGAAATTGCCGGCGCGTTCCAAGCTGCTGGGTAAAAGGCCCGCTGGACGCGCCATGATGCGGTTTTCCACTGCGCCGTCTTCATGGACCAGCACGACCAATGCTTGATCGCCATCCAGATTGACAAATTCGACATGGCGGAGGGCGCGTTCCTGCGTGCCAGAAAGCGGGGCCAGCACCAAACCTGCGCCGCCCGTCAGCCCTGCCAGCATGGCGGAGGCATTCTGCATCAAGGCTTCGGGGTCTTGACCCGCTGCGGCGAGTTTGGCTTCCACCGTATTCCGTTCGGCTTTGCCGATATCGCCAATTTCCAGCAAACCATCCACAAAGAGGCGCAATCCTGCTTGCGTCGGCACACGTCCCGCGCTGGCATGGGCGCTGGTAAGCAGGCCGTATCGCGACAGCTCCGCCATAACAGAACGTATCGTGGCGGGAGACAAAGACCGTCCGCCCGATAAAGCCAAAGTCTTGGATCCGACAGGCAATCCTGTCTCCAAATAACCTTCGACAACGTCACGGAAAATGTCCCGTGCGCGCATATCCATATCCGCCAGAGAAAAGGACGGTGCAAATGTGGAAGGGTTCGACATCGCCCCTTATTTGTGGGCAAGACGACAGGGTTTCAATCCCTTTGGTCGCATATTCTCGGACAAAAAAGGCGCGCCGTTTCCGGCACGCCTCTGTGTAAAACTAGTACGTATTCAATACCTGGGGAGGTTTAGAAGAATTTCTTCGCCATGCCCGCCAAACCGCCGAGGCCGCCAACGGAGTCCAAGAGTTTCCCGCCGCTGCTGGCTTGATCAATCAGCTGTGGAAGCGCGTCTTTGAGACCGTTCAGAAGGGAGCCCTCATCGGTTCCAAGTTGGGCTGCAGCTTGTGCAACTTGCTGTCCGCCTAGAACCTCTTTGAGTTGATCAGCCGATACAGGCGCGTTCGCGCCGTCGCCCAACCAGGACGACGCTACATCGCCAAGACCTTTTTCTTTGAAGCTACCCAAGAGGCTACCGATGTCGACCTTGTCGCCACTGCCGAGAAGGTTATCCATCACGCCGCCGATGGCTGCGCTATCGCCGCCAATTTTTTCAGCCAGCATACCTTTTGCAAGATTCATAAAGTCCATGTTCATATCTTTCAGTTCGGGGTGAGGCAGATGTTCGACCTCGATTAATCTTAACCCGTATGTCCTCTTAAACCATCATAGCTGAACGTAACCCAACTGACGGGATGACGTCGTGGCGTGAACCCTCTAAGATGGGCTCAGACGCTCTTTTAGGAATTAAACCCATCGCTAAAGCCGCCAAAAAACGAACTGCGAAACCCGCGATTAAAGAGACAGACCTCTACGGTCCAGTGAAGGCCCATTTCGAAGCCCAAGGATATCAAGTCAAAGGGGAAGTGGGCGCTGCGGACATGGTGGCATTGCTACCCTGTGCCGACCCGTTGGCCAAAGACGCGCCTGACCCAATTATTATCGAGTTAAAGACAGGCTTCACGCTCTCCCTTTTTCATCAGGCGATTAACCGTCAGTCCATGACCGACCAAGTCTATATTGCTGTGCCGCGCAAAACGGGGAAAGCTGCATTGGTCGCGATCCGCCGAAACAAAATGCTCTGCCGTCGTTTGGGGATCGGTTTAATAACCGTCCGTCTTTCCGACGGAGCGATTACGGTTCACTGTGACCCTGCACCCTTTACGCCGCGAAAGATCAAAGCCCGTAAGACGAAGCTCATCTCCGAGTTTGAAAACCGCCATGGTGATCCCAATACTGGCGGCATGACGTCATCCGGCATGATGACATCTTACCGTCAAGGCGCGCTTCGCTGCGCCAAAGTTTTGCACGATGAAGGGGCTTGTAAAGCAGCTTATGTTGCGAAAATGGCAGGCTTTGAGAAAGCCCGAAATTGTATGGCGTCGAACCATTATGGCTGGTTCGAAAAAATAGACCGCGGCGTCTATGGCCTCACACCCGAAGGCGCAAAGGCGCTGGAAGGCTTTGCGGATGAAGTCGCGTCGATGATGTAGCGCGTGATTGATTGGATAAGATTAATCTGCATCTGATCATGGTCATATGATCTCAGCCATGTACCGTTGCTTATACTCTTGAGCGCGCGAATATATGTGTGTCGTTCGGATCTCCCATCTCGCCTTTTGGTCGGCGAGTTGGTTTGACATTAAATTCATGTCTGTGTTGTCAGGCCTTCTCTGGAATGGCGATCGCAAGGCTTTAAGGTAAAGAATGACACGCGATGGGCTGCACCTCTCTGGCAATATTGGACCGAGCCGTGACATAGACCGTTCTGGTTCTAATCTCGCGTCTTTCTGGTTGCGGGTGCTGTTGATGATCAGCGTCGCGTTTATGGCCGTTCCCGCTTCGGCGGCGGGAATTGACGAAGCGATCAATGCAAACGTCCAACCCATCACGGACAAGCTGTCGGCTTTCATTTTCTATTCTGTGCGCATTGGGACGGCGGATGTGCCGCTGATCGTATGTTGGCTGATCTTTGGGGCGGTGTTTTTCACTGGCTATCTCGGCTTTATCAATGTGCGCGGCTTCAAACATGCGGTGAATATTGTCCGAGGAAAATTCGCAGACCCTCTGCATGAGGGCGAAATTTCGCATTTCCAAGCCTTGACCGCCGCTGTGTCGGGAACGGTAGGAATTGGGAATATCGCGGGTGTTGCGATTACGGTTTCTGCCGGTGGCCCAGGCGCGATTTTCTGGCTGATCGTCGCAGGTCTGATCGGGATGACGACGAAATTTGTGGAATGTACCTTGGGCGTTAAATATCGCCAGAAGAACGCCGATGGCAGTGTGTCGGGCGGTCCGATGTATTATTTAAAACATGGCCTCGCCAAACGCGGCATGACAGGTTTCGGCAAATTCCTCGGCATGTTCTACGCGATCAGTATTGTGATCGGCTGTCTCGGCATTGGCAACATGTTCCAATCCAACCAAGCCTATGTGCAGCTCCTGCAAGTTACAGGTGGAGAGGCGGGCGCCCTCGCTGACAAAGGCTGGCTCGTGGGTTTGATCTTGGCCGTGGTTGTCGGCGCGATCGTCATTGGCGGTATTAAATCTATCGCCAGGGTCACCGTGCGCCTCGTGCCCTTTATGATCCTGCTCTATATTATCGGCGCGATTATTGTGATCGCCATGAACGGTGCGCGCGTACCCGCCGCGATCGCCTCTATTTTCGTCGGGGCTTTTACGATGAAAGGTGTTACAGGAGGCGTCTTGGGCATCATGATCATCGGGTTCCAACGGGCTGCCTTCTCTAACGAAGCGGGCATCGGCTCGGCCGCGATTGCCCATTCCGCCGTGAAGACAAATGAGCCGCTAACAGAAGGTTTTGTTTCCTTGCTAGAGCCTTTCATCGACACCGTCGTGATTTGCACGCTGACGGGTCTCGTCCTTTTGACGGCCTTCCCGACGGACTATCTCATGGGCGGGGGTGTCGCGGGAATTGAGCTGACATCTTCGGCTTTCGAAAATTCGATCCCTTGGTCGCCTGTGCCGCTGTCTTTCGCTGCGATCATGTTCGCCTTCTCGACCATGCTGGCCTGGGCCTATTACGGGACGAAAGCGTGGACCTATATTTTTGGCCAGTCCAAAAACAAGGAACGCGTCTTTAGTTTCATTTTCTGTATCTTCATCGTCATCGGTGCGGCCGTAAAACTCGAAGCGATTTTGGATTTTGCGGATGCTCTGATCTTTGTCATGGCGATCCCAAATCTCATCGGGCTTTATATTATGGCCCCCGAAGTCAAAGCGGATTTGAAAGTCTATTGGGACGCGAAAGACAAAGCGCAAAAGATCGCGCGAGAGAACACGGCCGCCTAACGCTAAATTGATGTTCGGATTTGTTCGGGATTGATTTAGACGCGAATCCTATGACTCGGTTTGCAGACTATTTTCGCGGGATACGTTTCGAAAACGGCCACCTGCATATCGCCTCGACGGGGGCGGTCATTGCGATTGACAAGCCCTTCCGAAAAAGCGCGTGGGCAGTCCTGAAACTCTATGGCTATTTCAAAGCCCGACAGCTCAAACATGTCTTCACCCGTCCCAAGGCTAAAGGCACGTTAGCCTTCCATCCGCAAACGCCGGGGCCATGGTATAATATCTGGTACGTTACGCAGCTAGCGGGATTTAAATTTACCGACGATGTTTCAACCGCCGATTATACCTTTATTTTCGAGGACAAAACTTTCTCGGAATATGATAAAAACTTCGCGGACGGCTCAGACACACGCCTGATCAATCACCGCATTGATGATATTTCCAAAGATCATGTGGCCGAAGTTTTTGAATCTGTCTTTGGTTACAACCTACGCATCGACCCGACAATCTATGTGGGGCGTGGCATTCGCAAATCCAACAGCAATGGCACCCATGATGGCATAGAAATGGATTTTCCCATTGCTAGCTCAGAGGTCAGAGCCGACCAAACCTATCAACGCCTCATCGACAGTACATTCGACGGCACCACGTCAGAGGATTTGCGCGTCGCCTATGTCCTCGGTGAAATCGCGCTCGTCTATCACAAGTACAAACCGGTGGATGATCGCTTCGGCACGCATTACCTCAATGTCGATATCAAATCTGCGGAGGCAGTTTTCTCGGGTGAGGAGATCGATTTAATTCACGCGTTCTGCGAAAAAATGGGTCTAGATTTCGGTGCCCTCGACGTGATGCGCGATAAACACGACGGCAAAATCTACATCGTAGACGTCAACAAAACCTGCATGCCCGTGTTGAGCCTCGGGCTGCGGGAGCAGGTAGCGGCGCAGAAGAAGATGGCGGATGTTTTTGCGAGGCATGTAGCTTAAGCAACGTATTTGGTTGCTTTCATTTCTAAGGCATTGACTCCAAAGCATCATAGACGGCGCGGCGGAATTTGGCTTGGGAGACGCCGTCAAAGGGTTGGACCTGAATAAAGAAGACGGCGGTTAAATCATTTTTTGGATCGACCCAGAACAGCGTGCTGGCTGCGCCGTCCCAGAAAAACTCGCCCGTCACGCCAAAAGGTTCTTTCGCGTCCACGGGTGGGGCTGTGCGTACGGCGAAATTTAGGCCGAATCCCATCTGGCCCTTGAACGGCAAAAAGGACCGCTCTGTGATGTCGGGAGACAAATGGTCTTTTGTCATCAACGCAATGGTTTCGGGCTTCAGGATTTGAACGCCGTCAAAGCTGCCCTCATTTTGCAGCATCAAGGCAAAGCGCATGTAATTATCCAGCGTCGAAATTAGACCCGAACCCCCGCCAATTTGGACGGGCTTCTCGTCGTAGAAGCTATAAATCTCACGATCAGGGATACGCGTGAGCCCTCCCATCTTGTTGGGCGTGTAATGTGCGGCAAGGCGCGGCTTCTCGCTCGGGGGCACGAAATAGGCGGTCTCTGTCATCTTCAACGGATCCAGCACACGCGATTGCACGAGGTCTTCGTAAACACGTCCGGTGAGAACTTCGGCGAGGCGGGCTTGGACATCGACGGAGACGCTATATTTCCACTCGCTGCCCGGTTGGCAATATAGGGGCAGCGCCGCCAGCTCTTGACTGAATTGAGACAGAGGTTTGGACGGGTTCAGAATGTCGGCCTTATTCATCGCGGTTGAAACTGGATCATCTCCCCAGCCATATCCGAAACATGCCGTGTGGCGAAAAATATCAATGACTTTAATTGGACGCGTCGGGGGCTCCAGAATGAGGCTGCCATCCTCATTTTGGCCGGCATAGACTTTCACATCGGCATATTCGGGCAGGTAATCGGCCAATGGCGCCTCCAGGTCGAACAAGCCTTCCTCATAAAGCGACATTAATGTCACGCTCGCGACGGGCTTGGTCATGGAATAGATTGCGGCCAATGTGTCACGTCGAAAAGGGCGGCCAACTTCGGCATCGGCTTGTCCGAAAGCGCCGAAATAGACCTCTTGGCCATTTTGGTAGATGAGGGCCGATGTTCCCATAACCGCGCCGTCAGAAACTAACTCTGATAGGGCGACATCTACGACGGCGGCATCAAATTTGACTTGTGGCGCAGTCACCTGTCGCGGGGCGTCGCAGGCCCCGAGCGTTAAGGCCCCAAAGCCGAGCATGATGCCGAGTCCGAAATTCCGTAACATTGCCTGTCTCCCCTTTGGCTTTTGGTAAACTGTAGGGGAGAGCGAGCGTTGCGCCAAAGGAAAATATTATTCCAGTGGCGCTAAAGGTCTTTCAGCACGCGCCGCGGATGTTTGCCTTCGACCATGCCCATAAAAGGGGGATGAATGGAATAACCTAGTAAGCGTTGAATATTTGCCGAAAATTTTTTGACACGCGTCTTTGGAACGGAGAGCGAAAAATTCTCCTGCGTTCGGCAAAAGGGCGCGCAATATTGGGCAGTCAGACACATGCGGGGGCTGTTGCTTTGGTTCGCGCCACCGCCATGCCAGAGCGTGCCAAGGAAAAACAAGACTGACCCCTTGGGCATTACGGCTTTAATAGATGTGGCTTTGTCGTCTGCCGTGGGCATGCGATCCCCCCAGAGATGAGATTTCGGAATTAAGATTGTCGCGCCATTGTCTTCGGTGAAATCATCGACGGCAATGATTGTCGCGGCCCCCAACGCGCGGCGGGGTCTGGGCCAGGGATAAAATCCGTCGTCATAATGCAGCGGCTGCGCGGCTTCATTGGGATGGATGTTGATGACTTGTAACTGCGATAATAAATAATTCGGCTCAAATATTTTGTCCAGCAAACCCAAGATCAAAGGATGTTCCACCATCGGGTTCGCGATGTCCGTTTCTGCCATCATTGTATAGAGGCGTTGGGTCGCTAATCCTTCGAAATTATTGCGCCCTGCCTCATGTTTGAAGCGCGGCTCCACATCGGCTTTGAGGGCGTCCATTTCGTCGGGTGAGAAGAGGTTTTCGATAATGATGAAGCCGTCGCGGTTAATCTTTTGCAGAGCTGAATCGACTTTGCCGGGGTCAACATTCGCCTGTGACCCCGCCGTTGATTTATATCGCCCAGATAGATCGGAGGTAATAGTTTCAGATGTAACAATGCGTGGGCTCATGACGGTAGCTTATCAACAAAGGCAGAAACGCCAAGGTGAAATCAAACCACTTGGGCCTGCGGGTCGACAAATGGTCCGATCGCCAATAAGCTCAAACCTCATGAATATGCGGATGACATCCACTGCAGTTTGGTTCGGCCTTCTCTTGTTCGGGGCGGTTGGATGTAAGGTTGAAACCGAAACCTCGAGTGATGTGTTGTCGGAGGTTCCCGCAATTGAAGTCGTGGACCCGACACCTAACGTCGTCGATGCCAGCTGGGTGACGTCACATAAAACGCCAAAAATTATCGGGACAGGTGAGCCCTTAAATTGCCCTCAAATGCTATCGGCGCAGTCGTTTCATGATCGATGGCGTGAAAGGCAAGTCTTACGGTTCTGGATTGGTGAAAACACCGGATTTGATCCGAATAAAGAAGATGTCTGTGAGGGCGATTTGAAAAATATATGGTCTGACCTAGGTCGATTTAATGACGCGATTGAGACGCACATGCCGCACATTAAAGGCGTTTCCTATTCTCTGCGTGATTTCCCAGAAACTGACCGTGCGCTTAGAATTTTTATTGATGAGGCTGCTACTGCGTCGTCTCTGCATCAAAAGTTAGACGTCATGGACCGCTCCACATTGGAGGGTGGTATGAACATAGACCATACAATTCTTCGGTTCATTTTTGAGCAGCAGGAAGCTTATTTCGAACAAGAACATATGCCGATCATACGGGCGGCAATGCCAGGCTATGATCTAGGGTTGAAATATTATGACGCTGAAAAGCTCGGCTATTGCTATCACCCATACGAAATCTGTCGCGGTTATTTTGGTCCAAATTTCAAGCGAACAGAAAGCGCGTTTAAATTGGAGCGTCTAGGTGCGCCATTGGACTCGATCGGCTTTATCGTCCCGTAAATTAAATCTTCGCTGTCACTGCAATCGCGACACGGCAACCGGCTTCGATCACTGCGCTGAGGGTGCGGTAGGCGGGGGCGTCTTGTGATCCGCCCGCAATGGCGGTGTCGCGGTGGTGCAATTCATCTTCTCGGAATTCGAGAAAAGTCGCGGCGAGTTCGGGGTCTTCGGTCGCGCAGGCTTCCGCCTGTTCAGCGTAATGCTCCTCGATCACGGTTTCCACAGCTTCCGTGCAAGCATGGGCCGCTTTTTCGCCCATCAGCGCCGTGACAACGCCGAGGCCATAGCCCGCGACGTTCCAGATCGGCGTCATGGCCGTCGGGCGAACATTGCGTTCGATCAGCAGCTTATCAAAGGCGTCTAGATGCTTTTGCTCTTCGGCTTCCATTTCGGCGAGTTGCGCGGCCATAGGTTGCGTGGCGCGTTGGCGACGGAAGACGGCTTGTTGGCCACGATAAATCGCGACAGCGCCATATTCGCCCGCATGGTCGACGCGGAGCATTTCTGCAATCCTCGGGTTCGTTTTCTTTGTTTGCGGTTTTTGGGTCATCATTTCACCTTGGATGTGGCGATCCACAGCGCCGAGATCAAGGAGATCAGGGCGTTCCAGCCCGCCATCGACAGGCCGAGGAAATGCCAAACGGCTTCGGAACAGGCAGGCGGGCGAATGTTGTTGTCGAGGAAAGCCAGCGGATCAGACTGATCCACCGCCAGCGTCCCCAGATTGCCCGCCACGCAGGATTTCGGCGCTTCCAGCCAGCCATATTCAACGCCCATATGCCAAGCCGCAATTCCAAAGCTTACCAGCAGCGCCACCACCACCGCCCATTTCAACAGTTCACCAGATTTGACGCCCAAGGCCCGCAGCACGACCCAAAGCGCGGCCAAGCCCAAGACGACCTTATGCGCGTGACGCTGCCAATAACACATTTGGCAGGGGACATAGCCGAAGCCATATTGGAAAATCCAAGCGCCCACCAATAACCCGCCCGAAACGAGCAGGGCGACCAGCGGCGCAGCGCGGTGAGCGTGCAAAGTTTTCAGCCAAGAACCAATCATAGGCGCCCTATAATCATGCGCACGCGCCCTGTCACGTGACAGGGTCGCCATATATTGTCCCACCTGCAAACAGATTTTGGACCTGTCTCTTTTTGACTCGACGCATAATGTCCAATTCGTTAACACTCCTGTAAGTCCCCCGCCCTATACCATTGGCCAGAATGCCCCATACGCTCAATTCGACACCTGGATCGGCAGATCACTTTGGAACGCGCCTGCGTTTGCGGCGCGAGCGTTTCGGCCTGTCAATTTCGGATGTGTCGGCGGCGACGAACCTGCGCATTGATTATATCGAAGCCATAGAGAGCTTGGACGAAACGGCGCTGCCCGCCATTGGCTATTCGCTGGGCTTTGTACGGACCTATGCCAAAGCGCTGGGCATGGACGGCAATGTCGCGGTCAAGGAATATAAAGCCGACATCGCCCTGACCAAAGTCCCACTGCGCGATGCGCCGCATGTCATTTTACGTCGCCAGTTGCGCCTGCCGCGCGGGTTTCTCTCGGCGGTGAGTGTCGCCTCTGTCGCGCTGATGGTCGGCCTTTGGTACGGCACGCAGTCCGAAGCCATTGCCGCGCCAGCGACGACACCGCTCACGGCCCAGCCCAACCTCGCAGAGCTAGCGCCCGCCGCACCCATCCTCAGCGACGATTTGTTCACTTTGCGCACCACCGCGCCCAGCTGGGTCAAAGTCACCGACGCGAGCGGCACGACCCTCATCAGCCGCATTTTCGTTACGGGCGAAACCTGGCAAGGCCCGACCAATGGCGGCTACCGCGTGTCGGTTCGTGATGCAGGCGCGGTCGAGCTTTACCACGGCGCGCGTCTTGTCGGTCCCTTGGGTGAAGTGGGCGAGCCGATTGACGGCCTGACCCTGTCGCTCAATCAATAATCTCGCGCAAAGCTTCACCGCATTTCAGGCGCAATCAAGCCTTTGACCCGCCACACCGCCGCGCTATAGCCAGCGCATGAGCGGCACACCCACAGACATTAACTCCATTCGCCCTTGGCGCACGATTGAGCGGCGCAAGTCCCGCAAGATCAAAGTCGGCTCCGTCGAAGTCGGCGGCGACGCGCCCATTGCTGTGCAGTCCATGACGAACACGCTGACCCATGACATTGACGCCACCGTCGCCCAAGTCCTCGCCCTGCAAGAGGCTGGCGCAGATATTGTCCGCGTTTCCGTCCCCGACCCAGAAAGCTCCGCCGCCCTGCGCGCCATTGTCGACCAAGTGCAAACGCCGCTCGTCGCCGATATTCATTTCCATTATAAACGCGGGATCGAAGCCGCCGACCAAGGCGCGGCCTGCCTGCGCATCAACCCCGGCAATATTGGCGGGCAACATCGCGTGAAAGAAGTCGTCGCCGCCGCCCGCGCCAATGGATGCTCCATCCGTATCGGCGTCAATGGTGGCTCACTCGAACGCGACCTGCTGGAAAAATACGGAGAGCCTTGCCCCGACGCCATGGTGGAAAGCGCGCTAATGCACGCCCGCATGCTCGATGACGAAGGCTTCCATGATTACAAAATCTCGGTCAAAGCCTCTGACGTCTTTATGACCGTCGCGGCCTATCACCAACTCGCCGATGCCACGGACGCGCCGCTGCATTTGGGCATCACAGAGGCAGGCGGTTTGCGCATTGGCACGGTGAAATCCTCAATCGGGATGGGCAATCTGCTCTGGGCGGGGATTGGCGATACAATTCGTGTGTCGCTCTCGGCGGATCCGGTGGAGGAAATCAAAGTCGGCTTTGATATGCTGAAATCCCTCGGCCTGCGCACGCGCGGTGTGAATATCATTTCCTGCCCCAGCTGCGCCCGCCAAGGCTTTGACGTCATCAAAACGGTTCAAACGCTGGAAGAACGGCTCGCCCATATCTCCGCCCCAATCACGCTCTCCATCATCGGCTGCGTCGTCAACGGCCCCGGCGAAGCCATGTTCACCGACATCGGCTTCACAGGCGGCAGTGCGGGATATGGCATGATGTATCACGCGGGGAAAAAGACGGGGAAGACCGATAATGACGTGATGGTCGATGAGATTGTCGCGGCGGTTGAAGAACGGGCGGCGGCGTTGGTCGACTAATAAGAGTGAGTATATTTATGTAGAAATTGAGCGCTGTGCCAAACTCACTAACAAAGTTGATAACCAGTGCATTAGCATATCGTTTAATGAATAAAAAAAATCGTCACTGTCCATTAAGTCATCAGAAGAAATATTTCCATTATTGGTAATGCCGTAGTGAAAAAACCTATTTCTGATGGTGATAATAAAGCTACTTACTTCACTGAACGGGACAGAGAAATTTTCATTTAGGACAATTTCTGTAAAGTTATATGACTTCCCTCCCGCCATTCTTTTTAGTGTCTTATAGTGCTTTTCTCGTATCTCGTCAGTTGGTGCTAACAAACTGAATTCGAGTTCCGTCAGCATCATGCTAGAGTCGAAAACGCTTTCTACGAATTTTTTGAAAAACGCTAACTCTGACCTCTGTTTTTCAGCCGTGAACCATCTCGATAGTTCGTTGTATGATTTAACAAATGAACGCTCCGACAAAACGAACAACATGGGAGCTGCATAAGCAGAATGTTCAAGCATACGGTATAAATGGATGAATGCTGAGGTATGGTGCCCTAGGTTTTGGAATCTTAGAAAATTTAATAATTCAACGTTTAAAGATTTATAAAAAGCGTTTTCTAAAGTACCTCTATTTTCATATTGCTCGAAGATGTCTTCGAAGGGCGCGTCTTCAGATAGGTACTTCGCGAACCCAGTATGCCAATGTCCGCCAAAGTCAGACAGGTTCGGCCGAAGAAAGTTTTTACGTTGCGCAACAAATCGATTGCTTTTGTAATGTTTGTAAGACGCGGATGCAGAAATTATCTTAAGAAAAGACCAGCTCTCATAATTTCTGCATAAGGGAAACTTAGACTGAGCGGGCAGCGCCAGATGCGACTGGTTTTTAAAACGTTCTCCAAGTTCAAACTGTTTCATGTTTTCTAGGCAGTAAAGTCGATAAAATGCGATTCTAAATCTTCGAGATTAAAGTCTTTAAACCTATCAATATGGTTTATAAACTCATGTGCTAAACTTCGTCTCATCTTACCTAAATTGACCGCAGAAACTTTAATTATCTTAAATGCATTATCAAAGTTTTGAATGGCGACCTCAAATTCTTTGACTGACATGTCTGATAAAATATCAAATGAATTTTTTATTGCCGCAGTGAATCCTATAAGGTTGTTATTCACCTTGAACCAGGAAAGAGCTGCATCTGATACACAAAATCGATCGATTAAATTCAATACGTTTTCGAAGTTCACAGAATCGTCTTCAACACCTTCGGCAATGATTCTTGACACTAAGATATCATCCATTTTCTGGTCTATGATTTTATTGTTTTCATTGTTAACATTTCTCGTCAGAAATGCGGTATAGGACTTAGAAACATCGGCTAATTTAAAGGCTCTGTTTTTACGTTTTAACTCACTTTCTTTCTCTGTTTGCACTTCGAAATTCTCGAATGCGTCAAAGTCAAATATACTGTGAGTAAGAATTTCGATCTGATGACGCGCGGTCATAGGTTTTTGACCATTGTTTAGCGTAATCATACGATACAAAAGTCGATCTTGGTCTGGAGCTAGGATGAAGTTGACGTAAAGTAACCGATCAGCATCGAAACCTTCGTCTTCACTTGCTGCATGCAAAGTGTTTAATCGTTGCATTCCGTCAAGAACAACGGAGTTAGATATTTCGTCCACTAACCTAGTTTCAAAATTACCTTTGTTTAGTAGTTGTTCGGTCGTTTCACCTACTATTGCCAACGTTATTGCGGGCATTATGCATCCAGCAACTATGTCACTTCGTAAACGTTTGTAGAACTTCTGGTTCTGGAGTTTTCGTTGAGCAGGAAATTTGTTGATCAAAGGAAAAATATTATCAAGAGCATACTGATAAGTGCATGTTCCTGTTGCTACGTAACTTTTAATTACTTTGTCGTATGATGTCGCTAAAACTTGAATGGCCATTCCCTATAATACTACCTCATTTCTATTTGTATAGCTCCTCATCGGTCAATCCCTGTTCAGGGAACCGTTCGGGTGACCCACCGATAGTAGGGTAAGGTTAAATTTAGGCACTACCTTCAGCATCTTGTCTCAAGCACTTCATGAAACAGCAGTTTTGACAGATAGTGGTTGATTATCGCTGCATAAATTGTTTTCAGCGCTCATTTTCCAACACCGAAAGCTCCGTTATATCCGAACAGATTAGCTGCTCGGCGCATCTCTAAAAGAGGTCTCCCAGACCCTTTTCGGGCGAGATGCGTCCCCGCCTTCCTTCAACCCTCTCGACGTCCGTCATTGCAAGGCTTGGCCTTGCAATCCACGGGTAGTTACTTTTGGATCATAAGAACGGGTCTTGTGATGACGGGATTGGAAACGGGATTAGACACGAAACGAGGCTGTGCTTTGAAAGTCTTTCCCTGTTTATGCATGACGTTTGCGGGACAAATAATACCCAGTTTCAACGGCTTATAAAAAATCTCAAAAATCGCGTCCCCGCCCCCACCCTTTACGCCTATTTTTAAACTCGTTCTCTCGGACATGGGACAGGTTGAGCTCATCTTCTGGTTCGAGGGACGGTGGGTCTGAGCGTCAGGTGGTGAGACATCTGGAGGTGCCGGGGCTTTAGGAGTGAGAGCCGACCGCTGGTTCCAAGTGTGCCAACTGCGGGGTTTATGACTGGCCGCTTCTTCAAAAACCGCTGCCGCGTTGCTGATCTTCGCGTAAAACAACACTAAACACTCCGGTATCCGTCGCGGATATCGGCAACGCGGGCTGTCCTTTTTTCGAGGGCTTCGCCCTCTATTTGCGGTTCGCCGCCCCGTTGATTTTTCCTACGGAAAATTCAACAGCCCGAACCGCGTTGGAAACTAGCTGCTCCCTAGATGGGCAGTGCGCGCGATCGCTTGTCTGAACGTCACATAAACCTCTATGGTCCTTGGGTTGACACTTTGGTCTGCGGCCACGACATCTGACTCATGTCACTTGGGCCCCGAAATACAAATAAGTCGCTCTCCAACCCTGCCGCGACCGCCTTAACCGCACCGTCGCTCTTGCCCGCTTTTGCGGCCCAGCGCGCGGAATTGGAAGTGGCGCTTCGCGGTGAAAACTCTTCCGCGCAAACCGTCGGCGCGATCCGCTCGGCTTTGGACCGCACAGGCGCGGCCTTTGCGCGGACGACCGAAGACCCCGCCCTGCAAAAGGCGGGGCTGTGGCTGATCGAGGTCATTAAATCCGGCACGGGCGTGTTGGACCGCGCGGTCTCCGCAGAGGTCGCCTATGTCGAAACAGGGACACCTCGTGCTGGCGTGTCGAGCCTCTTGGGACAGCCGACGTTATTTTATGGCGCGGCCGCCGTCTTGGGCCTCGTCGGATTGGTGCAGGGCGCGGGGTTGGTCATGCTTTCGGCCGCCGTCCTCGCGGGGTTACATACGCTCGAGCCAAAGCGGTTCAAAAAGCTGCTCTCGATCTTGCCGAACAGGAAACCACCCGCAGCCTTGGAAGATCACACAGGGCGGCAATTCACCGCCGAGGCGCGCCTGACCACCGATGCGCAGGGCTTGATCGGCCAGATCGAAGACGCGCTGAAAACCGCCGACCACATCTTGGTGCGATTGGCCGAACCCCAAGCCGAGACCCATTGGGCCGACACGCCACGCTTGGCCGCGCTGTTGCAAAACTTGCTCGAAGCGGGCGGGGCAGGCGACACGGGCTTCGCGCTGGACTTGATTGACAAAGAACTCCCCGGATTGCTCCGCAGTGGCGGGATTTCTGTGGTGGAGTATTCGAAGAAAACGGCCAGCTATTTCGACGAACTCCCCGGAATGGGCGAGGGCGCAAAAGTGGAAATGGCCGCGCCAGCTTTGCTCCGCGAAGACGGCAGCGTGCTACGGCGCGGGACGGTGTGGGTGCGATCATGATGGCAAAAGGACCTGTTTCGCAGCTAGAATTTATCGGCTTTGATCTCGGTCATGGCGAAACGGCGCTGGGTCGTGCCTTCGGGGCAACGGTCCGCGAGCCTGAAATTTTGGAATGGCGCGGCCGGCGCAGCTTTGTCACCGCTGTCGCCACGGATAAAAGCGGCGTGAAAATCGGCGCAGACGCGCTGAACCTCGCCGCGCTCGGCCCAAAAGCCAATGTCGCGGTGAAATTTAAATCTCGCGATTTGGACGTAAGTTCGGTGCGCGAACCGACCATCGCCTTCGCGCAAACGCTGATCGACGGGCTGGCGGCGGACGGCACGATTTTGGGCGCTAAGAAAAGCCGCTTCATCGTCGGCTGTCCCTCTGGCTGGACGTCCGAGGACCGCACAGACTATCGCGCCGTGTTCCAAGCCGCAGGGCTGAGCGAGGTGCGCATCGTGCCAGAGAGCCGCGCGGCCCTGATGACCGCGCTAGAGCAGGGCTATCTGTCCATCGAAGACACTCGCGCCTCCGTCTTGATCGTCGATATCGGGTCGTCCACCACGGACTTCACCTATTGCCGCGATCTGGATGCGCAGGATGTGGGCCATAATGTTTTGGGTTCAGGCTTGCTCGACACCGAAATTTTCGAGCTGAACTTAGCGCGGCAGAAAGACCGTAAAAAGATCGAACAACTGATAGCAAAATATCCGCATTACCGCCCGATCATGGAATATTGGTGCCGTGAAGCTAAAGAAGCCTATTTTACCGGCGAAGAAGTCACGGTTGAACTCCTGAAACGGCTCCCGATTGGACGCGGCGTCGTCTTCGATATTCGCCTCGACAAAGCCGATGCCGACATGATTTTGGACAAACCGCTCGCCGCGCTTCACGGCTATAGCTGGCGTTCGGCTTTCGATTTTGCGTTGAAGGAAACGGTTGAAAATCTCGGGGGTCGCGCGCCTGACACGATCTTACTCACGGGCGGGGCGTCCCGCTTGCCGTTGGTCCTTCCGGCGACCAAAGCCGCGTTCCCCAAAGCCCGCGTTGTTCGGGGTGCGGAACCGGAATTCGCGATTGCACGCGGTCTAGCCTGGCTCGGACGGTTCGAACATCTTCACGCCAGTTTCAAAACCGAAGTCGGCCGCCACACACGCGAAGGCGGGGACATTGCCGCCAAGGCTGCGAAAGCCTCAGGCGGTCTTGGCAAAACACTCGCCCCCGTTTTGGTCGACGCCATTACGGATGCTTGTATTCTGCCCGCGTTTCGCGATTGGCGGACGGGCAAAATACCGACCTTGGACGAAGTTGAAGGCGACTTAAATAAACGCGTCGCCGAGTGGCTCGGGTCTGATGCCGCCCAAGCCGCGCTACGGCCCGTGATTGATGTCTGGTTCGCGGGGCTACAGCGCGATATTGAAACGGTAACCGATCCGCTCTGCCGCGATCATGGACTGCCTGCTATGGTGCTGTCGCTCAATGACTCGCAACATGTGTCCCGGCATCTGGAGGGTATGTCACTCGCCATGCCAAATGTCGGATCCGTGGAAAGCGATACGGCCCTAGTTGGGACGACATTGTCAGCGATTTTAATCGGTTCGCTACTGGCGCATGCGAATGTCTTTGCCATCCTTTTCCTCAACCCGTTAGGCGTTATCCTCGGCGGCGCAATGTTGGGTGGGACCTATTTGTTTGGGAAGAAGGCAATTTCAGGAAAAGTCCGCAGCGCGAAAATGCCTGTGGTGGCGCGGCAAATTTTGACCGATGGCCGTATCCGATCTGCCGTCAATAAGCAGCGCGGAGATTTGATCACGGCAGTCCAGACGGCGTGGACCGATGCCGCCTCCACCCGCTTCACGGGCGAACTGACGGATATGTTGGGCAGTGCATTGCGGGAACGCGCAGACGAACGCGCTGTGCTGTTTTTAGTCTAATCAATCTGGTTCTAATCAATTTGGGGAAGCGTGATATCGACAGAGTCTTGGCCGTCCATTTCAATCACAATCCGGGTCTTAGACTTGCCATCTTTGACGATGGTTTCGCGGTCCAAGGTCAAGTTCTTACCAAGCCCTGAAATGGAAAGGCGGTCGTCGCTATCGCGGCTTTTTCGGGTTTCAATCTGGCCGACGGTCGCGCCGTCAAACCGCAGAACGGTCTTTCCGTCTTGCTTATCAACTTCAACATCTTGTGCGAAATCCCTCACGAGTGCGGTGAGGTCGCGGAACAGACCATCTTTGGCAAAGACATCTTCCAATAGATCGGCGACCGCTTCGATTTCTTCAGACACGTCGCCATCAGCGGCAGCCTGCTTCTTATCGAGGTTTCGTTTCAAACGCGCCGACGATTTCGCGATCCGGAGTTTGTGCTCTGAAAGTTTAGCGTCGATTTTATCCGACAGCTCTCCATCTGGATCAAGGGTCGAGAGCTCGACAGTCGTTTCAGAACCTGCTTCTGGTTTGTCAGGATGGGCGAAAGCGGCGGCAGGACATATCAGAGCTGTTGTCAAGATGGACAGATGAAAAATGGATTTAATAGTCATGGCTACGCCTTCGAATAATTTCGTGACCGCCGTAAATCCATTGGCCTATCGTCTCCTTGTCCTTATAGCATAAAATTGAACCTCCCCTGAACCCGATCTACATATCATGCTCAAAGACCGTTATTTTTACCCGCTCGCCGCCATCATTGTTGCCGCAATGATCGTCTTTGCACTGTCACTTGGGGAGCGTATCGACCTGACCGACCGCGAGATTTGGGATAATGGGTACACAATGGAAGGCGAGGAGTTGGTTCGCTTGACCGCTCAACCTGGTACTCAGGCGATTTATGTGGCTGCGGCGGGTGGTGAAAGTGCTTTTGCGCGACTGTCCAGCACCGCTGCAAGGGAGAGCCTTCCTCCCGGACCGGGTGTTTTCGCACCATTGGGACCGCAATATGAGCGCGCTTTCGCAACGCGATTGCTGCGTATGACTGTGACGGCGCGCGCCTCTCGTATTAATCCCCTTGAGCATTTTGACATGGGGTATTTTTCGGCAGGATCAGGCGATAGCGGGTGGACGCGTCGAGAACTCACCGAGAGTTGGACAGACTACTCTATAGAGTTCCGCCCAGGGGCATTGACGGCACAGCAGGGTCTCGATCATGCGTCTGTTTGGCCTGGGGAAATGGCGGAGGTTTTGAATATGGACGTCAAAAAAATCAGAGTTGAAGTTCTCGATCCACCATCGTGACTTAAATTCATTTATGAA
Source organism: Litorimonas cladophorae (assembly GCF_014652455.1). GTDB lineage: Bacteria > Pseudomonadota > Alphaproteobacteria > Caulobacterales > Maricaulaceae > Litorimonas > Litorimonas cladophorae. The sequence goes on along the minus strand of NZ_BMYV01000003.1, from coordinate 269,700 downwards.
TAGAAACGAACCGTAGGCCTAATGCCACAACAATTAACGCCGTGCCTGCGAAGATCACAGACAGATCGACGAAGAGCGCGAGGCCCGCGCACCCAATGAGGCCCAACCAACTGATGACGCGTGGACAAAGACGATCAGCGGGCGCGAGACGCAGGGCACAAAGATTGGTGATGGCGTAATAGACGAGAACGGTAAACGCAGAAAAACTCCAGACGAGTTTTAGCCCGCCAAAGGCAGCGATAAGCGCAATGGCGATGCCCACCCCCCAAACCGCGATAAGGGGCTCAGACTTTGCGCTTAGCTTGGCAAAGACTTTTGGCGCGTCCCCTTGTCGACCCATTGCTAGTAAAACGCGGCTTAGTCCGAGAAGTAAATTCAGCGCGACCCCTGCCATGGCCGTCGCTGCGGCAATGGATATTGTGAGTGTAAGCGGAGAGTGTCCTAGAGTTTCGGCCACCATTTGTAACGGAGCATATTTCGCGAGAGCTGCCTTTTCGATTCCGTCGACGCCCAAAACATTTAATCCCGAAAGAAGGACCACGAAATATAATGCCGTTGAAATAAAAATAGTGGCGATGATGGCCTTTGGGATGGTGGAACGAGGGTTGTTCACTTCTTCGCCCAAGGTCGCGATGCGTCCGTACCCCGTAAAGGCGACAAAGAGCAGGGCGGTGGCTTGCAGAAAGTCGGGTGATGAAATTTTTCGCTCAATAGATGGCGCGGACGCGGGCGAAAATAGGCCTGCAACGGCCAGCCAAATTAACGCGCTGACTGTTATGATGACGAGGACTGTGTTGACGACATTCGCGCGGCGCAGACCCAGCGCGACAAGCGCCGTAATCCCAATGATAAGGTACGCAGCGACTATATTCGTATTAAATTGTGGGAACAGATAGATTGCCAGCCCCAATCCTGCCGCGGCGGCGCTGGCCGATTTTGCCAGCATGAAACAGGTTCCGGCGGTGAACCCAGCCGCCGGCGACAAGAACCGATAGCCATAGGCATAAGTTCCGCCCGAAACAGGGTGGGCTGCTGCGAGTTGCGCGCTCGACAGGGCGTTACAGCCTGCAAGTAAACCCGCCAGCAAAAGCGCATAAGGCGTCATCGCCCCAGAAATTCCGACCGCCAGAGCCAAACCGACAAAAGCGCCAGTCCCAAGTATAGAGCCTAAACCCAACAAAACCGCGCCTGGAAAACCTACGGTTCGCTTTAGTTGTTTGGGCTCAGGTGTTTTAACCTCAGTCATAGACGGGCTCGTGCTATTAAAGTTTGCGCCGCTCTCGCATGTTGACCGTTTCGTGTCAGTTATAAATCGGGAATTCTCGCGTGATGGCGTCGCATTGACACCGCTTACGATGTGACAGAAATTAGCGTATGAATTCTGATCTCCCGATACCTCCACCCGAGTTTCCAATGGTACTCGCGCTGGCTGTGCCCTTCTTTGTGATCACCATTGCGCTAGAGTGGTGGTTTGTTCGCCGAGGGAAGCTCGCAGGGCGATATGAAACAAAAGACGCGCTCACCTCAATGTTGATGGGCTTCGGAAATTTAGTGTCAGATATTGCAATGACCTTTATCAGCCTCGGCGTATTAATGTGGGCGTGGCAGTTTCGAGTTTTAGATTGGGGCGTAACGTTACCGGTGATTATTTTGGCGCTGGTCGCGCAAGACTTTCTTTATTATTGGAAGCATCGCGCAGCCCATCGTATTCGATGGTTCTGGACCGCTCATGTCGTTCATCACAGTAGCGAACACTATAATCTTTCAACGGCGTTGCGGCAGCCTTGGAATAATCACTTTACGGGCTTTGTTTTGCTCTCCACGCCGCTTGTGGTCTTGGGTGTGCATCCGCTCCTTTTGGCTTTTGTCGGCTCCCTGAACCTGCTTTACCAATATTGGGTCCATACGGAAGCAATCCGACGTTTGCCGAAATGGTTTGAAGCTGTCTTTAACACGCCCTCACATCACCGGGTGCATCACGGGACAAACCCGCAATATTTGGACACAAATTATGCGGGCATTTTAATTATTTGGGACAAGATGTTTGGAACATTTGTGCCAGAGGATGACACTGTTGAGATCCAATATGGCCTCGTGAAAAATGTCGGGACTTATAATCCGATCAAGATTGCATTTGCGGAAATGTGGGCCGCGGTAAAGGATGCGTTTACGCCCGGCTTATCAGTGAGTCAGCGGTTGAAGTATCTCTTTGCGCCGCCCGGCTGGTCGCATGACGGATCTCGAAAAGGCTCGGCGCAATTGAAAGCGGATCACGTTGCGGCCCATCCTCACCTTTCGGGGCAGCCGGGGCTACCCCGTCGGGACGTAGCATGACCTCTGGGGTTTAACCGAGCCCGTGAAATAACACGCGTTGGGTGAAGCTCAAACCCTTGGGCGATTTAGCCTTGATCGTCTCGCCTGATTTTTTCAACGCGAAGCGCGCGGTTTCGACCGTCGTGTAATCCTTCGATAAAACCGTATTTACGCCTACCATCTGTGCATCCACTTTCTTCGGCGTCACCGTCAAATCGATAAACCCATTGATCGTTGCATTGTAATAGCGCGCATCTGGGTTTTCTTTCGTCAGCAGTAAATTGTGGTCAGCTGTGCCGTCGCCCAGATAAGCCTGCAGCGTTTCGGACGAGACTGAGCTGGTCACAATTTCCATGCCGACTTTGGTGCCAGTTTCTGACGTCAGATCATTGACCCAAAATTCATGGGCGTCGCCGGTTAGGACCAACAAGTCGTTTAGGCCTTCAGCATCCAGCGCGGCGTAGAAATTTTCGCGCGCGACCGGATATCCATCCCAACTGTCGGGATAAACAGGCATATTATATTGGCTGAGCGTAACAAAATCGCGCACCCCTGGCCAATCTGGTTCGATGTTCGCGAAGGCTTCTTCTGTAATGTAAGGCGAGAAATCAGGCGTAAGCAACCGCCCCATGATAACTTGGTTGGCTAAGAAACGCCATTGGACGCCATCTTCTTTTGAACTGCGCAATGCATTGATGATAAACTCTTTCTGGTCTGCCCCAAACATTTCTCGATCAGGCGCATAAAGGACGTCCTTCCGGAATTTGTCTGCGCCGCCTTCTGCGCTGATCTCGTCCAAATAGGACTCGACAATGATCGGTTCCGCGCGTGCTGTCAGGCGTGTTTCGACGCAGGTTAAATTCATTAAATCACCAAAGCGAAAGTTCCTGTAAATATCGGAGCGAACGCGTCCGACCTTCGGCTCCCGAATAGGCATCCATTCGTAATACGCGCGCAGGGCCGCTTGTTTACGTACATCCCAGTCACCTTCTATGTCGGGTTGATGGTTTTGGGCGCCCGTTTTCCAACTATCATTTGTGGTTTCGTGATCGTCCCAGACCGCAATCAGCGGCATCGCAGAGGTTGCGGCTTGTAGTGCGGCATCTGATCGATATTGCGCGTGACGTGTGCGGTAATCATCCAAGCTGACGATCTCATGTTTGGGCTCATGTACACGATCGGGTAGCCGTCCCGCTGCTTCTTCGCCATATTCATAATAATAATCACCGAGGTGGATCATCGCATCATATGGGTCGACCGCCGCGCGTTTGGCCACGGCGTCATAGGTATTGAAATAGCCGTGCTGCCAGTTGGCACAGGACACGACAGCAAAGCGCAATTTTTCAGGCGATCCCACAGGTAGAGTCCGCGTGCGCCCGACGGGAGAGAAGGCGTTTCCAGAGCGGAAGCGATAAAAATATTCCGTACTCGGGGACAGGCCTTCCGCAACAATTTTGACGCAATAATCTTTAGCAGCATTTGTCTGCAGGGCGCCCGTCGCGATAAGACTGGTGAAGTCTCGTTCTTGAGCGACGTCCCAGAGAACCTCAATGTCGCCTTCCGTGTCAGGAGTCACACGGGTCCAAAGCACAACGCTTTCTGCAAAGGGGTCACCAGAAGCGACGCCATGGGCGAAAGCGCCCGAAGAGACGGTTCCGTCATTCCGCGCAGAGATTGGATTAGGCGCGGAGCAGGCGGCTAAGCCCGCGCCAGCGGTTAGACCCATCAAGCCTCGTCGTGTTAATTTACTGTCCATTTTAACCCCGTCTGCGCTGTATCAGCTGCATATTTTTGGTGCATCTATCAGACATTTCAGAAGGGGCCAACTCGTGACTGTCAGCGGTGAGTTATTCCGAATGATCTGAAAGGGGGCGTTCATTGACGCAGCGCCGTTTAACAACCTTCAGCGGGTTCCATCCCATAGATTTCAATAAGCTCAGAAGGGAGGCTTTCCGAACCACCTTTGCAGACCGACTATTTGGTCGCGTAAAAAACCCGTCTCGCATGCCTCGAAAAGTCGGGGAAAACCGCCCTTTGCGAAACAAACTAACGGTCAAAAATGCGAGGTTTGAGAGCAGGTGTGGAATCGTTAGCAAGATCAAGAGAGGTCCGGGCATATTATTGAAAAAGGTCCAGATTCGATTGCGCGTGCCATGATAAACGGCAAATTCTGACGCGCGCCCAGAAATGGCGGAACTGACATGATCAATTACAGTCTCCGCACTCTGCACACAACGATATCCTGCCAACCGTATACGAAACGCGAGATCGACGTCTTCGTGATAGCAAAAAAAGCTTTCATCAAACCCACCCAAGGCCTGATAGACGTGGCGGTCATAAAATGCGCCCGCACCGCAAGGGCCGAACGCTTCACGCGTCTGAATGTCTCTGATGGGCTCGCCAAATCCCGCGCGCCAAGCGACGCCGAAGGCGTGATACTCATCGCCTAAGCCATCAAATTTATGGGGTTCGAGCGCCAAGATCTGCGTGCTGCCGACCATTGCGACGTTTGGCAGACGTGATCGCGCTGCGAGGCCCTGCTCGAGCCAATCGGGTCTGGCGAAAGCGTCAGGGTTGAGTAAGGCAATCCAATCTGCGCTGGCCCGGTCTGCGGCGCGATTATTGGCGACTGCAAAGCCGAGGTTTTCACCCATTTCCATTTTGATGAAGCGTGCGTCCAAACCTGGAAGCGCCGCCATTGAACCATCCGTGCTACCATTATCGACAATGAAACATTCAAAGTCAGATACGGTTTGTTCCAGCAGGCTTTCGACGCTGCGGCGTAAATAGTCGCCGGCGTTGTAATTGACAATAATGACTGAAATAGCGGGTATGGTGGGTTCCTCAATGATTTGGGTACGACCTAACCCGCGACAGATTACAAGTCACCCTATGCCATAAGGTGAGTAGGGCATATAAGAAAAACGTTATATCGTGTTGACGATAGGTGTGGCGGCGCGTATGTGGCGGTCTAATTTAAGATATTATCGATCAGGACATCTGGCCATGAGCGCACAAGATTACATTGTAAAAGACATCTCCCTCGCCGAATTTGGGCGCAAGGAACTCGACATCGCCGAAACCGAAATGCCAGGATTGATGGCTCTGCGCGAAGAATTTGGCGAAGAGAAACCCCTCAAAGGCTCCCGCATTGTCGGCTCTCTTCACATGACCATCCAAACGGCGGTTCTAATTGAAACACTTACGGCTCTGGGTGCGGATGTGCGTTGGGCGTCATGCAACATCTTTTCGACACAAGACCATGCGGCTGCAGCTATTGCGGAAAGTGGCGTGCCTGTCTTTGCAATCAAGGGGCAGTCTCTCGAAGAGCATTGGGATTATCTCGATAAATCATTCTTGTTCCCAGAAGGTCCAAACCTCATTCTTGATGATGGTGGTGATGCCACACTTTACGTTCTCTTGGGCGCTCGCGTTGAAGCGGGTGAAACGGACCTCATCGCAGGTGAGCCTGCTTCAGAAGAGGAAGCGGCAATCTTCGCGCAAATTAAGAAGCGCATGGCCGCCAGCCCAGGTTGGTTCACGAAAGTTCACGCCCAAATCGTTGGCGTGTCCGAAGAAACTACAACTGGCGTGCATCGCCTTTACCAGTTGGTCGAAGAAGGACGTCTCCCGTTCCCTGCGATCAACGTGAATGACTCTGTTACGAAATCAAAATTCGACAACAAATACGGATGCAAAGAATCGCTCGTTGACGGCATTCGTCGCGCTACAGATACGATGATGGCTGGTAAGACGGCCGTGGTTCTGGGCTATGGCGATGTGGGCAAAGGCTCTGCGGCCTCACTTGCAGGTGCAGGCGCACGCGTTAAAGTCACGGAAGTTGACCCAATTTGCGCACTTCAAGCCGCGATGGATGGTTTCGAAGTCACGACCCTCGAAGACACAGTCGCAACAGCTGATATCTTCATCACAACAACAGGCAATAAAGACGTCATTCGTTTGGAGCATATGCGCGAAATGAAGGATATGGCGATTGTCGGTAACATTGGTCACTTCGATAATGAGATCCAAGTCGCAGCTTTGAAAAATCACAAATGGACGAACATCAAAGACCAAGTTGATATGATCACATTCCCGGGCGGAAACCGGATGATCCTACTCTCTCAAGGTCGCCTATTGAACCTCGGCAACGCCACAGGACATCCGTCTTTCGTTATGTCCGCGTCCTTCACGAACCAAGTTCTGGCACAAATTGAACTTTGGGAAGACGCGCACGCGGCGTCCAAGAAGTATGAAAATAAAGTCTATATGCTGCCGAAGCATTTGGACGAAAAAGTCGCGCGTTTGCATCTTGAGAAGATTGGCGTGAAGCTGACGAAAATGTCGCAAGAACAAGCGGACTATATTGGTGTGAAACAAGAAGGCCCATTCAAGCCGGAACATTACCGCTACTAAACTTACTGAAAATCCGAGGTGGCTCAATATCGGGCCACCTACACTGCCTCTAAATAATAATAAAAAGCGTAGAGCCTTAAAATCGAGGAGCGAGCCATGAGCCGCCAATCTTACGAGTTCACATCTGAATCCGTCTCAGAAGGTCATCCTGACAAAGTCAGTGACCGTATTTCTGATGAAATCGTCGATCTATTCTTTCGCGAAGCCATCGCCCAAGGCATGGACCCTTGGCAAATTCGCGTCGCAGCGGAAACGCTGACAACGACAAATAAAGTCGTCATCGCTGGTGAAACACGGGGCCCAGCCTCCATCACGCCGGAGCGTATTGAAGCGGTAGCCCGCGAGGCCATTCGCGACATTGGCTATGAGCAAGATGGCTTCCATTGGAAACATGCAGATATCGATGTGCTCTTGCATCCGCAAAGTGTCGATATTGCGCAAGGTGTCGATTCGGGGGCTGGCCTCCACCAAGAAGAGGGCGCTGGCGATCAAGGTATCATGTTCGGTTATGCCTCTAGCGATGTGCCTGATGCGCTAATGCCTGCGCCCGTTCATTATTCGCATAAAATTCTGCAACGCTTGGCCAAAGCCCGAAAAGAAGAGGGTCAGGATTGGTTGGGTCCGGACAGCAAGTCTCAAGTCACAGTCCGATATCACAATGGTCGCCCCGTCGAAGCGACAGCGATTGTCTTATCAACGCAGCATCTCGATGCCTCGCTGGACTCCAAAACAATCGCGGAACGCGTAAAGCCTTATATCAAGGATGTTCTGCCGGCTGGCTGGATCACTGATAACACGATCTTTCACATCAACCCGACTGGCAAATTCGTCATTGGTGGACCTGATGGAGATGCGGGTCTGACGGGTCGTAAAATTATTGTCGATACATATGGCGGAATGGCGCCGCATGGCGGCGGTGCGTTCTCTGGCAAAGATCCGACGAAAGTTGATCGTTCGGCCGCTTATGCCACGCGCTATCTCGCGAAAAATTTGGTTGCGGCGGGCATTGCACCTTGGGTCGAAATTCAGGTGAGCTACGCGATTGGTGTGGCGTCGCCGACATCGATTTACGTCAACGTGGATGACAATAACCCGATCAAAGGTGACAAGATCGAGCGCATTATTCGTCAAGTGATGGATCTCACGCCTCATGGTATCCGCAAGCATCTGGACCTAAACAAGCCCATCTACGCGCCAAGCTCGGCCTATGGTCACTTTGGCCGTGACCCTGGACCGAATGGCGAGTTCTCTTGGGAGAAAACAGACTTGATTGATGAGATTCGATCAAAACTCTAAAGACTAGTTTGTCGTTGTTATGCACTGCGCTCTCAGAGCGCATGCGTCTGATTAAACCTTTGCTAAAATAGGTGGCGAGGGATAGGGACCGGCCATGTCAGATGATCAACCAAAATCCCCAACAGACCTTACATGTGTGGCTGTGATAGCTGGCGCGCATGGTGTGCATGGCGCGGTGAAGGTCAAATCCTTCACTGCTGTTCCATCAGATTTTGCCGAATATGGTCCGCTCTTAGGTGAGGATGGAACGGTAATCTTGGTCCCCAAAAATCCTCGCCCCGTCGGGAATGCCTTCACTATGAGATCCGAGCAAATTACCTCACGCGAGCAAGCTTTGGCCATGCGCGGAACGCAATTATTCGTGCCTCGCTCTGTTCTGCCGGAACCCGATGAAGATGATTTCTATTACACGGACCTCGTCGGTCTGGACGTGAAAACCACGGATGGAAAACGTGTCGGCACCATACGTAGCGTCCATGATTTCGGAGCCGGTGACATGTTGGAGATCCAGCCTCCTAAATCAGCGGAAAAGCAATCGAGCTTCTTTCACCCCTTCACAAAAACGGCTGTACCCAAAGTCGACATCAAAGGGCGGCGCGTTGTCATTCACATTGAAGAGCCCATCATGGGGCGCGACCCCCACTGGGATAAAACTGACGCTGAAGCCTCAGACGAGAATGAAATTGACGACCCCGCAACAAATGAGCCGATTGACTAAACGTCTAACGTCTAACGTCTCCCGTTTCCGCCTGATTTCCGAGCAGGCCGACAAAAACACGTAACCTTCCCAGTTTTTCATAGGCCTTTTCAGCTTTGGACTGCTAAGACAATGCGGTGAACGTTGATCCCAACATAACGGCCAAGCCACCCAAGCTGATGCGCGCGATTCGCGGTGTTATGGGCGGCACCGAGTCGGTGCAGGAGCGGCTGAACGCGTTTGTCGCCGCGATCCAATCTTCGATGGCTGTCAAAGTCGCTTCGATCTATCTCTTGCGGCCAGGTTCTGAGCTAGAGCTCTCCGCGACGGAAGGGTTGAACAAATCTGCGGTTCATAAGACGCGCATGAAACCCGGTGAAGGTTTGGTCGGTCATGTGGCATTGACGGCGCGCCCGCTTAACCTTGCTGATGCGCCGACGCACCCGCTTTTCTCCTACCGCCCCGAAACAGGCGAAGACCCATTTAAGAGCTTCTTGGGCGTGCCAATTCTGCGAGGCGGTCGCACGCTTGGTGTCTTGGTTGTTCAATCTAACCGGGTTCGCACCTTCACCGAGGCCGAGGTTGAAGACCTTCTGACCGTCGCGATGGTTCTGGCCGAGATCATCATTGATGATGAACGTGTGGGCGGTAAAAAAGGCGCGCTTAAAGGCATTTCCCTTGCGCCAACCAAACCTGAGACCGTTCAGGGCAAAGCCTTCGCTGGCGGTTTGATCCGTGGTTCGGCGCATCTACATCTTCCGCCCGTCGCGCCCGCAAACCTGTTGGCTGAAAATATTCCTGTTGAACAACATCGACTGGAAGAGGGAATTACAATCCTGCGCGCCAGTGTGGACGCCATGGTGTCGGGCGAGGCGGCGTCGCTCTCTCGCGCCTCGAAAGAAATTTACGAGACCTACCGCATGTTCGCCTATGACCGAAAATGGGTCGGACGCTTACGCGAAGCGGTGTCGTCAGGCCTGACCTCTGAAGCGGCCGTTGAACGTGTGCGCAACGAACACCGCGCGCGATTGATGAAGGCGCGTGACCCGTATTTGCGCGCGCGTCTGCATGATCTGGAAGATCTCGCCAACCGTTTGATCCGCGCGCTGAGCGGAGAAAAACTCGGACCCGGGAATAAAAAACTCGCCGATGACGCGATCCTCTTTGCACGGGAATTGGGTCCCGCAGAACTGCTCGATTATGACCGCAAAAAACTGCGTGGCATTGTCCTTGAAGAAGGCTCTGCAACGTCTCATGCGGCCATTATTTGCCGCGCCTTAGGCATCCCATTGGTCGGGCGAGCAGATGGTATCTTGGACATCATTGAAACGGGCGATCCCGTTCTGGTGGATGGCGAAGCGGGCGTCGTACATGTTCGTCCTCTGCCAAGTATTTTGGACAGCTTTAACCTTCGCATGAATGTGAAGGGCGAGCTGACCCGCGCCTATGACGCGTTGAAATTCCAACCGACCGTGACGAAGGATGGTCATGCGGTCGCCCTGCAATTGAACGCAGGCCTGCTCGTTGATCTGCCGCAACTTGATCAAGCTGGCGCTGATGGCATCGGTCTATTCCGCACTGAATTCCAATTCATGGTCAGCGACTTCATGCCGAAGTTAAAAGAGCAAACCGCGCTCTATCGTCAGGCGATTGAGGCGGCGGGCACTCGACCTGTGACCTTCCGTACACTCGATTTGGGCGGCGATAAAATCCTGCCTTACATCGACCCTGTGCCCGAAGAAAACCCAGCTATCGGGTGGCGCGCCATTCGCATTGCTTTGGATCGCCCTGGCCTGATGCGCTATCAATTGCGGGCTTTGGTGGCGGCAGGCGCTGGAAAGCACTTACGCGTGATGTTCCCCATGGTGACCACCGTGGATGAAATGATGCAAGCGCGTGCGCTCTTTGATCGAGAAATTGAACGCGCGGCGTCACTTGATTTAGACCTCCCCGCAAAGGTTGAAGTGGGCGTGATGCTCGAAACGCCCTCCTTGGCGTGGCAAGTTTCGGCCGTCTGTGATCACGCCGATTTTGTGAGCGTCGGCGCAAATGATCTGATGCAATTTTTCTTTGCCGCAGATCGTGACAATGCCCGTGTATCAGACCGTTATGATCCGCTTCATCCTGCGGCGCTTTCCGTGCTGAAATTCATTTCTGACCGCTGCAAAGCCAATGATACCCCTGTGTCCGTCTGCGGTGAAATTGCGGGCCGTCCGCTGGAAGCTGTCGCATTGACCGCCTTGGGATATCGGACGCTCTCTATGCCTGTCACAGGGATCGGTCCCGTGAAAGCGGCCTTATTAAAACTAGATGCAGATGACCTCGCCAAGGTCCTTATCCCGCAGATGAGTATCGAGTCCCGTTCCTCATCCCTTCGCGGTGTCATCCAAGATTATTGTGCCCAAAATGCTATCCCGATCTAAGTCGAGCCCTCCTATGAAACGTTTTTGCCTAGCCGCTTTTCTTCTCGCCGCTTGCCAACCGGCCAATACGGATGAGACCAAAGTCACGGCTGATACAGAGCTGAACACAGCAGCCCCCGTCGATGTTATCGCTGTGAAAGAGGGCATCGTGCAGCTCCGCTTGCTCGATCCCGTTGCCGAACCTCGGGCCTGTATCGTGCCGATCCGCGTGGAAAATGGATTAGACGCCGACGTCAATGTCACCATGATTGGATTTACCGTGACGGGGCCCGGGGATGACACCAAAGGCAATATGTTTGCACCAGCCGCAGCCGCGGGCGAGAGCTCTGAAGCGCGCGTTATTTTGGAAGGCCAAAGCTGCGATGCATTTGACACGCTCACAATCCCCGAAGTTCTTTGCAAAGCAGATGGTGAAAATTGCGCAGCAAAAGTCGACCTCATCGATGGGGATGAGTTGCGGTTTTCTCAAGCGGGCTGATCGGACGACCCCAAGGCCGTCGCTTTTGCTCTCCTCAGACCCATTTCGGTTCCTGTATCTTTTAGTCTGGAAAAATGCCCCGAAAGTCGGGATGTTCGCGTGGGTATTCAAAGGGCCCGGCGGAACCGGAAAAGAGCTAATATGTTTTCGGCCCCGAAGGGACCCACGCGACGACGCCTTTTTCCACTAACGGCCGAACAACCCAGTCTTGGGGTAATCAGCTCGCGTTAGGCCACCCAATTTCACTGACATTACCCAGCGTCCTCCAATGACAAGCGTCGCTTCTTTCCGGTCCGTGCAATTCTGTTTTGCTTTAGGCAAATGAGTATCGAAAAATGGGCCAGCTTCGCCCAATTTTCGATTCTCAATAAACAGAACTGCACTTTGTCAATGTGCACATGACCGCCCGTTGAAAGAAGACAGCTTTAAAATGACACAGAATCCGAAAGCGGGGAGACGATAGTTGGATTTAATTGTAAGGTTCTGAAACCATTCGATTCTATCTTCATGGAAAACGGGAAAGAGATTGGAGTCGGCTTTTCGCGTTTAACTTCTATCCTGATCGCGATAGCTATGCGCCAATTCGATCAGAGCGGTCATCACATCTGTGGCGCGGTCTTCTGGGACGAATAGGTGATCATGGTAAAATCCTGAGACAGGATTTACGCCGACATTCAGTTTCGCCAGATGGGTCGTAATAACGGCTAGAAACCCAACGGCCTCCAGCGACGAATAGATATTGAGCGTAATCATGCGGCACGGAAACTCATAGGCCAAACCTTGCTGTTTGGCCCGCTCCAAAGGCGCGATGAGTGTGAGGCCTTCTGCTTCTTGAAATTGCATGACGGCGCCAAGGTCAGGGACGGGCGCATCGGGCGCGAGGGTAGTAAAGACAAACGTCTCGTCTCGCAATTCAGGGCTCATGGACGCCAAGAGATTTGGAAGATGTGTCGACCCCGTCATGTTCAAATATCCTTATAGGGTAATGCCCTCACCCCGACTTTCATCGGGGTGAGCAGGTGGAGCGATAAGCTTTACAGCGCGTCTGGATAGATCGGGCGGATATCATAGGGGATATCGTCCAAGTTGCTCAGGACTGTTTCTGCTGCCGCGTCGAGCGGCAGATACTGGTCCAAAAATGCTTTGGCCGCGTCGTAATTCCCGTCGCCTTGGATGCGTACGACCTTGCCTGTCAGGTCAGAAATCGCCTGTTCCAACTTGTCGAAATCAAGCTTGAAACGGCCCTCTTCTGGCAACCACTCGGCGGCCCCGACTTCGCGGATATAATTATACTGGAACGCCGCGCCTTTGGCGTGGGCCGCGCCTGTGCCGAAACGCATGGAGCGGAATTTACCCGTAAAATATGTCGCCAGATAAGCTTCTTTTTCCGCAATCGGCAGCTCGCCACGATCCATCATATAGAGGATATTATAGGCCCCCATAACGTCGGCTTTGCCTTCTTCAAGACCCGAGGATAGCTCTTTGAGCTGCGCATTAACCGTCGTCGTTTCGCCATCGACGGTGATCGTACCTGGTCCCAGTGAATGGGAAAGTTCGTGGAAGAGCGTGTTGTGGCTCATCCATTTCTTCGCTGTCAATTTGGCTTGATCGGCCACCAAAACGCGCTCGCCGATTGGGGCTAAGATACGGTCATATTTCGCGCCTAGTACATTGTTGAGGATGACCTTCTTCGCACCTTTGGCTTCGCGGACACGCTCATCATTGGGTAAGTTGAAGGCAATTGTCTGGACGCCATTTTCATTATCGCCGCCACCGTGAACTTGATACGTCACGGCAATCGGACTTTCAAAGCCGCGTGCGAAATTTTTATAACGCTCTTCAACAGGAAGATTTTTCTCCATGTCTTTTAAGAAGTCTTTGTATTTATCAAGCGCGGCAGATTCCTCTGGGTTCTTGACGGTGACGAAACTTTCGTAAGCCGTTTTATAGGCGAATAATCCGTCGTCATAAACTTCGTAAGGGCCAATCGCGATCTCAATGGGGCCGTCCAAATCCATCCACGCCATTTCGCTTTCGAAATAATCATCTGATAGGAATGCATCAGCGCGCAGCGTCAAGAAACGTTTGAGATTTGCATTGGTTGTAATGGCCGCCGCTTCGCGCATCAGCGCGGCTGCGGGTTTCAAATACTCCGCATATTCGACGTGATAGGGAATGGCTTTCAATCCACCATCATCCGTGCGGCGGATTACGGTATAACCCGATGTGAAAGCGGCTTTATCGGCGGGGTGATCGGCGATCCATTTTTCGAACTCAGCCTTAGTCATATCCGTGGGATAGAAGCCGCCACCTTTGGGGCAAGGTGTGTCGCCCGTGAAAACCGTATTGTCGTCCTCCAAGCTATCACAGGGTCCGTAATGCAGATCGAACATCGCTAGTTCGATCTCGGAGCCTGTCTTGGCGAGTTCCGCACGACGTTCAGGGTAATCCGCTCCGCGTTGCAGCAGATAAATTTGGGACAGGTAATCACTGGCTTCGATTAACTTATTTACGACGCGTCGTTCCGTGTCGGTCAGGAACGAAACATCAGGGTTCATCGGAACTTCGGCGAATTTGGCGTATTGACGATCGATGTCATAGCCACCCTCTTCGACGACGACCTTGTCCATATCTAAAGGCTTCAAAGACGCGCCATTTTCACACCCTGCGAGCAAGGCGGCAGCGGCGATTGTGGTGAGGAAGTAACGCATTTATTTCTCCAATTCGTTTCGGATGAGTGTTGCGAGTTCAGTCAGCTCGTTCATGTCCGCCATTTCACTGGCATGTGCGCCAAGCGCGACATCCGCGTAGCGCGGGATGACATGAACATGGGTGTGGAACACCGTTTGCCCTGCGGGCGCGCCGTTAAATTGTGTGACGACAATGCCGTCAGGTTTGAGGGCTTTCTCAACCGCGACCGTGACACGCTGTACGGTCCCGAACAGGCGACCAATATCTTTGGGCGAAACTCCGAGTAAATTGGTTGAGGCATTGCGCGGGATAATCAAGCAATGACCGCGCGATTGCGGGAAGGCGTCCATGATGACGAGCGTTCCGCCATCCTCATAAACTTTCGCGCAAGGCATCTCGCCGCGCAAAATCTTCGCGAAAATATTCTGATCATTATAGGGGTCGTGGAGGCTCATGCCGTATCCTTTTTCAGACGTGGTACCGCTATGTATCTTGCATGAAGCGGAATGCAAATAATCCCCGCGCAGAGCCACCAATAGAGTGTCATATAAAGCCACGGGAAAAGGGCCACCCAGAAAATCGCAGTCAGCAGCGGCGGACATATGGCGATGAGCGCCACGACGAAATAGTTAGGGGCGGCGAACACCGTTCGAATTTTCATACCGACAAGGCTTTTTGACATGGGTTCCAGATCGGGGCTTTCGTATTCCCCCTGCGTGGCGCGGATTTCCTGCGCCAGCTCCAGTTGGTCCTCGGGCAAGTAAATGCGGATCCCGCCAAAGGCCATGATCTTGAACGGGTTCATCGAGAGTTGCAGGTAATTGGGAATGACAGGGTTGAGCCCGTAATATTCCAGATAAGATTGCACGATCCGTGCGTCGTCCCAATTATTCGTTATATGAAATAGGGCGAGGTGCATTTAGGCTTTCTTGAACGGCGTATGATCGGCCAAAATATTGACCTCATATTCAACCGCGGCGCGTTCGCGGGTCAGGTAGTCTTCCACCGCGCCCATTAAACCGGGGTGGGCGAGCCAATGGGCAGAATGGGTGACGACGGGTTCATAGCCCCGCGCGAGTTTATGTTCGCCCTGCGCGCCCGCTTCGACACGCGGCAGACCAAGCTCTAATCCAGCTTCAATCGCCTGGTAGTAACAAAGCTCGAAATGCAAGAATGGCTTGTCGATCAAAGCCCCCCAATTTCGACCATAGAGCGCGTCGCTGCCGATGTAATTCAAAGCCGCCGCAATCGGGTCTCCATCCATCGCGCCGCCTTTGCCGAAGGCCATGACGAGAATAATATCATCGCGCATGGTTTGCTGCATCCGATCAAAGAATTCGCGGTTCAAATAGGGACGTCCCCATTTCCGCTGGCTGGTATCAAGATAGCAGCGGTAGAAAATGTCCCAATGTTCGTCCTTCAGATCATCGCCTGTTAGGCGCTTGATCGTGACGCCTTCTTGGGCGGCTTTGCGTTCCTTGCGGATGTTCTTGCGCTTGCGAGAGCTGAGACTGGCGAGGAACGCATCGAAATCGGCATAGTCGCGGTTGATGAAATGAAACTGTCGATCTTCCCGCGCAGCAAAGCCCAACTCGCTCAATGTCTGGCGATCTTGTGGGGTGAGGAATGTCAAATGCACACCCGACATATCCCATTCGACGCAGGCTTGCATCATTGCCCCCGCGACCGCTTGACGACCTAGTTCCGTCGCGGCCAGCAAACGCGGCCCCGTTGCAGGGGTGAAAGGCACGCAGCATTGCAGCTTGGGGTAATATTCCATTCCCGCCCGCGCCAAGGCGTCTGCCCACGCGTGATCAAAAACATATTCGCCTTGGCTGTGAGATTTCACATAGAGCGGGGCGGCGCCAATGGCGGTGCCTGTATCGTCCTCGACCCAAATATGACGCGGCATCCAGCCCGTCTCCGCGCTCGCGCAGCCGCTTTCTTCCGCCGCGAGTAAAAAGCGGTGCGAGAGAAACGGGTGCGTTCCATGCGGGATAAGCGCGTCCCAGTCAGACGCCGTGACGTCAGAAATTTGAGTGAGAATGCGCGCAGTATAGGTAGGGTCTGACATAGCGCCTGTTTACGCGTCAATCTCCACAACGGCATCGATTTCAACTGCGACATCCAGTGGCAGGCTGGGGGCCGAGACGGCGAACCGCGCATGACGACCCGCATCTCCAAAGACCGCGACCATGAGGTCGGAACAGCCATTAATGACCTTGGGAATATCGGCTTGGGTGGCGTCTGTTGTGGCTTGAACAAATCCGCCCAATTTGACGATGCGTTTGACTTTTGAAAGGTCGCCGCCGCAGGCGGCTTTCATCTGCGCGATGAGGTTCAATGCGGAGAGTTTGGCGGCGGCTTGGCCTTGTTCAACGCTCAACCCTTCGCCCAATCGGCCTTTGACTTCCTCATCGCCGATCTTCGAAATCTGTCCCGATATGAAAACGAGATTGCCGCTTTTAACAAAGGGTACATAATTCGCGACGGGCGCGGCAGGTGTCGGGAGGGTGAGACTAAGTTCACTTAGTTTTTGTTCGGGTGTCATGGGTGAAAGGCTCCAAGGTGAAAGACATAAATCGAAGAGTCTGTATCAGGTATTTGATCATGAAATAACTCATGACCGGAGAAAACATCGCAATAAAAACAATGCCAATCCCTCTGCCGCTTCGATTTCGTCCTAGCACCACATACTCGTACCCAATTTCAATCAAGATAAAAGTTGGAACACAGGCAAAGGCTAGAAACGGTAGGGCAAGGGCCCCGTAGAAGAGGAACCTAATAAGAGACGGTTTTGAAAATCGGTTCCAGCTTTTGCAATCGAAACATCGCAGGCGATTCCAATGTTCTCCAAACAAAAAATCCGATAACTCTGCGACCCCAAAACGCCCTGCGCAATTTGGACAGATGCGTACCTTTCCTGAGCAGGGCTTTGGCTGAGTGTCTTTTCTCACATTCGAGAGGTTAAGGCGTTTAAAACCTAGCGTCTAGGCGCTATGTCGATGTCATGACCGACACGCCAACACATTTCCCGCTTCCAACGCACCGCCCAGAGTTGATCGATTTTCTGGCGACGCGACGTTCAAATATGGCAAAGCTGATGGAGGGTCCAGGCCCTGATGCCTCGACCCGTGACACGCTTTTAGAAATCGCTGCCCGCGTCCCCGACCACCGGAAATTAGCCCCTTGGCGGTTTACAATTTTCGAAGGCGAGTCACGGGGTCAATTCGGCCAACATATCGCCAGCGCGTTCATGGCCGATAACCCCGACGCACCTGCGGACCGCGCAATTTTTGAGGGCGCTCGCCTGACCCGCGCACCGCTTGTTGTCGCCGTGATCTCATCGCCGGTTGACTGCGTGCGGGGTACACCCGTTTGGGAGCAGGAGTTATCGGCAGGCGCAGTTTGCTTTAACTTATGTCTGGCTGCGCAAGCTCATGGATTTGCCGCCCAATGGCTAACCGAATGGTTTGCCTATGACGCGCGCATCAATAAAGCCTTGGGTTTATCCGAGCGCGAACGTGTTGCAGGCTATATCTATATCGGTGCGACAACAGCGCACAGTTCGCCACGCGCCCGTCCTGATCTCAATAAGTTGATGCGTTTTTGGACGAAATAATTCCCAAAAGTTGTGTTTTCCACAGCTAGATGGGGTGACAGCGCTAAACATTTCGGTATTAAGGGGCGCAGACGAGCTGCAAAGCTTGACTGACAGCTCCTGGCCACCATTGCGCCCCGTGTGGTCGGGAGCTTCATTCTTCCAATCTAAATTATTACGTTGTTTCGTTGAACAACTCACGTCCGATCAGCCAGCGTCTGATCTCTGACGTACCTGCGCCAATCTCCATCAATTTCGCATCGCGCAGGAAACGGCCCGTTGGGTAATCATTGATATATCCATTCCCGCCCAACATTTGAATGGCGTCCAGCGCGACCTGCGTGGCGCGTTCAGCTGCGTATAAAATACAGCCCGCAGCATCTTTGCGGGTAGTTTCGCCGCGATCACAAGCGGCCGCCACGGCGTAGGAATAAGACCGCGCCGTTGAGAGCGAGACATACATATCCGCCAGCTTCCCCTGCATGAGCTGGAACTCGCCAATGGCTTTGCCGAATTGCTTGCGTTCGTGGATATAGGGCAAAACCGTATCGAGGCAGGCTTGCATGATACCTGTGGAAACCGCCGATAGAACCACGCGTTCATAGTCCAACCCCGACATCAGAATTTCAACGCCTTGGCCTGGTTTGCCCATAACGTTTTCTTCTGAGACGAAACAATCTTCGAAGACGAGTTCGCAAGTGTCCGAGCCGCGCATGCCGAGTTTGTCGAGTTTCTGTGCTGTCGAAAAACCCTCCATATCCGGCGTAATCAGGAATGCCGTAATCCCGCGAGATCCTGCACTGGGGTCGGTCTTGGCGTAGACGATCAACAGGTTGGCCGTGGGCGCATTGGTGATCCACATTTTATTGCCGTTCAGGAGATAGCCGCCCTGCGCGGACTCAGCCTTGAGGCGCATGGAGACAACATCAGAACCCGCAGACGGTTCCGACATGGCAAGGGATCCCAAATGTTCGCCGCTAATTAACTTCGGTAAATATTTGGCTTTCTGTTCAGGGTTCGCCCAACGACGGAGCTGGTTGATGCAGAGGTTCGAATGCGCGCCATATGACAGGCCAACGGACGCCGACGCGCGGGAGACTTCCTCAATCGCGATCGTGTGTTCCAGATAGCCAAGACCCAATCCACCATCTGCCTCATCCACGGTAATGCCGTGCATGCCCAGCGCGCCCATTTTTTCCCAGAGGTGGCGCGGAAACTCATTCTTGGAGTCAATCTCATTGGCGATGGGCATCAATTCGGCTTGGCAGAATTGATACACCGTCTCGCGGATCATCTCGGTGGTTTCGGAATGGCCAAAGCCGAGTGTCGGGTAGGAGGTCGTAGACATCTATTTCTTCTCTTCTTTTTCAAGACTGACGAGGACAGCGCCGTCAGTTACAAGCTCGCCAAGCTCTGCCCCAACTTCGGCCACAACGCCATCGCGTGGCGCGGTTAGCGTTTGTTCCATTTTCATAGCTTCCATGACGACAAGCGCGTCCCCCTCGGAGACTGTGTCGCCAATAGCGACATTCAGCGCAATGATCTTGCCGGGCATGGGGGCGGTTATGGCGTCGGAGGAGGCTGCGAGCAGATCGAGATGCCCATCAGCAATTTCGAATTTAAACAGCGCCCGCTGAAAGTCTAAGATCATGTAGTCTTTTGTTCTGATGAAATACCAAGCGTGAAGATAATCAAGCTTCTCCTTTATCGTGCCTCCGGGCGGGTAATCTATATCTTGGAAAACGTAAGGCTTTCCATCTACCTCTACTTTATCAAATCCCTCGTAGCGGCCAATAATTTTTACTTCGCAAATCCCGTCACCACGTTTGAAACGGAAGACAGAATTATCGGGTCGGTTCATCCGCCAACCATCTCTGAGATTGAAACCTTCGATACTGGCGTCCCGGCAATCGTTGTTACAAGTCGTGAGCGAGGAGACGAGTTTTAGGGCTAAAATGCCATAGGCTCGATCATCTTCACGGATGTCGAATGGAATTAGGTCGTCTTTATAAGTTTCGAAAAAATGCGTCGATAAATTTTCGTTCCAAAATTCATCATGGTCCAAGCAAGCGAAAATTGTGAAGCTATTAGTCTTTAGCGGATGAACGAAAATTTTATTTAGGCCCGAAAAAACTTCTTGGATCGCCGACGAGCGATCTCGCCCATGACCAATAATTTTTGCGATCATCGGGTCGTAATGAATTGTCACTTCGGATGGTGCTTTGTAACCTGTATCAATTCGCAATCTGTCATGACGTCCGTGGCTTCCGAAGTCCCACAAATGCGCTATCTTTCCTGTGCTAGGCAAGAAACCGCCAATTGGATCCTCGGCGTAAAGGCGCGCTTCAACTGCATGGCCGTTGATTTCGATCGTCTCTTGAGCGGGCAATTTCTCGCCCTGCGCCACCCGTATCTGCCATTCGACCAAATCCAAACCCGTAATCATCTCCGTCACGGGATGCTCCACTTGCAGGCGAGTGTTCATTTCCATGAACCAGAACCCGTCCGTGCGGAGTTTGCCTGAGCCGTCAACGATGAATTCGACTGTGCCTGCGCCAACGTAATTCACAGCCTTTGCAGCTTTGATCGCGGCGTCGGTCATGGCTTTGCGGACGGAGTCTGTCATGCCGGGGGCAGGGGCTTCCTCAATCACTTTTTGGTGGCGGCGTTGCAGCGAGCAATCCCGCTCGAACATGTGAACGACGTTCCCGTGGGTGTCGCCAAAGACCTGCACTTCAATATGGCGCGGGCTTTGGATATATTTCTCGATCAGGACATCTTCATTGCCAAAGCTGCTGGCGGCTTCGCGTTTGCAGCTAGCGAGCGCCGCATCGAAATCGGTGTCCGCTTCGACCTTGCGCATGCCCTTACCGCCGCCGCCTGCGACGGCTTTGATGAGGACAGGATAGCCAATCATGCCGGCTTTCGCTTTCAGCAATTTCGGCGATTGGTCTTTACCGTGGTAGCCAGGGGTGATCGGAACACCCGCCTCATCCATCAATTTCTTGGCGGCATCTTTCAGGCCCATGGCTTCCATGGCTTCGGCAGATGGCCCAATGAAAATGAGCCCCGCTTTTTCGCACGCTCGGACGAAATCTGGATTTTCCGATAGAAAACCATAGCCGGGATGGACCGCATCCGCGCCCGTCTCTACGGCCGCTGCGATGATTTTGTCTATGACGAGATAGCTCTCCACCGCTGGGCTGGGACCGATATGTACGGCCTCGTCTGCGAGGCGCACATGCAACGCTTTGCGGTCGGCGTCCGAATAGACAGCCACAGTCGCAATGCCCATTTTCCGCGCGGTCTTAATCACGCGGCACGCAATTTCACCGCGATTGGCGATCAGGATTTTTTTGATGTTTATAACTGATTTCGTCATGTTTCTCTTACTTATGGTGCCGATGCCTGCGGCCTCGGTTCCTGGCCATTTGATTCACGGGATCAAATGTTTGCGTCACATCCTAAACACGCCGAAGCGTGTCTCCTCTAGCGGTGCATTTGCCGCCATCGCCAAACCTAGGCCCAAAACTCGCCGTGTATCGCGGGGGGCGATGATGCCGTCATCCCAAATGCGGGCGCTGGCAAAATAGGGATGACCTTCGCGTTCGAATTGTTCGATGATCGGTTGCTTGAACGCCTCTCGTTCGGCGTCTGTCCATGTGCTTGCGTCGCGATTGACGGTCGCCAGGACATCTGCGGCTTGCTCCCCGCCCATGATGGAAATACGCGCATTGGGCCACATGAAGAGCAAGCGCGGCGAGTAGGCCCGTCCACACATGCCGTAATTTCCCGCGCCGTAGCTGCCACCAACAATGATCGTAAATTTCGGGACTTTGGCGCAGGCGACAGCATGCACCATCTTCGCGCCATGTTTGGCGATGCCGCCCGCTTCGGCTTTGGAGCCAACCATAAAGCCCGTAATGTTCTGCAAGAACACGAGCGGAATTTTACGTTGCGCGCAGAGCTCAACGAAATGTGCGCCTTTCACAGCCGAGTCGGAAAACAACACGCCATTATTACCAAGTATGCCGACGCGATAACCGTGGATCATGGCAAAGCCGCAAACGAGCGTTGTGCCAAATTCTTTTTTGAACTCGGTAAACTTTGAGCCGTCCGTTATGCGGGCAATGATCTCGCGGCAATCATAGGGTTGGCGCAGATCAGACGGAACAACGCCATCTAACTCGTCAATGTCATAGGCAGGTGGTTCGTGTGACTCCTCAGGGGTGTAAGACAGATTTGCTTTGCCCAAAGTCTCAATACAATCCCGCGCCATTTGCAGCGCATGTGCATCATTGGCGGCCAGATGATCGACCACGCCAGACGTCCGCGCATGAAGCGCGCCGCCGCCGAGGCTCTCGGCATCAATGTCTTCGCCTGTTGCTGATTTCACCAGCGGCGGTCCCGCCAGAAAGATCGTCCCTTGGTCGGCAACGATAATGCTTTCGTCCGCCATGGCGGGAACATAGGCACCGCCTGCGGTGCATGAGCCCATGACCACGGCGATTTGGGCGATGCCTTCGGCGCTCATATTGGCCTGGTTATAAAAACAGCGGCCAAAGTCGCCTTTGCCTGGAAAAATTTCAGCTTGGTTCGGCAGGTTTCCGCCGCCACTATCGACCAGATAGATACAGGGCAGTTTATTCTCTTGGGCGATTTCCTGCGCGCGCCCCTGTTTTTCACAAGTAATCGGGTAATAGGTCCCGCCTTTGACGGTTGCATCATTGCAGATGATCATGACTTCGCGACCTGCAACGCGGCCGATACCTGTGATCATTCCAGCGCTGGGAACTTGATTGTCATACATGCCGTAAGCCGCCATTTGGCTGAGCTCGAGGAAGGGCGTTCCGGGGTCCAAAATACGCTCAACGCGTTCGCGGGGGAGCAGCTTGCCACGGGCCAAATGTTTCTCACGGGCACGTTCTGAGCCGCCCTGGGAGATCGTCGCGACCTTTTCTCGGAGGTCTTTTACGAGTGAGTCCATAGCCTCGCGATTGGCGCGAAAGGCCTCGCTGTCCGGATTTATTTTTGAAACCAGTTTTGGCAAAAGTCCCACCTAATTTGTCTGCCCCAGACGGGGTCTTTTACCAGAAACTATGTCGGGCCTTGCGCAATGTCCATGCGCTCCGCGACGCTGCACCTTGTCTATGCGCAATTCATTGCTGTAATTTGCGTTTCAATCGCTTATCTATCGTCCATGACCCGATCCGCCGTAAAAACTCCCGCCGACCAATCGCTTGTCCGTGAAAGCGGTTACGAAGGTCGCGGTCTGAGTTTTATTGCCGAGGAGGCCCCTGAAAACGGCAGTGCAACGGAAGTCGCACCCGGCGTTTTTTGGTTGCGATTCCCGCTGCCAATGCGGGGGCTTAATCACATCAATCTTTGGGCGCTAAAAGATGGTGATGGATGGGTCGTTGTCGATACGGGCATTGGCGATAAAGTAAGCCGGAAGATTTGGGAAAAGCACTTCGTTGACCTTTTGGGCGGACGTCCCGTGAACCGGGTCATTTGCACACACCTCCATCCCGACCATACGGGCTTGGCTGGTTGGCTCTGTCGCAAATTTGGCGCGCCCCTTTTGATGACACGCGGCGAGTATTTTCTCTGTCGTTTGATGGCGGCCGATACCGGCAAAGCTGCCCCTGAAGAAGGTATTCGCTTCTACCGGAAATGCGGGTTTACCGACGATCAAATCGAACTTTATAAAATGCGTTTTGGTGGGTTCGGCAAGGCCATCGCGCCTTTGCCGCAGAGCTATGACCGTTTGGTTAGCGGTGAAATCGGGATGATCGGTGGGAATGAATGGCGCATTATCATCGGGTCAGGTCATTCCCCAGAACATGCGTGTCTGTATTCTGAGTCACTCAATGTCGCGCTGACGGGCGATCAGCTTTTGCCAAATATCAGCTCGAATGTGTCCGTTTGGCCGACTGAACCCGAAGGCAACCCACTGGAAGATTGGATATCATCCTGTCACTTGCTCATTGCGGAGTTGCCCGAAGACGTCTTAGTATGTCCGGCCCATGGTATTCCGTTTCGCGGTGCGCACAAACGGTTGGCAAAGCTCATTGAGCATCATGAAAAAGCACTGGATCGTCTGGCGGAGCATTGTCGTGAACCGCGTCTCGCAACAGGTGTTTATTCCGCCCTATTCCGTCGCAAAATTGATGATAGCAACCGCATCATGGCGGTCGGGGAATCCGTCGCACATTTAAATTGCTTGAAAAATCGAGGCGTTATCAGCCGTCGCTTGAATGATCGCGGGCAGTTTACTTATAAAACGCGTACTGGATGGACAGGTAAGGCGTCAGCTTAGCCGAAAATTTTAAAGAGGCCGAGGGTGCCAAGGGCAATCGCGACAATGGCTAATGTTCCCATGCCATAATAGTAAAAAGCCCGCTTTGCCCGACCAATTTTGCAAAGTTCGTCCTTGGGCATTCCTGATTTCAGCAAATATGTATCAATCAAATTCGTCATAAGTCTCTCACTGTCTGCAAGCGTTATATGTGAATATAGACTGAACGGTCAAGAATCCTGATATCACATGCGCGTGAGAGACGCTCAACCCTTGACTGTTTCTGTAAGTTTAACCTCTGAGGAAGAACCCATAGGCCGGGTTGTCTGTCTCCCGTGCCATCGGATAGCCTGTGCCGCCTAGCTGGGCTTCAAGCGCCCCGATATCATCATCAGCGACATGAAATCCACACAGCACATGGCCCTCGGCCGCGCCATGATTGGAGTAATGGAACAGGGAAATATTCCACCGCGCATCCAGCGTTTCCAAGAATTGCGTCAAGGCCCCGGGGCGCTCTGGGAATTCAAATCGATAAACGGCTTCGGGTTGATTATCACCGCGCCCGCCAACCATGTGGCGTAGATGGCGTTTGGCCAGACGATCGTGAGACAGGTCCGTCACATTGATATTCTGCGCCGCCATATCGGTAATGACCTGCGCGCGATCTGTTAAATCACGCGTCTTTAAACCGACCAAAACATGCGCTTCCGCACTATCGGCAAAACGATAGTTAAATTCCGTCACGGCGCGTTGGCCCAAGGCGCGTACAAAATTGAGGAACGCGCCCGCTTGCTCTGGAATCGTCGCCGCAAAAAGCATTTCTTCGCCAGCACCAAATTCGGCGCGATCGACCATGTGACCTATGCGATCAAAATTTACATTGGCCCCAGAGATCGTGACAACCAAATCTCCATCGGGGGCGTCACCAGATCGAATATGTTTGATAGCTCCGGCTAGGCCGACTGCACCCGCAGGCTCCACAACTGTGCGGGTGGCTTCAAATATATCGCGCACAGCCGCACAAATTTCATCATTCGTTACTGACATGTGTTGATCAACGACTTGGGTGCAGATCTGATAGGTTAAGGCGCCAAATGTGCGCACGGCCACACCATCGGCAAAGCCGTCGACGTTATCTAAGGCGATAGGTCCGCCAGCTTTTAAAGCTGCTCCTAAAGTTTGCGCCCCAGCAGGTTCTACAGCGATGACTTGGGTCTGGGGTGCATGGCGATCGAAATAGGCCCCTATGCCAGAGACAAGGCCGCCACCACCCGTGCAGACATAGACGGCGCTGGGTGTGCGCGGCATCTGCTCTAAAATTTCTTTGCCAACCGTGCCTTGGCCCGCAATGACTTCTGGTTCGTCGAATGGATGTACAAAGACGGCACCGGTCGCATTGGCGTGTGCAATCGCGGCCGCACAGGCTTCGTCGTAATTGTCGCCCGTCAGTCGCGTTGCTGCACCCATGGCTTCAACAGCAGCGACTTTGATTGGCGGGGTCGTGATTGGCATGAAGATGATGGCCTGCGTATCATAGTGACGTGCCGCAGCCGCAACACCCTGCGCGTGGTTACCAGCACTAGCGGCCACGACGCCGCGTGCGCGCTCATCATCATTCAAACCAGAAATACGATTGGCGGCCCCTCTAATTTTAAAGGAGAACACGTCCTGTAAATCTTCGCGTTTGAACCAAATATCGCGGCCCAAAGCCTTGGACAATTTTGGTGCGTATTCCGTCGGTGTACGTCGGGCCAGCCCATAAACCTGCGCCGCATCAATGCGCGCGCACAGATCATCCAAATTTACAGTTGGAGAGTTAGTTTTGGACATATTCCGCGATCCACGCACCGACTTGGGCGGTGCTCAGCGCGCCACCTAAATCGCCCGTTGTTTGCTCTTTCTCCAACGCCGCAGACACAGCGTCTTCAATGGCAGTGGCTTCGGCTTCGAGGCCGAAACTCAGGCGAAGCATCCATGCGGCTGATAGGATCATCGCGAGCGGGTTGGCTTTGCCTTGGCCTGCGATATCGGGTGCGCTGCCGTGAATAGGCTCATACATGCCCATGCCGCCGTCCGAGAGCGACGCCGACGGAATGACGCCCATGGACCCACACAGAACCGACGCTTCATCTGTCAGGATATCGCCAAACATATTTTCAGTCAGAACAACGTCAAAACTCTGGGCATTGGTCAGCATGTGCATCGTCATCGCATCAACAAGCAGGTGTTCTAACTCGACCTCAGGATAGGATTTCGCGACATCGATCACAGCCTCGCGCCACAGGCGGGAGGTTTCCAAGACGTTGGATTTATCAACGCTGGTCACTTTCTTGCGACGTGTCATGGCAAGGTCGAATGCTTTGATCGCAATACGGCGGACTTCGGCCTCGCTATAGCGGCATTCGTCATATGCGCCGCGTTCATCCCGGCCTTTATCGCCAAAATAAATGCCGCCTGTCAGCTCACGCATGACAACAAAATCGACGCCTTCCAGACGTTCGCGTTTCAATGGCGCACGATCGATCAGCGCGGGGTAGGGTTTGCACGGACGGATATTGGCATAGAGGTTCAAATTTTTCCGCAGAGGCAGAAGGGATCCTAGTTCTGGCCGTTCGGCGCCTTTCAAAAAATCCCATTTCGGTCCCCCGACAGCGCCCAGCAGCATGGCGCCCGTGCGTTGACAGGACTCGAAACTCGCATCGGGAAGCGGTTTCAATCCCGCATCAATCGCCGCGCCGCCAATCAGGTGCTCCTCGATGTTAAGGCTATGGCCAAACTTGGTCGCAACCGCATTTAATACCGCGATCGACGCAGCGCCTACTTCAGGGCCAATTCCGTCACCCGGAAGATATGTGAAATGAATCTCAGCCACGTTTTGCCTCATACTCTGCAATCGCATCGGATTGCCCTTGCAGGTAGCCCATCTCGTCTACGCCCTCCATCAGGCAGTGCCGAGAGAAGGCATCAATTTCAAATTTATAGGTCCCGCCATTGCGCGGTAGGCGCACTTCACAGGCGTCCAAATCTACGGTCACTTCCGCGCCGGGATTGTCGAGCAACCATTCGTGTGCGCGTTTTTCGATCACAACTGGCAGGAGGCCGTTCTTCAAACTATTGCCGCGAAAAATATCAGCGATCTCCGAACTAATCACTACACGCAAGCCGTAATCGGTGAGCGACCAAGGGGCGTGTTCGCGTGAGGACCCGCAACCGAAATTATGTCCGCCGACCAGAATTTGGCAAGCCTTCGCCGCGTCGCTATTTAACTGGTGATCTGTTTCCGACCCATCATCATGATAGCGCCAATCATTAAAGGCATGTTTGCCCAAACCTTCGCGGGACGTCACCGTCAGGAAACGGGCGGGAATGATTTGATCCGTATCGATATTCTCCGCTGACAGAACCAATGTTGTCGACGTGATCGTTTTTAGGGGCTGAAAGCTCATGCTGCGGCTCCCAATGTGCGGGCATCAGTGATGACGCCCATGACGGCGGCGGCAGCGGCGGTTTCAGGGGAGGCCAAAACTGTCCGCGCTCCAGGGCCTTGTCGACCAGCGAAGTTACGGTTCGATGTCGACACAACCAGCTCTCCCGGGGCGGCCTTGTCGCCATTCATTGCAATACACATGGAACATCCCGGCTCTCGCCATTCTGCGCCAGAGGCCATGATGACCTCATGCAGGCCTTCGGCTTCAGCTTCGATTTTAACTTGCTCACTGCCGGGTACGACGATGGCTGTCACGTGGTCTGCGACCTTGCGCCCTGCGAGAACGCCCGCTGCGGCGCGCATGTCTTCGATCCGCGCATTCGTGCAGGACCCAATAAAGACGCGGTCCACGCGCAAGCCCGTCATGCGTTCACCGCCAGTGACTTGCATATAATTTAATGCTGCAGCTTCTGTCTCGTCGGCGGCAATCGGAACCAGCGCATCAATCGGCATCGCCATCCCAGGATGTGTGCCATAGGTGATCATAGGGCGGATATCTTCGGCCCGCATGGTGACAACCTTGTCGAAAGTCGCGCCATCATCTGTCGCCAAAGATGCCCAGTCCTCGCAAGCCGCGTCATAGTCAGCAGGTGCGAATTTACGGCCTTCGAGATAATTAAATGTCGTCACATCTGGGGCAATCATGCCACAACGCGCGCCCGCTTCGATAGACATGTTACAGACCGTCATGCGGCCATCCATGCTCATTTCTTCAAAGACATTGCCGCGATATTCCAGCGCATAGCCCGTTCCGCCGCCCACGCCGATTTTGGCGATAATCGCGAGGATAACATCTTTGGGCGTGACGCCTGCTTGCAGCTCGCCATTGACCTCAATCGCCATGGTCTTGGGTTTGCGCATCAGGATAGATTGGTTCGCCAGAACATGCCCGACCTGTGTGGTGCCGATGCCGAAGGCAATCGCGCCGAACGCGCCATGGGTTGAGGTGTGGCTATCGCCGCAGACAATCGTCATGCCGGGCTGTGTCGCGCCCAGCTCTGGACCCATAACATGGACAACGCCGCGGTTGGCCGACTCCCAGCCATGGGTTTCAATTCCGTGCTCGGCGGTATTGGCCAGTAACATTTCGACTTGCTTGCCCGCTTGCTCGGTCACGTAGGGGCGAGAGCCATCTGCGTTAATGAGGGTCGGTGTCGAATGGTCAATCGTCGCCAATGTGCGATCAGGACGCCGTACCTTCAGGCCACGCTCACGCAGAACCGTAAAGGCTTGCGGTGACGTCACTTCATGGATGAGGTGCAGGTCGATATACAGCGTCGCAGGATGCGCGTCCGTCTCGGGCACAACAACGTGGCGGTTCCAGACTTTGTCGAAGAGAGTTTGAGCCATGTTAATGCTGCGCCGCGATGGGGCGGTCCTCTGTGGCGTTTCTGGCTTGGCGGCGTTCGATGCGGTTGATGACGTCGAGATAGGCGAGGGCCGAGGCCAGCACCGTATCCGTATCCGTGCCGCGCCCCTGATAGGTCTCGGCTTCTGTTGCGACGCGCACGGTGGCTTCGGCCATCGCGTCTTTGCCGCTGGAGACAGATGTCACCGCATAATGCTCCAGGTGCATCGGGATTTGCGCGATTTCAGAGATCGCGGCGAAGACAGCGTTCATCGGGCCTTTGGCGCGGCTGACATGTGTTTCCGTGCGGCCGTCTTCATGAGACAGGCGGACAATCGCCTCGGGTTCGCGGTTATTGTCGGACCCTGCGGAAACATAGAGCGAGTCGATAGTCCACGGTCCCTGAACACCAACAGCCTCGCCCAAAACCAAGGCTTCGATATCGGAATCAAAGACTTCTTTCTTGTCGTCGGCCAGTGTTTTGAAGGCGGCGAAAACAGACGCGAGTTGATTGTCGGCCAAAGTGAAACCAAGCTTTTCTGCGCGGGCTTTCAATGCGGCGCGCCCTGAATGTTTGCCCAGCACGAGGTTATCCGTGCTGACGCCAACGTCTTCAGGCTTCATGATTTCATAGGTTTCACGGTTCGCCAAAACCCCGTGTTGATGGATGCCGCTTTCATGGGCGAAAGCGTTCTTGCCAACGATGGCCTTATTGCGCGGCACGGGGTTACCTGTGATGGTCGCGAGCAATTTCGACGCGGCGTAAAGGCCTTGCGTTTCGATGCCCGTGGTAATGCCAAAGAAATCCTTGCGCGTGCGCAGCGCCATCACGACTTCCTCCAACGCGCAATTCCCCGCCCGTTCGCCAATGCCGTTGAGCGCACATTCAACCTGACGCGCGCCACCACGAATAGCCGCGAGGGAGTTGGCCACAGCCAAGCCCAAATCATTGTGACAATGGGCCGAGAAAATAACGTTTTCCGCGCCCTCGACCTGCGTCGTCAAAAACTCGAACAAGTCCTGAATTTCTTCGGGCGTGGTATAGCCGACGGTGTCAGGCATATTGATCGTCGTTGCGCCCGCGCGGATCACGGCTTCGCAGACCGTTTTCATGTAATCGCGTTCTGTGCGGATTGCGTCTTCGCAGGAAAATTCGACGTCATCTGTATAGGTCCGCGCCAGTTCCACGCCCGCCACAGCGCGGCGTAGTATTTCGGCCTTGGACATTTTGAGTTTGAATTCGCGATGCAAAGGACTGGTCGCGATGAACGTATGGATGCGCCCACGTGCAGCCGGTTTCAAGGCTTCGCCGCTCGCACGGATGTCGCCTTCATTGCAACGGGCGAGGGAACACACTACCGAGTCTTTGACTTCCGTGGCGATTGTTTTAATCGCCTCGAAATCCCCAGCGGAGGCAGCGGCAAAGCCCGCTTCCATCACGTCGACTTTCAGGGCTTCCAGCGCTTTCGCCAGACGGAGTTTTTGCCCGCCTGTCATAGAAAATCCAGGCGCTTGCTCGCCGTCGCGTAAGGTTGTGTCGAATATTTTGACGTGGTTCACTTTATCTCCATTCACCCCGCTGAAAAGCGGGGCCCATCATCTTACCTATCAACTCCGTGCTCATTTAGGAGCTGGGTCCCGACTTTCGTCGGGATGATAGGGGTTTGTAATCTAGGCCCGTTCCGCTCTCTTGCGGCGGCCGACTTTTTCTGCACTGACGACATTGTAAAGGCGCTCAAGTTGAAGACAGAGCGTGTCCAAATCATTTGGACCACCTGTATCTTCAACCGCGACGAGCAGATCGAAATCGCCGTCAACGCGTTGCGTACAATGTACATCACGATAGTCATATCCACGGCGCTCGATCGTGCCGAGCGCCCTGATAAGTGTGCCCGAAACATCGTGGAGCACGATTTTCAACTTACCGGATACGCCGGAAGGCACAAAAATTTTATCGCGTTGGAGTTCTTCGGTCATGACATTGCCTCTAAAAACAGCATTAATAAAATTAATGCTGAGAGCACTAATGCGATAATCTGCAGGGTTCTTAAAAACCGTTTTCGCCCTTTTGAATTTTCGCTATCGGTGAAAGCCTCACTTAAAAAAATGACGCCCAAGCTGAAAGCTAACGTGGACTTAGCATCGTTGAATAATTCGTCACTATAAGTGTCTTGAAAAAAGGGGAATAGGAGCAGTACTCCACCCAGGACAATTAGCGCAATAAACTGAATCTTATCGTTACTCACCCTACCGCTCCATCATGTCGGCATTGCTGCGTCCCGGAGGAACGAGCGGCCAGACATTTTCATTGGGATCGATTTTAACATGCATCAGGACAGGGCCATCTGTTGAAAGCAGGCGATCAATGCCTGCATCCATTTCGTCGGCTGTGTTGACGGTGAAGGCGTCAATTTGGAAGGCTTTTGCGACCAAGGCGAAGTCTGGATTATCATCCAAGTTCGTCTCGGAATAATTCTTATCAAAGAACACTTCTTGCCACTGACGAACCATGCCCAGCACGGAGTTATCTAGCAGGACAATTTTCAACGGAATGCCATAGCGATGCAGTGTGGCAAGCTCCTGAATATTCATCATGATCGAGCCATCGCCCGATACCGTAATGACGGTACGTTCAGGTGCGCCAAGTTTCGCGCCGAGGCCTGCTGGTAGGCCGAAGCCCATCGTGCCCAAACCACCCGATGTGATGTGATCTTTCGGCTCATCAAAATAGCAATGTTGCGCAACCCACATTTGATGCTGGCCCACGTCACAGGTGAAGATCGCCGCGGATTCATCTTTGAACATGGCGTCGGCACGGCGCGACAGATCATGCAGCAGCTTTGGCGCATAAATGCCGGGCGAGGCTTTGGCCTGTGCGCCCTCATAATCCCATTCGTGCATCGCGCGGCGCGAATAGCAAAGCTCCGTCCAATCCGAGATGTCAGGGGCAGCCCCGCCATCAAATGGATCCAGCGCGGCGAGGTTTTTCTTGAGGCTGCCGTCCAGACCGACATTCACGCGGCGGAGTTTATTTATCTCCGCAATATCAATGTCCATGTGAATGACTTTGGCGTCGGGCGCGAATGTATCGAGCTTACCTGTCGCGCGGTCATCGAAGCGCGCGCCAACGACGATCAGCAAGTCACATTCTTGCACGGCATAATTTGCGGCGCGCAGACCATGCATGCCCAACATGCCGAGATAGTTCGGGTGATCAGATGGCAGAGAGCCGAGGCCTTTGAGCGTCGACACGCCTGGAATTTGGGTGCGTTCAACCAGCTCTCGTAATTCGGCAACGCCGTCGCCTTGGGCCACGCCGCCGCCAATATAGAACAAGGGTTTTTTGGCCTCACGCATTAACTGTTCAGCCTTTGCAATATCCTCGCTCTGGCCCATTTCAGGTTTTTGTTTCGGATAAGGCCGCCACTTGTGACGATCTGTTGTTAGTGCATTTTGAACGTCTTTTGGAATATCGATCAGCACAGGACCCGGACGACCTTCGGCCGCGATGAAATAAGCTTCGGCAATCATTCCTGGCAAATCTGCAGGGTCGCGCACGATATAGCTATGTTTCACAATTGGCATGGTGATGCCGATGATGTCGACTTCTTGAAACGCGTCTGTTCCCATCAAATTTGTCGGCACTTGGCCCGTGACGAAGACAACGGGAACGGAATCCAAATA
The DNA here is from genome assembly GCF_014652455.1 of Litorimonas cladophorae. Classification (GTDB taxonomy): domain Bacteria; phylum Pseudomonadota; class Alphaproteobacteria; order Caulobacterales; family Maricaulaceae; genus Litorimonas; species Litorimonas cladophorae. Next base: position 236,968 of record NZ_BMYV01000003.1, on the reverse strand, counting down.
GGCATCGGCGATGGCGGTGACGAGGTTCGTTGCGCCGGGGCCAGATGTGGCAAATGCCGTGCCGACTTTGCCTGTCGCGCGCGCGTAACCAATCGCGGCCATGCCGCAGCCTTGCTCGTGACGACACAGGATATGACGTAATTGCGGATAATTCGGCAACTCGTCATAAACAGGCATGATCGCCCCGCCCGGATAGCCAAAGATCAAATCCACGCCTTGCGCGGCAATGGATTCAAGCAGGAGCTTGGAGCCCGATTTGGGCGCGCGGTCTGCGATGATCTCTGTCTCTTGACGATCGAATTGTGTTGCGGTTGTCATTTTATTTCCTGAGCGAGTTGCCCTGCAGCAAAAGCTGCAGGGTTGGTCATTTTACCTTGGGTAAATTGCCCTAATTCACGTCTTTATCGATAATTTTATTCGCCGAAATCCAAGGCATCATGCCACGGAGTTTCGCGCCGACTTTTTCGATCGAGTGCTTTTCCGTATTGCGGCGACGCGCTGTCATACTTGGATAGCCAAGCGCGCCTTCTTGGATGAAGCTCTTTGCGTAATCACCATTTTGGATGTTCTTCAACGCGGTACGCATCGCTTCGCGGGAGCTGTCATTGATGACCGCTTCGCCCGTGACGTATTCGCCATATTCGGCGTTGTTGGAGATCGAGTAGTTCATGTTGGCGATGCCGCCTTCATAGATCAGATCGACGATGAGTTTGGTTTCGTGCAAACATTCGAAGTAAGCGAGCTCTGGCGGATAACCCGCTTCTGTGAGGGTCTCGTAACCCATCTTGATCAACTCAACGACACCGCCGCAAAGCACAGCTTGCTCACCGAACAAATCTGTTTCGGTTTCGTCGCCGAATGTTGTGTGGATAATCGCTGTGCGTCCGCCACCGATGGCAGAGGCGTATGATTTTGCGAGTTCCAAAGCGTGACCGCCATTGGCGTCTTGGGCAACCGCGATCAGATCAGGGATACCGCGGCCGTTTTCAAATTCGTTACGAACCGTATGACCCGGCGCTTTTGGCGCGATCATGATAACGTCAAGATCACGGCGTGGCGCGACCTGTCCGTAATGAATGGCAAATCCGTGACCGAAAGCAAGGGCTGCGCCTTCCTTGAGGTTTGGCTCGATGTCTTCGCGGTAGATGCGGGCTTGCAGCTCGTCTGGGGTCAGAACCATGACAACGTCTGCGCCTTTAACAGCGTCTGCTGTGGCTTTGACCGGCAAGCCATCAGCAATAACTTTTTTGTTAGTGGAGCTGTCAGGGCGAAGGCCCACAACGACCTCAACGCCGCTATCTTTTAGGTTCAACGCATGGGCGCGACCTTGCGAACCATAACCAAGAACAGCGACTTTCTTTTTCTTGATGATCGAAAGATCGCAATCTTTATCGTAATAAATATCGAGTGATGACATGAGAGTGAGTCCTTAGTTTTTCTAATTAGGTGTCAAATGGAAATGAGGTCACGGCGCCCTTAGAGGCAGAGCCGACAAGTTTAGCAAATTTGGCATAAGCGCCAGAGGGGTACTTAGGCTTGGGCGGTGTCCAGCCCTTCGCACGTTCTGCAAGATCTGCGTCGACATTGATGAACTGGGCTTCGACATCGATGGTGATTTTGTCGCCATCGCGCACATGGGCAATCGGCCCACCATGCGCGGCTTCCGGTGCGACGTGGCCAATTACGAAACCATAGGACGCGCCAGAGAAGCGGCCATCCGTAATCAGGGCCACGTGATCGGCCAGATTTTGTCCAACGAGGGCGGCTGTGACGCCTAACATTTCGCGCATACCTGGGCCGCCAGCGGGGCCTTCATTTCGGATGATGACAACATCACCCTTGTGGATGCCATTGTCTTGGACCACGGCCATGCAATCTTCCTCAGATTCAAACACACGCGCTGTGCCTTCGAAGAAAAGCGCGCCATGTCCTGCGAGTTTCACAACGCAGCCTTCAGGTGCAAGATCGCCATACAGAATACCATAACCGCCACGGGATTTAACGGGATCGTCAAAGCAGCGAACAACGTCTTGGCCTTCAGTTTCGACAGAGGCTTCAATTTCTTCGAACAGGCTTTTGCCTGTGACCGTTTTCTGGTCCTCGATCATTTTCTCTGCAACGAGGCGCTTGCCGATTAAGCCCGATCCGCCAGCGGCATATAGGTCAAAGGCCATATATTTCCCGCCTGGCTTCAAATCGCCGATCACAGGTGTTGTCCGCGAAATCGTATCAAAAGCGTCAATGTCAAAGCCGTCGACTTCGGCCTCGGATGCAATCGCCAGCAAATGCAAAATCGCATTGGTGGAGGCCGCCGTGGCGGAGAGCGCAATCGCGGCATTCATCAGGGATTGCTGCGTAATCATTTCACGCGGCAAGCGGTTCTCTTTCACGCAATCAACGACAATTTGCCCTGCGCGGTAAGCACTGGCGTTTTTATCATCGGATACGGCAGGGACGTCATTCGCGCCCATGGGAGACAAGCCGAGGAAAGTCATCGCCATAGCCATAGAGTTGGCGGTGAACTGACCACCACAGGCGCCCGCACCGGGACAGGCGGCTTTTTCTATGTCTTTTAATTCTTCGTCATCAATGATGCCGGCGGCACAGGCCCCCACCGCTTCGAAAACATCTTGTACGGACAGGTCTTTGCCCTTGTGATGGCCAGGCATAATGGAGCCGCCATAAAGGACAACGCCAGGAATATTCATCCGCGCCAGCGCCATGCCCGCAGCAGGGATGGTCTTGTCGCAAGATACCAAGATAATCACACCATCAAGACTGTGGCCTTTGACGGCCAATTCAATGGAGTCTGCGATAACTTCGCGAGACATGAGCGAGGCGCGCATGCCTTCGCTTCCCATAGTGATACCGTCTGATACGGCGATGGAGTTAAAGTCGACAGGTGTTCCGCCTGCGGCACGAATGCCCGCACGGACGGGTACAGCCAATTTGTCGAGATGCATGTTACACGGACCCATGTTGGTCCATGTGTTAAACACAGCGATGATCGGCCCTTCGAAGTTCTCGTCATCCATGCCCGTGGCACGCAACATGGCGCGCGCGGCGGCGCGATCACGGCCTTTGACGATGGCATCACTACGTTTTGTCATACTCAACTCTTTCAGTCCCAATGCCTTTGGTGTCTCAACCAAAGGGGTTCCAAACACAAAAAAACCCGCTTCCTCTCGGAGCGGGTGGTCTGTGTCCAGGATGTTCTCCCTACATACCGCCCGCGCTTCGTCCGATGAGGACGACGACAGATAGAAGCACGAGGAGAATGAGTCCACCAAACATGGCGGCATCGTTCGGAAGCGTCTGTTGACGCGTCGCGACCTTCACTTTGACTTCGTTTCTATCTTGCGGGTGCATGATCTTCCTTAAGCTCATATCTCGTTAACGCGTCAAATGGTTGCCCTCAAGCGAATAATTTGCGTCTTTGCCAAGAATTTTGACCCTTGTGCGGATAATTCTTCCGACAAACTACTGTATATCGGCAAAACCTTTCATCAAATCGGCAAAAAGGTCCCTTTTAGCTTCGATTCCAACCGAAAGGCGAAGCAGACTTTCGCTAATACCAGCTTCACGACGCGCACTTTCTTCCATCCCGCGATGGGTCATCGTCTCTGGCAGGCAGATTAGGCTTTCCACGCCCCCCAAACTTGCCGCGAGTTTGAATAGCTCAAGGGCTTGGCAGAAACGCGTCGCGGCGTCCAAACCGCCCGCAACTTCAAACGACAACATTGCGCCCGGTCCTGCTTGCTGGGCCATGACGATATCGTGGCCCTCATGCGTTTTCAGTCCGGGATAATGCACCGCTGTGACATGGGTTTGTTGCGTCAGATATTGCGCAATCGCTTTTGCATTGGATTCAGCGGCATCTAGTCGTAGCGCGAGGGTTCGCAAACCGCGCAAAGTTTGGTGACAATCAAAGGCGCTGGCAGTCACGCCTGCCGCATTTGCCCACCAAGCCAGCTGTTCAACATGCTCAGGGGATTTCGCAACAACGCAGCCACCAATGATATCACTGTGACCATTGATATATTTCGTCGTCGATTGCAGCGCGATATCTGCGCCAAGGTCGAGCGGTCGCAAACGCAGCGGCGAGAGAAAGGTATTGTCGACAACTGTAATTGCGCCAGCGGCTTTCGCGGCACTGCAGACCGCCTTTACATCCAATATACGCATAAGCGGATTTGACGGCGTCTCGATCATGACCAGCGCGGGGGAACGGGACAAGGCGTCGGCCAAAGCCGCGGCATCGCCTTGATCAACAAACGCCACGCGGATGCGGCCTTGCGCGGCGCGATGGGTCAGCAGGCGATGGGTCCCGCCATAACAATCATGTGGCGCGATCACGAGATCATCGGCGTTGATCAGGTTCAGAACCAGATCAATCGCCGCCATGCCCGATGTCGTCACAACGGCACCCGCGCCGCCATCCATCTCGGTCAGGGCTTCGGCAAGAAAATCTCGGTTGGGGTTGTTGGACCGGCCATAATCATACTCGCGCTTTTCTGACGGACTGGGCCACAGATAGGTGGAGGACAAATAGAGCGGCGGCGCAACAGAGCCATGTGCCGGGTCGCTGCCAATGCCTGCTTGGACGATTTTAGTTTTAGGTTCGGTCATGATTGTGTTTTCTCTCGGCTCTGGTTTCTCAGGGCGAGTTTCTTTTGATTTTGTCTTATGACGCGCCGCGTTTTCCATACCATAAATAGCGCCGTAATTAGCGCGGCAATCGTGCCAACGAAAACACCGTTAGCGACGCCACTCTTGAGGGCATATTTAACCCGTTCCAAAAGCGTTACTTCACTCCAACCTCCTGCCGTTATGAGCAAGACAAAAGCAATCATGCCCGTCAGCACAAAAACTACGAACATGACCTTCGCCCAAAACTGTAGAATTTCGAGCAAGCGTTTCATTTCGTGCGCTTTGAGGTCGCGTTCATATTCCGCCGCGCGAGTTTCTTCTTGTTCGAACGTTCAATTCGCCAGCTTTTCAGCGCCAGCGTAATCGCGAGCAGCGTTCCGAATATCCCGCCAACATACCCACCATATTTGACCGCGATAACGAGACGCTCGCCCCAGCTATAGCCTTCGGCTTCACTGCCCACGACGAAAAGGATCAAAATCAAGATCGTCGAGACAATCCAAATGAAGGCTACGCAGCGGATGACAAGCCAGAGGAAATGAAGTGATGATTTCATTTTAAACCAGTCCTGCGCAAAAGGCGCTCAAACGCGGTTCCATTGCGTCATATTCTTTGAGAAACGCATCATGCCCGTAAAGAGAGGTAAAGGTGAACAGCTCGGACGGTCCAGATAGACGATCTCGCAGTTCTCGCATATCTGGCAGTGGCGCGAGCTGATCCGATATTGCCGTCATTAACAGCGTCGGGGTCGAAATGCTTTCGGGCTCTACGCGGTGCAGGTCGACAGACTCTGAGAGCGCCAAAAAACGTCGGGCATCCATATTGGCTGCAAAGACATCACCGCGACTGCCGAGGTAATCACAAATATCGAATTGGATGGGATCAGACGAAGTTTCGGTCAGGCTGAAACGATCCGCAAACTCTTCGGGCGTGCGATAGGTCGTCATAGCCAATTCGCGCGCAAGTTTGAGGCCCGCTTCTGGATTGCCAGCATCCAATCCCAACCGCACAACACGCCGCTGAATGCCGCGCCAACCAACGCCAATTGGATAGGGCCGATGGGCTGCGCCGATCACGCAAAGCTGTCCGATCATCTCTGGGTAATCGCGCGAAAAGGCGAGACCGCACATACCGCCATAAGAACTGCCGATCAGGGCGGCGACTTTCGAAATGCCTTGGCTCTCAAGGAGCGCTTTGATGCGGCGAGCTTGGTCCGTCGTTGTAATCGTTTCGGGACAAGCTTCACCGCCATCGTTCGGCGCGAAATCATAACCGATGACTTTAAACCTGTTCAGATCAATCGCGCCGCCTTCACGGACTAAACGCGACCACCACCCTCTATTATTTCGGCCTTGCTTATGGGTGGGGGCGTCACAGACAAAGCGCGTTGCAGAAATTCCGCCCAAAACTAGAACAATAGGGCCATCCGGATTGCCATAGACCCGCCCATGCACAACATCGTCCACGAGATCGCACCCGCGTTCTAATGTGTGCGTTCCCAGAACGGCTTCTATTTCATGACCTAACGCCACGCTTTACCTCGTCATGTTCAGTGCGAGCGTAAAAGGGGAGGGTAAGCGGGTAACCGCTCTAATCCTCATCTTCGCCGCTTGCACACAAGCTGCAGGATTTGGCACCGTCCGCCTTTACCTGAAGAGATAAGATTGGGGTTGCCCCGACATCGCAGGGCCTGTCCCTCCGTCGGTCTTGATGATGTCACGCATATGCGCGTGTCATGGCGATGCGTCAAGATTAGAAAGGGTCTTAACTATCCGTTGTTCCCTTCGCCCAGATAATTGCCATGAACAGGCCTTTCATCGGCGGCAGCGCGATAAGAGAAATCACGGTTGCGATTCCGCAGAGGATGGAGATCAGTTGCCAATTTGGCATATCCGTCTGCCAGAAAAAGAAATGCCAGACTAATACGGTCACATGCGCCGCAATCGTCATCGCCGCCCAAGCCGGAGCCAAGTCGGCGCGCACATGTCCCCACGCTTGACCGCAATTAGAACAGTGTTCCACAGGTTTCAGGTAAGCGCGAAAGAGTTTGCCCTGACCACAGCGGGGGCAGCGCAACTTCATCCCGCGCCATAGGCGCGGGCGGATTGATCCATCCTGTGGCAAAGGCCCGAAATCGGGTTTGTTGGAATTATTTTCCATGTCTGGGGTCACTTTCCCTGCGGGTCTCGGATTGACTCATGCGACGTCCACGCCTAGCCCGCGTTCTTTCTAACACGAGAGCCGAACATGCCCGTTCCCGTTATTGTCCTGAATTTTGGCCACAGCGTTCTTAAATCGCTAGAGGACTACACCCAGGCCGCATCCGAAATCTACCGTCATTATCGACAGGGACAAAATGTCGTCGCTGTGACCTCTGCCCAAGGCGATCAAACAGATGTCTTGATGGCCGAAGCGCGCCAAATCGGGCCTGAAGGTGAGGCCAAGAATTTACCAGAGCTTCTTCAGCTCGGCGAACGTCGTTCGGCGGCTTTGCTCGCGCTGGCTCTGGAACGTATCGGCGCCCCCGCTTTTGTCCGCCAAGCGCGGGATTTGGGGCTAACAGCTGAAGGGTCCTTCACGGAGGCACGGTTGACGGGATTGGATACAGACCAGCTTCTGCAAGACCTGAAGGATCACGATATTGTTGTCATGCCAGGCTTCGTTGCCATTGGCGAAAAAGATCGCGCGGTTCTGCTGGGTGATGGTGGGGCCGATTTGACCGCACTTTATGTTGCCAACCAGCTGGGTGTCGAAGCGGTGTTGTTGAAAGACGTCAACGGCATTTACGAAGTTGACCCAAAGTCCAATCCAAACGCCGCTCGCTATGAAGAAATTTCCTGGGATGACGCCACGCGCGTCGCTGGGCCATTGGTTGCGCCGCGTGCGCTGGGCTTTGCCCGCAAAGAACAAGTGCCTTTCCGCGTCGGGACTCCGGGCTTGCCGTCCTACACCCGCGTGGGGACAGAAACAGGTGCGATGAAATCTGCGCCAAAGCCAAAGAAACTCCGTGTCGCGATGATGGGCCTTGGGGTTGTCGGCGGGGGTGTTTTCCGCCGCGTGGCCGCGCATGCGGATCAGTTTGAGATCGTAAAGATCATGGTCCGCAGTCCTGAAAAATATATTGATCAAGGCTACAAACCCGAAATTCTCACGACAGAATTCGATGACCTTTTGGCGGCGAAGCCCGATATTTTCATCGATGTGTCAGGCGGCGTCGAACCCGCATTGGCGCATTCCAAGGTCATGCTTGCGCGGGGCATTCATGTCGTCTCAGCGAACAAGCAAGCGATCGCGGCCGGCGGCCAAGACTTGATGGACTTCGCTGTTGACCATAACGCCCAACTTCGTTTCTCCTCGGCTGCGGGTGGTGGTATGCCTGTGTTGGAAATGTGCTTGCGCGAGAAGGGCCGCATTACGCGCGTCCAAGCCCTACTCAATGGTACGACCAACTATATGCTCGATGAAATCGGCAAAGGCCGCCGCTATGCAGAAGCTCTGAAAGACGCGCAAGATAAAGGCTTCGCAGAAGCCGACCCAACCGCCGATGTTGGCGGTGCCGATGCAGGCGCGAAAATTCGCTTGATTGCAATGCTCGGCTTTGGCGAGACTATCGGTTTGGACGACATCCCCCTCGACAGCATTGCGGACTTTAATCCAGAAACGCCCGCCAAAGGCGCGTGGAAGCGCATTTCAACGCTCTGGCGGGATAAGAATGGGTTCTCCTCGGCGCTAGAACTCAAAGACTTGTCCAAGAACAACTTCTTGGCGCAAGCCGATGGCGAGGAGGCGCATGCGGTCTTTGATTTCGACGATGGGGATCAATATCGCATTCGGGGCAAAGGCGCGGGCCGTTGGCCGACAACTGAATCCGTAATGGCGGATTTGTTCGACATTTCGGCGACGACGCTGACATAAGGTCGTCAGGCAAAACCTGCTGAGTTTTTGAACGGAATAAAACTGCACTGTTGTGCAACGACTTGCGATGGTGTCTCGTATGTAGACTATGGCAAATCAAACTTCCGATCTAAAACCTGTTCTTGTCTGGCTGCGTCGCGATTTGCGACTTGCCGACAACCCCGCGCTACACACGGCTGTGGAGAGTGGGAAACCACTCATCCTGCTCTATATCAAAGAGACAAATGCTGCGCGCGAGACGGGTGGCGCGTCAGGGGTTTGGCTGCATCATTCCCTCACGGCTCTATCCAAAGACATTGAGCTTAAAGGCGGATGTTTGGTTTTACGCTCTGGGGAGGCGGCAGAAATCCTAGACGACATCATCGAGCAAACAGGCGCAGACGAGATCCACTGGAACCGCCGCTACGAAGGATGGGCGCGGGACGTTGATGCCGCCATCAAGACTGATCTCAAAAACCGCGGGATAAAGGTCGAAAGCCACAAGGCTAATCTGTTGATTGAACCTTGGGAGGTTGAGACAAAGACAGGCGGATTCTACAAAGTCTTCACGCCATTCTGGCGGGCGGCGAAATCCGTCTTTACCGTCGATGAGCCGCTATCTGCGCCCGAGGAAATCAAACCCTTCGCGGGCGATCTTGATTCTGATGATCTGGCGGACTGGGGTTTACTGCCGACGGATCCCGATTGGGGCTCTAAAATGATGGCCCTGCATAGTCCCGGAGAGGCAGGCGCGGCGGATCGGTTAGCTTCATTCCTTGATGGACCGGTCGAGGATTATGCGGAACAACGTGATCGCCCTGATGATGAAAACGGGACATCGCGTTTATCACCGCATTTGGCTTTCGGCGAAATTTCGCCGCGTCAGATTTGGACGGCAACCAAAAATAATTATTATGTTTCTGACAAATTCCTAACGGAAATTGGGTGGCGGGAATTTTCCTACACACTGCTGTTTTATAACCCGCAGCTTGCCAGTGAAAATTACAAATCCGATTTTGATAAATTTGAATGGGCCTCTGATGAGGCCAAAGTCGAAGCGTGGCGTCATGGCCAAACGGGCTACCCTTTCGTTGATGCGGGTATGCGAGAGCTGTGGCAAACAGGGTGGCAACATAATCGTGTCCGGATGGTTTGTGCATCATTCCTGATTAAACATTTATTGACGGATTGGCGTGTGGGGGAAGCTTGGTATTGGGATACATTGTTAGAGGCCGACCCTGCGTCGAACGCTGCCAGTTGGCAGTGGGTGGCAGGATCAGGCGCGGATGCTTCGCCCTACTTCCGTATCTTCAACCCATTCAGCCAAGGCGAAAAATTTGATAAAAATGGCGATTACGTTCGGAAATATCTGCCCGAACTCAAGAATTTGCCGAACAAATATCTCAACCAACCTTGGACGGCGCCAGCGGAGGTCTTGGCAAAAGCCGGTGTGAAGCTAGGCGAAACCTATCCAAAACCCGTTGTCGATCACAAAGCGGCCAGAGAACGCGCGCTTGCGGCTTACAAAGAAAGCCGAGCATAAGCCGGTCTCTCACGTGTCTGTGAGAAAACGTCATTGGAACCGTTCTGCACTTTGAAGGATGAAGCGACTATGAAATATTTAATCACCGCCATATCACTGATTTCTCTCGCGGCCTGCGCGCCAGCGCAATCGTCCGAGACACCCGCCTCCGATGCGGCAATGGTCGCGCAGACAACGGGCCCGCAGGCGCCTTTCAAATCAGTCCGCACAGACGGGCTCGAAGAGATGATCGTTGCGGGTGGATGCTTCTGGTGCGTGGAATCAGATTTTGAAAAACTCGAAGGCGTGCGCGAAGCGATCTCTGGCTATACGGGCGGGACGCTGGACAACCCAACCTATAAAAAGGTTGGGACAAATCGCACAGGCCATTTTGAGGCTGCCAAAATTATCTATGACCCTGCCGTCATTTCTTATCGTGAATTGGTTGATTACTATTGGAAGACAATCGACCCGACCGATAGTCGCGGCCAGTTTTGCGATAAGGGCGAAAGCTATCTCTCGGCTATTTTCACGACGCCAGAACAACGCGCCGACGCCGAAGCCTCACTCGCGCAGATCAAAGCCACCAAACCTTTTTCGGCAGATATCGTAACGCCGATCCTGCCCGCCGTTACATTTTATGACGCGGAAGATTATCATCAGGACTATTACAAGACGAACGCGCTGCAATATAAATATTATCGCAATGGCTGTGGTCGCGATAGGACGCTGGCAAAGCTTTGGGGCGATAAATAAGGGGCTTGATTTAAGTGCGGTCTTCTCGGGTTGTCTTACGATAACCCGTCCCGCGCCAGACCTTGAGATCCCGAATTTTTCCGCGTCCCAAATCAACTTTTATCGGTGGGAGCGCCTCTAACGTTGCAAAGTCTTCTCGGAAATATTTATCATAATTGTGATGATAGGAAATGAGCAAGACGGGTTGATCCGTATCAGGGAGCACCTGCGTCAAATTCGCATGGTGCGATGGCGACGCATTCAGCGACCACATCGCCAATTTGGTGCCAGCCAGCCTATCCCGCTCAGCCCCATAATAATACAGATCATAAAACACGAGGCGATTATCTGCCACGACAAAGGCGTAATCATCCTCGGCGAGGCGGGCTTGGATAAGGGCGGTTGTCTCTGGCCACGCGCGAAGGCGTTTGACGGAATTCGTCAGACCCACGGCATCGACGCTCCGCTCGGTGGCCGCCATGCCGCCAACGAAAAGACTAATCGCAGTTTGCGCAACCAACCCCCATTTCAACCATGCCAATCTTTTTGAGGATTGTGTGGCCCAAAGGGCGACCAAAATGGGACCCGCGACATAGGCGGTGACAGCCCAATTTGCATTGGCCCGCGAGAGAAGCGCTTCAAGCGTGATTGCTATCAACGGTAACGCTGAGAGTGCGGCGAGCCAGCGCGCAGGCTTTGGCAAGTTACCACGAAACGCAGACACCAAGGCGATGAGAAGAAGCGGGAAAGGGATGATTCCAAATACGCCTAATTGATCCCCCCAAAATTGAAAGACCTCCTCGGGGTTAAATAGGTCACGTCCCAAATTCGCATTTTCCGCCGTATGGGAAATCGTCGCGAAATCATTCGCGGCATTCCACATCAAATTTGGCGCAAGCAACGCGGCCGCAATGCCGGCGATGACAAAACCTTTTACGCCCAAGAGCGCGCGGCGGCTGGGCCCATCAAAGAGCACAGCTGCGACCAAGACAGGCACCATAAAGGCCATGGCGTATTTCGAGAGTAAGCCAAAGCCGAGGGCTAGGCCGAGTTGAACCACGCGGCCCCACCCCTCGCCGTCGCGTAGACAGGCCCAACCATGCAGGGCAACCGCCCAGCAGATTAGGAGTGTTGCATCCGTGCTCATTATGAAACTGGACAACCAGACCGATGGCATCAAAGCATATGTCGTTGCGGCCCAGAACCCAACTCGCGCGTCGAAAAACCGACGGGTAGCTAGGAAAATCATCATGCTGGTCGCGAAATGCAAGAACGGCGCGGCCAGACGCACAGCCCATTCAGCCTGCCCAAAAACGCTTGTCGTCGCGGCAATTACCCAAGCAATCATCGGGGGTTTTGAGAAATAGCCATAGGCAAGGTCTTGTGACCACGCCCAATATTGGGCTTCATCACCATGCAGCCCCCAAGGCGCCGTAAATAAAACGATCAGACGAATGAACAAAAGTCCAAAGAGAAGAAGCGCAAGTTTACGCGCGGGGCTGTCGAATGTGTTCATCACATGGCGCCTATGCCTCGCCGAATGGGGAAATGAAAGCATTGGCATGTCACCTATGCGCAGTCTTGCGGGATTTTAATTGATACGCTTGGCATTTTCGAAACTGCGGCCTAAGCCTGAACCATGTTATTTGCCACTCGGAGCGCCGCCATGATCAAGTCTCTCGCTTTTGCTACAGCACTCAGCTTAATGGCTGCCGCGCCGATATTCGCCGCAGAGGCGACCGTTATTTACGCGGGGGATTTGGTGGATGTTGAAAGCGGGCGTGTGCTAAATGACCGCGTCATCGTGATCGAAGATGGCCTCATTACCGGGATCGGCTCGCGTGCCACATTGGACGATATGGACGTACCAGCCGATGCGAAGCTGATTGACCTGTCTGACATGACGGTCTTGCCGGGCTTGTCTGACAGTCATGTCCATTTGACGTCGGACGCCTCAGTTCACGGGTATAAGCGTCTGCAAGTTTCCACATCCGCAGCGGCGATCACGGGTGTGGTGAATGCGGAAAAAACGCTGATGGCGGGGTTCACAACGGTTCGTAATTTGGGGGCGCCAGGTTTTGCAGATATCGCGCTGATGGACGCGATTGATAAGGGTGCCGTCCCTGGGCCGAATATGATCCCAGCGGGTCGATCCATCGGTATCACGGGCGGACATTGTGACAATAATTTACTGCCTTATGAATATGAAGCCAAATCTGGCGGCGTCGCGGATGGGCCATGGGCTGTGCGAGCTAAGGTTCGCGAGAATAATAAATATGGCGCGAAGGTTATTAAATTCTGCGGGACGGGTGGGGTGCTCTCCAAAGGCACAAAAATTGGTGCGCAGCAGTTTAGTTTTGAAGAGATGAAGGCCATCGTCGACGAAGCGCATTTGCTTGGTCTGAAAGTGGCCGTTCACGCCCATGGAGCGGAGGGTATCGAAACCGCTATCCGAGCCGGCGTCGACTCGGTCGAGCATGCCAGCCTGATTTCCGACGAAGGCCTGCGCATGGCCAAACGCAATGGGACCTATCTTTCAATGGATATTTACGTCTCAGATTATATCCTGTCGGAGGGCGAAGCCGCAGGTATTTTGGAAGAAAGCCTCGCCAAAGAACGCACCGTCGGTAAAGCTCAACGGGAACGGTTCCAAGCTGCGACAAAGGCCGGCGTTAATCTCGCCTTTGGGTCCGACGCGGGCGTCTATCCCCACGGCCAAAATGGTCGCCAATTTGCCTATATGGTCGACTGGGGCCTAACGCCCATGAAAGCCATCCAAGCCGCGACGATTGGGAATGCAAAGCTTTTTGATATTGATAAAACCCACGGCTCGATCACTGTCGGGAAACAGGCAGATATCATCGCGGTCGACACAAATCCGATAGAGGATGTGAGCGCCCTAGAGGATGTCGATTTTGTGATGAAATCGGGTGTTGTTTACAAGCAGGACTAATTTGGCGCAAAAAACTTTGCGTGAGAGCGCTAAATCTATCGGATTTTAGGATAATCTGCCCAATGCATCTTCCCTTTCAGAACAGGCGCTTTATGGAGAAGGCGAATTTTGCTTGGAGAGCCTCATGAAAGACGCAACGCTCGGTATTCACGCCGGATATGAAACTGACCCGACGACCAAATCTGTCGCGGTTCCGATTTATCAGACTGTCGCTTTTGAGTTTGATAATGCCCAACACGGTGCAGATTTGTTCGATCTGGCCGTGCCGGGAAATATCTATACGCGCATTATGAACCCCACCAATGACGTGTTGGAAAAACGTGTCGCAGCGATGGAAGGCGGCGTTGCTGGCCTTGCCGTTGCCGCGGGCAGTGCGGCCATTCAATATGCGATTTTGACCATTGCCGACCAAGGGTCAAATATCGTAACCGTGCCGATGCTTTACGGCGGGACCTATACGCTGTTCAAACATATGTTCCCAAGCCTCGGCATTGATTGCCGCATGGCCAAAGACGACAGCGCGGCCGCAATTGAAGCGCTGATCGACGAGAACACGCGCGCTGTCTTCTGCGAAAGTATTGGTAACCCAGCGGGAAATATCGTTGATCTCGAAGCCTTGGCCGCGGTTGCTCATAAACATGGCGTGCCGTTGATTGTTGATAACACAGTCGCCAGCCCCTGCATTATCAAGCCCATCGAGTATGGCGCGGATATCGTCATTCACTCGATGACAAAATATATCGGCGGTCATGGTAATTCGCTGGGCGGGATGATTGTCGATAGCGGCAAATTTGATTGGGTCGCCAATAAAGAGCGCTTCCCGATGCTGAATAATCCCGAACCCGCCTATCACGGTGTGGTCTATACGGAAGCCTTTGGACCGGCCGCCTTTATCGGACGGGCGCGGACAGTCCCGCTGCGCAATACAGGGGCGGCGCTCTCGCCCATGAACGCTTTCTTGATCTTGCAAGGCTTGGAGACTTTGGCACTCCGCATGGAGCGTCACACCGAAAATGCGATTGCCGTGGCGGAATATCTCGAAAAAGATCCGCGGGTAGAGTGGGTCAATTACGCAGGTCTAAAGTCTTCGCCCTATTATGACCTCGCGCAGAAATATACGGATGGCAAACCGTCGGCACTGTTGTCTTTCGGCGTCAAAGGCGGATTTGAGGCCGGCGTGAAATTCTATGACGCGCTGCAGATATTCAAACGTCTCGTCAATATTGGCGACGCTAAATCGCTCGCGGCTCATCCTGCCTCGACAACACATCGTCAGTTGAATGTGGACGAGTTGAAATCGGCCAATGTCACGCCAGAAATGATCCGTCTCTGCGTCGGGATTGAACATATTGATGACATTTTGGCGGATCTGGATCAGGCCTTGGCCGCATCTGAATAAGGGTTTCGGGGGCGCAATTGACATTCGCCCCCACGTCCATTTTTGCGCCTAGAGTCGCTGGACCTGAGCGGCTTAAAACGCCCAAAGAAGGACGCTCGGCGAGGTGAATTTAGAAAGTGACTAAGTACCTATGCAATGGATATATCAGAAGCAGGCAGAGTGAGAGTAAGATGATCCATCCCGCTGGCTCTGAAACATCTAGATTTTGGACAATGGGTAGACCTATCAAAGCAGTGAGGCCCATCGAAATGATAATGATAAAAAGCCATCGTATTATTTGAAGAATGAAATCCACGCGGCCCAACTAAAGTACAGTTCTGAAAAATAAGCTAATCAAAGCGCTTATTTTAAATACCCTGAGTGTCCTAAAATTGCCCAATAACAGCCGCTGGTAATGTTTGAGACTGCCGCTTTTGAGACGCTGATGCCAACAGTTGAGAGTATTAGAGATACTAGCGATCATCGCAAAAACGGCAGTTCAGGAAAAAATAGCTTTAGTCCAAGAATTGTGAGTATGGGCGCGGGTAATGTGAGAAAAAACCAAGACCAGAATAAGCGGGAGTTATTTATACGCTTTGAAAAAAGACAAAACGTAACAAAGTTTGCGAATATGATTAGAAAAACAATGCCTGCCAACGTCCTTATTCCTTTTGCTTTGCTTGCTTAGTTAATCGTGTTGCTCTCAATTCAAAGGCAAGTCTATTGTCTAGAGTCGAGACCAATACAGTGATTTCGAGCGTCCTAAAATCGCCCAATAGCAGCCGTTGGTAATGTTGACGGTTACCGTTGTTATTCGGCCGCTTGAGGATGCTCAAAATGTTCGCTTCACTTTCACAGCGCCTTTGAATTCAAATTTCTGAAAGTCTTTCCCTGATTTGAACTGCCGATAACGCCGATAAAACCGCGATTTTCAAGAGAATGATCCCCGCTTTCAAAACCTATGATAGGTTACAAAGGTTCTTTCGGACACGGGACAGGTGAGACGTCGCTTACTGGTTCGAGAGGCTGTGTGTGAAACGAAACTGGTTTGACAGCTTTGCTCGTTATCTCACGCATTGGAGCCTGACCGGATAAGCGGCTGCGTTCGATGAGTTGAAACCTTAGTTTCAACATAAACGGCGCAAGCGGTGTAACGGGAAACATACTAATGAGGCCTTTGCGTGAAACGTCACAGCCGCGTGGTTTGTACTCGCGTAAAACAAAATTATTATATTTCGGTATCCGTCGCGGATATCGACCACGCGGGCTGTCCCACCTATAACGGACATCGCATCTTTGCAGACCCCCCTTGAAATACAGGTGATGGGCTGTGGGGGATGACGCATGTCTGGTTCCGCAGTCGCGTCGCTGCAATTTTCCTCAAAATTGAATAAGGGCAGGTGGATGGCGGGTTTCACGCACTCGCGACTTGCCCCCACGGTTTGACCTGCCTAGACCCAAGCCAACGAAAATAAGTGTCAGTAAAAAGACTAGGGACCCCACATGTCACGCATTCACGATATTCCACTCTTGCTCCTTGTCGTCATCGCGGCGGGGCTGGCTTTCCTATTCTGGTTCTTAGGCTTTGCTTGGCTCGCCCAAGATATTGCACCAGGCGGCAGCTATTTGCTGAAATCGGTCGCGGGTCTTGCCAAAGACGCGCTGTTCGTGCCGTTGAAACCGCTCATGTATGCTCTGATTATTTTGTCGATTGGGTCGTCATTGGCGATTTCTCATGGCGGATTGGGTGCTAAGTTTTTCCGCGTTTTGGGATTTTTTGCGCTCTTCTCTTTAATCGGTCTTGCGATCGGCTTGTGCGCATATCTCTTGTTCCAAGGTGAAACAATTTTGCCAGATCCGTCCACCATCGGCGCGGGTGGCGGCGACATTAAGCAAACCCCTTTCTTGGCAAAAATTTACGGCGTGCTGACGTCTTCGCTCATGATCTGTATCTATACGGGTGTCTTCTTGGGCGGCGCTTTACGCAAATTAGATTTAGGCCTTCAAGCGGATAAGGTGTCTGATCTCTTCATCTCAGGCTTTCGGAAATTTTTGCAATACACCATTCCCCTCGCTGTGTTTGGCTCCATCACTTTGGCCCTAAACAGCCCCGGCGGTGTCAGCACATTGTCTGACCTGCTGCCGTTGTTGAAGCCCTATCTCTTGGCGATGGTCTTAACGTGGTTCGTTGTGGTCGGTGTCACTGCAGCGATGCAAAAACGCGGGATCATGTTTGTTCTGCGGGCGGTTCTCCCGCAAGCACTTGTCGCTTTCTCGACCAGCTCGTCAATCGCGACCTTACCCGCCACGCGCGAAGCCTGTTCACAACTCGGCGCAAATGCGGATGAATCGACGCCTTTCTATACGATTGGCGCAACGATCAATATGGTCGGGACCTTGATCGGATTGCTTCTACTCTCGCTCTACGCGATCAAAGCCTATGGTATTGATCTCAGCATTCCAGAGATGAGTATTGTCGGGTTGCAGTCGATGATCTTTGCGACCGCTGCAGCGGGTACGCCGTCCGCCTCGGTTGTCTTGTTGCAAGATATCCTCGTCAGCCAAGGCGTATCTGCTGAATATGCGACCTATGTCACAGGCTTGATTATCACGATTGATACGTTGATTTTGGACCGATTGCGCACGGTTCTAAATACGCAATCTGATTCCATGAGCACAGCCAATGGTCTGAAGCTCTACTACAAAACGCCAAAGACTTTGGTGGATTAGGGCTGCAATAAAAAGCCGCCTTTTACGGATGCAAAAGGCGGCTTTTCAATTCGATTGAGGCGAGTTAGCTGTCTAAGATTTTTCTTCAGGATAGGTAATCGCGGAAGATAAGTTTTTCAGCACTTCACGCGCCTTAAACGTGTTTGGATTTTGGCTACCAATATCACGCCCGAACACGACTTCAGAGGTGGCACGATATTTCGTGATTTCTCTTACATCAATGTCGTCGAAGAAGGGGTCATAAAACGGGTCGTAAAACGCGCTATACCCAAATCCTCGCCCACGTGAAAATCCGCCGAAGCGAGAATAAGGGTAGGCGCGTGACCATCCGCGACGCGGGTTATAAAAGCTATAGCCAAAGTAAGGGTCATATCCAAACCCACGGCCAAAGCTGGAACCTGGTGAGACTTGGACACGGGTGTTTTGCTCCACGTCGCGCTCTTGCAATGTGAAGGTTTCAAAGCCGCGTTCGACAGCCATCTCGGCGGCGCGATAGAGAAGGTAGTTCTCAACAGTTTCGCGTTTCGTCAGTGAATTACCACCAAATGTAATGCGCGCGCGGTCGTTCTCGATCATCTGTTGAGAGAAACCGTCAAAACCGCCAGGTGTCGAGGCCGGTTGATATGGGGTTGCCGTAGCGCAGGCCATTAGTGTCAGGGCCGACGCGGCAACGCACAGATGTCGGGCTAAGGACATCGGTTTTTTGATCAAATGAGGCATTGGGGGATCTCCTTTGTGATCACACTCTAGGATTATAACCTGAATGTAGGGTGAAATGTTCCCTTAATTTTCTGTCACTTTGTTGTCCCAGACATGCGCCAATCCAGGATGAGCGATATGATCGCCCATAGACTAAGCATCGTCGCCAAGCTGGCCATTAAAACACCGCTCCAAAAGGGCAAAGGTGTGAGTGTCGCTGCTACGGCCCCCAAGGCTATCCAAGGCAGCATGAGAAAAAGCACCCAAAGCAAGCCGCGTCGGGTCGCACCTGAGCTGTGAGCTCGCCACGCCAAATAGGCCGAAATGGCAAAGGGAGAAATGGCAAAGGAAAACAATCCGGCCGTCAGTACAAAGGCCGAGGCCAGATGTTCGGGGCGCGTATCATTCTCGGCAAAGCCGAGAAAAAACCAAGCCGCGACGATCAAGGACAATGCGGCGCCAAGTCCTGCGAGGCCCGCCGCAATTAAGTCGGCCAGACGGCCCGAAGGCTTCGTCCCTGAGCGCGGCGCAGCATGGGGGCGTTCAGCAATGGGAAGGACGGGATCATCAGTCATAAGCCAGCATAGTCCCGATCTGGTGGGTTTGTCACATGAAACAAACCGCAGTCGGGTATCAGCACAATAAAAAACCCGCCTCAGAGAAATCTGAGACGGGTAAATTCATATCAGTTCCTGTCTCTTAGTGTGCGATGACCGCCAATAAGAGGAGGGCAATGATATTGGTGATCTTGATCATCGGGTTCACAGCTGGACCCGCTGTATCTTTATAAGGATCGCCAACAGTATCACCTGTGATCGAGGCTTTATGGGCTTCAGAACCCTTGCCGCCATGATGACCATCTTCGATATATTTCTTCGCATTATCCCATGCGCCGCCACCTGCGGTCATAGACAGTGCGAGGAAAAGACCCGTCACGATCACGCCCATCAACATTGCGCCGAGCGAGGCCAAGGCCTGACTTGTTCCTGCGATGAAATAGATCGCGAAGTAGAGAACAATTGGAGCCAAGATAGGTAGCAATGATGGCTTGATCATTTCCTTGATCGCGGCACCCGTCAACAGATCAACCGCCCGCGCATAATCGGGACGTGATGTGCCCGCCATAATGCCTGGGTCGGATTTGAACTGACGACGGACTTCTTCAACAATTGCCGAAGCGGCGCGGCCAACAGATTGCATCGCC
The DNA here is from genome assembly GCF_014652455.1 of Litorimonas cladophorae. GTDB lineage: Bacteria > Pseudomonadota > Alphaproteobacteria > Caulobacterales > Maricaulaceae > Litorimonas > Litorimonas cladophorae. Next base: position 217,203 of record NZ_BMYV01000003.1, on the reverse strand, counting down.
CATGCGCCGAACAGGTAAGGCAGCAGGCCGCCGATAAACAAGCCGACAATCACGTAAGGATTTGTCAGACTGAAATCGACATTCACACCCGACAAGGCGTTGCCCTCTTGTGCGCTGAAATACAGGATATCCTGATAATAGGCAGCGAATAGAACGAGAGCACCAAGACCAGCTGATCCAATCGCGTAACCTTTGGTCACGGCTTTGGTCGTATTGCCAACGGCGTCAAGCGTGTCGGTTGTGTTCCGAACCTCTGGCGGGAGTTCTGCCATTTCAGCAATACCACCTGCATTGTCAGTCACCGGACCAAAGGCGTCGAGCGCCACGATCATGCCTGCAACACCCAGCATCGCTGTTACTGCAATGGCAATGCCGTAGAGGCCGGCCAAGCTGAAGGTCACGATAATACCGGCAACGATGATGAGCGCTGGGATCGCTGTCGCTTCCATCGAAACGGCGAGACCTGCGATCACATTTGTGCCATGGCCAGATTCAGAGGCCGCGGCGACAGAGCGAACGGGACGATAGTTAGTTCCCGTATAATACTCTGTGATCATCACAATCAAGCCTGTAATAATCAGGCCCACGATGGCGCAAAGAAACAGGTCCATCCCAGAAAACCCTGCGAAACCTTCGGTCATGTCTGTAGACGCGACCATAGTTCCCGCCACGTCGCCGAAACCGATCATGTGATGGGTTAACGCGCCAATAGCAGCGACTGAAAGAACGCCTGTCGCGATGAGGCCTTTATAAAGCGCGCCCATGACATTGGTTGAACCCTTGCCAAGTCTAACAAAATAAGTGCCAATAATGGATGTCACGATACAGACGGCACCAATCGCCATCGGATAAAGTGCGAGCTGAGTTAGGGAGCCATATAAAATGGACCCAAGCACCATCGTCGCGGCAATTGTCACGACATAGGTCTCAAACAAATCCGCTGCCATACCCGCACAGTCTCCGACGTTATCGCCGACATTATCTGCGATGGTGGCTGGATTGCGCGGGTCATCTTCTGGGATTCCAGCTTCAATTTTACCAACCAAATCACCGCCAACATCTGCACCTTTGGTAAAGATACCGCCGCCTAAACGCGCGAAAACTGAGATCAATGACGCACCGAGCGACAAGCTGACGAGACCGTCAATGACGTCCCGCTCATTGGTCGCTAGTCCACCTGGAACGAGGATAAAGTAAAATACGGCTAAACCCAGAAGCGCGAAACCTGCGACAAGCATACCCGTAATGGCGCCGGCTTTGAACGCTATATTTAGACCTGCGCCGAGGCTCTCTCGTGAGGCTTCAGTTGTGCGGACATTGGCTTGCACTGAAACCAGCATCCCAACATAGCCAGCGATGCCAGACAGAACGGCACCAATGACAAAGCCCAGTGGCGCGATGGCGTTTCGGAATAGGACGAAAAGTAAAATCGTCACCACGACACCGACAACGGCGATCGTTTTATATTGTTTGCTCAAATAAGCTTTAGCGCCCTCCTGAATCGCACCCGCGATTTCATTCATGCGTTCATTTCCCGTCGAAGCTTTCATCAAAAAGCTTCGGGTCAATACCCCGTAGACGATCGCCAATAAGGCTGCGCCTATAATTAAATAGAGTGTCATAACAACGTCTCTCCCTAAAAGGACGGTACGTTTCAGGTTACAATTATGCAGATCGCTGCGCGCAACCGTCCTGTGATGTTATGAAGTTGGCCGCACCGTGTACTATCTCCCCGACAGTGGCGCGCTTCCCCTCGCGAGTGTGAAGTTGGCCGCCGCCCATTTATCTGGTGCGTGCGCTTCCCTTCGCGTAGGATTATTTTGTGCCAAGCCTGCGACAATAGGTCAAGCCCATTCCCATTTTGGGCGGGTGAGACCGACGATAGGCTGGGACGACGTCGCTTTTCTTTGGCTTTAAAAGAGACCTGGCTGTTCCTATCTGAAGGCTTCATCATTCAACGCTAAAGGCGAGACATGTCCGAAAATTTGACAGAAAGTGTAGCATTGGCGACGAATTTCAGTCGGCGTCCAGGAGGGGCGCGTGGTCACGCCGATCATGGTTGGTTGCGCAGTGCGCACAGTTTTTCCTTCGCAAATTACTATGATCCAGAGCACATGGGTTTCGCCAATTTACGCGTGATCAATGAGGATGTCGTCGCGCCGCAGCGGGGGTTCGGTGAGCATCCACATGACAATGCGGAAATATTTTCCTACATTATTGAAGGCGCATTGGCGCATAAAGACACGCTTCGAAATCACTCGACCGTGGCCGGAGGCGGCATACAATATATGTCAGCGGGGTCTGGCGTACGCCATTCTGAATTTAACCCAAGTCAAACGCACCCTGTGCATTTTTTACAAGTCTGGCTGCTCCCTAACCAAACTGGCGGTGAGCCACGCTACGAGACGCAGGATATCAGTGCGATAGAAAAAGCGGGCCGGTTGAAATTATTCCTTTCACCAGATGGTCGAGCCGGATCAATGGCGATGCGCGCAGATGCTCTGATTTACGCTGGGACATTTGACGGGTCTCAAACCACTGAGACGGTTCTGCCCGAGGGTCACAAAGCTTGGGTCCAAATCGCGCGCGGGTCCGTGGATGTGAATGGCGTAAATCTAGAAGCAGGTGATGGGCTCGCTATTCATTCTGGCGGACGAGTGGTTTTCTCGAAGGGCATTGATGCAGAACTGCTCTACTTTGATCTCTTTGAATAGGAACCATAAGCCCTTTGCATCGTATGAAATATACGTCGTCATTTTTAGAAGGGTTTTCCTATGCGTAGCTTACTTATAACTGCCGCGATATTTTCGCTGGCCGCGGCCGCAAATGCTGAAACCATCACGGGCACCTCTGGGTCACAGATCGAACTCACAGAACTCGCTCAGTTTGACGGGGCTTGGGCGATGACATTTCTTCCCGATGGTCGCCTCCTCGTAACCGAGCAATCTGGATCCGTTTGGCTCGTCAGTCGTGACGGAGAAAAGCTCGGTAAGATTGGCAATGTGCCTGAGGTTACAGAACGCGGTCAAGGCGGGCTCGGCGACATCATCATCGATCCGGACTTTGCCAGCAACCGCCTCATTTATCTTTCCTACGTAGAGCGTGATGCGAATGACAATGACTTGTCTGGGGCCGTCGTTGACCGGGCTACGCTGACCCTATCAGCGCGTGGTGGCGCGCTTGTGGACCGCGAGCGGATTTGGGACCAGTCGCCAAAAATGACAGGTAACGGCCATTACGCCCATCGGATGGCCTTCAGTCCCGAGACCGCAAAAGACGGTGGCGGCTATCTTTACGTTACCTCTGGCGACCGACAGAAATTTACGCCCGCCCAAAATATGGATATGAATCTGGGCAAGGTTGTTCGGATCAATTCTGATGGCTCAATTCCATCAGACAACCCTTTCTCGTCCCAAAGTGGTGTCACAGCACAAATTTGGACGCTGGGGCATCGTAATCCGCTAGGTATCGATTTTGATGCCGACGGCCGTTTGTGGGTGCATGAAATGGGTCCGCGTGATGGCGACGAATTAAACAATATTACACGCTCGGCAAATTATGGATATCCGGTTGTATCGAATGGTAAGCATTATTCGGGTGTTGAAATTCCCGACCATGACGCGAACCCTGTCTATAAGGCGCCAGCCGAATATTGGGTGCCAGCGATCAGCCCCGCTGGTTTCAAAATCTACGACGGCACACGTTTTTCAGAGTGGACGGGTGACGGCTTTATCGGAGGTCTATCCTCTCAAGCCCTTATCCGCGTAGAATTCGAAGATGGCAATCGCGGCCCAAAGGCCAAAGAAGCCGAGCGCTTTGAGTGGGGAAAACGCATTCGCGAGGTCGAGACGGGCCTCGATGGCGCGATTTATGTTCTCGAAGACAATGATGGACGTTTATTGCGGATTACGCCGAAATAACAGTCAGGCCAGTTACAGGCATCTATTTCTGCCCGCGCCTGCTCAGGGGCAGGCGCGGTTTTTTTGTGGCTGAATTTTAAGGCTCGACAATATTGAACCAAAGTTCAGGCGTGTCCAAAGCCGTCAGATATTCACCGATGGCGACGGCGCTTCCCCTAAGCTTGATCTCACCCGCTTTTTGCAAATCGCCGAATTGGGCTTGGCGCCCTATCAGCTTGTCAAAAGCCGTGCGTGTGAGTGTCAGAGTTACCGCTGGGTCGTCAGCTAAACCGGGACGAGCGAGAGCAGTTGAACGATTTACTTCGACGGAGAAATTCTCTTTTGTGTCGGTGAAGACGAAATTGATCGACTTGGCGCTATTAGACACTTTCGTGCCATCAAATCTGACAGCCATCGCATCAAGCAATGTGCGTGTGGGAACGGAACGCAGGACATCTGCACTGCCGGGGTTGGCGACATTACGCGCGACCAGTCCGACGCGCAGTTCCTGTGCGCCTGTTAGAAAATAACTCCGCCAAGCGCCACTTTCGGCTTGATACCCCATTTGCTCATAGGTTGCCGCGAGCCAATCTTTCGCAGTTTGACCGCCTTGTGCAGCAAAAACCAAATGATTGAGGACCTCCGCCGCCCAGCGGAAATCGCCTGATTCATAGGCCTTAATCCCCGTCCGCAACACCGCATCGGAACCCCCCATCGCCGCAACATATTTCGCAGCTGACTGTTCCGCTGGCAGCTTATGATAATCCGCTGGAACGCCTGACCACCAACCGAAATAATGTTGATAAACGGCTTTCGAGTTGTGGTTCATCGTCCCGTAATATCCGCGCGCATTGAAATCACGGGAGAGAAATTCTGGCTCTTTCAAGGTCTCTGCCGCTTCGACCATGCCCGCGCCACCATTGGCGGCTCGGATGGTTGCGTCGTGAACATAGCGATACACGTCCCGCTGGCTTTTCAGGAAGCCTTGAACGCGATCTGTGCCCCATTTCGGCCAATGATGGCTGGCCAGAACGACGTCGGATTTGGCACCATAGGCACTGAGCATATCATCAATACCTTTGGACCACGCCAGCGCATCGCGAGATTTCGCGCCGCGTAGCGTCAGAACATTGTGGAACGTACCTGTTGCGACTTCGGCAGTGTGAAGCGCTTTGAGGTCTGGCAGGAAAAAGATGAACTCACTTGGGGCTTCCGTTCCAGCCATGTCCATAAATTCAAACCGAATGCCATCGATGGTTTTCTTGGTGATACCTTTCCCGAGTTCTTCGGTCGGTAAAATTAAGCTGACATTGCCCCGAGGCAGGCCCGGACCAAGACCTGAACTGACATGTCCCGTCGCGCTCCGAGGCAGGGTGGAGCCGAACATCATTGTCGAACGCCGCGTCATATGATTACCCGCGATCACATTCTCGCTTACGGCTTCTTCGGAAAAATGCTGAGGCGCGATAACTGGAACATTGCCTGCGCCATTGGGCAAGACACCACGAGCGCCGCCAAAATGGTCGGCATGACTATGGGTATAAAGCAAGGCGGAGACAGGCCGTTCGCCCAATGTATCATTGACGAGTTGCAAGGCAGCCCGCCCTGTCTCAACATTGGTTAGCGGGTCGATGACAATCCAGCCCGTTTTTCCCTCAATAACCGTCATGACTGAAAGGTCATATCCTCGGACTTGGTACAGACCTGGTGCAACTTCGAAAAGGCCGTGCTTTGCCACAAGTTCGCCTTGCCGCCAGAGCGATGGGTTAACAGTGTCTGGAGCTGCGCCCGTTACAAAATCATATTGCGCAATTTCCCAAACGGGATTGCCAGCATCATCAAGAATGGCGGGGGCGGAGATGGCGGCTATAAAGCCACGGGAGGCATCCTCAAAATCTTGTTGATCTGAAAGGGGTAACCGTTTTGCGAGGTCCGAATTTGCAGTCTTTGTGGCAGTTGCGACAAAGCCAGGCGCAGGTGCGTCGGGGATAGCGTCGGCTGAAGTATTTTCCGGCGCCGACGCCGTTTCAGCAGCGCAAGACGCCAGGCAAAGCGCGGAGCTCAATAGAAATAGTCTAAACATAAAAAATCCCCATCCGTTTTACGGACAGGGATAGCATGGTTTCTTCACATGTGAAGACAGACGGGAGCGTTGGTGACCTTAGCCTTTGTAAGCTTTGATCCCTGCCATGATAAGCTCGCCTGCTTTTTCAGCGCCTTCCCAGCCTAACACTTTCACCCACTTGTCGCTTTCCAGATCTTTGTAGTGCTCGAAGAAATGCGGAATGCGATCTTGTAGAATTTGCGGTAGATCGCGATAAGTTTTGATGTCGTCATAATAACGCGTCAATTTGTTGTGCGGAACGGCGATGATCTTCTCGTCCATTCCTGCTTCATCTTCCATCAACATCACGCCAATCGGGCGTGCACGAACGACGGAACCGGGCATAAGAGGGCGTTGACCGACGACTAAGATATCTGTCGGATCGCCATCTTCTGAAAGTGTGTGTGGGATGAAGCCGTAATTGCAAGGGTAACGCATCGCCGTGTAGAGGAAACGGTCAACGAACATGGCGCCGGATTCTTTATCCAGCTCATATTTGATCGGTTCGCCGCCCAAGGGGACTTCGATGATTGCGTTTACGTCGAACGGCGGGTTTTCGCCGACGGGAATTTTGCTCATATCCATGTGAGATAGATCCTCTAAAGTTTTGCGGGCCTCATACCGTCAGGGCCTCTGATTGCAAGGGTTTATGCCGTCGAGAGAACGGCGAAGATGCCAGATGCGATCATAATCAGTCCAATGAGAATATTGAATATTCGACCCGTTCTAGGTTTCTGCAGAAATCGGCGTATGGCTCCAGCGGCGTAGGCATATACGGAAAGACCGAAAAGCTCCAAAACTGTGACGGTTACCAGCATAGTTAAAAACTGCGATGCTAATGGCAGATCGGGTGAAAAATATAGGGGTAGAAGCATACCAAAATACACCAACGGCATGGGCGAGGTAATCTGTAAAAGGAAACCTTTGGCATAGAGCCGCCCGCGCTTCGGTATATCGTCTGGGTCAGGTTCCAAACGCGGCAGAGGGCCAAAAATAACGGAAATAGCCATCCATGTCAGAACCAAAATGCCTAATATTTTGAGGCCTAAGGTTGCCCGAGGGTAAATTTCAAATAGTGCCGCAGTTCCACTAGCCGCAAGGCAAAGCCACAACACATTGGCCGAAGCAACGCCCAAAGCCGGCAATAAGGCAGGTTTGAACCCATATCGAAAGGACGACGCAAGCACAAGCATGACAGCTGGGCCAGGCGTCAAGCCGCCCGTAAAGAACAACGCTACGAGGCTGAGCCAAACGCCAAATTCCATCTTTATACAGGTCCTATCAAAATCCCGCTTGCGCCCTAGCCGCGCAGACCACATTTGTCACGCGTGATGAATGATCCGCAAGACACAGAAACCACCGATCAAGATGACACGCCCTTGCAGAGCGTGATGGATCTCATTGAGGTTGCCATGGATGGCAAAGACTCTGTTGATTTGAAAACCGTGGTCGAAGCGTTTGGCAATCGGGCGTTTGGCCCTGTGATGGTCTTGTGTGGCTTGTGCATGATGACGCCGCTGGGCGCGCTTCCAGGCATTCCCCCGGCCTTTGGCGTGATTGTGATGGTTTTTGCGTTGCAGCTGTTGTTCAGACGTCGGACGCCTTGGATGCCTGAAATTTTACGTAAAGTAAAAATTCCTTCTAAAAAGCTCTCGGCCGTTCAAACTAAGGTTCGTCCTGTACTGGCAAAAATTGACGGTATCATTAGCCCTCGTTTTAGCTGGGCAGTGACGGGGCCTGCGCAAGTGGTTGTGTCTTTGGTGGCGATAATTCTATCACTCACCTTCTTCCCGCTCGGCATGGTGCCATTCGGCGTCGTTGCGCCCGCCGCCATTGTGCTGTTGCTAGGCTTGGGCATTACAGCGCGGGACGGCCTTCTAATTCTGATTGGTCTGAGCCTGAGCCTTGGCGTCTTCATCGGCGTCGGCGCGTTACTCCTAAATTTAACAGGTCAAGGTGCAGGCGTGTTTTAGAGGTTGGGTTGACTTAAACGCGCCAGTTTTTCGGCGACTTCTGGACGATGACGCGGTGAAAGGTCGAGCGATTTGCGGTACAGAAATTCTGCCAATCTGACTTCGCCATCAATTATGGCCTGATCGCCTGCTTTCGCCAGAAACAGACCTGCCCGCTCAGCGTTCAGACCCTGAACGGCATCATGTGTATTGCCCAATCCGATCAAAACCCGGCGACGGTTGTTGTCAAATAAAGTGTCATCAGGGTCAGCCTCTACAGCTGCTTCAAAGGACCTAAGCGCTAAGTCTAGATCGCCTTCCAACCAGTGAGATTGTCCAATGTTATTTTGAGTCAATCCGGGACGAGCCCCTGTTAGGTCAGCCATGGCATAAGCTTGCCGTGCGTTAGAATAGTCCTTAGTTTGGTCATACAAAGTACCCAGAAGGGTCCACAGACGAGGCTCCGAATTTATTTGCAACTCGGCCTTCAATCGCGTTTTGGGATTGTCGACTTTTCCCAGCAGAATGTCGATAATGATGGCATCTGCAGATACCTCTTCGTCCAGCCATTGTGCTGCTGTTTCAATGTCTCCCATCGCTATCAAAGTTCGCCGTAATCCACGCCTCGCGGGTCGCAGGTTTGGATCGTGCATCAAGGCATCTTCAAATCCCTTTTTCGCGACAGTGTATTCTCTACGCGCTAGCGCCGTCTCCGCGATTTTTAGTTTCTCAAGCACAGCGAAGACATCTGTCGAGTCGGTCTCTATCGCGCGAATGTTTTGCGTAACTACCGATTTTGCAAAGCTCGGGCTGGATAGGCTCGCGGCGACTGCAATGGTAAAAATAGTTTTCCGGAAACCTATCATCCTGCCAAGCCCTCCATGATGCGTATGCCAGCGGGCAGCATCAACATGACCATGATTGTTGGGAAGATAAAAAGGATAAGCGGCACGGTAAGTTTAGCCGAAAGCGCCGCCGCTTTTTCCTCAGCTTTCATCATGCGTTTGTGCCGCATATCTTCGGAAAATGTCCGTAGCGCTTTTCCAACACTGGATCCCATTTCTTCCGCTTGTTTTAGCATAACCGCGAGGGCTTTTGCTTCGTCTAAATTGATGCGGTCGGCGAAATTAATCATAGCTTCATTGCGTTCCCGTCCCGCGCGAAGCTCGAGATTCATGATATCCAAGTTCTCTTTGAGCGCGGGATAGCGCCCCCCCAATTCATGGCCAACGCGAATGAGGGCGGCGTCCATTCCCAGCCCGGCTTCCACGCAGGCGGTCATCAAGTCCATCATATCTGGGAAGCCCTTACGGCATTGATCTGTCCGCTTTCCTGCTTTCCATTTCAGGAATCGCTCTGGACCTAGAAGACCGAGGCCAGCGAGAGAGAAGCAGATCAGAATTGCAGGTTTGGTTCCCAGCTTCGCGGCAATCGACCCCCACATGAGGAGGCAAATCATGGCTGGCCCAAATAGAAAAATGACACGTGCAGCGAGGAAGGTCTTAACCGTTGATCGATCGAAATATCCGGCTTGAGCCAGCATAAACCTGAGGCGGGTAATTTCTTTTGCATCGGGAAGTGTCAGATGCGCGCCAAGTTGAGAAATCAGGTTTCGTTTCGCACGCGATTTTGCGCCAATTCCGACATCAGCATCTTCGTCCAAACGCGCACCGCCAGCCAACCGTCTTTCCACACGGGAATTTTCTCGGATCGCCCCGCGCACCGCAATGAAGCAGAGCACCAGAGAAACCCCTAGAAAGGTCAGCGCAATGATGACCGTTAATGCGTTATGGAATCTCATATCTTGAAGTTAATCATTCTGCGCATGACAAGGTTTCCAAGCCCCATCCAAACCACCACGCCCCAGAGGCAATAAGTGACCAGAGGGTTGTCGCTGACCTCACCATAAAACTCGGGATTCATTTTGTTCACAGCAACGAAGAGAAGAAGTGGGGCCGCGTTGAGAATAAGGGCACTCATACGGCCCTCGGCGGAGGCGGCTTTAATCTTCAACCGCATCTTTTGGCGGTCCCGTATCGTCTTGGCATTTGAGCGCAGGAGTTCCGCCAAATTCCCGCCCGTGCGTTCTTGCAATCGGATCATGGCTGAAAACAATTCGAAATCTTCATGGCCAATTCTATCTGACAGTTTTTGGATGGCGGCGGAAACAGTTGAGCCGAAACTGACTTCATCTGAGGCGATGCCAAATTCACTGCCAATCGGATCCGGCATTTCGCGCGCGACTAGGGCCATGGCCACGGGCACGGGATGACCCGCCGCGAGAGACCGGATTATAACGTCTAACGCATCGGGCAGTTGGCTCACTGCGCGTTTCTGACGCCGTTTCACGAAGAAAGAGACGGTCAAAGTTGGCAACACGGTACCGAAAGCAAACCCAATTGCGCCCCAGACAGGTGTGCCTTTGACCAAAAACGCCATCATGCCCATGGAGGCTGCCATACCTAAGCTGGCGTAATAAAATCCATATGGACCCAACGGCAACCCTGATTGCAGCACAAGTTGCCCAATGCGGATATTTAGACCGCCGATATAGCCATCAGAGGTTAGGGAGCGAGCCCGGCGAAGATTCGCCAAAGCCTCGCCTTCATTCTCAGCCTTGGCCACACGTCGCAGGCGATCATTTGCCAGACGGACACGGTGAGACGCTTGCTTGGTCAAACCCAAGACCGATTGAAGCAGAAGGAACCCTGCCGCAAATACGAGCGCATAAATGACGATTTTCTGACCTGATGACACTATCCAACTCGCTCTTTCAAGCTTAGGTCTGAAAGCCGACCCGGTTGTATAACGCGCGGCTCAAATAGGCCTTCGGGTAGTGGTATGGCGCGGGTAATTATTTCGTCCAGACATTTTGGACGAATGCCTGTTGCGCGAAACTCCCCTACGACTTCGTGCTTTGGACCCGTTCCGGTACGCGTGTAGTTAAATAATTCCTGCATCTGAATAACGGGGCCCTCCATGCCGGTCACTTCGGCGACAGAGGTAATTTTACGTTGGCCGTCGGACAGCCGCGTTGCTTGGACGATCAACCCAACGGCGCTGGCAATCTGTCCAGCCACGGCTTCGGGCGAGATTTTCATATCTCCCATCGCGACCATTTGCTCGAGGCGGGTAAGGGCATCGCGAGGCGTGTTGGCATGCAATGTGGCCATAGACCCTTCATGTCCGGTGTTCATGGCCTGTAACATATCGAAGGCTTCTTCGCCGCGAACTTCGCCTAAAATCACCCGATCTGGCCGCATACGTAGCGCGTTTTTGACAAGGCCGCGCTGTTTGATTTCTCCCAAACCTTCAATGTTGGGCGGACGCGTTTCCATGCGTGCGACATGCGGCTGTTGGAGTTGTAGTTCTGCGGCATCTTCAATGGTGATCAATCGTTCTTTCTCTGAAATCGATTGCGACAACGCATTGAGAAGTGTGGTTTTGCCCGAGCCAGTTCCGCCGGAGATCAGGATCGTCACGCGGGCTTTACAGGCGGCCCAAAGAAATTGTGCTACCACATCAGGAATGGCGTTGAACTCGACTAGTTTATCGAGCGTCAGGGGGTCTTTCGAAAATTTGCGAATAGACACAAGAGGACCGTCAACAGCTATGGGCGCGATGGCCACGTTTACGCGGCTTCCGTCCAGTAGACGGCAATCACATAAGGGTTGGCTTTCATCCACACGGCGACCGACTTGGGCGACAATGCGATTGATGATGCGTAGCAAATGAGCTTCATTGGCAAATCGAACAGCTGATAGTTCTAGCTCCCCGCCACGTTCCACAAAGACCCGTTCATGGCCATTGATCAGAACGTCAGATATGCTCTCATCTTGAAGCAGGACCTCAAGTGGGCCGAGCCCCACCATCTCATCATAAACGCCATCGCCCAATCTTCGAAGATCAGCTGAATTCATCTTCAACCGTTCTTCTTGTGCCATTTCGACGACAATAGATTGGACTTTGTCTCGGAGGTCTTGGCTCTCGAGGCCATCCAATTGCGCGAGATCAATTTCGTCAATTAGTCGTGTGTGGAGTTTGATTTTAGTTTCAAGCCAGACATTCCCCATCTCTTGTGAAACAGGTTCCACCGTGGTGGCTTTTTGGGGAATGACTGCGGCGGGTGTGATCGCTTCCGGCACAAAAACTGGGGAGGGAGCTGGTTGGGCTCCGCGGCCTAAGTCGTCAATTAATGCCTGTGAAAAACGTCCCATAGAAGGACCTTAGGGCAGAAGATTTAGGTCGGTGTTAGGGCTTGCAGTTAACAAGTCATAAACGCGCGCATTTTTGCGAGACTATGCAACCTTCGCTAAGGCGTTAGACTGTTGGTCCCGCAGGGCGATGGCCAGTTTGCGAACATCTTTGACAAAACGAGAATCTGGGCGAATGGCACCTGCAGGTTCGCCACAGTTTAAAGCTTCTCGGGTGGTATCAGGATCTAAGCTTAGCGTCGCCATGACATCGCGACCCAGGGCCGTTTCAGCATCACTTAACCGAAGCGTGTTTTTAAAAGATCGTCTCTCATATTTACTCAAAATGACTTGCGCATTGACGCTCCCATTGGCTTCATGCGCTAGTCTTGCCAATGTTTCGCGTGTCGCATGGAGAGAAGGAATTGTGAGTTCGCATGTGATTCCCAAAACATCGACGGCGCGCATAACGGGCAGGGTCCATGGCTGGCGGTAACGGGGCATATCGATGATGACGGTGTCATAAAGCTCAGTTGCGGCGTCCAACATTGCCATGACCGTATACGGGTTCACGCGCGCGTTTGCGCCAATTGTATTGGGGGCGGCCAAAAGCGATACGCCACATTCATGGGTGGAGACCAAAGCTTGCGTGAAGGCCGTATCTATATGATCTGCTGGACCGCAAAGGTCTTCAATGCTGAGGCTAGGCAAGAGGTCGAGATGGTGCGCGCAGGCGCCTGATTCAAAATCAAGATCTATCAAGCAAACGGTTGGATCAGCCGGTCTGCGACGTGTGACTTGCTTGGATGACATGGCAAATTCATGCGCTAATTGGGTTGCAAGAGAGGTTGTGCCAACCCCGCCCGTCGCGCCGACAAGTGCAAAAATGCGCGGTGTGTTTGCTCCGCTGGGTGCCAGCGGAAGATAAGCGTCCTCTATCTCGGCCTCACCCGTTTCAGGCAGCTCTGTCATCATGTCTATGTCTACAGCTTCGTTTTCAGCTTGAGTAGAAACCTCATTAAACAAAGGAATAGCGAGATCATCCTCATAGACTGTGTCTACGCTTTGAATGAGAGCATAATCCGGCTTTTTCGCAACGCGGTCATCGCCGCGACGCCGATTAAATTTTTTCCGTCTAGCCATTTTTGAGATCCTCACCCATGAGCGTTGCCTCGACAGGCGGGAGGTGGACAATGTCCTTAAATCCAACAAGGTCGAGAAAAACGAAGTTCAGCGGAATGTCGCGTAAAGTGACACTGACAATAGGCGCCGCGTCGCCCTGTGCGCCTGTGCGCCCGAGACCAGAGCCGATATATGAAACGTCAACATGCGCACGCTGGGTGTCGCTGAAAACGTCACACATGCCACGTCTGGACCGCGTCGTCGCAGCGCAGGCTCCGTCGCCGTCGGGCCCGAAGATAATTCTGCGCATGGCGTTTGAGTCATACTGACCGCCTGAACACTGCTGCGTGTCGCTGCTGCAATGGCGTTCAAGACTTAAGTCTGCAACATTCGTATAGTCTGAGAAGTCTCTAGAAACTGGGTCGGAGGTTGCGGCGATCCGAACGCCCGTCCGTGCGGCTTGTTGGGCTGCATTGTACTGATGAAACGCAAAGCTTGCCTCAATCGTGCCGCCCGTGAGCATTATTAGGAGCATGATGATGAGCGAGGTCTCGACGGTTACGCTTCCGCTTTCTGATTTTCGGAACAGATCAAATAAGTGTTTCATTGTGCATGCACCAGACGCTCTTCGTGGTCGGTTCGAATTTTCGTCGTGCCGCCTGTTACTAGTCGAATGAAACCAAGGCCCGTGTAATCATACTCGGAGGAAAGTTCGGCAACCTTAATAACGGCGCCGCCGCGGTATTGTCCGTTATTGGCGACGTTCCGGATCGTAAGTGTAATGTTGCTTTCGTTCCATCCTGTGACCCGTTCGGGGCCTGTTCCATCGGGTCGCCCTGTCATAGCAATATTTTTTGCCTGCGAGGTCAATTGGGCAGGGGACTCAGCGCGCGCAAGATAACTTGCGCTCGCCATCAAGCCTTGTTCCATTTTGTGTGTTTGCAACATCATCATGGACAGATCGACGATGCCAAAGCCAATCAGCGCCAGTATGGGAAACAGGATAGCGCCTTCAACGGCAACAGCGCCGTCGTCATTTTTGCGATATGAGGATAAGGTGAACATTAGCGACGCACGGCGACCGTTTCATTCGCCTCACTATCTTTGCCTTTAACGACGGGACCCACGATCTCGCCATATATGATATTATCTTGGCCTTTGCCCATTGGCTCTGTCAGGAAGACCTTGACGAAAGTTTCCACAGGTAACGGATCTTTACGTTTGAACATTCCCTTAGGCGAATTGGCCTCGATTTCTCCGCAATTTAGAACGGCGGCCGTGATGATGCGACGGTCTTTAACTGTCGTCGATGGGCCAGATGTATGACACTGGGGCAAGCCTTCTTCGGCCGTAACGGCGTTGTTCCCATAGGTCTCTGATCCAGGTACGCAATCATTGTCGATTTCCCAACGATACATTTGGTAGCGCGATGGAGGTGTCGCAGGCGAAAATTTGCCCTGATACCCACGGCGATAAGTAACGCCCTCAATGGTAATCCGAGTAAAGCCTGGATGATTCACTTCCATATATGTCGAGAAGTCCCACTCTCCGCTTCCAATACGCGATGAGCATTCTCCAGTGGTAAAGCAGTCGTCCCGAGGCAAAGCTAATGCTTCTGACGAAGGGGCCTGCGAACAGCTATTGCCTTTTTTCGAATTCGCGTAACCTTTGACGACATTCTGGGCTGGCGCATAACGTGGATCAGATTTTTTCGATTTAAATGATCCCTCATATAGATCGAAGCGCGTGTTCAGCCCGAACCGCATTGAAGCAATATTGCCAGTACGGGTAACAACGCCTTGAGCCTGAGAAAAACAAGCTGGAGATATGTCTATCGCGACGGCATCAGAGAGTTTGGATGCGCCCGAGTTGCCGCCGAATGGGTCCAACCAACCGAAATTACCTGCGCCATGTGGGTCACTAACATTATTTGGCGTTTTAAATTTTATCTGGGTGCGACGAAATGATTTGGTTTCCATTGCTTCATAAATGGATGTGCTTTCCCCTTCCAAAGGATTACAAATAAAGACGGGTGCGGTGCCGCACACAACTTGATCCATACCTGCAACAGCTTTTGCGCTGAGGGTGGTGTCGGTTATTTTCTGCATCAAACTTGATGGGAAAATTGTCGCGACATCCCGCGGCTTGATTGAGACCTCAACGTAGCGAGCTTCGCCAGCCGAGTTGGTTCGGTTGCTGGCTGGAATGTCTTCATAATCATTTGTCGGGATTTCATCAAAATAGGTGATCGTTTCAATTTCGATTTCTGCAGCGCCTTTGGCAAATTTTTGATCATGGGAAAGTAGGTTCAAGATTGCCCCAGATGCCCGAGAAATAGAGTCACCGCGTTGGTCCAACTCTGCCGCGCCTGCGCGAGATAATGCATCTGCGGCAGCTTGTAGCTCCGCATCCACATTATAAATGCGAGCCGCATCAACAGAGAGAGTGGCACCGGCGAGAACGACAGGTGTAGACAAGGCGGCCCAAACAGCAACGGCACCAGAAATGCCGCGACCTGTTCCAGAGAGGTACGACTTGAACGCCTCTTTAAGTGTTGTCGAATGCGTTACGGCCTGGGGGAAGCTCATCTCAATCTCCAAAATATTCGTTTAGGGTTTTACTCGTCGCCTGTTGTTGTCACTGAAATCGGTTCTTTGACGGTGCCGTTCTCATAAGCTTCGCGGGCCGCTTTTTGACGAGCCCGATTTGGTGGGATGAATGTATCGGCCTTGTCTTTTGCCGTCGGCGCAATCCTCTGCGCCGCAATATTTTGGGCCACGGCTTTTCCGAAATTCGGCGAGTGTGCTTCCAAAGCGGGCGTCGTCGTGGCGCATCCAGAGAGGAGAATGGCACCGAGAATAACTGTATATTTATTCCATCGCATGGCCGAAACCTCCTTCGATTTTCCCGCCAAGGAAGGCCGAAGCCTCGCTCGGCAAACTTACATTAGCTAACGGATCCGAGAGTTGGGATCGGTCTGAAACGGGACGCGCAAGATGCGGGGTGACGATGATGACGAGTTCTGTTTCCGCGCTTTGATATCGCGTAGACGAAAATAGGGATCCAATGATGGGTAACTTGCCGAGCCAAGGCACCTGCTCTCGGGTATTGGCACTTTCATTCTGTAATAAACCTGCAATCGCAAAACTCTGCCCATTGCGCAGCTCAACAGTCGTATTCGCGCGTCGCACCCGAAGGCCGGGAACGGTGACACCACCAATTTCCACGGTATTTTGCACATCCAGTTGAGACACCTCGGGCGCAACTTTGAGGTTGATAACGCCATTGTCCAAAACTGTCGGCGTGAACGCTAACCCAACGCCAAATTTCCGATATTCAATAGTGACTTCGCCCAAGCCAGAGGAAACCGGAATGGGAAATTCACCCCCGGCAAGAAAGCTGGCTGTTTCACCAGACATGGAAACCAGGTTCGGCTCGGCGAGGGTTCTAATGATCCCTTTTTCTTCTAGGGCATCAATACGGACATCAAGAGACGCTGTCCCGATACCGCCACCTAAGATCAAGCTGGCTGTTGAATTCACTAAGCTGGTGGACCCACCGATTCCGAAATCTCCAGGGTTTGCACCCATAATATTCCCGACAGAATCGATGACGCCTCCGCGTTCGGATAGCAAATTGACTCCCAATCGTTTGATGGAGTCTCGGCTAGCTTCGACAAAACGAACTTCCAGCATCACTTGATGACTATCGCGAATGGCTAGGCCTGATGTGACCCGTGCGGGGGCATAGGCTTCAGCAATTGAAACTGCGCGTTCCGCAACGCTGACGCTAGAGACGTCCCCAGAGAGGTAGATACCGCCAGCCAGAGGTCGCACTTCAACGGCTTCATTTGGAAAGGTTTCAAATAATGTTTTTTTGAGGCTTGCGACATCAAAACCCACGGTAACATCGACGATGTCCACGAGTTGATTGTCGCGATCATAAAGCATGACGTTGGTTTTTCCGCCAGCCTTGCCCAATACTTGAAAGGACCGATCAGAGAGAACGACAACGTCAGCAATGTCTGCATTTGCGACCCGAACCTGCGTGAAAGCATTATCTGTCCGCATCACCAATGTGTCGTCTTTTGTTACGGAGGTAGAGGTTCGTTCACCTGTTTTTGTATCAACCCAAGAGCGTGCATCGGCTGTACTGGTCATCAGGGTGGCCAGCGCGATTAATGTAAGAGCGCGTTTCATTCTATCCTCCTGCTAAATCAGTATCGGTCGAGCGGGGGAGGGCTTCGCGACGAACAGAGACGGATTGTGTTGCGTCTCCGCGGATCACAGTAATCTGTGCGATCGCGGGCGGCGCTTTTTTGGGCGTGACTTTTACAGGTCGCTTTGGTTTTTTCGCAGCGCTGTTTGAGTTTGCGCGGCGATCAAGTTGCCGCGTGTCGAGAGATTTTGTTGTCGAGGGAAGGGCCTCGCCCACCGCGCGCAACACCAGGGACAGCACTCCGCGCTCTTGTGCGATGCTCAACGCCTGGGCGTCCATATGACTGACCTCAAGCGTAACTGTGCGCGCAACTTCGGGCGCATCTTGTCGACGGTTTTGTGACTGATCAATCGCTAAAACCCGAACAGATTGAAGCAAGACGTCAGATCGATAAATCGGGGTATCTGCTGACGGGTCAGGTTCCGATATATATTGAACGTCAACTAAATCGCCAGGGACGATGAAACCTGCTACGCCCGTCACATCGTCCACGCGGACGGAGACAGCGCGGTATCCCGGGCGAATTCTAGCCGACAATGAGCCGCGACCGTTCAAGCCCGAAATACGGTGAGGGAGTATGACTTCATTCATACGAATGTCATCTAAAGCCACCAGTGGTCCAGTCGTGAGCGGGGCATAGTCGGAAGGAAAGACATCATCGAGACCCTGCAGCGCATCAAGCGGTGCCATGTCTTCTGGCATGTCAACAACACGCAGCACGTCAGGTGTTAGTTCGTCACCAAATAAAAGGTCAGAGTTTGCGACGACAACGGAAACCGTGGCGACGCGTGAGGGTGCCGGGGCACTAGATTGCGTCGCGGTCGTTATTGGGGCTTGACGGAATTCGTCTTCAACTGCGCCCTCAATCCAGCCGCGCGCCAGAACAATGGCCATCACGCCGAACACGGCGCTGGCACCTAAGGTGACAAGTGTATTGGTTCGCATAATTCTGGTCAGCCGCTCCATCCCAAACGATTTGCAAATTTGGTTGAACCCCACATTCAAACCAACTGCGAAGGATAGGCTTAACTAAGTCGCGGTAAGGTTTCGTTCATGAACGAAGTGAATAAGTTGCGATTAATTGAAGTGAAGAAAACCTTAATGAACACCGTCTGAATGACTGCGCGATGCGATTGGAAGTTAAACTCGCGTTAAGTCTGTCGGCATAAGTTAGCCTCAGATACTGAATTCACCGCGCAGGAGTGCCCAATGTTCATTCGTAGATTATCAATTTTGGCCTTGTCAGCAGCCACCTTCGCTTTTGGGGCTCAAGCTCACGCGCTTGAGGCCACACAGAAAGTCGAGAAGGAGATTACGGTCACACAGGAAGATGGCTCCGTCACAACGCAGCGTCTCGCTGTCGACGCGGTCACGCCAGGTGAGAAAATCGTGTATACAGTCAGTTTTGTAAATAATGACGCGACGCCGGCCAGCAATCTTATTTTGGCGATGCCAGTTCCGCCAACAGTCAGGTTTTTGGAAGGGTCTGCTGATCGCGAGGGCGCTATTGTCCGGTATTCAACCGACGGCGGATCCAGTTTTGCCGCGCGCGACGAGCTGACACGTCCAGCTGTCGGCGGTGGGACACGGCCAGCGTCTGCTGACGATATCACGCATATTCAATGGCAAATCGCAGGGCCAGTTCCTGTCGGTGCGAAAGACGAAATTCTGTTCAAAGGCCGTCTCAGATAGGGCTTAGCTTTCAATAAAGTCTTTGGACCGTGATCTTTCAGATCACGGTTTTTTTTTGCGCGAACATCAGGCGTAAAAGATTTTTGTCCTAATAAGTCGTAAACAAGGATTTGAGTAAACTATGCTAACTACCCGAAAAACCTAAGATATTGCTATATGAACTGAAACTGAACGCCTCTTTGTTTTGCTTTGGTTAACCATGCTGGTTTTCATAGGTTTAACCATCCTAGGTTAGGAATTGGGGGTCAACTAACTACTGGGACCATATGCAATGACTAAAACTAAATTCATGAAGGGCTTATTGGGTGCAACCGCTCTCACGGTTCTTTCAACAGGAACTGCCTTCGCGCAAAACAATTTCACCCCTGCGGATACACCTGTCTCTAACACGTTTACACTAGACTATAATGTCGGACTTGTTGGACAGACACAAATTGAGAACAGTGCGACGCCAACTGTGTTTGTCGTTGACCGTCTTGTCAACGTGACTGTCGCATCAACTGGTGGCGGCGATAATCTCGCCCCTGGGACAGAAAACGCAGAAGTTACATTTACCGTTCAAAACGATGGTAACGATACGCACGCATATTTGCTGGGTTTAGAAAACGAAGCGTCGCCAGATTTCGTTCTGGAAGCGCCAACAAGTACTAATGTGATTTCTTATTCTGGCGATGAAGATGGCGACGGACTTATTTCGGCGGCTGAAGCTGTAGTGAAAGTCTATGACCCTGCAGATGACACCACATGGCCAGTTCTCGCTCCTGATGGGAACATTACTGTTACTGTCCAGCAAGACATTCCTACAACTGCCAATGACGGTGAAACAGCGGATGTTTACCTTTATGCGGATACGCGTGACGAAACTGATCCAACAGGTACGGCAATTGTTGGAGATGATAACGCAACCAATGAAACAGCAACCGTCGACAACGTTCTGGCTGACTTGAACGGCCCTGCGTCTGACGGTACTAACGATGGACTAGCTGATGGTGCGCATTCCGCAACAGGAACTTATAGTGTGGAATCTGCTGAAGTGACAGCCACGAAGGATGTCTTTGTCTTAAGTGATGGCCCGTCTCCGGCACTTTACGATTGTGCCGCAATTCCAGGTACTTACACGCCTCCAGCTCCAAGCACAGACGCGCCTGTCGGGCCTGTTGCAAATAATGGTTACAACCAGCCTGGCGCTTGTGTTGAATACTTTATCACAGTCCGTAACAGCGGGAATGCCGACGCGACAGGGATCAATCTCGTCGATAACTTGCCAGAGCACTTGATCTTTGAATCAATGGCTGTCGTTGGTGATTTGACGGGTGGCACATTGTCCACGATTGCGCCAGACACCGAGTGTGATGGTACAGCGAGTACTTGTAATGCGACATTGACGGGTGCGACTTTGGCCGGCACAGCCGACCCATTGACGCCAACCGAAGGTCACTTCGTTATTCGGGCGACTATTAAGTAAGGCTTCTGCCTAGAGTTCGTTGATATGGACTGCGTTTGCCGCTTTGGCTTACGCAGTCCGATCATCACAGAATGTGGGATTAAAGGCGCTAAGACGTCATCGCTCCTATATTGTCTGAAAATACGACTCTTCGCTGGACCTTGTTGATTGCCCCCGCAATCTAATATGACCCGCTCCTCCACTCATATCTCTGGATTAATTGTCCTCGCTGCCACTGCGTGGGTAAGCTCAGCTCCACTTGCTTTTGGGCAAGACGATCTAGCTGCTCGCAACTTCGGTACGGAAGTCGTCAATATCGCGACGATGACCTATACTACGGGTGGTCGAACTGCGACATTCAATACAGACGCCGCCGTTTTCGTCATCACGCCGCCTCAAACGCCGGCTGTGATCGAATTCTTCCGGCATTCTCCAACTGCGCCGAGCCCGATTTTCCGTTCTGTTAATGGATCGGATTATAGCCCAAATGGAGAATTAGACGGTCCTTACGTCTCAACCGGTGCTCCGATTACGACAGGTTTGCAGACTGTTGATCTATCGTCCGCCATTCCGCTTATTCCTGCGACAACCTATCTCGCTGGTGAGTTGATGTTTGTGCGGGTTACTGACTTGGGTCAAAACCTTGACAGTACAGAAATTGAAACCGTTACCATTACAATCAGCGCCGACAATGGCGACACGATCACAATGCGCCTCTATGAGTCGAGTGCAGACTCCGGTGAGTTTTTTGCGTACCTGCCATCAACGGCTGGGGCTTCCGATCCCAATGATAACAAGATTAGTGCCGGTGGTAACACACAGCTGACCGCAACATATTTCAATATTACAGATCGAACGAACGTCACGGTCGATACAGCGATCCTGAATCCATTAAACCGCGTGTTTTCGTCGGTTAACGGGGAAAGCGTTGATGATGCCGTTGTTAGGCTTATCAATGAAAACACAGGCGCACAGGCCCAAGTTTTTGGCGTTGATGGATTCTCAACATTCCCCCCTGTTGTCGTCTCTGGCGAAGATAGTCTTGATGCAGCGGGCCTCATCTATGAGAATGAGACCGGCGAATTTCGTTTCCCCGTGGTCGAGCCTGGAACCTACCGCATTGAAGTCGACCCACCCGAAGGTTATACGTTTTCAACTGTTGTAAGCAAAGAGGACCTCGCAAATCTGCAACAGCAAAAAGGGTTTCTGGTCACATCGGCATCGCTGGGCGAAACTTTCACCGTATCCGAAACGGGTCCGCTTCGCTTTGACATTCCGCTCGACCCAAAGAGTAATCTTGTTGTCACCAAAGAAGCGGACAGAACGACGGCTGATGTTGGTGACTACATCAATTATACAGTTTCAGTCCGAAACGCGGGCTTCGCTCTCGCACCTATTCGACTATATGACACACTACCTATTGGTTTCCGCTATGTTCCAGGTACAGCCCGTATTGAAAGCACCGCGGCAGAAAACCCAATTGTCTCTGAAGACGCAACGCTTCTAACTTTTGATATGGATATGCTCGCGCCCGGCGAGACCACTTCCTTAACGTATACACTAGCTGTCGGCCCTGGCGCTCATTTGGGTGACGCGGTCAATGAAGCGGTTGTGCGTGATGCGGTGTTCAATCCAATTTCGAACGTGGCGCGTGCAGGTGTTAAATTACGCGAAGATCTTCTGCGCTCTACTAGCACAATCATCGGACGCGTTACGGAGCAAAGCTGCGACGGCGATGCAGATTGGGCCCGACCCATCGATCAAGGTATCGGCGTAGACGGCGTCCGCCTCTATATGGAAACGGGCGCCTACGCCGTATCAGATGCCAATGGACTCTATCATTTCGAGGGAGTTACGGAAGGTACACACGTTGTCCAAGTGGATGAGGAAACTCTGCCTAAGGGCTTCGAGCTGATGACGTGCGAAGAAAGCACCCGCTATGCAGGCGCAATGAACTCAAAGTTCATTGACGTCCAAGGGGGCGGAATTTGGCGCGCAAACTTCTATCTCAAGCAGACAGGAGAAACTGAAGCGGTTGTGGAGGCAGTTGAAAACGCCGAAACGACAGAGCATTTAAAGTTTGATGTCGATTGGTTGGACACTCAAGATAAGAGTGCCAAGTGGGCGTACCCCCAAGTTGGCCGTACCCCAAATTCGCCTTCGACCCACTTGGGTATCAAACACGCTGCGGGGCAACGCGTCTCGATTCGCCTGAATGATTCAGAGATTGCGGGATATTATTTCCAAGGTCGCGATAGCAGCACCAACGGTCAAGTACAGATTTCCCGCTGGCGCGGCTTACCCTTGCAAGACGGCCGAAACGTTATCTTGGCTGACATTCACGACGCCGATGGAACAAAAATTGAAACAATTCGCGAAGAAATTTGGTACGTAAAAACGATCGCGCGGGCAACACCTCTGCCGGACCAATCCATTTTGGTTGCTGATGGTCGTACAACGCCTGTCATCGCTATCCGTATGGAAGATCAATCTGGTCGTCCAGTTCATGCAGGGCGGATCACAAAAATTAATCTTGAAGCCCCTTATCGCTTGAACGATGAGAACGGCGACAACCGTCTGCGCGAGCAAACGCAAGAATTAATTGCGCCGCTTTCCAACAGTCGCGAATTTTCTGTGGGCGCTGATGGCGTTTTGAAAGTGCCTTTGGAGCCAACTCTCCGCACGGGTAAAGTCACAGTTATTGCGACGCTCGATACCGGCCGTGAAATCCCAGTCTACATGTATCTTGAGCCCGAGAAACGTGACTGGATTTTGGTCGGCCTGGCCGAAGGTTCAGCCGCACTGCAAAACGTAAAAGGCAATGTAAACGCTTTTGGCGGCGACGCCGATGATGTTGTAACGGATGGCCGTGTTTCGTTTTTCGCCAAAGGCCTGATCAAAGGCAATTGGTTGATGACCTTGGCTGTGGACACTGACAAACGTCGTGGCTCCCAAGATGGTGAATTCGAAGGCGAAATTGATCCGAATGCTTACTACACCTTATATGGTGACCAGACTTACCAGCAGTTTGAAGGCGTTTCACGCTATCCGCTATTCGTGAAACTCGAAAAACGCCAAGCTTATGCTCTATTCGGTGATTTCGATACTGACATCACTGAAGGCAGACTCACGAGCTACAATCGAAAGCTGACAGGTTTGAAGGCCGAATATCTTGGCGACGACCTGCAAGTCTTGGGCTTTGCTGCCGAAACGAACCAAGGTTTCACGCAAGATGAAATAGCCGCCGAAGGCCTATCTGGGCCATATCAACTGAGCCACGAACGTATCCTACCGCAGTCCGAAGAGATTGTCGTAGAGACACGTGACCGTGTTCGTCCGGATATAATTTTAGAGCGCAAAACTCTTGTGCGCTACCTAGACTACACACTTGACTATTTTTCTGGTAAACTGATTTTCCGCCTACCTGTTGATGCGACGGACCCGAACTTTAATCCGAACGTGATCGTGGTCGATTACGAAACATCTGAGGATGCCGAACGCAACATCACGGCTGGTGGTCGTGTCCAGGCTCAGTTCTTGAACGATAAGCTTCAAGTCGGTTCGACTTTTACACATGAGAACGGCAGCTCATTAGCCGCTGGCGCGAAATCAAATCAAATTGGTATTGATGTGATTGCCCAACTGACCGACAGCACGGAACTCCGGGCTGAGTATGCCGTCACCGATCAAGCTGGCGACGGGCAGGGTATTGCAGACGCGAAGCTTCTAGAGCTCATCCATACGTCGGAAAAAGTCCTCGCAGAGGCTTATTACCGTGAAGAGGATGGCAACTTCGGTTTGAACCAAACAAGTTCAAACACGAATGGCATTCGCCGTTATGGCGCGCGAGGCGAGGTCAAGGTTCAAGAGCTAACCGAAGAAGAGAGCGGGCAACGTGCGCTGCGGAAGATCAAGGCCCAGGTCTATCGCGAGGAAAACCTCTCAAATGATAACCGGCGCACGACGGGCGAACTTCTTGCGGCCCAAGAGGGAACAAAACTTGACGCCACTGGCGGTATTCGCATGACGCGAGATGAAATCGTTGATGCAGATGATCGCACGTCTCTTTTGGCTGTGGCCCGAGCATCCTACGATATCGGTCGCCACGGAATTACGCTTCAAGCTTCTGCCGAAACTCCGATTAGCGGAAAAGATGAAGTATCTGCCCAACCGCAGCGTCTTATGATAGGCGTTGATAAGCGGGTTGGTAATGTCGCGATCGTCAATTTACGGCATGAGCTCCTCAATGGTGCTGGGCAAGAATCTGCAAATACAACACTTGGCGTTTCAGCAACGCCATGGACCGGCGGTACGGCCACAGTTGCGGCTGATAATGTGACAAATGATAGTGGAAAACGTTTGGGTGCAACTGTTGGTTTAGATCAAACTGTACGTTTGACGGATAAGATCTCCGGACAAGTTGGCGTCCGCGCACGCCGAATGATCAATGAAGAAGATAGCTTCGTCGAAGTTACGCCGGATGATCCCATTTCACCATTTGAGTCAAATGAGGACTTTCAGTCAATCTACATCGGTGCCGCTTATAACGATCAGGCCATGACCGCATCTAGCCGTGTGGAAGTGCGTGACACAAATCAAGACCAGACTTGGGTTTTCGCGGGTTCAGCCGCACGAGAACTTTCAGATACATTGTCCTTGGCAGCCTCCGCTCGCGGACGAATTTCTGCTGCGACTGGGTCTTTCGGGACGGACAAGCGTTTTGAAGCTCGCGTCGGTGCCGCATGGCGTCCACGCAATGAAGACACCGTTTTCTTTAACCGCTTCGATGTCGTCAATGCCCAACCCCTGAACGACATTAACACAACCAAGTTGGTGAATAATGCGGCTATGAACACAATGATCTCTGATCGTTGGCAACTTTCGACGAATGTCGGAACTAAATATGTCAAAACAGAAGTCGGTGATCAGAACCTCTCTAACTGGACGCATCTTGTCGGCGCGGAAACACGTTTCGACGTGACGGAGCGCATTGACGTCGGTATGCGCGGTGCTGTGATGACAAGCAAAGGCGCTGGGACATCCTACTCCTGGGGGCCAAGTGTCGGGGTATCCCCTGTCGACAATGTCTGGATCAGTGCAGGTTATAACGTTGAAGGCTTTAAAGATCGCGATTTCGAAGCGGCTGAATATGCACGCAAAGGTGCCTATCTTCAGCTTCGCGTGAAATTTGACCAAGATACAGCACGAGGCCTTCTTCGCCGTATTAGTCCGACCGCAAACGTCTTGGCCCCACCTGAAAGCCGCCAAGTTTTGAGTTCGCCCCCGCTTGCGAGAGCGCGAGTCGCTGTTGTCACCCCGCCTGTAGAGGTGGCGAATTCAGAGACGGTCTTAGCCCCTGTTGTTGCGCCTGTTTACAAAGCCGATACGGCGTTGGTTATTGACCCTGCGCCTGTGTTTGAAGCCAGTGCCGCACGAACGAACCTAAATTTTTGTCGGAAGTCTCCTGTCGCCATCTTTGACGTGCCCGTTAACATGACACCAAAAGCGGTTTCTCGTTTAGGCACGATGCCCGAGTTTGGCGATAGCCGTGGCCTGACACCCTCGCAGTTCTACGACAAATTAAACGCCCGTTATTACGACAATGCCGTTGATCAGACCTATTTGGATTACCTATTTAAATCCATGGGCTACGCAAACGGCTGGGCCGATGCGCAACCCTATATGTTCAGCGAAGAAATTCTTCCTGTTGGAACAACGGGCTTGATGGGGTTGGGAAAACAACACCATCTGCAATATTCCATTTTGCCAGCTGTTGAGGCGGACCGGGAAGCTTTCCGCATACAGAGTGCAAATGGCTCTGTTGTACATTTTATGAAAACATGCGGAAACTACATGTACGCTTGCGAGTAAGGCTACGACCCTGAGATGTTTTCCTGCGGCGTTTGTTAGATCAATCTAGCGCGCGCCCTAGGTAAGTATAAAGCTCGGGCAGCAAAGCAGGGTCTCCGACTGCAACGATACGGCCACCGTCTACAGCGCTCTGGCCTTCCCAATTGGTTAGCTCACCCCCTGCGCCTCGGATAATCGGAATTAAGGCGCGGACATCGCAAGGTTTCATGCAGCCTTCGATGATAATGTCCATTCGGCCTTCCGCGATTAAACCATATCCGAGTGCATCTAGACCCAAACGCATAAACCGTGTGCCGGCTCCAATGATTTTGAATGCAGCCAACTCCCCAGCTTTAAACATCCCAAAAGGTGCTGTGCAGCCCAAAATAGCGTCTCGAATTTCAGCACATGGCGATGTCTTCAAGTCAATATAGGTGCCATCGGGGCAAGCTTCGGTTTCTAGCCACGCGCGACATGTTTCTTTGTCAGTGTGCCCGATATAGCGTTTGTTGAGCGCAGGCAGGTCAATCATGCCCAACACAGGTTCACTTTTGTGCGAAAGTGCGATGAGGGTACTCCAGACGGGGACGCCAGCTACGAATCCCCGCGTTCCGTCGACAGGATCTAAAGTCCATGAAAACGCATTTGTTCCAATGTGGTCGGGCCGCTCCTCGCCTTGAATAGAGTCCTCTGGAAATTGCTTTCGAATTTCTGCGCGCAGGGCGTCTTCCGCGTCAATGTCGGCTTTTGTGACAGGATCATAATCTCCTCCACCAGCTTTGTTCTCAACGCCTTTCGGCGCTGCAAAAAGCGGAAGCGTTATATCGCGGGCAATACGAGACAAGACCTGTAGATGATCGAGACGTTTTCCAATTTCAAAAGATAAGGTCATGCAGGCCCGCTATCAGTCCTGCTTTGACCTGTCTATTGCGCAACCAGACGCAGTTTTGGTTTAGCAGCTTGCTCGAGCGACTTTGCAAGATCGAGTAGGTGTTTTCGTGGGGCATCGTCCATAGCGTAATAGGCGCGAACGAGGTCCATTGTTTCTTTGCGAGACAAAACATCAGGCGCAATGATGTCTGGATCAATGTCACCTGTGAGCGGGTCATTGGAACCCAAGCCTTCATAAAAATATTGGATTGGGACAGAGAGCGCTTCAGAAAGTTCGAACAAACGCGCGGCAGACACTCGGTTGGCACCACATTCATACTTTTGAATTTGTTGAAATCGGATTCCGACCTCTTCCGCCAAGGTTTGTTGGGTAAGCCCCAGAAGGCGACGGCGGCGGCGCAAACGTTTTCCAACGTGTAAGTCGATATCATTTGTCATGGCATATTTCCCGAAGTGACTCAGCTGTTCGCCTGAGAGGGGAGCAAGTGCCATGCCAAGTTTTCGCGTTTTAAGCGAAACAGAAATTTGCTAGGATAAAATATAATCAGGAACGGGGACTACACCTTCTATTGTTTCATATTGGGGCGCTATTGCGCGGCGAGGTCCTGAGGAAGGGCCTGAGTGATGACATCCTGAATGATGCTCTGAAGGTCTTCCCTGAGCTGCACATAGCCAGATTTGGGCGCCAGTGTCACCGGATTGACATAAATGTCTCTGTTGATCTCGATTTGTATGGCTTCGATACCCTCGGCGGGGCGTCCGTAATGTGCCGTCGTATACCCGCCAGCATAGGGGTAGTTTACGCCGACATTATACCCAGCCTGAACAAATAGGTGACGAAATTGTTCGAGTGTGTCTGCGTGGCAGGCTGTCCCAAATCTGTCTCCAAGGATGATGTCTGGGCGACGGGCCCCCATTTGCGAAAACCCTGGCATGGAGTGGCAATCTACCAAAAGCGCGCGCCCAAAGCGACTTAAGGACTGGTTCAATAATGCCTTCAATGCGGCGTGATAAGGGTGGTACAAAGTATCAAGTCGAGCGCGAACATCGTCCATTGTTGGCGTACGCGAATAAATCGCGAGCGATTCTGAGAGATAGGTTGGGATAACACCTAATCCCGCGGCGGCCCTCGGGGTGGGTTGTTCAAGGGGGTCCATCCCGAGTGCGTCCGACCAATCTGGATGAACCTCCTCAGATGCTCGATTCACATCAACTAAAACACGCGGAAATACGGCGCGGAGAAAGGGCGCGCCCGCCTGAACCGCGCTGTGAAAGAGATGATCTATAAAGATGTCCTCATTTTTTCGCAGTTGATGCGCTGAAAGTTTGGAGCGTTTGAGGAAATCTGTGGGGTAAATTGATCCTGAATGTGGAGAAGCAAATATTACGGCGGAACGCCAGTCTTGGGGACGGTCCACAATATGCCCGGCTCCGTAGGGGCTAAGGTCTTCTGGCTGAGTTGTGGATCGGAATCGCATCTATAGGTCTATAGATTGTAAAAAGGATGGCGTCGTCAGACAATTTTAAACATGCGACGTTACGAACAAGGTTCAACTGGCTAGCGAATTGCATATCTCGCGGGCAGAACTCAAAGATAACACGACTGGGACAGGCAAATGGCAACCATTCTTTACGCTGAAGACGATGACGCAATGCGTAAGTTCTTTGAGAAGGCTTTGGAAAAAGCTGGACACCACGTCATTGCCTGCGCGGATGGTGAGCGGGCTTTGCGTGCGTTGAAATTCGCAGACGGCGCATTTGATATGCTTTTGACAGATATCATGATGCCTGGGATGGATGGTATCGAACTCGCGAAACACGCTGAAACGCTTT
Source organism: Litorimonas cladophorae (assembly GCF_014652455.1). Classification (GTDB taxonomy): domain Bacteria; phylum Pseudomonadota; class Alphaproteobacteria; order Caulobacterales; family Maricaulaceae; genus Litorimonas; species Litorimonas cladophorae. Next base: position 188,005 of record NZ_BMYV01000003.1, on the reverse strand, counting down.
CACCAGGGATAAAAATCATGTTTATCACAGGTTTCGCTGCGGTAGCGATGGGCGATCAAGATGCAAGTAGTCAAACAGTTTTGTCCAAGCCTGTACACTTGCGTCAGCTCGTGACTGAGGTTGATCGTCTAATCGCGGCCTAGCGACAAAAAAGGCTGCGGTTGCGCGGGATTTAGGGCTTGCCACCTCTATACCCCTTGCGTATATCGCCGTTTCCCGAACGCGAGAGACATTCGTGTCTTCCGATTTTTACGTTCAGATTTGGACGGGCGATTAGCTCAGCGGGAGAGCACTACATTGACATTGTAGGGGTCACTGGTTCAATCCCAGTATCGCCCACCAGACCTTTCCCCGCTGGGGAAGGTCGGCGGCTTATAAGCTTTAGAAATTCACAAAGTCATCGATCCTATGCCTCTGAAAATGGCGACTCAATTTCAAAGGTGCTGTGGATACTTTACCTGATGTACGGCTGCTAAAAGCATACACTTAAACTTCCCATTCCACGAAAATTATGTGAAAGATCAAGACTGGTTAAAGCAGTGTGGGAAGCTGCTGGTCTATGTCGGCCGGCCATTGGGTAGCATCGGAATTGGGATGGCGACGAAAAGACCTGCCTCAGCGCATAAAAACGCGGTTAAGCAGCTTCTGGATGCAGACTCCTTGTTGGAGCTGCTTGAGACTGCGAAGTCGTGCCCAAGGACGCCTGAAGGAAATCTAGAATTCTCCGCCTATCAAAATAAGGTTTTTGAACGTATATTCCCAGGGTTCACCTATCAATTCTGTGCAACGAGCCAGGTCAGTCTTTCCGAAAAAGGTGAGATGTTGGACCTGAACACCGTCAGCTGGAATCTGCCCGACGAATGCATCCAAAGTTATATGGTACATGGGCATTTAGATGAATTGTCACCTATGGTTTATGCGAATCCAGGGCGAGCGTTAAATTATACCTACGTCTGCCGACATGAGCGAGTAGAAGAGCACCCATTTTTTATTGAGCACTGCCACAAGTTCGGGATTCATCATGCTATTTCAGTCGGGTTCTTGCATCCTGGCCATGAAAGCACGTTCTTATCATTTGATTACTTAGGCGACGAAAACAACATTGATTGGGTTCCGTTTAATCATATCAAAATTGAACTGGCCTCGTTTCCTTTTGCTTTGGCCTGGCTCTATCGTGCCGGTATTTTTGATGAATCTAAGTTACGCAAGATGTTCTTGCTCCTTCAGGGTTTGACCGAAAGCCGCTTGTTAAATTTACGCAAATACATCAACGCATCGTTACAAAGCTTCGATCAACAAGCCAATGATCTGGGTATCCGTGCCAGTACGTTGAAGGAAGATTTGGCGCTGATCCGAAATTCAACAATGTATAAATTGAATCTCACAGTTCCCGAGAATCGCAATACGCCGACGCGGCTTTTGGACCAGCATTTTGGTTTTTTGCTTATGCTCGGTGACCACACGGCGCCTCTCATAGAGACATTGAATAAAGCCGCCCATTAGGTCTTCGCTAGCCATTCTGATACCATACCGTTTTCGAGGTATCGCATCTTTGTGCTTTCCGAGAGACTATCAAAGTTACCAACTTTACCCGTACATGCATCCGTTCCGCATAAACACTTATCTAGGACCCAAGTGGAGTTTTCAGAGCAACGATAATCCCAAGTTAGTTGTTCGCCCTTGGCTATATCTCGAACGGCAAAAATCTCGGCTAGATTTCTTATCCCGCAATTCGGGTCGCATGAATGGCACAGACAATGCGCCAGCCCCTGATAGCCAAAAACATAGGTCGTTTCGCTCGTCTGTATCGCGTGATCTCGCATGATATTTGGTAAACTTAATGCGTCCTTTGCGTGATAGATCTCGCCTTCGAAGACAGCAATCCGCTCCCCCGCCTTAATCTCATCGGTTGCAAATACGGCAAGTCCCATCGCCCCATTCTCTCTAACTTCCAGCCCAGGATGATCGGTTGAGGATGAGACAAAAAACTGTTTCTCGAACTGTCTCTTCTTAACGAGCTTTTCGCGCACTCTATGCTGCCAATGGGATTTGTCTGTTAGGAACGGGAAAAGTGCCGATGATGTTTTCTGACAAAAAACGAGCGGATGATCATTTTTTAAGACTCCAAAAATCAACCTATCTGTGAAAGCTGTATTTAGGACATGAGCCGTTCCATCATTCGGTATTTCACAAAGTAAGGGGAGTTCAGCATGTGGGGGGGTAACGCGTTGAGCCATTGATCGCATCATTTCATAAAACACGCCCCCGCCTTGCGCTTCTTGCCTCACAATTTGAGCTGAAATTGTCATCACCTCGTCATTCGGTTCTAGGCCGAAATGGACCCGCATTTTCTCATAAAAAACTTCGGACTGATCCAATAAATTGATATTTTCGTGGTCGCTAAACAAGAGCGGATCGCGCCATTCCTCGCTATGAAACAGACGTTCTAATGTCCCCATTCGAGAGTGTAAGAGACCCACGAGATGCCCTTCGACCGTGTCCCGAACCAGCGTTACATAACCGGGATCTCTCAAACGACCTTTCATGAGAGTTCTGCACAGATCTCTGTCGGTCCAAAGATGGAAACCATCTGGGAGTGTTAAAGAGGAGATTTCGTCATTACGGATAGTTTCGATGGCAATCTGACAAGCAGCTGTCAGCAGTCGATCCTGCGCTGCCCTAATTTCCGCTTCTGAGGATAGCTTCAGCGCCTTTTCCCATCTAGCAAAGTCTAGTCCCCACGGCAGAGCTTGAAGCGGTGCGCTTTCATGAAAGGCAAAATGATGGTACGGTGCGCCGGAGAAACTAAGGCGAAAGAAGTCCGCAATTTCCGTCGCGGTCTCATCTGAGATATTTTCCGAGAGATGTGTGGTGACCGTGTAGTTCTCGCTGGAATACCCAGCCTGAGGTTTCTCCAGAACATCCACATAACCGCCTGTCGTGAAATCAACGCCAATAATTTCAGCGCCAGCTCTATGGGCATCTTCCAGTTTGGATATGATGTCTGTTGAGTAGGTCATCCCTGGGGTCACTTCGGGAATGCCGGGCGGGTATTGGCGGATTGTCGAGGCCGCAATTCGCCCCGCGGCCTGCCGAAGGGCAACACGCTCAGTTGATGAAGAGTAAGCTTCCCACATGTCCAATATTTCTATTTGCGGCAGATCGGTTTTGACGGTCATTGTAAACTTTCCGTTGTGGCAAGTGTCATTCGCAGGGCATCCCGCAACGTGGATAGGGTCTTTTCAGAGGCGTCGCCGTGAGACGGAGATCCACATAAGAGCAGCAAGCTGGTGGCGGTTGCTTTTTCGACATCTAATCCAAATGTCTCTGACAAATGGAAGGCCCAGTTTCTCGCGTCCAATTGTGGAATTCGGGACGTGCTAATTAATATATGAGCAGGGTCGGACGTTTCTGCGCCGACTTGTTCTGGTCTCACGGAATAGACGTCTGGATGGACTTCTGAAATTCTGGCCGCTATTTCGCGCGCTGCGTCATCGGCCTGAGCGAATGAAGCATCCCAGCTCCCATTTGCGACACATTGCAAGCGATGTTCAGCGATCATAATATCAACAAAGGACACGCTAGATGATCGGAATCCGAGGTCCAGCGCTTCGTCCCAAAGACGCGCAATTTTTCTATTGTTCGTCACCATGCAGCCTAAACTTGATGGCGAGAGCCCCCTCTTATGAGGACTAGTAATCCAAGCATCACACAGCAGCGTCGGTGTATAAATTTCATCAGAAACACGACGAAATGCAGTAGCGTCCCAAGCACCGTCGATGAAAAGGTAGATACCTTGAGATTTTGCGTAATTGTAAATCTTAACTTCCTCAGTTCGTGATCTGAAACCATCATAAGACGGTAGAACGAGTATAATGGCCGCGACATTTTCGGCGCCATATGCTTCAACGCATTCAATGATTGTCTCACATGTCACCGGGCGCGAGGTGCCGTGAGTGAGGTCGAAAGATCGAGGTATTTTTACCGATTTCCAACGTCCGAATATCAGGCCGCCTATTGTGCTCTGATGACACATTTCGTCGAATAGAACAATTTCTCGGCGGGACTGCAATTTTGGTAATACAGCGGTAAGAAGCACGAGAGCGGCCCCAGATGATCCGCTGAAGGATAAACAGGCATATGTGGCGCAATAAAGTTTCGCGAGTCGGGCGCTTACAGCTTGAACGGGTCCGTCTCCCAGAGCTGACGGTAAGTGGAAGTTTCGATTAGATATAGAGTGTTCCGCATAGTCCCATAAATTCGAATAAAGGGATGCGAATTCATCGGCATAAGTCTCAATTTCCCGAGGCTTAAACATAGCCAGAAACAACAGGCGAATAGCTTTTTTTATGAGGGCGAAAGCGAACCAACCAACTTCGCGTCTTTGAATTGTGACGCTAGGAACGGACTGGCTCATTTAACTCGGGACGCAATTTTGACAGGCGTGCAAAAAGATAAGCGTGGTCTTACAAATAGAGATCTGACGATCACAGATTTGATGGATGAGGGGGTTTTGGGGCTTGTGTTGGGCATGATGGTCTCCTTGGTCATGCCGCTGGCTACCTAAGGTTAGAAACAATACCCATAAACCCATTCCAAACGCCTTATAGCGCTGTCCTATCAAGCCATTGAAACTGTTGATTAATTAAATCTCTAAGGAGTCAGAAAAAAAGCTAAATTCAGCATTGGAATTTTTGCTGTAAGTGCAGTTTTCTAAATCTGTCTTCGGAATTGTATTATACTCACCCTTCATGTCGACAAAAGTACACTGCCGAAACTTGGTTGCGTGGGCAGACCGGGTCTTCATCTCGAAGAGACAATTCACAAAAATGCAATGGTCGAAAATTACATCTTTCAGCTCGCAGGCGCTCCAATCCACATCTGCAAAATGACATTGTGCAAATTGCGTATCCCTTAACCGGGACCCAGAAAACTCGACCTTGTTAAAGCCAGACATCTGAAAAAAGCAGTCTCGGAAGGCGCTATCGCTGAACATAGACCTTACGAAAGATAGTTGCTGAAAAGAACACGCCTTAAATACACAGCTGTCAGTTCTAACGCGGTCCCAATGGCTCGTGGAGAAATGAACCGCCTGGAATACGGTGTTTTGAACATGACCTGTTTTAAGGAATAAACCAAAAAGCTGTCCGTCTGTTAAGTGAAGCCCTGAGAGTGAATGCCCTAAAAAATTTGGGCGTATGGCTTTTGTTTCCAAGGCGGACCAGTTTGTTGGATCGGACGTGCGGTCGGGCTGCATGAAATTTAAGTCCGATAAGCTGAAATCGGTGTCTGAATTTGTCAGATGAAAAGCTGTATCCTGTCGACGGTATCGTTCGCGATTCAAACAGTTCCAAATTAAGAGGATGAGGCTACTCGCCAGGTTGAATTGGGCTATTTTATCCGCAAACGTTTTCGACTTTTCCTGATTCCGTGTGGGGCTGAAAATTGGAGCTTTTAGCAGTTGCAGAGCGGTGTCCCAGTCGAGGTTGTCTAGATCATCATATCGTAATTTGGCTTCATGCTCGCAAAAGTCAGCGATACTTGGGTCTTGTGATTTTGCTGCACATATTGAGAGCCAGTTAGACAAAGCTCGGTCAAAATCATGTCCCCTGGAAAAACATGAAATTAGGTAGATAAAGGCATCAAATATTAGTGTCGAAAGCAAGTAGTCAGAAAAGGTCTTATGCGTAAAGGTCAGAACGTTTTCTTCAGAAGGCGAATTTAACCCGTAATAAAAGACTGTTGAGAGATTGTCTGTTGGGTCATCGCGCGAAGGCGAACTGTAGAATGAAAGAGATCGAAAAATCTTTCTCGTGCGTTTGTCTTTAATCGAGCGTTCGACTTGCCGAACGCTAATTTGATGTCCTGCACCGCCTTTCCAATTTGCCAATGCGATGTGTTGGAGGATCGCTCTGAAGTCATCTTTTTCGAGGATCGGATTTTTTAAAGTCTCGATGCGCCAAATACTTTCTTGGCGGACCTGATCAATGATGGCGTCATAAACACTATTCTTGTTTTTGACGTAAGTAATTCTATCGACGAGCTCATTTGCAGGCATCGCTGAGGCTTGAGTGTCTGCATCAGAAAACGCCGCGCGGCAAAGCAGATATGAAAGCAGGGGGACGGTCCCGAAATCGGCAAATTCGTTATAATCCGTCGAAAGAAATTCAGGAGTTGGACTCTGTGTTGATAAGCCTTTCGCTGCCAAGAGTTTTTGCCACCACATGTCACGAAAGTCTTTTCCTACGGTTTCATTCCCGTTCTGCGACAGCGACGTTATTTGCCCATTTAGTCCAACCATCTTGAGCAATTTTGATTGCTGATCCGGCAGGAGTTTGAACATCCATTCCGCGCGAGCGCTGCGTCCAAATGCCAAAACTCTCAACATCTTTTTCTGCGATCGGCAATGTTGTTTTTCTGCCTGAATATCTGAGATCATCTCTTTAAGTTTGTCGAGGGAGGTGCTCACCGTTCCGCCAATTTCATCTAATCCGTCAAGGACAATGCAACACGTCGTATATGTCGAACATCTGAAATGCATTAGAAGTGACGAAAGAGAGGCGTTATCCCCAATTTGTTGTGAGATGTCAGACAGTCCAATTTGTATCGATGAACGCTGAGAAAGCCTTATGTAGATGGGGAAAACATCTGAGTCTGACATGGAGTTGGCGAGGTGGAGGGCGGTCAAGGACTTACCTGAACCAGGGGCCCCAGAGACAATCAACCAATCTGCATCGGGCCGGCCATTCCATCCGTGGCGCATATATCGTGCTAGGTCAGGCGGGTTATATAACACATAAGTATCGGGGGTTTCTTCAACCATCTGCATGGGTACATAAAGGTCGGCGATTGAAAACCTTTCACCTAAAAATGGAGCATTATATTTCGATTGGACCCAGGACACATGTTGGTCCCGTACCCGATTTGCCGCAGTTTCTTCGAAGGATCGCGCTCGCTCAAGCGCCGACGCGTTGTTTTTGCCTGCGGCATGATACGCCCATACCGTTTCGAACGCCGCTATCCATTCATGGGCAGCGTTCGTCGTAAATGTGCTCTCAATAAGCTTGAAAATAGCCGATGTGTAATGCGTCGGAATAACGTTCCGGTTCTTCCATTTGCTTATTGTTACGGTACTGACGCTTTTTCCACGCGCGTAGGTCTGCAACTGCGAGCTGAAAGTCTCTTCGGTCCAGTGCCCAAGCTGAAAAAAGAATCTGAATAATTCAGAGGGCCCAAATGTTTCGAAGTCCTTTGGAGGTGAAATATTGATGTTTTGGGTCAAAAAATCAGCCTGTGGTTGTCAACAAAATTACCGCAACGGTGATGTAACCCATCACCCGACGATCGTCGGGTTTAAACCCTTGAGACTTTAAATAAAGGAATCAGTCTATTCACGAGTTTTAGATGAAAGCGTCTGAATTTATCGCGTTTTAAACGTCTTTTTACCCGACTGACGATTTGAAAACGAAACGGCGATTTTGATCTGGGGCTCTATTGGAGGCTACCAAAACTTCACCGTTTGTCTTGATCTAATCAAAATAAACACAGCTACAAAGAGGCGTGTCTTGTTGTCCCACCTTTCAGTGTCGTACCATCCGACCCTGGCAGACACACCGAAATGTAGACCCTTCCACGAACAATCAGTGGACGGTCTAAGGTGAGGTTTTCAATATTGTGAATAGACTTGCAGATCTTGGTGTTTGGGCAGTCCATCTATACTATGTGGCTCTAAGGGTCCGACATCAAGATCTGCGATTTCATTCAGTGTGCGTTACGGTCACAAATTATAGGATCAAAGGTGCGAGCCCCTAAATAGAAATGCGCCCAATTCACGATTGTTTCCTAATTTTCAAAACCCATCTGCACGGCTGTGTCTAATCCAGTCAGACGCTTGTTGCTGTGCCGTGGATGACATAAGTCAAACCCATGTTGGGCCATCGATACATTATTGCCGCCGCCGTCGCAGGGAGCTTATCTAACGCTGCCTTTGCAAGCTCGAAACCGCTGTCAAAAAGCGAACGCGTTGTCTGCCAGAGCTTGCGTGGCTGCGCTGAAATATTGGAGCGACATGATGCGTCCGAATTTGACTATGCCGTTCTGCAGCGTGAGTTTGAGCGTTTTGGGATATCTGGTCGAAACGCCCTTTTCGATATTTTAGAGAGCGATGCCGGCAATCCGGATATTGCTAGTATGATCTTGTCTTTGGGCCCACTGTCGCCAGCTGAAATTGAACGCCTAAATAGAATGTGGTCTCTTCGAAACGCCGCACAGATTCTACCGCTCTTGAAAAACGCCTCCGACGCTCGAGATAAAATTCTTCTAACACTGGGCCATGCTGATCCGAATGTCAGAGAAGCGGCGCGTCAGGCAATGATGTCTTGGCCCGACGACGCTTTCAAAGCGCCTCCCGGAAATGACATTGTTGCGCCCCTCATGATGGCTCTGATCAACGACCCCATGACAATTGCGGCCCCCTTTGTCGAGCGTGCAAAAGTAGGTGCTCACGCTGATTTGTTCTCGACCCTTCTCCGAAGTGGTGATGTGGACCTCGTCATTGCGGCCTACAAAGCGCTTTATCGGGAAAACCCAAAGCAGGCCTTCCAACTTTTACTTTCAGAGATGCGACGCATTGAATCCCCTGAACAAGCCCGAGCGATTGGAGACATGTTGGCAGAACGCCATGCGCAACGGAACGATGGCTTCTATCTTAAGTTCGCGCAGGACATTTTTGCAGACTCCAGCTTTCCAATTCCTGCTCGCGCTGCTGGATTACATGCTGTTCTGCGTAGTCGTAATTCAAAGGCCATTTTGGCAATTCCACGCGAGAGCGCGCCGTTCGCCTTCTTGTTAAGTCAACAGAACTTCATAACCCAAGACATATATATGCCTGCCCTGACATTGGCCGGGCAAACAAAAGCCATCGCTGATGTGGTGAGAATTGCGCAGTCGGAAAAGTGGGTTAATCGGGACCGGATCACTCAATCCTTGAAAGCGACCCCATTCTATGACGCCGCAGTTCGAGACCTCATTCGCTCTGATGATATTCGAAGTGTGAGAGCTGGAATAAAACTAGCGTCACTTAAACATACAGCCGATATCAAATCACAGATTAACCATCCGGTCTCAGAAATTGCCATCACAGCGAAACGGACGTTAAAGCTTCCGACTAAAGAAACTCGACCTAAAAGAGCGTGTCGCCTCGCACCTTATGATATGGATCGTGTTACTGAACAAATGCCGTTTTTCGACTCTGCGTGGTTTAGAACTCAGAACGGCGCTCGTATCTCTGCGACGCGCGACGCCTTAATCTCAGCACATCCCACAAGTAGAGGTTGGCTAGCAGGGTATGATCTCAGTGCGCTTCGGTCGAATACATCCGTTTCTGGAGGGGGGCTCGTAATTTATGACAATAAGACGGGCGACTCTCGACATGTTGGTGACTTCGTCAGCCCCATAGCCGTCCTTCCCGATCGACACTTAAACTTAGGGCAGACGACATTTCGCTTTTGGATCGTCGATAGCTGGGGTGGGGATTCTGACGATACCTCACTCTATCGGTTGGACATGTCTGCCCGAGCCGAAGCGGTCAAACATATTGGAATTCTGCCTCATAATGCGAAGGAATTTTCGGTCGCCCCAAATGGCGATTTTCTGGTCACATTTTTGAATCTGGATAACGGCGCAGGTTCGAAGCAACCGCCCCTACGTTACTCCGCAAATGGTACAGTATCGCTCGCCTGTGCGCCAAGGTTGGCGCCGCGCTCCTCTCAAAGTTTGAATTAAACCTATGTCCTATTCCGAAAACCTTGCCCTTCGCGCTCTGGCGACAATATCTGACCCCGTTAAGTCAGGCGATATCATCGCTGCTGGACGACTGGCTTCATTGGAAATGATAGAGGGCGTATTGCAAGCTGTCCTGCAAGTACCGCCGGCCGACGCGGAAGCTTTCTTTCCTATTCGTGAGGCGGCACAGAATGTTTTAGAAACAGTAGACGGCGTAACAAAGGCGCGCGTGGTTTTATCAGCGCATAAACCCGGGCCGCAAATTGGCGGCCGTAAAAAGGGTAATCCACATCAACCGCGACGCCCGGAAGGTGTGCAAGGTGACGCCGAAGTCAAGCGGATCATCGCCATATCATCTGCCAAAGGGGGCGTCGGTAAATCAACGATGTCGGCTAATATTGCAGTGGCAATGGCGCGGTCTGGGTTGAAAATCGGCCTCTTGGATGCAGATATTCACGGGCCGAGCTTACCCATGTTGTTCGGCACGCGTGGTCAGCAGGCGCGTGCAATATCGGTTGGCTCCAGGAAAATCATTGTTCCTATTGAAGCGCATGGGGTGAAGACAATGTCGGTTGCCTACTTAACGCCCGATGACAGTCCAATCGTCTGGCGGGGGCCGCTTGTCCAAGGCGCAATTTCTCGGATGCTCTGGGATGTAGATTGGGGTGAGTTGGATTTTCTCTTAATTGATATGCCGCCGGGCACGGGTGATGCGCAATTGGGTCTGGCCCAAGATATTAAACCGGGTGGAGCGGTGATCGTGTCAACGCCGCAGGACCTCGCACTTTTGGATGCACGTAAAGGCGTTGCGATGTTTCGCAAGGTCGACATTCCTGTGCTGGGGCTAATCGAAAATATGGCTGTGTTTACCTGTCCTGATTGCGGCGGCCAACACCATATCTTTGGAACGGGCGGCGCGATGCGTGATGCCGAAGAACTCGATATCGCCTATCTCGGCGCTGCGCCTCTGCACATGTCTATTCGAGAGAGCGGAGACGCAGGCACGCCAGTGACCGCAAGTCAGACTGAGATGTCAGGGTTTTTCGACGATTTGGCCAAAGCTGTTATCGACAAAGCGAATGAGACCGCTCAGCGCGAGTAGCGCCTCCGTCTGGCGCGCCCTTTTTTCGGTCGCGAGAGCAGATCTAGTCCACCGTAGCGGAGCTGCCCGAGAATTTCTGCGGGGTTCGGTAGGTCTTTGGTCGCAGATTTCATTCGCCATTTCAGGGCTTCAAAGCTCATGACATTCGCAATTCGCGCATCCAAAAATGCACGAGCATTGGTCTTGCCATCGGATTGGTCGGATAACCAAATCGGTAGAACAGAACCAATAACCGAGGCGAGAATGACCCGTTTCGAATAATAATTAGCGTCTGTTGATGTGTCACCGATGGCCCGCCAAATTGTATCTGCGGCTTGCCAAAGTTGGCGGGCGCCCGTCGCAGCCAGGTCTGGGAGTACCAGCCTAGATGACGCGCGGCGGCCGGCCTCTTCGTCTTCACTAATTGCCTCTAAACGCGCCAAAACACCTTGCGTCACCCGTTCGCGAATTTTCAAAGCATCAAGGTCGAGCGCTTCGATCTGTCGTTTTGCTTGAGCGTCGATCCGTGAAGACCAATGGTCAAGTAAGCTGCCAACGCCTGTGTCGAAATAAAGCTGATCTGCACCTTCGGGCAATCCGACCTTCCTCACAGCTCGGCGAAGTGTCAGATCGGTCCACCCTTCGAAAGGCGCTATTTTGAGAGCGGCATCAAGAATATCGTCGCGAATTTTATCGGGTTGGCTCATGACGGTTACATAAGGTGCGTGCGAGGGAATGTCACCTAGGCCTTGCGTCGCAGGACCACACGTTTGAACCAAGCAACCACGACCTCAGCGCCAGCGCCAGATAAGACTCCAAAACGGAAGATACGTCCGGCCATCGCGATTGTCCCGATGCACAACAACGTCAGGAATGCCGTCGACAATAGCAATTCCCAAAGCGGTGGATCAGACGGCAAGCGCACGATCGCAGCGAAAGGCGCTGAGAATGGAATGAAGGTCGCAATGCGCAACATCGGGCTATCCGGATCCGTTACGCCCATCGGGATAACGATCAAACAGGCCATAAGCACAAACAAAATTGGTGTTGTTAGTGTCTGCGCATCTTGCATGGATGACGACAAAGAGCCGAGCGCAATGAAAAATGCGCCATAAAGCACATATCCCAAAATGAGATAGATAATTAAGAAAATAATCATCTTGGCGCTAAAGGCCGAGACTAATCCCTTGACGACATCTTGGTCGGGCCCGAAAAATATATAAGCCACAACGCCGCCGATACCGACAATGATATAAGGCGCCATCATCGACAGGGTTAGTGCGGCGACACCCAGTAATTTCCCTAGGATAATTTCCGAGAACCGCGTTGTCGCCAGCATCATCTCAAGTAACTTGTTGAGTTTTTCCTCAAGCATAGACGTCAGCAGCATGTAAGCGCCTGAAAATACCGTTAGCCAGAGGAAGAAGGCGAGCACGCCCGCCACGATAAATGGCACGGTGTCACTAGAGTCGACACCTTGATCTGCGTCATCAACTTTAGTTGGGTTAAACAAAACGGCCTCTGGTGCCGTATCTACACGGCGGTCCAATTCAGCCACGCTCAGCCCTTGAGTTTCCAGATAGGTGACCCGGGCCATGCGGCGTAGATAAACATCCAAGAGGTCGGGTACATCGACTTTATTGACGTTTGTTGACCAATATTCAGTCTGGGGCTGTGCGCGGCTCTCGCCTTTTTTGAAGATAACAGCTCCGCCTAGTTCCGTGGGTTGGCCATCAACAGAGATCATTTTTTCGCCCAAGAGATAGGGCACTAAACCTTCCAGGGAAGACGCGGGCGGAGGTACAAATTTGAATTTATCCTCTGGCATTTCGAATTCGGTTCTAACGCCAGGCACATTTTCTTTGAGATAGGCCTGCGCGGCGACTGTTCCCTCGGATCGTAGGACACGATTAAATTCGGCTCGCTTGGCTTTATCTTGGATAAAGAAAGCCTTGCCCGACATCACGCCCTGTGCACGGTCATCTTTCCGTTCGGCATGGAGGTCCATCAAACGGGCTTCGTGCTCACCCGTCGTATCCAGCACGGTGACATATTGCGGTGGGCTAAAGTCTAAATCGGCTTGGGCCATGAAGAAGCCGAAGCCACCAAAAAGGAAGGGCAGGAGGAATGAAATCCAAAAACCCCAAGTTTTCACATAGCCGAGGTAATCGCGGCGTGCGATCAGGAAGGTCCGGCGAAGATTTACTCTAGGAACAAGGCTCATCCGAAAATCTCCGCAGTTTTAACATCTGCATCTTCGGCCTGTCGCGCCACATCGTCCCCAACGAGAGCTACGAAGGCTTCGTGAAGGGTTGCGCGAATAGGCTCATATTTTGAAAGCCGCAAAGACTGCTCTACGCAGCGTTCTAAAATGTCATGGGCTTGTGCGTCTGGCTTCAAGGTCAAAGAGAGTTCTCCATTCGCGCGCGTTTCAATATTTGCCGCGAATGGCGTCACAAGATCAGTCAAACCGCCGGACTCTGAAGCCAAGATAACCCGTCGAGGTGCATTGGCGAGGGCCGCTTCCGTTGTGCCGTCGAAGACCTTTTCGCCAGACGCCATTAGGATGATGCGATCACATAAGCGCTCAGCATGTTCCATCACATGGGTCGAGAAAATAATCGTTCGCCCCCGCGACGCGATCTCGCGGACGATACCCTCAAGGACCTGTTGGTTCACAGGGTCTAGGCCAGAGAACGGCTCATCAAGAATATGAAACTCGGGATCATGAGCTATCGCGGCCAAAAGTTGAACTTTTTGAGCCATGCCCTTTGACATGTCTTTGTTCTTTTTGCGCTTGGCTTTACCGAGGCCATATTTGTCGAGCATTTCATCGGCGAGGACGAAGGCGGGTTTCTTCTTTACCCCGTTCAGTCGCGCCATATGGGCAATCGCTTCGCGCGCGGTTTGCTTCTTATACAGTCCGCGTTCTTCAGGGAGAAACCCGATGCGGCCGAAGGCGTCATCCCCGGGCGGTTTCCCGAACAGAGAGACGGATCCTCTGTCGGGTTTGATCAATCCCAGTGACATCCTCAGAGTCGTCGTTTTCCCAGCTCCATTGGGCCCGAGGAACCCGACGATCTGACCCGGTTCAATGGTAAAGGACACATCGGTCACGGCGGGTTTTCCCGCGAAGGATTTGGAGACTGAATTTAAGGCGAGGGGAGCGTTCATAACTGTTATCTATGGCAGGAGAATCGTGAGGGATAGGTTAAACCTGTTGGTTAAAATCACAGCGACGAGAGAGCGGAAAATGTGATGTCTCTGCCGCCGAGGAACCAAGTATTCGAATGATGTGCGCCCTGCAGAATATGGGCAGATTTTGGTCCGTTATATCCATCAAATAGTTTCTGTCCTTGTGCGGCAGGAATAACCTGATCCTCCGTACCATGTAGCCAAATGAGTGGAACGTTCAGCTCCGCAATCGCTCTGTCAGAATACCATTTATCCTTCAACATTATCCGCGTCGGCAGCCATCGCATGTGCATGCGCGTCATGTCTGCCATGTTGTTGAACGGAGCGTCCAAGATCAAGAGGTCAGGGCTTTTCTCTGCCGCCAATTGCGTGGCGACCGCGCTGCCCAGTGATGTACCATAAAATACGATCTTCTCTACGCCCATCTCGCGCAGAGTATCATATTGAGACTGCGCTGCACCCGTGAGATTGGACTGCGTGGGTGTCCCCGCGTTGCCAGGATATCCGGGATAACCAACAGACCAGACGCCATATCCTGCGGACATCAGATCATTGAAGATGTGCATGTTGCTGTCGATGGCGGAGGCATTGCCGTGAAACACCATGACGGTCGGGCGGGTATCTTGCGCAGGCGCGTGCCACCCCATCGTTCCGTCTGCGGCTTGGACTTCGACAAATCCTGCGGGCGGAGGCGCGTAGGTATCGGGCGGGAAATAGATCATCTTCCGTTGGGCAAAGAAGACGGCAGCGGCGAATGCGAGATAAATCGCGAGGCCCGCGAGAAGTGTTCGGTATATCCAGATCATAGGCCTGACGCTCTGCCCCAATCGTGATGGCTTGACCAGCCCGTGAAAACTGTCACAGATGCCGCATGAAACATTTTAAATATATGCTCCTATCGTCTCTCTTGCTTGGAACCGCGGCTTGTTCCCCGCCCGCAGATTCTGCGCCTGAACCGGCTCCCGCTTTTGATCGTGCCGCAATGGACACGCTTCTATCCAGCGCCGTAGACCGCGGAGATGTGATCGGTGTCCAAGCTTTGGTCTTTGATGAAGGCCAAACCGTTTACCGCAATAGCTTTGGCCTCGCAGATCGCGAACGGAATGTGCCTGTCAAATCCGACACAGTGTACCGCGTGTATTCCATGACCAAGCCTGTGACCTCGGCGCTGATTATGGATTTGATGGAAGAAGGTAAGCTCAAGCTGTCGGACCCTGCCTCCAAATATATTCCGCAACTCGCGCAGATGAAAGTCGTCAGCCTCGGCCCGGATGGCACGCCGCAATATGCCGAACAATTACGACCCATGACGATTGAGGATTTACTGCTGCATCGCGCCGGTATGGCTTACGGCATTTTTGGCGGAAACCCGATTGAAGAGGCGTGGGGCAAAGCCAATTTGTTTAACCCGGCCGCGCCCATGTCCGAAAATATGGACAAAATGCCGACGCTGCCTTTGCTCGGGCAACCGGGCGAGCAATGGTTCTATTCTTTCTCCATCGATATTTTGGGCCGAATTGCCGAAGTCGTGACGGGCCAGTCTCTGGGCGAAGCGATGGATGAGCGTTTCTTTGAACCGCTGGGCATGAGCGAAACCTCCTTCCGCGTCAGTGCGGAATTGAAACCGCGTTTCGCCTCGACTTATCTTTTGCAAGACGACGGCAGTTATGTTTTGGCCGAAGATGGTCAAACCTCGCCCTTTGCCGATCCGTCCAATAAGATGGAATCGGGCGGTGGAGGCCTGACTTCAACCACTGATGACTGGCTGAAATTTGCGCGGATGTTGCTCAATGAAGGCGAGTATGAGGGCCAGCGCATTCTCAATCCTGAAACCGTGCAATTAATGATGACCGATCACCTAGGTGACACGCCGTCTCTGCTGCCGTGGCTCGGCGGCGATACCGGCGCGGGCTTTGGCTATGGCGGGTCGGTCATAAATAGCACAACGGCAGAACAGGAAGCCGCCTCTGGCCGCTATCCCGGGCAATTTGGCTGGGGCGGCGCGGCGCGGACAGATTTTTGGGTGGACCCAGAAAATGATGCCATTGGCATTATTATGCTGCAATTTTTTGGTGGGCAGGACCCGCAAATCCACGACGACTTCCGTGCATTGACGTTGGAACAAACGCGGGATGATACCCCCTAGAAAACAAGACGAGCGGAAGCGCTGACAGCCGCCGTTGAAACTTTTGTTTCAGATGCGTGCTGTCGAAGCTTGGGTTTATCCGATAAATTGGGACGGCCCGCGTGGTGACCTCCGCGATGGAGACCAGAATAGATAATTGTTTTACGCAAAGGCCAAACATGTTTGGTTGCTAATCAAACATGTCCCGCAATCAAGCTTTCGCTTAAATGCGAGGCCACGCGGCAGCGGTTTTTGAAGAAGCGGCCAGTCATAAACCCCCGAGTTCAGACACTTGGACTGACGGGTCGGCTCTCACTCCTAAAGTCCCGGCACCTCTCTGGCTCTCACACCAAAACGCTCAGACCCACCGTCTTCCGAACGAGATAGAGAGCGCTACCCTGTCCCCTGTCCGAAAGAACCTGTGTAAAGTATCACAGCTTTTGAAAGCGGGGATCATTCTCTTTGAAACTGCGGTTTCATAGGGCATCGCGGGCGTTTAAAAACGGGAAAGATGTTCGCATAAGGCCAGGGCAGTGGCAAAGCTAGCCGTCGGCCAGTGGCTTAAAACGCCCAAAATAAACTGCTCGTCCATTTCTGCAAAGGGGGCTTAGCGGACGTTAGGTGAGAGGCTTAAAACGCCCAAAGAAGGCCGCTGGTAATGTTTGCATGTGTTTCACCGCGGCTTTCGACAGGGCACGCAAAGTTGTTAAGAAAGACTGAGTGATAAGAATAGGGGATTTGAAAGAATTGAAGCTTATCGAGAGAATAACACTAATCTGTGGTGACAGTGTTTTAAGGCTAGTTATGGAAGCGCGATTGACATGCAAGATAAGAAGATAAAATTCACGGCGGCTTTATCCGCCGCGATTTCTCTCGGTCTACTCGGAGTGTTCTGGGTGATATGCATTGCAATAGTCCAAGCCTTTAGCCTAGTAACATTGCGGGTGGGGGTGCCAAATTTATCGAATATAAGTAAAATCGAATTTATATTGATTTGCCTATTTATCGTTACATCCATTTCCGGTGCTTTAGTTTTAAAGTTTACATCAGCGTCCTCTCAAGACGCAAATCCTCCCAGTATTTCATATCTTAACACCAAAAGCCGTTTGCGTCTTTTTGTCTTTGCGCTGTGTTTCCTTATGGTTGTCACCCAATAAGTTTAGGTTGAAACACTAAACCTAGTTTTTAACTATAGACAACAGAAGGATCAGTTCTAATGCCGAGTCCGAGCGGCTTAAAATCGCTCCAAGTAAGACACTCGCTAATGTCCGCAATGGGGATGTTTCTACAATTTTACGAACGTCCTAAAATCGCCTAAAATAAGACACTCAGCTTAGGTCTTGTTGGGACTGAGTCTAACAAATGGGTCGCTATCACGTCTCCCTGTTGTTTCATAAATCCTGCATCATTTCGCAATTCCGAGAAGAAATGCTACCCTCCTTAAAAAGGAGGCGGTGATGACAGACCTACTGGCGACAGTTTTTGGGATTTACATGATTGCGGCGGGGCTTGGCCTCGCGATTGATCGACAGCGGGCGTTGAAAATTATTGATGAATTTGAAGCCCAGCCAGCCCTAACCTATTTTGGCGGCGCGGTGATGACGCTGGCGGGCGCGGCTTTAGTCTTAACACATAACATTTGGCAGGGGTGGCCCGCGATCATGGTGACATTGATCGGTTGGGGCTGCCTAATAGAAGGCGTCTTGTTCCTGACCGTGCCAACGCAATTCATGGGCGCTATTAAAAAATTCATGCCCAGCTCGACGATCATGCTGGTCTTTGCGATTTTCGCGATTGTATTGGGGGCGGCCCTAATCTGGCTCTAATCGTGGTGTCTCTCATCTCCGACCTTGCCGCTGGAATATTTGGTTTTGGAGTCTCGGTATCTATGACGGGCTAACCTCTGCAATCGGAATGTTTAAACTCCGAGCCGAAACCCTAAAAAATTAAGGCCTCTAGCGGCACCCTCCTAAACACAAAAAATCCCCCTCCAGCTTTCGCCAAAGGGGGCTAGTCGTTTCTTTCAATCGGAGGATCGAAAAGGGGTTATTTGATTTCGGACAGGAGCTCTGGGGCTGTCACAAGTTGGCGGACGCCGTGGCTCTTTGTTTCGTTGAAAACGTTTCCGCTTTCAGCCCAAGCATCGAGGGAAGCAACGTCGATCTTCTGACATTGTGGGCGAACCGACCATGTGACCTGTGCCGGTGAACACACAGATTGGTTGTAGCTTGGCCCTGTTGTGGAACCCAAGAACTGAACCGGCTTGCCTGTGCCTGTCGGCAGTAATTTTGGCTGATGTTTACCGCCCGTCATATTGCCCTGATAGGCATAGTCCATGAAGTCAGCGGCGTTGCGATCATTCACGACAAGAAAGACTTGGGTTTCCACGCGAAGAATGGGGTCTTCACATGTCGCAGGGACACAGGCGCCGAGGCCTTCGCCCGGGGTAGTGTCGCAGGAGGTGTGAACCCAATGCACTTCGATCGTCTCGCCGGGGTTTGCCCCTTCATAGTCATTGTCCGCATATGGCGCTTTTTCGGCGTCTGTCAGATCGGCCGTTCCATTACAGGCATATCCGCCATTATCCGTGTCATTTACGAAGACGTTGAAGCCTGGGCCTTTATGCTCGGCATTCGTATGGGTGTGAATATTACAAAGATTCATCTGCGTGCTGGGTGGGGCGGTGTCGAACATTGTAAAGTTTAGACCCTTGACCGAAGAAATGTCGCGCGGGGTTTGGGGGCCCATTGTTTTGCAGAGGGGTCCGTCAGCCGTCATCGTCACTTTATCCATGGCCGCGTCGGTCATGTCTTTTGACATAGGATCCGTTTCGCAGGCGGCGAGGCCAAATGCGGCCATGCCGAGAATGAGAGTGGTTTTAGAAAATTTGGTCATTATAGAAATGGCCCTTACAGTTGACGTTGTCGCCCCCGCATCGCGCGTCTGCGTATTCATTAACTACGCCAGAGTGACGCAGGAAGATTTGGACGCTGTTTAGAAGAACCGCCCCTGTCTCACGAGCAGTTTCTATTTATGATTAATATAGTTAAAAGCTATGAACTTTGGACAATCTCTATGCGTAAACTTCATCCAACTCAGCTTTGATCAGGGCAAATGTCGGCGGATGAAACCCAAAGGCCGTATGTGTGCATCGAACTTCGTGGTGGCGGGCTTGGGGTGTCCACCTATCGATGGACGCGCTCCAATGAACGATGGCGTCTTGTTTGGAGTAGATTGAGGTGACCGGACATTGCAGGGGCGTGTCATGGCGGGCGACGGTTTCGGCCGCAATCCAATCGACATCAAACCCGCGTCGCCGATAGCGGGCGTTTACAAATGTATATTTCGGGCCACCGATCAGCGGGCTTCCTAAGGTGATGACTGTGCTAACATGGTCGGGATGATCGCGGGCGGCTTCGCGGGCCAGAAATCCGCCAAGGCTCCAGCCGACAAGGGCGATGGGGCGTTCCAGTCTTTCGCTGCGCGCGCGGACGCTTTCACCGAATTGATCGCAGAGCGCGGGGACTTGTCCTTCTCCATTATAGTGTCGGTCACGATTGCCCTTGGCCCAACCCGCCGACAGATCGGACAGTTTGCCGTCCCAACCGCGCCCCGCAAGATTCCGACCTAGGCCCCAGCCTTGCGCGTCATATCCAGATTTAGTGAGGAACTGCCGCAAAATGCGCATTGTCCGATCCGAAGCCCATAATCCCGGCACGACAATCACGGGCGGCGAACCTGTGACGTCGGCTTTGGCGGTTTTTAGCGCCGATGGCAGGCCCCGGATTTCCCAAGGCCAGAGCGGTATGCGCAGCAAGTCCCGCTTTCGCGGACCTCGCAGGGCAGGGGGCAAATCAGGCTCAGTTTTTCGCGTCATATATAATGTATGGCCGCCCGCAGCTTGGCGACCCTACTGCCCTAGCATTTCCGCTAGCGCTTGCCCGATCTCATCCTGCTCCATCACGCCAGAGAAACGCGCCGCGCCAGGCCCCGCCGCAAACAGCGCCACGTCTTCGCCCGCATGTGTCTCGCCGCTCAAGTTCACGGCGGTTTGTTGACGATAATCGCGATCTTGAACCATGTTATCCGTTAAGGTGTCGGAGCTGGCTTCGCGCACATTTGGGCCATTTTGATAGCCAAGCGTCGTGTAAGGCTTGCCGTCTTGGTCCAGACTATAGTCTGCATCGGGACCACCCGTTTTACGATCAACGCCTCGAACCAGACCCATGATCGGATTTCCTCGGACCGGATAACCCGCCATGGTAAAGACGTGGCTATGATCTGCCGTCACAAGGATCAGCGTATCCTTATCGGCTTTCGCGACGGCTGCGGCCACGGCCTCGTCCAAAGCTTGCAGATCTTTGAGCGCGCGGTAAGCGTTGGTGCCGTGATGCGCGTGATCAATGCGGCCGGCTTCGACCATCATCACATACCCGTCTGGGTCTGAGCTTAGTCGGTCCATTGTATAGGTCGTCATTTCCGCAAGGGAGGGCTCTTCTGTCTCAGGCCGATCTGCATCAAATGACATATGGCTGCGATTGAACAAGCCCAAGACGCGTTGATCTGTCGGTGCGGCCATGAGTTCGGCTTTGGTCGAAACAACGGCGCCAGACCAAGCGGCAACCTGTGCGTCCGTGAATTCTTTGCGGCCGCCCCCCAGGGCAAGATCGACCTCACTCGTGATCAATTGCTGGCTAATGCTCACACAACCATCATAATCAAATGGAGCCTCTAAATCTTTATCGGCTTCGATATCTCGGCTCACGGAGTGGGCAAACATGGCCGCGGGTGTGGCGTGGGTGAGGCGGGCTGTCGAAATCACACCAACCGATTTGCCGCTGGCCTTGGCTTTGTCGGTCAGCGTGGGGGCCGTCTCCCCGCCGCAGCCTTCAAGAAACATTTTTTGGACATCCTTATCGGGTCTGACATTCACCGCGCCGATATTTGTCTTATACCCCGATAAGATTGCCGTTGCCGTACCCGCAGAGTCTGGGACTTGTGCGTTGGTGTTATAGGTCTTGATCAGCGCGAGTTGCGGGAACTTGTCAAAACTTAGTTTATTCTCTTCGCCAGTACGGCCTTTTTCTTGCCCCACGAAAATCCGACCGGCCGTTATTGTCGAAATCCCCATCCCGTCACCAATAAAAATAATCACATTTTTTGGCGAATTCCCAGCCGTCTCTGTTGCTAAAGAATCGGACTTGGCAGCCTGTGTGTCGCCAGACGCCGCGCATCCAACCTGCACAGCGGCCGCTGACAGAAGTAAGAGCGCAGATAAATGTTTAATCCGATTAAATTTCACGTTCATTTTCGGGGGTCCTGTGGATAAGTGGATGTCAAAACCCACGCGTTTATTGGGTTTCACGTAGCACAAGTGGGTATCCCTGCAAGCAAAAGCATTTTTCTGCAGAGTCTCCGCATAAAGGTGTTGCGCATTTTTTTTTGGGTCGCTATAAGGCGCATCTTGTTGAGAGGCACACAGCTTTGAGACGAGAAACGGGAGCCCCTCTCCTTGAGCGGGGCTTTTAATTTGGAAGAAACCTAAGTGTTTGTTTCGAGCTATTTTACATCGTGAATATTGGGAAGAAAGACGCAGGCGGCGTTTGGCTGTGCGCAGATGTGGTAACACACTGCACAATCAGATGAACGATCATGTTTGACGTTTTTTTTCGAAAGTTATGACATTGCTTGGGCTATCTTAATTGGTAGTTTGAGGAACTCGTAATTTTCTTTGAACGCAAAACGTTGAGATGTATTTATACATTTCATACGTCAGTGGCTCTTGGCTGGTTTATTCTGGTTAGGAGCAATAACAACGACATGGTCAGTTTCACTCTCAACCTGAGAGTTTGATTCTGGCTCAGAACGAACGCTGGCGGCGTGCTTAACACATGCAAGTCGAACGAGAAATTACCTTCGGGTAATGGACAGTGGCAGACGGGTGAGTAACGCGTGGCAACCTACCTTTCAGTACGGGACAACAGTTGGAAACGACTGCTAATACCGTATACGTCCTCCGGGAGAAAGATTTATCGCTGATAGATGGGGCCGCGTTAGATTAGCTAGTTGGTGAGGTAATGGCTCACCAAGGCGACGATCTATAGCTGGTCTGAGAGGATGATCAGCCACACTGGGACTGAGACACGGCCCAGACTCCTACGGGAGGCAGCAGTGGGGAATATTGGACAATGGGCGCAAGCCTGATCCAGCAACGCCGCGTGAATGATGAAGGCCTTAGGGTTGTAAAATTCTTTCGCTAGGGAAGATAATGACTGTACCTAGTAAAGAAGCCCCGGCTAACTCCGTGCCAGCAGCCGCGGTAATACGGAGGGGGCTAGCGTTGTTCGGAATTACTGGGCGTAAAGCGTGCGTAGGCGGACTAATAAGTAGAGGGTGAAATCCCAAGGCTCAACCTTGGAACTGCCTTCTAAACTGTTAGTCTTGAGTTCTGGAGAGGTGAGTGGAATTGCTAGTGTAGAGGTGAAATTCGTAGATATTAGCAGGAACACCAGAGGCGAAGGCGGCTCACTGGACAGATACTGACGCTGAGGCACGAAAGTGTGGGGAGCAAACAGGATTAGATACCCTGGTAGTCCACACCGTAAACGATGAGAGCTAGTTGTCTGCAAGCATGCTTGTAGGTGACGCAGCTAACGCATTAAGCTCTCCGCCTGGGGAGTACGGTCGCAAGATTAAAACTCAAAGAAATTGACGGGGGCCCGCACAAGCGGTGGAGCATGTGGTTTAATTCGAAGCAACGCGCAGAACCTTACCTACCCTTGACATGCCGGTCGCGATTTCCAGAGATGGATTTCTTCAATTCGGTTGGACCGTGCACAGGTGCTGCATGGCCGTCGTCAGCTCGTGTCGTGAGATGTTGGGTTAAGTCCCGCAACGAGCGCAACCCTCACTTTTAGTTGCCAGCATTTAGTTGGGCACTCTAGAAGAACTGCCGGTGCTAAGCCGGAGGAAGGTGGGGATGACGTCAGGTCCTCATGGCCCTTACGGGTAGGGCTACACACGTGCTACAATGGCGCTGACAGAGGGTTAATCCCTAAAAGGCGTCTCAGTTCGGATTGTCTTCTGCAACTCGAAGACATGAAGTTGGAATCGCTAGTAATCGCGGATCAGCATGCCGCGGTGAATACGTTCCCGGGCCTTGTACACACCGCCCGTCACACCATGGGAGTTGGTTCTACCCGAAGGCGCTGCGCTAACCAGTTTACTGGAGGCAGGCGACCACGGTAGGGTCAGCGACTGGGGTGAAGTCGTAACAAGGTAGCCGTAGGGGAACCTGCGGCTGGATCACCTCCTTTCTAAGGAAAGATTTGAGTGTCTTCTTTGCGCATTTACTTCGGTAGATGTTGTTTAACGTACGCTTTTATCTTTTTAGAAAATATTTAAGATCCGTCGGCTCACGCCGCGCGGATCACATAGCGGCTAGACGCCGTCTTCGTTTTTCTTCCCATTTGTTTACGACCGGAGCGTCGTTGGTTTAGTTTAAATCAACCGAGCGCATGAGGTTGTAAGCGTGTTGATATGGAGGCCGGTAGCTCAGCTGGTTAGAGCGCGCCCCTGATAAGGGCGAGGTCGGAAGTTCAAGTCTTCTTCGGCCTACCAACATTAATTTTGCTCCGCAAAAATAATGAACCTGCGAAAGCAATTGGCGCAGCCAAATGCGTGCAGGCTCTATAGCCAAGAGATAAATGCTCTCGGCATTTGCTTCGCAATTGCCTGCCGCATTTCTCTTCCCGCATTTTTTGCTTTGCAAAAATTGCTTTAGGGGCTTTAGCTCAGTTGGTAGAGCATCTGCTTTGCAAGCAGAGGGTCAGCGGTTCGAATCCGCTAAGCTCCACCATTTTCAACACATCAAGGTTTTGTCACCGACTTGGGCTTTAGCTCAGACAGGTTGGCAGATATTTGACATCGTATAAGGAGGGCTCATCCGCCCAGAGGCTTTGCGCAGGTTTAACCTGGCAAAGACTTTATCGACAAGGATGAGCTTTAAATAGTAAAGATATCGTCTGGCAGCTCATGTCAGTGAGGTTTGTTCATACACTAAAGTGGACATTTTATTCCTCGCGCATGGGCGCCAAACATTGACGGTTGCGCACCTAACACTTCTGGTCGGGTGTGTGACCATCTCAAGAATCTGAAGAATCAAGCGTTACAAGGGCGTTTAGTGGATGCCTTGGCGCGTAGAGGCGACGAAAGACGTGGTACGCTGCGAAAAGCTCGGGTGAGGTGCGAACAACCTTTGACCCCGAGATCTCTGAATGGGGAAACCCACCTTTACAGACCCCGATACTTTTCTCATTTCTAGCTTGCTAGAATGGGATTGTTATCGAGGTTTGTGTTAGGTATTTTTAACTGAATACATAGGTTAAAAAAGCAAACCCGGGGAACTGAAACATCTCAGTACCCGGAGGAAAGGACATCAACCGAGACTCCGTTAGTAGTGGCGAGCGAACGCGGATCAGGCCAGTGGCAATTTATAACTAATCAGAACAGCCTGGGAAGGCTGACCATAGTGGGTGACAGTCCCGTATGAGTGTTGTTGTAAATTGTCCTCGAGTAGGGCGGAACACGTGAAATTCTGTCTGAACATGGGGGGACCACCCTCCAAGCCTAAGTACTCCTACGCGACCGATAGTGAACAAGTACCGTGAGGGAAAGGTGAAAAGTACCCCGACGAGGGGAGTGAAACAGTTCCTGAAACTGGACGTCTACAAGCTGTCGAAGCTACCTTGCGTAGCGACGGCGTACCTTTTGTATAATGGGTCAGCGACTTGGTCTAACTAGCAAGCTTAAGCCGATAGGTGTAGGCGCAGCGAAAGCGAGTCTTAATAGGGCGAATGAGTTAGTTGGATCAGACCCGAAACCAAGTGATCTAGTCATGTGCAGGTTGAAGGTGCGGTAACACGCACTGGAGGACCGAACCCACTTATGTTGAAAAATGAGGGGATGACGTGTGACTAGGGGTGAAAGGCCAATCAAACTTGGAGATAGCTGGTTCTCCGCGAAATCTATTTAGGTAGAGCGTCAGTTGAATACCCTCGGGGGTAGAGCACTGGATGGGCTAGGGGGACTCACCGTCTTACCAAACCTAACCAAACTCCGAATACCGAGGAGTAATGACTGGCAGACACACTACGGGTGCTAAGGTCCGTAGTGGAAAGGGAAACAGCCCTGACCGCCGTCTAAGGTCCCTAAGTAATGACTAAGTGGTAAAGAATGTGAGAATGCTTAGACAATCAGGAGGTTGGCTTAGAAGCAGCCATCCTTTAAAGATAGCGTAACAGCTCACTGATCAAGCGTTCCTGCGTCGAAAATGTACCGGGGCTTAAGTCATTCACCGAAGACGCGGGTGCACATTTATGTGCGCGGTAGCGGAGCGTTCCGTAAGCCTGTGAAGGTCACCTGTTAGGGTGGCTGGAGGTATCGGAAGTGAGAATGCTGACATGAGTAACGATAAAAGGGGTGAGAGACCCCTTCGCCGAAAGATCAAGGTTTCCTGCGCAATGCTAATCAGCGCAGGGTTAGCCGGCCCCTAAGACGAGGCAGAAATGCGTAGTCGATGGGAACCACGTTAATATTCGTGGGCCATTGGGTAGTGACGGATGCCGTATATCGTATCCCCTTATTGGATTGGGGGTGCGGTGAAGGCGTTCCAGGAAATAGCTCCCATTTGAGACCGTACCCCAAACCGACACAGGTGATCAGGTAGAGCATACCAAGGCGCTTGAGAGAACTCTGCTGAAGGAACTCGGCAAATTACCTCCGTAACTTCGGGAGAAGGAGGCCCACCATTAAGGCAACTTTTTGGTGGGGGCACAGACCAGGGGGTGGCGACTGTTTATTAAAAACATAGGGCTCTGCGAAGTTGCAAAACGACGTATAGGGTCTGACGCCTGCCCGGTGCCTGAAGGTTAAAAGGAGTGGTGAAAGCTGCGAATTGAAGCCCAGGTAAACGGCGGCCGTAACTATAACGGTCCTAAGGTAGCGAAATTCCTTGTCGGGTAAGTTCCGACCTGCACGAATGGCGTAACGACTTCCCCACTGTCTCCAGCAGAGACTCAGTGAAATTGAATTCCTCGTGAAGATGCGAGGTACCCGCGGCTAGACGGAAAGACCCCATGCACCTTTACTACAGCTTCACAGTGGCATTTGTAATGATATGTGTAGGATAGGCGGGAGTCTTTGAAACCTGAGCGCTAGCTCGGGTGGAGACGTCCTTGAAATACCGCCCTTGTCCTTATAGATGTCTAACCGCGGTCCGTTATCCGGATCCGGGACCCTGTGTGGTGGGTAGTTTGACTGGGGCGGTCGCCTCCTAAAGAGTAACGGAGGCGCGCGAAGGTTGGCTCAGACCGGTCGGAAATCGGTCGTTGAGTGCAATGGCATAAGCCAGCCTGACTGCGAGACTGACAAGTCGAGCAGAGACGAAAGTCGGTCATAGTGATCCGGTGGTCCCGCGTGGAAGGGCCATCGCTCAACGGATAAAAGGTACGCTGGGGATAACAGGCTGATGACGCCCAAGAGTCCATATCGACGGCGTTGTTTGGCACCTCGATGTCGGCTCATCGCATCCTGGGGCTGGAGAAGGTCCCAAGGGTATGGCTGTTCGCCATTTAAAGCGGTACGTGAGCTGGGTTTAGAACGTCGTGAGACAGTTCGGTCCCTATCTACCGTGGGAGTAGGAGTTTTGAGAGGATCTGCCCTTAGTACGAGAGGACCGGGGTGGACATTCCTCTGGTGGAGCTGTTGTCACGCCAGTGGCATTGCAGCGTAGCTATGAATGGACAGGATAACCGCTGAAAGCATCTAAGCGGGAAACCCCCCTCAATACGAGAACTCCCCTGAGAGTCGTTGTAGACTACAACGTTGATAGGCTGGGTGTGGAAGCATGGTAACATGTGGAGCTTACCAGTACTAATAACTCGATTGGCTTGATTCATTTCAGATTGTTTTACAGCCAAGCAAGTGATTATTTATAATCATAAGCGAATGTAAAACGTTAGTGCCCATGCGCGTGGACTAAAATGTCACGCGCAGCTGGCAGACGATATCTTTACTATTTACGCAAACCACACACCCATACGTGTGGAATGCGGTTTATGTTTTGCATTGACCGGGTGGTTATTGCGAGAGGTCCCCACCTGATCCCATTCCGAACTCAGCCGTTAAGCCTCTCAGCGCCGATGGTACTTTGTCTTAAGGCACGGGAGAGTAGGTCACCGCCCGGTTTATACAAAACATACAACACTCCCTCCTATACAATACAAAACAGCCCCGCTCGGACACAAATCCAGCGGGGCTTTTTTGTAACCAAAAATCCAACAGAACAGCAGAGATCAAAAAGAAACAGGGCCATATAGCAGTAGTCATCAACACCCGACGCGTTAAAGTCGGCCGCATGATCGCCACTACTAGTGAATTAGAACACGTTAAGACCCCAATGTTTGTTTCAACACCCGTAGTGGCTGAGACTATTCATAACCATACCCAAACTTTGCGAGCTTGTTATTTGGCATTGCCAAGCCTTTCTGAACTCGACGTTTTAATGGCTGATGCGGCGGCTGCAGAGGCGCGCGGCTATTATGACCCGGTAGAGGATGAGAGGCTTAGGGATGCTTATACGCGTTATCTCGCCATTCGCGTCTCCCTTTGGCAAATTGTTCAAGAGCTCCATCCGTCATCTCACCGAGCGCAGTTTAAGCCAAACCAGGCCACCGATGAGGATTGGCGAAATTTCGGGATCGCATTTTGCGCGGCCGAAATAATCGTTCGAACCGGAGAATATTTAATCGGCTTGGCTCGAACGCGGAATTTAGTCTGGGAGAAATTGGATGAAGCCAATTTAACCTACGCATTGCCACGGAAGAGTTTTACCCGTCTCTACCGCCAATTAACGTCGGCTTTTCAAATGCATGGGTTTTATAGAGCTTGTGAGACGTTTGATCGAAATAGGGCGGAGATTCTAAAAAAATCTGATCCCTATATTCAAGCGGTTCTTACCGAACAAAATTTGCCCACCGCTTCACGTGGGGACCATCTAAAGCGGTACCGCCGGTTCCTTCGTCACTCATTAAAGCGCCGTCAAAACTCTGCTTTGAAAAACATCGTTTTCTCCATTTTTGAAATGGCGGGATCTGATATTGCAGACCTGAAAATTCCTTTTGTAAAACCAGGTCGGTCCCTAAAGCGCGTGACACCCGAAGT
Organism: Litorimonas cladophorae; assembly: GCF_014652455.1. Lineage (GTDB taxonomy): Bacteria > Pseudomonadota > Alphaproteobacteria > Caulobacterales > Maricaulaceae > Litorimonas > Litorimonas cladophorae. Next base: position 159,599 of record NZ_BMYV01000003.1, on the reverse strand, counting down.
CATAGATGCGCTTCGACCCTTGCTCCGACCCGGTGATGTTTTTGTGACTCGCCATGATGATGCCATGAGCAATGTTTTTCTTCCCGGCTTCTGGCCCCATAGTGCGCTCTGGCTAGGAGAACCAGACTTGGAAGTCCTTGAGGCAAAAAAGGATGGGGTCCTTTTCCGTGAGCTAAATGAAACGCTCCAAGTTGATGCTTTTACAGTCATCAGGCCTAGATTGCCGGCAGACGAGATTGCTAGTGCCTTAACACGCGCCCAGAAGCATGCAGGGAAACTATATGATTTCGTTTTCGATTTCCGCACCTCTGACCGCCTAGTGTGTACGGAAGTCGTCTACCGCGCGTATCACGGTGTCGGCCCGATCAATTTCAATTTGATTATGGAAGCAGGACGACACTGTCTTTCGGCCGAAGCCTTACTCAATCAAGGAGTCGGACAGGAGTGGTTTGACGTGGTTGCAATCTATGGGGTTGAGGACGACCAACTCCATACAGGCCCGGAAGCCAAAGAAATGCTGAGCAATAGTTTTGATTCCGCATTTTAGCGTGATCAATGGGGGGCAATCCACCCTACCGCCATAGGGAGTAATGCGCCCGCTCATCGCTTGAGCAGAGCGAGCGCCTTTTTCTATATCTAGTTAGGCCAACCAAATCCGCCGCCATTCCCTACAGACCCTTCAGGGTCAAAGTAGAACAGGCGGTAATATGTCTGACCGTCAATGATGATTTGGACTGAAAGATACCCGGAAAACCGCCACTGTCCATTTGGCGCTATTACCGCAAAGGACGACGCCGATTTGATTGACAGCCGTTGACGGTCTGCCTCCTTATCTTCCTGTGTTGTTTTGTTCTTCGTCGGCTTCCAATCCGAAACCGACACAACAGCCGTTTCCTCAGCAAATGGAGACAAAAAGAGTTTTCCTAAATCTGCCGTTCCCACAGTGACGACACTGCAATCCATGACTTTGAGGCTGAGTTCGTTCTCTGCACGCCCTGTCGCGGTGATAGAAATATCCAGCTCATCACCTTGTTCAAAATGCGCTGTGCCGGCAAGCGGGCCGTATTTCTCCGCTTGGTATCCTTTAGGCGCTTTAAAATTATGTTGGAGAGACCGAGTAATTTGATTAATATCGAACTCGAGTTGAAGTGTGTATTTTGTCATTCTGATTGCCCCAGTTTTAAGTTACTATTCAGACACTATGAGATGATATCCTTGATCTTGTCTTAAGGCCCGAAGCTCCGGGTCGTTTTGAATTTCCTTCAGAGGGTATCCCCCGTCAATTGCGCGTTGGAGTAATCCGAGGCTTAGGTCTCGGTCCCCCCAGATTTCGGCCGTAACAAGTGCACGATAATATTGAATGGCTGACAGTTCTGGCTGCGAAAGGACCTGTCTCAACAATGGGGTAGGACGCTCCCCTGACGACATTTTAGCTTCGTACAAAGCTATACGCGTGCGCAGATCAACGTCCTCAGGCCTCGACTTCAGGCTTTCTTTCCAAATTTGCACCGCACGTTTGTAGTTTTGATTTGCTTTGTCCTGCTTCCCGTTTGTCCAACGATAAGCATCCCCAAGGTTCGCCCAAAATTGAGGGTCATGTGTGTTGCCGTCTAATCTGAGGGTTTTCTCAAAAGCGGACGCGGCCAATTCATAGTTTCCATCAAAAAACAAATATGTTCCCAAATTATTATAAAGGGCCGCGGACTCGCTACGCTCCAATCCGTTTTGAACGATTTTAACTGCTTCGGATGTTTTGTTTTGGAGATGCAATATCTGCGCAGCCGACGCATAGAACCAAGGGTTTTCGGGATCGAGTTCTATAGCCCTTTTTGAATAACGCTCTGCTTTCGGAAGATCATTATTGTAGACATATAATTTCGCGGCATTTGACTGAAAAAGTGCATTATCTGGATAGAGGGAAATAGATCTTATGATCAGCGCCTCTGCGCCGTCCAAATCTCCTGATGAGCCTAAAAGCCTAAAACGACTTTCCAGTGTTAACGGGTTGTCTTCATCTAAGGAGTCCGCGCGTTCAAGATATTGAAGCGCGTTTGCGCGCTCATTGTCGAATTCCGCCGCCCAAGCCATCGCGATGTATGATAAAGCCAGGTGCTCGTTATGTTTGAGCGCGCGCAATGCTGATGATTTAGCGTTCTTAATTAAAGCGGGATCTGATTCAGCAGACGTGAATTCGCGAATATAGGCAAGGGCCAAACCTGCGTGGGCCGTCGCATTCTCTGGCTCCCTTTTGAGGACCGACTGAAAATGAGATTGAGCTTCCTCGACGGCGTCAACATGGCCAAAATTATGAATTTTTTCAAAACCCGCGGTGAGTTCCTCACCAACAGAAAGCGTTTCCAACGGTATGGGGCCGCGAGATAATATAAAAATGATCAATCCCAGTGTGATGGTGACGGCCAATGAGAGCGCTGCGGTCAGTCCCTTGACGGACTTTGATTTCGATTTGGGCGATAGTTTGGGTGGAGCCAGTATGGAGGGAGGCGTCGTCTCGACCTGATTTATATCCGGCGGGCTCAAAACGCCTGGCGTCTCGGGCGCGACCTCTGCGATGAGGCGGTATCCCCTGCGGGAGATTGTCTCAATATATTTGTAATGTCCGCGCTTGTCTCCCAAGGCTTTTCGTAAAAGCGAAATCGCTCGAGAGAGGCGTTCATCACCGCCGAAATCGACACCCCAAACCGCAGTGATCAACTCTTCCCGCGAAAAGACTGTGTTTGGTTTTTCTGCCAGAACCTTCAGGAGCTGCATGACTTTCGGTTCAACGATTGATGGACCGTCAAAGCCGTCAATTAAATTGCCATCAAAATCAATGCGTGCGTTCCCGATACGCATGAGTGTCTCCCGTCGGCCATTTGATTTTCTTTTCAAATGCAACCTCGTTCTTCTATAGAATTTGCATGCAAAAGGGCAACCTAAGAAAAACCTAAGAAAAGTCTAAGCGATCCCACAGGACTTCTTTTGTCTGAGGTTGTTATCCATGTGTTGCGAGTTGAATGGACTACAGACTTAGTTTGGTCGCTTCGCCAAAGACTGAAATGACTTAACGTCAAATTGGATAAATTACATGTGGGGGCCAAGATCTCGACTTCCCATCTAGATCACCAGCCGGCAATTTATCTAATTGTGCGACTATCCAGCACTTACCCGAACGTTGAGCCGTTCAGTCTTTGAAAACACAAAGTCAGACCAGATGGTCTGCAAACCTGATAGGCAATCACGCTTGCTTATCCACAGAATAGCCTTTTCGGGGCGCAGAAAAAGGCTAAGCGGGCTCAGAAATGAGCCCGCTTTTTTCGTTTCGGCCTATTGCGCCTCCAATGGTACGTAAATGACGGCGAAGATTGAAGCCCGAGAGATAAGAACAGGGAGCAAAGTCTTATGCGAACAAAGCATAAAAAAACCGCCTAAAAGGCGGCGGGCGTTTGGTTGGTTGCGGGGGTAGGATTTGAACCTACGACCTTCAGGTTATGAGCCTGACGAGCTACCGGGCTGCTCCACCCCGCGTTACCAAATTCCCCTGTTTCCAGGGGAGACAGGCATATATGGTCACTCTGTCAGATTATCAACCCGCAATGTTCGTTGTTGAACGTTTTATTGCAGCCAATTGCAGAACACGGTCTGGCCGCTTGCGGGCTTTTGATGATCTCGCCCCGCTGCTGACCGCAGTTGGCGCCTCTAGGCACTATTTCTTGAGCCCATGTTTACGCATCAAACCTCGAAACTGATGATAGCTCAGCCCGAGATGTTCGGCAGCCTTTCCTTGATGATTGCCCGATACATGCAACGCCTCGTCAATCAACTTGCGCTCAAAAGTTAAGACCCGGTTTTGAAAATCGAGCGGCTCTACCTGATGCGGTGCGTTTTTCTCCAGCGGAGGAAGTGTATAGGCGGGCATTGGAGTATTTGTCTGAGGTAAACTCGACTTTGGGGCTGATGGCATCTCTTGAGGCCGACGCTCTCGAAGGCGGTGCGGGCTTTCAAAGGGGTCGAATTGAAGCGGGCCAGCGGGTCCTCCGCCGATCGGATCCTTCAGCGTTTCATCGGCAAGCCAGGCTTGTGCCGTATTGCGTTCAACAATGGTTTTGAGCTCGCGGACATTCCCAACCCAGTTGCGATCCAATAGCTGTTCGCTGGCCTCTGCTGTAAAGCCAGGAAAACGATCGGCGCCAAGTTCGGCCGCGATTTTCTTTCCAAAATGATCTGCAAGCGGAAGAATGTCATCTCTACGCGCGCGCAGCGGCGGGAGCGTCATAACTTCGAAAGCCAAGCGGTCTAACAAGTCTGCCCGAAAGTCTCCCCGCGCAACGGCAGCAGGGAGGTCGACCGCACTCGCGGCAATGACACGGACATCGACTTCTTGTTCGGCATGCTCGCCGCTGGCTTCATAACGACCATATTCAATAGCGCCCATGAGCTTTTCCTGAAGGCGCGGCGATACGCTGTCGACGTTATCGAGGAATATCGTGCCTTCATCTGCATGATAGAATTTTCCGTTCGTGTCGTCGCGGCCATCTAGAAAGCTTTGACCGAAAAACTCTTCATCCAGTCTTTCATCTGTAAAAGCCGCGCAATTGACGGTGAGGAAGACCTTTTCCCATCGTGGCGAAAGGAAATGGAGGCGCTTTGCGATCAATTCTTTACCGGTACCGCGCTCCCCTACAATCAAAACGGGGCGTTCTAGAACAGCAGAATCTGAGACTCGGTCTAGAATCGCGAGGTAGGATTGGCTCTGACCAATCGGTTGTGGGGGTAGGGCAGCCATAATTGGTCCAAACAGCTAAATAGAGTTAGTAATTTATACTAAATGCAGGCGTAAATTACCATTCATTTCTGCGTCAGGAATCTCAAATTTTATAAAATCGTTTAAAAACAGTCGTTTAAAAGAATTCGACAATTTTGATTTTATGCGCCATCTTTTGTTTGTCGGCGGAGGGCAACAGCCCAAAGCGAGACAAGAGACGAAACAGAGACTGACCTGGGTGTGCCAACCCAAGTCTCTGAAACTGGAAGACAAAGGAGAGAATAATGACCTTCCGTACGATTGAAAAAGACATGGTTTCTGTGGGTGCCACCACGGGATCCGATATTACGACAGGTGCGGGACGTCGTTCACGCTCTGCCCGACGGGCAACAATCTTGGGGTCGCGTTTCAGCAGCTCCCGGGTCTGGGTTTACTCGAACATTTAAGGAGACGCGTTAAAATGGACCGTTATTCAAATACATCAAGTGACTGGCGCGCAAAGGGTGCGCGCTTTGTCCGCTACCTGACAACACGATCGACAGAATGCTGGGGCTTCTTTGCCGCAGGTATCGTGATCGCAGTGATTTTCCTCTAACCTCTTATTAAAACTCAGGCTTGTTTGACCGAGCCAAATTACAAACGTCAATTAGGAGACAAAACATGGGTATTTTTTCCCGCATGGGTGACATCATCAACTCAAATCTCAACGCCATGATCGACAAGGCGGAAGATCCAGAGAAGATCGCCCGCCTCATCATTCAAGAGATGGAAGACACATTGGTCGAAGTTCGTACCGACGCCGCACGTAATATCGCGGAGCGCAAAGAACTTTCCCGCAAAGCCGATGACTACTCAGCGCGTGCCAGCGATTGGGAAGCCAAAGCAGAGCTTGCGCTCAACAAAGGTCGTGAAGACCTTGCCCGCGGCGCGCTTTCAGCCAAACAACAATCCGAACAAATGGTCGATGTTGTCGAACGCGAAATCGCAGTTCTGGACGAAGCCGTTGCGAAAGCCGATGAGGACTTAGGTAAGTTACAGACAAAACTGAACGAAGCCAAAGCCAAGCACAAAGCGCTATCCATGCGTTCGTCCGTTGCCAAAGGCCAAATCAAGATGCGCACGATGGTGCGTGACACGAAAGTCGAAGACGCACTTTCCCGCTATGAGCGGATGGAGCGTAAAGTTGACGACCTAGAAGCACACGTCGAGAGTTTCGATCTAGGCACAGGCGATAGCCTCGAAAGCCAGTTCGCAGAACTTGAGGCCAATGACGCGGTCGAAGACGAACTCGCAGCGCTCAAAGCGCGGATTAATAAGCCCAAAGCCGCCAATGGTGGTTCCAAAAAGAAAGCCGGTTAAGCCGACTACACAAATTGCGCCCAGCCCTCTAGGTTGACTAGAGAATTCCCCGAACCTTCCCCGAAGTTCAATGATGGGCTGGGCGCAACACTAAAATAGGAGAGAGATAGAAAGGCATGGAAATGGGCATATTAATACCACTCGCGCCGTTCATCATGGTTCTTGGCATCGTCTGGGTCAGCGCGCATTACAAGCACCTGAATAAGACAGCTGGGACGATCACGGATGATCAAGCGACTGAACTGACACAAATGTCAAAAATAGCGGATATTCTGGACCAACGTGTGGCCGTATTGGAGCGCATTCTGGACGATGAAGTCCCAGATTGGAGAGAGAAGTGAGTAAGTCCTACAAAAACCCAACGCATCGCATGCTCAATGACATGAACTGGGATGGATCTAACGACGGATACCCATATCGGGGTCCAAACAAGCTTCGCCGCAATACAGTTGATGGAAAACTCGGCGGCGTTTGCGCCGGCATCGGTGACTACCTCGGCTGGGACCACACAATGGTCCGGATCATTACGATCTTGCTGATCATCTTCACGGGCTTGCCAGCGATCGCTTATGTCATTCTCTGGGTTCTAATGCCCAAAGATGACCGTGCACCTTATATTCGGGAATACCGCGAACAACAGGAAGCGCGCAGCCGTATGGAATCCCCAGTCGGGACCGCTGGATCAAAAACCACTTATGGTGATGTAAAGTCAAAGTTCCGGTCATTGGAAGTCCGCTTGCAGGACCTCGAACGGTCAATCACCTCGAAGGAATGGAAGCTGAATCGCGACTTCCGTGATTTAGAGAATTAGTGAAAAAGGAGGCGCGTAGACCGCGCCTCCACCCCTCATAAAAGATACAAGCGCGGTGCCACGCGCGGGATCAAAAAACACCAACATGACGCAGTGCCATGCGTCCCATTTTTGAATTTTGGCTAAGGGAGAGACGCCATGATGAAAACCGCTATTTTATTTACCGCTACCGTCTTGGGAGGTGCTGCTCCTGCAGTTCCAACGATTTCGGACGCTGACCCAACGATTCTAGCCTTGCCTGGCGCTGAAAAAGTCATCGCACAATTTTCTTACTTGGAATTAAGCCATGGTGTTGAAGGCTTTGGCTTGTCGGTTACAGACAAGACGGATGTCTTCGTTGACGTCGAATTCCCAGGTGATCTTCACATTCGGATCGGATTCTAAACATGCGCAATACGTTTAAAAAAAGCCTGTTACTTTTAAGTCTGATGGCGAGTGCGAGCGTCGCCGCCCCTGCAGTCGCTGCGGATACATTGGAAATTCGGAATTTTATCGGCACGATCAATTGGGCCAATGGCGACATGAATGTCGAGATCGATAAGAACGAAGGGCAGACTGAAATTAACGGTCGAACCGACATGACAATTGATGGCGGCCAAGACGATATTGACGGCCGAAAATGTAAGTCTTCCTATGGAAGTTTTTCCGTTGATTGGTTCGGTAAAGAGAAAAATGGTCGCTTTGGCGGCTATGATGACCTTGATGAGATGCCCATTTTGACGATTGCTGTTCCCAGTGACACCAATCTTGTCGTTCGGAACTCGGTGATCTTCACGGAAGGCGCCCCGAACATCGGAAGTGCGGACATCGACCTACGCTATTGTGGCAATGTAACCCTCGGCGATATTCAAGGCAATTTGGCGCTGGATAGTCGTGGGTCTGCAGATCTGACAGTTGGCGCAACTGGCAATATGGCCCTTGTTTTAAGGGGCTCGGGTGATTTAACGGGCGGCAATAGCGGCGATGTTTTGCTTCGATCTCAAGGCTCGGGCGACGTTGATCTCGAAAATATTTCATCTTTGGAGGCAACCCTGCAAGGTTCTGGTGACGTTACGGCCCAAAACGTGGCTGGCGAGGTGGATATATCCTCTCGTGGGTCTGGTGATGTTGAGCTGGATAGCGTTGACGGCAATCTCACCTACCGCAGCCAAGGGTCTGGCGACTTAGAAATCGATATGTTGAAAAGTTCGAAAGCGGATATTCTTTCCAGCGGATCTGGCGACATCGACATTGGTAGCGGACGTATTGAAAACCTAACTGCGGTGGCCAGAGGCTCGGCAAGTATTGAGTTCGGTGGTCTGGTGACAGATGCAAATCTACGCGCGACAGGGTCTGGAGACATTCGGATCGAACGGGTGATTGGGGATGTGGAGATCAAATCTTCCGGCTCAGGCGAAGTCCAGATCGATGACCGCGGCGAGTAAACCGAACATTCTATTCATAGCGGGTTCGGGCTTCAAAAAGAGCGCGAACCTGTCGATCTAACGGCCCCACCTCGTTACACAGATGAGCCACTAAGGCTTCTGCGAGCAGCGGAGCAAATGTAAAGCCGCGACTTCCCAGGCCCGTTATCGCCCAAATGGCGCAATCGGGGTCGGTGGAGAGGTTCGCTAAAATCGGCAGCGTATCGCGACTGGTGACGCGGACACTAGCGCGGGAAGGGCGGTCGAGTGGCGCGACGGGTTTGTTTAAAACTTCCGCCAATGCGGCAAGATTTCGCGCGTCGTCTTCGGCTCTCAACGCAAAGGGGTCGCGATCATCTAGGCGGTCATGTGTTGCCCCGACGAGCGCGGCACCATCAATATTTGCAACATAGCCCCCATAAGCCAAGGGCTTCTCAGACACGGGTTCTGACCAACTTAATTGACCGCGCGACAAACGAAGGTGAAGTTCAGGCGCGAGACTTTTTAGGCCATATCCTGCGGCTAGAAAGACATGACTATATTGAGACTTGGCGGTTGCTTCATCATAGCTCTTGTCCAGAACTTCGACGTCACTGAAAATGCGAGATGGGTCGATAACTAATGCGCTCTCTATCTCTAAAGCTCCATCGGCAAGAAACATATGGTTTTCACCTAGGGCGGCTTGCAAGACCAGTTTCTCAAACCGAGCCTTATCTTTTTGCAATTTTGGGAGTTGCGTAACTCCACGCTCTAGTACGGCGGTTTCAGGATAGCTGCGAAGGGCGTGGAGATAAGCCGACAAAAAGAACCGACTCTCGGGCCTGTCTTGTAAATCAAATCGGGGTTTGACCAAAGCCAGAGGATTTCCACTCGCGGCAGGGTGGTTTCTGTCGTCTATGATTTGGAAAGGGATTCCACGTGTTTTGAGGGCGCGCGCCAAAGACCGTCCCGCAATACCTGCACCAACAATCAATGCCTTTTTAATAGGGGGGTGCGCTGTTGTGGAAGCTACCGGGTAATCGGGACTTAGTTCCGCTTCCAATCGGTGGCGCTTCTTTCCAAATCCAGGCATTTTTTTCACGATGAACCCAGCATCTCCTAGCGCTCTTCGAACCGCGCCTGCGACAGAAAATGTAGCCAATTTGGCCCCAGCTGCGCTCTGTCCTGCGATGGCGTACATGACATCAGAACTCCACATCATCGGATTGCCTGACGGGTTGAACCCATCCAGAAACCAAGCATTCGCTTTTAATCCGTCGGTTTGTTCCAACGCATTTATAACATCGTCATGGATAAGGGTCAGTGTAATCGAGCCAAATTCCAATCTGTGAATGCCGCGAACCCGCCCAGGCCAAGCCGCGATGAGGCGCTCACTATAGGGCGTTAAGTCTGACCAAGCCTTGAGGGCCCGTTCAAGTTGGACTTTATCAAAAGGAAATTTCTCGACCGAGACAAAGTGTAGTCGTTGTGAGGGCGACTTGGTGCGATTCCACATTTGCCAGGCAGCCAGAAAATTCAAGCCAGACCCAAAGCCGAGTTCGGCAATCGTAAAGACGGGTTTGGATTCCCAAGCCTCTGGCAGGCCGCATCCGCTTAAAAAAACGACACGGGATTCTTCCAATCCACCATCAGTGGAAAAATAGACATCGCCGAATGTTGTTGCGACCGGAGCTTCGGCTTCTGACCAATTTAGATCAGCGGCAGGCGTTTGCGTGAGGGGGCAAGGTTGAGGCATATGTCTTCTTACCCTGCAAAATGTTCTAGGTCACGATCCCGAGGAGCTCGGAACACGTTCGACACTCAGTCTTGGTTCTAGACTTTTAGCGCAGAAAATTGTGACTAAAGAGCAACAGAGGCCGCGCAATCGTCCAAGTCAGAGGTGTCGGCCTCTTGCAACACATCAGATGCCGCTATAATCAGGACCCAATTAGGCTAAAATGTCTATAAACACAAAAACATACGGGAACTTATGACAAATCGAACTTCTCTTCTGGCCGCGTCGGCTTCCGCTTTTGCTCTTCTTGCGACGGCACCCGCCTTCGCGCAGGATAATGACGATGTTATCATCGTGAGCGCGACAAAGCGAAATACGACCCTGCAAGAAACGCCGGTAGCGGTGACTGTGACGACGGCTGACGTCATTGAAAAAGCTCAAATTCTTGACATCAAAGATTTGCAAACGGTTGTTCCGACGTTCCGTGTTTCACAGCTTCAAAACGCGGGTAACACCACATTGACAGTTCGTGGTTTTGGTAACGGCGGCAATAACATTGGTATCGAGCCGTCCGTCGGTTTGTTCATCGATGGTGTTTACCGTTCTCGCGCTGCTGCGCAAATCGGTGACTTGCCACGCCTTGACCGCGTCGAGGTTGTTTCGGGTCCACAATCAACATTGTTCGGTAAAAATGCCTCAACAGGTGTTGTTAGCATCGTAACATCTAAACCCGACTATGAAGCAAACGGCTATATTGAAGGCGGCGTCGGCAATTATGGTTTGAACTACGCCAAAGCCTATATCACTGGCGGCCTGACTGATAATTTGGCAGTCAGCCTCGGCGGTGGTTACCAGTCGCGCGATGGTTACTTTGAGCCAGCAGCGGGTACCAAAGGCGGAGATTTCAACAATCTCAACCGTTACAACTTCCGTGCACAAGCTCTTTGGGAGCCAACAGAAGATTTCAGTGCCCGCGTCATCTGGGACAGATCTGTTCTTGACGAAAACTGCTGCGGCGTTGCCACTGCAGTCGTTGGCCCAACAGCCGCCCTCGTCGGTGCTCTCGGTGGTCAAATTCCAACACCAAACGATCCGTTCTCATATGAGACAGCTGTTAACTCTGAGACATCCAACGAAATCACTGATGGTGGTTTGTCTTTGGAAATGAACTGGAACCTCGACCTTCTGGGCGGCATGACTGTCACATCGATCACATCTGATCGTAGCAACTCATATGACTATGATAGTGATAGTGACTTCAACACCTTGTCCTTGCTGGAAAGCACGTTCCAATTTGTCGACATCGACACGTTCACGCAAGAATTGCGTTTGACGTCTGATAACTCTGGGCCATTGGCTTGGATGATCGGTGGTTACTACTTCAGCGAAAACATCGAGCAGAATTCAGGCATCGATTATGGCGCGGATCTGCGTAACTATATCGATGGTCTTGCGGGCGGCCCAGCTGCCCTAGGCGGCATCGAAGCCGTTCTAGGCTTTGCCCCAGGGACTTTCTTCAGCGACGATGTCCGCATTGACGAGAATTTCGTTCAAGATAACGAAGCCCTCTCCATCTTCGGCACAGTTGACTATGATGTCACTGACCGCCTGACCCTAACTGTCGGTGGTAACTACACAGAAGATAAGAAAGACGTGACGGGTTCGACTGTCAATAATGACACCTTTAGTAACCTCACGCTGACAGGCGCTCAGGGTACTCAAGTGATCTCGACAGGCATTTTCTTGAGTGGCGCGCCAGGCGTTCCATCTTTCTCAGCCGCGCTGGGTGGCTTGCCATTCACGCCAGCTAACTTTGCCGCCGCACAAGCCGGAACATTTGGGCCGGCTGCGCAAGGGTATATCAATGCAGTCCTCGGCGCTTCCGCGGGTCTAGCTGCTGATACGACAAATGGTCCGTTGGCCGGGTTGCTACCGTTGCAGTTCCAGCCGCAATTCGTGTCTTTCCCGAACTCTGTTGAGGACGGCAAAACGCGTGATGATGACTTCACTTACACATTGAAAGCGGGCTACGAAATCAACGATAATTTCAACGCTTATATTTCAACCGCGACAGGCTTTAAGGCATCATCCTTTAACCTGACACGTGACTCACGTCCGCTTGCGACAGACCTTGCAGCGCTTCAGACAGCGGGCTTGCTGCCAAACAATTACAACCCAGCAACAGGTCGTAACTCTGGTACGCGTTTCTCGGCACCTGAAGAAGTCACAGTCTATGAGTTTGGTTTGAAAGGTCGTTTTGACTGGGGTTCATTCAGCCTTGCCGTCTTCGACCAGACGATTGACAACTTCCAGTCTACGATCTTCCAAGGCACAGGCTTTGTTCTTGCCAATGCGGGTTCGCAGTCTACCCAGGGTATCGAATTTGATTCCACGATTAAGCCTGTTGACGGCCTAACGCTTGGCTTCGGCGGTATCATTCAAGACCCTGTCTATGATGATTTCGCTAACGCCCCAGGTGCAAACGGAACGGTTGTCGATCTTTCCGGCGAAAAACCTGCGGGTATTAATGAGCTCGCGCTCTCAGTTTCTGCACAATATGACTTCACACTTAGCGACTCCATTGACGCCTATGTCCGTGGTGACTGGCAGTATGAGGACGAAGTTCAAATCGTCGACAACATCATTGGCCTGAACCGCGATACGAGCACGTTTAACGGTTCATTTGGCTTCACTTTGGACGATAGCCTTGATGTGCGGTTCTGGGGTCGTAACTTGTTCGACCACGAGACCTTCACGAGTGCTTTCCCTGGTGTTGTGCAAGCTGGAACGGTCAACGCCTATCCAAACCAACCGCGCACATATGGCGTGAGCCTCCGGAAAAACTTCTAAGTTCTCAGGGATTTAGTCCACTTATTAGGCGGCCCTGCGGGGCCGCCTTTTTTGTTTGGTCTCTGCGCGCAATGCATCGCGAAACAAGTTTGAATGACGAGGTGTTTTCAAAATTGGGTGTGATTTTGCCTGTCGTGTGCCTAAGGTTCACCCATGACTTCACATACTCAATTTGGCCTCGCCAACCCCTTCGACACGCCTGAGCGAAAGGCCTTCCGCGAGACGATCCAAAATTTCGTCGCGACAGAAATTCGGCCTTACGCCCATGAATGGGATGAGGCGGGACAGGTGCCATGGGAGCTTCATGAGAAGCTGGGTGCATTGGGTGTCTTTGGCTTTGGCATTGACGAAAAATATGGCGGGCTGGGTTTTGAAGACCCCTTCATGCGGTCCGACTATGCTGTGACGATGGCCATGTGCGGCGCGGGTGGGGTAGCAGCCGCATTAGGTGCCCGCAGTATTTCAACCGATCCAATTCAAAAACTTGCGAGTGAAGACATAAAACTTCGTGTTCTGCCGGAAATACTGTCTGGGCGGAAAGGCGGATCACTCGGGATCACCGAACCCGGGGGAGGGTCGGACGTTGCCGCATTAACGACAACCGCGCGCCAAGAGGGGGAGGAATGGGTTCTAAACGGGTCCAAAACCTTCATCACAGGCGGCATGGAGTCAGATTACTTCGTCATTGCGGCGCGCACAGGTGGACCTGGATTGACAGGCATCTCCTTGTTCTTTGTCGAGGCGGATGCGCCAGGCTTTACGCGTACGCCGCTGGCAAAGAAAATGGGTTGGTGGGCTTCCAATCAAGCGACGTTATATTTCGATGAGTGTCGCGTGCCTGCAGGTAACCTCATGGGCCAAAAGGATTATGGCTTTCTACAAATCGTGAATAACTTCAATTATGAACGTTTAGGCCTCGTCGGGTGCGCATTGGGTATGATGAAAGTCTGCCTAGAGGATAGTATCGAATGGGCGCAAGAGCGTCACACCTTTGGTAAACCGCTGATCAAGCATCAAGTCATTCGGCATAAGATTGCAGATATGAGCGCGAAAATAGACGCCGTTCAATCTAATCTCTGGATCATGTGCGCTCAAATCGATGCGGGGAATATGCCTGTCGCGGAAATTTGTAAGGCGAAATTTGCCGCCACCAAAGCGCTAGAATTTTGCGCCTCCGAAGCGATGCAAATTTTAGGCGGCGCTGGCTACCTGCGCGGTAATCGGATCGAAAATGTCTACCGCGAAGTCAAGGTTATCGCGATAGGCGGCGGGTCAGAGGAGATCATGAAAGACCTCGCGATGCGTCAGATGGGCTTATAATTAGACGCAATTATAGGCGGCATCGACAAGGGATTGTCCGCGCTCATTCAACAAAATGCCACCACCCATCTGGTTCATCGAATAGCCAAAACTAAACTTGGCGTCTGGATCTGCGAACCCCAGACTTCCGCCCATCCCGACGTGACCAAATGCGCCGCCGCCTAAGACGGCTGAATTGCCTTCACCAAGCAGGTCGCGATTGTCGATTGATAACATAAAGCCTTCGCCGAAACGCGTTGGGATGCACAGTGTTTTGTCATCCCCCTCTGAAACAGGCGCCCGCATGGCATTAACGCGGGCTCGCGAAAATAAGGCATCCCTGCCCAGACCTGTTCGGAACATCCCCGCCAAACCACGGGCATTGGAAACACCCCCTGCGCCACCAATCTCAGCTTCCCAGCTTTTAGGCGCATCAAAATACCAACCGCCATTATTGGCAAAGGCCAGTGCTTGCAGGCCTGCCGGGTCTGCCATCATCGCCGCAGCAAATGGTGAAAGCGCGTCCTTGGGGTTTGGGGTGAACGGGCGAAGTTTTGACATCCGAGAAAATTCGGACGGGCTCATTCCAATATGAAAGTCCAAGCCGCGCGGTCCCGCAATTTCATCATAAAAGAACTCACCGAGAGATTTCCCTGACGCGCGGCGTATGAGTTCGCCAACGGTCCAGCCAAATGTCACCAGATGATAGCCATGGGCCGTCCCAGGGTCCCAAAACGGCGATTCTTCTGCGAGTTGCTCTGCCATATAGTCGAAGTCCAAAAACCCATCTGATTTGATAGGTTTGCGTAGGGCAGGGACACCGCTGCGATGGCCTAACATATCTCGGACGGTGGTCTGATCTTTGCCATTGGCGGCAAATTCTGGCCAATATTTTGCGACTTTGGCGTCGGGGTCTAGGCGGCCTTGCTCAATCAGGCGGTGGGCGCAAAGAGCCGTCGCGGCTTTGGTGCAGGAAAACACAATTGAAACGGTGTCTCTCGTCCACGCCGTTTTGCCGTCATCCAATGTCCCGCCCCAAAGGTCGACAACAGTGCGCCCTTTATGGTCTTGAATGCAGACACTCGCGCCGGCTTCACCGCGCGCGACGAAATTATACTCAAATGCCTCTCGGACAGCTTTAAAGGCAGGGTCATAATGCCCTTGGATGGCGGCGTGTTTGGCCGACATTAGTTCTCGTCCAGCCACGCCAACGCAGCATCATAATCATCGCCCAAGGCTTTAGCCCGAATATCAATCATTGGACGAGCTTCCAGATCATTGAAGACATGCATGCGGCCTTGGCTCATCATCGCCAAAGTTAAATCAGCCAAGCGAGACGCTTCCATACCATTGTTCACAAGCTGCGCGGTTTGCTTCAACGCGGAAAGCGTGTCGTTATCAATACCATTGGTTGATGGTTTGTGGTCGCCAGAGTTTGCAATATTTGTTTTCACCCAAGTCGGGCATAGGCAGGTGACGCCAATATTATATTTCGCGACTTCGGGGGCGATGGATTCAGAGTAGCCAACGACTGCATATTTGGTTGCGTGATAGGGCGGCATATATTCGGTCGTCATATGGCCTGCCATACTCGCCGTGTTCAGGATGTAACCGCCTTCGCCATGTCGTTTAATCAGCGGCGTAAAGGCCTCCACGCCATGCACGACGCCCATCAGGTTTATGTCGACAATCCAACGCCAATCTTCAAGATCAATTTCGCCCGATCGGCCCGCAAGGCCAACACCTGCGTTGTTGATTACAATGTGAACCTTCCCAAATGTTTCTTGGGTCAATTCGGCGGCGGCCTGAACAGCATCATTGTCCCGGACGTCACAAAGGGTGGAGGAAAGGTGTTCGGATGCGCCGCCCAGTTTCGCCAAGGCCTCGCCTAAGCCGGGTCCATCCACATCTGCCATCATGACATTTGCGCCTTTGTCCAGTAGGGCTTTGGAGAGAGCAAAGCCAATACCAGAGGCCGCGCCTGTGACAAAAGCTGTCTTGTTCTTATAATGGTTCATAGGGTGGGC
Source organism: Litorimonas cladophorae (assembly GCF_014652455.1). Taxonomy (GTDB): domain Bacteria; phylum Pseudomonadota; class Alphaproteobacteria; order Caulobacterales; family Maricaulaceae; genus Litorimonas; species Litorimonas cladophorae. The sequence goes on along the minus strand of NZ_BMYV01000003.1, from coordinate 143,374 downwards.
TTTCAGAAAGGATAAAGAGTCGTCAAAAGTTGATTGATGTCCGGCACTAGACGGCTTTGCGTCGCAGTCCTTTTTCAGGGGGCGTCTCTGCGCCGCCCGCAAAACATTGCGCATGTGCCATCCAGTCGTGGGCAATTTCGCCCGTCATCACGAGGTCCGTGTCTTGCACGTTCCGACATTGGGTGACGACTTGGCAAAAGGCCTCCGCAGTTCCCTCGACGCAATTGTCTGATTGCGCGTCATTCCACGTCCAAATATCGCCAGAGGGCGCGGAAAGTTTCACATATGGCTTTGGGGATGGCGGCGTCTGGCCGCGAACACGAAAAGACCAAGAGAATGTTGTCACGCCAATATGTGCCACATTTTTCAAACGGTCTGTGTTTCTTCGATCCACGCCTAAGACGTCAAAAATTGCTTGCGCATGTGCCCAATGTTCCATTTGCCGCGCAATAATACTTGATCGCACTGACATGTCTGGACCGACCCACTTTACACGTTGATCTGCCTCTGCAGCCTCGAAACGTTTTGCCATGTCAGGGTAATACCCAGTCCAGTCTGCGAAGATTTCAGCATCTGTTTTGCCTGCAAAGTAAACGCGCTGAAATTCGGGATGGGTTTTCCCGGCCCCGAGTTGCCCCATTGCGATCGCCACGAAATTTTGAAATTCAACTGGCGCGTTTAAAGACAGATCAGCCGCGATGTTCCAGGCGTGTAGATGTCCGACGATGTCGCCAATGGTCCAATTTTTAAACAGCGTAATCTTGTTAAAAACAGTCGCGTCATGGTCAATCAAAAGGTCCCGGATCTGATCACATTCGGCTCGGAAATCTTGGGCTTCAGGCGTCATGAATGTGGGGCCTTCTTTTTCGCATCTTCTGCAATACTGACTGGGACGCGTATCGTCTGCGCCAACAGGACTTGCGCAAAGCCTTTAGCTTGAGGGTCATTGCGCAAACTGGCCGCGCCGCCTCCACCCAATGCGCGGTCCATAAGGAAATTAATTGAATTGGAACCAGGCAAGACAAAACGCTCAACTTCCGTTTTGTCTTCCAGAAAGTGACCCATGACATCGCCAACAAATGCTGGGGTGAGTGCTGACCAAAGGGCTGGGAGATATGACGGGTCACGCGCGATAATCCCGATATTGCCCTTGTCGCCTTTGTCGCCGGAACGTGCCCACGCAAGGGTTTCGACTGTCACCTCTACGTTTCCAGTAACTGTTTCTGGGACGGCGGGGCGAGCGGGCGCTGGGGCCGCTGCGAAAACTGTGTCCGTATGGGTTGAGATGTCGCCATCCACATCGATACTCACTTCAATCTCATCCTTGGGCGTGAGGTAAGAGAAAAGACGTACAACAGGGGAGGGCTTCGGACGTCCTGCGCCTGTAAAGGCAGACAGGCCAGGTGGTGTGGCTAAGAAGGTACCTGTCATTTCTTTCAAAAATATACCGACGCCTTTAGCTTCCGGATGTTTTACCGCAATTTTCACCACGGTTTCTTGTGCTTCAATGCGCTCGCCCATTTGTGACCCCCCGCCGATGACTTCGCGGCTTACCTCTGTGAAGTCGCCCAGATTAGAGGCGCGCAAAACACGTTCGGCGCGCTTGATCACCGCATCAGAAAAAGCTTCGGCTTTTGCTGTCGAGCGGTTGCCATAAAAGGTCAGATAGCACCCAGCGCGAAATCCATCTGCATAGGTCAGACAGGTTTTGTAGTGTGTCGGTGCCGCGCGACCCTTAGCGGGAGAAACTTCAACGCGGTCAGGGCCGACTTGTGTGATCGTGACGTCAGAGAAGTCGCATGTCACATCGGGTAAAAGATAGGTTTGCGGGTCCCCGATCTCATAGACCATTTGTTCGCTGACCGTTCCAACGCTGACCAGCCCTGTTGTCCCTGAAGGCTTGGTCGTCACGAAACTACCATCCGCTGCGACTTCGGCGATGGGGTATCCAATTTCTGAAATATCGCCTGCCAACTCCCAGTCGGTAAAATTACCACCCGTTGTTTGGGGCCCGCATTCCAGAATATGCCCACAGAGTGATCCGCTGGCCAAGAGGTCCCAATCTTCTGCGCCCCAACCAAACTCGTGAATACAAGCGCCAAGCGTAACGGCGCTATCTACAACGCGTCCTGTGATCACAATATTCGCGCCTGCGCCCAAAGCTTTCGCAACGGGAAAGGCCCCCAGATAAGTGTTCACTGAGGCGACCTTGTCGCTGGCGGGCATCGCTGCGCCGGAGAACATGTCCTTAGGCTTCGATGCGGAAATGGCTTCGATTTCATCCATACGATTGTCGCCTGTAATAACGGCAACTTTCAAACTCAGCCCTGCCTCTTTGACGAGGGCGCGCACCGCTCGGCCGCAGGCTTCTGGATTTACGCCGCCAGCGTTGGCGATCAGCGTGATGCCTGTGTCGGCGATATCGCGCAAATGCGGCTGGATCACGGCCTCCACAAAGTCGGTTGCATAGCCCCCATTCTCTGGGTTTTTGGCTTTGGCGCGGGCTAGGATACTCATCGTGATTTCAGCCAAATAGTCATACACGATATAGTCGAGATGCACGTCGCCAGACTTATGCGCGTGCAAGAGTTGCGGTGTCGCCATGGCGCTTTCGCCCCAATATCCCGATGCGCCCGCGATGTTGATTGTTTTGGACATGTTACGTGACCTGCATTTGCCGCTGTTTATAAGCCTGAAACCATAGCTTGACTTGAGCGGTTCACTGAATAGTAATTCGATGAAATTGAATAGGCTTCAACTGTCTCAAGTCAACCGATTGCGGATGATGAACGACAGCTAAAGCCAGCGCACTCGCGGGGAGAGCGAAAGACATGGCATCGGGGCCGGCAGAGACCACACAAGCGGCCACTGACTCCGATGCCTTGTCATCTCCCAGTCCAACACCCCAGACTCGCCAAACCCGTGTACGCCGCCGAGAAGGCGCCATTATTTCTGCTGCCCGCAATATGTTTGTGACGCATGGATATGCAGGAACAACCATGGCGATGATCGCTCGCGAGGCAGGTGTTGCCGATGGGACGCTCTACACTTATTTTGAGAATAAGGACGCCTTGGCGAGGGGCGTGATTTCAGATTTTTACAAGCGTCTAACCGAAAGCTCCCAAAAAGGGGTGGACGGAAGGCGAACGACGCGGACCAAGTTAGATTTCCTTGCCAGACATCATTTAGGCCAAGTGATGGATGAGCGTGGAATCATAGAGATGCTTCCCGCGTTGACTACAAGTTTGTCGGATTACGCGGGTAGCGAACTCTACCGGCTGAACAAAACATATGTCGCCGTCTTTGATCGTATCGTCAGGGAGGGCCGCGCCTGTGGTGATATTCCCGGAGATGCCGATGTCAGTGTTCTGCGCGATATTTTCTATGGCGCGTTAGATTACGGCGGGAAGTCTCTCATGATGCGGTCCCTGCGTGACGGTGTACGCAAGGCGGATATGACGCGGCTCGTAGACCGCCTAGTTGGAATGATTGTGGGTACAAGTAGCAGCGCAAGATCGGTTGCGGATCGATTGGAACTCGCGGCCGATCGATTGGAAGCCAGCCTTAAGCAAGTGGAAAACAAATGATCTCGGTCGAAGAATTTGCAAAAAATGCAGACCAGTGGTTTGCCGAACATACGCCACGTGATGTGGATTTTATGATGCCTCTGACTTTTATGGAGGTCGGCACTGATCAGCAGTTCGAATTCCTGCGCGACTGGCAACGCCAAGTCTATGAAGCCGGATTCCTAGGCGCGGCTTGGCCCTCTGAATATGGGGGTGGTGGTTTAACCGACGCGCATCAAGCGGCCGCAACCAAAGCCATGCGAAAATATGAAGCGCCCATTATGATGAACACAATCGGGCTGAGCTGGGCAGGCCCACTTATTCTTGATATCGGGTCTGAGGCGCATAAGCAGAAATATATTAAAGGTATTCTGTCTGCCGATGACATCTGGTGTCAGGGGTTTTCTGAACCAGAAAATGGCTCGGACCTCGGCAACGCGCAATTACGAGCGGTCCGTGATGGGGATGACTATATTCTCAACGGGTCTAAGATTTGGACGACCCATGGGAACTATGGGAAATATATGATCCTGCTCGCGCGGACAAACCCCGATGCGCCGAATAAATATGCAGGCCTGTCCTTCATTTTAACGCCGATGGATGTGCCGGGCGTTGAAACGCGCAAAATCAAGAAACTCACAGGTGAACATGGTTTCACGCAGACATTTTTTGAGGACGCACGAATTCCAGCTGACGGGTTAATGGGTCAAGAGGGTCAAGGCTGGAAAATCGCCATGCAAACGCTGGAATATGAGCGTGGTGCGCGGGGCGGCCAAGCGGGTGGGTATTCAATAACAGAACCCGACCCGCTAGAAATTTTAAACCTCGCGCGTGAAACGGGTCAGTTAAATGACCCTGTCGTGCAGGATGACTTACTTGATTATATCATTGATGCCCAAGCCGTGAATTTGAACCAACAGCGTGCTAAAATTGGACCGCTCATGCGCGACAATCCAGCAGGTCTACCCCTGATGGACAAATTGGTGAAAACTGAGTTTGCGCGTGAGATCAATCAATATGCATTGACCCTGCAAGGCACGCGCGGAGCCTATTATGTTGATGAGCCCAATGCTTTTGATAAAGGGCTATGGCATCGATCTTATTTGAACGCCTTTTCGGCAACGATTGGCGGCGGCACATCGCAAATTCAACGCAACATCATTGCCGAGCATGTTCTCGGGCTCCCGAAGAGTTACTAATGTCTTTTGATCCTCAGACTTTAGGCCGTCTTGGTATTACCGAAGAACAAGTCGAATTGATGGATGTAGCAGAGTCCTTCTGTCGCGATGAATCCGACATCGCAAAGGTGCGGGCTCAATTGGATGACGCCCGTGGTTTCAGCCAAGACGACTGGACGGCGATAGCCGATCTGGGGTGGTTAGGTATCGCTATACCCGAAGAATTTGGCGGCGTTGGCCTGTCACTTGCGGAGGTGGTTCCCGTCGTCGAGCAAATGGGCCGTCGCATGATGGCTTTGCCCTTCCTCTCGACAACGCTTGTCGCGCAAGCGATTCTGAAAGGCGGAACAGAAACTCAGAAAACGACTTACTTGCCCAAGATTGCCGAAGGCAGCGTCGCCACGCTCGCGCTGTCTGAGTTAAACGGTAGCTTTGATTTAAATGATATTGAAACACAGGCTCAACGTACCACGAACGGATTTAAGGTCTCAGGCCAAAAGATCCTTGTTCAAAACTTGGACGCTGCTGAGTTGGTGCTGTTGAGCGCAAAGTTTGAGGGTCAGACGGCACTTTTTATTTTGGATGCTAGCCTTATTCCAGACTCCGCGCGTCGCCGCGAAAAACTGATTGATGAAACCAAGCGCAGTTGTGAGGTTTCGTTTGATGGGCTTATTCTGCCTGAGTCGGCGTTACTGGACTTAAATCAATCAACGGCAACATTATCTCACATCGATCTCTGCGGAAATTTATTGGGCAGTGCTGAGCTAGTCGGGGCGACGCAGACCTGTCTAGACTACACGCTTGATTATCTCCGCACACGCAAACAATTTGGGAAATTGATTGGCTCTTATCAGGCGCTGAAACATCCGATTGTGGACGCCTATATTGGGTATGAGAAAGCGCGTTCGCTGCTCTATGCCGCCGCGCATAGTTTTGAGCAGCAGGGCAAAGGTGAAGTCGCAACACGTATGGCAAAAGTTGCGGCGGGGCGCGCATTGTCTTTTTCGGCAGATCGCTCCATCCAATTTCATGGAGGCTTTGGGTTTACCTATGATTGCGACGCGCAGCTATATCGCCGCCGTGCCATCTTCCACGACGGCCAGTTTGGCGATACGCGTTGGCAAAAAAAGCAGCTTGCAAGGCTATTGTTTAATTAAGCTCGTGCGGAAATTTCCGATTACGGCGGCGATTTAATATATCATGTCAACGCCCGTCTGGTTTAAAAAATATAAGGGATGATGCATGACCAAAAAGACCCCAGCCGAACGCGCCCCGTCGATCCCTCGCGACAAGACGGATAACTTCACGGACTCTGCGATCGAAGCTCGGCATGACTTTATCTCCGAACGCACAGGCGTCTCCGTTGCTCATGTCGCTCATACAAGCCAAGACCCTGCGCAGTTGCCAGGTAATTTGGAAAACCCGATTGGAACTGCGCAGGTTCCGCTGGGACTTGCAGGGCCATTGCGGCTCAATGGGGAGCACGCCCAAGGAGACTTCTATGTGCCGCTCGCCACGACAGAGGGAACTCTGGTCGCGAGTTACTCCCGAGGGATGCGCATTATATCCGAAGCAGGCGGTGTGAAGACGACCTTGGTTGAGCGATATATGCAACGCGCACCTGTCTTTCATTTCGCCGACGCTCGGACCGCTCGTGATTTTGGACTTTGGTTTAAAGCCAACCTAGCGGATATTCGGGCTGCCGCCGAGGGAACGACTCGCACAGGTAAATTGTCCCACGTGGAACATTATACGATTGCCAAAATGCACTACACGCGTTTCAACTACACGACTGGCGATGCGGCAGGTCAGAATATGTGCGGCAAAGCCACCGATGCGGCCTGCAAATGGATCATGGCAAATTTTTCGGATGCCCCGATCCGCTATACTTTGTCAGGTGCAATCGATACGGATAAGAAGCATAGCCAATTAAATACCATCCATTCACGTGGAGCCCGCGTCGTTGCAGAAGTGACATTACCCCGTGAGCTGATGATGAAGATGACGCGTTGCGATACACGCGATCTCTATCGTGCGCGTCAGGTCAGCACCTTGGGCGGGTTACACGCTGGCACCACAAATAACGGCTTGCATGCGGCAAATGCCCTGGCCGCCATTTTTATCGCCACGGGGCAGGATGCCGCCAATGTTGCAGAAAGCCAGGCGGGCCTGACTTATGTGGAATTGCTAGAGAACGGCGACCTCTACTGGTCGATCACCTTGCCGTCTCTCATCGTCGCGACATATGGCGGCGGGACAGGTCTAGCGACGCAGCGCGAATGTTTGGAAATGCTAGATTGTTATGGAGCAGGTAAAGTCGGGAAGTTTTGTGAAATTGTCGCGGGAACAGTTCTCGCGGGAGAAATTTCGCTCTCTACGGCTGTGGTCTCTGATGAATGGGTCAACAGTCACGATGCGCATGGGCGAAATCGGCCATAATTTGAGTAAAGCTTCTGTGAGACGCATTTGTACTCACGTTGTGCTAAAGGAGCGTCATGACCGAAGCCCAAATTAGACTTTCCATTTTTCTCGGTATGCTCATTTTAATGAGCGCAATTGAAGCTTTTTTTCCCGCAAAGTCGCGCACCCAAAGTCGTGGTCGGCGCTGGACGACAAATCTCGGTTTAGTCGTGATAGACACACTGGCGATCCGTTTGCTTTTCCCTGTGATCGCCGTGGGGGCGGCGCTCTGGGCGGAAAGCCGAGGGTGGGGTCTGCTAAATGTTTTAGCGCTGCCGCTTTGGGTGAAAGTTATCGCTGCTGTCATAATCTTGGACATGCTGATCTATTGGCAACATGTGGCCTTCCATAAAATTCCGATCTTTTGGCGGTTGCACAAAGTCCATCATGCGGATCGTGATCTGGACGCCAGCTCTGGCTTGCGATTTCATCCCGTTGAAATCGTCCTCTCTATGGTCCTTAAAATGGCGGCCGTGGTAGCACTGGGGGCCCCTGTAGTTGCGGTTATCATTTTTGAGATTATTTTGAATGCCTGCGCTATTTTCAATCATGCAAATGTGCGTTTGCCGCGTTGGCTTGAGCGACCTCTGCGACTGGTCATCATCACACCTGCACTACACCGCATTCATCACTCCGTGCGAGAGGTCGAGACGAACTCAAATTACGGATTTTCTGTCATTTGGTGGGATCGTCTTTTCGGATCATTCACCGCTAAACCGAAAGGTATATTGACGCTGGGGCTAAACGAATATCAAGACGACGCGCCATCGGGACTTTTGTGGAGCCTGATGACGCCGTTTCGTAGGGCAGCGCCCCGCAACTAATTATTCAACCGTGACGGACTTCGCGAGATTTCGGGGTTGGTCGACATCTGTACCCAGATGGACGGCTGCATGATAGGCCAAAAGTTGGACCGCAATTGATGTCAGAATTGGTGCGATGAACGGATCGCCTGTTGGGACCACAATGATGTCAGATGCCATTTGGCTCGCTGCTTTTGCGCCGGCTTCATCTGTTATCAATGTTATGCGTGCACCACGCGTGGCTACTTCTTGCAGATTCGAAATTGTCTTTTCAAAAAGCTCATCATGTGGCGCGATGACGATCACAGGGGTGCCGTCTTCGATCAGGGCGATAGGTCCATGTTTTAACTCGCCCGCGGCATAACCTTCTGCATGAATATAAGAAATTTCTTTGAGCTTCAGTGCGCCCTCTAAGGCAATCGGAACTTGACTCCCCCTCCCAAGATAAAATGCCGATGACGCGGTTGAAAGACGTTTTGCGACGGCCTCAATATGAAGATCTAACTCTAAAGCTTCCGTGATTTTGCGGGGTAGCGATAGAAGCTCTGCTGTGAGACGACTCTCTTCCGATTTTGAAATTGCACCCTGCGCTGTAGCTGCGGCCAAAGCCAAAGCGGCCAACGCGGTCAGTTGCGAGGTAAAAGCCTTCGTCGATGCCACGCCAATTTCAGGGCCAGCTTTGATCGGCAATGCGATATCGGCTTCGCGCGCCATAGTCGATGTCATGACATTGACAAGCGCCGCTGTTTTCAATCCATTTTCTTTGCAATAGCGCAGTGCCGCCAGAGTATCAGCGGTCTCGCCAGATTGGGATACTGCAATAAAGAGGGAGCGTTCGTTTAACACAGGTCGACGGTACCGAAATTCGGAAGCGACATCGATATCAACCGCGATTCCAGCAACCTGCTCAAACCAATATTTAGCAACCATGCCAGCGTAATAGGCCGTGCCGCATGCGATGATGATGACGCGATCGAATTTTTTAAAATCCAGCTCTTCTGACATCAGAGGGTGTTGAAGAGAGCCGTCTAGATAGTTCGTGAGTGTGCGTGTTACTGTTTCTGGCTGTTCGTAAATTTCTTTGAGCATGAAATGCCCAAAATTACCTTTTTCCGCCATCGCAGGACCCCCAGTGATGACCGTTACGTCACGCTGGACGACCTTGTCTGCTTCGTCGAAAATCTCGAAGCTCGTGGGTCGAATTATCGCCCAATCCCCTTCTTCCAGATAGATCAACTTATCTGTCAGTTGCGCCATCGCCATTGCATCAGAGCCGAGATAATGTTCTCCATCCCCAATACCCAATGCCAGAGGCGATCCCGCACGAGCACAATAAATTTCATCGGGATTGTCGTCGATGATAAGACCAAAAGCATATGCGCCTTTGAGCTTCTTTAATGTGACGGCGAAGGCGTCCTGAGGTGACAGGCCTTTGCCGAGCTCGACGTCGACCAAATGCGCCACGACTTCTGTGTCGGTTTCAGTTTTAAACGTGCGCGAGCTTGCCAAACTCTCTCGAAGCTCAAGATAGTTCTCAATAATGCCATTATGGACGACGGCTACACGTCCAGCTTGGTGCGGGTGGGCATTTGTTTCATTGGGGGCACCATGTGTGGCCCAACGCGTATGGGCAATTCCAATTTGACCGTCTAACGGGGAATCCGCGATGCGGGCTTCCAAGTTCACGATTTTGCCTTCGGCCCGGCGTCGGTCCAAATGTCCATCGGTTAAAACTGCAATGCCGGAACTATCATAGCCCCGATATTCCAAACGTTTTAAGCCATCAACCAAACGCTCCGTGACGGCGCCCCGGCCAGCAATTCCGATAATGCCGCACATACTCTTCTGCCTTACACTTTTAGTCTAGACGCATCATTGCATCTCGTCCGTGTAAAAAGAGTAAAGTTGCAATGTGGCTCAAATATGAATTGTCAGTTAGGCGAGGTTTTCTTTGCCTGTCGACGCATTTCTTCCAGTGAAGACGGCTCCCCGATCAATGCGATCGTGTCACCCGCCTCTAAAACCAGAGAAGGCGCCGCATATAGCATATCTCCACCGCGTTCAACGAGAGCTAGGCTAACGTCTTGTGGCATCACGATTTCAGCTAGCGGCACACCTATTTGGGAGGCCAGCGCGGGAATGTTCTCTATGGGCAGATGAAGGAAATGGTCATCCCGCACCAGCACGTCATTCAACTCTGCCTCTGATGTGGCGTCCAGCCAGCGTTGCTCAAACCCTTCGCCACCGATGATTTCGGCCAAATGCCCGGCTATTCTCATATCCAAGCCAGCGGGAACAGGTGGGCAAATTAAGACCATCATCGTGTGAAGTGCGTCTGCGCCATCTATATCGAATAGAATGCGTGCCTTGGGACCAAACCGGAAAATATATAGCTCTGGCTCTTCCAAACGCTTGTCCAGCCGAATGGCTAATCTGATACCTTCACTCAGGGCGCGAAAGTTAAATTCGCCTTTCGAAATATCAGTTGCGATTTCGTCGGAAAGGCTATGCCGATCCATGCTGATATCTTTCACCATGTCCTGCACTTGCTCTAGATCATATTTCCCGTAACGGAAATCTGTCACCACAGAGCGAGCGATCACGGCTTCGTAAGACAAGTTCTGAGCCTGCGTCCGGTCGTGAATGATACTCATCAATTCATGTTCTAACCCATCATACGTGTTTCGCCCCAAGCGCTCATGCACGTGAAAAATGGCGCCGCGACGTGAGACGCGTTGGCTGGCGTAAAAATTATACCAGAGGACACAGGCAATCACGATTGTGCCTGTGAAACCGATAGCTAAAATGCCCATCTCAATGATCAACCAAAATCCGATCAATATGCCTGCGATGGGCATCCACGGATAAAGCGGAACCTTGAAGCCCGGTTTATAGGTCGAAATGCGGGATTCTCGCATGACTATGACCGCGCCACAAACCAACATGAAGAGCAAAAGTTGGAAGGCTGACGCCAGCTTCGCGACTGACTGAACGTCGAAAAGCTGGATAACGATGACCATGATTCCCACAGTTAGCAAAATCGAGATTGTCGGTGTTTTGTAACGACCGAGTTTAGCTAAATCATCAGGAACCAATTTATCTTTCGCCATGGCATACGGGTAGCGTGACGCGCTCATAATACCGGCGTTCCCTGTTGAAGCGAAGGCCGCAATCGCCGCGACAACAATGAGGATAACCCCAATGTCAAACGGCCAGTTGCCCATAAAAATACGACCCGCATCGGCAATCGGGGTGAGGCTGTTCGTTAGCTGCTCAGCAGGCATAATCTTGACCAACACAAATGTACCCAGAGTATAAAGCGCTGTTGCTGTGATCAACGAAAGGGTCATGCCCAAGGGAATATTCCGATCTGGATTTTGCACTTCCTCGGCGACAGATGCTACTTTGGTCAGGCCAGCATAAGACACGAATACCAAGCCAATGGTGGATACAAATCCAACGAGTCCAGATTTGAAAAAACTGCCATAATTTGTGTTCAATTCGAAAAGCGGTTCTGGGCCGGACGCGGCAGCTTTGAGCCCTAAGAGAGTGAAGCCGACCAGAATGACAACCAAAGTGATAACAAGAATGCGCTGAAGTTGCGTTGTCTCTTTCGCCCCAAAAATATTGATGGCGCCAAAGGCGATCGCGAGGACGATCGCCGTGACCTTGAACGGAAGGTCCAGATAGATTCCGAGGTAAGCGCCCATGCCGACAAGCGCGAAGGCGCTTTTAAAGATCACAGCGATCCAGCTGCCCAGCCCGCCGATGGTTCCCATGAGCGGTCCCATCGCCCGGTCGAGGAAATAATATGTACCGCCAGCTTTCGGCATCGCAGTTGAAAGTTCAGCCATGCAATACATGGCCGGCAAAATCAGGAAGCCTGCTAGAAAATAGGCGAGGAAAACGGAGTTACCCGTAGCCATGGCCGCGATACCGGGCAGCAGAAAAAGCCCTGAACTGAACATTGCGCCAGTCGACATGGCGTAGACATCGAAGAGCGTAAGATTACGCGCGAGCTTGGCGGGCTTATCCATCATAAAATCTCAATAAAGTGGCTGAACAGAGAACTTTGTGTTTTGATTTAAGTGATCAAAATTCTGCGTCGCGCAAAACTTGAACTTTCATAATATCTAATACGCCTATGTGGCGCTTTAGGAGTGTATGAAGTTTTGAAAGAAGTGGAAGCAGAATATTTTCATCGCCTACGCAAATCAAAACGACCATATCCGTAGCCGTGGAAATATCAGTCCCACGCGACCATCGTCGCCGTCCATCAAAACCAGAAATTGCTGGCAGCACCGTCCAACCATGAACATTGGCTTCTGATAATATGTCTTCAGCGCGCCGCAAGGCGGGACTTTCGATGATCAGTTCAAGGCGAAGCTTGTCATGTAAATCAGGTATCATCCAAAAGCTCCAGAAAGCCAAACCGCTGTGGCGATATATAAAGGTATGCCGAATGCGATATTAAAGGGAAATGTGACCCCCAAAGAAAGTGTCAAATAAACAGACGGATCCGACTGCGGCAGGGCAAGACGCATGGCAGCAGGCACCGCAATATATGAGGCAGACCCGCTGAGGACCATCAATAGTGCCATGTCCCCTGCTGGTAACCTAATTGCGAGGCTGAGAGCCGCTGCAATAGAGGCGCCAATCAAAGGCATGTAGAGCCCGAAAGCAATGGGCGCGAGGCCAAGTGCTCGCCACCCGCGCCGAAGCCCCCGTCCAGCATTCAAACCCATATCAAGCATAAACAGACACAATATGCCTTGGAATGGCGCCACAAAGAAAGGTTCAAGTCGAACGAACCCGTCCTTGCCTGCGATAAAACCAATCACGAGCCCGCCAATGAGAACAACAATTGACGCATTGAGTAGGATCTCTCTGCCCAATTCGCCGCGATCTAGGGCGGGCGCATCGGCATCTGTTTTCTGGCCTCTCAGGGCTAGCCATAGCGCCGTAACGATGGCTGGGGTTTCCATGATTGCCGCTATCGCGATTAAATATCCAGATGACGGCAGCCCTGCTAAGCGAAGGGCTTCAATAGCAGCCACGAATGTCACAATTGAAATTGAACCATAATGACCTGCCGTGGCCGCCGCATCTGTCCGCGACAAGCCACTGGATTTCCGCAAGGCCGCATAGGCAATTAGCGGCAAGCCAAAGGACAAGACAATAGCGACACCGAAAACAGCGAAAACTTGCCCAGAGAATGCCGTTTGGCTCATCTCCACACCGCCCTTCAGCCCGATAGCCATCATGAGATAGATCGCTAGGCCTTTGGCGAAACTCTGCGGTACGCTCATAGGTGACCGCAAGAGAGCCGCAAAGGCTCCCAAGGCGAAGAACAATACAACAGGGGAGAGGAGCGTATCTAGCATGGTTTAGCTCTTGACTTCTGCCGTATTAGAGACTGGTGCATCTGCTAAAATCTGGTCCGTTTTGCAAGACATGCGGAGAAGGGCATAACCGAGAATACCCGACAAAATTGAACCCATGAGCACGCCCAACCGAACACCGTTTAAAAGTTCGGCATCATCAAAAGCGAGTGTGCCAATAAATAAGCTCATCGTAAACCCTACACCCGTTAGACAAGCCACACCGTAAACTTGCATCCAATTTGCGCCCTCAGGAAGTTTCGCGAGACCCAATTTCACTGCGATCCAGCAAGCGGAAAAAACGCCTAACTGCTTTCCGATAAATAGGCCTGCTGCAATTCCCATTGGGACGGGCGAGAGCAGGTCTGCAGGTGATAATCCACCTAAAGACACGCCGGCATTGGCAAAGGCGAACAGAGGCAAGATGAGGAAGGCGACCCAGATATGGAGTCCATGCTCGGCGCGTGTGAGGGGTGAAGGCGTTTCTGGATTTGGCCGTACCATGGGGATCGCAAAAGCTGTGATCACGCCAGCAAGTGTTGCATGGACACCTGACTTCAAGACGGCAGCCCAAACTAGGGTTCCAACGACGGCATAAGGCAAAATTCGCATGACGCGGAAACGGTTCATAGCAAACAAAATAGCCGAACCTATTGCCGCCCAAGACAACGCAATCAAGGACAGGTTTTCCGTATAAAACAGCGCAATAATGACAATCGCCGCTAAATCGTCGATGATTGCGACTGCGAGTAGCAAAATTTTGAGAGAGACAGGGACGCGTTTGCCAACCAGGGCAAGGATGCCAAGCGCAAAAGCAATATCTGTGGCCGCAGGGATTGCCCACCCTTGTGATGTCACAGGGTCTGCGTGGTTAAACCCGAGATAGACTAGCGCTGGAACCGTTATGCCTCCGACGGCAGCGAAGAGAGGCAAAGCAATTTTGTCCAATGAAGAGAGCTCGCCCCGCAATACTTCTCGTTTAATTTCTAAGCCAACTAGAAAAAAGAATATCGCCATTAAGCCGTCATTGATCCAAAGCAGCGCAGGTTTAGCAATTTTAAAGTCGCCAAATTGAACGGCGACGGGCGTGTTTAAAATACCTTGGTAGCCAGAGGCCATGAAGGAATTGTTCGCGACAAGCGCCAAAAGGGCGACAAACATCAGAACAATACCGCCTGACGCCTCAAGGTGCATGAAGTGAACAATTCGTTCTCGGACTGTTTTAGCGGAGAGTGATGAGGGCATATCGTCGTCTCTGTTCAGGGCATTTGACCAATGAAAAACCACCCGACACCCGGAAGGGAGCCGGGGCGGATGGTTCGGTAAAATGCGAGTTTAGAAGTTTGCTTGGTTTTGGGGGTTAAGCGCTAGCGCCCAAGAAGAGTACAAGGCCAATGAGAGACAATTCAGCTTTGCGTTTCGTGTATAGCTCTTTGAAAAATGTCTTCATTCTGCGTCCTCTCGGGTTTAAATTTTTGGATTGCCGGACGAACGGTTTAAAACCAGGTGGTTCTGACCGCCTCTGGGCTCGAATAAGTTGCTGCGCGCCGTTTCCGATTGCGCCGCAGGGGTACACATGTCTCAGTCACGCGAAGATTAGCGCCAGTTGCGACCGGTACCGCCTTCCGCAAGGGGAGTGCGTTGTACAGGCGAGTGGCCAGCGCGTCGGACTGAGTTAAAGCAGTGTTTAAGCGAAACATTTTGATCTCCTTTCGTTTTCGCAACCTTGATATGGCGGAGGCAGGTGTTTAGGTAAAAGATAAGTTTGAAATACTAGTTATAGTATTTTCCTATGGAGCTTTTATGAAACCGACTTTGCGACAACTACAATATTTGGTCGCGATTGACGAAACGGGTTCCTTCTCTGGGGCTGCCCGTCACACGCATGTCTCTCAGCCCAGCTTGTCTAATCAGATCATGGATATGGAAGCGGTTTTGAGCGTGAAGCTCGTTGAACGTGGTCGAGGTGGTGCGCCTTTGACGCCCGTGGGGGCTGAACTCGTCGCGCGTGCGCGCATAATTTTGCGAGACATGGAGGCCTTTAAAACATTGGCCCGCGAAGCGGGGCAGACCTTTGCGGGGAAAATTCGTTTAGGAACATTGCCCTCTATTGGGCCCTACCTCTTACCCCTCGCGATGCGAAATCTTCATAAGTCCTATCCGCAGATGCGGATACTTGTTCGTGAGGAGCGTACGTTAGACTTGCAGCGTGATTTGGAGAACGGACATTTAGACATGATTATCTCGACGCCTGAAGACCACGTCGGCATGAAAAGTTTCGAACTGTTCGAAGAACAGCTTTTCATCGGTGTTGCTCCAGACGATCCGTTGGCCCAAGGCCAAGGAGATGTGAAGCTAGAGGAGTTAAAGGGACGGGACCTTTTGAGTTTGGGTTATGGGCATAAGCTAGCCGTTGTGGTGCAGCAGCTAGCTGACTTGGCAGGAGGTCGCGTTAGTGCTGAATATGAAGGAACAAGCCTGGATGCAATCCGACAAATGGCTGAAATGGGCGGTGCTGTCGCCGTCATGCCGAGCCTATACACGTCATCTGAGGCGCGCGAAGATCCAGGGATCATCACACGCCGCATAGATCATCCGCAGGCGCGGCGTGCAATCAGCCTTCTTTGGCGACCATCTTCACCGCTATCGAAGAAGTTTGTGGCGATCGGTGAGACGCTGAAAGCGGCCTCAAAAATTTTGATACAGCCCGATTAACCGGACGATGTTGGGATCTAAAATCCGCGCTCTCTATAAAGAGGTATCGCGTAGCTGATTTATTAAGCCATCGTGTCGATTTTCACGAAATCGGTGCAACCCCTTATTGAAAAGCGATAAAATCCTCCTTAGGTCTACACTAAGAAAAGACGCGAACGGGAGGAACGTCAGCTATGTCCACATTCGAAACACAGATCGAGCAATCCAAAAAAGAGGTTGCTGTCGCACAGAGTAAAATTGCCGAATTATCGGCCCGTATCGACACCGCTCGCGCCAAGATGAGTCAGGGGACCGACATCACGTTGGATATAGAGAACGCGTCACTTGATGACGTGCATGCCCATTCAGATTTGATGAACGCGAACATCGCAGAGCTCATTATGGGCCTTGACGATGTCACCGCGGGGTTTTCCAAAGACTTTGACGGTCTGCGCTCTAAAACAGGCTGGGAAAAATTTGTTGGTATCTTCTCAAAGCAACGGGCCGAAAGCCTGCGGTCCGAACGTGTTCGTGCGGCCTCGATCGAAGATAAGCTGCAAGACCTAATCGCCAAATCCAACACGATCCAAGCGATGCTGCAAGAACAGTTAAACGAGCTTGGCCATCACAAAAACCAAGTTGAAGGAAACCTCGAAAAAACACTGGTTGACCGCGAAGCTGCGGTCACGGTGTTGGAAGAAATTAAGGCAGAGATCACGGCGCTAGACCCGCAGCTGATTGAGCTCGAAGGCAAACTTGCGGTTGTCACCGCGCCAAAAGAGCGTGCAAAATTGGAAGCTGAACTGGCCAAGCTTAATTCGCGTCACAATGAGTTGGCGCAATTGGAACAGGTCAAGCTGTCCGAAAGCCAGACGCTCGAGCGCTACATCGAAAAAGGCAAGACCTGGATGGACTCGCTCCAGAACCAGATTGCGACCCAGATGGTGCTTCTCAATAAGCTGTCCACGGATACGAAACAGCGCGTTGTCCTTTATGATGCCTTGTCGAAATCCTTGAAGACCGCCCAACAGCAAGATGTTGCACATAAGATCAATGAGATCGGTGTGGCGACAGACAAAGAGGCACAGGTTGCGATGGCGGCTATCGGTGCGGCGACCAACAATAAGATGGCCGAAATGATGGAATCCCATGAGGAACACATCGTCTTTGCACGTAAGGTCTTGGAAGAGAAAGCCAAAGCCGACGAGCGCTTCGCGCGCCGATTTGAGAAGATCGTCGAGAAGCATGACGCCAACTCATATGGCGAAGACTCCTTAGGCGCTCCAACTGGCGGCGCGTCCTAAGGTGGACCTATCCTATACGCACCGCGTGCTTGACAGCGCGCGGGCAACTCGACGTTACTTTGCAAAATTTGACCGTATCATAGCCCATTTGGGCTCTGTTACAGCACTCTCTATTGGTGAAGGTCTTATCAGCGAGGCCGAAGGCAACATACTCAGCCAATATCTGGGTGACCTGAATAATAGTTTCACGGCCCTGTCCTATAAATACCTGATGACTAACCGCGCGGCGGATTCGGGCAAAATGAGTATTGATAAAACGGAGTCAGGCTTTCCCGTTTTCTCGGAAATCATTCAATTGGCCGCCGACACAACGCAGGCCAAAAAGCATCTCAAATCTCTGCCAGAACAAGGCCGCCTCAAGAAGGATATGGTCAATCACATCCTGACAGAACGCACGCCGCCAACGGCGCTGCAATATGCTCTGGCGCAGCGCATTTATTATGAGACTTTGGTGAATGAGAACTTGTTTCTCTCGCAAAACCACCCTCAAATTGTTTGGGTGGGTAAAGATTTAGAGCGTCGGAAGCGCCGCTACATCATTCACTGGGCGACCTATGATTCCAAAACCAACATTCCTGTCGTCTATTTGATGGTGGTGGATGATACGGCGTCGCGGGCCTTGCCCAATGACGAACGCCGATGGCCGCGGGTTCAGGATGCATTGATGGCGCAAGCGCTGTCCGAGCTAAAGCTTCTGACAATTGCCAAAGGCTTTGACGAAGATTTCGATGGTTTACATCCCAAGAGCTTGCGCCGGTTCCACCTGGGGCCGATGCATAGCCACGCGTTTACCGAACAGCATGGTCCGATCCGCGACGTTCTGGCTAGCGCCGTTGGCGAAGAAGGCCTGGATTGGGCTCTGGCTTGGACAGTCGAGACATTGATCTCTGACGGTCAGCAATGGAAAAAAGTTGGCGTGTTCAAACAGGCCCCGCGCGAAGTCTTCAAGCTGGACGCTTTTAACCTGACAGGAAAAACTGACGGCGTGACCGACGTGACGCGTGCGCTCATTCTGCCGCATCGTGCTTTTCAGGTCATGGAAGAAAGTCACGCGACCGCTTTTTCGGGCGTTCGCAAATATGTTGTTGGCCAAAACGCCAAAATACTAAGTTACACCTAGGGAATTTTAATGTCGAACGCCTCCGATCTTATGGAAATCAAAGAAACGGCCATTCGGGAGAAAGTCCCAGCCGCGCAGGCCATGTTGGATGGATTTGACCATACGCCCCGTTTGGCCAAACCGAAAGACGTCGAAGCCGTGGCGGCCAAATCGCCAGGTGTTGGCACAACCCGTCGGCGTTTCCGTTCGACCACGCCAGGACTTGTAACCGCGTCGACCGCGCGGGCCGAAGGCGTCAATATCATTGCCCGCGTTGAGGCCACGGAAGAGGACGACGCCTTGATGAGCCCCATTCAGGCGGGCGTGCTACATGCCCTGCGCCGCGCCTTGGCGACATCTTTGACAGTCGTTGATCAATATGCCGATGCGACTGGGCTGTCTGCGCTGATGAAGACCAATATGCAGGGTAAATTGCCTGCATCGAAACAATTGGAATTTACCGAGGGCCTTGCCGCCAGTTCCGTTATTGCCCTGCATGTTTTTGCCAATATGGCGAGCTTCCTGCTCTCGACCATGCACGAAACCTCAGAGCTGTCGGTGGATGTCGGAGATGTCGAAGAAATTTTAACGGATAACCCTCAGCTCGCGCTGACAGGCGCGCTTTGGGAACTTGACCAAGACCTTGCGGTTTTCGCCGATGGCGATGAAAAGCTCATCCCGACAGTCACCGCGTTCCTCGAACAACTTATGGAGAAAGCGGCCCTACGCGCTGCGAACTTGCCGCGCCTGGACGCCTTCGCATCGGTGGCTTACCGCGTCGAAGAAGATGATTTTGAAATTCGGGGATTTGAAGCGTCCAGCCGTGCGAAATCAACCAAGCTGACGATGACGTTCAAAAAACCGAATGAAGTCGTCGGCAACCATATCGCCAAATATCAGTCCATGAAGCTGTCCAAAATGCTCATGGCCTATGATTTTGAGCGCAAGTTAAACCCCTTTGCCGATCTCGGCGGGTTCATCTTTACCTTCATGGGAGATGGCGCGCCGGGGACGGGTAAGACAACGCTCATCCAAATGATGGCGGGCTTGATCAACGACTATTGTAACAATGCGGGATACCCTTTCCGCTATGCCAATCTCAGCACGGATAGTATCGACAGCTATCAGGGTAAATCGGCGCAGAACGCGAAATCCTTCATCAATCAGATCATTGATCCCAATGTTATCGGCTTTGGCACGATTGACGATATTGACCAACTGGCGGGTAAACGCGGGGATCGTCAATCCTCAGCCGGCCAGCTAGAGATCACAGCTGTCTTGATGGAAAGTTTTGCAGGCGCAAATACCGTCGTGCGCGGGAATTGTACCTTTGGCATGTTCTCCAACTATCCTGAAAATGTTGATGATGCCCTTCGCCAACGTGCGGCTGCGCGCTTCCTCGTCGATGGCCCGCAAAGCCGTGACGACTATATCGATATCCTGCATTTGTTAATGGGCAAGAACCACGACATCCCGGTTGGAGATCATGAGCTATTCTCGGCACAACAGATCAAAAAAGCCGTTGCCGCAAGCTATTCCTCCTATGCCCGCCCCAAGGAAGAAGGGCTCGCTGTTGTCTTTGATGCCGTCAATAAATCCGTCGGTAAACTGGATACGATTGCTAAGCTCGGCACCTATCTCAAAGGTATTCAAACCGCCGATCCGCGTTTCACGGGCCGCGCGATTAAGAACATCACAGACGCAGTCAAAGTGCGCGCGATGGACTTTGAATTGCCAGATGAATGGATGGAAAATACAGAACTGTTCCTCGACAAGGATTACGACACCAAACGCAAGATGATTGCGGACCTGTCCAAAGAAATCACGGTCGACATGGTCATCCAAGAAATCAATCGATACGCAGATTCCGAATTCCGCTACGCCGACAAAAGCGACGAAATCGCGATCGAGAATATGGTGCGTGATTTTGGTCGAAACGAAGAGGCCAAGCGGCGTTATTTGGCGAGTAAGGGATGAGTTGGACTTTAGCCATCATTGTGCTTCTGACCTTCATAGCCACTGGCTGTTTTGGCCTCAGAAGACTCCAGAGCAAGCTAACTGGATCTGATCGACCTGATTGGATGACGGTTATAATTATGACTGTTTCTACTTACGTCGCCTTTACAGTTGTTTTCGGCTTAATGTTCTTTAGCTTTAACTTGGGTGTCGACCCTAATCCTGAAGGTTTAAAGTTGATCCATGCACCAATTTTTGCTGTGCTTCCTGCGGGTGTATTTGGATGCATTGGTCTTGTTGGGACTTTGCTGAACCTTTCAAGGGAACGTTCCACATGATGCGCCTCGTCAAAGCTGGGTTGATGTTTGGAAACCTCTATGAGGTGTCTTCGCCTGCGCTTGTGGAACGCTATAACCGCGCGCTTGAGCATTTGATTGGCAAACGCACAGAGCTAACAGAATTTCATATCGATATTGCGGGGGCCTCACCAGAGATCGCGCATGAGTTGGGTGACGAGCTTTATCTGAATCCGCATGGCGCCAACCAGATGTTTATTCTGCTCTCGACCGATCAGAAAACAGCGCCGCTGCTGAATTCTCAATTCTCAACCTCACGCCATATTCTGCGCCAATATATCGAAGAGAACGAAGATCAGCTTTTCGCCCTCACAGCCCGCGAAGCGGTTGCGGGCGAGTTGATGAATTCCGTTTTCAAATTGGATGAACCCGCAGATTTGCTCGACATCAACCGTGTCGAAATCACGGCAGATACGACACAAGCCCATGTCGCCGAGGCCGAAGAGCTAAGCGGTCACATCGACCGTTTCATGGCCGATGATGACGCGTGGTGGGATGATGTTCTGATCTCGGAAATGATCGAACTGGCCAAACGTACAGGTAATATCCAACGCAATCCCGTGAAGCTGGAAAGCCAAGTGTTCCAGCAAGGCAATTATTTCTCCTCTCATTTCGGCGGGGTCTATGTGTTCCGCGATGCGGCCACGCCAACTATTGTCGCGCGTGAAGATGTGCCGGGCCTAAGTGATGTTGATATCGACCAAGTCCTGACCTTCGCCGATCCCGAAGGCATCGCGAATTGGTTGCGCGATGAGGGCCTCAGCCAGTTGATCGTTCAACGACCAAGCGAGGCGAGCGCCCTGATTATCCGTCAGAAGATGGATTTCATTGTCGTCTCCACAGCCGCCGATCAAGGGCATGATCTCTCGACGCTCTCGCGCCAGAATATGCGCAGCCTCGAGCGTCGCTATGCCAACCAATTGCCGCCCGAATTTACAGGCCTGATGGAGGTCTGGCGCTGGGCCTCATTGGGTGGACGGGTGCCAAAGCTAGGCCCGTCTCACCCTGCATTCTTCTATGCCCTACGTGGGTCGCAGCACAAAGACCGCGACCTTGTGAATATGTTGCTCTCGGATTTATCCCGCTTGGATTTCCGTCAATTGTTCATCTGCCACAAGCCGCTATTTTACGAAGCCTACCGTGCGTGGCCTGATGATAAGAAGGAGTTTGTCGTCCGATTCTTGGAACAAGAATATGCGATGGACAAAGCGGGCGCGCGAGAAGCGCTCTTCGGGAGCGAGCCGAGCATGTCAGAGGAGGTCCCGACGCCGACTCGCATTCAACCTGACATCAGCACGAGCGGCTCAATGACCCGGATTGTCGATGATGAACTGGTTGTCGTTGATGTTGAAACGGGTTGGAGAAACCGCAGTGCCGAAGCAAAACCCTATATCAGTCCATGGGGCAAACCGCAGAAGCGTTCTCGAAGCAAAGATCGGAATAGGAGATAGATCATGTTTCCAATCATTCGCAATTTCATCATCGTTTTCATATTGCTCAGTATCGCTTATGCTATTTTGAGCTTTACGGCGCGTATTCGTCAGCAAGCGAGTTTGAAGGCTGAGTATAAATCGCAATCTAAAATCAAACAGATCACGGAAGAAGAGGACGTCTTTGTCGCCCGTGGCATGAAACGCTATAATCGGTCATATAAACCCAAGTTGATACTCGGGGTTTATGTGATCCCCGGCCTGATCATGGGGTTTCTGATTTATCTGGCCCAATACACTTAAGGGGACGACCATGAAATTCGCCAAACACTTACCTGCCATTCTTCTTTTCGTTTTTGGCGCTGTTTTCCTGAACTATTTTTTGCCTCAAAATGACGTGGTTCGCATTGTCGGCGTGGATATGAAACGCGTGGATATAGATAAGGATGACCCTTTTTGGGACCGCGCCGATATCGGTACAAATGAAGGCGCGACCCGCGACGTTCGCTTTATCAATACGGAGACTCCAAAGGGACGAACGCGTGTCTATAGGAACGAAGATACAGGTTGGGGCTTTCCACCCTATTTCAAATTCAACAGTAGTGATGTCACAGCCCAAGCGCAGGCTTTAGCCAAAGATGATGATCAATGGGTCGCGGTGCGGCACTATGGGTGGCGCATTCGGATGTTTTCGATTTTTCCCAACGCGACATCTATGAAGCGAGTTTCGGGACCCGATGTTTTCATCTTTCCCTATTTTAATATTTTCTTCATCGGGCTTTTATTGGTCCTCTGGTTCATGAGTTGGCGCGCCATTCGCCGTTGGAAAGCCAAACGGATTGATCCGACGCTGGATAAAGTCGGCGATACAATCAGCGATGCTGCACGCGAAGTCGGCGAAACCGTCGAAGAGGGCAGCGAAAAAGCTCGTGGATTTTGGCGCAAATTATTTGGATCGCCTAAGTAGCGTTATCGCCCTGATTCATAGGTATAAATGGTCTGTGGCGGTATAGATTGAACATACGTTGGACGATATGTCACCGTTCCAGATGGTGCATATCGTGGCGCGTAACTTGGGACATGCTGTGGCGCGTAAGCTGGGCGAGGTGCGGGACGATACGTAGGCTGTACAGTAGGTGCATAGTCAAAGCTGGTTATCCTGCCATTGCGAGAATTAAAGCCTGTTCTGTCGCGGATCTGTTCTGCGCGACTCGCATCAAACATCCCACTGCCCAGAGTGTGTCCCGTTCTGTCAACGAGCTCATAGCCGACGACGACGCTACCGCTGAAATGTAAGCGGTCGGTGCGGAAGAGGCCTTTGCTATGGACCTGCGCCGCTGCACTTTTAACCTGACGCGCATCGAGGAAGACCGCATTCCTGTCTCTGACTGCGACATCTGCACTGATTATACGATCCAATAATGTTGTCTTAGGCGTGGCACCTGACCCGCTGGCCGTCGCGAGTTCAGTCCAGATTTTTTCCGACTCCGTGCTCGCATTATTTACAATTGTCCTAGCTTTAGTTTCAAGGTCTGTAAGCGTTTCTTTCAGGTCATCAGCGGCATTTGTATCTACCAATCTAATTCTGGCAACTGATGTCGTCATTTGGCCGACTAGGGTATCTAACGTCCCCTGCAAATCACTTAGTTTTATGTACAAGCTGTTCAATTCGCCTTCGAGCGGGTCGTTGGCATCTAGATTGCTCTCTGGTGATGCAATGCGGCATCCGCCTTGCGTTCTAGCCGCAGCCGTGATTCCGCTTTTGATTGCATATGCAACGGCTTCGTCAGGGATGTCAGGACTAATACCCGTAATTGTTACGTTACTCCGCACGAGTTTTGTTAGAGCGTTTAATACATTCGTCGTGCCGATGATTTGTCCCACGGCTGTTACAACACCGGGAGCTAAAAAGTTCTTTATTTCATCTGTTCCGCCATTTTCCTCGGGCTGCGCTTGTGCTGCTACAATCGCATTGTTAACCTCCACTTCAAGGGTAGAAACGGACTGCGTGGCCTGGGTTATTGCGGTTGCTGCAGTAATATGCTGACTTTGTAGGGATTTGATACGCCTCAGATAATGTTTTTTTAGATTTGCCGATTGCCTATATTGCTGTGGCATACCGAAATAAATAGTTCGTCCTCGTGCTTGTCGGCAGATTTCGCCACCCATTTCGCCGCCTGCGCGTGCCGCCGCCTGAACAGCCAAAACAGACGCGTATCCTGTCGCGACACCATTGAGGGTGGTCGTGCCCTCATTCGGAGCATCGGTATCTAAACCCTCTAGCTTTGCTGCATTCCGCAAGTCTTCGATTTGCGCTTTGACGAGTTCGAGACGCACGCTGTCGCAAATCTCTTTAACAGCATCGCGCTGATCCTCGGGTATATTGTCCAGTGCACAAATAGCTTCTAGGTCTACTTCAGCAGCAAATGCTGGCCCACTCAGCCCCATTAAGACACAAGCTGCCATTGTAGTTTTTAGATGTTTCATTGTCGGATGCCCCCAAGAAGAATTTAATCCTCTCGATGCAATCTACATGCCACTATGGCGGGTGGATGATGTCTTTACGACGCGCCCATTTGTCTGACAGTACGACGCCCGCAAACAAAATAAGTATCGACAGTGCGGCAATCAACCCGCCCCAAAACCAATGCGGCCCCCCAATGATGTCGGACAACACGCCTGAGTCTGACCTATAGAGTGATCCCGCCACTTCGGCGTTCCCGATGAAGAAATAACCAAATCCCGTCAGCGCATTCAAACAGAGCCCGATCGCGATAATATGTGCGATATAGAGCACGGCCTGGTTTGGTACCTTCCACGCGACCAAACCCAGAGCCAAGGTTCCGCTTGCCAATGTTAGCTGTGTGAAACTATCGGCGGCCCAAATCTGCGACATCGCCAGCAAAGCCGCCAACACAATAATGGCAATGCGATACCAATTTAACGCCCGCGTTAGAATAATCATCAATACGCCGAGAAGGCTTGGGCCCAGCAGCCCAACGATAATAACCATAGCGCGCTGAAAGTCATTGACGGTCGCGGTTTGGGCGACGCCCGAAAAATTGGGAAAGACGGTCAATTCAATAAAGCGCCCCCCTGTGAAGACCGCTCCTAACCCATGCCCTAATTCATGGGCCCAGGTTGAGGTGAACATGATCGGAATGCGAACCATAGGCACCTGCAGCAACATCCAGACAATGAAGCAAAGGCCCCAAAATTGCGTCGCAGGCAGGCGCGGGGGGAGGGGTTTTATATTCTTGAATTGGGTCACTGACATGGTCTTAATGTTAAGGGTGTCACGAGCTGTCGCAAGCCCGCTTCTTGGTTTCAACAGCTATTGGTCTTTTATCCTCGACTGTGAGAAACAGGGGTCCAATGCAGGAGGCGTCATGATCGATTTGGACTTCGAATTTACCGCCGCGCTTTGGGAGTGGAAAGGCAGTTGGGTCTTTGTGACATTGCCCGTCGAAATGAGCGCAGATATCAAACATTTTACGCGGCATTCGGCGCGCGGTTTTCGCTCGGTCCGTGTGAAGTTCCGCATTGGGGACACCGAATGGAACACCTCCCTTTTCCCAGACAAGGAAAGCGGCGCATATTTCCTGCCGATCAAGAAAGCCATTCGCAAAGCCGAGGATCTTGAAATCGGTGACAGCGTGGATGTCGCCATTAGCGTCGCGATCTGAACGCACCACGTTCGCCCATCTTGGATAATGCAGCGCTTTCTGCCGAAGGCCATTGCCAACCCCCTCAGACTCGCGCGATAAAATGGATATGACAACAATCGAGATAAAACCCGTCAGCTATAACCTTTGGAAAACTGACAAAGCCGCTTTTGCGAAAGCCTTTGGCGAAAGTTTCGCAGAGACTGGATTCGCGGTCGTCTCTGATCACACTATCCCGCAAGATATTATTGATAAAGCTGCAGAGGACGCCAAGACGTTCTTCGCGCAATCGCCAGAGACAAAGCGGAAATATGCGGATCCCGATAATGGACATCAGCGGGGCTACTCTCCCATTGGTTCGGAAAATGCCAAGGGCCGCGCGATCTCTGATTTCAAAGAATTTTGGCACACAGGCCGTGATCTTCCCGCCGATAGCCCATATCGCGCGAAGATGAAGGACACGCCGGTGGTTGAGGAACTGCCCGAATTTAACACATCAACGCGGGACCTTTATGAGGCTTTGGATAGTTTCGGTGCTGACCTTCTGCGCGCGGTCGCACTCCATTTGGGGCTGGAGGAGAGCTATTTCGATGACAAGGTCAATAATGGCAATTCCATTCTACGCATGTTGCATTACCCCGCACACATCAACCCACCACCAGAAGGGTCTGTTCGCGCGGCCGCCCATGAAGATATTAACCTGATAACGCTTTTGCTCGGCGCAGAAGAAGCGGGCTTGCAGGCGAAACATCGCAATGGAACGTGGCTGGATGTCAATGCTCCCAAGGGGGCTTTGGTCGTCAATGCGGGTGACATGTTGCAACGCCTGACGGCTTGGACGATCCCGTCGACAACTCACCGCGTCTTGAATCCGTCTGCTGAACGCGCAAAATTCCCTCGCTATTCCTTCCCGTTCTTCCTGCATCCCAATCAAGATTATTTAATTGACCCGCTGCCAAATTGCGTCGCGAAAACAGGCAAGGTTGAGGCCCCCATCACCGCAGAAGATTATCTGACGGAACGCCTCCTTGAGATTGGTTTGCTGAAAAAATAGATTCGCGAAACGGTTCCATCTTTTTTTAATAACGTTCAAGACAAGCGCCAATGCTCGCAGCCCATCTCCTTATTTCAGGGGGAACTGCCGAAGCCAAAATTATAAGCGGGACCGTCCGCAAGGTTGGCATCCGCGATGGAATACCAAATTTATAGTTTTTGTTTTACGCGATTGCCACATCACCCGATTGTCAGACGAATAATGCAAACCTTGCGGCAATGGTTTTTGAAGAAGCGGCCCGTTTGTCCTACCAGTTGAGGCAGCTGTGGCCCCAGGCATCGGCTCTCACTCCTAAAGTCCCGGCACCTTCGGATGTCTCACCACCCAACGCTCAGACCCACCGTCTCTCGGACCAGTCAATGCAATTTGTCGAAGACAAAATGCATAGTGTGTATTTTGCTTTCAGCAAATTACACCAGGTGAGCTCCTACCTGTCCCGTGTCCGAAAGAACCTAAACAACATATCATAGGTTTTGAGGGCGGGGATCATTCTCTTGAAATTAGGTTTAAGTCACTGAAAGCTATACATTAAAATTTTTAATAGGCGGGGATCATTGTTGTCTGGGGCTTTTGCCCAATATGGCGCGCTGCTTTTGTAGTCAGTCAACTTCAATTGCCGGTTTATCAAGTGCCGCAGAATAACGTTTGAAATCTTCCTTTATAGCTTCGATATCTTCCCCACGGGGTGAAGCAGGCCGTTGAGAATAAGACACAACCTTCCCGTCCTCGTAGTAGACTTCATAGACTCCAAAAGCCCCATTCACCTTAATTAGTCGATATTCCCAAGTCATATGACTCACTTATGATAATCAGTGATGTTTTGTAAATTTGTAGTATCCGAGGGTGGGGTAAAATTGACGTCACCTATTTCATCATTTTCGATTCCAAAATATTTGTTGGACGCCTCCGTATAGGCCAGAAATTAAAATGACGCTTCCTATAAGGATTTTGAACTCTTTAGAGTTATTGCCCACGACTACAGGCACCGCAAATAAGGCGAATAAAAAAATCAAAAAAATCCAAAAGAGTCCAATAAAAACGCGTTTGACCTTCATTCTTGGATGTCCTCTCGCGTTTGAAGCCGCTCCGCCAACTGCTGATGAAAATGCACGATTGCAGGTTCGAATTGTCCGAAGGTGAAGGCGTCATTGGCGCCAGAGTTGAGGCCACGTTGGATACCATTGACCATCGCAATATCTTCGGCTTGGCCCGTTCCATTGACGAAATCCAAATCACGAGCGGCCGTCGCAATCGCGGCATCCCTATCTGCCACCGCTTCTGATTTTGTCATGTGAAAGGTCGTAATACGCGTGCGCTTTGTCCCGAGCGGTTCAAGGATTCCCAATGTGCGGTGATGCGATAATTCGGCCAAAATTACATTGGGAAACATATGGTTTAAATAGGTTAGCTTGTCTGACACCTCACGGTCTTCGGGGGCAACATCTGCCAATTGTGTGATACGCTGAAACGGGAATGTGACGCGGGCGTGGGGGCCGTTAAATTCGATCACATTGAGATTGTCATAGCCAAAAGGAAAAAAGGTTTCCTTGTGCGTCGCCTTAATATGATACCCCTCTAAGAAGCTCTCAAGGTGTAGTTTCCAATTGGCTTCAACGATGATTTCATTCTCGTCGAAAATAATTTGGTCGGGGGCCAAAACGTTGGGAATGCCGTTTAAAAAATCGAGACTGTCTTCATCGCGATTGGCCTCATCGAAACTGTCCTGAAGGTCTAAACCGCTTTCACTCTGGCAGACAAAGACGAGGCCCTTGGTTTCAATTGCGGCGACTTCCACTAATCCATTGGCGAGCTTATCGATGTCGGGGAAACCGTCTTCATGGGGAATACCCAATAAGGCACCGTCCAAGCCATAGGACCAACCATGATAGGGGCAGACAAAAGCTCCGGCACAGCCTTTACCTGCGGCCAATTCTGCACCGCGATGTCGGCAGGCGTTTTTGAAAGCCCGCACTTTACCATCATAACCACGTACAATGATTAAGGGCGTCCCAGCCGCCGTGCGCGCAATGTAATCGCCTGCTTTCGCCAATGCGATAGAGGGGCAGAAGGCGGTCGGTAGAGATTTGAAAAGCGCAAGTTCCTGCGCAAGACGGGTTTCAGATTGATAATTTTGAACAGGCTCGTGCCAAGTCTGCGTTCCGCGATCCGTGGTGCCCGCCGCAACATGCTCCAACACGCGATCGACGACATCACTGTCAGACATAAAGGGTGTATCGGATTTGGGCATTGCTTTTGGCATAATGAGACGCTCCAGAATTTCCTTCTTACGCTGGACTGCGCTGATAAGGAAGATGGCGAGCGAATGAGACCGCCATGCACTTATGTCGGGCGGCGTGCGGTCTGTTTTTTGAACAAGAAGAAAATCGCGACAAGCCAGATGGCAACAAGGGTGTGGAACACATGCCAACTCACCGCCGCTGACAGATGCGGTGATTGTCTAAACAGGATCACGTTGAGCAACATACCGCCTGCTATGAGCGCGTAAATAATCCGGCGTGAAATAGTGAGCGAGGGTAACGCGAAGGCCGCGCCCATTGCGATCACAGACCACGCAAGAAAGAACGGTACGCCATGCGCGGGGCTAACCCCCGCAATGATAAGGCAGGTCAGTAGCAGTCCGAGCGCAATGGGGGTTGCCAATTTGCGCTGCGTCTGTGGGAGGGCCAACCGCAGGAATTCGCTGGCAATAAGTCCAATGCCGGCCAGCCCTCCGAGTTGTCCTGCAATCGCATGGATGTGCGCGAGCTCTTCGACCTTGCCGCTAGGAAAACGATAAATGCCAATCGCTGCGGCGGCCCCGAATAGCAGCGTGCCGATCGCTGCGAATTTATAACCAGAGGTGAAAAGCTTCCATCCGCAGTAAAGTGCGGCGAGGGTGATGAAGGCTTCAGAGATGGCATAATGGGCTGGCATGAGAGTTCGCTCTTCATCGGATCTGAGGTTTGCCCCGACCTATCATGGCTCTGACCTGGCGCGCAGACATCTTTTTCGTGGGGCGTAGGTTCGCCTAAAGCGTCACTAATATCCCAGCCAGTGCCGCGCTCATCAAGTTGGCGAGGCTAGCGGCGAAAACAGCTTTGACGCCCATGCGTGCGATGTCGGGCATGCGGTCTGGGACGAGCGTACCAAGGCCGCCGAGCAGGATCGCAATCGAGCTGATGTTAGCAAAGCCGCAGAGCGCAAATGAGAGAATGACGACTGTTTTCGGGCTTAGCCCGCTTTCGGCTTCAATAAGAGAGCCAAAGGCGATGAACTCATTGATGATTAGCTTTTCGCCAAAGATACCGCCTGCGGCTTGGGTTTCCGCCCAGGGGACACCGATCGACCACATGACAGGTGAGAAGATCCAGCCCAAGATGGTTTGCATCGATAGGTCGCCATGCCCGAACCATCCGCCAGCCCAGCCCAACAAACCGTTGAGCAAAGCAATCAGCGAGATAAAGGCGATCAACATCGCGCCAATCGCCACGGCAAGTCGCACGCCATTCTGCGCACCTTCCGCCGCAGCCATAATGACATTCGCATGTCGCGGGCCTTCATCGGCGAGTGCGTAAATGGCTTTGGCTTCCTTCGTTTTCTCTGCCGCAGTTTCTCCGCGATTGTCCGGCATAATCATTTTCGCCATGAGTAGACCCGCCGGCGCAGACATGAAACTCGCGGCGAGCAAATATTTAGGCTCAATTCCCAACGCAATATATCCGCCCAGTACGGTGCCGGAGACGGAGGCGAGGCCAGAGACCATGATCGTGAATAGCTCGGGTTTGCCGATGCCCGAAAGATAAGGTTTCAACGATAGCGGCGCTTCGGTTTGGCCAACGAAGATATTGGCAATCACGTTTAGGCTCTCAACAGGGCGCGTGTCCGTGAGCCAGCGAATAGCCGAGCCGCCCGCTTTGACGATCACCTGCATGATGCGCAGATGATAAAGCACTTCCATCAGCGCCGCGAAGAAGATCACAACGGGCAAGACCCGCACCAAGAAGGAGAACCCATCCAAGCTAGAAAGATTTCCGAAGACAAATCCAATGCCAGAGTCCGCATAGGACAACAGGGTCGAGACCTTATTGGCCATGAATTCAAGAACGCCTTTGCCAGCGGGTATATAAAGAACGAAGACAGCGATCGCGACTTGTAGAGCAAAACAGACGCCGACCGTCCGCAGACGAATGGCCTTCCGATTTTCCGACGCTAACCACGCAATCAAAAGGATCAGGATAATGCCGATAATGCCAAAGGCGCGATGTTCCATTGGGGCTCTTTTGCGAAGGTCTCAGATAAAGTCGAGTTTCGCCTTAGCTGCCAGAATTCACCATTGCCACGAGAGATTCCACGACTCGCGTCATATCGGTGATATATTCCGTCTGATTAATCACGAGGTCCGCATAGATTTGTGACGGACTGACATGGGCTTGATGGGCGGGTTCGACCTGACCATGGAACTGGCGCAGGACATCGTCCCGCGAGCGTCCGCGTTCCGTCGTATCGCGTTCCAAGCGCCGCGACAGCCGCAATTCAGGCGCGCAGCGCATAAAGGCACTGTGATCAAAGACATCGCGCAGGGCAGGCTGTCCCAGCAAAAGAATACCCTCCACAATAATGAGGGGTCTGGGGTTGCGGGGCTCTGTCGGAGTGCGGCGCTGATGCGTCGTGAAGTCATAATTGGGCAGGGCCACAGACTCACCGCGTTTGAATGCCAATAAATTCTCACGCAGAAGCTCAAAATCTAGCGCTTCTGGCACATCAAAGTTGACCATCGGCGATCCACCGCGTTCGCGAATGTCATGGTAATAGTCGTCTTGACGGACGAGACGGCAGTTATCTGCCCCCACATAATCGCGCAGATAGGCGGCGAGAGTGGACTTTCCAGAACAACTCCCGCCGGCAATCGCGAGGATGCGAGGCGAATCGGGTAAAGGGGACAGCTGCAACATTTGTGTGCTTTTAGAGCAACAGAGTCCAAAAAAACACACGGAATAGAATTCATGCACAGATGAATTTCACAAGAGTGTCACACGTAAAGATGACAGAATCTCCACGTTTATAAGGGTTTAGGTGGACAAACCGTCATATTTGCCTTTTTGGGACACTGTATTTGTGACGGTGAGTCACGTTTATCTGTCATGAAACTGTCATAAAGGAAGAATAGGGGGCCGCCAATCTCGCCCGAAACCTCACCTTCTGTGGATTTTTTCAAATGAATAAAATTATCGCATCCTTCGGCTACCGCGCCGTTATGTCGGCCTCCGTTATGGCCCTCACCATCGCGTCCGCTTCCAGCGTCGCTCACGCTCAGGTCATCACCTCTGAAATCGGTGGTTATGTTACAAATGATAACGCAAGCCCAATCGCTGGCGCACAAGTCACAATCACAAACACGACAACTGGCTTTGTGCGTACTGTCACAACAGACTCCAGCGGTGCGTTCCAACTTCGCAACTTGAATACAGCTGGTCTGTATGATGTCAGCGTTAGCGCCGATAACTTTCAAGGAGAACGCGTTGAAGGTTTGGCTCTGAGCGTTGGCTCAAGATCTTCGCTGAACTTTGTTCTTGGCGGCGGCGATATTGACGACGTCATTGTTGTTGTTGCGCAGCGTCAGGTTCTTGGCGAAGTCGCACCTGGCCCGTCTTCGATCTTCGGTCTCGACACCTTGGAAAATGCGCCTGCAATTAACCGCGACATCAAAGACATCATTCGCCTCGACCCACGTGTTTATGTAGATGAGACGAACAGCAATGCAGTTCAATGTGCTGGTGCCAACCCACGCTTTAACTCGCTGACCGTCGACGGTATCCGCTTGAACGATAACTTCGGTTTGAACTCCAACGGTTTCCCAACAGAGCGTCTTCCATTCTCATTCGACGCAATCCAACAGGTTGCTGTTGAGCTCGCACCATACGATGTTGAATACGGCGGATTTACAGCATGTAACATCAATGCTGTGACAAAATCTGGTGCCAATGAGATATTCGGCAGCGCGTTTATCGATTACACGTCTGAAGATTTTAAAGGCGATAAGGCCGATGGCCAAACACTTGACAATAGCGGTTTCGAAGAAATCCGCTATGGCATCAATGTTGGTCTGCCGCTCGTAAAAGACAAGCTTTTCCTATTCGCGGCCTATGAAAAGCTCGAAGGCGCAGACCTTTTTGGTGCGAACACACCAGAAGGCACTGGCATCACGCAAGCTCAGTTTGACGAAATCATCGGAATTGCCGAAGGCCAATATGGCTATGTTTCCGGTGGTTTGCCGTCCACAGTCGACAACGAAGACGAAAAGCTTCTCGTAAAGCTTGATTGGAACATCAATGATCGTCACCGTCTTGCGGCGACATATAACTACAATGATGGTTTCAGCATCTCAGGCTCCGACACAGGCACAAACCGCCTGTCCGACGGAAACCATTTCTACGAACGTGGCGCAGAGCTTAACGCAATCAGCGGCGCGCTTTATTCCGATTGGAACGACAAGCTCTCAACTGAATTGCGCGTTTCACATCTTGATCTTCAAAACCGTCAGCTTCCGCTCGGTGGTCTTGAGTTCGGTGAAGTTCAGATCCGTAACCAAGGCCCTCGCAGGACGACTGTCTATCTTGGTGCCGATGACTCCCGTCACGCCAACCAACTGAACTATGAGCTCACATCATATAAAGCGAAAGCTGACTATGCTGCTGGCCAACATAACCTCACAATTGGCGCAGAACTTGAAGACTTCGAAGTCTTCAACCTTTTCATCCAGGAAGCTGAAGGCGAATGGGTTTTCGATTCCATCGAAGATTTCCGCAATGGCGATTTCTCTGACTTCCGTTACGAGAACGCTGCTGGGTCAAACAACATTGATGATGGTGCTGCGAAATTTGGATATCAAATCTGGACAGCCTATGTTCAAGACGAATGGTTCGTTACGGATCAATTGACTTTGACGGCTGGCTTGCGTCTCGATGCTTACACATCTGATGATAAGCCGACATTCAACCAAAGCTTCTTTAATGATTTTGGTATTCGAAATGATGCAAACTTGGACGGCAAATCTCTGCTGCAGCCACGTTTTGCATTTAATTATAATCACACGGATACAATGTCTTTCCGCGGTGGTTTGGGTCTCTACTCAGGCGGTAACCCGAACGTTTGGTTATCTAATAACTATTCAAACAATGGCGTGACCTTGTTTGAATCCCGCACACGTGGCGGAAACTTAGGCGACTTCACTTATGGTGGTGGTTCGGGTACTCCGTTCTTTGATGTTCCAGATTCAGCAGTGGCTGCCGTCGCCGCAGCTAATGGTCGTGGTCCTGTCAATGCACTCGACCCAGAATTCGACATTCCGTCTGAATTGAAACTTTCTTTGGGTACAACATTTGAGTTGAACACAGGGTTCTTGGGTAACGGATATAACGTGAACCTTGATGCTCTGGGATCTTTCACACAATCTGCCGCTCTTTATACAAACCTAGATTTGCAACAGACTGGACAAACCTTTGATGGTCGCCCGATCTTCAACAACAATCCATTCTTCAACAATTTTGTTTTGACCAATGCCAAAGACAAAGCGTCATCCTTTACATTGTCCGGCTCGATCGCGCAGGAATATGACAATGGTGTCGATTGGACATTGGCTTACGCCTACACAGATGCTGAAGATGTAAACCCAATGACCTCATCGGTTGCGTTCTCTAACTACAACAACATTTCGCGCTCCAACCCGCAGGATCCGGGCGTCGCGACAAGTAACTATGAGATCAAGCATCGCTTCACATTCCGTGCAGGCTATGAAGTTGAACTAGTTCAAGACTATAAAACACGCTTGTCGATGTTTGCTAGCTTGAACGAAGGACGTCCGTTCTCCTTCACTTATAATGATGCCAGCGCATTCGGTGAATCTTTCCGTACGGACAATCAATTGTTCTACGTCCCAACAGGCGTAAACGATCCAAATGTAATCTTTGACGGTATCGATACAGGTGCTTTCTTCAACTACCTTAACGAAACTGGACTTGACGAGTATGCTGGGCAAATTGCTCCACGTAACGCGTTTAACGACGATTGGTTTGCGAAAATTGACCTTCGTATTAGCCAGCAGCTTCCGGGTTTGCGCGATGGCGACCGTGCGTCTGTCTTCGCAGTCATGAAAAATGTTGGTAACTTCATCGACAGCGACTGGGGTGTTCTCAAGCAGAACGGTTTCCCAGGAAGTGCGCCACTGACAAACGTTGCTATCAATGATGCGGGTCAATATGTGTACTCAAACTTTAACTCGAACGCTGGCGAAGGATCTGTCAACGTCGGTGTTTCGACTTGGGAACTTCGTTTTGGTGCTAAATACGATTTCTAAAGCTAACGCTTCAGGAACAAAACTTACGACAGGGCGCCCCTCGGGGCGCCCTGTTTGCATTTGGGGGCCTCATTTGCGCAATATGGAGAGGGTCATCCACAGCTGTGCATAGGCTGGCCCCCTTGCGTCCATTGTCTGTGTGGGTGACAAGTTATCCTGAGATTAAGCGGCCGTTTTCAGTCCGCCCCGAGAGGACACCCTATGACCGGCATTATCGGTATATTTGTTTTACTGGGCGTTGCGTGGCTCTTCTCTGACGCGAAAAAATCCGTGCGTTATGATCTGGCAGCGCGGACGCTCGCTCTCCAAATCGCGATCGCAATCTTCGCATTATTGACTCCAGTGGGTGACGTTGTTCTGGGCGCGATGTCAGCGGGCGTCGAGGCCATGACGGGATATGTCAAACAGGGCACCGTTTTCATGTTCGGTGAGCTGGGCGATGAGAAGGGCGGCACAAATGTGATCTTCTTCTTCCAAATCTTGCCCATCATTATTTTCATAGCAGCGCTTTTCGCGATTCTCTTTCATCTGCGCATCATGGGATGGATTATTCGCGGGATTGGCGGCGTCGTTCGCCGCATCACAGGCGCGAGCCGTTTGGAAAGTACTTGTGCGGCCGCCAATATTTTTGTCGGCATGGCTGAGGCACCGCTAACCGTCCTGCCTTACCTGCCCAAGATCACACGGTCGCAGTTATTTGTGATGATGAGCCTTGGCCTTTCTTCTGTCGCAGGTACCGTCTTAGTTGCCTATTCGGCCATCGGCATTGATCCCAAACTCCTGATCACGGCGGCGCTTATGGCCGCTCCGGGTGGTTTGTTGATGGGGCGTATTTTGGTGCCTGAAACTGAAACGCCTTTTGATATTGATAGTTTGGACGCCAAGGACGTGGATAAAAACCGCGCGGGTTCTCTCATTGAAGCCCTGACCAATGGCGCGATGACAGGCTTGCAAATCATGCTCGCTGTCATGGCTTTGTTGGTCGCTGTCTTATCCGTGATTGCGCTGATCAATGGCATCATGGGCGGCATTGGCGGCTGGTTCGGCTACCCTGATCTATCCTTGGAAGGCGTCTTCTCCGTGTTGTTCCGACCTGTCGCGTGGATGATCGGCGTGCCATGGGACGAAAGCGCCGCCGCGGGACGATTCTTGGGCGAAAAAGTCGTGCTCAACGAGTTTTTGGCTTATTTTAATTTCACTGGCGTGAAGGATGATTTCTCTGTGCAGGGGCAAATCGCGATCACATTGGCGCTCTGTGGATTTGCCAATTTCGGTGGTTTGGCCATCTTGATTGCGGGCCTGAGCGCGGTTGTTCCAGAGCGGAAAACGGAAATTTCAAAGCTCGGCTTGCGCACCGTTCTGGCTGGTAACCTGTCCAATTTCATGAGCGCAGCCATTGCGTCGGTCGTGATCGCAGTGGCCAGCCTCGCCGGAATGACCCCGATTTAAAGACACGCTTTGTCGCGGACCTGTCGATTGTTCTGGTCAATTCCAGAAATATCATTTAGGGCCTGAAAAATTTAATTCGATTTTGGAGTTTTGATTTGAAATTGCTCGGCCACATCCCCACCTTTTTTAACGACCTTGCCCCTTGTAACGATATGGACGAGGCAATTCGGGAACTCGGTCGGATTTATCACAGTGCCGTTGATGATCTAAATACAGATTTCGAAACCTATGCCACGACAGGCAAAGGTCCCGTCGGACCGAAACCTACCTATCCTTATCTTCTGTTGCGGATTGGGCAACGTCATGCCGGCGAAACCAAGTTTTCTGGGTTTGTCTCCATTCGCGGGCCGGGTTGGTACGGCACAACCATAACATCGCCCGACATTTTCGAAGGCTATCTACTGGATCAGTTGAGCCGGATCGAAGTCGTGAACGAAGTCGAGTATTATGTCGGTCCGTCTGACACGCCCATTCCGCTTGTCTTCGCCATTGATCCATCGGCTTTCGAATTATCGGCCGAGCGTTCCGCTGCGATTGGTCAGCATTTTCCTTTGCCTGATCTTACCCATATCAATGATGATTTGGCCGATGGGGTGGTCGAACGCGCGTCAGATGAGCCTTATCCTCTGGCGCTATTTCCTGCGTTGCGGACGGATTATTCTCTACAGCGCCTGCGCCATTATACCGGGACCGCGCCGGGATGTTTCCAGCAATTTGTGATCTTTACGAACTACCAACGCTATGTTGATGAATTTGTAGAACATGCGCGCGAAGTTGTCGGCGAGGGGTCCGAGTTTACTGGGTTCTGCGCGCCAGGTCAGGGCGTTATCACGAATGGCGCTGACTATGCCGAAGATCCAAATTATAAATTGCCGCAAATGCCAGCCTATCACCTGATGGCCGAGGACGGCATGGGTATCACCTTGATCAACATTGGCGTTGGTCCGTCCAACGCAAAAACCATCACGGATCACGTCGCTGTTCTTCGGAGCCATTGTTGGTTGATGCTGGGTCATTGTGGTGGATTGCGGTCGTCGCAAATTTTGGGCGATTTCGTTCTGGCACATGCTTATCTTCGAGATGACCAAGTGCTTGACGATGTTCTGCCATCTGACATTCCGCTGCCGACGATTGCTGAAGTTCAAATTGCGCTAACGGATGCGATTGGCGACGTGATGGAATT
This sequence comes from Litorimonas cladophorae, assembly GCF_014652455.1. Taxonomy (GTDB): domain Bacteria; phylum Pseudomonadota; class Alphaproteobacteria; order Caulobacterales; family Maricaulaceae; genus Litorimonas; species Litorimonas cladophorae. Next base: position 105,443 of record NZ_BMYV01000003.1, on the reverse strand, counting down.
GTCAGGCCAAGAAATGAAGCGCCACGTGCGCACAGGGACTGTCGTTACGACGGACGACCGAAATTGGGAAATGCGCTATGCAGCGCTCCGACCACGTTTGAACCAATCTCGTGCGATTGCGATTGATATGGAAAGCGCGACGATTGCCGCCAATGGTTATCGTTTCCGTGTGCCCTATGGAACGCTGCTTTGTGTCTCGGACCGCCCTTTGCACGGCGAGATTAAATTGCCTGGGACAGCGGCTGTTTTTTATCGTTCGCGCGTTGCACAGCATCTCAACATCGGCTTGGAAGCCATGCGGATTATGAAAAATGGAGCCGAGACGGGAACACTCCACTCGCGGAAACTTCGCAGCTTGGATGATCCTGTCTTCAGATAGGCGCTGCGTAGATTAATTTTCTGACGAGGCATCCTCGGCTTCCGAAAATAGAGAGATGATCTATCCAGATTTGAGCTATGGGTGAATTTCGATAGTTGGGATTGGATTTCACTATGCTTTCTGTACTCGATATTTTCCGCATCGGCATCGGGCCATCTTCATCCCATACTGTTGGACCGATGCGAATTGCGCAGCGATTCTGGAACCGTTTAGAGACGCAAGGTCACCGCAATAAAACCCACCGTATTCGCATGATTTTTCGCGGGTCACTCGCCTTTACCGGTGTCGGTCATGGCACGCCCCGCGCGGGGGCGTTGGGCCTCTTAGGTTTCAAACCCGAAACCATCGATCTTGACGCCGCCGAGGCCGCGTTGCGCGGGCTACATGCGAATAAACGCTTCACACGGGACGGTCTAACCATACAGTTCGACCCAGACACTGACATTGTCTTGGATTATGAACAGACCGCTGAATTACATCCCAATGAAATGGAAATGCAGGCCTTCGATGCGGCGGGGCAGCAGCTCTACGCGCGCACTTATTATTCGACGGGTGGCGGATTTACCGCCAGTCACAGACAATTGTCCAAACCTGCCAAGAATGACCGCGTCACGACAGGCGGCCCAACAGTTCCCTTTCGGTTTGGCTCTGCGGCTGACCTGCTTGCGATTTGCGACGCGAATAATCTGTCCATTGCTGAAGTTGTATTTGCCAATGAAGACGCGCGACGTCCGCGTGAGAAAACCTGTGACCGCCTGGACCGCGTCACAAATGTGATGTTGGCGGGCATAGAACGCGGATTAAAAACGCGGGGCACTCTGCCCGGAGGATTGAAAGTTTCGCGCCGCGCCTCTGACATTTGGGCGAAGTTAATCGCCGCCCCAGGCGCGAATGAAAAAGAAACGCTGTTCGATTGGCTAAATGTTTACGCGATGGCGGTGAACGAAGAAAATGCGGCGGGCGGACAGGTTGTGACAGCCCCGACAAATGGCGCAGCCGGAATCATTCCCGCCATCATTCGGCATTATTGCTGCGATGAAAACGGTACACCTGAATATCAAAAAATTCGAACTTTCCTCGCGACGGCGGGCGGTGTTGGGCTGCTCTATAAACAGCGGGCGTCGATTTCTGGGGCGGAAATGGGATGCCAAGGCGAAGTCGGTGTGGCCTGTTCAATGGCCGCTGCGGGTTTGGCCGCTGTCTGGGGGGCAACGCCTCGACAGGCCGCATGTGCGGCGGAAATTGGAATGGAGCATAATCTAGGACTGACCTGTGACCCTGTCGGCGGATTAGTTCAAATTCCCTGTATCGAACGCAACGCAATTGGCGCAGTGAAAGCGGCCAATGCGGCGCGCCTGGCCATGCATGGGACAGGTCATGGTAAGGTGAGCCTGGATCAGGTGATCGAAACCATGCGCCAAACGGGGCTCGATATGAGCTCAAAATATAAAGAGACAAGCCAAGGCGGTTTGGCCGTTAATGTGATTGAGTGCTAGACTGGCCTGACCGCAAATTAACGACGGTCGAATTTGTCTTTCCGACGCACACCCATTAGCATTTTAGATTCCAAACGTCCGCGCAAAGCCGCGTAATAGGCGCGCAGGAAGGTGGCGTCGCTCTCGCCTTCTTCCCACGTCCATCCGATTTTTGTCCGAATGCGGGTCGCAACATCGGTCATCACCTCTCTATCTCTGGCGCGCAGGACATCTTCCAGAACATGAAGTTCTTTGATCCCATACATGTCGATTTGGGCGGGTGTGAAGGCGAACTTCGCAAAGGCAGCTTCAACTTCCGGGGCGTCAGTGGTGATCAAGTCAGCGGCAAGAATTGGGCGGGGTGATTTAACCACCCAAGTGCCCGCGACCAGATCGCCAACACGTAACCGATCCCGATTAAAGAGGGGGAACATCAAAAATATTCCGGCCCAGATTGACACCAATAAGCTGATCCAACCATCGACTCCGCCTTGCCCAATGCCAAACAGGAAACCGATTGGCAGGAAGAACCCAATCTCTCGCAAGGCATTCCGTGCGAAAACACTCGCGGCGGAAAGGCGGGCTTTCCCGCGCGCCGCAACACGAATTTTCATCAGCATTTTTCCAGGGGTCGCCGCGCGCCGACCCATTTCAAATAGGGTGAAATAGAAACTGCGTAGAAGAAATGCGATCAAGACGAATATCGTAAAGGCTAGTTCCCCATTATAAATACTCATCGAGCTCAGGCCGAACCCAGCCGCGATTAACACAACAATCATGATAATGAGATCAATCGCAAAAGCCCCAATGCGCGAGCCAACATCTGCCAATTCGATCTGTAAATCAACGCCCTCTGGCGTCACCAAATGACGCCGACCTAGCTTAATCTGATCGACTGAGAGTGATCCTGCGGCGCTCATGCTTTTGCGCTTTCAAGCGATTTACGCGGTAGGAAGAAATAGAGCAGCCAGAACGTCAGCATTGACCCGCCAATGCCGTAACGCACCCAATCATTATCAATCAATTGTCGGCCAAATCCTTCAAGTAGGCCCGCGACGAACATCATCACAACGACCCCACCCAAGATGATGGCCGCCTGTTCGGCTTTGGATCGCATAGATTCGACCCGTGTCATATCCCCCGGAAATGCGACCGCACGTCCGATGAGCATGCCCCCAGCACCCGCCAGAGCAATTGCGAACAATTCCGTCGTGCCATGAATGGACAACCAACCGCCAATTTCGAAGCCCAGTCCCTTGCTTGCAAACACAGCGATAAAGGCGCCGATGGACAAGCCGTTATAGAGTAAAAGCGCCACTGTCGGGAGAGCGAAAGCAAATCCGAGAGCAAAGGCAAATATCGACACCCGACTATTGTTTGAAAAGAGGAACGCGGCGAAAGCACCAAGTCCCCCGTCCTCAGATTCATAGCCATAGATCGTACTACGTAGATATTCTTCCGAAGCGGCGGGCGTTCGACCGCTTGCCATCTCGGCGCTCATGAAGGAGTAAAACCAATCCGGATTATTTGAGACCAAAACGAAGCCAATTAAAATGCCTAAGGCGAAGATAAAGCTGGAGGCGGCGACATCTTTCCATGCCGTCTGAACTGCCAATGGCCAGTCACGGGCGAAGAAATTATAGATACGATCTCGCAAGCGCTGCTGGCTGCCGTAAATGACGTAATAAGCGCGCGTACAGAGGGATTCGAGATAAGTGACGACACTTTGATCCAACGAGGTCGCCCGCGCCACGGAGAGCGATGAAAGCGTCGACCGATAGAGGCGGGGCAATTTAATTAACTCCTCATCCGTCAGTCCGCGCACAGAGCGAGCCTCAATGCGTTGCAGCATCGTTTCCATCTCTTTCCAAACCTCTTGACGCTCCTCGCGAAAGCGTTTGGATTTCAGCGTGAGGGTCCGACGTTTCATGACGTCTCTCCCGTGATGTGGTCCTTAAATCGCATTGCGGGCCTTAAGCATCATATAGGTATTGAGGACTTTCATGTTGAGCGTGTCGGCATTGGCGTCAATCACATTGACACCCATGCGTTGCAGGCGCTTCAGCACGATCTCACGTTCGCGCATTAGGCCATCGCCGATCAGACTTGCAGCGGCTTCTTCGGGGGTGTCTGCGGCTCGCGTTATCAAGCTATCAAGCGCAGTATTTCGGAAAGCGACAAAGATCACGATATGTCGTTTGAGCAGGCGGGCCATATTTTCGACCATAAGTTCGGCTTGGGTACTGTCGACGAAATCTGTAAAAACAACGATCAAGGTGCGTCGTTGAAGGTTCTGGGCCAACTGGCTGAGACCGAGGGTGAAGTTCGTCTCTGCTGTGGAATATTCCACACGGGCCGACACGCGACGGATTTGGGCAAAGCTGCGCGTGTTACCGATTGCTGGCGCATACAGATATGGTTTTTGATCAAAAGCATAGAGCCCGACTTTGTCGCCAATCTTTAGCGAGACAAACGCCATGAGCAAGGCCGCATTCAACGCGCGGTCTAGCTTTGTCATGGCTTCGCCAGTTTCGACATCTTCCACAGCTTCTGCCATCAAATGTCCTGTATCAAAGGCAAAGACGATATTATGATTTCGTTCAGTGCGGAATTCTCGCGACAATAAGGTCCCGTGGCGGGCGGAATGTTTCCAATCAATTGACCGCTTATCCATGCCAGCCACCCATTCAGTCAGGCCATCAAACTCTGTTCCTTCGCCGCGCAGGCGCTGGAGTTTTTGCCCGATATTGGCATCTTTGGTGAAAATTTCTGCGGCAGTGTCGCGGACCATTTGCGTATCTGACGTTACGGGGATTTCGCGGTTCAGCGGATCGATGCGCTGTCGCCAGACTAACCCCAACGGGCCTTGCCAGCGTGTCCAGAGCCGTTCCAGCTCAGCTGTGCCACGCAATTCTGTGCGGATGCTAAAGAGGGCTAACATGCCGCCTTCGCCTTGTCCTGCACGCGCGATTGATGGCGACACCGTCAGGCGGTCGTTGACACTAAGGCGTTGTTCTGGCGAACGCGGTGGCACGCCAGGGCCAAATGGCGTCGTGACCCTTACGTCATAATTATGGCCAACATATCCTGACCCGGGGGACTCCAGATCAGGCGCCATGCGTTTGATTGATGTCGAGAGCAGAATATCCAACACCATCAGGCCGAGCAAACCCGCAACCCACGCCGCCCCAATCAACCAGAGCGCGGGCAAAAAGAGCGCGAGCAGCAGCGTCACGGGCAAGCCAAGCGCTGCCGCAAAAACGGCGGCTCGAGTTGGATATGTCTGAGTGCGAAATGTCACAAGAGAAACGTCTTGGCCGCAGCCTTAACGCGGTGCCTGCGTTTGTTCGATGACGGTTGTGATCACTTCATCCGCTGTGCGGCCTTCGATTTCAGCCGCAGGTGAGAGAACGGCCCGGTGACGAAGTGCGGGCAGGGCAATCGATTTGACATCATCAGGGATTACATAATTACGGCCCTGCAACGCGGCATAGGCGCGGGATGAGCTTGCGATCATGGCGGCGGCACGCGGGCTGGCCCCTGTTTCAAACAATGGATTGTCGCGTGTGCCGCGGACCAAATCGACGACGTAATTTGTCACTTCATCATTAAGATGAATAGCCCCAATCGAGGCGCGGGCTTTTTTAAGCGCCGCTTTTGTCAAAACAGTTTTGAGCCCTAATTCGTTCAAGCTCGGTGTGCCTGCACGTTGGCCATGCTGTTGCACAATACGGATTTCTTCGTCGCGTGTCGGGTAGGACAAAATATGTTTGAAGAGAAAGCGGTCTAGTTGGGCTTCGGGCAAGGGATAAGTGCCTTGTTGTTCAATCGGGTTTTGTGTGGCGACAACCATGAAATTTTCACCAAGCGGGAAGCCTTGGCCGTCAATGGTGACTTGGCGCTCCTGCATAGCCTCAAGCAGTGCGGCTTGCGTCTTTGGCGGCGTTCGGTTGATTTCATCGGCCAAGAGCATGTCGCAAAAAATTGGACCTTTTACCAAAGTGAACTCATTTGTCTGAAAGGAGAAAAGGTTTGTTCCCAATAGATCGCCTGGCAGCAGGTCAGGGGTGAATTGGATGCGTCCAAAATCTAATTTGGTCACATGCGCAAAAACCTGCGCCATAAATGTTTTAGCCGTACCAGGAACACCCTCGAGCAAGATATGCCCGCGGGACAGCAATGCCGTCAGAAGTAAGTCAACGGTATCGGTTTGACCAATGATGACCTTCCCCACCTCAGAACGTACGGCCGCAGCTAAGTTTTGGATATCGGCGAGGGCGCTCTCATTCGGGCGCGTGTCTGTCGTAGGTGTTTCGGTCATAGGGAGCGGTCCTCTTGTCCAAGATCTATATTCTTTTGATCTGATATCGTCATATTGGTGGCCGTCATGGCGTCTCGCCACGCCGTCAGGGCTCTCGCATATTGCGGATAACTTTGCGTGTCGGCCGTCTTTATGGCGTGTTTCAGATCAGCAAAACGGGGCTGTAGTTCCAGACGCTTTTCGCGTGCGTCTACTAACGTATTTGTATGTTCCATTGAGCGTGCGCCAAATCCCAGCGCCTCAGCGACTTGCCTTCGGATTAAGTCCGCATAGGCGTCGCCAGTCTTATGTGCGCGTCCGGCTGTTTCCATAAATCCAGCAGCCGTTTCGGCCAAGCTCACCGGACCTTGCGCATAATCGGGGCGGACACGTGCGGGGTCGCCGAAACGGTTGAAACCTTGCCAGGCGACCAATCCACCTGCCGCCAACAAACAAAGCGTGGCCGCCAAGAAGGGTGGGGTGACCATTAATTTGATGATATTTTGATTGGCTTCAATCCCGTGTAGGCTGACGTCAAAGTCTATCACTTGCCACTCCATCCCGGCTTCACCGATGACTTCATTGATGATGGCGCTGGCGAGATGTGCGCCTGATTGGGTTTCAAATGCCATCGTGTTGATCAGATCAGGTTCTGACAGAATATAGGTTTGTGTGTTCTCAAGTCGGATCAAGACGGTTTTGCCATCTATCTGCATCAGGCTATCATGTTCAGGCAGTGTAAACGGGTCGACAGTTTCCGTCTCTGAGGCGTCATCGGCGTCAGACGCTTCTTTTGCTTTTTTGGGCGTATAGTCTTTGCCTTCAGCCTCCGCATTTTTCCGTCGACGGTCCTCGGCCTCAGCTTCGCGAAGCGCACGTAACTCACTTTGATAATCCGTCCACGCTGTATTCAGATCGAAATATTGAAGGTCCTTAAAGTCAGGAGATAATTTAGGCGGCAAACTACGTTCAGTTGGTACGTCGAAAAAAACTTGGGCGTTGACTGTGGGCTCACTGTGTCGGCGGATAACAGGCATATTTTCCATCATGGATTGATAGTCGCCTGCCGAATGAAGACCCTCTTCGCTTGTTTTTCGCGCCCAGTCATTTCGGCCCGACTCGCCCTTTTGAGGGATCATTTGACCGACAGACCATTTCGGCAGGACAATCAAACGGACTTCCTCTTCTGTATCCTCTAATGTTCGTTTTAGACGCGCATAGGGACTTGAGGGTGTGTAAACGACCAGTCGGCTTTCGCGATCAAAGTAGCCCCGCTCACCCCGTGTTTCCGCGACGTCAAAATTTAATTCCTTCAAATATTCTGTAAGGGCCTGATAGCCGACTGCGGAAATGGAGCGTGGCGTTGCCTGCCCAGGTGGGGCTTTGCGCAAATCTTTTGCAAAACCGCTCAGGACGATTAACGCGCCAAACGCGAAAAGCCCGATGAGTAGTAAGCTGATCAGCGTGATCGGGCGGAATAGGACGCCAGCGGCTCCAGGACGTCGTTCCGCAGACTGTCGACCGGACAGGCTTTTGGACAAAACGGCGTCTCTATGTCGGCTTGCCGCACTCATGCCCGTCGCCTCCGCGTCTGAGCCGGAGCAACCCCTGCCAGGTCAGCATAGGCGGCGCGCGCCGTTTCAAATCCCGCCTTGTTGACGGACACGCCTCCAAAATGGGCGAGTTCTGAAACGCCTGCGATTGTTGAGAAAGCGGTGCGTGCGTCGGAGGTCAGCACGCTCAGACTGCCAATTTCGCGCGCCGTCAAACTGCGACGGACGACATTGGGCCGATTACGGTCAATATCCTGAATCGAGCGGAAAAGCAGAGTGTGAACGGCTTCGCCATATCGGCCTTCTGCGGCGAGACGGTCAATCTCGTCCAAGAGGATACGAGCTTGCGCTTGAGCTGGCTGATATAGAGGGACGTCTGGTTCGGCCGCCTCTGTTGCGGGCGTTTTGGCAAAACGTGTTTCATAAATCGCGCGCCCAATGAGATAGATCGCACCCAATATGAGGCCGCCGACACCCAGATAAAATGCTATTTCGAGAAGCGGTCCCAAAACTTTGAAAATTGCACCAATGACTTTGCCCAACCATCGCATGAATCGATTGGGCGGACGCTGAGGGATCGGTTCCGCTAATTCAAATTGATAGGCTTCATTGCGTTTGACCGTTCGAAAGGCTGATTCAATATCCGCATCGGCTTGGCCCGGCATTGTTGCGTTGACGCTCTCAACGTCAACAGAGTCAGCCGTTTGCGCAGCCGCATTCCCGAAACCCAACCCCAAAAGACAGGCAAGGTAGATGGATAAACAGATAAGGCGCAGAAAGCGGATCACGCGGAGGCTACACCCATTTCAAAATGCGGAATAAAATGAACTGGATTACGCCCACTCCAATGACGATTCCGGTGACATACCAGAACCCCATACCGCTTTCGACCCAAGGCATTCCGCCGACATTAATGCCCATCATGCCTGAGATAAGACCCAGCGGCAGAAAGACGGCGGAAACGACGGCCAAAATCATCATGTTATTATTCATTTGTTCGGCGCGAATATCGGTCAATTGGTCTTTCACAATTGCGCAACGTTCGCGAACGGCGTCCAATTCTTCTGTGACGCGCGTGGCCTGATCTGCGGCTTCGCGCAAACGCAATTGGTCGTCATGCGAAATCCAAGACAGTGTCTGCTGGGAGAGTGAATTTAACGCATCGCGTTGTGGAGCAAGATATCGGCGCAACATGATAGCTTGGCGGCGCAAACCTGAGACACTAGATCGGGCCGCCTCTGTTTCGCCCGTTTCGATTTTCTCTTCCAATCCGTCGACTTGCTCGTTCAGCTCCGTGATTGTGGGCGCCATCCGTTCGATCATGGCTTGGGCGAATGTTGACATAAAACCGCCTGGCGTTTTGGGGGCAACTTGTCGATCCAACCGCGCCGCAATGTCTCCTGTGGCCCGCAAAGGGCGTTTCTCTACGCTCACAATACGCGTGGGCTGAACGAAAAAACGAATGCCGATCATGTCTTCAGGTTCTGAGCCGGGGTTCAAATTCACGCCACGTAAATTAATTAAAACGTCGTCATTCCGCATAATTGTGCGGGGGCGAGAGTCTTCCGCCAGTAAGGTTTGCTCTGCAACTTTATCTAAAAAAGCATCAGCTTCGAAGACCGACTGAATGGACGGGTCATGTCGGGTCAGATGATACCAATCATAACCCTCTCCCTCAGGGCGCGGAAGCCCAAGTTCTGCATCCGGAATTCGCGTCGATTTGCCGTTCGGCGCGACGTGATAAGCGTGTATAATAAGTGCCACGTGGTGTGTCAGCCTTTAGGTTCTGTTGCCACTACCTTAGCGGGCAGGAAAAGGCCGTCAATGGTCCGAGCTTAATGTCGCAGCATATTTATAAATTGTGCGGGCATTAAGCCGCGCAAGCTGTTCCCGACATAAATTGCATCAGCAGCACTTAAGTCGGTCAGGGTGAGAACCTTCGATTCTGCTTTTCCTGTTTCCAGATAATGTTGTCTCAAAATTCCTGGTAGCAGCCCGCTGGACAAGTCAGGCGTGTAAAGCTGTCCGTCTTTCTCCACAAATATTGTGGTAAAAGACCCTTCGCAGACTTCCTCATTCGCGTTGAGGAAAATCACTTCATCGACCAAAATTCCTGCGCCAATGCGCTCGCGTTCCCCATCATAAAAGTCGCGACGGGTCGTTTTTTTAACCGTCATTTGTGAAGCTTCAGTCAAGGGGTATCGGGAGATGGCTAATTTTAACGGCGTGCTGAGATCGAGATAGGGTGAAAACGTGGTTTTAAATCCGTCACCGTGTTGTTCGAAACGAACGCGCAGGTCCTCTTGAGGTCGGCTTGTCTGAATTTTTTTAAACTCGGCCTGAACCGTTTTGAGGGGAGTCCCGTTCGCCTCGGCCATGCGAGAAATGTGGAGGTTTGCGTTTGGGATTTCGCCTGTCGGGGTTCGTCGGAACGTCTCAAACACATTCTCAGGCGGGGTCTGGAAGATTTGCGATTTCAACAAACACTCGCGATATTCGTCAGACCCCTCACTATCTAAAACTACGCCAGAGCCTACGTCATAACGTAAGATTCCTGCTCGCATTTGGACGGTTCGGATGGCTACGGAAAAGCTGGCATCTCCATTGGGCGCAATATATCCGACACTTCCGCAATAGGCTTCCCGGGGGCCAAGTTCTAGATCTTGGATAATTTCCATTGCGCGAATTTTTGGAGCTCCAGTTACGGACCCACAGGGAAAGAGACCGCGCAATATTTCGGCCCATTTAACATGCGGCCGCAGTCGACCTGTGACCTGCGAGGTCATCTGATGAAGGGTGGGGTAGGTTTCTAGTGTGAAAAGTTCTGGCACCTTCACGCTTCCTGCTTCGCACAATCGCGACAGATCATTGCGCAGCAAATCAACAATCATCAAGTTTTCGGCTTGGCTTTTGGGCTCGGCGCGCATCTCAGCCAAAATTGCGGCGTCGATTTTTGCATCGTTATGTCGAGGGCGCGTACCTTTCATCGGACGCATCCGCATATTTTGGCCGCGGCGTTCGAAAAATAACTCCGGGGAGAAGCTAACGATATCCGCGCCGCCTAAACTGACGACGGCGCCATATCGGCCCGGTTGGCGACGACGAAAAGCGGCGTAAACTTGCTGAGCTGTTGCGCGGCTTTCCGCGTATAGGGGAAAGGTCAAATTAACTTGGTAACAATCGCCTGCCTGCAGGTAACGTTGTACCTGATCGAAGCGGGCGAGGTAGTCTGCCTCGCTCCAGCTGGGCACGAACTCCAGGTCAGGGATACTGCGCGTATATAGCCAGTCTACGGGCGGATGATCCACAGGCGCATCGAAAACGCCCAATTGGATGAGGGGAGCTTCAATCTGTGGCGCTTCGAAATGGGATTCCAACGCATGGCCCAATTCATAAGCCATCGACCCCGCCAGCCATTTACCCCTGGCTTGTTCCGCTTCAATGGCGTCGAAAGCAGCGGGTAAATCGGCGCGGGTTCTCGCCGTGATAATACGTTCAGCTTCGCGGAAAAGAAGTTGCTTCCCTGTGCCTTGATCGTCCAGCAGGACGTAGGTCATATTAGAACGAAAACCCGGGTATCAAACCCGCGTAATAGCTATTCTTCGCGCGTAGAATTTTCGGGGCGTCTTCTTCGAAACACCGACGGAAGCTCACCGCTGCGCCGGGGGCAATTTGTCCCAATAGCCAGAGGTCGGCCTGAATGATCTGAAGCGCCCGCGCATAACCGCCTGTGCAATGACCATCTGCCAGCGCGAGAATAGGCTGACCATCAGGCGGAACCTGAAGACTGCCGGGTAACAGCGGGCTGCTGGTCATTTTAACGGGTGTGTCCAAGGTGATCTGATCGCCTTTCAACCGTGTCCCCATGCGGTCGGTCGCGGTCGTCGCAAAAAAGGGTGTGGTGAAAAGATAACGTTTGCCAGCATCAGAAAGGGCGTCCCATTCTGGCGCGGCGCTGGCGCGTAGAACCACGTGGTTTGACAGTGTCGGAACATGACCGCCAGGGAGTGAATTTGGTGGGCCTTGAACCTCGCCAATTCTTAGAACGTCACCCGTTTTCAACGGACCGCCGTCCAATCCCCCGAGTGCAGCGGGCATATAGGTGGAGACGGACCCCATGAAAGGTTCAACTTCAATCCCACCCGCAATTGCCAGATAGGACCGACAACCCGCTCGGGTAAAACTCATGGTGAGAATGTCGCCTGCATCAACAGGGACAGCTTTGTTCAGGGGTAAATTCAAGCCTTGGTTTTGTGACCACATTTGTGCACCTGAAATCGCAATTACCGCATCGTGCTCAAATCGGATATGCAGGCCACCTAACGCGCATTCTAACGCGGGCGTGTCCCAGCGGTTGCCAACCAAATGATTGGCGATCGCAAAGGACAACTTATCAGCCGCACCGCCACCTGGAATGCCTTGGTGACGATGACCGGGGCGGCCCGCATCCATGATCATGGTTTGGGTGCCAGCGTGTAAGACTTTCAAACTCATTGCGGAATAAACCTCACGCGGTCGCCGGCCGTCAGAAGGAAATGTGGCTCACGTTTAGCCTGAAATATTGACAGAGGTGTCTGCCCAATAATTTGCCAGCCCCCCGGCGATTCCAGCCCGTAAATACCCGTCTGCCAGTTTGCAATTCCGACACTGCCCGCAGGCACTTTGGCGCGGGGTGTGCTGAGGCGTGGGTGGTGCAACGCCGTCGGCGCAGGCGAGAGAAATGTAAAGCCGGGGATAAAGCCCATCATGCAAACCCGGTATTCTGACTGACTATGCAGGGCGATGACTTCATCCACTGACAACTTCGCCGAGGCACAAATTGTCTCCATATCTGGACCAAATGCGCCGCCATAATTCACAGGAATTTCGACAAGCTTTCCAATTTCGGCACTGCGTAAAGTTTGCCGAGACAGAATGTCTTCAACATGGTTTTTTGTGGCCGCCATCGAACGTTTCCCCAAATCAAAAACGCAGACAAGCGAGTCGTAACCTGGAACAACCTCAATGTACTTCCGGCTCTCTCGCAATTTTGCGGCCAAAGCATGAATGGTATCATTGACGGTTTCGGAAAACCCATCCGTTTTCCATTCAATCAAAAGCGCGTGATCGCCATAGGGGCGAATTGTGGGTGGCATGATTTTAGGAGACATTACGCGAAGGCCTTTATGGTGAGGCCTTCGGCCTCAATCGCGGCGCGGGCTTGGCGCGCGGTTTCAACCGCCCCAGCGCTATCGCCATGTACGCAGAGCGACCCCGTTTGCAAGATGAGGGTTTTGCCAGAATGTGTTTTGACCTCGCCAGTCGTCGCCAGGGATCGGGCTTGTGCGAGGCGCTCTTTCTGGTCTTTGATGACCGCCCCTTCGATTTTGCGCGAAAGCAAATGTCCATCATCCGTATAGCGACGGTCAATGAAACCTTCGGCGACGAAACGAAGCCCGTGTTGTTCTGCTGCGCGCGCCATTTCGGAATTCGGCCCGCCCAAGAACATTAAGTCCATATCCAGCTCCGCAATCACGTCTGAAATGAGTATCGCTTTTTCAAAATCAAAGACTGAGTCATTATAAAGCGCGCCGTGGGGTTTGACATAGGCCAACCTCGCGCCTTTCTCATCGCAAATACGGGCGAGATCCAAGATTTGTGCGCGAAGGGTCGCTTTCAGGGCAGCTGTCTCAATATCTTGCCCCAAAACAAGGCTCGTTCGGCCAAAGTTTTTGCGATCGGGATAGGCAGGATGGGCCCCAATTGTGACGCCTGCCGCTTTTGCATTTCGCACAGTTCGGCGCATAGTAGCCTCGTCGCCCGCATGTCCCCCACAGGCAATATTCGCGCTAGAGATCGCGGATATAATAGCGGCTTCAGACGCTTCCCATTCGGGCGTGTCGGCTTCGCCAATATCTGCATTGATGTCGATGGTCTTCATTCGTCCTACCTATCGACTTTCAGAGGCTGTATGAACCCCGAAATGCTCTCTGATCCATTTTTCATTACGGTTGCAATTTTTGCGGTGCTCATCACGGGGCTGGCGAAAGGCGGCTTCGGCGGCCTCGGGCTTTTTGCTGTCCCAATTTTGTCCTTGGCCATCTCCCCCATTCAGGCGGCGGCCATCATGTTGCCGATCTTGATCGTGATGGATTGGATCGGTGTTTGGGCCTATCGCAAACATTGGGATAAGCGATTATTACTATTGATGCTGCCCGGAGCTGTTCTTGGCATCATCATCGGAGGGTTGGTTGCTGATCGTGTAAGCGAAGTTTTTGTCCGGCTGTGTGTCGGTTTAATCGCCGTTAGTTTTCCGATTTATGCTGTCTTGGGACCTCGGCTGCGAACCGGCGCGGACTGGCTCAAGGGTAACCGCCCCGCAGCTTGGGTGTCGGGCACAATTACGGGCTTTACCAGTTTTGTTGCCCATGCGGGTGGCCCGCCCTTTCAGGCCTACGCCCTGCCGCAAGGTCTGGATAAACGTATCTATGCCGGAACGGCCGTGATGTTTTTCACGGTCGTAAACGCGGTCAAACTTGTACCCTATGGCATGTTGGGACAATTTGATCGGACGAATTTGACCATCTCAGCCGCGCTGATTCCGCTGGCCCCCATTGGGGTTCTGTTTGGTGCATGGCTAATCAAACGCATCGACCAAGCCGTATTTTATCGGGTGATGTATAGCCTGATATTTGTCACAGGGATAAAGCTGTTGTGGGATGGCTTGCTTTAAAGGGCTTGCCCGCAGGCGACGCCGCTGGCCCAAGCCCATTGAAAGTTATGTCCGCCCAGATGTCCCGTCACATCGACGACCTCGCCGATAAAATAAAGGCCAGGCACTTTCCAGGCCTCAAGCGTTTTTGAGGAGAGCTCATCCGTATCAACCCCGCCGCGTGTGACCTCGGCCTTGCGATAGCCTTCCGTGCCCGCGGGGCGAATATGCCAAGCGCTGACTTGTAGGGCGAGGTTCATCAGTTCGCGGTCAGGCATATCGGCCAAACGTGCATAGTTAAAGGTCAGCGCCAGATGAGACGCGAGGCGCGCAGGCAGATATTGCGCCAGCCATTTTTCGGGCGAGAGTTTGGGCGTCTCTGCTTTGGCTTTCCGTAATTCCGCCAAGGCGTCACGGCCTGGTGCCATATTGACGGTGATGGCTTCGCCCGCATTCCAATAAGAACTGATCTGCAAGATCGCGGGTCCAGACAAGCCGCGATGGGTGAATAATAGCGCCTCGTCAAAACTGGCCCGCTCATTGGTGATGACCGTGTCGACGCTGACGCCAGACAATGCGGCGATAGGCGTTTTCATCTGATCGGTGAAGGTCAGTGGGACGAGGGCGGGTTCGGTCTTGATGAGGTTCAAACCGAATTGTTCCGCTAATTTATATCCAAATCCAGTTGCACCCATTTTCGGAATAGATGGCCCGCCACAGGCCACAACAACAGCCGAGGTCGCAAGTGTTTGCGTGGGCGTGGTGACCACAAAACCGTCGCCTAACTTTTCAACACCGAGAACCTCCGTGCCTAGTCGTAATTCATTTCCCGCCTTCGTGCATTCGGTCAACAACATGTCGATGATCTCTTGCGAACGCCCATCGCAGAAAAGCTGGCCCTTGGTTTTCTCGTGCCATTTAATGCCGTATTTTTCGACGAGGTCGAGAAAGTCATATTGCGTGTAACGCTTTAACGCTGATTTCGCGAAATGCGGGTTTTCGGAGATGAAATTATCGGGTCCGCAATGCAGGTTCGTAAAGTTACAACGGCCGCCACCGCTGATACGAATTTTCTCGCCAGCCCGTTCAGCGTGATCGAGTATAATAACAGATTTGCCGCGCCGACCCGCCGCAGCGCCGCACATCATGCCCGCCGCACCCGCGCCTATGATGATGACGTCGGCGTCCATTATGTTAGCTGTCCTTCGGCCCGCAGACGCGCAAGTTTAAGGATGGCCGCGACGCTGATCGATTGACGGATTTCGCCCGCGTCCACGGCCGCGATTGCGTCATCCAAACTGATCTTTAACAACGAAATATCTTCGCTGCTTTCTGTCTCGCTCTCGCCGGCTGTTAGGTCGGTTGCGAGGTAGACGACGCAGCGTTCATTGGTGATCGAATTTGAAAGTTCCATTGTCAGAATTTTCTCAAGCCGCCCTGCCGTAAAACCTGTTTCTTCTTTCAACTCTCGGTGCGCCGCGTGGCTGGGGTCTTCATCCAACGCCCCACCGCCCGCGGGAATTTCCCAGCTATAGGCCTCAAAGGTCACGCGGCTTTGACCAACTAACCAGATGTAACCGTCGGCATAAGGTACGACCCCAACGGCCAAATTTTTGAACCGTACGACGCCATAATGCGTGTCTTGACCACTCGGGTCGACCGCAGGAATAGATTCGACCCGCATCCATGGATTTTCGAATTTGGTCTCAGCTGCGCCAAGTTTCCAACGAAAGGCTGGACGTGGTAATTTGGAAGGTAGAGTCATGTGCCGCCGTTAGCAGGACGAGTTCGGTGATTAAACCAAAATGCCCAGATAGACTGGACGTTTAGGTAAAACACTCTCGCTGTGGCGATCGAGTTTTATGCCGCCAGTCCGCCGCAGCGAGAGTTTCACACTTTAGTGTGACAGAGCCACCTCTTCTTTTGGCACGAGATCAAACCGCGCCATCCCATCATGGATAAACCATTGGTCTTCTGAGGGGCTGGAAATCATCGGACCATCTTGCGTGCAAGACAGCATAAAGAGGGCTGTTTTAGGAATTTCAGAGCCATACTTCCCAATTAGCTTATAGGTAACGAGAATATTTCTCACCTCATCACAACCTAAATCGGAACAGAGGCTTTGGCAGATTTGCAAGAAATGGCCATCAAGAAATATTCCATCCGTCTCGCCCGTTGCGACGCTAAAATCACCGATGGAATAATGTGGGCTGAGCCCAGCCTGAGAGTGTATAGACATTGCGCCCCCGCAAGTAATGACACTTGCGCCCCGCAAGTCTTAAAAACTCTTTACGTGAAATTGCCTGAAATACAAGTGTTTAGAAAAAACATGAATTTCTGAAATTTTATCCTCTTGCGCAAAGGCCCTTATAAATTGCCAGAAATCAGCCACAGATCTCAAATGGCACTTGATGTTGCGAAATCAGGTACGAGCTATTTAAGCGCCGGCTGTCTAAGCTTTGCTTAGCTCATACATCACTAGATTAATCAAATTAAGACGTCGCCTTTTCCAAACTGGCCTCAATGATACACTCATTGTGAAATCCAATCTATAATGGCGTCGGCTACTTGTTCAGGACGTTGTAAAAAAACAAGCTGTCCTGCATTCTTTACCGGTATGATGTGATAATCTTTATGTTGACCGGCCATCGCTTTTGCGTGTTTTGGCCGGAAAACAGGGTCTTCCAACCCCTGCATAACTGTGAGTGACAGGCCGCAGGACGCGAAATCATTTTCCCAGTCATAATTAATCAGTGGGAGCTCTCTTTCAAATGTTCGAGGCCCATGAACTGTTAACATTTTGCTGGATGCAACCATCAGCGACAATGTGGACAGGTTTCTAAGGGTTTGCCGGTCTGTGTCACAATTCCCGTATATTTTTCTGACCATGTAACTTGGCCCATGTTTCAGAACTTGTCGAAACCCAGCTTGTATAGCGAGGTTTGCGATGTGAGGGGCTTCCCTCTGTAACGTCAGCAAAACTCTGGAATTTATGGGGAGCTCCTTGAGCCTCTCTCGTTTAAAAATTGGAACGCAGCCGCCTATCACCATCAGTCGTGAGAAAATTTTCGGGTCTTGCGCGGCTTGATAAACTAACGGGATAAGACCCGATATCAATCCAATTGCTGGAACGGGTCCAATATTGAGATGATCTAAAAGCGTACGGTTTATGTGGGCTGCAGCCTCTAATGCCGTCATGTCCATGAATGGGTCTGTGTGTCCAAATCCTGCGCGGCAGGGAACATATAATTTTATGCCTGCTCGCTTCAATCGGTCTTGCGTGACAGGGTGTAAAACATACCCCGTAATTGATCCGTGAGATAGCAGGGCAGGCCGACCATTTTTATCACCCATAAAGGTGAAGGCGATCTGACGCCCTTTTCCGTCTTTGATTTTGACTTCGCGGCCCAAAGGGTCCTGCCAGTCGGCTAATTGCCCCCGCATCCGACGTCTTTCGCTGGATGACATCAGGCTCAAAAGTTTCTGTAATTGCGCTTGATTAGAGACGCCAGTCTTCGCGAAAATAGATTTAAGTTGTTTTCGGATTGTCGCTGTCGTGGTTCCTCTGGATTCTGCAATTATTTCTGTGTTTCCTGTCTCCAAAAAGGCGCGAGCAACAGCGACCTCGCTTTTTGTGAGAGCAAAAGAATTCCGCAACGCGGCCTCTGTATCATCTGACCAATTCTGTCGAAGCGCACGAATGATGATAGGCGCATCGCTCTGATGCTCATGAGAGATCGAATAAATTTCGGCTAAACTTTCCGTCGCCCGATCCTGAAAGTCCTTCGAAGTCAGGCCAAAAACTGTGAGGATTTGAGGTTTCGCGATCTCGCCACTTTTCAATGAAGCTCGCATTTGCCGGACTTGCGAAATACTGTCTTGTCGTAACCAATCGAAAGAGGTGCGTTCGCCAGACATGACGCCCCATTCGGATTGGGCGGCTAGATTTGCCTCAATGACAAAGTCTCCTGCAGCAAGGGCTACACAAGGCACGTCTGATCGCTGAATTTCAGAGAAAATCGGATCCACAACATTCGGTGGACCCAATACGGAAAAGAGCGACTTTGCGCGATGGATATGTGAACGGACCTTCGACAGCAATGTCTTGGCCTGTGGCGGGTCATGCAAAATTTCAATATAATTATCCCAGCCATCAATTATGTCTTGAAAGCCGTCATTTGAGGACAGGGCCGCGTAACTCACATCAATTAAATCACTGGCCGCAATCTGAGATGACATCTCTGCATTTTGAGATTGTGATTGTTTATCTGCGACCATGTTTCGTTCTTACCCCATATGGGGAATGACTCAATGGAAATCCCGATTTACGCCTCCAGCATTGAACTGAAACGGGGTGCGGGGGCGCAACCATTCAATAGGCCATCGGCGTTGCCGATGGCTATTTTCTTATCGGTAATCGCAAGCAGAGAGCGTATAATGACACAGTTAAATTTCAAATCTATTCTCGGGTCTGGCGTTGCCAGCTTGGCTTTAGCCATCGCTCTACCGATTGCATTCATCCCCCAAGCCGCCTTTGCGGATGACTGTTTGTTAGATCGCGATAATGACGGAAACGTCGATTTGGGGTCTACGGATAATGATGGCACGGCGAACTCATCTGATGATGACCGTAGTCTGGCTTGTGGTATCACTGCAATTGCGTCAGGTGCCGACTCTACGGCTCTTGGATGGAATACGGTAGCTAGCGGTGAAGCGAGTATCGCTTTAGGGGCTTCGGCTGATGCAACCGCATTCGGTGCGGTGGCGCTAGGGACATCTTCTCAGGCTACAGCTGAGCAAGCAACGGCTGTTGGGACTAATGCTCAAGCAACAGCAACCGATTCTTTAGCTTTGGGCGGCGGCGGCAGTCCTGGCAGCGCGGCTCGGGCCACAGGCACGCAATCTATCGCAATTGGGGGTGGTAGCGGGTCAACGAATGAAGTCGGCGCACTCGCTTCAGGTAATGACGCAATCGCAATCGGCAATCAATCTACAGCCGCGACGGATGGGGCAGTCGCATTAGGCTCAGCGGCATCTGTGACAGGCGCCGCTAACAATGGTGTCGCAATCGGGTTTTCAGCAAACGTCGCTGGATCATCTAGCGTTGCACTAGGGGCAAATGCAGAAGCAACCTCTGCCAGTGCAGTTGCGGTTGGGGCGGGCGCATCTGCCTCAGGTGCGCAAAGTTCCTCTTTTGGAACGGCTTCGTTAGCTTCAAAGGAAAATTCTAGCGCGTTCGGAGCACTTGCAACTGCGCAGGATTTTAGAGCCAGCGCTTTCGGAGCAAACGCACGTGCATTGCAAGATAATGCGAGTGCATTCGGATTTTCTGCGCAAGCCGCAGGCCTTAATGCTACTGCAATCGGAGCTTTTGCAAATGCCGCAACCGACACTGCAACAGCCATTGGCTCGCTTTCGGACGCGTCAGGCGTGAGCTCAACGGCGCTGGGATATGAATCTGAAGCGAGCGGTAGAGAATCAACAGCTGTAGGAAACGCTGCAGAGGCCATAGGAGAATCTTCTACCTCCATCGGTCAAAATTCATATTCTATTTTTGGTTCAACAGCTATTGGCCGGGATGCAAATGCTGCAGGCCTTGATTCCATTGCGCTTGGGAGTTTTTCGGCCGCGACTGGGGAAAGTTCCTTGGCAGTGGGCAACGGCGCGATGAGTTCAGCGACAGATAGCACGGGAGTTGGGGCAAGTGCGCTCGCGAGCGGCCTTCGGTCCTCAGCAATCGGGGCTAACGCTAGGGCAACTGCGGGGAATTCAAGTGCCTTCGGCCAAGCCTCGCAAGCCCTTAGCGTTCAAGCCACCGCTATTGGTGGCAATGCTGGTGCAACAAGTACAAATTCCAGTGCTTTGGGCTATTCAGCCGGAGCTTCGGGGCTCCATAGTAGCGCCATTGGTGCGGCGTCTCTGGCCTCGGGTCAAAACTCTAACGCGGTTGGCTATTTATCTCGCGCGACAGACCTTCAATCGA
The DNA here is from genome assembly GCF_014652455.1 of Litorimonas cladophorae. Taxonomy (GTDB): domain Bacteria; phylum Pseudomonadota; class Alphaproteobacteria; order Caulobacterales; family Maricaulaceae; genus Litorimonas; species Litorimonas cladophorae. The sequence goes on along the minus strand of NZ_BMYV01000003.1, from coordinate 85,062 downwards.
CTGCCGTTGCTGCCTTCTCCGAAGCTACGGCTGAAAATGCGACTGCCTTTGGATATATTGCGCAAGCCCTCGCGGAGAATGCGACCGCCATTGGTGCAAATTCTGATGCGACGGGTGCGCAAGCGACAGCGGTCGGTGCGGGGTCGATTGCATCAAATATCAACGCCAGCACATTGGGGGCTTTGTCTCAAGCCACAGGTTTAAGAGCCACAGCCATCGGGGCCGTCTCGAACGCATCCGCTCAAGATTCGAGCAGTGTTGGCGCTTTCTCTCAAGCGACTGGTACGGGTTCAACCTCACTCGGCTCTGCCGCTGTTGCATCGGAACAATTCACTAGCGCACTAGGACGCCTGTCAAATGCCGCGGCAGGGGGCGCCACCGCAATTGGTGCAAGTTCAGATGCATCGGAATCAAATGCGAGCGCACTGGGGCATAATGCGCAAGCGACGGGAGTTGGTGGGACTGCGATTGGAGGCGGCGATGTCACTATTGACCTTGCCACATCCTCGTTGATCAATGAGGCGGCCCAAGCGTCTGGTGCAGGCTCTGTAGCATTAGGTGGCGCGGTCTATAGCACATTAGACAACACGCTGATCACAGCAGGCGCACAAAGTTCTGGCGATAATGCCGTCGCGCTGGGGTCAGGTACGCTTGCCAACCAAGTGGATGCCATCGCGATTGGCGTAAAGGCCGAGGCGACAGGAATTAACGCCATTTCCATTGGTGATAGCGCGCGGGCCTCTGCCTCTCACACCTTCTCTATGGGGGCGTTCTCACGGGCGTCAGCCAATAATGCTGTTGCGGTTGGTTTTGCCTCAACATCGACAGCGCGCAATGGCGTCGCCATCGGCGGACGGACGCAAGCCTCTCGCGATGGCGCGGTTGCGCTGGGTGGCGGAACGAACTTCAATGAAGGCGCGCAAGCCTCTGCTGTCGGCGCAGTCGCGCTGGGCGGTGCGACCTATACAGAGGTTGGCGGTACCCTCGTCACGGAAGGTGCGGAAGCCACAGCCGTGAATGCTGTCGCCATCGGAACGGGATCAGAAGCCACAGGCGTCAATGGCATTGCCATTGGCGGTGAAGCTATTGCGAGTTCAACGGATGCCACAGCCATCGGCCAAATGGCAAATGCGACGAACTTCAGCGCGACGGCGTTGGGTGCGGATGCGGTCGCTTCTGGCGCAGCGTCTTCAGCTTTGGGCGATGACTCCGAAGCCACGAACACAAACGCCACCGCTGTCGGGCAAGATGCGTCTGCATCGGGGATTGCTGCAACGGCTTTAGGTGCTGGTTCCGTCGCAGATAAGAATGATGCGACAGCGATTGGTGAAGGCGCAGATGCGACGGGCTTTAGCTCAACAGCGCTCGGTGCGGATGCGCAAGCCTCAGGCAATCAATCTGTCGCTTTAGGTGACAGCGCTAATGCGGGCTTTACTCGCTCCACCGCGATTGGTGCAGATGCGATCACGAGCGCTGATAATCAAATGATGTTTGGAGCGAGCACCACGACCTATGTGATGCCAGGTATCGTATCGGCCTTATCTTTATCCCGCCAAGGCGCCATCGTCGGATTATTGACGACAGACGCAAATGGAAATTTGGCGTCTGATGGCGGCGCTTTACAGGCGCAAGTCGATGGCTTGGAAGGCCGTGTCACAACACTCGAAGGGAGCGGCGCTAACCCCTCCGCGCCCGCAGGGACGACAAAATCTGCCGCAGATACGCCTGTGACTATGTCACAAAGCACGGGTGTTGAAACCGAGACAGACTTCGAAACGAGCTTGACGGCGTTGTCTGATCCAAGTGAAACGCTTGGTGAAGTCGGAACGTCTCGCGACGGTGCTGGCGGTTCAGAACTCACAGGTGTTTCATCCGATGTGATCGGCTCAAACTTGAACCGCCAAAGCGAACAGGCACCCGCACAATCGCTTGGGTTTAATCCCGTTGTTGCGGAATCCGTCGAAGTGAATAGCGCTGCTATCGCGGTGAACTCAGAGCGGATTGAGGGGAACACACTTGCCATTGCGTCCAATACATCAGCAATAGCTGTGAACACGGATGCCATTCTCGGAAACGCAAAAGCGATTGATAATATCCGTAATGGGTCTGCGGCCTTGGCCTCACTCCCTGATCTCTATCTTGGCTCAAATGAAACCTGGTCAGTCGCGGGTGGCCTGGCGCTTTATGATGATGGATATGGCGGAGCCGAAACTGGCTTTGGCGGCGGTATTCAGTTCCGCTCCAAAACAACCGACAAATGGTCATTCGGCCTCTCAGGCGCTACCTCTGGCGAAGCCGCAGTCGTCAGATTGCAAGGCCGCATCGGCGGGTAGTATAGCCACTCCAATATTCTAACAATACGCGCCAGTCCGTTCCCTGGCGCGTATGAATTTGGCCAACGCTAAGAGTATGTTGAATGAGTGTCGCGAACGGTGACACTTTTTAGTTTTGGGATTTTGCTAATTCCAATTGAGTTGGGGGTGAATTGGCGCTGCCATCTCGTGATCAGAGTTTAGGACAATTATTTTAATGGCTTTTGGTGTGCTGCTGGAGGTGGGGATGGGATTCGAACCCACGTTAGGCTACAAACCTAAACACGCTTTCCAAGCGTGCGCCTTAAACCACTCGGCCACCCCACCAAAACAGAGGTAATCGTCATATCGGATGAGCGGTATCCAATAAGGAGCGCGATATAGCCTATCAAACGCTCCGTGCAAGGCCTTTTGACGGGGTTTTGCATTCACCCCATGAAGCTGATAGCGGTCTATAATGGTGGCGAAGCTAACATTGGGCGTGGAAGAGGAATATCTCCTCGTGAATCCCGAGACGCGCAATGTCATGGGTAACCCGCCAAAGGGGTTTTTCCGCGCTTGCCGCGAGGCGATTGGTCCGCGCGTGACGCCCGAATTTTTACGCTGTCAGATCGAAATTGCCACAGATGTTTGCGAGACCGCCGCCGAAGTGCGAGAACAAATTGCCAATATGCGGGGCGAAATCGCACGCATCGCCGATGATATGGGCATGGCGTTGATGGCCGCCTCTACGCATCCTTTCACTCCGTGGAAACGACAATTGCCCACCCAAGGCGAACGCTATGCAAAGCTGGTCAGTGATATGCAGGGCGCGATCCGACGCATGATGATTTGTGGCATGCATGTGCATATTGGGTTGGAAGATCCCGAGCACCGCATCGATGTGCAAAATCAAATCCGATATTTTCTGCCGCACATGTTGGCGCTCACCACCAGCTCGCCGTTTTGGGAAGGGCAGGCAATGGGGATGAAGTCTTACCGCCTGTCTGTTTTTGACGGTATGCCACGCACAGGCATCCCAGAAGAAATTGAAAGCTTTTCCGAATATGAGCGTTTGATTGATGCGATTGTGAAGGCTGGCGCGATTGAGGATTCGACGAAAATCTGGTGGGACATTCGCCCCAGCCACAATTTTCCGACGCTGGAAATGCGTGTGTGTGACGTCTGCACGCGGCTGGATGATGCCATCACAGTGACCGCAATATACCAAGCGCTGACGCGGCGAATTTTACGCCTCAAGCAAGATAATATGAAATGGCGCGTTTATCCCGCCTTCCTGATCAGTGAAAATCGGTGGATGGCGCAACGTCATGGTGTGACGGGGCAATTGATAGATTTCGGTAGCGGGAAATCAGTGCCATATTCCGATATTTTAGAAGAATTAATTGCGTGGATATCTGAAGACGCAGACGCGCTGGGGTGCCTAGCTGAAGTCGAGAATGCGAGAGAGATTATTCGCCGCGGCAGTTCCGCCTGCCGGCAAACCGAAGTCTATGAACAAGCGCGCACGGCGGGCCTGCGAAAGCGCGATGCGTTCAACGCGGTGGTAGATCACTTGGTCAAGGAAACTGTGGCGGGTATTTAGGGAAAGGATCACGTTCTGCGCATTGCCAACGCGCGCATTTCATCGCAAACACAGACTGTCATTATCTATGAGGTCCGCCATGAAGTTTTCCCGTCGCACAGTTTTACAAACATCTGCTGCCGCAGCGGCCATGACAGGACTTTTGGGGGCAGGGTGCTCCAATCCAGAATCAATATCTGATTTGAAACAGACAAGCGAAGACGCGACGCATTCCGGGCCCGACGCAGGCGCCTTGGCTGTCCTCGATAATGCCAAAGACTTCATGCTCCGCGCCTATCCTGAAACCGCGTCGAGTGTTGGTATCGCCACGGGGGAATATGCGGCGTTGAAATCGCAACTGACGGATCGCTCTATTGCAGGACAGCAAAAAATTGCAGGGGACGTACGCGCCTTGCTTGGGAAATTACAAGGTGTCGACACTGACGCCCTCTCTCCAGAGATTGCGCTGGATATGGATGTCGTAACCTCTGTCTTTGAACGCGCCACCGAAGGGTTCAACTTCCCCTATGGCGATGTCGCGCAACTGAACTATAATTGGTCCTATCGCAATTCACCCTATGCCGTGGCGCAGAACACGGGCGCCTTTGTTGAAATTCCGAGCTTCCTCGACGCCTCCCACGCCATTGAGAGCGCCGATGACGCTGACGCCTATCTCACCCGTATGCAAGCCTATGCCGCGCAGTTGGATGGAGAGACGGAGCGCGTCATCGCCGATGGCGCAAAGGGTGTGATCCTCCCTGACTTCCTGATGGAGAAAACGCTTGGCCAACTTCGCGGGGCGCGCGACCGTGCGCCTGTCGAATGGGGTTTGGTGCAATCCGTGGCCACACGCGGGAAAGCATTCGGGGCCTATGAAGACAAAGCGGTGTCCATCGCAACCCAAGACGTCATCCCCGCGCTGATCCGCCAAATCGAAGCCCTCGAAGCTCTCGCGCCGCGTGCCAATTCCGATGCAGGCGTCTGGGCAAAACCCGACGGCGACGCCTATTATGATTGGACGATCAAGGCGAGCACGACGACGACTATGACCGCCGATGAAGTCCACCAAATGGGCCTTGATGAGCTGGCCAGCCTCCACGCGCGGATGGAACCCATCCTCCAGTCTGTCGGCTACAGCCAAGGCAGTGTTGGCGCGCGTATGTCGGCGCTGGGTGCGGATAAACGCTATCACTTCAAAGAAGGTGACGCGGGCCGCGCCGAAATTATGAGCTTCATCGAGGATGCCGTAACCGATATCCGCGGACGTATGCCACAAGCCTTTGAGACACTTGTGCCGGGCTTCCTCAAAGTTGAACGCATTTCCCCCGATGTCGAAGCCGGCGCGCCGGGGGCTTATGGTGGGGCAGGGTCGATTGATGGCACGCAGCCGGGACATTTCTGGATCAACCTACGCTCGACCGATTTGCACAATAAATTCAACCTCGCGGACCTGACCTATCACGAAGCCATTCCGGGTCATGTCTGGCAGGGTGAATATGCGTTTAAACAATCGCTCACGCGCTCTCTGCTGGCGTTCAATGCCTATTCCGAAGGCTGGGCACTCTACGCACAACAAATCGCGGACGAACTTGGCGTCTATGATGATTTCCCTGTTGGGCGTTTGGGCTATCTGCAATCGCTGGCGTTCCGCGCCTGTCGTCTCGTTGTTGATACGGGGCTGCACGCCAAGCGTTGGACCCGTGAAGAAGCCAATCAGTGGTTCGTCGAAAATAACGGCTCTAACCCCGAAGAAGTGCGCGGCGAAGTCGATCGCTACTGCGCATGGCCCGGCCAAGCCCTCGGCTATAAAGTTGGCCACTCCGCCATCAATAGATTGCGCGAGAAAGCCAAAGCGGAGTTAGGCGATAAATTCGACTTCCGCCGTTTCAATGACGCGTTGGTCTTAGGTGGCAGCGTTCCGATGACGGTTTTGGGGCGAGTGATAGATAATTACATTGCGGCGGAGAAGGCGGGGTAGTAGTGTTATTTAGAGCCTTCAATCAAACTTCGAAACCTAAGTTTATTCGTTGCAGAAGGCTCGTCAATTTTTCTCCTCGTAGCTCATAAATTGATTGAGGTGGGTTCTTGCCCGTTACAACTTTTCTTTCGCGAAGTTCTTGCAACTCTATTGGCGGATCTATGTAACCTACGAGCAGGTAGTTGATGACTTTTACGGGCTTTTCATCGGCTCGCCAGCCCTGCAATTCGGACTCGCTATACACCGATCTGCCGCCAGTTAATTGCATCAATTCTTTCGTCGAATTCGCTAACGCTACTTCCTCCAAAATGGCCACAGCTGTCATTGCTTGAGACGGTGGTTCAGAGGATTTACTTTTGTAGAAAAATAAAATTGAACCGGGTTCAGCTAACTTTGATGGTGCTCTACAAAGATATACTTTTCGGATTGTGTTTCCCGGACGCTTCATCACTCCATTTTCTGCGGCGTCCTTAAACAAATCAGATTGCACGGCATTTCGAAGATCGGGATAAAGGATGTCGTGATAATCTTCTTTGATTGGAATTCCAAAGGCTCTAACGTTATCAGTGGTTACGAATCTAGGGTAGTTTAGCCGATCGGCATCAAAAACATTTTGTCCCTCAGAGGTTGCGAGCTTCGCGTTAGAGAACCTGCGTTCATATATTAATTCACCGTCACCTTTTGTGGAGGTGTGCTCGAATCCATAATATTCTAACAGATTTATTAGTGCGTCTTGTTCTGCGTATGTTGTCAAGTATGCAAGGTCATAATCATTGGATTGCGCGTACCAAAAGGCTTGCTTTAGCAATAGCTCCCCCAGCTTAACGCCTCTTTTTTCAGGGCACACTTTGAAGGTACATATTTTCAATATTCTCTTAAGTTTCTGCGAAGCATCGGTATCGTCACCACTCTCATCTTTTCGGACGATTAATCCTGCTAGTTGATCGTTATCGTACACGACCCAACATGGTCGACGCCCTTTGACACATTTATCTTTCCACCATTGATTGAAAGTCTCGCGTCCGTAACCATCTCTCAAGCTATCGAAAAACGTATCTTCTACATTTATGGTGTGTGCAGATACGTCGGCAACGTTACGTATAGGAACTTCTTTTGGTTCATAAGTACTTTGAAGTAACTGCGCTGCGTCGGCTACAAAAAGAACCCGACGCGATAGATCCGTAGAATGTTTCTGAGCACGGTCATGTAAACCTTGATCTTGAGTGACTAGAAAATCAGCAGCACCGATTTTTACAGCATTAAGTAATCTAGCATCAACAACATCATTATGTTTTGAGAGCGGGCCGTATTCTTTCTCAAGATCAACTTTTGTTAGCCCTTTCACTTTGCCTATTTCTTGGAATTTTTCGAGCTTACTGAGAGATATATTTCTGCGAATAACATTTTTATCGCGATTAATGTCATCTCTTGCCGCTTCGTGTACAAGAACGTCAATTTTATGTTTGGCCGCTAGACTTGAAAAGGTCGAATACGCTGGCTTAACAGTATGATTGTCCTCTAGCCCTATGATAATGTTCGTATCAATGATGTATGACTGCGAACTCATTATTCAATGCCCTTCTAAGGTCATGCTTGGCGTAAAGAAATGATTGTGGTGGCTCAAATCCAAATCTCTCTCTTAACTCATTTAAGGGCAATGGTGTTTTCAAAGATCGAATGTTTTCAAACTGAAGTGCGAAACCATTTTCGACTCCCTCAAAATATTGATCGAAAGCCTTTTTTTCAATGCAGGCGACCTCTTCAAATTGACTCCATATTTCTTTGACAGGCATCTTAAGCACGCGTTTTATATCTGCCATGCCAACCATTGCACGAACAGGTGATGTCGAATAAATATATGCTGTAGTGCCTGACGGCGCAGCTATAGGGAACCTCCGCCTGAGCTCCACCGTTTTTACACCAGAAATAATTTTTTCTGAGTATTGCGGCCTGATACTTAGCACAACATCACGGTTTCGCTTAAATTCGTCATCGCCGAAAATAGGGAACACAAGTTGATTGTCATCAGTGTGGATGATGTCGAAGGCGTCTTTTACAGTCAAAGCCAACTTTGCTGAACTTGGAAAAGAGGCGTCTATTTTTAAAGTGGCGCCTAGGGCTTCGACGAATTTTTCTAACGTTGAAATATGGATGTCTCCCCGGCCTTCGATTTTCGAAACGGCAGCTTGTCCAACATCCAGTCTCTTAGCCATTTCTAGCTGGGTTAGACCCGATAATTTTCTCAAATGCTTAAGAGAAGCACCAACTGAGTCGTTGATGTCTACTGAATTGCTATCTCGGGCTTCAACGATTTTACCTTTAAGTTTTGTCATTTTAGCCTTTCAGGATAATTCTTCGAATCACTGCTATTCATAATATTCCTTACATGGAATATTATGAATATCAAACTAAGGTGACTCGCAAAAAATGAAATTGTTCAAAATGGTTTCCACTGTCTTTTCCTATTTCTGAATGGATTATTCCACTATTTCAGTCCCCCGCGATCTCCCACAAAACCGCCGTTTCAAAAAACTGAATCCCCGGCCCAAAAACCTGTGGTAACTTACAAGGGTTCTTTCGGACATGGGACAGGTGAGACGTTACTTGCTGGTCTGGAAGACGGTGTGCTTATTTATGCGGGGTAACGCCAGTATAAGGGAGCCGAGTAGCGCGTGCCTGACACTCTGGAACGGGTGCAATCAAGTGAGGCCGTTGTTCGTCAGCACCGCCGCAGGATTATTACTTGCGTAAAACACTTTTCTACTTCGGTACTCCGTCGTGAGTGCTGATCCTGCGGACAGTCCTTTTTCACAAGGGCTTGTCCCTTGATTTGCGGGTTGCCGCCCGCCAACCCAACCCGCGTTGGGTTAAACAATCGGTTAGTCGTCTCTCATGTTGAAACCCAAGTTTCAACCCGGGCTGTGAGCGATGGCGCTTGGGTTGTTGACACGTGTCGACTGACGCAGGGCAGGTTCATCTTGGACATGATAACAGCGCTACATCTTCCGCTCACTTCTGTTATCACAGGCGCATATGTCCGAACCCTTTCACATTATTCCGTCGACATCCGACGTCCCGCTCTTCCTCTTTGGCGATCACGCCTCGCGTCATATCCCCGAGCGTTATGGCGATCTTGGCCTCACCGGCGAAGACCTCACGCGCCACATAGCGTGGGATATTGGGACTGAGGCACTCATTCGCGGGCTGTGTGCGCGCTTTGGCTGCGGCGGGATTGTGGCGGGATTTTCGCGCCTGCTGATTGATCCGAACCGCAGCAAACGTATGGACAGCCTGATCCCGAAAGATTCGGATGGCACCGTCATTCCCGGCAACCAAGACGTCGATGCAGAGGTGCGCCAAGAACGGATCGACACGCTTTATGCACCCTATCATCAGGCCCTGTCTAAACAGCTCAGCGCACAGAACAGCCCGCTGACGATTTCCGTCCATTCTTTCACGCCGAAACCCCATATGGGCGAGCGGCGCCGTCTCGATATGGGCTTGCTGGTCAAACATGACAAAGCCAGCGCAGAACGCTTTAAGCTGCTGCTAAACCAACTCGCGCGCGAATATTCCGTTGGCATTAATGAGCCCTATTCGGCGATGGACCTCAACCATACGGTTGACCTCCACATAGCGCCGCGCGCTTTGCCGCATCTTGCAATCGAGATACGCCAAGACCACATCGACACCGAAGCGGGTGTTGCGCGATTTGTGAAACTGATCGGCGATGCCCTCAAGTCAATGCTATAGATAAGAGACGATTATGAGCCGGATGGATTTGAGCCTGTGTGAAAACCACAAACACTACATCAATGGCGAAGATATGTTCGCAGCCATTCCAGATGGGTTCGAGCAGGTCCAACTTGGCTTTGGCTGTTTCTGGGGTGCGGAACGCATCTTATGGAAACTCGACGGCGTTCACGTCACCAGCGTCGGCTATTCGGGCGGACACACGCCAAAGCCTGATTATCGCCTGGTCTGTACAGGCAAAACGGGACATGCCGAAATGTGCCATGTTGTGTTTGATCCAACGGTCATCAGCTTTGATGAAATCCTGAAAGTCTTTTTCGAACATCACGATCCGACCCAAGGCGACCGCCAAGGCAATGATGTTGGCCCGCAATATCGCAGTGCTGTCTTCACCTATTCCGATGCGCAGATGGAGCAAACTAAGGCCGCTATCGCGCGCTATGCCGAAGCCTATGGGCGACCACTAACGACGGAATTGCGTTCGGCGCCTGAGGTTTATCACGCGGCCGAAGACTATCATCAGCAATATCTCGCGAAAAACCCGCAGGGCTATTGTATGCATGGCCCGACAGGGATTTTCTGCGCGTTACCTGAAACAGTTGTGCCCGCGGAATAATTAGTACGGGGTGCCATCCTTATGCTGGTAGATACGATCAGGCGTGCCATTGGCAGGTAGGTCCAAGTCGATGTCAGGATAAACGGCGCTATCAGTTTCCGGGTTTCGTCCACCGACAACGAGGTAGATCACATCTGCATCGGTCTCATTTTTCATATGATGCCCGATGCCGTTGCCCATCGGATGAACCGTGACATCACCAGGAGAGAGAGGGACACCTGTAGAGCTTTCATAAAGCGTTGGGTGTCCAGATATGATCATTACGATTTCGTCTTCGGTCGAATGATGATGACGCTGCGAACTCCACGCCCCTGGAGATAGGGTCATCAGGTTCGCACCAAACTGGGTGACTTCGCCAGCCTCAGACAGGCGCAACCCACTACGAGCCTTACAAGGTGTATCAAATGGTGCCGGATAATTACTTCCAATGTGGGGCTCAATTTGGCTGAGATCGAGTTTTGGCATGGAGTCTCCTTGCAGCTATTGTGTTCCTAACATAGTGGCAAATCATGCGAATTACAAAACCACTTCTCGGCGTTTTTGCCGTTCTCGGAAATTGGCCGAATTGGGAAGTTTATTTCGATCTCTCCCGAAGAGGACTGAAGGCCTCCTTTGGCGGATTGACGGCCAGCTTGATGCCGCTCTGGCTTGTTGTGTTGGGCGTGCAAACAGAACGTGCACGATTGGCTGATTCAGATGTGATCCTGCCAAGTGTCCTGCCCTTTGTGTTGGTAGCAGGCCTTTGGCTCTTTGCGTTTCCTGCACTGGCCTATCTCATTGGAATGATATTTGAGAAAATGGACCGAGCCCGCCCTTGGGTCATCACGCGCAATTGGACGGTCTTTGCCCTCGTGGGTATTGCGGGCTTGATGTTCGGATTGGTTGGCTTGGGTATCTTACCCTTTATGGTCGCAAATGGCGTCGCCTTTGCCGCTTATCTTGGATTGCTGGCGGCTGACATTCGACTCGCCCAGAAAGTCGCAGAATTCTCATGGGGGATGGCGACACTTTTGGGGTGCATTATCGTCGCAGTGAGCCTGACGTTCGTTCAGCTCGCCCTAAGTGCATAAAATTGGTCCCCGCTCTCAAAGAACGGGGTTAAGGTTGATCAATAAACCACTTTAACCAGATACAACCCATCGGGCGGGGCGACCGGACCACACTCTGTTCTTTGTTTGGCCTCTAATGCGGCTTGCATATCTTCAGCGTCCCATTTGCCAAGACCCACTTCGACAAGGCTGCCCGTAAAGCTACGGACTTGTTTGTGCAAAAAGGACCGCGCGCGGTAATGTAAATGAATTTCGTGACCTGCACGTAGGACCGTAATTTCATCCAGCGTTTTTACAGGGCTTTTGGCTTGGCATTGTCCATCGCGAAATGTCGTGAAATCATGTTGGCCGATCAACACTTGCGCGGCGTCATGCATGGCGTCGACGTCTAGCTTCACTGGCACCCGCCACACGCGACCGCGGTCCAAGGCAAGCCGGGCGCGACGGTCAACGATGCGATATAGATATTGTCGCTCGGTCGCGTCAAAGCGCGCATGAAATTCATCGTCAACGGCTTCGGCCGCCAAGACAGAGATAGGATGATTTTTAAGATGATAGTTTAGCGCATCACGGACTTGATCGGCTCGCAACGGTTTGTCGAAGTCGGCATGTGCAATTTGAGCCAATCCATGCACGCCACTATCGGTTCGACCCGACCCATAAACCGTGACCGGCGACCCGTTCAAACGAGTCGCTGCTGCTTCCATCGCACCTTGTACCGTTTCAGCATGATCTTGGCGCTGCCATCCCTGAAAAGGACCGCCGTCATACTCGATCGTCAGTTTAAAGCGGGCCATTTAATCAAAGCCGATGATGGCGTCGTGTTTGTATCCTCGCATAAAGTCTTGCGCTGACATGGCTGCTTTGCCTGCGGGTTGAACACGCAAAAGACGCAAAAGCGTTTCGCCTCCTGCGCCGCAGCAAACCTCGACCTGCTCTTCGCGTCGCAAAAGGGTGCCAGGATGGTAATCACCGGGTTTATTGCCACGCTCAGAAATATTCTCACACATCAGAATTTTCACGCGAGTTTCGTCATATTCTGTCCAGGCCCCAGGGAAGGGCGATAAACCTCTAATATGACAATCCAATTCCTGCGCGGGGCGAGACCAGTCAATACGGGCTTCGGCTTTGTCGATCTTATGCGCGTAGGTTGGTTCCCCCGTCTGCGGTGTGGAGGTCAGGGCCTCACGCTCTATGGCGCCCAAAGCTCGTGGCCAGATCTGCGCGCCCAGTTGTGACAGGCGTTGGGACAATGTTTCGGCTGTGTCTGAGGCGCGTATGTCGGTGGCTTCGGACAGCAATATGTCGCCCGTGTCCAAGCCCTTGGCCATTTGCATGATTTGGACACCTGTTTGAGTATCGCCCGCCATAATTGCGCGTTGGACTGGCGCCGCGCCGCGCCAACGCGGCAGAAGCGAGCCGTGAAGATTGAGGCACCCGTAAGTCGGGGCATCCAGCGCGCGCTGTGGTAGAATTTGTCCATAGGCGACTACGCAAGCGACATCAGCATTAAGGGACTCTAGCCCGTCGATGATCTTAGATTTGCGAAAGCTCTCTGGCGTTTCGACGGGGAGGCCCATGACTTTGGCAAATTGGTGGACAGGTGACTTTGTCAGGTGCTTGCCGCGTCCCGCGCGACGTGGCGGTTGGGTATAAACGCGCACAACATTGTGACCAGAGGCAATGATCTCTGCGAGGGAGGGCACGGCAAATTCGGGCGTGCCCATAAAAACAACATTGAGGGTCATACTGGCCTATTTAAAAACAAAAACGGCCGCTGATGTAAGGGCTCAGAGTGGTTGGAAAATTAACGCCCATCATCATAAAAATTTGAGCTTGCACGGTTAAACCTAGGCAAAATATGACGAGGCCATTCCTGTACCGTTTTACCATTATCCCGCGGCCTTGAGCTTTTCGCCCTTTAGAACCTTCTTCACCGCGCGTTCGCGTTTCAAACGGGAAAGGTAATCAATGAAGACGATACCCTTCAAGTGATCCATCTCATGCTGAATGCAGACCGCGTATAAGCCTTCGGCCCATTCCGTCACACGCTTACCATTGTAGTCTAGGTAGGTGATTTGCACCCGCTCGGAGCGGTCCACATCGTCATATACATCGGGAACAGACAAACAGCCCTCTTGATAAGGCTGCATCTCTTCGACGGTTTCCAAAATTTCTGGATTAACGAAATATTTCGGTTGAGGGTCTTCGCCTTCACGCGCCAAATCCATCACAATGACATTCACAGGCTCGCCGATCTGCACAGCCGCCAACCCAATGCCAGGCGCGGCGTACATCGTCTCAAGCATATCATCCATCAGCTTCCGCGTGGCATCCGTGACCTCAGCCACAGGCTTGGAAACCTCTTTCAAGATCGGGTTAGGGACGGTCAATATGGGTCGAATTGTCATGGGCACCAGATAGGGTGGCATAGCGGCACGGTCAAGACGAGCGGACCGCTAGTGTTTGAAAACAGGTCGCCCGAAGCTATCCATATCCGTGTGGCAACGTTCGCAGGTCCAACCACCAAAGAAAAATTGGCGCAATGTGCGGGGCATGCGGAGTTTTGGCTGACGTAGGTTGCAGCGTGGGCAATTTACGGCATTCATATTCAATGCAATGGCAGATTTTGAGCGATCTTTCATACCACCTATGTGGGTAGTGAGATGTCCGTGGTCAAGGCGCGCGATGCCGCAGAGATGACATCTGAACTGGGCATTCATCTCGTAGATAGAACATGAAGCCCTTAATTCTTATACTTGGCGTTCTGGTCCCATTCGCCGCAGTCGCAAATGAGCTGCCGGCAAAATTCGCCGAGGGTTCAATAAACAAGGTAGGCCAGATTACACTCACGCCCGCTTTCACGCCTGATGGTCTGACGGCGTACTTTCCGCAGAGCGATTGCGCGCAAATCGGTCCGTGTCCTCAGACTTTGCAGATTTCGCAAAAGATCGTTGGGGTTTGGCAAAAATCTCGACCAGTGTCTTTGCCTCAAGCCGGGAGAGTGGATTGGCCAAGCGTATCGCCAGATGGAAAATACCTTCTGTTCTCTTGGTCTGCGAAGCGCGAGAATTATTCAAACTTGAGTGTACGAGAGGACTTTGATCTTTATCGTTTAGATTTGACCAATAACGATGCCGTGCCTGAACCTTTGGATCTGGTCTATGGTGAGCTGGCCGACCTTAACCGTCCGCGACATGGAGCAGTCGCAACGCTTCGCTATGTTCACAATGAAACCGCCCCGCAATTGACCGATGCAGGGGACCTCTATTTCTGGTCAGAAAGGTTGGACGCGGTAGGCGAGCGGGACATTTTTATCGCGGAGCGGCAAGCCGACGGCAAATTAGCGCCCGCCAAAGCTTTGGGTACGCCGTTAAATTCGCCCTTGCGCGACACTTACGGCTGGGTTTCACCCGAGGGCGGGTTGATGTTGTTGAGCTACCCAGATCGAGGTGGATCAGGGGCCAGCGATATTTTTGTGTCTCGTAAGCTAGATGGATCATGGTCTGAGCCACAAAATCTGGGCCCATCTTTAAACAGCGCCGCCGCTGATTTCGGCGCTAGATTCACACCCGACAAACAGAACCTCGTGTTTACATCGACGCGAGACAACCAGGTTCTGCAAGTCTATAGTCTGCCAACACGTATCCTAATCGAAGACGGTACACTGACAGAGGCCGACTTGCGCCGCTAAGTATGGGTTTCTAACCATTTTGCCAAATCGTTGGATACGTAGTCGACGAAGTCAGCCTCAGTGTTCGCCCCCGCTGGACGGGCCGCCTCGGGTTCGTGGCTCCAATCCTCATCGGAGACAAGGAGGACCGTGCGCATACCGAGCTCCTTCGGGACTTCGAGATTGCGAAGATTGTCTTCGAAGAAAATCGCTTTGGTTGGGTCCACGTTAAATACATCGAGAAAGACGTCATAAGCATGGGCTTTGGGCTTAGGGATATATCCCGTATCCTCGACCCCAAAATGACCATCAAAAAGATCAAAAAGTTTCAAATGTGACGCCACATTCCGCGCATGACCTTTGGAGCCATTTGTGAAAATATATTTCTGGCCTGGCAGGGCAGCAATTGCTTTCCGAAGGGCGGGGTTGGGCTTCAGGAAGTCCAGATCCACATCATGGACATAATCTAAAAAGGCGGCTGGATCCATGCCATGAACGGCCATCATACCCGAAAGTGTCGTACCATATTCAGCCAGATATTCCTTCTGTAGGTGAAGCGCGGCCACAGGCTCTAAAGACAGATAGCGAGAGACGAATTGGTTCATCTTGACGACGATTTGATTGAAAAACGCAACATCCGCAGGATAAAGCGTATTGTCGAGATCAAATATCCAACTATCAATATGGGCAAGATCAGGTGACATGGTAGAAGACATAACGGGGCATTAACGGGATTGATCAGCGACGCAAGCCATCTGCACTGCCCTCTACAAAATCTGCGTCAGTTAGGCGTAAAATTTGTCCATCAGCTTCCGTCGGAACAGGCCGGAATGCGACCGCAGCATATCCTTGCTCAAGGCAATTTTCCTGACCAAGCGCCGCGAAACGAGATTCGGCAATACAAAATTGCGTGGGTGTAACGGTTTCTGACCTTAATCGGCGATCAGGTGCGGTTTCACCGTTTTCATCTGTCGCTTCTTGCAAGGCAAATACGTGAGCTTGAGAGCCAATTAGACTGCGATCATAGGGTTTAACGCACGTCCCTGGTTCTACGGGCCACCAGCCACGTGACGTCCAATTGCCGTCAGTTTGAACGGCAATTGCGCCATAGACACGCGATGTGCTGTCGTTGCAAATATCGAGACCAACTGTTTCTCTCGCTTTCTCGGCCGCAGGAATAAGCGCCGCCATGAGGTCCTGGTTTGTTGCGTCCTTGTCGAGCGCCAAATCGGCTTTGGCTTCATTTATGGTGCGGATGGTCCGTCTGCCCGACAAGCCATCCACTCGGGTGATTTTGTATCCAGAGTCTTGCAATAATCGTTGTAGCCCCGCGATCTCAGCTGTTTCGCCAAAGTCATTGGGCTCAATCAAAGCGGTTCGGATTTCTACTGGATCTACAGGGAAAAAGTTCCGTGTACCCATATTCTTTAGCTGACAATTGTCGGTCGCATCAGAAACGAAATCATCCTCAGTCGCACAAAGTTTTACAGCGCCTTTCCATTCGCGCACGCCGCCGCGATGGATGGGCAGGCTTTCCGCGAATAGGAAGCGGGGGCTATTTTTCGGCGTCACAACTGCTGTGCAGGCGCCAGGTTGAATGCTGGACCAACCCGCAGTTTGTAATCTGTCGGACCGAATATAAGCCGAAGCGAAACGAAGAACGTAACTCGTCTCGTTACAAATATCCCAATTATTCGTTGTGTTCGTTGTCGCCAAATTTTCCTGCGGCGCAGATGTGAGACCTTGAGCCACCACAAGGGTCGGGCAGAGCCACCAGAGTAAGCTTAGAATAATCGCTCGCATCACCGAATGAGTGTTCCTGCGCCCATGTCAGTGAAGAGTTCAACCAACAAGCCATGCGCTCTGCGTCCATCCAAAATGACAACAGCTTCAACTCCGCCTTCTACAGCATCAATCGCAGTCGTAAGTTTCGGAATCATGCCGCCTTTTGCTGTCCCATTCGAAATCAAACCTCGTGCATCTTCACAAGTGAGGTCTGTCAGAAGATTACCATCATTATCCATGACGCCTTCAATATCGGTCAACAGCATCAGGCGGCTAGCCCCTAATGCAGATGCGATCACGCCAGCGGCGGTGTCAGCATTTATGTTATAACCGTGGCCGGCGTCATCCGCGCTGATGGGGGATATTACGGGAATGAACCCAGCTTCTTTATGGGCTAGAGTTTCTATCAGGCTGACGTCGGTCGCGACAGGTTCGCCCGTGAAGCCCAAATCTGCATTGACTGCGCGCGCCGTTATCAAACGGGCGTCGCGGCCAGAGATGCCGACAGCTTTGCCGCCGGCGACATTGATCGCACTGACAATCGATTTGTTGATCGCGCCGGACAAGACCATTTCAGCCACACCGACGGTCTCCATATCGGAGACACGCAGGCCGTCCTTGAACTGTGTTTTGATTTGTAGACGCTCTAGCATGGAGCCGATTTGAGGACCGCCGCCATGTACAACGACGGGGCGTAGACCGCATTGGCGCAGCAAAACAACGTCTTTCGCAAATTCAGCGGTAAGTTCCGCGCTGCCCATCGCGTGGCCGCCAAACTTTACGACGACCCAACGGCCTGTGTGGCGTTGGATAAATGGAAGGGCCTCTGACAGAACCTGAGCACTGGTCCAACCTGATTCGTTTTTACGGCGTTGCATAACAGCTGTTATAGCGGCTGATGCGCCAGCGCCAAGGTCGCGATTTCAGCGCGTAGATCGTCTATGCCTGTCTTCTTTTCGGAAGACGTCACCATCAGTTCAGGATGAGCCGCAGGGCGTTTCCCAATTGTGCGCGAGGTGCGGCGCATAACTTTGTCGAGTTCTGACTTCTTAATTTTGTCCGTTTTCGTCAACACTAGCTGATAGGTTACGGCCGCATCGTCGAGCATTTCCATCAGTTCGAGATCAGAATCTTTCACGCCGTGTCGGCTATCAATCAGTAAGAAGACCCGGCGCAAACCGGCACGACCCCGCAGGAAGGATCGCGTCAATTTAGTCCAAGTCGAGATGGCCGTCTTTGGTGCGCGGGCATAACCGTAACCTGGCAAATCGACGAGATTTAAGCGGTCATCCACGTTGAAATAGTTCAATTCCCGTGTGCGCCCAGGCGTGTTTGACGCGCGTGCGATGCCTTTCCGATTGGTCAGAGCATTGATCAGAGATGATTTACCGACGTTGGATCGTCCCGCAAAACAAATTTCTGGACGGTTCGGAGGCGGTAGCTGCGAAAGCTGTACCACCGACAGCATGAAAGTCACGTCACGTGAGAACAGTAAGCGACCGTCCTCCAGCTGTTTCTTCGTAAATTCTGGCGTCGTCGCCAGAGGTCCTAAGGGTTCCGAAGCCTCAGTGTCGTCATGACGGGTCTCGGTCATTTCTTTGGCTTCTTCGGCGTCTTCTTCACAGAATTGGGCTCAACCTCGACGGCTTCGCCTTCGACGATGGGTTCAGGGCGACCGGTCAATTTACGGAAGAACTGGTCGACGGGTGTATCGACGCCATTTTTGCGTGTGATCCAATATTGCTGCGCAAAGGAGAGGATGTTGTTCCAGATCCAGTAAAGCAATAGACCAGCTGGGAAGCCAGCGAGGATGAACATAAACATCCAAGGCATCCATTTCATCATTTTCGCCATCATGGCCGCTTGATCGCCCGCGCCCATAGAAGGGGTCGGCGTTAGCGTATACATCAGGCTCATCGACGCGCCGTAGAGGATCGCGAGCGGCCCAATCGTCAGCAACGCAGGAATGAAATCTGGCATGCCTGACCAAGGGAACAGGCCAAAGCCGTTGATGATGGACAGCGGGTCGCGCGCCGAGAGATCTTGGATATAACCTAAGAAGCTCTCATGGCGCAGGTCGATGTTGATAAACACCGCCTTATAAAGCGCGAAGAATACGAAGATCGTCGGAATGATCGGCAAACAGCCGGCCGCCGGATTGGCGCCTTCTCGTTTATAAAGTGCCATCATCTCTTGCTGCAGCTTCATACGGTCGTCTTTGTACCGCACCTGAAGCTTTTTCAGCATAGGCTGGACTTTTTTCATTTTAGCCTGCGATGCATATTGTTTGGAATATAACGGGTACATCAGAAGCTTGATCAGCAACGTCAGAGCCAAGATGCCGAAGCCAAGGCTTCCGAGTTTTTCGCCCAACCAGGACAAAGAGCGCGTGATAGGCTTGACCAAGATTTTCATTTTACCCCAGCCAATCGCGTTGGTCAGGTCGCCTATGCCTGCCTCTTCGTAGGCGTTAAGCATTTTGTAGTCTTTGGGCGCGGCCATCATGTGTCCAACGGACGTAATGGTTGCGCCAGGCGTCAGGGTCAGAGCTGAGGTTGTGTAAGATGTTTCATAGACATCTTTGTCGTTGATCAGTTTGAAATCATATTCGGCTTGGACGGTTCTGCCTTGCGGCGCGATGGCCGCTTGAAGCCAATATTTGTCTGTTAGGCCAACCCAGCCACCTTCACCGGTGATAGTCCAGCCGCCCTGCTTGCGCAGTTTCTTATATTTCTGCTCGTGATATTTTCCGTCAATGACCGAGATAGGGCCTTCTTGGATAATGAAAAAGTTTGTCAGGTCGTCAGAAAGACCAACTTGCCGGGCCACGCCTTTGCGCTCAACATTGGCCTCGGTTGATCCCGTGTTTGTCAGCGTATCAGTGAGCGTGATGAGGTAGGAATCATCGACGCTCAACTCGCGTTGAATGCGAACGTCACCGACTTGTTTTTGCAAGACAACGGGGGAACTTGGCGTGATTTTATCGCCGGACAGAACTGTCCAAGCCGAGCTTGTGCCCGATCCGCCATCTACGGCCGTCCAGTTATCCGCGATATAGGCTTCGCGGTCACCGCCAGCTGGGTTGAGAAGTTGGACAAGGCCATCTTCTGGATCGAGCGTGGCGTTGTATTCCTTCAATGACAGATCATCAACGCGCGAGCCTGTCGTTAAAAAAGAGCCTTTCAAGACGGGCGTATCGATTTCAATTCGCGTGGCTTCACCTTGAGCGATCAGTTCCTCGCGGGATTTTGGGTCTTCTATGACCAGTGTCGATGTCTCGCTGGGCTGCTGAGCCGTGACCCGTGCGACCTCGGCTTCCGCATCCAAACGCGCACGCTGCTGCATTGGACCTTCCACAAATGTGAAATAGAGCAACACGACAATCGCCGATAGGATCATAGCCCAAATGAGATTTTTTTGTTCGTTCATGCGGACTGGCTCTTAGGCTGAGTGTTATCTTCCCCTGTCGGCCCGGAGGCACGACGCGAGAGGGTTATGAGGGCTTTACGCGTGTCGTCAAGGAGGTCCGTCCATTGCCGCGCAGTCGTGGAGTCGCGGGCGATGAACACGTAGTCGTGCCCCGTTAGTCCCAATTCAGGTAAAAGCGCGCGAGCGACTTCACGAAGGCGCCGTTTCGCGCGGTTGCGAATGACGGCGTTCCCAATTTTTTTCGTGGCCGTGAATCCGACGCCGATGCCGTCGCGGGCGGCATTTTCGCGCATTTGGACGACAACTCCACCTTTGGCAGAATAAAGTCCATTGCGGACATACAAAAACTCGGAACGCTTTTTCAGCACTCCGAGTTTGAATTTTATATTTGTCATAGCGGCTTTCACCGCGCCGGACCGTCTTAGACAGTCAAACTATGCGGAAAGGCTTTTACGGCCTTTTGCGCGACGGCGTGCCAAGATAGCGCGACCGTTCTTAGTTGCCATGCGAGCACGGAAACCGTGACGACGGGCGCGGACAAGGTTAGACGGCTGGAACGTACGTTTCATCGGATTTCTCTTTATCGGTTCGGCAGGGCAGAAACGGAGTAGTTTCTAGCCAGTTATCTCAAGGGGCGCGATCTACGCGCGTGTAACCACACTGTCAAGACGTGCGTTCACGGTTGGATGTAACCTTTTTCACAAATTTTATGCCGCTATTTCACAGTTCAGGCACAAAAACGTGACAGCGCGTGAGCTAAGCGTTCACTGACTCATTGCAATCATCCGCCTAACAGGCTTTCAACGCTGCGCAAGACATAGGATTTTCATATGCGCCTGACCCTATTGACTCAGACGATACTGACGATGGCGGCAATGGCGCTTCCCGGCTTGGTTTGGGCTGCACCCGATTGCGGAGAGGCAACCGTCAGCATGGCTGAAGTCACACATACAATAAAGACACCAGAACAATTTGTAGCGCCAGACGTTGCTGTCCTTGAACCAGTTGTGGCGGATAGCCCATCGTCCCTTATACAAAGTGAGCCCCTTATCGCCGATCCCACATCAACACCGCAGACCATCGTAGCTCAGGTCGCACAGGCCGCAGAAGGTGTTTCAATGCCTTCACCCGCAGCGCCAAACCTTGCGCCCGCCGTTCAGGCCTATGCTGATATTTTGAAACGCCGTATCTCTCGTGGTGATGCTGGCCTCAATCTTTTTGATTACGCTGGTGCCAAAGCTGCAGGGGAGCTGGAAACGATTTCTGGGTATACCGATTACCTCGCGACCCAAAATCCTGACACTATGTCCGAGGCCAATCAGATCGCCTATTGGGCAAATCTCTACAACGCACTGACGTTGAAAATCGTATTGGAGAATTATCCCGTTTCATCCATTCGGAAGATTAAAGACGGAATTTTCTCGATGGGGCCTTGGAAGCGCGATGTCGTGACAGTCAATGGTGCGGCCTTGAGTCTGGACAAAATTGAGCACGAGATCCTACGTAAGCGCTATGCGAACCCGTCATTGGTTCACTACATGGTCAATTGCGCCTCGATTGGCTGCCCAAACCTCAGTGATAAAATCTGGGTCGGCGCGACGCTGGATGCGGACCGAGAGCAGGCGGCACGGGATTTTATAAACTCCCCGCGCGGCGTCGCGATTAAGGGGAGTAAACTCAAGGCATCATCTATCTATGACTGGTTCAGAGAAGACTTTGGCGGTTCAAAATCTGCGACGTTAGATCATTTCCGTAAATATGCAGGACCCGAGTTGAAAACCGCACTTGACGCTGGCGCGAAGATTGAGGGTTACGATTATGATTGGTCGCTGAACGAATAGCCTTTTGGTAAAGCGAAGATAAGAGATTTGAAAATGACCGACACGCAAACTTCCAAAAAACTGTCCAAACCTATCTGGATTAAACTCTGGCCGATTTACGTCATCTTGCTAGGATTCGCTTTCGCCATATCTCAAGGATGGCACACCTACCTCAGCCCCACTTCATTGGGCGAGAATGCCGTTTATTTGAACAGCTTAGTGCAGGAGAACTTTATCCTCGTTCTGCTAGCCTTCATAGCAATATACGTCGCGGCGACGGTCTTTATGGTGCCAGCTAGCGCTCTAACAATTGGTGGGGGTTTTCTCTTTGGTTTGGCCGTCGGTGCGCCCGCAACGATTGTTGGTGCGACCATCGGGGCCTGTCTCCTATTCCTTGCGGCAAAGACGTCGATTGGCGAAACCCTGAAATCCGTTGCGGGTCCATTTGTCGGCAAGATGGAGGCGGGGTTTAATGAAAATGCATTGTCCTATCTATTCACGCTGCGTTTGATCCCAATTTTCCCATTTGCGGTCGTGAATATCGCACCAGCCATCTTGGGCGCGAAATTCAGAGATTTCTTTATTTCAACCGCGCTGGGAATTATTCCAGGTACAATTGCCTATACATGGATAGGCGCAGGATTGCGTGGGACATTACTGGACGCAGCTGCGGCTGGCGAGGCAGTTGACGTAGGTGCGGTTGTTAAGGCGGCTGGAGCCAATTTATTTCCAGCATTTTGCGCACTGGCTTTCGTTGCGCTCATCCCTGCGATTTATAAAAAATTCTTCAAAAATTCGTCTGTCAATCTGGACGCTTCATAGCGTTATCTGACGTTTCCAAACAATATTTGGTGGCTGGAATTTCGCCTGCTGCCAGTCAAAATTTTAGCGAGAAAGAACGCTTTTATGTCCACTAGCAAAACAGAATATGACGTCGACCTCTGCGTAATCGGCGCGGGCTCTGCTGGCCTATCCATGGTCGCGGGCGCGGCGCAAATTGGGCGATCCGTTGTCCTCTTTGAAGGTGCCGAAATGGGCGGCGATTGTCTGAACCACGGCTGCGTTCCATCAAAAGCTATTCTGAAAGCGGGTAAAGTCGCCCAAGCCCGCCGTGAGGGCGCGTCCCTTGGTGTTAAGCCTGTCGAACCCGAAGTGAATTGGGAGGCCGTGAAGGCGCATATTCAAGGCGTGATTGCGACAATCGCGCCAATGGATTCTGTCGAACGGTTCGAAGGTTTCGGGGCAACGGTCATCTCTGAATACGCTCATTTCGTCGATGAAAAGACAGTTGAGTCCGACACTACCCGGGTGCGCGCCAAGCGTTTTGTTGTGGCCACGGGCAGTCGCGCTTCCGCGCCGCCAATTCCAGGCTTGGATAAGGTCGACTACGCGACAAATGAGACTATCTTTAGCCTTAAGACCTTCCCATCACACTTACTCATTATTGGTGCGGGACCTATTGGATTGGAAATGGGGCAAACCTTCCGCCGTCTTGGTGCCAAAGTTACGATTGTCGATATTGCCCCGCCATTGGGCCGTAACGAGCCAGAACATGCGAGAGTCCTTGTTGAAGCATTGCAGGAAGAAGGCGTCACCTTTCACGCGCCCGCCGCGACGAAGGAGATACGCAAGACAGCCAAAAACATCATTATTGAACTGGAAAACGGGACTCTAATTAAGGGCTCTCATCTTCTGGTCGCCGCAGGCCGGGCTCCAGCGGTGGACGATCTAGGTCTAGATGCGGCCGGCGTGAAGTTCGACAAGCGCGGCATCGAAACGGACGGCAACCTCCGAACATCAAATAAGAGGATTTACGGAGCGGGGGACGTCGTCAAAGGCATGGGTGGACTGACTCATATTGCGGGCTTCCACGCAGGCCAGCTCTTCAAGAACTTCTTCCTTCTCCCGCAGGCACTGAACAAAGGTTTTTCGAGTGCGAAAAATGACCGTATGCCGGCCGCGATTTACACGTCCCCAGAGCTCGCCAATATTGGCTTATCCGAAGCGCAAGCGCGTGAGAAATTTGGAGATCGGGTCAAAACAGTTGAATTTCATTTTGACGAAAATGACCGTGCTATCGCAGAACGTTCGACCAAGGGCGGGGTAAAGATCGTTGTGAACCACAAAGGAAAGGTTCTTGGCGGTTCCATTGTGGGCGAACATGCGGGAGAGATGATCCATATGTTGTCCGTCGCGATGACCGGCGGCATGAAGCTCTCTAAATTGGCGCAAATAATTTCGCCTTACCCAACCCGGTCGGAAGCCGTGAAACGTGCGGCATCTAGCCTGTATACCGAAGATCTGTTCGGCCCTAATGCGATGCCGCGAAAGACGGCCGCTTTCTGGGCTAAGTTTCATTAGGCATAAGTTCCCCTAGGAAAATTGGGCGCTGCGACCTAAGTATCCCACATGATTGATGGCTTCATATCGCGCCGATTATCGTCAAAGCTTCTGCTTTTAACGATTGGCTTTGTCATGCTGGCGGAGATGCTTCTTTTCATTCCGTCCGCAGCGTTGTTTCGTCAGGATTGGCTGTCTGAACGCACGCAGCAAGCGGGACTGCTCGCGCAGGCTTTGACCGGTGTCCCTGATTACGAAGCCTCAACGATTTTGACTAATCAATTCATGGCTGACACCGACGTCATGCTGATGGCGGCCAAGCGTGATGGTATGACTGAGTTAATGTTAGGTGCCCCGCCGACAGAAACGGGGGCTGTCACCACATTAGATTTGCGCGAAGCCCCTCGGTTCCCGTCGCTCCTTCAGCCCTTTCGTGATCTATTTTCTGATGGTGAAGAAGTCCTGCGTGTGATTTCGAACAGCCCCGTTGCGGGGCAAGACTCCCTAGAGCTTCTTATCCCGCGTGAGAAATTGCGATTGGCGTTGCGCGACTATTTCAGACGAATTTTTTGGCTCTCCTTAATCATTGCCATCATTACAGGGGGGCTCATTTATTTGTCGATGTCGGCCATGATTATTCGTCCTGTTCAGCAATTGGCCGAAGACATGACAGCGTTTCGCGAAGACCCTGCGCGGCGACGCGCTATTCGGACGCGCTCCAAACGCCAAGATGAAATCGGGCAGCTCCAACGCGAATTTACCGATGTGAAACAATCCCTGCGCGCCGCCTTCCATCAGCGCGAACGCTTGGCGGGATTGGGATTGGCTGTGGCGAAGATCAACCATGATCTACGAAATGTGCTATCGTCGGCCCTCCTGATATCAGACCGCCTGTCTATGAACCCGGAGCCAAAGATGGCCGAGATGGGGGAACGTTTGACGCGCACGGTAGAACGCGGGATCAGTTTGACAGACGACGTCTTGTCTTATTCCAAAGCCGAAACGGCCGACCCGCAAATCCAAGACACGCGGATTGCGTTTATTATCGGTGAAGCCGCGGCTGACGTCATTGCGCAGTTTCCGGGGGTCAATTTTCGCAATACTGTTCCGACGGATTTAATGGTGCGGACCGATCCAGACCACGCTTATCGTATTTTTCACAATCTGTTCCGGAATGCGGCCCAAGCGATGATCGCGCATAAATCGGCACAATGTCGTTTACTCGTCGGGGCAGAAGTCCGCGAAGGTCTTGCCGAATTGCGCATATCAGACACGGGCCCCGGGTTGCCAGACCGCGCCCGCAATAATCTGTTTCAAGCATTTTCAGGTGGCCAAGCCCATAGCGCGGAGACCCGTTCAACGGGCTTGGGCCTGTCGATATCCAAGGAGTTAGCCAAAGCGCAAGGCGGCGATTTGAACCTCATGTCCTCGGATGAGACAGGGACTCGGTTTTTACTCACGCTGCCGCTTTCAGCGTAAGAGTGCAGCCCGTTTATTGGGCGATAGCTGTACCTTCGCGGCGTGGATCGGCACCACCAATAAGGGTGCCATCTTGCTGCCGATAGATAATATGTAGACCTGAGATTTCGCCTTGAGAGCGGCGGACATCGTGACCCATTGTTTCGAGTGCGGAAACGGTTGCCTCATCCATGCCAAATTCTTTTGCGCCGACGCCGCGATCAATTTCGGACGTCTCAGCATTCCGTAAATTCTGAGCTTCCAATCGCAGCGACCCATTGCGTGCAATCACATTGGGGAGCTCAATTGCGTCTTGTGGCGACAGGCCCCAATCCACCATCCCGACAATCGTTTTTGCTGTGTAAGCGATGATTGAATTTCCGCCAGGCGATCCTGTGGTGAAGAGGAATTCGCCATTTGGCGCGAAGACAATATGCGGGCTCATGGAACTGCGCGGACGTTTTCCAGCGGCCACACGATTGGCAATCAAAACGCCGTCGGCGTCCTGATCAAGGGCTGAAAAATCGGTGAGCTGATTGTTGAGTAGAAAACCGCGCACCATTCGCTGGCTGCCAAAGGCCCCTTCGACCGTTGTTGTCATGGAAACTGTCAAGCCGTCTTTATCGACAATTGTGAAGTGAGACGTGCCCGGATTATCGGGCGTCGCATCTTTCCCGCGAGCAAAGGCGACGGGGTCCCCCGCCGTAACATTTTGCATAACAGCATCGTCTGAAATCAAACTTGCGCGTTTTTTTAAATAAGATTTATCGAGCATTTCGCGAATGGGAACAGCGACGAATTTTGGATCGGCGACATATTTATCGCGGTCAGCATAGGCCAGGAAGCTGGCTTCGGCAAAAAGATGCCAACCCTGTGCTGTTTGCCCGACATCGGCCATGTCAAAATTTTCTAACACGCCCAGTAGCGACTGCACAGCGACACCGCCGCTGGCTGGGGGTTGGGCGCCGCATATCGCGTGTTCTCGATATTCTGTACACAGCGCTTCCGTTTTACGGGGCTGATAGGCGGCCATGTCCGAAAGGCTCAATGTCCCAGGGAAGGGGTCCATACGTGTGGCCGCGACAATGTCTTCGGCAATGGGACCTTCAAGAAGGGCGCGCGGGTTTTCTGCCAAGGCCCGCAATGTCTCGGCATAAGGTTTGTTGTCGCGGAGAAAGCCCTCAGGAATTGGCGTTCCGTCTTCGGTGAAAAAATAATCCCGCGTATTGGGGTTATCCTTGAGGATATAGCCGCCAAAACGCGTGATCAATCCAGCCAAGCGGGGGCTGACAGAAAATCCGTCTTCGGCCAGCGTGATCGCGCTGTCGAATTGGGTGCCCCAATCTAAGGTGCCGTAATCTTCATGTGCCTTGTGCAGCATGACCATCGCGCTGGGCGTACCTGTGGCTTGTCCGGAGCCGACGCGTTCAAAATAACTGCGAGGTTTTCCTGTTGTCGGGTCTTGGAACATGGTTGCCGTCGCGCCTGTTGGGGCTTCTTCGCGCCCATCATAGGCCCAGACTTTGGCGGATTTCGGATCATAGAGTACCATGAACGCACCGCCGCCCAAGCCTGACGACTGTGGCTCAACGAGACCTAATGTGGCTTGCACAGCAATCGCGGCATCCACAGCAGAGCCACCGGCACGTAGGACCTTCAGGCCCGCTTCCGTTGCCAATGGGTTTGCCGCCGCAACCATGCCTGTTTTCGGCGCTGGCGTCGTTGCGATCTGCGGCGTGTTCATATCCGAGCTGGGCGGTGGAACGTCGAGGCCTTTGCAAGCGGAGAAGAGCAGAGCAGATGTGAGGAGGAGTGTACGTGTCATAGGAGACCTCTAGAGGATTTCTGCTTTACATTCGAGGGGCAACTCGCATTTTGCCGACATGGATATTTTTCGAAAAATGAGTTTCGTTTTAGGTTGCGTAATTGGACTTTCAGCCTGCCAAACACCCGCGTTGAATATCGAAAATTTGGCGGTTCAAGCCAGCGAAAATTTGCAAACGCAACGCCAATCATTCGCATCCTTTGACGGCGAAAAGATCAGTTTTCTGGAACGCGGCGAGGGGCCTGTTTTGTTGCTCCTGCATGGGTTTTCTTCTTCGGCGCAGCAGAACTTTGTGGAGACGGGTATTTTCGATGCCCTTGTCGATGCGGGATATCGCGTCATTGCCCCCGACTTGCGCGGTCACGGACAGTCCCAAGTGCGAGACGTTGAAAGCGCTTGGCCCCGTGACGCCGTTGCGCGTGATCAAATCGCGTTGATGGCGCATTTGGATGCGGATGCCCATGCAATTGTCGGATACTCCTTTGGAGCGTTGACAGCGTTGCGATATCATTTGCTAACCCGAGAAGGTGGACGCTTGGTGTTGGGCGGTATTGGTGACGCAGCCGCAGATGAGACCAATACAGACCGTAATGACGCATTTCGTGCCGCGCTTGACCAACTCGCGCGTGGAGAAGACACCGCCGGGGCGCGGGCTTTTCAAGCGCGTATTGAAGCGACAGGCGGCAGCGTGGCGGGGCTTCGTGGGGCGCTCTCGTCGCGGCTTTACACGGGTGCCGACCTCCTACGGACCTTTGACATTCCTGTTTTGGTGATGACGGGCGATCGCGATTTTGACAATGGCTCGGGGGTGGCGCTTGCGAAGATTATCCCAAATGCTGAATATCGTGAATTATCGGGGTCGCATGTTAGCGCCGTGATGGATCCAAAATTTGTGACAGAGGCGCTTATGTTTATCGGAACCACTGCACGTTAGGAGATTGGGCAAGCGAAAGCTTACACAGCCCATCTCCATATTTCAGGGGGAAACTGCCGAAGCCAAAATTATAAGCGGGACCGTCCGCAAGGTTGGCATCCGCGATGGAATACCAAATTTATAGTTTTTGTTTTACGCGATTGCCACATCACCCGATTGTCAGACGAATAATGCAAACCTTGCGGCAATGGTTTTTGAAGAAGCGGCCAGTCATAAACCCCGCAGTTGGCACACTTGGAACCAGCGGTCGGCTCTCACTCCTAAAGTCCCGGCACACTCGGATGTCTCACCACCCAACGCTCAGACCCACCGTCTCTCAAACCAGCAAGCGAGGCCCCGCCTGTCCCGTGTCCGAAAGAACCTGTGTAAAGTATCACAAGTTTTTGGAGCGGGAATGCGATTATAGGAAAGTACATGATTACAGAGGGTTAGCTGGCTTCGAAGACGGGACAGGTTTTCAAATTCCGCAAAAAGCGGACGTCCTCCTCGAAGAGATAAAATCAAATGGCGTAGAAAATGACCTTGCGTTTATTTTCCCATTCTGCACTTTACTGGTGGGCGCGCGGTTTCGGGAGGTTGAGTATATGACACAGATTGCGCGCGGACAGGCGTTTAAGCCCTTAATGGGATCAGCTCTTTTTACGGTTCTATCGGCTTGCGGTGGGGGAGGTGGTGGATCCAGCGCTCCCACGCCGACGCCCACGCCACCCGTTGTTGTGCAACCCCCTGCAAACGGCGGTATCCCGAGCCTGTTCGAAGCCAGCATCGAAGAAAATAATAGTTTCGAGAATATCGTTTTTACGGATTTCACCGTCAGTGCGCCGAGCAATGAAGAGCCGCGCAATCTGGCTTTGGTGGGGCCTGACGCCGAACCTTTCACGGTGAGTTTCGCAATTACTGCTCCCGATTCTAATGGGAACCGCGTTGTGACAACAACCTTATTGACTTCGCGGGTTTTCAATTTTGAAGCCCCCGCTGATGCAAATGGCGATAATCTTTATGAGTTCGATCTGACCGGGACCTTCCAAGGCGTTGATCTAGCGTCTGAATTCAAAGTCCAAATATTGGATGTCGACGATGATGCCGAAACATCCGCTTTCACGATCCAAGGCGAGACAGCGCTTCAGACTTTCGGAGTTCCTTTTACGAAAATTCCAGATGTGAGCGGTGACGGGAACGCCGAACTGGCCGTTACCAATGTCACGGGCAAGGGCAATGCCTCCGCTTATATCATTGAGAGCGAATTTATCGCGGGCGCTACGTCGAACCAAAGTGTTGGCGCCGATACAGCCTCAGGTGTGAGGTTTACAACCACTAACAATACAGGCGATTTCACACCAAATGCGTTGAGTGCATTGGCGCAGGCCGATGGGAGTGGGACAGATGTTTTGCTGTCTGCAGATGGTAATATTTATGTATTCCCCATCGATAGCGAAGCGGAATATGCCGCGTTGAGGGGAAATATAGACCCGAGCAGTATCGCCGACCGCATTGTTTATTCGATCACCAGCCCCGATGGGGAAATAAATGCAACGCTCATCCCAGATGTGAACGGGGATGACATCAATGATATTGCCGTCGTTCTGCTTAGCGGGAATGACGGATCGGGCGAAGCTGGCATTATTTATGGTGTCGACGGAACGGGTACGCCTAAAACCATAGCCGACGGTTTCGACGTGACGTTTAATTTTCGAAATGAGTTTAACGGTTTCGTTCGGGCCGAAACGGCAGATTTTCTCCCGATCCCAGATGTCGACGGGGATGGCGTTGCAGACTTGATTTTACGCCAACGTAATTTCTCGGACAATAACCTATTCTTCCTCAAAAGTGCGGTTTTGGGAACCGCAAGCACCACATCCGTCGATCTAGACGCGTTAGATTTGACCACGCAAGGCTTTCGACTGCGGGACCATGAATTTGGCACAGTGGTGGCCGGGCAGGATTATGACGGCGATGGTATCCCGACTTTGCTGTTCTTCGACGGTGTGAATGATGTTTTCATGATCGACGGGGATGAATTCGCAGCGATTGATCCCGATACAAATACCCGTCTTTTTGGATCATCCTCCGCCACCTTAACGCGCCAAGGGGGGCAGGGCTCCAGTTTCGGCGCTATGGTCGAAGATATGAATGGTGATGGAAAGCAGGAGTTCCTGGGCGTTTCGCGTTTCCGAAGCGCTGTTTATGTGATTGACGGGCAAATTATTGAAGATACGCTCAATAATAGCGGCATGATCACGGAATTACCGCAAGAAGATGAATTCGACATTGATCTGTCAAATTTCTTTGGCAGCGACCGTGACGTTACTTTTACGCCGGCTTATTTGGACGGAACAGATCAATTCGTCGTGGCATGGGCAAGCGATAATAATCCGCAGGTCGAGACAGACCCTGGCCGCATGATTTTCTTTGATGCAGGCGTTGTGCGCGACGCCTTTAGCTCTGGCGCAACGGGCGTGACGATAATTCCGTAAATTCAGTCTTTTAGAATTAGAGCCATAAAAAAACCCCGACACGAAAGTGTCGGGGTTTTTTTCATTTATGATAACAATAGGGCTTAGTAGCCAGCTTTAGTTAATTCAGCTTCTAGCTCAGGCAAAGCTTTGAACAGGTCTGCGACGAGGCCGTAATCAGCGACGGAGAAGATCGGCGCATCTTCGTCTTTGTTGATAGCGGCAATGACTTTCGAGTCCTTCATGCCAGCCAAATGCTGGATCGCGCCAGAAATACCGACGGCGATATAAAGCTGTGGTGCCACGGCTTTACCTGTTTGGCCAACTTGCCAATCATTGGGCACAAAACCCGCATCCACGGCAGCACGTGAAGCGCCCATCGCGGCGCCGAGTTTGTCGGCAATGCCTTCAAGCAATTTGAAGTTCTCGCCCGAACCCATACCGCGACCACCAGAGACGACGACTTTTGCCGCTGTCAATTCTGGGCGATCCGATTTGGACAGCTCTTCGCTTACATATTCAGATTTCAGCGCGCCGAGGCCTGCATCCGCATCGGACGTCGAGGCAGAGCCGCCTTCGCCTGCCGCTGCAAAGGCTGTTGCGCGCACAGTGACGACTTTTTTGCTATCTGTGGACTGCACAGTCGCCATGGCGTTACCGGCGTAAATTGGACGGACAAATGTGTCCGCGCTTTCAACGCCCGTGACGGAAGAAATCTGCTGCACATCGAGCTTGGCTGCGACGCGTGGCATGTAATTTTTATGCGAGGTTGTGTCAGGCGCAAGGACCGCGTCATAGCCATCCATTAGGCCGACGACGACGACTTCCATGGCTTCGGCCAGCTGACGCTCTAGGGCGTCATGGTCAACGCCGATAACCGCGCGGACGCCGTCAATTTTGGCGGCTGCGGCGACAACATCTTTGATGCCTTTACCTGCAACGAGAATGTCAACGTCGCCGCCCATCTGGGAAGCTGCGGTGACAGTTTTATGTGTCGCGTCTTTCAACGTTGTGTTGTCATGTTCTGCAATAACGAGGACAGCCATTAGATCACTCCTGCTTCGTTTTTCAATTTATCGACCAGCGCTGCTGCGTCTTCGACTTTAATACCAGCTTCGCGTGCTGCTGGCTCTGTGACTTTTAGGGTCTTGAGGCGCGGCGTTGTGTCCACACCAAAATCGGCAGGTGTCTTCGCGTCAATTGGCTTACGCTTGGCTTTCATGATGTTTGGAAGCGACGCATAGCGTGGCTCGTTCAAACGCAAGTCAGCCGTTACGAGGGCTGGCATTTGCAGTTTCACCGTTTGCAAACCGCCATCGACTTCTTTGACAACGCTAAGCGCGCCGCCATCCAGAGCGATAGAGTTTGCGGCTGAGCCGATTGGCCAGCCGAGGAGAGCTGCGAGCATACCGCCTGTTGCGCCATAATCATTGTCGATAGCTTGTTTGCCCATCACGATGAGATCGGCACCTTCGGCTTCTGCGACCGCTTTAAGGATTTTCGCAATTGCGAGAGGCTCAAGATCTTCATCTGTTTGGACGTGAACACCGCGGTCCATACCCATAGCAAGGCCTGTGCGGATTGTCTCTTGCGCCTTTGCGGGACCAATCGAAACAACGATTGTCTCGGTCGCTGTACCAGCTTCTTGGAGACGGACAGCCTCTTCGACGGCGATTTCGTCAAACGGGTTCATACTCATTTTGACATTGGACAGGTCAACGCCCGATTGGTCGGGTTTGACCCGGGCCTTGACGTTATAGTCAAGCACGCGCTTGACGGGGACGAGGACTTTCATGGAAGGCTCCGTGAGGGTTTAGATTACGTTGCCCACCATATGCGCGACGCGTGTGAAGGTTTCAAGTGAGCGTGGGCGGCCAATCCGCGCAGGGTGGGGCTATGAAAATGTATGGCTTATGTTGTCTCTGGAACAGGATAGCGCTTGGCTGCAATCAGGAAGAGAGGCCTGAATGTAGCCATTAGTCCCGCAGCAGCGGGGCCAAGGGGGGTAAACCACGCGAGGATCGCGCAGAGCAGGGTTGTGCCGCATTGTAACCAGCGGACCAAATGCATTTGTTTGGAAACCGCTAATTCATGCGCGTTGAGACTTAGGAGCTCAGCTTTCTTTAGCACATGTCCCTGCATCATCGCGAAAACCGCAAAGGATGCAGAATAGAAGAGACTAAAATAGGCAATGATTTCGGCGGCGTCTCTGTAGCTCCTGAGTCCGAGGTTGATGGATCGCGTGTAATCCCCCGTGAAAACTTGTGTGATAAACCCAAAGAGTGAGTCAAAGGCGAAGCGAAGCGGGTAAGCCATAAATAGGACAATAAAAATCAAGAC
Source organism: Litorimonas cladophorae (assembly GCF_014652455.1). Lineage (GTDB taxonomy): Bacteria > Pseudomonadota > Alphaproteobacteria > Caulobacterales > Maricaulaceae > Litorimonas > Litorimonas cladophorae. The sequence continues at coordinate 51,733 of NZ_BMYV01000003.1, read as the reverse complement.
CGCATTTAAGATAATGATCTTCGAGTCGGCAACGCCGTAGCGACGGAAGAATGTGTAATGCCCATTCCACAACCCTAATAAAACGCAAAACCCCAGAATGGTCGGGAAGATGTTGACCAAAAATTCGCGCAGGTCCACCAATGTACGGGGCGCATCTACGCCTGTAATCAGCATGCCTAAGGCAATCGCAAAGACAATATCAGACAGATTCTCGATGCGCGTGACACTCGTCCCACGCCAACGGAAGTCTGGATCGTGATCTAGGCCTTTAAGCTCTGACAGACTGTCTCTGATCATATCACATCCTTATGCTGAATGGACTTAAGGCGCTTCATTTTCCTGACTGGCTGAGAAACCTAGTGTCGCGGGATCCACATCTGCGCCTTTTCCAGTAACAAGCGGAGCGAGCGAGAAGGGTGCGGGCGGGTTGGCTTCGATCGTCATCGTGCCGCCATTCTTCACAAAATCGGCGAAGGCCTCAATCGTTTCGGAATAGACTTCGGCCTGCACCTCATTCTCGGCGGCCATCGCGGCCCCAAAAACCAACATGCCCAAACCGCGTTTGATATTGGCTTCGGATTGACCCGTCATTTCACTTGCGAGTTTCAAGCCGCGCGCCACGATAGAATTATCTTCCATCGTAAAACGCATGGACCGCAGTTTCAGCGGCTCATACATCGCCGCCATTTGAGATTGCGACGTCACACTCTGAGCTGTCTGCAAGCTTTTCAGCATCTCTGCCAGACCTTCAGCTTCATATTCAAAATTTAATTTCATAGCATCCTTGATGACCCACAAACCGTCCGAGACGGCGATACTGTCATCGCTCTTGTCCAAACGTGTTACAGAGCTGCCTGACATTTCAATGGTTTCGAAATCCAGTGATTTAAGGATCGTATATGCCCGTTTAAATTCGGGGTTCTCGCCCAATGCAGGTTTCAGTGTGATGGTCATGGGGTTGAAAGATTGCCGCGTTGTGATGACATCGCCTGCCTCGGTTGTTTTTCCTTCAATGCCGTCAAAATCTAGCGAAAAGCCTTCGGCATCAACATCAAGATCCCCAATAATCAATTCGTCATAGGGCTTGGTACCTGTATTCAAACTGCCGATAAATTGGCTGATCGCGCCGTTTGGAGACAGGCCGTATCGCGGGAGCAGCTTTGCGCCGATGTTTAAGTTGCGCGCACCCATGCCCTCAAAGTCGACGGTCATATCCTGAACGCCATCTTTGCCTGGAACTGTCATTTTCAGCTCTTCTAACATGAGGTCGGCTGTCCCGCGTTTGTCCGCGCCGCGGTCTTCACCCCAGGCGAGGGCCGAAAGTGTACCCGAGAACGCGTCGCCTGTTACTTTGACGCCTGTGACAGACACAGCACCAAATCCGATATCACCAGAGGTGTCATTGTCTGAGCTCATCATACCTGCGACGAGGGCTTTGGCGGCGTCGGCTGTTGGGTGGGAAACACTCAGCGTCCCGAAATTCGCGGTAATTTCATCCTCGCGCAGCGTTGCATCTTTCAGATCAAGGCGTTCAAAATTGGGCGCTTCTTCGCCCATCTGCGGACAATGGAACGTGATCTGTTTGGAAGAAAAAGACTCCGTGTCTGATGTCTCTATCCGAAAATCTGAGTAAACGACGCGGCCAGCCTCAAATTTACGCTTTGCGAATGTAAGATTATTTGTGCCTGTTTCACCCAATCCTAAGCCTGCTAGCGCACCGAGCGCTTCCATTTCATCCACGTCACAAGCGGCTGTCTCGAAATATTTGCCAAAGATGGACGTATCTGCTTTGCTCAAATTCAGCGCTTCCACACCCGCAGACTTCAATGCACCTTGGCCCTTGTCTGCGGGCTTACACGCCCCCACACTTAAGAGGACGAATCCAGCGACCGAAATTTTTAACAGAGATGATAACTGACGCGACATGAGTGGTTTCCTGAAATCTTTACTTGGCGTGGACGATAACATGCCGGCCCGACCGAGCAAGGCAGATTTCCCGTTACGAGATGGCGGCGACCCGCGCGTGCTCTATGTGCACTCAGACAGGGCACGCCGTATCTCACTAAAGGTCAAAGCGGGGTCGCGTGAAGTACATGTTGTGGTGCCCGGCACCTCTGCTTTCGCTAAGGCCCGTCAATTTGCACAGCAGCAGCGCGATTGGATTGATGTCCAACTCGAAGCGTTACCTTCTCCCCAGCCTTTTGTGCCGGGTGGGGAAATTTTATTTCAGGGCCAGCCATTTAGATTGGTGAATCCGACGGGACGAGGTCGGGCGAAAATAGACCGAATCGGGCAGAAGATCATTGTGCCCAGTCCTGACGCGGAGAGCTTCCCGGGCCGTGTCCGTCGTTTCCTTATCCGCGAAGCCCGCGCCGAGTTAGAAGCGGCCAGCCATCATTATGCTGAGAAACTGGATAAGCGCGTGGGCAAAGTTTCGATCCGCGATACGGAGAGCCGTTGGGGAAGTTGCATCACCCGACAGGGAGAAGGCCATATTTCTTATTCTTGGCGCCTGATCTGCGCGCCGCCTCATGTATTGGAATATGTGTGTGCGCATGAATGTGCGCATATGATTGAAGCCAATCACAGTGCCGCATTTTGGGCCGTTTGTGACCGTATTTTCGATGATGTGAAAAGCGCCAAACGTTGGCTCAGTAAAAACGGCCCAGTTCTACATGCCGTCGGTGCGGAATTTTAGCAGCCTATAGCACTCAACGCGCTCGATTAAAATATGCGCCCTCCCCAGCCCACATACTGCGGAAGGCGCATATGTCGGTGTATTGGGGGCCGACAGATTGAACACCTCAAAAGGGGCGACGTCCAATCGTGGCCCCCATAAAGTGCCAGTGTGAACTGAAAGTGAACGGAATTAAGGCGGTTTCTCATAATGTCGACTTTCCCCAGACCGTGCTTAGTTGTCTTGATAAGTTGGCAGGCAGGATTTAGGCGCGAAAAATGAAACGCGATCAAAATATACCAGATATGATTTTATCCATTCGATCTTCTGCGGCCAGACCCGCTCGATTGCTTCGCCCACTCTCCAAACTTTGCTGTTCTCTGAGCTTCGCTGTTCTGATTCTGGGAACTTCCGCTCAAACCGCAACCGCGCAAGCCACCAAAGGCGAAGGCTATTACATCGCGCTGCGCGGATATGGTGCGATCGAAGATGAGAACAATCTTCTATTTGACAATAGCTATGAGATCGCAGGGGCGGTTGGATATAGGCTGAACAAAAATTGGCGCGCAGAGTTGGAACATGCCTATCGTTATTCCGACATCGTCGGGCTGAATGGGGCTTCGGATACGCGGGGTGATAGCTCCGTCAAAACCTACGGCTTGCATGTGTTTTACGACTTCCGTGACGGTCACAAATTCCGCCCGTTTCTTGGCGCAGGTGCAGGGGTCTTACGCCGCGAAGTGACATTCGAAGGCACCGCAGATAATGACCCAAATTTCGCCGTCTTTGCCGATGATGCCTATACGGATACTTATGCCAATGCTTTTGCGGGGTCGTCGTATGAACTGACCAAAAACTTACGTTTAGCCGCAGGATTTGAATATGTGTCTGGCCGCGATCGCAACATTCGGGCGAACTACAGAGACTTACCGGGTATCCATAGATCTTATAATTTTTTCGTGGGTGGACGGTGGTTCTTCGCGCCTTAATCTGGGTTTAAGGCAAGCGGGTTTCTAATTGGTCTAATAGATTCAAAAGTTGGGCATCCTTTCGCGCCCAGTCCGGTTCAACAGAAACAGGGAGTCTGGCGGCCGGGGCATCGACGAGTTGGACCTTCATTGTGTCGGCAAAGATCATCGCAGGAATGCTGCCGCCTGTGACTTTTGCCATTGGCGCATTCGTGTCATCGCCGACCCAAACGGCCGTCACATGGTCGGGCGCATATCCGACAAACCACGCATCACGGAAATCGTTGGTCGTTCCTGTTTTCCCCGCAATCATATGGCCTTCAACCCGCGCCCGTCGACCCGTGCCGCGCTCCACAGCTTCTATCATCATATAGTTCATGTCCGCCAATTCATTCGGGGACAGTACCATTGCGCCATTGGGTGCGACCCGATCATAGAGCGGCGTACCGTCGGCTGTGGAAATTGACAGGATGCCATAGGCAGCGCGCTGTGTTCCCCAGTTTGCAAAGGGCAAATAGCTTTCCGCGACAGCTAACGGGGTTTGTCCCTGCGCACCCAGCGCAAGACTGCGGAATGGTTTCAAATTTGCGAGACCCATTTGCGTGGCCGTGGAAACGACATTTTCGCGCCCCACCTCTTCGCCCAGCGAAACCGCGACGGTGTTCAGCGATTTCGCTAAGGCCGTGTGGAGCGTGACTGTTCCTAAGTGCTTTTCTGTGAAATTCTCTGGCGTCCATCCTTCAATCGTAATCGGTGCGTCGAGTGTTGTGTCCCAAGGTGACTTCCCAGCGCGGAGTGCGGTGAGATAGACAAAGGGTTTAAAGGCGGATCCCGGTTGTCGCACCGCTTGCGTGACGCGGTTAAACTGACTCTCGCCATAATCGCGTCCGCCGACCAGCGCTAAGACACCGCCAGTACCGTCCAAACTAATGATCGCGCCTTGTGTCGCGCCCCGATCTGGGTCGAGGTGGGTGACTAACGCGGCTTGCGCCGCCGTCTGCGCCTCAATGTCGAGGGTTGTCTGTACGATTATATCTTGGGTTGGCACACCGATACGGCGCTCCAAATCATCCCAGATCCAATCGACGAAATATTGCGCGCCTTCGGTGTCTTTTGGGCTGTGGATTTCGATAGGGTCCGCTTTCGCTGCGTCTAATACCCCGACATCCAAAAGACCTTGCGCCTCCATCGAATTCAAAATGACGTGTTGGCGTTTCACTGACCCGTCAAAATCAGCCACAGGGTTTAGGCGAGACGGTGCGCGCAAGAGCCCTGACAACATGGCGGCCTCTGCCAGCGTCAGCTCTGCCGCAGGTTTGTTGAAATAGCGCAAACTCGCATTCTCCAGCCCCCAAGACCCGCTGCCAAAATAAACGCGAGAGAGATACATCTCCAACAACTCGTCTTTGCTGAAATCTCTTTCCATCCAAATGGACAGCATCATTTCTTGGGCTTTACGCGACAGCTTTTTATCGGGCGTCAGGAAGATGTTTTTGGTTAATTGTTGCGTTAGGGTCGATCCGCCCTGCACATAGCGTTTGGCGCGAATATTCTGCCACATCGCGCGGGTTAAAGCGCGCGGGTCGACACCGATATGGTTGCGAAAGCGCTCATCTTCCGTGGCAAGAAATGTCATCGGGACGTGAAAAGGCAGGGTATCCAAATCAACAGGGCGCTCGACGGTGGCGCCGCGCACTAAAACATCGCGCCCATTACGGTCCACGATCTGTACGGAGACGGGACGGTTCCGCTCCCATAGTTTTTTCGGGTCAGGCAGGTCTTTGGCCGACATCGCAAAACCTGCCAACACAGCCATACCCGTCAAATAGGTACAGCTAAGTCCCGCCACAAACAGACGTGGAACAAGCGTTTCGATTAAATATTTGCGAGAGATGCGCATGATTCAGGACATAGTCCGCGCGCGATTAAGGGTGTGTTAAACATATCTGCCAGAACTGCAGCGCGTGCGTTACATTTCGGCAAAGAAAAAGCCGCCCTTTGATTTCTCAAAGGGCGGCTCGGAATGCTTACCTGAATAGATTTTCCGCTAGGGACTATTCGCGGCCAAAAAGGTTCATCAAGATTTGGAACATGTTGATGAAAGCTAGCAGCAAGGATGCGGCACCAAAGGCCTGCATTTTACCCTGCATGGAGGCGTCATTTGCATAGGCGTAATAGACGCGCTTCAAATGCTGTGTTTCCCAAGCTGTGATCACTGCAATCGCGGCAAGTGCAACGATGTTGATGATCATGCCAAATGTGCCGCCCGCAAAAACGCTGAGGGCTGGAACGAACATGCCGACCAAACCGATCAGGACATAGCCCATGAATGCGGCAAAGGCATATTTTACTACGGCACTGAGATTAAACTTCGTTGTGTAACCGAACAGCGACAAAGCACCGAACATAGCCACGGTCATAAAGAAGATTTTCGCAACGATGGTCGGGTCAAAAAAGGCTGTCGCATAGGCTGACATAAGAACGCCCATAAAGGCGGCGAAGCCAAACAAGAACGCCAGCACGCCACCTTGTGACATAGACGGAAGTTTTTTTCCGACAGCGCCAAAACCGAATACGATAATGAGGAATGACGCAATCGCTGTGATTGGGTTATAAATTAGTGAAACCGGAATCACACCATTTGTGATGGCTTGACCCGTAAAGAACGCGACAACAGCGGTAACGGCCATCGCCATTGCCATATAGCGGTAGGTCCCGAGCAAGAATGTGCGCAGACCCAGGTCGGTCTGTGCGCCGCCCGTGACTTTGGTTGAATCGAATTGGTTCATGACATCTCCTTGAACATCTCATTTCCCCGTTGCAGGGGGCTTTCTCCTTATATAGTGCCCCAAAGACGTTAATACAAATAGCCCTTTGCTATATTTCATATTATTTGGAGCGACTTCATGGACCTGCGTAAACTTGGCCGAACAAATATTGATGTGACGTCTGTGTGCCTTGGGACAATGACGTGGGGTAAGCAAAACACAGAAACAGAGGCGCATGAGCAACTGAACTATGCGCTGGAGCGCGGCATCAATTTCATCGACGTTGCCGAAATGTATCCCGTTCCTGGCGAAGCCGAGACGCAAGGCCGAACAGAAGCCTACATCGGGAATTGGATAAAGCAGCGTAAAAACCGTGATAAATATGTTCTGGCCACCAAAGTGACAGGCCGTTCGCAGATGACTTGGGCGCGGGATGGGGATGAACCTCTGACGCGACACACGCCGGCGCAAATTGACGAAGCCGTTGAGAAATCTCTCAAGCGACTGAAGACTGACTACATCGACCTCTATCAATTACATTGGCCAGACCGCGCAATCCCAGGGTTCGGCTTTCACTCCTATCAAGATTATGATGCCTCTGACATGGTGCCGCTCGAGGATATTCTCGGGGCGTTAAACCGTCACGTCGAGAAGGGAAATATCCGTCATGTTGGCCTGTCCAATGAAACCGCATGGGGCACGATGAAGTTCCTGCAACTCGCCGAAAAAAACAACTGGCCGCGCATGGTGTCTAACCAATGTGTGTATTCTCTGGTCGCACGGCGTTTCGATTATGAGCGCGCAGAGATCGCAATGCGTGAAGACGTTGGCTTATTGGTCTACTCACCTCTGGCGATGGGATTGCTGACGGGGAAATATGATGATGGGAACAAACCTGAAGGCTCCCGGTGGGAAAAATTCCCAACGTTCCTAGGGCGATATGACCTCGCCCATGAAGCCGTCAAAGATTGTAATGACACCGCCCGTCGCCTCGGTTTAACGCCCACGCAATTCGCATTGAAATTTGTCGAAAGTCGTGAATTTGTGACGTCCAATATTATCGGTGCAACAACCATGGCGCAGCTCAAAGAAAATATCGACGCCCACGACATCGAATGGACGGATGATATGGAAAAAGAAGCCGCGCGTATTCACAAGACATATCGGTCACCTGCCGCTTAATTCGCCTATGAAACTATTTGCTGCCATCTTCCTCCCTGAAAAAATTGCGGGTGACATTGTCCGCGAGCAAAAAGGTGTGTCCGGCGCACGTTGGGTTAGCGAAGAGCGTCTTCATATAACGCTGGGATTTTTTGGCGACGTCGATCCCGATTATGCGGAGCTTTTGGACCATGAAATTGGCACTTTGCGCATGGGGAGTTTTGAGCTGGAACTCGCGGGCGGTGGCCATTTCGGGAAAACCGAACCGCACGCCATTTGGGCAGGCGTCAAACCCCACCCGGCGTTGGAGCGTTTACACGCACATTGCCGCCACGCCGCGCGGCGGGCCGAGGTCCAAATGGAAAGCCGCAAATATATGCCGCATGTGACGATGGCCTATATGAAGCCGCGTTCGCCGCTCGACCGCATTGTCTCGTTTGAGCAACGGATGGCGGATTTTGAAACGCGTCCGTTTCTCGTCGATCAGTTCAGCCTCATCTCTAGTCATCCTAAAAAACGGGGTCCTAATCTTTACAAAGAAGAGGCGCGTTACCCGCTTCTCGGCGAGGGCGTCGCGCCTTAAGGCGAACTGCTCAGAGCAAGTTTTATACGCTAATAATCGTGCCGAATTGGCGAGCGCGTATTCGTGATGAAAAACGAACATCGCCTTTCACGTGCTGGCTTGACCCACCCCACCCGCAGGGCTAGAGGCTCGCTTCCCAATGACGTGCCCAGATGGCGGAATTGGTAGACGCGCTAGCTTCAGGTGCTAGTGTCCGTATGGACGTGGAGGTTCGAGTCCTCTTCTGGGCACCATTGCGACCTCCCATAAAATCCGAAATCGTCCGATAAAGCCTAGTAAATACGGTGTTTTATGCCTATGTTAGTCCGAAGGCGTATCATGCTGTTTTACCAAATCCACCCTAATTGGGGGTCGATTTTGGGGGTTTGATGCCGTTAACCGAAGCAAAGCTGAAGTCGCTGAAGCCTAAGGGCAAGCCCTACAAGGTTTCGGACTATGACAGCCTCTTCGTTTTGGTGACACCTAAAGGGTCAAAACTCTGGAAATTCAAATTTCGTTTGGGCGGTAAAGAGAAGAGCTTGTCCCTAGGTAAATATCCAGCCGTTAGTTTGAAGAGGGCTCGCTTTCTTAGAGATGAGGCGCGCAAACTTCATGCCGAAGGCGTTGACCCAGCCGCGAATAAGCAAAAGAAGAAAGCGAAAAAAGCCAGCGTGTCTGAACACACCTTCGCGAAATTCGCTGAAAAGTTTCTCGCTAAACAGCTCAAAGAGGGAAAGTCCGAAGCCACGATTCAGAAGAAGGAATGGCTCTTACGGCTGGCGATGGACGATCTGGGCGATATGCCGATCAATGAAATTAAAGCGCAAACCGTCCTAAAGACACTGAAGAAGCGCGAAGCGCTGGGGCACTATGAAACCGTGCGACGCCTTAGAGCCACCATTAGCGCCGTGTTTCGTTATGCGGTGGCGTCTGGCGTTGCAGAGACTGATCCGACCTTTGCCCTGAAAGATGCGCTGATCCGCCCTACAGTGAAATATCACGCCGCGATAACGGACAAAGAGCGGCTGAAGGAGTTTCTAAGGGCGCTGGATAGCTATGGCGGCAAGGCTGAAACAAGAATTGCATTGAAACTCCACATCCTATTCGCATCACGGCCTGGCGAAATTCGCAAAGCGCGCTGGGAGGAATTCGATATTGAAGAGCGCATCTGGAACGTCCCAGCGGAGCGGATGAAGATGCGGGTGCCGCATAACGTGCCCCTATCGGATGCGGCTTTGGCCTTGCTAGGTGAATTGCGAGAGCTGACAGGTTGGGGCGCGTTGCTCTTTCCGTCTCTTAGCTCCGCCGAAAAGCCGATCAGTGAAAATACGCTCAATCAGGCTTTACGGCGTCTGGGGTTCAGCGCGGCGGAGGTCACGTCGCATGGTTTCAGAACAACATTTTCCACGTTCGCCAATGAAAGCGGCCTATGGAGCGCTGATGCGATAGAAGCCTATCTTTCACACCAAGATAAGAACGCGATCAGGCGAACCTATAACCGAGCCGCATATTGGGACGAGCGAGTGAAAATAGCCGATTGGTGGGCTGAAAAAGTGACTGGCTCTTTTTTCTGAGCTCAATCAATTAGTTTGAAAATAGAGAGGGGTGACCCTCTCTAAAGTTTCAGGCAATCAGTCATCTTTTGCGTTACCGCGTCCACCTCCCGACGGGTTGCCCGTCGTACTGGGCCAGTTTCCGCCCTCATCGGGATGGTCGGATTCTCTCTCGTCTCCGATTGATAAATTGTAAAACATAACGTTGCTCCATTGATAATGTCTTCAGACGACCCGAAGACTGAAACCATGGTGAAGTTAATTCTTGTCCTAAAATCGCCTCAAACAAGACCAAGTGAGGGTCTATTTGTGCTTGGAAAATGACATAGTTAACCAGCGAGAAAGAAAGGTCCCAATCCTTGGCGAGTGCGGTGAAAAGGCGAGCCTCTAACCGCGCGGCACGCTGGGATGAGTGCGTGAAGCAAGCGGATTGGTAGGTGAAATCTATTGCGAACTTTGAAAGATTTGATTGATAGGTTACGTCAAAAATTATGAGCGCGATGAACCGTCAAAAACTTCTGTTTCTCCTGATCGAAAATCAGAAGTTGATTTATCACGCCACGCAATGGGAACTGCGAGAGTTTAGCAAGGTGGAAACGCTCGGACCTGCTCAGCGCCTTTTCACACGACAGAATGGATTTAGCAGCACGGACCTAAGAGCCGTTGATGCTCATTTGGGTCTACTTAACGAACTTGATGATGAGTCGATCGAAATAAAGTTTGCCGAAGCGTCGTCCAGATTTTCTGAAAGCGGTCCATTGACGAAGCGGTCAGTCCCCTGTGGTATCTCTGATGCAGATTTGAAAGATAGGCTTAAAAAACCAAAGATGGGAAGAATGGAGGCTACTCTTTTGTCTCTGGGTTTCCTCGAGCCGAAAGATGGACGATCTGATTTCGAGAAATTTATTTACGACGATAGAATGAACAATAGACTTTCGATTGATTTGCAGCAGTTTCCGCTCAGTTTAGCTTTCATAGAGCGTGAAGAGGCGTTGTCGCGCAGCGACCTTTTTGAGATTAGTCACTGGAGATTTCGCGGGGGCGAAATAGACACGCTTGAGATATTTGAATGGTTTGAGAGAATGGACTTTGATTTGCCCGACCAGCTTCTCGCTTTAGCAAAGAAGTACCATTCTCGGAAAACGGAAGGGGAGCATACGGCCTCAGATACTGAAGAACGTGAGCTTAACCCCAAGGAACGCTCTTCACTGCTACAGCTAATCCACGCAATAGCAGCTCAAAAGCCTTATTTATATGATCCTGAAAACGTGAATAATGGTGCAATCAATCGAATTCAGAACACGATTCAGGACGCTGGTTTAAGGATGAGCGACAAAACAATCCGAAAGTATCTTCGAGAAGGTGTCTCAGAAGCGGATCGTGTGAAAGATAAAAATCAGTGAAAACAATGCCAGTGGCGGAAGTTCCTTTTAAAATTAGAGAAGTGCCCCAAGTTTGATATGAACTAAAACAGATTGCATCCATCGTTAATCGCCTTGGAGCAATCAATATGGACAACCCCGCATTCCCCCAAACTGGTCTAGTCCGCCTATCCCAAATTCTATCCCCGCGTGGCCCCATACCCGTCTCTAAGTCCACATGGTGGCAAGGCGTGAAAGATGGGCGCTTTCCGCAACCGCAGAAACTCGGGCCGCGAACGACCGTCTGGCGCGTGGAAGAGATACGGGCGCTCTTCGAAACCGATGAAACTTAGGCCAAGGCGATGAAACGCTCTTACGACTTTCATCGGGTGCGGTCCCATCGTCCCTATACGATTGCGACGCTGGCGGCGCTATTAGGTGTAGACAAAAGAACGGTGCGGCGCTGGATCGAAAGCGACAGGCTGGACGTGGCCATCGTTGAGCATTCGCGCCCCGTTATCCTGCTAGGCTCTAAAGTGAAGGCTTGGGGCACAGCGAGACAGAGGGCTAAAAAACAGCCTTGTGCCTATGGTGAGATATATTGCGTGCGGTGCAAAACCCCGCGACGGATCAAACCCGATAGCTTTCTTATCGTCCAGCCTAATCAGTCGAAATTGACAGTCAAAGGCGAGTGTTGCCGGTGCGATCTAACGCTCAACCGCTTTGGCTCACCCGCAAATCGCGCCGCGCTGGAAGCCGAATTCGGTCCAAAACGGCCAGACAATCCAGCGGCGTGACCTACACCTAATAGCATTCTCAATTCCCCCCTTAAATGTCCACTTGGCGAAAGGTTAAACATATGCCCGAAGTGAATCCGAAAAACGAACGACTGAAACTAGAGTGGATTGAAGAACTTCAAATCCAGAAAGCCGAGTCCACCATCGACCAAAGGCTGGCCGCGCTGGGTCAATATGAGGCCGCGACAGGATGGGCAGACTTTGCCGCCATCGACCGTGATAAGGTAAATCTCTATCTAGAAGCGATACGCGCGACACCTACCCGTATGCGTACGAAGAAGGCCAAGGTCCGCCACGTGCGCGGCTTCTTTGATTGGATGCGGGATGATGAGAAGCTCAGCCCTAAAAAGGTCCGTAAAGCGCTTCTAAGCCTTCGCCTGACTGATAAAGAGGAACGGGCGGGCAATGCCGTCAAACGGGTCAATCATGCGACCGTGGCGCAAATCATCGCCACGATACAATCCATGCCAAAGGCCAGCGCCATCGACCGACGCAATCGAGCCTTGTTGGCCTTCACCCTGCTATCGGGTGCGCGTGATGGCGCAATCGTTTCCATGAAGCTGAAGCATGTTCTCTGGAACGACCGCGAAATCATCCAAGACCCTGATGAGGTCGCGACGAAGGCCAGCAAGATGATACAGACATGGTTTTTCCCCGTTGGGGAAGCTATTGAAGATGAGGTCAAAAGCTATCTGGACTATCTAAAAGATGATCTGGGCTTTGCGCCGACTGACCCGCTTTTCCCATCTACGCTTGTAAGGCAGGACGCCTTGGACCGCTTTGCGCCAATGGGCCTGACCAAAGCGCATTGGTCCAGCGCCGCGCCGATGCGTAAAATCTTCAAGGTCGCCTTCACTGAAAACGGAATGAAGTATTACAACCCGCATAGCTTTAGAAATACGCTGATGGCGCTGGCTTATGAGCGCGACCTCGGTCCTAAACAGATGAAAGCGTGGAGTCAGAACCTTGGACATAGCAAATTGGACGTGACCTTTAACAGCTATGGCAATCTGGATGCTAATGCCCAGCGCCGCGCAATGTTGAATATCGGCAAAGCGCCAAAGCCTGACGCTGGAATGGCCGCAATTCAGGCGATGATTGATGAGGCGGTAGCAAAGCGCATGGGGTAGGGGGAGGGCGAATCCTCTAGGGTTTTCTTTAAGGACACCCATCTCCCAGCGCCGTTTGCAATATGAGCTAAAAAATAGGAAGGGTGTAGGGGTTGGTTAAACCTTGGCCCGATCCTGAAGGGACACCGACGGGAAATCAAAACGCTAACCTGAATCCAGTTTGGTTTTGTCTCGCATTCAGGCTTTGTGGGGCTTAGACTCACTTTTCTTTGGAGCTTTACATGACCACCGAATATCCGCCTGAAGATATTTATGAGGTCACATGGAGTGGACCCTACACTTACGAAGAATTGAAAGAATATGAGAAAGTCGACCCAGATTTTACCAATACCCTTTCTCTATATGCTAAGTATCAGGATCATCCCCTATATGGGCGAAAAGTTTTGACCTACATCGGCAAAGCCATCGGTCAAACTGTTGTAAAACGACTAGGGCAACATGATCTGGACACTGAAACAGTTTACGTCGCAACGATCTATCCTTTCGAAAGCTGGAAAGCTTCAGCGGCCAATTACAAAAAGCGGTTTTTGAAGCAAAACTATATTCGCAACGGTAAAGATCACGTCGAAATTATAACTGGAATTGAAGAGCTGCTAATCTATGCGCTTTGGCCAGCGGGTAATGTAAGAAACAGAATGGCTGCAAAAAATAGCTGGGGTTATCGGATTTTCAATACAGGGTACCTTGGCGACTTACCGCCTGAAGTCAGTGGTCATTACGCGCTGGAGAACGCCCCCGATCCTAATGGCAAGTAGCCGATTACCTGAATCATCCCTTGCCCGTGACCCTGAATTGATTCAAACCCGCCATATCAAGTATTTGGGGAACCGCGTGACCAGCATTAGACTAAAGGGTAGTTACTAAGCCATGCCGACACTCGACTGGATCGGTAAACAGGCCGTTGTAAATCACCATCGCGAAGTGCCTTACCGCCTTGTGCATTGCGATAGCGACCTATCGGCGGGCGACCCTGACGCTGGAAACCTATTGGTGCAGGGTGACAATCTGGAAGCCCTTCGCGCCTTGCTTCCCTATTATGCGGGGCAAGTGAAATGTATCTACATTGACCCACCTTATAACACGGGAAATGAAGAGTGGCGCTATAACGATAATGTGAACTCGCCTGAAATAAAGGCATGGCTAGATACTGTCGTAGGTAAAGAGGGTGAAGATCTTTCTCGCCACGATAAATGGCTCTGCATGATGTATCCTAGGCTTAGATTGCTTCGCGACTTTTTACGTGATGACGGAATTATTTTTATATCAATAGACGATATTGAGCATTGCTCATTGATGGGCCTTTGTAATGAGCTCTTTGGGAAGAGAAATTTTGTCGGATCATTCGTTTGGGCAAAAAAACGCAAGGGTAGCTATCTGTCTAAAAGCTATGTGTCAGTAACAGAGTATGTGGTCGCTTATCGAAAGAACCATAAAATAAAACTGTATGGCGGCGCACCGGATGCAGACGAGTCTCAGCCCCTCATTAAGAGAACCAATAGTGTAGGAATACTTAACTTTCCTAGTGGATCAATCTCGACAAAAATTGGAGATAAAACCCTTAAAGCAGGTGTGTTTGGCAAGGGATCAAGTAGCGTAGAGTTGCTGAGCGATGCTACGATTGAAGGGGGGCGATTTATTACCCCGGTAAGCTTACGGGGGCCATTTATTTGGTCTCAATCTTATCTGGATGATCAATTAAGCAGGGGATCAACTTTAACGGCGAATACAATGAACTTGCAAGTAAGGGCTTTCAAAGCACCTGACAATGATGCGAGCAAAGGACTTTCTTCTTTTATTGATGGTGTCTCTATTGGGTCAACCAACGAGGATGCTTATGAGGAATTGGAAGGTATTTTCGCTGAAGAGGGTAGTTTCAATTACCCCAAACCTTCTGGGCTTATTAAACATCTTGTTCAGGCGGCGTGTTACTGGGATCGCGACGCTATAGTGATGGACACGTTCAGCGGGTCGGGAACAACTGGGCATGCCGTTCTCTCCCTAAACAAACAAGACGCGGGGAATCGACGTTTTATCCTTGTTGAAATGGATAAAAGCATTTCCGAAAACGTTACGGCGGAACGTTTGCGTCGTGTTATTAGTGGCTATGATAAAGGCGGTGATAAAACCAAACCTATGGCCGCGCTGGGCGGAGGTTTTCGCTTTTGCCAGTTGGGAAAGCCTCTCTTTGACGAATATGGCGACATTGCCCCTGAAGTGACCTTTCCTGATCTGGCGGCGCATATATTTTTTAGTGAAACAGGTGTTCCGATCCCAGCCAAGGCGGCCAGCGAATTTTTGGGAGTCTTCCAAGACCGCGCGGTCTATCTGCTCTATGATGCGGCCCATGTGGAAAGCCCGCGCGAAGCGGTGGGCAATGTGTTGACCCCTGACCGATTGGACGCACTACCGCAGCCGCCCGAAGGATTTGAAGGCTTGCGCGTCGTCTATGGCGAAGGCTGCACAGTGTCGGCGGGGCGCATGAAAACGGCGGGCGTCGTGTTCAAACAAATCCCCTATCAGATTGATGGGGCGTAGGCGTGGCAGCGGTGAATTTCGAATTACGCGGTTATCAAACAGATGCGCTGGATACACTGCGTACCTATTTGGGCAAGGTGCCTGCGATGGGAGCGGATACGGCCTTTTATGATGTAGCCAAGCGCCCCTTCATTCCCGCGCCCTTAGTGACGCCTGAAACGCCTTATGTCTGTGTTCGGATTCCAACGGGTGGCGGCAAAACCATTGTTGCGGCCCATGCGGTTGGCATCGCGGCGCAATCCTTTTTGCAGGTCAATAATCCGATGGTGCTTTGGTTGGTGCCATCGACCGCCATATTGGATCAAACATTAAACGCGCTTCGCAATCTGGATCATCCCTACCGCGCGGCGCTGGCCGCTGATTTTGGCCGCAACATTTCCGTATTAACCGTTGCAGAAGCGCTCTCGCTGTCACGTCCCGATGCCACGGGCGGGGCGTGTATCATCGTCTCAACCATTCAGGCGTTTCGTGTGGACGATACGGCGGGGCGCAAGGTCTATCAGGACTCGGGCGCGCTTATGGATCATTTCAGCGGCCTGACGGATGCGCAAACGGCGCGCTTGGACAAGGTTGAGGGCACGCACCGCCCGATTGCGTCGCTGGCCAATGTTCTACGCTTACACCGCCCAATGGTCATTGTGGATGAAGCGCATAATGCCCGCACCGATCTATCTTTCGACACATTACAACGTTTCGATCCGTCCCTCATTCTGGAATTGACCGCGACCCCGCAACTGAAAGCTGACCCGAGAAAGGGAACGGTTCCCTCTAACGTTTTGTATCATGTATCTGCGGCGTCGCTGAAAGCGGCGGAAATGATCAAGCTGCCCATCCGTTTGGAAACCGAAACGGATTGGAAAAAGGTTGTCGGTGGGGCGCTGGATTGCCGCGAAGCTCTGGAAAAAGTCGCGAAGGCGGAAGAGGCCGATACAGGCGAGTATATCCGCCCTATTATTCTGTTTCAGGCGCAATCGAAGTCTAAGACAGACCCGCACCGCCTGACCCCTGAAGCCGTGGTGGATTACCTAGTGACGGATAAGGGCATAAACCGCGATCAAATCGCTATTCACGCCACGGGCTTCAAAGAGCTGGACGATGTGAAGGATATTGAGGCGAAAGATTGCCCGATCCGCTATGTCGTGACCGTGCAAAAACTGCGCGAAGGCTGGGATTGCCCCTTTGCCTATGTATTGTGTTCCGTAGCGGAATTAAGCTCTCCAACGGCGGTTGAACAAATCTTGGGCCGCGTGTTGCGTATGCCAAAAGCGCGGCGGAAAACCCGCGATGAGTTGAACCGCGCCTATGCTTTTGTCGCGTCCAATAGCTTTAACGATGTAGCCATGAAGTTGAAGGATGGCCTTGTTCAAGGCGCTGGATTTGATCGACTGGAAACAGAAGACTTGATCAAGCCGCATGAACGGCTGGCCTTTGTTGAAGAGCAAGTCGGATATGTCCATGAGTCTGATCCGCTACCGGAAACGCCAACTGCGAAACCCGCCGATGTCATCTTAGCGATGGACCGTTTGCCCGCTTCATTAAAGGCGCGCGTGAAGTTTGATCCCGTAACCCGTGTATTGGGAATTGAGCGCCCGATGGGGCGTGATGAACGCAACACGATGTTGTTGAGCTTTGCCAAAGTTGAAGGCGCGGGAAAAGTCATTGACCGACTATTCCTGAAATCGAACGCCATACAGGCCAGCGAAACGCCAACCGATGGCGTGAAGCCGCCTTTCCTAATGCCCCGCCTTGGATTTATGCGGCAAGGTGAGTTGGAGCTTTTCGGAACTGACCATTTTCTAAGTTTGCCGTGGAACCTTGCTGAATGCGACCCGATGGCTTTCGCTGATGCGTTCACGATTACGGACACGGCTCACGCTGGCGAATTGGACATAAGCGAAGATGGCAGAACGTTCATTGATTTTGTGGGAACCTTGCAAGCCCAGCTCTCAATGATCATCCATGAACCCGCTTGGACACTTCCGCGCCTAGTCAACTGGATTGATAGAGGGATACCGCACCGCGACATAACAAAGCCAGCTGCCCGCATGTTTATACTAAATGCGATTGAAGCCGTCATGGCGAAACGTGGTTATTCACTTGATGAGATTGCCCGCTACAAATATGAGGCGCGACGAAAGATGGCGGACGTTATCAGTACGTTGCGGAAAGAACGCGAAACGGGAAGCTATGGCGCGTTGTTTGACGCTGAAGCTGATAAGTTTGCAACAAGTGCAGACCTCTCCATTCTCTTCGATGAACAAAGCTACGACTATAACGAACCCTATCGTGGCGCGCGGAGGTTCCATAAGCACTACTTTCCAATCATTGGCGATCTGAAGCCAAGCGGTGAAGAGTTTAACTGCGCGGTTTATTTAGAAGAGCATTCTAAAGTTGCCTATTGGCTACGCAATGTTGACCGTAAACAGAACTCATTTTGGCTTCAGCTCCCCAATGGTAAGTTTTATCCAGATTTCGTGGCGCTCTTAACCGATGGCCGTAAGATGGCGGTTGAATACAAAGGCGGCCATTTAGAAGAGCAAGCCAAGCCGAAACGTGATATTGGCCAGCTCTGGGCTGACGCCAGCGGCGGTGATTGCGTCTTTGCTATGCCAGTGAACAACGATCTGAAGGCGATTGACGAAGCGATAAACGCCTAAGATTTTCCGACAAATACAATGGTTGGGGGTGTTTTTGGGGGTGCCTTATTTTTACCTATAAAGATAATGATGATAATTCAATAACTTAGCTAGAATATTCGTTGCCTCTTCTGGCACCATTTTCCTGCCATTCTCAACTTTTTGATCCATTCGAATGCTTCAGGGAAGCCTCGCCTTTCTTCAAGTGTTTTCGGCTGCCGTAGACCAATTTCGTTTCGTTGCTCCCGTCCTAAATTTTGAGAGATAGCCTTGCCGAAAGTGGGTGATTGACAAAATCGTTCTTTTAGTTATTCAACAAATGTTGAAATTGAACGTTTGTTGAATTTCTGTAAAAATATAATAAGGGAAAGTCATGTTAAACCGCTCACGCCTCCAAGTTTCGTCCTCGTGTCTCATTTTAGCGGCGCTAGTAAGTGCCGCGCCCGCTTACGCTCAAGTCGACGACGAAATCGTCGTTACAGCGCAGCGCCGAGCCCAGAATGTCCAAGACGTACCTATTTCCGTGACGGCTATATCCGGTGATTTTCTGGATAGCATTGGCGCGGTTGACATTACTGACGTTCAAAAAATTACGCCTAATGCGACGATAGAAGTTGCGCGCGGCTCGAACTCGACGCTGATCGCTTTTATTCGCGGTGTGGGCCAGCAGGACCCATTGTGGGGGTTTGAACCTGGGGTCGGCATCTATGTTGACGATGTTTATGTCGCAAGACCGCAAGGGTCTGTGCTTGATATTTTTGACGTCGAGCGCGTCGAAGTTCTCCGTGGCCCGCAGGGCACACTCTATGGCCGAAATACAATTGGTGGGGCGATCAAATACGTCACCAAGGGTCTGAATATGGAAGACCCTGAGTTAAAAGCTCGCATTAATGTGGGTTCGTATGGGCAATTCGATCAGATTTTGTCTGGCTCACTGCCCGTCTCTGATACATTCGCGATTGGGGCCGCTGTCGCAAATTATCAGCGCTCTGGATTTGGCGACAACCTGTTCACAGGCGCGAGCCACTACAACAAAGACATTCTCGCCGCCAGGGTCAGCGCGGAGTGGTCACCAACGCAAAGCCTGAATTTCCGTCTAGCTGCCGACATGACGGATGATGATTCTAACGCCAAGCACGGGCATCGCCTTCTGCCAAGTGGCGACGGCACTATTCCAGTCACAGACAACGAATATGATACGCGCGGCGGTGCGGGGGACCGCAATGAGGTCAAGACAAAAGGCGTCTCCTTCACTGGCTCTTGGGATGTAAACGAAGCGATCACGCTTAAATCCATCACGGCCTATCGCGAAGGCGATACAGTTACCCCGATTGATTTCGATGCCTTACCACAGCAAGATTTTGATGTGCCTGCAAATTATTCTGATGACCAATTCAGCCAAGAATTTCAGATTCTTTATTCGTCGGATCGACTTTCAGGCGTTGCGGGTGTCTATTATCTTGATGGGTCTGCCAATGGCGATTTCGATCTGCTCCTCAGTTCTCTCGGTCTCACAATTTATCAGGCCGGTGACCAGAAAAAAGAAAACCTCTCTGCCTATGCTGACTTTACCTATGATGTCACCGATGCGTTGAGCGTTTCATTGGGCGGTCGATATACGGAAGACAAAACCGTCGCCGATGTGACACGAGAAGTCTGGTTTGGCCTCGGTTCGGCATCCTTCGACGCTGCAAATACCGGTTCCATTTTCCTTGCAACGCAGACCGGTTACCAGGGGTTGGAGCGTAAAGATTCTGAATTCTCGCCTCGCATCGCTGTCAGCTATAAAGTTGCAGACAATACAAATGTCTACGGATCATTCTCGCAGGGTTTCAAAGCGGGTGGCTTCGACCCTCGTGCTCGCGCTGATCTAGATCCACTCGGATTGTCTCAAGAAGGTTTCGGTCCTGAAACAGTGGATAGCTACGAGTTGGGTGTAAAAGGAAGTCTCTTTGAGAACCGCTTAACCTACAGCCTAGCCGGCTTTGTCGCTGATTATAATGATCAGCAAATCACAACGCAGCAGGGCGTAGATTCCGACAATGATGGCACGAATGATACGTTCGTATCCTCCGTCTTTAATGCGGGTAGCTCTCAGTATAAGGGTCTGGAGTTCGAAGGCGCTTTGCGTCTATCTGAGAATTTCACGCTGAGCGCGATGGCCGGTTACATTGATGCCGAAATTGAAGAAATTTTATCCGCGGGTGTCAATATCGCTGATAATTTTGAGACGCAAAATACGCCCGAGCTAACATCACGTTTCGGTTTTGCTTACACCCATGATGTCGAAAATCACGGAAGCATCATGTTCACAGGTTCAGCGGCTTATCGGGATGATTATTTCCTGTTTAATGTCGCGAACCCAGGGTTCCCAGCGGGTCAAAGTGCTGTCTTCCCAGAGGGCGGCCCCGCTCTTGATCCGGATGCCTATACCGTATTCGATCTTGGAGCCAAATGGACAAGCGAAAGTGGAATGTGGGACTTCGGAATTTACGGACGCAATCTCACGGATGAACGCGCTCGGGTTGCGGCTTATAACTTTGTAACGCCAGGGCAATTAGGAGCCGATGGCGCATATTCCGCATTTTATCGTGCTCCCCGCACTGTAAGTGCGACGCTCGGGTTTAAATACTAGAGCAAACTAGCGCGCGCATATGGCCCTAAATCCCGCAGCGATAAATGGGATCATATGCGCGTAGCCTTTTTCAGCATCCGCAGATTTCGCCAAACCGTTGGACAATGTATCCAATCGGCCGGTGTCTGCCATCGTCAATGTGAGCGCCCCGGAGAGATAGTGGTACCCCCAATACAAAGCCTCATCATCTGCATCCGGGAGGGCTTTCCGCAAAGCCTCGATGAACCGCGATACAAGGGGGTTAAAATACTGGCTCATCACCTCTCGACCAAACTCTGGGGAGTTATTCACATAGGCGATCAAAGCAAAATAATGGCGCCAACCTTCATCAGCGGATCCCTGAATTTCGCCCATCGGCGCAAGATAAGCATGAATAATGTCTTCAACGGTCAATTGCCCATCACCCGCGTTGAGAAGGCAAGCGTCCAAAGCATCACTTCGGACTTGGTTCAAAACTTCGGCGCGGCGGTTCAGGACAGCATCAAACAAATCGCGCTTTGGGCCGAAATGATAATTCACCAAAGCGACGTCTACGTTGGCCGCTGTTGTAATATTACGGAGGGTTACACCGTCAAAGCCATGCTCGGAAAACAGTTCTTCCGCCGCATCCAAGATACGTTCTTTTCGCGACTTCTTTGTGGATTCACTCGACAACTTACGACCTTAAAAACGGAACTAATGCGCTCTCTATTGCTGCGCTTCCGCGCGCAGGTCAAACCTTACAAGATCAGATATGTCTAAAATCATTCAACCCACCAATCCGTTACTGCCAGATATATTTTCACTGCATGGAAAATGGCGCCGCGACAAAGATGCGTTGGTCACATCGACCGAAACTTTGAACTGGGGGGCCTTCACGCGCCGCATGAATCAAGTCGCAAATGGTCTTGCTGAAAAAGGGCTAGAAAAGGGTGACCGCGTTGTTTTGCTCATGGCCAATGGTGCCCCCATGGCAGAAGTCCTTTTTGGTACGATGATGGGCGGCTTTGTCTCTGCGCCTTTGAATACTTCCGTTACGGATGACGCAATCCTGAGTATGATCCTCGATAGTGGAGCAAAAGCTATCATCTGTACTGACGATCAATCTGCTCGGATCGATGCATTGGCGGCGCATCTCCCTAAGACCCTCAAACAGAATTTAATTTGCGCTGGCCAAAAAAAGCCAGATTGGACGCCTTATACCGATTGGCGTGAGGCGCAATCCGAGGCTCGGCCTGCAACCCGAATTAATCCGGATGATTTTTTAAATATCATCTATTCTTCAGGAACAACGGGTCAGCCCAAAGGCATCGTGCATACGCACCAAGGCCGCAGAGATTGGGCTTATGATCTTGCCATCGCACTTCGATATGATAGCTCCGCGCGTTTTCTTGCAACTATCGGGCTGTACTCCAACATCACTTGGGTCGGTATGTTGTGTACATTGCTCGCGGGCGGAACATTGATAATCGCCGATAAGTTTGACGCAGAAGCCTTGTGGCAGCAATTAGAGCGCGATCGGATCACTCACCTTTCGATGGTGCCCGTGATGTATGAACGCATGATGGCCATAGAAGATACTCGGCGTTTTAACGTTGGCGCCATGCGCGGTATGATGAGCGCAGGATCTCCATTACGCGAACCCGTCAAAGCCGCACTATTCGATCGATTTGAGTGTGGGATTATAGAGCTTTATGGCCTTACCGAGGGGGTCATTACGACGCTCGACCCTGAGGACGCCAAAGGACGGCTCGCATCTGTTGGTCTGCCTTTGATCGGTACAGATATCAAAATTTTGGATGACGATGGGAAGGAGTGCCCATCTGGAAAATCAGGAGAAATTTTGTCTGCCGGAAGAATTGTGATGCCAGAATATTTGGGTCGAGAGGATGCTACCAGAGAAGCCTTATGGGTGGACTCACAAGGCACCCATTGGCTCCGCACGGGAGACATCGGCTATTTAGATGAACAGGGTTATTTATACATCGTCGACCGAAAGAAGGACATGATCCTTTCAGGCGGTCAAAATATTTACCCGCAGGATATCGAGGCCGTTATCGTTCAGCACCCCGATGTTGAAGACGTCGCCGTTATCGGCGTCAAAAGCCATAAATGGGGCGAGACGCCATTAGCCCTCGTCGCTTTAAAGAATGGACGCGGCGAAGCTACAGACATAAAAAAGTGGACCAATGAGAAGCTGGGGAAACAACAGCGCATTGCCGGACTTGAATTGATCGATGAAATTCCCCGTAATCCAAATGGAAAAATTCTGAAAAGAGAATTACGGAAAACCTATGAGGACCGTGTTTTTGACTGAGGCTTACAAAGATATTTTCTATAACGCCTCGGACGGGCTTGAGCTATACGCCAGAGACTACCGCGGTGAGTTTTTGACTCCGACAATTCTCTGCATGCATGGACTAACACGGAATTCGGCGGACTTTCACAATCTTGCGCTTCAGTTGCGGGATAAGCACCGCGTGATATCTGTTGACCAAAGGGGGCGGGGATTGTCTGCCTACGACCCAGACCCTCAAAATTACCGGCCTGATATCTATTGCGGCGATATGTTTGCCTTAATGGACCATCTTCAATTACCTGATGTGATAGCCGTCGGAACGTCGATGGGGGGATTGATGACGATGATGATGGCCGCCATGCGGCCCAAATCAATCCGTGCGGCTGTAATAAATGATATTGGTCCGGAAATCGATCCCGCAGGTCTCGAACGGATCAAAGGCTACGTTGGTAATGCGGGCCCTTTCAGAAACTGGGACGAGGCGGTTGCTGCCATAAAGGCTCAAGGACCTGACGTTTTCCCTCTGTACACTGAAGAGGACTGGATCAACTTTTCGAAGAGAACCTGCCGTGAACGTCAGGATGGCTCAGTCGAATTTGCCTATGATCCCGCACTGAGCACGCCATTTAGGACAGACGACACATCTGCCGCACCGCCTGACCTCTGGCCTGTTTTTGACGCGTTGCGATCGACACCGCTTTTAATCATCAGAGGGGCGACATCCGATATATTATC
This sequence comes from Litorimonas cladophorae, assembly GCF_014652455.1. GTDB lineage: Bacteria > Pseudomonadota > Alphaproteobacteria > Caulobacterales > Maricaulaceae > Litorimonas > Litorimonas cladophorae. Next base: position 27,937 of record NZ_BMYV01000003.1, on the reverse strand, counting down.
GCCAAAGACAGCCCGGAAAATGCAGAGCCGTCACCCTGATTGTATCGTCGCCGAAATCCCCGATATTGGCCATGCTCCGATGTTAGACGAGCCGGAGAGTCTACTGGCTATCCAAAATTTTTTAAAGGCGGTCACATGACACTTCGATTAATTCCATTTTTTATTGGGCTTGGGATGGGACTTACCGCCTGTGGAAATCCGAGTGGTCCAGTCGTTACATCTCCAATGGAAAACCCGTATTTCAAAGCCACTGACAAGATGGTCACTGTTAACGGCGTGTCCCTGCGGTATCGCGAGGAAGGGAACATCGATGCGCCCACCTTGGTTATGATCCACGGGTTCACCTCGTCGCTAGAGACCTGGGACGCGCTTGCGGCTGATCTTTCTGACGATTTCCGTCTCATCCGATTGGACCTTCCGGGGCATGGTTTGAGCGGTACGGATCCTCTGTCAGATTATTCCAACACCCGAACGGTCGAAGTTTTTAATGCGTTCGTCAAAGCGTTGGATTTGGAAACCCCCACATTGCTCGGGAATTCATTGGGCGGGTTGGTCGCTTGGCGCGCTGTTGTGGCGAATCCCGATATCGCTTCAAAACTTGTCCTGATATCTCCGGGTGGGTTTTCGATCAACGGTGTGACGGAGACCCCTGTGGAGGTGCCCATGATGGTGAAATATTATCTTACCAAAGCGCCTGAAGCCGGAGTAAAACAAGCTAGCGCCGCGCTTTTCGGCGACGCCTCAAAAGTTTCTGAAACGCGTATTTCGCAGATGCGTGATTTGATGCTCCAGCCAGGAAATGGGGACGCGTTTGTCGCGCGCGCAGGGCAGTTTACTCTGCCAAATCCAGAAGGTGACCTTGCCAAAGTTGAGCAACCCACACTTATTATTTGGGGCGATAGAGATGTCATGGTGCCGCCAGAACAGGGTCAGGAATTTGCCAATATAATGCCAAACGCCAAATTAATTTCTTATGAGGGCGTCGGTCATGTTCCCCAAGAAGAAGCGACTTCCCGTCTTGCGGCTGACATTCGAGACTTCATTTTAACAACGGAAACGCCATGAACATTCGTTCCTCTAACCGATGGTATATTCTCGGCGTTTTAACCATCGTCTATGCGTTGAACCACGTTGACCGACAAATCATGGTGATTTTGCAAGAGCCGATCAAACAAGAATTTGGAATTAGCGATACACAGCTTGGTTTGCTTACGGGGATATTATTCGCCGCGTTTTACGCGACATTGGGTATTCCTTTTGCCGCTTGGGCCGATCGCGGAAATCGACGGAATATAATCGCTCTCGCAGTGACGATATGGTCTGGCATGACCGCGTTAAGCGGATTTGCTGGCAACTTCTGGCACCTGGCATTAGCTCGTATGGGCGTCGGCATTGGTGAGGCTGGTGGGACGCCGCCTGCAACGGCAATGATCGCAGATATTTTCCCACCGAAACGTCGCGCCCTCGCCTTGGGCATATACACAACAGGAATTAGTCTGGGTATTTTGATCGGTTTCATTTTAGGTGGTTTCATCGCGGCAAAATTTGGGTGGCGCGCTGCCTTTTTCGTTGCCGGGACCCCAGGATTGCTGATTGCAACAATATTGTTTCTCACCGTTAAAGAGCCGAAACGTGGAGCCTCTGAAAGTCGTGTGACCGATCAAGACGCTCCGAGCCTTCGCGAAACATTGACATTCTTTAAATCCCAACGCGCAATGGTTAGTCTTCTGTTCGGCGGAGTCTTTGTCTGTATTTCCGCGAACGCTTTTTTATCCGGAATTCCGCTCTACCTTATTCGCGTTCACTCCGTTCCAATTGGGGAGCTCGGTGTGGCATTGGGACTGCTCATGGGCGGCTTAGGCGGCATTGGGGCCATCACCGTTGGGGCGCTTTGTGATAAGCTTTCAGAAAAAGACCTGAGATGGCGGCCTTGGACGATTTTAATAACGGGTCTACTGGCGTTTCCATTCATCGTGATGTTTCTCTACGCCCCTAATAAAACGACGGCGTATTGGGCCTATATTGTGCCAGGATTGTTTGGGCTTCTCTACGCATCTATTTCTTACGCGGCGATGCAAGAGCTTGTTCCAGTTCGGATGAGGGCAATGGCCTCCGCCGTGATGCTTCTGTGTTTGACGTTATTGGGTATTGGTCTTGGGCCGGTTATCCTTGGCCTATTGTCAGACTTCTTTGCGCCGTCCTTGGGTCAGGATTCCATCAAACGCGCCCTTACGATCATCTTGGGATTCAATTTGTTGAGCATTGTTTTTTATTTGGATGCGGCCAACCATTATCGCGCAGGCGTTGCGAGAGCGAGTGCAGCATAAGTTTTCCTTGGCGCTTTGGCGTGAAGGGATCAGAGGCCCCGTGTGTCTGCGTAATGCAACATCGTCTAAATGCTAGAACCCAAATATATTACGGGCGACCATTTTGAAAAATGGTCGCCCGATGAGACTCTTGAGCCGGTTTAAGAGTGAGTAAGCGCGACTGGAAGCCGATCATGGTCCTGACCGGCTTCACACGTATTTCAAAACTCGGGGATGTGAGGTCCGTTTGTTTGAGATTTTCGTTACGATTTACTCAAATGTATAGGACGCTCGCATTCCGATGACCCGTGGCGGGATAGGTGTTGGGCGGAAACCTCTGAAGACGTGCAACCCACCGTCACCAAAGTCGTCCCTGAACGTCTGCACGGACGCACCTGTCCCTGTAATCGTAGCTTCGGCATACTCATCAAAAAGATTGTTTGCGTAAAGCGTAAGGCTCCAATTGTCTTCCTGATAAGAAATCGACGCATTGGTGAGTAGGTACCCATCGAGGGTTTCGCCATTCGCGATCGACCCGACCCGCTGGAGGATATCACTTGTATAGGATAGACCCGCGCGTGCCACCAAGTCCTGACCACCAGACAGACCATGCGTGTAGTCTGCGAAGAGGCTGAATTGATGCTCTGGCGAACCTGGTAAACGGTCGCCGTCGACACCGCCTGTATCATCTGCGGCGACGCTAAAGAATGCATTCTCCGTGTACAATCCAGGTGCATCGCTCGTAAGTTCTGCATTGGTGTAAGCGTAGTTGCCGCGAATGTTTAGGTCTTCAACCGGCTCATAATCAAAACTAACTTCCAATCCTTTCGACTGAGCGGTACCTCCATTTTGTAAGAAGGTAAGGCCGCCGTTCTCAGTTGCACCCGCCAGTAAAATTCCTTCCCAATCGAGCAAATAGACAGCACCATTCAAAATCAGTTTCCCATCCATGAGAGTGGATTTGACACCCACTTCATAGTTCGTTGTGGTATCAGGCCCATAGTTCTGTTCGTCAGGTAAGGCACAAAGAGTTTGCTGATCTGGAATGACGTCTGGACAGGGAGCGATGCCGTTGGATCCACCTAAGCGGAACCCTTCGGATACGGTCGCGTAAATATTTACGTCGTCATTAATTGCATATGATGTATTAAACTTGAAAAGTGTACCATCATCTTTGGCGTCATTATTGGGGTCAAAGTCTATGGATTCAATCCCATCCAATGTGGAGCGTTGGTAGCTTGCGGCCTCGAAAAACGGGACGAAGGCTTCACTGGCGGATTTCAAATCATATTCAAAATACCGTCCGCCTACAGTGACCTGCCACGCTTCGGTAATATCGAATCCAATCTCTCCGAACACCGCTTGTTCAATATTCTTGGAATTCGAGAAAGCGTCATACTCTAGATCATCGGATCTTGTTGAGAAGGGGTGATTAGGCGTGAATTCTTGGGAATAAGATTGGGTCTCATTTTCGTTGTAAAACGCTCCGATAATCCAATTATAGCGGTTATCACCTTTGGATACCAAACGTACCTCTTGGTTGAAGAACTTGCTTTGAACGGCCTCTTCGGTAATCGCTGTAAAGTTAGGGAAGCTCTCATAGCTATATTGCAGACCGATCAGCAAATCCGTTTGATCGCGATTACCTAGCTCGTCATATTTACCAAAACCAGTCGCTGATGTTAGTTCCGCAAAGCCAAGATCTGCGACAACCTCTAATGCCAACAACTCGTCATCACGTTTGTTAGGCTCTAATACTCGCGTACCCGATTCATAGCGCCCTGTAATAAATGTGTTGTTTGCATCTCGTCCATCGACAAATCCATTATGGGAACGTCCATCAACATCTTGAAACTGTCCGTAATAGGTGAGTGTGGCATCGACGGCATCTACAGGCGTCCAACGCCCCGCAACCCGAAGGGAAAGTGTCTCTTCTTTGTTGGCATCCTTGACTGTGCGCACGTCGCTCGCAACATCAGGGTTTGAGAAACCAATCTGGTTCACGACATTGACATAATCAATGTAACCATCGTCATTCAAGAAGTCCAAATTTGCTCGGATAGCAAATGTATCAGAAACAGGAATGTTGGCCGTCAAACCAATGTCCGTCGAAATTCCGCTCCCTTTAGAATAATTATAGGCGTCTGCTCTTACAGTGAAAAGCTGTTCTCCAATTTCTGGTTTGTTCGGGATGTATCGGACGGCGCCGCCCATCGTCCCCGCACCATAAAGCGTGCCTTGCGGCCCAAGTAAAACTTCAACTTGCTTCATATCGTTGAGCTTCAAATCCACGAAGAGTGGTATCTCTCCAATGTAGGTCGCGACAGTTCCGTTGTTATTAGCCGCGCCTAGGCCATCCGCATTCAGGCCTCGAATGACAATCCCATCTTGCTCACGACCACCGCCATTGATGATGTGAAAACCGGGCACCCAGGCAGACAGTTCTGCCAGATCTGTAATCCCAATGTCTTCGAGCTCAACCGCAGACACAGCAGAAATGTTGAAAGGTACATCTTGCACTGTGGCGTCGCGGCGCGTTGCTGTGACGATGATTTGATCCTCATCTTGGACTTGGTCTTGAGCTTGTACTGGAGCGGCAAAAGTTGCAAAGCTGATTGGCAAGGCTAAAAGGCTCGCTGTCATCTTCAAACGGTTTTTTAGGGTTGTGCGGGGCGTGATCATAGTCTTCTTTTGTCCTAAGAACTGGTCGAAATGCCAAACAAACGTGGTTGGTCGACGGTATTGATACAGCAGCTTCAGCGAAATTAGGCCTTGAAATCAAGCCAAAACTCTAACCATTCTATCTAAATTCCCGTAGTGCACAAAATTAGATTTCAATATGTGCACATGAGTCACGTATTTAGACGTATTCAGACGAACTTAGCCTAGCAGAGAAAATTCATGCCCAAACTCACACTTGAAAGCGGATTGGGGCTTTTGCGCGAGAAGGCTTACAAGGCGGTTCACGCCAGTGCGATTAAAGAGATCAAAGCAAATGTTATAGCGCCAATTCCTTATTTCTTATTGGGCGTTATCGCCTTCGATCACAATAATTTCGGGAAAGCTTTGGATCTTTTTTCTAAAGCCAAACAATTTGATCCCGAAGAGCCTTTTTACGTCGCCTATGAAGCGATGGTTCTATCTACGCTCCGCCGCTCAAATGAGGCTCTCTTAGCCGCCAATCTAGCCTCAAAAGTCGTCGGCAATAATGCGCATCTACGCGATATGCTCGGCGTAGTTTACAGTCGCTGCGGGGATCATGAAAAGGCAGTGGAGCATTTCAAAGTTGCCGTGAGATTGAACGATAAAGAGCCCAACTATTTTTACAATCTCGCGGCCTCTCAACAATTTTTAGGTCGATTTGATGAGGCAAAAACTGCTTACGAAAAAGTTCTTAGCCTTGAACCCACACACCATCGCGCTTGGTCATCTCTGATTGCTTTGAACAAACAATCCCCGGAAACGCAGCAACTCCAGACACTCAAGGATATGTTCGATAGGCCCAGCAATTCCTCTGACGTTAAACTTCATCTCGGGCACGCTATTGCCAAAACTCTGGAGGACCTTGGGCAGCATGAGGAGAGCCTTTCTTGGTTGTTAAGGGCAAAATTGGAAAAACGGGCCGAGTTCCCATTTGACACCGACAGCGCGGCAAAAGTTTTCGAGGCGGCCAAAAACACAGCTCATATCAAACGTCCCACCGAATCTTTCGATCCAGTTAGAGTCCCAATTTTCATCGTTGGCTTACCTCGGACAGGAACCACACTCGTGGACCGGATTTTATCGTCGCATAGTCAAGTCAAATCTGCTGGCGAGCTGGATGTTTTCGCCGAGCAAATCAAAAGACTGACAAATAGCCAGAGTCCGTTCGTATTGGATGCAGAGACACTGGACGCCAGTAAGGACCTCGTGCTGCAAGACGCAGCCAAGGGCTATTTATCCCAAACCCAAGGTCTAGCTGGGGGGGCGCCCCATATGGTCGACAAAATGCCGCTTAATTTCTTCTACGCGGCTCTGATCGCTAACGCTTTTCCCAAGGTCAAAATCATCGCATTGCGGCGCGGGGCGATGGATAGTTGTTTGTCAAATTTTCGACAGCTATTTTCGACGCAGTTTTCCTACTATAATTATACGTTCGACCTCGACGACACGGCCTATTTTTATCGCCTATTTGATGACCTGATGACGCATTGGCGCGAAACGCTGCCGGAGGATCGGTTCATGGAAGTTCGGTACGAAGACATCGTGCACGATCAAGAAAATCAAACCCAACGGTTGCTCAGTTTTTGCGGTTTGGATTGGGAAGAGGCCTGTCTTCGCTTCCACGAGAATACCGCGGCCGTTTCAACGGCGAGTTCGGTGCAAGTCAGGCAACCTCTCTATTCGGGCTCAATAGATCGATGGAAAAAGTACGGTAATAAACTGGACGGCCTGCAGGCCGCCCTCGCAAATTTGGCCGATTAGAGTTTCTCTAACGGGACATAGTCAATATCAAATCCAAAGCAGCGCGGTTCCACCACGCGCAAGGCCTCTGGTGTTCGGTAAAACTCAGGACATCCGACAGCAAAAACGGCAACCCGATGTCCGTAACGCAAACGCTCCGCATTGATCGGCGTACCGGTTTCATAGTCTACGATCACGATTAAATCCGGAACGCTCGCAATAACTTTGTCGCCAATAGTCGCGAGAAGATACTCATTTTTTATACTGATTTTAAGAGGTTCACCCGAACCATCGAAACGATCAATGGTCGCTTCCCCGACATCATATCCGCCCACAATACGCGTGGCTTTGTCGATGACTTTACCTTGGAAGACTAATCTACACTCTCCGTAGATAGAGGGAACGAAGATGTCTTGAAGGGGTTTCAATAGTCCTTCTGCTTGCCCGCGATTTTCACGCAATGTGCGACCCAGTTCGATAGAAAAACTGAGCGTTCCGGGGATTACGGATCGCTTCAATTCTGCGCCACTCATTGCGTGTTCAGCCGTCGTAATCATGCCGCCGGCCGCCATAGCAAAACTTCGAATATGGCGCTCATAAACTTCTGTAGTCTTGGTCTGAAACGTCGCTTGGTTCCCAGCATAATCCAACGCTAAGGCGGGCGTAGGTCTTACGCCTGCGATGGCATAGGACATCATTTGTGCCTCGGGCAGGGCGCGCCCCATGCCGTCACCATCGACGACGGGAATGCCTTTCACTGCTGCGGCAACCAATGGGATCAGAGAGTTCCCTCCTCCAATTTCGAATGAGGCGACTGCGTCAACTTTTCGTCCTACATGGGCTTCAAATGCATCAATCGTCTTCGCGGCTTCGTCGACGGAGGGAAGAAGCTCCAAACTTACGGTCGGGGCGCCAACATTTCCAATCGGGACGATGAAGGCGTCGTCATCAAGAGCTTCCGGAGCGATCAACGAGATGGGCCCATAGGCTTTAATTGCCTGTTCCGTGATGAGTTGCGGCACATGCGGGTCACCACCGCCGCCTGTTGCAAGGAAAACCGAACCTAATGCTAAATCGTCGAGGTGGCTCAAATCGATTTTTTTCATTGCGCCAATTCTCCGATAACCTTCACCCTTACTCGCGTTGCGCCCTCATCCATGTAGGGCACTGCCGTTTCTTCAATATCAACCGCGCGTATGGTTGCGCGATCAGCACCTGCTTTAATCGCGCGATCTGTTGCGGCACGCGTCACCGACGCGATCGCTTCCGCTCGTGGCGTTTGACGATAAGACAACATACGCTCAGACTCTCCGCCGACCTGCGCAATTGCGGCTCCAATCGCGTTGGCGACACCGGCGTTTTCAGGGCGATGCAATTTGGACGCCGCATTTAATCCGTCGGTCACAAGCACCGCGCCGCCGCCGACCAAGATGACGGGCATGTCTTTTCCGCCAGGCTTCATCATTTCGATATTGTCGTTTAGCATTGTGTGCATTGTCGCCGTGGCTTGGGTGACGACCTCAGGTGCCAGATGGGCAACTCGGGCTTTGTCGCCGATATCGGAATGACCACTCGCTACTAAAATATCTGTTGTCGTCAGCGTTCGCCCTCCGAAGACTAACCCTTCGGTCACAAGCTTATGGCCGACCGATTGAGGGCCAATTATTCTGCCATCACTCGACACCAAGCTGCCCCCGCCGAGCCCGATCGCGAGGATGTCGGGCATACGGAAGTTTGTGCGAATACCACCAACATTTACAATCACATTAGACTCGCGTGGGAACCCATTTTGGATAACGCCGATATCAGATGTTGTACCCCCGATATCTACGACAATCGCATTTTCTAAACCCGTCAATTTATAGGCGCCGCGCAAGGAGTTCGTCGGCCCCGACGCAAAGGTAAGGGCGGGATAAGCGCGAACGAAATCGGCGTTCATAAGCGTGCCATCATTTTGGCTAATGAACGCTGGGCAGGTGAGGCCGCGCTGGGCCAAGGCGCCAAGGAACGACGTCACGACACGATCTGCAAAAGGTAGAAGCGTCGTGTTCATAATCGCCGCATTTTCACGTTCCATCAGGCCGAGCCGCCCGAAGCTATGAGATAAAGTTATGCGCGCGTCGGGAATGGCCGCCCGAACTTTTTCAGCCACTTGAGTCTCTGGCGTATTGTTCATCGGCGAAAATGCAGACGCGATCGAGACATTCTTGATGCCTTTGCGTTGGATGTCAGAAACTGCGGCGTTGACTTCATCATCCCGCATATCTGCCACAGGCCAACCGTTATAAAGATACCCGCCGTGCAACATGTAGACTTCTGCGTCGATGGCATCGATCATATCTTGCGGCCAATCTACCATTGGCGGCATCCCTCGACCCGAAGGTAGACCGATGCGAATGACGGCCGCCCGCGAGAGCTCGCGTCGCTCGATAATTGCATTCGTAAATTGGGTTGTCCCGATCATAACGGTTCTGATTGATGAGACCGACACCCCAGATTGTTTTAAGACTTCGTCGAGCGCAGCCGTCACGCCAGATATCACATCAGCCGATGTCAAAGCCTTAGTCGCGGCAATGACGTCGTCACCATTCAATATCACCGCATCTGTATGCGTGCCGCCGACATCAATCCCTATTCTCATACCGAAATAACCTGTTTCTTCTCGCGCTCGTTCCACGCCAAGGCGATATAAATAATGGCAGACAACAATACGGCGTCTATGGCCGCTATCTTTGAAAGGGGTTGGGTGATGCCTTCAGAGGCTAAGATAGCAATGGCCGCGCCGACAGCCCAAGCCACAAAGCCCTTCCAGTTCAAGCTTCTATTATTTTCTAGCGTCTCTATCCGGTACGCCTTGGGCCGAATGAGTAGACCATCAATCATGAGAACCCCCGCGACTGGGATGAAAATGACCGAAAGATAGAATAGAAAAATAATGAAGTTATCTAAAATATTCATCAGGGCTGCCGCTACGCCGATTACGCCTAGCGCGATCGTTAGCAGGACGGTTTTAAGTTTGGGAAATGTCGCCTTCATTCCGAGAACGGCGCTGTAGAGGTTTAGAGAATTAAGAACCCAACTGCCCGCAATCACGATGATGAACGCGCCAATGCCTAAGTTTAGGTCCAACATGATTTCAAGGACGTCGTCTTTACCTGATGTCGCTCCCGCAAGCGCCGCAGCCCCCATGACGGCCATCTGAACAATAATGTAGGAGATTATGGCTGTATAGATTGCGCCACTCCAATGTTTCAAAAAGCGCGTAATGTCAGGCAGGATGATTGCTCCTATAATGATGGCTCCGACAATCGCGGAAATGCCTTCGCCAACAGTGAGGGCTTCCGCCTTTTCTGCAGCGAAAACTTCGGAGAGGGTCTGTGTGGAGAGCGCAAATTTCGCCAATAGAACTGTCACGACAGCCAGGACTGGGACCAGTAAACTTGCCAACAGGTTGATCGCTTTGAAACCGATCAATGTCGTGAGCGTCATGCAGAAACTCGCGAAAATTGCGAGGCCGATAGGCGGCAGTTCGATGCCCCAAACGTCTCGCCCTAATCCCGCAACGGCGTCCATAAATAGATTAATGTTGACCCCGAACCATCCCAGTAAGGAGACAGCGAAAGCGATATTCACTAAACCTGCGCCGACATCACCAAATGCTATTCGGACCAAGAGGTATGAACTCATCCGAGATTTGGCTCCGATAACTCCCATGGTTGCGCCGATAATGACGATAATGATTGAGCCCCAAAGCAGAGCCCAAACCGTGTTCATTGGGCTCAATCCTGCGCCGACTTCTAGACCCGTCACAAAAGTCGGTAGCGAAAATGCTACCATTGCCCCTACGGCTGCGACGCGCGGCCAAGGCACAAGTTGGCTCTCGGTAATCGTAACCGCTGCAAATTCGCTATTATCTTCCAATGGCCCACCCTCTTTTTTCCAGTATTAGCGGTATCCCTACAGAATTATCGGTCGAATGCGATAGCGCCAGCAAAGAACAATTTCGTCATTGCGGACAAATCAAAATTCGCTTTATGGTTTGAACGAAGTGAGGAAAAGATGCCGTCAAAGAAAAGAAACCTGAAGCTGGATGCGATCAATAAAATGATTCTTTCCATCACTCATCTAAACTCAGATATCTCAAACCAAGAACTTGCGGAACGGGTTGGCCTGTCACCCAGCGCCTGTTTTCAACGCATGAAGGCGCTAAAAGAAGCTGGTTACTTCGTGAGCTTTCACACCGACTTAGACTTGGACAGGATGGTCGAGAACGTTTTGGCCTATGTTGAGTTTACCTTGGAGAATAACAGCACGGCCTTTCGGAAAAGCTTTGAAGCGGCAATTGAGGTAATCCCCGAGTTCATGGATTGTCTGCGGATCACGGGAGATGTGGATTATATCTGTTTCACCTGTTGCTCAAATACTCAGGCCCTGAACGCGTTGATTGACGACATAAGTGGTCGCGAGGATCTGGGAATAAAGATTGTGAAGACACGCATCATTTTAGAGCGCGCCAAATGGTATCTTGGATATCCTTTGGAGAAACTAAAATGGATTGATTAGGTCTCTGCCGTCAAATTTATATCCAGAGTATGGGAGGGCCGCGCCGCAACTATGGCCCCGTTGCGCATTGTCATGAGGATTTAAAAGCCCATATTGTTAAAAAATATGGAGACTTTACGTGGTTAAATCTAAGCTTTTGTCGACCGCTTCCCTGAGTGCCGTTCTTTTGAGCGCAGCTTTGTTGAGTGCTTGTTCACCCAAGACTTCGAAGGTCGAAGTCCCAATGACGACTGAGATTGAAAGTATTCCATTGCCAGACAATCAAGCCGCCATCGACGTGATCAATGCAGATTGGACGGGTCCCTATGGCGGCGTCCCACCTTGGGATAAAGTCGATCCAGACGTCTTTAGCTCAGCCTTGGAACAGGCCATGGCTACCGCACAGGCAGACATTGATCAGATTGCTGACAATAAAGCGATGCCAACCTTCGAGAATGTCATCTTGGCCATGGAACGCAGTGGTGCAGCGTTAGATCGTGCGTCGCGGCTCTATGGCGTTCACGCCAGTAATTTGTCCACGCCTGAAATGCAGGCCATTCAATCAGAAATGTCTCCGAAATTCTCGGCTTTCTATGATGGAATCACGCAGAACAAAAAGTTGTTTAACAAGGTCAAAGCCGTTTATGAAAATATGGACGAGGAAGGTCTGAACCCTGTCCAACAAAGATTGGTTGAGGACCAATACCGCAGCTTTGTTCGTCAGGGTGCAAACTTGTCTGAAGATGACAAAGAAACGCTCTCGACGATAAATTCGCGACTGGCAGAACTCAGCACTAAGTTTGGTCAAAATGTCCAAAATGACGAAGAAAATTACCCTACGATATTGAATGAATCTGACCTCGATGGACTACCAGATTGGTTGATCTCTTCTATGGCAAATGCAGCCAAGGGATTGGGCGAAGAGGGCAAATGGGCGGTAACCAACACTCGATCCTCTATGGATCCGTTCCTAACCTATTCTACCAATCGCGGGCTGCGTGAAACCGTATGGAATAAATATTATGGTCGTGGCGATAATGGTGGCGAGTTCGATAACAATGCGATCATCACGGAAATCTTGCAGCTGCGCTTTCAGCGCGCACAGCTTCTTGGATATGAATCCCACGCTCATTGGGCGCTGGAGACGCGCATGGCAAAAACACCGCAAAACGCCATTGATTTGATGGAAGCTGTCTGGCCGGCCGCCGTAGCAAGAGCGACGGAAGAAGTGGCGGATATGCAAGCCGTCGCCGATAGAGAGGGCGCAGAGATCGAAATTGCGCCTTGGGATTACCGCTTCTACGCGGAAAAAGTTCGCAAAGAGAAATATGATCTCGATTTCAATTTGGTGAAACCTTATTTGCAGATGGAGAAACTACGCGAGGGCATGTTTTATGCGGCCAAGCGTCTCTATAATTTTGACTTTGAGCAGGTCACAGATGTGCCAGTCTTTCATGAAGACGTCCGCGTCTGGAAAGTCACCAATGGCGATGACCTTGTTGGACTTTGGTATTTTGATCCTTATGCGCGCAAAGGCAAGCGCTCTGGCGCTTGGATGAATGCCTATCGGACCCAGCATCGTATGGACGGACAGGATATAAAAGTTATCGTGTCCAACAATTCAAACTTCGTCAAACCTGCACCAGGGGAACCTGTGTTGATCAGCTGGGATGACGCTAACACTATGTTCCATGAATTTGGTCACGCGTTACATGGACTCAACTCCAATGTAACCTATCCAAGTCAGTCTGGGACATCCGTCGCGCGAGATTATGTTGAATTTCCGTCGCAACTAAATGAGCACTGGTTAGAAACGCCTGAGGTCTTGAACACATATGCGGTTCACTATGAGACGGGTAAGCCCATTCCTGCTGAGCTTTTGGCAAAGATGCGGAAGGCCGCGACGTTTAATCAAGGGTTTAGCACCGTAGAATATTTGGGTAGTGCGCTGATCGACATGAAACTTCATATGGCTGGCGGCGACCCAATCGACCCAGATGCCTTTGAGCGCGAAACGCTGGCACAACTGGGTATGCCGCCACAGATCGTTATGCGTCACCGTACCCCGCATTTTGGGCATATTTTCTCCGGTGGATATAGCGCGGGCTATTACAGCTATTTGTGGTCCGATACTTTGACTGCGGACGCGGCTGAAGCTTTTGAGGAAGCGGGCAGTTTTTATGACGAGGCGACCGCCAAATCTCTTTATGAGAATATCATGAGCGTTGGCGATACGGTTGACCCTGCTGACGGGTTCCGCGCATTTCGTGGTCGCGATGTTTCGATTGCCCCGCTCATGAGAAAACGCGGTTTTCCCGTTCCCGAAGAGAAGTGATGAAAGACTAGGTCTGGGCTTGATGCACGATATCAAGTCCAGACAAACTATTTTAGCTTATAGCTAGGCCAAAAGTGGCCAAATTCTCTCTGATACGCGCCCCGTAAAGGCTGTCTGACAAAGCGGGAATGCGTTTCTGGTCAACTTCATAATTCATCGACTTTAGCGCATTCTTTAATTGTGGCGCGACCGCGTTTGGATCCATGAATTTGGACGGATGTGCACGATATTTCGCCGACATTTCTGCAATGGCGAAGGGGTCGATGGCGTGACTAAACCTCGCGAAGCCATCGAATGTAAAGGTTTCGTCGACATGTCGGTCGCTCAGACGGATCAACTCTGCAGCGATATTGTGCAATAGCGCCGCACTGTCGAGCGTTGGGGTTATAAAACTTATTTTCGCGCCATAAACATCGATAAAATCTGAGCAACGTGTCTGCGCCCGCAAGGTCACGGCAAATGCTCCGCTAGCCAATTGCAAAGACTCAAGAAGTTCATATTCGACGTCTTGGAACCGCATGCAAGTTAGCAAGTCCTGCAACTCTATCAGTGAAAAATCCTCGCGGTGGTGTCTCGACAGCTCATCTGACAAATGAACCATAAGCGGTAAGTCATGATGGCAATTAAAGGGTGTCGTTACGCGTTCATCTGACAAGAGCACAAATTGTTCACGAATTTCATGTTCGCGCGCTTTTTTTAGAGCCAGGAAAACCGTTTGAATGATTTCGGATGTCGGAAGATGTGGTTCTACACGCCAGCGCCGCCCGAATACGATTTTTTCGCTCGGTATGGCCTTGTAATTATCGGGTCCGATAACCCCAATCTGCACGAATATCCCACCTTCATCTTCGCTGACGAATACAGGGTAGCGCGCCGAGTAGGCAATTTGAGAAACGATTTCCTCGATGGTTCCTAAGGTATGATGGAACTCCAGATAATGCTGGGGAATACATTGGTTGCCAGACTCTGTTTGAACTAAAGGCGCGTTCTCAACAGGCCGCTCTCCAGACCGGAGGGGCAAATATGTCGTTATCGATGGTTTCACTTAGGCCTACTTTGAGTGGGTTACCTTCAAAATACGTCCGAGTGAGCTGAATGGATGATGTTAGGTGTCGGTTCTATGATCGAAGTTCAGCCAACCAAGATTTTTGGGTCCCTAAGTCTTAGAAGTCCGTCTCCCGCAGTAATATGCCCATAGTTGAATTATAGACGGCACGAGCTGCGCTGCGCGGCTTGGCATCAATACGTACGACGCCGCGCTCCTCTCGTAAGAGCTGTTCATTGGGCAGCGGACCTGAGACTTTAAACACAGGAATATCGGCAATCGCGTGACCTTGGTCATCTTCTTTCACGGCGATTGGCCCCCCACCCATGACTGTTAGCACGGGCTCGGTCACGTAGATGTCGGCTGTTGGCGCTAGATGGGCAAGTTGTCCGCCACGTTTGGGCCGGCCTGCTTGATCGCTGATGAATACGAAATCATTGCCGCTGGCCAAACGATCGGCGTGCTTTTCCGAAGGAAGTGCAATGAGTTCAATTTTTTCGTGGTCTGATATCCTCATAAGCGCCGAAGCGACCTGGACTTGTGTGCCTGACGTCAAGCTGTCGGGCATGTCGGAAATCACACCTTTGTGGGGTGCACGCAGAGTCAAGCGGTCCAGTTCCCGATTGACTGACTCCAGAGCTTCGCGTTTTTGCTCCAATTCATCCCGAAGAAGCTCGCCCGATTGACGGTCCTGTAGCGACGCCGCGCGTTGGGCCCAACGTGCTTCTGCAACTTTTAACTCTAGCTCGGCGAGCGCCTTGGCGTGCAATAATGCCGGGGACGAAAGCTGCATTACAATTGTGCCTTCGCTTACGGTGTCTCCATTGCGAATAGAGATTGACTGAATGCGAGCTGCTGCAGGCGGGTAGAGTCGGGTGTCGTCCGCAGGTCGGATAAGGGCGGGGGCACTGACCGTTGAGGGCCAAGGCACAACGAAGGCCAAAAGTGCGAGGGTCGACACGGCCAAGGTTGCACGGCCGCGATTATGGGACAAGATAGACATACGTTGGCTCCACCAATGTTTGATTTCGCGCCAGATAGGAACGGCGATGAACATGGCAATCTCAACGGTAAACAGCACAATCCCGATTGCCTTTGGGAAAATATGATGAACGAGGATGGCGATCCCTAAGAACAGGAAAAACCGATAAACCCATGTCGACCAAGCGTAGATCGTCATCCCGAAAAGTGCTTTCCGCGGATAAGATTCCGAAAGACCTTCGTCTAAGCCAAATAGTGTGTTTCGCATCACCCAGCGGCCAACTTCGAAGCCCCGCTTTTGCAAATTCTCAACGCCTAGAAGGTCGCTTATCAAATAATAGCCATCGAAACGCATCCATGGGTTCAAATTGACAAACAAGCTCATCGCCCAACTCGTCGTGGCGGCAAAAAACGCGATAGAGCGAAAAATTCCATCGGGGAGAAAGGCCCATAAAAATACAGAGATCGCGGCGATGCAGAGCTCTACTGTGATACCAGCGCCGTTGATCAATGTCCGGGAACGTCGCTCCTGTACCCGCCAAGCGTCGGTGGTGTCGGTGTAGAGGATTGGAAACATGACCAAAAATGCGATGCCAATAACTGGAACTCGCGCGCCGAAATGACGAGCCGCGTAGGCATGTCCGAGTTCATGCAAGATTTTTAATACGATCAAACTCAGGCCGTAAAAAAGAAACCCTTGTGGCGTGAAAAAATAGAGAAAGGTTGAGGTGAAGTTATCCCATTGTCGCAAGGCGAAATAGAGGCCGATAAGGCCCACAAAAAAAATAACTTTAAAAACCGACGGTCTTAAAAATCTTGAGACAGATGGGCCAGTCCGATCCAGAAAAGCCTGTGGATTCCAGAGAGGTATCCTGAAAAAAAGATATTTGTGTATCAGCTGTTCATGCCACGGTTTGCGAAGCGCCGCCTCATGTGTTGCCAGCCGTTCAGCGTCTTGGCCTCCCTTTTGGTCCAGGAGCTTTTCTGCAAAAAGAAACTCCGTGAGTTCTTTTAATTCCTCTGCGTCGAAATCTAGATCTGGGTTTTCTGCATTTAGTTGTGTGATGAATTCATCGGGCTGGATGGTATCCCAGTGGGCTAAAGCCGTGAACGCAACATGCCCGATGGCATGAAACCGTCCCCGGACGGGATCATGCAATAGCCAACGATCTCGCAATTCATCGCGCTCTAGGCGCAACTCCTGCCGCAATGGCGGAAGCGGCGGTGCTTGCTCCTCTGCCGCAGCCTGCATGGGTCAGAGGCCTGTCATTTGACGGAACAACGTTAATGGGCGGCGAATAAGGAAATAGCCAAGTGGCGCTTTTTCTCCATAGATTTTCGCGACGCCGCGCGCGCCAATCCGAGGCACGTCACCATCAGTCAGCATAGCATGCGCATCAAAGGCCATGCCGCCTTCTGGAAGGGTGACAGCTCGGTAGCTCGCTCTGACCAGCTCTGCTTCTAAAGGGGTTACAGGATCGGTATCGAGGAACATCCGCACACGCGCACCCTCGCGCAACGCCTCGCCATGAGCGAGGGGGGCATGGAGGCGCAAGAGTACACGTGTGGGTTCAGCAATTCGAAGAATTGCCTCACCATTGCTCACGGGCTGCCCAGTCAGCTCGGAGACATCTGAAAATAGTGCCAAGCCATCGCGAGGCGCTCGTAGAATTGTTTTATCTAGCCGCTCTTGCGCATAATCGCGCCGCGCTTTGGCTAAATCGGCTTCGGCATTGGCCACAGCCAATTCCCGTTTCGCTTCAGCGTCAACAAAGGCGCGCAACCCTGCCATTTTGCGCCTTACTTCTGACAATTGGAGCTCTTTTTCCGCTAGGATCAGCTCATTTCGTAGAGTGACGTCGTCCAATTGAACCAAAGCGTCACCTGCCTTTACTTGGGCGTTCGGCGCCACAAGAATATCTTTTATCACGCCATCAAACTCAGCTGACAGTATGAATGGAGAATCCGCTACGACTTCCGCAGGGGCGAGTGTCGTCATTGGAATTGGAATTAAACCAATGAGTGCGAGAGCTCCAACCGTTCCCAAAAACAAGTTGCGTTTGCGCGGCGCCATGCGCGCGCGTTTGGCGCCGCGTCGCGCTGCGTGTACAAGACCGTAGATTTCACCCAATCTCGCCATAATTGGCACATGCGATTCAGGCGGTGGCGCAGCAAAGGCGAATAAGAGCCCGCCAGATTTTGGGTTTGGGGAAAAGGGCGCGAAGAATGCGTGAATAAAGGGGTAGGTAATGACATCGCCACTCTTCCCAGATTTGAATTGCCATTGACTGGCCGTGTTCAATTCGCCTTTCTGAATTCGAGTCTTTAAATCGGATTTGAGCCATTGCCCGAAAGGCGTGTGGCGTTCCATTTGTTCTTGGCCAGTAACAGCCAAGATTTTAACGGCTGAGCCTTTTCTAGAGACCCAAAAGATGTGTCCGCAGTCGAGGATGTCTCTGGGCTTGTTGACGGCCTGATGTTGCAGGGACAGCGCATCGGTTGCGGCAATGGCTTCGCCTTCCAAGCGGATCAGTGTTTCTAAGACGCTGGGACGCGAACGTCGAGCTTCCGGTGGTGCAACAGACCTTAATTTGACAGGTTCGGCCATCAGTTATGGCGCCTCAAAAACCGCAATTCCGCTCATGCCGGGTCGGCCAGAGTGTTTTCCTGTCAATTGTGCCGTAATCTCGATTGTCTGACTAACGGGATCGACGATAGCGGATAGGCGTTGGACTTTTGCCGCCACAGACTCGCTTGTTTCGTCGACTTTAAACGTCAATTTCGTGCCGCTTTTGACCCAACTGGCCCAGGCCGAAGGGGCAATGATCGAGATTTCGGTCGTCCCGGCGCGATTGAGAGAGTAAAGCGGTTGGCCCGCTTGGACGCTTTCATAGGCATCTACGTGGCGTGCGGTTATGAATCCAGGAAAGGGCGCTGAGACCACGCAATCTTTCAAGGCAATCTTCAGAGAGGAGACCTCTGCCGCGATTTGATCGCGTTCAGACTTCGCGATAGAGACATCTAACTCTCCCGCAGCCCCCATTTTGAGTAGCTCTGCCTGATTTTCATATCTTAAAGATTGTGTTGCATGCGCGGCCTGTCGTGATTGTAGTTCCGCTTCCTGACGCTCGCAATCAAACTTTGCCAAAGTGGCGCCGCGCTTGAAATACTGACCTGTCTTAAAGGGGGTAAATGTTAAGCGCCCCGTCATTCCTGCAGAGATGTCGGCTGACTGCCCAGCGACAAGCACGCCGCGTGTAGAGACTGAGAGCGCAGTTTCGTCTTTTGGGATCGCAACTTCCTTACCTGCGGTCTCGAGACCAAAGGTTGGGGTTGAAACCAGTGCAAATGCAAGAGTTGGAATAGTGTGCCGTAGAATTCGAGACATAAGCGAGCCTATTTATAAATACACTCAAAGATTGCATAGGAAGACTTAACCTGATCTTAAAATACAATTATAAGTTTTGAATTTATCAGTGTCTGTATCGGTAGCACGCATCTGTATTTCGACGCGTGTGAGGAACCTAGCCGTTTAGTATTCCAAGGCGCCCCCCGAATGAAATTACAATTTGTGATAGCATATTAAGAATTAGTTCAAACATTCTCTCTAGCTACAACCAAAAGTGGCATATTGGAGAACTTCATGCGAAAAATACTCTTGGGAACAGCCTGCGGCGCAGCTGTATTGCTAGTGGGGTGCTCGGCAACCGTATCGAGGGTCACAGATGCTGAAGCCGCAAATTTTGCAACTTCTTCTCGCGTTGAGATAGAAAGTCGCCAGACCCCAGTAACGGGGTCAATCTCGTTATACGAAGCGATGGCAAGGTCGTTGAAACATAATCTCGATCATCATGTGGCCATGATGGAAGCGGATTTAGCTCAAGCCGATTATGATTTGTCACGCTGGGATATGCTGCCGCAAATCGTTGCGAATGGGCAATATTACGGGCGATCAAATGAGGCCGGGGCGTCGTCACTTTCCCTCCTGTCTGGCAGGCAATCTCTTGAACCATCGACGTCGCAAGAACGTGATATTTACACAGGCGATCTGACGGCAAGTTGGAATATTCTTGATTTCGGTCTGTCTAAAATCCGCGCACAGCAGTTGGGCGATGAAGCTCTGATTCAAGAAGAACGTCGTCGCAAAGCGATCATTCAAATTATGGAAGACGTGCATCGTGCGTATTATCGAGCTGTATCGGCGGAACGCCTTGCCAGCCGTCTGCGTGCCCTCGAAGGCGATGTTAGCAGCGCTTTTCAAACATCACGCCAGCAATTCGCCCTTCGTCGAACTGCGCCGATGCCCGCCCTATCGTACCAGCGTGAATTAAACGATATTCAAGGGCAAGCGCAGCGACTTACTCGCGACATGCAAATGGCAAAATTAGAATTAGCTGCTTTAATGGGGCTTGCACCTGATCAGCAGTATTCATTGCAATTGCCCGAACAAATGCCGCGTCCAAATCGGATGGTTATGACGTATGAGGAAATGATCGATCAGGCGTTACAGAACCGCCCAGAAATCCGTGAGAGCCTTTACGCGCAAAGAATAGGCGAAATGGAAATCAAGAAAGCTACCCTAGAGGCTCTTCCATCTTTGGAGGGTTTCGTTGGGATTGATGCTTCCTCAAACGACTTCCTCTTCAATAATGACTGGGCCGGATATGGCGCAAGGGCGAGCTGGAATCTCCTGAAAGTTTTCTCAACTGGGAAGAGAAAGAAAAAAGCGAAAGCGCAGGCTGCACTTGAGCGAGAGCGTGGTTTAGCGACAGCTATGGCTGTTATGACCCAAGTCGGTGTGGCGCGCACTAGATATGAAAGTCTAGCCAGCGAATATAAAACAGCCAGTGACGGCGCCATGGTCCAGGGTGACATCCTCGGTCAGATAGAGTCCTTGGCGAAAGCGTCCTCTGCGTCGAAGCAAACTCTTATTCGTGAACGAATGAATTCGATTTTATCGGAAGCTCGTCGTGATGCGGTGATGGCGGAAATGGCTGAGGCCTCAGCGCATATCTACACGGCACTTGGATATGATCCTTACACCACAGCTATTGATGGAACTGAAAATATCGACACCATCGCAGCCGATTTAAAGGTCCTTTGGACCGAGCGTGCCCGCGCTCCAGGCTAGCGTCCCAACGGCTGAATGGGCTTGTTCCGAAAGCTCCGATGCCATCTTGTGATGGACCTGATCGGCGCATTTCGCAACTCAACCTAATTGGCAAATTAATAACATTTGTTGCGCGAACGTCCCTGAATTTTCCGCGCAACAACCGGCCCGGCAAGCAACAGAGTTCTACCCCGCTCTCGTCAATGCCGGGCCAATATCGCCACCGCTTAATCGAATGGAAGAGTTGACCATGTCCGAGAAAACCAAAAACCCTATCACCAATAAGTTGAAAAACAGCACCTCTCGCCTGGGTCTTCGCGCTCTAGAGCCCCGGATACTATTGGATGCAGCGGGATTTGTGACTGGGGCAGATGTTGCAATGGACGCGATGGATACGCAAAATGTTGCTGAGGATATGGCGATCCTTTTCAACACTGAGGCGACACCTCTGGCGCCGAGAGGCGAAGTTAGTCAGGTCAATGCTTTGCTATCTGCCCTAAGTGAGGCCGAAGCTGACTATCAATCCAGCACAAACACAATTGGGGATAACGCTGCAGAAGTTCTGGACATTGATTGGGTTGAGCCACCCGTCAATGGCGCTGGACTTGTATTCATTGACCAGTCCGTAGAGGGATGGGAATCATTAGCTGCAGAAATACCCGATGGATATGAAACCATATTCATTCCTGCCGATGCGGATGGGTTAGAGGTCATCACGACCACGTTAGCTAATCGCAACGATGTCGCGGCAATACATATTTTATCCCATGGTCAGTCTGACCAATTGACGCTGGGTACCAGTATTATTACGGCCGAAACATTACAGGGCGAGCATGCCGACGATTTTGCTGGCATCGCGTCTTCTTTGACCGAGTCCGCAGATATCCTGATTTACGGCTGCGACTTCGGACAGAACTCTGATGCTTTGAGTCTAATGGCCGATCTAACGGGTGCTGATATCGCGGCCTCCACAAATGACACGGGTTCCGCAGACCTTGGCGGAAACTGGGATTTGGAAGCTTCGGATGGCGAGATAGACTCCGATGTTCTAACTTTAGATAATTGGAACTACCTGCTCGACCGGACCGTTTTAAATCAGTCAGGCGGTATGGCCGCTGACGGGTCTGATGGACTATTGATCTACGTAGCGTCAAATGGACAGTTGCAAGTTGTGTTCCGCGGCGAGACACAACTCTATCATCCGTTGGCGACAGACGATAGCGCTCACCTCTTTAACGGTGTGTATCTAGCCGTCGATAATACTGTGGTTGGCGGTTTCACAGATAGTGCGCTGACGGGGCCATATTCAGGTCCCGCGAACGGTCCTGGAATAGCTTCGACCGACGTAACTTTTATTGAGTCGGGGCAAACGGTGACGGGGTCAGGAACTGGATCCGATCCATACATTGTCACTACAACCATGTTTTATGATGCCGGTGGTCTATCGGGTATTTATGATGCAGCGACCGATTTCGAAGTTGTCATAACCACCACATATTCAGCACCTAATCCATATTTCACACAGAGCGTTACAATCACGCCGCCATCTACAAATACAGCTCCGATCAAATTTTATCATACGATTGACACCTATTTAAATATCAATGTCCCTGCCGGATTAAACCCTGACGCGGGACCAGGTTTCACATTAGACCAAAGTGTCGGTAACCCCTCTGTTGTTGGTGTGGCGCGCGACGCCGATGGTGATGGGACAATCGACGCTTTTACTGCTTTCGCTGAGCAGCAAGGCGGAGAAGAATTTGATCAATATTATTCTGCGGCATATGATGGATCTAACCTCTATGGTGGATTGCCAGGAGTTGGCATCAACGATGGTGGCGACATTCAGAACACGATTGACGTCAACCCTAATACCGATAACGGACTTGGCATCCAATTTAACTTGGACGACCCAGGGGTAGCCCAGACCTTTACTTATCACATCGCTTTCCGCGGAGAGGCGACCATTGATTTGGACGCGGATGACTCCTCTGGGGCTCTCGGAACGGGGTACAACAGCACGTATGCAATCGGGTCTGGTGCAACGATCGCGGTTGTCGACAGCGACGTAACGATCCGAAATGTCGTCGGAGATATTTCGGCGGTTCGTATCAGCCTGACGGACGCCCAAATTGGTGATAGTTTGACAGTCAATACGACTGATCTTCCAGTGAATGTTAGCGTCCAATCCCAAACATCAACTGAAATTGTATTGGTGGCGACTGGTGGTTTTGCGTTGCCAGAGTCCACCTTCGATCTAGCACTTCAAGAAGTTGGATTCACCACAACCAGTACGATGGAATTGGCTCGAGTGATCTCATTCGGTGTGACGAACGAGATGGGCGAAGAGGGCTTCGCGTCTTCTGGTACGATTACCGTTGGGTATGACACGGATGGCGATGGTGTTCTGGATGTAACGGATCGCGATGATGATAATGATGGCATCTTAGACAGTGCCGAAATGGGCGCTTTGGTGTCTGGCGGTATAACTTGGAACCATAACGGTGGCTCGCCTGCGGGAACGTCCTTTGCAGGCGGCATCGATGCTTCAGCTCAGGGCTTTATTTCGACGGCTCAAAATATTTCTTTCGGCAGCGGTCTAACGACCACGGGGTCAGATTATGAACATGTCCTTTTAGACGCGTCTGCAGATACATATCAGGAAGCACGTGACCAGAATGACTACGTCGAGGTGTCCTTCACGCTATCGGAAGCCGCGACCTTAAACTCGATACAACATGGTCTTGTTCCGACGGGTTGGGGCGGATCTCAGGCTGGTAATTATAATGTTACCGCAGAAATTTCTAGCGACGGTTTTGCGACTTCGTCGATCCTCTATCAGGATGGTTACCAGCCTCAACCTAACGGTGGGTATGAAACGTCCTTTGAAAATGTTGATACCGTCCTCGCAGCGGGTAGTTATACAGTTCGTTTCTACGTTTATAATGAGCAGAATAACGCCAGTTTAGCGAATGGCACTGTGTTGCCTGATAATACCATTGCGTTTGATGACCTGACTCTGAATTTTTCGGCAAGGATGCCGATCGACACTGACTTAGATGGTATTGCAGACCATCTAGACATCGACTCAGATAATGACGGTATAACAGATAACATCGAAGCGCAGACGACTGCAGGCTATATCGCGCCAAGCGGTGTCGGAAGCACTCCAGATTTTGCTGATGCAAACGCAGATGGATTGGATGACAATTACGGGCCCAATGGTCTGTCACCGGTTAACACGGATAACACGGATAACCCAGATTTCCGAGATACGAACTCGGATAATGAAGGTGCAAATGATACGGTTGAAGCGGGTCTGACCGGCACGGCCACAGGTTTATCGACGGCCTTAAATGATGCTGACGGTGACGGTCTTTTTGACGTCTTTGATACGCAAAATGGTACAACTTCTTCAGATGGATATGTGGTTAATGAGGGGATCGCGACCGGCGCCGCGTCCTATCCAGATATTGACACAGACGCGTCTGCGGGCGTTCCGCTTACAGCAGATGTGGATTTCCGAGACAGCGTCCTGAACAACCGGGCGCCAATCGCTCAGAATGACTCTTTTACGACGAGTGAAGATGGCGTCCTTAGTGTCATCAGCCTGCTTACCGATAATGGGAATGGCGCTGATAGTGACGCGGACAATGACAGTTTGACGATCTCCGCTGTGGAAGGTGTCGCGGCAAATGTCGGAAACCAAATCACGCTTAGCTCAGGAGCGCTGTTAACTGTCAATGCCAATGGATCATTTGAGTATGATCCAAATGGAGCGTTTGACTACCTTGATACAGGTGAGTCTGCTCAAGAGACTTTCACCTATTCCATTTCCGACGGAAACGGTGGTTCGGATACAGCCACTGTCACACTTACGCTTACGGGCACGAACGACTCACCGATCATTGACTTGAATGGTGCACTGCCGGGCACCGATTACGACGCTGTATTCGTTGAAGATACACCAGGCGCACCACTTGCCAATCTGCTAACCTTTGACGCCGTTATTGATGATCCTGAAGACAATATCGGGCAGATTCAAATTGAGATAAATTTACCCGCAAATAATGATGGTTCCGATGAAGTTTTCAGAATTGATGAAGGCGATTTACAGCTTACTGTCGATTTGAGCACAGGCGAAATTACAGCGCCGAATCCATTGGTATATGGAGAGACAACTTTCGCCGTGTCCTATGAAACAGGCGTTCTAACGATTGAAAATGCAAATTCTCAAATCGGCGTGATGAATTCTGATGACCTGCAAGGGTTCATGCGGTTGTTAGCCTATCAAAACGCAAGCCAGAACAATTCTGAAGGCAATCGTTCCTTTGCATTTAACGTGATTGACCCTGTCGGTGTGACCATCGCCACGACAACCATGACCGTAGAGCGGTCAAATGATGCGCCAGTTCCAACAACATCTACCTCTTCCAATGGTACGGTAACGACAGTCGGCAGCGGCAGCCCAACACCGTTTGCAACAGTGGTTGCAGGCGAGCCGACAATCATTACGGTGGCCGAGCTTTTGGCGCAACTTGATACAGTTGATGCCGAGGGGAATGATCTTGGTATTGGTATTATTTACGCAGATGAAACGGAAGGCGTGTGGCAGTATCGTCGTCCGGACATCACGGATAATCCAGACACCTCAGAAGTCGAAACTGACTTCGAACACCAATGGACCAACTTCCAACTGGGTGATCCTGAAAATTCCGACTCAAATCCTGTTCCAGATGGCGAAGCATTATTAATGGATCCAGACGCAATTCTGCGTTTTGTTCCCAATCCTGGTTTTTCCAACGATGCTGAAATCCGATTCCGAGTTTGGGATGGAACTGTCGGTACAGCGTCTAATCCTCCTTCGAGCGTCTCTGATGATTCGGGCGGATCTGGGTCAGGAAACACGTCTTCACTTTCGACGGCAGCTTTTACTGCGTCTCTCGCAGCTGACACTGATGGAGACGGTGTCATAAACTCAGATGACATTGATGACGACAATGACGGCATTTTGGATGTCAATGAAGGGTATATCGAAACAAATTCACAAACGGGCGTTTGGGTGCTTTCTGGCCAAACAGCGACTTATGATTTTGGAAATGGCATTTCCGTTCGCGCGGAGACAAATTCGACTTCAGTTTCGGGCACGACCTTCTTAGGTAACTTTTCGAATAATGTACTTAACCCAGGTGGCGAGGCTGCGGGGCAAGAATTTTGGGACCCTAGCAATCTTGCAAATGATGCCAGCTTGTCTGGCGTTTTCAGCTTCGGCAGCGAGTTGACATTTGAATTTTACGACACGGTTACGGGCGACCCCGTAGTCGTTCTAAACCCGGTTATTCACATGGACCGGATCGGTGGTGCGGCCATCGTTCAATTAACGCCAACCACCCAAGGTAATGAACATAACAGCGCGCTTATCACTTTGACGGGCGGGCTTACGTGGGCAGAACTTTCAGGAACCACTGACTTTGGAACAACCGCAACAACGGCTGTCGACAGCTCAAATGGCACAACGGGAACACAAGCATCTGAATCTAATTGGGGTGCAGACCAAACAGCTGCAGGCTCATTGGAAATACAGGGCGCGGCCTCTAGTTTTACGCTGACCTTCGATGCAGCAAATAGTAATGATAGCTCCAATACGCTCGGTGATGGAATTGAGTTCTTGATCCAAATGCCAATCGTGATCCGAGACACTGATGGAGATGGTATTGCGGACCATCTCGACATCGACAGCGATGATGACGGCATCACTGATAATGTCGAAGCTCAAACAACAGCCGGCTATATCGCGCCATCTGGGACAGGTGCCCTTATGGGCGACTTCGACGGCGACGGTCTTGATGATGTCTATGACGCGACTCCAACGGGCTCGTCTAATGGCGCAGGTAGCGTCGGTTTACTGCCAGTTGACACTGACGGATTAGGCACAGCAGACGTGCTTGATCCTGACTCAGACGACGACGGTATTGCAGACATAGACGAAGCGGGCCACGGCGCAACTTATGCTGCCGGCGACACGGATGGCGATGGACTTGCTGATGTGTTTGAGGGGTCGAACGTCAATGATGGCTTTGATGTAAACGATGAAAACCTTGATTCATCTAACACCAACTTTAACCTGGCGGGGGTTCCTGCACTTGACGCTGATGGGAGTAATGCCATTCCGCTCGTGCGAGATCTATATTTCCGCGATGTGAATGACGTGCCCGTTGTTGCGACCGCAATTCCCGATACCTCTGCAATCGATGGCCAAACTGTTTCAATCACCGCTGACATCACGGACGCGGATGGTGATTCCCTTACATATAGCGCGATCAATCTACCGGCAGGTTTGAACATTAATCCTGCTACAGGCGAAATCTTCGGCATGATCGACAACTCCGCTAGCCAAGGCGGAACAGCGGGCGTGTATGCCATTACCGTGACGGCAATTGATGGCAATGGAGGGACGGTCTCCGACACCTTTAATTTGTCAGTCACAAACCCTGCCCCAACTGCAGTTGATGATGCACTGACGACCAGCGAAGACACTGCCCTGACAACAAATGTAATCACGGGTTCCGATAGTGACCCTGACGGCGACTCTCTCTTTGTGTCTTTGGTTGATGGAACAGTTGGCAACGTTGGCAACTCTGTCGCGGGTGCAAATGGCGGTTTGTTCACGATTGACGCCAATGGTGACCTAAACTTCGACCCAAATGGTGATTTTGAAGGCCTCGACGTTGGTGAGACGGCGACAACAACTTTAACCTATCAGGTCTCCGATGGCGAAGGTGGGACAGATACAGCTACTGTAACAGTCACTATCCAAGGCGCCAATGATACGCCAATTGTGACAGGAACGCTGGCCGCACAGATGGGCAGTGACGGAACAGCTCAAGTACCTTTTGATGCTTCAACTGTCTTCTCTGATGTAGACGGTGAGTCTTTAAGTTACACGGCAACCAACCTCCCAAGCTGGATGTCGATTAATCCAGCCACAGGCGTGATTACGGGAACTCCACCAGCAGATGCCTCTCAAGGCGGCGCAGCTGGAGTGTATACGATATCAGTTATCGCCACCGACCCAGACGGAACGTCTGTCTCTACACCCGTAACCTATAGTTTTACCAACCCGATCCCTGTTGTTGATGCTGCGATTGGTGACCAGTCTGCTGTTGATAATGAGA
>NZ_BMYV01000002.1 GCF_014652455.1 Litorimonas cladophorae | reverse complement strand
GTGACCAATTGTGCCGATGTTCGCATGCGGCTTATTACGTTCAAACTTCTCTTTTGCCATGTCGCATCTCACTCACATGTTGTGACCTCGACACCCTCATGGCGTTCCGGTCGATTAAGAATTTATTCACCCTTCTCATCCCTAGTGGAACGAGAAGCGTTTGGAGCGGGCGGCGAGAATCGAACTCGCGTCATCAGCTTGGAAGGCTGAGGTCTTACCACTACACAACGCCCGCTGTGCTATTTTAATTTCCGCCCCAAAAAATCACTGGGGAAGGAGGTGGTGGAGGGGATTGGATTCGAACCAATGTACACATAGTGATCAGATTTACAGTCTGACGCCTTTAACCACTCGGCCACCCCTCCATTTACAAGTCCTATTGGTTAGATAGGATGTTTCGTTGCCTCCAACAAAAAACGCTCTGTCACTTCGCGGTGAAAGCTGTTAGCCGCGTCGTCCACAGAGTCGATGTCTATAATCCGCAGGACCTATAAAGATGAAAAATGCCTCGCGCAATAGCCAGTCGCAAAGAAAATCAGCGGCTAAAGGTCAAAAAATGAACCTACGGAGCCGTGGGAGCAAAGGCCCCGCCGCAGATGCCCCCAAACGCGCCTATGGTGCGAAGTCCCATGGTGCAACCGCGTCTCCGAAATCGCCACGTAAACGCACGCAAGCCAAGCATGAAGGGGGATCAGGCTGGATTTATGGCACACACGCTTGCCTGGCTGTCTTATCAAACCCGCGTCGTACGATTCACGAGCTGCTTTTAACGGAATCAGCCGCGAATCGGCTCGATGTGCCGAAAGGTGGGATCACGCCGCAAATCGTCGAACCACATCATATTGACCGAAAACTGCCGGGCGGGGTCGTTCATCAGGGAATCGCCCTGAAAGCCGCGCCTCTAGAATGGCCGTCCCTCGAAGACATTGCCGATACGGCTCCGAATGACGGACTTATTCTTGTTCTCGACCAGATCAGTGATCCACATAATGTCGGCGCAATGCTTCGTCTCGCCTCAGCCTTTGGTGTGAGCGCAGTTGTGATGCAAACCCGCAAAGCCCCGCCCCTCTCAGGCGCTTTGGCCAAAGTCGCGGTAGGCTGTTTGGAATCGATTCCCGTGTGTTTGGAAACCAACATCGCAAATACATTGCAGAATCTTCAACGCATTGGCTGGCAAGTCACAGGGCTCGCAGGCGAAACCCAGCTGGAACTGTCGGATGTGTTTCAACCTGATACAAAGCAAGTCATTGTAATGGGCGCGGAAGGCCCAGGCCTGCGCGAACGCGTTCGTAAAACTTGTGATACCCTCGCTCGCATCCCCATGCGCAGCTCCCCCATTGCTGGGGAAGCCGAAAGCCTGAACGTCGCAACAGCGGCAGGCATCGCACTCTATGAGGCGCGTCGGGAAAAATAGGATTAGCTGAAGGCTTCCGCGACACCTTCTGATTTTGGGCTAGGGCCGTGTCGGTTCCCGTGCAAGTCGCTGTCCTTGATTAGCTTTATCAGCAACCAAACAAGGTAAATGACGATAGCAATTAAGACCACGGTGACGGCCGTATAATCAAACATGTTTGGCCAAATAAGCTCCAAATAGTATAGATAGGACATCAGCATCGGAATTTGGAACCAACCCGACATACCTACATCGTGCAGCCGCCGTGCCGTCACCGCAGCCATTGGGACAATCAAAGCAATGTCCGTCAATATTACCATGGGCGTCATGTCATCCGCCCATGAATACCCCAACAAGAGACTGTCAATACAGACGGCCAAAAACTCTATCGCGACTAGGAAAAGCTGGAACCACCAAAACTCAGACCGCGTGGCGCGTCCTTTGAAGACAGCATATTTTTTGAAGCAGGTACGAATGGATTGCGGGAAGTTCATAGCCGATCGCTACAACGCGAAGGCGCGTATCGCAATACAGCAACTCGGATCAGTCTCTATGAAATCCTTTTAGGTATTCTTAGTATACACACCCCACCTCGCGCGCAGATGCGTATCTAAAACCAATAGAGCCTCGGAGACCCGCTATGCTGACAGATATACTCGTTTATTTTGCCCATGCCGCCGTCGTTGTGTTCGGCGCATTAACCGCGCTTTGGGTTATCAGCGTCGCCGCGAAAGATGCCAGCCTTGTCGATATATTTTGGGGGTTTGGATTTTTACTTGTCGGAGCCGTTTGCCTCTATCTGGTTCCGGTGAAGACGCCCTATCTAATTTTGCTCGCCGCCCTACCCATTACCTGGGGTCTGCGCCTCACGCTCTATCTTGGAAAACGGAACCTCGGTCACGGTGAGGACAAACGCTACACGGCGATGCGCAAACGTGCTGAGAAAAAGGGCGTGAGCGAAATGGCGTTGCGGTTGCGGACGATCTTCTCGGTCTATTGGGGGCAAGGCTTGCTGATTATGATTGTGAGTGCGCCCATTTGGGTGGCGATGGCGACGGCGAATTGGTGGCGTGAAAACCCAATCATGGAGGGGCTGATAAGCTATCCACCCCTTACCCAAAACACCGAAGAATCTCTTATACAGACACTCCTCTTTGCTTTTCAGCGTGTAGGTGAAATCAACATAGGCCTCTTCGCCATCATAGGCAGCCTCCTCTGGCTCATCGGCTTTCTTTTTGAAGCTATCGGGGATTGGCAACTCACTCGCTTTATCAACCGGCATAAAGATTACGACGGTCCGAAAGACGAGAAGCCCGTCATGGATGAAGGCCTTTGGAAATATACACGCCATCCAAATTATTTTGGCAATGCCTGTATGTGGTGGGGTATCTGGCTCGTGGCCTGCGAAGCCCCATCGGGGTGGATCACAATCTTTGCGCCTCTGGTCATGACATATCTGCTCACAAGCGTATCCGGCAAAAGTTTGCTCGAAAATGACATGAACAAGCGCAAAAAATATCGGGAATACGCCAAGCGAACCAGCGGGTTCTTTCCATGGCCGCCCACACAAAGCCCACAGACATAGGTCATAGAAAAAGCCCGGTCAGTTGACCGGGCTTTTGAGTCTTTTCTTTGTTCGCCTAGTTAAAGACGGCTGCGTCGCTGCCTAACGGGTCTGCACCGAAACGGTTTGGACCATCCGTGCCTTTGGTAACAAACAAGTAGAGAATGTAGAAGTTTGCGAGCGGCACGAGTGCAAGCAGGTACCACCAACCACTTTTATCGTGATCATGCAAACGGCGTACACCAATTGCAATCGAAGGCACGATGATGATGAGATAAAATACGCCCATCAAAATGGAACCAATCGTTTCGCCTAAAACAGCGGATAGAAGTCCGATGACAAAACCGACCACCAATGCGATCAGTATTATGCCCAAATAGGACCACCAATACTCTGAGCGCGATGACCTTGTCTTAAAATCTGACCAGCGTGAAAAAAATGATTTTACGGCGTCTTGAAATCCCATGAGTGTCTTCCCCTTACATTTGAACTTAAACTCGCGTTACACCGAGGTAACGTCTGCACTCAAGGGGAAATATAAAATTTGCGGGGCTGCGAATACAATAGGGACACTCGATTCTGTGGCTTTTGGGCGCGATTTAAAATTTAACTCAACCCATTGGACCTATTTCGATGTTCAGGCATGTTTGAAAATACGCCTGCGTTCAACGCTGCTCGGTATATTTAGCGTTTCGCGATATTTAGCCACGGTCCGTCGCGCAATGTCGATCCCTTGGGCGCGCAACAAATTTACGATTTTATCGTCGGACACGATGGTCGTTGCGGTTTCTTCATCAATCAAGATTTTGATTTTATGGCGTACCGCTTCGGCGGAATGCCCTTCCCCGCCATCCAAGCTGGCAATCGCGGCTGTGAAGAAAAACTTCAGTTCGAATAGCCCGCGCGGGGTATGCATATATTTGCCTGAGGTTACGCGACTTACCGTGGATTCATGCATTTCGATCGCATCGGCTACATCTCGTAATTTCAAGGGCCTGAGTTGATCAATGCCAAAAGCAAAAAATGCGTCCTGTTGTTTCACGATCTCTGAAGAGACTTTTAGAATTGTGCGCGCGCGTTGATCCAAAGACTTCACCAGCCAACTCGCATCGGCATGACATTCGGATATGAAACTACGCGCAGTTTCATCTTCGGCGCCGGCCTTTTTGATCTCATTATAATAGCGTTTATTGATGAGCACGCGCGGCAATGTATCGGCATTAAGTTCAACGGCCCAGCCTCCATGTGGCGTTTCACGAATGAAAACATCAGGCTCAACAGCGCCTGCCATCGTCCCGCCAAAGGCTTGGCCAGGTTTCGGCGATAGTTTCTTGAGCGCCGCGATCATAGCCTTCAGACCATCGATTTTAACTCCGCAGACTTTGGAGAGTTTCGACAAGTCATGTTTTGCCAGAAGATCAAGATTATCCAGAAGCGCTTGCATGGGTCCGTCGAGCAGACCCATTTCGCGGAGTTGTAATCCGAGACATTCCGATAAAGACGTCGCGAAAACGCCCGTAGGCTCCAAAGTTTGCAACTGCAAAACAACCGAAGATACGCGAGCGGGACCCACGCCTAAATTTTCACAGACTTCGGCCTGATCCATGCGCAAATAACCAGCCTCATCGACCTGCCCGATCAGGTAATGCGCGACCAGACGATCGGCATCCGAGAGCCGCAACATCGCCAATTGCGAATGAATATGCTCGGTCAAAGTGATTTCAGCCGCACTATTGGCAGCCGCGTCATAATCCCCAGACCCGGAGAAACTGCCATTACTATCATTCCGTGACCAATCCACGGAGCCACCGACATCTGCGGCGGTTGATTCTGGGGCGAGTGCATGATCAGGCGTGTCCATGTCTGACATGGCTTCAGAAGAACTGACCGTATCGGTCGAAATGGTAGGGCTTTCTGGAATTGCGTCCACGGCTTCACCGCGACGGTTTTCATCGCCTGTTCCTCGTTCAAGGAGCGGATTCTTTTCCAACTGCTCTTCAACGAAAGCCGACAGCTCAATATTTGATAATTGCAATAGCTTGATCGCTTGCTGCAATTGCGGCGTCATGGCGAGCTGCGTGCCCTGCCGTGCCTGTAACTTTTGGGCCAAAGCCATACCCACACCCACTCTCATTCACCAGTGCCGATTTTTCGGCTTGAGGCGTTCTTACGGAAGAAGGTTTAATATCTCGTTGTCGGCACAATAATTGCTTGGCGACGATTTATTTTCGAATGATGGGAACCAATACAGAGTTTTGTCCGTTGCTTAGTCACATAACAACAAACGGAGAAATATTATGTTACGCTGGGCAGTTATCTTTTTTATTATCGCAATTATCGCTGCGGTTCTCGGGTTCGGCGGCATCGCTGGCGGCGCACAATATATCGCGGGCGTCCTGTTCGTAATCTTTCTCGTATTGTTGGTCGTACATTTCTTAACTGGCAAAAAGATTTAAGTCAGACAAAACCAATTTGAAAAAGGCGGGCCTCAAGGCTCGCCTTTTTTGTATGCGCGGGTAACGTCTACTACTTTCCCAACGAATAAAAACCAAAGTCTGCGGCGCGGCGCGTCAGTCTGACATTTGCCTATTTGCACGCGCCCTGTCATAGGCGCGTCCATGAACACACTCGTAAAAATATGCGGATTGACCCGCAAAGATGACGTGAGTTGCGCCTTAGATAATGGCGCAGCATTTTTGGGATTCATCATCGAATGCCCATCGAAGCGTCGGCTTTCTGTTGCGCAGGCCGCAGCGATCGCGCCCGCAACCTTAGCGGCGCAGCGTGTTGCGGTTACCGTCAACCCCGATGACGCGTTACTTGCGCGAATTATGGATGAAATGACGCCCGACTACATTCAACTACATGGTGACGAAACGCCAGCGCGGACGGCGGAAATTGCGCGAAACTTTAAAGTCAAAATCATCAAAGCGGTTGGAATCGCCTCTGATGACGATATGAAAGACGCCGAAGCTTACGCAGGTGTGGCAGACTTCATTCTCTATGATGCCAAGCCGCCAAAAGGCGAAAAAGTTCGCGGCGGGCACGGAATCGCGATTGATTGGAATGTGATCGCGCGCGCGCCCACGCCAAAAACCTTCGCAGTGGCAGGCGGCCTGAACCCAGAAAATGTTGCGGAGGCGATGACTGCGACCCGTGCGCCAATTGTCGATGTCTCCTCTGGCGTCGAGTTGTCTGCGGGCGTAAAGGATGCGCAGAAAATCACCGCTTTTATGGACGCAGTTCGCAATGGGTAATCAGACTTTTCCAGATGAAAATGGCCGCTTTGGCGATTTTGGCGGGCGCTATGTCGCCGAGACATTAATGCCGCCAATCCTAGAGCTTGAGAAAGCTTACGAAGAAGCCAAGGCCGATCCCGCGTTTCAGCGGGAGCTAGACTATTTTCTGGCCCATTATGTGGGCCGCCCCAGCCCGCTTTATTTCGCGGAACGCCTGACAGAACATACGGGCGGCGCAAAGATTTATTTCAAACGCGATGAGTTGAACCACACCGGCGCGCATAAGATCAATAATTGCATGGGTCAGCTTTTGCTGGCTAAGCGCATGGGCAAAAAACGCATCATCGCCGAAACAGGTGCAGGTCAGCATGGTGTCGCCACGGCAACCGTTGCCGCCCGCCTCGGCATGGAATGTATCGTCTATATGGGCGCGGTCGATATTGTTCGCCAAAAGCCAAATGTCTTCCGCATGCGCCTTCTGGGGGCCGAAGTGCGCGCCGTCCACTCGGGCACGGCGACACTCAAAGACGCGATGAATGAAGCGCTGCGGGATTGGGTGACCAATGTCGGCGATACATTTTATTGCATCGGTACAGTTGCGGGTCCACATCCCTACCCCGCTATGGTCCGTGATTTCCAAGCCGTCATTGGCCGCGAAGCCAAGCAACAAATCCTAGACGCCGAAGGTCGCCTACCCGACGCGGCGGTGGCCTGTATCGGCGGCGGGTCAAATGCGATGGGCCTGTTCCACGAATTCGTAC
This sequence comes from Litorimonas cladophorae, assembly GCF_014652455.1. Taxonomy (GTDB): domain Bacteria; phylum Pseudomonadota; class Alphaproteobacteria; order Caulobacterales; family Maricaulaceae; genus Litorimonas; species Litorimonas cladophorae. Next base: position 892,117 of record NZ_BMYV01000002.1, on the reverse strand, counting down.
CCAATGAAGAGGTCCGCCTCATCGGTGTCGAAGCCGCAGGCAAGGGCGTCAAATCAGGATTACATGCGGCGTCGCTGACGGGTGGTTCGCCGGGAATTCTACACGGGAACCGCACCTATCTCTTACAAGACGAACATGGCCAAATCGCTGATGCCCATTCAATTTCTGCGGGTCTCGATTATCCCGGCATTGGACCCGAACATTCCTACCTGCACGACATAGGCCGCGCAGAATATGTCAGCGCGACGGATGATGAAGCGCTTGAGGCGTTCCAACTCTGCGCGCGCCTCGAAGGTATCCTGCCAGCCCTAGAACCCAGTCACGCCATCCCGCGCACATTAGAACTCGCGAAGGACCTCGGTCCAGACGGTCTCATCATCATGAACATGTGTGGCCGCGGCGACAAAGACGTCTTCACGATTGCGGACGCGTTGGGTGAGCATATTAGTGAGGGTACGGACGGTTGAACTCAGTATTTAAAGCTGTTTTCGTAGCCTTTGCTCTCACTCAAATAGGGTGTGTTAAAGCCGCTAAGGCCAAAACGATAAATGTAGAAGGTACTGACATTGCGCTTCTAACAAATGACCTCGTGATCCCCTGCGACAACCAACAACTAAATTCAGAGGCCATCTGCGTTAAACTCACTGGTTTGAATATAGCCGAGAAAGCAGGAAAGATGGTCGCTTACGGCCTCATGTTGGACGAAGCGGGATGGACGCAGGTCGAACCCCCTCTAGAGGAATATGTTTCCACAGATGCACTTATGACGCCTGCCCACGTCCATATAATTTACCAAAAACGAACACCCAATAATTGCGCTAAACAGATAAAAATTTCCCCCATAGAAAACCTGAAAAATTCAAATACACTCCTTGCATTTTCGGCAAGCACTCCAAGTTGCACGAATTAATATGACCCACCGTATCGATCAAACCTTCGCCGCGCACTGAAACTTGGCTGGGCCCATCTTAACCTGATTATGCCCATTCTGCCATTGCGGCGAAATTTGAGACGGCGACGACTGACCGATTTGTTGAAAATTTATACAGCACCTGCCCCCAAATTCTCGGGAATTACCTAAAGTCGAAAGCTTTTTGTTAATCAAAACACCCTATGGTTGTAAATGTGGGCAACCAAGTTGGGATACTTGATAGGTGAAAACTAATGAAAAGACTTTCTCGAATTAAAACGACTGCCATCTCAGCGACCATGATTTTTGGTCTTTCAACGCCAGCGATGGCGGTAGATCAGGGCATCACTTTCACAGGCTTGATCACAGAGCAATGTGCAGTTCTGCTCGGCGTTCCAGGCACACTGGGCGTTTCACCAGACCAGACGATTTTATCTTCTGAAGAATCGGGCGGAAATGCTGGTACGGCGATCGTAACCACTAACGGCTTAGGGTCTAATATCCAAGTTGTTGTTCCGACATCATTTGCGATTGGTCCTGCTTCCGCGGATGACAACGTCACATTCGCCGGTGATTACGACTTATCTGGCTCCACGATTTTGTCCGATATCGTCGGGTCGACCACATCAGCGCTCAGCCTCGGTGTGACGACGATTTCGGTGCATGCATCAGCAACAAAAACAACAGGAACGTTTGAAGCTGGGACGTATCAAATGGTTCCAATCGTCCGCTGCCTATCCTCATGAGACAATGTTGGGCATTGCTCTGTCTTCTTTTAATTTGGGCGACCACTTCGGTCGCCCACGCTCAAAGCATTTCGCCGCTTTCACAGAACGTCGATTCGTTCGGAGATACCTTTCTCGCTCAAGTTGAAATCGGTAATACGTATGCAGAGGCACAGAAAAGCGAGATAAAGCTTTTTGACGAAAACTGGAACCCTATTGAAGCCAGTTACATTTCGAATGCGGTTTCACGTCTGGGACCAAAATCGAAGATGTCGATCACGACGATGCTACCCTTCGACGGAGCACGACAACGGACGGTTTATATCTGCAATTCTATACTTCCACGCATTCGCGGCGTCGGGGTTACCTATCGGGGGGAAGCATGCGCAAAAGTCATCGCCAGAAAATTAAAACTGGACTAGGGTTGCTTACACTCTTCATTCCCCTGACGTCGGCCGCACAAATAGTCGGTACCGTTCAGGAAAATGGGCTCCAACAAATAATCGTTCCGAGTTCTTCCAGCTCTTTCAACCAAAATGGGTTTAACTTGCCGTCGCAAGCTTTTGTGAGCGGTCAGGACGTCATCAAAAGCACGTCCGGAATTACCTGCCAATCCGCAATTGGCCATGGCGGGCCTAAGCTGGATATGGGCGTGATAGGGTCAAATGACCTATTTGATCGCGACTCAGTCTCGATCTATGGGCGCGTATCTGTTCCGATTGGAAAACGACCAAAGCGCGTTGACTGTACACAGCTCTATGACCTCGAAATATCCCGATTGAAAATGGAGCTACAGCTTTTGCGCGCGGGCATGCAGCCCGGGTTAATGGCGATGACGAAGCAATCTCTGCCTTACGCGCAAGACCTGGACGCCGAACCCTTGGAGGAGCCTGATTGGACGCCGCTGCAAATTCCAGCTTCTCCGGCGCCAAAGGCCGTCACGCGGACAATTGACGCCGATCAGTTGGATTGAAAACATCTCCTACTAAACTGGGAATATAGGCGTTTAAATATCACCAGAATTGTTAAATTTTCTGGTCAAGACGAGCCTTGGCTTTTAAGGCCTCGTCCCATGACCCACCGCATCGACCAAACTTTCGCAGACCGCAAAGCCAAAGGCCAAGCCGCCTTTGTCGCCTATATGATGGCGGGTGACCCTGACCGCGGGACGTCCCAAGCTTTTCTCAATGCCCTGCCCGACGCGGGCGTGGATATTATTGAGCTCGGCATTCCCTTTACCGACCCAATGGCCGACGGTCTGGTCATTGAAAACGCAGGTATTCGCGCGCGGGCCGCTGGCACGACATTGACCAGCGTGTTGGAAATGGCGACGGAGTTTCGCAAAACAAATGACACGACACCTATTATTGTGATGGGTTACGCCAATCCCTTGCATCACATGGGCTACACCAAATTTGCCGCGGCTGCGAAAGCGGCTGGCGTGGACGGTGCGATTATCGTTGATCTACCTCCTGAGGAAGACAGTGAGTTGCGTGACGCTTTCGCAGTTCACGATCTCGCTCTCATTCGCCTTGCAACGCCCACCACTGACGCAGAGCGTTTGCCCCGTGTCGTCGCGGGCACCAAAGGCTTCGTATATTATGTCTCTATGACAGGGATTACGGGCGATAGTTTTGCGCAAGCCGGGTCTGTCAAAGAACAAGTCGCTCGCGTTCGTGAGGCGGCGAACCTGCCCGTTGTTGTTGGGTTTGGGGTTAAGACGCCAGAACGTGCGCGCGAAGTCGCCAAGGATGCCGACGGTGTTGTCGTCGGAACCGCCATCGTCAAAACCCTGCATGAAGACGGACCCGAATCTGCGTTAGCGTTGATCCGGACATTAGCAGACGCCACGCATGGGAACGCGACCTAACTATTTAGTTTCAGATTTTTCCGCTGAGGTTTGGGTGAGAGACTCAGGCATTGTGTCGTCACGTATGGCGATTAGATAGCTCAAGATGGATTGGTAACCTGTCGTCAGCTTCCCAGCTTTGTCCAGACGCGTGGCCAAATCGATAGCCTGCTGTAATTCAGGACGGTCTTTAGGCTCCACCCCAACCTCTTCCAGCGCAACAATGCGCTGCAAAGCGACCAGCTTGGAAAGTTCAACGACATCAGGCTCATCCTCGGTTGGCGGTATGTCAACCGCATCTTCTGAGGCCCGCGCATAAGAGCCACGCGCAGCCTCGACATCACCATCTTTATTCTGAAGGTCGCCGATTGTAATATACAGGCCGTTGCGCGCGTGACGCGGATCATGGGCCTCTGGGCGCGAAAAAATCTCTTGATCCAAGAATTTTTCCGCTCTGTCTAATAATCCATCGCTCAATTCGGATAGGGCTTTAAATTCATCTTGTCTGGAGATTGCGACAAGCTGAACGAGGCTCGCCGTATAGCGATTCCACGGGGAATTCTCAGCGTTATCTGGCTGTCCCCGAAGAGAGTTCTCCAAAGCTGTCATCATTTTATCGAGAGAACCTTGAAGGTCGACGTCATCGCCAATTGATACCAAAGATATGACCTGTCCAAACTCAATCTGTACAAGGTCTAGCGCCAGGTCGATATCATCAGGGCGACGATCCGCGGCTCGTCTGGCCAAATCCACAGCACGACGGGACGCAGATCTAACAATATCAGGTTCCGATGCATAAGTTGCATAGGAGGCATATCGGGAGAAATGCCCAGGCAAAGCCGCTTGGCCTGCCTTGTCACCCGATTCTGCGATCTCTCGATAAATATCTAATTGCGCTTTCGCGAGGCGCATAACTTCTGGCCAGTCCTTTTCGGCATATTTCACATACACTTGATTGTTGTAGCTACCCGCAATTCGGCGTTTTATCTTTGGAATATCTTGGGAAGGTACGCGCTTTACAATTTGTTCGAAATCCAGAATGGCTAATTCGGCATAGCGTAGCGCGGCCTCGACCTCATTCGTGTAAAGAGATGCGGTCGCCATCGCTTCATTCGAAGACGCTTGTAACCAAAGGGGATGATTTTCGGCCGCTTGGGTTGTCTCGAAGCGAACGGGAAGCGGCGTTGTCTCCACAATTGGCGCATAGGCCGTCAAAGCCGTGTTCACACGAAGAATTCCGTCTGGTATTTCTGAAACGTTCCGACCCGTGACGAGAATATTGAGACTGGCGCGCGCACTCATGAGACGCTCCCGCTCAGTGGTGGCAAGCAGTTCTGCAGTTTTGGACGTGCGTTGCGCGCTCGCATAATCACCGGTTCGCGCCTGCACCTGAGACATTAATGTCACGGCACGGAAATCTTCAGGGTCCAGCGCAATGGCCTTTTTGACCGCAACCAAAGACCGCTTCGGGTCGGACGCGATTGCGAGCTCTGAAATCAGCCGCCAATCTGCCCCCGTCGTGGCTTCGGCCTCCAAGAGGTCTAAGCCCGCTTTCCGCGTATGACGTTCAGCCAATAAAGACAGAGCTTCTCTTTGGCGATCTGTCCCGGTTTTGGCGATGTCTTGCAAACCTTCTGAGGCGGCCCCGCCGTTCTCACCGTAAAGCAATTCAGCTAAACGTTCAGCGTCTGCGACTTCAATGTCGCCGCTTTTGACCATTTCCATCAAAACATCTTGGGAACTGGCACTGGCTTTAGAACTTGCGGTACTGCCCGATGAAAGGACCTGGAACAAACCCATCACGCCGCCAAGGGTCGCCAAAGCGCCCACACCCGTCCAGAGCACTTTCATTGTTCGGGATGCACGATCCCGCAGGGGCGCTAAGGTCGGTTTGGATGTAGCCTTTGACGCAATCGTCGGATCGCCGCCTGCATTTGTTTGATCATTCATAATGCAACGATAATACGGCGCCGAGCCGTGGCGCAAGCCCGCGATAACTTACTCGCGACATAAGCACAGAAAGTGACAGCCTTTGAGGCGCTATGCCGATTGCACCCGATCAGTTTTTCAGGCAAGGATAGCCCCATGAACTGGCTTCAAAAACTCACGCCCCCTGGCGTCAAATCGATCTTCACCAAGAAGGACTCACCCGATAATCTTTGGGTCAAATGTCCAAAATCAGGTGAGATGGTATTTGCTGCCGATCTGCCAGGATTACTCCATGTTACGCCTGCGGGACATCACATGCGAATTGGGCCAGACCTCCGTTTGCAATATACTTTTGATGACGGAAAATATGAGACGGTTGCCGTTCCTGAGGTCGCGAAAGACCCCCTTAAATTTAAAGACGATCAAAAATATACGGATCGCCTGAAAAAGGCGCGGGCAAAAACGGGTGATGATGACGCCATGTCGATTGGTGTTGGCCATATTCGCGGCATCAAAACAGTCGCGCTTGTTCAGAATTTTGCTTTTATGGGCGGGTCCCTTGGCATGGCTGCGGGCGAAGGCTTTATTAAAGCCGCCCAACATGCCGTCGAAAATGGCTTGCCTTTGGTTGTTTTCACCGCTGCAGGCGGCGCGCGTATGCAAGAAGGTGCACTTTCCCTCATGCAAATGCCGCGCACGACAATTGCCGTGCAAGAATTACGCGAAGCGGGATTGCCATATATCGTTGTGCTCTGTGATCCAACGACAGGCGGCGTCACCGCAAGTTACGCTATGTTAGGCGACATCCAACTTGCAGAACCTGGCGCCCTTATCTGCTTTGCGGGTCCACGCGTGATTGAGGAAACGATCCGCGAAAAATTACCTGAAGGGTTCCAACGCGCCGAGTATTTGGAAGAACATGGCATGATTGACCGTGTCGTCCCTCGGACAGACCTCCGCCGTGTATTAGGCGACTTGCTTGCGGTCCTGACACAGCAAACGGCCGACCACGCCGCAGAGCCTGTTCCGGTTTAAGATCTCGGACATCATGGCAAGTTTAGACCAAGTGTTGGCGCAACTGACTGCGCTGCACCCCAAGAAGATTGATCTTGGCCTCGAACGTATCGAACGCGTTTTGAAAGCTCTAGGAAACCCACATCTTCGCTTGCCGCCTGCAATTCATATTGCAGGTACAAATGGCAAAGGTTCAACGACCGCGTTCCTGCGCGCCATGGTCGAAGCGGAGGGGAAAACGGCCCATGTGTATACTTCGCCTCATCTCGTGCGATTTAATGAGCGCATCACGCTGGCTTCCAAGGAAATTTCTAACTCTACGCTTTTGAACGTTTTAGAACGGGTGATGGAAGCAAATGCGGGTCAACCTCTGTCGTTCTTCGAAGCAACGACGGCCGCAGCTTTCCTGGCCTTCTCTGAAACGCACGCAGACTATGCCTTGATCGAAGTCGGCTTGGGCGGACGTTACGATGCGACGAATGTATTTGATCCAATCGCCAGCGTCATCACGCCAATAAATTATGATCACGCCGAATTCCTAGGTCGCGATCTTGCCAAAATTGCGCGCGAAAAAGCGGGAATTGTGAAGGATAACGTGCCTGTATTTGCAGGCCGACAAGAAGATTTGGTCAGCGCAGTTTTACGCAACGAAGCAGCCAAACATCGCGCGCCCATCCAATTTTTAACCGAAGACTTTCGCGCCTATCGCGAACAGGATCGCATGGTTTTTGACGCGGATGACGTGTTAATGGATCTGCCGAAACCTGCGCTCATTGGCTCGCATCAGATCGACAATGCCGGAGTGGCGATTGCCACGGCCCGCGCGATTGGTATCTCTGACGAAGCCATCGGCAAAGGTCTGTCAAAAGTGATATGGCCTGCGCGTTTGCAAAGCCTAACGACAGGCCTCTATGCAGACATGGTCGCCGATTCTAATGGCGAGCTCTGGCTTGACGGAGGACATAACCCGCATGCCGCCGCTGCGCTTGCCGACGCTATGGCCGAATTACAAGATCGCAGCGAACGCGTCTTAATTTTGATCATGGGCATCTTAGGGAACAAAGATGCCGGTAAGTTTTTAGACAAATTTACAGGATTGGCGAGTTCAGTCATCGCCGTTGATATACCCGGATCCCCGGCCCTCGCGCCAGAAACCATCAAGGAACTGGCCGAAAACCGAGGTATGATTGGGCAAGTTGCAGAGAACCTGACGGATGCTGTGCAGCGCGCGATTAACACGGGCGAAGCGCTCTCACGCGAAGCCGTTTCAGATACGATCACGCCACCGCGAATTTTAATCTGCGGTTCGCTTTATTTGGCAGGTCAAGTGCTCTCGGCTTAAGCTACGCTGGTGCCCCGTGTCGGGTAATCATGCTCTCTCACAAATTCTAAGCCATCAATAATGTCGCCGAGCGGCGGACGCCCAAAGGGTGTGTTTTGAATATACTGCGCATACAACGAGCCATCAGGCTTGATCACAAAAATTCCCGGCTCTGAGAAGATATCTGGTTCTTCGGACCCGTCGCGCTTGTCTGAAATAAATAAGCCAAAGGATTTTGCGCTAAGCAGCCCCATATCATAGGCAACTGGAATATTTTTCAGCTCCCAGTCTTTCACGGTTTGTTTCGCGCGCGACTCATTATCCATAGAGACCGCCACAACGCGATACCCTTTCGACGATAGAGAGTTCACCATAGGGTCGATGTCTTGTAGCTGAGCCTTGCATTTAGGACAATGTAGCCCGCGATATGCCACAATTATCGTAAAGGCTTCGGGCGGATCCATGTCTTGCAAATCAAATCGCTCGCCCGAAACGAGGGGGAAATCAAAGTCTGGGAAACGGCTCTTTGGGGTAATTAATTTCGGCATTCTATTCTCCTAGGTTGTCAGGGTTTACAGCTGTATCGAGGTGCTGCGTGACGTCGGGATCAGCGCTACCGCGACCGTCTGACTCCAACTTGGCCAGACCTGCATCAATCTCTGAAATGAGGCCGTTAAATCCCGCCTCCACATCAGCAGACTGTCTCGCCATCATCTCAGTTCTAAGATCACGAAGTTGTTGAATGCGTTCAGCTGTCGAAAATTGGCTGGAAAGATAGATGTCACGTATTTCCGCGACAGTCGTCGGATTGGCCAGTCCGGGAAGATAACCGTCGGAATTAATCGCAGTATCAACCGCAAGAATGTTTAGATTTGAGTCGGGCATATTTTTCTCCTTCGGAAAAGCAATGCACACGACAGGAAAACGTTCCCTTCAGACATGAAAAAGGCGGCCTCGTCGGACCGCCTTTTAGCCAATTGTTGGAGAGGATTAGGCGTGCTCAGCAAGCCACTCTGCCAGTTTCGCTTTGTTCATTTCGCCGACCTTCGTGGCGACAACTTGACCGCCCTTGAAGATCATCAGCGTTGGAATACCGCGAACGTGAAATTTACCGGGTGTATCTGGATTTGCTTGAATATCCATCTTGGCAACCTTCATCCGACCTTCAAAATCCGAAGCAACCTCCTCGAGTGCAGGCCCCATACGTTTACAAGGACCACACCATTCAGCCCAAAAATCAAGCAAGACGGGGGTTTCTGATTGAAGAACATCTGAATCAAAAGAGGCGTCGGTTACGGCGTGCGTGGCCATGGGAATCTCCGGGCTGGTATTTTAAGTTAACTTGGAAATAGGAAGCGCGGCGACTTTCTGCAAGGCGACATCCAATAACGAATCTGGGAGAACCATTAATCGGGGGACATCTGTCCATAAAAGCGCACATGTGACGGTTCGGGACGGATATATTTCCCGCGCTAACTCCCGATAGGCCGCCATTTGACCCAAATATAGGTCTGAGACGTCTTTCGGGTCGGAGGGCGGCGGACGATTGGATTTATAGTCTACAATCATGACGGCCTTATCCGTCACGCATAGGCGGTCAATTTGCGCATTGAGGTATAGCCCATTTGGCAGGCCTTTCGCCGAACCCGCCAAACTTACCTCAGCGCGTGATCCGAAGGCAAAAATATCAGCGAAGTTTTCATCTTCAAGCACAGCGAAAACTTCGTCCATAACTTGCTCCGCCAACCCGTCTGGTAATTCAGCGTACCCCTCCAGAAGTTTTTGGGCCGTTTTGCGACGACGCTCCGGCGCGATATCTGGAAGGACCTCAAGGAGTTTGTGAATTAAATTACCCCGACGGAAAACCTTCGGGTCCTTTGATTGGCCAGGCGAGCGCACAGCCATTTCGACACGCGGGTCAGAGAGCAAATGTGAAGGTGTTACGCGATTGCGTCTTCGGCCTTCAGGGGCTGCAGCTTCAGTAATCCATGACGGCAAACCCTGGGTTTCCGTCACTCTTTTAGACGCCTTGGCGCTGCTCGGCTCAGGCAGCTGGCCGTAGCGAAGCCCGGTGATAAGCTCCCCATTGACCTCTCGTTGGAACGGCGCTTCATATGCGCGCGCGCCCAAGGCCTCCATTCCGCGTTTCACCCAGTCATACCAACACTCAGACTTCAACTTAGCATTTGCCGCGCCCACATGCGGGCCGCAAACAATCAAACGTGATTCAGCGCGGGTCATTGCCACATATAGAAGGCGAAGTTGCTCTTGCTTCACCCGCGCTTTAGCGGCCTCTTTAACCTGTTCTAGATGAGGAATATTCCCCGCTGACCAAATTTGCTCGTGATCACCGTCCGGCAAAAGCACTTCACGCAGGGGTGGAACGTTTGTCGTGTCAGGCAGAATGACAATGGGGGCTTCCAATCCCTTGGCGCCGTGAACGGTCATGACGCGAACTTCAGACAAGCTGCTATCTTGCTCGCGTTTCACCTCGACGTCGCCCTTTGCAAATGCACGAAGGAAACTTTGGAGGTTCGGCGCCATGCGAGCTTGATGTTCTAAGGCTTGGTGTAAGAAGGCCTCTAAGGCATCGCGAGCTTCCAAAGAAAGACGCTGGTAAAACCGCTTCCGCATCGACGTCCCTGACGCATCTGTCGTATCCAAAACACGTGCATAAAAGTCATAGGGATTCAGAGCAGACGCGAGAGCCGTAAAAGTTTCTAGCTGGGAGAATGTCTCAGGGTCTTTCTCTGCCAGCGACTCCCAAAGCGTTCCAGATCGACCAATCGCCACATTCATCAACTGATCATCATCATATCCAAACAGCGGCGACTTAAGGGTTTCCGCCAAAGACAAATCGTCTGACGGTAACAGGCATACCCGCGACAACGCGATCAAGTCTTTGACGACGAGCGCTTCTGACAGCTTTAGCTTATCCGCCCCGGCGATTGGAACTTCATGGCGCTTGAGTTGTCGGATTACCGCATCAAATAGTGGGCCACGCCGACGAACCAGAATCAGAACATCCTGCGGCAAAGTCGGGCGGGTTTGTTTAAGTTCGCGATCAAAAACGGGTTCCGCTTTGTCAATCCACGCCTTCACAGTCTGCGCAATGGTCTTGGCCAAAACCTCGATTTGATGCCCTTCCCCAGCAGCATCCACTGGTCTGGTGTCCCATGGTTCGACATCTTCGATTTTATCAGGCGCAGGCGTCACAGGCCATAACTCGACGAGACCCGCGTCTTTGCGATGCGCGATATGGCGTGTTTCATCACTGGCGGGCGGAAAACTCTCTGCGTCAAACATGGCCTGCATACCACCGCAGTCGAAAAGAACCGCATCTACGACATCTAGAACCTGCTGCGTCGAACGAAATGACATCGTCATCCGAATATCGGTTGTCGCATGTTCTGAATGATTTCGGATTTCCGTTAGAAATTGCTCAGGGCGTGCGCCTTGGAATCCGTAGATAGATTGTTTTTCATCTCCCACGGCAAAAAGGGTCCGAGGTTTATTCGGATCATCATCAGGATGCGGCTGGAAAAACGGAGCCGCTAGCGTGTTTATGATTTCCCACTGCTCTGGGGCTGTGTCTTGCGCTTCATCCAATAGGATGTGCTGAATGCCGCCATCCAACTTATATTTTACCCAGTCCGCAGCCTCAGAATTTTGCAGCAAGCGGCGAACAAATAGAATTTGATCGGAATAGTCCAACCCCCGCGCTTGATGTTTAGCGTCTCGATAAATGTCAGCGTAGCGACCTGAGAGGTCATAAACCGCTTGGGTCAGAGCAAAAACTTCCGCCGCCCAAATCTTTTCAATCGTCTCAATAATATCAAGTGCGTGCGTATCGATCCAAACCTTGGCACTCCCATCGGTGCCTTTGTTATAAAAGGCTTTAATATAGGTTCTCTTTTTGGTGAAAAACAAACCTTCTAGCTGGGCCAGAGCCCGTAATGGGTCGTCCTCAGATAATGCGAGGTTAATTAAATTACCCCGTTTCACGTCCGTCGCACCGCCACCACCCAAGGCCGCTGCAACTCGTTTCATTTCCGATTTATCCAGTCGCCGCCACAAAGTGGCTGCGATGTCGGATGGGTCGCGTTGGTCTCCCAGCTTTAAGCGTTTTGCCAGCGGGTCCAAACCCACACTACGCCACGCCGTGATTTTCTGCGGGCTCTGCGCCATCCATCGGAATAATTCATCGAGTGAGGCATCGGCGCGCACGAGGGTCAGCTGTCTCAGGCCCGCCGCCAGCGCGCCATCAGGGGCGTCCATCGCCTCCTTCAAAATCTGCTGCTCAACATCGGCGCGAAGGTTCAAAATTTCGATATCATCCAGCGGCTCAAAACCTGGCAAGATGCCAGCCTCAACTGGGAAACGGGACAAGATACGCTCGCAAAAAGCATGAATGGTCTGAACTTTTAATCCTTCTGGCGTTTCCAAAGCTTTGGCAAAAAGTTCTCGCGCCTTGGGGAGCGCCACTGGCGGCGAGAGCGTCTCTGGTGGCTGTCCAAAAAGTTTAATCAAATCATCACGCAGCGCGACGTCATCCAGAACTGACCATTTGCCGAGCGTCAAGAACAAGCGCTCTTGCATCTCTGACGCGGCGGCTTTTGTGTAGGTTAAACAAAGAATATCTTCCGGTTCGGTCCCACGCAAAAGAATGCGAGAGACGCGGTCCACGAGGACGCGCGTTTTCCCCGACCCAGCATTTGCGGCCGCGAGGCGAGTCCCTGACGGATCCGCGGCCATGCGCTGCGCCTGTGTTGCCTTTTCTATTGGCGTCATAATGGCTGAAATCTCAGTCATCTTTTTCGCCGCCTGCGATGCCAGCCCATTCGCCGCGTCGCGCGAGATCATCAAAATCAGACCAGCTATTGATATATTTTGATCGCACTTGAGACTCATAAGGTGTGCTGAATTCATCAAAGCGTTGGATTAATTTCGTCAGATTTTCGATCGCTTCATCCGTTATTTGTTCGACAGGTTTCTTTTTTCCAATTGGGAAAGTTTGAAAGCCGTCATTCGAACCTTTGACCCGCATATATCCTAAGCGCGCCGTAGCCCCAGACTTATGCCCCTTGAGACCCCCTTGCCGAAGAATATAAGCCGCAAGTGGAAGCTGTGGATCAAAGCCGGCTGCAACTTCCGCATCCGTTGCGGGCGTGCCTGTTTTGAAATCGATAAAGCCGTAGCCCTCAATACCGCGTTCGACGTAATCCATTTTGCCTCGGATCGAGAAATTCAAATTTGGAATTTCAGTCTCGCCCCAGACCTCCAAACCTTCAATTTGAAAACTGTCAGCCTCGCGCGCATTCAGCTCGGTTCGCAAGCCCGCTGCGATCACTTCAAACCGAGCACGTTCTTTGGCGATGACCTCGGGACTATACCCATAAAGGTGAAACGCGTCGTTCAAAGCCGTGATCAATTCTTCGTCCTGATCTTCTCCTAGAGGGAGCTTTTTGCCCGTCAGAAAGTTCTCAATCCCCAGATGAATAGCCGAGCCAAATTCGGATGCACCGTTTTCCTGACCTAAATCTCGCAAGGGTTTCAAACCCAGAACGTGACGTCCGTAGATCGAATAGGGATCACGGATGAGCGTTTTTACTTCCGTAATAGATAGGCTGCGGCCCTTATCTGTGTTCCACCTATTCTCGATAGACGGTTGCGGTTTGGGGGCGGTCGCAGGTTTCACCCCGCCAGCCGCGACATAATCCAGCTTTTGCGCCCAGTCTAAATAGTAATCAGCGCTATTGAGACGCGCCTTCATGCCATTTTCGCCGACAGCACCCTGAAGCAAAGTTTGTAAACGCCACACCCAGCGGGAAGCGACCGTGGGCCCAGACTCTGAGCGTTTTGACCGGGTCAAATAGACGGTCGGGTTTGCAGCCAATTCAAAGAAATCATGCGCCGCCAGACCATACCGTCTTTCTGGCAGAGATAGTTTCATCTGCCGCCGCATGCCGCGTGATAGAAACGGCCCGGGCGTTGGTGTTGCAGGCCATATACCCTCATTCAGCCCGCCTAAAACGATGACATCTGCCGAAAGCATACGGGCCTCAAGAGGTCCCAAAATTGAGAGACGTGGATGGGTTCCGCCAAATGGGCGAACCACGATGCCCGTCATCAACTGACGCATCAGACGCAGAAACCCTTTTGCCGTCACATATGGTAAATTGTGACCATAGGCAATGATATGCTCGAGCATTTGGGCGGCGCGCTCACCTGACTGCCCCCGCCATAAAAAATGGCTGCCATGCTGGTCCGCGTGACTCGCAATATTTTCACAGACAGAAATTAAGGCCGAGGCCCAGACAGGGGCTGACGCGTCGCCCTCAAGTTCAACAAGCGGGCATAAGGCAGCGTTCAGATCTGCTTCAATGTCGCTCAGGGCGCGCGTAGGCGCATTAGGCCTTTGCTCTTGGCGATAATATTGTCGTTCTATGACTTGCCAAGATGAAAGCACCGCGTCGGGCGAACGTCCCAGTGCCGTTAATTCATGACCAAAGAGGACCGCTTTCTCCAGCGCACCTTCTGGGTTCTGCGAGAGCGCTAAGACAGCATCTAAAAAGACACCCGTGGACGTTTCGGCCAGAGGGTCACCTTGAGACATGTCAACATCGACACCCCAGCGGCCCAGTCGCGCTTTGACACGCCGCGCCAAGACTTGGTCTGGGGTGACAAGGGCAGCAGTTCGCCCTTCTGTTTCTAAAGCCTCTCGCAAAATCAAAGCAATCGCGAGCGCCTCTTCCGCATCGGAACGGGCTTCGATGAGTGACAACCCATCTGTGGCTTGATCAAATATCTCAGGGCCAAAATCTGTCTCAAGTTTGTTGATCCGCTCTAGCCAATCTGCGGTCCGTGATGCCGGAACCAGCGCCTCTTCCAACACGCGCGTTCTTGCGAGGCGCAGGACGTCTTTCGCGGGCTTGCCAACGACATCCGAAACAAAGTCGCGAATGTCACTGCGATCAACGTCGAGGCCTTCGATCAAAAGCTTCATCGCATATTGGGGATGCTGTTCGTCAATTTTTGCCCAGGTTTCATCATTATCTGTCGCCTGAAACCCCGGGAGGATCACCATGCCTTGGGGTAATTGTGCCACGACCCGCATTAAGCGGCGTGTCGCGCGCAAGCTACCTGTCGAGCCTGCGATGATGACGGGATATTCTGGCGGCGTTTCTGTCCAGTGCTCGACGAGTGCGTCCAACAATTTGACCTTGCGTGTTTGCGGCTCTTCCATATTGAGCTCAGCCAGTCGCGCAGGCCAAAAATCTTGTATGATCCGATATAACGTGGCGGCATCTTGGAAATGTTTGGCCGCCTCCCCCATCAGTCTTGCCCAAGCGTCCGTCTCAGTCAGCTTGGCCTCTTCCAGAGCGGCGTCATCAAGGATTGCGAGGAGCGGGTCGGCCATGGCAAGTGCCGTCGCGGCATCTAGCGGAAGGTCCGTCGCCCGTTCATGATAGGCCGCAACCACACGCGCCATCTCAAAACGTCGCTGAGTTCCGTCAATGGCGGGCCCCACCTTGCCAACTAGCTCACCTGGTTCGAATGGAGGTTCCTCAGGGTCAATATCAGCCAAAGGCCGTAAGCGTGGCAGCAGTGTCGCGCTGACCCCGTCTTCAACGGCTGCCATCACAAAGGCATCACCCAATCCGCGTACAGCGCGGCGCGTGGGCAAGAGGATGAGCCCCGATTGAAGTTCCACACCAAATCGTCTTCGCAAACCACGCGCCAAAGTTTCGAGAAACGGGACGCCAGACGGCATATTATAAACCGAGGGCGCACTCATGTCTTGAGCCGAAGTTCGGCCTCATCTCGGGCTTGCGGATCCCCGACATGCATCCAAAATCCGTCAAGCGGGTGGCCGAAAATAGTTCCCGCCTTTAATGTCTCATCCCATATTCGGTTGCGGGAAAACGGTTCTACGGGCTGTTTTGCCAACCTGTCTAATTTCGTGATCTGCACTCCAGCATAGACATAGGGGGCCTGTGCATGATCTCCGCGACGTTCCAAACGGCCATCATGGGCAAATAGGAAATCGCCCTTGCCGTGATACCCTAAAGTTTTTTCGATGGGCGCTAATAACAGCAAATCATCCATGAGAGCTGGATCCCAACGTTGGAGAAGCGAAGCAATGATCGGCGCCCCTGACTCCGTCCATATTGCATCAATATTGCAGGCCAAGACTGGAGCCTCACCAAGTAGTGGGAGCGCTTTGACCATGCCACCGCCCGTCTCTAGCAATTGTTCCCGCTCATCAGAGATGATAATGTCTGGACCAGTTTGACGCATTTTCAAATGCGCTTCCAAATGGTCGGCATGTGCGTGAACATTTACAACAGCGCGTTGAATGCCCGCCTCCCCTAATCGGTCCAACATATGGTCGATCAGAGGTTTCCCACCCACTTCCACCATCGCTTTTGAACAATGATCTGTGAGGGGGCGCATACGTGTGCCGTGTCCTGCGGCTAACACCATCGCCGTCGTAATTTCTTGAGCTTGGCTCATGTGATTTCACCCGGCAAATATTCGGCAAACCAATCTCGCAGCTCCGCAAAAATATCGCCCTGTAGATTTTTGCGAAAATGCGCATGCACACGCGGAATCAAATCTCGGTAAGCAGGTTTTCCATCGCGTTCGGCCAGACGGATAAAGATGCCCAAGATTTTGGCGTTTCGTTGCGCGCCGAGAACCGCATAGGCGCGGCGAAACGCCTCGGGGTTCTGCAACTTGGCCTGATCGATAAATTGATCAATTAATCCCTCAACTAGATGCGGCGAAACATGCCGGCGAGCATCTTCTAGAAAACTAACCAGATCATAGGCAGGGTGAGCGAAAAGCCCATCTTGAAAATCAATCAATCCCACTTTCGAAACCGATTGGCGCTCTGGTAACCAAAATAGGTTTTCCGCGTGAAAATCACGCAGGGCTAGACCCGGTGCATGCGCATTTAACTCGATGAAAAGTGACTGCCAGATTCGATCCCATTGTGACCGGGCAGCGACATCAATATCGGCACCTTTGTCTTTCGCATACCAATCGATAAAAAGATGCGTCTCCGTCAACAGCGCAATATTGTCATACTCCCGCACCCGCCAAGTGATATCGCGATATTGCATTTGTGCAGGGAAGGAGCTGCGATAGATTTCCGCGAGACATTCAACGGCGGCCTCATAAAGGGGCGCTTCTAGGGCTGTGTCACCTTCAATCACGCCCGCATAAACGCCCTCACCAAAATCCTCCAACAAAATCAAACCTGCATCAAGATCGGCCGCTAATAATTTCGGGGCAGAAAACCCACGGATCGTCAATTCGTTCGCAAGAGTTGCAAAGGCGGCAGGTTCAGGCCCCGCCAAACGTGCAAGCGCATTATACCCTAAGGCCTGACGGTCTGCGACGCTGGCGCCCTCTGGCTCCGCAGGACTTTCTGCGCCCCGCGGTGCATCTTGCAATACGGCCCCTTCATCGCCCCGCGTTAATCGGAAGTATCGACGCGAAGACGCATCGCCTGGAAAGGCCTGAATATCAGCGTTTCCCCAACCTGCATCTGCCAAGAAGCGCTTAATCTCTGCATTTCGATCAAACATGGCGATTGCCCCATCCGCGCAAGCTGACAACACGCCCGTCACCCTCAAATTTTATGTCGATAATCATAGCGTCCTGCGGAAGGTGCGGGCCCAGGCGATCGGGCCACTCAATCAGGCAGACATCCTCGCCCATCGCGTCGATCAGGCCTATTTCATAGGCTTCATCGGGGTGTTCCAAGCGATAGAGGTCACAATGCAAAAGCGTGAACTCAGGCAGATCATAAGCCTGGACCAGCGTATAGGTTGGAGATGGAACCACTTCCTGCGGCAATACCGCCTGAACGAGCCCCCGCGCCAATGTCGTTTTTCCAGCGCCCAAATCCCCGATCAGGGCCACAGTATCGCCGGCCTCCAGCGCCCCTCCCAATCGGGCGCCTAGGGCGAGCATTTCCGCTTCATTTTGTGGGGTGAACTGATCCATAGAACGGGTCTAGCGCCTTGCAATCACGGTGCAAGGCCTTACCTATCGCTGAGTACAGTCTAATTTAGAGAGAGCCTTCCATGCCCAAGATTATCTTCATCGACCACGCTGGCGAACGTCGCGATGTCGAAGCGAAAGCCGGAACCTCCGTCATGGAAGCCGCCGTACAGAATATGATTCCAGGGATCGATGCCGATTGTGGCGGTGCGTGTGCCTGCGCCACATGCCATGTCTTTGTGGGCGAAGCGTTTTTGTCAAAATTGAAGGCCAAGGATGACATGGAAGATTCCATGCTAGATTTCGCAGAAGGCGTTCAAGACAACTCGCGTCTGTCCTGTCAAATCCTCATGAGCGACGAATTGAACGGCATCGAGATTACAACACCTGAAAGCCAGTAGGCCGCCGCTAAAGCCTCCAATAAACTACAAGACAATATCCAATCCTTAGGATTGGGCTTACCTTAGCCCTCAAACAGCTCTGGATGCCCCGCATCTGGAGCGGCTTCTTTTGGCAGGTAACAAGTGACGTGGGTGCCTGCCCCCTCGTCACTTTCCAACTCGACCCAACCACCATGACGTTCGACGAAACGTTGAACCAGTGCCAAGCCAAGACCAGCACCGCCGCGTGAGCTTTCGAAACTTTCGAAGACCTGACTTTGGCGATCCGATGGAATTCCAACGCCGTCATCTTTCACCCAAATCCGAACGCCCCCACCTGGGGCGCGTTGCCCGCCGAGTTGGATCAGACCACCTGGCTTGGTGAAACGTAACGCATTTGACAGCAAATTATACACGACTTGTTTTATCCGCGTCTCATCTGCCCGAATTTTCCCAATGTCTTGCGGACAATCGAGCTCCATTGAGATCTTGGTGTCTTCCGCTTTCGTCGCGACATAGTCCAACGCATGAGACAACACGTCATAAACATCGACATCCCCCAGATCGAGATCGAGAACATTCGCTTCAATCGCGGCGATATCCAGAATGTCGTCAATGATCTTTGCAAGGTCCTCAGACGCGCTTTGAATGGCGAAGACATATTCGCTTTGCTTATCATTCATTTCACCCGCACCGCCATTTTGCAGGAAGTCCGCATAGCCAGAGATTGTCGTCAAAGGCGTGCGAAGCTGGTAGCTCACGTGACCCACGAATTCGGATTTCATGCGGTCAGCCTCCTCTAGGGCTTCGGCGCGTTCGATTAGGGCCGCTTCTGTGCGGCGCGCGCTGGTGACGTCATCCCACGCGATTAAGGTCGCACCGTCGGGAAGCGGTTTTGACAACCACGTCAGCATTTTATCGTCAGACCGACGGATTTCACCCTCAACTTGACGCCTGACCTCTGGGTTCGGGTCCGTCGCGCGCGCCTTCAGATCATTCCAAAATAGCTTGTCATGATAAAGCGGCAGACAAAGATCGATGATTGAAGAAAAACGCGGGGCCTCTTTTAGGTCTTCTTCGGACAGGCTCCACATCCGTGCGAACGCATTATTGTGAATCTTTAATCGCCCGTCCGTTCCAAAAACAGCAATCCCCTCCGAGAGCTTATCCAAGGTCGCGCGCTGCACATTGATCAAGGTTCCCAAACGACCTTCCATGTCGATCCGGTCTGTCATATCGGAGAACATAAGCGCAATGCCGCCTTGCGGATCGCGCATACGAACCAAACGCAAAGTCCGTCCATCGTGCAAATGCCAAAGTGCGGGCGGCATTTCAGATGGCCATTCCGTATAAAGGCTTAACTCCTCGGATTTCCATTTCCCGTGATCTGGCTGCGCAGGTATTTGACCGCGTTCACGCATGTGATCCAACCATTCGCCATGGCTGGGTTGGTCGCGCGACCAGTCTTCATTCAAACCAAACATGTGACGGAAGGCTTCATTTTCAAAACGCGCTTTCTTATCGCTACCAAATATGACCACCGCTTCGTCCATGGAATTGAGCAATTTGTCATGGGCCGCCACTTGCTGGCCCAATTGTACACGAAGCTCATCCGTTTCATTCGCATCTACAGCAATTCCAGCAAGGCCACCATTCACAGGGAAGAGCGAGATAGCCGTCGCGCGGCGCTCTCCGCCCAACACCATATGACGGGTCGAGTCCTTTTGGCGTTGCTCGGACAGAACGGTTTGGGCGTCTTCATTTGCTTGGTGGTCCAAATGGATTTGGTTTTTTGTGACGTCCCGAACATCTGTGGCGCCGACCGCCTCGACATAAGCGTCATTGACCCAGTTAATGCGACCCCCGCTATTCATCCGCCATAGCGGGAAAGGCGCACGGCTCATCATTTCGATGAAGGCAATGGGGTCGGTTTCGGATGTGATACGCGAGTTTTCAAAACGTGAAATCGCGGTCTTTTCATCTTCGCCGCGAATTGAGGCGTCCTCAAGCCAGAGAACAACTTGACGTCCCGCAACCCGGCCATCGGCTTCAATCACATTACCTTCGGGCAGAACGATCGAAATCGAAAATGAGTCGCCCTTTGTGCGAAGTCCAGCGATGTATTGACGTAAGGGTCGCGAATCTGTGCTTTCAGCAATCGTATTCAGATCAGCAATGCCATCTAAAATGCGCCTCGCTAAATTATTGGACGGCCCAGGATCTGCGAACCTCATAATCGAAGCCAACGCTGCAGGACTGCCTAAGACCTTTGGGTCGCCCCACCCGTTGTCGGCCGTGTGCACGCTTTCTTCCCAAACCATGATAAGACCGGGGTAAGCCCCCATGATTGCATCATAAGACCCTAACTTCCGATCCAGATCATTGGCTTTGGCCTTCCACCGCGTCGCGGTGGCGCCTTCGCGCAAAGAGAGGTTAAGCGCGAAGGTAATCGCAAAAAAAGCGACCACCACGGCGCCCAGACCAACCCAGGTCATGATATCCGTTCCTGCGAACATGGATGTTTGTGCCTTTCAAATCCGCCGCAGTGCTGAACCGCGCGGAGAACTCCCGAAGTGATTCGAGATGTATCGGGTCAAGACGATGCGGGAAAGGTGCGATTACGGCTGAGGCTCAGAAACTCTCAGGATTTTCGGCGGAAAAGCTGTAAAATCCTTGTCTAGAAGACGTCGGGGCGTCTATCCGCCCAAGCTCGCTTCTCCCGCGCGATATCGGAGAAGTACGCGACAATCCGAAAGCGGTTTTGCTGGCGGTTGAAACCGCCAAGCCTCAACAGCTTTGCGCGAGGCCGTCTCAAACACGCCAGACGGCACGGATCGCTCCACCTTCACGTTTTGAGTGAGACCCGCCGCATCAACGTTCAAACGTATAATTGCCCAGCCTTGCTGACCATTCCGAAAAGCTGATTTTGGATAGGACGGAAGATCGAACTCAATTGCCGCCAGTTTCTCGCCCCCAATACAATCGTCGGGATTGGAGTAGCCTTTTACCCACGGGTCGGGCGGATAGGCCGAACGGGGATTAAATGTCGTCGTAGAACCGCAACTCGATATAAAAACACTCGAAACGCAAAGGCTTAATGGGACGAAACAAGCCTTCATTCGTTTTCACCGAAGCCGTTACGCACAAGCTTTTTCAAAGCCTCAACGACGACTTGAGCTTGTGGGCCGTCCGCGCTTACCGTTATGTCTTCCCCACACGCCGAACCGAGCAGCAACAACTCCATCACACTGTCCGCTTCCACACTTTCGGCGCAAACATCATTATGACTGCGAACGCGCACTTTCGCGTCATAGCGCATGACGCATTCCATGAATTTATTTGACGCCCGTGCATGTAAGCCACGTTTATTGACGAGTGTAAGCCTGGCGGATGCCGATGACATAAGCAGAGCTATTTCTCGCCTGCGAGGATTTTGGATGCAATGGCGATATAGCGTTTGCCTGCATCTCTGGCTTTGACGCTGGCCTCTTCAAGGTTCGAGGTCTCACGGGCCTCTGCCAGCTTGATCAGCATCGGTAGATTTACGCCCGCTAAAACTTCGACTTTTCCGTCGCGCAGCATGGAAATTGCCAAATTTGACGGCGTGCCACCGAACATGTCTGTCAGCAGGATGACGCCCGCGCGCTGATCGACGCGATCAACAGCTTCACGGATATCTGCCCGGCGAAGTTCCATATCGTCATCGGGACCGATACAGATCGTTTCCATAGCGTCCTGTGGCCCGACGACATGTTCCGTCGCGCGTCGCAGCTCAATGGCCAATTGACCATGTGTGACAATTACTAGTCCGATCAAGACGGGACGCCTCACTTTGCCTAAATTAAGACTTCACCTAATCAAAAAAATGCGAGGCTGTGAAGCGCTTTCTATCACATTTTAACAACTCATTTCAGGTAACAGGCAAAAGGTTTGCGCTGGTTTCATCCCGATGTTTCCTGAGATATTTCATAAATGGCGTGCCACCTGTGCCGACATCGGTGTCATTACCAGCCGAATTTCGGCTCTGCTTGTTGATGTAGCTGGCCGCATATTCCAAATGGCGGCTTCTGAAATCAGCGACCGCTTGAACATTTGCGTTATAGGCGCGCGACAGGGCACTGTCCTTGGCCATCATGACGAAGGCGCGCAAATTACTCTGCTCGCGCAAATCGTCAATAAAGCGACGATGCCCCGGCGGACGATAGATATGCAATTCGTCTAGATAAGCTTTCATCGGGTCAGCCGCATGACCGATCCCGAGCAAAGCATCCATCGATGGCACGATAGAGGACTGTGAACCTGTCTGCCCGCGATAACTCTGACGCGCCCCACCATGCGAGACGACACCTTCGTATAAGACGCCCTCTGGCAGCGCGGGGTTATCTTTCCAGCCATGAATATAGGGCCGGACGCGTTCAAAATAGGCGTAGGGATCGCAGCGTTCTGGCATACGATCAAAAATGGCTTTTAAGTCGCTCCATACTTCCGCCGTTTCGGTCAGCAGTTTCGTAACCGCCGCAATATCACCTTCCTCGACAGCGTCGAGAATCGGCTTCATTCTGTTTAAAGCTGCTCCCGCGCGCGCCTCGATTGCGACATGCACCAAGATAAACCAGTTTTCGTCCTGCCCGCCCAGAAAGTTCTGAAGCACGTAGATATTGGAAAGTTCAATCGGCCCTTCAGGATCGTGCAAGGCCCAATTATCAAGAACATAGCTGCTGTAGGGCAACAAAGGCTGCTGCCCTAGCCTCTCGGCAAGCGCACACATTGGACGGGCTAATTTCTCGGGCAGAACCGACGCGGTCTCTGCCTCACCCCAGATATAAGATTGCACCAAGAAGCTATAATGGGCCATCGCAGCCCGCGCCATTTCCTCCGTTAATTGATCAACGTCGCCGTCTTTGAACATGGGGAGGCCACGCAACATCAAATGCCGCACGCGCCCTGTCGGAAGCAACTGCGGAAGGCGCAGTGCAACCGCAGCGGCTTGTGCCCAATCACCCGGCAAAATGACTTCATCCGCATTATAACGACAAAGAAACCCCCGTTCGGGGCTCATATCATAAGCGTCTAAGGCCAAAAGCGACATATCATTCTCCCCAAATATAGGCTATGTGTGGCGAATAATTAGGCGGTTACCGTTCGAATATCCTTGCTTTCACTCCAAAATATAGAGAATTGCATCAACAAATGATAGAAATCGATCCCATCAACGCGCAAATATTGCAATCTCTGCAAAGTAATGGGCGAACGAGTAACACGGCCTTGGCCAAACAAGTCGGGCTCTCCCCGTCTGCCTGCTTACGTCGGGTTCAAGATTTGGAAAAACGGGGCGTCATTCAAGGGTATCGCGCCGTCCTAGACAGAAAGGCGATGGGGCAAGACGTTGTCGTTTTCGTGATGGTGGGGCTGTCAGCTCATTTGAAGAAAGATGCGCTAGATTTCGAGGCCGCGATGGCGCGCGCGCCAGAAGTTCGAGAGTGTCATAATATCACCGGCAGCGTAGAATATTTGCTTCGGATAGAAGTTGCAGACCTGAGCGCCTATAAATCTTTTCACGCTGATCGGTTGGGAACGCTTCCAATGGTCGGCAGTATTACGTCCCATATTTCACTTGGGTCTTCGAAAGACCGCGTCGGATAGAAATTCAAGCCGTCGCTTAGCTCTATTCCGAAGGCCTCTGACGTGGAACATCGACAACGAATCGTGCCCCGACGATGTCACCTGCGTCATTTATTCGGTTTTCGGCGTGAATGACGCCGCGATGGGCCGTTATGATTTGTCGACAAATTGCCAAGCCCAGACCAGAATGACTTCCGAAGCTCGCCCCTTTGGGGCGCTGTGTGTAAAAGCGTTCAAAGACCGTATCGAGATTGTCTGCCGGAATCCCAGGTCCCTCGTCATCAACAGTGAAAATGACCCGTTTTCCGGCCTTGTTCGCGGTCACAGTCACCGCGCCGTCTTTCGGAGAAAAGGTGAGCGCATTATCAATCAAGTTCCTAAGGACCTGCGCAAATGGCGTTTCATAGGCACGAATATAGACTGGATTGTCGGGATCAATCACGGTCGCATTGATCACATTGGGGCCGTCTTGAGATCGCGTTTGCTGATAAAATTCGACAATATTTTCGGAAATTTCAGCGACATCCAAAGTCTTCGCTGTTTCACGCGCCAAATTTGCGTCTACCTTTGACGCTTTGGAAATGTCGGTAATAAGACGATCCATACGCGAGACGTCTTGCTGGATAATATGGATGAGTTTCTCGCGCTGTTCCTTCGTTTTTGCGACTCGAAGCGTGTCTGAGGCCGAACGCAAACTTGTCAGCGGGTTTTTGATCTCATGCGCGACATCCGCCGCAAAGTTCGCAATGTCGTCAATCCGAGAGTAAAGCCCCTGCGTCATGTCGCGCAGCACCAACGACAAGTCCCCAATTTCATCACGACGTGCTGACAAATCGGGAATTGCGTCACGCTTCTTCGCGCTGCGGGTCACGATTTCTGCAGCCCGCGCCAGACGTCGCATGGGCAAACTGATGAACAGGGTCAGCGCCAATGACGACAGAAACATCGCAAGAAAAGCTAAGCCAATGATCGGAATAAGGGCTTGGCGCGCATCATTAACGATGGAACTTACGTCACTGCTCTCGACGGTCACGACACCCAAAACTTGTTGAACGCGCTGCACGGGTTGGGACACGGTGACAATCAGATTGTCATTCGCGTCATAGCGAGGACCATAGCTAGAATCGCCCTCCAACCCCGCTCGAATTTCAGATTTCAAATCACGGCGCAGTGTTTCGCGGCGCGCCTTACGCCAAGGCAAATCATGAAGCGTTTTATTCATCCACCCGCGGATATTTTCGCGCCAAACATCCTGCTTTGGTCGCTCGGGTATGTCTTCCAAGATCGGATCAAGGGATTCAGTTATAATTGTATCACTGAGTGTCAACGTATCGGCGACGAGTTGGCCCGCTTTATCATGCAACCTGACGCGCCATCCGTCGGGAACATTGACGCCGCGTAAAACCTGACTCGCGCCCTCTATATCGAGTTCTGCGGTGCCGCCATATCCCGTGGCTTGTTCGCCAATGACGGTGGTGATGGTTGAAGACAACGTTTGGATATTGTCAACTTTGGCGTTGATCAATCCCGTTTCAAATCGGTTCATGGCCAACATGCCAGAGACCAATATGATCAATCCGACCAAGTTAGAGAGAAAAATGTTCCGCGTGAGGCGCGACGTCCAAAGCGACCGACGCGGACCCCGACGCCGATCAGCGCGCCGATTTGCACGGCGGCGCGATTTTCTGGAAATTTCAACGGGTTCAGACATACCCATTGCCTCTAACAGGCCATGCGGCGCGGGTCTTGTGAGAATTTGGAAACCCAGCGCGTCGTCTGCTGCACCTGAACGCTAGGCTTCTTTATATTTGTAGCCAACGCCATAAAGCGTTTCGATGCCGTCAAAGCTCTTGTCATTCTTGCGGAATTTTTTGCGTAGCCGTTTGATGTGCGAGTCGATTGTACGATCATCGACGTAGATTTGATCGTCATAGGCCGCGTCCATCAGTTGATCCCGAGATTTTACATAGCCTGGACGTTTCGCCAAGGCCTCCAAAATTAGGAACTCCGTCACGGTCAGGCGCACAGGCTCGTCATTCCATGAACAAGCATGACGATTTGGGTCGAGGACCAATTTGCCCCGACGAATGACTTTGTCATCGCCCTCTTGCGGCTCAGGCATTTCAATATTGGTGAGACGGGCACGCCGCAGGACCGCTTTGATGCGCTCACCCAACAAGCGTTGGCTGAAAGGCTTCGTGATGTAATCGTCGGCCCCCATATTGAACCCGATTGCTTCATCAAACTCATCATCTTTGGAGGTCAGAAAAATCACCGGCAAGTTAGAGGTTTTGCGCAAGTGACGAAGCAGCTCCAATCCATCCATGCGTGGCATTTTGACATCGAAGACAGCCAAATCTGGTGGCGACGCACGTAGCGCCTCTAGAGCTGTCACCCCATCATGAAACTTTTTGACCTCATAGCCTTCGCTTTCGAGGAACATCGACACGGATGTCAGAATGTTTTCGTCATCATCAACCAGATAAATTTTAGCCATAGCGCGCTCCCCAGCGGATGCCGCGACACGTCGCGGTGAATATTCTTTTTGTCTAACTAGGCTCATCGACTGCATGGCTCAACCCTTCTCCTGTTTTCAGCCACGATGTGACCGCTCTCAGTTTCAGAGATAAATGCGCAGTGAGACGGGGTGATGACGGGAATAAGGCAATGCTGTGGCATTCACGTATAACAGACGCAGTCGTAACGCCTTGCCGCGAGGCTGTGCCCTCCCTAGATAGAGGTCAAAGACGCGAGCCTCTCGCATTCAGAATCAAACATTGAGTTACCTATCATGAGTATTGCTGCTTCGATCCTATCCTTTTTTGTTGCGCCGATTTTGTCGCTCATCCTGTTTGTGTTTTTAATCTATGTCATCATGAGCTGGCTTTTCATGCTAAACATCGTCAGCCCAAACAATCCGACTGCACGTCAGGTATATGGTCTTCTTTCCAGCATTGTGGAGCCGATCGTCTCGCCCTTCCGTAAGATTATACCACCACTGGGCAATCTTGATCTCGCGTTTTTCTTTGCTGCGATGACATTGTACTGGATCAGCGGTTACGTTTTACCGCGTTTGATTGCGACGCTGGGATAGGCGCAATCGCCTAACGCTTAGGTTTATCCAGCAGGCTATCCAAACGATCAGCTAGATCATTGCCCTTTGCGGGTGGAACGCCGGGATCGTCGGGCTGCATAGCAGGCTTAGCCGCCACAATTTCAGCAACGGCATCCGGCTCTTCGCCAAGATCGGCGACGCCCGGCAGGCGTAGTGGCGCGCGAGAATCAAACCTCGGATGTATCAACTCGCCCGTGTCGCCGAATGAGAATACCATACGACGCCAGTCTTGCGGCGTGTAGTCAAAGCTTTCCCCGCTCGGATCAAGATCAGACCAATCGGCCTCACGCGGAGCGGTCGCGGCGCGTTGTAGCCAGAGACGCGCATCCGTCGGATTGTTTAGTCGCTCTTCTGATTGCGCGGCCAATACGCAAAGGCGTGAGGACGGCGTGTCTTCTTCGCGCAGCAAGGGCCGTAAAACAGCCCAAGCTTGGACCGCATCGTCCCGGCGCAAATGATCTTCAGCCAGCAAAATTTTCGTTTCCCGATGATCGGGCGCTTGTTTCACCAAAGCGGCCAAACGTTTATCGCGTGTCTTATTATCGGCGCCTTCTAGCAAGTCCAAGAACGCCAATGACAGGGCAGGATGGGCGGAATGCGCCCAGCTTTTCTCAATGAGCTTTGAGGCCGCTTTCGGATCGCCTTGCAGCTTGTAAAGTTTGACGGCCAAAGCGGTCGCGGGCGCAAATTCAGGTGCGAGCGCATTCGCCTTAACAGCCAATTCTAAGGCTTCGCCGAATTGGCCCTCATCATGCAAAAGATCGGCTTGTGCGGTTGTCAGGACTGCGCGACGGCGACGTGCGATGAGTTTTTCAACATGTTTGCGGCCTTCGC
The DNA here is from genome assembly GCF_014652455.1 of Litorimonas cladophorae. Taxonomy (GTDB): domain Bacteria; phylum Pseudomonadota; class Alphaproteobacteria; order Caulobacterales; family Maricaulaceae; genus Litorimonas; species Litorimonas cladophorae. Next base: position 864,404 of record NZ_BMYV01000002.1, on the reverse strand, counting down.
CTGTCTCGAGTGTTTCTGCGGCATCTTCCCATTGAAAGTTGGCAACTTCCGCTTTGAACAACGTATCAAAAGCCCAACGGGCCTCTGGATTATTTGTGTAGGCTTCACGCGATTGCTCAATCGCGCCTGGCAAATCACCGGTTGCCAGCATATTTTGCGCCAACCCACGCTGTCCTGTTGCGCGCGTTTTATCGCTTTCCAGCATGGCCTGATAATGTTCAACGGCCACATCGCTGTCGCCTGCGGCTTCGGCAGAAAGCGCGGAAATCACGCGTCCTAACTCTGTCGACCCAATCAGGTTGCGGGCGATTTCGGCTTTCTTACGCGATTTTTTCACGTCACCCTCAGCACCCGCCAGCAGAGCTTCTTCCATCGCGTCCAATGCTCGGTTGCGACGACGGAGGCCGACGCCTGACCGAACGCGTCGTGGCAAACGCCAGAGCCAGAGAAACGCTGACCAGAGGCCGATCAAACCCAGCACCCCAAAAACACTCGCGATGATGGCGAATTGCCAGCTTAGCTCAATTGGCGCGAAAGCGAAAAACCCGGAGGTTGCGGATGAACTGATCGACAGCATAATGTCGTCGCCGACCCACAGTAAGAGGCCCGCTAATGCCGCCAAGAAGGCAAGGATCGTAATCACATATTTGGTCATAGACTCGCTTTTACACTTTCATACCACGCTTGGCCCGCCGTTTTCACAGGCGCAGGCAGACGCTCAAATTTATTTGCGGCAGCATCAAGGCGGCCTTCGGAAATGTCGACTTCAATCTGGTCGATCAAAGTGCGGGGGTTATCGTCATCTTTGACGCGCACATGTCGGGATAGGGTCTTTTTCACAAACCCACCTTCCGCATTGGCCTCGACAGCTTTGAGCAAGGCCTCTTTCGGGAAGGCGAGCACAGCAATGCGCTCAACTCGCGGCGCGATAGGTTCGACGTTTTCAAGCGCTGAAACGCGGGCTTCAATCGTCTCAAGAACGTTGCTCATCATAACGGATAGATCTTCAGTTGAGCTTGACTGGGTGATTTGAGCTTCAAGCGCCTCTAGGCGTTCGGTCAAACCCACTGGAAAATCTGATGGCATCTCCGATGCTGGCACCTCGGAAAGCTTCAAGAGCTCTGTTTCCAAAGCCGTCACACGCGCTTGTAGCGCTGAGGTATCAGGCCATTTAAATCCATCGGCTTGCGCCGCATTTAAGGCCGCGATTGTAGCCGGGTCGATTTCAGACGGCGCGGTTGTTTCTAGCGTCGTCAGGCGGGTTTCAATGGTTGACAGGTCAACAGGTTCCGCGAGCGTTAAAGACGCCGCATCCATATCACCTATATCCGTCTCTAGCCCCGCCAGTCGGCGCTCTAAAATTGCGACGGTCTCCGACAATGGACGCGTTGCGGCCATAAGTTCTGCGCTGAAGTCAGGCGCGGCCTCGGGGGCTTGGGCTTTCAATCCAGCATAGATACCGAAGGCGCCCAGACCTCCGCCAATCAAACTCGCGAGAAAGCCTGTCAGAATAACAGCCTTCCAAGGCTTCGGCGTTTTGGCGGGCGTCGTTGCCTCATCAAACGCATCAGCGACAGCATCCGGAGAAACAGCCGCCGCGACGTGGGCATCGCCGGCAGCGACTTTTTTACCGCCTGCGGGTTCGCCATCTTTTGTGATCATATCTTCGTAATTCATACGCTTAACTTAGGGTGGGAAGCCCCCTAGCCGCAAGGGGTGGTTTGCGCAGCTAAAATCTGTTCATCTTCGCGCGGCATTGCCGCGATCACGCACCCTTTCAGGTCCAATTTCACCAGCGGCTGCGCAGTGGCATCACTGATGCAAACAGCTTGAATGTCCGATAGGTTTCGCCCCTTTGCCAGATCTGCAAAGGTTTGCGCAGCCAAGGGTGAATATAATGCGACGAGATCAAATCGCTGTTCGGGCCAAGCGTTTGTCGGAAATGACCGATACACCTTCAGACGCGTCGCCGGATAGCCCAGCGCGCGAAGGTCTTCGCAGATTGTCCCGCGTATATGCCAACCCGACACATGGCAGACCGCTTGGTGCACTGGGATGTTTTCGCGAACCCACGATGTAATGTCTGCGGATATTCCATTTACCGACACGACATCGCGATACCCTGCGGCGCGCGCTTTCTCGGCTGTTGCATCACCGACACAAACTGCGCGTTGGCCCTGCCCTGCAAAATGGTCGACACCATTTTTCGAGGTAAAGATAACAATCTCGCTCTCAGGCAAAGGCGCATGCTTGATCGCGCGAACGTCCAGAAGCGGCAGAACCAAAGGCTCGAATCCTGCGGCTCGCCACGCAACTGCGCTCTCATCGGCGGCGGGTTGCGTCCGCGTGATCCAGACGGTTTTAGTCATCAAATGTGATGCGCCCGCCGACCTGTTTCCGAACAGACGCTCCCATTTTGAAACCGAGGTCATAGGCGTCGAATGCCGTCGCAACGGGGCCTACGCATTCATCTGCAATGCGCAAACTTCCATCTTTGGCTAAAATTTCACCCCGCAGCGTTAAGTGTTCGCCGTCCAATTTGGCGAGAGCCGCAATGGGGGTTCGACAATTTCCATCCAGCGCCCGAAGAAACGCGCGTTCTGCCGTGATCTCCAGCTCTGTGGACCGATCATTCAAAGGCGCGAGAACGTCGGTTAAGTCAGCCCGATTTCGCATCACTTCGATTCCGATGGCGCCTTGGGCCGGTGCCGGCAACATCATGTCCGTTTCAACGGCTTGTGTAATTCGATCATCTTGTTCCAGTCGGCGCAAGCCAGCACAGGCCAACATCGTTGCATCGCAAACGCCCGCTTCTAATTTTTTCAATCGCGTGCCTACATTTCCGCGCAGGAGACAGAACTGCAAATCTGGCCGCATGGCCGAGAGCTGTGCGCGACGTCGCAGACTTGCCGAGCCGATCAAGGCACCTTGGGGCAGATCGTCAATCGAACCGTGTTTCACGGAAATGAAAGCGTCTCGTACATCCGCACGTGGCAGGATCGCACTGACCACTAAATCCTCATGTCCGACCGTCGGGACATCTTTCATAGAGTGAACAGCCAGATCAATTGTGCCGTCCAGAAGCGCCATTTCGAGTTCACGCGTGAACAGCCCTTTCCCGCCAAAGTCTTTCAATTCACCTTTGATGGTATCGCCTGTCGTTTTCAAAACCTTGATGACAACCTGTTCGGCGCAACGGCCAGAGGCCTCACAGATCAAGCGTTGGACGAGATTGGCTTGGTACAGCGCCAATGGCGATCCGCGTGTTCCAATAGTGAGTGCAGGTGATTGCATAATCTGGCGGTAATCCTTAGGTCGATAGCCATGCGACATGCCCCGAAACCAGATGTAAAACAAGATGAGGCCCTCACCGTTTTGGGGCTTGAGTCGTCTTGTGATGAAACGGCCGCCAGTGTGTTGCGCCGCTACGCCGATGGCCGCGTCGAAATTCTATCCAATATCGTGGCCAGCCAAGACGAAGAACACCGTCCATTTGGCGGCGTTGTGCCAGAAATTGCGGCGCGAGCGCATATGCGTAAAATTGAACCTATCCTCGCGAAAGCCGTAAAATCATCAGGTGTATCTTGGGACGATTTAGATGGGATCGCCGCAACAGCCGGACCTGGCTTGATCGGCGGCGTGATCACGGGGTTGATGAGCGCCAAAGGGCTCGCCATGGCCTTGAACAAACCGCTGATTGCCGTCAACCATTTGGAAGGCCACGCCCTGTCGCCTCGCCTCACAGAAGACTGTGCGTTTCCTTATCTGCTCTTGCTCGTCTCCGGGGGGCATTCACAGCTTTTGTCTGTTACGGGTTTGGGTGAGTATGAACGTTTGGGCAGTACAGTCGATGACGCGGCGGGCGAAGCCTTTGACAAAACCGCCAAGGTCATGGGTCTTGGGTTCCCGGGCGGCCCAAAAGTGCAAAGCTGGGCTGAGCGCGGCAATCCCAAAGCCATTAAATTCCCACGTCCGATGAAAGGCCGCGACCACGCGGACTTTTCCTTTGCGGGGCTTAAAACTGCGGTTGCCCGCGCCTGGGACGCGTCTGATAAAACTGACACCGCGAAAGCCGATATCGCCGCCAGTTTCCAACGCGCGATGACGGATACGATGCTCGACCGCGTCGGTCGCGCCATAACGCTATATCGCAACGCTACGGGCGACACTGGCCGAGCGCGCCTCGTGGTCGCTGGCGGCGTGGCGGCGAATACGGAACTCCGCGCGGGTCTGAAAACTATGGCTGCAACGCGCAATTTTGATTTTATCGCGCCACCCCTCAAATTCTGCGGCGATAATGCCGCGATGATCGCGCTGGCGGGGGCCGAACGCCTCGCGGCGGGGATCACAGACGGTTATGACGCCCCTGCGCGTCCGCGCTGGCCGCTCGATAAAGACGCTGCCGCGAACGCACCCAAATCTGGACATGGCAAGAAAGGCCCTAAATCATGACGCACTTCCTGATCTATACCGAAGACAAAGCCGACAGCCTTCACGTCCGGATGGAAGCGCGCGAAGCGCATTTGGAATGGGCGCTCAACCATCCGACTGTGAAACTTATTTCTGCGGGACCGTGGCTTGATGAGGCAGGCGACATGCGCGGCAGCCTTCTTATCGTCGAAGGCTCTGATCTCAAAGCCGTCGAAGCGTGGTTGGAAGACGACCCCTATAACAAAGCGGGCCTGACGGCCTTCAGACGTGTGCGCGAATTTAATTGGTTATTGGGCGCGCCAGCGTAAAGCCGTCAGTCTTTGCAATCGCAACATCTATAGCAAGTTTTCCCTCTAAGAGGACGCTTGCTCAGTGTCTTACTTTGGGCGATTTTAAGCCACACAGTCGGATGACGCCAAAAGTGACACATAATTTAAGGTTTTCTAGTAACTAGAAAACCATGCAGCCGCTAGAACAACTATATAACGAAATCGACGAAAGGAAGACAGTCAGAGTTCATTCCTATGAGGTAAGTTATCGGGAGTTAGTCCAAAGGGCGGTTTCAGGTGAGAGTGTGGCGCTGCGAGCAGTTGCTCATTGCCTTTATTGGGGAAACGGGGGGCTTCGTAACAGGGAACTTGCTAAATCTATCCTTCGGAAACTTCTCATAGAAAAGTCGGATATTTACGCAGAGTACTTATTGGCGCACTATTCCATTTTGCACGACGATCGCAATACAGGATTGAAAGTATTGCGAAAATTAGCCGCTGAGAATTTCTTACCTGCGGTGAGTTTAAATGCGCATCTTATTCTTAAGGACAATCCGGACGAAGAAACATTTGCATTGACGAAAAACAAGCTGATTGAAAGTGCAGAGAGTGGACATCTTAAATCTTGGATTTTGTTAGTCGAGGCCTCACCGAGAAAATCTTTCCCAACAAGATTGTTTAGAGGGATATATTATACCATTAAACTTTTTAAAAGCGGGGTGTTCAAAAAAAGGGACCTGAGCGCTGCTGAGAGAGCTTTTATTTTCGATTGAGTCTAATCGAGTAGTTTTCTAGAATCAAACTCATTTACAAACATGACCAGCGGCCTTCTTTCGGGGCTCTAAGCCGCTGATCTAATGTCCGTCGAAATCATGGTCCGGCGCGAAAGATAAATATGCGCATCCGATTTAATTGACGCGCAAGATCATTCAATTTTCGAAACACGAAAGAACCGAAGCACCGGCCAATCATATCCCGCGCCCCCGCATGCAGAAATGCGCTTTGACAGAGCCCTCAATTTCCGCATGACTACGGCCTATGACCCTAGAACTCGTATCCAAAACTTACACGCCTGATGCTGGCGAGGGGCCGCCGCCTGTCGCGCCGATCTATGATTTCAAACCGCCGCTTGATCTCAGCAAATCTGGAAACTTCACGTCTGGTCAGCCGTTTGACGCGTTTAAAACTATGCGGGAAACAGCGCCTATTGCTTGGCATTCAATGAAGGGCAGCGCTGGATATTGGGCGCTGACCTCCTATGATTTGGTGCGTCAGGCCAACTTGGACACAAAAACCTATTCCTCGCAAAAGGGTGGCATTCTAGCGGCCTATATGGACGAAGCGCGTCGTCACCCGCTGCTGCATCGCGCAGCCCTCGACACGATGATCTGCCTCGACGCGCCGCATCACATGCAGTTGCGCCGCGAGCATATGGCCTATTTCACGCCGGGTTATGTCAAACGTCTGCGCGAAAAGGTTGAGGCCTATGTCACGACACTGATGGATGATTTGGCCGCAGCAGGTCCGGTCTGTGATCTCGTCTCCACGGTCAGCGAGAAGCTGCCGCTCTTCACGCTCTGCGAAATTCTCGGCATTCCGGCAGAAGATCGCCCAAAAATCGCGGCGTGGATGCAAATGCTGGAGCTGGCGCAATATACGTTAGAGCAGCAAGAGCTTGGTGACGTTGACCCCGCGATGATCATGCACTTCCTTTCCGAAGTGCAGGCGCTGTTTGATTATGGTCAAGCCATTTTGCAGGACCGCCGCGCCAATCCGCGCGAGGACTTGCTCTCGGCGATTGCCAATGTCGAGATTGATGGCGCGAAATTACCTGACGAATATCTGGACGGGTCTTGGTTACTGATCGTCTTTGCAGGCAATGATACGACGCGAAATTCAATCTCCGGCACGATGCGTTTGCTGACAGAATTTCCAGAGGCGAAAGCCGAATTGATCGCAGACCCAGACTTAATTCCAAATATGACCCATGAAGCGATCCGCATGGTCAGCCCCGTTATCTATATGCGCCGCACCGCGACGACGAACGCGGAACTGGGCGGGCAGACAATTACAGAAGGTGACAAAGTCATCATGTATTACGGTGCGGCCAATCGCGATCCGCGTGTTTTCGAAAATCCAAATCTGTTCGATATCCATCGCAAAAATGCGAAGGACCACCTCGCCTTTGGCATTGGCCCACATGTCTGTTTGGGGCAGCGCGTGGCCAATATGCAACTGGATGTCGTGTATCGCCAAATCTTGGCGCGTTTCCCAAATATATCGTGGACGGGCGAACAAGACATCCTACCCAATGGCTTCACGCATTCCGTTGGGAGGTTGATGGTAAATTTAGGCTAGCCCGCACTCACCTGCGCGACGCACGCCGCCACCAGCTCTTGCAAAACCTGCTGCAACGCCGCGCCATCATCGGCGCGGATTTCTTTTAACGTCATCGCCCCAACGGGTGTGTCTGGCGCGCGCATGCGGCATTTGTTTGTGCGACCAGCTTGGGTCACATCGGCGTCCAGCTTGACCTGATAGCGTGTCCAATCTGCGCCAAAATAAGAGACGCCCCAGCGTTTCACCTTCACCTCAGCCGATGGCAAGGCGCTTTGCAGCGCAGCCGCAGGATGAACAACGACGCTCGCTTTCGTCAGTGACTCCGCCGCCTTGGCGCGCGCCGACGCGCCCTGCCACCCCTGCTCTCCCCGAACCGAAGTTTCATAAACAAAACCATCAGGGACAGAGGTGGATGCGCAGGCAGTGAGCATAATGCCTAGACCCATAACCACATATTTCATTCAATTTTCTCCCGCGACGCTCTTGCTTTCAATCTAGCGTGAAAATTGTAGATAGGTCGACCACAAGAAAAGATTTTTCGAGCCAATAAGCGAGCATTAGATTGTGAACATCTAGGCCTAGCGAGACGCATTCTCTGCTACTCACTCTCGGACGCTTGAGAATACATCCAAAGATACTTCGTTTTTTTTCAGGATTGACGGAAGGCCCGCTTTTCAAATTTTGGAGCACCTAGCAACCATCTGCGTGTGCCGTGCGTAGATATTGCATGACCAATCCAACTTCCCTTCTCTCTGTGCCCTTTTCCACCTTGGCGATTTGCTATGGTTTGACGGTTATTGCGTTTTTCGTGATTGACCTGATCTGGTTGGGGGTGGTGGCGAAATCCTTTTATAGTTCGCAACTGGGCGAGTTAATGGCCGACAGCCCAAAATGGGGCGTCGCGATTGGGTTTTACCTGCTTTACGTGGTCGGCATCGTCATTTTCGCGGCGCGGCCCGCCCTGATGTCCGATGCGGGATTGGGCGGATCGATCCTGACCGCCGCGATTTATGGCGGGCTGTTTGGCTTCTTCTGCTACGCGACCTATGATCTGACGAACCTCGCGACGCTAAAGGGATGGCCTGTTAAGATGGTTGCGATCGACATTGTCTGGGGCACGGTCCTGACCGGATCCTGCGCCGCCATTGGTGTGGCGTTGACGCAGATGATCGTCGCGAAATAGGCCGATTAGAAGCCGCCCAAACCTTATCCTCCCGGACAAAGTGTAGAATACCGAAACACGGCGTGATTTGCGATCTCATTGCAGTCTGCGAGGTGTAAAGCCCCGACATCTACAGAAAGTTTTATGCTTATGTTTCGCCACACGTTTCTGAATAAGGCTTTGATCACAGGCATTTTGGTGTCTGTCCCCGGCTTAGCCTTCGCCCAAACGACTGACACGTCAAAGGACCGCGGCGCGGACAAAACTGGCGCTTATGTCAGCCTTGCCATCGAAGCGATCGAGCTCAACAGTTTCGCGGGCGACTCATTCAGTCTCTTCGGAGAGGCCACAACTGCGGCGGCTATCCGCGGCGGCGTTGTGGTCCATCGTTATTTCGCGGTTGAAGGCGAAGCGGCCATTGGCGTCGACAATGCGAGCGATGATGGAATCGCCGATTACGAAAGCCGCTTTGCTGGCTATGGCCGCGCGCGCTTGCCCTTTGGCGATACGGGTTTCGAAATTTTCGCCCGCGCAGGATATGCGGTCACCAATATCGACAGCCGCAACGTCATTGGTGGCGACGGCGACGGGTTGAACGGCATCTCATATGGCGGCGGTTTGGCCTTTAACTTTGGCAATGCGGACCAGTTTCAACTGCGCATGGATTATACCGAATACAACTTTGGCAATGACCAAGACGCGGACGCTTTAGCCTTTAGCGTCGGATATAATTTTTAGCCGCCGTTGGGGCGTTCAAAAAATTTACAGTTTCCTCTAAAAATCTTCGGTTGACGGGTTGAAGAGTCCTTCGGGCTCGCCCACATGACGCCCACTGGCACTCTGCCTATGCGAGTGCCAAGCCTATATTTGAACCCTAGAGAAGAGAGAAGACGCATGAAATTTCGTCCCCTCCACGACCGCGTTGTTGTAGAACGCGTCAAAGAAGACACTAAGACGGCTGGCGGGATCATCATCCCGGATACAGCCACTGAAAAACCCTCCGAAGGCAAAGTCATCGCAGTCGGCCCAGGCATCCGCAATGACGACGGCGAATATGCAGAACTCGACGTTCGCAAAGGCGACCGCGTTTTGTTCGGCAAATGGGGCGGAACCGAAGTCAAGATCGACGGCAAAGACCTGCTGATCATGAAAGAGTCGGATATCATGGGTATCATCGGGTAAATTCTGCGAAGCAGATTTACACGAAACCCGCGGGGAGCAATTGCGAAGCAAATGCGGCGCGGGAACCTGGCATCAAACTACACACCAAACACTCTCTAAGGAGATATCATCATGGCGGCTAAAGACGTCAAATTCGGCAGCGAAGCGCGTGCCAAAATGCTCGAAGGCGTAGACATTCTCGCCAACGCAGTAAAAGTTACACTCGGCCCAAAAGGTCGTAACGTTGTTATCGAAAAATCTTTCGGCGCACCGCGCACAACAAAAGACGGCGTGTCCGTTGCGAAAGAAATCGAACTTGAAGATAAGTTCCAAAACCTCGGCGCTATGATGCTCCGCGAAGTGTCTTCCAAGACAAATGACAAAGCTGGCGACGGTACAACAACCGCAACAGTTTTGGCACAAGCCATCGTGCGTGAAGGCCTAAAGCGCGTGGCCGCTGGCATGAACCCAATGGATTTGAAGCGCGGTATCGACAAAGCGTCATCCGAAATTGCTGGTGATCTTCTCAAAAAAGCGAAGAAAATCTCCAAGTCATCCGAAATTGCACAGGTCGGTACGATCTCCGCAAACGGCGAAGCGTCCATCGGCGAGATGATTGCAGAAGCTATGGGCAAAGTCGGCAATGAAGGCGTCATCACAGTTGAAGAAGGCAAAACTGCCGACACTGAACTTGAAGTCGTTGAAGGCATGCAGTTCGACCGCGGTTACCTGTCCCCTTACTTCATCACAGATGCAGAAAAAATGCGCGTCGAGATGGATGACCCATACATCCTGCTCAACGAAGGCAAGCTGACATCGCTACAAGCTATGTTGCCAATCCTCGAAGCTGTTGTTCAAACGGGCAAGCCCCTTTTGATCATCGCAGAAGACATCGAAGGCGAAGCGCTTGCGACACTCGTGGTCAACAAACTGCGCGGCGGATTGAAAATCGCGGCTGTGAAAGCCCCTGGTTTCGGTGATCGTCGTAAAGCGATGTTGCAAGACCTTGCGATCCTCACAGGCGGTACAGTCATTTCAGAAGACCTCGGCATCAAGCTCGAAAACGTCTCCCTGAAAGACCTCGGTACAGCCAAGCACGTCCACATCACAAAAGACGACACCGTCGTTGTTGATGGTGCAGGCAAGAAGAAAGACATCAAAGCCCGCGTCGAGCAAATCCGCGCACAGGCTGAGTCCACATCTTCTGATTATGACCGTGAAAAACTGCAAGAGCGTTTGGCGAAACTCGCCGGCGGTGTTGCCGTAATCAAGGTCGGCGGATCAACTGAGATCGAAGTTAAAGAGCGTAAAGACCGCGTTGATGATGCGTTGAACGCAACACGCGCAGCCGTCGAAGAAGGCATCGTCCCAGGCGGCGGTACAGCGCTTCTACGTGCGTCCCGCTTCATCGACGTCAAAGGTCTGAACGATGATGAGCAAGCTGGTATCGAAATCGTCATCGCGGCGCTTCAGTATCCAGTACGTCAAATCGCAGACAATGCAGGCGTCGAAGGCGCCGTCGTTGTTGGCAACATCTTGGCCGAAAACAAAGCCAATTACGGCTATGACGCTCAGAAGAACGTCTATGTCGATATGGTCAAAGAAGGCATCATCGACCCTGTGAAAGTCGTTCGTACGGCCCTCATGGACGCCGCTTCCGTTGCAGGTTTGATCCTGACAACAGAGTGCGCGATCGTCGAAGCGCCAAAGAAAGACTCAGGCGGCGGCATGCCGGACATGGGCGGAATGGGCGGCATGGGAGGTATGATGTAGCTTCGGCTCATCCTACCTGACCTAACGTCAGAAAAAAATAAGAAGGCCGCTCCATTGGGGCGGCCTTTTTTTTGCGTAGATTTAATCCGTGAATTTAGACGACGCGTCTTACTTGATCTGTTTCACGCGGAAGGACGGACGCTTGCCGTTGACGAGACCGAGGACGCCGCCCATGCGGCCCTTTTTGATCACCAACATATCGGGCTCGGCCTTGCCCAAACGCACCCGCGCGGCTTCGGCCTGCTGCCAGACTTCGCCATTTTCTAGGGTGAACCGGACATAGCCATTTGCGCCCACGGTGGTGGTACTGCGGATCGCCAGAGATCGGCTCTTGGGCGTTTTGGTTTTTTCCGCGAAATCGCGTTTGAACTGTTCGACGTTTTCTTTCTCAACAGCGACCAACTCACCCGCCGTTTCCGCTGTGCGTAATTTCGCGGTTTCCTTGAGAAAACAGTCAAGTTGATCCGCCTTATCCGCAACCCCCTCGCAGGCATAAAGATCGGTAAGCGGCGCGGAAGCTTGCGCCACAGCAATCTGCGGCACAGCCAGCAGCAGCAGCGTGGCGGCGAGACTGGCGCGTGGCATCGTCAAAAACTTTGTCATATGCATCCCTCGATTTTGGACGCAGAGAACACGATGCGGGCCGTGGGTGTCAATTGGTTTGTTGAGGGACGTCAAGCGGGGGAGAAAATAGCACTATTCTCGTTAGAAAAATATCAAATGTAACCTCTATAACTTGCTTCTTCCTGAAAATTATATCGCCAGAAAATATGCACAGTGGCATATGTTCAGATGCCTTGATTTTGATAACTAAGCCGCAACAAGATCCCTAGCCTGTTTAGTGACTATACCGGCCAATAGTTTCGAGAATCGGACGTCCATAGAGTCGGCGACATTCTCGATAGCCTCAAGCCTGTGCTCCGAAAGTCTCACACTTACGCTAACTAGGCTAGACACCGTCGAAGATGCTTTCAATTTATTCGCAACATCCATCGACTCTGAAAATTTCTCACGCCAGACGACCATTTCTGTCTCATCTGAAGTGTAGGGCATTGCCTGGTCAATGAGTTCAATAATAAGGTCAGACATGGAAGTCCTGTTGTCTTCTGCATTCTGTCTTAACTTACTTTTTAGATCACTTGGTAATCTAATTTGAATTTCGCGACGAGCTTCGATCCCTCTTGGTCCATCCATAATAAGCTGCATGGAGCGAGAAAGTTCCTCAACTGACAAGCGACCTAAAATTTCTCTTAGATTTGAGTCGTAATTTTCGTAGGCTTCATCGGCAAATCCGCCGAAGCCTTTGACACCAAGCGACCCAATGTGCGGCTGGTAATAGATATGTGTTCTACTGCTAGTGTGGTAAAATTTCTCTACGTTTCTGAGAGCTAGCTTGTAGACAGAAGCATTAAGTGTTTTGTCCATGACCATTTCGAGCCTTTAAGAATTAGCTGACCAAGCAAAAAAACTTTTTCGCCCCGCCGTTTATGTTTAGTTCGGGTTGCAATCAAGATAATTTCGCACAGGTGCGAGAAAAATTGGTAACTACATATGGTTATCAACAGCTTAATCCACAGACACTTCCCCAAAAATTCCACATGCTGTAGTTGTTCTAACGCTTTCATACTACCGAGGCCAATAAAGACGAATCACGCGCAGGATTTTATGAAAGTCGAAGTCACACATACTATTGGGCAACCTGTCGCGCAGGTGACATTTGAGACCCCCTTACCTCTTCCGGAAACGTTCACTAGTCCACAAGGCCTTCAGCTCAATCGTCCTTCACTTATCCAAGCGGCCAAACGAATTAGAGACACAGTTCAAGGCTTTTCTGACGCTCAGTATTTAATGGACCTTTTGACAAAAGACTCGTTAAGCGCCCTTCATATTCAAAACGTCTTCACAAAAGATCACAATTTAATTTGCCCACAATCCATGGTTGATAAAAACGAAGGGGCAGGATGGCACCAGGTTTCATCTTTGGTCGCATATCTAATTGAAGCGTTTGATCTGTTCAATATTAGCTACGGATGCGAAAATGATGGGGAACTCTTCATACACTTGTTTCCTAAGGAGGGGGGCGACGATGATGCAAAAAAGTCGAGAAAAAACCTCAGAGGACACACTGACGGCTCGGTTCTGCCGCTTACAGGCCAAGAGAATTTAGAGGACCTTCCTCCTGGGCCCGATCTCATCATCCTGATAGGTATGCAAAATGAGAAAAGTGTTCCGACGAGAGTGCACCCTCTTTCTAGAATAATCAGAGCTCTAAAACCCGACTCTATAAGAATGCTCCAAGAAAACGATTTTGTTTTTGAACCCCAATCAACCTTCAATTTACCTAATCTGGTGGTTATGGGACAACCTGTAATCACGGAGTCGGACGACGGTTTTCTCATCCGTTACAGTCATTCAAAAGTGACATATAAAGGGAACCAACCTGCGACTAAGGACGCTCTGATAGATTTGCAAGAGTGCATACGGACCACCGCTCATGACGTAGTTTTGAAACCGGGCGACATTCTATTTATCAACAACAGGACCTCCATTCACGGGCGGGCTCAAGTGTCTGAAGAGGATGCTTCGGCCGTTAGGTGGCTGATGCGGACGTATTGTCAAAGGGATGACGCGAAGCGTTATAAGACTAATTTGAAAAGGCCATACGCACTCGACGCACGCCATTAAAGGCGGTTATCATGAACCTTCTCTTCATCTGCTCTCGCAATCAATGGCGGTCGCCTACGGGTGAGGCGCTGTATTGGAAAACGTCTGGGGTGTCTGTGCGCTCTGCGGGGACGAGCCCGAATGCGCGGCGGACGGTGAGTGCAAAAGACGTCACGTGGGCCGACTTGATTTTTGTGATGGAGGACAAGCATAAGAACCGTCTGCGGGGGATGTTCCCTGCCCCGACGAAATTTGCCGAAATCCACGTCCTAGATATTCCCGACGAATACCAGAAAAACGACCCCGAACTCATCGAACTCCTTCGCAGTGGCACAGCAGGCATTATTGAACGCGCGCAAGGTCGGGCGCAAAAATAATAAAAACCCTCATCGCGTGACGGTCGTCACGTCGGGCAGATTGCCGCCCGCCTATACGGAAGTCACCCGAAGCGGGGCGCTTCGGGGCGTCGCTGACAGAAACGGCAAAGTACGGAATCCCCACGCTTTGACCTGTCTCTGCAGAGGATCGGAGGATTAACCCACGTCGGCCCTGGGGCGCAGCGCCGACATCGCCGTCCATTGACGGAACCAACGCTCTTTCCCGAAAGGTCTTTGCCGGCCTTTTTGAGCGTTGGTTCATCAATGGGGGTGGCAGGTTAGGCCACTTAACAGAATGTTCCGCGTTTATAATCCCCGCTGGCGTCGCCCATTTCCAATAAAGCCGCACCCAGAACGAGGTATTAGAAAAAAATCCAGAGATGCGTCCCCGCTTTCAAAACCTATGATAGGGTGTTTAGGTTCTTTCGGACAGGGGACAGGGTAGCGCTCTCTATCTCGTTCGGAGGACGGTGGGTCTGAGCGTTTTGGTGTGAGAGCCAGAGAGGTGCCGGGACTTTAGGAGTGAGAGCCGACCCGTCAGTCCAAGTGTCTGAACTCGGGGGTTTATGACTGGCCGCTTCTTCAAAAACCGCTGCCGCGTGTTCGTGAATTGGATTTACAACCCAGTTCCCGATATTTGCGTAAAACAACATTTCACTTCTGGTATTCCATCGCGAATATCGGCCACGCGGACAGTCCCTTTTTCACAAGGGCTTCGCCCTTGATTTGCGGGTTGCCGCCCCTGCAGAAATTGATCGTGGATCAATTTCGCTAGACCCAACCCGCGCGTTGAGTTGACATCGGTTAGTTGCCACTAGATGGGCCGTGAGCGACGACGCTTGCCTCAATATTTCCCAAATAAAAACCCCGCTCGGAAGAGCAGGGCTCGGTCATTTCAAATGCGTGCGCGCGGCCTATAGGTCGAGGTTCTTCACGCTGAAATTCTCCCACGGATTATCGGCGGGTGCGGGGGCCGATTTGGGTAATGACGTCGCCTTTTGTGGCGATTGGGGCGTGATGATTGCGGTGTTTGCGACGTCTTGCGCCTCTTGGGCGTGCAGCGCGGGGGTCAGCTCTGCGGCTTCACCAACAAGCGGTTCGTCACGCAGCCATTTTTTTGCGGCTGTCGCTTCTTCTGGCTCAAATGCCATCAGCTCTAGGCCTGGAATGACAGCGCCTTCAATTTTGGCGGAGTTTCGGATCCAATTGCTATCGGTGATCAGGGCGCAACGATCAATGTCATGGGCGCGACGCAGAACTTCGCCCACACGGCGGAACTGCTGGCTGGCCTCTGCCAGATCGGTGAAATTCTCAGATTGCATCTCCACGCAGAGTTGGAGGTTGTCATTCGCACCTACCGCTTCGGCCTGCGCGGTTTCGATCCACTCGAATGTGGACTGGACGGTCTCGTTGGTCATGGGACCATTCACGGACATTTGGACGATTTCATCGTCAAGGGTAAGCTCAAGGTTCTGCGTCTTGAGGGGATTCATATAGGCTCCTGTAAGTTTCTGATACTACAGCAGCGTCTGAAACACCGAATGGTTCCAAAAAACATCAAGCCGCTTGGGACGTCGCCGCGTTTTACCCCCGCGACGTCCGAGTGTCAGGCGCTTGGATTAATTGATTTCGGGCATTTCCATTTCGTCCTCATCAGGGTCCAAGTCTTCAGATGTCATGTCCTCAGATGTCATGTCATCCGAATGCATGTCATCAGAGCGCGTATCGTGATGAGCGCCCTTCTGTCCCAATTCTTCGGCCGATAGGGTGCCCGACGCATCCGTATCATGGGCTGTGAATTTGGCTTTATATTCGCCCGATACGACAAGATCGCGAAAATCCTGATCGCCCGCTTCGGCTTGCATCACCGCAAAGGTCACAAACTCATCGGCATTCAAAGCCCCGTCCTGATCCAGATCGGATGAGGCGAAATGCGCCGCGGCAGCATCAGGCGCGGTCTCAATCATCTGGACCTGCTCTGCGTCTTGATTTTCAGCGTCTTGTGCAAATGCCGGCGCAGCAAATAGAGCGGCAATGGTAAGCGTCGTCATCATTTTAAAATTGGACATGGTTCTCTCCGTTTCCAACAGGCTCCCCAGCGCTGCCACGTTTTGGTCGTGTTCGAACCTACGCTCAAGTGAACGGGATTTAAGAAAGCGGTTAGGAAAAAAGCGCCTTAATTCGGCCCTTTTGCAGGAAAAACGTCGGCATTAACGTATAGAAATGTGAACACATTTTCACCACAGCGACGTAACAATACGGTAAGGCAACATTACAAAGTAAGCCAGCGCTTGTGCCAAGGCGCCATTCACCCCCCCGAAATCGGGAAAAGGAGACACGTCCATGAAACGATTCTTAGCCAGTACAGCCATTGTGACTATGGCGCTGATGACGGCCAGCTTTGTTGCGACGCCTGTCGCCCAAGCGGCCGAAAATGTCGTGATCACATCCAAAGCGGCACCGCTCACCCAATTTACGCCGCAGCCGTCGAAAAACACGCAAATTGGTTATCGCGCGTGGAGTGATTTATTGGGTGACATCATCTTGTTCATGGGACCCAGCACCCGCCAAAACTGGAAGGCACCAGAACGCGAGTTGGGATCAAGAATTTCTCGCACGCATAATTCCCCCTACCGTATGGAAGGCAATAAAGTGCTTTATCCCTACATGCGTGGGAATATAAAAACGGCGATCGAAGAATATGTCGTCGAACTAGAAGGGATCGGGAACCGCATCGACATTCCCGCCATGCCGCGAAATGAACAGCTGGCCTATTGGATCAACCTTCATAATGCGCTGGTGATCAATATTGTCGCAGAAAATTATCCGGGGCCACAGCGCAAACCTGAAAATATCAAGCCCGTCGAAGGCTCCGATCTGACGTTACATGATGCCAAAGTTATCACCATCGACGGTGTGCCATTGTCCTTACGCGATATCCGCGAGCGGATCGTATATCCGAATTGGTCAAGCCCAGACGTACCCATGGCGTTCTACCTTGGCGATGCTAGCAGCCCGTCCCTGTCAAATGTCGCCTATCTTCCATCAGAACTTGGCACGCAATTGAAAGCCAATGCTGAGGAATATGTGAATTCCTTACGCGGTATTGACGATGGTAAGGTCAGCCGTGTCTTTCACGATGTTGCGCCTTGGTATTTCCCAGACTTGAACGCCGACTTAGACGCCTATTTTCAGCGCCGCATGCGCGAAGAGGTCTTCCGCGAGTATTCGAACAAAGGTTACAGAGGGGTCAATCGGTACGACAATACTGTAAATGATATAACAGCAGGCTGGGGTGAACGCGGGCGCCAACGCTTATCTGTCTCCTCTGATATTGACGGTTTCGCTTTCGGCAAAGAAGTCCAACAATTCTTCGTCGACCGCGCTGAGAAAATTGAACGACTGCGGAAAGAGCCTTGGTTCAAACGCGGAACAGTGACGATCATCGACATCGAAACTGAAGATACGGGTGAAGTAAAATAAAGGGTGAGCCGATGATGCCGCGCAAGATTCCAAATTCGTTCATTGGCCTCTTATATGGAACTGCGTTGACAATTGGCGTCGGGGTTCACGCCGTCGCCCAAACCCAGACGTCGGCCGAAATTTCCCGACAGGATCGGGCGCTTGCCGCGGGCTATAAAGCGATGTTTACCTGCTCCGCCGTTTTCAATGCAGGTAAGTCAGTAGAGCAAATCAAGTCAGATGAGCTTTCTAATATTTATCCTGATTTCGCGGCGGGTATGGGCGCAACAGGGCAGGCCCAAATTGATGTCGCCTCAAAAACCGTTAGCGTCAGTTTCGCGGACGATATGCCGCCGCGCATTTCGGCTTGGCGAGAACATTTGGGATGCACCGCCCTACCCCAAGGTGCGGATATGTCTGCGATCAAATATTTACCCCGGGTGAAACTTAAATCCGCTGAACGGAACATGTCGGACGTGGCTTGGCCAATGGGCGACAGCTTGCCCAATACACCCCTGCCAGACGAAATTGATCAACCCGCCTTGAACGCTGTTATGAAGAGAGCTTTTGATGGCGGTTTTGGAGGAGAGACAACATCTATCCTTATCTTGCAAAACACACGCCTCGTAGGGGAAGCCTATCGAGACGGGTGGACCAAAGACACTTCACAACGAACATGGTCTGTTGCAAAGTCGATCGGGGCTAGCCTGATCGGTGCAGCAGTTGAGAAAGACTATATTGACGTTTCGGCCCCTGCTGGGCTGAAGGCTTGGTCAGGCCGCGGCGATCCACGTCGTGCGATCACAATTGAAAACTTGCTTCATATGGCCAGTGGTTTGCATAGCGATCCAGAAGCTGGAAAAGCGGGAAACCGGACAGATCAAGTCTATTTCGGCGGCGGATTAATGGCGCAACAGGCCACCCGAAATGCACTGGAGGCCCCGGCGGGCGCCCGCTGGAAATACGCAAACAACGATACAATGCTAGTCATGCGAGCCCTGCGCGAGGCCATGGATAATGACCGACGCTATCACGCGTTCCCGTTTAAGTCGCTGCTCCACCCGATTGGCATGTATAACACTGTACCAGAAATGGATTGGGGTGGGGATTTCATTCTATCCAGCCAAGTCTGGACAACCGCTCGCGACTTGGGCCGTTTAGGGCAGCTTTATTTGGATGACGGTGTCTGGGCTTATGACGGCAAACCAAAACGTATTCTCCCTAAGGGCTGGGCGAGTTACGTCGCCACGCCAGCGCCTGCTCAGCCGCCGAATAGGCTGGGTGATGCAGCGTCAGAAGCTGGACGCGGATATGGTGCACAATTTTGGCGTTATGAAAATTATCCTGGCGTGCCAAATGACACTTACGCTGCGTTGGGCAATCGTGGTCAGTTCCTGATTATCATACCCTCCCGCAAGGCGGTCATAGTGAGGCGTGGCTACGATTGGCAAGAAAACTACTTCGACGGACCACGATTTGTCGCTGAGGTCCTGCAGACATTGGAGTGAAGTGCTATCTCGTGATTAAATAATCCATGAGAGCCAATGCTTCTTTGCTGTCCCACTCGGCTTCGCCTTCTAATATCGCGATCTCACGGCCATCCCTGTTATAAATAACTGTTGTGGGATAGCCCCGTAGTTGTAGGTTCCCCGGGATGCCAAAAGACCCGTCATGATAGGGCACAAGGTTTTGAATATCATTATCTGCAAAGAACTTAGCTGGTTCATATTTCGTGCGGTCGATTGATATTGTGATGACTTCGAAATCATCGCCACCGCGCATATCTTGCAAGCGGTCCAAAGATGGCATTTCTTTGATACAAGGCGGGCACCAAGTCGCCCACACATTCAGAACGACTGTCTTTCCGCGATAATCCGCTAGGGTCATTTTTCGACCATCTGCAGTCTCAAAGGTGGACGTCGGTAGAACAGGCGGCGCTTCACGGGCTGTCAATTTCTTTAGGCTACCAACCGCATAACGGTCTAATCCACTTGCGGGTTGTTGACAGGACTGGACAACGACAAATAGCACGCCGAAAAGCCCCACGAGAAAAAATGTGCGGATCGCATTGCCAAGAGAAAAGAATGAGGATGTCATGAGCGAACAGATAGAGCCCAAGACGGAAAAAGGTAAGGGGCAAAAGATGTGGGGCGGACGCTTCGCCGCAGGCCCTGGCGCGCTGATGCAAGCCATCAATGTGTCCATCGGATTTGACCAACGTCTGGCTGATCAAGACATCGCTGGATCGAAAGCCCATTCTGACATGCTGGCAAAACAAGGCATTATCACACCTGCCGACCGCGACGCCATTCACGGCGGTTTGGATGACATTAAGGCCGAGATTGATGCGGGCACCTTCCCCTTCTCTAACGATCTAGAAGATATTCATCTGAATATTGAAGCCCGGTTGAAGGATAAAATCGGTGATGCGGGGGGACGCCTCCATACGGGTCGGTCGCGCAATGATCAGGTCGCGACAGATTTTCGTCTCTGGACCCGCGATCATCTGGACTTATTTGGAATACAACTCACGGCGCTTATTGAAGCCCTAGTCACGCAAGCCGAAGCCCATGCTGACACGATAATGCCGGGGTTCACCCATCTGCAAAGCGCGCAACCTGTTACATTTGGCCATCATATGTTGGCCTATGCCGAAATGTTTGCGCGGGATCGGTCCCGTTTCGCAGATGCGCGGAAGCGCATGAATGAAAGCCCGCTGGGCGCAGCAGCGCTTGCCGGCACCCCTTACAATATCGATCGTGATATGACGGCCAAGGCATTAGGTTTCGACCGCCCGATGGCAAACTCATTGGACGCTGTATCTGCACGTGACTTTGCGTTGGAAGCGCTCGCAGCGGCGACGATTTGCGCAACGCATCTCTCACGACTGTCAGAAGAAATCGTCATTTGGACGAGTGCTCAATTCCGTTTCATCTCTCTATCGGACGCGTTCACCACCGGCAGTTCGATTATGCCGCAAAAGCGAAACCCTGATGCGGCGGAACTCGTCCGCGCGAAAGTTGGACGTATCTTGGGTGCGCTGACATCCCTCGCGGTCGTGATGAAGGGCCTACCGCTGGCTTATTCCAAGGATATGCAAGAAGATAAAGAACCTGTGTTCGATGCTTTCGACGCATTGGAGCTCGGCCTAGCCGCAATGGCGGGCATGGTTGCGGATATGACTCCCAACAAAGATCGACTAGCCGATGCTGCGGGTGCCGCTTTCTCAACGGCCACAGACCTTGCCGATTGGCTTGTCATGAATTTGAATATGCCATTCCGTGACGCTCACCATGTCACAGGTACAATTGTCGCCTTAGCTGAAGCCCAAGGCAAAACCCTCGACGCGCTGTCCCTTAAGGACATGCAATCTGTCGAAGCGCGAATTACGAATGACATTTATTCCGTCCTCACACCCTTGGCTTCTGCTACAAGCCGCACAAGCTATGGCGGGACCGCACCCAATAATGTGCGCCATCAAGTTGCGCGTTGGAAAGCCGAATTAGATTAGGCCCTAAGCGCCACAGGATTTAGGAGCGCGGGCCAGAATTTCTGTCATTGGCCCTTCTGCCCAATTGTCGGGATAAGGTTTATTTACCGAACTTGGACGCCATCCGAGGGTCCAATTGTCCGCGTCTTGATCATATTCGACATTTAAACCTAATGTTTGTTCTGGGCTGACCACGACAACGCGGATGAGACGATCCGCATTTGAACCGACGGCATTTGCTGACTCATGGGCAGCATTGTCAGCGGATAAATAAACAGGGATGTCTCCGTTCCCAAAATCATGAGACATCTCGCAAACACGATCTTGTGCGCCGCGTAAATTTGCAAGGCGGAATCCACGATCTTTGACGCCAGCGGGCGGTTTTTCTGGCATGCTATTCAGATATTCGAAGCTCTCATCCGCAATTTTGTCAAACCGTCGTTGGTTTCGCACCGGCACTTCAAGTCGGTTCATCATGGCGGATGCGCTCGCTTTGACTGAGCTTGTCGCGTCACTGACGACCCGGGCTGGAGCCGTCGCCACCTGCCAAATTTTAAAAACGCCGAACGCCGCGATTAGCGTTATCAATAAAATGATCGTCCATTTTAGAGCCTTCCACATCTCCGTGCGGTCTGGTTTCGGCGTAGGATCAGTCATTTAATTCCCCTTCTCGGTGCCGGAGTCCGCTTCAGCAAAAGCCTTCATACGTTTGCTGGCCTCATTATTTGCGAGGGCACGCTGAGCGTCGCTATAGCGTGTCCATTGCGCAATATCACCCCTCGTGCGCCCGCACGCCGTGCAGACTCCTAACAAAATATCAAGTGTGCAGATAAGCTTGCATGGGCTTTCGGTGTTTAAGTGAGACGTCATGACACCCACCTAGCTGGCAATATGTGACGTGCAAAGTCTCAGTTTTCGCTCTCTGTAACTTTGGCCAGACGCGCAGCCTCTTCTTTCGCCATGTCATCCGGGTCAAATTTGAAAGTTGCGACCATTTTGTAATCACCTTCGATCTGTAATGTGTCGGCTTTCGCGGCGCGAATGTCCTTTAATCTCAAAAATTGCGCGGTTCCACTTTTAGAGATTGGTATGGAAACAGCTTTACCCTTTCGAGAAAAATTAACACTGGGCAAGTCCGTTTTCCCTTCGGCGGGGGTCACTACAATGGCTTTCAACCCAGGGACAGCAAAGCCTAATCCACTGGGGGCTAAACCGTTTAAAACTTTGGAGCCATCTTTGGCCCCTTCAAGGATTTCATCAATCGTGAAGTTGCCGTCTCTGCGCTTGTACGAAAAGGTGAATACTAAATTTGCGGCCGTCGTGTCCCCATCTACATCTGGAGCCATTTCTCCCGCAATCAATCGACACATCTCAGAGTCTTTCGAGAATTTCGCCACCTCTTCTATTCCGACCAAAGTCCCGTCGACAATGGCAAATCGGCGCTCCGTCCCTTCGTGGCGAAAGAGTATGTGTGAGGGCACGGGATGTCCATTTATACCACGAAAAACCATACTCAACTCTGGTGTGATAATATTCGTTAGTTCGGGCGACGGACCATAAAAACCCTGCGCCAGTCTAACAAAATCTTTGGCCGATCGGCAGGGTTCACCGGCAAACGCAGGCGAGCTCACCCCGGCAATAATACCGGCAAGTATGACCTTATTTTTCATCTGTGGCGTCTCCCCAGCCGAATCTAACGAGGTTTTTAGGTGACGGAACGGGCTGTAAATTATAAGCCCCACCGCGAACGATTAGCTTTGAGGCTTGAAGCGCTTGGATATCGTCCAAACTTACGATCCACATGTCTTTAACGACTTTGATGTCCAGCGCCATCTCTCCCTGCCCGGTCAACGCGAAAGCCATCGGCTTTAAATTTGGGTCCAGCATGCGAATGGCAAAGTAGTCCGCATCTGGCATTAATAGCGCCGCCCAACTAGGCAACATCGTCTTATAGAATTTCTTTCCATCTTTCGCCCCCTTCTCCAGCTCCGCTAAACTATGAGCGCCCGTTGACGTTTTGAAAAAAGGAGAAAGACCCATCTCGAAGTAAAGCCCCTCATCGTCACGCGGCCGATCTGCGCGGGTCGGGTCGTCTATGCAAATATCGCTCTCTGGACGCGCTGATGTGGCATCTAAGAATGTTGGAACCGCGCCTGTCTCTTGAGAAAATGGAAGCGGGGTGACCTCGACCCCATTTTCCGCCAGATAGAACCGTTCGGGCCAAACGCCTTCGTCTTTGATAATAAACCGCGGTGCGAGCTGAACGTCTACAATATCTCGACGATCTGCTTTCACTTCTGATAGCTTACGCACCAATTTGGGAACGTCTTTGGCGGGAAAGCAAAACGTCTCGCCACGCAACTCCACGTCATTTGCCAAACTCGTCTGCCCAAAAAGAAACGAGACTGTGACAATCGATGATACAATTGCGTATTTCATCCGAACCCATTTCCTTATATGCGTGCAATCCTGACAGTGAGGACGACCATGCAGAACACTAGCCCTAGCAAGCTGAACTTCAGCTTAAAAATGACGATTCTTTCACTCTTGGCGTCCAGCCTTCTGGCGGGATGCGGGATTCGGGGGGATTTAAAAACCCCGCCGCCGATTTTTGGGGGTGACTCAGTCACTGATAGTGATCGCGTCCCGACAGAAGATCTTGATAAAGATGATGATGACGACAACTTTGACCCTCTCGCTGACCCCGAAGTCGACGAATAAACATGCGTCATTTCGATTATCGTGACGGCAACATGTTTGCCGAAGATGTGCCTCTATCAAAGATTGCGGCAGAGGTCGGGACTCCTGTTTATGTCTATTCGACAGCGACTTTCACTCGGCATTACCGCGTCTTCGCAGACAGCTTTGCCGATACACGCGCGCTGATCGCCTATTCAGTCAAGGCCAATTCTAATATCGCAGTCTTGGCGACCCTCGCCCAGCAAGGTGCGGGCGCAGATGTCGTTTCAGGCGGAGAGCTTAAACGCGCCCTCATGGCGGGCATCCCTGCTGATAAAATTGTATTCTCGGGCGTCGGAAAGACCCGCATTGAGATGCGCGAAGCCCTGACTGCGGGCATTCGCGTCTTCAACGTGGAAAGCCTCGCCGAGCTTCGCGTACTCAACGCCGTAGCTGTTGAAATGGGAAAAGTGGCTCCTGTTGCCTTCCGAGTTAACCCAGATGTTACGGCGGGTGGACACGCAAAAATTTCAACAGGTAAAAAAGAGAACAAATTCGGAATTGCTTGGTCGCAGGCTGAAAGCACCTATGCCGAGGCCGCAGACTTGCCTGGCATTCAGATCGTCGGCGTCGATGTACATATCGGCAGTCAAATCTCTGATTTGGCTCCCTTCGAAGCCGCGATTCTCAAGGTCAACGGCTTGATCGCGCGTCTGCGAAAAGCAGGGCACACGATCTCCAGCTTCGACATTGGTGGTGGTCTGGGCATTCCTTACGGGAATAATGCAACCGTTCCGCCGCCCCCTTCAGAATATGCGGAGCTCGTCAAACGTCTGACCGCTGATTTAGATGTTGAGATGATCTTTGAGCCTGGCCGCATGATCGCGGGTAACTCCGGCGTGCTTCTCTCTGAGGTGCTCTATGTGAAACGCGGCGAAGAC
Source organism: Litorimonas cladophorae (assembly GCF_014652455.1). GTDB lineage: Bacteria > Pseudomonadota > Alphaproteobacteria > Caulobacterales > Maricaulaceae > Litorimonas > Litorimonas cladophorae. The sequence goes on along the minus strand of NZ_BMYV01000002.1, from coordinate 839,655 downwards.
CGAGATTTCCTGATCATAGATGCCGCCATGAATGACCTGCTGCGACCCGCTCTTTATGATGCCTATCACGACATCGAACCTGTGAAGCAGGGTAATTTGGATCAACTCGAAACCTACGATGTGGTCGGCCCTATTTGTGAGAGTGGTGACACATTCACAAAAGGTCGAGAAATGGCGGCCTTGGAAAGCGGTGATTTAATCGCACTTCATTCGGCTGGGGCCTATGGCGCCGCACAAGCTAGCCAATATAACACCCGTCCATTAGTGCCTGAAGTTTTGGTCAATGGCGCTGATTATGCCGTCATTCGCGCACGCCCGACGGTGGAAGACATTTTGAAAACCGAGTCCATGCCGGAATGGTTGAAGACACCACTGACAAAAGACGAAAATGTCACGGAAGTTTAAGGCGACAGCTGTCTTCCTCTCGGTATAGTCAAATCAATGTCTGACTCGCTCGACACTGTTATCCAAACGACCCGCCGCCTTGTAGCGCGCGCGCGCCTGCGGTTGTTCTGGGAAACCTACGCCCCGACCCTCGCACCTGCAGCGAGCGCGATTGGCCTATTCGTACTCGGGGCGTGGCTCGGCGTCTGGCAATGGTTTGGCGACCCAGTCCGATTAATTGCGCTCGCCGCAACCTTGTTTTTCGTTGTACGGAGCATTCTCCGCGCGCTCAAACTTCGCACACCAACCCGATCAGATGCACGCCGCCGTGTGGAAGCAGACTCAGGGCAAGCCCATCGTCCGCTGGACGTCCTTGACGACCGTCCTGCCCTGTCAGCGGAAGCTTGGCCAGCTCATCAAAAGGCCGCGCTCGCGCAGGCAACAGCCTTACGGTCAGCAAAACCGCGTCCGGCGCTTTCAACAGTTGACCCTTACTTCGTTCGAATTTTTCTGCCTGTCGCCCTCGGTCTAGCGGCAATCTACATGGCTGGGTTTTCATTTGAGCGGTTGCGCTCGGCCGCAGCACCCAGTTGGCAGTCCGACATTCGGTCCAGCGACATCAGCTATGAAGCTTGGATTGATCCGCCCGCTTATACGGGACGCCCGCCAATCTATTTCAAAGATGGCGCGGATATTGCGGTACCGGCAGGCAGTGAATTTGTTGCGCGCCTCTCTGGCGTGAAAGACGCACCCCGCCCGCGCCTGACGCAAGGCTGGCGCTCTAAATTTTTAACGCCTCAACGGCTTGGGGCAAAAAGTTTTGAAATCCGCCAAGTCATCGAGGAAAGCGCTAACATAGAATTTAGGGTCGGGTTGTCGCGTCGTATATTTGCTTTGAATGTTACGGAGGATACCCCACCCAGCGTTGACATTATTGACCCGCCGGAAGTCGATAAACGCGACCGGCTTGTTCTGGCTTATGGACTGATTGACGATTTCGGGGTCGAAAATTTAGAGCTAGAAATGGCGCTACTCAGCGATGACACTGAAATTGCATCTGCTTTTGATAACGTGACAATCCGCGCAGATATTCCTCTATCAGGGTCAAGCTTGACGAATGTAGAGCGGGCGAAAGCCGCGCTAGATCTATCAAAAACTCGCTATGCGGGTCGTAAGGTTATCGGCCGTTTGGTTGCCAAAGATGGTGCAGGGCAAACTGGCGTGTCCGAGCCCGTTTGGTTCACTGTCCCGGACAAAATATTTGTCGAACCCTTAGCAAAAGCCATTGCTGAGCAACGCACGCTCGTGATGGCGGGCCTTGACGAAACATACGCGCCGCGCCCTAGGCCAGAGTGGGTGCCCAGTGATGGCTATTCAAATGAATATCAGCCACGGTTACACTGGGACCGAGCGCCCGCGCCGATCCAGCGCGCAACGTTACTGATAGAAGCGATCACCGAAGAGCCTGCTGGCTTTTACAAAGACCCGGCAATCTTTATGGGGCTCCGCCATATTCGGTCCCAAATGCGCCATGCGGAGAGCATAGTAGAGCTTCAAAGCCTACCCGAAAATCTATGGAAGATCGCTCTGCGTGCTGAATTTGGAACATTGGGCAGCGCTTTGGAAGAAATGCGTGAAGCCGAATCCGCGCTCCGCGAGGGAATTGCCCGACGCGCATCAAAGCGTGAGATTGATACACTTTTCGAACGTTATAATTTGGCGGTCGACGCATATACCGAAGAACTTCGCCGCAAAGCGCAAGAAGAAGGCAGCAGCGCAGCAAATGGCGGCGGAGGAGGAAGCTCCCCGATGGGAAGCCTCGATGAAATTCAGGAGCTTATGAAAGCCATTGAGGAAGCGAACGCCGCTGGGGATACCGAAGGAGCCCGATTAGCTCTCGCGCGACTGGCTGAACTTCTCGAAAACATGCAAATCCAAATGTCGCAGGGCGGTGGAGGCGGCGAAGGCGGAGAACCGTCTAGCGGCGACATGTCTGAGGAAGAGAAGAAACAGCTCGAAGACCTCGCGGATTTGACAGGCAAGCAGCGCGATTTGCAGGATGAGACTGATCGCGCCGACCGGAATGATCAATCCGAAGAGTCGCTAGACCCTCAAGAGTTGGCAAAACGACAAGCTGAGTTACGCGATCTGTTGGATGATTTAGGCGACGCCTTACCCACAGACGGTCAAGGTGATCCAGGCGCTCAAGGTGAGGACGGCAAAACGGGTCAAGGTCAAGGACAAGGCGAAGGCCAAACCGAAGGCAACGCTGGACAGACACCTGGCGGCAGTGAAACCGCACCCGGGGCTGGGACCGAGTCGGGTCCGCAACAGGGCGAAACCGGCGGTGCAGGCGGGTCAGGGGACCTCCAAAATCAACTCGCAGAGGGTTTGGGCGCAGCTAGAGAAGCTATGCGCCGCAGTGAAGATGCCCTTTCCAACGGCGACCTTGCCATCGCGGGAGAGGCCCAAGCTGAGGCTGTGCAGGCCCTGCGCAACGCAGGAGAAGCTTTAGCCGCGGCAGTGTCGCAGAACGGCGACAGCGAAAGTGGCGAAGGACAGGATCCCTTGGGTCGGAGTGACGACGGCTTTAATGGTGGCAATGAAACGGCGGACATTGATCAACGCGATAATGCCACGCGCTCGCGCGAATTGCTTGAAGAGCTCCGACGCCGCGCGGCGGAACAACAACGCGACGAAGAAGAGCGTCAATATTTGGAAAGATTACTAAAGCGGTTCTAGTCTTCGACAAAACGATATCGGAGCTCTACGCCATCAATTGGTGGGTTTGGGTAGTCGGTTTCAATCTGTTTTACACCCTTCGCTTCGATTTGCCCGACATCGACAAACCAATCGGCAAGCGGTTCACCAGAACGGTTTTCGAGCCGCATTTGCAGCATGGGTGAGGTTTGCGCCTTGGCGAGTAAATTTCGAACTTGCCCTGTCACCCGCAAAATCGTTTCTCCATCGACGATCAAAGTCTCCGTCGAAAGATCGCCGACATCTAGGCCTCCAGCTTTAACGTTAAAGCCAAGAGCTTGGTAAATCGTCGCCGTAGCAGGATATTGATCAACAATAGCCTGACGCTTTAGAAGCGAAACTGAAGCTGCAGCCAGCAAACCGATCACAGGAACGGCCCAAATCAAACGAAGAGAACGGCGGCGCTTAGCAATTTTCTCAGCGTCTACCTTATCCCGAAGCCGTGTATGCGCCCCAATCTGGGGGACAGATGGGACCGGAACGAAGGGCAATTCCGGCTGCGGATCGGGCTCCGCCTCGATTAGGACCGTCTGATTGTCCTCCAACGCCAAAGCGTCAGGCAGCGTATCAGGTGCGCTCCCCTCAACAAACCAGACATTTTCGCAGCGGGCGCAGCGAACAGACCGACCATTCATGTCAATCGTACCCGCCTTTGCCATATAACGAGTGGAACATTCTGGGCATGTCAGTATCATAGAGGTTCGAACGTATTGCGAGTCAGTCAAAAGGTAAATCCGACCGTGCCACAACAGGCCCAAATGTCCACCATGCCGGACCTAGTCAATTTTGAGCGCGTCGCCCTTCGCTACGGGCGCGGACCTGAAGTGTTGACCGATGCCACATTGGATTTACCGCAAGGTAGCTTCACCTTTTTAACGGGTCCTTCTGGTGCTGGGAAATCGACGCTGCTTAAACTCTGTTATCTGTCACTCATCCCCTCACGCGGTTTGATCCGGATGTTTGGCCGCGATAGCGCCCTCCTTACAAACCCAGAACGTCAGGCCATCAAACGTCGAATTGGTGTGGTTTTGCAAGACTTCCACCTCATTGAGCATCTTAGCGTTTATGAAAATGTGGCCTTACCGCTGCGGGTTTCAGGTCAATCAAGAAGTACATATAACGCCGATGTGGTAGAGCTCCTCCAGTGGGTCGGTCTTGGACACCGGATGCAGGCCCTCCCGCCGACATTGTCGGGCGGCGAAAAACAACGCTGTGCAATCGCTCGCGCCGTGATTGCAAAGCCTGACCTTTTGATTGCGGATGAGCCTACAGGGAACGTTGACCCCGTCATCGGCAGACGTTTGCTGCGCCTCTTTTCAGAAATGAACCGTATGGGGGCTACTGTTCTGATCGCGACGCATGACACGCATCTGATCGATGAATTAGACGCGCGCGTTCTGCGGATCGAAGAAGGTCGTGTATTTAAGGGCAAATCGCAATGAGTGCCGCCCTGTCAGTTCAACCGCAAGAGGCTCCGCTTCTACCTACCAAACTACGTAACGCGCGCGCGCTTTGGGTGGTTTTAGTCATCATGGCGCTGCTAGCGGGATGTGCGCTGCTATTTGCGCGCGGTTCCATGCGCCTATCTACAGATTGGCAGAGCCAACTCTCAGATACGCTTACAGTCCAGCTCATTTTAGAAAACACCAATGATTGGGCCCCACAAACCTCGACCGCCAGTATAGCACTGGCCAATGCGCTGCCAGGTGCGGACATAGAAGTCGTCAACCAAAGCGCCGCCCGCGACCTGCTGCGTCCGTGGCTGGGAAATACGGTTCTCCCCGATAATCTACCTGTTCCTGCGTTGATCAATATTACGGGTAAGGAGCTATCGGCCGAGCGGGTTCGAGCGACGTTGGATGATATTGGCCTAACGTCTAATATTGACGATAATTCCCGCTATGCGGATCAATTGCGAGGAACGGTACGACGACTTGTTGCGATTGGCATCGGGACTTTGAGTCTCGTTTTACTTGCTGGATTATGCGTGAATATTTTTGCAACACGCGCCAGTATGACCGCGCAAAAAGAGATTATTCGCGTACTCGTCCAAGTCGGCGCCAGCGACAAGTTCATCGCAAAACTCTTCATCGGCCAAGCTTTTCGACGTGGCGCCATTGGCGCATCTATAGGATTAGGGCTTGCAGGCCTGCTCTGGCTTCTACTTTCCATCATGGGTGACTGGGGTGGTTTGGGATGGAGCGGCTTGGGTGCCGGATTTAAAGATCTGCTGTGGCTGATCGGATTGGGAGCTGTTTTCGCCGTAATTTGCGCGGGCGCCGCAGGGCTAACCGCTACTCGGCAGTTAGCCTTTGAACGGAAGCGCCTGTGAAGCGCAGGGCCAAAAACCGTAAAGATATCAAGCCCCAAACCAAAAGACGGGGTTGGACGCGATTTTTCCTATTTCTGATTATCGGTACCTTGTCTTTAGCGTTCGGCGGCTTTCTCGCATTTGCCCAATATGTCGACAAAATAGGCCCCCCAACAGAGGTTCCCATTGCAGACGGCATCGTCGTTTGGACAGGCAAAGGTGGCGGGCGGCTACAGGCCGGTGTCGATCTGCTTGCTGCCAAAAAAGGCGAGAGGCTCCTGATTTCGGGCGTCCACGAGAGCAATGCGCCGCCGCAGATCAAAGAGTTGACCGGATTATCAGATGACTTGGCAGACTGCTGTTTGGATCTAGACTATGTAGCCAAAGATACTTTTGGAAATGCGCGTGAAACGGCCGATTGGGCCGAGGCTTTAGGCTATGATCACATCATCTTGGTGACCAGTTCTTACCATATGCCCCGCGCCAAAGTCGAAATTGCGTCAGCAGCTGGGCGCATACGGATTACCCCTTATCCCGTTGAACGCGCTGATAGTCGAACTTGGTACAAATCAGCAGATCGGACCAAACGTCTCGCGCAGGAATATGGCAAACTGCTCGTCTCGTTCACGCGCGGGCGTGACAAAGAGATCGGTTCACCTGAGCTAGAGATGTCGCCCAATAACTAAACCGCAGTGGTCAGTCTTTGTCAGCATCCAAAATACGGCGCCGAATATCCCGTGTTTTGGCAAAGTTATCCAACAGCATATCCCCGTCGTCCCATCGGATCGCACGCTTCAGCGCCGTCAGGTCTTCGATAAACCGGTCCACCATTTCTAAAGTAGCGGTCTTATTGGTCAAAAATACGTCGCGCCACATGACAGGGTCTGATGCCGCGATACGGGTGAAATCGCGGAAACCGCCAGCGGAGAATTTCACCACTTCTTTGTTGGTGACAGTTTCCATATCGATGGCAGTGCCAACCAACGTGTATGCAATCAAATGGGGCAAATGCGAGGTCGTTGCCATAACCATGTCATGCCGCGACGGGTCCATAACTTCCACAAGGCTTCCCAACCCTTTCCAAAACGCGATCAGATCAGCAACCGCGGTTTCATTCGTGCCCTTTGGTGGGGTAAGCACGCACCAGCGTTTTTCGAAAAGTTCTGCAAAACCTGCTTCAGGACCAGAATTCTCCGTTCCCGCAATGGGGTGACCTGGAACGAAATGTATATCCTTCCGCAGACGGCCTGCCAAAGCTTGGACAAGATGTCCTTTAACCGAACCCACATCCGTCAAAACGGCACCCGCTTTTAAGGAAGGCATTAAATTCATCGCAGTCGTCGCCAATCGCGCTGATGGCGTACAAAGAATGACCAAGTCAGCCTGCGCGGCGAAATGATCCGCGTGACCATCTGCAACACCGTCAGCAATTCCGAGCTCTGTGATCGATTTGCAAGCCGCCTCGGACGTGTCAGCGATATAGATAGTTTTGCATTGGTCCTTCGCACGGGCCGCCCGTGCAATGGAGCTTCCGATCAAACCGCCGCCAACAATCAAGAGTGTTTCAAACCGCATTCGTTCAATCCAATTCTATTGCCCGATAGGGCGAGGCAAGCAGCCGATGACGCGGCGCGTGGGTGAGGCTGGCAGATCATGGAATCCGTCCAAGCTATATAGACGAAAGTCTCCTGAGACAGCTCTCAAAATTGCGCCTTCGGGCAGCAGGTCTTGATCCTTCACGCAAAGAAGCGTTTGGTCTGCACCAGACGGCGTCAAAACAACATCCGCGACCGCAACGGCACGAGGCCAATCTCGGCGCCCCGTACGCGGCAAACCTGCAAGAATATGCAAACCTTCCATTGCCCCTCCCGGGCCGAGCGCCGTCCACCAACTGACCATTCCACCGGGAGGTGGGGCAGGAGACGGCAAGACCGCAACGCCCTCACCTTCAGCGTAACAGGCTGCAAGCGCAGCACTCGTCGTAGGATAGGTCAAAACATCCAGCGCCGCACCAAACCGATCGCGAACCAGTGACCAATTCGAAAGAACATCCCCTTCTAACGCGACGTGCAACCGCATCGGGCCCTGAGCAGCAAGACTTGCGCTCATGAGCTCAGCCCAAATCGTGGAGACTAAGGACGCAGGCGTGGCTTCCGCAGCGCGAGCAAGTTGACGAACATGACTATCTTCCCGCGATGGCCGCCAGACCCGCATTCCACCTTTAGCTTTCCGAACTTGTCCAGAGAGCTCCAGACGCTCCGCGATCAACTTTAGCAGGGCCGTGTCAACACGATCAATCTCGCGTCTAACCGTTTCAATATCAGGAGTGTCTTCAGACATCAGTCTTACCTATGCCGCCTTTGTTGACATGCGTTTTGTTTAGCGCAGGAACGCCAGAAAATTTTGGACGCGCCACTTTTTGAGCGTGTCCATTGTCAGATGGCGCATAAAGGCGCTTGATCGCTTCGACAAGCACTAGCCCAGAAAAACGTGGCCAAACCGTCTCCCCAAACCGTTCGGCACCGCGCAGCAAGCTGGGTCGCGTTAAAAGGGATGTCGGCGGAATATATAGCGCGTTGGACCCGACGGTCGGAATAAATTTTGCCCGCGCCAAGGCCGCTTTGAGTTGTCGTCTGGAATAAGGCCTTCCCGCACCAAAAGGTAAACCTTCGGCCCGCGCCCACATACCTGAACGGTTGGCACAGATAATAACAATGCGCCCTTCGGGAGCGAGCACGCGATAAAGCTCCGAAAGAGTGGCGGCCGTTGTCTCGGATTCTTCCATCATATGGACTGCTAAAATCCGGTCAAAAGTCGCATCCGAAAAGGGTAATGCCTGTCCCTGTGTCAGGACTGTCGCGACGCCGCGCCTTCCCTGATGCGCAATCGCGCCTTGGCCTTCCGGCATCGCAAGAACAAGGCGGTTTGCACTCGGCTCATATGGCGCAAGGTAGGGCCACGTATAACCATATCCCAACACATTGCAGCCGCACAAATCAGGCCAAAGTGTCGACAAACGACGAGCGGCCATATCTCGTGCCGCCCCCCCCAGAGGGCTAGCGTAGAATTGTTCTAATCTTATCGCGGTTTCACGCATAAGCGTCGTCTAAATCAAGACGCTCGCTTTTGCCAGCTTGGTGCAGCGGAAGGAACGCCAAACATGAAGCCCTGCAGGTAATCCACGCCTAAACGCCGCAAAATATCGGCATCGGCACGGTCGTCGACCATTTCCGCGACAGTTTTCACGCTGAAGGTTTGGGCCAGATCGACCATCATACGCACGAAAGTCTGCTTGTTCGGATCGGAGGCAATACCCTCAATTAGAGTACCGTCGATCTTGATCATATCAGCCTCAATGGCCATCAGGTTGCGGAAGGTTGTGTAGCCAGAGCCAAAATCATCGATTGCGAATTCACATCCAATAGCGCGAACTTCATTTGAGAATTCGCTGGCCATGGCAGGGTCATCTAATGCCACGGTCTCGGTCAATTCCAAAGTTACACGTTCAGCCGCTGGGCCAAGCGCTTTTAGGGCAGCTATGTATTCCGAGGCAGCTGTGACGTCTTTAACAGTGCCTGCGGAGACGTTCAGGGCCAGGTGCACATCTGGCTCAGTCGCCAAAGTCTCTGCGGCCAATTCTAGAGCACGGCGGTCCAATAGATGCACCAAACCTAACCGTTCCGCGGCCATAATGAACCGACCAGCGCTGACGACTTCGCCATCTTCGCGCCGCAAGCGAAGCAGAGCTTCGTAATGGTGAAGTCGGGATGTTTTCGTCTCTATTATAGGCTGATAGGCTAACTGAATACGGCGCTGGTTCAGCGCGTTGAGAATATCATCTGCGGTCGTTTCCTGACGGGTACGCAAAGTATCCATGGCCATAGTTTCGACAAAGGCCTTTATTTCGGATGGTCGAGCGTCCTCTATCGCAAATTCGGTTTGACTTAACGCTTCACTTGCAGAACTCGCTTGAACTCGCATTTGCGTAGAACTTGCGGAAAATTCTCCATATAGACCGCCATGCGGGGTTTGAACAGGAGAGTTTTCAAGGAGAAAGAAAAGACGTTTTGCAATTGCGCGCACATCTTCCGCGGTGGAACCGTAAAGAACAAGGCCGAAGTCTGCGCCGCCGATTCGACCTAGAACATCCGGTGCTCGAACAATTTGAGACAAACGACGCGCAAATTCAATAAGCAAACGATCCCCTGTCTCGAAACCGTAAACCGCATTGATGTCGGAAAGATTTGTGAGACGCAAACGAAGTAGGGCGCCTTCCCCACGTTGGCGATTGGTCAAAGCGGCCAAATGGTCGAGCGATTTCTCTGTCGCCGCCGCATTGGAAACGGATGTCAAATCATCATGAGTTGCCAAAAATGCTGTTCGATTTTCTACCCGTCGTCGAGACGTTACATTACGTATGACTCCTTCGATTTCGGTTGGTATGTCCCCAAGTCCCGATTTACGACGGCCTTGCTCTTCTAGCCAGATTTCTTCGCCTTGGTCCGTTCTCCATTGGTAGGTTAGTTTGTATTCTGCACCATCCCAAGTCAGGCGACGCATCGCTTTTTGGCGCGCTCGTACATCTTCCCCCTTCAGACGGTAGTTCCAATCTACAAGCACATTGGGAATTTGGCCTGAGGAGCTGCAAAGTACATCTGCGGCCTGAGCATGTGGTTCAAAATGAAGTATTGTTCGATCGGTTATCCGAAAGGGGGCAGCCCGCATCAGAGATAATGCGACATCTTTGCTCCAGACTCCGGCAATGCGCGCGAGTCGGTCACCTTTTGTGACGTTCTTATTCATATTCAGCACCCACCATAAATACAACCTACGGTGCACTTCTTAAGATTCACAGAATCAGTCCCCATATCCATCCGCGACCGCAAAATCGCGGCGCGCTGCCGCGATGGTCACCATGAATCCCGCCATAACATCTAATAATGTCATAACCATGATCAGGAAGAACACTGAAGTCGCGAAGGCCGGCAAGAGAAGAAACTCCACCAAACACACGATAAATAACACAAGGGAAAATGCATGGTTCATGACAGCGGCTCGACCAATGCCTGTCGACTTTATTAGTTCGAAGAACAGCATCAAGAGCGATCCCGCAATCAGAGCATGGCCTGGTGTAATATCCCATGTCACGCCGCTAGTCATTGGCAAGGCAAAGACATCCGTGTCTAGACGCAGGCGCATTTCTTCAATCGTTGAGAACGCTGCCCCACCTAAAGCGAGAATATTATAGATCACCACAGGGATAATCATCAGCGGGAAGACAGTAAAAAAACGCACAGGGCTTTCTCGGCGGAAGAGAACCCTTCGCGCTTGGCGCAAGGGCTCGAATCAATAAGGTTAAGAAAATCCTACCCGCCCATAGTTTACGAGGCGTTAACCCTAGCAGACGTGCAATGACCGCGTCCGTTAGAGTTCGTCGACGCCGCCCGGTAGTCTCATTCGACTGCGGAGCCAGATAACGCCACGTAGATCCGCGATTGAGACCTTTAAACGGCCGAAATTGGTATATTTACTGACGCCAAATTCGCGGGCGCGATGGTTCACATCGCAAAATTCGATCTGATAGCCTTCGCGCAACATCAGGGCAGGGATATAGCGGTGAATATGGTCAAAGTAGGGAAGGTCTAAAAACGCGTCCCGCTTAAAGACTTTTAAGCCGCAACCCGTGTCATCGGCCTCGTCTTTCAACAGTTTCTTGCGCACACCATTGCCAAAACGAGAAGCAATCTTTTTGGCGGCAGAATCGATACGTTTTGCGCGACGTCCGCCGACCATTGCCAATGTTTCCGGCGCGCCCTCCCGCGTGAGTTGAGAAAATAACGCTGGAATATCAGCTGGGTCATTCTGACCATCGCTGTCCAAAGTCGCGATCACAGGCGCCAGCGCCGCACGGACGCCAGTGCGAACACCACGGGATTGCCCAGCATTCTCTCGATGGGCCAAAACGCGGAGATTGGGGAAGCGAGATTTCATACCCATCAGAACGGATTTTGTCTCATCCGATGAGGCATCATCGATAAAAATCATCTCATAAGGCACATCAGATAAGGCGTTTGAAATTTCCCGAGCCAAGTTCTCCACATTCTCAGCCTCATTATAGGCAGGCACCACAACGGAAATATGCGGCACAGCGCGGGACTCGGTATTATTTTGATCAATTGACATAGTCGCCTCATGTCATGAAATTACGAGTTCATCAAAGGCGAAAACACTTTTGCAAATTCACCCGATAGGGTAGTCGCCCTTATGCTGGGATCTTTAAATAAGCGCCGTTCGCACATCGTGATGCTTTTCCTGCTAACCCTCGCGATGGTTTTGCCTGGTTTGGCGAGTTTACCTGTCATTGATCGCGATGAAGCCCGCTATGCTCAAGCCAGCGTGCAAATGGCTGAAAGCGGCGATTTACTGAACATTCGATTTCAAGACGAGGCGCGCAACAAGAAGCCGGCCGGCGTCTATTGGGCTCAAACGGCCATGATCAAAACATTTTCTCAAGACGATACGCGGAAAATTTGGGCGCAACGCCTGCCCTCCGTCTTGGGTGCGCTTCTGACAATCCTCGCACTCTATTGGGGCGGCTTGCAGATGGTCGGCCGAAAAGCCGCCGTGATCGCAGCTGCGCTTTTAGCAACATCATTTATTTTCGTTTTCGAAGGACACATCGCCAAGACAGACGCCCTGCTCTGTGCATCAACAACCGTGATTTTTGCCGGGTTGGGGCGTCTAAGGAATGGCGGTGGGCGGCGCGAGGTTTGGGTTATCTGGATTGCCCTAGGCGCATCAATTATGATCAAAGGTCCCATTGGACCAATGTTGATAGCCCTCACCCTCGGTAGCCTATGGGCGTGGGAGCGAAATCTAAAATGGGCGCAATCATTGTTGAATTGGGGCGCTATTTTAGTCTTTATTCTGATGTGGTTACCTTGGGCTGTCGCCATGTATTTTGTAACCGAAGGTGCATTCTTCGCAGAAAGTCTCGGCAACGATTTAGGCGGCAAAATCGTGTCAGGTCAGGAGAGCCATGGAGCGCCGCCAGGAACACATAGTTTGCTCATTTGGGCAACGCTTTGGCCCGCCAGTCTCTTTCTCCTGCCTGGACTTGTTTACGCGGTGAAAGCCGTTCGTTCAGGCAGCGAGACAACGGTGACGCGGGCAATGCGTTTCTGCTTGTCCTGGGCCGTGCCGTTCTGGGTGATCATCGAGATTATGCCAACAAAACTGCCGCATTACGGGTTGCCCGTCTTCCCCGTCCTTTGCCTAATGATGGGCGCAGCAATATTGACCCTTAAACATGTCAGAGGTTTCAGTGTTTCGCGTTTCGTCAGCGGTTTGGTTTTCCTCGTTTCCACAACCCTCACGCTGGGCATCGTCCTTTTTGGCCAGAGCCAATATGGACCTACGGATACAATGTGGGTGAGCTACGCAATTTGTGGGATTGCGGGATTGGCCGCGATCATTGCAGCCTTCTGCCTCTGGGCGGGGAAAACAGGCTTCTCTTTGGGATCGGCTCTATTTGCATCTATGGTCGCTATGATTGGAGCTTATGGCTATATTTTACCCAATATAGACGCTTTTAATGCTTCAGAGCGCGTCGCCGAAGCCATTACAAAGTTTGCGCCAGATATTTCCCCTCGTGACATTCACAGCCCCCATTATACAGAGCCCAGCCTCGTCTATCATGTAGGAACAGAGATAAATGTGAAAGGCGACGCTCCTGACCTGTCAAAAAGCCAGCTCATTATTCTGGATTTAATGCAGCGGGAGAAAGCTTTGATCTATCACGAGCTCGAGGCTTCAGCAGCAACAAGAGAGAACTGCCTAGAGACGTCAGAGCCTATCGCTGGGTATAATTACTCCAAAGGGCGCGCTGTAGAATTGATTATTTTGCGGGAGGTGCCTTGCGCGGACCCTCGCGTGTCATCGCCCCCCGAAGCGAAAGAAGATAGGCCCGCCCCAGAATAGCTGCCGCCATAAACGGCGCCGCCAAGACCGTTAAAATTTTCGACATAGGTCCCGGTTGGTAGTGCCAAAAATATCGTAAGAAGCCTTTGAGTTTTTCTTTTTCGATCCAAATGCGAGGCGCATTAGAGGTCGAGCCATAGTGCATAACCGTCGCACCGGGTACAAACGCGACCTGTCCGCCCAACTGACGTGCACGGCGGCATATTTCTATATCTTCCACATGAAGGAAATAACGCTCATCAAAACCGCCCATTTTATCAAAGCTGGGCCGATCCGTCATAAGACACGCCCCAGAGATCGTATCAATTTGAACCGTGTGTTTGGGTAGTTCGTCGGTCTCGCGGTGAATTGACCGTAAACCTGGGATAACTTCCAGGATGGGCAAGAACCCGACCAACGCAGAAAGAGGCGTCAGTGCACGGCGCCGCGCACCGCGTTGTTCTTTGCCCGTTTCGTCACGGAGCAATCCGCCAGTAATCCACGGCTCAACCAAACAATCCCCTGCATTTGCAAGCTGGCGGGCCGCGCCCGACGTAATGACAGCATCCGGGTTTAAAAACAGAAGGTAGTGCCCTGTCGCCAATTTCGCACCGTAATTGCAGGCACGAGCAAAGCCAATATTTCCGTGTCCTTGTAAAAATCGGACGCGGTTTCGTTTCGCGGTCAACTCCGAAAGCCGAGCGCGAGCGCTCTCCGTGTTTCCATTGTCGACGACGATCAATTCATGAACATCACGATCAGCGAGCACCGCCATGATGGCTTCGATTAAGGCAGGTCCAGTCATATAACTGACCATAACCACACTGATAGGACGTTTTCGAACCGTATCGGTCGCAGGGATAGTACCCTCGACATTAAATGTGACAATTTTAGTCAACGTTGTACTCCTTAGGTCCATTGCGCCAGACCCCAGAGTGAACCTTTAAGCGCCCAAGCCTATGAGTGTAAAGGAAAATATATTTTGCAAAACTCAGTTCAGCTGGTGTTCACGTCTTGAGAGCGCAATAAAATGATGATGCTCGCAGCCAGTACAATCAGCGCCCACCACCAATGTTGCCACACGCCGACTGTCACAGCACTGCAAGTCGCCGTTGCTGAAACAAGCCCTGCAACCCCAATTGATTGTAGAGAATTTTGGCAGGTCTTTAATGATGTTTCGAGCAAGGCGACCAAAGTCCCCACCATTAAAACGACTCCTATCAAGCCTGTCTCCAACCAAATCTGTAGGCCAATATTGTGGGGGTGCATCGAAATCACGGGAATGTTGCGCCCGTCAGGCGCTTGGAACGTTACTTGATCATAAATACGCGATGAATCAAATCCATGGCCAATCCATGGTGTTTGCTGGATCAACTCCCAGCTATAGGCCCACATGCGCAGACGATGTTCCCAAGACAGCGGAATTTTCCGCATGGTCTCAATATCAAAAAGGCTGGAGAAAATTCCAAGTAGTGGAGCGAAAACAATACTCGCGATGGCAAGAGAGAAGGCTAAAATAACGCCCCAACGCGGTCGCCACCAAGCAAAGCCCGCAAAGCCAGCAGAGAGCGCCAACGCTGGAATGACAATGCTAAGATTGTTGAGTTGTGCCGACACAGCCAGACCTATCAACAAAGCGATCGCCAACCATACGCCACGCTTCATTTTTGCAATCATTAGAGCGGCTACAGGCCACGCGAGTAACGCGTAGCTGACTTGCCCGCGCCCTAGGTTCATCTCTGCATCGCTGCGACGTTGAACGGGATTAGCACCAGGCGCGACAGGGTCACCCCAAATGGAGAGCGCGTAGCCAGTGGCCGCGTCAATCCAAATGATCGCAACGCCGATTATACTGCCGATGATCAGGGCCCAAGTTAAGATCACGCTCAATCGCTTGGTAAGGCGAAGAAACGCAAGAGGCACGAATAGTAATGTGAGCGTCAGGATAAAAAGAATGGAGGCATTCCCGCCAATGACGTCACCGTCATACGGACTCCAAAGCGATGACAACCACGCCCAAAGCACGAAAGCTAAAAGGCAAATTGGCCAGATAGACCTCAAATAGGCTGCGCCCGATCGATCTGCCACCCAGACCAATATGGCCGAAATGCCAAGAAAGAACCCCACCGCCTGAAACCCCAACCCGCCCGCGATGGACAGAAGAGGAAAAAGCAGAACGCCAAGAAAGAGGAGTCCTCGCGAGAGACCGTCGAACCCTTTAACTAACGCGCCCAAACCGTCTATCCTCTTTGCTGATCTGGAGCTTTCGCCTCATCTGATAAGGCGGCAATTGCCTCCTCAATCGTGAGGATTGTTTGGTCACGCGAGCCTAGGCGGCGAATGGCAAGCTTGCCGTCCTCCATCTCTTTGCGGCCCACGACGGCGATCACAGGGATTTTTCGATCGGCGGAAAGTTCGCGAATTTTGTAATTTATCTTCTCATTACGTGTATCGATCTCAGCGCGCAGGCCCGCGGCTTTCAGTTTAGCTACAACCTCTTTGGCGTAGTCATCTGCATCGGAAGTGATAGTCGCAATGACGACTTGTACAGGCGAAAGCCACAGCGGGAAGCGTCCCGCGTAGTTCTCGATCAAAATACCCAGGAAACGTTCAAATGACCCGAGTACGGCGCGGTGCAACATAACAGGTGCATGCTTCTTGTCATCGTCGCCAATATAGGACGCACCAAGGCGTTCTGGCATATTTGGATCAAGTTGGATGGTCCCAGCCTGCCACTCTCGACCGATAGCGTCGCGCAAAACAAAGTCGAGTTTTGGGCCGTAAAAGGCGCCGTCGCCTTCATTGAGTTCGACTTCCAAACCGGAGGCATCGGCAGCGGCGCTGAGCGCGGCTTCCGCATTATCCCAATATTCATCGGATCCTACTCGCGTGTCTGGACGTGTGGAGAATTTCACTTTCACATCGTCAAACCCAAGGTCGGCATAGACAGATTTCAAAAGCTCGGTGAACCCTTTCACCTCTTCCGTCACCTGATCAAGTTTGCAGAAAATGTGTCCATCATCCTGTACAAAGCCGCGAACGCGCATGAGGCCATGCAGCGCGCCCGACGGCTCGTAACGGTGACAAGATCCGAACTCAGCGAAGCGTAGTGGCAGATCGCGATAGGACTTCTGGCCGTAATTGAAGACCTGAATATGGCAGGGGCAGTTCATTGGCTTGAGCGATAAAACTTTGTCCTCTTCCGCGACTTCGCAGACGAACATATTTTCGCGATATTTTTCCCAATGGCCTGACGCTTCCCAAAACTTGCGGTCCATGAGCTGCGGTGTCTTGATTTCCTGATAGCCATATTCACGCTGACGGCGGGACATATAGGCCATAAGAGTTGTGTAGAGCGTCCAGCCATTCGGATGCCAAAACGCTTGACCTTGAGCTTCCTCTTGGAAGTGAAACAAGCCGAGCTGACGGCCCAAGCGACGATGATCCCGCGCTTCGGCCTCTTCGATCTGTTTCAGATGCGCGTCGAGATCTTCTTGGGATGCCCAAGCAGTGCCGTAGATCCGCTGAAGTTGTGGATTATTCGAATCGCCACGCCAATATGCGCCCGCGACTTTCATCAACTTGAACGCCTTCCCAATCTTACCTGTGCTCGGCAGATGCGGCCCGCGGCAAAGGTCAAACCACTTGCCCTGCTTGTAAACGGTAATGGTCTCAGATTCAGGTAAATCCTCAATCAATTCAGCTTTGAATTCCTCGCCCATTTCGCGGAACATTTTAATGGCCGCATTTCGGTCCATTTCCACACGTTCGAATTTGTCATTCCGGTTGATGATGAACGCCATCTTCTTTTCAATCGCGGCAAAGTCGTCTTCGCTGATCGGCTCATCCCGGTGAAAATCGTAGTAAAAGCCATTTTCAATGACGGGGCCAATTGTGACCTGTGTGCCGGGGAATAATTCTTGGACGGCTTCCGCCATAACATGCGACGCATCATGACGAATAAGCTCCAGCCCCTCTGGGTCTTTCGCTGTAACCAGTTCCAATTTAGCGTCAGCATTAATTGGCAAGGACGCATCGACTAGCTCACCATCTAGCTTCGCAGCGAGAACCTGTTTTGCGAGACCTTTCGAGATGGACTTCGCCACCTCCATTGCCGTTGTGCCCGCCTTATATTCGCGCGCTGCACCATCTGGGAATGTCAAAGTGACCATTGTTTTATTCCGAGTTTGTCTTTGTCCACAAGGCTACGCGCCAAGGGGCATATAAAGGCGGTGTGGTAATGTTTTCGGGCACATTATCAACCCCAGTCGTCCCCCAAGGCTGACACCGTAGCAGTCGCGCAAGGGTCATCCACCCGCCATACCACGGGCCGTGTTCTAAAATAGCCTGTTTTGAATAACTCGAACAAGAGGGTTCATGCCGACATCGTACACCAAAGAAAAACAGAACCGGCGAAATGAATATCTTGTATATCGCCAAAGCCAAGAGCATCGGAAAACTGACGAGTTTTGAAAGAACGGACATGGTTAGTCCCTGTTCATCTGATCGGATATCTTAAAAAAATCTCGCATGAATTTGGCGACGATGCCTCCTGAAACAGGTCTATAAACTAGAGCGGAATAGGTTTCACTGTCCACATTATTTCTGGCCTTCGGCCTCGAATGCCAGAACGGCCGCCTCAAACGCTAAGAGGGTCGACGTATGACGTGCAAGATAGGCCGCGACACCTGCCAAGAGAGAAAGTCTGGCAAATCGCCCAGCAGGAGGATCGCCGCCGTCTCTCAACATCGCACGTAAACCATCCCGCGCTACAACGAGCTCTTCCAAATTCGCCCCGATTATCGACGCTTTCAAAATCGCAGCACTCGCTTGGCCCAAGGCACAGGCTTGAACGCGCATGGCACAATCGGTGACGACGCCATCGTCGATCTTCAAATCGATCTCCAGCCAAGAACCGCAAAGTTTCGAAACTTTCCGCGCTGTCCCATCAGGCGCATCCAAGGCCGCATTTTTCAACGTCGCGGAAAGGCCTAAAATATCAGCATTATAAAGGTCGTCAAACATAGGCCAGATATAGGGACCCGACCTTAACAACGATAGGGGCGTTTATCCCGCAGTGATATAATCTCGCATCGCGGCCGCTTCATTCTCCGCGTCAGCGATTTTACGTTTGACCACATCCCCAATGGAGATCACGCCCGTGATTTTGTCACCGTCAAGGACGGGCACGTGACGGATGCGGGACGTCGTCATGATTTCCATGACATCATCAACAGTTGCATCTGGTCCAACGGTAAATACATCCTTGGTCATTGATTTCGTTACGGCCTCATCGCGGAAACCTGTTTCTTGCAACAGGGATCGCCGCACAATATCGCGTTCAGACAAAATTCCGGCTAATTTCCCAGCGTCATCGGTAATCAGAACCACACCGACATTTTTTTCATTGAGCAGAGCTATAGCCTCGCGGAGCTTCGCGCCGTGCGAGACGGAATATATGTCATGGCTTTTGGCGTCTAAAATACTCTTAATCGTCATAAATTATCCTCCACTCTAAGTTTACCACATTGGCGGCAGTCTGTCCAAACTCGACCAAATTATCTGATCAGGGACGTCTAAGGTTGACGAGATCAATTTTCTTGCGGGCTTGATTGACCACATTCCAAGTCTGTGGATCTTGTGCCAGAACCCGGATTAATTTCCCGGTGGAAACACCTAACCCCGCCGCGGCAATACCTACGGCCCAATCATGATTGGCCAGTACATCCAACACATAGGCGATGAACGCAGCGTAGCGACGGTCCTTACGTCCCAAAGCCCAAGACCCGGTCCAGACTTCGGTGGAAAGATCTTCCGCAAGGGCGCACCGTAACTCAAGCGCAAGAGTCAAACGCAACCGCCGTAGAGCCTCGACGCGGTTGCGATGTTGGGACCGATGATCCGCGCACGACGCAAGGATCTGCCCGTCGAACAAAGACAATCGAACAGCCGAATCTGTTTTGTTCCGATGCTGGCCCCCAGGCCCTGACGCGCGATAGGTTTCTTGGCGACACTGCCGCAGCAGAGCCTCATCATCCAATGCGAGCAAAGCATCTCGATGGGGCAATGACGTTTTTTGAATATGGAAACTCGCCGACATCCGCATTGGATAACAGGTTTGACCTCGCGCTGGGAAAAAATCGATAAAAGGAGATCAATCCAGCTTTTATGGGTTTAAAAACTTCTGCATTTCAATGCCGTGACGCTTATTTGGGGAAATTGATAAACACCACGTGCATGATAGTTGTGTCGCTATAGCTCTTATGGACATAAGATAAAGTGGCGCTGTCTTTTTGACTCTAAAGACAGTGAGGCTGGGCGCGAGAGCGCCGCGTCTGCAGGACCCAGTGCATCATTGAGCACTTCCCCGTGTCTTGTAGCGGCCTAAAACAAAACTTTTAATTTGGTACCCGTTGAAGGTTTCCAATGCGCGGACGGTTCCAGTTTATAGCAAAATCAGGAGTTTCGTGACAGGCTGTGAGCGATAAGGTTCGCCAATCGTTACCAGTCGGTCACAATTAATTCATGTTTAGATTCTGCGGGCAGATATTGCCTATAACGGATAAGAGTCCCAAATCGGTCCCAGATGAAGTCAGTCACGAAGGACCCGACCATGAAAAGACCTTTATTGCTTGGCGCGGCGGCACTCGCCCTCCTCGCATCCCCCCTCGCCCTACAATCAAATGCCGATGCGCAGACCAACACACGTTCGCAAGCGATGACCGTTGATCCGGTGCGCGGCGTTCTGACCATGGCCCCGTTGTTAGAACGTGTGACACCCGCCGTTGTGTCGATCCAGACACTACAAGAGGCACCAGAAAACACGACGTCCTCCCCGGAACAGGAATTAATGGAGCGATTTTTCGGCGGCCGTATGTCCCCGAACAACCGCGGCCCGCGAGGAGGTTTGGGTTCAGGCGTTATTTATGATGCTAGCAAAGGCCTGATCATCACAAACAACCACGTCATTAAAGACGCCGACGAAATCATGGTCACACTTAATGATCGCCGTGAAGTCGAAGCCGAATTGGTCGGGGCCGACCCGAAGACTGATTTGGCCTTGTTGAAAATTGATGCCAGAGACCTCACGGAATTACGCCTTGCCAATACAGGCGAAGCCCGTGTCGGCGATTATGTGATTGCTGTCGGCAATCCATTTGGTTTGTCCTCCACCGTGACGTCGGGCATTATTTCAGCCTTGGGCCGCGACCAACGCTCTGGTGACAATTATTCCAACTATATCCAGACTGACGCCTCCATTAACCCGGGCAATTCCGGCGGAGCGCTCGTCAATTCCAAGGGCGAATTAATTGGCATCAATACGGCCATTGTCTCGCGTTCGGGCGGAAATAACGGCATCGGTTTTGCGGTGCCTGTTCGCACCGTCAAAAATGTTATCGAACAATTGCGTGAAAACGGCGAGGTCAAACGCGGACGGATCGGCGTCCAGATCCAAAACGTCACACCCGCGCTTCGTGAAGGCCTTGGTCTAAAATCTATGGATGGTGCGCTCGTCTCTGACGTGGGCGCAGGCACCCCTGCGGAAAAGGCTGGGTTGGAAGAAGGTGACATCGTAATTGCTTTCAACGGCGAGGAAATTCTCGACAGCAATGATTTGCGAAATCTGGTCGGCCTTCTCAAACCGGGCACTCGTGCCGACGTGACATTCCTGCGCGATGGAAAACGCCGAACGACGCGGATCGGCATTGCGGAAATGCCCGATGACGAAGATGAAACATCATCGCCCGATAGTCGTTACGGGGACGCTGAACCCGCTACTCTGGAAGCCTTCGATGGAGCGGAAGTCTCCAATATTCCAGATGATCTCGAATTACGAGGCGGCGATGATGGCGTCTATATTATGTCGGTAGAACGCGGCTCACGTGCGGCGCGCGCAGGACTTCAAAAAGGTGACGTCATCCGACGCATCGGTCGCACCGACATCAGTGACTTGGACGATTTCGAAGATGCCATCAAAGGTGAAGAAGGCCCATATGCATTGCGGATCGAACGGCAAGGTCGCAATCTGTATCTCGCGGTAAAGTAACCGCAATCCAATAACAAAGAAGCCCCGCAAATATGCGGGGCTTCTATTTTTTGACCCAAGAGTTCCTAGTAATTCAGGATGGGAGCAAGCCAGCGCTCTACGTCATCAACGCTCATTTCCTTACGTCGAGCGTAGTCTTCAACCTGGTCTTTCTCGATCTTTCCAACGCCGAAATAAACTGAGTCAGGGTGAGAGAAATAAATCCCCGACACCGAACTGGCAGGATGCATGGCAAAACTTTGTGTCAACTCAATGCCAGTCTCCTTCGTGACATCTAAGATATTAAAAAGCGCTGCTTTCTCCGTATGATCTGGCTGCGCAGGATAACCCGGGGCGGGGCGAATACCTGCGTATTTCTCTGCAATCAGCTCATCGCCGCTTGCCGTTTCATCGGGCGCATAGCCCCAAAATTCACGGCGCACGCGTTGGTGCAAATGCTCCGCAAAGGCTTCGGCCAATCGATCACATAAGGCTTTAAATAGGATAGAATTATAGTCGTCACCCGCCTCTTCAAACGCCTTTGACTTTGCTGATTCACCCAACCCAGCCGTAACAGCAAATCCACCAATATAATCATCAGTCGGAGCGCAAAAATCAGAAATGCAGAAATTGGGTTTGTCCTGACTGCCCTTAGAAATTTGCTGTCTTAGCCCGTGGAATTGCGTCAATGTTTCGGTGCGGGACGCGTCTTTGTACACGCGCACATCGTCTCCATTTTGTCCTGCGGGCCAGAAACCAAAAACACCATTCGCGGCTACCCATTTTTCAGCAATCATTTGATCTAACATCGCTTGAGCGTCTTCAAATAGATCCCGCGCGGCTTCACCATAGCGCTCGTTTTCAAGAATAGCTGGATAGCGCCCTTTCAATTCCCACGTCGCAAAGAAAGGCGTCCAATCAATGAAATCACGCAACTTCTCGAGCGGATAATTCGTCAGTGTTTTCGTACCGAGGAACGTCGGCTTTGGCGGCGTATAGTTCGCCCAATTCGTAGTCCAAGGATTATCCCGCGCCTCCTTGAGTGTCAGACGCGATTTGGCCGATTGTCCACGTTGGTGCGCCGCTCGCGCTTTTTCATACTCACTGCGAATGTCGAATGTATAGTCTGCGGACGTATCGCCCAGCAACTTACCAACAACGCCAACCGCACGACTGGCATCTGTCACATAAACCGTCGGACCCGCTTCATAGGCTGGTTCGATCTTCACCGCCGTATGCGTCTTGGATGTCGTCGCTCCACCGATAAGCAGCGGCATTGTCATACCGCGACGTTGCATTTCTTTGCCCACATAAACCATCTCGTCTAGGCTTGGTGTAATCAAACCAGAAAGACCCACCATGTCGACATTATGTTCGACCGCCGCATCCAAGATTTTATCGCATGGCACCATGACGCCTAAATCGACGACATCATATCCGTTGCATTGCAAGACTACGCCCACGATGTTTTTCCCAATATCGTGCACATCGCCCTTCACTGTCGCCATAAGAATACGGCCGTTCGACGTCCCAGCTGTACCCAGTAATTCCTTCTCTTCCTCCATAAAGGGCAGAAGATGGGCGACAGACGCCTTCATCACGCGCGCGGATTTCACGACTTGCGGCAGGAACATTTTACCTGCGCCAAAGAGATCGCCAACGACGTTCATTCCCGCCATCAAGGGGCCCTCGATGACATGCAATGGACGTTCTGCAGAAAGCCGGGCTTCCTCGGTATCGGCGACAATAAAGTCTGTGATCCCGCGGACTAACGCGTGTTCGAGGCGCTTCTCAACGGGCAGCTTTCGCCATTCTAAATCGACAACATGGGCTTTGGCTTTACCATCACCTTTGTATTTATCGGCAACCTCTAACAAGCGATCCGTCGCGTCAGGACGACGGTTTAAGATCACGTCTTCTACGCGCTCGCGCAGTTCATCTGGAATGTCATCGTAAATCGTCAATTGGCCCGCATTGACAATCGCCATGTCCAAACCCGCTGGGATAGCGTGATATAGGAACACCGAATGCATGGCTTCACGAAGGACATTATTACCGCGAAATGCAAAACTGACATTTGATAGGCCGCCAGATATCCGCGCATGCGGCAAGTTCGCCTTGATACGTTTGCAGGCATCAAAAAACGCGACAGCGTAATCATTATGCTCCTCAATACCCGTCGCGACCGCAAAAATATTTGGATCAAAAATAATATCTTCAGGCGGGAAATCGACTTCATTGACGAGCAAATTGTAAGCCCGCTCGCAAATTTCAAATTTATGGTCTGCGGTTTCAGCTTGGCCTTCTTCGTCAAAGGCCATGATGACGGCAGCGGCACCCAAATCTCTAACTTTGCGCGCATGCGCTAAAAACTCCGCCTCGCCTTCCTTCATGGAAATCGAGTTCACGACAGCTTTGCCCTGCACGCATTTCAGGCCTGCTTCGAGGACCTCCCATTTGGAACTGTCGATCATCACGGGGACACGGGAAATATCAGGTTCACCCGCCATTAACTGCAAGAAGCGCGTCATGGCCTCTGCGCCATCAATCAAGCCATCGTCCATATTCACGTCAATGATTTGCGCGCCGCTTTCGACTTGTTGACGCGCGACAGACAGCGCCTTCTCAAAGTCATTATTGACAATCAGTTTTTTAAACCGAGCGGAGCCAGCAACGTTTGTACGCTCACCGATATTGATAAATTGTGTTGCGGAGTTGGACATAAGCTAGACAGCAATCTGAAAAGGTTCGAGGCCAGACAGGCGCAATGTGGGCTTTGGCCCGACAGGTACGCGTGGTGTGCCTGTCGCAGCAGCTTTTGCAATCGCGGCGATGTGGTCTGGCGTTGTCCCGCAACACCCGCCCAGAATATTGACAACCCCGCCCTCAATCCACGGCGCAATCTGAGCTGTCATATCGGCGGGGCTTTCGTCATACTCACCAAACGCATTTGGCAGACCCGCATTTGGGAAAGCAATAACGCGGGTTTCGGCGACGCGACTAATGGCTTCAATATGCGGGCGCATTTCATCTGCGCCCAGCGCGCAATTCAATCCCACGGCCCAAGGTTTGGCATGGGCAATCGAGATATAGAACGCCTCTGCGGTTTGACCCGACAGCGTGCGGCCAGACCGGTCGGTAATCGTGCCAGAAATAATAATTGGCTTTTCATAGCCCACCGCAACGAAAGTTTCCCTGCATGCGGCGATAGCGGCCTTGCAGTTTAACGTGTCGAAAACGGTCTCAATCAAAATCGCATCTACGATATCTATAATGGCTGTGATCTGTTCGATATATGCGTCTTTGACTTCATCAAAAGTCACGTCGCGGTAACCTGGGTCTTCGACCTTTGGCGAAATAGAGAGAGTTTTATTCATAGGGCCAATCGAGCCCAAAACGGCCCTAGGTTTTTCGGGGGTCTTTTCGGTCCAAGCATCCGCAGCGGCGCGCGCCACCAAAGCCGAAGCGCGTGCGATTTCTGGCGCAAGCTCTGCCATGCCATAATCATCCTGACTAATGGATGTCGCATTGAAAGAATTTGTTTCAATCAAATCGGCACCCGCCGCCAAAAACGCATCATGGACAGACCGCACAGCCTCGGGTTTCGTCAGCACCAGGAGGTCATTGTTCCCTTTTAGGGGGCTCGGCCAATCAGCGAAACGCGAACCGCGAAAGTCTTCCTCTTCAAGCTGTTGTTTTTGCAACATCGTACCCATCGCGCCGTCCAACATAAGGATGCGATTGGCGCTGGCGGCGGTGATGTCGTCCCAAATATTCGCGCTGCGAGACATAGTGAACTCCTATTTCGTGCGGGCATTAACAGAGCGTGACCGACACGTATATAAAGAAATCATTATATGATGCTGAAAAATGCAAGAATGCGACTTGAATTGTATCTGCGCTGGTCTATGAGCGCCGTTGTCGGTCACCTTATAACGAGGTGCGAACATGGGAATGGGGTGACACCGCCACGCTAAATGGACGGGTGAAATCCTCAACGGCTCCCGCCGCTGTAAGGCCTGAGGGTCGCGATACATGTCACTGGGTCATTTCTATATGATTTGGGAAGACGTCGCGAACTGTTTGAGGGCTAAGTCAGAAGACCTGCCGACAAAGTCGCCAGCGCGCCCGGGCGGGATGTACCGATGCGCAATGGGAAAGCTCGCGATGGTGCGGGTTACTCCAATGACGACACAACAAACGTCACCCGACTCTGTTTGAGCGGGCTACCTTGGAGTGTGACATGAAGAGATTATTATTGAGCGCGGCAATTGTCGCGATGGCAGCGCCAGCTTGGGGACAGGTTCAGGCAGATTACGAGACTGCCGAACATTGTGAACCCAGTGCTGCTGCAAAGGCACAAGCCGCGAAAGTTGGGGATATCCTTGTAGTGTCGTGCGACCCGTCTCCTTTCCGATACGCAGAAATCGTTGTTACCGCAGATCGTCTTGGGTACTCTAGAAACAAAGAGCTCACTTCACCCGCGTCAACCCTAACGCAAGATGAAATCCATAACCGCAATCAATCTGTCATCGCAGACCTACTCCGCACTGTCCCCGGCCTGTCCGTCAGCCAAAATGGCGGCGCAGGCTCGCTTACGCAAATC
Organism: Litorimonas cladophorae; assembly: GCF_014652455.1. Lineage (GTDB taxonomy): Bacteria > Pseudomonadota > Alphaproteobacteria > Caulobacterales > Maricaulaceae > Litorimonas > Litorimonas cladophorae. The sequence continues at coordinate 813,609 of NZ_BMYV01000002.1, read as the reverse complement.
CGTTTACGCGGATCAGAAGCCAACCATATCGTGGTAATCATTGATGGCGTCGAAGTCGCCAACCCCGCCGACGGCGCTTTTGATTTCGGTGGCCTCCGCACAGAGGATGTCGTGAAAATCGAAGTGCTGCGCGGCGAACAATCCGCGCTTTACGGGTCTGACGCCGTTGGCGGCGTCATCAATATCATCACCCGCGCGGGCAGCACTCAAGAAGGCTGGCGTGCGAGTGTGGAAGGCGGCAGCCGCGGAACCTATGAAGGCGCGGTGAGCGCTGTCATCCCCCTCGGTGAGGCTGCTTTATCCGTGAACGGAAATCTTTTCACAACTGACGGGTTCGACATTTCTGGATTGGGTGAAGAAAAAGATGGTTCCAAATCTCGGGCGTTCAGCGTCGGTTTGAACGCCATTGAAATTGGCGGCGTGAACCTAAGTACGAAATTTCGAAGTGTCATACGCGAAACTGATTTCGACAGTGATTCCGATTTCAATGGGCGCTTAAATAACACATTTGATTCCACAGAAGTTAAAACCGAAACAGCCCGCATTGATGCGCGCTTTGCCCTCGCGGGATTTGATCACAAAATCGCTGCACACATGGTTGAAACAGACACAGAGACTGTCGGCGGATTTTCCTCCCGTTCCATCGGGTCACGCCATGTCGCCAATTGGGCCGCGAAACGTGATTTCTCCGACGCTCACAGCCTCACAATCCTCGGTGAAGCCGAGCATGAACAATATGAAATCAGCCCGAACTTTACCGAAGCGGGCGCCCAACCTGATAATTGGACATATGGAATCGCCGGCGATTATCGGTTCAACACAAATGACATAACCTTCACTGCGTCTGCGCGACACGACATCAACGATTTGTTCGATAATGCCACGACATGGCGTTTGGGTGCGGGCTATGGATTCGATTGGAACGGTCGCCTGAGAGCATCCGTCGGAACAGGCATCAAGAATCCAACATTCGTTGAGCTCTTCGGTTTTTTTCCGGCGTCGCGTTTTACGGGAAATCGAGACTTACAACCTGAAACCTCATTGGGCGTGTCCATTGGATATGAACAATCTGTCGGAAATTTAGACCTGAGCCTCGATGTCTTTCGGTCCGAACTACAGGATGAAATCGCAACGGTATTTAATCTCGATTTTAGCTCTACGGTCATGAATTTGGGCACAGATAGTTCGCGCGAAGGCGTGGAGCTTGCCGCAAGTTGGTCATCTGACACGCTGAGTTTTCAGGGTTCGGCCAGTTTCCTAAATTCGGAACAAAATGATCTCGAAGAAATCCGTCGTCCAAAAGTCCTCGCCAGCGGAACAGCCACATGGACCCCGATCGACGAACTCGCCCTCACGGTCGCCGTAGATCATAATGGATCACAACTTGATACCGATTTCGCGACGTTTCAAAATGTAAAATTAGACGACTTCACTCTGATTGGCGCAAATGTGCGCTATCGATTAAATGACCGAGTGGCACTCACATTTCGCGGATCAAACTTGCTTGATAAAACCTATGAAGAAATTGTTGGCTATACCTCTGCTGGACGTGCCGTCTTCGGAGGGCTGGAATTAGATTTTTAGCGCGTACGCTGAATCTTCGCATCCACAGTGTCTATCACGTTTTCACCTTTAAAAGCGTGATAGCGCTGTACGGAATAGCCTTGCTCTCGTAACCCAGTGAGCAAGCTATCTTCACCCAACAAATGTGCAGTTCCGACAGCCACAAACCCGGTTCCACTATCATCCATGAAACGCGAAAGCGGCGCGACCCAATTTCGATTGCGGTCCCGCAATAGGCCATTAAACACCTCCGGTGCGCGGGCCTTCATCGGACGAATGAGTTTCTCGGTCAGATAATCAGTTCCCCCGACAGACCATTGTTCCGCAATATCCGTGGCATCTCGCCCAAGAATGCTAAATTGCTCCATTGTCTCCGTGAGGATATCTAATTGGATAAATTCAGGCAGGTCAGCAGACGCTCGAATTTGATCTTCGAGAGATTCGAGATAAACAACGTTTTTACCGGAACGTGAGGCTCTAGATTTCAGAGCTTCGTCCGCAGATAAGTCGGAAGATAAACCCGCATTTTGCGCTGCCGCAAATGTCAGAAATTCTGCCGCCAACCAAGGTTTCATACCGTCAAGCGACGCAATCGTCAGGCCACCATTATTCGCCGCGGCTTCTAAAAGGTTCAGCTGATAATTATCCAAACGATCAGATAATCGCAGCCCGTCATTTCGCAGTCCCAAGCTCGTCGTAAGAACTGTCGCGTCAATTTGTCCCCTAGGTCCAGTATCAACCTCGAAGAAGATCGTCCCCGCGTTATCAAAAGCCTGCCGCATGTCATCCCGCTGCCAAGTAAGATCATCGGGCAAAAGGTGAACTGTGCCAAAAATATAAAGAGTCGAGTCATGATCCTTGGCGACCCACATCGCGGGCCCGTCATTTCGTGTCCTAGCGTCTTGCACACGGGTAGACACAGAATCATTTGCCGTCCCCCCCTCGGGAGATGGAGAGCATCCAACCAATATCGCGGCCGAAAGAATAGAGGTTACGACGTGTTTCATGTCCAACATGTGTACGTTAAGGTGAAACGTTTCAACTGCTAGACAACACGTCAATGCAGCGCTAAGGGAGCGCCTCTAAGACGCACCCGTAGCTCAGCTGGATAGAGCGCTGCCCTCCGAAGGCAGAGGTCACAGGTTCGAATCCTGTCGGGTGCGCCATTATATTCACCACCCCGCACATGTTTAGTAAAGAGCACAATCGTCGATTTTCTGATAGGGTATTGGATTACGACCCGCTCCGAGAAATGCTGACGACTTCCGAACCCTGAGATAGAATCTACAATAGCTTTTATTAGAAGATGAGGTTTTGGCTTTGAGGTATTTATGAATGTCGGAACTAAGTGGAAATCCACTGATTGCTCTGGAGTGCCGCAGAGGGTAGGTCGATCCCATGCTTTCTGAACCCACCTCGCTCCCAGATGTGATCCTCATGACCCCGAGGCGATTCTCAGACTCACGGGGCTTTTTCATGGAAGCGTTTCGACAAGATAAATTTGAACGACAGACAGGACTGCACGTCAGTTTTGTACAGGACAATCAGTCACTTTCGGCAAAAGCTAATACGATCCGAGGCTTGCACTTTCAAGCGCCGCCACATGGTCAAGGTAAGCTTGTCCGCTGTCTTCAAGGCGGAATAATCGATGTCGCGGTCGACATACGGGTGGGGTCTCCGAATTTCGGCAAATCGGTTTCCGTGGAATTGACGTCAGACAATGATCGCCAACTTTGGATTCCATCTGGTTTTCTGCACGGTTTTAGAACATTGGTTGATGACACAATTGTCGGTTACAAATGCACGTCAATCTATGCACCAAACCATGAAGGTACTGTGATCTGGAATGATCCGGTTTTAGATATTGACTGGGGAACAACGGGCGCTTGCATTCTATCGGAACGCGACAATCAAGGCACACCATTCACGTCATTTGTTTCACCCTTCAAATATGAGCAAAAAGCATGAGTTTACGCTTAGCTGTTATCGGGAAAACAGGTCAGCTGGGCCAAGCACTTTTGCGCGAGGGCGAGGCTTTGGGTCACCAAATTATCGCGTTGGACCGGGAAGCGCTCGACCTTAGGTCCTCACCCAAAGATATCGAAGCCGCCATTACCGCCCTACCCTCTGGACTGGACGGCCTCATTCTGGCCGCTGCCTACACGGATGTGGACGGGGCAGAATCTAACGCGGATCTCGCCTATGCGGTCAACAGCACAGGACCTTCCGTTATAGCAAAAGCCTGCGCCCAACACGATATCCCGATCATTCATATTTCAACGGATTACGTATTCGATGGAGAAGCGGATCAGCCGTACACCCCTGACAATGATACCGATCCATTGGGCGTCTATGGTGCGTCCAAACTCGACGGAGAGTTAGCCGTCCTGAGCTCAGGGGCGAGGGCCCTCATTTTACGTACGTCTTGGATTTTTGACGGTATCAACAAGAACTTTCTGACAACAATGTTGAAACTTTCAGATACACGCGACGAAGTTTCGGTTGTCGATGATCAGATTGGACGTCCGACCTATGCAGGTCATTTGGCCCATGCCGTTCTTAAAGCCGCAGAAGGTTTGGCGGAAGAACCGGATATAGAGACAGGGGTTTATCACATTACGGGTAGTGGCGAAGAAGTCAGCTGGGCAGGTTTTGCGAAGGCGATTTTTAAATCGGAAGGCCGTGATGTTTATGTCGACGAAATCCCAACCTCAGATTACCCGACAGACGCTGAACGTCCGCAATATTCTGTTTTAGACACCGAACGTTTTGAGAGGACATTTCGTCATCCTCTGCCTGAATGGCAAGCTGGTTTGCGAGCTGCTTTGGATGAGCGCGATGAGAACGGATAATTCCAGCTTACGCCCCGATTTAACTTTTTGTGTTTAGGATGTTTCGCGCCACAACATTTCTAATGGTGGTGGGTTTGGCCGGTTGTGGTTCGCCCTCTCCCGCAATTTCGAAGGATGCTATCGTTAGCACAACGCTGTGCGCAGACACATATTTGATGGCGATCCCTGAGTTGGAGCCACATTTGGCCGCGCTGTCTTGGCAATCGCGGTCTTCGCTCTCCCGCGCGCCGAAGTCATTGCAATCCCTACCTCAAATTGATGATGACGCCGAACGTCTTCACCGTTGGCAAGATGCAACGATTGTGTCCAGCGCAGGAACAAAGGGCGATATAAATCTATCATGGGGAGAAGATTTTACGACGGTCTGGACGAACTTTTCAATTCTCTCAAAATCTTTGAATGTCACCGACCCGACACCACACTTAAAAGCGAAATTGGAGAAGTTACCACACCCCTCTAAGGACTTGCGCTTACTCTATCTGGACCGATCGGGCGCAACTGCAGGCACCGGCACATTTGTGGATGCTGTTTTTCAAGCTGCAGGTGCAACGAATATAATCCAAACGCCGGGATGGCAGTCGCCAGACACCGAAACCTTATTGACCCTTCACCCTGATGTGATTGTCACAAGTTTTATGGGCTCAAATTATGTGGGCGTGAATGATCGTTCTGTCCGCCATGCCGGTTTGGCCAGGAAGATCGACGCACTCCCACGAATTGATCTTCATGGCGGACTATGGCCTTGCGCAGGTCCAGGTTTGATTGAGGCGACGGTACAATTATCATCCGAATTAGCAAAATTATGAATTCGCGAACTTGGAGCCTCAGCCTATTTGCAATCTGCGCCTTGGCAGTCGTCATCAGCGTTGGGTTTGGTACGACCCAAATCAATTTCCGCGATAGTCTCGCTGGGTTAGCTGGTCAATCAACCCCCGACATTAACGAAATTATCCAGACGATTCGCCTACCGCGTGTACTTCTCGCCGCCTGTGTTGGCGCAGGATTGGGAGCATCAGGAGCGGCGTTGCAAGGCTTCACGCGAAATGCTTTGGCAGCACCAGGATTGCTAGGGTTCTCCGCTTGCGCGGCGTTGGGGGCAGTTCTCGCCCTTTATTTTGGCTTGTCAAAATTCGTGACGCCGGCCGCTATTTTCTTCGCATTTGTCGGCGCGACAGCGATAACATTATTTTCACGCCGGAAACCAGGAGCCTCTGGCCTCGTTCTCGGCGGCATCGGAATTGGCGCGCTCGCTACTGCTGTCACAGGGCTCGTCATGAACTTAGCCCCAAACCCGTGGGCGCTCTCGGAGTTGATTTATTGGCTGATGGGATCATTGAAAAATGCCGACCTACCAGATGTCATATTCGCGGCCCCCTTGACGCTTTTAGGTCTCGCGCTGCTTCTCTATTCTGGTCCCGCCTTGAGAGTTCTGGGCTTGGGCGAAGAGACAGCTCAAAGCTTGGGAATTTCAGTTTCTCAGACGCAACTCCTCATCGTAGCGGGCTGCGCTCTTTGTATCGGCTCAGGCGTCGCAGTTGCGGGCGCGATTGGATTTGTGGGTCTGTTCATTCCGCATATTATAAGGTTTGTGATCGGACCAGATGAAGCTTGGCTTATCCTATTTTCTGCCCTTGGCGGCGCAATTTTCTTAATCCTGATAGATACGCTCATTCGGATGACGGCAGGCCCAGGGACGCCGCTTTATTTGGGGATTGTCACCTCTCTGATTGGCGTACCCTTTTTCCTCTTTCTTGCGTGGCGTCAAACATGATTACGCTGAGAAATATATCTGTAAAGTTTGGGGGGAAACTTGCTGTTCGTGATGTGTCAGCAGTCGCCTCAGAGGGAGAATTCATCGCCTTAGTCGGGCCGAATGGCTCCGGAAAGTCGAGCCTTTTGAAAGCGATGGCTGGACTGATTCCACACGAAGGATCGACGAACCTTCCGTCCGACCGTCGTGATCGCGCAAGACAAATTTCCTATCTGGCACAAAATGCGGTCGCACCCGATGACCATAAAGTCCGCAATATTGTTGCCCTTGGACGCACCCCGCATATTGGCAGGCTAGCGCGCATTAGCAAAGCCGACCAATCGGCAGTTGAAGCCGCAATGGAAAAATGCGGCATTTCTAATTTTGCAGACCGAACATTCAAGACCCTCTCTGGCGGAGAGAAAACACGCGTCCATTTGGCCCGTACAATCGCGACCGACGCGCCGCTATTGCTTGCCGATGAACCCGTCACGGCACTTGACCCCTACTATCAGCTGTCTGTCATGGAAGTGCTGCGAGACGCTTCCCGTGAGGGGACAACCGTTATCGCCGCCCTACATGATTTGGCCCTAGCGAGGCGTTTTTGCGATCGGGTTTGGGTGATGAGCGAAGGTCACTTATTAGCAGATGGCACCTTCGACAAGACCCTGACCCCAGAGATTTTGCGAAATGTATTTCGAATTACGCGCGATGGAAATATCGCCCGCTAGTCCTCCGAGAAAATTTCCTCGATCGGCTTTCCGAATAAGCGGGCTATTTTGAACGCGAGTGGAAGAGACGGATCATATCTCCCCGTCTCAATTGCGTTCACGCTTTGGCGAGATATTTCAAGTTGCTCCCCCAACGCGGCTTGCGACCACCCTTGTTCGGCCCGAAGTGTCTTCAGTGTATTTTCCATAATGAGCTCTTACTTCAAACCCATGCCGCGACCTGGGCCAAAGCAAGCAGCGAAGCCAAATGCTGCGAAGAACGCAGGGAAAATCCAAAAAACCGGTAAGCGAGGTATCTCATCTGATAATAATTCCATCAGCCCCCAAACGCCACTGAGTGCCAATATACCAAATAATCCGATGATCATGCTCTGCACAATGAAGTGCCGTGCCACTTCGTCAACTTCTCGGAGGAACCGCCAAATCGACCACAACATTCCGAAAAGAAACAGGCCCGGCAGGATCGTAGCCAGTAGAATGTAAAGCAAAGGGGCGTTGGCAATCGTTTTCAATAAATAGGTTACGCCAATCAAAGCCCCAGCATAGCCAAGTGAAAAGCCCAGCATTGATCTCATATAGCGCTGGGACGCAAGCTTTGGCGTGATTTTACCCTTATTATGGGTCAGCATTTTCGTCTCCTTCAAGGCTTCAATCTGTAAAGCGACCTTTACTTAGACAAGGAGACTTTACATGTCAAGCGAACTTTACCTCACTACACAGTTTTGTGTGAGACATAGCTTTTTTACTTCAGTAAGAGGCTGGCATGAACGCGTTAATCGACCCAAAGAAATTCCAAGACCCCGAAGTGACCGCCAAAGGAGAAAAACGTGCGCAAGTTTTTTTCAAAACGCTGGAGACGCTTTGGTTCAATACGGGTTCCCAATGCAATATTGAGTGTGCCAATTGTTATATTGCGAGCTCTCCCACAGCGGATCATTTCATCTATTTGACGCAAGAGGATATGGCACCCTATCTCGACGAAATCGATGCGATGCAGCAAGGGCCGATTGAAATCGCTTTTACGGGTGGTGAGCCTTATCTAAATCCAAATATTATCCGCTTGTCAGAAATGGCGCTAGAACGCGGTCACAGCTTGCTCGTACTTACCAACGCCATGAAACCGATGATGCGTCCGCGCGTACAGGCTGGCCTGCTGGACTTAAGACGTAGGTTTCCGGGAAAGATGACGCTTCGTGTCAGCCTGGATCATTTTACCCAAGAAGGACACGATACCGAGCGTGGACAGGGAAGTTTTGAGATTGCCGTCACAGGGGTGAACTGGCTGACTGAAAATAACTTCCTAACTCATATCGCAGGACGCGCGATGTTTTCAGAAAATGAAGCTGACGCCCGCGCAGGATATTCAGCGCTCATCCAAGCCCACGGATGGAGAGTCACAGCGTCCAATCCAGCGCAACTTCTCCTCTTCCCCGAAATGGACGAGCGAATTGATGTCCCTGAGATAACGGTCGCCTGTTGGAGCATCTTAGATATCCATCCAGACACTATGATGTGCGCGACTTCACGTATGATTGTGCGACGCAAAGGTGAACCGCGTGCCGTCGTATTGGCCTGCACCTTATTGTGGGACGACCCGCAATTTCAGACTGGTGAAACACTGAAAGAAGCGCTGGGACCAGTCGCCCTCAACCACCCTCATTGCGCAAAATTTTGCGTATTGGGCGGCGCGAGCTGCTCCGCATAATTACTTTTTTATATATTCGGACGGGCCGTTCACTTCGGTCAAAAATTTCTCAACGCCGATAAAAAAGGCCTCACGGTTTTCTTGACGTGACAGGAAGTGGTCCTCGTCTTCAAAGGCCATAGAAGTTGTTTTCACGCCTGCCTTTTTTAGTGCACGTCTCATGCGTAAGAATTGATCGTACTGTACATTTTCATCCTGATCGCCGTGAGCAATGAATACGGGCACTTTGATGTTGTCTGCGACGTGAACGGGTGAGTTCGCTTTCCGAACATCTTTATCTTTCATAGCCTCGCCGAAAAATGTTTTGGCGGCATGTTTCCCACCGCGGTATTTCTTGAGATCACGCTTCGCATCATTGATATCTGTAAGAGCGGCCATTGCGATCACACAATCATAAAGTCCATCATCGTCTTTTGCAGCCCCCATCAGCGCAGCGTAGCCGCCGTAGGACCAGCCCGCGATGCAGGTTCGTTCAGGGTCCGCATACCCTTTTCGTAGCAGATAACGCGTTGCGTCCTCCACATCCTCTTGCATAACTAGCCAATTGTCGCGACCAGCATCTTCAAAAGACTTGCCGTAGCCTTCAGATCCCCGAAAATTCATTTGCATCACGCCATATCCACGTGTTGCAAAAAATTGCGCAAAATAATCGAACCGCTTTTCATCGCGGCCATATGGACCGCCATGCGGAAGAACGATGAAAGGAAGGTTTTTGAGTTGGGAGGTTTGCTTAATTGTCGGTGGCAAAGTGACATAAGCTGGAATTTTCTGGCCATCCCGTGCCGTGTATTTCACGGCAACCACATCGCCCATCTCACTTGAAGGGAGACCACTATAGGTCTCTTGCAGAATGGAAGGACCAGCATCTCCACGGGAATAAAAATAAAGCCCGCCTGGGTCAAAAGGCGACGAAATGCGAACAATCATTGTTTTGCCGTCGTCGGTTTGATCTACAAAATTGACGGAGTAGCCTGGAATTTTTGCCCTCAAAGTTGTCAGCAGCGTTCCGTATTCGCCCAGCAACTCTGTTTGTTCTTTGTCAGCGGTGTATTTTGCACCAATGACAGTTTCACCATCGGTGCTGACAACAACGCCTGACGCATCATATTCGTCATTATGGAACAGCTCACGCGTAACCCGTTTCTGATTTAGGTCATAAATGTAAAGGCCCAGCGTGTCGCGATTATTATAATCACCAATAATCAACTCGGCGCCATCCTTCAAAATACTGAAAATAGGCGTGTCCGCATCGAGTCCTGGGTAGCCATTATGACTATCCCATTGCTCGGTTTTGGGATCAAAAATACGCATATTCCATTTCCCTTTTTCGCTCCGTCCCCGACCGATCCGGGGGATACCTTTATCGTCGGTGATCCATGTTTCGATTCCCTCGCGTCGAGGCATGACACGTTGATCTCGCCTTGTTGCCACATTCACCTTATAAACACTTGGATAGGGGTCGAACTCTGTTTTAGAGTATTCCATCAGGATATGGTCTTCATCATCCTCAAGCCAATCAATGACCCGATCATTAAATTGTCGAAAAATCTGTGATTTCAGGACGATCTGTGGCTTCTCTTCGTCTGACGACTTTGTAAAAAGATGGGACACTGTAAAAGGTGTGCTGCGGTAGGTTTGGCTTTTCTCAGTTGCGACGACGTAGCGCTCATTGTTGATCCATTTCACATAACGTGGGCGTAGATCTGGCCCTAAGGAAATTGCTTCCATGCTGGCCGCAGAAGCATCTATTGGCATAGTGGCAACATAATAAGTTCCTTTACCATTTACGATAACGGCAAATTTGGATCCATCTGGAGACAGGTCCGCGTCATAGGCTAAGGGTAATTCGCCAAAAGCTTTCGCGGGTGGTGCGGCATGCGCGACGCTAAATGGCGCAACCAAACCGCCGAAGGTCAAAACGCTAGAGAGTGCCAAGGATTTCAATCGGGTCATATTCAAATCTCAATTCCCTTATTTGATGCGGCTCAATCCGAACCTAACCCGACTGACTGAGCAATCGGAGATGCCTACTTCTTCATATATTCCGATGGGCCATTCACTTTCAGCAAGAACGCTTCCATCCCTTCAAAAAAAGCTTCGCGATTGGCTTGGTTCGAAAGATAGTGATCTTCATCTTCAAAGGCGAGATATGTCCCGTCGACGCCTGCTCGCTGCAAGGATCTTCGCATTTTCGTGAATTGATCAAAGCGCACATTTTGATCTTGATCACCGTGCGCTAGGAAGACGGGAACTTTGATTTGGTCTGCGACATTGACCGGAGAGTTCGCTTTGGCAACCTCTCGATCCGCCAATGAGTCACCAAAGAAGGTTTTCGCGGCCGCGCGGCCACCCTTATAATCCTTCATATCTTTTTTAGCTTCATCAATATCGGTCAATGCAGCCATCGCGATGACGCAGTCATAGAGCCCGTCATTGTCTTTCGCGGCCCCCATAAGCGCAGCGTATCCACCGTAAGACCAGCCGGCGATGCAGGTCCGGTCAGGATCGGCATAGCCTTTACTCAAGAGATAACGCGTCGCATCTTCGACGTCCTCTTGCATCACGACCCAATTATTTCGACCCGCTTCTTTGAATGATTTACCATATCCTGCCGATCCACGGAAGTTCATCTGCATCACGCCATAGCCGCGAGACGCGAAAAATTGTGCGAAGTAATCAAACCGTTTCTCGTCACGACCATATGGTCCACCATGTGGTAAGACGATAAACGGAATATTCTTCAGTTGCGCCGAGCTGGTAATCGTCGGCGGCAGAGTCACGAAGGCAGGAATTTTTTGGCCATCACGTGCAGTATATTTCACGGAGACAACGTCGCCCATATCATTTGACGTCAGACCTCGGTAGATACGCTCAATCATTTGAGGTTCACCCTGCCCCCTGGTGTAGGTGAATAATCCGCCGGGCTCATAAGGCGCGCTAAGGTGGAAGATAATGGTTTGGCCATCATCTGTCTGATCGATGAACCGCACAGAAAACCCAGGATATTTCGCCCGCATTTCGGTCAGCAACGTGTCATAAGCGCCTAGAAGTTCTGTTTCTTCCTCCTCGGCAACATATTTCGCACCAATAACGGTGCCACCGTCCTTCGAAATAACGACGCCTGACGCGTCAAACTCTTCATTGTGGAAAACGGTTCGGGTACGGCGTTTTTGCTCTAAGTCATAAATGTAAAGTCCGCGCGTATCGCGACCATTATAATCACCGATAACAATTTCTTTCCCACCTTTTAGGACTGTGTAAATTGGCGTGTCACCTTCCAATCCTGGAAAGCTATCAGCCTTTTCCCATTTTCCAGTCGTGGGGTTAATGGCGATTAGGTTCGCGTTTCCGCCCTCGTCTTGCCCTTGCCCGATTCGGGGCTCTCCGCTGGGGTCTGTCATCCAATAATCGACATCAGGTCGATCATCCTGAATCAGCTTGTCTTTGCCAGACGAAACATTGACTTTATAAATTCCAGGCCACTGGCCTTCATCGCGCTTAATATTGGTCCCACCAGCACGGCCAGATGAAGGCTTCGGATAAGACATCAAAACGTTTTCAGGGTCATTCTCCAACCAATTTACAATCACGTTGTTAAATTGATTAAAATAGCGCCTCGGATTTACGAGAATCTTACCTTTCTCTTTCTCGACGTCATGCGTGTAAATATAGCCCATCGAAAATGGAACGCCGTCAATTTCCTCGGCCTTTAAGAAGGAGACAAAGTATCGCTCATTATTCACCCACTTCACATATCTTGGCTTCGCGTTCTGCCCGAGAGATATCCCCTCAAGCGCAACAGAGCCCGATCCTGTATCTCGCGTCGCGACGAAATATTTGCCATTCAAGTTTAGAATGATTGCTAGTCGTTTGCCATCAGGGGAAATGTCTGCATCAAAGGCAACGGGTAATTCGCCAAAAGCCTTTGCGGGCGGCGCGGCATGCGCGGCAGAGGCAAAGCCCGCTGTCACAACACACGACAAACTCAATAAAAGTGATCCAGCCAATCCGCCAATTTTCATAACACTACCTTAAAAATACTTTCCTTGAGTAGTGAGGAAAATCGGTAAGGTTGCAAGTCGATGACTGCTATTTTGCATATATTTTAGTGAATTAGGTTCGATCAAAACGGCCATTCGACCGTATCTTTATCAAGATTAAAGGCGCCTAATCGGATGTGAAGTGTTTGGAAAGCCGTAAGCCTTGGCTCTGATAGTGACTGCCCTGGGCGCCATACAGCTGATCAGGCCTCTCAGCCATAGGTTCAAAAACAAGCTTCGCGACAGCTTGGCCGTGACGCAATAAAAACGGGACATCGCGGCCCCGCACTTCTAGAACGGCGCGACTGCCCTCGCCGCCCGCTTCAGAAACGCCAAAACCTGGATCGAAGAACCCCGCATAATGAGCTCTAAACTCCCCAATCTCCGGTGCGATAGGCGCCATTTCAGCTGCCTCACCGACAGGAATTTCGACGGCTTCGCGACTCGCCAAGATGTAAAATTCCTCTGGGTCCAAGACGAGCGTTCCATTTGGCGCGGTAAGCGGCTCCCAAAACTCAGACGCTTGATGGGCTTTGAGGCCGCGAATATCAACAAGCCCCGAATGCCGCTTGGCGCGATATCCGATGGGGGAACCTGTCCCGTCACCCTTTAGATCAATACTCACATGTTGAGTGCGCAAGTTATTGTGTGGACCATGACGAAACCGCATTTGACCCAAACGATCGCCTGGCCGCACAAGAATCGGGAAAGTTCGCGGCGCGACTTCCATGTAGAGCGGGCCCTTATATCCAGCTGGAATGGTGTCAAACTGTTCACCGCCATCGCAAATTACACGGGTGAAAACATCAAGCCGTCCTGTGGAGCTCTTTGGGTTGGCCAAACCGACAATATCAGTCGGCAAATTCAAGCTCTCACGTAGCGGGATAAGATAGACGCAGCCTGTTTCTAAAACAGCCCCACCTTTTAAATCCACGCGGTGCATGACGATGTTTTCGACCGCACTCTCAACGCTTACGCCGCCTCCGGGCAAAAAGCTGGCCCGTAAGCGCAGCGCCGTATCACCGAGGCAGAGATCAAGGCTTGCCGGCTGTAGGGATGGCGGGTGATCTGCATCGTCCTGAAGGCCTAAAATATGGCCCTTCGCAACAAGCTGCTCAATGTTCTGACGTGGCAAAATCCCGTGTTTCATGGGGCTAAGCTATCACCCCAAGCGCAGGGCGCAACGGGTCCCTTCATAAATATGTACATGCTTTTGCTGCATTTTTCGGTTCATTCGACTGAGGAAGACCCTTGCAGGTGCGACAATCCTTCGTCAGGGTCAAAACCGAGAGAGACACGAATGAGGCAGTTTCGCCAAACTCGTAGGTCGCAAAACGGAGTGGGGCGTGCGCGAGAGAGTAACCGAGGGGGAATGTGAATTGTCGTCTGATTTACCCACAGCCCAATATGAGCAACGCACTGAAAATGTGGTTGTCCGCGTTGCGCCGGAATTTTTAGCTGAGCAATCCAACCCATCAGACTCTCGTTTTATTTGGGCCTACACGGTCGAAATCGTCAATCAAAGTGAGCATGATCTAACTGTCATGGAGCGGTTTTGGCAAATCGCAGATAGTCGCGGTCAGGTACAAGAAGTTCGCGGCGCAGGCGTCGTTGGCGAAACACCTGTGGTACGTTCTGGAGAAACCTTCCGCTATACGTCGGGCGCACCTTTAACCGCCCCTTCTGGTATGATGCGCGGTTCTTACACGGTTCAAAACACCGAAGGCGCCAGCTTTGATATTGTCGTTCCGACATTCCTTCTGGACAGCCCACATGATGCGCATCGGCTGAATTAAATAATTCTGCGAGCGTTACCCCTTAAATTTGGGCGCGGTCTTTCGTATATTTCGCTAAGATCCGTTGATACCGCACAGGCATTAGCCTTTGTAGAAAGCTCGCGACCTTCGCGTCTTTGCCAATTAAAATCCGCTTTTTGCGTCGGGCTGTCCCGTCCAAGATTGTCTTAACCGCATCTTCGACAGACGTGATCGCCAACTCGTCGAAATCCTCATCCAGCGCGTCGCGGGACACGCCCTCAGGCAAGAAATCAACTTCGGCATTGCGCGCAACATTGGTCTTGACGCCTCCAGGGTGAACGCAACACACGCCGACACCTGTTCCAGCCTCTTCCATTTCCAAGGCAAGCGTTTCGGTGAATCCGCGGACCGCAAACTTTGACGCACAATAATGGGCTTGGCCGCGATAGGCGATCAGGCCGAATAGTGAGGAGATATTCGTGACGACGCCTTTGGTTTGAACGAGCTGCGGTAGGAAGACTTTCGTCATCCGTACAACGCCCCAAAAGTTCACATCTATAACCTGCTCCATACTTTCGAGCGGCGTATTCATAACGTCGCCAACGCGGGTCATGCCTGCGTTATTAAAGACATAATCTGCGGGTCCGAGCGCGGCTTCGACTTTAGCTGGGTAGTCGATGACGGCTTGTTTATCCGACACGTCCATGACGTCGACCAAAATGCGATTTCCCGCGCTGACCATTTCACGCGTCATACCCAACCCATCGGCATCTATGTCTGACAGAGCGAGGACTGCGCCTTGTGCGGCCAATTGGCGAGCGAGCTCCCGCCCCATTCCAGAGCCAGCCCCTGTGATGACGCAGACCTTGTCTTTGAAAACACTCATTCCGCTGCCTCCAGCATGGCGGTCGAAGATGAGAATATTAAGCCATCACCTTCCAGAGCTGATTTCATCAGCACCTCTTTGTCGAACTTATAGTCCTGACGATTTTGCCATGGATCACGATCCCCTTGTTTTGGCAATTTATCCGCAACACGCGTGATATAACCCGCCGAAAAATCGACCCACTGACGCGGGATTAAGTCATCCGGGGCGTGCGGCGTCACCGTGTCCAGTCCATTAGCGTCCAAGTAGTTCATCAAACGACAGCTAAAGCGAGAGATTAAATCTGCCCGCAAAGTCCAACTGGCGTTAGTGTAACCAAAAATCGAAACCATATTGGGAATATCCGAAAACATGAGACCGTGATAACCAAATTTATCGCCAATAGTTTGTACGACACCATCAATCGCGATTTCAGTCTCACCCGCAGCGACAACGTTCAACCCTGTCGCGGTCACAATCAGATCGGCTTCTAAAATTTTTCCCGATTTGAGCAAAATACCCTCAGGAACAAATCGCTCAATATGGTCTGTGACAACGCTAGCTTGGCCCGCTTTCATCGCTTTGAACAAATCAGAATTTGGGACAAGACAAAGCCGCTGATCCCAGGGATTATAGCTGGGTGTGAAATGGGTTTCGACGTCAAAATCCTCACCCAATTCTTTTCGAATTTGTTTCAATAAATAGTCGCCCGTCTTCTTTGGTTTTCTTTGCGCCATATTATAGACGTAGCGCGAATAGGCGATGTTTTTGGCCCGCGAAATTTTATAGGCAGTCTTCTCTGGCAGAATTTTCCGGAGAAAATTAGCAACCCAATCGGTATCTGGACGTGAGGCAATCCAAGTCGGACTCCTTTGGAGCATGGTCACATGCACTGCGGTGGGCGCCAGCGAGGGGATGAGGGTCACGGCGGTCGCACCCGATCCAATCACGACAATTTTTATGCCCGACGTGTCGTAATCTTCTGGCCAATGCTGCGGGTGGATGATGTCGCCCTTGAAATCTTCGCGGCCTTCAAAATGCGGGTTGTAGCCTTCTTCATACCTGTAATAGCCCGCCGCCGAGATGATGAAATTCGCAGTCAGCGTTGTCGTTGCGCCAGATGCGTCGGCATGAGTGACAACCCAATGTGCCGCGTCGGAATTCCAATCGATAGATTTGACCTTGGCATTATACCGAATGTGATCTTCAATCCCATATTCGGCGGCCGTCTCTTTGATATATCTCAAAATAGACGGCCCGTCGGCAATGGCTTTGCCGTCCGTCCAGGGTTTGAAGTCGTACCCTAGCGTGTGCATGTCCGAGTCAGAGCGGATGCCAGGGTAGCGGAATAAATCCCAGGTTCCGCCCATACGTTCGCGGGCTTCGAGGATGACGAAACTGCGGTTAGGACAATCGCGACGATGATGCACGGCTGCGCCGATTCCAGATAAACCCGCGCCAACAATTAAGGTATCAAAATGTTCCGTCATGACACTGGTCTAGTCGGAGACATTCGATATGTCAGTGTTCAATATCGACCAAGCGCCCATGCGCCCTTGATGGAGATCTATGCAGGAGAGAACACGAGCTGATTTCGACTTCAGGAAATCAGCTCGGTTCGTTTACTCCGTTCGCCATTAGGTTTTGGCTTCTCAATCTAATTCAAATTTGATGCAAATTTCTCTGCCTCAACGGGTTGCGTTTTTGCTTCGTGATACGTGATGAGCGCCGGCACATTCGCGCTGATTACAAATTGGTTCATAACATCATCGACGCATTCATCGAAGGTTTCGCCCAGAATTTCTGAAGCTTCTTTGACGGATATACAGGCGCGTTTGGCCTTCTTTTCGATCTTCGCATAGATGGCTTCTGTACCGCCCTCTTCTGCGAGCTGGGAAACTTTAAAGCGAACGGTGAACTTTGCGTCGACGAGATTCGCGCTGCTGGCGCTGGCGGCTGTTGGGATAGCGACGGCAGATAAACCGCCCAGTAACGCGATGGCGAGGCCAGCATTCTTGACGGCGACGACACTGGGAGCGATACTCATTTTTCGTTTGATGCGCATTGGAAGGACCTTTCTATTGATGCGTATTTTGCGTTAGGCGGTGAGGTCACACCCTCGCCGCCATCTTTTTAAAACACAGATTTTTAAAAGTCGGTACAGCCAATTTTGCAGATGTAGATATGCAAAAAATCATAACAAAAACAAATACTTAATAGCATTAAAAAGCGGTCCCAGTTTTATGCTGGCCGCCTAATTCAACTTGTCTCATCATCCAATAGGAGACGATGGAAAAATTAATCTGTTGCGTGAAGTGAAAAATCAAATGATGATTGCGATACCGACGCCGATCCCCCATCTTCGACAAATCGGGGGCAGTTTTGGCGCATTTTGCATCCATCTGCATCATTGCGCAGCCGAAATCGCCGCGACCCCGGTTAAAACTTTGGTTTCAACTTAGGTGCCGCCGTCAACACGGGGAAAGCGGGACAGCCCGCAGGGTCAGCACTCGCGACGGAGTACCGAAGATAATAAACTTTGTTTTACGCAAGAGATAACCCTGCGGCTGTGACGTTTTACGCAAAGGCCTCGTTAGTATGTCTCCCGCTCCACCGCTTGCGCCGTCTCGTTGAAACCAAGGCCTCAACTCATCGAACACAGCCGCGCATGCGGTCAGGCTCCAATGCGTAAGATAATAGGCGAAGCTGTCAAACCAGTCCTATTTCACACACAGCCTTTCGAACCAGTAAGCGACGTCTCACCTGTCCCATGTCCGAAAGAACCTGGGTAGTATGACACGACATTTTGTGGCGAGGATCATTCTCTGTGAATTTGTTACAAAGCCTTGAAAACTAACCTCACAACTTCTTGAAAAAACGGGACAGGTGTTGAAACGATCAGGCTTCGACTTTTATTGGTTCCCTTGGGACATATTCGAAGTAAACAGGGTGTGGGCGTACAGAATTGGGGCAGTTTTGTTATCACAGATCATATTCACAACACACTTGAATGGCGAAATACCCATTGAAGACTACATTGCGATCGGCGTTAAGAACGATACGATCTGCAATACGTTGGGGTTTACAGGCCGGCTTTTCGTCGTGGAAAACGAGCATCTCAATATCATTGAAGGGCCAAGCGAACTCAATGAGAATTATTATACGGCGTTCGTGAAGGACCCTCGAGCCAGCTCGACCTTGCGTCACTTCTCTCAAACTATCGAAACGCGCGAATTTCCTGATTACGGCGTGTGGGCCAAACATAGCGCTATGCCCGATAATGTCCCGCCCGAAATCAAACCCTTGACGCAAGAGAGCTTGAACGCCGCGCTTGTCCCTAACCTATCGGTAAAGCTTCGACTGATTATAGATGGCTATATAGGCGGTAAACTCTGAGGTAACTGCGATCACCAATCCCCATTGACGCTTTGCCAAACACTCAGCAGCGCAATCGCAGCCGTATCGGCGCGGAGAATTCTGGGGCCTAGGGTAACAGGATGGACATTAGGTATCGCACGCAGCTCCTTGCGTTCGGCGTCTGTAAATCCGCCTTCTGGACCAATGAGTACCGCCAGCGGCGCGTCGAGTTTCGCGCAAGCCTCTCGCGCGCGTTCCGCATCGCCTGCCTCATCGGCAAATAAGATCGGCGTGTCATCCCATGCGGCCAAAATATCTAACAGCGGTTTCGCGTCGCGTATCTTTGGTACGTCGAGTCGTTCGGTTTGTTCGGCGGCTTCTATAGCTTGCAGGCGGGCTTTATCGATATTCAGACG
Source organism: Litorimonas cladophorae (assembly GCF_014652455.1). Classification (GTDB taxonomy): domain Bacteria; phylum Pseudomonadota; class Alphaproteobacteria; order Caulobacterales; family Maricaulaceae; genus Litorimonas; species Litorimonas cladophorae. The sequence goes on along the minus strand of NZ_BMYV01000002.1, from coordinate 794,573 downwards.
CGGGAATTGGGTGCGCGCCGTGAGCACGGGCTGGAAGGTCCGCACGCCAAGTTCCGTGCCTTTTTCGATCATAAAGGCCGTGCGATGTTTGCGCACAGGCGCGAAGAGGAGCGTGACATCGGGAACGGCGGTGGGTTGGCGTAAGCGTTTCGCGACGACCAGCGTTGCAGATTTCTTACCCGACGACGCGATTTCGGCCCGCCATTCGCCGCTTGTGCCATTAAACACACGCACGGAATCTCCGACTGATTTACGGATAACATTAGTGAGGTAATGCGCGGTTTCGCGCGGCAGCTCGATTTGCACATCTGCCGATAAATCATCGGGCACATATAGTCTTGGAAGCGTATAGTTTTCGCGCATGAGCCTGCTATAGAGCGGGTCATGTCACCTGTCACCGAAATTGAAGCTGTAAAAGATTCAGCGAAATCCCATTGGGTTAACCGCGCGCCCCTTGGGATACGGCCATATTTACAGCTTTCGCGTTTGGACCGTCCCGTGGGCTATTGGTTGCTGGCGCTGCCGGGTTGGATTGGGCTGGCCTTTGCGGGGTTAAGCCACGGCTTGGCTTGGACGGATATGATCTGGGCCGTGTTAATCTTGATTGGCGCAATCGCCATGCGCGGCGCGGGCTGTACCTATAATGATATCGTTGATCAGGATTTAGACAAACAGGTCGAGCGCACGGCGCTGCGCCCACTGCCCGCAGGCACGATCACATCCAAGCAAGCCTGGAGTTGGACCTTTGCGCAAATCGGCATTGGGTTTTTGGTCTGGCTCTGTTTGCCGTGGCTGGCCAAAGGTATCGCCCTGCTCTCTCTGCCCCTCGTCGCGGCTTATCCCTTTATGAAGCGGATCACTTGGTTCCCACAGGTTTGGTTGGGACTAACATTCAACTGGGCGATTTTGGTCGCCTATGCGGCGAAAACGGGAACGGTCAGTCTTCCGCTGTTCATTCTCTATTTCGGCCTGATGTTTTGGACGGTCGGGTACGATACGATCTACGCCTGTCAGGATATTGAAGACGACGCGATGGTGGGGATTAAGAGCACCGCGCGGAAGTTTGGTGGGCGGGTGAAACTTGGGGTTGGGGTTTGTTATAGCTTATTCATCACAGCCGCATTTTTCTCAATTCACCATGAAGGACTGAACACGCTAACAGGTAAATACGCTGAAAAATATGCGGGAGAAGAAGGAATGATTACGATAGAGCCCCTCTGGCTTGTCACCATGCTGGCAATTCCTGCTGTACATTTAATTTGGCAAGCGCTTAGACTACAGCACGACAATGCAAGACTATCTCTGAATTTATTCAAATCCAATCGAGGCTTGGGCCTAATATTAGTTTTAAGCATATTATCGCCCATAGTCTTTAATGCTTGGGTCATGGGTATTTTGCATACGCCGCATTGATTGACGCCTCACCCAACCGTGATTGCATCGTGTCTGGCCTCTCATGCGTATGCACACATATAAAGCGTTCAGAAACGGAGAATTCCATGCTGACCAGACGTGAATTGAGTTACAGATTAACGATGGGCGCAGGCGCCCTCGCCTTGGCTGCTTGCTCGCAAACGACATCAACCGCCGAATCTTCAGAAGGCAAGATCATGACACAAACTTCAAATACCGATTGGGCCAACCTTTCAGAGCGCGAATGGAAAGAGCGCCTGACAGACGCCGAGTTCCGCGTGCTGCGCAAAGAAGGCACAGAACGTCCGTTCACCTCCGAGTTCAACGACAACAAAAAGGTCGGCACCTATGTCTGCAAAGGCTGTGCGCTACCGTTGTTTACCTCCGAAACCAAATTCGACTCCGGCACAGGCTGGCCGTCCTTCTTTGATTTCATCGAAGGTTCGCTGGGCACCAAACTTGACCGCAAGCTGTTCATGGCCCGCACCGAATATCACTGTTCGCGATGCGGCGGGCATCAGGGTCACGTTTTCAAAGACGGCCCAGCCCCGACAGGCCTGCGTTATTGCAATAATGGCGTCGCGCTAGACTTTGTAGAGGCCTAATTCGCGACACTTTGGCCGCGCGTGTTTTCGGGCTTGTCAAAACACAAAATGCGCGTCACTACTTATGTCTAATAGCCGTCCCATCGTGGGGCCGCGTTCATGAGAGGAGGTGCAATTTGTTTATCTGTTTTGAGGGGTCTTCCCGAAGCTGTTAAATCAGCACCTCGTAAAAATCGAATGCGGGTAAAGACATATCTATCTTGAAATCGGGCAATGCGACCCGACGAGACCCAAACTTCAAAATGAACCCTCTCCATACTGTGGAGAGGGTTTTATTGTTTCTGGAAGACTGTGATTTGCGGACCTCTGTTGTATCACCACGCGATTCACGCCAAACACAACGCTCATGACCGCCATTACGGAAAATTACATGGCCATTGCCCGCACCGTCGACCGCCGCCTCTTCTTTGTACTCGACCGCACATATTTGCAATTGGCCCAAGCCGCAGACCGCGCCCTGGCCGAAGGCTCAGGGCTGGGCCGCGCGCAAGCCGCGGTGTTGGTCTATCTTGGCTATCACGACGGCTGTACTTTGACAGAACTCTCTGAAGGCACAGGTCGCCGCAACGCCGCGATTACGGGGTTGGTCGACCGCATGGAAGCCGCAGAGCTGATCACGCGCAAACAATCCTATGGTGATCGTCGCCAACGCACTGTCCATTTAACGGACAAAGGCTGGTCCATGCGAGAGGAGGTCATGGCCGACTTCCGCGACTTTAACACACGGCTCACACGTGGGTTAAATGAAACAGAGACGGCCGCCGTAATGAAATTCCTATCGCAATCCGTCGATAATGTGCGCAGACCTGCCGCCAAATCTAGACGGAAATAACTCGCTTAAAACGCGACTAAACTTGCCAACTGTCCAATTTTCGCCCTATTGATGGTTAACTCTCGTTAAGAACAAGCCATTAGGGAGGCAATTGTGGGGCGCATTTCCATCGGAAAACGACATCAAATCAAAACTGTTATGCTCGGATGGCTCTCGTTTTGTCTATTGGCACCTGTTGTCTCAACCGCTCAGGCTTTCACGGCCGTTGCGCAGACAACGCCCGCGATTTCTCGTAGCGCGCCGCTGGCGCGAGATGCCTCGACATTCGAAATCGACAAAGCGCTCAATGCGGCATGTCGCAAAAGTGGTCAGCCCAACAGCGCGATCACGCGCGAAGCTTGCCTTTGCGTGACGCATGTATTGAAATATGAACTCACGCTTCCAGACTATCGCGTCGCTGCGCGGATTTACGGCGCCTCAGGCGACCGGACGCAGCTTTACACGACCCTGCGAAGAGAAGGTGCCTCAACCGCCCAAATCGCTCTCGCTGAAGGGCTGGAGCGCGACCTAATCATGGCGTCAGATTTCAGGGAACGCTGTGCCACAGCCAAGGCCTATTATAAATAATCTGCACGTCTAACACACTTAAGCTATTGGACTCCCTTGACCTCTCACGTTAGAGCGCAGCCAATGGCCAAACGTAAAAAATCTAAACCTGCAAATCTGCCTGTCGAAGTCGATATGGTCTCTGATTTTGTCTGCCCTTGGTGCTGGTTAGGATACAAGCAATTCATTCAGGCTGCCGATAAAACTAAGCCGCGCCCGAACCTGTCCTTTCGCCCCTATATGCTAGATTCCGCTGTTCCCGAAGAAGGCGCGGATTACCGGGAATATATGAAAGCGAAGTTCGGCGACAAGCCAGACAACCGTTTCAATGCCATGCGCGACCATTTGGAAGCTGCAGGCCCTGATGCGGGGATAGCATTTGACTTTAAGGCCATTACGCGCCGCCCAAATACATTAAATGCACATCGCCTGATGCGCTGGGCGCAAGGTCAAGATTTGGGACATGAATGCGCCGAACAACTGTTTCGCGCCTATATGGAAAAAGGCGAAGACATTGGCGACCTTGACATCTTGTGCCGTATCGCAGGCGATATCGGGATGGACGCAGAACTCGTCCGCGACCTACTTGGCGGAGGTCAAGATAAGGTCGATATTCAGAACGAAATGCTATTTTTCCGAGGTCTTGGCGTTACGGGTGTTCCGTTTTTCATCTACGCAGGACAAATGGCTGTAACGGGGGCGCAGCCCCCTGAAACGCATCGGAAAGTCTTGGCCGATGCAGCAAAACTCGAACCACAAGACATATAACTAAAAACTACCGGGGAAATTTAATGACACTTTTTCAAATCGTCGCACTCTACATCGCGCTCAACATGATCTTAGCGCCGATCCTAATGTATCGCGTGGGACAAGTCCGACTAGGCAAGAAAATCAATCTTGGTGATGGTGGGGATGAACTCATGCTGTCGCGTATTCGCGCCCATGGTAATTTTACTGAAAACGCCCCGCTCGCCCTTCTCGGTCTCATCGCATTAGCGATGCTGCAAGCCAGTCCGATCACTCTGCATATTTTCGGTGCGGCTTTTTTGATTGGTCGGATTTTACATGCCATGGGCATGGCAAAAGTATTCGGTCAGGGTCGCCTCGTCGGCACTTTACTGACCCTGCTGACATTCTTTGGGCAAGCTCTCTATCTGCTCTTCCTTATTTTCACATCTTCCGGAGCCTAACCAAACTCTATGTCGACATCTGACCCGATCACCGCTGACGCCCTGACGCCAACTTTAAAGGCGTTGCTAAAAGCGGCCAAAGATGCCGGCGCAGAAAGTGCCGACGCAGTTGCCACACATGGCCGCAGTGTCGGCATTTCGGTGCGGGATAACGCGCTCGAAGATATCGATAGTAGCGAAGGCCGTGATATTGGCCTTCGCGTCATGATCGGCAAACGTCAGGCCTGCGTTTCGTCGTCGGATTTGTCGAATGATAGCATTCGGGCCTTAGCTGAGCGCGCCGTGGCGATGGCAAAACTTGCCCCTGAGGACCCCTATTGCGGTCTAGCCGACGCCGACTTGATGTCTGAGCCCGGCGGTGCAGCCGCGCTCGACGTTTGGGATGATTCTGTGATCGACCCCGCCACGCTAAAAACGCGTGCCCATGAATTAGAAGCCGCAGCCCTGTCCATCAAAGGGGTTGCGCAGGCAGAAGGCGCAAATGCCAGTTGGACGACGAGTGCCTTTGCCTTTGCGACAAGCCACGGGTTTATCGATGGGTGGCGGGCCTCGCGTCACGGCTTGTCTGTGTCGGCAATTGCCAGTCAAGATGGTGCGATGGAACGGGACTATGATTATGACAGCGCGCGTTTTCTTGATTCCCTGCCTAACCCTGCAACAATCGGCCAGAAAGCCGGACAACGGGCTGTGGCTCGCCTCGGCAGTCGCCAAATTCCATCGGCCAGCCTGCCGATCATTTTCGACGAACGAGTCTCGGGCAGCCTAATCGCCGGCCTGTTAGGCGCGATATCGGGTCCGTCTATTACTCGTGGCGTCTCCTTCTTAAAAGACCAGCTAAACGAAGCCGTGTTCGCCCCCCATATTCAAATTATTGACGACCCTTTTTTGGTGCGCGGCGATGGATCCCGTCCTTGGGACGGCGAAGGCTTGCGTGTGCGAAAACAACATATCGTCGAAAACGGCGTGCTCAAAACTTGGCTGTTGAATATGTCCAGCGCCCGCCAGCTGGGGGTTGCGCCCACAGGCCATGCGACACGCGGGATAGGCTCACCGCCAGGTGTTTCAGCAACAAACACATGGCTCGTCGCCGGGGAGAAAACACCCGAGCAGCTTATGGCTGAGATTGGTGAAGGTTTCCTGATCTCGGAAATGTTTGGACCGAGTTTAAATTCCAATACGGGCGATTACTCGGTCGGCGTATCCGGATATAAGATTGAAAATGGACAACGTGGCTTCCCTGTCTCGGAAGTGACAATTGCGGGTAATTTACGAGACATGTTCAAAAGCATGATACCGGCAAATGATCTAAAAATGGACGGCAGCACAAATGCCCCCTCCATTCTTTGTGAAGGTCTGACACTTGCCGGATCTTAGCCAACTCGACCCCAGCTGCGCCCTTCCCGAAGCGGACCTTGACTTGCTGCGTGACATTGTCCGCAAAGCGGGGGGTATCGCGAAAGCGGCCTTCGAAGCCAATGACTCCAAGACTTGGAATAAATCGGACAGTTCGCCTGTCACAGATGCCGATATTGCGGTGAATGATTTTCTGTTTGAACACTTACGCGACGCTCGACCTGATTATGGATGGTTGTCAGAGGAAACCAAAGACGATTATTCCCGTCATGCCTGCCCTCGCAGTTTTGTTGTCGACCCGATTGATGGCACGCGCGCCTTCATCGATCGCACGCCAAACTTCGCCGTGTCCGTCGCTATTATTGAAAAAGGGCAGTCCATTGCGGGCGTTGTTTTCAACCCTTTGATGGATGAGCTGTATGAAGCCTGCATCGGCGGCGGGGCGCGTCTTAACGCGAAACCTATCTCGGCGACCGACCCCGAAAAAATCGCCGGTATTCATATGGTGGGTTATCCGCGCAAGTTTCGCAAATTAGACTTCCCCGAAATGAATGTCAGCGTCGCCAATTCGATGGCGTATCGTATTTGCAAGGTCGCCAGCGGCGAAGCCGATGCCACCATCGCCTTCACGCCTAAATCGGACTGGGATCTGGCGGCTGCAGCTCTCATCGCCACGGAAGCTGGCGCTGTGATTACTGATATTCGTGGAAAAATTCCGCAATTCGACACAGAAACGACCTCAGGTTTAGGCGTCATTTGTGCTGGTCCGACGCTACACGCTTTGTTATTGGCGGAAGTGAAACCACATCTAGCCCAATTTACACAGGGGCGAGATTACAAATTTTTGGGGACTCGTATGTCTGACCGTAATAGAAGTGCCGAAGCTATGAAATCCGTACAATTGCTCCACCTTGTCATTGGTGGCGAACTCATCGACCCAAACCGCACAGAATTTAAAGATCTTACAGCGGTCGATTTTGTTGGCGCCTATGCCAACATCGAAGAAGCCCGCAAAGCTTGGAAGTCAGCCGCGCAACGCACTGTCGATAACGCACATATGCGCTATTTCATCCTGCACGCCCATGACCTCATCGATCCCGATGGGGACGGCATTATTGGATAATTCTGCGCGGCGCGACATGTCCAAATCCCAACAGACGGATCGCGCCCGCATTGCTCGCCTTTGGCGTGACTACATCTGGCCTCAAAAAACGCGACTATTATGGGCCGTGTTTTTCATGGTTATCTTCGCCGCCGCGACAGCAGGCTATGTTTATCTCGTCAGCCTTATTATTGATGCTGCGACAACACTGGACGGCGGCGATAGCCTTTCCCAGACCAAACGATATGCCGCGATCATTCTACCCGTGATTTTGGGCCTGACCTTCGCAGCAGGCCTTGGCGGATATATCCAACGTATCCTTACGAATTCGATCGCGCTGAACACGGTCGGCAAAATGCAAACGCAGATGTTGCGGGCCGCCCATGCGCGCGATTTTGCTGATAGCCAGGCCGAGCCTACGGGCGAGTTAATTGCGAAATTCACAAATGACGTGACCGTGGTGTCAGGTGGGTTAGTGCGCGTCTTAGGCAATCTCATCAAAGATGTGTTGACCGTGATTTTCACGGTTGGCGCCATGCTGTATTTGAACTGGCAGCTCTCGCTTTTTATGGTCGTTTTCGGATTTGCTCTCTGGCCAATTATCGAAATTTCGAAACGTCTGCGAGGCAATGCGCGCGAAGTACAAGAACATATCGGCCACATGACAGCAGAATTGAAAGAAAGCCTCGGCGCGGCACAACTTGTCAAAACTTATGGCTTGGAATCACGGGAACAGGCCCGCCTCGACCATAGTTTTTCAGAACGTATTCGCCTCTATTTGAAACTCATTACGCAACAAGCGCGTGTCGACCCCATTCTCGAAGTTGTGGGTGGCCTCGTTATCGCGGCTGTCGTGATCTTTGGCGTCTGGCAATATGGTTCAGGCACCGCGACGGGCGGCCAAATCGCGGGGGTTCTGATGGGTCTTTTGGCGCTTGCGCCGCGCCTGCGCGCACTCGGAACACTCAACAACGTGGTCCAGGAAAGCCTCAGTTCAGTGGGGCGCATCTTCGAAGTGATTGATACGCAACCTACGCTAGAAGATGCCATTATCGCATCAGATCTCAGCGTCTCGGATGGCCGCGTAGAGCTCCGCAATGTGAGCTTTACCTATCCTGACGGCACTCTGGCATTACGCGGTTTCAACCTGATCGCAGAGCCCGGGCAAACGACCGCGTTGGTTGGGCCTTCTGGCGGCGGTAAATCCACCGTCATGCACCTCATTCCGCGTCTCTATGACGTCACCGAAGGGGCTGTTCTGATCGACGGGCAGGATGTGAAAGAGGTCACGCAAGCCAGCCTTCGGCGTCATATCGCGGTTGTCTCGCAGGACGCCGTTTTGTTTAATGACACAATCGCGGCCAATATCGCTCTTGGGGATTTAGACGCCGACCGTGATGCCATCATCCTCGCCGCCAAAGCCGCAGATGCCCATGATTTTATTGCGCGCCTGCCTGATGGATATGACACGGTGTTAGGCGAAGACGGGTCAGGGCTCTCTGGCGGTCAAAAACAACGGCTCTCTATTGCGCGTGCGATCCTGCGCGACGCGCCAATCCTATTGCTAGATGAGGCCACCTCCGCGCTAGACACAGAGTCTGAGGCCAAAGTTCAAGCCGCACTAGAACGCCTGAGCGAAGGCCGAACCACCCTGGTCATTGCCCATCGGCTAGAGACAATTCGAAATGCGGATAAGATTTGCGTTGTCGATAGTGGACGTGTTGTTGAAACGGGCACAGATGCGGAATTACGGGGGCGAGCTGGGATTTATGCGGGGCTAAATCAGAAAATTTAAGTTACCGCTTATCGTACTTCCCACTCTCGATCAGATCTTTTACTGCTTTATCAGTTTCTTCGAATAAATTTTTAAGATCCACGCTTAAATTTTCATCAACCCGTTTTTGAACTATACTGATAGGTGCCACATTTATTTTTAGCTGTTTTGGCGATATACATGTTTCTTGCCCATACTCATCAGACACAATTACCCATTCATATCGTCCAGTCTCAACAAATTTTTGCCCGAAACCCAAACCTAAGCTAATGACGAGTGCAGGAAAGTCAGGTTTGTCTGAAAGAATAGTATTATAAACGTTTTGCAAACCCAAAAATGACATTGGGTGATCTTCACCTGCAATCCGAGCCAGCAAGTCAAATGCGGCTTGCAAACTCGCCAATTCAGCAGTGTTCAAATCTCTAACTTGCATACCTTTTATTCCCTTCGCAGCAGCTCGCTAATCGGGTTGCCCGTCCAGTGGTCCATAAAACGCGCCTTCACATCGGCCGGATCATAAATCGTTTCGACCCAATCCATAAATGTGATGTCATGGTCTTCGGCATATTTGAGATAGTCATTGAAGAAGAAATCGAGCATCCCCGTCTTGCCTTGCTTCACGTGAAGTTTTTTGAGCGTTAGTTCGCTGTCCACCGCTTGCGCAATCGTGTCGCCCATATGGAAGTGCCGATAGAGCACCCCCATAAATCCCGTCCGGTCTGCGCCTGATTTACAATGCATCATGGCGGGATATTCAATTTTCTCGAACAAATCCCGCGCGTCGCGGATTTTCTCAACCGTGTGAACGTCGCGCGAATAGACCCGGAAGTTGATCAGCGCGATGCCATGTTTCTCGCAAGCTTCTTTTTCGAGCCAATAAAAACCCTTGGGGCTCGGGCCGCGCAAGTTCAGGATAGTCTTAATCCCCTCTTCAGCCAAGAGCGCGATGCGCTCAGGCGAAGGTTGATTCTCGCGGCACATCCCACCGCCCAGATCATGTCTGTTCGGAAAGCGGGTGCGTAAAAAGCCGTGATCCCCCCAAACAAGGTCACGTCGTGCCTGTTTCCTGTCACGCGGGTTGTTGAGGTCTAGAGGTTGATCGCTTAGGTCAGTCATAAGAAGCTTGGCTAACAGGGAGGCCGCACGTGTTCAAACGTCTTTTGCGGCGGCCTGGTGTACAAAACGCACTTGGGTGGTTGGTTGCGCAATATATGCGGCTGATAAAGCTGACAACGCGGTGGGACATTCGCCACGCCGAACGGGTCCAACATATAGTCGATGGCAAAGCGGGCATCATTGCGCTGACGTGGCATTCGCGTTTCATGATGCTGACCTCAGCTTGGGATAAAAATCTTCAGCAGCCCTACGTGATGATTTCTCGTTCCCGCGATGGCGCAGTTGTGGCCGCGACTTGCAAAGCGCTGGGTCTGAAAACCATTCGCGGCAGTGCCAAAAAAGGCGGCAAATATAAAGGCGGAGACGCCGCTGCCGCGGGCGCAATGACCGCCATCCGCGCGGGCGGCTGCGTTGTTGTCACGCCCGACGGTCCCCGCGGCCCGCGCCAACGTTTAGGCGATGGCCCTCTGCGCCTTGCGCGCGCAACGGGTGCTCCCCTGATGCCATGTACTTTCGCGGTGGCTCGTCGGAAGAAATTTAAAAGCTGGGATTATTTCATCCTGCCAAAATTGTTTGGTAAAGGCCTCATCATTTGGGGGACGCCCGTTCATGTTCCTGCCGACACGTCCGTCGCAGACCTAGAGGGCATACGTGTGTCTATCGAAAATGAAATGAACACCCTCCTGGCGGAAGCTGATACGGAATTGGGCCACGATCCAATTGAGCCCGCGCAGGGGCGAAAATCATGAGTTGGGCCGGCGCTTATCGCAGGTTGATGCTCACGCTCGAACCCTTCGCAGGCTATATTCTGCGAAAACGTTTGAAAGCTGGAAAAGAAGACATCACTCGCATTGACGAGCGCAAAGGGATTGCGTCTCTAGCCCGACCTGATGGAAAACTGGTATGGATGCACGGCGCGAGTGTTGGTGAGACGTCGATGCTTCTCCCGCTCATCCGCCGTATGTTGGAAGATGACCCTGATCTGCATATTTTAGTGACGAGCGGGACAATGACATCAGCGAAAGTTATGGCAGACCGCTTGCCGAACCGCGCCCTGCACCAAATGATCCCGCTGGACGGACCGACATTTGTCGCGCGATTTTTGGAACATTGGAAACCTGATTTGGGCATTTGGGCCGAGAGTGAAATTTGGCCAAACCTTGTCTTACAAACCAAAGCTAGTGGCGCAAAAATGGCCTTAATCAATGCCCGCATGAACCAAGCCTCCGTGGACCGTTGGCGCAGTAAGCGAAAATTTGCGCGACAGGTTTTCGGCTGTTTCGACATTATCCTTCCGGCCGACACCCTGACGCATAATGCGCTCTCTTTTTTAGGGGGGAAGACGGTTGGCGAAATTGGAAATTTGAAATCCTCTGCACCCGCCTTGGAATTTGTTCCTGCCGAATCCCTACGACTCAAGACCGCCATCGGCGATCGCCCCATCTGGTTGGCCGCGAGTACACATGGCCCAGAGGAAGATGAGATACTCGCCGCACATGGCGCAATTTGTAAGAAGAAACCGGACGCTCTGTTAATCTGGGTACCCCGCCATCCCGAGCGCGGCGACGAAATTATGGCGCGTTGCCGAGGCTTCAAAACGGCGCAACGGTCGAAGGGCCAAACCCTATCTGAGCAAACGTCCATCTATATCATGGACACCTTGGGTGAAATGGGATTGGCACTAGATCTTGCCGATGTGGCCTTTATTGGCGGGTCGCTTCACTCGACGCTGACAGGGCATAACCCACTCGAGCCTGCGCGCGCAGGAGTCCCGATCTTGACAGGGCCGCATTTTGCAAGCTTTACCGACATCTATGATCAATTCTTCAAAGCCAACGCTGCCATGCGCGTGACCTCTGCAAAGGCTCTTTCGAAATCCGTGGTCGCTATCATCAGCGATGGTGCAGCGTCGGCGCAAATGGCCGCTCGCGCTCGAAACGTGGCTCAGGAAAGCGATAGCGTTCTGGATTACACGGCGGCCCATTTGCAGGTATTGTTGCGTGGGGATATGGCGTCGTGAGAGCCCCAGAATTTTGGAATTATACGTCAGGGCCAGAAGCAAAAATTTCTCTACGCACTGTCCTCCGCCCACTGGGTTGGGTTTACGCAAAAGCTGCCGCGCGCCGTCTCCAAACAACGGAACCGCTGGATCCAGGCGTTCCAGTAATTTGCGTTGGGAATGCCACGCTGGGCGGAACGGGAAAGACGCCAGTCGTGTCCTATCTGCTTCAATCTTTGCGGCGTTTAGGTGTTGAGGCGCACGGTTTGTCGCGCGGCTATGGTGGCCGCGAAAAAGGCCCGACCGCCGTTGATCCAGACCATACGGCCATAGACGTAGGCGACGAACCGCTCTTGTTGCGCCGTTACGGCCCGGTTTGGGTCGCCGCTGGGCGGGATGAAGGCGCACGCACGGCTGTGGCAAATGGCGCTAAAGTCATCATCATGGATGACGGGCATCAAAACCCGTCACTGACAAAGACACTTTCGTTGTTAGTCGTGGATGCCGAAGTTGGATTTGGCAATGGCTGTGTCTTCCCTGCTGGACCCTTGCGTGAAGATTTGAATGCAGCTTTGAACCGGACGGATGCCGTCATTCTGATGAAACCAACGCCGGATTATAAAATTTCAGAAACCCTGCGGGAACAACTCGGCGGGGTGATTGTAATTCCTGCCTATCTCGCCCCGCGTATCGCCGCCCCTAAGGGTCCGCTTTTCGCATTCGCAGGCATTGGTCGCCCCGCGAAATTCTTCGATAGCTTAAAACGTGCAGGCGCGAATGTTGTCGAAACCGAAGACTTCGCCGATCACTACAAATATAAGGATGAGGATATCGAAAGCCTCTTCTTAATCGCGTCGGAAATGGAAGCCGGATTGATTACAACGGAAAAGGACTATGTCCGCCTACCAAAAGGCTACCGCAAAGGCGTGCAGGTTTGGCCTGTATCAGTCGTGTTTGAAAATGAGCTGACCCTCCGACGTTTGCTGCATCCGATTATCGAGATGGCGAAATGGAGGTAACTTTTCAGGATCGCTTTGAAGCCCTCGCCTATGACGTCGTCACTGGTTTGATGCGATGTCTCCCCTTTGGCTTGGTTTCGGGTTTTGGCGCTGGACTCGTCAAGCTCATCGGACCGCTGACCTCAAAACGTCATATTGTTGAAACGGGTTTACGCACAGCCTTTCCAGAAAAGTCGGACGCCGAAATCAAAGAACTGATGCGGGCGCAGTGGGATAATTTGGGACGAACCTTCGCAGAATTCCCGCTCACCGATCGCTTAAAACCGTTTGAGTCAAACAGCCGCGTCACTATCGTCGGACTAGAGCATTTTGAAGCCAACCAACCGGCCATTGTGATCTCTGGGCATTTTGCCAATTGGGAAATCATGGCGACGGTACTAACCCAATCGGATCACACGGTTCGGATCACCTACCGCAAGGTCAATAATCCGTTGATCGATGAACGTGTGCGCAAGCAACGTGAGGCCTATGGGACCAAATTCCTCGTAAAAAAATCGACGCATGCGGGTGGACGAGAGTTAGTCGAAGCCCTGCGATCAGGCGAAAGTATCGCGATCCTCAATGATCAAAAATTCAATACAGGTATCGAAGTCCCATTCTTCGGCGAACCCGCAATGACAGCCCCAGGCGCCGTACGGTTGGCGTTGAAAACGGGCCACCCTTTGTTACCCATGATCGTAACGCGTCAAAAATCGCGCTTCACCGTAACGTTCTACCCACCGATTGCGCTAGAAAAGACAGGAAAGCGCGAAGCTGACGTCTTGTCAGGCGTGAAGAAAGTCGTGGCGTTTACAGAAGACCGCATTCGCGAAAACCCAGCGCAATGGTTTTGGGTCCACCGCCGCTGGCCAAAAGCGCTTTATAGAAAAGCAAATTCACAGCGAGATGGGAAAAGCTAAGCTGATTTCTGCGCGTCTTCTTCGGGGCGCGTCTCATCATAGACATCAAATTCATGCGCAATGCAGCGCTCGATAAGTTTGCGCCAAACGGGTTCGGCGATGTCGGGCGAGAGGCCCTTGTCTTTGGCTTCGACCAAGACCTTCGCAACGACATCTTCGATACGATCTGAATCATAGACGGCCGCGCGATTGGGTTTAATGCGAGCGGCGGCGTGCATGTAGCCTTGACGCGTCACGAGCAAGCGTACGAGTTCCCGATCGAGCGCATCGACGCCGTCACGGACCTCGATCATGGTTTGGCAGTCTTCAGGTTTTTTAGGCATTATTGTGCGTCCTTGGCGGGCCACGCCGTCAGTAATTCTGGGTCAAGATTGCGCCCACGCCATTTTAGACGCCAGCACAAGTGCGGGCCCGTCGAACGCCCACGCGAACCCACGGTTCCGATTTGCTGACCTTGAACAACGCGTTGGCCGTCCGCGACCATCACATCTTCATTATGCAGATAATATGAAATCAGGCCCTGCCCGTGATCGATCATGATGAGCGAGCCTTCGAAATACATCTCCTCACTGGCGAGGCTAACAATACCATCCGCAGGTGCGAGGATTGGGGTGCCCTTCGGCGCAGCCAAATCAACGCCAAAATGCGGGCGTTTCGGGTCACCATTGAGGATACGCTGCGCACCGAAATTCGTTGTTTTGATATGCTCGGTGACAGGATAAATGAAACCGTCTTCGAAGCCGATGTCTTCGACTTTGGAGGCAAATCCAACTTTTTTGAGCGCACTTGCCGCGCGGATTTTCTTCAGCTCCTCCGCCGTATATTCGCTGACCATATTTTTGGGCAGGCCATCAATGCGAGAGGTGTCATATTCGCGAGGCGTAATATCGAAATCGACGCGCGCATCACCAACGCGGACAAAGGCTGCAGGTTCATCCCGATCAAAGCCGACGATGATGATGCCGTTTTTGTCTGCGGTTTGGGTATAGGTATCGTTCTCAGAACGCCCAACTTCAACTCGGGCGTTGGGCGTGGTTTGGCAAACAACGAGCCCGCCTTGTTTAGCGATGCCGTGGCAGTCGAGTTCTTCCGGACGAGAGTCCAACATCACAGACAATTCTTCATCAGTATAAGCGTCAGATAGTTCGTTACCAAGCTGATCCTTAGTCACAACCTGAAACTCACCAACGCGAATAACTTCACTTTCAGTGCTCTGTGCTTCAGCTTCTGGCTGTGCCGAACAAGCCACCAAACCTAGCGCTAATATCGCGACAAGCGCACGCACCTAAATCGCGCCTGCGCGTTTGAAACCTTCTAGGCTTGCGGCGGCATCCTTATAGGCTTCTTGGCGATCTGCATTCCAATAGCGGAGCTGTTCCAGAGGGATTTGCTCACCCGTCACCGAGCACAGGATGTAGCTGCCCGTTTCCATGATTGTGAAGTCCGACGCGCCAAAATGAATTTTAGCTTCGCCCTGATTTTTAAAGAAACCTGTCATGCGTTCCACTTAGGCTGAAACCCTCACGATTAAAACAGGTCTGCCTGCTTTTTATCAGGAGTCGGCGTTGCAGATTTGCGCTTGGGTTTTGGTACGGCTTTACCTGCAATCACGGCTCCAACTTCGCCGTCGGCGAAGGTCAAACTGACGCCCTGCCCTGACGATGTCGCAGATTTCGTGCGCACCACTATGCCGTCCGCGTCCCGCACCAACGCATAACCGCGATCCAACACGCCTTGGTAAGAATAGGCATCGAGAAGCTTTCCCGCGCGATCAAGGCGGCGGGACTGCGTTTCCAACTGCCGTTTTAGTGCTGTCTCGGCCATCAGCCCATAGCGGTTGAGCGTATCGGACTGCGCGTCCAATTTCGTTTTCTGGCGCTGTTTTGTAAACCGCATTGCCGACAGCAAAGCTTGCCCTTGACGGGTCAGGCGATTTTGTTTGGGTTCCAATAATCGCGAAATTGGTGGCAGCGTTGCCAGTGAACTATCGAGCCTTTGCCGCGCAGGGGCCAAGACGGCATCAATCCGCGGCAGGCGCGCCGCACGCAAGGTCGTCGCACGCTCGGACGTCGTGCGACGCAGGGCGCGTAACAGCCGCAGGCTATAATCTTTGACGGTTTCAAGATAATCCGCGCGGACGGGCACGGCAACTTCTGCGGCCCCCGTTGGCGTTGGCGCGCGGTAATCCGCAACGAAGTCAATCAGCGTCCAATCAGTTTCATGCCCTACTGCAGAAATTAACGGGATTTTTGAATCAGCAGCCGCCCGCGCTACGATTTCTTCGTTGAAACACCAGAGGTCTTCCATCGAACCACCACCGCGCGCAACAATCAACACATCAGGACGCGGAAAGCCGTCGCCATGATTAAACCCGTTAATCGCCGCCGCGATTTGTTCTGCTGCCTTGTCACCCTGCACAAGGACGGGCCAGACGAGAACATGGCTTGGAAAACGGTCGGTGATACGGTGGAGAATATCTCGAATGACGGAACCTGTGGGGGATGTGACAACACCGATGACTTTAGGCAGAAACGGCAGATCCACCTTGCGCGCTTCGTCAAACAAACCCTCAGCGGCCAGCATTTTCTTGCGCTTTTCGAACAACGCCATGAGAGCACCCGCGCCCGCGAGTTCCATCTTTTCAATGATCAATTGGTAGTTTGAGCGCCCCGGATAGGTGGAAAGCTTGCCCTCAACAATGACTTCCATACCTTCCTCGGGTCGCATGGACAGGCGGCTCATGACGCCCTTCCAAATGATCGAGTTAATCACCGCGCGGTCGTCTTTGATGTCTAAATAACAATGCCCAGACTTGGCGATTGTCGTACGGCCTAACTCACCGCGCACCCGCACATGACCATAGGTTTCCTCGACGGTGCGTTTAAGCGAGTTGGCGAGTTCGCTGACTGTAAATTCGGGCGTGTTGGTTGTCATACGGGCTCGGTAACGGATTCGCGCTGTGAAGTCACCGCTTTGCGGTCGGTCATCGCCGTGATAGAGGCCGCCTCATGTCTTCCACTACGCTCATCAACACCGCGCCTGACGCAACCGTAACGCCAGCTTCAGCCCCGTCTGAAAGCAAGGTCAGTCTCGTCGGGTTAGGCCGCAAGGAAATCTCCGAGGAGTTATTGCGCATCGGGATCGAGCCGAAAAAAGTGCGTATGCGGACAAAGCAGGTCTTTCACTGGATTTATAATTACGGCGTGACGTCATTTGATCAAATGACGAACATTGCCAAACCTATGCGCACAAAACTTGAAAAGGCATTTACCCTGGATCGTCCTGAAATCGTGGAACGCCTGATTTCTGTCGATGGCACACGAAAATATCTCATTCGCATGTCGCCCGGCGTTGAGGTTGAAAGTGTCTTCATCCCTGATGTGTCCAAGACTGGCGCGCTTTGCGTCAGTTCCCAAGTTGGCTGTACACTCACCTGCACATTCTGCCACACAGGCACGCAGCGCTTGGTCCGTAATTTGACGGCACGTGAAATTGTGCTGCAAGTCATTATCGCCCGTGATGATCTTGAGGAATGGCCAACCACTCAAGAGAATCGCAAGTTGACAAATATCGTCTTTATGGGAATGGGTGAACCGCTTTATAATACCGAAAAGGTCGGCGACGCGCTGGACACGATTTGTGATCCTGAAGGCCTCGGCATTGGTCGCCGCCGCATCACAGTTTCAACCTCCGGCGTTGTGCCTGAAATTGGCCCCATGGGCGAACGGACAAAAGCCCAACTCGCGATTTCACTTCATGCCGCCAATGACGAACTTCGCAGTCAGATTATGCCGATCAATAAAAAATATCCGCTCAAGGAATTGATGCAGGCTTGTCGTGACTATCCAGGTCTTTCCAACTCACGTCGGATCACATTCGAATATGTGATGCTCAAGGGTATTAATGATCAGCCTTGGCACGCCAAGCAACTCATCAAACTACTGCGGGGTATTCCTTGCAAGGTGAACCTCATTCCTTTCAATCCGTGGCCAGGTTCTGATTATGTCTGTTCAGACGCCGAAACGATCGAAGCCTTCTCTGATATGGTCAATGCGGCTGGCTACGCTAGCCCCATTCGTAAAACGCGGGGTCAGGACATTTTCGCGGCTTGCGGGCAACTCAAAAGCGATAGCGAGAAGAAACGCGCCTCCACGTTGCGAAAAGAAGCGAAAGTTCAAAAGGCTACGAAAATTTAAAGTTAAAAGGCTGTGAGAATCTTGATTCTCAGCACAAAAGCCTTGAACCTAGTGCACAAAACTTGGACACAGATTTTGGAGATGTCCGTGTTGTGGGACTGGGCATCGTGGGCATAACGATAACACAGATGGACCCATCCAATGCAGCCTGCATTTGAAAGCCTCGCCGCGGGCTTCCCTCACCTTATTTTCTACCTGATCATGGTCGCGGTCATCTACACAGCTGCAATCGTCGCCTATGTCAGACTGACCCCACACAAAGAAATCGAGCTTGTTCAATCTGGAAATATTGCAGCGGCCATCCACTTTTCGGCTTTAATCCTGAGCATGGCTTTGCCTGTGGCGGCGTGTCTGATTAACAAATTCTCGCTCTATGATGTCGGCATATGGACAGCTTTTGCTCTGCTTCTTCAACTCTTTCTCTTCCGGATGACCGATTACATTGTCTTTCGGGGAATGCCCGAGCGCATTGAACGTGACGAAGTCGGGCCGACTCTTGTCTTAGCGGCCTTTAAACTTGCGGGTTCCTTGATACTCGCCTTCGCTATTGCAGGTTAATCCATGGCGCGTCGGGCCAGTGGATATCAAGCGAAAGGGCGCAAAAAATTCCCTGACTGGATTATCTATGCGTTGGTGCTAATCGTCTTCGTGTGGACCGCCTATGGCGTCGAACAGGACGTCATAATTCCCGACGCCCCGGAGAACCCAGAACTCGGTCCTATGTTGCCCTCGGATTCGCCGCGAGATGATATTGTCCTTGTCGACGTCGCACCTCGCCAATCTGGAATGGGAACAGCTTTTTCGATAAATGCCAAAGGTCTGTGGCTGACCGCACGTCATGTCGTCGATAGCTGCGACCGTGTCGCCTTACGCATCGGAATGGGGCGCGTCATTCCCGTCGAATCCCAGATCGTTCAAAACTCTGACCTGGCTGTCCTTCGGTCTGACTGGGCGCGCAAGCCGCTTCCCGCTGATCTTGAGAACCAAAGACAACTCGGCGAAGTCGGATACTTTATTGGGTTCCCACAAGGCAAACCAGGCGAGGTCGTCGGTAGCCTCATAGCACGAAATCGCATGAAAGTTCGGGGCCGCTATTCGAATGATGAAGCCGTGCTGGCGTGGTCAGAATTGGGTCGGTCGCGCAACCTCAGTGGGTCATTGGGTGGTTTGTCTGGTGCCCCCGTACTTGATAAAGACGGCGAAATCATTGGTGTAGTAAGCGCAGAATCTCCACGACGGGGGCGTGTATATTCAGTCGCGCCAAGATATTTGCGCGGAATTATTACAGAGCCTGGAACTGGCATTGAGCCTCTATCCCTCGACTCTTACGGATTGTCAGCTGACAAATTACGCCGAGACCGCCGTGTGGCGCAGGTCATATGTTTGGTCGAGTAAAGCGTCAAAAAAGCGACTGGATTTGGGGGGGCTTCGTTACGGCCCTTTTCACCCTTATAATCGGCGGGTCGATTTGGGCAGTTGACCATTACGTACCCCCGCAGCACTTATTTTGGAAACCGTTGGACACATCGCGCCCTTTAGGCTTTGCGACACGTCAACAGCTTTTTGCCTTGAACCTGAAATCGTCTCAAGTCTGCATGGATTTGGCGCGCGATACAGACGACTTTAAATCCATTCCAGCAGATCCAAAACGACCGACCACGGGGGCAGGAAAAGACGTTTGCGGTTGGGATGTCGCCCGGGTCGTTTATGGAACCGATCAAACTTTTTTCGCGCCCGGGGAGAGCAATATGCAGTGCCCACTCTCTGTTGCGGTTTATCTCTGGCAACGCGAAGTCGATCAGTTGGCCCGCAAACATTTCGATCAACCGCTCGCCAAAATTCATCATTACGGCAGTTATTCCTGTCGTCGTCAGCGCGGCAATGGATCGGGGAAATGGTCCGAGCATTCTTATGCCAATGCTTGGGATGTTGCCGCTTTTGAATTGGAAGACGGTAGCAGCATCCAAATCCAAAGAGATTGGAATGGCCCCCGCAAGAAAGCCAACTTCCTGCGCGAAGCCCGCGACGCAGCCTGCGGTTTGTTTCAGGTCACGCTCTCGCCCGATTACAATGCCGCGCATAAGGATCACTTCCATCTCGATATGGGGCCGTCCCGCAGTTGCAGATAGTTAGAC
This sequence comes from Litorimonas cladophorae, assembly GCF_014652455.1. Classification (GTDB taxonomy): domain Bacteria; phylum Pseudomonadota; class Alphaproteobacteria; order Caulobacterales; family Maricaulaceae; genus Litorimonas; species Litorimonas cladophorae. Next base: position 774,394 of record NZ_BMYV01000002.1, on the reverse strand, counting down.
ATTGATAAGTCTTTCGCGCTAAAGCTGCGTTATGCATATTTTACTCGGCTTCTTCGCTCTCGTCGGCACAGCACTTTTCTGGGCCCTTCGTCTATCCGCGAATCGCCAAAACATCGGCGACGCCGCCAACACTGTCCGCGGCGCGGCGATCCAAGCCAAAAATATGCCGCGAAAGCGCAAATTCAGAAAAGCCTATAATAAAGGTGGCTTTGAGTTGATTGAAACGCCTGTCGAGGCTGCCACTGTCCTGATGATAATGATGGCGCGAGCAGGCGAAAGCCGACGGATCGACGATAAATCCCGTGATGTTATCGAGGCGCAACTTTCAACAAATATGCAATTATCCGAGGATGATGCAGATGGATTGGTGCGGCAAATGGATGGCCTGACCCATGATATTGTCCTGCCAGAAACATCGCTGACGCCGATGAGCAGAATTTTACGTGAAACGATTACAAAAGATGATGCACGCGATCTCGCAGAAATGTTGGTACAAGTTGCGAGCGCCGAGTCAGCACCCGACATAAATCAGAAAGAATTTCTCAGACGTTTCCGCGAAGGTTTTGACCTGAATTAGCCCTCTCGCATCACGTCAACTGTGGCGTGGTCAATGTCGAACTTTTCAGCCAAACGCGCTTTAATGGCTTGGGCGACTGGCTCAACTCGCGCGCTTGGAGCGATATAAGCATTCAGCGTCACAATAGGACGTTCAGGCGTGACAGCCCAAGCATGAATATGATCCACACGTAAAAGATCTGGTACATTCATGAGTAAGTCCGTTTCGATCTCACGCCGATCCAGGTTGCTTGGTGCCCCTTGAAGCAAAACATGGGCAGAATCCTTTACTAAGGCCCAGGCTGAACGCAAAATTAGAACGGCCACTAAAATGGAAAGTATGGGGTCGGCCAAAACCCAGCCCGTGGTTAAGATGATAACGGCAGCAGCAATGGCTGCGACGGACCCCAAAAGGTCCCCTAAAACATGCAAAACAGCGCCACGAATATTCAAATTATGCTGATCGGCACCCATCAATACCCAAAAGACAATAAGGTTGACAATTAGCCCCGCGATAGCGACCCAAAGCATGGGACCCGCCAACACGTCGGTAGGTTCTAAAAACCTATGGATACCTTCCCAGATGATCCAAACGGCAACGCCAAACAAAGTCAGACCATTGACGAAGGCGACGAGAATTGAAACGCGATCATAGCCGAATGTATGCCGCCAATTCGCGGGGCGTTGCGCAATTTTAAAAGCCCCCCAGGCCATTGCGAGGGCCGCAAAATCCGTCATCATATGACCCGCGTCGGCGAGCAATGCGAGTGAGCCTGAAATCAGACCTCCAGCCACCTCCACAATCATGAAGATGCCCGTCAACAGCGCAGCCAGACCCACGCGCCGTCGATTACTTTCGTTTACCTTGGGGGCGTGGCTGTGACCGTGTTCGTGATTATGGTCATGGTGATCAGCGCCGTGATCATGATGTGAATGGCTAGCCATGTGGTGTCTTCAAATAAATTTGCGGTTGTCGTCAATGATTTTAATTCGTTTTTAGCGTTCGCCTCTTATGCCGTTCGCGTGGGACAGACCGATAAACATAACTTGCCGCGCACATTGTTGCAGCGATCCTCCGAAATGACGGAGACCGATTGGGCGGCGTGGTCGGTAATGCGCGCGCAAAACCCAGCCTTGCGATCTCCTTATTTTCATCCCGATTATGCGAAAATTCTGTCCGATATACGGCCAGACGTGCGAATTGTTTGTCAGTACGAAGAAGACGGCACGCCTCTCGCGTTTCTACCGTTACAAGGACAGCGCTTTACGCGGCCAGTCGGCGCGCCGATGAGCGATTATCATGGTATCATAACCCGTGATAACGACGTTACATATGACAGCCTGCTAACGGGTACAGGTATTGGCGCGTTTCATTATAGTTGTGCCACGGACCCAAACCGCCTCCGCCTACCGCAGATATTATCAAAATCCGTCACTGCAGCGATTGAAATTGATACGTCTGTCGACGACTGGCGCGCAGGTCGTGATGGATCCTATCGACGACACCTGAAATCTAATCGTCGCCGCACGCGCAAAGCAGATGAAGATATTGGCACGCCTCGGATCGAATTGTTCTCTCGAAACATTGATGTTTACCAATCGTTGATTGACTGGAAGCGAAAGAAATTCACGCAAACTGGAAAATATGATGTGCTCTCTGCTGATTGGACGCAGTCTCTCATTCGAAGTCTATGGGAACGCGGCATAAAAGCAGACTTACGCTGTGACATGCACGCACTTTACTTCGGGGACCGTCTCGCAGCCATCGATCTCGGGCTATCAGATGGCGATGTCTTCCACAGCTGGATGGTCGCCTATGATGATGAATTGTCGGAATATGGTCCGGGCATCCAACTCCTAGAGATGCTGATCGATGCAAGTGACGACACGGGTTATCGTAAAATCGACATGGGCGAAGGATTGGACGGCTATAAACGTCATTATGCCAGCGCGTCGGCTGAAGTGGTCTCTGGTTTTGTCCCCCTATCCGGTGCGGCAGGTCGTCTGTCACGAATCTATGCTGCAACAGAACGCTGGGGCGTCGGGCGGTTGAAAGACGCGCCTGGGAAACTTCGCCGCCGATACTCCCAAATCGCAGCCTGCGAGGACAATTTGGGCGGACGGACGCGTCATATGATTGCCGCCTTTGTGAAAACTGGACGCGCCTAGGCGTTTTACCCAAAAACTGTGGTGTTTTCGCCACAGTTCGCGAAACTTCCCCTTATTACACCTTGCAAAGCGCAAAAATTTCGCAAATCAAGGATATAGCGTCACCGGAAATATCCGGGGTGTTCTATTATCCACTCGGGGAGAGTTCTATGAATAAGATAGCCAGCGCAGGTCTTGCGTTATTGTCAACTACCGCACTCATGTCTGCGTCCACTGCATTTGCACAGAGTAGCGACACATCATTCCGTGAAGATGTCGTTATCTCGACAGCGACACGTCGACCAGAAGCTCTACAAGATGTTCCAATTGCGGTGACTGTATTGTCGCCAGAAGTCTTAGAGAAGCAAGGCGTCGTCAACGTACAGGACTTGGCTATTGTCGCACCTAGTTTTGCCTCTTCCGCCGCACAAACAGCGTCAGGCACAGTCGTGCTTCGCATTCGCGGTGTCGGTACGACCTCTAACAACATTGGTTTTGAATCTGCGGTCGGTGTCTTCATCGATGGGGCCTATCAGTCTCGTCCCGGTATCGCGCTTGGTGAATTCGTAGATGTTGAAAACGTAGAAGTCCTTCGCGGCCCACAAGGTACGCTCTTCGGACGTAACACGTCGGCGGGTGCACTGAAGATTGTCAATAATCGTCCAGATTTGACGTCGAATGAAGTTAGCGGCTTCGTAAATGCCACATTGGGTAATTACGCCCAAAAGAGCGTTCAAGGCGCAATCAACATCCCAGTTGTTGAGGACAAAGTGGCGGTCCGGCTGACAGGGGCTTACCGCAACCGGAATGGTTACCTCAAACTTTTTGACGCCAACGGAAATCGCATCGGCGAATCCAATGCCGTTGATCAATTCATGCTCCGTGGCCAAGTCGGTTGGGAAGCGGACAATGGATTTAAAGGCCGCCTGATCGTTGATCACTCCGAAAGTTCCGCTCCTGTCGGCGCTGCTTTGGAAGTTCAGCAATCCGCCGTTGAAACAGCGGGTCTTTTCGGTGCCGTAGGCCTGGGTGCACGTGGCGGTATGGTTGGTCCGGATGTCGCAATTGGTGTTAATGATGATAGTGGCGCACAAGCTGCCGTCGACAATCTTATAAGTGGCGTAAGCTTCGAACCTAATCCGAGCAGCGATCAAACAGGTTTTGTCCTCGAGATGGAATACCCAATCAGCGATAATGCAGACCTGATCTATCTAGGGTCAATTCGCGATTATGACGCATTTGAAGACTATGATTCAGATTTCTCTGGAATCGATGTCTTGAACGTAAGTGGTCCTCTGGCAATCAATACCATGAGCCACGAACTCCGTGTTCAAGGTAGTGCGATGGAAGACCGTCTGAGCTGGATGGTTGGTGCGTATTACTCTGACGAAGAAATCGAGCAGGATGTCAGATTTGAACTCGGTGAAGATTACGGCGAACTTGTCGGGGCGCTCTTCTTTGCCCCAACTGGCGGTGCCTTTGGCGCGAACCCGTTATCAGTCCTAACAGGTGGAATTGATCCAGCGGGTACAACGATGACGCAAAATTATGCGCAAGACAGCACAAGCTTCTCGCTCTTTACGCATAACATCTTCGATGTCACCGATCAGCTCTCACTCACTTTGGGCCTTCGTTATTCAGACGAAACCAAAGATGGTAGCTTTGGGCAATCAAATGCGGCCAATACGATTTGTCCGGCAACTCTGGGCTCTATCGGTGCAGGCAATGTGCCGGCTCCCCTCGTGAGTAACGTCTTCGGACTTGGGTGTTTGGCATTCTTGGCACCTGCCGATCTTCCTCAAGCTGCAGTGTTCCCACTGCCGCGCACATTTGATGAGACCTTCAAAGACGAGGAACTGATCTATACAGCGAAACTTGGCTATGAAATCGCACCGTCGGTTTCAACATACGCCAGCTTTACCCATGGTTACAAAGCCGGTGGCTTTAACCTGGACTCTACGGCAGCATCCGGTGGTGCAGAGCCGAGCTTCCTTTCGGAAGAAGTTGATGCTTATGAGATTGGCCTGAAGTCGAAACTTCTCGACAATATGCTCACATTGAACGTCGCGGCCTTCATCCAAAACTTCGATAACTTCCAAGTTCTGGAGTTCACGGGTGCACAGTTCACGACGTTTAACGTGCCAAAAGCGAACTCTAAAGGTATCGAGATCGAAGCCGTTGCCCGTCCTACGGACGGATTGACATTGAACGGTGCTTTAACGCTCGTGGATGCGGCTTATCCTGACGACTGTGCAGGCAGTGACACGCGGATCAACGTAACTTCGCTATGTGGCAATGACCTCACCAATGCACCGGGCACTGTGGGTATCTTGGGCGCGAACTACGAAGGTAGCCTCACAGAGAATCTGAACTTCTTCTTGAATGCTCAGATGCGCTACGAAAGTGATCGTCGGACATCAACACAAGCTGTGGTCTTGGCAACTCAAGCGCCAAATCCATATGATGTCCAAGATGCGAACACGAAAGTGAACGCGCGTATTGGTTTGACGGATGCGGACGATAGCTACGCGTTTGAGCTTTGGGCAACCAACCTCACGAATGAGATCACACGCGGTGTTACATTTAACACTGTATTCCGTTCTGGTTCACGTTCGGCCTTTATCCAAGAGCCACGTATGTTCGGCGCGACGGTTCGTAAGAACTTCTAGTCGTTACAGCATAGATTAAATTCAGGGTGCGGCCTTCGGGTCGCGCCCTTTTTCGTATATAAGTGACAAAAATATAATTAGGGGAATCCGAAATGGTCCGCATTAATCCAGACAAGCCCGTCAGCACGGGTACGACAAAACCAGCCGAACTCGACACCGTTTTGGCCGCACAACGCGCTGCCTTTAACAAGAACCCAAATTCGGATTGGGCTTCCCGCAAAGCTAAACTCGTCACGCTCCGCGAACTGATCCTCGGCCACGAAGCCGAATTTATTAAAGCCATCAGCGATGACTTCGGCAACCGCGCCGCAGAAGACACGCTCATCGCCGAATGCCTCGTTATCCAAGGCGGCATTTCTCATGCGATTAAACATACACCAAAATGGATGAAGACCCGCAAAGCCCCAACCGCGTTGCAATATCTACCTGCTAAGAACGTGATTATCCCACAGCCCCTTGGCGTCATTGGCATCATCAGCCCTTGGAATTACCCGCTACAGCTCGCTGTCATGCCGCTTGTCGGCGCACTGGGTGCAGGCAATCGCGCGATGATTAAACCCAGCGAATACACGCCGCGTTTTAGTCAACTTCTAAAGGAGGTCTTGGCCAAAGGGTTCACAGATGAAGAAGTTTTCGTCGCTACAGGCGGGGTCGATGTGGCCTCGGCTTTTTCTAATTTGACCTTTGACCATCTCGTCTTCACTGGGTCCACAAGTGTTGGGCGTATGGTTGGCAAAGCCGCGGGCGCTAACCTCGTCCCTGTGACGCTAGAACTTGGCGGAAAATCGCCTGTTATCATCGACGAGAGCGCCAAAATGGATATGACCGTTGCGCGTATCGCCAATGGCAAATTATTGAACGCTGGCCAGACCTGCGTGGCACCAGATTATGTTTTGATGCCCGAAGCCAAGATTAATGCGTTCTCTGATGCGATGATTGCGAAGGCCGAGGAATTTTTCCCAACCGTCGCAGGTAACCCCGATTATACGTCTATCATTGCCGATGGTCACTACGCGCGCCTTCAAGACCTTCTTGAAGATGCCGAAAACAAAGGCGCTACAATTCGTGTCGCTGGCGATGATGACAAGCAACAGCTCGCCAAAGAACGCCGCGTGCCGCTCACGGTTGTGACGAACACAACACCTGACATGAAAATCATGCAGGAAGAGATTTTTGGGCCCCTCCTCCCTGTTGTGGCGTCGGAAACACTCGACGACTCTTTGGATACGATCCAAAAAGGTGAACGACCATTGGCGCTTTATTGGTTCGGTGAAAACAAAGGCAACCGCGACAAAGTTCTCCGCGAGACAATTTCAGGCGGCGTGTCCATCAATGAAACCGCTTGGCATGTTGTCCAAGAAGACATTCCTTTCGGCGGCGTCGGTCCATCTGGCATGGGTGCCTATCATGGCGAAGCAGGGTTCCAGAGCTTCTCCCATATGAAGGGCGTGTTCATTCAGTCGAAGTTTAGCCAAGGTAAAAACCTTTTCCCGCCTTACACCAATAAGACGCGGAAGATGATCGGCCTCATGAAGAAAATTCTCTAATGGAAACCGAATTTGATTTTGTCATTGTTGGTGCGGGAAGTGCGGGATGCACGCTCGCGGCACGCCTAACCGAAGACCCCAGCGTCTCCGTCTGCCTCATTGAGGCAGGCCCAACACATAAACATTGGAGTGTATCGGTACCCGGACTAACCATCGTGAATATGGTCACCAAGAAGCGTAATTGGGCGTTCGAAACAGTTCCACAAAAGGGTCTTGGCGGTCGTAAGGGCTATCAGCCACGCGGAAAAGCCTTGGGTGGTTCGTCCAGCACCAATGCGATGATCTATATTCGTGGCCATAAAGCGGATTACGATAATTGGGCCTCGCTGGGAAATCCCGGTTGGTCCTATGACGATGTCCTGCCCTATTTCAAAAAAGCTGAAGATCGAGACCAAGGCGCAGATGAATTTCACGGCGCAGGTGGACCTTTGAGCGTCGAGCGTCGGAAAATCTCTCCTTTGAACGAAGAGTTTTTCGAAGCTTGTAAAACGCTGCAAATTCCAGCCAATGATGACTTCAATGGGGCCATGCAGGAGGGATTCGGTCCCTATGACGTGACCCATAAAGATGGTGTTCGTTGGTCTACGGCAAAAGCCTATCTCGAAACAGCCATGGAACGCCCCAATCTAAGCGTGATGACGGAGGTCTTAGCCGAAAAAGTCCTCGTGGAACATGGTCGCGCAACTGGTGTGCGTTTACAAAAGAAGAAACAAACAATCGAGGTCAAAGCCCGACGAGAAGTAATCGTCTCTTGCGGAGCGTTCGGCTCCCCTCAACTCTTGCTGTTGTCAGGGATTGGCGCGGCTGAAAACCTGACGCCCCATGGGATTAAGCAAGTTCATGATTTGCCTGGGGTTGGTGAAAACTTGCAAGATCACATTGATTGGATATCGGCTTATAAAGCTAAGCGAAATCTGTCGAAAGAAACGGTCGGATTTTCGCTGGGTGGCTCTCTCAACATGATTAAAGAGATCGTGAATTATCGAAAATCAGGAACCGGTTTACTGGCTTCAAACCTCGCTGAAAGCGGTGCGTTTCTTTACGTTGATAAGGATGAACCGTCGCCTGACATTCAATTGCACTTCATCGTCGCCGTTGTAGATGATCATGGTCGAAAGCTTCACTGGGGACATGGTTTCTCGACACATGTCTGTCTGCTGCGACCTAAGAGCCGCGGTACGGTGACATTGAACTCGGCTGACCCATCTGACACACCCGCCATCGATCCGGCGTTCCTGACGCATCCTGACGATGTCGAAAAACTCTATCGTGCAGCGCGTATCACGCAGCAGATTATGCAATCGCCCGCATTGGACGCGGCGAGGGGCAAACCGCTGTACGGAACGGATGCCGTCGACGAAGCTGAATTACGTGCCGATATCACCGCCCGCGCCGATACGGTTTATCATCCTGTCGGCACCTGCAAAATGGGACCGTCTCTGACGGCAGATCCGACGTCAGTCGTAGACCCGCAGCTTAAAGTTCACGGTCTGGATGGATTGCGCGTTGTCGATGCCTCCATCATGCCGCAAGTTGTTTCTGGTAATACTAACGCACCCACAATTATGATTGCGGAAAAAGCTGCGGATATGATCAAAGCGGAGTGGGCTGTTCCCCAAGCCGCAGAATAGATGACTTCAGAATAGTTAGAGCGTCTGCATCAGGTCCCGAATGCGGTCTTTTCCGAACCACATTTCGTCACCAACAAAATAGCTCGGAATACCAAATATGCCGCGGGAAACTGCGGCGTTCGTGTTTTCCAACAGTCTCGCCTTAATGCTTGGGTTTTGGGCCTCCGTTAGTAAGGTCGAACCCTCCAGCCCAGCTGCGTTCATGGCAGAGACAAAGACATCTGGATCAGACATATTCAGTCCGTCTTCCCACATCGCCGCCATGGCCGCCTCAATATATGCGTCGAGCGTGTCACTGGCTGCGGCCGCGCAAGCCCCGCGCATGAGGAGTAACGTATTGACTGGGAAATGCGGGTTAAAGCGAAATTTCGAGAGCCCATATTTTGCAATGAAACGGTTCATCTCGATCCGCTGATACTCCAATTTCCCTGAAACGGCGCCATAGGCAATCATTGGCGGTTGATTATTTGTCGCTTTAAAAATCCCACCCAACAAACAGGGGATATAGTTCACCACGACGCCTTTTTGCGCGGCCATGTTGGGTAAAACCTTCCAAGCCAGATAAGCATTGGGGCTACCGAAATCGAAAATAAAATCTATTGTCTGCGTCATCACCACGTCTCACAATAAGGTCGCAAATCAAGCTCAAATGTCCAAGCTGTCCGAGGTTGATTATGAATATCGACATAGGCTTGCGCGATATGGTCTGGGTTCAAAATAGCATCACGCGCGCGTCGATCATCCACATCGGGAACCACTTCACGAATAAAATTCGAGTCGATCATGCCATCAATGACGGTGTGGGCAACGTGAAGACCCTGCGGTCCTAATTCTCGCGCCATAGATTGGGCAACGGCCCGCAGGCCATGTTTCGCCGATGAAAAAGCAGAGAAGCCGGACGCTCCGCGAAGACTGGCGGTGGCACCTGTAAAAATAATAGTTCCCTGACCACGCGGTCGCATATGCCGAGCCGCTTCACGCCCCGTCAGAAAGCCGCTAAGGCATGCCATCTCCCAGACTTTTCGGAAGACACGCTCACTCGTTTCGGTAATCCCAAATCTGACATTTGCACCAATGTTGAAGACGACGACCTCTAACGGTCCAATCGCTTCGACCTCTTCAAATAGAGTGATCATGCCCGCCTCCTCTCGCGCATCACAGGGTTTGGCATGGGCTTGGCCGCCCTCTTCCCGAATGGTTGCGACCAATTGTTCTAGCTTGTCCAGATGGCGTGGCCGGCGGGTAACACACACACTCAAGCCTTCGCGGGCAAACGCCTTCGCAATTGCTGATCCCGTATCATCACCCGCCCCAATGATCAGCGCTGTTTTAACTTTAGACAAACAAAGGCCCTCCTAAGTTCAGATAACCATATCAGACAATAAGGAAAATCATGGCCAGACTACAACGGCTTCTGATCGGATAAAAAAAGACCCACCCCGCGTTAACGAGATGGGCCGTTGAATTGCAAGTCTTTCTCGACCTACCAGATTTTCACTCGATTTTCTGGAGCCAAATACATGGCGTCGTCTTCTGTGATGCCGAACGCATCATACCAAGGTTGGAAGTTGCGCACGATACCATTGGCGCGGAATTCGCCTGGGCTATGCGGACCGTTTTTGATCTGTGCGGATAAGGCTTCTTCGCGCCACTTAATGGCCCAAACCTGAGCCCACGCCATAAAGAAACGTTGATCACCTGTATAACCGTCGATCACTGGTGCTTCTTCGCCATTCAGAGATTTTTTGTACGCGTTATAGGCCATGGTCACACCGGTCAGATCACCAATATTTTCACCCAAGCCTAAACGCCCGTCAAGGTTTTCACCTGGCAAGGGTTCGAAGGCACTATATTGATCTGCAAGCAATTTGGCCCGAGCTTCATAGGCTTCCGCGTCAGCTTCCGTCCACCAATCGCGTTGAATACCATCGCCATCAGACTTTCGACCTTGGTCGTCGAATCCGTGGCCCATTTCATGGCCGATAACCGCGCCAATCCCACCATAGTTCACGGCAGGGTCTGCGTTCGGATCAAAGAAAGGCGCGTCCAAAATCGCAGCAGGGAATACGATCTCATTCAAAATGGAGTTGTAATAAGCGTTCACGGTTTGAGGCGTCATGCCCCATTCGTCGCGATCGATAGGTTGGCCCAATTGTCCAATAGAATCTTCCCATGACCACTTTCGAGCGGACTGGATTGTTCCGATGAGGTCGTCCCGGTCAACGTTCAAACCTTCATAGGTTTCCCAACGGTCTGGATAACCAATTTTTGGGTTAAACTTCGCCAGTTTATACTGAGCTTGTTTTTTTGTATCGTCGCCCATCCATTCCAGACCGTCGATGCCCGTTTTGAAAGCGCCGCGAATATTTTCAACCAACTCATCCATTTGAACTTTTGAATTCGGTGGGAAATGCTCTTTCACATAGACCTTACCGACAACCTCACCCAATGTGCCATTGACAGCAGACACGCCGCGTTTCCAACGGGGGCGTTGTTCTTCCTGGCCTCGCAGTGTTTTGCCGTAGAATTCAAAATTCGCATCATCGATACGGGCTGGCAAATAAGCCGAATGACCATTCATCAAGCTAACGGTGAGATAGTCTTTCAGCACATCAACGGGCGTATCCGCGAAGACTTTAGCCGCATTTTCGATCGCGGATTTTTCGCGAATAATGACTGTCTCTTGTTCGCCAAGTCCGAGGGCTGTGAGCATCATATCCCAATTTACACCAGGGGCCATTTCCGCAAGTTCTGCTGTGCTCATTTTATTGTAGGTCAGATCACGATCGCGCTGCTGGACGCGAGTCCAATGTCCTTCTGCGAGAGCGGTTTCAAAAGCCAAGACAGCTTCCGCGCGCTTGGCTGCATTCTCGGCACCGGCCTCTGAGAGCATTGTCGAGGCAAGATCGCGATATCCTTTCAGGATTTTCTGTCCTTTTTCGCTTTCGTCAAAATAATAATCCCGGTTTGGCAATGAGAGGCCAGATTGGGTCATATAGACGATATATTCGTCATTTTTCTTCGCATCGATATAGACGTATGGCGAAACAGGTGAAGCTAGCCCCAATCCCGTATCCGCCATGAGAGCTAGAATATCCCCATGGGTTTCTGCCGCTTTAATACGATCAAGCGCAGGTTGGACGGGTGCCAACCCTTTTTCTTCGATTAAATCAGTGTTGAGAAACGCGTTATAGAAGTCACCGATGCGTTTTTCATCTGCGCTTGGATCGGACTTGCTCGCCGCCGTCTCGATGATTTTACGAACGCGGGTTTCCGCTTGATCACTCAGCACGTTGAATGCGCCGAAACGTGAACGATCAGCTGGTATCTCTTTGTTTTTGAGCCAAGTTCCATTGACGAATTCATAGAAATTCTCGCCGGGATCAACAGCCGTATCCATATGTTTTGTCGCAATGCCGAAGGTCCCTAGGACCGCAGATTTTGGTTCGACTGTCATTGTCTTTGTGACTTCAGTCATTTCCGTTTCAACAGATTTTTCGCTGCACGCAGCGAGCGCGAGAGAAAGAACGGCAAAACTCGTTCCCATTACAAATTTAAGCGACACGTAAAGTCCTCCAAGACTGGTTCATATTTTTTACTATTCCGCTGGTGCGGGAACACTCCCGCTAGACGCGGAAGGTTTGCCCGCCAAATCAATATCATCTGCAATGTCCATACCCTCTAGAGCTAAGACAATGTCAGGATCATAGTTTGACCCGAGCGGATCTTGTTTCACACCGGTCCAAAGGCCCTTGAAGAAACGATGTAGGTCGACACCCACGCCGAATAACGCAGGTACAAGCATGAGCGTGAGGAAGAAATCGAACAGAACACCAAAGGCCAAAGCTACCACCATGGGCTTCAGGAACTCACTCTGCGTGGACGTCTCAAATAGGATTGGCATGATACCGACGAATGTCGTCACCGATGTCAGCAAGATTGGACGAAAACGCGCGACACAAGCATCCAGCATAGCCTGATAGGCACCTACCCCCTTATCCCGTAGCCGGTTGACATAATCGATAAGCACGAGGTTATCATTCACCGCAACGCCAGAAGCCGCAAAGAAGCCAAACACACTCATCATCCCAAACGGAACGCCTGTGATTAGGTTACCGAAGATCATGCCGATAAAGGCGAAAGGAATCGCAATCATAATCAATAATGGTTGAGAGTAGGATTTGAACGCGATCGCCAGCAAGCCATACATCATAAACAGGATGGCAAGTCCGCTGATGCTCAACTCTCTAATTAGAGTGGTCTGAATTTCATCTTCGCCAACCTTGACCTTCTCAACATTGGGATGACGAAGCTGCCAACTTGGGAAGAAATCAGCCTCTAATTGCGCCTTAATCTCTGTCTGAATTTGCGGCTCGCCTCGGACACGACCGCCCGTATAGGCGACCTGCTTTCGGTCCCGTCTTTGGATGCGCGAAACACCCTCGGCGAAGCTAACCTCAGCAACAGAGTAAAGCGGGACTTCGACACCATTCGCGCTGCGAATACGCAGGTCATTCAAACTATCGATGCTTTCCCGCGCCGCGAGGGGATAGCGAACCATCACCCGAACATCTTCACCATTTCGTGGCAGCCGCTGAACCTCTTGTCCAAAAAAGGCCTGGCGAACTTGGCGGGTCACGTCTTGCAACGTAATCCCAAGAGTTTCGGCACCTGGCTTCATATTGAAACGTATTTCTGAAGCTGAACTTTCTAGGTTATCCCAGGTTCCAACGACACCATCATAAGTGGATATTTCTTCTTTGAGGTCAAGAATCGCAGCGCGGAGATCATCTTCATTGTCAGAGTCGACAGCATAGAATAAGCCTCCGCCCCCGCCAAAATTACCTTCGGTCGATCCATAATTGACGCGGAATGCATCGCTGACGGGCCCCACATATTCTTCGAGTTTATCAGCAACCGTACGAGTCGATGTGTTATTTCGTTTGTCGGTCTCAATCAGACCGAGGAAGCCTTGAACTCCACGTCCTTCAGTGATCGTGCCAGGATGCGAGATCACATCTTCTTCAACCCCAAATAGCTTCATGGAGTCAGCGTTCAACCGCGCGATACCGTCGTCCAATTGCTGCCGAACTTGCTCGCGCCGTTCGAAGGTGGTGCCCTCAGGGAAACGAATTTCCACTTGGATCATATCACCTTCCACCTCAGGCAAGAAGGCCGATGGAGCTACGCCAGATGTAAGCAACATTACGGCCATAATCATCAAGCCGAGGAAGACTGAAACGGTGACGTAACGGAACCGCAGCAGAAGTGCGACCACTGGTCGAAAAACCTTACGCGCAAAGGTATTCAAACTTTCGGCAAGACGATGCTGGAACTTCATTATGCCCGTAACTTTATTTGGGTCGACGGGCTTTAAGTGACGCAAATGCGCCGGCAAAATAAAGAAAGCCTCGATAAGGGAGAAAACCAAAACGGCGATGACGACCAAACTAATTTGCTCAAACATCGACCGAATAGGCCCGGATAGAAGCATCATAGGCACAAACATCATTATGGTGGTGATGACGGCGAAATAGACAGGCTTCATAACCATTCCTGCGCCAGCGATGGCACCGCGTTCACCATCAATCCCGTTTTCCACGTGAAAATGAATACTTTCGCCAACAACGATGGCGTCATCGACGACAATCCCGATCACTAGCAAAAAGGCGAACAATGAGATCATGTTTAACGTGATGCCGATCGCTGGAGCCACCGCAAGCGCGCCTGCGAATGCCGCTGCGATTCCGAGCGTGACCCAAATTGCGACCTTTGGCCGAAGGAAGAGCATCAATACAATCAGAACCAAAGCCATACCTGATAAGGCATTTCCAGAGATGAGGGACATGCGACTGTCGAACATCGTTGAACCATCGACCCAAATACTGAAAGTCATATTCGGCGGAAGGGAGTCCTGAATGTCCTCTTCGAACTTGCGAATAGCATTCCCAGCTTCAGTGATGTTAGACGTCTCAGGCGATAACACGCGGAAAATCGCGGCTGGTTGCCCGCGGAAGGTCGCGGCGAACTTATTATCATCAAACCCGTCGATGACATTAGCCACATCGCCAATGCGAACAATCCCGCCGCTTGGCGTTTGACGCACGATAATATTTTCAAAATCTGCTTTTGAGTCAGCAAGATTGCGAGCCCGCAATTGCAGGTTCCCGCCTGTTGTTTCAACGGTCCCAGCGGACAAGTTCACGGAACTGCCCGAGATCGCTTGGCTGACCTGATTAAACGTTAAATTATACCGCAGGAGCGCATCTTCGGAAATTTCAATTGTGACTTGTTCCGGAATCTTCGTCATCTGCTCTGTGAGCTGAAGACCCGGCAATTGCGTCAGCTTCAAACGCAAATCATTGGCGGCACGCTGCAAAGTTAAACGGTCAACTTGCCCGTAGAGCGCCAAATACATGATATCAACTTGTGCGTCCCACCGAATAACTTGGGGTCGGAAGGAGTCAGGCGGAAGATTTTGAATGGCATCCACACGGTTCTTCACCTGGTCGAGCATTTTTTCGTAATCGATACCAAGCTTTGTTCGGATGTTGATAGAAGCGCCGCCCTCGCGGGCCGTGGCCTCAATATAATCAATACCGTCTAGACCATCGACGGCCTCTTCAACGCGGGTAACAATCTGCTCGTTCACGTCGCGTGGAGACGCGCCGTTCCACTGCACGCTGACCGTCATCCCGTTAATCGTTGTACCCGGAAGGAATTCACGTTCGAGATTTGAATATCCAAAGATACCCGCAACAAACATGGCCAACATCAAAAGGTTGGCCGCCACTGGGTTCCTTACGAACCATGCAACAAGAGCTTTCACGGTCTAATTCTCCTCAGTCTTATCGTCTTCAGGATCGCCTTCCGCTTCGTCTTTTTTGTCGGAATTTTCGCTTGCGGCACCGTCATCTTCATCAGACGCTTTACCCCAGCGGCGCTTTTTCTTTTTGTCGCCTTCGCTTGCTTTGGCATCAGCCGCATCTTCAGCTTCTGCCTCAACCATCCAGTCTGGTTTAGGCGGATCGACTAAAACATTCTCAGGATCATTCACGTCCAACACTTTAAGTGTGATTTCGACGCGGGATCGCTCCATCGGGGACAACACAACCAGTTCTCCCGCACCAACACCAGATGTCAAAAGCGCGCGCTCTGGCCCAGCATCTAAGACGCTGACTTTGCGGATTTCCGCTTGGCCCACATTATCAACGATATAGACTTCATCCTGAGGACGTAGTCCGTCGCGCGGGATGACAATAACATTTTCAAAAGACTTGCCTGATATATCAGCATCAACAAAGAGACCCGGCGCCAGCGGAACACCATCCTCAGAAGCTCCCGCGCCATAGGGATCAAAAACTTCAGCAATCGCGAAGAGTGCGCGCGTCTGCGTATCATAGGCTGCATCAGTTCTCATGATACGCCCTTCCCAGTGCCGAGTTTTTCCCGCGACTTGGGCGCTCAAGTCAACTTTAGGCGCCGATGCGCGATCATTGGCAACAAAAGCTAACGGCAAGTCTAATTTCGCCAATTGATCGTCTGACAATGCCAAACGGACTTCGACGATATCTTTCGAGAAAATACGCCCCAATCGGCTGCCTGGCGACACGAATTGCCCAATGTCAGAAGTTTTAGAACGAACTCGACCTGAAAATGGCGCTTTTACTTCCGTTCTGGATAAATTCAGTTTGCTCGCCTGAAGATCGGCCTCGGCCGCTCTCAACGCGGCTTGCGCTTGCGCTTGTTGTGGTTCTCGTAGCGCCAAAGGCGTCGGCTCACCGCGCCCTAGCTCTGCATAGTCTTGGCGCGCAATTTCGCCTTCCGCCTTTTCGCGCACGAGGACTTGTTGGGCCTGCGCCACGCCAGCTTCAGCGCGAATGACAGCAACTTTAAAGTCATCATCCTCGACACGCACAAGCGTTTCGCCCTTACGAAAAATGCCACCCTCTACAAAATTCGGAGAGACGTAAACGATCTTACCGCCGACTTGAGGCACGAGATCAATCTCAATTTGCGGACGCGCTTCGCCTTGCGTCCGAACCTGTAGCTGAACGTCCTCAATTTTCGCATAATCGGCAATCACGGCCAACGTATTGAAATTCCGCTTCTTCTCCTTCGGTGTCTTCGTCAGAGCGATAATGACCTGAGCGGCAACGAAGAACATTACAATGATGAAAATCGGCACAAAGATGACGAGAAATTTTCTCAACACCCCGCCTTTGCGCTCAGGAATAGAATAGTCGAGTGAAGTGTCGGACATGGAGTTATTCTTAATCTCTCAAAAAAGCAGGTAAAGCGTCAGGGGGTACATCCCCATAGGCTCCGCCGCCTAAGGCGACATGAAGGCGTACGCGGTTTTGCAATCGCTCGGCCCGAGCGGAAATTAGCTGACCTTCGGAGGAAATACGACGGGATTGCGCATCTAGCAACTGCAGGATCGTCGCGAGGCCCTCAATATAACGTTGCTCAAGACGCTGCTCCGCCGCAAACGCCTCATCAACGGATACACGCAGTGCATTTTCTCGCTCTTCCAACCGACCTTCAGCGTATAGAGCATTCTCTACATCAAGATACGCATTTAGCACAGCACCAATATAGGATTGCAATTGCTGCTTCAGGACAGCTTCTTGAAGGTCGATATTAGCCCTTAGACGACCGCCTTGAAAAATCGGAGCTGAAATATTTGATACGAGGCTTGCAACCAAAGCGTCGATGTCAAAAAAACTACCTAACCCGCCACCTGCTGCGGAAGTTGATCCCGTAAGAGACAGACTTGGAAGCAAAGCTTTTTTCGCCAAATCGATTTGAATTCCCTGCGCTGCCATGCGCCGTTCCGCAGCGATCAGGTCAGGTCGCTGGGTCAAAATGAAAGTCGGCGAACCTACACCCTCAAGCTCTGGCAACTCTGGTAAATCTACGGAGGCGTCGAGCTCGCTCGCAGGATATCGCGTGAGCAAAACCTCAAGCTGGCGAGACAAGTCCGACATTCGCTGTAGTCGCGACGCTTTATTGGCTTCTGCTTGCGCCAAGGAAGATCTGACGAGGCGCACGTCCTGACTACCAGAAACACCTGACTGGAAACGGCGCTCTGTAAGACGCAAAGCCCTCTCTTGGGTCTCGACTTCTCGTTGAGACAAATCGGTCAAAAGACGAGCTTCAATCAGCCCAAACCACGTTTGGGCAACACTTCCAGCAATTGACAAGCGCGCACCCGCAACATCGATTGAAGAGGCCTCGGTCTCTAATTCAGATGCGTTGATATTATCGGAAACACGCCCCCAGAAATCAGGCTCCCAACTCGCGTTCAAGCCTATACTTATTGCTGTTGAATCGGGAATAAATTCATTGGCACGCTCGGTTCGCGACAGACCACCCGTCGCACCAACACTAGGCAAACGCGCAGATTGACTGACTTTCTCGCGAGCAATCGCGCTCTCCAATCTCGCGTAAGCCGCCCCGATATTGGTGTTTTCTCGCAGCGCCTCATCGACCAACTCAATCAGTATGGTATCAGGAAAGGTACGGACCCAATCCGTTGTGGGCAAAGCATCCGGCGCAGGCACGACCCAATCTTGAGGGGGCTCGACATCTGCATTCGCCTCTAATTGCGGCGCAACGACTGTCGGCTCAGGCGACATCTTGATCGACGCGCATCCGCTCAATAAAAGAACAATCACACCCCCAGAGGCCGCGTGACGTAAACTACCCAAAATATCGCATGTTGATCGCATAGTGCCTCACTAAGTGATGTTTAGCGAAAGTCAATCAATAATTATTGAAAAACGATAATAATTATTTTCTTTAAGTCTGTGTATTCATGTTGGTTCGCGAAAGATACTTGATGGTAATCCATCCTTCAATAATCGTTCGAAACCACGCCAAAAGTCCAAATAGATTGCATGTGCTCTTGATAACGCCCTTGTCTTCACCCCGTTCTTTCCGTTAGGTCGCCGGTAGGATAAGTTAGCTGTATTGGACACGTAAACGCTCGTGCCGCCCTCCCCGCTTAAAAACACCTTCCGCCCAGATGCGCTGATCGTCAGCTGTATCGTCGTCGGTTCACTTTTGACACTCTCAATTCTGGCGAAGGCGCCGTTTTGGGCCGCGGCCTCGGTGACAAGCGCAAGCCTAATCGCGTTGCTGTTTTACTTTCGCTCGCCATACCCTTACCAAGCTTCGTCCGGACCCAGAGTGACTAACAGACACTGCCGTCGACTGAGGGCCGAGGCATTGGAAGAAATCGCGGACTCCCTCCCAAGGGCTGTCGCTATCATCGATACGAACTCTACAGTTCTTCACGCAAATAAAGCCGCGCAGAAAATGCTATCGCCGGAAATGGTTGGCCGTCCACTCGGCGCATTTTTACCGGCATCAGCTTTGAAACCCTTGATGGATCGGGCCTTCGAGGGAGAAATCTCACCTCCCCTTTCGGTTCATATTACTGAGCCAACAGAGCGATATATTGATGTTGATTTCTCTCAAGCCATTTCTGCGAGACCAGGAGACACTCAAACAGCCGTCATGTTCGCCGTGTTAGCAGACCGGACTTTGGCGGCAAAAGAACGCGAATTGCGTGCCGATTTTCTGGCCAATGCCAGTCATGAACTTAAAACTCCGATCGCCTCGCTCAAAGGCTACATTGAAACCCTCCGAGGTCATGCCAAGGACGACCCGATAGCTCGAGAAAAATTTCTTGGAATAATGTCAGAACAAGCTGAGCGGATGGGTCGCCTTGTGACAGACCTTTTGTCTCTACGCCGCATTGAGAGCAGTGAACATATTTTACCGTCAGAAACAGCAGATGTACGCAAAGCGATTGAGGCAGCGCGGAATGCGCTTACACCACTCGCTGAAACGAGAGATGTAAACCTGGTTGTGAATTTGCCCGAGACGCCCACGTCCACCACGTCCGGCAAAACAGATGAATGCGTCCAGCTTTTTCTAAACCTCATGGAAAATGCGATCAAACTTTCGCCGCCTGGATCTACCGTCACAACAAATTTGGAATACTTGCCAAATTGGTCTGGCGAAGCCTTTCCTCAATCCGCAAGTCCCGCCACAAAGTCCCGCAGCATTGTAGCCTTGGCTTCCTCCGACAAGCCCGTCTGGCGAGCAATTGTTTCGGATGAAGGTCCCGGTGTCTCCCCGACCCACCTCCCGCGGATTGGCGAACGATTTTACCGTATCGCAGGCGACCTACCTGCACAGGAAAAGGGTACTGGGTTGGGACTTGCTATCGTCAAACACATTGTAATGCGTCACAGAGCAGGCTTATTCGTGCAATCTATTCACGCAGGCACTACAAAGAACATTCCGAGTGGAACATCTTTTTCCATCGTATTTAAATCGACCAACCCAATCTTTTAGAGCAGAGACACTATGACCCCCTATGTCCTTATCGTCGAAGACGAGACTGCGATCTCAACTCTGTTGGAGTATAATCTTCAGCGTGAGGGCTTTGAAACGGCATTGGCTGAAGACGGCGATATGGCGCTTTTGATGGCAGAAGAACGTGTTCCGGACTTAATCCTGCTAGATTGGATGCTTCCTAAGCTTTCAGGTGTTGAGGTATGCCGAAGATTGCGACGCCGGGAGTCCACATCTGAAGTGCCCATCATTATGTTATCCGCGCGCGGCGAAGAGGATGATCGAGTCACAGGTTTGGATATTGGGGCCGACGATTACATTATAAAGCCGTTCTCCATCCCGGAACTTTTCGCGCGAATCCGGGCTTTACTTCGTCGTATGCAATCCAATGTTCTGTCTGACGCGATCGTGGTTGGGGACCTACAAATTGACACGAAGGCCCATCGCGTGTCTCGCGCCGGTAATGACATTCATTTGGGTCCGACAGAATTCCGCCTTTTAGAGCATTTTATGCGTCGACCTGGGCAAGTCTTCTCCCGCGAACAGCTATTAGATGCTGTTTGGGGGCATGACGTTTACGTGGAAGTCAGAACCGTTGATGTCCACATCGGACGCCTTCGCAAAGCATTGAAAGTCGGCGACCGAAAAGACCCAATTCGGACGGTTCGATCCGCAGGGTATGCCCTACGGCCCGAACTTTAAGCACAAACATCTTCGCGATAGGCCAGATATCATCCATTTCCGCGTGAAGCGCTTGCCCTTGCAGGACTGCGGGCCTATGGCGCGGCAAACCTTCATCTGGTAAGATTACATGATCCGTTCGACCCTTGCGGCTTTTGCCGACTCCATTTCAGTTCCAAAGCCTAATCGCACAGGTCGCCTGACCTTGACGCCTAATCGGGTGAAGATCGAATTACTGGCGGGATTGACCGTCGCGCTTGCGCTCGTACCCGAAGCTGTTGCTTTTGCGTTCGTCGCGGGGGTGGAACCGCTCGTTGGCCTTTATGCGGCCTTCATCGTTGGCCTCATCACTGCCTTGATCGGCGGACGCCCAGGCATGATTTCAGGTGCAACCGGCGCGCTCGCAGTTGTCATGGTGGCCTTGGTCGCAGATCACGGCGTTGAGTATCTCTTCGCAACTGTGGTGCTGATGGGTATCATGCAGATTGGCGCGGGCTTGTTTAAACTTGGCAAATTTATCCGCCTCGTCCCGCATCCCGTGATGCTGGGTTTTGTCAACGGCCTCGCGATTGTCATCGGTATGGCGCAACTCTCGCAGTTTCAATCGGCCCCACCTGTTCGCATTCCCGGTGAGCATTATGGCCCATTCCATATTTTAGAAGGTACGTGGCTGACAGGAACGCCCTTAATATTGATGCTAGGTCTAGTGGTGCTGACTATGTTCCTGATTTGGGTGACCCCAAAAGTCACGAAAGCCATCCCTGCCCCTCTGATGGGCATCGGCATCGTGACCGCGCTCGTTATTGCGTTGAAATTGGATGTTCAAACCGTCAGTGATTTGGCCTCGATCAAGGGCGGCTTGCCGTCTGTCCATATCCCTGCCGTTCCATTAAACCTCGAAACGCTACAGATCATTTTCCCATATGCCTTGGTCCTCGCTGCGATTGGTCTAATCGAAAGTCTCCTGACCTTGAACCTTGTCGGTGAAATCAAGGAAGAACGCGGCGGCGCGTCCCAAGAATGTGTAGCCCAGGGTCTCGCCAATACGGTCACAGGATTCTTTGGCGGTATGGGCGGTTGCGCGATGATCGGGCAATCCATGATCAATGTGAAATCAGGAGGGCGCACACGCCTGTCGGGTATCAGTGCCTCGCTCTTCTTACTCGCCTTCATCCTTTTCGGTTCGCAGTTTATTGGCATGATTCCCCTCGCAGCCTTGGTCGGCGTGATGTTCATGGTCGTGATTGGAACCTTTGCTTGGCAGTCTTTTACGATCATGCGCCGCATCCCCCTAATCGACGCGCTCGTTATCGTGCTGGTCACGGTCGTGACGGTCTATCATGATCTAGCGGTCGCCGTGGTCGTGGGTGTTATCGTGTCCGCTCTGGCCTATGCATGGAGCGCGGCGAAACATATTGATGCGGAGACCGAAGAGGATGAAGATACGAAGGTCTATAAAATTGAAGGCCCGCTCTTCTTTGGCTCTATCGAAGGCTTTAATGACCTATTTGACGTCAAAGGCGATCCCAACACAGTGATCGTGGATTTTGCAAATTCACGTGTTGTCGATCAATCTGCCCTCCAAGCCATTGAAGGTTTGGCGGCGAAATATACGCAAGCGGGTAAAGCGATCAGCCTTCGCCATCTCACGCGCGATTGTCATTCATTGCTTAACCGTGCTGGACAGTTAATCGTCGATTCTGATGATGATCCAGAATATGAAATCGCAACTGATTATCGGGTCGTCACAGGCGTCTTCGGCGGCGGGCATTAAGACCTGCTTGCAGATCAAATAAATTCGACATAGCCTTAACGCTCCAAAGCGGGAGAGACGGCATGTGTGATGATATTACAGAACTCGAAAATCAGGGCTTTTACGAAAAGCTGATTACCCGACGAGACTTCAATCTCCTGGCTGGCGGGGCGGCAATCTCCATCGCGTTTGCGGGCTGTGCACCGGGTGAGACTGCCGCAGGCATTACAGAGTCTGACGTCCTGATCGAAACGCCAGACGGAACAGCGGATGCCTATTTCGCGCATCCGACCACTGGCGCACATGCAGCGGTTCTTATTTGGCCAGATATCGTCGGTCTGCGCCCGGCCTTCAAAATGATGGCCAAGCGTCTGGCGTCTGACGGCTATGCCGCCCTTGTCGTCAATCCCTACTACCGTCAGGTCAAAGCGCCGCTTGTTGAGGTCGGTCAAACCTTCCGTGACCCCGCTGTACGGGAAAAGATTATCCCTTACGCGCGCGCCCTGTCTCAGGACACAAACCGTATCGATGCCAAAGCCTTCATCGCTTGGTTAGACGCACAACCGTCTGTCGATACCTCACGGCAAATTGGCACCACGGGATATTGCATGGGTGGGCCGATGACGATGATCACGGCGGCCACTGTGCCCGACCGTATTGGCGCCGGCGCAAGTTTCCACGGCGGCGGTCTGGCAACAGATAAAGAGAACAGCCCGCATCTGTTGATCCCAACCATGAGCGCGGATTACCTCATCGCAATCGCCGCAAATGATGACGAGCGTGACCCGGGCAATAAGGACATTCTGCGCGAAGCCTTTGCCGCGACAGATAATGAAGCGGAAATCGAAGTCTATGAAGGCACGCAGCACGGATGGTGCCCACCTGACAGCGCCGTTTATGATGAAGCGGCAGCGGATAAGGCATGGGCGCGGAAGCTGGCGCTGTTTGAGACGGCTTTGAGTTAGTGCTTAATATCAACACTGCTGAGGCTGAATTCAAAAATAAAATTGATTGCCAGTTACCATATGATGAAACCGCGACAGTCGAACGTCTTATTGGTGAATCCCTTAAAATATCACCTGACGCCACGTTCGCGGTGCTACATGAGATTTGCAGAGCACCGAAAGGGCGAACGACATCTGTCGTTCAATTGAAACTGGCTGACCTTTGGCAAAGCAATGCAAAGCATTTGCTTTCAAATGAAATTTGTGACGTCGCAAAATCAATGATCAACGGAAAGGATCTTTCCGTTGATCAAGCCATAACATTATTAGACAAAGTGGCCGAATTCCCAGATTTAGGATCAGCACTCAATATAATTTATTTTTCATGCGATGACAAAGATGGAAAAATTGAACGCCACTATAACAAAATAATTGAACGGTGGCGCGCTGCGCAAATTTAATCCCGTTTCAAACATACAGCGGTAGCTTCACCGCCGCCGATACACAGGCTCGCCACGCCGGTCTTCGCATCGCGCTTTTCCATTTCAGCAATCAAGGTTGCCATGATCCGAGCGCCTGACGCACCGATCGGGTGGCCCAGCACGCAACCACCGCCATTGACGTTGACCTTGGCATGGTCAAGGCCGAGCTCTTGCATCGCGATCATGGGGACAACGGCGAAGGCTTCGTTGATTTCCCAGAGGTCCACATCTTCGGCGGACCAACCCGCTTTGCCCAGCGCCTTATTAATCGCGTTGACAGGGGCCGTGGTGAAGCGGGACGGCTCATGCGCATGGGCCGCATGTGAGACGATTTCGGCCAACACTTTGTGTCCGCCTTTTTCGGCGTCCGAGCGGCGCATGAGGACCAGAGCCGCAGCCCCGTCATTAATCGAACTGGCGTTGGCGGCCGTCACTGTGCCCTCTTTGTTAAACACAGGACGCAGGCTTGGAATTTTTTCGGGACGGGCATTGGACGGTCCCTCGTCCTTGGTCACAACCGTATCACCCTTGCGACCTTTGACCGTTACTGCCGTCATTTCCCGATCGAACTTACCTTCCGTTTCGGCCGACTGCGCACGGCGCACGGATTCAATCGCATAGGCGTCCTGCTGTTCGCGTGTGAATTGATACTCGCTGGCAATCTGGTCTGCGAAAACACCCATGGCTTTGTTGTCATAGGCATCTGTCAGGCCATCATGCATCATTGTGTCGACGACTTGTTGATTGCCCATGCGCATACCGCCGCGTGCTTTAGGCAAAATATAAGGCGCGTTCGTCATGCTCTCCATGCCCCCTGCGACGGCGACATTAATGGAGCCAGCTTTGAGCGCATCATGCGCCATGATGGCCGCCTGCATGCCAGACCCACACATCTTGTTGATCGTTGTGGCCTCAGCCGAAAGTGGCAAGTCTGCGCCGAGCGCGGCTTGACGTGCGGGGGCTTGGCCTTGGCCTGCGGGCAAAACACAGCCCATCAGAACTTGATCGACATCTGCCGGAGAGACTTTGGCTTCGTCCATCGCCGCCTTAATCGCCGCCGATCCGAGTTGCGGTGCGGTCACAGAGGAAAACGCGCCTTGAAATGCGCCCATCGGGGTACGGGCCAAACCAACAATGACAACAGGATCAGTAGACATAGGAATAACTTTCGAAAACTATTTTCGCCCTATCTATATAGTAGCGACGAGCAATGCCAGCGGGGTTCTGATTGCGTTCTGTGGTTTAATTTTGCGGATCGACGGCATTTTTGGCAGGCTCTGCCGCCTCACGCCGCGCCAGCTCTCGCTGAATTTTGGCCAGTTTTTCATTTCGCTCACGGCGTTGATCAAGCGCGACATAAACGCCGCCCGCGACCATGAAACATCCGAAAAGTAGTATAAAAAACAACATTTTATGCCCCTGAAAATAGAATAATCAGAACTTAGTCCTGCGTATTGGGCCCAGCAAGCGTGTCACCTTTTGCAGCTTCTTGAGCTTGCGCCTTACGCTTTGCGATCAGGGCTGCGCGCTTCATCTCGATTTCTTGACGTTTTCGGTCCGCCATCGTGTCTTTTCGAAACACGCGGAGCAAGGCGAAAACAATCACAAACGCCAAAACGATGACCAGAATTTCAACGGGCGTGAGCTGGAAAGATTCAAACATAACTATGTTTCCATAAAAAAGGGCTGCCGATAGTAAGTGGCAGCCCTGCGTTCATTTTCAAGATGTAGATTTACCAAAACCTACAGCGAGAGATTAATCACTGACTTCAAAAGTAATCTTCACGTTCACCCGATATTTATCGATCTTATTGCCTTTGATCGATGTCGACATCTCATTTACATAGGCGGAGCGGATATTCTTGACCGTCTTACCCGTGCGCTCAACGGCATGCTCAATTGCGGCTTCAAAAGACTTGCTGCTTTCGCTCATTACTTCGATTGTTTTCATTACGGCCATGGGTCTCTCCTTGGTTGGCTGGATTTACAACCTAAGGCTCTTTGATGTGGAGGACCAGTTAAGGGCTTGTAATGATGAGCGCTTGCTGGCGACGCCTATGCTGTTTGTGTGATCCAACCGCCGCCTAGCGTCCGCGCAGCATCATTGCGGTCTTCATAGAATACACACGCTTGCCCAGGTGACAGACCTATGTCTGGCTCATTGAGTACCACCACCATCTTATTGCCGCGCAATTCCAAACGTGCTGGTGCAGGCGGGCGCGTTGATCGCACTTTTACGCGAATATTCGTTCCGTCCAAATGTGCACCAAATTTGCCCTCGCCGAGCCAATTTATATCATCCAACCAAAGCGTATCGCGATCAAGCGCGCTGCGTGGCCCAACAACGACATGTCCTTTGTCTGCATCGATGCCCGTCACGAAGAGTGGATCTGTGCCCGTATCATCGCCAAGACCAAGTCCACGGCGTTGTCCAATTGTGTAATACATGACGCCGCGATGCTCACCCAAAACAGTTCCGTCTTGGTGAACAATCTTACCGGGCTGGGCCGCATGTGGCCGAATTTTCTCGATCACGTCCGTATATTTGCCCGTCGGGACGAAACAGATATCTTGGCTGTCTGGCTTTGCGGCCACATTCAGGCCTAGCTCGACAGCTAAACGGCGAGTCTCGCTTTTATCCATATGTCCTAACGGAAACCGCAAAAAGTCGAGCTGGTCACGTGTGGTCGCAAAGAGGAAGTAGGACTGATCTTTACCGCCGTCATAAGCGCGATGAAGCTCCGGTCCGTTCTTGCCTTCAATCCGTTTGATATAATGTCCCGTGGCCATGCAATCTGCGCCGAGGTCGCGAGCCACTTGCAACAAGTCTTTAAATTTGACCGTTTGGTTACACCGCACACACGGAATAGGCGTCGAGCCCTTTAGGTAGGTGTCGGCGAAATCCTCGATCACTTGTTCTTTGAAATTGGACTCATAATCTAAGACGTAATGTGGAAAGCCCATATCTTCGGCGACGCGTTTGGCATCATAGATGTCTTGGCCTGCGCAACAGGCTTTGGCTTTCTTGATGGCTTCGCCGTGATCATAGAGCTGCAAGGTCACACCGATAACGTCATAACCCTCCCGCGCGAGCAGAGCCGCGCAGACAGAGCTATCCACGCCCCCGCTCATCGCGACAACGACACGTGTTTCTGCCTCGGATTTACCAAATCCGAGCGAGTTTTTCGAGCTTTCTAACGTTTTATCCATGTCATCCAAAAAAAAATGCACCTTTTTCTAGGGGCCATATAGGGAGCGTTCTGTTCCAAGTCGATACAGGTGCCACAGCAGCGCCTGAGAAAAGACTCAATAGAATCAATTCGCTGCCGAACCGTGTAAGGCCTTGTTAACGATAATTTTGATTCCATTAACCTTCGTAAACACTTGTATCTAAACGCTTTTTTCGAACCTCTTTAAACTGTTTTTAAGACCCTGTCGCTTAGATGAATGACATAACAAAAACTGGGTCTGTGTGGGCGGATCAAACAAATGGGCAAAAGCATGTTAGACCGCAAAATTAAGCGTGAGAATGTTGTCATCGGACCAGAGGGTACACCTTTGACTTTGGCAGATCTCCCCAAACCCAACACCGTCCGATGGGTCATACGTCGGAAAGCCGAAGTCGTCGCAGCTGTGCGTGGCGGACTTCTTACATTAGATGGCGCGCTTGAGCGCTACGGCTTAACGGCCGAAGAGTTTATGTCTTGGCAACGTTCAATCGAAAGCCATGGCATCGCCGGATTGCGAACAACGCGGGTTCAACAATACCGTTAAACGCGCCGAATAAATTTGAATTTGAAAAAACCGTTCCCCCCAGAACGGTTTTTTTATGCCTGGGAATTGGGTCAAAAAAAAATAGAAATCTATTGCGATAAAATGAACAAGCATTTGATGTTTTTGCCGAGGATATCCTGAGTCAGTTAGAAGACTTGGCGGAACAAAATGGAATAGACCTTTACGCGGAAAGGGCGTGCAATGATGAAGCTGAGTAGAATTCTGAAATCTGCCCTTTTCATTGTCGCTATAGGTCTAAATGCTCCGGCTTGTGTCCCACAAGCAGAAGGAAATACCCTTGAGTCAACTCATTGCGATGACGCTAACTCGCTGATGTGGGGTTTACATTGGGCTAAAGATCTAGACCCTGGAGTTGATTTGAACAAACACAAGCTTTCTCTACTCGCTTGCGATCCAAAAGACCCCGCCCTTAAACTTGTCTTATTAAGTGCAATCGCAACCATAAGCATGCAGCACTCTGAGGATGGTAAAAGAATCCAACAAGGAGCGAGATATAGAGATAAAATCACCTCTCAATTTGTTTTCGAAGACCTCATACGTAAACGTATTTTGAAAGATGCCAAACAACTTCAAAATGAATTTGATTTTGAAACTGGTGATATTGCTCCTGAAACGGTTGCTTTGATGGAATGGCATATCTGTAACGATTATTCAGACAAGAGGGGACTGGCACGCTGTGGGACTGATTTTGAACCTTATCGCAAACGCGCCGAACTTAAATTTCCGAAAGTACGCCGAAGCTTTTTTAAAGGCGGCATCACGCATATTATCGGTGAGCCGGACCAGCCGGGGCCTCCAATCCCTTAACCCGAATTTACCACGCTTCTTCGTCAAACCTTAGGCCGCTTCCGCTATGTCTTTGTCAAACGGGCAAAGACCCGATTGGTATTTGGTGAAACGGAAATGGCAACATGGCCCAATTCAATACAAAAGCGTCTTACGCCCACGGCGATAGCTATGAGCCAGCGTGCCGACTGGTCAGCCTGTTCACAGCAAGCGGCGAGTCCGAGTCAACTTTTGATATGGCCATTAAATTAGGTCGCAAAGCGGCAAGCTATGGCGAAACAGTTCTAATCTTAGACGCCGTCGGTGGAGCGCTTCTTACGCGGGCTGGCATTGTTCATGCCCGAACTTTAGATGATGTCGCCCGCGGCACAGCCGAAACCCGTGACGCCCTTTATGTCACGTCAAATGAGCACTTTACCGCTGGTGCCGTTGGACCGCAAAGCTTGGAAGATGCGCTAGGGTTACTTGCGGCTTTGTCCCTATCGTATGATTGGGTCTTTGTTGTTCCAGAAGCGGGATGCACCCCAGCGCATGTGCGCTTAGGTGCGGCCTCCGATGTCTCACTTATGTCCTACAGTACACAAGGAGATGACTTCATGCGCGCCTATTGGATGGTTGATGCTGTCCGTCGTCGCGCCGTCGATTTCGACCCGATCATTTTATCGACCGGTGAAAAATGTGACGCCGTCGAAACAGCTTTGATGTTATCTGACACGGTGCGCGAACATCTCGGCGCGCCTATGCCGTATGGCGGTCACGTTGAGGATTTGCATGTGGAAACTCGACTTCTGTCGCAAATGAAAGCCCAAGCCGCACGGCGCGCGGTCGCTTAAATTCTCCACCGCAGCTTCTCAAAATGTAAAAATAAAATTTTCTGCGAAGGATTTGTCGCTGTCATCCGTGTGTAGTGTGTAAGCCACTCTCATTGGAGATTAAAATGACACGGAAATTACTCACGACTGCTTTGCTCGCATCAGGTGCAGCGCTCCTTATCGCTGCTGGTCCGAAAGCAGATTTGAACCAAGACGGCCAAGTCACAAAAGCCGAATTCATGCAAACCGCCACGGATCGCTTTGCAGCTGTTGACACAGATGGTGACCTCTTCCTGAGCAAGGACGAGCAAAAAGCGATGCATGAAGGCCGCCATGAAAAGCGCGCTGATCGTCAATTTGATCGCCTTGATGCCAATAAAGATGGCAATATTTCCCGCGCGGAAATGGACGCCATGCAAGATCAACGCAAAGCGCGTAAAGACGCCCGCAAATCCAAAGTTCTCGAAAAATTCGATACGAATTTGGATGGCGAATTGAGCGATGCCGAACGCACAGCCATGCGGGCCGAACGCAACGAGATGCGTGAAGACCGCAAAGCCAAACGCGGCGACAGAAAAGCACGCCGTGCAGAACGTCCGAAACCAGATGCAAATGGCGACGGACTGGTTTCTTTAGACGAGCATTTAGCCGTCTCTGAACAGCTTTTCATGCGCATGGATACCAATGGCGACGGCGTCTTGGTCAAGGGCGAAGGCCGAATGCGCAAAGGTCGCAAAGGCGACCATAAAAAGCGCGGTGGACAGTAAGCTGTCACGAACTGACCCTGATAACGACCTCCTGCCCGGTTTGCGGGCTGGAGACCCGGTAGCGCTCTCAGCACTGATGGATCGGCATTTGACGCGCGTGCATAGGCTGGCGTGGCACATGACAGGTGATCGCGCGCAAGCTGAGGATATTTCGCAAGAAACCTTCCTGCGGTTCTGGCAAGCAGCGCCTCGGTGGCAAAGCGACGGACAAGCCAATGTCCTGACCTGGCTACGGCGGGTAGCGACTAGATTGTGTATTGATGATCGTCGACGGAGCCGACCGATTTATTCGGATGTTATTCCAGATCAGCAAGACCCTACACCGCAGGCAGATCTCGAAATCGTCAGATCAGAGACAGCACAGCAGGTTCAGGCAGCTATCTTGACTTTACCAGAGCGACAACGCGCGGCCTTGGTGCTGTCATATTACCAGCAAGCCAGCCAAAGCGAAGGTGCGGCAGCTTTGGGCGTGAGTGAAAAGGCTTACGAAAGTCTTTTGTCTCGAGCCCGAACGAAATTGAAAACTAAGTTGATAGACGAAAAAGTGAGCGCATCCTTATGACCGACCTTGATAAGCTCTTAGCTGAAAACCAAGCGCCTTCGCCACGTGGTCATTTGTCAGACCGCATATTAGCGGCGGCGGAAACTGCCGTACCCGCAAATGATGATATTTCCCGTCGTCCGTGGTGGGCTATGGGCGGCATCGCGGCCATGGCCGTTATGGCAGCACTATTCTGGGCCCAACCAGATGCCGCAATTGATACAGACTGGAACCAAATCGCGGATGCTTCAGGCTTTAGTGAGCTTTACGATTGGGTCGAGGGCACAGACAGCTAGGGCTCCCTGCCTTAGGTCAGCAATACCAACGCTGCAACAACACCGACGAATACGATAAGGATCGCAAGTTTACTGACCCAACTCCGCTTCTTAGCGTCCGCGGGGGATTGCTCGGCGGTCCGAGCGGCGTGATTATCGACCATTAAAATCTCCTATCTGACTAGTGTCTTATTCCAACAACGCATAAGACCCGCTTATGGATGCATTAATTCTCGAAAACAAAACGGCGTTCTATTATTCGCTTATCGGCGTGGCACTGCTGATAATGTCCATTCGTCCGGCATTACGTCACCGACGCCTTATCAATATTCCAATCTTATATATCGTGGTCGGCGCAGTCATGACCACAATCGGATTGCCAATCATCACGCCCTCCAGCGGAGATTTAGCGATTTCGATCATCGAACGCGTCTCTGAAATCATAGTGATTATCAGCTTGGCTGGAGCAGGTCTGGCCATTGACGTCGGCACGAATTGGAGGCGGTGGATTCCAAGCTGGTGCTTGATTGGCATCGCAATGCCGCTCACCATTGCCGCAATTTTCCTATTGGGGTGGCAAGTTGCGGGCTTAGGACTAGCCTCTTCCGTCCTGCTAGGGGCTGCGCTCGCACCGACAGATCCTGTTTTAGCGCGGGCCGTACAAGTCGGCGGGCCAGGAAAAAAGCAAGATGGCGCGCGCGTCGCCTTAACATCGGAAGCAGGTCTAAATGATGGCCTAGCCTTTCCATTTGTCTGGTTGGCGATTGGACTAGCGGGAGCAGTTAGCCTTTCAGAATTCGATTGGGCCCAGTGGTTTCTCTATGATGCGGTCTATCGCACAGTCATTGGTATAGCTGTGGGCGTTGGGTGCGGCTGGCTTATCACGAAAGTCTTATTTGGCCCGCTAGGCGACGCCACAAATGAACGCGGTAATCCCGTCATTGTTCTCCTCTCCTCGACATTCATCGCCTACGGATTCGCCGAAGCCCTACATGGTTATGGTTTTCTATCTGTCTTCGTTTCCGCACGGGCCAGCTTAGTTTTCGCGCAGAACACCACCGCGGAACCTTATGAGAAAATGGCGCATAACTCGGCCGATCAAATTGAAGCCGTCCTGATGGCCATCTTACTCTTGTGGTTTGGAGCTTATATCGGGGCCGAACTTTGGCACCAATGGACCTGGACGGATTTGGCGATCGCCATCGCAATCTTGCTGATCGTTCGTCCCGTTATTGCTTATCTGGCAATGATCAGAACCTGTGGGAATTGGCGCGATAGATTGAAAGTCTCTTTCTTCGGCATTCGCGGCATGGGGTCGATCTTTTACATTGCTTATGCGCAAACCCACGCAGATTTTGACGGTATAAACGACGTCTGGCGGATCGCCGGATTGACGATACTGCTTTCCATCATCATCCATGGGCTTTTGGCGGAACACCTGATGGAGATGGGTGAAGGCGCTGAAAGCTCATAAAAAAACAGACCTATAAAAAAGAGCCGTTTTTCATTCAAATCGGGTGAAGGCGTTTAAGCAGATTTGCGTGCCATTGCGCGTTCTGCTTTGGCCGCGAGACGGCGGGCTTTGATCCGTTCGAAACTATCCAAAGCATCCAAAGCGACCTTCAGCTCATCCGCTAATTGTCCGCTTTGCGCGCCGATATCACCCAGCGTACGGCGGAGGTTTTCTTTGCGCGCAATCACAGATTTGGCGTAGCTGCCATAGGCGACATAGCCTTCTTTCTGCGCATTCGCATCGACTTCATCTTCAGGCACGCTGTCATTCAATTTGCGGATCTGACGCTCTAGATCTTCGCGCGTTGCGACGAGGACCGAGATACGTTTTTGCAAATCTTCGATCTGAAACCGCGTCTTTGCAAGATTACGTTCGCTTGAATGCGCCATGTGTCTCTCCACCATTTGGTATCACCCAATACCGTTATGTTAATCGTAGAAGGCCCGCCCGAGAGTTGTCCTCGTGTCCGGCCCTTCGCCATTCTTGAAACCTTCATACCCAATTAAGTTTACGGTCTGGTGAAAGAGCGTGGTTAAGCGATGATGAAAGGCAGCCAGAGGCGTAAACCATATCGTTACGGACCCGAATCTGAAATCGGCCCCTGCCGAAAGCTAACAGACTCGTTAACGTCGTTAACACTTGATTTACGGTATGCGCCTACGTCAGAGGTTCTATTAACTATATCTCGGCGTTCGACGGGATCTCGATTCGCCTGGGAGGGGACAAAAATGCGGGTTCTTCTAATTGAAGACGACATGGCCACAGCACAGGGCATTGAACTGATGCTCAAATCTGAAGGCTTTAATGTCTATACAACAGATCTTGGCGAAGAAGGTGTCGATCTCGGCAAACTCTATGACTACGATATCATTCTGCTAGACCTTAACTTGCCAGATATGCCGGGCTTTGACGTGTTGAAAACGTTGCGCATGGCTAAGGTGAACACACCGATCTTTATCCTGTCGGGTACAAATGACATCGACAGCAAAGTCCGCGGCCTCGGCACTGGTGCTGATGATTTCATGACCAAGCCTTTCCACAAAGACGAACTTGTTGCGCGTATTCACGCCGTTGTTCGTCGCTCCAAAGGTCACAGCCAGTCCATCATCACGACAGGCGACATCAAAGTGAACCTTGATGCCAAAACAGTCGAAGTTGGCGATCACCGCGTCCACCTGACTGGCAAAGAATACCAAATGCTAGAGCTTCTCTCGCTCCGTAAGGGCACGACCCTCACCAAAGAGATGTTCCTCAACCACCTTTACGGCGGCATGGACGAACCCGAACTCAAAATCATCGATGTCTTTATCTGTAAGCTTCGCAAGAAACTCGCAGCCGCCACAATGGGCGAACATTACATCGAAACTGTCTGGGGCCGAGGCTATGTCCTTCGCGATCCCGCCAAGGACAAGATGTCAGCCTAAGCGCTTTCAAAATATCGGGACCCCCTCCACTCTGTCCCAAAAATAACCCTGCCCTTGTGCCTTTCGCAAAAAGCGAAATTCACGCGGCGGGGTTTTTTATTGCCCTAAAATAATCTGAACCGTCGCAGGTCCTTTAAGGGTTTAGCTGTGGCTCTGAGCAGCGGTATAGCTGTCCTGAATGAGATCGCGCACCCATTGGGTCGGCTTCATATCAATCGTAAGATTTACCCGCTCTTCCAGGCCGCCATGCGTAATCCGGTGTTGGTCTGAAAGTTTTAAATACCAACATTCCCCCGCTTGCATCGGCACGGGCGTATCATTCAGGTAAAATGTCACATTCTCGCCGCCAAAAATCGGAATAGTCAATCGCACAACGGAATCTGGAACTTCGAGACCTAACATGGGGTCGCAATGTTGGCGCACTTCGGACCCAGGTTCCAGCCGAAGCAGGCGCGCCAATGTCACCTGAGTATGTTGGTTAAACGCTTCAATGAGGCTCATGATATAGGGCGAGCGTGTCGGCGGGTCCTCGGGCTTACGTTCATGCGGAAGTTTCAGCATGACCGTGGAATAGAACATATAGGGATGTAACCCCATCGCGTCATATTCAGCACGCAATCGCGCGGCATCATAAGACAAAGGTAACTTCACTCGATCCACCACATGGGGATCCATCTGTTTAGGTTGCGCCATATAAACAAAGTAATCGAAAAAGCCGATAAGGTACAGAGCGGCAGGAAATTTTATCGCCATCCGCGCGGGCTTCGCCAGCGGAAGAGACTGTTCCGAACTCTGTATTGCCTCAGAACCGTTTGGGTTCTTGTATCTCTTATCTGGAAAAATGCCCCGAAGGTCGGGATGTTCGCGAGTGTATTCTAGGGTCCAGCGGAACTGGAAAAGCTTGGTTTTGGTTTTCGACCCCGAAGGGACACTCGCGACAACGCCTTTTTCCACTGCCGGCCGAACACAGAAGTCTCGTCTGAATCAGCTCGCGGCAGGCCACCCAGATTGACCGACATTACCCGATCTTTCCCAATGACAAGCGCCGCTTCTTTCCGACCAAGCCAATGTGCACATGACCGCCCGTTGAAAGAAGACCATCTTAAAATGACACGAAAATCATAATCGGGGATGCATCTCTCGTATTAATTGATAAGGCATTGAAAACGAACGGAATGTCTAACCTTGCAGGTGAGTTTAAGCGAGGATTGATTGCGCAACACATGACGATTGGTTGTTGTAGCAGAGACCCCGCTCAGTTTTGATGAAGTGTTCGGGTTCAAAGTGAGCGTCTTAAATCGCCTAAAGAAGGACACTCAACTAAGTTCAGAAACGGAAGGCTCGAAAGCTCTATACCGTAGCAGTTCGGTCATTTGGTTACTCGAAGACTGATTGAAGGGTTTTTTGCTTATACTTGAGAACACGGGCTGCCACGAGGCATAGACAAGCTATCGTCAAAATTATGGGTAATTCGATGCCAAAATCTATGGAATGGATAGCGTAGGTTTGAGTGCGAAGTTCACCATCCACTCCTAGTTCAGACATTCTCTGGGTTCGATGAATTGTATTTAGAACGAATTGCACAATCGTTGCAATAATTGCAGCCCAGCCGCAGATGATTAAATAATATTTCAAAGAAGTTTCAGTCATTCCGAAAGCTTTCCCTGTTTCTCTAACATATGAGCCCCAAAGAAACAGAGTGGCGAGAGAGCCAAGTTTTGAATACCGTAAGCGATACTGCGAACAACCGTGATCCAAAGCTCGGGCTGTCTTGCGTCTCCAATGGATTGCAATTGAATCCCTGCATAAATTTGAGTCAGCGCCAACAAGACGCTGACAAAGGGAATCATCCAGCCAAATACGATAAGAACAGTGCGTAACACCCTACCGCTCCATTACGTCGGCATTGCTCTGTCCCTGAGGAACGAGCGACCAGATATTTTCATTGCGAATGACGTTTAGCTACCATAATTATTGTTATCATGGCGAGCAATACGGGACAAGATTAATCCAGCCCCCATAAAACGTCTAAATTTTTAATTTATGCTTTGGGGCAAAAACCGACATATTGTGAGCAGCTTAAAATCGCCCAAAGTAGGACGCTGGGTCGTCGTCCACTTTTTAAGTTGGGGCGAAACACAATCCGCTTTTTGCAAGACGCTTAGTTCTCCGCTACACTTGTCGCGCATAAAACGAAAAGGCGCGTTCAACATGGTCAAAGTTCTTGGAATTGGGGGTTTGTTCTTTCGCTCGAAAGATCCTGCGGCGCTGGCGGCGTGGTATCAGACCCATTTGGAAATCGCGCCTGCCCCAAAAGATATGACGATGCAGCCTTGGGTGAGTGAGACAGGCGTGACTGTTTTCTCACCCTTTGACGAAGCCACGGACTATTTCGCAAAGGACCGCACCTTCATGTTAAACTTTCGCGTGGCAAACTTGGAGGCGGCCCTGACCGAACTCAACGCTGCCGGCATCGAAAGCGGCGAGGTGTCGAGTATGGAGGGCGTCGGGCACTTTGCGCGCATCCATGACCCAGAGGGCAATCCCATTGAATTGTGGGAACCGTCACAGCCTGCCGAAGACTAGCTATCTCTAGCTATGAAATTATCGCGCCATGACATTATTTCGCGATGGATGACTGGTAAATGGAAGACCGCGAAGTTGCCGATTTGGCCACGGAGGCAGCTCAGACGCCGCCAGAGACGAAAACACTTTAACACCTTTTGATCCGCATATGGGTTGGAGGAGCGCCGACAGCTTGCCCCGTCAGTCTGCCCTTCTGCATGACCACAATTCATCGCGAAGCTTTGGACAAATATTTTTCCCTATGACAGAGTGCGCTTTCAAAACAAAACCCAAGGAACGACTATGAAGAACCTATTTGATGTATCAGGAAAAGTTGCCGTGGTCAGCGGCGGGTCCAGCGGTATCGGGTTCATGATGGCGCAAGGCCTGCTCGAAAATGGCGCAAAAGTTTACATCACGGCGCGCAAAGTCGGCCAATTGGAAGAGGCGCAAAAGGCTCTATCCGAATTTGGCGAGTGTGTCGCTATTCCATCTGACCTGTCCTCGCTCAGCGGTATCGAAGGATTTGTGGCTGAGCTCAGCAAACACGAAAGCAAGCTAGACATTTTGATCAATAATGCGGGCGCCGTTTGGGCAGCTCCGATTGCCGATTTTCCAGAAGAAGGCTGGGACAAGGTCATGGACATCAATGTCAAATCCTTGTTCTTCATGACGCAGAAATGCCTGCCTTTGCTAAAAGCCGCTGGCACATCCGAAGACCCTGCGCGCATTGTCAATATTGCTTCTATCAACGGCATCCGGAACTCGGGCATGGCGACCTATTCCTACACGGCCAGTAAATCTGCCGTCGTCCATCTGACGACCCATATGGGAACAGATCTCGTGAACGATAATATCCTCGTGAACGCTATTGCGCCGGGATATTTCCCAAGCAAGATGACAAAGTCGATTGTCGAGAATGAAGCCATGACCAAATATGCGCTGACTAAAATTCCACGCGGTCGCATGGGTACGCCCGAAGATATTGCAGGCACAGCCCTGTATCTTTCCTCACGTGCATCCGCCTTCGTCTGCGGTCAAACCATCGTCGTCGATGGCGGTCAGATTTCCACAGCGTAGAAACGTACCTTCGCGTAAATCCCCAGTGTAAAGCTGGGGAAACGGACGCAGACTTGGCCTTGTCTCGCAGGGCGAAGTCCCTATCTTAAACACATGTCCAATTCCCCCGCCTCTTCAACAGTTACGGCAGTCTCCGATACGAATATGTCAATGTGGCAGCCGCATCGTCCTGAACGGCCAACAAAAATTGAGGGCGGGAAAACATTCCGCCTCGTCAGTGAATTTGAACCCAAGGGCGATCAGGTCACTGCGATCCCAGAACTTGTTGCGGGCGTAAACTCAATTGAGCGCGATCAAGTGCTGCTGGGCGTCACGGGGTCGGGCAAAACCTTTACGATGGCCAAGATCATCGAACAGACACAGCGCCCTGCCCTGATTATGGCGCCAAACAAAACTTTGGCCGCGCAACTCTATTCCGAGTTTAAGAGCTTCTTCCCCGATAATGCTGTCGAATATTTCGTCAGCTATTATGATTACTATCAGCCAGAAGCCTATGTCGCGCGCACAGACACCTTCATCGAGAAGGACAGTAGCGTCAACGAACAGATCGACCGTATGCGTCACGCGGCAACACGCGCGATCCTAGAGCGCGATGATTGTATTATTGTCGCCTCTGTCTCCTGTATTTACGGCATTGGTTCGGTTGAGACCTATGCGGCCATGACAATTGATTTGTCGCAAGGTCAGCAGATCGAAACGCGTACGCTCATGCAGCAACTCGTCGAGCTCCAATATACCCGCAATGACCTCGCCTTTCAGCGCGGCAGCTTTCGTGTCCGTGGGGATACGATCGAGCTCTTCCCGGCCCATTATGACGATACGGCTTGGCGCTTTGAATTCTTCGGAGATGAAATCGAAAGCATTACAGAATTTGATCCGCTGACGGGACGGTCCACGGCTGAAAAATCCAGCGTACGGGTCTATGCCAACTCCCATCACGTCACGCCGCGCCCAACCGTTCAGTCCGCCATGAAGGGTATCAAACAAGAACTAAACGAGACGCTGAAACTCTTCGAGAGCGAAGGCAAATTGGTTGAAGCCCAACGTCTGGCGCAACGGACAGAATTTGATCTGGAAATGATGGCGGCGTCAGGATTCTGTAACGGCATCGAAAACTACTCGCGCTATCTGACAGGACGTGCGCCGGGGGAACCGCCGCCAACTTTGTTTGAATATCTACCCGAAAATGCGCTGCTGTTCATGGATGAGAGCCATGTGTCCGTGCCGCAAATTCGCGGCATGTCGCGTGGCGATATGAACCGCAAAATGACGCTGGCCGAGCATGGCTTCCGCTTGCCGTCATGCATCGATAACCGCCCGCTAAAATTTGAAGAATGGGACGCAATGCGCCCCCAGACGGTGCATGTGTCTGCCACCCCCGCTGATTGGGAGTTGGAACGCACAGGCGGCGTATTCACGGAACAAGTCATCCGGCCCACGGGCCTATTGGACCCGCCCGTCGAAGTGCGGCCTGTGTCGGGTAAAACGCATAACCAAGTCGACGATGTCATTGACGAAGTTAAGAAGGTCGCCGCAAAAGGCTTCCGTTCACTGGTCACAACGCTCACGAAAAAGATGGCTGAAGACCTGACCGAATATATGAATGATCAAGGCATTCGCGTGCGCTATATGCACAGCGATGTCGATACGCTGGAACGGATCGATATCATTCGCGATCTGCGATTGGGCGTATTTGATGTTCTGATCGGGATTAACTTGCTGCGCGAGGGTTTGGACATTCCCGAATGTGCCTTCGTCGGAATTTTGGACGCGGATAAAGAAGGCTTCTTACGTTCGGAAACCGCATTGGTTCAAACCATCGGTCGGGCCGCGCGGAACAGCGAAGCGCGCGTTGTTCTCTATGGCGATAAGATCACAAAATCGATGAAATATGCGATGGACGAAACCAAACGTCGTCGCGCTCGCCAAGAAGCCCATAACCTCGAACATGGTATCACGCCGACAACCGTCTTGCGCGGTGTCGCAGATATTGTCGGCGACAGCGCCGCCAGCCAAAAGATCAAGGACGAAGCCAATAGCTACACCCCGACGGGTCGCAAGAAAGGCGCGAAAAACCAAAAACGCGCGCTCGAAATGGCCGAAGGGCAAGAGCCTTATATGGGCGGCAATATGCAAGCCGCGATGGCGAACCTAGAAATGCGAATGTTCCAGGCGGCCGAAAACCTTGAATTTGAAGAGGCGGCCCGTCTGCGCGATGAGATGAATACGCTCAAAGCAACGGCGGCTGAAGCAGAAGGGTAATACGTCTGCCCCTAATCACGGCACGTGTACTCGTGGCCTGCGGATCAAGTAGAGGTTCAGGGCAAATCGATATGGGGCGAAGCGCCGTTCACGCAGGCATCATATCTGACTTGCCAGCTTCATCTACGTCAGCCGAAACTTTCTATCTCAACAGCTTCATTGAGGTGCCTTTGCATAGCCTCACAGAAACTCGCAGGCCAAAAACGCGCGGGGAGCACCATGATTCCCTGCTCCCAAGGACTGGCGAGCACGGGTAGGACCTGAGGATGCAAAACGCCATTTACTAGGTGACGGCGTTCAAACAAGACGCTGGAGAGGGCAACGGTGGCCCCGTCACAATATAATTTCGGCAATGGCGCGTGCAGGGTTCGACCATAATCATCCGCGAGAAGGTCCGCTAAAGCTTGTAGCGTAACTTCATTTAGGTCTTTGCGGCCTCGATATTCAAAAAGTCCCGACGCAAAATCGCCCAATAAACGCGGGCTATCTATAAATCTTTTATCGAAGCTGTAGATCATCTTGCCTGGGCAATTATCCCGACCTGGCTCAAAAAGAAGCGTGTTCGCAATCGTCAGGCCCGCGTAGATAATCTTACCTGTTTGCAGTAAGTTTCGCTGACGATTTAGAAGGTCTGACAACGGGTCATCCTTATCCAACCAAATTGGGCGTCGAATAAGGTCATGTTTTTTGGGACTATCTCGGAATGGCGCAAACGCCGCTTCAGCATCTTCTAGAGCCATCCCGAAATCATAACCTTGGTTCGGGTCAGTCAGATCAATATGAGATTGCCTGTCTGTCGCGATACTGTTTGGGGCCACCAAATTTTTGAAAAACATTGTAAAAACCCAAAATGCAGGAACTCAGATATTACACTTTAAAAGAAGGGGAAGAAAATAAGAACCCTCCACTCGGAATACGAGTGGAGGGCTAAAGCCTCAAAACCTAAATGGGGTAGGTTTTAAGGGGAGAGACTTATGAATGGCCGTCAGATTTTGGTAGCAAGACGCCGCTGATCACGTGAACTGTTCCGTTGGACTTTGTGATGTCGGCGATTTCGACCTTCGACTTGCCGCCGTTTTCGTCTTTGATCTTTAACGTGTCGCCATATTTCATAACTTTCAACTTTGCACCTGAAATGGTCGTCACCGTCAGCTTGCCGCCATTGGCGTCTACGGCAGCCACAATGTCAGCGGCGGAGAGATTACCCGCCACAACGTGCGAAGTGAGAATGCTGGTCAACATCGCTTTATTTTCTGGCTTTAACAATGTCGCGACCGTGCCGTCTGGCAGAGCGTCAAATGCAGCATTTGTCGGCGCGAACACCGTAAAAGGTCCGGGCCCCTGCAAGGTTTCAACTAAGCCTGCGGCTTTTACTGCGGCTGTCAATGTGGACAGGTCTGGCGTGCCAACAGCGGCATCAATAATTGTACCAGAGGCATAAGTTGAGGCCGATGCGTGTTTGGCCGTTGCACCCATGACGGCCGTGATCGGGGCCGCCGCTGTTTGATGGGTCGCGGAGGCTTCCTGATTTTTCTTCCAATTACAATCATCGGCAAAGCTAGCGGTTGCAGATGTGAGGGCCAAAGCGAGCGCTGCCGTTGCGACAGTGACTTTACGGGTAAATGTTCTTTCCATGAGGGGTCTCCAGTTGAGCGTGCCAGCCGGATATGCGGCGGGAACATAGACCCTACGCATAGACCCGTGGAAAAAGATGGGATCATCACGCGCCCGTGATTAACTCTTACACGCCTTTAATCTGCCAGTTAGGTCGCCGTAAGAAATCCGCGTCAGGCCGTCGCAATTTGAACACAATTAAATCCAATCGCGAGAGATAGGGCCCATAAAGATCAAACGCATCGAAACGATCTAAACAGCTGAATATATAAGCCTTGATGGACGGATTAAGTTTCAGGCTTGTAGGTCACGGTCGATGTTGGCTTTACCTCGGTCGAGGGCTTAGGTTTTGCCTTGGGCCTAACTTTTGCTTTGGACGCGGCCTTTGACGTCGTCGGTTTTGATTTGGCCGTTTTGGACATAATGTTTGCACCAAACTCTGATTGCGCGAAGGCCTCAACAGCAGCAGCGATTTGCGTACCACCATTAGACGAAAACAAATCCATAACTTGCGTCATACCGTTGGTAGATGATCCAGAATTCGCAATGACCTTAACATCAGCATTGGTGAGAGCCTCAGCCTGTTTACTTCCAACAACCTCGTAAGCATCAATTGCTTCGATGTTAGGCGTGTTCCACCCACGCAATGCCGCGGGTGATAATGTACGACGTTGATACTTTGGAGCGCAACCCCAAGCCCTGCCAATCAGCGAACTAAGCCCGATCCGCCTGCATCACGAGTTTTTTATAGTCGCGGAGATCACCGTCATACCGTTTCGCTTTGCCATTATTGACCAACCAAAGTTGGTCGGCTGTGGCTTCGGCAAGGTACACATCATGGGTGATGAGGAGGACGGCGCCTGGGAAATCGTTGAGCGCATAGATCAGGGCTTCGCGGCTATCGATATCCAAATGAGACGTCGGCTCATCGAGGATCAAGACATGCGGCTTTTCAATCGACATGAGGCCGAGCAGCAATCGCACTTTTTCGCCGCCCGATAATTTCTCAACATTGGTTTCGACTTTCTCGTGAGAGAAACCCATTTGCGCCGCCTTGCTGCGGGCTTGGCTTGAGGCCGTGCCTTTGGGCAGAGCCTGGGTCACGTGATCGAGAACGGTTTCCCCCTCGGTCAATTCGTCGAGCTGATCTTGCGAGAAATAGCCAATTTTCAAACTGGACGAGGCTTTGCGGTTACCCGTCATCAGCGGCAGACGTTGCGCGATGGATTTCACGAGCGTTGTTTTGCCCTGCCCGTTCGCACCGACAATCGCCACGCGGTCGTCCGGATCAAGCCGTAGTGAAACATTGCTGAGAATTTTAGCATCGTCGCCATATCCCAAATCGGCATTTTCTAGCTCAAGCATTGGCGGGGCGAGTTTGCCTTTGGGAGCGGGGAAATTAAAGGGCGTCGTACGTTCCGCAATCGGGATCGCAATGTCTTGCATTTTCTCGAGCATCTTTACGCGCGATTGGGCTTGGCGCGCTTTGGAAGCTTTCGCTTTGAAACGATCGACGAAGGCCTGAAGATGTTCGCGGTCTTTATCCTGCTTTTCTTTTTGCGACGTCAATTGCGCAACTTTAGCCGCGCGAAGTTTCATCCAGTCGTCATAACCGCCTGGCGTGACGGAAAGCTCTTGATGTTCCAGAG
Source organism: Litorimonas cladophorae (assembly GCF_014652455.1). GTDB lineage: Bacteria > Pseudomonadota > Alphaproteobacteria > Caulobacterales > Maricaulaceae > Litorimonas > Litorimonas cladophorae. The sequence continues at coordinate 731,531 of NZ_BMYV01000002.1, read as the reverse complement.
CCAAAGTATGGGTTACGGACCGGTTGAGCATTTCACGATCATGGCTCACCATAATTACAGTGTAGGGATAACGCTGGATGTAACCTTCCAGCCAAGCCGCGCCTTCCAAGTCGAGATAGTTTGTCGGCTCGTCTAGCAATAGCACATCAGGTTCACTCACCAGAACACCTGCAATCGCGGCGCGCATCCGCCAACCGCCCGAAAACTCTTTCGTCGCGCGATGGAAGTCATCAGGCTTAAATCCAAGACCGGACAAAACAATGGCGGCGCGCGTATCCGCGTTCCACGCGTCCATATCTGTCAGGCGCTCATAAATTTCGCCGAGGAGGTCAGGATCGGTTTCCGTTTCCGAAGCTTTCATCAATCGACTGCGTTCAATATCCGCGGCTAGGACCACATCCATGATCGTGTCGTCATTGGCTTCGACCTCTTGCGCAACCCAGCCCAGACGTGCGCCTTTGTTCAAACGAATGGAGGCGTCATTTGCGGCCTCTTCCACCTCTTCGCGAATGAGGCGCAGCAAAGTTGATTTACCTGTACCATTTCGCCCGATTAGCCCGACTTTCCATCCTGCGGCAATATGCGCGGAGGCCTTGCGAAACAGAGGTCGACCCTGAACGGCGTAATCGAGATCAGTAATAGCTAACATGCGCGACCCGATAGCCATAGCGACGCGAAAGGCAAGGTATAAGGGCTGTTGAGACTGCGTCCTGAAAGTAAGGTCTTTCGGTTTCGGCTGGCGCCAGACCCAGCGTACAACCTTTAAAACCGAAGACGCGCGGTCAGAATAAAGGACTTATTCCCCAAACGTCCCGAGCGCTGAGTCGCTTCTTGTGCCACCTAAGCCCCTAAATCTTTTATAGTTTTTAATACTCATTCTCGTTCTCACAAAATTTCAGGGAATTACCCCGACAAATTCTGCGGCGTGTTGTCGCAATGGCAATCCAAAACCTCGGATGCGGGGGAGTTATGCAAAAAACGCCGTACGGACATCGTTGTTATTCGGATTGCAAAATGTATAAATTGTCACACCTGCCAGGACCGTTATCCTGGATAACGACTGTTGAAAGCGCGTTATGACTTCGAACATCCGGAAAACTTACTTCAAAGAAGATGATTCCCTCATCGTGATTGGTTTAATCCTAGTCCTAGGATTTATCTGGTCTCTATTTGCTGCGCATCCTACGGATGCCCCCGGCATGATCTACCCAACGTTAGAGATGCATGGCTTCATGATGATGGGCGCCTTTTTGATTGGCATCATCGCCATTGTTTTCAAACTGAGCGACGGTTTGCCGAAGTTTGACCAGGGCGAATATCAGGATGACGTCATAAAAGCGGGCGTTATTGCCACCACATTCTGGGGCATCGCAGGAATGCTTGTCGGGTTGATCATCGCCTGCCAGCTCACTTGGCCTAACATTTTCTATTTCGAGAGCCTCCCTTGGACAAACTTTGGACGTCTGCGTCCACTCCATACCTCGGCTGTTATCTTCGCCTTTGGCGGTAACGCCCTCATCGCGACGTCTTTTTATGTCGTCCAGCGGACGTGTCGAACTCGCCTGGCAGGCGGCATGTGGCCGTGGTTTGTCTTCTGGGGGTATCAACTCTTCATCGTCTTGGCCGCGACAGGCTACCTCACAGGTGTCACCCAATCGCGCGAATATGCCGAGCCAGAATGGTATGTGGATATTTGGCTAACAATTGTTTGGGTGGCGTATCTTCTGGTTTTCCTCTGCACTTTGGCAAAGCGTAAAGAGCCGCATATTTATGTCGCGAACTGGTTCTATCTCGCCTTTATCATTACCGTCGCAATTCTACATCTCGTCAATAATATGGCTCTACCAACAGGCCCTTTTGACGCGAAAAGCTATTCGCTGTTCTCGGGCGTTCAAGATGCGATGACCCAATGGTGGTATGGTCATAACGCGGTTGGTTTCTTCCTCACCGCGGGCTTCTTGGCCATCATGTATTACTTCATTCCAAAGCGGGCCAATCGTCCCATTTGGTCTTATAAATTATCTATCGTCCATTTCTGGGCTGTTATCTTCATCTACATCTGGGCTGGACCGCATCACTTGCATTTCACCGCCTTGCCGCAATGGACGCAAACGCTTGGTATGGCCTTTTCCATCATGCTTTGGATGCCTAGCTGGGGCGGAATGATAAACGGCCTGATGACGCTCCAAGGCGCATGGGACAAGTTACGGACAGACCCTGTCTTACGTATGCTCGTTGTCTCCGTTGCCTTTTATGGCATGGCGACCTTTGAGGGACCGCTGATGTCCATCCGTTATGTAAACGCGCTTTCGCATTATACTGAATGGACCATCGGACACGTTCACTCTGGTGCGTTGGGCTGGAACGGCTTTGTGACCTTTGGTGCACTCTATTGCATGGTGCCATGGCTCTGGAAAAAGAAGGAAGTCTATTCCCTCCGTCTCGTTGAATGGCATTTCTGGTTGGCGACCATCGGCATCCTTTTCTACATCACATCCATGTGGGTAGCAGGGATTATGGAAGGCCTCATGTGGCGCGCCTATAACGATCTCGGCTTCCTCGAATATGCCTTTATCGAAACTGTGTCCGCGAAACATATTTCTTATGTTGTTCGCGCTCTGGGCGGCGGTCTGTTCTTGGCCGGCACTTTGATCATGGCGTTTAACCTTCGCATGACAGTCAAAGGCAAAGGCGGTGCCGAGTCGCTTGAGGGCGATGTGCCGTTGGCGAAGAAGCCCGTTATCCCAACCGCACAGCCTATCTTGGTTGGAGAGTAATCATGTTTTTAAAGCTCCATCAAAAACTCGAAAAGAAATCTTTCGGCCTTCTTCTGGGCATCATCGGGGTCGTCTCCGTTGGCGGCTTGGTTGAAATCGCGCCTCTGTTTTATATCGATAGTACAATTGAGCAGGTTGAGGGTATGCGCCCATACACACCTCTCGAACTAGCTGGCCGAAATATCTATGTGCGCGAAGGCTGTTATACCTGTCACTCGCAAATGATCCGTCCTTTGCGGGATGAAGTTGAACGGTATGGTCATTACTCGCTGGCTGCGGAATCCATGTATGACAAACCGTTTCAATGGGGATCCAAACGAACCGGACCAGACTTGGCTCGCGTTGGCGGAAAATATTCGGATGAATGGCACAAGTTACATCTGGAAGATCCGCGCGCCGTGGTGCCGGAGTCCATTATGCCTCCGTATAAGTTCTTAAGCGAACGCAAGCTCGACTACAAATCCATGTCTGCACATTTGAACGCTAACCGGAAATTAGGCGTCCCCTATACCGAGGAAATGGTCGAACTCGCAGTCTCTGATCTGAAAACTCAGCTTGATGAATATGCTGACGATTATGATGGCTTCCTGGCGCGCTACCCCAAGGCAGTTGTGCGTGAATTTGACGGCAATTCCAACAAAATCAGCGAGATGGACGCTCTGATTGCCTATCTGCAAATCCTCGGAACGCTTGTCGACTTCGATACTTACGAAGCTCAAAAAGACGAGAACCTACGATGAGCTACGATGTCTTTGCGCATTTCGTCAAAATGGGTGGTACCGTTTTTTTTACCGGGTTTTTCGTGCTCACAATTATCTATGCGCTTTGGCCAAAGAACAAAGCGCGTTTCGAACGCGCCGCACAACTACCTTTACTAGACGACGACCATCCAGAAGTTTGAGATAGATCATGTCAGATAAAAACCCATACATTGATGAGCTCTCGGGTACCGAAACCACCGGTCACGAATGGGACGGCATTGAAGAATTGAACACGCCTATGCCGCGTTGGTGGCTTTGGGTCTTTTACACTTCGATTGTTGTGGCGCTCCTCTATGCGATCGCAATGCCATCCATACCTTTGCTAAACTCGCACTTTAAAGGGGTCTTAGGGCATTCAGACCGCGCCGCAGTTAATCAGGAAATGGAAGAGATGCAGGCGCGACGCGCGGTTTTTGCAACAAAGCTCTTGGATACGGATCTTGAGACTATTCAGGCTGACCCAGAGCTCTTCCGCTTTGCGATGGCCGCTGGGAAATCGGCCTTTGGGGACAATTGCGCCACGTGCCATGGGTCGGGTGCCCAAGGCTTTAAGGGTTATCCGAACCTGAACGATGACATCTGGCTTTGGGGCGGCTCATTCGAAGATATTTTGCACACGTTGAAGGTCGGTATTCGCGCCACACATGAAGATACGCGTATCGGTCTGATGCAAGCTTATGGTCGGGACGGATTGCTGACTGCGGATCAAATCTCTGACTTGGCGCATTATGTCCAAAACCTGTCTGGTAACGGAATAGACGCAGAAGCCGCATTGCGTGCCGCACCGCTCTTTCAAGAAACGTGCTCCACATGTCATGGCACAACAGGCATGGGCGACCGCGCACAAGGTGCGCCAAACCTCACCGATGCGGAATGGCTGTATGGGGGGTCTTATGCAGACATCACCCAGACGCTCTATGGTGGCCGTCAAGGCGTTATGCCCAATTGGAATGAACGCCTGCCCTCAGAAACGATTTCAGCCCTCGCTGTGTATGTTCACAGTCTCGGTGGTGGCGAGGATACCCCCCCGATCAACACAGAAAATCTGCCCTAGAAACCTGTTATGACAACATTGATAGACAATACGCCGAAGCGCAAAAAAGTAGCTGACGGTGTAGAGCAATCGCTTGCGGTGGCGACATCCCCGTCTACACCGCAAAGTCTCTATGCCAAACGCGTAAAACTCTATCCAAAATTGGCCCATGGTTTTTTTCGAAACATTAAATGGGTCGCGCTTTTCGTCTTACTGGGTATCTATTACATCACGCCTTGGATTCGTTGGGACCGAGGACTCGATCAACCGAACCAAGCGGTTCTCGTTGATTTTGAAAATGCACGTTTCTACTTCTTCTTCATCGAAATTTGGCCGCAAGAAGTTTACTACATTACAGGCTTGCTGATCCTGGCCGCGCTCGGCCTATTCCTCGCGACCTCTCTATTCGGTCGGGTTTGGTGTGGCTACGCCTGTCCGCAAACGATCTGGACGGATCTTTTCATACAGGTTGAAAAGTTCTTTGAAGGCGACCGCAATGCTCGGATGAAATTGGACAAAGCGCCATGGACCGCCAAGAAGATATATAAGAAATCAGCCAAGCATATTGTTTGGGTGATCATAGCCGCGATGACGGGTGGTGCGTGGATATTGTACTTCCATGATGCGCCGACGATTGCGCGAGATTTTTTCACCGGTCACGCGCCAACCACATCCTATGTTTTCATCGCTTTAATGACCTTTACAACCTACTGGCTGGCGGGTCACATGCGTGAACAAGTTTGCACCTATATGTGTCCTTGGCCCCGTATTCAGGCGGCCATGATTGACGAAGAAGCGTTGAACGTCACCTATCGTTATGATCGCGGCGAACCACGCGGCCCACACAAAAAAGGGGCAACATGGGAGGGACGCGGTGATTGTATCGATTGCCGTCAATGCGTCGCGGTCTGTCCTGTCGGGATTGATATTCGCGATGGCTTGCAGCTGGAATGTATCGGCTGTTCATTATGTATCGATGCCTGCGACGAGATCATGGTCAAGATTGATCGTCCGAAAGGCCTGATCGCATTTGACACAGACAAAAACGTGCAGCGTCGTATTGATGGCGAAAAACCCCGCATCAATCTTATTCGCCCCCGAACCGTTATCTATGCCGTTCTTTTCGCGGCGGTCGGCTCTCTGATGCTTTATTCTCTGCTCAACCGCTCGACCTTAGACATGAATGTTTTACGCGATCGTCAACCGAACTACGTGACGCTTTCCGATGGAAGCATTCGTAATGGCTACACAATTAAAGTCCTAAATAAAGCGACAGAACCCAGACAACTCGCCCTAAGCGCGGAAGACTTACCATCGCCCTTAATTGAGGTCGCAGGACAACGCCGCGGTGCCGATGTCATTTTGGATGTACCTGCCGATAACACGTTGGACTTTCGTATCTTCGTAACAGAAGACGATCTCGCTGGCCTCGCGCAAAAAACTGACTTCACGTTCACGATGACAGACATGAAGACAGGCGATGAAACCACAGAACGAGCCATCTTTATCAGCGGCGGACCGAAGTAGTGGCCAAGCAAGAGAAAAAACAAAAAGAGCTCACAGGACGGCATGTCTTGTTGATGGTTGTTGCGTTTTTCGGCGTTATCTTCGCGATCAATGCTTACTTCATAACCGCAGCGGTTACGTCCTTCCGTGGCGAAGATGTTAAAGGCTCTTATCGACAAGGTTTGGAATATAACCAACAGCTAGAAACGCGCCGCGCCGAAGGTCAACTGGGTTGGAGTGCGAGCTACAACGTTATTAATACAGAAACGGATTCGCCTCGTGTCATCGTTGCTTTGAAGAAAAAATCCTCGCCCCTCGCAAACCTCGACATTTCGGGCACACTCCGCCATCCGACAGACACGAAAATGGATAAGACCGTCAGCTTTGTCGAAACAAAGTCAGGTCAATATGAGATGGTTGAACCTCTGCCTTCGGGCCAATGGCAATTACGCGCCACGGCTACAGACGGGGCAGACACATTTAACTTCCAGCATGACCTATGGACAAAGTAACGCCCGACCGCGCGGCAGACGTCGAAGGCTGTCCGTCTGGTCTTCAAGACACGCCCATTCGAGAAACCGACCCGTTTGGCGCTGATCTGGCGCTCGACGACTTCGTTACGGTGAAGAATGATTTGGCTTCAATCGACCTGATTGTTCAAGGTGCACATTGCGGCGGATGCCTCGCAAAAATTGAACGTGGTATAGGCGAGTTAAATGGCGTACGAACGGTCCGTATGAACTTATCAACGATGCGCCTGCACGTAGAGTGGACGCAGAGCGCTCTCTCTGTTCAGGCGATAGTTCAATGCCTCAGCGATCTGGGATATGGCGCCGCCCCCTATGAAATTAATGTCGCGCAGTCCCAATCGGAAACAGATTTGAGACGTCTCCTAAAGGCGGTGGCCGTAGCTGGGTTCGCGGCCACCAATGTTATGCTGCTGTCAATCGCCGTCTGGAGCGGCGGCGGCGAGATGACAGAATCAACGCGCACTGCCTTCCATTGGATATCCGCACTGATTGCCCTTCCCGCCGTGACCTATGCGGGACAGCCGTTCTTTCGATCGGCTTGGGGCGCTCTTAAAAACCGTCAAACCAATATGGACGTGCCAATATCTTTGGCAGTTCTGCTCGCCTGCGGCTTGAGCCTCTATGAAACAGTAAATGGCAACCCCGACACCTATTTCGACGCGGCCGTTATGTTGCTATTCCTTTTGCTTATCGGGCGATATTTAGACGCAAAACTACGTCATAAAACCGGTGAAGCGGCCCAGCGCCTAGCGGCGATGCAAAGCACCTCGGCGACGCGGATTTTGCCCGACGGCAGGTTAGAAACGATCCCGACCCGCCGTGTCTCTCCCGGCGACACATTATTGATCCCCGCGGGTCAACGTATTCCCGTAGACGCAGAAATCATATCCGGGTCGTCAGAAATCGACACCCAACTCGCAACAGGCGAAACGCTTCCAGTCCTCAAAAATCCGTCTGACATCATTTACTCTGGCATGGTGAACCTCACCAACCCCCTCACGGTCACGGCCATTTCCGCGGAAACGGACTCCTTTCTCGCTGAAATTTCGAACTTGGTGCAAGCCGGAGAGCAAAGTAAAAGCCGCTTTGTCAAAATCGCGGATAAGGCCGCGCAAGCCTATGTCCCCATTGTCCATACCCTAGCTATCGCCACATTTATTGGGTGGCTGCTCTTTGGTGCGCCCCTCCGACAAGCGTCATTAAACGCAATTGCCGTTCTAATAATCACCTGTCCTTGCGCTTTGGGACTAGCCGTACCAGCGGTTCAGATCGTAGCCAGTGGGCGTCTTTTTGCGAAAGGCGTTTTACTGAAATCTGGGGACGCACTTGAACGTCTAGCCGAAATCAAGTCGGTTATCTTTGACAAGACGGGCACGCTGACGCAGGGAAAATTCCAATTGGACAATAAGGCTGATATCTCGGCGGCTGATCTACAATTTGCTGGAGCCTTGAGCGCGCAATCTCGTCATCCCATCGCTAAATCCCTACATATCTATGCTGGCCCACTTACAGCCATCGATGTCACGGAAACGCCCGGCGTTGGCCTGACCGGGTTGATTGACGGACAGACCGTGAAATTCGGTGCGCGAGAGTCGATCGCAGACAATGGCCTGTCCACGCAAAGTTGGTTACAGCGCGAGGGGAAAAAACCCGTTATGTTCGCTTTTTCAGACGCCCTACGCCCGGAAGCTAAATCCACAATCGACAGAATCTCCGCGTTAGGCCTGTCCTCACAAATTCTATCGGGCGACACTCAAGCCAGCGTCGAAGCGGTTGCCTCAATATTGGGGCTTGATCACGCACAAGGCGGCGTTTCCCCCAAGGGAAAACTCGAAATTCTCACGGCATTAAATGCAGATGGAAAATTGCCGTTGATGGTCGGTGATGGATTGAACGATGCGCCAGCGCTCGCCAATGCCCATGCCTCCGCCTCTCTTGCAACTGCCTCTGACATCAGCAGGTCAGCTGCCGACATTATTCTGGCGGATGACTCATTAAGCGGTCTTCCAGATGCCATCATGATTGCGCGACATGCGAAACGTCGTGTTATCCAAAACCTTGGCGCGGCTATTCTCTATAATTTTATTGCGGTGCCGCTCGCCGTCTTTGGGTTCGTGAACCCATTGGTCGCCGCCCTCGCCATGTCTGGCTCGTCGATGATTGTTACACTGAACGCATTACGTCCGATGAAAACATGACTGCGCTATTCTGGCTCATTCCGCTCGCCCTTCTATTGGGACTAACTGGACTCATTGCATTTTTCTGGTCTGTTCGAGATGGTCAGTTTGATGACCCAAAAGGTGACTCAAGCCGTATTTTAACCGACGACGATCATCCGATTGTGGACGACTAAGACGTTTCGCCATCATCCAAATCTTTGCGTGCATCGCAAATTGCATGACACGCGGAGTTCTGGTGTTTTGGCATATCCGCAGGATCGCTGGATCCCCCGAGATTCAATAAAATAATTTGGCCGCCACACATCGAGATTTCAACCCAGCCGTCTTCAGACGCTTGAGCTGGCGATGACGTGATAGCAGAAAAAAGCAGAACAGCCGCAAGCAGTTTGGCAATATATGTCATGCTTGCTCCCGCGTCTAAAATTGCGATAATTCCTGTTAGCGTTCTACGCCTGATGGGACAACAGCGAAAACAGATACCCTGTCATTTATTCCGGAAAACCATAGCCCAAGAAAAACGCCGATTCGGCCTTCTTGAAATGCGCTAGATCCCATCAAAACCCGCAAGTGGAACCCGATTTTTTGATATAAAATCTCACGGGAGTAGCTAGAGTGGTCGCATGATGGGCCCTGATCAAGACGTATGGTATAGTTCGATCTCCGACCGAACATCGCAAAAGCACTATGCCGCCGAAGAGATTATTGCGTTGCAGGGGGAACCCATTGATTTCGTCGGGTATGTTTTGTCAGGGAAAGCCAAAGCGGTCGCCTATTCCGAAAATGGCGATGCGACATGGGTGGGGCACTTTCAAGCGGGCGAGTTTCTGGGTCACACCTCATTGCTTACAAACTCGCCGGTCCGTTTCGAAATCAGTGCTGAGACAGACGTCAACATCATCCGCGTCAGCGTCCCCGTCATGCAGGACTTACTGTCGACAGAGCACGGGCTAAACGCGACCTTAGCAAAAGACCTTGCAGCGCGGCTGGATGGGATGACCTCTCGATTGATAGAGGCGTTTACACTGTCGACAAAAGGCAGAATTTGTGCCGAACTCTCTCGTTTGTCACGTATCATCGGGATCATGCCGGGAAATTTGATCATTCGCCCCAGCCCCGTTTTTGTTGAGCTGGCCCAAAGGGTTAATTCAACCCGCGAAACAGTTTCGCGGACTGTCAGCGAACTTCAGAAAAAGAATATTGTCACCCGCGAGCCCGGGGCCCTCGTCATATTGGACCCCGACGCCCTACGGCGTGCGATCGTCTGAGGTTGACGTTGTGTCGATAGCATAACATCGAAACGACCCACCCGCATCATCCTCGACAAGACCTGCGAAAGTGATTTTAAATCGGTCGCCTTGCGAATAGGCTAAAAGACTCGCAAAATTCTCTGACGCTAATAGGCTTTGCGGCGATCCTCGCTCCACCATGCTCTGCAATAGGTGGGAATGATGATTGGCGGATAGGTGCACATCCAGCGCCACTTGCGCGTCAGGATCTTCTGCCCGCAAGTTCAATGCCGTTCGGACGGCCTCTACAACGGTTTTAAATTTATGCGTTGAACCATCACCAGATCGTTGAAGCGCGAAGATTGTGGACGAAGCCAGAGATTGTTGAGGCGGCGTTTCATTTTCCGCTTTTTCGGCGGACGGCGTCCCAGCCTGAGGGAACTTTAGGGTGATTTGCGTGTGTCCAGCTTTAGCCCAATCCGCCGCATGCATTGCCGTATAGGACGTCGTTTCGTTTGCATTCCAAATCAAAATTTGGGCTGGCTGGACCCGCATGGACTGCCCCCAAAGGATCGTCTGCCCCATGGCGACTAACCCGGACAGACGATTAATTTCTTCGTCCGGCCATGGCCCGTCGACTGCTAAAATCTTTAATGATGAAGCCCGGTCAAGACAGGTTTCAAATCTCTCAAGCCATGACACACCAAATGGACGCACAGAGTGCTCGATAAAACGGTCTTTGGGACAAGGTAGAACGACATGCAGCGCAGCGCCCTCTGACAATAGCGCTTCGGCCAGTATGATGTCCGACCCTGCCGCAAGAGCACCATAACCCGCCCCCACATCACAGCGTTGGATTGAATCAATAGCCTGGGTTCTCAGGTCATCTTCTTGAGTGTCCGTTAAATGAAGGCGCATTCGTCCCCCAAAATGAACCGGACGTGGCGGTCTGAAAGGCGTCAACCAATCTTTTGACGTCCCTCGCTTTTCCAAGATCATTTCAAATTGTTTGAGGGTCGTGGCGTGTGCAGCATAATTAAGCGGATCAAATGCAATTGCCGCCTGTAAATACAGACTGGTCGAAGTGAAGTCCTTTTTGAGCAGCGCACATTCGGCGCGCGTGGCCTGAATGAAATAATGGTCCGTTGGTGTTAAACTGTCAGGTTCAGGTAATATTTCTTCGACCGCAGCGACACGGGCCAAGACAGTCGCTTCGGGCACGTCCGCCATAAGGGCCATGGTCGCGCTATTGATACCGGAATAATATCCCTGCGTTTGTCGAAACGCGGTCTCATATTTTTCCATTGCCTCGCGCGCGAAAGCCTGCCGTTCCGGCAGAGGTGCCCGCAAATACTGATCTTTTGACAGACGCCCGTTCAGAGACATAATGTCTTCGTTGCCTTCGACCTTCAACAGGCCAAAGCGCTCATATTCTGCGATGGCGAGATCCAACGCACCGGCGCGGGCAAGCGATAGAACTACTTGGTGTTGGAGCGACCTATTATGAGGCTCAGCTTTAAGCCCCTCCATTCCAGCTTCGTAGTTCTGGATATAATTATGCTCGCGTAGAAGAGTCATGGTGAATGGCTTAACGTCTTTTCGGGTGAATTAAAGCGTATATGCGTCTTTGTAACGCCCATCTGTTTTCACTGCCGTGACGACGGTCATGGTCATCCATGGTTTTTGCTGGAATTACAGTCCTTTCAAACCTAGGCAAGAGTGATGGGGAAGTCATGTTAAGGGAAATTGGTCTGGTAAGAGCCTTGATGATCGCTTGGGGCGGCGCTCTTCTGCTATTGACAAGCGCTCCAATGTCTTGGGCCCAAACGTCGATCAAAGACGTTCCAGTGACCTATAATAAACTCTACCAATTGGAAGATGCCTATACGATTATCTATGATAATCTAACCGAGACCGCCAAACTCCACGCGTTTCAAATCGAATTTTTTGGCCCTGATGGCGAAATTTTGGCCACCACCGATATTGAACGCTTTCCTTTAGGGGCTCGAATACAAGGGTTTTCCCTGCGAGACCCCATTGTCGGATTTCAAAAAGTCCAGCTCTCGGTTATCAGCTTGCACGCGGGGGACATTGGCGACATGCCGTCCTCCATAAGTTCTGCGTTGGCCTTAAACGAGCAGAATGAAGTCGTTGTGCCAGTTATAGAAAACAGAGCCCCCCTTGCACGTGATGGTAGCTTCGAATTTGAAGCTTCGACGATGCCAATTCGAGGCCAAATTTCCGGCCTTTATTCCGACCCAGATGGAGACGCATTAAGAGCAACTCAAAGCGCAACGGTTACGCCCGATCTAGCCGCAACATTGGATGCGGATGGAGGCTTCACATTAAACCGACCTTCCGTCACGGGAAGTTTTGATCTGCCCTATGTCGTGACGGACCCGCAGAATGCGACCGCAGAGGCCACCGTGACGATTAATCTCACGCTTCCTGACGCAATTAAATTTGCTTTAGAGGACGCCTCTTTTGCGGCGGATAAAACGCGACTGAATATCCAAGATAAAATGGATTTCCATATCGCGAACACGTCGACAGAGGATGCTATCCTGTCGCGCCTGAATATTCTAATCAGTGAGACCCAAGTTTTATCTCGGGCTTCCGAGGTGTCGAAAATCCCAGAATTAAAAGCCGAGATTGATCGTCTTTCTAGCGCGATGGCGACTGCAAAAACCCAGGCCGCCGCGCTGACGTTCACCCAAAATCTCACCGCAGCCGAAAATGAAGTAACCACCCTCAAAACGCAAATCACGGAGCTTCAGAGAGAAAGCGAAGCCAGCGGCGTCAACATCACTGTGATGGCCGACGCTATTTCTCAGACGCGGCAAGCCCTGGAGAATATCGAACAAACGACACAAACCCTTTCCCCGCCGGAGCCGATAACCCTGTCACAGATTGAAGCTTGGGAGGCGGAACACGCGACCCTGAGAAGCCAACTCCCTTCGACATTTGGCACTCGCTTTTGGATCGCCATAGCAGGCTTGCTCATCTTCGCGGCGGTGGTCTTGAAATTTGTAATGTCGTCCAAGGCCAAAAAAATCGCCATCCAAACGACAGAACAGCTAACCCGCACCCGCTTGGGATTAAAGCGGGTTGCGCCGGCAGGGGTTGTCTTCCCTGCCAGCCCCTTGCTGGCCACCCATGTGTCGGCCCCCCTGACGGCCTCTGCGAAGCTAACGGCGTCACAATTGCAAAGCCTGACGGGTCCTTATTCTGTTCTGCGGGAGGGATATCTCGCGACGGGGCGGATTGGGTTTGCACAAGTCGGCGTGCCCAGTGCGGAAGACTATTCTTTCGGAACGGGCTTCCTGATTTCCGACAGGCACGTGTTGACCAATCGTCACGTCTTCGGCCTCTACGGGCATTACCTCATGTCAGAGAACGATCCTGGCGGGATAGAATTCATTGCGGAGAAAGGGTCGAACCATTCGGATTTCGTACCTTTTGACGGAACACCGCCACGCCTCATCCCCAGCCTAGATATCGCAATTTTCACGCTGGCGCGGCCCGTCACAAACCGCAAACCCATCGCGTTCAAGCCGATAGAGGCGGATGATCTCGACACGCGAGAGATCATTGTTATCGGCTATCCCGACACACATACGCCGAATGATCCCGAGATTTTATCCGTGGTTGAGGATGATCCCGTCTTTGCCGTGAAACGCATCAGTCAAGGTCAGATTTTCAGGCACAGCACAGACACGGACACACCCTTTGGGGTTCGGGCTTCTGTCAGTATCGATGATGACACGAGTTTCACCATGCCCGCCATTTGCCACAATGCCTCGACATTGGGCGGCAATTCAGGCTCGCCCTTGCTGGATATCCGCACGGGGGACTTGCTGGGCGTTCACTTTGCGGGATTCAAAGTCTTCAACCAAAAAGAGGCTGCAAATCTGGCCATGGCCGTGCAGCAACTCACAGAACATCAAGACATTTTATCTCTGAACGCGTGACCGCGATCACAGAAACAACAAGAACACGGGGCTAAATAAGATGACATTAAATAGGGAGAAAATTATGGCACGTCCAACCAAAGGCGATATCAAACCGAATGCGGAATATTTAAAAGAATGGGATGATTACCAACGCACCAACGACAGCAAAAAACCGATCTTGCTGCCGATCAGGGTCAGTATAGAAGACGGCATCATCGACCGAGATCGGATCAAACAAGAGGTTATTGCGGGATGGCGCGATGAGCTACTTGTGGAATTCCACGATCATTGCTGCAATCCAAAGGGCTATCTGGAAGATCGCTATGATGTAGATGATTTCCAGATCATGTTGGATGACTATATAGAGTATTTCGAAAGTGATAATAAAGACGGACCACGTCCGCCAAGTCCACTCGATTTCAAAATCAATCGGCCCGTCTGGTTCTTGTTTTACCTGCCACGCCCCAATTGGCGTTTCACGGACACCATTCAATTTAGCACAGAAAATGATCGGGACGATTTTGGACGGAATTTCGAGAAAATCACGACCCTACAGAACGGCAATATACTGGTCCTCGCCAATCACTGCCGCTCAACTCCCGTCGGGTTGAAATATAATCTGCACGTGACCATCGCACAGAATCAAGACGGACGAGAGGTTTACACGGATATTATTATTGATCCGGGAACAGATAATGGGACTCGTGGAGGCAATAACGGGCAGAGCATTCCATAACTCAAACGTTGAACTAGACTTGTCAGACTAATTCACTGCCGTTCAAGGGCCGCAATTTCGATGCGGTCCGAAATTTTTTTTCTGTCGACAAAAGTCAAATTATTCATTTCAACACGTTCTAAAAACGCTTGCAGGTAACGAATATAGTCATTCCTCCACGTCGCGTTTTTGGGGTCTTGAAGCAATAATAAGTCATATTGTTGGTAAGATTGATCAATTGTCTCAATTAATAGTTCGGGCGATTCCTCTATCAATCCATCTGTCACAAGGCGAGATAACGTCTGCGCATATCGAAATCGAACAGTAAAATCGTTTGGGTGAACATCTAGTAGTCCCGTATAAATATCTAGCCGTTTCTGCCTGTAGATTTTTGATTTTTCGGGCTTGTCCGAATTCAGAGAAATCTGGGCTAACCCTTCAAAGACATTCGCTATTTCCATTTGAGTGGACATGGAATTTGGAGAAATTCTAAGGGCGGCTTCAAAATATTTTTTTGCCTCATTATAGTTTTCTTGCGCGGCTTGAACATTTCCAAGTTTATCTTGAGCTTGCGCCACATTATTTAGGCCCCACCCCTTCTCCATTACCCAGTCATAGTCGGTCGGGTCTTTCTGATAGAGCATATCCGCATATTCGGCATAAGCCTCGAAATATGGCAGAGCAGATTCATGATCATTCACATCTAGATATGTCTCACCAACCCAATACTCGCTTTGTGAATGCGCAAAAATCGCATCTGTATCATCTGGATTTCGATAAAAAACTTCTTTTGTGACACGTGCGGCGGCCTCGATTTGAGTACGCGCTTTTTCCAAATCCCCCGCATCCAAAGCCACCTGCCCCAATATATGGCGTGCACTAGCCTGCCTCGTAAGACTGTCATCGGGCAGCGAGTCTATGTCTTGCGCGTCGTAATATTGCACGGCGCGGTCCCCGACGCTGTCGAGGATGTCCAACCGCCCGACAGGTTCTAGTTTCTCCTTTAAGTCCGTAATCATATATTCGACCAAACCTTCGGCCTGCATACGGTTGGTTTCGGCCGCTTTGCGGGCGTTCACGGCCGTAAAAGTCGTCGTCGCCATGAACGCGGAAAAGGCCACAGCCGCGGCCGTCACGCCCTGCAATCGGCGGCGGCGGCGGCGCGTGTCACGTTGGATCAATGTGTCCAGCCCCACACCCAGCATAGAGGCCGCGAGTTGCGTGACGCCCAAACGAAAGCTGTCGCGGGATTGCCCCAAATTGGCCGCGAGAGGTTCTCGTCCGCCGTCTAACAATGCGGGTGGGAATGACGTTTTAGGCGTGCCTTCGACCAAAACGCAGAGGATGGCGGCCTCTCCATGGACCGTGCGGAACAAGCGTATTTCTTCATTCACCCAATGCGAGAGTTTCGCGGCGGGTGAACACAGAACGATCAAAACGCGCGATCCCATAACGGCGTCATGGATTTTTTCCGATAAACTATGGTGGGCGGTTAACTCTGTTGTATCGCGGAATAAGGGCGACAGGCGATTGGAGGACGAGCCCGCTAGGTCTTTGGGGGTTTTGAAAGTTTCCAATGCACGTTGCAGCCGCGCGGCCACCGCTTCATCCGCATGCGCATAGGATATAAATCCCGCATATTTATACGCAGACGCCACACCAACCCTCCCTAGCTCAGTCGACCTCTCCATCTATGGCGTCATTTATTCACATAACGCAATGATCAAAGCCGATTTAGAGAATTGAGGAGAACGGAGGGCTAGGCAAGGCTTAGGGTTAATTCGAACCAAAATTACGCTCGTGCCTTACGTCCCCACTAATTTAGCCAATGTTTCGATCCGGTCGGCTTCATCAGCAGGCTTATCCCAACGGATTCTATGGATGCGAGGAAACCTGAGCGCATAACCAGACTTGTGGCGGGTGCTGACTTGGGCAGCATCAAATGCGACCTCAAAGACAAGTGCTTTTTCGACCTCTTGGACTGGCCCGAACCTTTGCAGTTTGTTTGCCCGGACCCAATTGTCGATCTTTTTCAGCTCCTCATCTGTGAAGCCGAAATAAGCTTTTCCAATGGGTAAAAGCGTGTCGTCGTCCGACCACAGACCAAATGTATAATCAGAATAAAAAGAAGAGCGTTTTCCCGTTCCACGCCGCGCATACATCAAAACCGCATCCAGAAGGAACGGGTCACGTTTCCATTTATACCAAGCATGTTTGGGGCGGCCAGAAGCATAGACGCTGCTGACGTCTTTGATCATCAGGCCCTCAATTAAGCCGCCCGTATTGGCCGCCTGCTCACGGAGGGCGAGAAGATCATCCGTCGTTTGATAAGGCAGGGTTTCGGATATGGAAAAGCGCTGGCCATCGCGCTCGTTTAGGGCCTCTTCGAGCTTTTCTCTCCGTTCGCGTAACGGCAGTTGACGCAATGAGTCTGGGCCCCACTCCAATACATCATAAGCGATGACATGGGCTGGTAGTTTCGACAGCAGCGCCTTCGAAGGTTTCTTTTTGTTGAGCCGTTGCTGTAGATCATTGAAAGACCCCAATTCGCCATCAGGTCTGACAAGGAGTTCGCCGTCAATCACGCCATTGAAATCAATGGCTGCGATCAAGTCAGGGAAACTCCCAGAAATATCTTCGCCTTTGCGTGAAAATATTTTGACGTCTCGCGCCTCGCCGGCTTTTCCATTCGCGGCAATTTGCACGCGAATACCGTCCCATTTCCATTCGACTTGGTGTGTATCTGCTGAAATGCGAGTGAGGTCTTTTTCAACATCGATGGGATGGGCCAGCATAACAGGTGAAAAGGTCACAACGTCGCTCATGTCTGGCAAGTCCGCGGTGCCATCAACCCAAGCGAATAAATCTAAATAGGGCGGCGCAAGTCCATGCCAGGCCGCCTCAACAACGTCTACATCCACCTCCCTCATCTTTGCGAGCGTTTGTTTGACGGACCTTGCGGACATGCCGATACGGAGGCCCCGCGTCCCGAGCTTTAACAACGCCCAGCGTTGGGACGGGCTCATATTATCAAGAAGCGTGATTAAATAGGCTTGGATGCCGGCTTTATCCCGGGATTGAAACTCCTCAATAACTTCGTGCAATTGTGGAAGCCGGTTAAGCCTGACGGGGTCTTCAGATTTGGGCCAAGCCAAGGCGACGGTCTCGCTCATCTCGCCGACATAATGACGCGACATATCAAATAAGAACGGGTCCATGCGCGCCATCATCAAAGATTTAATGACGTTGCGTTTGAACAGATCAAAGGTGAGCGTGCCCGCAATCGCCGCCAGGGCCCAGCCTCTGTCGGGATCGGGCGTAGAGCGTAGGTAGTTCGATAAGATCGTTTCCTTCGCCAAGTTGGAATTGGTGAAATAGAGGTCATCTAAGAGTTCAGCGAAACGTTCCATTATTCGACACTCTCATCGCGCCCAATGAGGTTCAGCGCTTTGGCGTTCATACCCCGCGCCTTTAAGGCGTATTCCAAAGCTTCCACACGCCCATGTGTAATCCAGATGTTAGGGGCCTGTGTCTCTTCACAGGTTCGGATTAGGTCGCCCCAATCTGCGTGGTCAGACACAACGAGAGCCATTTCAGCTCGTTTTTGTCGGGCGCGCGCTCGGATTTGCATCCATCCACTCGCGACCGTGGGTAAAGGGTCAGCAAATCTACGGGACCAACGATCATTAATTTGGGCGGGCGGACACAAAACGATTTTGCCTTGGAAGACATGTTTGTCCGCGCGTGGAATATCACTCACCATCTCCCAAGCCCCAAAATCTTGCCCATAGGACTCGTAAAGCTCCGTCAGTTTTTTGAGTGCCCCGTGCATGTAAAACGGATCTTCATATCCCGCGAGACGCAGCGTCTTCATAACGCGTTGGCATTTGCCCAATGCATAGACCCCGACGATATGTGTGCGGTTCGGAAGCGCGCGAAGCGAACGCAAAAGCTTTTCGACTTCTGCCTCCAACGGCGGGTGTTGGAAGACAGGAAGAGCGAATGTCGCCTCCGTAATAAATACATCGCAAGGAACAACTTCAAATGGGGCGCAGGTCGGGTCGGGGTGGCGCTTATAATCGCCTGCGGCGACAACCCGTGTGCCTTCATATTCCAGCACAGCTTGAGCGGAGCCGAGTATGTGCCCCGCACTGGCGAACCAGAGGGTAACGCCGCCGCCGAGGTCAAATCTCTGTCCATATTTCAGGCCAGTCTCTTGCGTTTCCTCGCCCAGATAATATCGCGTTCGCATGATGTCGATGGTTTCGGGGGTCGCAAAAACTTCGCCATGCCCTGACCGAGCGTGGTCGGCGTGCCCATGCGTGATAATGGCACGTTTCACCGCCTCAGTCGGATCAATATAGATATCCGCGGGCACGCAGTACAACCCTTCAGGGCGAGTTTGCATCCATTGTTCGGCTGAGGCGTTAGTCATAAGAATTCCATACCTGCAAATACTGAGGCAATGACATAGCGAATGACAATGGCAGAAGTTCCCGCGAATATCGAAAAATGGTTTACCGATCAGAATTGGGAAATCCGCGACTATCAGCGGTCCATGATCGATGCCTTTGCTCGAAAGCAAGATACGCTGCTTATCGCGCCAACGGGCGGTGGGAAGACTTTAGCTGGGTTTTTACCAAGCCTCATTGATCTATCAGAAAAAACGGACGGCACGCCACCTCGACTCCACACGCTCTATATTTCCCCTCTGCGGGCGTTGACGAATGATATTGAGCGTAATCTTAATACCCCCGTGAGCGACCTCAACTTGCCGATTACAATTGGGGTGCGAACCGGCGACACCAAATCCTACCAACGGACAAAACAGCGTAAGACGCCCCCAGATATTTTACTGACAACGCCAGAGAGCCTCATGTTGCTCTTATCCTACCCCGATGCGGACACTTACTTTTCCGAACTCAAAACAGTCATAATTGACGAGCTACACAGCTTTGCCACAAATAAGCGGGGCGATTTTACCTCTTTGGCTTTGGCACGTCTGAAAACACTGGCTCCGGACCATATTCGCTTTGGCTTATCAGCCACAATTGCAGACCCCAAATCTGCTGCGAATTGGCTAGGGCCCACGGGCGAACCCGCTGAAGTTTTAGAGGTCAAAGGCGATACGCCGCCACACGTTGCGATTATGGAACCGGACAACCGCTATCCATTGGGCGGTCATAATTCACGCTTCGCCGTTAAAGATATTTACGACGCTATAAAGAGCGCCAAGAGCGCGATTGTCTTCGTCAATACACGTGCGCAAACGGAACTCTTGTTCCAGCAACTTTGGAAAATTAACGACGAGGGATTGCCGATTGGGCTTTATCACGGCTCGCTGTCTCGGGAGCGGCGTCAACGCACCGAAGGTATGATCGCTTCTGGCAAAATTCGCGCGGTCGTCTCCACATCAGCGCTGGAAATGGGGATCGACTGGGGTGATATTGATCTCATCTTGCAGGTCGGCGCACCAAAGGGCGTCAGCCGATTGTTGCAGCGCATCGGACGTTCAAACCATAGATTAGACGAGCCTTCCGAGGCTTTAATGGTACCCTGCAATCCTTTAGAGGCCGTAGAATGTGCCGTAGCGATTGAAGCCATTGATGAAGGCCTACGGGATGGCGAAGATTACACCGACGGAGCCATGGACGTCGCCGTCCAATATATCGTCAATCGTGCCTGCGCCGGGAAGTTCAAAAAACGGCAGACGCTGAACGAAATCCGAATGGCGTGGCCCTATCGAAATTTGAAGAAATCCGACTTCGATCTCCTCGTCAATTTTGCGCAAGATGGTGGCTATGCGCTTAAGGCGTATGATCGATTTTCACGGCTGAACGAAACCTCACGCGGTTATGAAATCTCAACGCCGCAGCAAGCCCGCCGCCACCGCATGAACATCGGGACAATTGTCGAATATGCGAAATTAAAAGTTCGGCGTTTCCCCAACATGGCCTCCAAGCGCGGCAGGAATATCGGGGAAATCGAAGAACGCTTCGTCATGGGTCTGGCACCCGGCGACACGTTTTTATTTGGAGGAGAGGTTCTGCGCTATCACGGGGTGCGCGACATGGCACTCGAGGCTAGCCCTGCCCGTAAACTGACGCCGCCTCGCGTTCCCGCCTATGCGGGTGGAATGATGCCGCTTTCAACCTTTCTTGCCGACGGGGTACGGCGCGTTGTGTCGGATGAAAGTCAGTGGAGTCGCTTGCCACAACAAGTGCAATCTTGGCTAACCCTGCAATCACAATTCTCCGAACTCCCAAAAAAGGACGGCGTCTTAGTCGAGAGCTTTTTTGATCGCGGGGTTTACGTGATTGTGGTTCATAGTTTCGAAGGCCGCAAAGTGAATATGGCTTTAGGTTTATTAATGACACGACGAATGGAACGGCGTCGGCTTAAACCTCTGACATATTCCATCACAGACTATGCTTTGACCATCACATCTATCGATCGGGTAGATGACGTCGAAAGTTTGATGCGCGAAGATGTACTCACCGAAGAATATGAGAGATGGGTTGTGGAAGCCCCCATGGTCAAACGCAGCTTTCGAAAAATTGCGACAATCGCAGGTTTGACGGAGCAGCGGCTACCTGGCGCAAAACGGACGATGAAACAGGTCTCCTTCAGTACAGACATCATTTATGACGTCCTCCTCAAATACGACCCTGATCATATACTTCTACGTATCGCCCGAGAGGAAGCCGAGCGTGACCTTCTGGATATTCCGCGGCTGCGAAACTGGCTTGCAGACACGCAAGGGAAAGTTACTTTCATAGCTCTGCCGCACGCCTCCCCTCTGTCGATCCCGGCGATGATGCAACTCGGAAAAGAAACTGTAATTGGTGACGCGAAGATCGCTATCTTGGAGCAGGCCAGCCATGAAGACACGGCAATTCTGCGGCTACAAAAAGTTGAAGATTATTTAGATGAGCGAGATACAGACCCTTAAAACCCGCGTCGGTGATATCATCTTAGACGCCCGAAAAGCGGCCTATTTGCCATTGAGCGAAACGCTCCTTGTTGCCGATATGCATTTCGAAAAAGGGAGCTACTTGCGAGAAGTGGGCCGATCTGTTTTGCCCGCGTTTGATACGCAGGATACCATCCAGCGGTTAAAGGACCTAGCAAAAGACTTTAAACCAAAACGCATCATTGCATTAGGTGACAGCTTTCATGATATTCATGCCGATGAACGTTTGGCACCTGAGTCAGCCACTCAGCTAAATGCGCTAAGTTCCGCAGAGTGCGAATTTATCTGGATACTTGGCAATCATGACCCTGACATTCCAATGGCCGTGGAAGGCAGAAGAGAGGACCATGTGGAGATTGATGGCTTTCTTCTAACCCATCACCCGCATGATCCGCAATCTGGTGTCAATATTTGCGGGCACTACCACCCGAAGGCCAAAATATCTTCACGGGCAGGTTCAGTTACGGCCCCCTGTTTCGCAATCAGCGATGACCGTATCATCTTGCCGTCATTTGGTACCTTTACTGGCGGATTATTCGTGACGGACCCCGACTTTGTGCAGATAATGCCGCAGCTAAGATCAGTCTCCCTCACCTATGAAGAGCGCCTATTCGCGATTTCGACGAGATAAGATTGAAACAAAATGCGTGGTAGGGGGTGAGGGACTCGAACCCCCAACCAATCCGTTATGAGCGGACGGCTCTAACCAATTGAGCTAACCCCCCAAAGCCGCGCTAGCGGTAATTCAGGTCACCCGCATTCCGCAGGTTTTAAGAAAGCAGCTTCTGCACATATTTTGCCCAATCTGCAAGACGGGTTTCACGTGTCTTTGCATCTAAGCTTGGGGTAAATGTGCGCTCTGCACTCCATTGGCCCGCGACCTCTTGCATGCTTGAATATATGCCTGCACCGAGTCCCGCGAGGTAGGCCGCGCCGAGGGCGGTCGTTTCCAACACTTTGGGACGCAAAACAGGCATATCCAATATATCGGCGAGGTAACCACACATCCAACTATTGGCCGTCATCCCGCCATCCACACGCAAAGCCGTCGGCGCCACGCCGTCCTTACTCATGGCATCAAACAAGTCATAGGTTTGGTAAACCACCGATTCCACGGTTGCGCGGATCACCTGATCTCGGCCTGTGTTGCGTGTCATGCCAAAGACCGCGCCGCGCGCATCAGGTGCCCAATAGGGCGCGCCCAGACCAGTGAAAGCAGGCACGAGATACACGCCCTCTGTGCTGTCGAGGCGTTCGCAGACGGCTTCTGTCTCGCGGGCGTCGTCAACAAGTTTCATTTTATCGCGCAACCATTGAACAGATGCGCCAGCCATGAAGATCGAGCCTTCAAGGGCATATGTCGTCTCGCCTTTGATACGATAACCGACCGTTGTCAGAAGACGGTTCTTGGACGTAATCGCTTCGCTGCCCGTGTTGAGTAGGACGAAGCATCCCGTCCCATATGTGGATTTGATATCTCCCACTTCAAAACACGCTTGTCCAATTGCGGCGGCTTGCTGGTCACCCGCCACGCCGGTGATGGGAATGTCCATCCCTAACACCGTACAAATGCCAAAATCAGCGGCGCAGTCCAGCACCTCTGGCAACCCAGCTTTCGGAACATTGAATAAATTCAAGAGGCCCTCGTCCCATCGCTGCGCGTGAATATCGAAGAGGTTTGTACGGCTCGCATTCGTCGCGTCGGTGACATGACGCTTGCCCTCGGTTAGGCGCCAAATCAGAAAACTATCAATGGTCCCAAAACAAAGTTCGCCATGTTCGGCTTTCTCCCGCGCCCCGTCGACATTATCTAATATCCACGCCATTTTAGAGCCAGAAAAATAGGGGTCATGCAGCAAACCAGTCTTTGCCTGTAAATCCTCGGCTGGTAATTTCTTAGCTAGCCCACGACAAATTTCAGCGGTGCGGCGGTCCTGCCAGACAATCGCATTATAAAGCGGTTTGCCCGTCTCCCGATCCCAAACGAGTGTTGTTTCCCGTTGGTTCGTGATCCCAATGGCGGCAACGCTCAAATCCCTCTCAGCGGCATAGGCTTGGGCTTGTTTCAACGTCGATAGGACCGTCGACCAGATCGCTTCTGGGTCATGTTCAACCCATCCGTCTTGCGGATAAAGCTGCGGGAATTCTTCCTGCGCTGTGAATAAGATTTCGCCTTTAGGTGAGAAAACGAGCGTCCGAGAGGAAGTCGTGCCTTGGTCGATAGAAAAAATAACAGTGGTCATTTCGCATAGATGCCTTGAAATCCCCAAGGCTGCAATGTGTTGGACGCGATATTCATAGCGATGACATCATTTAGGCGTTAAAGGGAAGCCATGAATTATGACCTATTGATTATTGGCGGTGGCATTAACGGGACCGCCATCGCGCGCGACGCGGCTGGGCGTGGTCTTTCCGTGCTTTTATGCGAGCGCGATGACCTGGCCAGCCATACCAGCTCTGCGTCGACAAAGCTCATCCATGGTGGTTTGCGTTATTTGGAATATTACGAATTTAACCTTGTGCGCCACGCGTTAAAGGAACGCGAAGTCATGCTGCGGGCCGCCCCGCATATCATTTGGCCGATGCGTTTCGTGCTGCCTTATGACAAAGGTCTTCGCCCTGCGTGGATGCTGCGCACGGGCTTGTTTCTCTATGATCACATTGGCGGGCGCGAAACGCTTCCTGGGTCTAAATCTTTAAAACTGGACAAAGCTCCGCATAAGGGTGTTTTGGAATCAAGGTTCAAGACTGGATTTGAATATTCGGATTGTTGGGTCGAAGATGCCCGACTTGTCGTTCTCTATGCTCTCGACGCCGCCAATCGCGGCGCAGATATTCGCACGCGCACCGAAGTTCTTAGCGTCAAGCCAACGGATGAAGGCTACCGTGCTGAAATCCGCCATCAGGGCGAAACCCAAACAGTCTCTGCAAAGGGCGTTGTCAACGCAGCCGGGCCTTGGGTCGACGAAGTTCTGGGAGGCATTAAAACAACACAGGCCGAGCAATCCCTGCGACTTGTGACGGGCAGCCATATCGTCACCAAAAAACTCTTTGAGGGTGACCACGCTTATCTGTTTCAAAATGCTGATAATCGCGTAATTTTCGCGATCCCATATGAACGAGATTTCACCCTAATCGGAACGACCGATAAACCTTATGATTTTGCGGATGGCCCCGTCAAAATCAGTCCTGAGGAGATCACCTATCTTTGCGACGCTGCGAGTGAGTATTTCGAAAACGACATCTCACCCGAAGACGTGGTGTGGGATTATGCAGGGGTTCGCCCCCTCTTTGACAATAAAGCGGAAGACGCCTCGGCGGTGACGCGTGACTATGTCTTAAACGTTGAAGAAATTTCAGACGGCGCTCCATTCCTGTCCATATATGGCGGGAAAATCACGACGTCACGGAAGCTTGGCGAACACGCCATGGACAAGCTCAAAGACTATTACGAGTATAAAACAGGGGACTGGACAGAGAGCGCCTTGCTTCCGGGCGGCGATTTAATCGACGCTGACTTTGAACGTTTTTACAGCGATATGCGCAAGCGCTACCGCGCGATGAATGAAGACCTCTTGCGACGTCTGTGTCACGCTTATGGCACGCGCATTACACTCCTTCTCGGCGACGGCAGCAGTAGGCCAGAGTTGGGACAGCATTTCGGCGCAGGACTTTATGAGCTGGAAGCAAAGTTTCTCATCAATCACGAATGGGCGACCTCGGCCGATGATATCTTATGGCGTCGTAGCAAATTAGGCCTGCACATGAGCGAAGGTGAACGCGCCGCATTTACGGAATGGTTTGACGCGAATAAGTCCTAATCCATGACATTTGGGGACTTTTTCAATCTTGCGTCTATACCGCTGTGGCCGTCAGTGGCGACCTATCTGGGGTTCACCGCCATCATCATTGCGCGATATTTCGCCATCGTCTGGCCCATCCATTGGGCGTTGTGGAAACGCGAACCTAAGAAAGCGCGGCGATTGTCTCGCCGTGACCCAACCCCCGAGACCATCCGAAATGAGATCAAGCTCTCAACGATCAGTGCCTTCATCTACGCCCTGCCTGCGGCGCTTGTCATCGAGGTTTGGAAAGCAGGCGGATCTGCGCTTTATATTGCCATGCCAACCGATATTGGTGGCTGGCTCTATCTTCCGCTCTCCGCGCTGATCTATCTTTTCGTGCAGGACACGTGGTTCTATTTCACGCACCGCCTGATGCATCACCGAAAATTATTTAAATGGACGCATGAAGGTCATCACCGCAGTGTTCAGCCGACGCCGTGGGCTAGTTTCTCATTTGATCCGATTGAAGCCGTGAGCTCGGCTTGGCTTCTACCTGTTCTTGCGCTCGTCTTGCCGCTCCATGTTGGCGTGGCATTATTTGTACTGATGTTGATGACTGTAAATGCGGTGTTCAACCACGCAGGGTGGGAAGTCTATCCCGACAGTTGGGT
Source organism: Litorimonas cladophorae (assembly GCF_014652455.1). Lineage (GTDB taxonomy): Bacteria > Pseudomonadota > Alphaproteobacteria > Caulobacterales > Maricaulaceae > Litorimonas > Litorimonas cladophorae. The sequence goes on along the minus strand of NZ_BMYV01000002.1, from coordinate 705,421 downwards.
CAAAGGCTGGTGGGGAAAACACATCATCACAGCCAGCCACCACAACCTCCATCATACGAAATTTAGGGGGAATTATGGGCTATATTTCCGGTTCTGGGATAAGGTGTGCGGGACTGATAAGGGGTTGGTTTAGATGTCTGACTATAAGATCAGCTTCGGAGACGATGAAGAGTATACCCGTGCTTATATGGAGTCGAAAGGATGGCTCTCTGTCCTTCAGCTAACCTTTGAAGGTAAAGTCTACCATCTGAATTTTTATGACCCCGTTCGGCTGGCTCAGTGCATAGAGACAGAAATGAAAGACCATAACCCCTGTTTTTTTGAAAAAAACCTAATAGTAATCAAATGTATAACCGAGAAAAACATACGTGGAGCAATTGAGGCTATCATTGCTAATGGACAAGTATCGAACTTGATTTCCCAAGAAACTTGAAGGATGTTTTTCCTAGTTTCTCCGCCCCTGCCTAACGCATCACCAAATTGGCAAAGTCACACAGCCATTTTCGCGTCTCTCTTGGATCAATTATATCCTCTACCCAGAACGCCTCGGCTGTTCGAAAAGGTGAGCTTACATTGGCGAGGCGGGCTTTTATTTTTGCGAGTTCTGCTTTTGGATCATCTGCGGCTTCGAGTTCCGAGCGATAGGCAACTTCGACGCCTCCATCGATCGGCAAGCTGCCCCAATCCCCACTTGGCCACGCGACGCGGTAAGGGAAACGTTCGGCGTTGGACATGGCCGCGCCCGCCACGCCGTAAGCTTTGCGAATGATGACAGAGGCCCAAGGTACATTCGTGCGGTAGACTGCATTCATGGCTTCCACACCGCGCCGTATCGTTGCTGTTTTTTCGGCCTCAAGCCCGATCATAAATCCTGGATTATCGACCATATTGATCACGGGCAGTCCGAATAATTCTGCCGACTCAACAAAGCGTTTCGCCTTCTCTGCCGTGTCCGCTGTCCAGCTGCCGCCGAGGAACATGGGATCATTGGCGAGGACCGCGACGGGCCACCCATCCAACCGAGCAAAACCCGTAATCGCGGCGCGGCCCCAATGACGGCCCATCTCAAAAACGCTGCCTTTGTCAAAAACGGCTTCAAGGATTTTGCGCATATTATAGGCTTTGGCTTTATCACGCGGGACAATCGAAAGAAGCTTTTCCTCTTGGCGATTTGGCGAGTCTTTGGACTTCACTCTGACCAATGGCGCGCCAGCATAATCGGGCAGATAGGACAGAAACGCCCGCGCACGTGCGAAGGCGTCGGCTTCATCAACCGCCTCATCATCAATGACGCCATTGCGTGTGTGGATCGCCGATCCGCCAAGGCTTTCTTTGTCTTGGCTTTCACCCAAGGCCGCAACAACCGCAGGGCCTGCCGTGAATATTTGGGAGAGGCCTTTGACCATGACGGAATAATGTGACGCCACGGCGCGCGCAGCACCAAGACCTGCCGTTGGGCCCAGCGCTAGAGAAACGACTGGCACGGTCTCCAAATTTTTGGTGATATGATCCCAACCCGGCACCATGGGCACATAAGTATGGCCCATCGATTCCAGAGATTTAACCGAGCCACCACCGCCTGTGCCATCAATCATGCGGATAATCGGCAAGCGTAATTCATGCGCCATTTGTTCGGCGACAATAAATTTCCGATGGATCGCAGCATCAGATGCGCCGCCGCGGACCGTGAAATCGTCAACAGTTGCCACAACGGTTCGGCCATTGATCCGCCCGCGTCCAAAGATAAAATTAGACGCCGCCGAGTCTATAAATTCGCCGTCTTCGGTATAGCGCCCTTTGCCTGCTAATCCGCCGATTTCTTCAAATCCGTCAAAATCGAGTAAGGCTTCCAGACGCTCGCGCGCATTTAATTTACCACGCGCCTTCTGACGCGCGAGTTTGTCAGCCCCGCCCATTTGCGCGGCCATTTCACGACGTTGCGCGAGTTCATCGAGTTCTTTTTGCCAGCTCATATTTCAGGCACATCCTTATTCGCATTTGTCCAGCCTTGCGCGTTTTTATCGCTCAGCAGCAGGCGTTTTGTAAGGCTCGGGAAAAGTCGCGGAATGATGTTGATCATCCATCGCATCCGCCCAGGCACAAAAATTTGGGGTGTATTAAATTCAACCGCGCGCATCACGGCTTTGACCACATCGTCAGGCTCAATTACGGGCGTCAACTTTGTATTGGGCACATCATCAATCATGCGCGTTCGCGCCATGGATGGGTGAATACAACTGACGCCGATCTTCGTATCTGCCAGCTCATATTCGAGACTGCGCGTAAATCCGGTGACCCCATGTTTCGATGCGCAATAGGCGGCCATTCCGGGCGAACCCCACGCGCCCGCAATAGACGAGAGATTGACAATATGGGCTTCGGGCCGCGACCTAAGATGGGGCAGCGCCGCATGCGTAACGGCCATCAAACCGATAAGATTGACATCAATGGTCCGTTTCCACCGCGCGAAATCGGCGTCTGCAAATGTGCCAGATGTTGCAATTCCTGCATTATTGATGAGCACATCAAATCCAATATCTATGGCTTGATCGACCAGCGCTTTCGCGCCCTCTGGCGTCGCAATGTCACCGATCAGCTGGGTGTAGGCCTCACCAACCATCGCGGCGGTTTCGTTCTGCTGTCCAAGGTCACATCCGATCACGCGGCAACCCGCTTTGGCATACGCGACCGCCAAGGCTTGGCCAATGCCGCGCGCCGTGCCTGTGATGAAAATCGTCTTGCCCTGAGCCTTCATTAGATGACTGTTACCTGTACCGCCTTGCCACGCAAGGTTCATCCGAATAGCGTTAGTGTTCAATTTTGTAAGTCTCCGCTGATTTGGAAGGACCTGTCATGATCCGAACTGTTTTTATCGCTCCACTCCTCGCGACGGGGTTATTGCTGACCGCGTGCAATTCTGGCGCACCGACTTATATTTCGACGAGTTCTGCATCGCAGCCGACCTTGGACGTATCTGCCACGGGTTACGCCAATGTTGCCCCTGATCGGGCCATCGTCAGCGCGGGCGTTGTTCAGCAAGGCAAGACCGCAGGCGAAGCGATGGAAGCAAATGCCAAGTTGATGACTGCCGTTTTTGCCGAATTGAAATCCGTAAAAATTCCGAAATCCGACATCACAACCAGCCAGCTGTCTTTGCAGCCGCAATATGATTATCGCGACAACAAAACGCCCGTTATTTCAGGCTATGAGGCGCGGAACACTGTCACGGTGAAATCTGACGATATTGAAAAAATCGGTCCTATGTTAGACGCCCTCGTTCGTGCTGGCGTCAATAATATCAACCAAGTCAATTTTACCGTTAAAGACCCGAAAAGCGCCTTAGACACAGCGCGTCAGGAGGCCATTACCGAAGCACGAGAAAAGGCGCAGAACATGGCCACCGCCGCAGGTGTGAAACTCGGCCCACTGATGTCGCTCAATGAAAGCAGCGGTGGACAAATGCCACAACCGATTATGATGCGCGCGGCGGCCATGGAAAGCTCAGGCTTCTCAACCCCCATCAGCGCGGGCGACCAAACGCTGAGTGTTCGGGTGAATATGAGTTATGGGATTGCCCAATAGGGTCACCTCACTGGCCAATTGATTTGTGAGGCGTTTCGGCCTCGGACCGCTTCACAATCTAAATCTACAATAATCTCTGACAAGAATTTACCCCTCCTAAGGAAAGTCTCCGATGCGTAATTTTGCTCTTGAGACATATTTCTCCAAATGGGAGTTTCGCGCCACCCATCATATGACCGCGTCAGATGCGCAAAGCTTGTCTATCGGTGAGCTCTTGGATTTGGCCGACCTTCCCCAAGATCACCTCGCCTCACTACATCTTGGATATACCGAAACCTGGGGCGCGTCTGACCTGCGGCAGGCCATTTCGGCAACCTATGAGACATTGTCGCCTGAAAACATCCTTTGTTTCGCGGGAGCAGAAGAGGGCGTTTATACGGCAATGCGCGTTCTGCTGAGTGCAGAAGATCACGCCATTGTGGTTGTTCCAAATTATCAGGCCGCGGAAACCGTACCCTTAGATATTTGCGACGTCACCGGTGTAGCGCTTGATCCCGATAATCATTGGCATTTGGATTTAGACGATATCCACCAAGCCATTCGCCCCAACACCAAACTCATTTCCGTCTGTTTTCCGAATAATCCCACGGGACATATTATCCCGCATGATGACTATGAAACACTGATCAACATTTGCCGCGAACATGGGCTTTATCTCTTCAGCGATGAAGTTTATCGCGGCGTTGAACTCGACCCCTCCAAACGCATTATGCAAGCTGCCGATGCTTATGAAAAAGGCCTGTCCTTAAATGTCATGTCAAAAGCTTATGGACTGCCAGGCCTGCGCATTGGATGGATTGCAACGCAGGATAAGGAGGTTTTGCAGCAGCTGGAACGCTACAAACATTACCTCTCAATTTGCAATTCTGCCCCCAGCGAACGACTTGCCGTAATCGCCCTAAGTGTACGCGAAAAATTGCTCGACCGCACGCGCGCGCTCACCCGCAGCAATGTAAGAAAACTAGATGCATTTTTTGCCGAATATCCCGACATATTTGACTGGCAACATCCCGACGGCAGTTGCATCGGATATCCGCGATTTCTGGGCCGAGGCGGCGTCGAACTCTTTTGTGAGCGTTTGGTCGAAGAAGAAGGCCTGCTGCTTTTACCCGCCTCGATTTATCGTTCCGAATTAATGGCCGCCCCCACAAATCGTTTCCGTATCGGCTTCGGCCGCGATAATATGGACGCGGGACTAAGCGCCTTTCGCGCCTTTATGGACCGCAATCACAACGCTCTGCGCCCCTAATCAGCCCACCGCAGATAACTGCGACTTAATATGCGAAATCGCCGCTATACCCGCGCGGCGTGCCTATCTATAAGCCGCACATGTTTACACGTTTCGCGACATTTTTACGGCTGCTCCGCACGGCTTGGGTAATGATCCGCCATGACGCGCTGGTGCCAGCTGAATATGCGAACCTTGTGCCGTGGCCTGTGCGTTTTGTTGGCGCGATCAGCCGTGTTTTCTCTATCGGGAACCGCAAAGGCAATGCGGGCGAACGCTTTGCTCACGCCCTGCAAGACCTCGGTCCTGCTTACATCAAATTCGGCCAAGTCCTCGCGACACGTGGCGATATGTTTGACGCTGAATTTGCACGCGGGTTGTCGGTATTAAAAGATAAAGTCCCCCCGTTCCCGATGGAGACCGCCGAAAAGATGATGGCCGCCGAATGGGGCGCGCCGTGGTCCAAGCATTTAGCGTCGCTCTCCGAGCCGGTCGCGGCTGCCTCTGTCGCGCAGGTTCATAAAGGTGTGTTGCACACGGGCGAAATCGTAGCTGTCAAAGTGCTGCGTCCGAACATCCTGCGGCGCATGACGAATGACATGAACACCATCGCACTTGTCGCGAATTTGGCACATGGGGCTGTCCCGAATTTGCGGCGTTTGCGGCCAAAAGATTTTGTTGCCGAAGCGCGCCGTGCGGTGATGCTGGAACTCGACCTGCGCTTAGAAGCGGCCGCGCAAAGCGAGATGGCCGAGATCGCCGAAGACACAGGCTTGTTCCGTGTGCCGGGTCTGCATTGGGACCTTGTCGGCAAAGATATTTTGGTCACCGAATGGATCGACGGCACAGCCCTGTCTTCGGACGCCATTTTGGAACTTCCATTGGTGCAGCGTCAGGCGCTGGCGACGAAAGTCATCCAATCTTTTCTCGCCTCCACGTTCGAATATGGCGTCTTTCACGCAGACATGCATGAAGGCAATTTGATCCTTGATGAGAACGGGCAACTTGTCCTGATCGACTTTGGGATTTTAGGACGATTGGGCGAAGAAGAAATTCGCTTTGAAATCGATACCCTTTACGGGTTTCTGCAACGCGATTATTATAAAATCGCGCAAGTGCATTTCGATATTGGCTATGTCCCGCCAAACCACAGCGTCGAAGAATTTGCCAGCGCCCTGCGCGCTGTGGGTGAGCCGATATTTGGCAAACGCGCCGAAGAGGTCTCGATGGCGAAAGTGCTGATGCAGTTATTAGAAATCACCGAAATTTTTGACATGGAGCTACAGCCGCAACTCATCCTCTTGCAGAAAACTATGATGCAAGCCGAAGGCGTGGCGCGCCGTTTGGATAGTGAGTTTGATATGTGGGAAGCGTCTCGACCCATCGTTGAAAAAGCCGTTCGCCGCGAAGTTGGCCCTGAACGCTACCTCAATGATTTCCTCGATGGATTGGGTAAGACCCGCCGCACGCTCAGCATCCTTCCCGAAGCGACAGATAATATCGCCAAGCTTGCAAAAGCGTGGGCCGATGGGGATGTCGATTTATCACCAGACCGCTTCGTGCAGCCTAAGCCGAGAAAACGGGATGCTCTGCGGCCAATGGCTTATGCGAGTGTCGGCGCGGCAATTGCGCTGGGTGCGAGTTGGGCGATGGCGCAGTTGTGAGCATCCGCACGTTGATATTCAGCGCGACTGTGGGGGCTTTGCTAGGTTGCTCTAACCAAGTGACTGAACCCGAACTTGATGCCTTGAAATCCATGTCTCCAACGATTTCAAGAGGGTGCAGTTGGAAGACCAAAGAAGTAAATGTCTTCAATGACCCGAACGCCTTCGTAAATTTTAGATATGCATCATGTGTGACCGGAGACGGCCAGAACTTTCACACACACAATGAAGGCACAACAATCGCCCATGCATATTGGGACGTGGTATTTGAGAGCGTTCACATCTTCAAAAAACCTGACGGCTCAATGGATGAGTTTCTGCGCACACTGCCAGTAAGGATTTTCACGCCTTCCGAAAATTGCGCGCCCAAGCAGATTTCGACGTCCTATTGGGTCTTGGATGATGGTCTTGAGTTGGACGCCAAAATAAACGAGCTGCCTTGTGGCATTTATGGGCGGAATTTTGCGGGCCAAACGGTTTTTGAAGTTAGAGACAACATCGTTCTGAACTATAATATATCAGGTATTCGTGATGGTATCGATATGTCATCGATCACTTACGAGTATCGCGCAAACCTACCCTAAAAATCACCGACATCACATTGCAAGCACGTCACACCATTGGCCCGCCACATATCGACGACTTGCTGGCGGTCATCTACGGCGAAGGCGATGTCGCGACCTTCGCTTAGCAATTTCTGCAGAATCTCGCCCTTGATGATATCGTCGGAACGGTTGTCTTTATCGGCGCGCATCAAGACGCGATTGAAGGGAATATCATTCCACGTCAGCCATGTCTCTGTGATCCCACGAAACGCCTCATTCCGCCCCGTGACAATCTGCAGGTCATAGACACCACTACTCCATAGCGTGCGGTAGAGGTCGACCACAGGCGCATTGGGTGTATCGTCGCCCATGCTGGCATTGAACTTCGCCCAATGCGGACGATCGCCTTCGAGGTAGACACGGCGATGTTCTATATCCGCCAGCGTCCCATCAATATCGAAAATAACTGTTTTCATGCGGCGTCTTTAAGGCCCTTGGTCGGGCAGTCAAATGACTCTCATTAGGCTTTGCTATGGACGGGCTTCGCCCATAAAAGTCACCCATGACACATAAGGTCCTACTCATTATTGGCGGCGGAATTGCGGCTTATAAATCGCTGCTCCTCATCCGAGAATTAGCGCGGCGAGATATTGAGACGCAGGTTATCCTCACCAAAGGCGGATCCGAATTTGTGACGCCGCTCTCTGCGGGCGCGCTATCGGGCAAAACGGTTTTTACGGACCTATGGGATATGACCCCCACGGTGGCGGGCGAAGCCGAGATGGGTCACATCGAGCTGTCACGCTCTGCCGATATGATCATCGTCGCACCCGCCACCGCAAACTTGATGAGCCGCGCCGTACATGGCGTTGCCGATGACTTGGCCACAACCACGCTGGTCGCGACGGATAAGCGCGTGCTTTATGCGCCTGCCATGAATGTGCGCATGTGGGAGGCCGCCGCGACGCAACGCAACGTGGAGACCCTCCGCAAAGACGGCGCATTATTTATTGGTCCAGATGTGGGTGACATGGCCTGCGGCGAATATGGACCGGGCCGGATGGCCGAACCCGACGCCATTGCCGATGCTGTCCAAGGCGCATTGATGGGCGATATGACACTGGACGGATTGCGCGGCAACAAGCCCTTGGCGGGCCGGAAAGCCGTTGTAACCGCAGGTCCTACGCGAGAGGCGATTGATCCAGTTCGCTATATCTCCAACCATTCCTCGGGTCGTCAGGGCTATGCCATTGCGCAAGCCTTGGCCGATCAAGGCGCAGACGTGACATTGGTTACAGGCCCGACAACATTGCCCATGCCGCACGGCGTTCATGCCGTTCAAATTGAAAGCGCCCGCGAAATGCTCGCGGCTGTCGAAACGTCCCTGCCCTGCGATATATTTGTCTCCGTCGCGGCCGTTGCCGATTGGCGTCCCGCGCAGGCCTATGACAAGAAAGCGCCCAAACCAATAGGCGCCGTACCGCCGCTGGAAATGGTTGAAAATCCAGACATCCTCGCCACCGTTTGCGCCTCAGAAGATCGACCTACGCTCTGCGTTGGCTTTGCGGCGCAAACCCATGACGTGATAGAACTTGCGAAGTCCAAGCGCCTCCGCAAGGGGTGTGATTGGATCGTGGCCAATGATGTGTCTGGCGACGTTATGGGTGGCGCAGAAAATGCCGTCACGCTCGTAACAGATACGACAGAAGAACATTGGAAACGCGCCGATAAACGCGCCATCGCTCGTAAGTTGGCGGTGCGAATTGGAAAGGCTTTCAACAATGCGTAGATTTTTAGCACTCCTTCTCGCCGCTGGCTTATCGACCACAGCCGCTGCCGAAAACGTCGCCTTTTGCGAAGTTTTGATCATCCAAGTTTTAGAAGACGAGGCCTTGGACGGGAACGCCCAAGTCGTCACCTATGGCCCAGCGACCAGCTTCATCGAATCTGTTTATGACAAGAAAGACGGTCACCTTACACATATCGCTGGCCAACCTATTCGCGCCCTGATGTGCAGTCGAAATGATGTCATTCCGACGGAGACGGATTATGCCCTCATCGCAACAGGTATTCCCTTTATTCTGTCTCAGGACTTTGACAGCACGGATACAGATAGTTTGACGCTGTTCTGGAAAGATGAAGAACTTCGGCACGTCTATAAGGGTTACCCGCTGTCTGACGAAGCGCAATCCAGTCTCGACAAGCGGCTCGCCAATTTCACCAAACGTGGCTTAAATACCGCCGCGCTGGAAGCAAAAGCAAAAGCCAAAGCTAAACTGTTAGCCGAAGAGACCGCCGAAGCGGCTGCAGCTATAGGTTCAGACGCGCCGAAAACCGCCGACGATGAGGCTGCGATCATAGAACCCGACGCGCCGACAACCGCTGACGAGGAAAGCGACGACGAGGTTGAAAATATTGTGGTTATTAACTCTGAATCTGACGACATAATGCTCTCTGATGACAAGACTGAAAATGAGATTGAAGAATGACACTCACTGTTCAAATTAAGCCGCTTGATCATTTTGGCGATCTCCCATTACCGCGTTTTGAAACCGCACTCGCCGCTGGCGCAGACCTCCGCGCCGCTGTGCCAGAAACGGAGCCAATGATCCTCGCATCTGGTAAGTGGGCTCTGGTCCCAACCGGGTTCGCTATGGCACTGCCCGCTGGCTATGAAGCCCAAATTCGTCCGCGCTCCGGCTTGGCCTATAAATATGGGATTACCTGTTTGAACACGCCGGGTACGATTGACGCGGATTATCGCGGCGAAGTTAAAGTCCTCCTGATCAATCACGGTAGTGAACCCTTCACCATCAATCGCGGCGAGCGTATTGCCCAAATGGTGATTGCCCCGATCACCCAACCTGACTTTGTGCAGGTCGACACGCTGGACGACACAGCGCGCGGCGCGGGCGGGTTTGGGTCAACGGGAACAACTTAAACGCTTCTTTCTCACCCTTGACCTCTACCTCTTTCTCTCTTGCCGCTTTCACGCTATGACAGCGCAGGACAACATCGAGGAGTGACGAGCATGAGACTGTGGCTAAAGTGCATTGTAATACTCGCCGTCTTCTTGTCGGCCCTCTCGCAGACCGCTGATGCCCAAGACCTGCGCGCGCAATCATCGCTCACCCCTGTTTCGCAACATGGCAAACTCTCTGTCGTCGGGCCGCATATCCGCGATCAAAATGGACAAGTCGCCTCCCTCGCAGGACCTAGTTTTTTCTGGTCCAATACGGGTTGGGGACAAGACCGTTTCTATACAGCAGGCGCGGTCGCAACTTTTGCCAAAGATTGGAACGCCAGTATTGTGCGCGCCGCGATGGGCGCTGAGAACAGCGGTAGCTACCTCTATGACGAAGACGCAAATATCGCGCGGGTGCAAACCCTCATCGATGCAGCTATTGCGAATGGGCTTTATGTCATTGTTGACTGGCATTCTCATCGCGCTGAAAAAGACACGGCTAAAGCCGTTGAATTTTTCACAGCCGTCGCCAACGCCTATGGGCACACACCAAATTTAATTTATGAAATTTACAATGAGCCATTGGATACGACGGATTGGGCAACCGATGTCAAACCCTATGCGGAAACGGTCATTGACGCGATTCGCAAAGTTGATCCTGATAATCTAATCATTATTGGCACAACAAGTTGGGCACAAGACGTCGATGTCGCTGCTGACGACCCCATCACAGGATATTCTAATATCCTCTACTCGCTGCATTTCTATGCAGCGTCCCATAAGAAAGACCTCCGCAAGCGCGCCGAATATGCCATTGGCAAAGGCTTGCCCCTTATCATCTCGGAATGGGGAACTGTCACCTATAATGGCGATGGATTTATGGACAAGAAATCCACGCGCGAATGGATGAAATTCGCCCGAAAGCATGGCCTGTCACATCTAAATTGGTCGGTCAGCGATAAAGACGAATCAGCCTCCATGTTCAAATCTGGCGCAGATTCCCATGGTGGATGGACAGCGCAAGATCTGACGCCATCGGGGCTTTTGGTGCGCGACATTATGCGAGAGTGGTGAGAATTACATCTGCGTGATGTTTGCTCTGCCCACTGTTCCTAAGGACAGCCTTCGCGTAAGCTAGCGTAAATCCCTTTCAAGGAGAGCTTTATGCCCGCCCAACCCCGTGGTCTAATTTATGACAACATCCTACAAACGATGGGCGGAACGCCAATGGTGCGCTTTCCCCGTATAACCGAAGGCTTGCCTGCGGACCTTTGTTTCAAGCTCGAATTCTTCAATCCCATTGCGTCCGTCAAAGACCGTATCGGCATTGCCATGTTAGAAGCCATGGAACGTGACGGCACATTGAAACCGGGTGGAACCATTGTCGAACCGACGTCTGGAAATACGGGCATTGGTCTGGCTTTCGCAGCCGCGGCAAAAGGCTATAAAGCCATCCTCGTCATGCCAGAGCAAATGAGCATTGAGCGACGTAAAATGATGCGGCAATTGGGGGCAGAGCTTATCCTAACGGAAGCTTCAGGCGGCATCCCACTCGCCATGCAAGTGGCCGCAGAAATTGTTGCGGAAACACCGGGCGCCGTCATGCCCGGGCAATTTGATAATCCAGCCAATCCACAAATCCATTACGACACAACCGGCCCTGAAATCTGGGCGGATTGCGATGGACAGGTCGACGCATTTATCGCGGGCGTCGGTACAGGTGGTACGCTGTCTGGGACTGGAAAGTTTCTGAAAGAGAAAAATCCAAATTGCCAAATCATTGCCGTCGAACCCGTGGGTAGCCCCATGATCTCGAAAGGCGAGAAGGGCCCGCATAAAATCCAAGGCATCGGCGCAGGCTTCATTCCCGGCAATCTGGACACAGATATGATCGACGACGTCATTACGATTGAAAATGACGTGGCCTTTGGCACTGCCAAACATGTCGCAGCCGAAGATGGCGTACCCGTTGGGATTTCATCGGGTGCGGCAATTGCAGCCGCACTGCTTGTTGGCGCGCGACCCAATATGCGCGGCAAGCGGATCGTGACGATCATCCCAAGCTTCGCTGAACGCTATCTCTCCACGCCACTTTTCGACAATGATTATGTCCCTGAGGTCCGGGGTAAAAAAGACTAATTTATGGCGTTCTCTCCCGATCAAGTGTCCCGCTACGCGCGGCATCTTACGTTGCGCGAAATTGGTGGGCCGGGGCAAAATGCGCTCTTGGCCGCCAAAGTTGCCATCGTCGGCGCCGGCGGCCTAGGCGGTCCCGCTGGGCTCTATCTGGCTGCGGCGGGTGTGGGTCACATCACGCTCATTGATGATGATGATATAGAGGCCTCTAACCTCCAACGCCAAGTTCAGTTCAGTCATGCGGATGTCGGACGAGGCAAAGCCGAAGCCATGGGAGGCAGGCTCGAGAGCTTAAATCCAGACTGTCGGGTCACACGCCAAACCACGCGTCTGACGACGGAGAATTCAATCGACCTTTTGTGCGGTCATGACATGATCTTAGACGGCACAGATAGTTTCAAAGCGCGTTTTGCGATCAATGATGCCTCGCGTGAATTAGGTGTTCCGCTTGTCTCTGGGGCGCTTGGGCGTTTCGATTTACAGCTAGGCGTCTTTAATGTCGGCGAAAACTCGCCTTGCTATCGGTGTTTTGTTCAAGATATCCCAGATATGGAACAGAACTGCGCCACCCATGGGGTTCTAGGCGCGATTGCTGGTATGGGTGGATCGATGATGGCGATGGAAGCGATCAAGCAGATCACGGGTGCAGGTGACGTCTTGGATGGGCGACTTTATATCTATGACGCTCTGCGGAGTGAAGGCCGCACAATTCGCATCGCGCGCGACCCAGACTGCGCAACTTGCAAATAAGTTATGGCGTTTTGCGCACGCGAAGCGGGCGCGCAAATGTTGACCCGACCTGATTATATCCAAAGCCATTTCCATAAACATAGGCGCGGCTACGCAAGTTGCGGGCTTCCACACGCACGCGATAATCTTCAATATCTAATTCGCGTTGACGTAACGCATCTTGGCGCGCCTGATTTCGCTCTTTCGCGGCGATCCGAGCCATTTCTGTTCGCTGACGCATTTTCTCAGCCTTGAGCTGAACCTGTGCCTGAGACAATCCGCGCGGGATGGAAGACAACGCGTTGTGACGATAGACTTGAACACCTTGCTCGCATGTCACAACAAAACTGCCTTGCGTCGTGCCACATTGCGCGGATGCAATGGCTGGAAACGCTAATGTCGCAGCCAGACTAGCAATGAACAAAGATGTGCGGGTCGATTTAAGACGGATCATAGAGGTCGCTCCTGTTTGGATTAACCTTTTATTAACTCTACCGGTCTCGCAATAGTTTGCCCCTTGCGCGCGAATTTTATTTGCTCGCTACACCTTTATGCTTTGATCGGCCAAGGCTTGGTAGTCAGGCAGGCAAGCTGAAAGCATATCGCTATGCTCTGGCGCAAGCGGCGGCATATCTTTGGGCGCGTCGCCAAAACCTGTGGAACGCTGTACATTTGTGTACCAATAGGGTGCCCAGGCACCATCTTCTTCTCGTGGTCCTGCCGCCCAAGACAGCATATTCGGATCAAAAGGAATTTCGATCGCAGCGCAAAGGGCCGCCAAAGCCTTTGTTGGGTCTGTCAATATAGTTTCACTATGGATGACGGGAGGCCGACCTAACTCATCCCACAAGCGGCGTTGCGGCGCGAAGCCGAGATCATCAAGGTCAAACGCGGCGCGGCCTTTGACGTAACTCGCAATCACCCGTTGCGGATGCCGAATAAGGAAAAATGATTTTGCCTTCGCCGCCCACCCCATCGGAAAGCCCGGCAACATATGGTGCGGCATATGTTTCTGGAAAGAGTAAGTTTGACCTGTGGGCGCTGCGCAAATGGCTGCCACTTTATCTGGATCGGTTTCATGCGCCGCAAGCGTTTCATCGCGCCCCGGATGGTCCTTACCGCTTTCTTCGAGAAACGGTGCGAAAAATGGCTCGTCCATTACGGCACAATCTGCCCGCGCGCCGAAACTGCGCATCATCGCCGTGGAGAGGTTCCGAGGCCCCGACCACATGGCAATAATCATCCAGCTGTGTCCGCGTGGATGAGGTCGAGGTAAAGACCTTGAAGGCGTTTCACCATCGGCCCGCACTCGCCTTTCCCGATCTTGCGTCCGTCAATGTTCCCCACGGGGGCCAAACCCGCAAAGGTGCCCGTGGTGAAGGCTTCATCTGCGGAATAACATTTCGCAAGCGGGAAGTTTTTCTCGAAAACTGGAATGTCATTGGCGCGACACAGATCGATTATCTTGCCCCGCGTGATCCCACCCAAGCAATAATCGCCAGAGGACGTCCAGACTTCGCCTTTTCGTACAATAAAGAAATGCGTCGAATTACAGGTCGCCACAAAGCCTTGCGGGTCAAGCATCAAGCCTTCATCCGCGCCCGCGCGAATGGCTTGGATACAGGCCGTGACACAGTTGATTTTAGAATGACTGTTCAGACCAGGGTCTTGAACGTCAGGACGCCCCCGACGCACCGAAACAGTATATAAATTCTGCGCACGGCTCGCCGTCGCGGGATCTGGATTCTTAAATTCTGGCGCAATGACGATCGTCGCGTCGGAGATGACGACGCGTGGATCTTGATAGGGAGTGGACCGCAACCCTCGCGTCAGCATGAGGCGAATATGCACGCCCTCATCCATATTATTAGCCGCGAGCGTTTCATAAATACGGTCGGTCAACGCCTCGCGGGTCAAACCAATATCAATATCGAGCGCGGCCGCGCCCTCCCAGAGACGGTCCAAGTGATCCGCCAAAAACGCGACTTTGCCTTGGTGAACACGCAGTCCCTCCCAAACGCCATCCCCCAGCATAAAACCGGAGTCGAAGACATTCACGACCGCTTTGTCGCGCGGGACGAGTTTTCCGTTTAGATTGAAAATCGCCGTCGCGTTCCGATCATCTGGAACATAAGCATGTGTGCCAAAGCTCATATATAGACTCTAAATTGCGCCGCCGAGCGAACGCCATGTGGCTTTGATCACGTCGGGTTTTTTCATAAAGCCTTCAAGCTCCGTCATATCCGCCAAAGGATCAGCAGCGACGATGGCCTCCAAACTTTCCCCTGCATCTTTACGCACTTTGACACGATCATGGATCGCCTGCAGGCGTTTGATCGATGCGCCGAGTTCAACCTTGTTCGAAAGCGGACCATGACCCGGGATAACCTTGGTGGTGTCATTTGAAAGATCATATGCAATCTGTTGTGCGTTGATCATACCTTGGATGGTTCCACCACTATCGACGTCAATGAAAGGCAGCATATTGTGGAAAAAATTATCGCCTAAGTGAACGATGTTCGCGCCGACAAAATGTACAATCGTATCGCCATCTGTATGACCCGCGGGCGTATGAATGGCCCGAACCTCATCGCCATTGAACCAGAGCGTAAGCTCTTGCGAAAATGTTAGGGTTGGCCACAGCGCTTCGGCACGGGCGTCTTGCTGACGACCAAAGGCTTCATTCATATAAGATAGGCCCATCCGTGTACGAACATTGTCATGTGCGACCACTGTGGCACCGACGGCTTTCATTTCAACATTCGCGCCCGAATGGTCACCATGGTGATGTGTGTTGAGAACGTAAGTGATCGGCTTGTCCGACAGGGTCGCGACGACGTCGATAATCTCTTGGCCAAAGCGGGCAAATTTATCATCGATCATATAGACGCCATCGTCGCCAGTGCTGACACCGATGTTTCCACCTGGGCCTAAAAGCATATAAAATCCGCCGCCTAAATCCTGACTGGTGATATTCGGCTCCGACGGTTTTTCTAAAGATGCTTGCGCGGTCGTTTGAGCTGCGGGCTCGGTTGCATCGGCGCTAGTCTCGGTCTGGGAACAGGCTGCCAGCAAAAGTGTCGAGGCAAGTAAAATATGTTTCATCGGGCGTTCTCTTTAAATGGCGATAATTAAAGTACGGCGGCATAGAGCCCAAGGATTGAAAGACCCGTCCAGGACCTATGAGGCGACTTGAAAACTTGCTCCTGGGGGAAGGACACGGTTGGGGCATGCATGATGATCCATCATCGCACGAATATTGATCAGGACCAGTTCCCCCATCTCACGACGGCTCTCATGGGTGGCTGACCCAATATGCGGCGCGAGAATCACATTTGGCAGATCAAGCAGATCGGGATGCGGCTCTGGTTCACGCTCATACACATCGAGGCCTGCACCAGATATCGTTTGGTTTCGGATAGCGGCGGCAAGAGCCGCTTCGTCGATGATTTCGCCACGGGCTGTATTCACGATATAACTATCAGGGCGCATTTTTGACAAACGCTCTGCATTTATCAAATGGTGGGTGTCTGGAGTCGCGGGGCAATGAATTGAGACAAAGTTTACGTCACCTAACATCGCGTCAAGATCGGCATGCCATGTCGCGCCAAGTGTCGCCTCAATGCCTTTCGGAATACGACGACGATTATGATAGTGAATATCTAGACCAAAGGCGTGGGCGCGGCGCGCCAGAGCTTGGCCTATACGGCCCATGCCGATAATCCCTAATTTCCCGCCACGAACCCGATGACCCAACATATGCGTGGGGCCCCAGCCCTTGAATTCTCCTGCTCGCAAGCGTCGGTCGCCCTCGACAAGGCGGCGCGGTACCGCAAGGATAAGAGCCATAGCCAGATCGGCCGTATCTTCGGTCAAAACCCCAGGCGTATTTGACACAGTGATGCCGCGCCCGTGGGCGCTGGCGACATCAATGTGGTCTGTCCCTGCCCCAAAATTGGCGATCAAGCGCAGGCGTGGCGACGCATTGGCGATAACGGTGGCGTCAATACGATCAGTAACGGTAGGCACAAAAACATCACAATCCGAAATCGCCGCGGCTAGCTCCGATTGGCTCATCGGGCGATCATCAGGCCGTAAGACGGTTTCAAATAGATCCGCCATTCGAGTTTCAACCTCCTGAGGGAGGCGGCGAGTAACGACGACTTTGGGCTTAGATTTCATACGCTATGTTTGGACTGGAGTTGTCGCAATTGCAATGCAGAGCTGGTTAAGAATTAGGCATTGCTTAACCAAATCAACTGCACATCTGTGATTATGCGCAAGATCACTCTCACTCTCGTTTCCGCCCTAGTTTTGGTTTCGCCCGCTGTGGCGCAAGATCGCGTAGAGCGCGTCGTCCAACCTGTACCAGCGTCTACAACCGAAAATCTATATCGCGTCAACGCGGATCGCACCCCGTCGGGGTTTGACGTCCCACGTTTTGTGAGTTTGAAATTTTCTCGGGTAAACGGACGCACAGGACCTAGTCGTGACCATCCGGTTGCATGGCAATATCAACGCCGCGGACTTCCGTTGTTGATTGTTGCAGAAACGGAAATGTGGCGCAAAGTTCGCGATATCTCCGGCGACGAAGCCTGGGTTCATAAACCGACACTTTCCGGTGCACGCACGGTGATTGCGACTCGCCAAGCCACGCTTCGCTCGCGGCCAAACGCAAAGGCGCGCGAGGTTGCCCGAACGGACGAAATGGCGCTACTGCGCCTCGAGACATGCCGAGACGGATGGTGCGAAGTAAAAGCCGAAAACGGCCTGAAAGGCTGGGCGCGTCAAGAGGGACTATGGGGCGCTTCCCGGCCCTAAATTTCCCAGACGCCGCCGTTAGGATTGTGCGAGATACCGCTTTGCCACGGCATCTAACATGGCCATGCGTTTGGGGTCTCGCGCCTCTTGCGGTGTAATAATCGCAACATCAAGATTTGTCTCAATCCCCGACGCACAAGCCGAACGCGGCCTATCCTGCAAGGTTTTGATCAGGTTCAAAACAGTCTTTTGCGCCATCGCCGAGTTTTTCTGCATCATCGCAATGACGCTCGCGACATCCACATTGCCGTGCCCTGCGTGCCAGCAATCAAAATCTGTGACCATGGCCATTGTCGCATATGGAAGCTCCGCCTCGCGGGCGAGTTTGGCTTCGGGCATATTGGTCATGCCGATAACATCGCAACCCCATTGGCGGTACATATGGCTTTCAGCCTTGGTTGAAAACTGGGGACCTTCCATCGCGAGATAGGTTAGGGATTTGTCTTCTGTTGGGCGGTGAACATTTGCCCCCGCTTGATCGGCAGCATCGGCCGCCAGCGCGGACAGACGCGGGCAAATTGGGTCAGCGACACTGACATGCGCGACACAGCCTTTCCCGAAAAAGCTCTTCTCGCGGGCGAAAGTGCGGTCGATCATTTGATCAACCATCACGAAGTCACCCGGGACATAGTCAGCCTGCAAACTGCCCACTGCGGAGATGGAGAGGACGTCTGTACACCCAGCGCGTTTGAGCGCGTCAATATTCGCGCGGTAGTTCACATCGGATGGTGAGAGCGCGTGACCCCGCCCGTGGCGAGGCAGGAAACGGAGTCGGACACCCTCTATCTCGGCAAAAAGAATGTCATCTGACGGAGCCCCCCAAGGCGTGCTGATTGAGACCCATTCAGGATTCTCCAACCCTGGCAAATCATAGAGGCCAGACCCGCCCAGAATACCGAGGGTCCATTGGGTGTGAGGTGCGTTGGTCATGGGGCCCAATAGCCTTGAATTACCTTCACGCAAAGGGGCGGATTGCTTGTTTATCTAGCGTACCGACACCACGACAAGGATCAGACAGATTAAAGCATAAGCCAACATCCCGAACAGGATAATGCTTTGCTGAGAGTTTCTGGAAACCGTCGAACGCGCCAAAGTAGAGACCTGATTCAGAAGCTGTGGCCAAGTATAGGAGACAAAATCACCTTGGCTCATCACAGAGACGAGGCGGTCATCTGCGTCGACAATCGGGAGACGACGAAAACGCTCATTAGACATGATGCGAAGCCAATCTGTAAGATCATCGTCCTCGCGCGCCTTGCGCAATTCTGTCGACATAATGGTAGATACGGCTGTTTTTGCCGGGTCTAATTCAGGCGCCATCACGCGCTTGAAAATATCTCGCTCGGTCATAAGACCCAGAACCCGTTGCTCCGCATCCACAACAATGATGGAGCCAAAGTTTTTGTCCGCCATCAGCTTTACGGCGTCTAGAACGCTCGTATCGGGACTGCAGGTGAGTGGGATGGGCTTATTATCATATTCGGGGCGATCTTTGATTTTCATGACTGACCTTTTTTGAAGTTACAGTCTTTATACGCGCGAAAAGGCATCAGAGGTCGAAAACGCCCAAGTCTCTGAAATTTGCAATCCCCCAAAACAAAAAAACCCGATCGAATGACCGGGTTTTTTGTTCAATATATGTTGAAGCTTAGTGCTTCACATTTCGCCATACACGCTTGTAGGACAAGAAGAGTAGAAGCGAGAGGATGATTAGATAGATGAGTGTCATCAAACCTACGCTCTTGCGCTGTTCCATTTTCGGGTCCGCTGACCAAGCCAGGAACTGAACCAAGTCATGAGACATTTGCTCCACAGTGGCTTCAGGAGCTGCAATCGTCTTTAGCTCACCATGGTCGTTAATCTCTACAGGGTCATAATCAACTAAGCCTTCGGACAATGGTGCGGCCATCGCAATTTTGCCGCCATCCATGACAGGGTTCCAATGCAAGCCAGGCGTGATTTCGACACCCTTCGGAATTGGCGACCCGTAAGCGAGCATCAAATTATAGACATAATCTGCGCCATTATTCCGCGCTTTCACCATAGATGAAAGATCGGGCGGAATGGCACCGCCGTTTGACGCGCGCGCTGCGGCGTCATTCGGGAAGATCGGCGGGAAGTAATCCGCCGTAATACCGGGTCGTTCAATGACGTCGCCGGTCTCATTGTCGATGTCTTCAATCGTCCAATCTGCCGCGAAATTTTTCACATATGGATTATCATTCGGGTTTTCGAAATCGGCCAAATAGAAAGGCGCGCCTTTGTCGCCCAAGTGACGAAAGGCCACATATTTTAGGCTATGACAGGATGCACAGACTTCGCGGTAAACCTTATAGCCGCGCTGAGCCGCAACCATGTCATATTTACCGAATGGGCCGTTAAAGGACCAATCTGGATGCTCCATTTTATAATCGGATTCAACGCCGCCACCCGCTGCATATGCAATGCCGGTTACAGAGGCCGCGGCAACAATAGCGCCGAGGATGAAATTTTTCGTGGTCTTGAACGCCATGTCTACGCGGGTCCTAACGAGAAGGGAAAATAAGGGTCAGACCCGGCTATTCAGCCGGGGCTAGGCCTGCAGTTGAGTGATTTTCACCCAATACAGCTTTAGTGATGGAATCAGGTCGTTTCTTCGGCGTCTCGACCAGGCCGAGTATCGGCAAGATCACAAGGAAATAGGCGAAGTAATAAACCGTCGCCGCCTGTCCCAGACGATAGAATGTAATACCAGCGTCTTTGCCCAATGGAATTGCGATGTCATCGGGGACACCCGCACCACACCAACCAAGGATGAAACACATCACGATGAAGAGGATGAAGAACCAACGTGCCACGGGACGGAAACGCATAGAGCGAACTTTGTGCGTGTCGAGCCACGGCAAGACGAAGAGCACAACAATCGCACCAAGCATCAACAGGATACCGAAGAGTTTAGACGGCACAGCCCGCAAGATCGCGTAGAAGGGTAGGAAGTACCATTCCGGCACGATATGCGCTGGCGTCTTCATAGCGTCCGCTTCGATGTAATTATCTGCATGGCCGAGGGCATCTGGCAGGTAGAACAAGAAGACCGCAAAGATCACGAGGAAGACTGCAATCGCAAAGGCATCCTTTACAGTGTAGAACGGATGGAACGACAATGTATCGGACTCTGTTTTCTCAGAAATACCAATCGGGTTGTTTTGACCGACATGATGCAACGCCCAAACGTGCAAGCCGACAAGCGCAGCAATCACGAAAGGCAGCAAGTAATGTAACGCGAAGAAGCGGTTCAATGTGGCGTTATCAACGGCGTAACCGCCCAAGAGCCACTGCTGTAGGCTTTCGCCGACAATTGGAACCGCGCCAAAGAAGCCCGTAATCACGGTCGCACCCCAGAAGGACATTTGTCCCCAAGGCAATGTGTAACCCAAGAACGCTGTCGCCATCATGACAAGATAAATCGCACAACCCAGGATCCAGATCATTTCACGTGGCGCTTTGTAAGACCCATAATACAGGCCTCTGAACATATGCATGTAGACAGCAAGGAAGAACATCGACGCGCCAACAGCATGCATGGATTGTAGCAACCAACCGAAAGGTACGTCGCGGCGAATACGCTGTACGGACGCAAAGGCGAGATCGACGTCAGCAACGTAATGCATCGCCAAGATTACACCAGAGAGGATTTGAACCACAAGGCAAAGTGCCAAGATGCCGCCAAATGTGTACCAATAGTTCAGGTTACGGGGCGACGGAAATGTCATAAAGTCCGCACCCATGCGGATGATCGGCAAACGCTGATCCATCCATTTCGCGGCGGCGTATTTAGGCTCGTATGTTGAGGGGCCAGACATAAATCTATCCTACCTTGATCACTGTTTCGTTCACAAACGAATATGGTGGAATGACCATATTCGTGGGTGCTGGACCCTTACGGATCCGGCCTGATGTATCGTAGTGCGAACCGTGGCAAGGACAGTACCAACCATCATAATCACCTTGCTCGCCAACAGGCACACACCCGAAGTGAGTGCAAACACCCACCATCACAAGGTATTTAGGGTCTACGGCACCATTTGGCCCTGCGACCAATCGTGCATCATCTGTTTCTGGGTCTTTGAGGTCCGCCATATCAACTGACTCGGCCTCGGCGATCTCTTTTGGTGTCCGGTGACGGACAAATACGGGCTTACCGCGCCATAACATCTTCAACTGTTGGCCTTCAGCCACCTTGGACAGGTCGATCTCAATCGATCCAGCCGCCAATGTATCAGCAGCCTTGCCCATTTGCGCCACAAGTGGCCAGCCAACGGCAGCAGCACCGGCAGCTGTTACAGCTCCTGTCGCCAGAAAAATAAAGTCGCGCTTGGAGCCGTCTTCGGGTTGATTTTCGGACATGCGGGCGTCCACTCCTTGTTAGCCTGTGAACAGGCGAAATTTCATAATCGGGGCGGTGTTTAGACTGATAGAACGCGTATTGCCAGTGGGTTTTCGCGGCAATGCGACGCAATTTGGGGATGGATTGCAGTTAAGGCCTAAGACGGGTTTAAATAAGCGATGCTAATCACCGTGTCCGACACCCATTTATACGGCGGAATGGCCATATTTGTTGGGGCTGGAGGCTTCCGAACTCGGCCTGACGTATCAAAATGTGCGCCGTGACAGGGACAGTACCAACCGTCAAAATCACCGGCTTCACCGACCACGAAACAGCCAAAATGCGTACAGATCGGCACGAACACCAAGAATCGCGGATCAAATGATCCGTCGGGCTTGGGCCTCAATCTGGATCTATCCGTGGCGGGATCAATCATATCGGCGTCATCATCGGCCTGCGCCGCCGCGATTTCGGCAGGCGTACGATAGCGGATCGCGACGGGCCGCCCGACAACATGAACCAAAATTTGCTCGCCCGCCTGCAACTTGGAGAGATCAACATCTAACCCATATTTGGCAACAGTATCCCCAGCAGGTGACCATTGCCCCACGAGGGGTTTCGCCACCGCAGCCACACCGATCGCGGCAACGGCCCCCGTTGCAATGAATAAGAAGTCGCGACGGGGTTTTGCAGGCTTGGGGTCTTCCATATTACAACCCTAGCAACATATCTCCGATTTGCGGTACCTCTTATTTTGCAATTCGGCTTTGCGAGGGTTAAGCGCGCGGCATGTCCAAACCACTCACCGTCGTTTTATATCAACCCGAAATCGCCGGGAACGTTGGCGCCGTAATGCGGAGCTGCGCGTGTTTTGGCGCAGGGCTGACGCTGATCGAACCTTGCGGCTTTCCCTTGGGCGACAAACGCATGCGCCGCGCGGCGATGGATTATAAAGTCGCGGGCGGTTTGCAAACCGCTTTGGGTTGGGACGAATATCTGGCCGCGCCTCGCTCTGGCCGCCGCGTTCTGCTGACCACCAAGGGCGCAACGCCTTTGCAAGATTTCAAATTTGAGGCCGGCGACACGCTGATTTTCGGCGCGGAAGGCTCTGGCGTGCCGCAAGAGGTGCATGATTCAGTGGATGCGCGCGTTGTGATTCCAATGATGGCGGATGCGCGGTCGCTTAATCTGTCAAACTCTGTCGCCGTGACGCTCTTCGAAGCCTTGCGACAGACCCAGACGTTACCCTAGAGACAGCCCATGAAACATCTTATCCTGCCAACTCTGATTGCTTCAGCTTTGACCCTGTCCGCTTGCTCCCAAGCCGAAACGCCGAAACAGGATGCGCCCTCGGATGTGTCATTGGACGTGTCTTTATCAACACCAACCTTAACGCCTTTCTCAGGCCAGATTTCGCCAGAGCTCGCAGATCGCTTTTCGCGTTTGGCTTTAGACTGCGTGCAAAAGGAGTTTCCGAATAAAATCTCTCGTACCACCGACACAGCAGAAGAGATCGGCGCACCGCGAGAGCTCTTCCCCGTTTTTTACGGCTGTTTTGATTGGCACAGCGCCGTGCATGGACATTGGCTCCTCATTCGCTTGCTGCATGTTGGCGATCAAGACGCGGCGTGGCGTGACGAAGCTATCGCCAAACTCGACACAAATCTCACGCCAGAGAATGTTGCGGGCGAGCTGGCGAATTTCCGACGCGCCGCCCGTGGGTCCTGGGAACGCCCCTATGGCTGGGCCTGGGTTCTGCAACTGACGGCGGAACTGCGCGAATATGATGACCCGAACGCAAAGCGGTGGCTCGCGGCCCTAGAACCCCTAGAGGCTGATATTGTCGCGGCGACCAAAGACTGGTTACCCAAGCTCGCCTATCCGATCCGTCTGGGCACGCATAACCAAAGCGCGTTCGCCATGACGCTCATGTTGGATTGGGCAGAGACCGCAGGCGACGAAGCGTTCGCGACATTGATCAAAGCCAAAGCCAGTGAGTTTCACATGGGCGATGCAAATTGCCCCATCGGGTACGAACCCTCTGGAGAAGACTTCCTTTCGCCCTGCCTCATGACCGCTGATCTCATGCGGCGCGTGATCGACGGTACAGACGCTTATGAGGCTTGGCTCAACCTAAACCTGCCTGATATCCCGACAGACGGATCAACGGACTGGTTGCCACCCGCCATTGTTAAAGACGCAAGTGACGGAAAGCTTGTCCATCTCGACGGCGTAAACCTGTCTCGCGCGTGGAACCTTTACAACATCGCGCGGGCGCTACCTGAAACTGACGCCCGTCGCGCCAGCTTGATCGCGACAGCGGATATCCACCGTGATTCAGGTATCGCATCGGTATCAGACGAACATTATTCGGGCAGCCATTGGCTTGCGAGTTTTGCGACCTATCTTGTGACAGATAGAGCCGCGACTCAGTAACAGAAAAACGAGACCTCATGACCGACCCTTTCGCTCAGAAGAAAGAGACCGCAGCGGCTTGGTTCAAATCCCTGCGTGATCAAATTTGCGCAGAGTTTGAAGCTCTCGAACGCGAAGCCCCCAGCGACCTCTATCCCGGTGAACCGGGCACCTTCGTTTATGAAGATTGGCAACGCCAAGTCGAAGACGGCGGCGGCGGCACGGGCGGCATGTTGCGTGGTCGTTTGTTTGAGAAATGCGGTGTCCACATCAGTGTCGTCAAAGGCGAATTTAACGAAGAAATGGCGGCCCGCGTTCCGGGCGCTGATAAAGACCCGCGCTTTTGGGCAGCAGGCATTTCCTTGATCGCGCATATTGTCAATCCGCGCGTGCCTGCGGTACATATGAATACACGTTATATTGTGACGACCAAAGATTGGTTCGGCGGCGGCGGTGATCTAACGCCGACCCAAGCCGTTGATCGCAATCAGGACAGCCCTGATGCCAAAGCCTTTCACGCGGGTATGAAAGCCGCCTGCGACGCCCACGCAGTTGCGGATTATCCGAAGTTCAAAGACTGGTGCGATGAATATTTTCATTTGCATCATCGCGACGAACCGCGCGGCATTGGCGGCATATTCTATGATCGTCATAATAGTGGCGATTGGGACGCTGATTTTGCCTTCACCCAAGACGTCGGTCGCCATTTCATCAAAACCTATGCCGACATCGTCCGTGGACGGATGGATGAGCCATGGACAGAAGAAGAGCGCGAGGAACAACTCATCACCCGTGGCCGCTATGTGGAGTTCAACCTCCTCTGGGATCGCGGCACAACATTCGGTTTGAAGACAGGCGGGAATGTGAAGACGATTTTGAGCAGCATGCCACCGGTTTGTAAGTGGCCGTGATGAATCAAGAAGACAAAACAGCTTTTGTCAAATCATACAATCGAAACTGGTTCGTTTTTCTAGCCTTGCTCGCGATCCACGCACTAATTCTTATTGCCACATTTGGCTCCATTTTTGATGTGGTTTTTCGCGGTCCTGATTACAACTTGGAGCTTACGGCATTCTTATTGCTCATTAACTTCGGCTTCATTCCAATATATGCTCGAGTTCTAGGTAGATACAAAAACTTGGACTGCCCAACTTGCTACGCGAGTTTATTGGAATTCGAAAGGTATGAAAAATCAGGATTGAATGACCCTCATCCATCTCCTGATGGTAAACTTCTTTCAATTTATACCATTTGCCCCAAGTGTGGCTCCGATTGCCGAGATCAATTTCAAATTTCCAAAAGTTCGATATCATGACCAATAAACCCAAAGTCCTTATGTTCGATCTCGGTGGCGTTATTGTCCCTTGGGTCGGACTCATCGAGCTATCGAAAATCTGCGGTATCACCGCCGACGAGGTGAACGCCCGTTTTGCCGATAGTGATGTCTTTGCCGCCTATGAACGCGGACATGTACCAGACTTTATCTTTCTGGCTGAGCTTGTCGATATGTTTGATCTGGACCTAAAAGACCCGCGTTTCAAAGACCCTGCCGCGCTGTGGAACAGCTGGGTTCATGCACCTTATCCAAACACGTTAGAGACATTGGCCACGCTTAAATCGCGGTTCACGACCGCGTGTCTGTCCAATACGAATGCCCTGCATTGGGCGCATCTGAACACGATGTTCAATACGTCGGAGACGTTCCATCATGATTTCGCCTCCCATCACCTCAACGAGGCCAAGCCAGACGCGGCCTGTTATACCAAGCCTCTAAAAATTATGGGCGTCGAGGCGAAAGATGTTTGGTTCTTTGACGACACAATGGCCAATGTTGAGGCCGCCAGACGCGTCGGCATCACCACCCATCATGTCGACCGCGCCGTGGGCGTTTTACCCACATTACGAGAGCTAGGATTGATCGACTAAGCCCCTGAAACAGAGCGTGATTAGGAGAACGTCTAGATTTATGTTATGAGAAAAAGCAACATATCAGCAGGGAGATTATCATGCCACGTTTCGCCGCCACCCTTCTCACCCTCACCGCCGTCGCATTTGCATTGCCTGCACAAGCTCAACTTATCGTTCTTGGCAACGGTCAAGCCGCCATGTGCTACAATGACACCATTTCGGGTGACAAAGGCACGTTTTCAGCGATCCACACGTGCACGGAAGCCTTAAAAGAAACGATTTCTGCCAAGGACCAAGCCGCGACTTACGTCAATCGGGGCGTACTTTACATGCGCAAAGGCGATCAGGTTCGGGCCGAAGCGGATTACGCTAAAGCCCTGCAAATCCAGCCTAATTTGACTGAAGCCCATATTAATCGGGCCGCCTCCCTCATCCGCCTCAAAGATTTTGACGGCGCCCTCGCCGCGCTCGACACGGCGTTGAAAGATGAAGATTTAGCCAAGCGCCCCGAAGCGCTTTATAACCGTGCAATCGCGCTGGATTGGAAAGAAGATTATCGCGGGGCGTATTTTGATTTGAAAGAGGCTTTGGCCATTCGACCCAATTGGGCGCCGGCTCAAGAGCTAATTTCGCGCTATAATGTTCAACCCGCTGGATAAAGCCCATTTCGCTTTGCCTTGGCGAGCCTGAGCGTTTATGATCGAGGGACGTTACACGGACCCTCGATTCATGATTAAAATCCAATCTTCTTATGACTATGATGATCTTATCGTCAGCGGCAAAGAATCCCTCTTTGGCGAAGGCAATGCGAAACTCCCTGCCCCGCCGATGCTTATGCTCGACCGGATCATCCAAATTGATGATACAGGCGGCGCACATGGCAAAGGCCAGATCATCGCAGAACTTGATGTTAACCCAGACCTTTGGTTCTTTGGCTGCCATTTTATCGGCGACCCCGTTATGCCAGGTTGCCTTGGCCTAGACGCCATGTGGCAACTCGTGGGCTTCTGGCTCGGCTGGACAGGTGGTCAAGGTCGCGGTCGCGCACTGGCAGGTGAAATTAAATTTACAGGCCAAGTCACCCCGGACATCAAAAAAGTCCGTTACGAAATAGATATTAAGCGCTCCATCCGACGCAAGCTCGTCCTCGGCATTGCCGATGGCCGCATGTATGCTGATGACGAGCTGATCTATCAGGCCAAAGACCTGCGGGTGGGTCTGTTCGTTCCCCCCTCTGAATCCACAGAAGAGAAAGCATAGCTATGCGTCGTGTTGTTGTTACCGGACTGGGTATTGTCTCTTGCATAGGCAATGATGCCGATACCGTTGCCGCTAATCTCAAAGCTGGGAATTCCGGCATTGAGCGCGACGACAAAATGGTAGAGCTGGGCTTCCGCAGCCAAATTTCTGGCCGACCAGACTGCGATTATAAAGAGATCATCTCAAAGCGGTCCTACCGCTTCATGGGTGATGCTGCGGGTTGGGCCGCAGTTGCGATGAAAAATGCCATCGAAGATGCAGGATTGGAAGACGATCAGGTTTCCCACCCCCGCACAGGCATTATCGCGGGTTCGGGTGGTCCCTCATCGCTCGAAATCGTGCGCGCGGCCGATATCACGCGTAAGAACCTCAGCCCCAAACGCATTGGGCCGTTCGCCGTGCCAAAAGCGATGTCCTCGACGGTGTCGGCGACCTTGGCCACGCATTACAAAATTCTTGGCGTGAACTATTCCATTACTTCCGCGTGTACGACGTCTTTGCACTGCATCGGATCAGCTGTCGAGCAAATCCAATGGGGCAAGCAAGACATCATGTTTGCGGGCGGTGGTGAAGAGCTGGAATGGTCCATGTCTTCCCTATTCGACGCTATGGGCGCGATGAGCAGCAAGTATAATGACACACCCAAAGAGGCGAGCCGCGCATTTGATGAAAACCGTGACGGCTTTGTTATCGCGGGCGGTGCCGGCATGTTGGTTCTGGAAGAATATGAGCACGCCAAAGCGCGCGGCGCAAAAATCTACGCCGAAGTTGTCGGCTATGCCGCAACATCCGATGGCTATGACATGGTGGCCCCATCTGGCGAAGGCGCAGAACGCGCCATGCGTCAAGCGCTCGAAACTGCAGGTCTTGAAACCGTGGACTATATCAACCCGCATGCGACCAGCACACCCGTTGGCGACATTGCCGAAACCAACGCCATTGAACGCGTCTTCGGCCTAGATGGCCCCTATGTTTCGGCGACTAAATGTCTGACAGGACACAGCCTCGGCGGTGCGGGCGTTCAGGAAGCGATCTATACGTTGTTGATGATGGACCGTGGTTTCGTGGCCCCGTCAATTAATGTGACCAAGCGTGATCCTGAAATCCCAGCGATCAACATCGCCTATGAAATGGTAGAGACAGAAGTCAAAACAGCCATGTCCAATAGCTTCGGCTTCGGCGGCACAAATGGGAGTGTCATTTTCGCGAAAGTCTAACTCACGCTAAATTGACGCAACACTTTAACGTTCGGCGCGTAGGACATCTGTAACACACAGGATTGTTCTATGCGCCGTTTCTCCTTTATCGCTCCATTTCTCTTCGCCGCTTTGGTTTCCCCACTACCAGCGACAGCGCAAGATTCGATCTTTGACATCCCTGAAGCAGAACAACTGACCTTCGCCGATGTTGGGGTCGCGGCCGTTTCTCGGGAGACTTACGTCGGGTCGAGCGAAAGCGAGATTTCGGTCCTTCCCTATATCAACGCCCAATATAAGGGACGGTTCTTCGCCAATGCAGCCCTTGGCGCGGGCGCTTACGCTATTCGCAATAAGAACTTCCGCCTCGGCGGGTCCGTGCATTACTCGCTCGGTCGGGATGGCGCGGATACCCCGTTGAACTCGGATGCATTCGACGTGGACGGGGGCTTTTCGGCCAATCTCTCCTCCCGTCTCTATACGCCCGTCGCCGCCATTGATGTGGTGGGCAGTGTCCCGCTGTCGGGTGACTTGGACGGCTTCCGCGTTGATACGTTAGTCACGACACAATTCTTCCTGTTCGATAAAGCCCTTCAAATCACGCCCGGTGTTCGCGCGACCTATCATTCGGATGGATATCTGGACTCGCTCTACGGGATCACAGATGCGCAGCTGGCCAGTGCTGCCTTACCCGAAAATTCGGATATCACCGCGCTCGGCTTCAAATCAGAAGTCTCGACCTTGGGCGCGCACGCGGCAGCCTATTACGATCTGAGCCACGATCTTCAGCTGATCGGGATCGTCAATTACTCGCGCCTGATCGGCGACGTGCGCGATACACCGCTGGCGCCGAAGAAAAATGGGCTGACCGCTGCGGTCGCCATTGCGCGCACGTTCTAAAGGCGGGAAAAAGAGTTTCCGAAGTTGAAACTCTTCACTGGTTTTGACGGCCTGAACTGACTATCTTGAGCGCTATACTCCCGATGGTAAATGAAGAGACCTCACATGGCAGACCAATCCTTCCCAACTGGAACCCTGATGGCCGGCAAACGCGGCCTGATTATGGGCGTGGCGAATAAGAACTCCATTGCTTGGGCCATTGCTCAGCAACTTGCCGCACAAGGCGCAGAATTGGCCTTCACCTATCAGGGCGACAAATTACTTCGCCGCGTGAAACCGTTGGGCGAAAGCGTTGGGGCAGACACATTCCTAGATTGCGACGTGACAAATGACGACGACATGGACGCCACCTTTGCAGCGTTAGAGGCCAAATGGGGCAAGATCGACTTCCTCGTCCACGCCATCGCCTTTGCCGGCAAAGACCAGCTCGCAGGTTCCTTCATTGAACAAACAACGCGTGCAGGCTTCAAATCTGCGCTCGATATTTCAGCTTACAGCTTCGTCGACGCAGGCCGCCGCGCCGCCGCCATCATGAATGATGATGGGGCGATGATTACGCTGACCTATTTGGGTTCCGAACGTGTCATCCCGAACTACAACGTCATGGGCGTCGCCAAAGCCGCGCTTGAAGCTTGTACCCGCTATATGGCGGCTGACCTTGGTCCGCGCGGCATTCGCGTCAATGCGATCTCTGCGGGTCCGATTAAAACACTCGCTGCGGCGGGTATCGGCTCTGGCCGTCACATGTTCCGCTTCAACAAAGCCGCCAGCGCCATGCAGGACAATACAGATTCCAAAGGCGTCGCGGGCGCCGCGCTCTACCTCCTCTCCGACCTCGGTCTCTCCTGCACAGGCGAAACCCATCACGTAGATGGCGGTTTCCACGCCATCGGCATGCCGCAAGAAGATGCGCTTCGCGCAAGTTTGGCAGAGTAGTCAACTCACGCCCAACGCTTTCGCATTGCCGCCCACGTGGCGGCAATGCGCTAAGACATCATTTTCGGATAGGGGACCAATTAGGCTCCTAAGCAGGCCTTGGTTGAAAGGCTTTTATTAAGTGATTTTAAGCCGCTCGCTATTTCAAGCAGCGGTCGACTGTGGGGTCACTGAGATACGCGCTTGCGGTTTAGATACGCCGTCGACGACATCGTAAATCGCAGCGAGAGCATCCAGTACATTCTGCGTTCTTTCCGGCTTGTCTAAACTTGTGAACATAGACCCGACCCCCAGTCTAATACGGGTCTCGATCGCGATCAAAAGTTGGTTTTCTGCAAATCCAAATCGAATTGATTTCCCATCAAAGGCATGTTCCAGATCTACTAACCTCTGCATGAAGTCGGGGGCGAGCAAATATCGCGCCTCAACTTGGTCCGTACCATAGACTTCAAACATTTTTTCAAAAACCGGATCTGCAAAACCGATACGTTTCATACCGCGCCGTTTCCGTCGATTGAATACCCCTTTATCCGGAAACACGACTGTTTGGCCTTGAAACTTCTGCGGAAATGTTAGGGAAATAAACTGCCCCTTAAACCAATATTTCCATGGACAAAATTCATACACAGCCTCATCAGCTCTACTGAATGTGGCATAAAAAAATTGAAAATAGGCTCCGTGAATTTTACCTGTAATATGATCTTCAATTGTTGCTGAATTATATTTCGGAGCAAAACCTAGGTTGACGAAATCTGTTAACCCGTAAGATAATAGATCGGATTTCTTGAGCCGCTGATCATGGAAATAAGTCCAATTCCTAAATCGACAAAATCCACCTAGAATACTCTCTTTCGTTTCTACATCGAAACGACGTTGATGGTAGATAATGCAATAAGCTACGTAGAAGGGCATCTGAATAACGAAGCAAATTACAGCCAATTTCAATGAAAACCCTATAAGAAGGAAAATTAGAAAAAAGAGAGGCGAGATAGCGACACTGAAGAAAGTGTTTCTGACTATTGTTTTTCTTTTGACTTCTTCCCGCCTTAGCCTTGGGCCAATGACTTGGAAATAGAACGGACTAAAGCCATCGAACGCTTCATGATGTTCATTAAATTGATGCATTCAAAATACGTATATAAGAACTCTTAATTTTGGTTTATAGCTATCACCTTGCGTCGAAGCATCACATTTGAGTAAAAACGACCATTTTGATTAACATTGCCAACGGCTTATTTTGGGCACTTTAAGACGCTCACATTGTATGCGAACCTCTTATGAAAACTGCATAGGATCTCCGCTACATCGAAAAACCGTGATGTATTGCGCAATCATTCCTCTTTTAAACGCATGGATCCATTTCATAGATTGCAATCTTTTCAGCAACTTAAGAATTAGTTTGGGAGATGCATCCCCGCCCCCTCATTTGCATGGCATTTTAAGATGGTCTTCTTTCAACGGGCGGTCATGTGCACATTGACAAAGTGCATTTCTGTTTTCACAAAAAATAGAACCATCGAAAAATGGGCAGCCTTGGCCCAATTTTCGATTCCGAATAAACAGAATTGCACCAGGAAAAAGGCGTCGTCGCGTGGGTCCCTCTGGGGCCGAAAACCAAATTAGCTTATCCGGTTCCGCCGGGCCCTAGAATACCCACGCGAACATCCCGACCTTCGGGGCATTTTTCCAAAGTAAAAGATACAGGAACCCGGGTCAGTTAAGACGGCGGTTCCGAGGCGCGAGACACTCGCCACCCCCACGGCAGGTCAATTGCGGTGTGCCGCCGAACCGCGAAACAGTTCGGGCGTGTTCGCTTGCGCTATTCCTGTGCGCCTGCGCGAGCCTAATGTTTAGGCTTGATGATCTCTTCGTTATTATCGTCCAGCAAGACAACTTTCGGCTCATATTTGGCCGCTTTTTTTGCGTCCATTTGGCAATAAGCAATGATGATGACTTTATCGCCAATTTGCACGCGGCGGGCGGCTGCACCGTTTAGACCAAAGACTTTCGATCCGCGCGGCGCGTTGATCGCATAAGTCGTGAAACGCTCACCATTGGTGATGTTCAAGATATCAACCTGCTCATTTTCAAGAATGCCCGCTTTATCCAGCAAGTCCTTATCAACGGAGATCGAGCCTTCATAATGCATGTCCGCTTGGGTCACCACAGCGCGGTGGATTTTACCCTTCATCATGGTCAGCATCATAGTCGTCTCTTTTTAATCGCCCGTAATCGTGGGGTACCCGTGCAGAGAACTGTTCCCTGCGTCTTATACATAGGAATGGTTAGCGGCGTTCCAAAGGTGAAGCCGCGTTTTCGGAACCCTGCTCTGCGCGGCATTTAACTGCCGTTCAGAAAGCGGGTTGGTTAGTGGTGGCCACCTGGCACTGCATTTGGATCGAGCTTGAACACACGATCGCAATATTTGCAGGTCACGGACGTGTCATCGCCCATATCCAGATAGGTACGCGGATGTCCCAGCGCGCCGCCAGAGCCTTCGCACATCACGCGTGTCGACGGTACGATCACAACATCATCGTGGGCGGTTTGCGGCGTTTGACCTGTTTCCATGGGAGGCGTCCTTACATGTCGTCTATAGAGTCGTAAATTTTGGGCGTTTACAGCTTGCACTGGCGTTTAGGCCACGTCTAAAGCTCGGGTCAATATGAACACACAATCAACATCACCTGCAATCGAAATTATAGGACTGAAAAAGACCTATGCCGCGTCAAAGAAAGCGCCAGCCAAGACGGCGCTGCATGGCGTCGACCTCGTCATTCCGCGTGGCTCCATCTTTGGCTTGCTCGGCCCCAATGGTGCGGGCAAGTCGACGATGATCAATATTCTGGCCGGCCTCGTCAATAAAACCGAGGGGACCGCCAAGATCTGCGGCTATGATATTACGACGCAGACTCGCCATGCGCGCGCCTCTATCGGGATTGTGCCGCAGGAGATCGCGATGGATGTGTTCTTCACACCCTATCAAGCGCTGGAACTGCAAGCGGGCTATTACGGCGTACCGAAATCCGAGCGCCGCAGTATGGAAATTCTCGAAGCGCTAGGTTTAGCAGATAAACGCGACGCCTATGTGCGGCAGCTTTCGGGCGGGATGAAGCGGCGGTTATTGATCGCCAAAGCCCTCGTGCATAATCCGCCCGTTTTGATTTTGGATGAGCCGACAGCGGGTGTCGATATTGAACTGCGCCGCCAGCTTTGGGCCTATGTTGAGAAGCTTCACGCGGCGGGGACAACGATTATTCTGACGACGCATTATCTGGAAGAGGCCGAAGCGCTCTGCGATCAAATTGCCATTATTCACAATGGGACCATCGTCGCCAATGAGCCGAAAACGACATTGCTCTCGCGGTTGGATAAGAAGGTGCTGCGCATTTCACCGATGGACCCCCTGACAGCTCTGCCCGCCTCCCTGTCAGACCTGAACGCCAGCCTCGCGCCAGACGGACAAATCGTCATCGAATATCGCAGTGGCACGGATTCCGTCACGGACATGCTCAACCGCGTGAAAGATGCAGGCGTCTCCATCTCTGATCTGCGCACAGAGGAAGCCGACCTAGAAGATGTCTTTATGGCGCTGACGTATGCGGGGGATACATGATCCGCATTGGACTTCTTGGCGCCTCTAGGATTGCGCCTCAAGCCGTTATCCAACCCGCTGCAGACCGTAATGACTGCGTTATCCAAGCGGTCGCATGCCGCGACGCCGCGCGTGGGCACGCCTATGCAACAGAACATAATATCCCCCATGTCGAGACCTCTTACGAAGCGTTGATCGCACGCGATGATATTGATTTAATCTATAATGCCTTGCCGCCCAATCGCCATTGCGAGCTCAGCATTTTGGCCGCTCAGCATGGGAAAGCCGTCCTATGCGAAAAGCCGTTTGCGATGGATGCAGCGGAAGCCGCCCGCATGGTAGAGGCCGCACGAGACGCAGGCACGGTCCTGATCGAAGCCTTCCATTATCGGTTTCATCCTGCCTTCTTAGAGTTTGAAACGCTCGTGAAATCTGGGAAATTAGGCGAAATAGAGGAAGTTCGTGGCGTGTTTAACGTCCACATTCCAAATCGTGACGGCGAGCTGCGCTATCGCAAAGATTTAGGCGGTGGCGCGTTGATGGATTTAGGGTGCTACCCGCTTCATGCGCTGCGCACACTTTTAGGATGCGAGCCGACGCTGATCACCGCAGAAAACCATTTCGAAGACGACCATGACGTCGCGGTCGCCAGTGTCGCGGAACTTGATTTCAACGGCATTGCTGGGTTTATCGAATGCGACATGTCGACGGGTGCAATCTATGAGAACCACATCGATATTATCGGCACCCATGGCACGGCGCGCCTGTCGCGACCTGTTCATCCCTATCGTTGGAATCCGCATTTGGGTTTTGAGATTGCGACGGTCATTGACGGCGAAAAGTCGCTGAAGACCCTTCACAATAGTCCCGACGCCTACAAGCGTTCGACCTATGCTTATCAATTAGATCACGTGATTAACGTGATGCAAGGCGACGCAAAACCGCTAACAGGCGGTGCCGACGCTGTGGCAACACTGCGCGCTATCGATTCCATCTTGACGCAATAGACGGCACGCGTGATTTACGAAACACGGCTTGCACGGCCGTCACTGTCTCTATAGCTGCGGACCATGTCCGATAAATCGACATCGATGAAAGCGATCCTGCCCGAAACCTGGGGCGGCGAGATGCGTGCATTATTGACCATTGGTATTCCAATGGCGCTGGCGCAGCTCGTGCAATTTTCGCCATATATTGCCGACACATTGATGATCGGACGCATTGGCCCAACGGAGATCGCGGCGGCGGCCATTGGCTCTGTGCTGTATTTCTTGCTCTGGATGTTGGCCAACGGACCTATTTCGGCGGTAACACCGCTCGTATCTCAGGCGCTCGGTCGACATAGCGGCGAACGCAAAGACGTGCGCCGCACGGTTCGTATGTCGGTTTGGGCCTGTTTTTTGATGATGCCGCTGATCATCGGCCTCCTTCTGCTGACCGAGCCCATCATGATTTTTGCGGGTCAGGACCCTGAAGTCGCCGCGCTCGCGCAAAGCTATGTTTTGGTCTTAGCCCCAGGCTTGCCTTTTACCTTGGCCGTCATGTCGTTACGTAATTTTCTCGCCAGTATTGAGCGGACAATCGTGCCCTTCTTGCTCGTGGCCAGTTCTGCGCTGGTGAATGTGCTGCTCAATTGGGTGCTGATTTTTGGCAATCTGGGCGCACCAGCGCTGGGCCTTATTGGGGCCGGAATTGCGTCATCCATCGCCTGTATCTACAGCTTTTTCGCTTTCGTTACATATATCAAATGGGACTCCAAAGCGCGGAGTTTCGATCTGTTCTCTAATCTCTGGCACCCAGATTGGGACCGCATGCGGGATCTGCTGCGTCTGGGTTGGCCGATTTCCGTCACGGTCACATTCGAAGGCATGTTATTTAATGCAGGCGTCCTGATCGCAGGTGCGGTTGGCGTGATTGAGCAGGCGGGATTTCAAATCGCCCTGAACGCAGCCTCCACCGCCTTTATGATGCCCTATGGCCTGGCTATGGCGGGAGCGGTCAGAATTGGGTTGGCTCGAGGCGCAGGGAACAATGGCGCTGAACGCCGCGCCGCAACGACTACGATTCTGGCCTCCGTCTTGGCGATTGGTATTTTCGCGGTGCCGGTGGCCTTCGTCCCCGAAATTGTGGCCGCGTTTTATTTCAACATGGACGCTGTCGATACGCGGCCTGTCTTTGAGTATGTCGTTATTTTCCTGCCACTGGCGGCGGGTTTCATGTTTTTTGACGCAGTCCAAGTTGCCTGCAACCAACTTCTCCGCGGCCTTGCCGACGTGAAATGGCCGATGATCATTACGGGAATAAGCTATTGGATGATCGGTTTCCCCGTGGCTTATTATACCGCGCTCCACACCGACATCGGAGCCAAAGGAATTTGGTACGGCTTGATGGCAGGGCTCATTGCAGCCTTTATCGGCCTCGGAATAAGGCTTTGGCTGCAGATTCGGCGGCCGTCTCACACTTAGTCAACTCTCCATCCAAAAATGGGCGACCTTGCGGGTCTTCGATTTCAACGATCCACAAGTCAGGATCGCGATCCACCGCCTTATTCGTTTTCAAAGACATCTCGGATTCCTCGAATGGACCATCGCGATACCACTCTCGTTCCCCACTCATGCCCATCTGTTCTGTGAAGCGGAATAGATCTTGCCCTTGGCGCAGAATGACCCAGAATGCACCCGCGTCTGGGTCGCCGCGTCGGAGTACAGCCGCAAAAGCCCCTGCACCCTGCGCACGCCGAAGATGTGCGGAGACGCGAATATTTGTTTTGAGGCGCGGGGTCATCGTCTCGTCC
This sequence comes from Litorimonas cladophorae, assembly GCF_014652455.1. Classification (GTDB taxonomy): domain Bacteria; phylum Pseudomonadota; class Alphaproteobacteria; order Caulobacterales; family Maricaulaceae; genus Litorimonas; species Litorimonas cladophorae. The sequence continues at coordinate 668,381 of NZ_BMYV01000002.1, read as the reverse complement.
TTAGATTTCACCAGATAAGAGAATAATCTGAAGTTTTTTCACCCTTAACATCATATCTGGCATCTCGCTTGCGTCTGTAACCTCATATTAACCTTGAGGCATCGGACTATGTTTCACCACAATACAAGTCGCGTCGCGGCAATGGTGCTTTTACTTAGCACAGCAGCCTTGCCACAGACAGGTTATGCTGCGAGCTATCTGGACGCTTTACCTAAGGCTCAGAAAACGTCCTACACGGCGTCACTGGCAGAAATCACCCAAGGTGACTCATCTCGCTCCACCCGGACATTGGATTGGCGACAACCGACGCTTCAACTTTATTTTGATTTACCGCCGGCAGAACGGACATCTGAAATTGTCCTGACTCTGTCAGCTGACCCCCTGACACGCGTCGCCGCCAACGCGCCATTGCAAGTTCAATTCAATAACGCCACACCTGTTCCTGTGCTTTCAAATGGTCGTGGGTTCGAAGCCCGCATTCCATTGGACGCGGCAAACGCACGAGATCACAGAAACTCTTTACGTATTATCTATCCAACGCCAGCGGGTTCCGAATGCGTCGGTCCAGCCCATGGGGAATGGTCAATTGATCTTGCCGCTTCAACGCTGCGGATGGGCGGGCGGGCCAAACGTCGGAATATGAGCCTTGCCGAAGTAGATGAACAATTAAGCCAACCCGCTTTGTCGCCAAAGACTGTCGGGCTCATCGCTCGCGGTGCCAATGGGACCGATATGCAAGCCTTGGCCGCGCAAGGTATCGCGTTGCGGACACCCGGCGTGCCGAAATTTTCCGTTACAAGTCACGGCAATGATTTTAATGTCGTGATGGTTAAACGAGATCGGTTGTTCGACATCACAGATGACCCCATGATCTTGAACTCCAAAGGCGCGCGTATTTTTGTCGGGAAAGGTCGCCCGACAGATCTGATCTTCACCGCTGATACAGATGCCGGAATTCTGCGGATGTTAGAGATTTTCTCCACACGCCAGCTCCCTAATACGCGACGCCCCATTACGAGCTTAGGCGAAATCAATCTTCAAAACCGCCTTGATGACAATGTCATGAAAGTTGACGGTAAAGTGCGACTATCTGAACTTGGGGGCGGACAAGCGATCTCGTCCTACAGTGGCGATAATTGGGCGTCTGGTGCGCAAACTTATCGCTTTAGCGTCCAAGACCCCGTTGCGACCAAGGCTGAACTTTTGTTACGTCTATCCACTACGGACGACGTTGCCGATACATCTCGGCTGCGGGTTGCGCTGAATGGCGAAGTATTGGGCGCGGCCAAACTTGATCGTAAGCGTAAATCTGTGGCCTTCGACATTGACGCTGGCAAATTAAATGCGACTTCGAACATCATCAGCGTTTTACCTGAATTAAATGCCAAGCCTGATTACAGCTGTGCGTCGGCCGAACTTGGCAGTCCTAGTTTTACCATTGGGCAAGGGTCGCGGTTGACGTTGAAACAGACTGCCCCATCGCCTCAGACCGAACTTTCTCGCCTGACCGCGACCGGTGGGGTTTTCGCAGAGGCCGAAAGTCACATCATCCTGCCGCGGGATACGCGTAATTATGAAGCTTCCCTTCGTGTTCTGGGCAAAATGGCCAAAGCTTCTGGGCAGGGTCTTATTTTGGCCGATTACACCCGCAAAGAAGACGCAAGTGACGCCAAACACAGATTGATCATTGGCCCATCTGACCTCGCCAAACGATACATCGATGGCGCGCCTAAATCCCTCCGCGAAGCTCTTCAAAGTCGTACCAGTGCAGGCGACAATATGCTGAGAGCCGACATAGAGCGCTTTGCCAGCACAGGCGCGGACGATTTCGCAGTTCAATATGCGTCGGCGCAGGCGCAAGCTCGGAAAGTCAACCAAGGCGGCGTTGCAGCGCTTTACAGCACTGGAAATGGAAAACTGACGGGCGTTATATCCGCTACGTCAGGCGCGAGCTTTATCCGCAGCAGCGGTCAGTTGGTTGAAACGGCTCATTGGAATGCGCTGCAAGGTGGTGTCTCCCGATGGAACAAATCTTCAGTGATCATGGCACAAACGGCGCAGCCGGTTTCTGGTCTTACCCTTCCGGCAAAGCCAGACTCATTCCGTCTGCCTGACCTAGACCTGCCCAGCTTTGAAATGCCAGACGTCGCGTGGCCTGATTTCGATTGGCCAGATTTTGAAATGCCAAATGTCAGCCTACCCGCGATCAATTGGCCAAGTTTCAGAAAATCTGAAGCCAAATCAGATGCCGCTTCAATTGAAACCGTGTCCGCGCCAGTGATCGTCACACCTGTGAATAAGGGTGAACCTTTCATCGCCACGCGCGACATTTTTGAAGGTGTGTCGCCCGCCGCGTCCGCCCCCAAATTTATCCCGCAACCAAACATCGAGAAAACTGTCAATGTGATGCCGCGCCTGAAGCCAACATTTCGCGATGCGGGAGCGGTCGCGCCTGGCTTGCGCGGGAGGTTCGATATGGATGCCCCCACTGTGAAAACTGTAGGATCATTCCACGAGGTACGTAGCCAAACCCGTGCAAAATGGACCGAAACAAAACGCTGGTTTAAAGCGAAAAAGACGGACATCTTGAATGCCGATTTGTTGAAAGAGGCAGCTCTGTTTACGGATCGACTACAAGATCAAGTCAAGCCCGCGGGTCGGTCAATACGGAGCACCATGAAGCAAGATATGCCCGGAAAAAGATTAGTTCAGCTCGGCGATCGGACAGTGTCTGTTTACGGTCTGTTGTTGATCCTCGCCTTTGGGATAGTCTTGTTTCTGATGAGCGTGTCTGGCCCATCCTCGCGCTTAGGCGGACGTCACTAAATTTTATCTCTGGTCCGAGAGATACATAAAGCCTGCTAATGCCTGGTCCGAGGCATTAGCAGGCTTTTTTTTGTTATGACGGCAAGTACAGCTAGTCGACTTGCAGGGGCAGAATGATCTTAACGCGCGTTCCCTCGCCTTTGATTGATCGCACATCCATCTTTCCGTGATGTAATTTCGTCAAAGATTGCACAAGAGAAAGACCCAGACCCGTACCGCGTTTATCAGAAAGCTGTCCTGCTTGGCCTTGCGCATATGGGTCTCCGATATGTGCGAGTTCCTCTGCGCTCATGCCTACGCCCGTGTCTGTGACCGTCAATTCAAGGTCACCGTCAATCGCTTGTGCATCCACGTCAACACGCCCGCCCTTATTGGAGAATTTCACGGCGTTAGAAAGCAAGTTGAGCAATATTTGACGCACGGCCCGACGGTCAGCCTGTATCAGTAAGGCTTGATCAAGATCGAGGTTCACATCGATCACAACTTCGGCGGCATCGGCAGCGGGTCGGATCATTTTAATCGACGAACGAATGACATCCGCTGCGTCAAATGTATCATAATTCAATTCATATCGCCCTGCTTCCACTCGAGACAGGTCCAGAACATCGCCGATGAGGTCCAACATATGTTGACCACTCTCGTGAATAAGATCGGCATATTCGGCGTATTTTCCAGGAAGGGGTCCAAACAGCCGAGACCGCATCATATCTGAAAAACCAATTATCGCATTGAGCGGCGTGCGAAGTTCATGACTTACACCCGCAAAGAACAACGTCTTATCTGTACTGTCCTGAGCGAAAGTCGCGCCTTGCTGGCGCAGCACTTCCAACTGCGCTTCATCATCAGTGCGGTCATGAGCGTGAACAAGCCACCCTTTGGACGCCAGAGGTGTGACCCGAATATCGTAATTTGCGGCAAGCCCGCTGGCATCATGCGAGATGCGAAGCGCCTGAGCTTGTCGCGTTCGACGCGCCGAATCGATTGACGCCATGAACGCAGAACGGTCAGCGTGCTCAGTCGGTAGAAAATTCAATAAGTAGTTAGGCGGTTGCCCCCCAAATTGGGCGGCCCCTTGCTCATTCGTTCCGATAAGACGGTCTTCAGCGTCATATTCAAATAGGCCGCCCTCGACGCCATCACGCCAATATGTTCGCTCCGTATCCATAGAAGCCTGCGACCGTCTGGACGCTGTCCCGAACAGGGTCGCTAAAATGAACGCGAGCAATCCGGACATCACGGCGAGATTTGCCACGCGGCCCAATGCGCTATCCATGAAGGGCGGCGCGGGAAGATATCCTAGACGCCCAGCAAACCATGTGATCGCCCCAATAAGGGATGCAATGATAATTGCTTCCAAAACTTTTTCGCGTTGAAACAAACTCGCGATTGCAGGAACGGCAATGAAAATCAGCGCTGAGGGCATAAAGCCCATCGTCACGCAAGCCATGACCGCCAGACCTGCCCAGCTCAACATCAGTAAAATTTGCGCCCATTCTCGGTTCGTAAAGCGTGAGAGTATCAGGCCCAAAAGACCTGGAATTGCGGCAGCCAAAGCAAATGGCAGCAAGGCCAGTATGTCCCCGCCCCGCAAGGCGACAGCTAAAAGTGTTGCCAGTAATGCGAGCAACCAAATAAGGCTCGGCAAGAAAACAGGCCACTTATCAATAATATTACTGCGGTCAGGCTGATGAATTGTGACGGTCAAATCCGGCTCCTTGCCCGTTGAGAAAACCCCTTTGTTTTCTCCAGAACGTGGTTAATCTGTATGACAAAGCAAATTCTTCCGTCCATGGCCATTCTATTCGCCTCTCACGCCCGTTGAGCACCGATTGCACACCCATTTGACGCGCTCCGCAACAGTATCTGGGGCAGACATTTAGCTTAACGCGCCCTATATGACCTGCATGACCTATCCTGAAAATATTCAAGACCTGATCGACGATTTCGCCTTTCTAGACGATTGGGAAGACCGCTACATGCATGTGATTGATCTTGGAAAGGCCCTTCCGCCTTTACCTTTAGAGGCCAAAACTGACGTAAATAAGGTCAAGGGCTGCGCCAGTCAGGTTTGGCTGGTCAGCGATCAGAAGAATGACGCATGGAAATTCAGCGGAGATAGCGACGCCCACATTGTAAAAGGGCTCGTCGCTATCGTGCTTGAAATCTATTCTGGGCGGACAGCCGAAGAAATCTCCAAACTGGACGCGAACGATATTCTGTCAAAATTGGGCTTGTCGGAACATCTTTCTGCCCAACGCGCAAATGGTCTTGCCGCCATGATTGCACGGATCAAGACCGAGGCTTTGGGTTAAGTAAAGACGTCTCCGACCGACGCGGTTCCACCATTGATCGTCTTGATCTCGACATATGCAGCGGTCAACGAAGCCGCGAACAACGCATACATGACGTAGCCCCCAAGGCCCGCGATCCCATTGTATATGAGCTGTTGACCCAACGACATATTAAACGCCGCGGTAGGGTCGCCTCCCATTACATTGACCCCTGTCAGAACCATCCCAATACCTAGCGCCACAGAGTAAACGGTCACGCCGATAAGCGTTATGACCAATAAGAGCAGTATGATGTAGCGCTTATTCCCTTTCGCAAACGTCCAAGCGGCACCTAGGGAACTGAAAATACCCTTATTTTCGTGCACCATCATCGGCCCAGCAAGAGCCCAGCCTGGCCAGACGAAAATGAAGCCGATGAGAAGTGGGATTGTCCCGATATAACAAACAATCGTATAGATGAGGGCCGTTACAAACATCGGGATGGTCAATCGCAACGCAAGGCTGTGGGTGTTTGCAGGAACGTCCGTACCTGTGATCGACGCGTAAGAGGTTTGTATTACGACAAGCTGAAACCAGACTGTCAGCAAAAGTCCAAAGAGGCTGACCGCAGCTGTCCATCCCCAATAGGCCCCTTCAAGTATAAACTCCTCGGGCGAGGAAGACGTAACAATTTCGCTTAGCTGCGTTGTCATCAAAATTGCGGAGGCGACCGTAAAACCTAACCCGACGATTAAAGCAATTAGAAGCGGTTTTGGAAATGCCAACAGACTTGTAAATGCGTTAGACATAACCCGACCAAAATCGAAGGTCTTTCGGTTTGGATTTTGCCAGTCAAATTCATATTCTGGCGCACCAGGGTCAGTGTAAGTCATTAGTTGTCAATCTCCCCATTTTGACCCTGCTACCGAATGCGCACGTATAGGTCTAGGGCTTCAATTCTACATCCCAATAGAGATAATCTAACCAGCTATCATGCAGGTGATTGGGCGGAAATCGACGACCCTGACTTTGTAACTGATGCATAGACGGCTGCAGGGGCGAGACGCTTGGGAACATGCGAGCCTCGCGCGGCAATCGCCCGCCTTTTTTCAAGTTACAATCGGAGCAGGCGGCGACAATATTGGTCCAGCTGGTCTTACCTCCGAGACGTCGAGGGATAACGTGATCGAAAGTCAACTCATGGGGCGAACCGCAATAAGCGCATTTGAAGCCGTCGCGCAAAAAGAGATTAAAACGCGTAAAAGCCGGTGATCTATTTTGCGGAACATAATCTTTGAGGGCCACGACAGATGGCATTTGCATCTCAAAATTGGGACTCCGAACGCATTGCTCATAATGGTCGACGACATTTACCCGATCGAGAAAAACAGCTTTTACAGCATCCTGCCAGGACCAAAGCGACAACGGAAAATAAGATAGCGGTTGATAGTCAGCGTTTAAAATTAAGCACGGATAATTTCCCTGAGTCACAGGCGCGGCCGCTGACAAGCGCTCTAGGCCTTGAGGCACGGCGCTCATTTACGTTCTCCGTCAAACAGGTAACTGGAATCCATGTAGCGAATGATAAGGCTGAAAGCGCGTCTCCATTATTCCTATTGCTATAATTCTCAGCCTACGCAGAAAGACGTTCGCATGACAAGTGCGACGAAACTGCCGGGCAAGGCCACAAATGATCGCGGTTTTCTGAACGAGAGCGGAGAACGCTCACAAAACCAAGTCAACCTTTGGCATCAAATCTCGCCTTTGACAGGCTTCAAATTGAGCATTTTCGCGAGTTTAGCGAGTCTGTAAAAAACCTGTTCCGTTACCATACGTGAACGATTGGCTTTGCAAAGCAAGTGGAGTTCACCGCCTCTCACATCCAACTCAAAGTCATCTAGCAGCGCCGGCGTACGGCCCGTCGCGACAATACCTAAACGAATGGCCTCACCAATGCAGGCCGCAGTGTGGCGTTGCTCCTCACTCAACAGGGCTTTGATCAGGCCCGGGACGGGCGATTTACGCTTTGCCGTGTAGGTTCGAAAAAGTGCGAGGGAGAGGAAGGCCCGTTCCGCATGTGTCAGTCCCGCAACGGGTGCGTATAACACATCTTCGAACACAAGTTCCGCCCGATAGTCCGGATGCAGGTTTTTCCCTAACCCAGCCAGGTGGCAGGCGGCGTGAATTAAACGGGCGTCATTTCTTTCATTAAAACCGCAAGGTAGTGACGCAAGCAAGGGCGACATGAAACGATAAAGTGGCGGTCCGAAATGTTCTGCTTGGACAGATCCGCGTGCAAAATCACGACATCCATCGATAAGCGCATCACGGCCCTTGAGGCTTTCGGGCAATGTGTCCCAAACAAGTCCTTCGCGCAGGCCCGCCATAGAAATGACGATCGATTTTGGCGCAAAGCGTTTTAACAAGCGTTCCAGCATTAAGCCTGCATAGGGAAGCGTTTCGGCGCGCGCTTTCCGCATTCCCGACCAATTCAGAACGTCATTGAGTCCCTCGGTCCAAGCCCAGTGGGCCAGTTCCGACGCAGCCTCGAATGAGAGGCGATAACCTTGCAAAGTGCGCATGGGGTAGTCTGTTCTCTGCTGGTGTATAGACGCTAGATTTCGCCATGCGCCCCCGATTAAATAAAGCGTGTCTTCGCCATCAAGATAATGCGGCACGTTGGACAACGCCGCGTCTATGTCTTCAACGCGCGCGGCGTAATCGTCAGTCTTCAAAACCGCGAGATTGCCCCCAACAGCATCAAATGGGCCTAAGGGAAGTGACACGCCTTGGACCTCCGCGTGATCGGCTTTGAGTTCCGGCCCTACCCGCATTAATTCTAGGCTAGCCCCTCCCAAATCCGCACCGATTCCGGCACGACGGTCATTATTTGACAATAATCCCAGCGCAGATAAGCGGGCTTCTTCCGCACCCGAAATCGGAGTTATATCAAGTCCTGTCTCTTTTTTGATCGAAGCGACAAAATCAGGCGCATCCTCTGCTTCTCTTAATGCGGCTGTCGCCCCGACAAGAGGGTCCGCCAAACCCCGGGCCGAGATGATTTGAGAAAATCGCGCTAAGGCATCACGGCATTGCGCTTTCCCGTCTTCAGACAATTGCCCCGTGCGACGTAAATCGCGACCCAGCCCAGCTAAGATTTTCTCATTATACACGGGAGTGAAGTGAGATCCGAACACGTCGTAGATTACGAGACGTACGGAGTTAGACCCGATATCGATGACTGCGAGCTGTCGCAGATGCGCATTTGCGGACAATTAACTAACCAACTTTGGATGAAAAATCTGGGAATCAGAAATATCGGCGTTTTCAAGATGGGCTGGAGCCGAATCGGCAAGCGCCGTTCCCCGCCCAGACAGCGAAGGGTTTTCCATGAAATACTCATGCGCTGAAAAACGAGGCACACCCTCTTTTTGCGCGACACGCACATATCTACCCGTTGCCTGCAATTCCCAACTATTTGCATTGTCGAGTAAATTCGCCATCATAATCTGATCCAAGATCTGGTTATGTACCGTTGGGCTCTCAACTGGGACGAAGGTTTCTATGCGACGGTTCAAATTTCGCGGCATCCAATCCGCTGAGCTGATGTAGACGAGAGCCTGATCTGATGGCAGCTCTTCTCCATTTCCAAAACAGACAATGCGAGAATGCTCAAGAAATCGTCCGATGATCGACTTTACCCGAATATTCTCACTCATGCCCTCGACGCCTGGTCGCAGACAGCAAATACCGCGAACAACGAGGTCAATTTTGACCCCCGCTTGTGACGCGCTGTAGAGTTTCTCAATAATGATTGGATCGACCAGCGCATTCATCTTTGCCCAAATCGTAGCAGGGCGCCCCGCATGGGCATGTGCAATCTCGCGATCCATATGTTTCAGTAAATCTTCGCGGAGAGTGAGCGGAGCAATAGAGAGCTTTTTTAAGCCCCGCGGTTCGTTGTAGCTCGTCATAAAATTGAACAACTTCCCTACATCTTCTCCGATAATTGGGTCCGCGGTAAACAAGGCTAGGTCGGTGTAAATTTTCGCATTTTCAGCGTGATAATTGCCGGTTCCCAAATGGGTATACTTACGCAATTCTTTTTGTTCACGGCGAATAACCAAGCTTACTTTCGCATGTGTTTTATATCCGACAAAGCCGTAGACGACTTGAACGCCGGCACGCTCTAAATCGCGCGCCCACCGCATATTGGACGCCTCATCAAATCGCGCCTTAAGCTCGACTAAGGCCGTTACATTTTTCCCAGACTCAGCCGCGTCAATTAAAGCCCCCACGATCGGACTATCTTCGCTGGTCCGGTAAAGTGTCTGTTTAATGGCAACCACATTCGGATCACGCGCGGCCTGCTGAAGAAATTGGATAACAACATCAAATTCTTCATAGGGATGATGAACCACGATGTCCTTGGCCGCAATTGCAGCTAGGCAGTCACCGTCAAATTCGCGAATTCGTTCAGGAAATCGCGCAGAAAAACTTGGGAATAGGAGTGCTTTCGGTCCGACTTTCACCAATTGGGACAAGTCACATAAACCCAATATATCGGCTTTGTTCGAGATCGTTTCCTCAGCGCAATCAAAACTACTCGTGAGGAAGTTTTGCAAGCTCACGTCCATTTGTCGGTTGACCTCAAGCCTAATAACGAGACCTCTACGACGTTGACGTAGCAAGTTTTCAAAATGAAGGACGAGATCCTCGGCCCGCTCATCCACCGCAATTCCACTATCCCGTGTGATCCTAAATACGCCTGAAGATGTAATCTCGAAGTCAGGATAAATTTCAGGTGCGAAAGCGTGCAAAGCGTCTTCGATTTTGACGAAGTTTCGATCTTTGCCAGATCCCTTAATTTCTACGAACCTCGGAACGTTTAAAGGGACTGTGATCAGACCAAATAAAGGGTCCCTACCTGCTTGCTGCAAACCTAACACAATCCCAAAACCTAAATTGGGAATAAATGGAAAGGGATGCGCAGGATCGACAGCAAGGGGCGTGAGCAGAGGTAAAATATCCGCATCAAAAGACTCGCGCAGGGTTACATGCTGAGCATCGCTCAAGGCATCCATATCCAGCACATTAATTTTTTCGGCCGCAAGCTCACGCTGAAGTTTCCCCCAACACCGATTTTGCCGAGCAACAATTTTACCCGCGCGGCGATCAATTTTTGTGAGCTGCTCTGCGGGCGGTGACTGGCTTGGGTCATCACCTTGAAGACCTGCACGGACTTGCTCTCGGAGGCCCGCAACGCGTACCATGTAGAACTCATCAAGATTAGAAGCTGAAATAGAAAGAAACCTGACCCGCTCTAGCAGCGGGACATCTTGATTTTCGGCTTCCTCCAAAACCCGCGTATTGAAAAACAACCAAGAAAGCTCTCGGTTGAATAGTCGGGACGGGTTGTTGGGTTTCACGTGAAAATAGCTCTAGTTTCGTGGCACAAGTGCGAAGTCTCACTATGACAGTGAGACACCTCTAACACAAGCTAGGGCTTATATTGGTTAAGCGGCTGCTGTCGCAATTGATTCATCAGAGAGAATAGTAAACACACTCAGGGCATCAGGCGCGGCGCGCAGTTTCGAGCGCTTATCTTCACGACGAAGTTGACGCGAAACGCGGGCTAACGCCCGCAAATGAGCGCCCGCCGCGTCAGCTGGCGCTAGCAAGAAAGCGACCAAATCAACTGGTCGACCATCAACACTGTCAAAGTCCATTGGTTCGGTCAGCCGCGCAAAACCTGCGACAACATGATCGAGCCCTTCGATACGCGCGTGGGGAAGCGCAACTCCATTGCCGACGCCCGTCGATCCGAGCCGCTCACGCTCGACAGCCGCGGCGACGATATCTCGACACGAAACGTTTAAGCCGTTCGCTGAGATAAGACGAAGCGCAATCTCTTGGAAAAGCTGTTTTTGTGACCCAACTTGCAGATCAACAATCACACTTTCCGATGAAAATAAACCGTCACTCATATCCCTGTTCACACTTTCACTAGGTCGTCCGGCGACTCACGTGGCATTCAGCCAGGCTGGTCGGGAAAGACTTCTCTTTCCCGACGGTTGGCGCTCCATATCTGCACCCGACAATAACGTCAAATGCAGTCTTCAGCGGTCAGTTTACAACGATGTCGGTAAAATTTTGACCCAATTCAGGTCGATTTCGGGTCGATCCAACCAATATGACCATCGGCACGTTTAAATACGACATTTATACCTCCGTGTCGGGCATTATTAAACACCACGACCCCAGAATCGGCCAAGCCGAGTTCAAGCGCAGCCATTCCAGGTGTTAAGGTTCGAATGTGCTTAACGCTTTCAGCGATCACCATCGGCTCGTCCTTGATCGGGGCGTCGTCTGCATCCAGATCATCGCTGACGGGATTTTCCAACACAAACATAGAGGCTTCTTTGGCTTTTGCCCGTTGACTATGGTCTTTTAAACGCCGCTTATAGCGCCTTAGACGCTTTTCCATATGCTCCAACGCCTCATCTGAAGCGGGATAGGCCTCCTGCGCCTCACCTTGCGCTTCCATCGTCGATCCAGACGGTAAATGCACAGAGCATATCGTTCGAAAACCTGATCCCTCTCGCGCAATGCTCACCTGAGCCTCGCCTTCGCGATGTATATACTTATCCATCATTTCCTCTAACCGGTCAGTGATACGCTCTCGAAGCGCTTGTGAAACATCGATTCCTTTGGAGACGATTTGGATTTGCATGGGCAACCTTTCTGATAGGGTTTCTCGGTCTTAGACCTCCCACATATCACATGAGAACAGTCTTGTGGAATAATTTGCAACATTTTGTTGGCTGTCACGTAGACACCATATGGATATTACTCACAAAAATTCGTATCTCGACTTTGCCCGGCAACTCTTAAATCTTTTAGCGGCTCCCCTGATCTGGGTTTGCTCTTCGCTAGGTTTTTTCATGGACTCTGCACGCAGTCCGTCGGAGTTTTCAGATTTGTCGGAGAACTTGCTTGTTCCCTATACCCTCGCCTTCTCGATTTGGCTGCCGATATTCATCGGAATACTGATCTACGCGGTCGTCCAAATGATGGGCACGAATAAGACACGTGAGGTCTTTCGTACAACAGGGTGGTGGGTCGCGGCTGGCTTGTGGGGGATTGTGTTGTGGGGGCTGGTAACTTCATTTGCCCCGAGTTCAGTTGTCGAACTTTTGGCGACTCTCATTTTCATACCCTCCATGATCGCGCTTGTAATTTCGATGGTGCGTTTGACCCACCGCAGGAAAGCTCTCGACACCATGGAGAAACTTTTCGTTCTCACGCCCATTAGTCTGATCGCGGGATGGTGCTCTATTGCCGTGTTTGTCGGTTTGAATGGATTGATTTGGAGCTATGTTGAAACACTGGGCTGGAGTGCGACAGGGACCGCCCTTTCGGTTCTAGGACTGGCACTCTGGTGGGTGATTTTCGTTCTGCGCCAAGGCGCGGCAAATATGATCTACGCCTTCCCTGTCGTTTGGGGACTGGGCTTTCTCGCGCTTCGGCATTTTGGCGCTGGCGGATCGACTTGGATCAGTAGCGTTGCCGTAATTGGCATCCTAGCTGTGATCTTGGCGGCCACTCTCAGGTCCGAAGCGCCGACAAAACACAAGGTCTAGCCGAAAACGTCCGGATCTTTGCGCAAAGGGTCGGGGCCGTAGCGATTTCCACCCACGGTGCCGGGAAATATAAACCAAATTATATTCACCAGTCCCGCAATATTGCCAACAACTGGTAAAACGCCAAGAATTCTGAAAACGAGCACGAGCCAACCAGATTGCCCCAAATCGTGAAAGCGTCTAATTTCCAGCATAATTTGCGGTAGGAAGTTTCCGATCGCAAAAAAGACCCCCAACGTCAAAGCTAGGTTTCCGCTGATCCCCAACTGAACGCCAAAATCGGGCGTGCCACCTTCTGCGGCATTCTTGATCATTTGATACCAGTCAGAAAAGCCATCTGACATGTACACAACGGTCGCGAGAACACCGTAGATAATAAGCTGAAATAGTAAAACCCACCAATAAGCCGAACGCTGGGCGCGACCATCTGCGTTGGTGTAATTCCGATAATAGCTTCGAACTGCTGTACCAAAATCAAGCATTATTCAAATACCTTCGTGTCATAGCCAAATGGGTCCGCTCCATATGCGTTGGGACCAACATCGCCGGGAAAAGCAAACCAAATCATTTGCGCAAACCAAGTCAGGCCAACAACAGCATTTAGGATCACGAAAACGAGCACTAACCATCCCGTTTGTCCAAGATCATGGAAACGGCGAGCCGCAATTGACAGGTTGGGTACAATGTTCACCAAATAAAACACCAACCAAGCGACGAGAACACCTAACGAAGCCTCTGAAAACTCGTCACCCTCCGCTGCGCCAAAATCTATTGTGGCCAAGAATGCCACAATCAAGCCCGTGTGCAAGATGGCTCGCATTAGGAAGGGCCACCAAAACTCCGCACGCGAGGCCCGACCCTGAAAATTGAAAAAATTACGATAGTATAATCCGACAGCTTCGCCAAACCCTAGCATTTGCAAGCCTCATTGCGACGGTCGCTTCTACCCGAAGACATCATAATTGCCCTCATTCTTTGGATTGGCGCCGTATCTATTTGGACCGTGCTGACTGTCTGTACACAGAAAAACCAACATTACGACGACATAAATCAGAATAGCCAAACCAGCAATTAGCATTAAACTCCCGGCAGCGGCGAAACCCGAATTCCCGCCTGAGCCTCCACCTAAGGACACAGCCATCATCAGACCCGCAAAGAGGGCTACAAAGAATAGAGCGAGATAAAAACCGCCAATCCACCAACCTGTTCGACCGATATCGTGCAGCCGTCGAAAGGTCACCGCGAGACCTGGGAAAAAGATGGCCAGATTAAAGGCCGTCGAGAGCGGCCCAGAAGCATCTGTTCCCATCCCCATCAAGGCCTCAATGATGGCGATAACGATTGCCACCAAAATCGTGGCTAGAATCCAGTACCAATATTCAGATCGTCGAGCTCGCCCGCGAAATCCAAAAAATTGCGTGAGTACGGATTTCACTGCATCGATCATGTTCATGGTATTTGTCCTATAAATTCTCCGCCCGAGAGGGGCGCGACCGAAGCGCGAGCCTTACACTCCACCACCAAATCGTTCCGTCCACGCCGTCACGTCATCATCTTCAATTTTAGTAAATAGAACCGGCGGTGCAGTTATCGCATGACCATGTGGCAGAGCGTCTAACAAATCTACCGTGTCGCCAAATTTCCAGCTTCGGCGATCTTCAGGTATTCCCATCGCTGCCAAAATTTTATCGGCGGCGTCTGGGATGATGGGTTGAGCCAATATGCCAAAGAGTGCGACGAGATTTAGACCTGTTCGTACGCCCATAGCCGCCTGATCGACATCTGTTTTATAATGCGTCCAAGGTGCAGCTTGAGTAAGATATTCATTGCCTGCGGCCCAAATGGCACGCGTTTCTGCCATGGCTTTCCTGAACTCACGCGCTTCATAATAAGAAATAAGCCTTGGCAGACGTTCTGAAAGGTCAGCTTCGATCCAAGACTCTGCCTCGGTTTTGGCCCCACCAGCAGGGACAGCACCGTCAAATTTTTTCACGCAATAGCTCGTGATACGGTTGACGAAGTTCCCTAGTACATTGGCGAGATCTGAGTTTACGCTTGCTTGAAACTCCTCCCAGGTGAAAGCCGCGTCAGAGCCTTCTGGCGCATTCGCCATAAGATGCCAGCGCCAGTAGTCCGAAGGTGCAATATCGACAGCTTGATCCATGAATACGCCACGCTTTTGACTTGTCGAAAACTTGCCGCCGTACCAGGTTACCCAGTTAAAGGCCTTAAGCTCATCCACCAGCTTCCACGGCTGCTGGCTTCCCATGATTGTCGTCGGAAATGACAGTGTGTGGAACGCAACGTTGTCCTTACCCATAAATTGAACGTACCGCGTATCATCCGCCCCCTTATCAGTCCGCCAGTAAGGCTCCCAATCGGTTCCATTTTTTTCGGCCCAATCTTGGGTCGCGCCAATATAAGCAATGGGCGCATCAAACCAAACATAGAAGACTTTCCCGTCAAAACCATCACGAACGTTTCCGTCGCTACCTACAACAGGAATACCCCACTCTAGATCCCGCGTTATCGACCGATCTCGCAATCCCTCATCCAGCCACTTCATCGCGATGGATGTCGTGAGTGCAGGCCAATCTTCGCGATGTGTTTCGACCCATTCCCGCAAGCGCCCGCTCATTTCCGATTGTTTTAGATAGAGATGGTTGGTGTCTCGGATTTCAACATCTTTGCTGCCAGAAACGGCGCTGTAAGGTTCGATCAAGTCGACGGGGTCCAAGAGCTTGCCGCAATTATCGCATTGATCGCCACGCGCTTTCTCAAATGCGCAATTCGGGCAGGTCCCTTCGACATAGCGGTCAGGCAAATAGCGGCCGTCTGTTACAGAATAGACCTGTTTCGAACTCCGTTCTTCAATAAATCCGTTTTCCTCCAGCGCGAGCGCAAAAGCTTGTGTCAGGCGCTGGGTACTCTCCGAACTTGATCGTCCGAAATAGTCATAAGACAACTTAAACGCAGCGCCTGCATTGGCTTGTGCGTCGTGCATCTGGTCGCAATAGTCAGAGACCGTAAGTCCGGCCTCCGCGGCGGCAAGCTCTGCCGGTGTCCCATGCTCATCTGTCGCGCATATATAAAGCACATCATGCCCGAGCAGGCGCATCACGCGGCTGTAGACGTCTGCGGGTAGCATTGATCCGGCCAAATTTCCTAAATGTTTGACCCCGTTGATGTAGGGAAGCGCGGAAGTGACGAGAATGCGTTGGGGTGTAGATGTAGACATAGCGCGCCTTCTACCTGCCATACGCCCGCATTCAAGTAGAATTGACGCGGATTACGTCGAACATACGCATTGTGAGAGGAGTGACAAAGCCGCGTTTTTCTACATGAAACCAAGCGTATTTCACATTGAGACAAAAAACCTGCAGTTTCATATGATAAGCGACTTGCCAGACCATAAAACACCCGCTAAACGCCCGCCACACCAGACAGTGCCCCTATAGCTCAGCTGGTAGAGCACCTGATTTGTAATCAGGGGGTCCGCGGTTCGAGTCCGTGTGGGGGCACCATTTTTACTAATTAATTCAATAACTTACGTGAAGATAAATACTTCGCATGCGAACCGTCCGACGGCCGTCCGACGCCCCCGTTGTTCGAGGTCAGGTCAGTATCGGTTATCCGCCCATAGCCACATGAAGCTAAATGAGGTGGAAAAGCAAGTTGATGAGCACCACAGAAAGACACTCGATTACGAGACACTGGCATAGCTGCTTGACTAATGTGTTATGACAACCAGTTAAACCTGCAACCACAAAGGGCAGTTTAATGAAAGAGTCTACAGCTAAGCATCGCAATCCGCCAAAAGTCGTCCCGACAGAACTTGCTGAACGACTGTTCACATGCGAAAAGTGCGGCTCGGAGCAGCCAATTGATTGGTTTGCCAAACAGCCAAGACCTGCGGAGTCGATTGCCAGTAACGTATCGGTTGGGTTTTGGATTCCCATATCTTTCTCCAACAAGTGTGCATGCGCGCATTTAAATCACATCGTGATAGAAAGGAAAGACACCTTGGGACGGATGGTCATTTCCGCAGATGAATCGTTTAGGCAATTGGATTACATTTATATGTTTCTATATGCAGGTTGTGGGATTGCTGGAGATAAACGAGCTGGTATCCAGTCTAAAATTAACGCTCTTGAGAAACGCTTGGCGAGGGACAGCGGCGGACTGCTGACATCTTTTCACGCAAAAAGTATAATGTCTGGAAAAAGTTGGCCTAAGGCTACACGGGCCATGCGTCTTAAATACATCCGCGATATGTGCAAGATTGCTAACTCTAAGTATGTATTAAGGTTCGTGACGACGGGTTCTCTTTACACAACCAGAGCTACAGCCAAAGAGATGAAGCTCCTTCGCGACAGGGTTTTTTCAGCATACACAATCCGGACGCTAGAGCGATGCACGAATGGTGGAGTTGCGCCTACCTTTGCTTTTGATCAAGCACAGAATGGCAGCAAGAATGGCTGGGCTGAAGAATGTATGATCGGCATTAGGAGATCCCCCCTTTTTATATGGTTTACCCGAGGAGCGCATATACCAGCAATCGAGCATGTAGCACCAGGCAGCACAATTGAAAGCAAGCTTGCCGACTGCCTAGCGTTTGTGACTGCGCGCGAATTTGATTGCCGTATTTCTGGGAAAAATATTGATGTTGATACTCAGTGGTACGGTTATTCGCAATTTTCTGGATTCAACAGCCAAGCGGACCTTATCTTCAATGACGGCGTAGGTTTTCCTTGGCGGCATGTGTTTGGCATGAAAGCCAAGCGATAGGCGAACAACCAAATAATCTGACGTAAAACCGTCCGACGAAACAAAACAGAATTAAACAGAGTAAGACGGAACAAAACAGAGTATAACCCCGCTAAGCCATTGAAATTACGTCCATTCGTCCAGATTTGTAATCAGGGGGTCCGCGGTTCGAGTTCGTGTGGGGGCACCATTTTGCTATCATAGCAAGTTGCGTAAGTCTCGGAAAATCCCTCTTTCCTGTACTTTCCACACGGTAACTCGCGCGATTTGCCTCACTTCTTGCCTTACAAAAGGCTGCACAGGAGATGGCAGGATGAAAGCAATTAGACGGCCCGACCAATACCTACGATTACGGGGCGATATATGGCATTACGTGCGGCGAGTACCCAAGGCAGTCAGTCATATAGACGACCGCACTTTGATATACCGCTCCCTTGAGGCTTTGTCACGTTAATGCCAGTTTTCAGTCATTCGGCTAAGTTCTAGCGATGAAAACATCAATCTACACCCGGCACCGCTTCCACCCGGACATTATCCGCCGCGCCGTTTGGATGTATTTTCGGTTCAATCTGAGCTTCCGAGACATCGAGGAGCTTCTGATCGAGCGCGGTATTGATGTTTCCTATGAAACAATAAGAAGGTGGGTTGATAAGTTTGGATCCACTTATGCCAAGCGGATAAAGTTACGAGCTGGAATCCCTTCACCTGTTTGGCATTTAGATGAAGTATACACTAGGATTAACGGGAAGATGACATATCTCTGGCGAACCGTGGATGACGAAGGGACTGTGCTCGACATTGTTGTCCAGCGACGGCGAAATACGAAAGCAGCGCTGCGTTTGCTGCGGAAACTTCTAAAAAACCAAGGTATAAAACTCACAAGAATAGTGACTGATAGACTTGGGTCGTACGGTGCAGCGCTTAAGCTGCTAGGGATGAAACATCTACAAGACGTTGGAGGCCGAAAGAGTAATCCCGCCGAATGTTCACATGTCCCCATCAGACGAAGAGAACGAAAATCACAAAGGTTCAGGTCAGTTATGAATGCTCAAAAATGCTCTCAGCCCATAGCCAAATCTATAACCTCTTCAATCATCGACGTCACCTCATCTCAAGAAATACACTTCGAAAGTTCCGGTCTCAAGCAGATACATAATGGAATTTGGTCACGGCACCAGTTTGCGCGTAAGAGGTCAGCTAAGGAAAAATGACGGCAGGTTCAGTTAATGTGACAAAACCGTCAAATCTACAATCTCTTCAATTTTCGACGCCATCTCATTTCAAGAAGCAATCTTCGCAAGTTCAGAGATAGAGCCAATTCAGAGTGAAATTTAGCTACGGCAGCAATCTACCCGCAAAAGTGCAGAATACGGAAAAACTCGCATAACACCTTTAACCTGACAAAGCCCCTTGGCGGCACCCTCGAAGACGATTTATTCTAACGCCGCACGCCCAAATACTGTTTTTGCGTCCCATATAACGGTCTTCTTAAACACAACTTTGTTCATTATTAACGCGCTAAGCACAGCCAAAATAAGCGTTATGGCCATTAGGTGTATATAGTGCAGATTGATGTTCTGCGCCTCACCCATCGGGTTTGTGGCATAAAAGTAAAACCCAACGCCCAAAATGACGCCCAAAATGACGGATCGCGCATCAACGTTTTTGAAAAGCAATCCGACGATAAAAGCTGACAAAATCGGCATGGAAAGCAAGCCATAGAGTTGCTGCACCGTATTAATGATACTCTGTTCGGGGTTGTTGAAAATTGGGATCATCGCAAACGCCATCAAGACCATCACAATAGACACCCAAAATGAAAGGCGCTTCACGTTAGGTTTTTTGCTGAAATAGGCCTCATGGATATCGCAAACCCATAAGGCGGCCGAAGCGTTTAAGATCGAATTAAATGTGGTTAAAACCGCTGCCGCGATTGCTGCCGCGAAAGCGCCTGACAAATAACTTGGCAAGAGGTCACCTACAATTTGGCCATAGGCGGCATCACCAATATCTCCATATAATTTATATGAAACAATGCCCGGCAAGACTATAATCGGCGGTACAACAAGCAGACGAATAGCCGCCGCAGCCAATATGCCTTTTTGAGCCTCTTTCACATTCGGCGACGCCATTGCCCTTTGAGTGATCGTTTGGTTAGTTGACCAATAAAACATCTGAATAAATATCATACCGGTAAATAGCGTCGCAAATGGTATGTCTGAGTCTGGCGCTCCGATTAACGTTAAGCGTTCCTTTGGGATACCAGTGAAATCGAAATTGATTGCATTTAACGCAATTAGGGTAACCGCTATGGCCAAAGACAATAGCAACACTCCAGAGAATGTGTCTGAGACAGCAACCGCCCGTAACCCACCAAAGATCGCATAAGCTGAACCTACAATGGCGAAGATTGCCGCGATGATATAAATGTTTACATCTATTCCAAACATGCTCTGCATGAAAAGGGCGCCGCCATATAGAATTGCGGGCAGGAAGATGAAGATATTCCCGAGAAGGAACAGGACTGAAATCAAAGCACGGATGTGTTTATTATTATATCTTTTCTCCAACAACTCAGTCGTGGTCGTGCAATTATATTTATAATACACAGGGATAAACACAAAACACAGCATCATGAGACCCACTACAGCTGCGAGTTCCCACCACGCCAGCAGCGCCATCTGATTGCCGTTCATTCCGACAAGCTGGTCAGTAGATAAGTTTGTGAGTGTTATTGAGCCAGCCACAAAGTACCATTTCAACGAGCCGCCTGCGAGGAAGTATTCTTGTTCGCCATTCTCGCTATGTCGCGCACCTCGGCAATACCAATAGGTCACCAGCCCGATCAGGGCGGTTATCGCTAAAAATACGATGACTTGAATGTTTTGCAGTTCCATAGGTTCCCCTTGCTCGGTTCAGTCCGTGCTTACGTATTTTATTTTTTTATTATTTGAATTTCGCCAGTGTCGTAATCTGAATGTAGGACATATGGTCCAAACTCACGACGTCTTTGTCCACCTTCAACTGGAAAAGTTTCGAGGTCGGATTTTTTTGCGACCTCGCCCAGTAATCTTATCATCGCTTCATCATCAGGCCAGCCTGCAAGATACCAGATATTCGCTTTCACAATCAAAACGGCATTGCCGTCTTCCGTTTTTTCCGTGACCTCTTCTGATGTTTCGATAAATTCACGCCAAGAGGCTATTCCCCCACCATCTTTGAGAGGCAAAACGACACTTGGCCTCAGTGTCTCAACAGACTTTACCTTACAGGCAAACCCAGGAACGTTTGGAGGCAAGGTTTCAGGAATATTGAAATCTGGCGTTTTCGACCCAAAACGAGGCCCCATTAAAACTTGCCCTGAAAATTTAGAGACAGCTTTTTTTAGTTCAGGCGACCACGTAAATAATCCTGGAATACAGACTAACCTCCTTTCACCAAAATCGGTGGTACTTGGAGGCAGAATGTCCACGGACAGGCCTAACCTTCTTAGTCCGCGATAAACATCGTAAACGAGTTTAAAATAGTCAAAAGTCAGCCCTTGTGGTTGGGTGTCCCATGCCCATGCAGACTCATAATCAAACACAAGTCCAACAGGTGCGGTCTGTAGGTTTATATCCGATATTTCAGACAGTTCTGAAACAAAATTCCGAACGTCTTGCGCGCCATCAGCCCACTCATTATCCGATCGCTTTAAACCCGCATGCATTTGCTCCTGTGCAAAGGGTGCCTGGCGCCAACGAAAATAGCTTACAACCTCGGCGCCATGTGCGACCGCCTCCCATGTCCATAGATTGACCATGCCTGGCAACGGAGCAGGATTGAATGGCGCCCAGTTTACTGGCCCTGGCTGCTGCTCCATGACCCACCAACGCCCCTTGCCTACGGCGCGATACAGATCGTGATGAAAAGCCTGAAAATCTGGGTCTCCCTGTCGCATGTATTTGTGCTTGAAGTCGTCGTCCTGATCTGAGCGGTCTTCAAGGAAGCCTAGCGGGTAACTATCCCAGCTTGCGATATCTAGGTCCTTACCGACGTCAAAATGATCAAACTCGGTAATTCTGCCCATATAATTATGAATTAGCGGTTTTTCAGAAAAGCGGCGTAAAACCTCACACTGGGCACGATTGAAACGTACAACTTGATCAGAGCTAAAACGTCTAAAATCCAGAACATGAGAAGGATTAGCTTCAGTTACGGTTAAATTTGGCAAGTCGATTTGCGTAAAATCACTATATTCCATTGACCAAAAGATATTGCCCCATGCTTTGTTGAGAGCATCAGCCGTCTGATATTTTTCTTTCAACCAACTCCGGAATGCCAAGGCAGCTGCAGGACTATAGGAAACAATAGTCTCGTGACATCCATATTCATTATCTGTCTGCCAAGCCCGAACATATGAGTTGTCACCATACCGTTCTCCAAGTAATTCGGTAATCCGAACACTTTCTCCGCGATAACCGTCATGCGAAAAACAATAATGTCGCCGCGATCCAAATTTTCGTGGCCGTCCATTGACGTCAAATGCGATCATATCTGGATGCTTATCAAGCATCCATCGAGGAGGTGTAGCTGTAGGTGTTCCCATAACGACCTTTAGTCCGGCTTCGCCTAAAACAGAGACCGCACGATCTAACCACTCCCACTCAAAATGCCCCGGCCTGGGTTCAATTTTACTCCATGCAAATTCACCAATCCGAACCCAATCGAGGCCAAGTTCACGCATCTCGCGCGCGTCAGTTTCCCACGAGGTCTCGGGCCAATGTTCAGGATAGTAGCAAACGCCGAGTTCGGGTCTCATTGCGCGACTTTCTCAAAGACAAACAAATAGGATGAGAAATCACCCTTCGCCATATAACGAACATTTTCGTTGACTTGGCCCGTAGCAACGTAGGGCAAAGGCATGCCGCTTTGCATTAGCGCATCACCAGCATACCGAACGCCATCCTCCACGAGAGTATAATCAGCATTCGGGTTTAATCCGACCATACGCGCGCGTCGGAAGGGTAGGTTTGGGGCGGCAAGAATATGGAAATAGGCCAAATAGACTTTCGTTTCATCTCGGGTGGTATATTGCCAACAGACCTCAGTGTCAGTTTTAATCAGCCGATCAAAACGTCCGCCAACCATATCTTCGGCGGAGTTTTTGGCAAATTGCATGAGATTTTGGAGCTGATCTTTGTTCTCCTCAATGTCAGTCTCATTCAAGGAAATCCCCCGAGCCGCACAGAATGCGCCGGCGTTAAACCGCGTATCGATAGAACTTTTCCGACCATTTTGATGATTAGGTGACGGACCAATATAAGCGGCCGTCACGTCGAGGGGAAAGAGATACGAACAGCCGTTGATAATCTCCAATCGACCGATGGGGTCGCACATATCGCTCGTCCAGTTTTGCGCCATAAAGCTAAGCATTCCGAGGTCAAATCGGTTCCCTCCACTTGCGCAATTTTCGAACAAGATATCTGGATATTTCTTGGTCAGCCGTTTGAGCAAATCATATAAACCAATCATATACCTGTGAGAGACTTCCCTCTGCCGATTTTTAGGTAGTCCAGCCGAACCAACCTCCGTCATGTTTCGGTTCATGTCCCATTTTACGTAATCAATATCCCCGCAAGATAGGATGTTGTCTATCTGTCCATATAGATAATCAATGACTTCTGGCCGTGACAAATCGAGCGTCAATTGATTCCTTCCCAAAGACGGCTTGCGCCCGGGAACGTGAAGAATCCAGTCAGGGTGATTTTTAAACAATTGGCTTTTCGGGTTGACCATTTCAGGTTCAAACCAAATTCCGAATTTCAACCCTTTGGCTTTCACTTTGGCGGCGAGAGCCGGAATACCGCTTGGAAAACGTTTCTTATCTGCGGTCCAATCGCCCAAGGATGAAGTATCATCACGGCGTCCTTCAAACCATCCATCATCGAGCACGAGCATATCTACGCCGATATCCTTTGCCTTATCCGCGAGATGAAGAACTTTGGTCTCATCAACATCAAAATATGCGGCTTCCCACGTATTTAAATATGTCGGACGAGGCTTGTGTCGGAAACGTTCAGGAGAAACTTTATCACGGACGAATTCGTGCCAGATGTGACTCATGCTCCGTAGGCCTTTATCTGCATAAACATGCAGAGCTTCAGGTGTGCAGAATTTTTTACCAGGCTTTAGACGCCAATGAAAATTATACGGGTTTATCCCAGCGAGAAGACGTACATCTTCGAACTCGCCCTTTTCAACGGAGAGAGCGAAATTGCCACTATACATCAATGTCGTTGCATGCACCCGTCCATGCTCCTCAGTCGCACCCTTTTGTACGATTGCGATAAATGGATTATGCGCGGCGCTAGAGGTTCCCCGTGCGCTGTCCACGACAAAGCGACCTTTTGGAACGTCAATACGCTCTTCATTAAATTCCCTTGACCATGTGCCATGCAAATGAAGAATTTCGTAGTCTTGCGGAGGAAGATCTAAGGCCGAGCTAAATGCATGCTGCAGCTGTATCTCTTTATCGCCTTTGTTTTTCAGTTTGGTGGAACGCACAAGAACGCCATAATCTTGATAAATCGTATAATGAAGTTCGACCTCTAGCTTGTGCAGAACATCCTCAAGCGTGACGATCAAAGTTTCACTGTCGCCACCACGCGCGGAGGGGAGCTTTTTCAGCCGTGGTTTATCCGTAACAATTTTATGCTTCTTATAATGTAGGGAAAAGACAGTATTTCCGTCAGAGTTTCTACCATGCAAAGCAGGAAAACGGAAATCGGATGTCCCAAAACTCGGATATTCTTGCGGAGTATCTGACAGACTAAAATATGGTCCACCTTGAAAGTTAGTGGCCACTTCTCTTTGTGTTCGTAAATGATGGGTCGCGACTTTTAGTGGATCACGCAAGGAGCCCCCATAGTGGAGATGTTCCAAAATCCCTTCTGGAGACACGCGGAAAACATATGAGAAATATGAATTCGTCAAAGCAAATATGTTGTTTTCAGAAACGGTTATCAAGGCAAGCTCCTATGCAAGACGAGTGTCTTTGCTAACTTCCAAATTAATGCTTTTAATGTGATCAATATCGTCAACTTGGTTGTTACGACGGATCAACGCATTTAACTGGAATACGGAAAACAACATCGCGTAAATGGGTGCTAGATATCCTCGATCCCGAAGGTCAGCCAGATTCTCCGCGCTCAGCGACTGGAATTTGTCTTCATGTATCATGCTCAATCCGCGAACACGGTTTGTTTTTCCGTCGCTGTAGTTCAGTGACATATCTATAGGCACGACTAGACCATAAGATGTTAAGGTCTCAAAAAACTGGACGGTGTGAACGATATTTCTAGAATCCTCCATTAGCTGAGTTTTCAACTGCTTCAGGGGGAGCGACAACTTTCCTTTACTATCAAAAATCGCCTGACCTTCAGTTGTGCTGAGAGCCTCGCTACCTTCGTCTATGCCCATGACAGGTTCCGAGTTCCCGTCCATAGGTTTCATAAGGAAGATCGGATAAGTCTTCATGGCTGTTGGCGTGAAGCTAGAGACCCACTCACCTTTGGAGACGAACAAATTTTTTCCAGGTTCAAAACTCGTCAGAGCTGAAAGGCTCATTGAGCCGTTGCCCATCCGGCTGATAAACACAGGAAAGGCGACAGTGGCTTGGGCGACTTCAGTCACTCGAAGCGATAACATATGCGCCTTCTTTGCGTAGAAAATTCCGTTGTCGCTTTTAAGCTTCAAGGTTCGGTGCGCATCTGGGGATAAGGCTTTCAGAGTGGCCATAATTTTGTCCTACTGATTGAGCCAATGCTCAATGTAATCTCTGTGGGGCGGAAGGTTGTTTAAGAGTTGCTGCGTCATAAGTTGGTTCTTCTGACGAATACGATTGGCCTGAACTTCTTGGTTATACAAATATGACTGACGAGAATAATCAGGCTTATACCCCATTCCATACATAACATATTGATAGCTAGCGGCGGGAAAGAGCTCTGCAACACCGTCAAAATCCGATTTGGTTGGTCCGCGATGCTTCCAAATTTCTAAATCTTCCTTCAGGCTCGCTGGTATGCTACTGTCTTCACAATGGGCCCTCCAATACGGCTCTTTTCGCTTTGTTAGCATGTAGTGAAGTTTCAAAAAATCTGTGATCCGAGACCAACGATATTCCATTTGCCGATTAAATCGCTTTGCAGTTACCTGCATTATAGATTCATTGGCCGGTAGATTTTCAGCAACATATCGCGCGGCGACCTCGACCAGCATAATCGCTGTCGCCTCGAGGGGCTCTACAAACCCGCAAGCCAAACCGATAGCAACGCAATTGTTCTTCCAAGTTTGCTGTCGGTAACCAGATTGAAATTTAAATTGCTTGATCTCGAACCCGTCGAGCGGTTGGTTGATGTAATTTCTCAGGTTTGCTGCAGCTTCTTCATCGGACAAGAACTCATCAGAATAGACATGACCAACGCCTCGCCTATTGGTGAGTCCAATATCCCAAGTCCATCCTGCATTTTGTCCTGTCGCAATCGTATGACAAGCAACAGGATCATCCTCATTTTCATAGGGTACATGTATTGCAATGGCCCGATTGTTAAAAAGGTATTGTTCGTTGGACACAAACGGAACGTTGAGCGCTTTTCCAAGAAGTAGAGACCGAAACCCGGTACAATCAACAAATAGATCGGCATCAAGAACAAATGGGCCCGCGGCGCCTTCTAAACTCAAGGATCCGATATACCCTTGGTCGTTGAAGTGTACGTCATTAACTGACCCTATAACGTGCTGAACACCGAGTTCAGTTTTGCAGTGTTCTTTTAGCAAATTGGCAAAGGCGCCAGCGTCAAGGTGGTAGGCGTAATTACAGATACTTTGGAAATCTCCTTCTGACAAAGACCTGGGGGCGAGACCTGCCTCACAAATCTCTTGTTGGTAATTAGCCTCTAGAGCGAATTCTTCGATGTCTTCAATGTAGGGTGCCATGTCGAGCTGCCCATATCCAAGAGGAACTGTGAAAGGGTGGTAATAATAATCGTCCTCTGTCACCCAATTCACAAATTTTCCGCCTTGTTTGAATCCAGCGAAACATTCTCGAAAAACCTTCTTCTCATCTAGGCCTAGCATACGGACTGTATTACGGATGGTCGGCCAAGTCCCCTCTCCCACACCAACAGTCGGGATGTCGGAAGCCTCCACAAGCGTAATGGTCAGAGAACCATCAGGACGATCTTTGTGGTGGGCCGCTATAATAGCCGCACTTAACCAACCGGCAGTTCCTCCGCCAACGATGAGTATTGATTTGATTGGGTCCGACATCATCCAATTTCTGTAGGCCAAAAAATAGGGGCTGATAAGAATATTCCTACCAGCCCCAAGGTTAGGGTTGCGATAAAGTAGAGGGGTTTACCACTTTCCGCGCACTCCAATTGCGTAACGCGATCCATTATCTTCGATCGAGTAAATTTGGTTTTCAAAGCGTCCAGTTTGGCGCAGCTCTTCACCCGTAATATTAATACCTTCAACGAAAATACTATATTGTTCGTTGATGTCGTAACTTGCGCTGGCATCAAATTGGCCAAATGTTTCCGTATTGATTGGCTCACCATTGAAGCCATTATCGATGCGACGAAGGAAACCTTCACGACGGTTGTAAGCAACGCGAGCCTGCAGTTTCTCGTTTTCGTAGAAAAGAACAGCATTCTGCGAATCCCCAACACCCTCTAGAGAGAAGTTGGTCGCCGAAGTCGGGTCAAGAACCACATTACTATCGACAAAAGTTGCGTTCGCAGAGAAACCAAAACCGTTATCAAGCACGTGAGTGATCGCAACTTCGATACCGGTAACCGTGGCCGACTCGCCGTTTTGCGGGCGACTAACGCGATAGAGTTCACTCTCGCCGTTCAACTCTTCAGTATTTGCGATGACGTCAAATCCAGAACGACTAGGGTCGATATCACCCGGAGCCGCACAGCTCGGTGTGGTTCCGGCGCACCGGAAACCATCAGCAGCTGAACGATTTGCCAACGTGAAAGATTCATTGCCCGTGAGATTCACAATGATATCGTCGATATCTTTGTGAAACGCAGCAACAGAGAAGACACTATCGTCACTGTAGTACCACTCGTAAGCCGCATCAAAGTTGGTAGACTTGAACGGATTGAGAGCCGGATTACCACCGCTGGCTGTGAGGTTTTGACGACGCGGCTCACCAAAGTTTGTCGCGGGGGAGAGCTCGGACATTGTTGCCCGAGTCAGCGACTCATAGGCCGCAAACCGAAGCTTCATGTCCTCACGAACCTCAAAGGAGACATCCACGTTTCCAAGGAAGTTGGAGTAAGACCCCCCCTCTGTGATATCAGTAGCCGGACCAAAGACGTTAGAAAATAGCGTCAGATCGGTTGTTGGAACGACATCAGCAATGAAGCTCTGAACGGCTGTGACATCAATGTCCGTGTCGGAGTAGCGCATGCCCATATTGATTTCGACTGGCACATTACCCGCGTCGAAACCGACAGTGACATCCGTATATGCACTTATGATGTCTTCGTTGATTTCATAGCGGTTGTTTTGAAGAGACGTAACAATTGGCACACCCTGATCTGACAAATAATCAACATAGGCATCACCGTCATAGGTGTAGAATGTATCAATCAATCCGGGGAAGAAGTTTCCGGCCGTGAACGGACGGAAACTTATCACATCATTCGGCGCCGCGACTTGATAACCACAGAACGCACACTGGTTGCCGAATATCTGGAAACGGGACTTTTCACGCATTTGATTATACGCGCCAAAACGCACCGCTTTGATTGCATCCACATCAGGCGTGTAAACAAAGTCGGCCTTGAATTCTGTAATCTGATCCTCATCCGTTGGGACGTTTCCTTTTTCGTTATAATGTAAACGACTCAAATTTGCGTCTGGAAGCGAATTCCCGGAAAATCCGTCATGCTGAACCGTTGGATATTCGCCCGTTCCGTCGAAAGAATAATTATTGATAATCCCCACAACATTAAACCGATCCTTACCAGCGCGATCGTTTTCGGCAGTTGAATGAAACGCATCCAAGCTCACGCTCAAATTTTCTGTTGCGTCCCAGTCAATGTTTGCACCGAAACCTGTGTTGGTAACATCGCGAGAGTTTCTTGTAGTAGAAACAAAATCTGAAGCAGGATCGCCAGACCCTTGGTTTAGACCAATTTCTTGAGTAAAGCTGGTCAATGTTCCGTTTGCATCAATTGTTCCACTCCCGACACGATCAGGCTCAAACCACGACGCCAAATCCGTTACTTCAGAATCCACCTCGAACTTTGAAATAAAACCATCCAACGTCACTGTTATGTCATCGTTAGGCGCAAATTGCGCTGCAAGACTTGCGTTTAACCGCTTTCGCTTTTGTCGATCCACGATCTGATCCCAATTTCGAGGAATATAAGCATTCTCAAACAATACGCCGTCATTCACATTTGAAATGGTTTGCCCAGGACGCCAACCAGCCGTGGCGATCTGATTGATCTGCACATCACGCTCTGAGTAGCTTACCGCCCCCAACAAACCAAATTTGTCATCATTGAAGGTATTGCTGATCAACAACGAACCAGCTGGAGAAATTTTCTCAGAAAGGCTTTCATATACGCCCTTGACCGTTCCGGCCATCTGGAAGCCCGGATTGTCAAATGGACGAGCTGTCGTCACATTAATAGTGCCGCCAATTCCACCTTCCTGCAAATTCGAACGACCTGACTTGTAGACCGTAGCACCTGTAATCTGCTCGGCCGCCAAAACATCAAAGTTGAATTCACGACCACCAGAATCCGTGGCAATCTGCCGGCCGTTCATTAGCACAGTGTTGAATTGCGGCCCCAAGCCCCGAATTGTAACAGCCTGACCCTCGCCGCCAGAACGGTCAATCGCTAAACCACTGATACGCTGCAGCGACTCAGCAACGTTAAGGTCAGGAAACTTACCAAGATCCTCGGCTGCAATCGCATCTACGACACCAATCGCCTCTCGCTTGATATCTTGCGCGCGCTGGATGGAACTACGAATACCCGTTGCCACAACGACATCTTCCGAATCCTGCCCTGAAACCTGCGCAAAGGCCGGAACCGCAACCATCATCGCCGCCGTGCCGACCGTGCATACCAATAAACTTTTCGTGCCTAGACGCATTACTTCTCTCCCAAAGGTCTGTTTTGTTACCGTCGCTTATTTTGCGATATTTGCGACCACCCTAAATTCAAGCTCGATTTCGTCAAGAAAAAATCTTCTAATTCGAACATTTTCATAAACTTGTTGTAATTTTGCACCATTTTCTTGCCGATTTTTGCATGTTAAGTGGATCAATCGTTGAATTGCGTGCAAATTTGAACGCGCTTCAGCTTGCAGGAACACAATAATATTTGCAAACGCACATGCTTTAATTGCAATTTGGGAAAATTGGCTCGCGAAAGAGGTGTTGAGTGGAAAATTTAGCCGAAAGCCTGATGCGTGAATATTTTAGGCCACCTCTACAGGCACGATCACCTCAACATTCTCGACTTCACACACACTCTTGAAATGAGGATTTAACTTACTGTCGGTTATGATCACATCCAACTCTCTAATATGACCGATACGGTTCATCGCACGACGTCCAAACTTGTGCCTGTCCGCCACCATGAAAACTTTCTGCGAATTTCGGAGGATCGTCTTTGCGGTCTTCACCTCCTGAGGGTCATACTCCAGGAGTGAACCGTCTTCATCAACTCCGCTGATCCCGACAATTCCTATATCCATTCTAAAGTCACCGATAAAGTCATCGGAGGACGAACCAATAATACCTCCATCCGAATGCCTTACCTGTCCACATGATACGATAATTTGAAAACTTTCGTTCTTTGTCAATATCCTAGCAACATGCAGATTGTTGGTAAATACATGCAGTTTATCGTGTCCAAGCAAAGCCTCTGCGATCGCCTCGATGGTCGTTCCAGTACTTAAAAAGATGGAAGCCCCATTGGGAATTAAAGCAGCCGTAGCGGCTGCAATTTTCCGTTTCGCCTCAACACCCGATTGCAAGCGGTCTTTATAAGGCGGGTTCTCTGCGCTCTTGATTTGACCTGCGCCGCCGTGAAACCTTGAAAGAAACGAATGTCGGCTGAGCTCGTTGAGGTCCCGCCGAATTGTTTGCGGGGTTACATTAAAGGTCGTCACCATCGCTTCGGTCGCCACAAAGCCAGCCTCCGCGACCATTTCCAAAATGGCTGACTGACGTTTGGACGGTTCAAATTTGCTCATACGACTCGTTTAGCAGAGACCTTCGTTTTTGCAAAAGCTGTTTTTTACGAACATTCTGTCCAAAATTGCCACATAATTCAGCTCTGAACGGATATAATTTCTCCCTAATCTACTTTTTCTCTAGCCATTCATGCTCCTCACGGTTACGAAAATGTTCGTTTTCGCAAATGATGAGTCAGATGACAGTCAAAACTCCAAACTCACGATATGCCGCTGATGGAGAGGCAGTATACCGCCGACGCTTTGTCAAAAAGGATGGCCGAGATTTGTTTCTATACGGCTATCAGCCTCACACTCTTCCTCCGCTGGACGAAGATGTAGGTGCGGTTGCTAAAGGCGGAGAGCTCCGCTTTCACCCCCTCAGGAATGAGTGGAATATATATGCGCCTCATCGCCAAAATCGTACATTTAAGCCCTCTGCCGCCAACAACCCTTTAGCGCCATCGGCACTGGGCTGGGCGCCGACGGAAATACCTTTTACGGATTTCGAACTCGCGGTTTTCGAAAATAAATTTACCAGCCTTCACTCTGAAGCTCCGCAACCATCCGAGATTGATAGTGTCCAACTGCGGCGCGCAGGGGGCAGATGCGAAGTTATTGTCTATGGGCCTGAAGATTTTGGAAACTTGTATTCGATGGGCCAAGAAAAGCGTCGCTTGCTCTTGGCCGCATGGAACGACCGATACACAGAACTTTATGACCAAGGGGCTGAATTCGTGCTACCTTTTGAAAATCGAGGGGATGAGGTAGGCGTCACCCTCCACCATCCTCATGGTCAAATCTATGCCTTCCCATTCGTACCGCGTGTCCAGCAGGACGCCATGAATGCTTTTGGAAAAGGATACAGCCTGGCGGCAAATCTTCAGGACTTCAGAGAAGATTATAGCGTTGCTCACGCAGGTGGTCTCACCGCTTTTTGCCCACCCTTCGCTCGTTTCCCTTTCGAAACTTGGATTGCACCCGATAAGTGCACCCGCGGACCTTGGGATTTCTCCTCTGATCAACTTGATGGTTTTGCTCACCTGCTAGGCGACGTAACCCGAAGATATGATGAGTTTTTCCAACGACCAACTGCTTATATGCTTTCTCTGCACGCAGCCCCGCGCAGCGCAGATGATCGCTTTCATTTCACTGCGCAATTCTACCCCCTTTTACGCGCGCCTGGGCGAGTGAAATATCTCGCATCCGTCGAGCAATCCACTGGGGCATTCACGGTAGATGTTATGCCCGAGATGGCGGCAAAAACCTTAAGAGCTCTTTAGATATGATTGCCCAGCGTTTCGAAAAAGTGTTCGATAAGAAAGCCCAGATAAGTGGCTTTACCCCCGGACGTGTCAATCTAATTGGCGAGCATACAGATTACAATGGAGGTATGGTTTTACCAACGGCTTTGCCTCTTGGTGTCAGCATCGCATTCAGCCCACGGAATGATGATAGAATTCAGATTTGGTCGGACAAATTTGAAGATTTGGCCAGGCGGAAAACTGACGACGCACCAAATGACCATTGGTCTGACTATATTGTGGGCGCAGTCAAGATGGCGATTGAGGCCGGATATCTAAAGCGCGGCGCGGATATTGCTGTTGAAACAAATTTGCCATTTGGCGCCGGAATTTCATCTTCAGCGGCTGTTACCGTTGGTCTTTTGAAGTTAGCCCGAGACTTGGCTGGCAGTACTAGTTCTGAAAAAGAGATCGCTATTCTCGCCCGTCGCGTTGAAAATGAATATATTGGGATGCCATGTGGGATCATGGATCAAATGGCCGTTGCCATCGCCCATCCAGGACAAGCCTTGGCGCTCGATACAAATACCCTGAACTACCAGCTTATTGATCTTCCCACGACCCATGACATGGCAGTTATCCATTCAGGGCAATTCAGGCAACTGAATGAGGGGCGTTATAAGGAGCGCAAGGAAGAATGTGATGCGATCAAGGTAGCCTTGGGGCGCGAAAACATCTGTCAAATGACCGATGTAGAATTTGCGAGTCTCAGCTCGCTTCCAAACACTCTTCGGCGCCGCGCGCGGCACTGTATGACGGAACACCGACGGACAGTTGAAGCGGTAACCTGTTTGCGCGACAGTCATATTTCTCGGCTAGGTGAGCTGATGAATGAAAGCCACGTCTCCATGCGAGAAGACTTCGAAATTACCATTCCACCTGTCGATGCTTTAGTCGCGGACGCCATTTCGTTTGGCGGTATAGGTGCGCGTCAAACCGGAGGCGGTTTCGGAGGCTGCATCGTAGCATGTATCGAACGAGGCAAACGTCAAGCATGGCAGAGTGAGCTCTTATCCAAACATACCGACGCCTTTCTTGTCTGTTAATTTACGAACAACGCCGCTTTTCAGGTTAAAGCTATGACCAGTTCTTTTGACTTATTAATCATCGGCGGCGGTATCAACGGAACCGCGATTGCGCGAGATGCTGCAGGCCGAGGTCTCTCCGTCGTTCTGTGTGAAAGGGACGATCTCGCGAGCCACACCTCCTCTGCCAGTACAAAGTTAATCCATGGTGGGCTTCGCTATTTAGAATATTTCGAGTTCGGACTGGTGCGCAAAGCTCTTCAAGAACGTGAGGTCCTTTTACGCTCCGCGCCGCACGTTATTTGGCCCCTGCGATTTATACTTCCGTATGACAAAGGCCTTCGTCCAGCTTGGCTATTACGCTTAGGGCTGTTTATTTATGACCATTTGGGAGGGCGAAAAATTCTCCCTGCTACGACGACAGTCAATCTGCAATCTGGTCCCTTTAAAGGCCAACTGCGTTCACGTCTGACCAAAGGGTTCGAATACTCAGATTGCTGGGTGGAAGACGCGCGTCTCGTCACATTAAATGCAGTAGATGCTCATGAACGGGGTGCTCGAATAAGAACACAGACAACAGTAAAAACGATAAAGGCGATGCACGACGGATACGAAGCGGAGGTATACGAGAATGAAAAATCCAGTACCATACATGCAAAGGCCGTCGTAAATGCAGCTGGACCTTGGGTCGAAGATATCCTGCAAAAGATGAAACCAGGAAAAAGCACAGCCGAACTTCGGCTTGTGAAGGGCAGTCATATTGTGACTAAAAAGCTATTCGATGGTGATCATTGCTACATTTTTCAAAACTCTGACGATCGTATTATTTTCGCAATACCCTATGAAAGTGATTACACTCTTATTGGGACAACCGATAATCCGTATGAGCCCAGCGACCGAGTCGTTGAAATTTCCGAAGAGGAAAAAATCTATTTGTGTGAATCCGCTAGCGAGTATTTCAGAAAGCCAGTAACACCGTTAGAAATCGTCTGGACCTACTCAGGGGTACGTCCTCTCTTTGACGATAAGAATAGCGATGCATCTGCGGTCACTCGAGATTACGTATTAAAAATTGATGAGTTTTCTGAGAATGCGCCGTTTTTATCTATCTATGGGGGCAAGATCACGACCTCAAGAAAACTTGCCGAACATGTTCTCGAAAAACTTTCCTCCTATCTAAAGACAAAGTCAGAACCGTGGACACGGGATGCCATACTCCCTGGCGGAGATATTAAAGACGCGGACTTCGATGAGTTTTACGAGGGATTGAAAATCAAATACTCGGCCATTGATTTTACCATCCTCAAACACCTCGGTCGAGCCTACGGAACGCGCGCGGAAAAATTACTTGAAAATTGTTGTGGGAATTTAGGACAGCGGTTTGGCCCTGTGCTAACAGAAGCCGAAGCAAACTATCTTGTTGAGTATGAATGGGCAAAGGCTGCCGATGACGTCCTTTGGCGGCGAACCAAATCGGGGCTTCACATGACGCCATCGGAACAATTTGACTTCAAAAAATGGTTTGAAAAAACCCATAGACCTAACAGCCCCACAACGCTGGACGAGATTTAAAATGACGTCACCTCATCAAACACTCGCTGGCCGAGATTTTATCGTCGCTGGTGGGGCAGGGTATATCGGCAGCCACGTTTGCAAATCCATTGCTGATCTGGGGGGGGTCCCAATTACATTCGACAACTTGTCAGCGGGCCACGCGCATGCGGTGCAATGGGGTCCCCTTGTCGATGTAGATTTGCGAGATAGAGAAGCTACATCGCAAGCTTTCAATCACTATGAGCATGTGAAAACAGTCATTCACTTGGCCAGCTCTATTGAAGTCGGCACTGGAGAAAAAGAGCCTGCCCAATTTTACGACAACAACGTCTCGGCAGCGTTGAACTTGCTTCTGGCTATGAATGAAACCCAAGCCGATAGATTGATATTTTCGTCGACCTGCGCGACCTACGGCGAAACACAAAATATGCCTCTAGTCGAAACGGAACTACAAAACCCCGTTAGCGTTTACGGCAAAACCAAGCTAGCAATTGAACATATGATTCAGAGCTTTCACAAAGCATATGATTTGAAATATGTCACGCTCCGGTACTTCAACGCTTCAGGCGCCGACGAAAGTGGCCTCATCGGTGAAGAGCACAATCCAGAGACCCACCTAATTCCAATCGCTTTAGAGGCGGCCGCCGGGCGCCGTCCAAAGATGAAAATTTTCGGCACAAATTACCAGACGCCAGACGGAACATGCTTGCGAGACTACATTCACGTTAATGACATAGCTGAAGCTCACATATTGTCCGAATTTGCGTTTGATAAAGGTCTGACGCATGCGGAGGTGAACATTGGTACAGGCCGTCCCATTAGTAACCTAGAAATTTTAAAGACTGTCGAGGCTGTCACCGGGCTTGCCGTACCCTTTGATGCCGCACCACCCCGAGCAGGAGATGTCACTAAGTTATACGCCGATAGCGGCCGTGCAAAAGCAGTCCTTGGCTTTACTCCGTCTCACTCCGATATCACAAATATCATAAAAACGGCTTGGCGTTTTCATTCTCAAAAGTGGAACCATGATTAAACGACTTTGTCACGTTGATGCCAGTTTCCAGACATTCCGCTAAGACATAGCGCTGAAAACGTCAATTTACGCCCGGCATCGCTTCCATCCCGATATAATCAAACGTGACGTCTGGATGTATTTTCGGTTCAACCTTAGCTTCCGCGATGTCGAAGAGCTGATGACCGAACGCGGCGTCGATGTGTCTTATGAAACGATAAGAAGGTGGGTTGATAAGTTTGGATCTACATATGCAAAGCGGATAAAGTTGCGAGCCGAACCACCCTCGCCTGCTTGGCATTTAGACGAAGTTTATACGAAAATAGACGGCGAGATGGTCTATCTCTGGCGAGCCGTCGATGAAGAAGGCACAGTATTAGATGTAGTTGTGCAAAGACGACGTAATACAAAAGCAGCGCTGCGCTGGCTGCGGAAACTGCTGAAAAACCAAGGTATCAAGCCTACAAGAATAGTGACCGATAGACTTGGTTCGTACGGTGCAGCGCTCAAGCTTCTAGGGATGAAACATTTGCAAGACGTTGGAGGTCGAAAGAACAACCGTGCCGAATGTTCACACGTTCCTATCCGGCGAAGAAAACGAAAATCACAGAGATTCAAATCAGTCCATAAAGCTCAAAAGTTGCTTTCGGCTCACGCTCAAATTTACAATCTTTTCAACTATCGACGCCACCTCATTACAAGGGATACACTCCGGAAGTTCAGACACCAAGCCAACCTGAACTGGAACTTAGCGTCGGCATCAATGTGTCCTTAAAGTTCTAAATTACAGAAAAACAGACTTGGTGCCGTTAACGTGACAAAGCCTTCCCGCACGGCTTCACCCGTAACGGCATCTGTTTCTGCGATCAGGCGACCTTGATCATCATAGTGATAATGGAGATTTTGACCGTCAGGCAGGGTTTTAGAATAAAACTCTTATATTCTTTGCCTAAGTTACTAGATTCAAAAACTTTTTAAAACTGGCCCGATCACGTAAATCTAAATGGCTTGTTTGCAGAACCTTGTTGATCAAGTCTCTCATTTCATGACATTCAATAGGAGACAGTTCACTTACTGAAGGCTTCACAATATTATTAAAGAAATATTCTTGTGTAATATAGAAATCGAACGCCCCCATTAAATTACTACTGGCGCCAATAGGGTATCCATTTTCATCAGGAGTAATATCACACAGCCATTTCGATACCACAGGAATCACCTCTTTAAATCCAGAGATAGTCAAAGACCCAAAAACAACTTCATATTCATACTGATTATCATCAGTAACTTTTTCAAATGGATAAATTAAATCCAATGCTTCTAAAGGTTCTAAATCATCAGAGACGTACAAATGAGGCTTGAGAACAGCACTTTTTTGTTTTTGATCTTTTTGCATAATCATCTCCGAGCGACTTCAGATCCCAAATACAGGATGCAAAAGTTGCAATTCTCACTAACGTGACTTAGGGATTTATAATTTTGTTAGCTCTGTCAAAACGATTCCGTGTGTTTTTAAAAAATACATCCAAAGTTTGCATTAACAACTTTGATTTATCACATGCTACCTGCCTACCATTGGCTCATTCAGACGGACTTACGAGCCTCACATACAAGTAGCGCATAGAAGCCCCATTAAGCTTCCAACTCTGAAACCTGCCCAAGTTGCCGTTGAAATCAGGTGCAACAAAAAGCTGGCATGCGACACAAAAAATTTAACAGCTTTAAGAAATTGTTTTATTTGATTATTTCTACGCTGCGGTGTGTGAGGACACCGTAATTCTCTAAAAAAATCCCCTAGCCTTAGCGGCGCTTGAATTCCCTTCATTCCACCTACTGAATACGGTGGTTTGAATATTTTACGAGCCGGGCTCTTATAGTTTAAGTTTATTATCGCCAATGTCACCTTTGCATCAGATGCGCTGGAATAACTCAGACTGACGGCTTAACTTGAAAAAAACTGTTTAGGGTCAGGCGTCCCAGAGCTGGTTTTGAGGAAAGCTCTGCACCCTGGGGGATGAATCCAGAATGCAGGAGCGCAGAGCGGTAGAGAACAGCCCGGTTTGGCTTTGCCTCCACATGACCAATCAACTCGAATCTATCATCACTGCCGCGCATATAACCCGCCTTGGGGAAGCCCTCCTCCTCCAAAGTCTTTTTATAATGGTCGTAGTTTTTCTCTGAAAGAACGTATAATTTCGTGGCACGGTGGCGATAGAATGCAGTCCCGCCCTGTTCGGATCCGGCTAAATAATGCAGCAATGCAAATCGTCCCGGGTCGAGTGTATCTACATGTGGTAATCGCTGTATTGGCGACAGCTTAGCATCTTTGGTCGTCACTAATGAATAGTTGCATTGAACAAGGCTGACGCCGCGTTGAAGGCAGAAGACCTCTTTTAGGGCCTTTGTCAGGCACTGGGCGACTGGCTGTAAATGTACAGGATCGGCGGGCGCCTGAACACCTGGATAAAACTTTGCGTGACGTGCAAAGGGCGCATTTACGGCAGCTGCCCGAAGCGCATCTAGATCAGGATGAAAGTCATCGATAATGACGACGGGTTCTTCCGAGTTTCCAACATATTTAATTTCGAACATAAATAGACCAGCCCCAAGGCGGCAGCGACAAATCTTTACCGGTTAGTGTTACAGGCGAATTTGTGGGGAACGTCGAATACTGCGCGAGTGTCAAGCCATCGGAGATTTGAAATTTCTGTGTTTGATCGGATAAGTTCACCACGACAAACACAGCGTTATCTTCTTTGTGACGAATAAAAGTGAAGATTTTTTGAGGCTTCGAATTCTCAACCACCTTCGCTCGGGCACCCCATGCTCCATTATGCAAAACTGGGTTATCTGTTTTAAGTTGAACCAAGTCCCGGAAAAGGCCGTTCAATGGATCATCGCAGCGCCACTGAATCAAGTCCTTCTCGAAGAATTCCAATCTCTTAGTGTTTGCACATTCTTGCCCAGAGTAAATTAGCGGGATGCCCTCACCTGTGAAAGATAATACTATCGCCGCTTCATAGGCATCGCCATAAATATCTTGAGGGATACCGTCCCACGTATTTTGGTCATGGTTTGACGTGTAGGCCATTCGCATAGCGCCTTTCGGCCAATTATTCTGATAATCCGTGTAATAGTCAGCCATGTCCTGCGCTCTGGCTTGGCCATTGACAATGTCTTGCATGATTTCCTTCCAACGCCACGCATAGCTGGCATCAAAAGCACTGTTGTGAAGCTCAGGTTCTTGCCACTCTGCGAGCATAAAGACGGGTTTGATCCCATCTAATGCCAGACGAACATCTTCCCAAAAATCGGTTGGCACCATGCCCGCCACGTCACAGCGATAGCCGTCAATGCCCACGTCACTCACCCAATATAGCAGGGACTCCTTCATATAATCGCGCAATCCTTGCCGCGTGTAATCCAAATCGGCCACATCCAGCCAATCCGTGTCTTTTGGATGCCGCATCTGACCCGCCTCATCCTGCGTAAACCAGTCAGGCTGATCCCTGATCAGATGATTATCCCACGCTGTATGGTTCGCCACCCAGTCGATGATGACTTTCATATCAAGGGCATGAGCTGTATTCACCAGAGACTTGAAATCCTCGAGCGTCCCCAGATCAGGATTCACAGAACGAAAATCTTTGACGGCATAGGGACTGCCCATCGACCCCTTACGTTTCTTCTCTCCAATGGGGTGAATTGGCATCAACCAAAGGACATCTACCCCAAGCGCCTTGATACGCGCGAGATCAGCCTCAACCGCGGCAAATGTTCCTGATTCAGAATACTGCCGCGTATTGATTTGGTAGATGACGGCGTTTCTTGCCCATTCGGGCGTTTTAGCCTGAGAAAAATTAATGGATTTGGAGGTCGTGCCTAGGGCCTGAGTCATCGTTTCACTCTTGTCTACCCCACAGGCCGCAAGAGTAAGTGCGGCCACCGACAAAAGGAAAAATTTTCTCATCGCTCTTCTCCACCTTCAGTATTTTTTCCCAGCAATAAGAATTGCAATGGAATATGTACGCGGTTTCGCCACGCTCGTTCGGAATGATCGTGGCCCTCAAATTTTCGCGTCGTCCAATTCTTACCACGCTCAAACCCGGCCGAAATTACGCTCTTGTCCATGCGGTCTTGATAGCCTTCGTAGTTGTGATCAAGCGTGCGTGTACCATAGTCGAAATAGAGTCGATGCGTTGCGGGGTCAGGTAAACGCTCGGAAAAATAGGAAACCAACGCGCCATCCGCCAAAGGAAAATGCGGCGACACCATTCCGGCCGCGCCAAATACATCCGGATATTCGCTAATCGCATAGAGGGAGATTAACCCGCCCATTGAGCTGCCCATGATAGAAGTCTCTTCACGGCCCGGGCGCGTTCGATAAGCTGTATCAATATGCGGTTTCACAACTTCGGTCAAATAACGCAAATAGTTGTCCGCATTTAACTGGCCAATATCATCCCCCAAGTTGCTCGACCTCTCTGGATTTTTAATGTGAGCTTTCTGTGGGAAATAATCTGCATTGCGCGTTTCATCTACGCTATGCAGGGCAACCACTATAGCTTCGATTTCCAGGGCCATCAAAGCTTCATCCACGCCCCAGTCCCAGCCCGAATATTTAGATTGCGAAGGATCGAAAACGTTTTGACCGTCATGCATATAGAGAACAGGGTAACTCCGGTCAGGCGATGAGCCGTAAGACGCAGGCAGCCAAATTTCTATGTCCCTCGGCGCGACCAAATCCGACGACAATGTCAATCGCTCCACAGTTCCCGTGACGCCTTTAAAGTCACCAGCCATAGATGCAGGATCAACGGCTGTTTCGGTATTTACATCAGAGACAGAGGTACAGGCGGAGATCGCCATGCTGGCGAGTAAGACGGCCAACCAGCGGCTCATAGCTTGCGGAACCGAATAGCAAATCCACCCGAACGGGCCAACCGAAGCGACAAGGCGCTCTCCCTCGTCACACGCTGTGTGCGGATGTCCATGGCATAAGGGTTGTCCTCGTAATCAGCCTTAGCGCCATCCGCATAGATTTGAGCTTCATAATCCCCATCATCTAAAAAAAAGAGTTCATCGAACGTGATGTCGCGAGCGTCTGCATTTGTGACAGCACCGACGTACCAATCGTCGCTATTTCGGTCCTTGCGCGCGATGACTGCAAAGTCGCCTACGGAACCGTCGATCGCAATACTCTCTTCCCAATCGGTCGGAACATCTTTTATAAACTGAAATGCATCAGGCCGCTTTGCATATTCTTCAGGCGTATCGACAACCATCTGAATTGGAGAATAGAGCACAACATAAAGAGCGAGCTCTTTGGCCAAGGTATGTTCAATCCGAGATTTTGGGCTGTTGCGCGGAAAGTCCTTTCGTACAGGAGGAACTTCATTTGGTCGCAAAATAAATGCGCCAGCCGTATAATCCATCGGCCCCGACAGCATGCGCGTGAAGATCAAATTTGTGACATGATCAGGACCATTTGGCGGAACGCCCCAAGCGTTAAACTCCTGTCCTCGGGCGCCTTCGCGGCTGACCCAATTTGGATAGGTTCTTCTAAGCCCAGTGTCCTTTACAGGTTCATGCGGATTCATTGCAATCTGATGGTCATGGGCGCGCTTGACGACCTTTAGGTGGTGGTCCACCTGATGTTGACTATCGTGATATTCATAACGGGGCACACCGTTTTCGTCGATACGTTTGATATTCCCGTCATCCGCAACATAGCCAGATTTGATGACCCTCACTCCGCTGGCTTGGTATAGGTCCAGCGCGTCTTCTAATTGATCCTCATAGTTGGAAATATTGCCTGATGTTTCGTGATGGCCAATCAGGCGCGTCCCGACTTTTTCGCCATAGGCCGCAACGGCTTCGATGTCGAAATCGTCATAGGTTTCAGTGAAAGAGAAAACGTCGCCATTATTGAACCAATCATCATCCCAACCAATATTCCATCCTTCAACCAGAACGCCCACAAATCCGTTCTCAGCCGCAAAATCCATATAGCGTTTCGTCCGGTTGGTCGTCGCAGCATGAAGACCCTCCACATCGCCTTGTTTGACGCCCCACGTGCCATTTCGAACATGCTGGTCCCACCAAATTCCTGCGTATTTTCCAGGTTTAAAATACGACACGTCGCCGAGCGCATTCGGTTCATTCAAATTGAGAATAATATCCGAATTGATCAAATCGACAGCTTGACCTCCGATTTGGATCGTACGCCAAGGGGTTATCATGGGCAGAGACGTGACAACTTTTTTCCCGTCACTACGCGGTGCCAATGAAGCCTCCAATATACCTTCACGCTCTTGTTCGAGACTCATACCGGAATAATTGACCAGAGCGGCCTCGTGGATAGAAAGGTGCGTGCCGTTTTGCTTGCGAAACGTCGCGGGCGTGTGCGCCATTTGAATATCTGAAACAGGCGTGTTTCGATAAAGATATTCATAGCGATTATACATGCGCGAGGGAATCCACCAGCTTTCGGTGTCCCTCCCTAGATTGAATTCCGTGAGTTCATCTATGACAGAAACTGCCGCAGGTAATGCGGCCTGTTTCGGAACTTCATATCGAAACCCAATACCATCATCAAAAGCGCGAACACGGATATTGAATCTTATGCCTGGGGCGTTACTTCCAGTGGCGCGCCTAGCTTCTATGAATAGTTCTTGATGCGTGTCGCGCACAGTACGGCGCTCACCCCAAGGCTGCTCCCAACTTAAATCCACATTGCTCTTTTCAATGCCCATGATTTCAATATTCGCATCAGGACCAAATCCTTCCGCGAAGCGCAATCCGAGACGAGACGGCGCAACCGCATCTTCGCCTGCGAAGCTAACTGCATATTTCAATAGGCCGCCTTCGGTAAACACGCGCACATTTATTTCACCATCAGGACTGGAGACGCTGGCGGATTCCATAACTTCATTCCTCACCGCCTCTTGGCTTGTCGCTTTAGAGGCTTCGACAAATTCAGATTTGGCCTCCGCACAGGCGGTCAGTATTACGGCTGCACTCAGCAAAGCGGCTATGCGGATGGACATATTGGGCCTCCCCTTTATAATTTTCATTTCCTTTACATATTTTTGCAATAATTGGAAGCTAATTGCCAGTATTACCAATAATATCGTGTTTTTTTATTGCAAAATTTGTAAAATATGACACCTTCATGTTATGAAATCGGGCAAGCAAATCAGACGTATCGTAATTGTCGGAGGTGGATCCGCAGGCTGGATGAGTGCTGCAGCTCTCTCAAACGCCTTGGGCAATTCTGCGAACATCACGCTTATCGAAAGCGAAGCCATTGGCACCGTCGGCGTTGGGGAAGCAACAATCCCGCCGATACGCAAGTTCAATCAACGCCTAGGCATTTCTGAAGCTGACTTTGTCCGTGCCACTCAGGGCAGTTTCAAATTAGGAATTGAGTTCGCCGGCTGGACAAAAGAAGGGGAAAGTTATTTTCACCCCTTTGGGCATTACGGTGCGGATTTTGATGCCCACGTTCCTTTCCATCACTATTGGTTGTCTGACCACATCCATGGCCGTTCAGCCGGGCCATTGGACGATTACAGCATTTGCTATGCCGCGTCTAAATCCGGGCGCTTCGCACATCCCAACCGGGACCCTCGGCAAGTTCAATCTCGGTTAGACTATGCTTATCATTTTGACGCGACGCGCTATGCGGCCTTTCTAAGAACATATGCGGAAGCCCGGGGCGTCACCCGATTGGAGGCCCGCGTTACTGATGTAGCGTTAGATCCCGAAAACGGCCATATTCTAAACGTCAGTTTGGACAACAACCAATCTATTGAAGGCGATCTCTTCCTAGACTGTACTGGATTTATCGGGGTGTTGATTGAAGGGGCCATGAAGACGGGATACGAGGATTGGTCACGATGGCTGCCGTGTAATCGAGCGGTTGCTATTCCATCTGAAAGCAAGGGCGAACCCCTACCCTATACTCGATCCACATGCCGAGAGGCCGGGTGGCAATGGCGCATTCCGTTGCAGCATCGAACCGGGAACGGCTACGTCTATTGCGATCGTTTTTCGACGGCAGAGAAAGCCGAGCAAGTCCTACGAGATAACCTGGACGGCGCACCATTGGCAGACGCAAAACACTTGCGTTTCCTAACGGGACGCCGGAACAAATTTTGGAAAAAAAATTGTGTAGCAGTGGGTCTCTCAGCTGGGTTTATGGAGCCATTGGAGTCTACGTCACTTCACCTCATTCAATTCGCAATTATGCGTCTTCTGACCTTGTTCCCCGATACTGAAATGTCGCCGCTTTTAGCAGAAGAATATAATCGCCTAACAGTGGCAGAGTATGAACGCATACGAGACTTTCTTGTGTTACATTATATCGCCAATGAAAGAGACGAACCGTTTTGGAAAGAGATGGCAGCTTTGGAAGTTTCCGAGAGCCTTCAGTTTAAAATAGATCACTTCCGCGAAAATGGCGTCATTTCACTGGACGGCCGGGAGCTATTCGGAAAGCCAAGCTGGTTGGCCGTTCTCATCGGTCAAGGCGTTTTCCCAAAACGCGCGCCTGGACTGTCAGGCAGAGCCGCAGAACGCGGCATCCCTGTAAGCACTCGCTTTGCCCAAGTAAAAGATGCGATTACGGTCGCTACAGACACCATGCCTACGCATGCTGAAGCCATCCGTAATCTAATTGGGAACAACTAAACCGTTACATTTTTTGCAATGAACTCTGCGTGTGTCGGCAAGGGCTGAACAGTTTTTGAAATGAGCGCGTCCACGT
Organism: Litorimonas cladophorae; assembly: GCF_014652455.1. GTDB lineage: Bacteria > Pseudomonadota > Alphaproteobacteria > Caulobacterales > Maricaulaceae > Litorimonas > Litorimonas cladophorae. The sequence goes on along the minus strand of NZ_BMYV01000002.1, from coordinate 623,959 downwards.
CAGTTAAAAAATGCTCTAACTTATCGCTGCTCAACCTATCCGCCATACGATGGTAAGACCTAGGCATTAGACCCTGCCCGACCATGACCTGAACCCAACTGCTTTCCCGAAAGATATCATCAATCTCACGGTAGATGTGACCCGTTTCCTGGAACAGCTCCATCTTATGAGCCAAGCTGTCTGGCACCACCATGTTACGGCAATACCGCCAAAATTCCGTATCATCACGTTGGGTTTGCTTATAATGTAGAACCAAGAAATCGCGGACGAGCGCAAACTCCTTCCCAACGATCCGATTGTATTCGGCCCGGTTAGCTACGCCACAGTTCCTATCAGGAAAGTACTCCAAGAGGCGGGAAACATGGCTTTGCACGAAGTGAATGGAAGTCGATTCAAGAGGTTCCAAGAAACCAGATGACAGACCGAGGGATACGCAATTCTTTGACCAAAATTCGCGGCGACGGCCAGTGGTGAATGAGAGTTGCTTTGGCGTGCCAATGATGTCCCCGTCTAAATTCTCAACAAGGCGATCAGTCGCGTCCGCCTGCGTGGTAAACCCATCGCAATAAACATGACCATTTCCAGTCCGGTGCTGTAACGGAATGCGCCATTGCCATCCCGCCTCTCGGGCTGTTGATTGAGTGTACGGCAGCAGAGGCCCCGCGCTTTCACAGGCTGCCGCAACGGCGCGGTTGCACGGAAGGTATTCAGACCAATCTTCATATCCTACTTCCAGAGCACCGCCAATCAAAAGACCGCGAAATCCTGAGCAATCAATGAAAAGGTCGCCCTCAATATAATCGCCAGACTCCAGCTTTACAGAATTTATAAATCCACTTTCAGCATCTAAGCTCACGTCAACCACGCGGCCTTCCTGGCGATTGACACCCAATCTCTCAGAAAACGTTCGTAGATGCCTCGCATACAGCCCCGCATCAAAATGATAAGCGTAAGACAGTCCGCCCATTTGTGTGTTTCCAACGCGTTGGATTGGCGCAAATTTATGTGCATATGCGGCGCGGTGGTGGAGAGAGTAATCCCAGAGTGAGGCGTTTGATCCACCGAGTAATTTTGCGCGAAGCCAATAATGGTGAAACTTGAGGCCTGCTAAATCGAGCCCCGGATCGCCGAATGTATGTAAATAGCTCTCACCGAGATTACCCCAGTCATTAAACTCAATGCCAAGTTTGAAGCTTCCCCGGGTGGCACGGACGAATTCCGCTTCGTCAAGTCCGAGGCTCCCGTTTAACTTTCGGATTTGCGGGATTGTCGCCTCCCCAACTCCAACTGTGCCTATAGCATCAGATTCGACGAGTGTGATTTTGACTGTGTCGCCCAGGTATTTCGAGAGCGACGCGGCCGCAATCCAACCTGACGTGCCGCCGCCTACAATAACAACTTTTTGGATAGGGTCGTTCATGATCACATCCTAGCGCGGTAGAGCTTCAGTGCAATTAAATGCCGTACAGTAAAAAAAATGCCGCCAACGCATAAAGCGCGGGCGGCAAGGTTAAAACAGTAACTTGAGGGGAACTGCTCTATAAATTTTGAACTTAGAACTTCTTTGAAAGAGTGAAGTTATATGTCGTTCCGTAATCTTCGCGGCGGCGGACAAAGTCTTCACCAGCAGCTGTTGTATTTGTTGTGCGGAACGGTTCATCGGTGATGTTATAGACTTCAAAGTTGATGGAAGTTCCGTCCATCAACCCACCAAAGCTATCATCGAAATCATATCCAATTTGTGCATCCAGAATGGTTTCTGACAAAGCTTTTGCGCCGATGTTCTGACCATTAAACTGCAGGATTTCAGCTTGGAAGCCACTACGGTATCGTGCGTTCAGACGTGCCCGGAAACCGCTTTTTTCGTAGTAAATTTCGCCTGAGGCCGTCTCTGATGAGTATCCAGGAATATCAACTTCATTACCTTCAAATTCGACTGTGGCATCACTGTAAGTGAAGGCTGCGTTCACACCGAAACCAGAGAGGAGCTCGTTATCCGTAAGGTCTTCAAATGGCAGGCGAATGGCGATTTCAACACCAGACAAGTCACCCTTGCCGACGTTTGCGGGGCCGCCGACATTGATGAAGGCCGCATTGGGATTAGCAGAAACAAAATCTGAACCTAGGAATTGCGCGGCCAAAGATGCATCGCTAATAATTGTGTTCGAGCCTTGGACATAATCGTCAATATCTTTTACGAAACCTGCGATAGAAATTGCACCCGCAGGTGAGAAATAATACTCAGCCGACACGTCGCCATAGGTTGTTTCATAAGGACGTAAGAACGGGTTACCGCCACCAAATGACAAGCAAACATTAGCTGTATTCGCAGATACGTTCGCGAAGGAGTCAGGACGTCCATCTCCATCTGTATCCGGACACACGAGCGCGCTTGAGCTAACACCAAGATTGGCGGACAAATCGTTTATTTGCGGACGGGAAATTGCCTTACCAGCACCCATACGCAGAACGAGATTTTCGGATGCGTCAAATGAGAGATTTAACGTTGGTAACCAGTGCTCATAATCGTCACCGAGCGTATTTGCGGTGCCTGGACTAGACGCAAATGAGCCAAACTGACCGGTCGATTCTTGGTCAGTCACTACATATTGAAGGCCGACGTTACCGTTGATACGAGACACCTCTTCACCCAGCTTCAACATACCGTAAAGCGTCGTAACATTCTCTTGAATGTCCACAGTTGTAGTCGCAAATTGATCGAGACTATAGGTTCCGTTTTCGATCAGGTTGGACGGATCATAGGCAACAATATCAAATCCTATCGATCCGCTATCCGTGGACCCAATAACGTTTGTAATTGGCGATGTATTATTGGTGAAGCCCCCACCAGCACGCAATGCAGCTGGAATGTCGCTCGTGGACTTCTCGCGCCCTGTATATATCGCACCTGCCACGAGACCGTCGATGAACGGAATATCTAGTTCATGGCTCACCTCCGCGCGAAGCTGCATCAATTCATCATCAACCTCGTTATTACGGATAAAGCCAACTTGGCCCCATCCGCCTGGGTCCGTAAGGAATAGTGAAGACGCATCCGTGTAATCGCGGCCGGTTGCGATAGAATACTCGCCACTTGACGGCGTAGTAAAGGTGAAGTCATCCCGGAAGTCCGGGTTAAAATTGTCAGCACCATAGAGAATATTGCTGCCGAGACCGGCATAGCTTTCATAGTCAACACCATTGGATGAGACTGCGGAATACCCAGCATCAAACATAACCCGCGTTTTCTCGCCAACGCCAAATTCGACGTTACCACCGAGTGCGTAGATTTCAGCTTCGTTGCCTTGTGTGTCTGTCCGAAGAATAGCAGGGTTTTGTGTGTAAGATACGGAATCGACAAACGGACCAGTGCCCGTTGAGCTAGTCACAGTCGGCGGATTGTCACCTGTCCAAGCCGTTGCCAACGGCGTCTCTACGCCTCGGAATACACCAGTGTCATCGAAGTCAGAGTAGAAGCCGTCGAATGTGAAGGAAATATCGGCGGTAGGGTCAAACTGCAGCGTACCCGCAATGGACGTCCGCTCGAAATCGCGGGATTCAACACCGGATCGTGGGTTGTCCAACGGATAGGCCGTATTCGTCCCTGGCAATAGTCCAGTGCCCTGTGTTTTCAAGTCGCGTTGGAAAATTTGAGTAGGGTTGGACTGATGCGTGACACCTAAGGTAACACCAAAAGTGTTGGCATCATTCCGATACGTGCCGGAACCAAAGAGGCGATAACCGTCAGCACCAAAGTCTGGATTTAAATCGCCATTATCATTGATGACATATTTACCAGACACGACGAAGCCTTCATCTGTGTCCAAAGGTTTACGTGTCCGAAGGTCAACGGCGCCAGCAATACCAGTAGCGGCCAATCGCGCATCGGACGTTTTGTAAACAACGCCCTGCCCTATAAGCTCTGATGGAAACTGATCGAACTCGACGCCACGGTTTCCACTCGTAGAAACAACTTCACGTCCATTTAAAAGCGCAAGAGAGAATTGCGGGCCAAGACCACGAATAGAGATAGACTGCGCACGGCCACGAACACGTTGCGCCGTTACGCCTGGAAGACGGGCTAGCGAATCTGCAATGGAAACGTCAGGCAGCTTACCAATGTCTTCGGCCGTAATCGCTTCGATGATCGAGCCACTTTCGCGTTTTAACTTAAGACTGTCTTCAATCGATTGGCGAATACCCGTCGTTACAACAACATCTTCGACTTCTTCTTCAGCGACATCTTGCGCGAAGGCAGGAGCCGCAACCATCAACATGGCAAATGACGCCGTTCCCATAAGAAGCTGGCGACTTAGCGGTGACAACTCGATCATCGACTTATTCATTGGTTTTCCCTTCCGTTGCACCGTTTTATTTCATCGGCGCTATTATCAATTAAGGGATCAAACGTTTAATGGTTTAACCCTATTGAAACTCGCTTACACTTTTTTGCAATCATTTTGCAAATATTTTCTTCGGCCTTCTCCAAATTTACAAAAATTGTGGCAATTTGGACACAAAATCCCAGTTTAACGGCGTTTTCACTCAAAAATATCCAAAATATCAATGCAAACTTTTGCAAAAAGGCTTGCAAGAAGCTTTGCTTTGAAGCTAGAAGACCGAAAAGACGACTTTTAAGATTTAACTTCCAGCCGTCAGTAAAGGGATCCAATAATGAAACAGTTTGCGAAGAGATCATTATGCGGCGCCCTGTTAGCAAGCAGTGTAGCCTTTGCCATTTCAGCTTGCGCACCAACCGTTGATGCCCAACCACAAACAGCTAAGCCCCCCACCTTCGCGGCAATGCCTGATCGCATACCGCAAGACGAGATCGTCTACTTCGTTCTGCCCGATAGGTTTGAAAACGGTGACCCATCCAATGACACCGGCGGCTTTACGGGCGGAGCTCTGCAGCATGGATTTGATCCAACGAATAAAGCCTTTTATCTTGGCGGAGATTTACGAGGCCTGACGGCGCGATTAGATTATATCCAAAGCATGGGGGCCACGGCGATTTGGCTGGGTCCAATATTTAAGAATAAACCTGTTCAAGGCGCGCCAGGGCAAGAGAGCTCTGGTTATCATGGATATTGGATCACCGACTTCACGGCTCCCGACCCTCATTTGGGAACGAAAGAAGATTTGAAGACCTTCGTCGATGAAGCGCATGGTCGCGGGATGAAGGTTTATATGGACATTATAACTAACCACACTGCCGATGTGATCAGTTATAGAGAATGTTACGACCCTAATTATTCCGGTGCCGATAAAGTCGATGGCCCTTGTACATATCGTTCTGTTGCAGATTTCCCCTGGACAACCAAAGGCGGCCCAACGGGCGAACCAATCAACAATAGGTTTTTAGGAGATGCGCCCCACGTGCACACGGCAGAAAATTTTTCCAATCTAACAAATTCGAACTATGCCTACACACCCTACATTCCCGCGGGCGAAGAGACAGTTAAAACGCCCGCATGGCTGAATGATCTTCAATATTACCATAATCGCGGTGAGACGACTTGGGCAGGTGAGAACTCTATCTATGGCGACTTCGCAGGTTTGGATGACCTCTTCACCGCGCATCCTCGTGTCGTTGACGGCATGATTGAAATCTTCAAAGACTGGATTACAGAATATGAGATTGACGGGTTTCGAATAGATACGACCCGTCACGTCAACCCTGAATTCTGGCAGCAATTTTTACCAGCTATGAAAGACCATGCTGCCAGCTTGGGCAATCCGAATTTCTATATGTTCGGTGAAGTCTATGACCCTGACCCTGGCGCGCTAGCCCGTTTCACAACTGTTGACGGATTCGACCAAGTCTTGGATTTCGGTTTTCAGGCGGCGGTCTTTGATGTTGTATCTGGCAAGGAACCAACTTCCCGACTCGATACCTTTTTGAGGGCTGATGATATATATGGGCCTGGTGCTGAAAAAGGGCTTAATCAACCCACATTCCTTGGCAATCATGATATGGGCCGCTTCTCTGGATTGTTGAAAGCTGAAAAACCTTCAATGAGCCAGACAGAGCTCCTCGCGCGCACGCAGCTTGGGCACGGGCTGATGATGACCATGCGCGGCGTACCCGTCATATATTCGGGCAGCGAACAAGGTTTTGTATCTGATGGGGGTGACCAGCTCGCGCGCGAAACACTCTTCCCCAGCAAAGTTGAGGTTTACAACGACAATGATCTTATCGGGACAGACGCGACGACCGCAGAGGCAAACTTTGACACCGAACATCCGCTTTATAGGTACATCGCCGATATGTCGGCGCTTCGGGCTAAGCACGCGAGTTTTCGTCGCGGGGCTATGGAAACGCGGCTTACGGAACTGGACGGGCACGCCTTTGCATTCTCCCGTTTCGACCCAATTGACGGCACGGAATATCTTGTCGTTGCAAACATATCGTCAGAGCCGCGTATAGTGAACACACGCATCGAGCCGAATACGACCCAGTTTTCAGCATTACGCGGAGACTGCCCGGTTGAAGCAGTCACGACCGCGACTGCAACCGTCACTATTCCGGCATTTGGTCTAACAATATGCAAAGGCAATGGCCGCGCGGAGCGTCATATCAAATGAGTGAAGGAGTCGATACACTTGTGGTTGAAGACGTCTCACCAGCGCATCCGGCTTCGGATGATGCGCCGTGGTGGAAGGGCGCGCTGATTTATCAGATCTATCCTCGCAGCTTTCAGGATACAAATAGGGACGGCATTGGCGATCTGCCTGGCATTACACGACGGCTGGAGTACATAGCATCTTTAGGTGTTTCTTGCATTTGGATTAGTCCGTTTTTCACATCGCCCATGGCGGATTACGGATATGATGTCTCAGATTTTTGCGACGTTGACCCAATATTTGGAACTCTAGCAGACTTCGACATTTTGATAAAAAAAGCTCACACTGTTGGGCTCAAGGTAATTATTGACCAAGTCTATAGTCACACCTCGGACCAACATGAGTGGTTTATAGAGAGCCGATCTTCGCGCACTAATGATAAATCTGATTGGTATGTGTGGGCAGACGCAAAAGCTGACGGTTCCCCGCCGAATAATTGGCAATCCGTGTTTGGTATGGGTGCTTGGCAATGGGATGCGCGGCGCGGTCAATATTACTTGCACAATTTTTTAGTCGAACAGCCGGATCTAAATTTACACAATCCGGTCGTTCAAGCCGCAATTCTAGACGTGACTCAGTTTTGGCTAGACCGCGGCGTAGACGGCTTTCGTATTGATGCCTTGAACTTTGCTATGCATGATCGGGCGCTTCGCGATAATCCTGCCGAAACAGAATTTAAACGCCCGCCCACGCGACCTTTTGATTTCCAACGTCATGAAATGAATATGAGTCAGCCAGAGCTTTTGCCTTTCATCGAACGGATCGGCAACGTTATTCAAAATGCTGGCGCGGAGAAATTCACCGTCGCCGAAGTTGGCGGACCGCGCCCACTTTCGGAAATGAAGTCCTTTACGCAAGGAAATAAACGCCTGAGCTCTGCTTATGCATTCGACTATCTTTACGCTGAACAAATTTCGGCGGACCTTGTCAGAAAAACTCAGAAAGAGTGGCCTGGAATAGAGGGTGAAGGCTGGCCTAGTTGGGCGTTCGAAAACCATGATGCGCCGCGCGCTGTGACCCGCTGGAAGGGCTCAAATCCATCAAAACAATATTCAAAATTATTGGTGCTTTTGATGGCAGCTCTGCGTGGAAACGGGTTTATATATTACGGCGAAGAACTTGGTCTCGAACAAGGTGAAATAGATTTTGATGACTTAAAAGATCCAGAAGCCATTGCGAATTGGCCGGAAACGCTGGGCCGCGATGGCGCGCGAACACCCATGCCTTGGGACGGGAATACGAATGTCTATGCAGGATTTTCAGACGCCAAACCCTGGCTACCTCTACAGGACAACCACGCTTCTGCGTCAGTTGCACTGCAATCGAAAGATCCAAAAAGTGTTTTAAATTTCACAAAGCAGGTCATTGCCTTACGAAACGGGTGTGACGTCCTACGCCGAGGCGAAATACAATTCCCAAGCGAAGGTGAACTTCTTGTTTTTGATCGAATGCACGGCGGGAAAATACGTCGTTGCGTCTTCAACCTTGGAGACAACAATTTAGCCTATGATGGACAAGTCGATATCGATGTGTCTGTCGGAAGTGTTGGCTCACTCATTTGTCCCGGGTCAGGCTTCATCAGTAAGGCAAGTTAAGCCCCACAGCTCTCCCGTTGAATGAGTTCGGTTGGCAAACGCTCTGTCTGCATATCGTTTGGTGTCTCGGCATTTAGAAGCTTCATAACCATGAGACGTCCTGCTAGCGGTAAGTCTTGCCCGATAGTCGTCAGAGGGGGTTCAATATACCTCGCGAGTTGAATGTCGTCATAGCCAACCACAGCGACATCACCGGGCACAGTTTTCCCATGCTTTCGCAAAGCCCTAATGACTCCTATTGCGATGAGGTCTGAACTACAAACGGCTGCGTCAAATTCGGTCCCACGGCGGATCAACGCATGCATAGAATTGGCGGCAGACTCGATTTCAAAATGCGCCGGAAAAACGAGGCTGGGATCAAACGCTAAACCTGCTTGATCCAAAGCTGTTTTATACCCCTCAAAACGCTGACTAATTTCAGGCGCATTGGTATCTCCAAAAAACGCGATTCGCCGCCGACCCAGACGCGCCAAATGCGCTGTCGCTTTCCGGCCGCCACGGATATTGTCTGACCCAACTGACGTGTATTCTTGCCCTTTCAGCTCACCACCCCAAACGATAAACTTCATCGGGTGACCTACGAGACGATTAAGGCGTTCGTGCAAAAAACTTTGTCCTAAAAAGATAATTCCTTCAGAGCGCGTGCCGTCCATCAAGCGTGAGAGATCGTCATAATTTTGTGGATCGGCATGACTGACAAGATAATCGCATTGCAAAGACCGAGCTGCTTCTCCGATACCGCCAAGAAGCTCTTGGAAAAACGGGTCAAGAAGCCAGCCCTCCCGGCCTTGTGGTTTCGGTACGATAATAGAAATCGTCGCCTTAGCAGACCACCTAGAGTTAACAGGCAACCCTCGCATGTTATAGCCCTGCACGCGCGCAAGTTCCCATATGCGGCGCTTCGTATCGTCATTGACGACAGGGCTATCCGCGAGGGCGCGAGATGCCGTAGCAATCGATACACCAGCAGCTTTTGCAATATCGTCAAGTTTGACTTTTTTGACCACAGTTCAATCGACCTCTTCATAGGGCACAAAGATAAGTAGCGCTGCGCCGAAAATCATCACTGAGCCCCCGACCACAAGTGTTAGGATAGATTGCCCACCCAGCAGCTTTGTCAACACCGTTCCCATAATTGTACCAACTATCAACTGAGGAATGACAATAAAGTAGTTAAATATACCCATATAAGTGCCCATCCGCTCTGCTGGGAGCGCATCCGCGAGGATTGCATAAGGCAATGTAAGCACACAGGCCCAAACAATTCCGATGCCAATTGCGCTCACCCAAAAAAGGCTAGGCTCAAGCTTCCAGATAGCAATGAAAGACAATCCTCCAACAATCAATGCCAGAGCATATGTCAGTTTCAATCCAATCGCCCGGGTAATCAGGGGGATTAAGAGCGAAAAACCCCATGCCACCAGTGAATAAACCGCGAAGATATTATTTACCGCTAAAGAGCCATCTCCATAGGCTTTGGCAGACGGGTCGCTTGTCCCAAAATGGAAAGATGTGACCGCGGGCTGCAAATAAACCCACAGTGTAAAAAACGCGAACCACGAACAGAATTGCACAAGCGCGAGGCGCTTCATTAAAACTGGCATGGTGGCTAGATCGTCCATCAATGACCCAACCATGCCCGGCGCGCGATCAGACTTTAGCCGAAGACTATTATATCCTAACAATAAAGCTAAGATGCCTACCATCACGGCAAAGACCGCAAGCTGTCGTTCAGCAACGCCCACTGCGATAAGGCTGAACGTTAGAGCTGAGACTATACCAAACCCAAATGCGGCAATTCCAAATGAACGCGCGGGCGGGACGAAGCGGTCAGCCTGACGTGCGAGAGCTAGAGCTGAGGTTTCCGAAGCCTCAAAGATTTCGAGTTCCTCTGACGAATATTCATTTGTGGTAAAAATTGTCCAGAGGACAGACAAGAACAAAAGTCCCGCCCCGATGAGAAATGCGACTTTGACACTATCTGGGACCGCTAGACCATTGGCTGTATTAGAGGCGCCAACAGTTGTTGCCCATTCTGGAAGCTTAGAACCGACATACCCGCCAGCACCAATAAAGAAGCCTTGGATCGCATATCCCAGCGTTCGTTGTCTTGTGTTGAGATTATCTCCCACGAAAGCGCGGAATGGCTCCATCGAAATATTTAGCGCGCTATCCAAAATCCATAAAGAGCTGGCCGCAATCCAGAGTGCCGGTGAGTTCGGCATGAAGATGAGCGCGAAGCTCGCTAGTAACGCACCTAGCAAGAAATAGGGACGTCGCCGTCCAAATCGAGTCCATGTTCGGTCCGAAAAATACCCCACAATAGGCTGAATTATGAGACCCGTCACAGGCCCTGCGAGCCAAAATAGAGCCAAAGTATCGGGCTCGGCGCCTAGAGAGGAAAAAATACGAGATCCATTCGCATTTTGAAGCGCAAACCCGATCTGGAGTCCGAAAAACCCAACGGCCATATTGAGGATGGAGAGAAGTGGTAAGCTAGGTTTGAGCGCGCCTAGTGCGTCAGAGTTGCCAGTGTTGGACATCGTCATGGAGTTCCCTTTTTACAACTCTTAGACCCGCTTGTCAGCAGTTGCAAATTATCTACAATTTTAATGCAATTATTTACATAGTGAAGCAAGACACAATAATTTCGTGACTGCTATGGGACTGCACAGCCCTCACAGATGGCTTTGTCACGGTAATGCAGGTTTTCAGACATTCCACCAATGCACAGCGATGAAAGCATGAAGTTTCTCCCGAAACCGCTACCATCCAATCATTCTCAAACCGTCAATTTGGGTCCAATTTCGTTCCAACATAGTTTTCTGGGATGCCAGGAAAATCATGAAAACTAACGGGTTCAATGCTCAGATGTTCTCATCAGAAACAGAGAACGAAAACCACAAAAATTCTGATCCAGCCATCAAACTCAAAAACTGCTTTCGCCCGACGCTCAGATCTACAATCTCATCAACCATCGACGCCATCTCATTTCAAAAAACACGCTCCTGATGTTCGGGGATGAAAGTAATTTGGAATGGGCACTGGCGACAACACCAATGTCTCCGCGAACGCTAAATTGCGGCAATGGAAGCTCATAGTCGTGGACGTGACAAAGCCGTGCAAAGTAATAAAGTAAATTTAGGTTTTCACCTTATGAGGCGACTAAAAATGAATTCATTGAGAACTTTGCCCCTTTCACAGGCCTTCAAAAAGGCGACTTTGACCATTATTCTGGGTTCACTCGCTACATCTGGCTTCGCAAGTGAATCTGATACGAAAATAAACCAGTCCGTGTCTATCGACGACATATTTAGCAATTCTATGGTCCTTCAAAGAAGCGCCCCGATTAAATTTCGCGGGACAGCAAAGAGTGGGGAACCTTTTTCCCTTGAATTTGCGAGCGAAAACAAAACAGTCCAACCCAATGCTGACGGGCGGTGGAGCGCCAGTTTTACAGCATTACCTGAAGGCGGACCGTTCAATTTGGTCGTAGAAGGAAAGGAAGTCATCTCCGATATATTGATAGGGGATGTATTTTTATGCTCAGGTCAATCCAATATGGAATATCCTATTTATCGAGCGCTTAACCCTGACCGGGAGTTAAGCGCGGAGCATCGCCAAAATATTCGATTGATTACGATCCCAAAAGCCACCGCACTGACGCCAGAATACAATTTTGAGCCTGATAGTAATTGGGTTGTCGCGAATTCAGAAACCTTAAGAAACTTTTCCGCCGTTTGCTATTTCACAGCGCGTGATCTGGAGCTAGCCGCCGAGGTTCCAATTGGCCTAATCGATGCGTCATGGGGTGGTACTAAAATCGAAAGCTGGATGAGTGTTGAAAGCCTGAAAACCACAGGACAGAGAACAAATGATATAGATTTGTTCGAGATTTATACAGATGACAAAAGAGCAGGCATGGAAGTGTTTGGTGAAATGTGGGACGATTGGTGGCGCAACCGAAATCCTGACAAGGCAGAGCCTTGGCTGGAACCCAGCAGATATGACTGGACAGACGTTCCAGATTTCACCAACTGGAAAAACTGGGGTTTGGCGGGGCTCGAGAATTATAATGGGCAGGTTTGGTACCAGACAGATTTCATTCTCACGAAGGCGCACACCGAGGCCAGCTATATTGAACTGGGATCAATTGATGAATTGGATCATGTCTGGATCAATGGACAAAGGGTCGGCACACAGTTTAGTTGGGGCGGAGACCGCCGCTATCCAATTCCAACAGGCCTCCTGAAATCCGGGGTAAACTCTATCGTAGTCAACGTTGCGAGCGCTTGGGATATGGGAGGCATGATGGGTCCAAAAAGCGCCCTCAAACTGACCAATGACGCTGACATTGACATCGCCCTATCAGACTGGTCCTACCGAAAAGCTGAACAGCCAGGAATGGATGCCCCCTTTGCGCCTTGGGAGTCGGTATCTGGTATTACGGGAATTGGCAACGCAATGCTCGGACCACTACGAGGCCTAAAAATCAAAGGCGGGTATTGGTATCAGGGCGAGTCCAATGCCGGAGATGAATATTCATACGAACCTTTGTTAAACGGACTTTTGCAGGACTGGAAAACATACTTTGGCGATGACGCGAAAATGGTTATCATCCAACTGCCAGAATTTGGATCCGTGAGTGACACCCCCGTTGATAGCGGATGGGCCAAGATTAGGGAGGCCCAAAGGCAAGTCGCATTGAAATCAGAAGATGCCGCGCTCGTTGTCGCGATGGGCACCGGCGATGCCTACGATATCCATCCACCCAATAAGCAGGAAGTCGCGCACCGCGCGGCCGACGCCGCCGAGAACTTATTTTACGGGAAAGACAATGCTAATACCAATCGAGACCCACTCGAAGCAAAGCAATCCAGTATTGACGTCACTGTCGCATTATCGGGTTCCAATCGCGCGCTAAAAACACTCTCATCAAATCATGTCATTGGATTAGAGCTCTGCAGCCCGACGCTATGCCAATACGTCATGGGTCAGGTCGAGGACAGTAATCTAATTATCAGCAGGCCGCAAAGCCTGAGCGCGACAAAGGTCCGATATAATTGGTCGGACGTGCCATATGGCAATCTTTTTGATGAGTCCGGTCTTCCAGTGGGACCCTTTGAAATTGCTATCGACTAGTTGCACTAATCTTTTGGCTCTCGAGCGGACCGAGATAGCTTTCCTGTATATCGCCTTGGTTTACCTCAACGCGTTGGAAGACCACACCAGGATCTATGCGCCATAATTTTACGCGATGCTGCCCCGCCGCGTTGACAGAAAAGTCGTGCGTGAGCGTGATTGCATTATTAGCTACGGCTTCGTTCCAAAAAACATCTGTATCCGAGGGAACAGCTTTCAAAGTCTGAGTTTGAGCAATTTGATCATTAACAGACGTGGCAAATGTCAATCCCCCTTTACCCCAATAATCGAGGCTCGGAGCAACAGAGACGGCAAGCCGATAATCTCCTGCCTTAGGCAGAATCACGTCATAAACCAGATGGGGACTGTCCTTACCCAATGTGGAAGGTTTAGCCGAGACTGGATAGGCCGCGACGGCAGATCCGGTTCGGGAAAGGTTGTCTATTGTCTTCCATGTCACATTCCCATTAAGGGCTTGGCTATAGTTTTGGGCATCAATGGCAATGACGCCATTGTTCATCACATAACCTGACAGGTTATTAGAATACTCAAGTCGCAATAGAGGCACCTCAACTACCTGAGTATCGTTGTCATCGTTCACGATTTCGATTTCGGCAATAGACGCTCCCACTGGCACCACCTTCCAATTAACGGTGATATTTATGAGTTCTTCCTGATCGAGCGTCCCTGATAATTTGGATAGCGTGACACCCTCTGTTAGGGAATTAGCTTTCCAGGGCAGAGGTTCCTTACCCGTATTGAATAAGGTGAAACTGGCGGCTTGATCGTGAACATTGTCGATTCTCGGGGTCCGGGCAATAGCTTTGCCGCCGGAATAGGCCGTCACCTCACTGGCGATTGACACGAAAAGATCTCCGTTGATCGGTACATCAATTCGCGTGATCTCCGGCATATTGTTCTGATCAGGCTGCTGCCAATAGGTATATCCTATGTGGGTTTGCGACGCGAAATGGTTCCATTTTCCATCCGCAATTTCCGTGTGGTAATAATCAGTCAGCTCTGCGTCGCGAGCAAATAAAGCTTCCACCTTATCAGCCCAGTCATTGGCAGAGGCTCGGCCCTGCTTAGCGTAAAGCTTATTCTTTGCCGCCGCTATGTATAGGTGGTTTAAATTGGAGCTAGCTTTAATCGGCCACCAAACTAGTTGGTCATAGGCATCATGGTAGCGCTCATCGAGATCCGTACGAACAATGTCAGCAAGTTGCTCCAACTTAACCCATTCTTCCCAAACACGCTCTGCCTCATTGTAATTGATGAGACTGAAGGTGTCGGGTGAAATTAGCTCCGGCTTTCTACGGGCATTAAGTTTGGTATATCCTTTTATCAGAGCACCAATCTCGGCTGCGTGTTCAGGCCCGAATTGATTGCTGGACCAGCTCTCGTAATAATTTGGTAGGTCCTCTAATGAGGTAAAGTCGTTGTCCCAACCCATATCCAGGAAGAAACTGATAGGAAATTCCATAGGTTTAAGATCGCCAACATTGACGATCCAAAGCTCATCCGCACCATATTCACTAGCCAGATGCATTTGCTCCCAAACCCGTTCAATCTGCGTCGTGTTCAGCCATTTATAGTTCCTAGGCCCCCCGACATAATCAAAATGATAGTAAATGCCGTAACCGCCATCGCGCTCGGCATCGAGCTCTGGCAAGCGGCGAATATTGCCCCAATTATCATCCGCAAATAATAAGATCACATCTTCCGGAACACGCATGCCTTGATCGTAATAATCCTGAACCTCCTTGTAGAGAGCCCAGACTTGCGGTGTTTCCTCCGCTGGCTTTCCAGTAACGTCAGTAATAATTTCACGCTGATCTTCGACGATGTTTTCCAACAGAGAAATGGCCGTACCTTCGGTCATCGCCTCGTCCCCGTCACCACGCATACCGATCGTAACAAGGACTTCATTATCCTTCATACGCTCCATACCCCCGCGCCAGAAATCCTTCAGATTTTCCTCGTTGATGTTATAATCCCATGCTCCATCTCCATAGCGTTCCCATTCAACATGGGCACGCCCCAAAGGCTCATGGTGAGATGTTCCAACAACTATGCCATAGTTTCGAGCCAAGGCGCTATTGTCCGGATCGTCGTCGTAATAGGCTTTGCCCCACATAGCTGGCCAAATATAATTGCCCTTTTGGCGCAGAATTAATTCGAAAACTTCAGCGTAAAATTCATCGCCAAACCCACCATAGTTTTCATTCACCCAGCCATAGAGCGCCGGGTTTTCATCATTTAAGAATATTCCCCGATATTTGACATCGGGCTGATCGCTGCGTTGTCCAGCCGTCAGGTAAAGAGTTTCTTTCTCCCGGATCGGAACATCCGCCCACCAATGCCATGGTGACACACCCATCCGTTCAGAGAGATCATAAATTCCGTAGATCGTACCCCGCATATCAGATCCGGCAATGACGAGGGCTTGACTTACGCCCTCGACCGGCTCGTCAACAACAGCTTGGGTATAGCCTTCCCAGACTCCATCAATGGACGAGATATCCAACTTCCCTTCGGAAATCATCGTCTGCAAAAGTTCGGAGGTTTGAACATTACCGACGATAATGACCCGCCCTTTATCCAGATTTGGAGTTCCGCTGACCGCAACAAGGTCATTTTCAAAAGACTTTACTGCCTGCAATATTGCAGGCTCCGCGTCGTCCTCTACACGGATGGAGGTTGCGACACCGTCTACAATTAATTCAAAGCTGCCAATAGCTGCATTTTCGCAAACAACGACCGCTCCCTCGCAGACTTCAACCACGGTAAACGGCATGGCGTCGGATTGCGACACTTCCTCTGAACCGCTGCAAGCGTTTAGGAATGCTGACAGCAATAAACATTTGAAAATGGTAGAGAGTGGATGTTTCATAGCGGTTAGTATCTCCGTTTATTTCGGGTCTTGAACGTAAAGCCCGAAGACTGCGCCGACAAATCCCCCTGCCGTCCGGGTACTCAGGATTTTGCCATCCAGATCAGTCCTTAAATCGGTCCAGCTCTGGTTATCCGTGCTATAAGCGAAATCATAAGCACCGCCTTTGGCCTCAATTCTCAAATAAAGCGGCAAGCTCATATCTTTTGGCAACGCATTGGATGCAACAACTTCCCCGTTGATTGGATCATCCCCGCCGGCCTTGCGTCGGAGTTGCATCATATGATCACCAGTGGCGTTTTTCGTAACGCCTAAGGCATAAAAATAATCGTCGCTTTGAAAAGCCGCCAATCCTGTCTCTGTACCAGCAGCCACAGGCAATTGGTCAATCTTGGTTGTTGCCGTGGCATTGAGATGTTGCTGACGACGTCCGAGCATGGTTGGCTGCTCGCCCTCGCCCAAGCCAGTACCTATATCCATGATATGGAGCTGTCCGTCATCCACACTGTGCCAATTTAATTTTGGCACACGCGGCATCATCCAATAAAATGGAAGCTCCGCTGTTTCAAAATCGTCCATGATAATGAAATTGCCAGAGATCGGGATGGCAGGGGCATCGGTTACAGGAAGGGCCGGCCGAGATTGTACATAACCCACCTTCTCTTCGCCTTGGATGATGATCGGCCATCCGTCTTCCCAACGAACAGGCATAAGGAATGTTTCGCGTCCGGTATTATAAAAGTCGCCTTCATAGGGCCGCACGGCCAAGAATGTGGCCCACCAATCGCCTTTCTCATCTATCACATAATCGGCGTGTCCAACTGAGGTAATGGGGTTGTCGCGATCCGGGTCCAAATGCCGATGCGTCATAATGGGGTTGCCTTCAAATGGTCTATAAGGTCCCTCAACTTCACGCGACCTTAGTATGACTTGCGAATGCCCGACGGCTGTTCCCCCTTCCGCCGCGCTGAGATAGTAATAGCCGTCCTTGAAATAGATATGTGGGCCTTCAATCCAGATGGGATTTGCTTCAGGACGCACGCCGCCATCGATCAAGACTTTAGGCTCTGAAATCGACTCGAATGTTTCCGGGTCGACGGCCCGTATCCAAATGGCACGATGGCCTTGATATCTGGGTTCCCCAACAGGAGCATCGTTATTCATGAGATAAACGGTGCCGTCATGGTCAAAATATAATGACGGATCAATACCACCCACCTCAGGCAACCAAATCGGATCAGACCAAGGTCCCGCAGGGTCCTCAGCGGTAACAACAAAATTTCCGCCGCAATCCACGCAGGTATTCGCTACATAAAATGTGCCGTCGTGGTATTCAATTGTCGGTGCAAAAACTCCGCGAGAGAGCCCCAATCCGTCAAAATTCAACATGCTTGGCCGATCAATCACATTGCCTATTTGTTTCCAGCTAACAAGGTCAGTGCTCTCAAAAACAGGAATTCCGGGAAAGTAGGAAAAGGTGGAGTTGACCAGATAATATTTATCGCCAGCCTGCGTAATACTTGGGTCAGGATAAAATCCGGAAAGGACTGGATTTCGATACTGCGTCCATGCCTCAATCGGTGAGGAGTGAACAGGATCCGCCCCCTCATATTTAAGCCAGTCAAACCGGGCGGTGGATTCAGAATTCAGGTCGGCAGTTTCATTGACACTTTCAATACTGCCTGCACAACCACTCAGGGCCACCGCACACCCAAACGCCAATATTGAGTTTAAAAAATCAGATCTCATTTGCTACTCTCCGGTAAAAACCAACTGACGTTTAGAATTTAGATGCTGCTCATCGAAGCATTCTCAAACCCTCTCGCAACAACATCACGCAAAGCGCCAGAGCCAGAGCCAGAGCCAGAGCCAGAGCCAATTGCCGTACTGGAAGCCACACCCTTACAGCGCGTACCAACAGCGAAAAACTTTTCGGAAAAGGTAGCGTTCAATGTCAATTCTGGAATGAAAGCAAACTTACCTTGTTCAATATCAGTCACCGCCTCAGGTGTGACTGTTAAAGAAGCACAAGCAGCCAATCGTAGAACACCGCTACCTGCTCCCAAAAATTTCCGCTGGTCCACGCGCGCTTTACTCCCTGTTTATTCTAGTTTTTGAGAACCATCTAAAGAAAATTGACAACGTTGTCAAATTTTGCGGTAGTTTGACATCGGTATATTTAAGGTTACTTTTTCCCGATCGGTCACTATTAGTACAAGAACTTCTACAACCGAGCTTATTTTGGAACGAAAAAAAGCCTAGACCCGCCACACCATTTTTAGGGCTTTGTCACGTTGATGTCAGTTCTCAAAAAATCTGCTCATTTCCAGCGATAAAAACCGCAATCTAAACCCATCACCGATTCCATCCAGACATTATCCAACAGGCTCCCTGGCCCTAATTCCAGTTCAACTCGAGTTTTCAAGACGTCACGGAACCCATTATGGAACGCGGCTTCAATGTTTCATACGAACCTATTCTGAGAGCTTGATAAGTTTCGACCCACATTTTCTGAAGCGTATATAGTCTCGATCTGAAAGTACTTCGCCTGTTTGTCATTTAGACGAAGTCTGCATAAAGATAGGTAGGAAAATAGTTTTCTTATGGCGAGCCGATGATGACGAAGGAGCGGTTCTGAACACTGTTGTTTGCAGATGGCGGAATCCTAAAGCGACGACGTGTCCGCAGCGTACATCCCTAAAGAACCAAAGGTCAAAAAAAGTGGCATACCGCAACGGCCTTAGGTCGCGCTTAAGAAAGCAACTAAATGAAAACCGTCAAGCGCTCAGATAACGCGACAAGGCCGCTAACCAATATGAAATTTGAACTGACCGCTACTGGGTGGGGAGCTTCTCATTTATCGCGCCAGAATGCAGCACGGGGGCAGCCTCAATATTTTCCGCGTCGATAATTGAAGCGACCTGCTCCAAGGCGGCAACCAACATGGCCTGTTGCCAGCTAGGAATTTTCTCAAATCGTGTCCTGAAGGTTTCTTGCAACAGGTTCGGCGCTGACAAGATCGCGGCTTCCCCCTCTGGTTCCAGTTTCACCCAAACCTTGCGTCTGTCTTCGTCGCTTTTCCGC
This sequence comes from Litorimonas cladophorae, assembly GCF_014652455.1. GTDB lineage: Bacteria > Pseudomonadota > Alphaproteobacteria > Caulobacterales > Maricaulaceae > Litorimonas > Litorimonas cladophorae. Next base: position 604,618 of record NZ_BMYV01000002.1, on the reverse strand, counting down.
CGGGAAACGAATCCTCGCTCCACCATTTTATCGACAAGCGCCGTGATCGTTGCGTGTTTGAGATGGGTAAGTGTTGCAATTTCCCCTGCGGAAGTTTCGCCGCGATCCTGCAGATGCAGTAATACATTCAGCTGAGAAGGCGTAAGTCCTACAGTCTGCGCCAAAATCTTTGACGCTTGATCTGTACGTTGCTGAATCTTGCGAAGGGCAATCAGCGCATCATTGACTCTGGTCGTCACGATCTACTTTCTTTGACTATCTATAAGCGGACCAAGCGACCGCTTTAGCGGGCCGAGATATGGTTCGAATTTCCGCCATTGTCCAACACCGTTTTTATTGATCGGTTTACGCACTTGCTCTGAACTTGCGGTACGGACGGCACGATCAGTTTTGTAAAACTCTAAGCAGCCAGTCTCGAACGGAAGTTCGCAATAATCCAGTATTCGTCGCACTTGCCCAGCTAGGTCATCTAACACATCCTCATGATCAACTCGCAATATGCGCCCTTTCGGTAAGACTTCATCCCAATGCGCCATCATTTCAACATAGGCCACGTAATATTCACCTATGTCAGTAAGGTCATAGGTAAACTCCTGTCCTTCAGCGAAGAGTTGTTTGAACCCTGACCAGCAGCAATCCAATGGGGAGCGGCGCGCATCAATGATCTTTGCATTGGGTAAAAGGGCATGGATCAAACCTAAGTGCCAAAAATTATTGGGCATCTTGTCGGTAAAGAATGCCGCGCCGTGTCGGTGAATTTTCGTCGCCTGAATATATTCTTCGCCAAGACTACGGAGCTCGTCAGCGCTCATATTTTTCAATATTCGCGGATAAAGGTCGCGATCCGTTATTTGATTGCGACCTCTTAACCGGTGAACAATCGAGAGGATGTTTGGCAACTCCAATGTACCGTCAACCTGACTATGAGAGGCTAGGATCTGCTCAATTAAAGTGGACCCCGCGCGCGGCAAACCGACGATAAAAATCGGGTCGGGAGCTTTAGCTCCATGTCCTACTAATCCCTCAATCGTCGATCTGGTGACATGCTTGACTTGTGCGTCAAGTTGTTCGCGCATTTGCGTCGTGGTGTACCGGGTTTGCTTTGATTTCAATCCATTGCCTAAGGCGTAATTCTCAAAAGATCTTTCGTAATCGCCGCCATCTTCAAAGGCTTTGCCCAACGCAAAGGCGATGTGAACGCGGCCCATAAATGCGAGATTTGGATTTTGCTGTATCGACTGAAGTGTATCGAGCTCTTCGGCTGAGAATTGATATGTCTTTAAATTGGCCAGCGCCGACCACGCATCCCCTGCCCCAGCGTCAGCTTTGACGGCCGCGCGGTAAGATGCAATTGCCTCGTCTGACTTGCCATAGGTTTTCAGCGCATGCCCACGTGAGGTCAATGTCGTAGAGTCGTTGGGAAGGATCTTCAGAATTTCATCGAACAGGTCGAGCGCGCGTTGATAATCACCCGATTGCATGGATTCGATCGCGTAGAGCGACTGAAAGACAGGACGAGTTGGGTCTTTATCATATAGACGTCGCGCTTGCTCTAGGCTCTGCGCAAACCTTTGTCGTTTGCGTAGGACTTGAATAAAATCAATGCGCAGTTGGATATTTTCAGGCTCGAGCAAGATCGCTGTTTCGAGCAAAAACTCCGCGTCATCATGAACACCCAAACGAGTCCCAATTTCGGCGAGCAGGCGCATGCCTTCAACATGTCGCGGGTTCTTCAACAAGAAGCTACGTGCGATTTGCTCGGCTTGCAGAACACGGCCTTCGTAAAGGTGATTGGTCACTGCAAGGAGGTCGCGCGGAAGCTTTTGCAGACGAAGCACTTGCGCCTCGGCTACTTGCGCATCAGTCGCACGTCCCATTTCATGCAATAGCGTGGCTTGCGCGTTCCAGCTCGCGGTGAGGGTCGGGTTATATTGGGTCGCGAGCTGAAACGCTCTCAGCGCGCGATCAGTTTTGCCTGTACGGAGACATAAATGGCCATCTTCTTGAAAGGCGCGCCCATAGTCTGGAGAGGTTTGCTTGAGCCTCTCCAGATATTCTTGGGCGGAGGCCTCATCATTCACATAACGTGCGCAGACGGCAGCCATATAAAGCGCATCTCTATGTTCGGGGAGCTGTTCCAGAAAAGGGCCTAGCTGGGCTTGAGCCGTGTCGAAGGCCCCCGATTGCATATCCCGGCGGACGCCTGACAAAATGGCAGCTATCTCTATGTCAGTGTAAGTCACGCCTTATCTAAACGCGCAAAGCCTCGATGGATCAAGGCTTTGCAGGGTCTTTTAGTGTTTTGGTTGGGACTAGTAATTGTAGGCCAAACGAATACCGAATGTGCGCGGGCGCATTGGGTTCACGCGTTCACGGTCGAAGACAAAGTTGTTGCTGAGCTCCGCGTACTCATTCGTCAAATTTGTCGCAAAGAGTTCTGCCGACCAGTTCTCCGCTGTGACCCCCAAAGTCGTTCCTAACAGCATGTAGCCATGTGTCTTCGCTTTGTTGATCTCAATGATGTCTGACACCGCAGAATCAGTGAAGATGATTTGTGGCATGATATGAGCCGTGAGCGATGAACCCGCGACTTCCTGAGAAAGCTCCCACTCGTAACGCGCTCGGAGGTTGCCCTGAAAGCCTGGCGCAAAGGCCAAGTCTGAGCCAACCAAAACATCATTTGTTGGGGTCAAGACGTCAGTGACTTCAGTATCCAAAAAGGAGAATGCCCCCGCAATGGTGAGGCCTTCGACGGAGTATGGCGCCCAGGTGATATCACCCTCGACCCCTTTAATTTCTGCATTTGCAGCGTTGTCAGAGAAAAACAGGTTAGAGATCGAAGGATCGAAAATCGTGGTTTGAAGGTCTTCTACTTTAACGAAGAAAGCCGAGCCATTCATTCGGAAGGAATTATCAAAAAACTCTGTTTTCCAACCAAATTCATAGTTCTGAACATCATCTGTGTCTAACGCAAACGGGACTGTGAAACCGTTCGGTCCTGCTGCGCCACCTGGACGATTGAGCAAGCCGGGACGGAAGCCTTCTGAATAGGTTGCGTAGAGCAAGTAATCCGTTGTTGGCTGCCATGTCGCCGTTGCTTTGACGATCACGCCATCCGTCGCGGCCTTATCAGGTGCGCCGACCGTGTTGTTTGGTGCAAATTGCGCGGAGATATTTGTACCTGCTCGCTGCGCATCTTCTGTTTGACCTAAATTGAAGAATGAGGAGTTGGCGGACCCTTCCAGATCTACTTCAATATCGTAGTAACGCGCACCCAATGTCAGCGCAAATTCGTCCGTAAAGTCGAATGTCGTTTCACCAAAGAAACCCAGCTGCTTGTCGGTTCGCAAGATGTCATTTCGGAAGACAACGCCTTCCGGGAACGGACCAGCTTCACTGAAATATCCGGGGGATGCGCTTCCAACTTCGCCCGTTACAGACGTGTCTGTCAGAGCGTAGTTCGGCGCGAAACCGCTTTGACCGTTAAACCCAATCGCATTGACAGACCCAGGATAGATGAAATCGTTTAGCTCCGTTAGTTCTAGGTCACTGAAGAAGCCACCGAATGTCGCGCGTAAGCGTCGATCGCTTGGTGTGTTGAAACGCAATTCATGCGTTTGAACTTTTGTCTCCGTATTTGATTTCACATTTAGATCAGGAGCCTGACATGTTCCGGATGGTGCACCACCTGGATAGGTGACGGAACCGTCGCAGATGTAGTATGGAAGGTATTGGCCAACGAAAAGATAGTCGGAATAATCAACTTTTTGGTCAGTCGTGCGCTCCGTGTATGCACCTGTGTAGAGTGCGTCGAGTGCGCCAAGACGCCCTTCGAGGGTCCAACTTGTATTGTGGAAATTATCTTCGATCGTATCTTCGCTAAAACGTTCAATCTCGTATTCGCCCAGCTCTGGGTCAGCAAAAAAGACACCGTCACTGTCGAGTTGTTGTTGTGCATGGGTGAGCGATAAGCTCCAATCAGAATCAAACTCATACAAACCACTCAGGCGGAAACCCGCATAGGTCGTGTCATTGAAGTCTTCTTCAGCGATTGCGGAATTATTCGCTTGAATAAATGTAACACCGGACAAATCAGCTCCAGCCTGAAATCCCTCGCGGCCTGCGGAAACCACTGTACCATTGTCCCGTGTTGTACCCGCAGAGCGGAAGCGTGCAGATTCCGACGCATCGCGTGTACCTGCAACGTTATCGATATACCCGCCTTGGTTGTCGGAATAGATCACGCCGCGAAGTGCGAGTTTGTCCGTCACAGGCACATTGATCATCGCTTCGACGCTATTGCTCATTTCGCCACCCTTGGTGAAAGACGTAGACGCCTTAAGATTGGCGTCAAATCCATTCAGATTCGGCTTGTTTGTGATCAAACGCACCGTACCCGCCTGCGAACTGGCACCGAACAGGGTGCCTTGTGGTCCAGAGAGAACCTCGACGCGCTGTAAGTCGGCTGCATAGACATCAAGATTTCGTCCCGGTTGCGCCAAAGGCTGTTCGTCCAAGTAAAAGGCAACATTTGGTGCGAGGCCCGCAACGCCAGCAGTTGTCAAGTTCGGAGTCGTAGAAGCAAGACCTCTAATATAAATCGTGCTTTGCCCGGGACCTGCACCGCCAGCCGTGACACCTGGCAATTGGATAAGGTAATCCGTAAAATTCTTAACGCCGAGCTGATCCAACTCTTGTTCACCTATGGCGGCGACAGTGACGGCGGTGTCTTGCAGGCCGGTAGGTCGCTTGGTCGCTGTTACAATAATCTCGTCAAGACGGCTCGCTGTCGGCTCAGAGGCGTCTTGCGCTGTAGCAACGGACCCAGCCGTGCAAGCCAGTGCGAAAACAGAAGCGCCTGTAAGTAGTCGATACATAGTAAGTCCTTGACCTTTAACCCGCGCAAGAGCGGCGCCGAAGGCTGCCGAATTAGGAATTAGCGCGAGGGTGAACGCGGCCCTTACCACTTGTTTCGATAATTGAAATAAGAATATGGACGATTTGAAAGAATTATACACAACACAGCGCCCATTTTATTGGCATTTTGGCTAAACATATGTAGTTGACGCTACGTCACGCGTAATAAATTGCTTCGATAGCGGAAAAATCTCCGTTCATCACGCTCGCCATATAGTCACTGAATGGACATCGAATGAAGCGGCCTACTGATACCGATATGGAATATGATATCGATTACGAAATTGGGCAGGATAATATTGAGGTCATGGGCCTGGATGTTCACAATCCGGTTTTCTTTACTGCGGCGGGTCTGATATTGCTATTTTCTGGCCTGACCTTGGCCTTCCCGGAACCCGCAGCAGCAGTCCTAGCCTACGGCAAGGCCTCGACTTTGCAAAACTTCGACTGGTTGTTCGCAATCACCCCGGTCGCTATTCTCATTTTCTGTCTGTTTCTCGCGATCTCTCCATTAGGTAAAATCCGATTGGGTGGACAAGACGCTAAACCCATTCATAGCTATGCCTCTTGGGTTGCCATGTTGTTTGCAGCAGGGGTCGGTATTGGCTTCATGTTCTGGGGCGCAGCCGAACCATTAGCCTATCACACGAATTGGGCAGGCACGCCTCTCGCCGCGGTTCAGGGATCAGAGGATTCAAACCGCTTGGCCTTTAGCGCGACGCTTTTTCACTGGGGTCTCTCACCTTGGGCTGTCTATGCGATTGTCGGGCTGTCCCTTGGGTTCTTTACGCATAATAAAGGCCTCCCAGCTTCAATTCGATCTACTTTTTACCCTTTGCTCGGAGAACGTGTCTGGGGTTGGCCAGGTCACATAATCGATCTTCTGGCGGTGGTTTCCACAATTTTTGGCCTCGCAACCACAATAGGTTTGGGCGCAACCCAAGCCGCCAGCGGGCTAGGATATATATTCAACTTCGAACCTAATCTTTGGATTCAAATTGGGCTCGTCGCATCCATGACGGGCCTTGCTATAGTCTCGGTTCTTCGCGGGATGGATGGGGGGATAAAATTTCTTAGCAATATGAATATGGTTTTTGCACTGGGCCTCCTTCTTTTTGTGATCGTTGCGGGGCCAACGACTTTGATTATGACAGGTATGGGACAGAATCTTGTATCCTATATCACTGACACACCCTCTCTCACGAATTGGATTGGGCGCGAAGATCAACAGTGGTTCCATGATTGGACAATATTTTACTGGGCGTGGTGGATTTCATGGTCACCGTTCGTCGGTATGTTTATCGCCCGCATTTCGCGTGGCCGAACTGTCCGTGAATACTTCTCCGTCGTCTTACTCGCGCCCTTCGTCATCTGCATCGCTTGGTTCACAGCCTTCGGCACCACGGCGATAGAGCAATATGAAAATGGCGTTGGTGATTTGGCAAATGGTGTTGAAAGCTCATCCGTAGTCTTGTTCCAAATGTTGGCGGAAATGCCTTTCGGTAATATTGCGTCGCTCGTCGCGATCGCATTGCTTATTGTCTTCATTGTAACATCAGCAGATTCAGGCGCGCTTGTCGTTGATACCATCACGTCGGGCGGAAAAACCAATGCGCCTGTACAGCAACGTATTTTTTGGGCAGCAGCTTTGGGGCTAACCGCCTCAGCATTGCTGGTGGGTGGAGGGAAACAAGCTCTGCAATCACTACAGGCAGGAACAATCACAGCGGCCTTACCTTTCACCATCATCCTTCTGGCGTGTTGCGTGAGCCTCTATATCGGCATGAGGCACGAGCATAAAATTTTGGTGAACTCAACTAAATCAGAAGACGCAACCACGGATAGATAACAAAGCTAAGGCTAATAAGTGGAACATCGTCCACAAAACCGAGGGTCGTTTTTATAAGCCTTCATCGCTCAAATACCTTCTTTCAGATACTTGGCTTGAATAGAGGTCGCCGCGATGTTTGAGTAGATACTAAACAACTTCAGAATGTGGGCAGATAGACTGATTTGGGGTTCGGGCGTGTCGGAAGCTACGGGTCAACCATCACAGACATATCGCGTTAAGCGAGTTCAACAATTTCCAATCTCGTCGCCGTTTGTTCAACTCGACCAAAGATATGATTTACTTGGGAGCTGCGATTTTCGCCATTATTTCACGCGGTGCAAAAAACTACCATAAGTTTGGCGCCCCAATTGATACGGCCTAGATCGATTTTTCGCCAAAGAGCTGGAAGCGGGAAAATGCTGGGATAAAAACGATAGCGAAGCATTTGTAATACAAATGAAACATTAGAAGTTAATTGGTCATACACCCCAATTATTTTTATGGAAATTCCAAGCTGTTTGGATGATGTTCTCAAGACTGGAATGTTGGGGTTTAAAACCGAGAATTTCTTCGGCGCGGGCAGCATCGGCGAAAAGCTGCGTCAGGTCACCTTCGCGGCGTGGACCCTCGTCATATGGCACTGCCAAGCCTGTCACCTCTTCAATTGCGTTGATAATTTGAAGAACGCTATAGCCTTCGCCCGTACCGAGATTGACTTCGGCCTGCGAGAGACCATCATCCATGGCGCGGATCGCACAGATGTGGGCCAGCGCAATATCGTTCACATGTATATAATCGCGCACGCAGGTACCATCCGGTGTGTCGTAATCTGTGCCAAATAGCTTCATGCGGCTGCCCAGACCTGCCGCAGCTTTGAGCGCATTTGGAATGAGATGCGTTTCGGGATCATGCTCTTCACCAATCTCGCCGCTCGCATCCGCGCCAGAAGCATTGAAGTAACGGAAGGTCACATAATTTAGGCCATAGGCCTTGTGGTAGCTTTGAACCAAATGCTCAATCGCGAGCTTGGTTTTACCATAGACACTAAACGGATTCTGAATTTCAGATTCCAACAAAGGCATATTTTGTGTTTCACCATAGGTCGCGCAAGTGGAGGAAAAAATTAATCGATTGGCTTTCGTCTTGCGCATCGCCATCAGCAGGTTCAACGCACCAGAGACGTTATTCTCATAAAATCCTTCGGGTTGATTTTCACCCTCCCCGACTTCAATGGAGCTAGCAAGGTGGACAACCGTTTCGACCTTTGAATAGGTCTGAAAAGCCATGAGGGTTGCAGCGCGGTCTCGGAGATCCACAGTGACGTGTGGCCCCCATTTCACGGCATGTTTATGACCAGCTTGAAAATTGTCGAAAACAATTGGCGTTCCGTTACTTTCCGCAATCGTCTTGCAAACATGCGCCCCGATATAGCCGCCTCCACCGACAACAATAATTTCTCGACCTTTCAGGTCATATACCTGCTCAGTCATATTAAATCCTTGCCTGGAAAAAATTGTTGTCCCGACCTGTTGGGTCACCCAGTCGTGACCAATTCTCGAATTAACTTGAGCGTTTTTAAGAGGTCCGCGGCACCCGTCAATGGAAGACAGCTTGGTGCGTCACACAAAGCAGCGTCGGGGTCAGTGTGAAATTCTAGGAACACGCCATCTGCGCCTGCGGCCACGGCAGATTTCGCAATGATAGGGACGCCTTCGCGACGCCCGCCAGTCGAGGCCCCTGCCGTGCGCGGATCGGCGCCGGGCAATTGTACCGCATGGGTTGCATCAATCGTGACTGGAACATCTAAATCATGCATCGCACCAATGCCCAGCATATCAACGATCAGATTATTATAACCAAAACTGGTGCCGCGTTCGCACATGATGACGCCAAGGTCGGGTGCGACTTCGCCCACTTTTGAGATAATGTTTTTGACATCCCGCGGCGCAAGGAACTGGGCCTTTTTAACGTGAAGCAATCCGCCTGCCGCTTGGGTCGCTTCCGCCATTGCGACGACTAGATCAGTTTGGCGGCAGAGAAAGGCGGGTAATTGAACAAGATCGGCTATCTCAGCAACGCGCTCAGATTGGTTGGCCTCATGAACATCCGTACAAATGGGAACGCCCAGCTCAGACTTCACACGCGCGAGCATGCCTAAACCTTTATCGAGACCCGGCCCGCGATAGGACGTTATGGAAGATCGATTGGCTTTGTCAAAACTGGCCTTAAAAACATAAGGCAGACCAAGGTCCGAACAAATGCGTTTAAGCTCGGACCCCACTTCGAGGGCAAGACCGACGTCTTCGAGAACATTTAATCCCGCGATGACCGCAAGAGGGCCGTCGCCGCCAATTGTCCAGTTTCCGTTGGAAAGCTTGGTGGTTTTCATCGCTTTTACTCACTTCTGTAATTCTTGGACGGCGTCTCGCTGATTTAATTGGGACCGTCAAGCCGCACCTAAGACCCTGGGATTTTATGCAAAAACGACAGTTTTGTGTCCGTTTAGTAAAACCCGGTCTTCCAACAAGTAACCAACCGCACGGGAGAGAACGCGTTGCTCAATCCCCCTACCTTTGCGAACTAGGTCCTTCGGCGTATCGACATGCGTGATTTGTTCGACATCTTGGACGATGATCGGGCCTTCGTCCAAATCTGCCGTCACAAAATGGGCAGTCGCACCGATCATTTTCACGCCACGTTTATGGGCCTGATGATAGGGTTTTGCGCCTTTGAATCCTGGCAAGAAACTGTGATGGATATTGACACAGCGGCCCGCAAGAAACGTAGAAAAATCATCCGATAAAATTTGCATATAGCGAGCAAGAACGACTAGTTCGGCCCCCGTCTCTTCAACAATAGCTTTGATCTGAGCCTCTTGCTGGGGCTTGGTTGCCTTTGTAATCGGCAGGTGATGATAAGGAATATCGCCGAAATTTTTCAAGTGTAATGCGGATTTTGGATGGTTCGAGATAATGCCGACAACATCCATATCTAATTCACCAACCCGCATCCGATAGAGCAAGTCGGCAAGACAATGGTCAAATTTTGATACCATCAACACAACACGTTTCTTGCGGCGGCGATCGGTAAGCGTCCAATTAAGCGACAAAGTCTGCCCGAGCCCGCCTAATCTATCTGAAAGATCAGCCGGCAAATCAGCCTCAGACGCGAAACCAAAAACAACGCGCATGAAAAACTGGTTGTTACCGGAGTCTTTATATTGCTGAGCGCTCAAAATATTGGCGTTGAGATCAAAGAGAAACCCGCTGACCTTGGCCACAATACCAGGTTGATCAGGGCAGGAAAATGTCAGCGTAAAACTCGGTGTAGTCATTTTAAATTCTCAGTTGGATCAAGATGTCGCCGACACCATAGGCAACCTAAAGGGCAGTGGCGAGACTAAAGCCAGGGTTTTGGTTCGACGAGATGTCCCCCCAAATGGAAAGTCGCCCCTTTATGGCAGGATAGGTAGAGGATTTGGATTGGATCTTCGCCTGAACTGACATGATTCAACACGTCAAACATCGCGTTCCGTCGCGCGTCATCGGCATAGACAAGCGCGTCATCCAAAATTACAGGCGCACTCGCCCCCCCGCGTGCCAGCAGCCGTGCATAGGCCAAGCGCGTCAGAATCGCGAATTGCTCTTGCGTACCACCGGAAAGTTGCGTGATTGCTTCGCTACGGCCGTCACGATGAACTGTATCCACACCCAAATTATCGCCCAGCCCAGCACGAGCACCAGGGATCACCATAGATAAAAGCGGCGCGAGTTCTTTGGCGACGGGCGCCGTATAGGCTTCACGCAAACGCGATTGGGTTCGGGTCAGCGTTTCGCGCAGGAGCCGACGGATATCTGTCTGGCGAGAGTGACGAGATAATTCTGCCTGATGACTTGCAAGACGGGCTTCGAGCGCCGCGACTTTCGCATCTGCATCTTCACCCTCAAAGGCCGCATCGCGACGCGCAATGAGACCCGCGGCTTGCGTTTTTAGCGCCTCCATCCCAGCGCGGGATTGAGCGACGACCCGTTCTAAGCGTTTCATTCGCGCTTCCAACATATCTAATGATTGGACGGGTGCTTGGGAGTTCATGGCCTCGACCTTAGCTTTGGCCGCCCGCGCATCTGTTTCATATTTGAGCTTCTCGACGGCGAGAGAATTGGCTTGCGCGGCGCGTTCACCTTCCGTCTCCGGGAGGTTCAACCCTGCGAGACGTTCGCGCAAACGGGCTTGTTCACTTCCAAATTTAGCGAACTTGGTTTGGAGTTGCTCAAGAGCTTCTTCGATGACTGTCAGCTTGGCACGGGTAGCGCGTAAATCATCTGCGATATCAATGTCACACCCGGGTGTGTCCGTCAGATCGCTTCCCAAATCATTAAGGCTGTCCGTCAAGGATTCAATTTCGGATAAGCCCGCTTCCAAATCTGTTTCCAATGCCGCTCGGCCTTGTGGGGCCAGGCGTGCCAGATCCGCAGTGAGACGTTTGCGATCAGTCTCCCAAACATGTCTTTGATCGGCCATACGGATGGCTTGTGTGACATCGGTCACCCCAAACTGTGATAGCAGATTTTTATACTCAGCTTGGGCTTCCACCTGCTCGGCGGAAAGGTCACGCAAGCGTCCGTCATCACTGCGCAGTCGACCAATACCGTCCAAATGCAACACGGTATCGCCCGACAGCTCAAATGGCCCGCTATCTAGAGCACGCCCCTCTACGACAACCTTACCTGCGCCGTCAGGCGAAAGTTCCAAAAAGAGGCGGGTGGACAAAGCCCGAAGTTCAGCGTCCACCTGACGCATTCGATCTGCGGCGCGGCGAAGTGGCTCAATATCTGCGCGACGGATTGGCGGCAGATCAGCAATCGACTCTGTCAGCGAATTCAGACTCAATTGGCCTTTATCTAATTCCTCTACCAGTTCTGACAGGCGCGCTGTCTCTCGCCCAGTTTGCTCAAGGCGTTGAGTTTGTCGGGCTAAAATTTCACGTCGAGAGCGCAAGCGCCCCTGCTCTGCAGTCTTGGCTTCAAACAAGTCAATTTCTTTGCGTAATTCGTCCCGTTCGCGGCGTTTTTCCGTGAGGCTAGCTTTCAATACAGCTTCATCACCTTCGATCGCGACAAGGGCTTTTTGTGTGGCATTAAATGTGACCAGTTTTTCAATCTGCTCATTTTGACGAGCTGTCGCACGTTCGGCTGAGGCAATGGCCTGATCGCGTGTGGCCCTAAGAAGCGCGAGCGCGTTGGCAAAGCTCCGCGCCGCAGTGATAGCTTCTCGAGTTGTCTCGATTTGTGCTGCTATATCAACTTGGCTGGATTCTAACTCTAAGCGCTCCAATTCGGAATGCACGCGCGCCAACTCAACACCTGTCGCTTTAGTCAAATCCCGAAGGCGAATCGCCTCCGTCAATTCAGCCTGGGTCGCCTCCACGGCGGCCTGCGCGACCTGCAAAGGGCCACCTTTTTTTGCCGCGCCAGTTTTTGTTAAATAGGTTGCCAGCTCCGTTTCGACACGGGTCAAATAATCACGCGCGCGCTCGCCGCCGATCAATGTGCCGAGTTCGCCTTCGAGGCGTGAGGCAACTTGGCCGTCATCCTTCACACCCACCATAGAAAGGCCTTGGCGCACCCAGAGCAGCCCAGATGGCCCATCATTGAGGTTTGCAGCGCGTAACAGCTCTGTTACTTTTTCTTCGGCAGCGCGATCCGTGGCCAAAACTTGGCCAGTGTCGGCGTCCTGTAAACGAGCACCTTTCTTTTTTAGGAAGACCTTGGTCAGACAATAATTTCGTCCGCCAGACATAAATGTAATCTCGCCTTCAGGACCATCGATAGACCCCGCCGTTTGCAAGGCTTTCACATCTTGGCGTGCGCTAGAAAACGGTTTGAAGAGGAAAATTGCGAGCGCTTCCAAAATCGTCGACTTACCAAACTCATTGGTTTGGCAGACGACATTCAACCCGTTTGAGAAACCCTCAAGCGCAACACCTTCCGCTCCGAAGGGACCGACATGGCGGAATTTCAGGCTGGTTATTCTCACGCACTGTCTCCCGCATAGCGAAACAGCAGGCGGAGAGCTTCCGACGCAATTTGCCGATCTTCACGCGATATATCTGGATCTTCGGATTGGGTGAGCAATACGTCAGCCGCTTCGCGTACCGAACCTTGCGCGTCGAGCGCTTCGATGTCCTCTGGCACGACAACCAAACTTACATCACTCTCTCCGCGAATTTCGAACGAAGCCATCTCGCCTTTCATTTCATCAAGAAAACTCTCGAACAGCGCCCACTCTGAGACCGTCATCTTGCCCGAAACATCTAGACGCGCATGAGTACGCCGCAATGGTTGCCCCGATGAAAAGGTCTGACGTAAACTCTCAATCTCATCTGCAACCGTTTCAGGTTGCAGGGCCGTCGTAAGAACAGGCCAATCATAGCGCGCTGTCGAAATGGCCTCGGTCTTCGGCGTGGTCTCCGCCGCTAAAGTCACCGCGAGCACTTGCCCCCGTGCACCCGATTTGTGGCGGTCAGGTTCGGGCGTTCCAGGGTATTGAAGTCGGGCATTGACCTCTCGTCGCGCGTGCCAGTCACCAAGCGCAAGATAGTCTAGTCGTGCGGTTTGTGCGCGGGTGGGCGGGATGATCTCACGGTCTGTATCACCTTCGGCGCCAAACCCTTGAACTGACCCATGTGCAAGGCCAATGCGCAGCGCGCCCTCTGGCGTCTGTGCAGTGTCCATCCAAACCGTCAAATCTTGGCCATGTTGAATCCGTGTCCACGGCGCCGGTAAGATGAAAACGCCTATTTCGATTTCGACGGGCTGGGGGGTGCGCAATAAGTGAACATTTTCGGGTTTCACTGCATCCACGCGGTCCCATAATCCATCAGACCCATCGGGGTCATGATTGCCAGGAAGAAGCCACCAATTGACATCTTTTGCTTCACCCATAATTGCGAGGGGTTGCCGCAGCGTCGAATTGGACGGAATAGCACTATCCCACACATCGCCTGCCACGAGCACATGCGCAGCACCTTGCTCTCTCGCAACATCTGCTATGCGCTCAATCACGGTTTGCCGGGCCAGACGCAGCGCACCTGCAATCTCAGCTGGGAATTGCCCAAAGCTTTTTCCGAGCTGCCAATCGGCCGTATGGATGAAAGTAAACGCCATACACCACAGGACCGCGCCGCGCGAGTCGCGTCAAGCAGCGTATTCAACGCAACAAAAGTTAATTCAGTGATCCCAGGAAATCCGAGGAGAACGCCTCTAAACGACAGTTGTCGTTTTATACTTGCATTACGACAACTGTCGTTATAAAGCTTGGGCATGAGCAAAAACACCAAACCTTCGGCAGCTGAAACTGCGATCCTATCTATCCTCTGGGAACACCAACCTAGCACGGTCAAGGCCGTCCATGCGAAATTAAGTGTTACAAAGGATGTGGGTTACACAACGACCTTGAAGCAAATTCAACGCATGCATGACAAAGGTCTTGTAACTCGCACCCAAGGTGAAGGGCGGTCTTTCCTCTACAGTGCCACACAAACAGAAGATCGAACCAAATCGGTCCTTTACGAGCGTTTTGTTCAAAACGCTTTTGGCGGGTCCACAAGCGAACTCGTCATGCATGCCTTAGGCAATGAAAAAACCTCAGAGGCGGAGATCGACGCGATCAAAGCCTTCCTTGCCAAGCTCGACAAATAAGGAGACGAAAATGGGGCCCGAATTCACGCATATTTTGGACAGCCTGGGATGGGCTGTGCTGCATTCAATCTGGCAAGTAGGTATCGCCTTTCTTGCAGTTGTTATCTGGCGCTTTGCTCTGCGGGGGCATTCCCCCGCATTGCGGCACGCTGGTCAGCTTACAGCATTAATTGGATGTTTGATTGCGTTTCTTTGGACCTTTGCGGCCTATCTCGGCCAAACTCCCTTGAATTTCGGCGTCATGACTGCAGATGGGGGTGCCACCCTATCCGCAGTTGCCGGAAGCGAAACCCAAGGTCGGTTTACCAGCTTGATTACGCCATTTGACCCTGCGGCCCTTATAGGGCGAGCAGATGTCAACTTTTCCCGCGTAACCCCGATCCTAGCGTGTCTGTGGGCTTTGGGCTTCGCCATCATGAGTTTACGCTACGCTTTTGCCTTTGGCCAAGTACAGCAGCTCCGTATCTTGGGCGTGTCTGCACCCTCACCGCAATGGCAGGACCGCTTCACGCTACTCCTTCGACAAAGTGGCATTTCGGAAAATGTGAAACTATTGGTGTCTTCCAACATCTCAGGGCCCATGACGCTAGGTATGTTAAAGCCAATTGTACTCGTGCCTATTGGCTTCCTGTCGGGATTACCCAGTGATCAAGTTGAAGCAGTCCTCCTTCATGAACTCGCCCATATTCGCCGCTATGATTACGCACTGAACCTCATTCAAACCGCCGTAAAAACCGTTCTATTTTTCCATCCTGCCATTCACATTATCGCTAAATGGGCTGATCGTGACCGAGAACAAGCTTGTGATGATCTGGCTGTGCGTCAAGGTCGCGATCCACTGTCCTTAGTTCGTGGATTAGCCTCACTTCGGCTGAATGCCCAGCCACGCCTTGGTATAGCCGCAACAGGAACTGGCGAAAATGCCCCTTTGATGGATCGTTTGACAAGATTGACGGGCGGGACCCAAACTGGCGCACATTCGCGGGGTCGTCCCGAACACGTTGTGATGTCCTTGGTTAGCGCCCTGCTCATCGGCTCGGTCTATTTAGGAAGCACCACGCGCGCAAACGCCCATCCTGTACCGCCCGCACCATCGGCGCCACTACCGGCAGAGATGAGTGCCACCCTGCCAGACAGCGTGATTACGGTTCCGCAGACTCCACCAGTTCCGCCAGTGCAACCTACACCGCCAGTGCCACCAGTATTGCCCCCACTCGATTTATCGACACTCAAAAATGAGGGAGACTTTCAAAGTTTCATCGAAACCGACAAAGCCATATATAAAAGCTTCGCGATTGCCATGGACCAATATGAGGATCGTTTAGAAGCCTACGCGAAATCCAACCCGCTAGATGCGGACGAAATGGAAGATGTCGCGGAGGTATATGAAGACTTCGTCGATGACATCAAAGATTTATTTGAAGACCGACGAGAGGCGATTGAAGACAGATATGAAGATTATGCAGAGGCAAGACTCGAGGGATTAAAGGCCGCGCAAAAGGGTCTCACAGCAGCCCAGCGTCAGTCTTCTCACCTCAACAGTCCGCAAATTCATGACGCACAGACTAAGGCGTTGGCCAAAGCGCAGGCAGAAGTAGAACGCGAATATTTGCGCAGCTCCGCTGAAATCGAAAGACAAGTAGAGGCCCAACAAAGGCTCATCCAAAATAAACAGCGCCAAGTTGAAAGCATCGCGAGAGCAAAAGAAAATCAAAAACGTGCGAAAACACATCAGGCTGAGGCGAAAGCTCACCAAGAACGAGCACGCATCCAACAAAGAGAAGCTCATAAATCGGTCATCGAGGCCCAAAAGCAGTCAACGAAGGTCTCAAAAAAGCACGCATCCCTTGCGTATAAACATGCAGAAAAGGCCAAGAACAAAGCTCTCGAAAAGGCAAAATCTCACGCTCAAGCGGACCACCTTTCCCGTGCGAGACACGAAGAGTTTCGTGATGTTGTAATCACCGAACTTTTAAATGACGGCTTAATCAAAAACACCAAGGAGACCGTCTTCTTGTCCCATCCAGACAACGTCATGAGCTTGAACGGCAAACCGCTTTCCACCAAATTGCGTGGTAAATATTGCGAGCTGCTCGACACCTATGGCTTTGTTGACAATCGATCTGAAATAACGATTTCACCAAAAAACATGACCATACTCACCGATTGGGAGAACGGCCGTCACACAACCCGCGTGACCTACGGCACATATTCGAATTAATCTCCCGCTCACTTACTAAAAGCCCCACCAGAGGTCCACCATGACACTTTTTTTAAAGCCGCATCTGGCGGCGACGGTCGCGCTCGGCCTAATTTTCGCCCAGTTGCCTGCTCAGTCGGCTCAAGCCCAAACCGCGCAAGACTTCTCGCCAGAGTTCTTTGCCCAATACGCACCGCGAACCGCAATTGATATGATCGCGCAAATTCCGGGCTTCCAACTCCAAGGCGCAGATGACCGCCGTGGATTAGGGCAAGGCGGCGCAAATGTGTTGGTCAATGGGGGACGCCTAACGGGGAAGTCGGACGTGGGCAGTCAGCTTTCCCGTATTGTTGCAGGAAATGTGGTGCGGATCGAAATTCGCGATGGCGCCTCACTGGATATTCCAGGGCTTTCAGGTCAGGTCGCCAATATTGTCACCAAAACTACAGGTCAGTCTGGAACGTGGAGCTGGGCTCCACAGTTCAGAGAACGCCAACCCGTCAACCTCACACATGCCCATTTAACGCTCTCAGGGAAAACGGGGAACCTCGCCTATTCCGCAGAACTCAAGAACGAAGCGAACCGCAATGGCGATTGGGGGCCAGAAATCTTGACCGCAGCAGATGGAACAATCTTTGAAGTCCGTGAAGAGTTGGGTCGCTATCATTATGATGGGCCAGGCGTTGTTCTGGATTTGAATTGGACGCCGAAGGAAAATCACATTGGCAATTTAAACTTAGAATTCAACAAGACCAATTCCGCCAATCTCATACGATCCAGTCGACGCGCTGAAGATAATCCTCTCGGAACAGAACGCGGCCGAGACCTAGAAACAGTTTTTACGGGTGGCGAGAATGAGTGGAACGCAAAAATAGGCACAGATTACGAGTTTCCTGTCGGTCCCGGAAAACTCAAAGCAATCGGATATTATCGTTTCGAACGATCCCCGACGCGTAGTGTTTTCTCGGTCTTTGCACTGGATGGTGAACAATCAGATGGGTCGATCTTTGACCGGCTGGCCGACGAAGGCGAAGCGATTGCACGCACTGAATATAGTTGGTCCCCAAAAGATGGGCGGGATTGGACTTTTGGCGTTGAAGGCGCGTTCAATTATCTGGACATCGTGTCCGAGCTGCAGGTTTTTAACGACGGGGTGTATATTGCGGAAGCTTTGGATGGGGCGACCTCTCGCGTCGAAGAGCGTCGCACGGAAGCCACCCTCACCCACAGTAGGGCGCTTTCGCCCAAATGGGACCTTCAAGTTTCTGGAGGTGTCGAATATTCACAATTGGAGCAAACAGGGGGCCTGACACGCGACTTTGTTCGCCCCAAAGGCTTCCTGCTGGCGACCTATAAACCAGATGAAAGCGTGTCCTGGCGCTTAAAACTTGAACGAGAGGTTGGTCAACTCAGCTTCTTTGACTTCATTTCCTCTGTAGATGTTATCGACAATATAGACCGCACGGGGAACGTGAACCTGGTGCCTTCGCAAAGTTGGTTCGTCGGCCTAGAATATGATAAAGACTTTGGACAAGGTTTCACAGTCAACCTAAACCCTTACGTTAGTCTCATTTCAGATCTCGTCGACCGCATCCCAATTGGGGAAGATGGTGACGCCGTTGGTAATGTAGACGATGCCATACGGTATGGGGTCGACTTTAACACAAGTATAAAAGGCAATCGTTGGGGCTGGGATGGCACCCAGTTTGATCTAGACATTCAATGGCGCGACAGTCGGGTTGATGATCCTGTAACACGCATCTCAAGACCCTTGAGCCGAGATTTAAAAACCTTCTGGCACGCACGTATGCGCCACGATATTCCTGATACAGATTGGGCCTATGGCGGTGGTGTCCGCGAATACGCCGACTATAAGGGCTTTCGTCTTTTCACGACGGATGACCCCACACTCGACAAACCTATTACATATGGATTTATCGAACATAAAGACGCTTGGGGAATGAAGATTCGAGCCGAACTCACCAATCTGCTTGGCTCACGCGAAGACTTCACCCGTGAGGTCTTTACAGATCGTCGAGACCGAGGCGTCCTGGGTTTCACCGAATTTGAGTCACGAGCATTTGGCCCCATATTGAACATTGAATTCAGCGGAACATTCTGAGCCGGCTCACATATTTTTGCCGCGATCTAGATACGTGGCTCAGTATAAGCCCCCTCGACAGGTGAAGCCCTCATCTAACAAGAGAGCTGAAAACAACTGTCAGAAGGACAACAAGGTAAGGTAAGTCGGACGTAATATAATTTTTGGTGCTCTCCCGGCTTTCCAGCTTCGCTTTAGACCATCTGTTGGGTTCCGTTTGATTTCTGACATGACACGAGCAAAATTCTTGGCTATGCCGCAATTTGGCGCACAAAATCATCTAAATGAAGTTTATATCATGAAAATTGCGATTGCTGGTCTAGGATATGTCGGTCTGTCCAATGCCATTCTACTAGGGCAGAATAACCAAGTTTTTGCTTTGGATGTCGATCAATCCCGCGTGGACATGCTCAACCGCAAAGAGGCCACTGTTGAAGACGGCGTGGGTGAAAAAATGCTGCGCGAGGTCCCGCTTGATATTACGGCAACGATTGATGTGGCCCTAGCCATTAAAGGGGCCGAATTTGTCCTGATCGCTACGCCTACAAGTTATGACACGCTCACCAACCAGTTTGATACGTCCAGTGTAGAGACTGTCATTGGCTACGCGGCCGAGCATGCACCTGAGGCGACCATCATTATCAAGTCGACGATCCCAGTCGGGTTTGTATCGCGGATGCGGCAAGAACATGAAAATATTATCATTTTTTCTCCCGAGTTTCTACGCGAGGGCAATGCGGTTCATGATAACCTCTATCCTTCACGCATTATTGTCGGAGATCACTCAGATGAAGCGCGTCGTTTCGCTGATTTGATGGTCGAAGGTGCCCACAAAGATAACATCCCCGTTCTATTCACGGGAGCTAATGAAGCTGAGTCAATCAAGTTGTTTTCTAACACTTACCTCGCGATGCGTGTGGCTTATTTCAATGAATTAGACAGTTTTGCCCATATGCACGGGCTATCTTCTAGCGAAATCATTGAGGGGGTCTGCATGGATCCACGCATAGGGGACCATTATAATAACCCGTCTTTCGGCTATGGTGGGTATTGCCTTCCGAAAGACACAAAACAGCTTTTGGCCAACTATGAGAAAGTCCCGCAGACTCTTATTAGCGCGATCATCGCCAGTAACGTCACGCGCAAAGATTATGTTGCGGATGCCATCATAGCAAAAAATCCAGAGCGTGTCGGAATCTATAGATTGGTCATGAAAGCTGGGTCAGATAACTTCCGCGCCTCGAGTATTCAAGGCATCATGAAACGCATTCGGGCCAAAGGTATTGAGGTCGTAATCTATGAGCCTGAGTTGGCTTCGGATGATTTCTTTGGCGCAAAAGTGATTTCAGATCTCAGCAATTTTAAATCCATGTCTGACGTAATCGTCGCCAACCGCGTGACAGATGATCTGGAAGACTGTCTTGATAGAGTATTTAGCCGGGATTTGTCTGGCAAGGATTAAAGGCTTAGCCTTCTATCTGGAATTGAGCGTGAATCAAATTGCTGAGTATCTAAATGTCTAATACCTCACCCGCCAAAACAGGTCATCACTCGTATATTTCATCTATCGATGGCTTAAGAGCAGTTGCGGTTTTATTGGTCCTGTTGTTCCATTTGGACCTTCAGTTCGCGCACTCAGGCTTTATTGGTGTTGACGCATTCTTTGTCATTTCAGGCTTTTTGATCACACGAAACATCACACAAAGTGTTGAGCGCGGATCATTCAGCTTTCTGGATTTCTATTTCCGACGGGCAGCAAGGCTTATGCCTGCGGTCCTAACGGTCGTGTTGTTGACTTTGATTGGCGGGTACTTCTTTCTATCTGCCCAGGATTATAACCGACTAGGTTTCTCGAGCTTCCTCTCTTCAATTTCCCTCTCTAATATCTTCTTCTGGACGGAAGCTGGATATTTTGCTCAGGCGTCTGATACAAAACCTTTGCTCCACACTTGGTCCCTTGCCGTAGAGGAGCAATTCTATCTGGTTTGGCCAATTTTCCTTTTTGCTTGCTTGGCATCGGGGCGAAAATTGCTTGTGATCTCAATGGCGGCGCTTGGCTTGCTGTCGTTTGTTGCAGCTGTATATTTTCATCGTGAAAATCCAGATATGGTCTTTTTCCTTGCCCCCTTCCGGGTCTTCCAGTTTGCCATTGGCGGTCTGATCAGCTTTTTGCCAGCGTGGAAATTTAGAGATCGCCTCTCAATTATCGGCATTCTAAGCGTCTTATCTCTATTCGGCCTCGCGGCGGCCCTTCCAGATGATCTATCGGGCTTCCAGCATGTCGTAACCGTGATGCTATTGCCTGCATTGCTGACTGGCGCATTTCTGTTTACCGCGAAATCAAACGTCCAAGAACGTATATTTGCATCTCCAATTTTGAAGTATTTAGGGGAGCGGTCTTACGCGATCTATCTCGCGCATTGGCCGATCATCGTTTATTGGAATATGGCGACAGATTACGTTCTCAGCCCATTTGAGCAAGCCGGCCTATTCGTGGCATCCGTCATTTTAGGTGAATTGTTACATCAATGCGTAGAGAAACCGTTCCGCTTGTCCCGTTCGGCAAGCCCCGCGCGTGTTCTTCGAACGAAGTTTTTCCTCCTTGCAATGGCTTTCATGAGTGGGACTTTGGCGATGAACGTGACATATTTTAATGGGTTTGCCAAAGAGGGTGCAGCTAATTCACAGGCAATCTCTCAGGGGCCTCTGACCGCGTCACTTGGAACTGATGGAGTTGCTGATCAGGAAGGGCGTTGCTTCATGCGTCCGCAGGACGCGCCAGAACTTTATGGCGTGGAACGCTGCGCAACAGCGCCAGTGGGAAAAATGCCAAAAGTTTTGGTATTTGGCGATAGTTTCGCAGGTGATATGTATGTCGCTTTAAAAGGGGGATTTAAAGCACCCTACTTCGGCCATTATATCATTCCAGGTTGCCCAATTGAAAGTCCCTCGAAAGTGGCAGCGAACAAAAATCAGTGCCAGGCACATTACAAAAATGCGTATGAAAACGTTATTACGAAAAATAGATTTGATTATGTTGTTCTCGTCGCGAATTGGACGAAAGTCTCCGACAAAGATATCGTGGAAACGAAAAAATACTTGGAGTCTCTAGGGGTCAAAGTCGTCACGGTTGGATTGCGCCCTCGTTTCAGAGAACGTGTGCCTGACATCCTACAAAAAGCTGGCGAGTCAAATGCCGCAAGGACGCGAGCAAACGTCCTCGTCAACCAAGATTTCATTAAGCGTGCTGACGCCATGAAGATCTCGCAAGGCGGAGCTGATGACTATGTAGATCTGATGGATCTACTTTGCCCAGAGACCTGTGATATTGAGACTCCAAATGGCGACTTGATATACCGTGACGATAGCCATTTCACGCTTAAGGCGTCCTCATGGGTTGGTCGAGAAATCCGAAACTCTTACCCCGACCTATTCAACCAGTCAGTTTCACCCTAAAAAAGTATATCGATATGTCTGATGGGTCCCGTATCTGTTCTCGAGCATGAGGCTGCCATTGAGCGCACTGAGCGTTGTGAATTTATCGGGCCCCGTTATCCCAGTGAGGAGTTCGTCATTTGCGACGCGAAACTTGTCGCCACTGCCGAGGATAATCACATTTGGTGAGACCCCAATATCATAAGCGACTATGGCCGCGTGGGAGAGCTGAGGATAATCTTCATTGTCGATCATGATCATCATGAATCCGCCGGATTTGGGAGGTGTGATCGTTTTGGCTGTCTCGTTCAGAAGATAAACTCCACCACTATACATATTTTTTATTTGTGTATGGCCAGTATGGGTTTCACACCTGATGGCCTCAGTCCAATCGGTCGCATTTTCACTAACTTTGATCGATAAGGCATTGTTCCCGATTAGGCCCATCTCGCCATAAGATTGGTAGCCCGTCTGGAACTGAAGGCTCGCGGTATCCGAAAGAGCGGCTTTGTTAATTTTAAGCCGATGACTGTGACCTTCATTGTCAAACAGCGCGTTTTCAGACTTAACGACGAACCGATTGAGATTATCGGCCTGGGCATTCACACCGAACTGCGTCTGCATGGTTTCAGGGATTTGAATCTCTGCCCAGCCAGTGTCGAAGAAGCCATATAGGCGTCGATCATCACAGATCAGGCAGGTCCAGCCAGCGTTAGGTTCCAGCATCTTCCAATTGCCCGAAGCGTCACTTCGGGCAATAAAGTCCTCGAAGCCAGTCCAATCTCCTGTCGCGGTGGGCCCGACCAAATATGCATCGCCTACGATAGGACTCGTCGGTGGTGTTGAGGCCCTAGATTTCACGCTGAGCTGGGCCAAACTGTCCAAACGCAACATAGCTTCGTTATAGGTAATGTACTTCAAGGCCTGCGCAGGCATGAGGTAAGGCAGGTTCAAATTTGGGGTTTGGGTCATTCAACTATCCATTGTTTCGTTCGAAGGAATGAAATAGCTTAATACAGGCTTTGAGAGCGTGGATGCGTTTCGTATAAATAACTGCGACCCCGAGCGGATTTCGCAAGGAATAATCTTATGAAATGCTCTATTGTTATGCCCGTGCTGAATGGCGAACCTTACATACAGGCCGCTATAAACTCAGTCATTACTCAGGATTATGACGATTGGGAGCTGATCATTGTCGATGGGGGATCAACAGACGCGACGCTTCAGATAGTTGCGAAGCTTCAAACAGCAGAGGCTCGCATCAGGCTGATTCAACAGACGACTACGGGGATGTATCCAGCTATTTTCGAAGGATTCGATGTAGCGACGGGTGATATCTTCAGTTGGCTGAACTCGGATGATCTCTATCCGTCTTGGGCTTTACGTGTGGCAACAGACTTTCTGAAGGTCTCTGAAAACCGAAAATGGATCACGGGGTTTCCAGGGGCATGGGATCGCAATGGCGCGCTAAGGTATCTTCTGCCGATAGGAATTTGGCCACAGCGGTGGATTAAAAGAGGCTACTTTCATCCCAACTTCCTGGGATGTATCCAGGCTGAGAGTAGCTTTTTTCGCTGTGAAATCTGGAAGCGTTTTTCAGCGCAGGACCGTAGCGAGATTTGCGCTATGCGGCTCGCGGGGGATTACCTCATCTGGCGTAAATTCGCCGAGCATACACGCTTGGTGACGGTTCCAACTTTAATTGGCGGCTTCCGCAACCATGGCGGAAATCGATCAATTACGCAGGCAGCAATTTACATGGAAGAAGTCTACGAGACCGGTACATTGAAGTTGCAGCCACGAATTGGGCGGCGATTGGGGCAAGTTTTTTCGGCAATGGCTTGTGCCTTCGGATATCGCGCCGCCCTGCGGGAAAGCGCGAGGCTGAACCAAGACAATCAGACAGAGCCGCCCGCCTCTATTTAAAGGTTCGTCTTCCATTGGTTGATATCGAACCCGTTTTTGTAAAACTCCAATCCGAGTGATTTTATCAAATCGGATCGAATGAAAATTGCGTCCATCTGGATGAGACGATCCTCATAATAGCAAATATCAACGAGGTCGAAGAGCTCAAATCCATATTTTCGAATGACACTGAGCCGTTGGTGGATGTCTTTAACACCAGCTTCGATACAAATGACACTGCAGTGTTCTAAGGTTTTTTCCGCGCCTAAAATCACATCAATATCTGGGCCATCAATATCGATTTTTAGTAGGTGCGGCCTTGGAATATCCAGATCGGCCATCACTGCATCAAGCGTTTTCATCGTAACACTTCGGTCATTCTCGGCGTTGTCCCCATCTAGCGGTGATATACGAGCATGCGTAATATCTTGATCGTCAACGACGGACAGGGTTTCAAGCGCGACAACGTCGTTGAGCTTGCCTATTGCGTGAGGAACAATCAAAAAAGAGGGAACCTGACCGAAGTAATTCTCGCGGATAGCTGGAAAAAAATCTTCAACGGGTTCGCAGAGAATATGCGGAACCTTTGGGAAAGCTGTGATGAGCTCCTGCGTAGCCTCATGGACACCGACGTCA
Source organism: Litorimonas cladophorae (assembly GCF_014652455.1). Classification (GTDB taxonomy): domain Bacteria; phylum Pseudomonadota; class Alphaproteobacteria; order Caulobacterales; family Maricaulaceae; genus Litorimonas; species Litorimonas cladophorae. The sequence goes on along the minus strand of NZ_BMYV01000002.1, from coordinate 579,893 downwards.
ATCACCGAAGCAATCGGAATGTTCAGGCGCTTCAAAAGCGCAAAACTATCTTTTTTTGTTGGCTGACGGCGCAATGGCGCAGGTTTGAGATAAAAGGCAATTCGGCCTTTAATTTTAGAGAAGATATTTGACATGAGAGCTCAGATCATACTGTTGAATATCTAAACTAAAGCGACATTCATGGGCTAAAACTATGCTACATTCTTGTATTTAGCGCAACGCATTGTATTGTGTGGTGATTGCTCTTTTCAGTGCGCCGGATACGAGAACGAGACTTACATGATTTTGTTAGCAGGTGGGGTGTTGAAAAACTATCAACCCCCGATTTCCGTGATTCTAGAGGCGATTTCTGGGAATGTAGTTTCGGCCGAAGGCTTGCCGACCAACCCTGCCAGCGAAAGTGAAAAGGATACGTCTGGCGTCATCGCGTTCTCAAAGTCTGAGGAACCTTGGGCACTCTTCGAGACTCACTTTGCCGAAGCAGAGAAAAAGCCGCATGTTTTGGCGTTTTATTTGCCAGCAAAACTCGGATTGGCGCATTATTTAGCCGCCGGTTTAAAGCCTGATGAAGCCGCATTTGCGTGGATCACAACAACTAAAAGCGTTCTTAATTTTGTTCGAAAACACCGCAAGTCCGTATTTTTGGTAAATGCGGACACAGCTTTGCAGTTTCCTGAAGAATTTATAGAAATTTGCGTCAACAAGTACAGATTTAACGGCACAGACAGGGTCGGTGATCTCCCTAGAAGGCCACCCGTGAGCGATTTGCACGGCATTTTCGCCAATCAAATCATAAGACAAAATCAAGACGTCTTGAAACTCCAACAGGAACTCGAGGCGCGTTCCGAACCGATCTCGCCCTATTCCACTCCAGATGTATTTGATTTGAAATCCGTGTTTGAAGAACTGAACGCTTCAACAGAAAACTATGAAATCGCAAAGGCGCAGATCAATCAACTTGAAGCCAAAGGTGTTAAAGCTTCTCAAAAACTTGAGGACATCAGTACTAGGTTCGGCAAACTATCTGACGCAAACCAGAGTCTAGAGAGTGAAAATAAGTTATTGCTTGAACAGATGGAAGCCATGCAGGCCGATCTCGTTGGAAGCCAAGACGCCCTTGAGCAGAACAAAGCGCTCTATGTCGAGCAGCTTGATGCGGTGCGAGCAGAATTAGCCGACAATAATCAGCGCTTTGAAAAAAATAAAAGTCTGCTTTTAGAGCAACTTGAAGCGGTTCAAGCAGAATTAATTGAGAGTCAGAAAAATCCCGATGGGAAGAAGCTTCTCAATGAAAACGCTCGTCTTAAGTCCGATTTATCAGACCTGCAGGCAGCCCATGAAGCCACCCTGTTACATGCCAAAGAACTCGCTGAAGCCAATGCAGAGGCCATAGACGACGCAAGGCGATCGAATATGAAAGATGACCTGATGAGCGAGCAAATGGCGAGTATTCAATCCGACGCAACTGAAACTTATCATAATTATTTAAAGGTCTCTACGGAACTTGAGGAGCTGAAAAAAGTTGCTCGTTGGAAAGAGGGTAAGACCGAACGTTTAGTCGCCGAATTGGAAAACGATCTCGCGCGAACACATAAACGTATCGACAGCCTACAGAGCAGTTTTTCTTGGAAAGTAACGCGCCCCGTACGAATATTATCGCGGGCAATCGGTTTGGCGGGTCGCAGAGCGTCTCAAAGTGACGTCAATCGCGTCTATCAGTCGGGATTATTTGATGTGGATTGGTATTTAAAAACCTACCCTGATCTGGCTAATATATCCATGAGCCCTATTGAACACTTTGTAAATTATGGCGCATTTGAAGGTCGGTCTCCTGGCCCGAAGTTTAACACGCGGAAATATACGAAAGACAACCCGGATGTTCTGATTGACGGTGTGAATCCTTTATTACACTTCTTGGAGTCTCGGAATGAAAATTAGCGCCCAACTCACTGGCCATTCCGCACTGTTGACTGGAGAATAGTTTTGGCCAAGACACCAAAAACGAAAATGGGGCACCTTCTTTACTTAGGGGCTGGCAGATGCTCACAGCTCAACGAATATATAGCCGCAACTAATAAAAACATCGTCCTGATCGATGCGAATATCGATGTTTGTAATATCTTAAAGTTCGAAACGCGGAATGCGCCCCATATTACGGTTGTAAATGCGGCTGTTACGGACTCGGCGAGGCCAGAAAAGCTCAAAATTTACAATTTTGAGGATATGAGCGGCCTATATGAACCAACAGGACTATTGGATATTTATCCAGGATTGGAACTTCAAAAAGAAATTCAGGTTCAAACGCAAGGCTTTTCTGATGTCGTCAAGGCTTATATCCCGTCGCGCGCAGACTTCGATTTAATCGTTGATATTTGCGGGGGTGAAGGCTCCGTTATTTCAGAGATGCTGAGTGGTCCCTATTTCAAAAACGTTAGACGCTTCAACGTTGTGAGCTCGAATTCCCAGCTCTTCAAAGGCGCGACCCTGGCGAAAGAGATTCTGAAAGCCTTCAAGGACAAAGGCGTAGATGCTGATCTGGAAATCGATGAAAACGAAGATTTCGTGACCATATCTGGATGTATCGACATAGCTCTTTTAGAAAGACTCCGCGTCGAAAAGCAGATGAAAACCCTCGAGTCTCAAAAGAAAACTCTTGAGAAGAATTTTTCAAAGGAGAAGAAAACGAATGCGGATTTACGCAAGAAACTCGATTTAGAAACCAAAAGCCTTGCGCGTGAAAAAGAGCTGGTATTGGCGATTACGCAACAGCGTGACGCAGAACAGATCGAACTCAAAGAAAAGCTGAGTCAATTTGAAGCCCAAAACGCGAAGAATGAAGATCAGCGAAAAACTTTAGCGCATGAGCTTAAATGCCTGAAAGCGGATCATGACGCATTAAAACTAGAACATGAGACCAAGTGTTCAACTGCAGCAGAACTTAGTGACAAATTGAATGTCGCGGAGCGCGGTCATAATCAATTGGCCCAAGAACTTGAAAACCTAAAAGCAGATTATGCGGCATTAAAGCTTGAACATAAGAGTAAATGCTCAACCGCTGCGGAGCTTAGTGACAAACTAAATTCAGTTAAACGGCGCTGTGAACAGCTAGAGGGAGACCTAGCAACCGCGCAAAGTGCGGAACGTACATCTCTTTCGGAATTTAAGGCCTCGATGAAGGGGACTTATACCGCCATAATCGATGCCTTCGATCATCAAGTGTCAACACTAACGGCCATCTCCGAAGGAAAGTCGAAACAACTCGACGCCCTTTTGGAAGAGAAAGAGCGTTATGAGAAAGTCTCAGCTGAAACGGAAGCCGAGAAACAAAAATTAGTACAGGCGAGGCAGAAGATTGCGGCCTTGAAATCTGATTTAGCTGAGCGCGAAGCGAGTTTAGCGTGGCATAAAAAGAGATACATCGAGCAAGTTGGCGCCACCGACACGCCTAAGATTGATGTGGCCCCGCCGAAGTCAAAACCTAAGCAACTCACTGTTACAACTCCGAAGGTTGTGCTGGTAGGAAGCGTCCCCCGATCGGGCGGAACTTGGGTTTTCAACGTTATTCGTGGCGTGTTTGAAATTACGAACACACCATATGCTAGCGGCTGGTACAAGACATTTGAAGGAAAGACAGATGTCAAATACCACCTGATCAAAGTTCATAATGTCGATGATTATACGGGTCCAATTTGGAAAACGATTACCAACCACAGATCTTTAGAAAGGCGTGTTAGCTCCCTCGTTCGCATGGGTTGGGTGGAAGACTCCGAAGCTGGAATTTTGAACGCGTTGAAACATCAGGCTCAGCTTTACAAAATTTGGGATCAGCGATCTGATTTGGAAGTGAATTTTCAACATATATCAGACAAGCCCGAAAGCGTTATTTCAAGCATTGCTAAAGAATTAGGTTTTTCTTTGAACGAAGCCCAAGTTTTGAAGGTTTTAGAATTTATCGAAAATTTAACTCCGCCCCAAGGTCCAGGCGTAGACCCTATAACACTTTTGCATCCAAAGCACCGGGTGACGGATATTGAGGCGAATGATAAGCGTGTAGCCCGAGTTTTGAGCATTATGCGAAGCAGAAAGAATAAGAGTAACCCCTGAGGCAGTTTGGCTATGAATCCACTCTCTTTTGGCGGACTTTTACCTAGACAAATTGGATTAAATGACGTTTAAGGGCGGCAGATGTATGAGTTTATATCTGGGGCAAATCACGAAAAATTTAAAGTCTCGAATACTTATGGTGTTTGATATTGTGGAATACAGGTGGAGTTATCACCTGGGATGGGCATCGTATTGACCACTTCGAAAGTTGAATTCGAGAGGAAGTTTCAGGGCCGAGGAATGGGTAATAAAAGCAAATCACATGGATCGGTAAATAGCGGAGTCATTGCCCATGATGACGAATGGCAATTTCCCGCTATCACCGAGAAAAATGCCTATCATATGGTCAAAGAACATCTATTTGATGTGAAAGGCGTTGTTTACCTCGCATTCCCTTGGGCCACTTTCCTAGATAAATATAACACTAAGCGCAGCGATGCGATGCCTTTACTGGCAAAGCTTAAGGAACTGACGGCAAAAATTGCACCAAACACACGTGTTGTGACCGTCTGCCAGCATATTCATATGATGAAGTTCATTGATATGTTTTTTGACCACCGTGTAACAGATATCTTTTGGACTCACGCCGTAAAGAATGAGTTTTCAATTAGTCAAGATCGCAAGATCGACTTACATCCTTTCCCCCTATATTCTGTCCAATTCCCCAAGAAAGAAAATTGGCCACTTGATCAAAAACGGGCGCATCTGTTTTCGTTCATCGGAGCGCGTGCAAATCAATGGTATCTGACAGAAGCGCGCAATTGGATTTTGGATTTGCTGGGTGATGACAAACGCGGTTTGGTCGTCGGTAGGGACAGCTGGCATTTTAATAAAATCGTCTATGATTACCAAATTCGTAAAAACAGTGACACTCAAGATAAACTAATCAATGTGGATGCGTCGGAGCAGTTCAAGCAAACCCTCAGAGAAACGACATTTGCACTCTGTCCTTCAGGTAGCGGCCCCAACTCTATTCGTCTTTGGGAGTCGATCGCAGCCGGATCAATTCCCGTCATTCTTGCCGATACATATCTAACGCCGGGACGCCAAAAGATCTGGGATGAAGCGGTCGTTTATTGCGATGAGTCACCTGAAGCGATCAAGGCTCTACCTGATCGTTTAGAAGCTATCGCTAATGATCCAGAGCTCTTGGCGCATAAGCGCCAAATGTTAGGGCAACTCTGGATTCTTTATGGAATGGACACATTCATTTACGATATTCAGATGCTCTACCTCCAGATCGCCAACGGTGATTTCGGACAGGATGATTTAACTTTAGGCACATGCCATAATGACACCTTAGTGAAAATGGCGAAGACGATTTCTCGTCGCGAAAACCCGTCCAAGTTCGATCTTTCGATGTTCTTGAACGCGTGCATTAGCGGGTTGATGATTGATCGAGAGGGTTTCGCTGCGAGCTACGCCCAAAATGCCTCTATACAAAAGCTCCTGTCGGAAGCGATTGAGAAAAATGTAAACCCCGCTTCTGTGGATCGCTATAAACGCGCAAAAGCTTTCATGGAATTTGATGAGAAGAAGATTTCGCCGAACCAAGAGGCGTTCGAGGTTACGAAGCCTTTGAAAGTTATGTTGTACGGAAAACACTCTAATCGGACACCATTGTCTTACCAACCTTACTTGACGCACTCCAAAGACATGATCGAAATTGTCGATACGGCCAAAGAAGCCGACCTGATTATGACAGGCTTCAATATCGATTTTTCTTCAGACACCAAGGCGTTAAACAACCATAAATTAGATAATTACAATGCTAAACATGTGGTCTTGTCGGAAGAGCCCCTTTGGGACGTAATCTGGAGCAAGGGCTATACCGAGCAAGCCCGGACGATTGAGAGCAAGGCGGGCAATATCCCCTATCACTTCCTCAACCACATGAACTCTGACATTTATGCCTTTAACAAGGTTCCCTATTTCATAACCACGAGTGACAAATTCTTCGTCAGATATGGGAATTACTTTAGACGGAACGCTAAAATGTCTGTCGAAGATCTGATGAAGCATTGGTCTTCCACGACAATACGGTCAGCGTTTTATGCCGAAATCCGTAACAATGAACGCTATGGCGTGGAAGTGAAGGAAGACGATGTTTATGGACTTTGTCTCCTGCGTACGTCCGTCGCGAAGAACTGTAAAAAAGGCAATATTGTACGCGTCGGCGGTGGTTGGCCCAAAACAGCGAAGAAACGTCAAGCCTTGCCAGATTGGCATTTAGATAAGTTAAATGCCCTGGATGGGAAAACGCTAATCGCGTCGGGTTTGGAAAACACCCATCAAAAACACTATATCACAGAGAAGATTTTTGACGCTTTTGCCGTCAATGCAATTCCAGTGTATTTCGCGAGTCCAAATCATCGCATTCATGAACTTTTCCCCGATGGTGGGTTCATCAACATCTTCGGTATGACCGGTGAGGACGCCGCCAAATACATTGATCGTTTCGTGCCAGACGAAGCCTTTGCCAAGCAATATTTGAAGTCTCAAAAACGTATGGCAGATCTCTTTAGTCAGCCGCAGGTTCTGGTCGAAGAGCGCAAACGTTTAATGGTCGACTTTATAAAGGCTGCTAAGAAAATCTCATCAATCTGAAGGCTACAATTAACCTATACGGAACCGTTCCAGCCACGGCTGAATCCTATACGCTTGGGCTAAGTGAGTTTAGTATTCAGTTGTACGGTTGAACTTAATGGCCTCATCAATGTCCCCGCGGAATAAAATCTTCCCACGGCGCAACACTATACCTTTGTTGCAGGTTCTTGCCTGCACTTGTGAGTTATGGCTGGCGAAAATAAAGATGCCCGTCCGGTCGATGAGAGAGCCCAAGCGCTGACTGGCTTTCTTCTGGAAGTTTTCGTCACCAGCGGACAACCATTCATCCAATATCAAAATGTCAGGCCGAAAAGCTGTGGCAATCGCAAAAGCGAGGCGAAGTCGCATCCCACTCGAATAAGAGCGCATCGGAAGATCGATGAAGTCATTAAGGTTGGAAAATTCAATGATATCCGCGAATTGCTGATCAATCTCTTCTTCGTTAAAACCCATATAACGCGCCCGCAATCGGATATTGTCGCGGCCAGTGGCATGATTGTTCAGCCCCAGTTGGATGGAGATCAGAGACGATATCCGCCCCTCAACCCTAATTTTGCCTGAGGTCGGCGGGATGATCCCTGCCAATATCCGTAGAAGCGTCGTTTTGCCGGCTCCATTGTGCCCAATTAAAGCTACCCGATCACCTGTTTTGAGATTGAGTGAGACATTATCTAGTGCACTGATGCCAACGCGCCTTTTCTGTTGCGTGATCACACCACCCAAAGCCACAGTTTTGAAAGAGTTCATTATGCCCTGGGATCGAGCCTGTGGGAGATCGAAGTGAACGCCGACATTTTCCATTTTGATTGAGGGGCCCATCTTAGCTCCAATACACAATGCGTTTTGCAAACAGACAGAAAGTGACCATACCCAAGACAGCGATGACAATCGATGTTCCGCCCGCCCAAAGAAAACTTTCGACCACATCGGAATACCCGAGAAGTGAACCGCGGACCGTGTTGATGTAGTGGTAGAGTGGGTTGTAGGTGATGAGAAAGCTAAGGTCGCCCAGTCGATCAGAACGCCAAAAAACAGGCGTGACGAAAAATGCAAAGGTCAACGATGCACTGGTAAGCTGCCCAATATCCCTGAATTTCGTGCCAATAGTGCCGATAAATAGGGTAAACCAGAACCCGGTCCAAAGTATAAGAAACATCCCGCCGATCGCCATCAAGAGGGCGGGCCAAGACGGAAAAACCTTAAAGTAAATGAGGACGCCAACCACGATGATCAATTTGTAGAGCATGCTGAGTAAAGCTGTACCAACCAGACGAAGAGCGAAAATTGTCTTGGGGATCGGCGCCTGATTGAAGGCGACAGACGCGGCCAGGAAAACCGATGCGCCTTCGTTGATCAATGTCGATATGAGGCCCCAAACGATGATCCCGATGGCGACATATGGAAAATAATCGCTGAGATTATCACCAAGGATGCGTGAGTAGAGAAGTGCTAGTCCGGAGACCATCATAAAGGTTGTGGCTGTGATCCAAAACCCGCCTAGAAAAGTGCCTTGATACCTTGAGAAAAAAGAGGTGTGAACCAGATTGAGGAGCAGTCGAGGACGCGATAAGGCCGTCTTCAGGTCGTCCAAAGCGTATTTAAAGCCGTCTTTGGAAGCATCAAAACTATAGACGGGCAAAGTCTCGCGTTCTACTGCCTCATCTTGATTAACGGAAGTCATATTTAGGATTCATCCTGTTCCATGCGTCCGCAGGGTTTAATACCCATCCGTGGTTGTGAGCAACACATAATGCAGGTCTGCTATAGCGGGTATATTTACAATCTTTAACCCAGCAGCGACTTGCTTTTCAGCTTGGTCAATTTATGCTGTCGTTTTACGGAAAAGTACATGTTAAGCAGACATCCAACCAAAGCCCATGCCTTCAAAACGTTGAAAAACATGGGTTTCCCCGTAGAGGCGGTTGTCGATGTGGGCGTTTTAAGCTGCACAGCTGACCTCATGAACAGTTTTCCTAACGTACCGCATATCTTGGTCGAGCCTATCGAAGAGTTTTATGCAGATATTGAGCGCATTTATCAGGGCGCAGGTATCCAATTCAAAATTATTAAGGCCGCAGCGTCCGATGCCGATGGCACTGCGAAGATGAAAACCTCCTCGATAAGATCCGGTAAAGACATTACGCACTCTCGCTTAACCCATGAGAAAGGGGATGGTGAAAATTTCCGTACGGTCCCGACCATCACGATAGCGACTCTGATTAAGACGGAAACGATCCCAAAACCCTACCTCCTAAAAATTGACGTCGACGGCGCGGAGCTTGATGTAATGCGCGGCGCACTTCCTGTCGTTTCGAATTGCAGCGTTCTCTGTATTGAAGCTGGTCCTCAGAACTTTGCAGAGCGCTGTAACGCGGCGCTCACCCTTGGGTTCGAACTTTTCGATATCGTAGATTTGTGCTATTATGGTAACCGCTTTGTGCAAGCAGACTTCATTTTCATTAACTCTCAGATGGTCAAAAATCTGAAACTTGATATGTATGAAGACGGATTTGACGTCGAAAAATGGACGCCTTATGTCCCCCAGACTGAAACGCTCAGTGACTCAAAGGTTAAGCGGACGTTCAACCGTATGAAGAAGGTACTTGGCGACACCTAATGAATTCAAATTATCGCGGCTGAATTCTACGCTATTGTTGGACTTCCAACCTCTTTCACCCTCGATCTTTACTTTACATGAAGGATATATTTTCCTATTTCGTATGGGCTAACGTTGCGGGGCAATTGTGCCGTCAGCCAAACCATCAAGACTGCATATTTTAAAACAATTCAACCAGAATACTGATCTAGCCTTTTATAGAGTTTGAAGCCGCTGCGCCGTAAATCTGTATCAGGTCTGCTCATGGACGAAAAATAAATCGACAGAGAGTACTCATATGACAAAGACCGCTTTAATCACAGGTGTTACCGGGCAAGACGGTGCCTATTTGACAGAGCTTCTGCTTGGCAAAGGTTACACTGTACACGGCGTTAAGCGCCGGTCGTCTTCGTTTAACACGTCGCGCATTGATCACCTTTATGTCGATCCGCATGATCCAGATGCCAAGCTATTCTTGCACTACGGAGATCTGACCGACTCCACGAACATGATCCGTATTGTTAAAGAAACGCAACCTGACGAAATCTATAACCTAGGCGCGCAATCACATGTCCAAGTTAGCTTTGATACGCCAGAATATACGGCGCAATCTGACGCGATTGGCACACTGCGTTTGCTCGAAGCTATTCGTATTCTCGACTTGGCGGACAAGACACGTTTCTACCAAGCCTCTACATCTGAGCTGTATGGTAAAGTCGTCGAAACGCCACAAAGCGAAACAACGCCTTTTTATCCACGCAGCCCATATGCGGCCGCTAAAATTTACGCTTATTGGGTTACCGTAAACTACCGCGAAGCTTATGGAATGCATGCGTCCAACGGCATCCTGTTCAACCATGAAAGCCCTCTCCGCGGTGAAACATTCGTGACGCGTAAAATCACTCGGGCTGTTGCCGCCATTCACAACAATCTCCAAGATACACTCTATCTGGGCAACCTCGACGCAATGCGCGACTGGGGCCATGCACGTGATTATGTAGAAGGTATGTGGCGCATCCTGCAGCAAGACGAATCTGACGATTATGTTTTGGGTACGGGTGAAATGCACTCCGTTCGTGAATTTGTGGAACTGGCTTTCTCTATGGTCGATATCAAAATCGATTGGAGCGGCGAAGGCGTTGATGAAATCGGTAAATGTAGCAAAACTGGTCGCACGTTGGTTAAGGTAGATCCACGTTATTTCCGTCCAACAGAGGTAGAACTTCTTCTTTCTGATCCAAGTAAAGCGAAAGAAAAGTTGGGCTGGACATTCACAACACCTTTTGCAGGTCTCGTTGCCGATATGATGGAAAGCGATCTGAAGCTAGTGGCACGTGAAGTCGACCGGAAAAACCGACATGACTAATACGTCCAAACCCTATGACCTGACCGGAAAACGGGTCTGGGTTGCTGGCCATCGAGGCATGGTCGGTTCAGCGATTGTTCGCCGACTAGAGAGTGAAAATGTTGCTGAGGTTCTAACGGCTACGCGGTCGGAGTTGGACTTAAAAGACAAAGCGGCCGTTGACGCCTGGATGGATGAAAATAAGCCCGACGCCATTTTTTTGGCGGCAGCAAAGGTTGGCGGAATTCACGCGAATTCTGTCTACCCGGCTGATTTCCTCTATGACAACCTAGCGATCGCTTCGAACATCATTCACAAGGCTCACGCCATTGGAACGGAGAAGCTCTTATTCCTAGGCTCATCTTGCATTTATCCTAAGTTTGCAGATCAGCCAATTGAGGAAAGCTCTCTCCTCTCTGGCGCTCTCGAGCCAACAAATGAGTGGTATGCGATCGCCAAAATCGCAGGGATAAAACTTTGTCAAGCCTACCGTCAGCAACATGGCAGTGACTTCATCTCCGCAATGCCCACAAACCTGTATGGTCCAGGCGACAATTACCACCTGGAAAACTCCCATGTTATCCCAGCCCTTATTCGCAAGGCCTATAATGCCCGCGAAGAAAATGCGGATTCGATGGAAATTTGGGGAACAGGCACGGCGCGTCGTGAATTTATGCACGCTGATGACTGCGCTGATGGTCTTGTTTTCTTAATGAAGAATTACTCTGGTCATGAACATGTTAATGTCAGCCAAGGCGACGATATACCTATCGAAGATTTGGCGCGACTGATTATGAAGCTCGTCGGCTTTAAAGGGACATTGACAAAAGACACGACCAAGCCGGACGGAACGCCGCGCAAACTTATGTCCAACTCACGTATGGCAGCTTTAGGGTGGTCACCTACCCGCGAACTCGAAGACGGGTTGGCGGATGCGATTTCATGGTTTGAGACACATCTGGATACAATCAGAGAAGCCTAAAACGTCTCATTTCTTGGCTAGCGGCGGTTTCGCCGCTATGCCCATTTGGCTTCTATCAGCTTCATATCATCTGATGAATTTTTTGCGTCTATGCAAATGACGCCGCATTCCCCAGCCTTTATCGCGGTATGGAACGTGATCCACGCGGTAGCCCCATCCCAAGTTATATCTCCAGACTTACAGCTTACAACATAGTCCTTTGTCGGCTTTGAAAAGCGGCACTCTAGCCTCCGCTGAGCGGTCTCTGTCGCATTGATAATCGGTAGCGTCGCGTGAGGTTTCCCGTTGTAAAGCGGGAGTAAGCTATCACCCCATTTCGTCTGGTCACGATAGACACCATGCGTTTGCAGCACGCTGGATACGACACCTTTTGCGACGTTCATGAGACCTTGTGAACGATGCAATATGGCGGCAAATTCTTTGTAGCGCTTTATAGAAATCTGGCTTGTTTTCGTGTCAGTGACCCAAGACACATTCGAAAAAATTTCGTCAATGAACATAAATTCATGGCCATTATCATAAAGCCGTAACCAGAGATCCCAGTCCATTGTGTAGTGCAGAGATTTATCGATCCCGCCGATTTTTTCCAAAGCACTTCGTCGGATGAAACAGGAAGGCTGCGAAATATAGTTATCTCGATATATTAAATTGGAAACGGGCTTAACTGCACTGTGTAGCCCAAGAACATCGCCTTCCTCATTGCAGATCGAGCTATGCCCATAGATAAGATCAATGTTTGGATTGGCCTCAAAAGCGGCGAGAACCATAGGTATGCAGTTTTCCAACAACATATCATCAGCATTCAACCAGGCGAGAATGGGCGCCGTTGAGCGGGCCCATCCTTCTGCGATCGCGTCTGACTGCCCTCCGTCAGGCGCACATCTATGGTAGGTGGTTTGAACGCCGCTTTGGGCGATTTCCTGAGCAACAGCGGGGTCCCCGCTTGCGTCCATTATCGCAATATCAAGATATTCATTTTGGGCTTTTAAAGACCCAAGCGAAGACTTGAAAAACTTTGATCCATAACCAATAGGAACGCTCACGCAGACACGTAATTCGGATGTGTGACGTGTCATATAGTGCGAAGCGTTCCCGACATTGCCCTAGGGGCGGCAGCTTTAGGCGTTAGGTAGTTTGCCAGCGACCGTACACTCGCGAGGACCGCGTGTACCAGATAGGTTGAGCGTTGCCTCTGTCAGGCTCCCCGTGAACGTGATGTCGCGCGGCTGACCGGGAGTATCTTCATAAGTACCTTCGACGTTGACCGTTCCATCTGCTGCGACTGTGCCGCCCCAATATTCGTAACCTGACTCGCCAGCAGTGCCTTTGATGAATGAGAGCGTTCCGCCTTCAACAAAAACAACATAGGAACGTTCAAACCCTGCTGCAGAGCCAACGCCGCCACATGTCATACGCGTCAAATATTTAGGCGCGGGCGTCACGGTAACAACTGCAGGGACTTCAACTGTCGTTGTTTTTTTCGGAGCATCCTTTGGCGCGCATGCGCTTAGCGCGAAAGCCAAGCCGATCGCACTGACTGTAGCGAAAGTACTGCGCACGGTATTTTTGTTCGTTTTCAGAAGCGAAAATGTCTTGAAAGTCATAATATCCAACTGTTTCTAAAATTTCAGCCATCACATACAGGCATCAGACACTGGGTGAAAGTGAATTGTACGTAGGAGTAACGTAAAATCCATTCACCGTCTCAGAAGTGTTCTGGTCCCTATTTTAAATCTGCCACTAGACGGCAATCTCGAGGGCCGCGTTTTCCATTTGCGATTAAAATGTCATCGAATGAGATGCCAGAGAAGCTTATTTCTTTCATGCCACCAGCCCCCTCCTGATACTCGCCTGCGATTGAGACTACACCCTCGGGGGAGATGTTCAGGTCCCATCTTTCAAAGGCTCCAGAGGTCGGGTTTGAACGGTCCAGTTTCCACATCCCACTTTCTTGAGACAAGCTATACTCACGAACGAACGGCTTTGCTGATCCAACCGCAGAACATTGCATAACAAGCTGGGATTTGCGCCCATTCTGGCCTTCGGACGCAATTGCCTTCGCTTTGAAAATAGGCCGTAGTTGCGGGTCATATTTCCGGCGGATTTTAGCGGCCATGACTTCAGCTCCAACTTCAGTCAAATGTCTATCATCCAAAATAATCATACGACCGTCATTCGTTGCAATTGAACATTCGGGCGTGCAGGCGAGCTCGAGGAAATCAACGAATACATCCGCTTGCGGACCATACCGCGTTTTATAGAACTCATTCCATTTGATATTGGCTTGATCAATTTTTCGATCTGCCGATTTCTGCGCCTCACTTAGGGAAATCGAGCTTTCTAATATTGTCGGTAGTTTCTCGGAATAGGCAAGTCGCTGGCCAATTAAAACTGACGGCGTCTGTGTATCCGCACTTGCCTTCAGAACATCACCAATATCTGTGTGCAGATTGGGTAACCAGTTAGACGTGAAAATCACGGCGTCATATTGGCGACTGGGAAGCAACTCGTTGAAGAACAAAGCATATAACCGCTTGCAATCGGCATATTTACCCTCGTCGGGCATATTCTCTGGAAGCTTCAAACGGCACCCTGGAATGGACATTTGAAGGAAATTCACATCGGGATAAGCGCGTTTGAACGCCATATAAGTTCCGCCGGTATAGCTATCGCCAATTACAAATACATTGGGCCGCGTTGGATCGACCTCACCGCAAATTTCCAGATTCCAATCATCAAAACCATGATCTGCCACAACAATATTACAGCTGCCTGTCCGTATTTCGGCAAGCCTCGTCGCCCAGTCATTTGGCGCATTATTTACGATAGATTTCACAGCTTCAGGAACTCGACTTGGGAACCCATCTTTTTGAATAAACAGAACAGAAAGAGAGAGAGCGGCCGCCATTGGCAGAATTATTCCCGCTAACTTTAGCTTACTTTCGGTGAGGGATTGCTTGCCATGAATGCGCAAAGGTTCTTCAACACAGTTATAAAGGACAGCACCCAGAACTAGGGACACAACGATCAAGCCAATCTGATCGACGGGCGAAAAATTAAACCCAGTTTTGATGCCATAATAAACAATGATCGGCCAATGCACCAAGTAAACTGAATATGAGCGACGCCCTAACCAAACAGCCGGGGGCGAAGCAAAAATAGTTTCTAAGATGGGTGTTCTAGCTGTTGCGATAAATATCCCCGCTAAGGCTGCGGGCAACAAGGCGGTCGGCAGGACGCCTGTTACCGTATCGCCGATCCAAACCGTTGCGAAGACAAGCGCGACCATCGCCGCCAGTCCAAGATAGCCGCGTTTATTGCCGGCTACAGGGAATGCCCAAAAAGCCAAACCTGCGCCGATACAAAATTGAAAAATGCGGAAAGGCGTCATGAAAAATACGAAATTCGCATTTTTAGGCGCATAATAAAGTGCCGCGGCTAGAGACAGTACCCCAATGATCGGGATCAGGTATTTGGCTTTGCCCTTAAAAACGCGCATCAACACAATGATCGTCACAGGCCAGACGAGGTAAAATTGTTCCTCAACCGATAATGACCACATATGCAGCAGTGGTTTTAGATGCGAAGCGGTGTCAAAATAGCCCGCATCCAACGCGAAGAAAATATTTGCGAAGAAGAGAGCTGCTGCCAAAGCAGATCCTGACATTTCTTCCAGCGCAGAGGGGCTGAGAACAAAAAAACCTGCGATCAGCGTCGCAAGAATGGTAACAAAGAGCGCAGGAAACAACCTCACGGCCCGACGAGAGTAAAAATTAGCAAAGCTGAACTTGCCCTTCTCAGAGGCCGAAATAATGCCACGCGTGATCAGGAACCCTGAAATCACAAAAAATACATCAACACCTACATAGCCGCCTAGAAAAAAAGGTGTTTTGACATGAAAGAGTAGGACCAAACTAACGGCCACAGCGCGCAAGCCGTCGATTGCCGGTATGTATCCGGAATTTGCTTTGGTAACGGACAAAATGAGACTCTAAGTTACGGGACAGACCACCTGATTAAACGTGTTTTGCATAATATAGTCAGACGGAAATACCAACCCGTACTTACCATTCAACGGAAGATAGGGCCTAGGTTTTTCCCTATAGCTGTACTTAAATTACGCATACCCATTTTATAACTTCATAGACGTTCAAAGGTTATTGGCTTAGCGTACGCCTATGAACAAAATAAAATTTGACGAAGGCGATACAGCGACTGTTGATCGGATTGAGGCTGTATTGCGAAAGCATGGCCCGCAAACGGGAACATGGCTGTCGGAACATTTTTCTAATGTCCATCCGATCGGCCTCTGGCGTGTATGCTACGGCTCCAATCGCATCCTGATTCAAAATTGCGCGCGCTATTACCTGAGGTATGACGTCACGCGCGAGAATATGCTGCGTTTGAGCCCGTCCATCTTGCGCGACTTTCTGACGTTCAGTCTAATTTACCTGCCAGAGCAAGGCGTGGCCTCGGTGGAGGCAGGTACACGTTTGGCTAACCGCTTCCGCCGTATCTCCCTTCGGAAGTTATCGCTCGCTAGAGAAGCGCTCCTAAGATTGCCCTCTGATCTACAGAAGGAAATCAACGAGAACTGTGTGGTTTTCTTGTCGGGAGACATCGCCTATTATCTCGCCCACGACACACCACGCCAGCATGATACATTGAAGGTGCCCATTAAGGGGTCTGATATCGACATCGTGATCATCAACAATTTGGAATCTGACCCCGAAATGGTAGCGGCTATTGAGGCCGAACTGCTGAAAATCAAACGTCTTTATTTAGTTTCGCCCGATATTCGCGAAGAATTGGATTTTATCGTAAAGCCTGTCGGGAAAATGCTGGATCAACTGTCCTACCAAGACATTCACCAAAAAATTGCAACAAAGATCCTGTATGAAAGCTATTTTCTGATGGGTCGGGTTGATATCTATCAATCGCTTATGCGGCATTTAGATGTGAGCGGCGCGCGCGCGAAAATCGAAGCTGATTTTGAGGTCGCATTAGGGGAACGCAAACAGACAATCGGCAAGATTATGAATTTGTCTTTCGCGGAGTCCGAGCAAGACACCAATGTCAATTCCCTGTTCTACGCGTCCCAAGAACGGTTGGAATTCACTTAGGCCTCGATCAAGCCTGCGACACGTTCAGCTTCCGCCGCCATGCATAAAATATGGTAAAACGTACTGACGGGAATGGTTTTGGCGATATTGGTTCCACAGGCATTTATCTGATCGTTCCAGAGACCATCTGCAGTCAGATATGTAGGAAAAAGAGCATCAATTGTAGCGGCCGCCATATCTCTTGCACCAGGCGTTCCCTTTTCCGCCATTGCCAAATGCGCTTTTATCACTTCAGTTTGAACCCATAGACGTTTGGTTTCGCGCCGCACCTCTCCAGCTTTCGTTTCTTCATCATTGAGGAACCATCCGCGGTTTCGCAGTGCCGTTTGGTAGAGTGCGGCTTGATAAGGGCCAACGCTTTCGCTTGTGGCTTTCTCATATTGCCCTAAGAGCCAAACCCACTCCATTCCATGTCCGGGTTCAGCTGTTTGGCCTTCGTCGCTTGCGGCTATTGTCCAATCTGCCTCAAAAAACTCACTGATTGTACCTTCATTGAACACATGTTTTTCGAAAATAGAAAATACACGCTCAGCGTATTGAATGTGCTGCTTGTCTTGGGACAATCCATAGAGAAACAGACTGGCTTCCAACAGGTGCATATGGGGATTTTGACGACGTGCATCAGAAAGTGAAGCTTGGTTCGTTTCCATCCAGCCGCCATGCGGGTGAGCAAGCGTGTCTTCTATCCAACCAAGAAGACCTTCTGCGTCTTTTAAATATTCAGGTCGATTAGTTAGCCCATAAAGACTGCTCGCCGCTAAAACATAAAAGGCGTGGTCATAGAGGTCGCGCATATCATTTGTGACATTTCCGTCGATGCCCACGCGGTGAACATAACCGATATCCTGCAGTCTTTTATAGGTATTCTCAGCAATTTCTAACCCGTCATACCAGCCGAGGGAGGTTGCTTTGGCGTAGACGTAAACTTGGCGCGCCAACACCCTCCATCTTCGCTCCGCCTGTAGGTCAGGCTGCCCGTTCAAATCTAGATGTTCAACCCAGCCACCCGTTGGGAGTTGGGCGCGGTCGGCCCAAATTGGCAAGGCTCGCTCGCTGCACCACGTTCGGAGCCGCACAGCACTATGCATTAAGGCGTCATTAAATTGCGTCACGAAGCCGTGCCTAGGCTAATTCAGCCGACTGACGGATGAGCGCGCGTGCCCCTTCGCCAATGTCTGCATGTGTGCGCGCATAGGCCATAACCGCCTCAAAATAACCGAGTTTGGAACCGCAGTCATAATCTTGGCCTTCATAAGCGAAGGCGTGGAAATCTTGGGTTTCCATCAAGCGCGCCATAGCATCGGTCAGCTGAATCTCTCCGCCCGCACCGGCCGCTTGATCTTTAAGCAAGCCCATCAACTCTGGTTGCAAGATATAGCGCCCCGTAATCTTAAGGTTAGAAGGCGCCTCGGCGACCGGCGGCTTCTCAACCATGCCATCCATTGCGATAATTTTTTCCGATCGAAAATCCTCACCCGATTTTGGCTTAATTACGCCATAGCTCGACACCTTATCTTCGGGGACAGGGTCCACGGCGATAATATTGCCGCCGACTTGGTTATAAACATCCATCATTTGCGCCAAACAAGATTGTTCGGATTGAATGAGTACGTCTGGAAGCAAAACCGCAAAAGGCTCGTCACCAATGATGTCGCGGGCGCACCAGACCGCATGTCCGAGGCCCCTAGCTTGCTGTTGACGTACGAAACTCATGGTACCTTCAACTGGCTGTTTGGCTTTCAATCTGTCATAAATGTCCTTCTTACCCTTACGCAGTAAAGTGTCCTCCAACTCATAGGCGCTATCAAAATAATCGACGATTGCGCTTTTGCCTCGGGCTGTGACGAATACAAAATGCTCAATTCCCGCCTCAATCGCTTCATCCACCACATATTGTAACGCAGGACGATCCACGATCGTCAGCATTTCCTTGGGCACCGTCTTTGTGGCGGGCAAGACGCGTGTGCCGAATCCGGCAACGGGGAGGACAGCTTTTGTAACGCGTTTCATCATTTTATCCGAACTGTGGAAGTGTCTGGGTTTGGCGATGCAAGTTTAGGGCCTAGATCTTTTGATCAAACTCACCGATTTCTGGGTATTTTGCCAAACGTCGCTCAATCTCTCGGAACATACCGATCATATTCTCTTCAGAAGTGGGGCTTTCGACAACCACAACGAGGTTGGGTGTATTCGAGCTGGCGCGCATGAGCCCCCAAGTTCCATCCTCAAGGGTCAGGCGCACACCATTGACTGTGTTCACATCGACAATCGATTGACCCAAGATTTTAACTCCTGCTTCGGCGTCAGCGGTGGCGTTGGCAACGAGGCTGTCCATGACACCATATTTTTCTTCATCAGCGCAATATGGGCTCATCGTTGGCGAACCCCAGGTTTTTGGAAGTGCTTCACGGAGGTCAGCCATGGTTTTCCCAGGGTTTCGGTCCAGCATTTGCAAAATTGCGATCGCCGACACCAGACCATCGTCATAGCCGCGACCGAGCGGTGCGTTAAAGAAATAATGGCCAGATTTTTCAAATCCCACGAGTGCGTCAAGTTCATGCACGCGGCGTTTGATATAGCTGTGGCCTGTTTTGTAATAATCTGTTTTCGCGCCATTGGCTTTCAAGACAGGGTCCGTGTGATACAGCCCTGTCGATTTTACATCGACAACAAATTGTGCATTTTCATGAATGGCGGATAGATCGCGCGCCAACATAACGCCGACTTTATCGGCAAAAATTTCTTCGCCCGTATTGTCCACGACGCCACAGCGGTCACCATCGCCATCAAAGCCAAGTGCGACTTCGGCTTTGTTCTCAAGACAGGCATCCCGCATGGCATGGAGCATTTCCAAAGCTTCTGGGTTGGGATTGTAGTTGGGGAAGCTCCAATCGAGATCGCATTCGACAGGCACGACGTCCGCGCCGATACGTTTGAGCGTTTCTTCCGCAAATGCGCCTGCCGTACCGTTACCGCAGGCTGCAACAACGCGAATAGGTCGCGAGAGTTTTATGTCCTTCGTGAGGTCGGCAATATAGGCTTCGCGAACACCATCCACATAGCGGTACGACCCGCCGGCGCGTGCAACGCTTTCGCCATTAAGGACGATCTCTTTGAGACGGCCCATTTCATCGGGGCCGAATGTCAGCGGCGCTTGAATGCCCATCTTCACGCCTGTCCATCCATTGGAGTTATGCGATGCGGTTACCATTGCAACGCCGGCACAATCTAAGTGGAATTGCGCGAAATAGGCCATCGGAGACAATGCCAAACCAATGTCATGCACATTGATACCCGCACTCATAAGGCCAGCTGTGAGCGCCATCTTTATCCCGAGGGAGTAATGACGAAAATCATGGCCAACCGCGATATTAGGTTCGACACCGCGTTCGTGCATCAATGTTCCTAAGCCCTCGCCAAGCGCCTGCACGCCGTAAAGGTTGAGCTCAGAGGGTTTTTCCTCACTGGGCAGGCCAAACCACCACCGCGCATCATATTCACGAAATCCAGTGGGTTTGACAAGCGGGAGAGTTTCAAACTCAAGCGTATTGGCACTGATGTCTGAGCGAGGCGTACGTGTCATAATATATTGCTTACCAAATTTCGACTTATGGGCATTGACCTGTCCTAAGACTGGTATGTCTTCGTTACCATAAGGTGTAAGGGAAGTCTTTGCGCCGTTAATTATGTGCAGTATTATCGCCAAACATATGTGTTACAAGAATAAATTCGAAATTTTGCGGTATCACAGGTGCAATTTAGAAATGCGTTTTGCCTCTTGCGATAAGGGTGTGTATGCGGTTCCCATATACCCCTAGCGCAGTTGACTGGAGAGAATATCTTGGCCTTTAAAATTTATCCTTTCGTGATGTGCGGCGGCGCGGGCACGCGCTTGTGGCCCATGTCGACAAAAGCACAGCCCAAACAGTTTCATAAAATCGTCTCAGATTTGTCGATGTTGCAGGAAACCGCTGTACGTGGCGGCATGGCCAAAGGCGTTGATATTGCCCCGCCCAGTTTTGTCTGCGCCTCTGCGCATAAAGACCTCGTCGTGTCGCAATGTGAAGACATTGGCATCAAACCTCACATGGTTATCCTAGAGCCGCTCGCCAAAAATACAGCCGCCGTTGCGGCCACAATTGGTTTAGCCATGGCGGATGCTGATCCAAACGCGCTCGTTCTGTTACTGCCTGCCGACCACTATATCGGCGATGTGCCAGCATTCTGGAACTACATCAATTCTGGCGGCGCCAGTGCAATGGCGGGCAACATTGTCACCTTTGGTATTCGGCCGACACATCCAGAAACGGGTTATGGCTACATTCAGGCGGATAAAGAAACGGGCGACGGGAGTCGCGGGATCGTAGAATTTGTAGAAAAACCAGATTTGGAAACGGCGAAAGACTACCTCGCAAATGGTAGTTATTTTTGGAACGCAGGAATTTTCCTCTTTAAACCCGACGTTATTACGTCGGCGTTCGCTGATCATGCGTCCGATATCCTAGATGACGTAAAACTGGCCGTCAGCGAAGCCAAAACAGTCGACAACCTTATCTTCCTCGATGGCGTTAGCTTCGATAAATGTCGTAGCGAGTCTTTTGACTATGCGATCATGGAAAAAGCTTCAAATATCAGCCTGGTCGGCCCCGTCGACATCGGATGGAATGACATCGGGTCTTGGCGCGCGGTGTGGGAACATGAAATGAATATGGGTGGCCCGGCAGTTAGCGATGGATATTGCGCCGAAACAAATACGAGCAAGGTGGATTGCTCCAACGTCCTTCTTCGTTCGTCTGGACCGTTTGTGGCAACCGTCGGCGTATCTAACCTCGCCGTTGTGGCGACAGCGGACTCTGTTCTCGTCATCAATCTGGACTCAGCGCAGCACGTGAAAAAGGTCGTCACGCAGTTAAAAGACGCGAAAGCCGATAAGCTGGTTTAGGGTTGAGCGGTGTTCAAGCCGACGCTGTAATATTCACGATACCAATCGACGAAGGCTTTCACGCCTTCTTCCACATCGACACTCGGTTTATATCCTGTCAGCGATTGTAACAAATCAGCATTAGCAAATGTCTTTGTGACGTCGCCCGGCTGCATATCCATCATGTTCATTTTGGCACTAACGCCGACATTTTTTTCAATCTCTTGGATAAAGTCCATAAGCTGAACAGGGTTAGCGTTGCCAATATTGACGATACGGTACGGCGCCACGGGGGAAAGCGAATCTTCGACATCCGTCACGGGTTGACCTTTCACAGGTGGCGTTTTGATCAGCAAATTAATCGCCTTGGTCAGATCATCAACATAGGTGAAGTCGCGCATCATTTTGCCATGGTTGAAAACGTCAATGGACTGGTTTTCAAAGATCGCCTTGGTGAACATAAAGAAGGCCATATCGGGTCGCCCCCACGGTCCATAAACTGTGAAGAACCGAAGGATCGTGGTCGGGATATCAAACAGGTGACTGTGGCTATGCGCAATCAGTTCAGATGCTTGTTTGGTCGCCGCATAGATCGTCAGCGGAAATGCGGCTCGATCATTCTCTTTAAACGGATAGACGTCATTTGCCCCATAAGCGGAACTTGTTGAGGCAATGATCAGATGCTTAACTTTATGCTGTTTGGATAATTCGATGACATTGAAACCACCCATGACATTGGTGTCGACATAGGTGCGCGGATGATTAAGCGAATAACGTACACCAGCTTGTCCCGCCAGATGGACAACGTAATCGGGTTCAAATTCGTCAAATGCTGATTGCATCGCATCCATGTCTTCCAGACGAATTTCATGATTTATATAGGTGTCAAAAGCTTCCAAGCGCGCCAGACGATCCCGTTTGAGCTGCACATCATAATAGTCTGTCACGGCATCAATGCCGCTCACCTCATGCCCGTCTTTGAGCAATCGTAGCGCAAGGTTATTGCCGATAAATCCAGCTGTACCCGTGACGATAATTTTCATAATGAACCGCTTTCAAGTCTGATGCTGACCTAAACCCCTGCCCCGTCGCGTGCAACGTTCGTATACCGCAGATTTTTTTGTTCTTATTTCACGTTTTGCGGCACATTATGTCCAGAGATAGGCGCTAGAGAGAGTTCATATGAGTAAGTTTTTTGGAACAGATGGCGTCCGCGGTCTGGCAAATACTGGCAAAATGTCCCCCGCCAGTATCCTAAACCTAGGACAAGCCGCAGGTCGTTATTTTCGCGCAAACGGCAAAACCCGCACCTCTGTCTTAATCGGAAAAGACACGCGCCTATCGGGTTATATGGTTGAGGCTGCATTGGTCGCGGGACTGACATCCGTGGGCTTAGACGTCACTTTGACAGGCCCGATCCCCACGCCTGGCGTAGCGTTAATGACCCAAAAACTGGGCGCAGATTTGGGCGTCATGATCACGGCCTCCCACAATAAATTTCAAGATAACGGAATTAAGTTCTTTGGCCCTGATGGCTGTAAACTCTCTGACGCTGCAGAAGCGCAAATTGAGGCCTATTTATTAGAGGCCGACACGGCTTTGGTCCCATCGGCAGACCTTGGTCGGATGTCACGCCGCGATGACCTGCAAGCCGAATACGTAAACATTTGCAAATCCAGTTTCCCCACAGACTTAGATTTGACAGGGCTGAAGATCGTGATCGATTGCGCCAATGGTGCCGCCTATAAAACCGCACCAGCGACGTTTGCGGAGCTGGGGGCTGACGTTATTATTCCGATCGGCGTGAGCCCGAATGGGGTAAATATTAATAAAGACTGCGGGTCCACCGAAACAGATTTATTATCCGAAACTGTTCTTGCCGAGGGCGCGGATATTGGGGTTGCCCTAGATGGTGATGCGGATCGTTTGATCATGTGTGATGAAAAAGGGCGCATCATTGATGGTGACCAGCTGTTGGGCTTGATCGGATCGAATTGGAACAAGAACGGCTTGCTTTCTA
The DNA here is from genome assembly GCF_014652455.1 of Litorimonas cladophorae. Lineage (GTDB taxonomy): Bacteria > Pseudomonadota > Alphaproteobacteria > Caulobacterales > Maricaulaceae > Litorimonas > Litorimonas cladophorae. The sequence continues at coordinate 556,195 of NZ_BMYV01000002.1, read as the reverse complement.
AGCCTGGGATTGTTGCAACGGTCATGTCCAATTTAGGGTTAGAGCGCTTCATCGAATCTCAAAATATGAGTTTCATCCGCACGGATGTTGGTGATCGCCATGTTGCTGCGCGAATGCGCCAAGACGGATATAATATTGGCGGAGAACAGTCTGGGCATCTATTGATGACAGATTACGCCCCCACGGGAGATGGAACGATAGCGGCTTTGCAGGTCTTGGCGGCGATCATTCGCATCGGGAAACCTGCGAGCGAAGCTCTGTCCGTCTTTGAACCCGTACCGCAATTGCTCAAAAATGTGCGTTACGCAGGCGCAAATCCAATGCAAAGCCCAGCGCTCTTATCTGCGATAGACGCGGCGAAAGCTGAATTTGGCACGTCGGGCCGTGTACTTGTCCGCGCCTCGGGCACAGAACCGCTCATCCGCGTCATGACCGAGGGCGACGATGCGACTCAAGTGGAGCGAATTGCCGATCAGCTTGTCGAAGTCGTGCGGCAGCAGTCTAAAAGTTAAACAGCCTTTGCCGCTTCAATGATGCGGTCTTGGTCATCCTCAGACAGATAGCCATGCATCGGTAGGCTGATGACATGTTCTTTACAGGCCATAGTATTGGGTAGCCCATCCGAGCAAATCGGATAGTCCATATAGGCGGTTTGCATATGTATAGGTCGCGGATAATATCGGGCCGTCGGAATGCCGTGAGCTTTTAGCGTGTCAGCAAAGGCCGTCGGGTCCGACACTTCGACCGTATATTGTGCCCAAGTTGAGATGACCCCATCCAAAACAGCTGGCGTGCGGAGTGTATTGCTCTTCAAACCTTCGGAATAGCGCGCTGCAATTTTGTTTCGGGCTTCGATTTCATCCGCAAAAATACCGAGTTTAGCCAAGAGAATGACGGCTTGAAGCGTATCGAGCCGGGAGTTCAGGCCGATCCGCACATTATCATATTTGTCGACGCCACTGCCATGCATCCGCAGGGACCGCAGGACTCGATCCATTTCCGCATCATTGGTCAGCGTCGCACCGCCATCCCCGTAAGCGCCGAGAGGCTTAGCGGGAAAGAAGCTCGTCGTCTCGACATCTGCCCACGCCAGAGGGTGTTTGCCATTTAACGTCGAACCAAAGCCTTGCGCACAATCAGAAATAAAATGCAGACCCGCCTCACGGATGATGGGCGAGAGAGCGTCGTAATTGGCACATTGCCCAAATAGATCGACGACGATGACGGCTTTGGGCGTCAATTCACCCTTAGCCTCAACATCTTGGATCGCCTGTTTAAGGCTCTTGGCGCACATGTTGTAAGTGTCACGATCTATATCGACGAAGACAGGTGTCGCGCCCGCAAGCGCCACAACTTCGGCTGTCGCACAATATGTGAAGGATGGGCAGAATACAGCGTCGCCAGGACCAACACCCCAAGCCATCAAAGGCAGCAGGATCGCATCTGTCCCATTTGCGCAGCTGACGGCATGTTTAGCGTCGGCGAAAGCTGCGAGTTTGTTCTCAAATTCGGTAACTTGAGGCCCAAGGATATATTGTCCGCTTTCCAAGACAGCGGCGATGCCTGCGTCGATCTCGGCTTTTAGCCGCGCTTGTTGCGCGTGAAGATCAATAAATTGCATGGCGACGGCTTTCAAACGAGAGGTCATATCTGAACTCACACTATAGTCACGACATCACGCGGAAGCCATATCCAAGGACAATCGTCGGCGCTTCATATGCAACGCGATAATTTTAAAAGCCCCAATAGACGCGCGGTTTCGCGCGTCTCTGTAGCAGACTGTAAAAAAGCGTGTAGGCCTATGCGTCGACTTCGTCGTCGATCGCCGCACTCCAATCGCCCGTGCTGGCCAGGCCGTTCATGCGGGCGCGGTGATTGAACGCTTTTTGCGCTGCATCGTAATTCTCTGCCTTACCTTGCCAAGCAAAGAGGGCGGATTGCTGGAGCGCGCGACCGAAAGAATAGGTTAGCTTCCAAGGGAAACCGCCAATTTTGTTCATCATATCTAGGTTGCGTGTCGCTTCTTCATTCTCTTGTCCGCCGGACAGGAAGGCGATGCCAGGAACCGCAGATGGGACTGTGTCTTTGAGAACTTTGATCGTGCGCGTGGCGATTTCTTCGCGAGTTGGTTGCTCCGCACATTGCTTGCCCGCAACGACCATATTCGGCTTCAACACGATTCCCTCTAGGGCCACACCTTGTTCATATAGCTCGGTGAAAAGGGAGTTCAAAACCCGCTCTGTGACTTCGTGGCAGCGCTCAACAGAATGATGACCGCCCATTAGAATCTCAGGCTCGACGATTGGAACAATGCCAGCCTCTTGGCAAAGCGCCGCGTAACGACCTAAGGCGTGATTATTGGCTTTTATCCCGCCATTTGTTGGCGTGCGGCCCACTTTGATATCCGGATGAGAAATCTCGATCACGGCGCGCCATTTGGCGAAGCGTGCGCCCAGCTCGTAATATTCAGCTAAACGTTCACGCAAGCCGTCGAGGCCTTGAGTAATCGTTTCACCAGGGCGACCCGCGAGTGGCGTAATGCCTTTATCGACTTTGATACCTGGAATAGCGCCTGCATCTTGGATGAGCTTGACGAAGGATGTACCGTCTTCGGCTGACTGACGCAGAGTCTCATCGAATAAGATAACGCCACTGATGTGGTCTTGCATGGCAGGCTGTGTACGGAACAACATTTCCCGCCACGCGCGGCGATTATCTTCGTTGTTTTCCGTATTGATCGACGCAAAGCGCTTCCCAATTGTGCCAGTGCTTTCATCGGCAGCGAGGATACCTGTTCCAGGCTCCACCATTTTTACTGCGATTTTATTTAGGGCTTCGAGGTTCATCGTTGCGCTCCGTGTCGTCTTGAGAGTTTAGGCTTTAAGAATATCTACACCAGGCAGAGTTTTGCCTTCCATCCATTCGAGGAAGGCGCCACCAGCTGTAGAAATAAATGTGAAGTCATCAAGCACGTCGGCCAAGGCCAGCGCGGCAACTGTATCGCCGCCGCCTGCAACGCAGATGAGATTGCCTTTACGGCAGAGCTTGGCCGCGTATTTCGCGCATTCAACCGTCGATGTATCAAATGGGGTCATTTCAAACGCGCCCAGCGGCCCGTTCCAAATTAGGGTCTTTGAAGCGTCCATGACATCTAGAATAGCGGACACCGTATCAGGGCCCGCGTCCAAGATCATCTCATTGGTCTTGACCTCGCCCAGACCGCAGACGCGGCTCTCCGCATTGGCTTTGAACTCGGTCGCAACAACGACGTCCACGGGTAAGACGATGCGGCAATTTTCTTTCTCGGCCGCCTTGAGAATGTCGAGAGCCTTGTCGCGCAGGTCTTTCTCGCACAGTGACGCGCCGACATCATGACCTTGGGCATAGAGGAATGTATTGGCCATCCCCCCGCCGATCACGAGTGTATCGAGGCGGGAGACGAGGTTTTCCAGAAGGTCAATTTTTGTACTGACTTTGGCACCGCCGACGAGCGCCATGACCGGCGTCTCTGGATGGTCCAGCGCGGCAGCTAAGTGATCAAGCTCGCGTTCCATAGCCAGACCGGCGTAAGACGGGAGATATTCACCAATAACAGCGCTACTGGCATGTTTACGGTGCGACGCTGAAAAGGCGTCCATGATAAAGACATCGCCAAGGCTGGCGAGGAATTTCGCCATCTTTGGATCGCCCTGTGTTTCCATTGCAGAAAACCGCGTGTTTTCGACCAAAACGATAGCGTCTTGGTCAAGGTCAGCGATCATATCAGGACTAGGTCGTTCAACAAATGTGACTGTCTCGCCGAGCGCTTTCTCAAGAGCGGGTACAATAAACCGCAACGACATGTCAGGGTTTGGCTGTCCTTCTGGGCGTCCAAAATGAGATAACAGAACGGTCTTCGCGCCATGGCCTTGCAGATGTTGGATAGTTGGCAGGGCCGACCGGATGCGTGTGTCATCCGTGATGTTTCCGTCTGCATCCCGTGGAACATTGAAATCCACGCGGACGATGGCAGTCTTGCCCGCTAATTCAGCGGATTCTATACGATTGAAGCTCATGCGGCATGATCCATATTTTCGCCCATAACGCGGGCAACATCGATCATACGGTTAGCAAAACCCCACTCATTATCATACCACGCAATGATTTTTACCAAATCACCGTCGAGCGCTTTCGTCAGAAGGGAGGCAAAAATTGCGCTATGCGGGTCATGATTAAGATCGGAACTCACCAGCGGGTTTTCAGAATAGCAAATCACGCCTTTCATGGGACCTGCCGCAGCTTCGGCCATGAGAGCATTAATTTCTTCAGCAGTTGTTTTCATCTCGGGCTGAAACGCCAGATCAACCATGGAGACATTGGCCGTTGGCACGCGGACAGCCGAACCTGAGAGACGACCTTTGAGCTCTGGGATGACAAGTCCCACCGCTTTGGCCGCGCCGGTGCTGGTCGGGATCATGTTCAAAGCCGCCGCGCGGGCACGATATAAGTCTTTGTGGCTGTTATCTAGGATGCGTTGATCTTGGGTATAGCTATGAACGGTGGTCATAAAGCCACGGCGAATACCGACGGTATCCATCAAGACCTTTGCAACAGGAGCCAGGCAATTCGTCGTACAAGACGCGCAAGAGACAACCTTATCGTCGCCTGTAATGTCATTATGGTTCACGCCATAAACAATTGTTTTATCAACGCCTGTACCAGGCGCCGAGATCAAGACCGCTTTCGCGCCAGCTTGCAAATGCGGTTGGACGCTCTCTTTGGAGCGGAAAATACCTGTACATTCCATGACGACATCGACGCCCAGTCCGCCCCAATCAACGGCGCCCGGATCGCGTTCATGGCTCATGGCAACGCAGCCACGACCGAAATCAATATAGCCCTCGCCCATTTCAACTTTATGGCCAAAACGACCATGCACAGAGTCATAGCGCAGAAGATGCGTCGAGGTTTCAATGGCCCCGGGCGAATTGATGGCAACCAACTCTATGTCCGAAATGTCATATTCCGCCAAGGCGCGCGCCACGAGGCGCCCAATGCGACCAAAGCCATTAATACCAATTTTTATGGTCATTTTCGTACATTTCCTACGGTTCGAAAAAACCCGCACCCCTTGCGGAGGACAGTGAGACAAGTCAACATAAACCCCTTGTTTTCCAGCAATTTGCGGGCCATTCTGTCAAGATATTTGCGAGTCTGGAAGAATTAAATGAATGACAGCGCTGACATGAAATCTGCTGAAGCGGAATTGGATCGAGCCGTTGATTCGCTCGAGGTGGGCATTGATGCGCTCTTGTTGCGAATGCAGAAATTGGAAACAGGCGCGCAGGATAGTGACGCCTTCCGTCAAGATCGAGTAAAGCTGGCCGCGCAACTGGATGAAATGGCGGCCGATGCGCAAGCCGCGAAAGACCGGCTAGCGGCACGAGAGGCGGAATTTGCCAAATTGACACAAGACAGCGAGGCTGAGCTGGACCGTGTCATGACGGTGGTGCGCGGGGCGCTTCAAAACGCATCTGGAGGATAAGATGGGAAAAGTCAGCCTAGACATAAATGGTCGCAAATATGCCATGGGATGCGAGGACGGCGAGGAGGAGCGCTTGCTTCGCCTGGGTCAAAAACTTGATGACCGTGTTGCCCAAATGGCCAATCAATTTGGCCAGATCGGTGACCTCCGCCTTTTGGTGATGGCAGGTATAACAATGATGGATGAAGTCGAGGACACGAATGAGAACCTAGACCTGCGCGTCGATGCGCGCGCCGCAGGCCTCCGACAAGAGCGTGACGCCGCCACACTCGCCAGCGCCAAGAGCCAAGCCGATGCGGCAAAGGCCCTAGCGAAGGCAGCCAAACGGATTGAGGGATTGGCGGCGAAATTGGCGAGTTAAGTGCGGTTCGGGGTCATTGTTCTAACAAGTATTTTTCTAGCATCGTGCGTGGCACAAAAGCCTAAAACTACATTTGAGACGGTCATCGTCGAAGGTCGCGCACTCCACACAGATGAAGGCATTCGACTTTCATTTCCAGGTAACCGTCTACGGTTAGCAACCGACGGGAATGCGCTTCAGTTCACGATTGCGCCCGGCGGAAACATAGAATTGCTCGCCGTTGATATTCGAACCAATGGTGACGATTGGGGAACAGTGGAATTGGATCGTTATTCGCCACTTACGATTTTTATCGATAGCGAAGACAATAAATTAGAGGTCGATATTATCCGGAGAAATGAGGCATGGCAGGGAGATATTATTTTAACTGAGATATCTCCAAGATCCAATTTTATTGACCCAACCCCATTCCCCAAAAGTAAACTTCTCTTCATTGGCGATTCCATCACGGCTGGCACAGGCACGCAATCCCGCATCAATGATGCGGGTCAACGCGAAGCGGTTTCAAACGCCCGCCTCGCCTACCCCCGCGTATTGGGAAATCGTCTCAACGCCCAAGTTCATCAAGTCGCTTACGGCGGGCGGGGATTAGTACGCGATTGGCAGGGCATCACCGACACAAATAATGCGCCGCAATTTTACGACCGCGTCTTGCCTGACAATCCCGACTACCTCTGGGACCCCGCCGATTATCAAGCCGATATTGTTTCAGTGATGCTCGGTACGAATGATTTCAACACGGGTATTCCCGATCGCGAAAGCTGGGTGGTGGCGTATAAAACTTTCGTAGCGCGTATCCAAAAGGATTACCCGAAGGCCCAAATTTTCCTCATCTCGTCTCCGATGACAGGCGGAGAGAAAGGCGAGACCCTAAAAGCCTATGTCCGAGAGGTCGCGCAGAGTTTTGAGACGCCGCAAGTCCGTTACCTCGAAGTTGGCCTTTATGAAGGTGAACCTTGGGACAGCCATCCCACGGCCGCAGAGCATGAGAAAATCGCCGATGACTTAGAGGCCGATTTTCAGGCTGCGTTAAATCGGCGCTGAATGCGGAATTAAGCCGTTGTCACTTGCGCAACCCCTGCACACGCGCCACATAGAGCTTGACGGTCGCTGCGGGTTTCGTGAATTGCACTAATCCACCGGACCTTAATCTATCCTTAGGGAGCTGGCTCTGCGTAGATCGTGGTTTACGTAATTCCGGCGCCCACCTGAACTTCTGGTTCACGAGGATTCTTAAGCGGTCACGGACATCGTGGTTGCCGTCACTTTTAAACTTGTCCGACGCCTATCATCGGCGGCGTCTTCAAGATTGAATGGAGCGGTTAAAATATGACTCTTTTGAAAACCTGCCTCATATCCTTTTTCGCGATGATCGCGCTTACAGCGACCGCCGCTACGCCGCCGACCCTCAATGACATTGATCGATTTTCCTTTGTGAACATGCAGAATGATACGACGATTTCTGTCTCATTCACCTCCGCAGGATGCTTCCACTATGAATCGGGGGTTATGACATTCACGCCTGAAACTGTAGCCTATGGCGACGAAACCAAAACCGTAGGATTCGAAGACATGGCGGGGGTTGATAAATATCTGCGCAATCTGGCCCATAAACAGGGACAACTGGGGGGCTGTACCTCCTCAACGACCCTTACCTTGACGCTCAATCGTGATGGGCAAGCGGTCGGACAAAAGACACTGCGCGATGATTTTTGTTTCCGCGAGGACGGCATGGTCTCGCCTGATAGCTTGAGATACCGTTTGTTCGAACAAGAAGAAGCAGAACAGCTCTCCCTGATTAAAAAATGACAAAAGCAGAGGCTCGCGCAAAAGCGCGGTTAAAACGAAACGCCTTGCACGTCCCAGATCTGGGTACGCGATTGATACAAACGTTTCCGCCCCAAACCCTGCGGGGTGAATGTGTGGCGGGTTTCGCCCCAATCAACGATGAAATTGATATCTGGCCTCTGCTCCATCATCTTCACGGCGCAGGGCGACAGATCGTCTTGCCCGTTATCACTGCGCCCGCAACACCGCTTCGCTTTCGCCTTTGGACGCCCGATTGCGAGATGGCGACAGACCGTTACGGCGTTCAATTTCCTGCTAAAGGGCCATTTCTGACGCCTCAACTTATTCTCGTTCCACTGCTCGCCTTCACAGCAGACGGCAGGCGGCTCGGCTATGGTGGCGGGTATTATGACCGCACATTGGCCGCGTTAAGGTCGCAATCTGACGTTTTCGCTTGCGGTGTGGCCTATGCGGGGCAAGAGGTCCCCGAACTACCAACGGACGCGCATGATGCACGTTTGGACGCGGTTCTTACAGAGACTGACTTCAGGATAATGACATGAAAATCGCCTTTTTCGGAGATGTGGTCGGACGTTCAGGCCGAGACGCCGTGAAGCGTCATTTGCCAGGACTGAAAGGCCGCCTCGGGCTCGATGCCGTCATCATCAACGCAGAAAATGCGGCGGGCGGGTTTGGGATCACGCGCGCGACCGCCGAAGAACTCTTCGACGCAGGCGCAGATGTCCTGACGCTCGGCAATCATACATTTGATCAAGCTCAGGGTATTTCCGTTATCGATAATGACCCACGCATCATCCGTCCATGTAATTACCCCAAGGGGACAACACCTGGTCGGGGGGCTGGATTATTCGATGTTAATGGATTCCAGCTGCTTGTGATCAATGTTCTGGGCAACGTCTTCATGGACACGCTTGATAATCCTTTCCACGCTGTTGAAGCCGAATTGGACGCAGCCCCTCTAGGCTCGGTCGCTGATTTCGTTCTCGTCGATGTCCACGCCGAAGCGACGTCAGAGAAAAATGGAATGGGCTATTTTTGCGATGGTCGCGCCAGCCTTGTCGTCGGAACGCATTCGCATGTGCCAACGGGCGATGCGCGCATTTTGCCAAATGGAACCGCCTATCAAACCGACGCAGGCATGTGCGGCGATTACGATTCCATCATTGGTATGGAAACTGAAGAGCCTCTGCGCCGCTTCACGACTAAAATGCGTGGCGGGCGCTTCACAACCGCCAGCGGCCCCGGCACGCTTTGCGGCGTTTATGTCGAAACTGGCGCCAATGGACTCGCGACCCGCATCGAGCCTATCCGCATGGGCGGGCAATTAGCCGAAACAGTGCCAACACCACAATAAGCTGAGACTGAACGAAACGCGAGCGCATCCACACGGTTGCGCCCATGCGCCCCCCTCGCTAAAGCCCTCTCAAATTCAGAATTTAAGAAAAAGAGGTCTCCCATGGCAGGACATTCCAAATGGGCCAATATTCAGCATCGCAAAGGGCGTCAGGATAAGCTGCGCTCCAAGCTGTTCTCCAAACTCGCGAAAGACATCGCGATTGCATCAAAAATCGGTGGACCCGATCCCGACATGAACCCGCGCCTGCGTTTGGCCATCGCCAACGCCAAAGGCCAGTCCATGCCAAAGGACAACATCCAACGCGCCGTTGATAAAGGCGCGGGCGGCGAAGGCGATGATTACGAAGATATCCGCTATGAAGGCTTTGGCCCCGCTGGAATTGGTTTCATCGTCGAAGCGTCTACCGATAACAAAAACCGCACAGCCATGGCGGTTCGGACAGCGTTCTCTAAAAACGGTGGGAATATGGGCGAAACAGGCTCTGTGTCCTTCATGTTCGACCAAGTCGGTAAAATTGAATATCCGCTGGATACGACGGATGAAGACACAATGATGGAAGCCGCAATCGAAGCCGGCGCCGATGATTGCGAAACAGACGAGCCCGCAGAAGATCAGTGGGACGAAGTCGAGCCCGTACATACAATCTGGACAGCCCGGGACGATCTCGGAACAGTTTCAGCTGCGCTTCAAGAGCAGTTCGGCGATGCCAAATCCGTCAACTTGGTTTGGAAAGGGCAAAATGATATCGACAATCCCGATGCGGCCGCCCAAGTTGTCAGACTTCAAGACGCTCTCGAAGATGTCGATGACGTCAATGACGTCTATCATAACTTTGATATGACCGAAGAAGCCGCCGCCCGTCTCGAAGAAGACTAGAGCCCGCGCGACATAGTTTTAAAAAGCGGCCCGTTGAGGCCGCTTTTTTTATGCGCCACCTACCACCTTGCAAAAGCCGTCGTGTGCGAACTGCTGGGAACATCTTGGACCCGCAAAGGCGCAGTAAGCGATAACCCCTGCAATGTCCGCGCGCGAGACAAGGCGACATATGTCTGACCGGAAGCGAAGGCACCGCGCCCTAAATCAATCCGCACGTCATCCAGTGTCAGACCTTGCGCCTTATGAATGGTCACGGCCCATGCCAGAATGAGCGGAATCTGCTCAAAGGTGGCTGTGGCGGATTCGATCATTTTCTGGTCGGCTTCACTCCATTTATAGCTAATGGCTTCCCATTTTGTGGCTTCGATTTTTCGTACACCGCCCCCACTATCAAATTTCACATACACCTCTTCAGCCGTCAGATCCGTGATCGTACCCAGAGAGCCATTGACCCATCGCTTCTGCGGATCATTTTTCACGGCCATGACGCGCGCGCCTTTTTTGAGCTTCAACTGTGCGGGCGCTGGCGCGCGTTTCTCATTAAACTTGCCTTTTACTTTGCAACTATATTCAACGGTGGGCGGCGTTAAGTCCTCCAACCCTTGTCGATTATAACGATCGGCAACAGCATTCGTCGCCGTCAATAAGACGGGCGTGTGAGCGTCACGGTGCGGACGTACACAAATTTCATTCAACGTCGACACCGCCGCGGCAACATTCCGCGCAACGCGGATATCCGACAGAAGGCTGACGAAATGCGGATCTTTCTGACGATAAACCTTGGTGAGTTCAAAATGCACAGGCGGATCGCGCTGAAGCACTTTGGCGTCATAGGCATAGGGTCCGCCATAGCCGAGTTGCGCCAAGACAGCTTGTTCTCGGTTTGGAATGACAGGTGGGAGTTGGTGGAAATCTCCGACCATGAGCAGCTTCACCCCCCCGAAGGGCAGGTCAGACGCCTGTGCGCGACGCAAGATCATATCAATCCCGTCCAATATGTCGGCCCGTACCATAGAGATTTCATCAATGATGATCAGCTCGACCTTCTTCCATAATCGATTGCTACGTTGATCACTGAGCGCGGCTTCATCGATAACTTGGAAAGGCAGGCGAAAAAATGAATGCAGGGTCTGGCCGCCTACATTCAGAGCCGCCACACCCGTCGGCGCGAGGACGACAGTATTACCGATATCGGGAAGCCGTTTTAGATAGTTGACCAGCGTTGATTTCCCCGTTCCGGCTTCGCCCGTGACCAAAATCGGCGCGCGGTCGTCCGACCGAATCTGCTCCAAAATATGACTGATCGTCGGGTCCGCGTCGTAGCGCGCGGGAGCTTGGTCAAATGTGGACACGAAGGACCTTTCGGGAGGGTCGAGGAGAATTTTCTGAAAAGTCTGCATAAGGGCAAAGACTAGTCCAGCCTATGGAAGACTGAAAATAATGATCCCGTAATACAGGCGTTACAGTCCCGCTTTTTCAAGCGCTTAAATCTAATTTCGGGAAAATGATCCCCGCAATCATTTTTGCCCGTATGTTTAAATAGTTCTCTCGGACACGGGACAGGCAAGTATACGTGACTGGCTGGTATCGAGAGACGGTGTGTCTATTGAGTTTTGGGTAACGCCAGAATTCAAGGGGCCGGGTAGCGCGTGCCTGACAGCCTGTAACGGCTGCAATCAAGTGAGGCCGCTACACGAGAAGCATCGCCGCGCGGTCGTGCAATTGGTTGACAACCAAATGCACATGGCAATTGCGTAAACATTTATACCTATTCGGCAGCCATCGCGGTTGCCACTGCGCGGACGTCCTATCTCATCGGGAACGCATTTCGGTAGACCCTCATGTTGAAACAATAGTTTCAATCAGGGCTGCGAGCCTAGGCGCGTGGGTGAAAACCTATTGCGGGAGCGTCTCCGATAACCTGAGCGAGGCACACCCAATTGGGCAATGTCGATGGAGTTTACTTTTCAGTCATCATTTCGTCGGTTCGGTTACAAACTCCCCATATCGGGATTTCGCGCTTGCGGAACGCGGGTAATTCTGTGTTAGTTATAACATTGCATATGCGCCCATTTGCAATTCCCTAAGTGCCACTCAAACTGGAGTCTGCTTTGCGTCGTCCTTTCGTCCTTCTTCTATCCGCCCTCACTGTTGCAGCTGCTACGCCAGTGTTCGCCCAATCGAATTCGGCAATCAGTTATGACGCCACCCGAAATGTATTCACTATGGCCCCGATCATTCAGGGCGTGACGCCGGGCGTTGTGTCGATTTCGACGGTGATGTCAGAAGAGGCAGATGGCACGACCGTAGGCGGAATTGGGTCGGGCGTGATCATTGATGCAGAAAAAGGGCTTATCTTGACGAATGATCATGTGATCGCAGATGCGCAATCCATGAGTATCATTCTCTCTGATAAACGCCGCTACGCTGCGAGTATTTTGGGTCAGGATAGTGAAACAGATTTAGCTTTGCTGCGGATTACAGCCGAAGATTTGACCGCGCTGCCGATCTCGATGTCTGATGATGTGATGGTCGGGGATTTGGTCATCGCCGTCGGTAATCCCTTTGGCCTCTCGCACAGCGTCAGCACGGGTATCGTGTCCGCCATTGGGCGCACAGATGATAATCCGCTCGGGTATTCCGACCTCATCCAAACGGACGCCGCCATTAATCCTGGTAATTCAGGCGGCGCACTGGTCAATTCTGCAGGTGAATTAATTGGCATAAATTCTGCGATTGTTGCCAAGGATAGAGGCTCCTCAGGCATTGGCTTTGCAATTCCATCTCATACATTTCGCGCCGTGGCCGATCAGCTGGAAACCTATGGCGTGGTCTCGCGCGGCTCGCTTGGCGTCATGATCTCTCCCGTCACCCAAGAGGTGCAAGCGCGACTGGATCTAGACGATCTAGACGGTGCGCATATTGTCGAAGTCACGACAGGTGGCGCGGCGGCGGAGGGCGGATTGCGTGTCGATGACATTGTGACCCATTTCGGCGAGCGCGTTATTGGAAACAGCTCTGACCTTCGCTACGCCGTGGGTCTAGTGCGGCCAAACACGGGCGTCTTTGTCACCTATATTCGTGATGGGAAGTCATCAGAAAGTGTCGTCATCGTCCGTGGTCAGGACTATATCAAGACAGCAGATTTCAACGGTGTTCTTGCCCCTGTCCTTCAATCTGACGGTTTGGAGAACTAACGACCCTTTGGTAGTTTTAGGAGATATTCGCCATAGCCGCTCTTAGAAAGCGCCTCGCCGACTTCCAAAATTTCGGCATCGCTCATCCAACCGTTCCGCCAAGCAATTTCTTCAGGCGAACAGACCCGCAATCCGTGGCGGTCAGACAATGTTCTCACGTAATTGCCCGCATCTAAGAGCGATTCATGTGTCCCTGTGTCGAACCAGGCAAAGCCATCGCTCAACAACTCGACATTCAAATCGCCGCGTTCGAGATAGGCGAGGTTCACATCCGTGATCTCTAATTCCCCTCGCGCTGAAGGTTGGACATTTGCGGCGATGTCCAGAACACTATTGTCATAAAAATAAAGGCCAATGACGGCGAAATTTGACTTGGGTTGTGTCGGTTTTTCTTCAATCGCGATCACGCGCTGGTCTTTATCGAGTTCCAAAACGCCATAGCGTTCGGGATCAGCCACGCGGCAACCAAATATGGTAGCGCCGTTCATGCGTGATGCGGCCGCTTTCAGGAAGCTGGGCTGGCCGCTCCCGTACAGAATATTATCACCTAAGACGAGCGCGACGCTGTCATCACCAACAAAATCACGTCCAATGATAAAGGCTTGCGCCAATCCATCTGGCGACGGTTGCTCCGCGAAAGTTAAGTTTACGCCCAAATGTGAACCATCGCCCAAAAGGCGTTTAAAATTATCCGAGTCCTGCGGCGTCGTGATAATCAAAATGTCGCGAATACCCGCCATCATGAGTGTGGACAGCGGATAATAAATCATCGGCTTGTCATAAACTTGCAGCAACTGTTTCGAAGTCACCAGCGTCAGAGGATAAAGGCGTGATCCTGTGCCGCCCGCTAAAATAATACCCTTCATAAATGGCCGTCCAGTGTCGCAAGGCGATCAGTAAAGGTAAACGAAAGACCGAAGTCTTTCAGCGCGTCAGCAGACGTTAGATAACACAAAGTCCGACTTCAAGCGGGTTTCGCAACTCAGGAAAAGGAAGCGCAGGAATTGATCGTGGTTAGCCTATTAGGGGCTCCCACCAATCGCGTCGGGTCAAGTACCAGTCGATTGTCTTCTCTAGACCGTCTTCAAACTTGGTATTGGGCGTCCAGCCAAGGTCAGATTGAATGCGGGACCCATCAACAGCGTAACGTTTGTCATGCCCCAGGCGGTCCGTAACGAAGGTGATCAAGGCGGTATGATCAGTGCGTGTCGTATCCTCCCTGCGGTCCATTAGGGCGCAGATTGTCTTGACGAGCTCTAGATTTGTGCGCTCTGTGTTGCCCCCAATATTATACGTCTCACCGATCTCGCCTCGGTCTAATACCGTCAAAAGTGCGTCGGCGTGATCCTCAACATAAAGCCAATCTCGAATATTGTCTCCCGCGCCATAAATCGGAATGGGCGCGCCGCGCAGAGCATTTAAAATAACAACAGGAATCAACTTTTCCGGGAACTGATAGGGACCGTAATTGTTCGAGCAATTCGTAATCAGGACGGGTAAACCATAGGTCCGACACCACGCCCGCACCAAATGATCGGACGCCGCTTTCGAAGCTGAATAAGGGGACGACGGGTTGTAAGCCGTGGTTTCCGTGAAAGCAGGGTCCGACGGTTCTAAATCACCATAGACTTCATCCGTAGAGACATGGTGGAACCGGAACGCAGCTTGGCGATCTGCTGTTAAACCGTCGCGATAGGCCCGGGCTGCCTCCAGCAGAACAAATGTCCCCATTATGTTCGTCTCAAGAAATTGCCCCGGCCCTGCGATAGATCGGTCAACATGGGATTCTGCGGCCAAATGCAGAACTGCGTCAGGTTGATGGGTTTCGAATATCCGTGAAACCGCTTCACTGTCGCAAATATTAGCGACCTCCAGCACATAATTTGGAGCCTCAAGCATGGAAACGTTCGCAAGGTTTGCGGCATAGGTCAGACAGTCTAGGTTGATGACTTGATGCCCACGGCTAACGGCCAGACGGCACACCGCAGACCCAATGAAACCCGCTCCGCCTGTCACAAGTATTTTCATTGGCTCTCATCTTCATGTCGAAGTTTCAGGTCAGACCGCGCGTTTGTTCTGCCTAGCATAGCCACGGGAAGAGACAAGAATAAGGTCTTTAGCGCTTAAGGACCGCGTCACAGATGGCAATGGCGGCGTTCAAGACCTCCGAAATGCTCATGCCCGTCGTATCGATCATATGCGCGTCAGCTGCAGGTTTCAGCGGGGCCGTAGCGCGGGTACTATCGCGCGTGTCGCGCTCTATCAATTGCGCCAGAACCTCTTCAACAGAAACTTGCTCGCCATAGCCCCTCAATTCAGCATGTCGGCGTTTGGCGCGCTCTTCAGGACTGGCTGTTACATACAGTTTTACGTCTGCATCCGGGCAAATCACAGTGCCAATATCGCGGCCGTCCAAGACGCCACCTTTAGCCGCGAAATCCCGTTGGAAATCAAACAAAGCAGCCCGGACGGCTGGATGAACAGAGACTTTTGAAGCGGCCGCGCCGATGGGACCTGATTTCAGAATTGGGTCAGATAGTTCATCGGTCTTGATCGACTTAGCCGCACGCGCCCCGTCAACCGAAGATGTGACGTCACCGCCCGCATCCAGTACGCGCTTCGCCGTCGCGCGGTAGAGCTTTCCCGTATCCAGATAAGGCAAGCCATAATGCGCGGCGAGACCTTTGCCGAGCGTCCCTTTACCAGAGGCAAATGTTCCGTCTATCGCGATAACGCTCATGCGGTTTTATCAATCGAAATATTGGCTCCGAGCCCCGTCATCACATCGAAAAATGTTGGAAAGCTTGTCGCGATCATCGCGCCATCATCAATCGTCACGGGCGCATCCGCGACCAAGCCTAGGATAAGCGCGCTCATCGCGATGCGGTGATCATGATGAGTTGTGACCAGACCGCCGCCACTGACCTCGCCGCCGACAACCTTAATCCCATTCTCCAATTCGGTCACGTCGACACCATTATTTGCCAGCAAAGCGACTGTCGCTTTGATACGATCACTTTCCTTCACGCGCAATTCGGCAATATCATCCATGATGGTCGTGCCTTTGGCGACGGACGCGGCTACCGCGAGGATTGGGTATTCGTCGATCATTGAGGCCGCGCGGGCGGGCGGGACCGTAATTCCGTGAAGTTTTGAAGATTTTACATGAATATCGGCAATGACCTCTCCACCGGATTTGCGGAAGTAGGTTGGACGCACATGTCCGCCCATTTCGGTCAAGCAATCAAATAGGCCGGTCCGTGTCGGGTTCATCATCACATTTTCAACCAAAACATCAGATCCTGGGGTAATCAGAGCCGCGACAATTATAAATGCAGCGGAAGACGGGTCGCCTGGCACGTTGACCTTCGTCCCCTTAAGTCGAACAGGCCCATCAAGGCGGATGACGTCTGCCCCATTTTTCTGTGTCACCTCAATGGTCGCGCCAAAGGCGCGCAACATATTTTCCGTATGATCGCGTGTCGGAATAGGTTCGGTGATGGTCGTGACGCCCTTTGTATTCACGGCGGCGAGCAAAACAGCCGACTTAATCTGGGCGGAAGCCACAGGCGGTGTATAGGTCAGGGGTTTCAAATCCCCGTCACTTTCCAAGGTCACCGGCAATCGTCCGCCTTCTTGCGCCGTAGCGATGGCGCCCATCTCCCGCAGTGGGTCGAGAATTCGGTTCATGGGGCGAGAGGAAAGGGAGGCATCGCCAGTATAGGTCGCACGCAACTTATATCCAGCACAGGCACCCATAATCAATCTGACGCCTGTCCCAGCGTTCCCGCAGTCCAAATTCACGTCTGGCGTTTGCAAACCGCCCTCGCCGCAGCCTTCGACTTGATAGGCTCCGACACCTGTTTTCATGATTTTCGCGCCTAAAGCCTGCATGACGGAGGCCGTAGAGAGGATATCGGCTCCCTCTAACAATCCGGTTACATGGGTTGTGCCGGTTGCCATTGCGCCGAAAATCATCGCGCGGTGGCTGATGGACTTGTCGCCTGGAGCACTTACAGTGCCTGAAAGAGCGTGTGAGCGGGTAGAAGAACTGCGCATGACGGGCTTGCGCCTCCATTGATTGTTGACTCAGATTGGTCAGTCGCTAAGACGCGACGGTCTGGCAAATCTGCAAGCTAATCGCAAGACAATAGAAGGTGTCCCTCATGGCAAAAGTCGATATCGGCACAAAACGGGTCTGTCCCGAGTGCGAAGCGAAATTTTACGATCTCACCCGCAATCCGGCTGTTTGCCCGATGTGTCAAAATAGTTTTGACCCCAGCGAGCTGGATCCGAACGTTGTTTTACCAAATGCGCCACTGAAGCCGCAAACGTCCAAATCTGATGATGACGATGATGACGATATTGAAGATGCCGTTGAAATTGATGAAGATGACATCGACGAAGATGAAGCCGCAGCGAAAGAGCTAGAGCTTGACGGTGACGATGCCGCGATCATTTCTGGTGCCGCTGGCGATGATGATGATGCCACATCCCCTGACTTCGATGGTTTCTCAACCGATGAAGACGAAGATGAAGACGCCGCTCTCGTCGCCGACGATGATGACGATGTCTTGCCGCCAGTCGCAGATGCCGACGATGACGATGACGCCGAAGAAATCGAAATCTAATAAAATTGCGGGTTAGATCACTCTAGCCCGCAAAACACACTTGCCACGTCGCGCGTCGGACGTTAAACGGCGCGATCAAACCCAAATGGACATCATTTAGGGGCCTTAGCTCAGTTGGTAGAGCGCTTGCATGGCATGCAAGAGGTCAGGAGTTCGACTCTCCTAGGCTCCACCATTTGATGCTGATTCAGATTTGAACGACAGCGGTATCCACTCAACATGATTTAAAGCGTTGTCCCAAAGTTGAATTTTTGGACAAACCTAATCTTGCGCGGAATAACCTCACATCTAGAATGAAGAGGAAGTCCCCTCTGACAACCTGTCAGTCCCATCTAAACAGATCGGCTCTCACTGGACATCCAGTATCCCAGTTTGTATCGCTTTGACCAAGAGGGCCGCCGTTGAATTGACATTCATCTTGCGAAGAAGGTTCGTTCTATGGCTATCAATCGTTTTTGGACTCAAGCCCAAAGCTTCCGCAATCTCTCGATTATTTTTGCCGCGCGACAAGGCGTTCAAAACCTCCACCTCGCGATTAGAGAGCTTTTTCTTTGCCTCAACGCTTTCTATTTCCGCCATGACCTCATCAGAAATCACGCGGTGCCCTGCACACACCCGCAAAATACCGTCAGTTATCTGCTCCGCAGGGGCGTTTTTTACAAACAATCCATCAATGCCAGCATCGTAGAGCTGTTTGAACAAAACCGCGGCAGAGATACCCGTCACGATAATAAATTTGGTATTTGGCGACCAACGCTTGGCTTCAAGGAATACTTCCATGCCATTTGCACCAGGCATACTCAAATCCAGCACGGCGCAATCTGGTTGAAATTTTTTGATCGCCGCGATGGCCTCGATACCGTTAAACGCTTTCCCGATCACGCGCAGGCCCGCAACGGACTTGATCGCCTTTTCCATGCCCTCGGCGATAAACGGGTGGTCATCTGCGATCAGAACGGTTTTAGTCATCGACGGAACTTAGCGTGTGTGCCTACCAAGAGTACAGCACGGCTTTGTACTTTCTTGGCTTGCATGGCCCTTATGTTTATCGGAACAGCCGCTGCAGCCAATGACACCCCACAATTGCAACTCTCTGAGCCGCAAAGCACCAGGGCATTATCTGAATATATATATGTTTTTCGCGACCCGAAATGGGAGAAATCCATTGAGACGATCGTCACGGCGACGGAGGATCTATTTTCACCTCTTGCGACCCCCACGCCAGAGTTCGGTTTCACGGATGATCTAATCTGGTTGCGGATAAAATTGAGCAATCCGTCCCCCGAACCTGGCACCGCATATCTGCATGTTCACGAGAATTTTCTGCAAAAATATGAGGTCCATCTCCAACGCGCAGATGGACAGCTCCAGACCATTGAGTCTCACGGCCCCAGTACCAAATTCTCTGAACGCTCAATCGAATTCCCAGAACTCGTGACCAAATTCGCCTTTGAGGGTGGCGAGGAGGTTAGCCTATTCATCGCCTATTGGTCTGAGGGGTCTTCAAAAATTTCTCTTTCAATCGAAACAGAAGCCAGCTTTTCCGCGAAATCACTGCGGCAGGCCTCAAAGAATTTTGTCTCTTACGGCATGATGCTGATCCTTATTTTGATCAGCTCACTCGCGCTTTTTATCCTGCGCATGCGCGTTTTTATGGCTTATTCGGTTTACGTAATTGTCACTCTGTTGTTCTTGGTTCACTCGGACGGCGTCGCGTTTCAATATCTTTGGCCGTCTCACCCTAGTTTTAATTCGTATTTTTCAATTATCATTGGCCTCGCTTTCGCGATCGTGCCCTACAACTTCGCGCGAACCTTTTTGAGAACGAAGACGTTCCACCCCAAGCTGGATAAGCTGATGGTTTGGATGATGGTCATAACACCTCTATTGGTCATCCCAGGCGCGGTCATCGATCCGCAATCGACGAAGAAATACCTCATGCTTATGGTGTTACTCGCGATCGCGATCGGGATCTTTGCTGGATTGGTGGCAGCACGCACACGTTTTAAAGAAGTTCGGTTCTATCTATTTGCATGGGTCGTTGGCGGCCTTGCGGCGACGCTGATGAATATTCGCCATTTCACCGAACTTGGCATTGCACAAGATGCAGAGCTGGACAGTATTCGCATTGCAATTGTTGTTGACGCCGTAATGATGGGATTGGGGGTTGCAGATCGATACCGCCAACAGATGAAGGCGCGCCGCACCGAGGAAAAACGCGCGCTTAAGCAAGCAGAGCTAAATCTAAAGCTCAATAATCGCCTGCAGGCACTCGAGGAGCGTTATACGCTCGCAACAGAACTTGTGGCTTCGCGTGACGCAGCGCTAAAAAACACCGTACATGATCTACGGCAACCGTTGCATGCGCTTCGGTTAAACGTCAAAAATCTTCAAAACGAAACTGGCAAAAACGTTGATCAAGATGCCCGGTTTGAAGATACGTTTTCTTACCTCGAAACGCTCATCACCGGATATTTGCAGGATTCCGTCTCCGAACAAATATCAGAGGGTTCGAACTTTCAGATTTCACAGGCTACCGAAGAGAAACAAGAGGACGAGAACGATCTTAGTCTGTCGAAAATACTGCTTACAATTCATGAGATGTTTTTGCCTGACGCGAAGGAAAAAGGACTGGATTTCCGCTTTGTGAAGACAAGTGCCGTTTCTTCAGTTGACCCCCTTAAGCTAATGCGGATCATCTCCAACCTTGTGGCAAATGCCATCAAGTTCACGCCAGACGGCGTGATTTTAATGGGCGTCAAGCGGGTCGGAAGCGCAATACAAATTGAAGTTCATGATACGGGTATTGGCATGTCTGCCGAAGAGTTTGGACACGCTCAATTTCGGGAAATTCGACTTAATAAGAGCTCCGCGGATGGCCATGGTTTCGGTTTGGCAATTGCAAAGGATCTCGCAGCCGATAGTGGATGTGAGCTGATCTGGTTGGAACGCGCAGGAAAAGGAACCAGTTTGGCGCTCCGCTTGCCATCTCTCCCTACAAATTTTTCAACGTCTACGCCTAAAAATGGGGTATTTACCTGATACTTATGTCGGCGAGGTCGTGACACAATGAATTCACCGGAAACGGGGGCAACAGGCGCGAATGGGGGTGGCAAAAATATTGTCATCCCTGTCCGCGCTAAATTTTAGACCGCCCGCTCGTTTGGCTAAATCTAAAGCCGTTCGACATCAAAATTATAACCTATCGTTATCGCCATCCGCGTTCAGCATATTGACCCCATCTGGCATCTGAACATCTTCGTCTGAAAGACGCGTATCGACTATCACCGCCGTAGATATTTGACCCAATAAATTGACCGTGCTTCGCATCATATCTGGGATACGGTCGATGCCTAGAATAATGGCTAGCCCCGCGACGGGAACGCCGACAGCCGCCAAGGCTGGCGCCATTGTGACCACGCCTGAGGATGGAACGGGTGCAACCGCTAAGGAGACCAGGAATGTTGCGAAAATGACGGCCCCTGCGCCCCCTAGACCAATAGGAACCCCATAGAGATGGGCTAGGAATACAATTGCAGCCCCTTGGAATAAGGCACTACCTGGACGATAAATTGAGGCACCTAGAGGAATGACAAGGTCAGCCACCGTCTCAGAAACATCCAGATTCTTTGTTGCCTCTTCTAATGAAACAGGGATCGCAGTCGCCGTGCTCGTCGTTGAGAAAGCAATCGATGTCGCCCCCATGGTCCCTTTTAGAAATTTGACGGGCCGCATCTTTGCGATAATCCATAAGAGCGGCAAAAACACACCCATCATAAGTATGAGAAGACCAATAAAAACGCAGACGATAAATATGCCTAAATTCTGAATAAGGCCCCATCCCAACAAGGCCGTCGCGGGCGCGACCAAACCAAAAATCCCGACTGGAGCGGTGTATAAAATCCACCAAACCAATTTAATCAGTGCGGCCCCGAAATCTTCAGCCGCGGTGACCATCCGCTCTCTACGCGCTTTCGGCAGCGTAGCAGAGGCAGCGGCTAGGAGAGCTGTAAAAACGATCAGAGGTAAGATTGTGCCATTGGCAGCCGCCGCAAAAGGATTGGATGGCACCAAACTCACAATGAAATCTGGAAGGCTCTGTAGCACAGGCATTGGCAATGGCTCTGCAGTCGGCATCTCGACATTTGGCGTAAACCCCAATCCAACGGCCATCACGGCCATGCCAATGGTTATCGCGGGAATGAGTGTCACACAATAAAACCCCAGCGTTAGCCCGCCGATTTTACCGAGTTTTCTAGGGTCTCCTAATCTGGCAATACTGGCAAAAATAACGGAGACGACGAGCGGTATCACGATCATCTTTATCGCGTTGATGAACAGTTTCCCCAAAGGGGCGGACTCTCGAGCAATCGCGTGAAGAATGGGGTTGTTCGTTATGGCCGCACCTAAGCCGACTGCGAGACCCAAAAATAGCCCCAGCGCTATCATTCTATTCAACATCGTCCGTACCGTTCAAACTACTCTAAGCCCGCCGTAGGCGGATAGCGTTCGCCTGCCCGTTCCTAAACAGGATGTCACGAAATATTAGACATGAAGGCTAGGCCAATATTGCCGCTGATTTCTGGATCACGTCAAAATTGTCGCCGGATAGATAAATTAGGATCGCTCAAGGCTCGGGTGATATATTTGACCCGAGGCACGATCTCCATTTTCGGAGCGATTTACTTAGCTCCTAAGCGGACCAGCTCTCAATCTGCGATGGTTTCATCCAACAGGCATGGAACCCCACCGGAATCGCGTGTGGCATCTTCACCCGAGCAACGGGGCCGGCGCTGATGTCGAGCGCATCAAAAACCTGCAACTCTTGCTCACGCAATTTATCGTTCCACATGAAAGTTATCACATAGCCGTGGTCTTCGCTTTTTGGGTTGTCAGCAGGCGCAAACCAAGGCTCGCTATACCAGCAATGCGCCGCACCATCGGACCAATTACCGAGACTTTCACCCGTGTCAGTGTTGAACTTCCGGATGCCTGTCCAATGCAATGTCTTAGGGTTATGATCAACGAGATACGCATATTGGCTATAAACGCCCGTTCGCGAACTGTCATAGCTTGGAAACTCGCAATTTAGATCGGCGTTCAGGCATTCCTCTGAAGACTCGCCCGTTTTCAAATTCATACGATAGCGCCAGAGACGCGCATCCATGCCTAGATTGGCAATCATTTTCGCCGTGCGGACCTCGTCGATTTCACCGTCTTCATTTTTGACGGGCATAAAGCGGCAGGCCACCATAACGACCTCGTCGCCTTCTTCCCAACAATTGATGACATGATAGAGGAAACAGGGCGAGAATTCGAACCACTTGATTTCGTCAGCTTTACCGTAGCGCGGAATAACACCGAAACGAGATTTCATTGAAGCGTTAAACCTAATTTTATGGCGTCCCGCAGCCAGCGCGGCTTCATCATGATAGACGGGTAAATCGTGTAAAATGGAGTAATTTTTAGAGACACCCATATCATGCGGCAGGCGGTTTCCCGGCAATTCAATTGGGACGTGATGCACAAGTTTTCCAGCCTTGTCGACGACACCATAGGCCATAAAAGGCGCGTGATCGAAATAGTCGAAGAACATCATCTCGCCCGTTTCTTCATCTACTTTAGGATGGGCAGATACGCCTTGGCCCACACCGCTTGAGTAATCAACGACCTCAAGTGTTTCCAAGGTGATTGGATCCAGAAGGCAGGGTTTGCCTGCCAAATACCACGTCGCGACGGCTTTCCCGGCGTGCCCAATAACGTCAGTATTCGCAGCATCCGCCATTGGCATATCGTCCCGTCCTTTAAGACTCGTCATAATCCCCCAATGGCTCTCTTCGCCTGCCGCATCATTTTTCAGCCACCCTTCGGTGCGCACCCATTTATTGCGATAGGTCAATTTCCCATCTTTAAAATGTGCAGCGTGGATCATGCCATCACCGTCAAAAGGGTGGTAAGCCCCTTTGGGTTTAAAACGGGGGTTTGGACCATTGCGCAGGTAAACGCCGTTTAAATCTGCCGGAATTTCACCGTCAACAGGCAGGTCAGTTAGCACTTCTTCTTCAAGAACAGGTGCAAAAGGCCCTGTCAGCATTGGGCCATGTTCATAGCCGAATGGCGCGTCCTGTAAAAGGGCTTCGGAGGGTGTAAATGGCGCGTTCATGGCGAGCTCCAGTCTGCCTAGGGTTAGACAGGGAAAGGTAGGTATGTTTATGCAAGTTATCCCTAGCCAATTTTAGGCCGTTTTGCAAGCTTCATCATATTCATGTTTTAGGCGGGCGATAATCTTCGCCGCTGGTTCAACGCTTTTCACAGAGCCGACTCCATGCCCCGCGGACCAAACATCTCGCCAAGCCTTAATTTGGCTTTGCGAGTCTGACAAATCCAGACCAGATCCGGCGGCCATATTGTCGGGATCATATCCCATCTTCTCTAGAGACTGACGAAGGTAATAGGCCTTGGCTCCAGTGAGCGCATCACTGAGAACTAAATCTTCAAAGCCAGCTTTCACAAGCATCTCTTTATACTCGGCAGTCGCGATACTTTCTTCGGCAGCGATAAAGGTGGTCCCCATATAGCAAAGGTCCGCGCCTGCGATCTCCGCTGCGCGAATAGCAGCCCCCGTTCCGATCCCACCAGCCAAGATGACTAATCCATCAAAGATATCTCTGACCTCGGACACAAACGCGAAGCCCGACATATGGCCCGTATGTCCACCTGCCCCTGCGCTCACCAGCGCAAGACCATCCACGCCTTTTTCAATCGCTTTCCGCGCATATTTGACTGAATTCACATCGGCAATCACCTTGCCGCCATATCTATGCACGACATCCAAGACGGGTTCAGGGCCACCTAGCGCCGTAATCACGATTTCAGGCTTGTGGTTTTCAATGAGTGCGATCTCATCAGCTAAACGGTCATAACTGCGATGCGTGGTGAGATTCACCGCCAGAGGCGCATCGGTCAGTATGGCACTGCGGCGTAAATCATCCAGCCACCCATCCAATGTTTCAATTGTGCGCGCATTTGGAAAGGGAAAAGACCCAATGACACCTTCGCGGCGGCAAGCTTTGACCAGCGTAGGACCCGAAACCAAAAACATCGGCGCAGCAATGACGGGAAGTTTGAGATTATCAAAAAGCGCGCTCGCGGATGACTTCAATTTAGTCGCCATTATTAACTTGCCTTTCGTCACTTTCATAAACGTACTAACTCTTGCCCTCATTCATAGCAAGCGATAGACCTTGGAGGATATGGAGGCCTAAATGGGTAAGAAGATTTATATTCTCGGCGGCGCACAGACCGACTTTTCTGAGAATTGGAGCCGATCCAATAAATCGCTGTTTGATCTTTTTTCGTCTGCTGTGTTGTCAGGATTAGACGATGCTGATCTAGAACCCAAAGATATCGAGGTTGGCCATGTCGGAAATTTCGTTGCCGAACTCTTTACAGGCCAAGGCATGTTGGGTGGTTATTTCGGCCATGTGCACCCTGATTTTTCTGGCCTGCCATCATCTCGGCATGAAGGCGCTTGCGCGTCAGGGTCGCTCGCCATCCTCGCCGCTATGCGAGATATTGAAAGCGGGCACTACAAAACTGCCTGCGTTGTCGGTGTCGAGCTTATGCGCAATGTCCCCGGCGCGATTGCGGCCAAAAATCTAGGCGCGGCAGCTTGGGTCGGTCGCGAAGCCTTAGGCGCAAAATATCTCTGGCCCGCCATGTTTTCTGATCTTTGCGACATTTATGAAGACCGTTTCGGCCTGAACTACAAACACCTTTCAGCAATCTCCAAAATTAATTTTGCGAATGGCAAAAATAACCCCAACTCTCAAACGCGAAAATGGGATTTCACGGAAAAAAGCTTCTCGCAAGATGATGAGGCTAACCCCGTTATTGAAGGCTGGATGCGCCGCCAGGATTGTGGGCAGGTCACCGATGGTGCCGCTGTCGTCATTCTCGCCTCAGAAGAACGCGCCGCCAAATATGCCAAAGACCGTGGCCTTCGACTCGATAACATTCCCTTTATTAAAGGCTGGGGTCACACGACCGCGCCCATGTTGATGCAGACAAAAATGCAAGAAAGCGCTGATGGCGGCTATGTTTTCCCATGGACCCGCAAAGCGATTACGGACGCCTATAAGCGCGCGGGCTTGCCTGGCCCCGAAGCGCTGGACGCGATCGAAACACACGATTGTTTCTCCATCACAGAATATATGGCGATCGAACATTTCGGCCTGACCGCGCCAGGCGAAGCCTGGAAAGCCATTGAAGCCGAACGCATCAGCATGAGCGGCGATATTCCGATCAATCCGTCTGGTGGGTTAATCGGATTAGGTCACCCCGTCGGGGCGACGGGCGTACGCATGATGCTGGACGCGGCACGCCAAACGTCCGGCCGCGCGGGTGATATGCAAGTTGAAAACGCAAAGACCGTTGGCACATTCAACGTGGGCGGATCGGGCACAACAAATGTGTCCTTTATGATTGGCGTTTAGACCGTGGCCACATTCATTTTCGACGCCGTCAGAACACCTCGCGGGAAAGGACGCGCGGCTAAAAATGATAAGCCGGGCGGCGCACTTTCCAAGGTCGCCCCGCATGATTTAGTCGCGGGATTGACGCAGGTTTTGAGTGACCGAAATTCTGCTATTAAAAGTCAAGTTTCTCGCCTTTCGCTCGGCTGTGTCGGACAAGTCGGCGCGCAAGGCGGTCACATAGCCCTCGTCAGTCGTTTGGCGGCGGGCCTTCCTGACAGCACCTCCGTTTCGACGATAAATAATTATTGTGTCTCGGGCTTAACCGCCGTCAATCAAAGTGCGGCTTGGTCACACCTTTGTCCTGGCGAACTCATGTTAGCTGGCGGCGTTGAGTGTTTGTCACAAGTTGGGTTTCTGGCGGACAAAGCCATCTATTATTCTGACCCCGCAATTGCCAAGCGTTTGAAATGGGCGCCGCCAATCATGGGGGCGGAACTGATTGCGTCAAAAGACGGCTTCACCAAAACGGATTTGGATGAAATCACGCTCTTATCTCACCTCCGCGCTGAAGCCGCATGGGAAAAGGGGCATTATGACAAGAGCGTTGCGCCCGTTACCCGCGACGGGGAGACAGTTCTGGACCGGGATGAACTAATTCGCGGGAAAATGACGATGGAACAACTCAACGCAATGCAGCCAGCATTCGCCGATCAAGGCGCGGCAGGGTTTGACGACATGATGCTGGCAGAGAACCCCGAGCTGAGTGAAATTTCTCATATCCACTCCTTCGCCAACTGCCCCGGCATGGCCGATGGGGCAGCACTGGTGCTCTTAGGAGGTGAGAAAGCCGCTAACAAATATGGCTTAAAGCCGAAGGCAAAAATACGCGCTTTTGCGGAAACCTCTGGGGACCCCGTCTTACAATTTGGTGCGGGGTTTAAGGCGATGGAACAGGTGATGGCCGAATCTGGTTTAACGATTGCAGATTTTGATCGCATCGAATTTATGGAAGCCTTCGCGGCCGTTCCGCTGAAATTCTATCGCGACTACAAACCGGACATGGACAAGGTCAATGTCAATGGCGGTCACTTGGCTATGGGGCATCCAATGGGGGCGACCGGTGCAATCCTTCTGACGTCGCTGGTGCATGAATTAGAACGATGTGGCGGCAAACTCGGTTTAGTTGTGACCCATGCTGGCGGCGGCATCGGTAGTGCTATGATTATTGAGAGAGTGTGATGCAGCACTTTCTGAAACATAAGGCGGCTCTAGACATGGCCGTTGAGGCTTGTGCGACGCGGGAATATTGGAGCGCTTTTACCGAAAGTCCCAGCCGCACGCTACATCCCGCAGGCGCGCATGAAGCGGGCAAAACTGCTTTTGAGGCGCGGCTGAACACCCCCTTCCCGCTTGACCAACCTGGTGAAATTGGACGGATTGGGTTTGAAATTTCCCCCTACACACAAGCCCCACTCGGCATTGATTACCCCCACGTCGATGTCGATGTCATCATGTCGGCATCAAAAACAGCGATGCACAGTTGGAAGGCCATTTCTCCCGAAGAACGGGTTGGCTTGTGTTTTGAGATGGCTTTTGCCTTGGAAGAACAATGTTTCGAGAATGCCTATGCCACCATGCACACGGCGGGACAGGCCTTCTTGATGGCCTATTCCGGCAGTGGTCCCAACGCCCTAGATCGCGGGATCGAAGCGCTCACTTATGCCCATAAAGCTATGAGCGACATTGCGACATCGGCGACATGGACAAAGCCATTCGGCAAAGCAGGTGTGGTTACGCTGAAGAAGTCATATCGCCTAATGCCGCGTGGGACCGCCATCGTCGTCTGTTGTGCAACCTTCCCCATGTGGAATGCCTATCCGGCAATTTTCGCCAATCTCGCGACGGGTAACCCTGTTATCGTAAAACCTCATCCCAATGGCATTTTGCCCGTCGCGATTGCGGTCAAGAAAATGCGGGCGATATTGGAAGGTGCAGGACATGATCCGAACCTCGTCATCATGGCGGCAGATACACGCGACGCCCCAATTACGATTGACCTGCTGCAGCATGAAACCACGGCAATCATTGATTATACAGGCAGCCAGAGATTTGGAACTTGGATTGAAAAAAACTGCGCGGACAAACTTGTCTTTACGGAAACGGCGGGCTGCAATGGTGTGGTCATTCACTCAACGGATAATCTCAAAGGATTGATCTCGGGTCTCGCCAATGCCCTCTGCGGATTTTCTGCCCAAATGTGCACCAGCCCGCAAAACATTCATGTGCCAAAAGACGGTTTTATAAGCGATGAAGGGCCCATCTCTTTTAATGAGTTTAAAGACCGACTTAGCCAAACCATTCGAGACCGATTGGCAGAACCGCGCCGGGCCGCCGCAATGTGTGGGGCTATTCAAGCGGATCAGTCCTTAGCGATTTTACGCGACTTACAAACTGACCCGCGCGCGCAAATTGCTTTGGATACACGGCCATATGACCACCCTGAATTTCCCAATGCACGGACCGCGACCCCATTGATCCTTGAAGTTGGCGCGAAAGATCGCCCCCTGTATCAAGAAGAACATTTCGCGCCCGTTTCTTTTCTCATTAAAGAAGAGAGCGCGGAAGCGGCATTGGAAAATGCGACAACTCTTGCGAGAGAGTTTGGGGCGATTTCATCTTATCTTTATAGCGCGGATGATGATTTTACAGAGAAAGCTCAGGACGCTTTTGCCAATGCGGGCGCATCACTTTGGTGTAATATGACGGTTCCCATGCCGATTAATTTTGCAGCTGCCTATAGTGATTTTCACGTGACGGGTTTGAACCCCGCAGGGAATGCATGCCTGTCTGATCTGGCTTTTGTCGCGAACCGCTTTCGTATCGTTCAGTTTAGGTCGCCTGCTTGATGCCGAACTCCATCCTATACCCCGAGCAATTTTACGGTGGATGGTCACTCGTGGATTGGCGCATTGAATATAGTGATGGCGGCGTTACGCGACCCTTTGGCGAGGACGCAATTGGTCAAATCCTTTACGCGGAAGATGGCCACATGTCAGCCACAGTCTCTCGAGGGGACAGACAACCAATCAAACAAGGCAATGTGCGGAATGCCTCTGATGGCGATAAAGCCCATCATTTTGATAGTTATTTCCATTACGCAGGGACATGGAGCATTTCTGGCAAGACCGTCCTTCATAACGTGAAACTTTCCATGAACCCGAACATGGTCGGAACTCAGCAAATCCGCAAAGCCGAATTTAAAGGGCCAAATAAATTGAGCCTATCCGCTTATGAGTTTTTAAAAAACGGAGAGCAGCGTCACCACATTTTGGAGTGGCAGCGCGCAACTTAGACAAAGCGCTTGTTTTCCTGTCCACCAGACACAAAAAAAGGCCGAAGCAGAGCTCCGGCCAGTTCAGTCGCAGGGATATTGAATCCAGGTTAGAAATTATAGTCCAGCTTCAGCGTAATATTTCGCGGCCGTGCATAAATCGCATTATAGCCAGTCCCATCCAACGCCCCACCAGAGGCCAATTGAACAAATGTACGGGCCAAAGGAAGCGTACCGCCAAGTACACGAATACGCTCATTGGTCAGGTTGTCCCCAATCAGGGAAAGACGCCATGTGTTTTCGCCGCCGCTAATCCCGATCTGGCCACCAAGCTTGGTAAAGCCATCCTCGATTAGATTTCCATCCAAATTCGTTGTTAGGAAGTAACTCGACGATGTATCCACATTGATGTTGAGATCAAATTCGAGGTTCTCGGAAATATCTCTATTATAATCTAAACCAAAGTTTGACGTGAAATCGGGCGCGAAGGGCGCGGTTGCGCCAGATCGATCACAGAACGTCCCGTTTGTCGGGGTCTCCTGATACGCACATTGGCTATCCGTAAAGCTCGTAAACTTATAATCTAAAATAGCGGCTGAAGCGTAGAATTGAAGATTATCATTTACCAAGAAACGACCGTCGGCCTCAATGCCTTTCACCTTTGCAGCGGAAGCGTTTTGAACAAGGAACCCCAATACCCCGTCAAAGATGTTGGTTTGCAGGTCATCATAATCGGTTTGGAACGCGCTGACATTCAGGCGAACTTGGTCCCACCCCATTTTTGCCCCAAGCTCGTAATTGGTCGCGCTTTCACCATCAAACTCGAATGTGCCAGGGTTCCCAATACCGGGGGTTCCGGGAATAGAATTACTGCGAATATCAAACCCGCCGGCTTTTGAACCTTGAGTATAGGACGCATAGAGCGAAACATTATCGCTGGCCTCATACTGCAAACGAACGAGGGGGTCGAAATTTGTTTCTTTGATTTTGCCATCAAACTGGCTGCCATTAAGTCCGGCGGTAGGAACTTGATGGGGCCCCACGTTAAGGACGGCAGCCCAGAGAGCTTCCAGAGTCGCCTGCGGAGCAGCATTGGATGGCAGGGCATCAATAACTAGCGTCCGCGCGCCCGTTTTTTCCTCATGCGATAAACGCGCGCCAGCTGTCAACGTCAACTGGTCGGTGATGCGATAATCACCTTGGGCGAAAACAGAGTACAAATCGGAGCTTTGTTCAAATTCGCGATCCCAAAATGAGTCGACAAGGAAGGAGACTGGCGGTCCAGCCAACGCAAGAAATTGTCCTAAGAAAACTTGGTCTGTGACATCGGCATTATTGTTCTGGTAAAAAACCCCGCCAATATAATCGAATGTTTCGCCGCCCGGGGAGGCAATCCTTAACTCCTGAGAAAACTGGTTATATTTCTCCGACTGATTGGTGCCATCCAAAATATCGAGGCCCGTGTAGTCAACGTCCAGAATTTCTTTCGTATCATATTCCACATAACCCGTGATGGATGTCAGGGTATGTTCGCCGAGATCATAATTTGCAGTGACAACGGCATTGAACATATCGTTTAGGCTTTGGACATCATTACTCGCACGCACATTATCTTCATTGGTTTCCACAGCGATTGGCCCTGCGAAAACAGTTGAGTAGCCGTCTTGTGGCAGGAGCGCTTCCATAGCGTAGCCATAGCTATCAAATGTAGCGTATTCGCCTTTGAAGTTTAAGTTTAATGGCCCGCCATTGTCATATTCAAGCTGTCCGCGGAAATAGAGTTCATCCCGTTGAGGTTCCAAACGATCAAGCTGCGTGTTGTTGATCCAGCCGCCTAGCTCCCGATAGGACGCGGTAAGGCGACCATTTAGGTTTTCTGCGATGGGGCCAGAAATCACTCCCAAGGCCTGCGGCTCTTCGTGATTAAATTCATAGCTTAGCGACAGCTTGCCTTCGAACTCATCGGTGGGTTTCGCGGATACAACATTGACGGCACCCGCAATCGCATTTTTGCCAAACAAGGTCGGCTGTGGCCCCCGCAGGACCTCTACACGCTCCAAGTCGACAAGCGGTGTACGGACAAGCTGGCTTCGGCCGAAAGAAATGCCGTCAAAATACATGCCGACAGATTGTTCAAACCCCTTATTGTTACCCGTTGTGACGCCACGAACCGAGATCGAGGAGTCAATTTGATTTTCTTGGATATAGAAGTTGGGAACGGAAGATGAGAGTTCCGACAAACTATCGATACTCCTGTTTTCAATCGTAGCGCCCGTGACGGCAGAAATTGAAATCGGAACATCTTGGAGCCCCTGCGCGCGTTTTTGAGCAGTAACGATAATTTCGTCTAACACCTGCGCCTGCGCGGCGGCGGGCAAACAAATGCTTAAGGCCAATATGGATGCGCCTAGCAAATTAATTTTTGTCATGAACTTCCCCTTCGAAATGCAATCTATGTTGCGTATGCCACATTGGTATTTCAGTAGGTATGTTTACGCAAGCCAATTATTTTTGCCCCTCACGTGATAATTTTTGGGAGTTTTCCTTCTCGGTAATCTTATGCGCGCTAAGCGATCAGTGTTTCCAGTTCGCGCCTGACAACTTTATTCATTGCATTGCGAGGTAGCGCTTTCATAATATGTAGGCGCTCTGGCCACTTAAATTTCGCGACCTTTTTTTGTGACATGAACGCATTTAATTGCTCTAGGCTCAAGTCTTCGCCGTCATGCAAGACGACAACGGCACAGATTTTCTCCCCCATGACCGCGTCGGAATATGCCGCCGCGACGCCTTCAGCGACTTTCGGGTGAGAGGAAATCAGTTCATCTAACTCCTCAGGTGATATATTGACGCCGCCCCGTACGATGAGAGATTTGCAGCGTCCTACAAAACGATAAAACTCATTATTGTCACCCGCGATTTCAAAAAGGTCACCCGTTCGAAAATATCCGTCCTCCGCGAACGCTTCAGCGTTGTCATCGGGAGAGTTATAATAGCCGTCAAAGACTGTTGCGCCTGAAATATGGCATTCCCCAGACACACCCGGCGTTGTGATTTCGTCTCCGGTTTCAGGGTTCACGAGCTTCGTCTTTATACGCTTTGATATTCGATTGGCCCACTCATGCTCCGTCCGCCCGAACCTAGGAAAGAATGAGGCCCGCTCGACAGAGTCTGGAACGTCTACGGCTCCACTCAAGATTGCCATGCCCTCGTTCGATCCAAAAATATTGACAACGTCAATTCCAAATTCTTCTTTGAAACCCGTTATCATGGCAGGACTCAATGGCGCACTTCCAGATCCAATAATGCGCAATGCGGATAGATCAAAGCCAGCCTTTATCTGATCTTTCGTTTGCAGCAAACGCGTCAAAACGGCGGGCGGCGCAATGGTATATTCAGCCTTTTCATTTTGAAGCTGGCTGAGGAAGACCATGGGATCAAACGGATGATGTAAAACCAACTGGCCGCGTATTTTCAGCCAATAATACAAAAATCCGCCAATGGCCGCCATATTGATGAAGGGGAATGGGTTGAGCATAACGGCCCCCATACCAAGTTGGATCGCGTCTTCACTGGCAAGTGTCGAGGAAAGCCAATGATTGTGACTGCGCGGCACACCTTTGGACCGCCCCGTTGTGCCAGAGGTCCAACAGATTGTGAAAATATCATTGGCGGTAATTTCAACCCCCTCAATATAGACGTCATAGTCACCTGATTGGGCGGGTTCAGTCTGAAAATCACCTTCTTCACCGAAGAGAAGCAGCTGACAATCCTCATTCAAGATCGGAGATTGCGCTTGGCCGAAAGGTTCACCTCGGAAGTCTATAAAAGCGATATAAGCCTTCGGCTCTATCACGCCGCAAATATGCTCCAACTCATGATGTCCGTATTGCATCGCCACGGGACTGACGATCAATCCCAATCGCGCTGCCGCCAGATAGACAAATACAATTTCCGCCACATTTGGCATTTGCACGAGAATTTTATCATCTTGGCGCAAGCCCGCCTCAAATAAGCGGCGCGCGACGTG
This sequence comes from Litorimonas cladophorae, assembly GCF_014652455.1. Taxonomy (GTDB): domain Bacteria; phylum Pseudomonadota; class Alphaproteobacteria; order Caulobacterales; family Maricaulaceae; genus Litorimonas; species Litorimonas cladophorae. The sequence continues at coordinate 522,602 of NZ_BMYV01000002.1, read as the reverse complement.
ATCCACTTTTGAATCGAGCTCTCGGAAAGAAAGACGCAAGGCGACACCGCCCACGAGGTCCCCGCGATTTATTGGATCACACAAAGCAAGATCATCAGGGGCCGCCGCAAGCGTTTCTTGAAAAATTGAGCTCAGCGTATCCTGTCCCCACCATCCTGCCTCTGTAAAGGCCTCAATTTTTTCGCGGGGCGTCGTTCGCATAAATGTAGCTCACTGTGATATTACTTGTTTAAACATACTATCTAGAGATAAAGGCAGGTACAACAGCTTTCCATTTCTTTCACGTCGATATCAGTTTAGTCTTCCCTATGGCCTCCCCCAAATATATCAAAACCTGCTCAATTTGGAGATCGCTTGAAATTGTCGGTGATAAACCAAGCCTGCTTCTGTTAGAAAGCTATTGGCTGGGCACGCGTCGGTTCAGTGCGTTTCAGAAACAAACAGGACTTCTCAAGACGGTTGTAAGTGACCGATTGGGAAAACTTGTCGCGGCTGGCTGTTTTGAAAAAGTTCTCTATTCGGAACGCCCAAAGCGTTTTGAATATCGTGGCACTCAAAAGTTTTACGACCTTTACCCTATTGCGCTCTCTATGCTGCACTGGGAACAAAAGTGGGGCGCAACAGACGGTAAAATTCAACTCTCTCTCGTTCACAAAAACTGCGGACAAACAACGCAGCCACACGCGGTTTGCGGCGACTGCAAGATCGAGGTCGACGCGCGAGACGTGTCTTGGTCGGAGGGACCAGGCGTTGGGCTAATGCCGGCGGAATATAGCCGCAGACGGCGCAAAGAAACACCCGTCAACGCGAAAAAAACGCCCTTATTTGATGAAATTGCGGATTTGATTGGGGATCGGTGGTCAACTCTGATCATGCGCTCAGTCTTTACAAATCTAAATAGTTATCAGGACATTTGTGAAGACACGGCTATGGCCACAAATGTCTTGGCGGAACGACTGACCCGCTTATGCGCGACGGGATTTCTGCAAAAGAAAGATGCGACTTACCGGCTGACGGAAAAAGGCCGCGACATTTACCCCATACTCCTCGCGTTGATGGAATGGGGCGATAAATGGTACGCGGATCCAGAAGGTCCACCGCTAATTCTGACACATAAACCCTGCGGAAACGCGCTGAAGAGCGCAATTATTTGTCCGCAATGCGGTGAAAATGTCACCAAGGGGGACATAAGGTTTGAGTTTACTCAGCAGACAGAAACCGCAGACCTTTAATTTGACTGTTTGCGAATAAGAACAACCCAATCGGTCGTTTCCGTATTCGGCGCATATCCAATAAATTGACCCCCGCCTTTTCCTAAGCGTCTCACACTGCCCGTTTGCAAATTGCCGCCCCGCTTTGGGTCGAACCAATCAACGATATACTCGCCCGCATCCAACTCGGGTAAATAGACCATAGAGCTTCCCCGACCCGGCATATAAAAAGCGTAAATTTCGTTCGGGACCGCCAAACAATACACGTCTGGCCGTGCGATCACGCCTTCACAATCGCCCATCTTCCAATAGGGCAGGTGTTGATCGAAAAACTCCAGCGCATATCGCGTCTGGGTCCATAGGTTCTGCCGCGTGCGCCAATCTTCTGCACTGATATCACTCGATGGGAAACGACCCCCAAAATACCATTCAACGCCAGCGCCGCCAGCCAGAAGATGCCCCCAGAGCACATGGCGTCGCAAGTCGTCATGGTCCGGATCAAAACTGTCAGGCAGAGCCCCATTAAACCACGGACCAATCTCGTCCATTGTGATCAGCCATTGATTGCCCGCGTCGGTGGAGCGTTTGTGCCAATTTCGTGTCGTCTCATAAACATCTTCGCCATTTTCGATTTGCAAAGACATCCCATCCAATGGCGCGTGTCCCAGTAAGGGAGCGAATATGTGGTCTATGTCACCCGCAGCCGCGTGAGAATGCAGCACGACCGTATGGTCATAGGGATCATTTTCGGCAAAGAAACTCGCCATGTCTTTACGTTGTTGATCGGTCTGGCCTGTTTGCATCCAACTGGACGGCCCATTCTCTTCACCCAAATTCCAAATCAATGCAGGGTGATGACCAAACCTGGAGATGAGTTCTGCATAATAAAGTGACCGATAAAATTCGGTTTCACCATCATCCAACAGGCGTTCATTTTCAGTTTCCTGCGTCACCATATGCAGCAAGATGCCTTTGGATTGCATGTGGTCAAAAAGGACATTCCACTGCTCTAATTTACTTACGTCGAAACGATCAAACTCTGTAGGTGACACATATGGCCAGACATCATTGCCATCGCCCGTGATATTATTGGTCAGAAAATAAACGACGTTCATCCCCTCTTCTGCCAAATAATTCATGGCGCCAATCATTGAATGGCCTCGCGGTTCGCCCGATTTCAAACCCCAGAGCGGGTCTCCCTCATTCCAATCTTTTCGATGCGGCTCAAAAGCATGGATTTCACCTTCTGTGCTGGCCTCGCCGTCCCGACTTCGTTTGACCAAACGATAGGTGTCGTCAAAGCCAACATACCCCAGCAAGTTTTCGGGGCTGTTGGGGCCGCCTTTCAACCAATATTTCCCAGAGCTTTCAAATCGGAAAAATCGCCCGTCTTTTCGCAATCGCCCCCTATCGGACGCTCTGAAATCCACACCTGTCGCGGTGGACGGCGCAACGTCGAAAGTCCCAACTGCCTTGTCTAATTCAATTGGTTCACCGACCGAGGCATCGCGATTAATCGCTATATTTTCACCTTTGTGAAACTGCGCCTTATAGGTCCAAGGTCCGACGGCATCTGGTGTAAATCGAACGCGCCAAATATTTCCTGATGTCGCGCTTGTATTCTCTGCCTCTCCGTCAGCGGCGTAAAAGCCTCTAATCAGATATGAAGTCTCGCCATTGCTAAATTCGACAAGCAGACGATAATCGGTGAAAGGGTTTAAATCTGCCGTCTCAGAAGTATTTACACCCTCAAAGTCCAAAGTTAGCGTATGCCATAACATGGGCCCTTCATTGACCGAGACCACGGATGGCGTGTCGACGGTCGTGTTTGCAACGGCGACCTCTGGCGCACTGGACGGTGAACAACCCGATACACTTCCGACTATGGCAAGTAGCACGACACTTAAGAAGCGCTTTGATTTAATGAGAACCACGTAGCGGTCCGGTCTTAAAACGGATTCAGCGTGTAGCCTTGCTGCTGCAAGATCGCGTGCGCAGTCATTGCAGAAAGCGCCATTTCGACACCAGGCAATAGATCTGCGTTGTCGATGTCATAATAAGCGGCGGTCTGACCGCACAAAATAATGCGTACACCGTTATCTGTCAGGGCCTTAATGGCGGCTTCGTTTACATTGGCTGCGTCGTCATATTTTTCGCCATAATAAGACGCCGAAGTCAGGTCAAAGGCGGCTTTACCATGAACGATAACGGCCAATTTAATTCGCTCCTGTTTTACCCCGGCCGCAACATGCATATTTATAAAACGTGCGGCGGTATTGAGCGTTTTGTTGATGTCCCCGACTTTGGCAGGGGTCGCCGTATCGAAAGCAATCGCAAATTTAGCGCGTTTAGGGATAGTAAAATCAGTTTCGACTGGCGCGGTTTGACCCATATTTTCGAAGACAGGGCCTTTCGTAAATGCGGTTTCATCCGCCCATGTCGGTGTCACATGACCGATTGCCAAACAGGCCAGAACTACGCCCAATATGTATTTCGATTTCATGCCAGCAATCCTCTCAAGATGACCCTAAAAACTCTCACGGGCGCATTTCATTCTGCGCTCTGTGTATCGGGACTGTCCAAGTTTGTTCAAGGGCTATGTTGAAAATGCGACGTCTCGCGCATTGCGCCGCACGCAAATTGCTTTTAGTCAAATGGCAAGTGACGGTCAAAAATGATCGCGAAAAATGGGGAATATTATGTCGAAGCTATTGAGAGCGAGTCTCTACACCACCGCCTGCGCAGTTTTAATTGCCTGCTCAAATAGCACGCCCGACACCGCGACGACGGATGCCGTAAACGAAACCATGCGCGTCTCCGATGCGGCTCTTTCAGCAGCAGCTCAGACGCCAGAGACTTGGTTGACCTATGGCGGCGATTACAAAGAACAACGCCATTCGCGTTTAACTGGGATCACAAAAGACAATGTCGCAGACCTTGGCGTCGCCTGGACATTTGATCTTTCGACAGGACGCGGCGTGGAAAGCACACCAATTGTCCATGATGGCATCATGTATGTTACTGGGGCTTGGTCTATCCTCCATGCGCTGGATGCGAAAACGGGCGAAGAAATTTGGACTTATGACCCTGAAGTCGCGGGCGAAGACGCCATCAAAGGCTGTTGCGACGTGGTTAACCGCGGTGTCGCAATCTATGACGGGAAAGTCTATTTAGGCGTTTTCGATGGTCGCCTTGAAGCGCTAGACGCCAAGACAGGTGCCGTTGTCTGGTCAAAAGTAACCGTCGATCAAAGCCAACCTTATACGATCACAATGGCCCCCCGTATTGTGAAGGGCAAAGTCATTATTGGGAATTCTGGCGGAGAACTCGGCGTACGAGGCTATGTTAGCGCTTTTGACGCGCAGACCGGGAGCATGGACTGGCGTTTTTACACCGTCCCTAATCCCAAAAAGCAACCCGATGGAGCCGCCTCAGACTCGATCATGACGGAACTTGTCAATGATACATGGGGCGACACGGGCGGATGGGTCACTGATGGTGGCGGTGGTACCGCATGGGACTCCATCGTTTACGACGAAGCCAATGATCAAATCCTTGTGGGCGTCGGTAACGGATCCCCATGGAACGCAAAAATTCGCGACCCCGAAGGAAAAGGCGACAATTTGTTTTTGTCTTCCATCCTTGCGTTGGACGCAGATACAGGCACCTATAAATGGCATTTCCAAACCACGCCGCGTGATCAGTGGGACTTTACCGCAACACAGTCTATTATTCTGGCAGATCTACCCTTAGGCGAAAATGGCGCAGACCGACGCGTCGTCATGCAAGCGCCGAAAAACGGCTTCTTCTATGTCTTGGACGCGGAAACGGGTGAATTTATTTCGGGCAATAATTTCGTGCCAATGAATTGGGCCACTGGCCTAGATGAAAATGGTCGCCCGATAGAAGCGCCCAATGCACGTGTGACGGACGGCGAACCTAATCCGATTTTTCCCGGGCCGCTTGGTGCGCATAACTGGCACCCAATGGCGTATTCTCCCGTTGAGAAACTGGCGTATATCCCGGCACAAATGATCCCGCAGCTGTTCCAAGACAATCAAGTCGAACCTGATCCTGATGCCTATTGGAATTTGGGCTATAATCTTTCAGCGGGTATTCCGCCAGAATTCCCAACTGGAACCGTCGACGCATTTAGAGGTTTCAACCAAGGCTGGCTCGTCGCATGGGACCCGATCAAACAGGAAGCCCGCTGGACGGTCCAACATGACGGCCCTTGGAACGGCGGAATTCTTTCGCTCGACACCGGCATAGTTTTACAAGGCCAACGCGAAGGTGATGTATCGGCCTATGACGCGGCGACCGGCGACAAGCTGTGGACAACAGATGTCAAATCGGGCGCCCTATCTGGCATGAGCACTTATGAAATCGACGGAGAGCAATATGTCACGATCACCACAGGTTGGGGCTCGGCCTTTGCGCTCTCTGCAGGGTATGGATATAAGTCTGCCGTACCGCCTCAGGTCGGACGTGTTGTGACGTTTAAACTGGGCGGCACAGAAATTATCCCTGATAAAATGGCATCCTCCATCGAGCGGTCCCCAAAAGGTGAGCGCTTTGGAACTCCAGATCAAATCATGACGGGTCTGGGGCTTTACTCTGAAAGTTGCCTCGTGTGTCATGGACCGCTTGCCGTCAGCTCTGGCGTTCTACCCGATCTGCGTTGGTCTTATGCCACAGCGGACAAAAATGAGTGGACGGACATTGTCATGAATGGCGCGCTATCTGAAAACGGCATGGTTTCGTTCAAGGAACAAATCTCGCCCGAGGGCATGGAAGCCATCCGCGCCTATGTCATGAGCCAGGGTCATTTGGCCGTCAAAAATGGTGAAGCTGGAAAATAAATTGGGTCAGACCCGCGTATACTCTCGGTCACTCGACCCCGATTTGCGCGGGTATCGGTTTCACCAAATCATGAAATATAGCCTAAACGGATAGAACGGTTAGGCCCCAATTTGCACACACGGCTTTATACATAAGGCGTGGTGCGAAATGCTAAGATGTACGGTTTATTTTCGACACAGAGGCGGTTAGGTCACCCCCATGTTTAAACGTGACGAATTTCTTCTGAAAATGCATGTCGAGGAATTGGACTCGCTCCTTTTTCGCGGTGAAACCTTGGAAATGGGTCTACCCCGTGTTTTTGGAGGGCAGGTTCTAGGCCAAGCGTTGAATGCAGCGGTACGTACCGTTGGACCCGATCGTACGCCACATTCTCTACATAGCTATTTCCTACGCCCCGGCGATCTGACACGACCCATCATTTACGAAGTCGACCCCATCCGAAATGGTCGAAGCTTCTCAACGCGGCGGGTGGTTGCCAAGCAAAAAGGCGAAGCCATTTTTAACGCCTCCATCAGCTTTCAAATCGCAGAAGACGGCTTAAGTCATCAGTTCGATTTTCCTGAAAATGTTCAGCATTACAGCGAACTTCCCAATGATTTTGACCGCGCGAAAGAAGTCGGAAACCTCATGGGCATTTCGGAGGAAAAGTTCCGCAGCTACTATCTCATTTTCGGCACAGACATTCTTGAGATGCGCACCCCAGGGCTAGAAACGTCAATCATACCGGGTGAATTTTCACCAACATTTGGGTTCTGGTTCAAGTTCAATGACGCAATCGGAAAAAATGCAACAACCCATCAGACCTTGCTGGCCTTTATCTCAGACAAAGCCCTCATGAGCACGGCCCTGCGCCCGCATCCTGTAAATTTCCGAACCCACAAAATAATTGGTGCGAGCCTGGATCACGCCATGTGGTTCCATGAAGAAATCGATGTAACGCAATGGATTTACTACCATATCGACAGTCCCCGTTCCGCAGGCTCTCGTGGTTTCAACCGCGGTAGTTTTTATACAGAAGACGGACGCTTGATTGCCTCCACCGCGCAAGAAGGCTTGATCCGCGTCGTGGGTGAAAACAACTAGGTCGATAAGAGAGAAAGCCTCTGAAAGCGCCTTAGCGTTATCAAAGGACCTATGTCCCGCAGAACGTCTGACGCACAATTTCATCCGGCCTTGGCGGGTTCTCGTATTCGGCAAATTCTGCACGCTCAGTAAATGGCTGGGTGACAACCTCCATGAGGGTTTTGAAACTGTCCAAATTTCCAGTGTTTGCGTCGGCAATCGCGTCTTCCACACGGTGATTACGCGGAATATAGATCGGGTTGGCCTGCCGCATTTGCGCGACAATAGGCTCACTTAAGCGGCCATCAAATTCTGTGATGGCCTTCCAGCTTTCCAGCCATGCTGCGCCTTGTTCAGTGTCATTGAATTCAGAGAGTAACGCGTCAGCGTCACCCCCATTTGCCAGCCGCGTCAACGCTCGGAAGAACAGGGTATAATCGACTTGGCCGACCGTCATGGCGTCAATCGTCGCGGCGAGAAAATCGGATGACGACAGAACGGAATCTTGAACGCCCAATTTGCGCGCCATGATGCGGTTCAAATCTTCACTAAAAGCTGGCGCAAAGCGATCCAATTCAACTTCCGCGGTGGACTGCTGTGCCTCGGCCGTTTCGCCCAAAAGCAACAACAGGCTTTCCGCCAATCGCACCATATTCCAATGGGCCATTTCGGGCTGCTTGTTCCACGCGTAACGTCCGTTGCGGTCAATCGAGCTAAATACCTTCCCCGGATGAAATTCATCCATGAAGGCGCAAGGCCCATAATCAATCGTCTCACCAGAAATCGTCGCATTATCCGTGTTCATTACGCCATGAATAAATCCGAAGCCCATCCACGTCGCAACCAAACGCGCCTGAGCCGCAATGACCTGTCGTAGAAAGTAACTGTATCGCGCGGGACCTACGGCTGGCGCGTCGGGGTAAAGACGGTCAATCGCGAAATCAGCCAAAGCTTTCACATCCCCATTGTCGCCGGCCGCCGCCGCAATTTGGAATGTTCCGACACGGATATGACTGCGCGCTGAGCGACAGAGAATGGCCGCAGGTTCTGCGCCTTTTCGGATGATCGTTTCTCCCGTTGTCACGACAGACAGAGCCCGTGTTGTCGGTACGCCGAGGGCCGCCATGGCTTCGCTGACGATATATTCACGGATCGCGGAGCCGAGCGTCGCTTTGCCATCGCCACCGCGAGAGAAGGGTGTGAGGCCCGCCCCTTTGAGGTGAAGCTCATGTACGGCGCCTTCCGCGTCCTGCACTTCGCCTACCAATCTGGCACGCCCATCACCCAGCATACCTGACCACTGCCCGAATTGATGCCCGCCATAGGTCATGGCCAATGCGGACCCGCCCCCAATCGCTGAGCGTCCAGACAAGACATCTTGGCCGGCTTTCGATGTCAGCCAATCAGACGTTAGGCCAAGTCTCTTACCCAGCGGGAAATTTATTGCGACAGCTTCGGGCGTCTCAAACTCCGCCCCGTCCACATCGCGAAAGAAAAATGCGGGAAGCTGACGGTAGGATAACGGTGGTATTTTAGATGACATGCGCTCGCCTTATAGCAGAGCCACCCAATTAAAAAGGGCGCAGACAAACTGCCGCGCCCTTGGGAATCAAAAGTTATCACCGTGAAAAATGCCTAGACTCTCGCGTCGGCCAGTGGCGTCCGAGAGAACACATTATGGGCATCCCATTGCTCTTTCTTCTTAAAGGCTAAGCGATTTAGAAGCAGGGCCAGAACGACCATTGAGATCAGATTGATCGCCATCAGGTGAATGCTCCAAAATACCTTCTACACGCAAAAACATAGGAGAAATGAGCGTTCGACAGGGCAAAGGTCAGATCATCTGAAACCGTAATCAAGCTCGTCATATTGCGAATTTACCTCTCGATGCGCTCTTCCTCAAACAAAGGCGTCGGCAAATAAAGATAGGTCGGGTCTGGGAAAGCACCTAGTCAAAGACCCGTCCCAGCGTTAGGTTGAAACAGGGACCGCCAAGGCGGCCTCCCTCAGAGGACGGAAACCGAACATGGCCGACCATCTTGATATTTTGGCCTCACAAATTGGAGGTCGCGCAATCCATCGACGGACCTTTACCAAGGCCGATGGCAGACCTCTGCGGCTATATGGCTATCAACCGCATATGGAAGCGCCTCTCCCGCAAGAGGGTGGCGAGGTGGCCAAGGGCGGCGAATTGCGGTGGCATCCCCTGCGCCGCGAATGGAATGTTTATGCGCCGCATCGACAAAACCGAACGTTCAAACCCTCCGCCGCTGATGATCCATTAGCCCCATCGCGCGCAGGTGGAGCGGCGACAGAAATCCCATTTACAGATTTTGAACTCGCCATATTTGAGAATAAATTCACAAGCCTCCACCGCGACGCCCCGATCCCGCAGAGTGTTATCGGTGTCGAAAGCGCCGTGGCCAAAGGCCATTGTGACGTCGTGGTTTACACGCCCGAAGCAACGGGAAACTTGCACACGATCGGGCAAGATAAACGCCGCCTTCTGCTGAGCGCGTGGATTGATCGATATGAGGACTTGTTTACGCAGGGTTGCAAATTCGTCCTGCCCTTCGAAAGTCGCGGCGACGCCGTTGGGGTCACCCTGCATCATCCGCACGGGCAAATTTATGCCTTCCCTTTTGTGCCAAAGGTCCAACGCGACGCGGCGGCGGGCTTTCAATCTGGATATGACTTGGCAAAACATATGGCAGCGTGTCGCGATGCCTATAGTGTGACCGACGCAGGTGGCATTGACGCCATTTGCCCGCCCTATGCGCGCTTCCCTTATGAAACTTATCTCGTCCCACGCCGCCCCGTTAAAGGCCCTTGGGACTTCACAGAAGACGAGGCTGCGGGTTTCGCGGAGCTGCTCGGGGAAATGACCCGCCGCTATGACGCCTTTTTTGGTCAAGTCACACCCTATATGTTATCGCTTCACGCCGCGCCCGTCGGATTGGAAGACAACTGGCAGTTCCACGCCAAATTCTATCCGCTCATGCGCGCTCCGGGCCGCATTAAATATCTGGCCAGCGTCGAACAATCGACGGGCGCTTTTACCGTCGATGTCATGCCCGAACGCGCAGCGAAGGAGCTACGAAACCTATGATCGATGAGAAGTTCAAAGCTTTATTCAATCATGCGCCAGAGATTTCCAGCTTCACCCCGGGTCGCGTAAACCTCATTGGCGAGCATGTAGATTATAATGGCGGACGCGTTTTACCGACAGCCCTAGAGCTGGGTGTGAGCCTAGCCATGTCGCCGCGCTCAGATTGGCAAGTTCGAATTGGCTCTGAATCCTTCGAAGATGTTGCCAAACGCGAACTGTTGGACGAGGCCACAGACCATTGGTCTGATTATATCACGGGCGCGCTTCAACTCGCCCACGCTGAAGGGTTCGGCCCAAATGGAGCAAATATCGCGGTGACGTCGAATTTGCCTTTTGGCGCAGGCCTGTCCTCTTCTGCAGCCATCACAGTCGGAGTTTTAAGCGCCGCCCGCGATCTTGCCGAGGCCAATATCACAGATACAGAGATCGCGATTTTGGCCCGCCGCGTCGAAAATGATTACATCGGCGTGCCTTGCGGAATTATGGACCAAATGGCCGTCGCCATCGCGCGCCCTGGCCAAGCCTTGTCACTGGACACAGAGAGCCTGGCGTTTGATCTCGTCGATCTGCCGAAAACACATCATATGGCTGTGATCCATTCCGGCGTCGTTCGGAAATTAAACGAAGGGCGTTACAAAATTCGGACTGAGGAATGCGACGCCATCAAAGCCGCTGCAGGGCGAGATGACATCTGCCAAATGACCAATGCCGAGTTCGAAGCCCTGATCGACCTACCGGACCCAATTTTCCGTCGCGCGCGCCATTGCGTGTTCGAGCATCGACGCACACTTTTGGCAACGGAGGCGTTGAAGACAGGTGATATCGCCGAGTTTGGTGAACTGATGAACGCAAGCCATATTTCCATGCGGGACGATTTCGAAATGTCCGTGCCCGCCGTGGATGCATTGGTCGCAGACGCGCAAGCCTTTGGCGCAATCGGCGCGCGATTGACAGGTGGCGGCTTCGGCGGATGTATCGTGGCTTGCGTTGAAAATACGCGGCTAGAGGCTTGGCGGGATCAATTACTCGCAGCACATCCCGACGCCTATTGGGTGGCTTAAAAGGATGAGATTTGGCGACTTCAACGCCATTGAACCGCCATAATTTTCGGCACATAGCAACTAAATGGATAAGAATAGATTTTTCAATTTCATTTGGCGGACGAACGGGGTTCTGCTTTTCGGGATCGCCGTCGTTACGGCAGGTTTCCTAACATATTTTGCTATGTTTGCCTTAGCAGAAATGCGGAACGATGACTTGCTGCCCCCACCTGCGGACGCCTCGAATACAATACCGCCGACAAACGAGAAACTCAGGGTAGTGATTCCTCGCACCAACCGAGACACTGATGGTTTCACATATTTTGAATTGAGAGCAGGTGAAGATACCTTTGGGAAATTGTCGTCTTATCGATCCAGTCAAATCAGGAATTTTGCTGTTTATGACCTGAGCACGGATTCGACAAAGTGGCTGTTCCCAGAGTCTCAACAAGAGATAGAAACGATCTATGCGATTGAAGTGCCTTTGAAGGTTGAAACAGAAAAAACAAAACTTGTGACTCAAGGTTTTTTACTCCAAGTCGCAACAAGCCGCGCAGACAAATCCATCGTCAGAGACCTTTGGGTCGTCTTTCCCAATGGCGAAGGTTTACGAAAAATCCTACCGAACATCTCGGGCGACTTCAGCATCAAACTATATCAAGATATTGCGGTAAAACTTGTTGTCGAAAGAGAGAATGAAATCGACGTATACCCGCTTAACATCGAACACCTTACCATAGGTGAGCCCACAACGATACCATTGCCACGACCGTAGAAAACCTCGAAACTCCCCCAATGTCACACACCCCAAATATCATCATCACTGGCGCGACGTCTGGGCTTGGGCGGGAGATGGCTGTTCAGATGGCGGCGCGGGGCGAGCATGTGATCGCGTGTGGTCGTCGAGCTGCACGTTTGGCGGAGTTAGAACAAATAGACGGTATAACAGGTCAAACACTCGACCTGTCTTCGCCCCCACACATAGATAATTTCTGCGCGCAATTTGACACGGTTTCGGGGATTATTCTCAATGCGGGCGTGACCTTTGTTGACCGATTTGACGCGGGTGACGTGGCCACGGATATGTCCTTGATACAGACCAATGTGGCGGCGAATGTGCAACTTATCCGTGGGCTTTTACCCGCATTAAAAGCGAGCAAGGGCCGCATCCTGATCGTGGCGAGCGTCGGCGGTTTGACACCCCTGCCCTATCAAGCGGTCTATGCGGGGACCAAAGCCTTTATGGTCAATTTCGGATTGTCGCTGCGCGAGGAACTTAAATCTGACGGGGTGCAAGTCAGCGTGTTTGCCCCAGGCGGGATTAAAACTGAAATGACAGATATTCCCGTCATGAAGACGTTAGAAAATGATCTGGCGCCGGTGGCGGATGTCGCACGAGCCGCGATTAAAACTTACGATAAGATGCCCGCGCTCTTCGTGCCGGGGGGACAAAACAAACTCATCACGCTGGCGGCGAAGGTTTTCCCGCGCCACGTCATTGCGGCACAAGCCGAGCGTATTTATCGCAAAGCGCGCCAGGACGAATCCTGAAACAACACCTCTCCAGACCGCGGAGCTTACGTCGTCACATCATACCCATAGAGCCAATCCATGCGGCGATGGACGATATTGGGCAGAATTTTTCCTGCAATCCACATTGGCCCATAGGTAACAAATTGCGCGACGCGCGATCGTTTATGGAACAGCCCCATATTGGCGCGGGACGCCGCTTGGACTTTGGTCGTTCGGTCCAGCCGTTCATTTTGGTAGTCTGTCAGAGGCGCCCCCGCCGCGATAGTCTGCGCCAAAACATATGCATCCTCGACCGCCATTGCTGCGCCTTGGGCCAGAAAGGGTAACATCGGATGGGCCGCATCGCCCATTAAAGCCACGCGACCGTCCGTCCACTGTGACAGAGGCGCACGATCAAATAGGGCCCAACGGTGGAAGGTATCTGCCGTTTCAATCAAAGTTGTGATGGTCGGATGCCAGCCCGAGAAATCTGCGAGCGCATCGGCTTTGGACCCCTTTATGGACCAGCCCTCTTCTTGCCAATCTTCTCGCTCGACAACACCGACGAAATTCGTCAATTGCCCCTGCGCGCCCAACCTATACGTCACACCATGTTTGCCGCGTCCGAACCATGCGCAAGCCGTCGGGCGGGGGGCATGATCGCCCAGTGCCGCCGTCGGAACCACGACGCGCCAAGCTACATTACCGGTGAAACGAGGGGCATCCGGTCCCAGCATTTGTGTCCGAACTGTGGAGCGAATGCCGTCCGCGCCAATTAGATATTGCCCTTCAACGATCTCGCCATTGTCTAATGTGACGCGCACAGCTGACGCATCTTGGTCATAATTTTTTACGCGCACCCCAAGGCTTAAGACATTTTTTGGCAGAGCTTCTACAAGGGTCGAAATATAGTCAGCGCGGTGAATATGAAGGTAGGGCGCGCCCCAACGCGTGACGGATTGCGCGGCCAATGGGATGTTGAAAATCTCTCGACCTGTCTCGCCCATGCGCGCCTCAATTGCCGTCGGCTTGAAAGCGCGGTCAGACACGGCAGCATCGAGTTTCAGAGCGCGGAGAACTTTCACGGCATTGGGCGGAATTTGAATGCCCGCGCCAACCGCGCTCAGTTCAGGCGCCGCCTCCAAAATCTGAACAGCCACGCCACGCGCCAGAAGCGCATGCGCCAAAGTGAGCCCGCCAATGCCCGCCCCGACGATGAGCACAGGTTTATCAGATTTTAGCATGTCTGATTTGAGGACGGGCATAGCTCTCAGTAGCGGTTAGAGGTTCACGGAGCCATACGTAAAGCGACGTCCGCAATTTTATGACGCGGGCTTGGCGTGTGGACTATTCGTGCTAGCACGTAGACATGTCACTCAAATCCCGCATTGCCCCACATGTCGCGTCCTATCTCCTGGGCGCGCCGCGATTAGAGCGACACCGCGCAAAGGCAGAACGTCAACGTTTAAGCGCAGATGAGCCGCATATCGTCGAGGTTTTTCACGATCCTGCCGATCCCTATTCACAGCTCTTAATGCAGGTTTTGCCCGATTTCGAAGCGCGTTATCATGTGGCGATCCGCACCCATGTCATTGGCCCGCCCGCCGATAGTGCTGTGCCAGAGCGCGAATTATTGCAGGCATATGCGCGGAAAGATGCGGAGGATTTGGCCAGCGAGGCGGGAATCAATTTCACTAACGCAAACGCGGCACCTGCTGAAAACACGGCAGAGGCCGACGCACGGTTAAAGGCACTCGGCCACTATCAAGGCGGAATGATCTATTATGCTGGGGAGTGGTATTGGGGGATTGATCGCCTGCACTATCTGGAAGACCGCCTCCAAACGCTCGGAGCGCGGAAAAATACAGGCGTGGAAGCCCACATCTTTTCCCCGCCAAAAGTTCCACGTGGAACGTTGAAAACTAGCCCGAAAAACTCCGTTGATCTTCATTGGTATTTCTCTTTCCGCTCGCCCTATTCTGCGATTTCCGTCGATCGAATTTCGGCCCTCGCAAATAATTATGGTGCGAATCTGAAACTCCGTTTTGTTTTACCAATGGTCATGCGCGGCCTGCCAGTGCCACCAGAAAAGAAGCGATATATCCCGAGAGATACCGCTCGTGAAGCAAGACGCTTAGGTGTAGCATTTGGGAAAGTTTGCGATCCTGTTGGGTCGCCTGTTGAGCGGGGTTACGCCGTTTTAGCTTGGGCTATTTCACAAGATAAAGGCTTGGAATTCGCGCACTGCTTTTTCGAATATGTTTGGGCGAAAGGCGTGGATGCAGGTAGCGACAAAGGCCTTCGCAAAATCGTTGAAGCATCAGGTTTGGAATGGGCCGGTGCTCAACTCGCGCTGCAGAATGAGGGCTGGCATATCACAGCGGAGACCAATCGCGCTGAGATGATGTCTTTGGGAATTTGGGGAGTGCCGAGTTTTCGGGTCGGTGAGGAAATCGTTTGGGGACAAGATCGATTATGGGCGGTTGAGACTGCCTTGCGTAAGCTAACCGAATAGAGACCCGCCCCAAGCCTGAAGGAAACTTGGGGCGAGCTTTATCAACTAACTGATGATTATGCTACATCAGCAAATTGATTCATGGTGTTGTGCTCACCGCCCGCTTTCAGCGCACGATCGCCGCCGGTCATTTCCTTGAACGTATCGCCCAAGTCGGAACCGACTTCATGTTGGTGACGCACCGCAGAAACGCTTTTGCGGATTTCTTCGCGCTGGATTTCTTTGACATAGGCCAACATCTTCTGCTCGCCAAAGTAACCCTCCGATAGGTCATTCATCACCTTGGCCGTACCGTGGAATGTCGGCAGCGTGATCAAGTTATGGAACACACCCGCTTCGCGCGCGATATCCGTTTGGAAGGCCTGCAGGCGGCGATCGGCTTCGATGCCCAAAGCGTCCTCATCAAAAGCGGCGGACATCAGACGGGCTTCGTCATAATCTTCGGCCTTGATGCGACCTTCGGCAATCCAATCCTCGCGGACTTGTTTGCGCAAATTAAGCGTCCAGTTAAATGAAGGCGAGTTGTTATAAGTCAGCTTCGCATGCGGAGCTTTTTCCTTAATGCGGTTCACCATGTTAGCAATTTGCGCAACATTTGGCGTCGCCGTTTCGATCCAAAGCAGATCGGCCCCACCATCATTCAGCGACGAGATACAATCTTCGACAACACGATCTTCACCCGTATCAGCGCGGAACTTATAGAGACCATTTGGCAAGCGCGTTGGCTTGACCAATTGTCCGTCTAATTGGATGGCGACTTCACCATCGGCCAATTGATTCAGGTCAGATACAGGCTGTGTTTCGAGCCACTTTGTATATTCCGCCGCTTCATCACCCGCTTCGCGGCTGACTGGAATTTTCTGTGTCAGGCCAGCACCAAGGCTGTCCGTACGAGCGACGATAACACCGTCATGCACGCCAAGTTCTTCAAACGCCATGCGGACAGCGCGAAGTTTCTCGTTAAAGTCTTCGCGTGGCACAGTGACCTTGCCATCTTGGTGACCACATTGTTTCGCATCGGAAACTTGGTTTTCAATTTGGATGCAACACGCACCCGCCTTGATCATTTCTTTTGCCAATAGATACGTTGCGTGAACGTTACCAAAGCCAGCATCAATATCGGCAATGATCGGACGAACATAAGTTTCGAATCCATCGATTTTTGCAATGACAGCATCGCGGTCATCTGTTGTCTTCAACTCATTAAACAGATCATTGAGATCCACTTCATCGGCTTGACGGAGTGAGACATAAATTTCTTGGATCAAATCCACGACCGAAGTTTTTTCATGCATGGACTGATCTGGCAGATGGCCAAAACGGTTGCGCAAACCTGCGACCATCCAGCCTGAAAGATAGACATACGCGCGGTCAAGCGACCCTTTTTGACGTTTAATCGCCCGCATCATTTGCTGTGCGTGGAAGCCAGACCAACAGCCGAGGGACTGCGTGAATTGCGAGGTGTCTGCATCATAGCGCGCCATATCTTTGCGCATGACGGTTGCCATCGCTTTGGCGATATCGAGATGTGTCTCAAACGTGTTTTGCGTTTTGAGTTGCGCAAGCGCCTCAATATCGATCCCAGCGGGTGCGCCATTTGGGTAACGACTGTTTAATTCTGCAAGTGTTTCTGAGTATGTCATTTTACTTCTCCAAGATATCGTAGGCTGAAAGGGTCAAAAATTCTGGAAGGACGGAGGCCGTCGCTGTTGCGTCGAACAATTCGGATGCTTCGGGGAAGCGACCTTCATTAAAGGCGTCAGCGCCAATTTCGTCGCGGATGGCATTGCGTTCTTCGACAAGAAGCCGCTGATAGAGACGATCAGTCATCGTTTCCTGGAAACCACCTTCCATCTCAACGCGAGCACCATGACGGAGCCATTGCCAGATTTGCGTGCGCGAAATTTCTGCGGTCGCCGCATCTTCCATTAGATTGTGAATGGGGACAGCACCGCGCCCACATAGCCAGGCCGCAATATAGCGAATACCGACATTAATATTTGTCCGCACACCCGCTTCCGTCACTGTACCCGTATGGGGCGTTAACATTGCGGCATCAGAGATATTGCGGTTTTGCCGCTTTTTATGAATCTGATGTTTCGCAGGCATAACCTCGTCGAAAACTTCCATCGCGACGGGCACGAGCGCGGGATGGGCTACCCAAGTTCCGTCATGGCCGAGTTTGGCTTCACGCAGCTTGTCCTGACGCACTTTTTCAAAAGCAGCGTCATTGGCAGCTTCGTCGCCCTTCACGGGAATTTGCGCAGCCATTCCGCCCATTGCGTGGGCGCGGCGGCGGTGACAGGTTTGCACGAGGCGTTCTGCGTAAGCAGACAGGAATCCACGATCCATTCCGACCTGCGCCCGTTCCGGCAGCAAATATTCGGGATGGGCCCGAAGCGTTTTGATGTAGCTGAAGATATAATCCCAACGTCCGCAATTCAGGCCTGTAATGTGGTTTTTCAGGACGTAGAGAATCTCTTCCATTTGGAATGCGGCAGGCAGGGTTTCGATCAGGACCGTCGACTTGATAGTGCCATTTGGAATATCGAGAACCGCTTGCGAGAAGTTAAACACATCATTCCAAAGACGAGCCTCACGGTAGTCTTCGATTTTTGGCAGGTAGAAAAATGGACCTTTGCCATTATCGGCTAGCTTTTTGCCATTATGGAAAATGTGCAAACCGAAATCGCAAAGGCTGGCGCTCATCGGGTTGCCGTCAACCGTAATGTGGCGCTCTTCCAAATGCCAACCGCGCGGACGCACCAACATGGTCGCTGTCTCTTCATTAAGGGCGTAGCTCTTCTTCTCAGTGGTAAGCGTGAGGCTGTCCCGTGCATAATCATGCATGTTCTGCTGACCCGACATCATATTGTCGAATGTGGGGGATGACGCATCTTCGAAATCCGCCATGAACATTTTTGCACCAGAGTTCAGCGCATTGATCATCATCTTGCGATCCACGGGGCCAGTGATCTCAACCCGGCGATCCATGAGAGCTTCGGGACAAGGCGCGACTTCCCATTGGGAATTGCGGATATGCTGCGTTTCCAATGGCTGCGTTGGCATCTCACCATCGTCATAGCGTTCTTGGTTGAATTCGCGGTTCTGGATGAGGATCTTACGCTGGGGACCAAATCTGCGCTCCAAATCCGCAAGAAAGAGCAAAGCATCAGGCGTGAGGATATCGGCATAATTGCCAGCATTGGGATGTGAGACCTTTGCCAAGACGCGATGGCGAGGGATGTTTGTTTCCGGTGTCGTATGAGCTGTCATGATATGGGCTCCTTTCCCCACTACAATGATGACAAAACTTTACAGACGTCCAGTACAACAAGCGCCTGTGAGGGTCGCGGTGTAAGTTTCAATCATGACTCGACATCACTTTTGTAAATCGTGTAAAGATTGACGCACACGACAAAGAGCGAAAATATGGCAGACAAACTTCTTATCGGCCCGAAATTGCGACGGTTTCGCACCTCGCTGGGCCTTACACAGGCGCGTATGGCCGAAGATTTGGGGATAAGCGCGTCTTATTTAAACCTGATCGAGCGGAATCAGCGCGCGATGAGCGCAAAGGTCTTACTGCGCATGGCTGGTGTCTATGATTTTGACATCAGCGCTTTTTCCGATGCGGGCGACGCGCAACTGGTTGCCAGCACCTATGAAGCCCTGCGCGCGCCGCGGTTCAAGGATATGCCGGTTTCCAAAAATGAAGTCGAAGACCTTGTGGGGATTAGCCCGAATATGGCGCGGGCCTTTCAAAGCCTGTTAACCGAGCGCGGCGGGGCGGAAACCCCAACGGACAGCCCAACCATGCGCGCCATCGATGTGGTGCGGGACTTTATTCAGACCCACTCCAATTATTTCCCAGAAATTGATGCCACCGCCGAAGCGCTTTCGGATGAGTTGGGGCTTCATCGTACAGGGCCACGGGTTGCACTGACGGAGCGCTTGAAAACACGCCATGAGACAGCGGTCCGAATTGTCCCGAGTGATGTCATGCCCGATATGTTGCGTTGGTTTGATCGCCACAATCAGCGCATTAACCTGTCGGAACTCCTGAGCCAGAGTGGACGGCGCTTTCAGCTCGCCTTTCAAATCGCCATGCTGGAACAACGTGACATGATTGACGCCCATTTGGACCGCGCCAAAATCGAAGGACGAGAAGCCCGGGGATTGGCCCGCACGTCACTGGCTAATTATTTCGCGGCAGCTCTCCTGATGCCCTATGCGCGTTTTCTGCGAGAAGCCGAAAAGACACGATATGACGTCGAACTTTTATCCCATCGGTTTGGCGCGAGTTTCGAGCAGACCGCCCATCGTTTGACTACCTTGAACAAACCCGATGCGCGCGGCATTCCCTTTTTCTTTCTGAGAATTGATGTGGCAGGGAATGTCTCCAAGCGATTTTCCGCTGGGAAATTTGCCTTCGCCAATCAAGGCGGGGCGTGTCCTATATGGAATATCCACGAAACATTTAGCGACCCGGGTCGATTGCACACACAAATGGTGCGCCTGCCCGCATCTGGTACAGAAAATGGCGCGACTTATTTCTCCATCGCGAAAGCCGTCAGTCGCGCTGGAAATATGTATGGAGGTCGGGCGCAACGTCTGGCCATCGCCTTGGGGTGCGATGTCTCCTATGCGCCACGTCTTTGTTATTCGCGCGACTTTAATTTGGATGATCCGCAGCCCGCAGACATTGGAATCAATTGCTACCTCTGTGAACGCGAACATTGTCGCCAACGCGCACATCCGCCGCTCTCAAAAGCGCTGATGTTTGACGAGCGCGCGCGCGGCATGAGCCTCTATCGCTGGGTGCCAGATTGACCCCAAAAGCAATTTGAACAGGGCCCATTAAAACTCCTTCATAGAGGGTGAGTTCTATATCTTTTTTTAGCTTAGACGTTAAACGTCTTGCAGGGGCATTCAAAATTTGGGCGTAGATTTCTCTTTGCGCCTGCTTTGACAAACCGCGCGCTGAACTCACACGTATTCTATCCGAACAAGGTTGATAAAATGCAGTCTCGAATTTTTAAGCAGACGTCGGCTCTGCTGCTCGTCATTGGCGCGGGTTTTGCGCTAACGGCATGCGGCAACGCGGATGCGACCCAAGGTAAAGCAGCGAACAAAGGCGCAGAAGCGGCGCAAACTCCAACCCTGCAAACGGGCGCGGTCAGCCGTGGTGAAATCGCGAAAATCATCAACTCAACAGGGACCGTGCGCCCAGACATCACGGTTCAAGTTGGATCAGAAGTTTCTGGTAAATTGCTTAGCGTTGATGTCGACTTTAACTCGGTCGTTAAAGCCGGTGACGTTTTGGCCGTCATTGATCCTGAAAACCTTGAGAACCGCGTCGCCCAAGTCGCGGCCCAAGTTGAAAATCGGCGTGCTGACATCAACATTAATATGGCGTCGCTAAAACGCGCAGAAGTCAATGCCGCACAAGCTAAAAGGTCTTTGGTGCGACGCGAACAGCTGTTTGCTGAAAGCGCAATTTCCAAAGCCCAGCTTGAGGAAACAGAGCGGGCCATGGAATTGGCAGATGCCGATATAGAATTGGCGAAAGCCCGCCTCGAAGGGTCGCAATCAACGCTCAAACAAGCGCAGGCGGATTTGCGCTCTGCCAAAGTTGATTTATCGCGCACTGTCATTATCGCTCCCATCGATGGCGTTGTGATTGAACGCTTGGTCGATCCCGGGCAAACTGTGGCGGCGTCATTCTCCGCACCCGAATTATTTAAAATTGCGGGCGATCTCTCCAAAATTAAAATTGATGCCGCAATTGTCGAAAGCGATGTCTCTGGTTTGGATGCGGGTGACCCTGTCAGTTTCAGCGTGGACGCTTATCCTGGGCGCGTCTTTAGGGGCGTGATCGAACAGCTGCGTCTGAAATCAGAGACCCAAAGTAATATCGTCACTTACACGGCGGTGGTTGGCGCCAGCAACGCTGATAATGTGCTGATGCCGGGCATGACGACAAACCTGCAAATCACAACAAATTCGAAATCAGATATTTTGCGGATTCCCGCGACGGCAGAACGCTTTCGTCCCACGCCCGATCAAATCAAAACTTGGAAAGCCGAGACAACGGAGGAAGCCAATAGTGACGTCGATCCAAAGACCCGCGAACGGCTGACGCTACTAGGGCTGCCCGCAACCCGCATTGATAATGTTCTCAACAAAATGGCTGACGACACCGTGGCCTTACGCGAACAGATTAATGACCCGACGCAAACTTGGCGCAAGGTCGCGCGGATGAAACAATTGCGCGAAACCTATGATGACATCATCAAAAAAGACCTTAGCTCGACGGAATACCAAGAATATCGTCGCCTTCTGCAAGCCGGCGCGCAAACGCGTGACGCTCAAATTTGGGTCAAGTCTGGCGATAAAATGCGCCAAGTGGATGTGGGCCTCGGGTTGTCTGACGGGTCGTTCGTCGAAGTCATTTCGGGCCTAGAGGAAGGCGACCAAGTTATCACATCCATCGGGAGTGGCGGCGGCGGCCAACGCAGAGGACCTCCAGGTGGCCGGAGAGGCTAAGCCCGTGACAGCCCCTTCAAAATCCGCGCTGATCTCCTGTAGAAATCTCACCAAGATTTATAAGATGGGTCAATCCGAAGTTCGCGCTTTGGACGGGGTCGATCTGGATATACTGGAAGGCGAGTTTGTCGCCATCATCGGATCTTCTGGCTCAGGTAAATCTACGCTGATGAATATGCTTGGGGCTTTGGACCAGCCGACAACAGGTCAGGTTACGATCAACGGTGAGAATGTCGGCACGATGAAAAGCAAATCGCTGGCGGAATTTCGGAATGCGACCATTGGGTTTGTCTTCCAGCAGTTTCAACTCCTGCCGAAGAAATCAGCGCTGAAAAATGTCGCTTTGCCCCTGCAATATCGCAAACCAAAGGTTAAAGACGCAGCCCAACAAGCCGCTCATGCCCTAAGCCTTGTCGGATTGGCCGATCGATCAGGCCATCGTCCAACGGAGCTTTCAGGAGGGCAGCAACAACGTGTTGCCATTGCCCGCGCTCTCGCAGGGAACCCGAAGGTTTTGCTGGCCGATGAACCGACAGGGGCATTGGATAGTAAAACCTCAACAGATATCATGAAACTGATGCAGGATTTGAATGCTAATGGCATCACCATCATCGTGATCACCCATGAAGATGAAGTCGCTGCTTATGCGCAGCGCGTTATCGAATTTAAAGATGGCCGCATCATTTCCGACAAACGCAATGAAGAGGCCGCAGCATGAACGCCCTCTCCACATTGGGGCTCGCCGCCAGTTCGATCATCGAACGCCCATTGCGATCTTTGCTAACCTCGCTCGGTATTGTGATCGGTGTTGCTGCCGTATACGCCATGTTGGCGTTGGGCGAAGGGGCGAAGAAACAAGTCGAAGAAAGTCTCAACTCTATTGGGACACGGACCATGCAAGTCTGGCCTGATTGGAACAGAGGCCGCTCTTCTCAGACGCGACCATCAATGCCTTTCACAGAGGAAGACATTCGCGAGATGCGGGCGATCAATGGCGTCTTTGCCGCGACAGGCACGCTGACAGGACGCGGCTATACCATCGCTACCGATATTAGTGACGTGAACGGTAACTTCCTCGGTGTTGATCCAGACCAACTCAAAGCCAGTGGTGGCGAAATGAAATTGGGGGAGAACATTAGCTTTGCCGATATTGAAACACGCCGACCCGTCGTCGTGATCAGTGAAGGCATTCAACAACGTTTATTCGATGGACAAAATCCGATCGGTCAGACGGTCAAAGTCAACAATGTCGCTTTCACCATTAAAGGTGTCGCCTCGAAGCCCGATAGCAACATCTCATTCGGCAATGACGATCTCTTTGCTTGGGCGCCCATAACCGTCGCACGCGAACGCGTAATTGGCGGAAACCGTTTCGTTCAAAATCACGTCAGTAACATTATGGTGGTGGGAGATATCGGGCAGAACCTCAATTCAATTGAGGAAGAGGTGAATACAATTCTTCGCCGGTCCCGCGATCTAAAAGTTGGGGCTCCGCCCGATTACCGGATTTTCTCCTCTCGTGGATGGCAAGAACAGGCCGCGGAAGAGACGAAAGCGCTGAGCTTTCTTTTGGCCGCAATGGGCGCAATTTCACTTCTGGTTGGGGGGGTAGGCGTGATGAACATCATGTTGGTGTCAGTAACGGAACGTACACGTGAAATTGGCTTGCGCATGGCCTTGGGTGCCAAAAAATCCAACATTATGAATCAGTTCCTCACCGAAGCTTTATTACTATGTATTTTGTCTGGGATCGTTGGGCTTACCCTCGGTTTCTTCATGTCAAAACTGGCTATGGACACAATGGATGTTGAACTTGTGTTTAGTCCGTCCGTCGCTCTGATTTCATTTGGCTCTGCCCTAATGATCGGCGTCGTGTTTGGCTTCCTGCCCGCCCGACGTGCCGCCAGCCTTAACCCGATTGAGGCCCTTCGCCATGAGTAGCCCCGCATGAGTATAGTTATGATGAAACCCTTACGGCGCCTTCTCGTCACGGCTGCATTTGGAACGCTGTCGGCATGCGCCAGTCTTTCGCCGCCGCAGACGAACATGGCTGAAATGGCTGCGGATATACCGGCCACTTGGTTATTGGACCTGCCTTCCGACACAACAGGACCGCAAGGCTGGGCAAATCTTTACGATGATCCGATTTTGCTCCGTTATCTAGACATGGCGGCCGCGCAGAATTTTGATGTGAAATCCGCCCAAACACGCGTAATCGCCGCAGAGGCGGAATTGCGTCGCGCAGCAGCGCGCCTCAAGCCTCAGCTAGACGCCAGCGCATCTGCCTCTGGCGGCGCCATCCTCTCTGACATTGACAATGCCTTCGATAGTTACGGTCTCGGATTATCGGGCCGATGGGATCCAGATGTTTTTGGCGAAACCAAAACCATTATCGAAAGCTCGCGTGCAAACCTCCGCGCGCAGGAAGCCTTAGCCGCTGATACGCGACAAGCCATTTTGGCTTCGACAGGACGGGCCTATGTCAGTGCCGTTGAGGCGACGCTGCAGGTTGACCTTGCGAAAACGAACCTCGAGTTTCTAACCGAAAGCCGTCGCATATCCGAGGCGCGTTATCGCTTAGGCGATACGGCCAAGGGCGATTTCTCATTCGCCGAAGCAAATTATCAGAGCGCTTTGGCCAGCTATGAAAGCACTTTGCAATCCGCCCGTGCCGCCCGTCGCGCCCTGAGTATTTTGTTGGGAGATTACCCAACAGAGGATCTCGAACTTGCGACGGAATTAAATACCCCAAACGCATTACCGGCTCGGGATTTACCTGCTGCCATATTGGAACGGCGTCCCGACATTATCGCCGCGCGCGCACAGTTGGCGGGACGAGTTGCGTCGCTTCAAGGCGCAAAACTCGCAAAGTGGCCGAGCCTTGGTCTGTCGGGTAGCTTATCATCAGGATCGGCCTTCAAAGATTTATTTGATCCGGGCGATTACATCGCGCGCTTGGGCGCAAGCCTGTCTCAGGTCTTGTTCGATGGCGGCGCGATAGAGGCAGGCATTGATTCCGCGCAGGCCAATCTGGACGTTTCTCTGCTGTCCTATGAACAACGTTTACGTCTGGCGATGGCAGAAATCACGGACGCCTATGATCGTGCAGAAACGCTGAAACGCACTTTGGTAAATCTTGAGCTATCCTCGGATGCGGCGAATGAAGCGCTTCGGCTGGAATCCATCCAATTTGATCTGGGCGAGAGTTCGCTTCTAGATGTGCTGCAGGTTCAAACCCGCGTGAACAGTATTGATGCCTCACTCATCCGAACCAAAGCCGCCTTGCTGCAGACAGTGATTACGGCGAATGAGGCGATCGCTGGATTTATTTAGCGTCGCCTATTTCCGAGCCTCTGCGCTGGCTTCGCGAAGACCAACAAATTCCGAAGTCGGCTTCAACGCGGGCCAAGCATCAGAATTTCCAAGCTCTCGTGTCATGTCCAAAAATAGCTCTACATCTTGCGCCGCGCCGCGCAGATCCCAATTCGCGTCCCACGCATCATTTTGATTGTGGTAGCGATTATCAATATAACCTTTGACCCATGCATCGCCTGCGTCGCGCCCTCCGTCTTTTAGGTCCGATCCGCCCGCAATCCCCATGATCAACAGAACGGGCACGCCGCGGCGCGCCATTGAAAAATGGTCGGCACGAAAGAATAGGCCATTCTCAGGCAGGCCTTCTGGAGAGACGACACGACCTTGGGTCGCCGCTGTCGCCGCCATCATCTCTTCCAACTCACTTTGGCCTTCGCCGACTTGGATTACGTCATGGGCAAGGCCCGCGGTTTGTAAAATATCCAAGGTCAAATTCGCGACCGTGGTCTCAAGCGGATAGATTGGGTTCTGAGCATAGGCCTCAGAGCCCAACAAACCGCTTTCCTCTGCGGTCCAAGCCGCGAAGATAACGGAACGTTCCAAAGCGGGTTCGGCCTTGAGATTGCGCGCAATTTCTATAATGCCTGCGAGACCCAATGCATCATCATTTGCGCCAGGCATAACCGTACGTCCCTGCGCGTCAGGCTCACCCATGCCATAGGCGTCCCAGTGACCCGACAACATGATCGTCTCATCTGGGCGCTCCGTGCCCGTGATTTTCCCCAAGACATTCTGGCTCTCTACCGTCTCGACGGAGAGGCCCAGATCGGCGTTGAAGCGCAAGTCGTTTAACGTGAAGGCTGTGAAATCTCTATTGCGAGCGGCGGCGCGTAAATCGTCCAAGTCATGTCCGGCTTGTGCGACCCATTTTTTTGCCATGTCTTCATGCAGCCAGCCCTGTAAATCCAAACCAGATTTGGCGGGGCCCGTTGATGCCACCGCGTAGTTTTCGCCCGGGGAGGATGCGGCGACATTCCAACCATACCCAGCGGCTTTCGGCTCGTGGATGACTAATGCGGCAACCGCACCGCGTCGGGCCGCTTCTTCATATTTATACATCCAGCGACCATAATAGGTCATGCGGCGGCCGCCAAAAACGCCGCTCACAGGATGATCATCGGCGACGCCGAAGTCGGGATCATTCACGAGGAACAAGGCTACTTTTCCCGTCAGATCAATATCGCCAAAATCATCCCATTCCCGTTCTGGAGCGCTGGCCCCAAAGCCAACAAACACAATCGGCGCCTCTTTGACCGCAATCACGTCACGCGGATTGGCCGAACTGATCTCAATATCTTTGCCCTGCTCTATATTTATGACAGTTTCGCCCTGCATCACATTCAAGCTGCGAATATCGGTGACCATTGAACGGTTAAGCGTTACGGGATCGGTCCATCCGCCATTGCGTCCACCCGGCTCTATACCGAGGTCTTCAAAACGCTCAATCAAATAATTGACCGTTTTGGTCTCGCCGGCAGTGCCAGGTGCGCGACCTTCAAATTCATCAGACGCCAAAATTTTGACGATTTCAGACATGTTCGCTGTGCTGATCGGTGAGGTCGTTTCAACAGCTTTTACGTCTTCGGCTTTGGGTGCACAGGCTAGCAAAGCTAGACTGGCGCCAAGTGACATCCAGATTGTTTTTCTCATCTTAGGTCCTTCAATCCGCGAGCTTTCCTAAACTGATAGGAAATGGATTTCTCTGGGCGTTCCTTAACAAGGCTTGCTTGGAGTCCCAATGCTTTATTGGCGCAGTCCCGCATGACCACACGAAATTTAGATACTTCGCGCGAAAATCATTTTTTTGCTCTGGGACGGAGGTGAAGCCCGAGTTGAAAACATTTACTATTTGTTTTTCGATATTTTATTATTGATAAACAATATGAATTTGCTATATCGTTTTCATGAGCCGGTGTGCCAACCGGCGGGAGACGAAAATGACTATTCCATATGACGCCCGAAATCCGTCGGATTTCGGCACAGCTAATACCCATTCTGCAAATGACCGAGGCTATCGGAAGAAACTCTTGATGTGGCGGGTGCTGCTCCTTCTGCTGCCGCTGTTGATTATCGGGGGTGCCATCGGCGGGTTTGTTGCCATGGGGGCGTTGAAACCGAAACCGGAAGAAAAAGTGGACGTTGTGAAAGCCATCCCGGTTCTAACCTCAACGGCTACACAGGAAGACGTTACCTTGAGCGTGAATGTTCAAGGCGAAGTTCAGCCCCGCACAGAGATTAATTTGGTCCCGCAAGTCAGCGGCCTTGCCACCTATATGTCTCCAAAATTTATTGAGGGCGGACAGTTTAATAAAGGTGACCTCATGGTGCGTATTGAGCCCGCTGAATTTGAACTGCGCGTCATTCAGGCTAAGGCCAATGTCGCCCAAGCCGAAACCGTCATCAGTCGGGAACAATCCGAATCTAATCTGGCACGACGCGATTGGGAAGAACTCGGTCGGGGCGAAGAAGCGACACCACTCATTCTCCGCGAACCGCAAATGGCAGAAGCGCGCGCGCAATTAGCGTCTGCAAAGGCCAGACTCGCCGAAGCTGAATTACAGCTAACACGTACATCCCTCTACGCGCCGTTCGAAGGCCGCGTCACTATCCGTCATGTTGACCAAGGTGAATTCGTCACGGCGGGCACAAAGCTTGGCGAAATATACGCGACCGACATTATGGATGTCAGGCTTCCCCTCACAAATGAAGAACTTCGGCGCGCAGGCATGACGTTAGGGTTTGAAGCGGCGCGATCGACATCGGGCATTCCCGTCAAACTCTCAGCAGATGTCGCAGGCACATTCAGCCAATGGCAGGGCCATGTTGTCCGTACGGACAGCCGTTTCGATAGCCAGACTCGCGTGCTTTACGCTTACGCGGAAGTCAAAGACCCCTTTGGCGCTGGCGCTGATAATGGCACGCCCTTGGCCCCTGGGATCTTTGTCAACGCCGCTGTCGAAGGACAAAAGATAGCGAACGCAATTATCATCCCGCGATCAGCCCTGCGTGGGAATGATAAAGTCTATGTCGCCGAGGACGACACCCTATCTATTCGTGATGTCAACGTGATTTCATCTGACCGCAACCGTGCAGTCTTGGACGGCGGTCTGTCCGTCGGCGATATCGTCATCACCTCTCCAATCCGCGGCGTGGCCGATGGTATGAAAATCGCGGTCGTCAAACCCAATACGACGTTGGCAGTGAGCGCCCCATCTCCTGAGGACGATCTGGGGGGAGAGGAATAATGAGCAAGATCATTAAGTGGTGGGCCAGCAACCCTGTCGCCGCCAACCTTCTGATGCTCGTCTGCTTTATTGGCGGCATTGTAAGCTATGTTCAAATTGAGCGTGAATTAGACCCCTATGTCGAATTTCCAGGCGCCTGGACCTATGTGGCTTGGCCCGGCGCGTCGCCGCAGGATGTCGAGGAGCAAATCATCGTGCGGATGGAAGAAGCGCTTTCCGAAGTCGAAGGTGTCAACCGCATGTGGGCTTTCGCAGGTGAAGGCGGTGGCTCTGTCACAGTCGTCGGGAAAAACGGCGTCGACGAGGCCAAACTCATGGCCGACGTCAAACGCCAAGTGGACTCGATCAACGCCTTTCCTCCCGCAGCCGAGGAACCGCAAATCAATGTCTTCAGAAACCGCGATGAAATTATCCGTCTGGCGGTTTCGGGCGACGAAACGATCACAGAGCGTGAACTAAAACGCTTTGCCGAAAAGACACGGCGCGAGATTGGATTGCTGGGCTATATTCCCGCGGTTGAACTCTTTGGCGTACGAAATGAGGAGGTCTCTATCGAGGTATCAGAAGACGCCCTTCGCCAATATGGTTTGACCCTAAATGAAGTCGCATTGGCTGTGCGCAGCACATCTGTGAATGCCTCATCAGGTACAGTGCGGACAGACATCGGAAACATGCAACTCCGTACGCGTAATCAGGCGGACACACAGGCCGAATTTGAAAACATCATTGTCAGCCAAGATGCTGGCGGGGCGACTATTCGTGTCAGGGATATCGCCACAGTTATCGACGGGTTTGAACAGGTCAATCTGCTCGCCACGGTCAATGGCAAACGCACGATACTTGTACAGGTCCAAAGTGGTCCGCGAATGGACATCACGAAAGCCTCTGAGAATGTAAAAAACTACTTAGAAAAATTGGAGAAAGACCTTCCTGCAGGTATTTCTGTTACGACTTGGGAAGACGAAGCTGACGCTTACGTTGACCGCATTCGGTCCATTGCCAATAACTTCTTCACAGGGCTAATCTTGGTCTGTTTGACGCTGATGTTATTTCTGCGTCCGATTATCGCCTTGTGGGTCTCTATCGGCATCGCAACGGCTTTCGCGGGTGGACTGGCGCTTCTTCCGCTCTTCGATGTCTCATTTAATATGATTTCGACCTTTGCCTTTTTACTCGTCATTGGCGTGATCGTCGATGACGCGATTATTGTTGGTGAGGCTATACATTTCAAAACCGAAGAAGGTGAGACAGGTCTGGATGCAGCCGTCAATGGCACGAACATGGTTGTTAAACCTGTCGTCTTTGCTGTGCTGACAACGATGATCTTCTTTGCGCCTTGGATGTATCTATCGGGCGGCACGAGTGAGTTTACGCGTGCAATTTCACTCGTCGTGATCTTGGCCCTCTTTTTCTCTCTAATAGAGTCTTTGCTGATCTTACCTGCGCATTTGGCCCACCTTAAACCGGTCAACCCGAAGAGCCGGATCATGCGGTTTCAAGCGAAAATTTCCAACAGCTTGATGTGGTTTGCGGAAGAGGTCTATCGCCCGCTTATCACGGTCGCCTTGAAACATCGGTACGTCACCGCCTCTATGTTCATGGCTTTGATGATTTTGACAATCGGGGCCGTGTCAAATGGTCTCGTCAAATCTTCATTTTTTCCGGAGAGCGAAAGCGACCAGATCGAAATCTCTGTCGAGCTCCCAGAGGGCACGCCCTATGCGCGCGCGCTGGAAGTCTTGGCGCAATTGCAACATGCTGAAGAAACGCTGCAGAAGGAAGTTTCTGCCGAAGACGGCGATCTCATCGAAAATTGGTACACCCGCTCACGGGATGATAACATTCTTGCGCTTGTCAAACTTGTGCCGCCCGAGACACGGTCTTTAACCGCAAAGCAGACAGCAGAGCGTCTGCGAGAGCTCATCGGTGAGGTGCCTGATGCCGAAAAAATCACGGTCAATTATAAGAATAACAATGACGGACCGCCAATTGAATACGTCCTAAATGCGAAGTCTTTTGAGGATCTTGAGGCGGCGGCTGACGATCTCATGACCCGCCTGCGCAGCTATGAAGGGGTTTTCAATGTCGTCAATGATATGGAGAGCGCCTCTGAAGAAGTGCAGTTCGATCTGAAGCCTGGTGCACAGGCGCTTGGAATTACAGCCGCAGATGTGGCGCGTCAGGTCCGTCAGGGGTTCTTCGGCGAAGAGGTCCAGCGCCTGCCTCGCGATGGCGAAGACGTACGGGTCTATGTTCGCTATCCGCGCGTGGATCGGGAGTCGCTCGACTTCTTAAAATCCATCCGCATTCGGACAAATGACGGACGGCAATTACCGCTGGATTCCGTAGCTGATCTCCGCTTTGAAAAAGGGACCAATCAAATCCTGCGGCGTGAACGTCAACGTGCGATCATCGTCAGTGCAGAGGTTGTTACCGACCGTATTGATGAAATCCGCAAAGAATTGAATGATGGGTTCTTTGATGAGTTCGATCAACTTCACCCTAATGTTACACGCGGAAATATTGGCCGCGCACAAGGTGAAGCTGAGTTCCAGCAAGAATTATTGATCTTCTTCCTGATCGCGATCGGAACAGCCTATTTCTTGGTGGCTGTATCTTTCAAATCCTATTTCGAACCGATCCTTATCCTGCTCGCGGCCATTCCGTTTTGTTATTGCGGCATGATCATTGGCCACATGACAATGGGCGCGACCATGTCGCTGCTCTCGATTCTGGGCATGTTTGCGGCAGCGGGTGTGGCGGTAAATGATAATCTGGTTCTATTGGATTATGTCCACCGCTTACGGGCGAAGGGTATGGATGGCGCACAGGCCTTGGTGGAGGCCGGTACGCGGCGGTTCCGCCCAATCTTGCTGACGTCCCTGACAACATTTGTGGGTCTTTTGCCGCTCTTGATGGAAAAGTCGCTTCAGGCGCAATGGCTGATCCCGATTGGCATTAGTTTGGCCTTTGGCGTGTTATTCGCGCTCTTCGTGACCCTGTTCTTTGTCCCGGCTTTATACGCCATTGGCGCAGATATCGGGCGGGGCGTGAAATATCTGATCAAGGGCACCCCACGCGAGGGCTTTACCTCAAAGCTTGGCACACCGCGTCCGAGTAAGGCGCCAGTGATTGTCGAAAGGTTTGGAGACTGAACCGTTGAATGGCAACGACAATGCCGTTTAATGGAAGTCTCGACTCGGAAATAATTTATTGGCCTGTTGGCGGGGGTGACGCGCCCCGCCGCCGCCTGCGTAATACCCACTGATATTCCGTTTCGGCGGAATGGATTTATCCTTGGCTGGCGAAAGATTATTTCCAAGGGATGTCTTGCCCGCGCGTCTGGCTTCCTTTGCGGGAACGGGGCGGCGGGCCTCATCGGCATTATCATGGCTAGGATTGATATGCTTACCCGCACTCTCCGCATCGCCCAAAGTATCGAGCAGATAAGACATATCCGTGATTTGATTTGCGATCACATGGGTCACGATCCCTTCGCGTTGCAGCTTCCCGCGTATTTTGAGCAAACGTCCCGTCATCACAGCTTTGCGTTTTTTCTCGAACATATTCGGCCAGACCACGATATTTGAGACGCCTGTCCCGTCTTCTAATGTCAGAAAAATAACGCCACTCGCCGTGCCGGGGCGTTGCCGCGTAATGACAAGACCGCAGACCTCGACACGCCTGCCATCGACCGTTTCGCGTAGGTCTTTAGCGGGTAGCGTTTGACCAATATCGGGCTGCAGCAATGTCACGGGGTGTTCACGCAAGGTCAAGCGTGTACCGATGTAATCTTCAAAGACTTCTTCGCGCAGGTCCATGCGCGGCAGGTTTGCAGTACCTTCGGGTAGGCCTTCCCCTAAATTGGCAAAGAGCGGTAACGGCTTTTCTCCACCCAGACCTTTCACGGCCCAGAGTGCATCTCGACGGTTCATACCGTGGGCAGCAAAAGCGTCGGCTTGCGCTAACTTTGACAGCGCCCCGCGATCCAACCCAGCCTTGCGCCAGACGGCATCAATCGAGCGATAGCCATTGCCGCGCGCCGCAGAAATCCAATCGCCATCTTCTTCGCGAAACCCCTTTATCTGACGAAAGCCAAGCCGCACGGCGAGTTGTCCATTGCCCGCTGGCTCCAACACATTGTCCCAATAACTATGCTCGACACAAATGGGGCGCACAGGAACACCATGTTCGCGGGCATCACGGACGATCTGCGCGGGCGCATAAAATCCCATGGGTTGGGAGTTGAGCAACGCACAGCAGAACACATCGGGGTGATGACATTTCAGCCAGCTGGACACATAAACCAACAGCGCAAAACTGGCCGCATGGCTCTCAGGAAAACCATAACCCGAGAAGCCTTCAAGTTGACGGAAGACCGCACAGGCGAAGTCCTCGTCATAGCCATTTTCGACACAGCCGACGATAAAACGATCTTTGAATTTTTGGATGGTTCCAGGTCCGCGTGCCGTCCCAAGAGCGCGGCGCAATTGGTCGGCTTCACTTGGTGTGAACCCTGCCGCCACAGATGCAATCTGCATGGCCTGTTCTTGGAATAAGGGGATACCCAATGTCTTGCCAAGCACAGGCTCTAAAGCCGCCGACGGATAGACAACCGGCTCTTCGCCGCGCCGACGTTTGATATAAGGATGCACCATGTCGCCTTGAATTGGGCCCGGGCGAATGACGGCGACTTCAATCACGAGATCATAAAATGTACGCGGGCGCATACGTGGCAGGAAGTTCATCTGCGCACGGCTCTCCACCTGAAAGACACCAAGCGTGTCGGCGATGCAAAGCATGTCATAGACTTCGGGATCTTCTTGGGGGATCGTCGCGAGTGCGTAATGCTCGCCCTTCCAATCTCCCAACAAATGGAATGCCTTGCGAATACAGGTCAACATCCCCAGCGCCAAGACGTCGATTTTCAACATGCCTATCTTATCAATATCATCTTTATCCCATTCAATGATTGTGCGGTCTGCCATGGCTGCATTTTCGACAGGGCACATTTCATCCAGCCGGCCTGCCGTAATGACAAACCCGCCAACATGTTGAGAGAGGTGACGTGGAAAGCCGATGATTTCATGTGTGAGTTCCATCGTCTGTCGCAAGCGGGGGTCCGCCGCATCAAGACCTGCGGAGGCGACACGGTCATCGCCAACGCCTCGGCTATTTGTGCCCCAGACTTGGGAGGACAATGCAGCGACAGCGTCCTCGGATAGGCCCATCGCCTTACCAACTTCGCGGATGGCAGCGCGGCTACGAAAGTGAATCACGGTCGAACATATTCCCGCGCGGTGGCGGCCATATTTCTGGTAGATATGCTGAATAACTTCTTCGCGGCGCTCATGTTCGAAATCGACATCAATGTCGGGCGGCTCTCCGCGTACCTCAGAGATAAATCGCTCGAACACCATTGAGATCGTTTCAGGCGACGCTTCAGTAATACCGAGTGCGTAACAGACCACAGAATTGGCAGCACTGCCGCGCCCTTGGCAGAGAATGTCTTGTGAGCGCGCAAAAGCAACGATGTCGTAAACTGTCAGAAAATATCGCGCGTAATTTAGCTCAGCGATCAGCTTTAATTCCTTTGCCACCATCGCTTGCACACGCGGGGTGAGGCCGTCGGGATAGCGCCATTTCAAACCCGTCTGCGTCAAACGGCGCAGACGAGCATCGGCGTCTTCACCATTCGTGACTTCATCGGGATATTCATATTTCAATTCATCCAAGGAGAATGGGCAACGCTCGACAATGACTTGCGTGTTCGCAAGTGCCTCAGGATAGGCCGCAAACAAGCGCCGCATTTCAAATTCAGACTTTAGGCGCGCTTCCGCATTGGGCTGCGCGAGACGGCCTAGCTGATCAATCTTCACCTTCTCACGGATACAGGAGAGCACATCCGCGAGACGCCGCCGACGCCCTGTGTGCATGATGACATGGCCGACGCTGACAAGGGGCACGTCCAGAGTTTCAGAGAGCTGTTTACGCTTCGCAAACCGCGCATCATCATCCCCGTCATAAGCCGGTTTCAACGCCAGAAAGACATCCGCGCCAAAGGCCGCTTTTAGCACGACAGCATGTTCGGGTTTCTCAATCAGAACAAAGACGCACTCGCCACCCCACTCCACCACATCTTCAAGGGTCAGAACACATTGCCCTTTGACCGCGCGACGTTTTCCAAGCGTCAACAGTCGGCATAGGTTTCCATAGCCTTTACGCGTTTTGGGATAGGCCACGATCTCGGCTCCATCTTGCAAGATAAGCCGCACCGCCACGAGGTAAGTCAGGCCTAATTCCTTCGCACCGGCATGTCCGCGCACGATGCCCGCGAAAGAATTCGTATCCGCAATCGCAATCGCCGACAGACCCAGCTCAACGGCGCGCACAACCAACTCCTCGGCGTGAGAAGCGCCTTTGAGAAAGGTGAAATTCGAGAGGCAATTCAGCTCGGCATAACTCACGCAAATCGACCCGCAATAAACCAATCCGGTTCCGTCGTCCCAGGATAGGTCATCAGCCACAGGCGCGGGCCGTCTTCCGTCTGTACCTGCCAATAGTCGCGGACCGATCCAAAGTCAGAGTGCCACCACTCGGCGGTCAGGCGTTCGGGGCCTTTGGCCTCTTGCGTCGCATAAACCGATTGTCGCCACTGGAACCGTTTCGGCGGACGGCCCGCTTCCAATGTTACCAATCGTTCGGGACGTTTAAACAAGCGCACGGGTCGTTTGCGCGGGGCAGCCGTCCATGACACAGGCTCGCGGCGGTCCATGGCTTCCACATGGATGAACTCACGTTCAGGCAAATGACTTTGCATCGGCATGAATTGGCGAACGCGGTCAAAACCAAGACGGTTGCCCAGCGTTGAGATAATCTTGGAGGTATCGTCTTCGGCTTGTTTGTGCTGATCCAGG
Source organism: Litorimonas cladophorae (assembly GCF_014652455.1). Lineage (GTDB taxonomy): Bacteria > Pseudomonadota > Alphaproteobacteria > Caulobacterales > Maricaulaceae > Litorimonas > Litorimonas cladophorae. The sequence continues at coordinate 487,204 of NZ_BMYV01000002.1, read as the reverse complement.
CTGATCTGAAACGGCTGAATGGGCTCTACATGCGCGGCTTCCAAGCGAAACCAATCTGCGCCGAATTCTATCTTTAATTCATCCAGCGGCTTAGCAAATTGCTGCAAGACGGCTCGCTGTTCATGGGTAGGTCGCGCGAATCCAATATGCAGCACATGATCGCCTGTATCGACACAGCGCACCGTCAAATAATAACGCCGCGCCCCTTTGGCGTCCCCTGCCAGCCGTTTGCAGACCGATATGCTCAGACGCTCTAACACACCCAATAAATCCGCCTGTAATCCGATGGGGTCAGGCAATGTCATACGCGCCGCGTAAATGGGGTCGGCAGCTTTGGGCGAGACTGGGTCAGGCGAATGCCCAAGGCAAGATGACAAGGACTGCGTCAGTGAAAGCCCAAAGCGCCGCGCGAGCTCAGCTCGTTTAATCTCCATCAGCTGCCCCACGCGTTTGAGACCTGTGCGCCGCATATCTGAACTTAACTTTTGCGGCAGACGCAAAGCTTCCAAGGGCAGAGGCGCGAGGGCGGCGACCGTCTTACCAGCGCCTGCAATTTTGATGTCACTTTGACCAAAGCGCGCCAAAGCCCAAGCCGCACCTTTCGTATCGGCAATACCAATCCGCGAGGTGATCTGCATATCCGTCAGCCGTTCGCGCGTATGAGCCGCCATAGCCTGCTCACCGCCAAACAAATGCGCGCAGCCTGTGATGTCCAGGAACAAGCCATCAGGCGCGTCCAGCGCAATCCACGGCGACAGACTATCCGCCCAGCGCCAAAGCGCACGCAGCAAAGCGGCTTCGCGTACAGGATCAGAAGGCTCCGTCATCAGGTCAGGGCAGATCGCGCGCGCATCTGGCAAAGACAGGCCAGCCGACAGCCCGGCCGTCATCGCGCCCTCACTCAGGTGGGTCAGACGCCACGCGTTTTTAATCTCGGAGATAATTGCAAAACACTCCGCCACGCGCGGGTCGTCTTTGCGATACCGAAGATCAAGCGGCAGTTGCGGCAGCCAGATGGATAACACCCGCCTCATATGCGCCTCCGCTTGTCTCGGAATTTGCCCAGTGAACCCGCCACGCCCCAAGCTCGCCCTTACGGTTCTTGGTCAGCGACCAGACCCACGCATTTTCTCCCGCATTGGAGGCTTCACACTGCCAACGTGTTTCACAGGCTGATGTATGCGCGCGCCCGTGAATGAGAATGATACCAATACCGCCGCCCTCTTCTGCTGCGATTTGGAGGCGACGTGACTCGCGTAGGTTCGGGCCGCTGGAGAGTTCGATCACAACGCATTGCGCACATGTTGCTCGCAAAGCTTGTTCCGCCGCCCAAAGGACTTCGCTGCGGCTGACACCTTCTGTCAGAATGATGCGCGCAGGGTTGATGAAATCTTGCAAAGCCGTGGGGGCCAACGACCCAATTTCGCGCGCAAGCCCAATCCAAATAATGGGCCCTGATAAACGCGACGCCGTCAGCACAGCAAACATATCGGCGCTATCGCCCATCGCCTCATGCACGCGGCCTTTGGCCAAGCGCACGGGTTCTGAGAGGCAAAGCTCTTCCCGCGCCTGCAATGTAAAAGACGCAAGCGTCCCAACATCACGGCGATTGATGATTTCAACGACCGACATATGTTCTTATTTTGTTCTTATTCAAAACAAGGAGTCAAGCGAAAAGGAATTTAGTCCTAAAACTAAATGTGGATGGTTTTTTCGACCCGCAAAAAATTCTGGAAATGGGCAAGCCTAGACCGCCCTACGCCCACTTCGGAGTACCCGGCCGTCCGTTCAAAATAAAACAACGCCTTTGACATGCAAAGGCACGACAAAGGCGTTGTAAATAAAAGATAGGTTTTAGGTGGTCGATCCTATTCTTTTGCCTCTGCCACCTTTGGATCAGAGGTTCCACCTTGGCCCATGACTTGATAGCGTGGCTTGGGCGCATCGCTACCTTTCGGAGCAGGCCAGCCTTCTCGCTGTCCAGCGCGGTCACCGTCAGTTTCCTCTGTCTGATCATGGAACAAGTGAACTTTTGTATCATATGGCATGTCGATCGCCGCTTCATCTAAGGCGTTTTTGACCGCACGAATAACGGCAGCACGCTGTTGAACGACATTACCCCGCTTACTATTGGTCCACCAACGTGCGCGCAGCGTTACCCAGCTGGCGGCGAGATCCCACGGGAAGACTTCTGGTGCAGGGTCAGCCTCAACACCTTCAATTTTGACAAGCTCGGCTCGAATAATTTCGCATGCCGTATCAATGTCATCTGCATACCCAATACCGATATCATATTGTGACCGACGCATTTCATTGCCTGTCTTCACCAGAACCGCATTGGTATAAATATCACTGTTCGGAATCACAGCCCGCTGTCCGTCATAAGTATTGATGATAGTCGCGCGCGTCTCAATATGCGCAATCGTTCCCTCATACCCACTGACTTCAACTTGATCCCCAATTTCAAAGGGCTGTCGAATGAGAATAAGCAAGCCGGCCAGCCAGTTCTGCAAGATATCTTTAAAAGCAAACCCAATTGCGACGGAGCTCACACCCAGACCCGCCACGAGATCACCCGGGTTTAAAGTCGGAACAACAATAGTTGCTGCAATCAGTAACCCAAATAAGATAACAGCGGCTTTTAAAAAGCCTCCCATAATTTCGCCCAAGTTGGAGCGCCCTTTAGAGGTCGCTGTTTTCAAAACAACTTTCTTGAGAATGATCGCGATAATCAAAAATACGAAAAAGACAATTATCGAAACAACCAGATTTGGAAGTATCGCGACAAAGCCATCCAGCCATGAATCAATTTTTTCCAAAGCGAGTGAAGGATTTAAATCGACTTCCCCCGTTTTGTCAGCTGCAATGTCAGTGTTGTCTTGGGCCATCAAAATTCTCCTTAACCTCTGGAGCTTTACGCAAGGCGGCAGAAAGAGTTCCCTGAAAATTGGGAAGACGTCCCATTCCTTGGCGTGAGGCAGCTGCCGCAATTTATTCGACATAGGAAAGACCATGGCTTCGCAGATATTTTGGAACAACTTATGGACTTGCGTGTTTAACATTCGTGGCGCGGATACCCGTGATTTTCAAAGAACGGCGAAACAATGAATGACGTAACTATCAGAATATTAAACTCCGTCACCAAAGCACTAATTGATAGCTCCCAAGGTTACCAAGCGTGCGCTGAGGTCTGCGAGGATAATTATAAGCTACAAAGTGAATTTGCGCGCCGTCGCGAAGAGCGGAACGAGATCATTTCTGAATTTCAGAACCATGTGCGTGAACTCGGCGGTGACCCTGCAGAAACGGGCTCTTTATCTGGCGCCGTTCACCGCGGTTTCACTCGCTTTTCATCCTTGTTTCGGGATGACGAAGTTGCGGCGATTTCCGCTCTAGATGATGGTGAGGAATTTTTAGCGGAGAAAATAGAGGATAAACTTAAAGATTATATTGTGGATGATTCGACCGCTGAGCTTCTAACGAAAGCTCATTTAGCCGCCAAGAAGGGTGAACGCTTCGCGGATATGATCGGGCAGAACTTCAAGTAATCAAACATCCTTGCACGGTATAGAGCTAGAGAATGACCACCCAGATCGACTGCCTGCCCAGATCGTTGAGGTATAGCTCAGACTCTGAACCAGGGTTTAGTTCCACCACCCGCGGAAAAACTCGAAAGTTCTTTGACCCTAAAGGCAATCAAGTCTCCGACACTAAACAGCTTGCACGCTTAAATGGTTTAGCCATTCCACCCGCTTATGAAGACATCTGGATATGTCGCGACGCGCGGGGGCATCTGCAAATGACAGGGCGAGATGTGGCCGGTCGCAAACAATACAGATATCACGAAGATTGGAGCACCTTCCGGGCGAAACAGAAATACAACGCTTTGCCTGCATTTGGTGCACACCTTCCCAAGCTCCGCCGACGCGTCTCCCGCGACTTGCGGCGATCGGATGTCGACAGCCGCTTCGTTACGGCCGCTTTGGTCCGCCTGATCGATGCGGCGGCATTACGGATTGGAAACGCGGCATATACGGATAGTAATAATTCCTACGGAGCAACGACGCTTCGGCAGAAACATATAAAATTGAGCGAGACATCGGTTAAATTAGACTTCCGCGCAAAAGGCGGGAAGCGCGTTAGAAAAGTTATTAAAGATCGAACGCTGAACCGTGTTTTGGAAAGTATTGATGATCTGCCAGGTCGAGACATTTTCCAATACGTCAATGCCAATGGCGATGTCAGCCGAATCGATTCCAGTCAGGTAAATGAATATCTGGGAGAGAATTTCACCGCGAAGACATTTAGAACATGGCATGGGACTGTTGCGGCCTTCACCGCAGCGGAAAAACCCGATGGCAGAGTGACGCTCAAACTTATGTCCGAGGCCGCGGCTAAACGTCTTCACAATACACCCTCAATTTGCAGATCAAGCTACATCCATCCTGCGGTCATAAAGCTCGCGGAATTAGAGTCGCAAGAACTGGAGGATACATTTTGTGAGCTGAGACAAACCACGCAAAGAATGCCTGGGTTGAAAGCCTATGAGAGACGGTGCTTAAACCTGATATCAACCCAGTTTTAATCTGGGAAATGTGGGAGGGATAACACTCTCGTTACTCTGTTCAGCACGCGACTTGCGATGAATCTCAAAACCTTAGGCCGAATGATTAAGCGTGATCCGAACTTCAATCCCGTCTGAATGCGGACGCCGCACACAGTCAATACCGCGCACCACTCTAAGCAACTTAGAGCCAAACCCGGTGGCTTTCATAGGCCCGACTTCGCCGACGCCAGTTTCCATCCAGACAATTTCTGTTTGCGTGTCAGTTGTCGTCCAGATAATGTCCAGACTCCCAGTCTCTACGGAAAAACATCCATATTTTGCGGCGTTAGTCGAGAGCTCATGCACAACCATGGACAGGTCTTTTGCCGTCTCAGCCGACAACTCTACACGAGGGCCATCTAAGGAGAACTTGTCTTCACCTTGAACGGACATGGCACTTAATTCGTCATTCAATAGATCTTTCAGCGACATTCCCAAAAAATCGTTTTTATATAGTCTTTCATGTGCTCGACTCATGGCACCCACGCGCGATACAAACTCGTTTGTGAAATCTTCTACTGACGTCTGCCCTCGGCTACTTAAACGAGCGATCGACTGAATGACGCTCAACACGTTTTTTACGCGGTGGTTAAGCTCCTGAGCGATCAAATCGCGCTGTGTTTCCGCTTGAACACGTGAACTCACATCTTCCACATATTGAACAATATGTGTCACGCGACCCGACGCATCTCTGATAGGTTCCTGGGTGGCTTGCCAGTAATGAAGATTTTCGATACCATCAGGCCCCATGATGTGAAAGGGCTGAGCATCCAATCGAGTAACGCTGCCGTTTATAGTTTCCCGAAACTGGTGGTGTACTTGCTGCACACGTTCTGGGTGTTCAGGGAATACGTCAAAGACATGTCTGCCCTCTAGCTCTGCCCACGTCTTGCGCGTTGACTCAAGATACGCCTGATTTGCAAAACTGAACTCTAGTTCAGTATTCAAAACCATGACGGGCAGGGTCCAAGCTTCTACGGCATCGATAAACCGCATATCGCTAATGCCTCCAGCGAAACTATGCATCACAGCCCTAACTCACATAATGCCGCATTCGGCAACGATTGCACTAATCACTCAGCCCCGGACAGTCAGATCGGCCGCCTAGTTTTGTTTTCAAAGGTTCTAGTCCGAAGGACCCTTGTGGCTCAAGCACAAAAAAGCCGCCAAGACGTGGCGGCTTTTCATCATTAAGTCTGCTCGAGCCTAGCGGTTTGGATTGTTAGCTGGGTCGTCTTCTTTTGGTCGGGTGACATCCAGTGTTGGCACTTTAATCGTTTCCGTAGTCGTTCCTGCATCGACATCGACATCCACGGGGACTTCAATTTCAATTGTTTTAGTCTCGGTCTCGACGCCAACTGTCGGCACTTCAACTTCGACGTCTTTGGTGCCCATTTCTACCGTCGCGACGTCTACATCAAACTTTGGCAGCTGGCCCTCAGCGACTTTAACATCGACATCTGGCAAGCGAGCTTCCTGAGTTTGATCAACGTCTACCAAATATAAAGCGGCTGCAGCAATGCCAGCCACGACTAAAGCTGATACTGCAATGACGGCGACTTTGCCTTTACCGCCAGTTTCATTGCGGGTGTGACGCGATCCGTTGCGGTTGTAAGGATCGTTTGAATTGAGAGGTTTGTTAGAGTTAGACATGTGTGTCTCCTGTGTGTGAGTGAATTCGCCGAAGTTTGAACGTTGTGGTTTAGGACTTTGGTCCAATAAAGAACCAAACGATCAGGCCGATGAGTGGGAAGACTAGAACGAATAGGGTCCACAGAACCTTTTTGCCGGTAGATGCGGATGAGCCGATGATGCTCAAAATTGCCCAGATCGCGAGCACCAAGTGAATTAATCCAAGTAAGCCCTCGAACATTTTATCTCCAATTTAGATTGCGGCATTATCGCCGTCGTATAGAAGATGAACGTCGGTTAATGCGAAATGGTTCCCAAAAACTTTGACTTTGGTTAAAACTTGCGACACGTTTGACAGTCTCATGGATTGCACTACATTGGCGCAGCATAAAAATTACATGTCCAGAATATATGGCAGTGAGGCTAGGAACTTTTAACAAAGATCTGCGTATTCTTTAGTATGACCGAGGCAAGAACACAGAAAACGATTTTCATCGTAGAAGACGATCCCTTCATCGCCATGGATCTTGAGGACATTTTCCTTGAGAGAGGCTTTGAAGTTATTGGTCCGTTTGCTGACGTCGACGCAGGCCTCAGCGCTCTACGCGGTATGCGCCCAGATTTTGCCATGTTGGATTACAACTTAGGCAAGGAAACAAGTATTCCATTGGCGCAGGTCTTGAATAAGAACGAAATCCCTTATGTGTTTTTATCAGGGCAGGTAGAGAAGGTCGTCATTGGCCACGATATTCCAGCAAGACCCGTGATACCCAAACCATTTATGCCACATAAGCTCGTCGCTATGGTCGAATCCCTTATGAATCCGGCTTAGGATACAGTCAAATTAAGCAATCTGAACCTTGGCAGCGAAGGTAGCAGGGAAGGCCATAATCCCTCATCCGCCAAGGCCATCTGTGAAAGATGGTCGCCGCACATATCTTCCCGGGAAACCGACTGCATTAACTTGTGCTAATTGACACTCTGAGAAACACATAGCCGATCTGGCCTGGCGCTAACCTGATATATCAGCCCTTTAGGCGAAAGCGCGTAGTCGGCCTCTCCTAATAAATCCATGGGTACGATCCGCTTCAGAATTTGGCTCCCAAAGCCCGGGTCAACTTTTTCTGTTGAGGATGGATTTGGAAGATCCGATTTGAGCTTTTCCGCCCAGTTTAACGTTATTACTTCACCTGTTTTCCAACCCAATGTTAGCTCACCGTCACGGGGGCCTAAGACGCCGTGTTTGACGGCATTTGTACCCAGCTCACTCAGCATCAGGGTCAAAATGAACGCGCCTCTGGGGGAAACATGGAAATTGTCAGTGAAATCGATTTTCACGCGATGTCTGTTGCTGGAGGTAAGAAATGGCGCCAAGGTAGTTTCAACCAACTCTGACATTGGGATACTGGCCCATTTATGCGCGGCCAAAAGGGATTGCGTTTGGCCGAGCGTCGTGATTTTTTCACGGAGGCGCCGCACAAATTTATCTTTGTCGACCTCACTTTTTCCAACCATCGAAATCAAGGCTGAAACATGCGCATACATGTTCCCCATACGGTGGCGTAATTCTTCATTTACGACGGTCAAATCACTCACCATTTGAGATTTCTCGACCATTTCGATTTCGGTCATAACGCTGGCAGCTAAGTCTTCGAGGATTTGCTTATCATCAGGTGAAAAATCAAACCTCGGAGAACTGTCGATCACACATAGTGTTCCGAGCGCAAATCCATCTGTAGTGATTAAAGGAGCGCCCGCATAAAACCGTATCGCAGGGCCACCTGTCACAAGCGGGTTCTGCACAAATCTCGGGTCCTTTCGAGCATCAGGAACAACCATCACATCGTTATTGAGAATCGCATGGTCGCAAAACGACACCTCGCGTTCAGTCTCATCTAACTCTAGGCCGACTTTGGACTTGAACCACTGTCGGTCAGAATCAATGAGTGAAATAATGGCGATTTCAGTTCCGAGCGCACGAGACGCCAAGCGTGTGAGCCTGTCGAAACGCTCTTCTGAACCAGAGTCAAGTAAGTACGTCGCCTTAAGCGCGGCAAGCCGATCCGAGTCAAACATATGCTGTCCTTAAACGGCAAAACCGTGAAGACCTTCCCTGCATGCGAAAGGTGGTACATGTTTTGCCCCTAGGTTTAAAGGCGTATTAACCGCGGGGAGTTGTGAGCAATACCTGTTCGCAAAAAACAGGATAGTCTCGAAAACGAGTTCGTGATCCAATCGGTGCATACAGGGCTTTGATTGGACCATTGACCTCCCGGGGGTGTCGCGGAGAGTTGAGAGCGTTATCTACGCCTTGTCGACCTCGGAGTGTGATTTTAGGACTGCATCCCCGTCATCTTGCTTGATGTAATAAGCAGGCTCGCTCTCACTGGCCTCTCGGGTAACTTCGTTCCCCTTGATTTTGCTTGTAACTTTCTCGGTATAAACTGTTTCTATTTTGCCCGTCCCCGTGCCGTTACCCCAGCTCCATTTGACTTCAGTTCCTTCTGAATAACTCGACATTTTGCCTCTTTCACTTTTGTTGCTCTATATAAAAAATGCCTAAGCAAAAAATTGGTTCCCGTTTCCACTAGGATTGCCTACGAATTTGAGGCTACACGACAATCCAGACCTGAAACAGACAGAGATAACTTCGAATGGACTCACTCGTCAAACGCATCGGGTATTACTCGGAAGTCGACTCTCATGCCTTTGAGAGCATTAAGCGCTTAACTCACAAAATTGAAACACGGTCGCCAGGTCAAGAGATCGTGGTTGAGGGTGAACATGTCGACTTCGTTTTCGTTGTGGTCTCCGGATGGGCCATCCGCTTTCGCATGATGGATGATGGTCGACGTCAAATTCTGAACTTTATGCTGCCGGGTGATTGCTTTGATCTCATGGCCATTGGGCGCGCGCGCTCGGATCACAGCGTCTCTGCTGCCAGCGACGTTACTTTGCGCCGTATCCGGGCTGATGATTTCATGAAAACCATCTCGAATGATCCGCAACTGGCGACTTCATTTTGGTGGGCGGCAATTCAAGAAGAAGCAATATTACGCGAGCAAATCGTTAGAGTAGGTCGCCGAACAGCCCGAGAACGCGTCGGTCACCTTATCTTAGAGCTCAATAGACGCGTCGCGGCCGTCACAGGTGAACTGAGTGACCATCTCGCTTTGCCCGTCCCGCAGGCATTATTCGCTGACGCGCTGGGACTTTCCATCGTTCACGTATCTCGTACTCTATCACGATTGAAAGCGGATGGCCTTGTCCGAACCACCCGCGCAGGCATTGAAATTATGAACAGAAAGAAGCTGTCAGAATTATGTGATTTTGACAGCCGATATCTGCATTTGGAGAAGTTGAAATTTAAGCCTTATGGAAGAACAACGCCTGACTGATGGCGGCTTTCACATTTTCAGGACGGAACGGCTTGCTGATGAGATAAGCCGGTTCGGGCCTTTCGCCTGTAAGAAGACGCTCTGGGAAGGCTGTAATAAAAATCACTGGCACGTCGTATTTCTTCAGAATATCTGCGACCGCGTCTATGCCTGAACTTCCATCAGCCAACTGTACATCTGCGAGAACGATTCCAGGCTTCTTGGCTTTGGCGGCCTTTACGGCTTCTGTCTCAGTCGCGGCTATCGCATCCACAGTATGACCCAAATCTTCGACGATGCCTTCGATATCAGCTGCAATGATAGGCTCGTCTTCGATGATTAGGACATTGGTCCGCAATTCTTTCTCAATATCGGCTTCTGCTTCATCTAACAGGGATTGCGCTGCCGCCTCCTCGACTCGCATGATGACAGCAATATCTTGCGCAGGGATGCCTTCAACAGCGTTGAGAAGAAAGGCCTGCCGGGAAGCTGGGGTAAGTTTCCGAACTCTGGCCTCAGGCGTATCGCCTTCCGGCGCGCTTCCGTCATCCAGCGTACCACCGGTCGAGTTCCAGATGCCAAGGAACATCTGAAAAAGGCCTACTTTCGGAGACAGGTTTTGGTCTAACGACGCGCTACCGGCGACTAAAGCCTCCAAAGCGGCCCTCACATATGTATCCCCTTCAGACTGACTGCCAGTCAGCGCACGCGCGAAACGGCGCAAATAAGGGATATGTGGCGCGTATTTTTCTACCAAGCTCATCTTTTTCTCAATCTTCTAATTTTATGCGGAACTTTCTGATTGTTTCCGCGTTTTGAATTTAGACCGCACTCATAAATATGTTATCCATACGCATTGGAAGCCTAAAGGGTTCCATGCCGATCAAAAATTATAATTTAGACCGCCAAGGCCAGACTCTATGACAAAAGAACCGCCAAACGATGCTGATGACCTCAAAAAGTCTGGAGACCATTTTACCGATAAGCCCCTAAAGGACAAGATCGGTAGTAATCTGAAGAGAATTTACGACGATGTCGTAAATGAAGCCGTCCCAGATGACTTCCTCGCGCTTCTCTCCAAAGTCGACACTCCAAACAAGTGAGGCGCCAATGCTTCAAGAAAGTCATAACATGACCGTATCTGGTACGACGCCATATGACCCGAATGACACAACGCCTTGGGAACCCTTGGACGAAGAATTATTTAGGGCCGAGCTGACTGCGCTTATTCCACATTTGCGCGCTTTTTCGCGTTCGCTTTGCGGAAACGCAACGCTCGCAGATGATGTGGCGCAAGATGCCATGCTAAAAGCTTGGAAAGCCAGAGAGCGGTTTAAGCCCGGGTCGAATTTGAAGGCTTGGACCTTCACGATCCTGCGCAATCAATTCTATTCAATTAAGAGGCGGTCATGGCGTGCGACTTCCTTAGATCAAGAAGTTGCGGAGCAAACCATTGTGGCGCAATCGGATCAAGAAAAGGTGGTAGAGTTAAACGAACTTCGACGCGGCCTAGACAGCCTAAAAGACGACCAGCGCGAGGCACTCGTTTTGGTTGGTGCGTCTGGACTTTCATATGAAGAGGCCGCTGAGATATGCGGCTGTGCGGTCGGCACCATCAAAAGTCGTGTGAGCCGCGCTCGAAAGGCGTTAGAAGTCATAATGGAAAACGCTGATTTTGACACGAAAGCCGATAATGTGAGTGCTGTCAGCGCCATGGATGAGATTTTGAACGAAGCCAACACGCTCGCAAACTCTTAACTTTTCACCCCTGCCTGGGAGCGGCTTATGTCAGACTTACGTACCCGCTTTGGGGCCGTTCTTGCGATAGCTTTACTGCCTATACTGATATTTTCATTCTTCATGGTCTTCAGCTACGGAAGCCCAAGTTATATTATCGTGTCGATCTTTGCTTGGGCCTTTGCCTATATGGCGATCTGGATTGCTACAGACAGGCTTGTTTTCTTACCTTTAAGAAAAATAAAGAAAGCGTCTGATCAATTCGCAAGTGGGAATTTGAAAGCACGTGTTGGAGACCTAGAAAACGCGCCCGACCGGATAAGCGAGCTAGGCGCTGCCTTCGACAGGATGGCGGATAACATCGTCGAGAGAGAAGAGCGTCTCGTCGACAATTTACGTGAGAAAGAAACAATGCTGCGCGAGATCCATCATCGCGTGAAAAATAATCTGCAGATCATCACCTCACTCCTAAACATGCAGGAGCGAAAGCTCAAAGACCCCTACAGTCTTGAACTACTCCGTCAAACGCGAGGTCGGATCAACGCCATCGCCCTGGTGCATCGTGGGCTCTACGAAGGCCACGATCTCGGTGTAATCAACATGCGCGTCTTCTTATCAAGATTATTGAGCGAACTGAAAACGGGTCTCGGTGTCGACCCCAATAAGGTTCAAGTAAAGATGGACATAGAGAAACTCTACTTTGAGCCTGATACCGCAATTCCAACAGCCTTGTTTATAGTAGAAGCCTTGACCAACTCCATTAAACACGGGCTGCAGGTAGAAGCTCACATCCTAATTGAACTCAAGAATGTGAATGGTCGTGTAAAACTGAGCATCGTCGACGACGGCCCTGGGGTCGAAAAAGGCACGAAGCAAAAGACCGGAAAAAAATTGATGAAGGGCTTTGCGCGACAGCTATCTGGCGTGTTTAGCGCAGAAAATACTGCAGAAGGCTACCGTGTTTCCTTAAGTTTTGATCGGCCCAAGAACACACGCAGTTTAACCCAAGACGCGCGGTAACACATTTTAGGATCAATTTAGTTTTTTTGAGGATTATGGAACCAAACTCCGGAAGGGACGTTGTTTAGGGAGAAAAGCATCACTTTTGGATGCGATAATCCACCAAGGAGACTAAACATGGCGACCAAAAAAACCGTTGTTGCAACAACTCAAGACATTCCATCCCAAATTGAAACGCTTCGTGCTGACATCGCGATGCTGTCCGAGACAATAAAGACACAAGCCAAAGCAACTGTTGCTGCGAAATCGGCCACCGCCAAGCAGATGACAGCCAAACAGGCTGAGGCGGCGAAAGAACGTTATTCTGAAATCAGCAGCCAAGCGGAAACATCTATCAAAGAAAATCCGTTTACATCTATCGCAATCGCGATTGGTGCCGGCATTGTGCTCGGTGCAATTACGCGTCGATAACAGCAGATGTTTAAGCTGGTATCCTATGCCTTACCTTTCATTCTGAATGCTCCCAGCAAGAAGTCAGCCAATCACTTTGCGCGGCTTCTTGCGGCCTATTTCACGATGTGTTTGGCTGTATTGATGATACTAACAGCGGTGATTATTTTGATCGCAACCACGTATAATGCTGTTGTTGCTTTTGCTGCGGTAGGCGGGGCCTTGCTGGCTTCGGCATCATTGTTCGTTTACATTATAAACTCGCCAAACCGGAAAAGGAAAAACTTGAGTGCAAGCACATCCGCTTCCACTGATCCCATTGGAAAGTTTTTACCCGAAGCCATTAAATCCCACCCGACAATACAAACGTTGCTATCGCAGATCGGAGAAAATCCAATCACAGCAGCAGCCGCGGCGGTAACGATTGGCGCATTGATTTCCAAAGAATTTTTTGAGGACTAGCCATGACAAATAATGAGAAAACACGTATTGATGAAGTTGACGCCAAGGGCGGAAAACGGGTCACGGGCATGACAACTGTGCTGGCTGTATCCATTGGCGCCGCGGTCCTAGCGATGCTTGCGGCCTTAGCGATTTTCGGGCTGTAACCAGAATATTAAAACCCTCCCTGCGCCAACTCCCAAACTGATACAAAAAGACCGTTTCGTAAAATTTCTCGAAACCGAACGCCTAATTCTGAACAACTGAGCTCTGCTCTAAGTTATTCAGAATTGGGCTTTTTTTTGTGTCCGAATAGTAACTGTTTGGGAACCTTCACGCGTCGCTAAGCGTAGTTCTTTTAGTTAATAGAGGAAAAAGAAAATGCTTAAGTTGCTCTTATCATCAATATGCGCCGTCCCTTGCATCTTGGCCCCAATTTTCTCACAGAGCGGCTTTGAATTTGGCGACTATGCCACCGCCAGCTTTGACGAAGCCTATGTAGAGCCAAATTTAAACCAGTTGGACAATTGCAAATCAGCTAATCTCGGCATCTTTTTCCACGAGAATTATCTCGAGAGTCACTCGGCCGAGCTTGTGCGTTTAAGCCTTGAAGCTGCGGAAACCTGCAACGATGTCGAATATATCATTCAGCCAATTTCCTCTGCGAAAGCTAACGCTCAAGATTTAGAAATGACTGCAGCGCGAACCCATGAACTATCTCAGACGCTGGAAGCGCTTCAAGTTAAGTCGACAGTGGCGGAACCAGTGAAATTGAAGAACGCTGACAACCTCTACTTAAACGGCCGGACAGCAATTCTGAAAATTGTGATTAAAGATGAGGCTAAGGCGTAATGACCTCATCAACCCCAAAGCCAATACGATATGTCGCGATACTCAGCGTCGTTCTCATCGCAATGTCGACCTTCGGCACCGTAGATGCGCAAGACCAGACGATCGTCGATGACACGACGTCAGAGACGCCTGACGCCCTATTGGAGGCGTTTCAAGTGCAACCCAATCTTTCAGGCGACGAGACCGCGATTTTCGCGGCACCCGAAACTGACGGCTCAATTCGCGACGATGATCAACCAAACTTGGAGTATTCAATTTTACCCAACCTAGATCTCAATCTAGGGCTCATTAAATCGGATACCGATCGTAACGATTACGAATTTCGCGAAGCTTGGGAACTTCCAGGCATTTATATGGAGCCTTTGGAGTCAGACCTGAAAGCTGAGATTTCCACGTCCTTTTAGTGTCATCAAGCAATGCTCAGAGGGTAAGTGAGCAAACCTTAAAGTTTCAAGATCGCTTCTACAGGGCGATGATCAGAATATATTGCATCGACGACACCGGCGTCTCTGCTAAAAAAATGGGGCGACATTAAAATGTGATCATAATCTTTTCTAGGCTTCCAACTGGGATAGGAGCGATCATGGGGGGTGGTTAGCACTTTCATATCCAGCGCTTGCGACAAACGCTCCAATGGGGCTGACATAGATCCGCAATTGAAATCCCCATTAATAATAAGTGGCGTGTCCAAGGGCGCGTTCTCAATCAAATAATCTACTTGCAACATCTGGTCCGCCACCCCCAGACTCATATGTACGTTCATTACGTGAAACGGTTTCGGGGCCTCAATCCTCGCGAGTATGGCGCCTCGTCCTTGGCGCTTACCGGGAAGTTTGAGATCTTGAACGTCAGACATAGGGTACTTTGAGAAGATTGCGTTACCATGACGAGAGACGTTACCAACGACCCTATTCTGCTGCGAGGAGGCCTCAATGTGTGACGACAGCTCTAATAATACATCGACCTGGCACTTAAAGTTTGACCTGCGTCCACCGAGATCAACCTCCTGGATACAAACCACATCATAATCGGAGATCAGTTCGGCTATGGATTCAAGCGTGCTGTTCTTATGAACTGAATGGAATAACTGCCGCCATCCTTGGGTCAGATATTCTTTATAAGCGCGGGTACCTATCGCAGCCTGAATATTATAAGTTAGACATCTGAGTTGCATAGTGTTTCTACGGCGGAAGGAACGGATTTGTTCCGATACATCTTTGCGATGGATATAGGGAGAAAATATGACTGAAATACCCTCCGCCCTACTCATTCATATTTTTCTGGTTTTTGCGCTTGGCACTCGCATTCTTTATCGCCGCATGGCTGTTAACTCGACGCTAGCTTGGCTGATGGTTGTTGCCGCCCTCCCCGTAGCCGGATTAGTGCTATACCTTCTATTCTGCGATCATCGTCTTGGACGGAAGCGGCTAAAATTAGGCGCAAGAATTCGCGAATATTATCAAAAGTCTTACGAAGTTCCAGAGCTTAAGGTCAGAAGCAAAAACATGCCTGCCGATACGTTTTTCAAGGACCTCTCGCAGGTCGTTACCCTTGAAACTGGCTTCCACGCCTCAATGGGCAATAAGGTACGGCTTTTTGATGAAGCGGGACATACGATTGCGGCCATAATTGAAGACATAAATTTGGCGCAGGATCACTGCTTTTTGGAATTTTATATTATCGAAGCAGAAGGGCGCGTCGAAAATGTTTTGGTGGCGCTGGAGAACGCCGCGAAGAGAGGTGTGGATTGCCGTATATTAGCCGATGATATTGGGAGCCGAGGTTTTCTGAAAAGCAAATGGCGACACCGTCTCGTCGCAGCAGGCGTCAAAGTAGAGCGCTCCCTCGCAGTAGGGGTTTTCAAATCTTTTTCTAAGCGCACAGACCTTCGTAACCACCGAAAACTGGTCATCATTGACCAAAGTGTCGGCTATATTGGAAGCTTCAACCTCGTTGACCCCATTGAATTCAAACAAGGCGCAGATGTTGGACAATGGGTGGATATTATGGCCCGCGTAGAGGGCCAGATCGTCTCCTCTATGTCGGTCGTCTTCAATACAGACTATATTTTTGACACCAGTGGAGGCGATTATACAAAATCGACGCTGCAACAATTTCCAGAAGTTTCTCAATCTCAAGCCTCAGGCAAGGATACCGTCTTGCAACTTATTCCATCGGGTCCTGAGATGCGAACAAGCTTAATTTATGAGGTTATTGTTGCGGCCCTGTTTGGCGCGCGCCAATCCATCTCAATCGTAACGCCCTATTTCGTACCTGACGAGACGATCGTTCTGGCTCTAACAAATGCGGCGCGCCGAGGTATCAAAATCACACTCATCATTCCGCAGCGGATCGATTCCATTATGGCCCGTCATGCGAGTGAAGCCGTATATGAAACATTGCTGAATGCTGGCATTTTGATTTACCGGTACCAAAGTGGAATGCTTCATACCAAAGCGATCTTAATTGATAAGAATGTTTCCTTTATCGGAACAGTGAACATGGACATGCGCAGCTTTTACCTAAATCTCGAGGTGACTTTGGCCGTTTACGACGCTCCTTTTGCAGAGCGATTAGATGCAACCATAGACAGATACATCGCTTACTCAGAGGTGCTAGACGAAGATAGATGGAATGAGAGATCACAAATCAAACGTTTGAAGGAAAACTGCCTGCGTCTGGCAGCGCCGCTTCTATAGGGAATTCGGAAACTTACGGGACTTCAATTCAGATACGTCTTTTGCCCATGGCTCAGAGGTCGAGAACTGACCGTCTTTCCAGAACACCTCTGTGACAATTATCCGCTCATCATCGACAACAATGTGATTGAAACTGGCGGGTTTCTCGCGCCGCCGTGTCGATAAGGTTCCAGCGCCAATAGACATGACTTCTGTCAGATTTGGCTGACGCTCCAAAACGAAAGGCACATGTACGTGACCGCTCAGAACCGCATCAATATTTTGCGCGCTTAGACTTGCAAGGGCTTCCTGTCCCCGTTGGGTTTCTTTCTGCAGGGGGGAGACGGGGGGATATATAAGTGGATGATGTACCGCAATCATTTTGACGGTTGCTGGCGAAGTGGACATCAATTGTTGAACGGCTGTGTCCAAGTCTTCCAGATCGACAACGCCGACAGACCAATCCGCCTTTTTCTGCCAGCCGCGCGCTGTATTCAGTGTTGTAATCGACACATACTGATCCGCGAAATACGGTTCACTTAGGGGTGCAATGATACGGTTAAATCGCCCAAAGGGGTCAAAGAACCTCTGAAACAAACCGAACATGGGGGTATCATGATTTCCCGGCGTAATGATTTTCGGTCCGGATAAACTTCGAATCCAATCTCTCGCCGCTTCAAACTCGCTTACTTTACCGTTCTGCGTAATATCTCCACAAATGACCGTAACGTCGGGCTTTAGCGTTTCGACTGTTGCGGCCAGCGCGGCCATTGCGGACTGATCCTCCAGGCCAAAATGAACATCGGCAAATTGAATGATAGAGGTCATCTTATGTACTTGGGGTGTCGTGAAGGTTTGGCGCCAAAACCTCAACGCCTTGCGAATCAAGGGCAAAGAGAATGGGACAGGAAACCGTATCCGTTTCGCCATCGAGCAAAATATCGAACTCGCCCTGACCTGATATTTCAACGTTGGCGGTGTGAGTGATCAACACGTCTGGACTTTCGCGCCAGTCACTCACCAGCGCGAAGGCACCAATTCCCAGCAATTCCCGCAGCGTCAATTGCGGCGCGGACGCCAGCTCAAAGCGTGTGGGGTCGGTCGCGCCTTTGGCCATGTATGGACAAGACACTTGAAGCACATTCGCTGTTCTGTCGAACACTGTTCCGTTTACGCAATATTCAAAACTGTCCCCATGGGTCACCGCAGTCATGACTTCGGTTATATGTTTCACGCCTTCAATGACGCCATCTTCACGTACGGTTTCCCGCGCTTCCGACATAACAATGGGGTCACCCAAGATAGCACCGCAAAAGAAAGCCCTGTCGTTCACGCGGCCCGCCGCCTGCCAACGGGTTGTTTTTTGATCTAAGGCCAGCTCAAGCGCGACGGCCCAGTCCGTTGTCCCATATAGGGCTTTTGGAAGTAGATTCATTGTCCCACCCGGCAAAGCCACAAGGGGAATATTAGCCTCTTGGGCGGCAATCGCGCCAGCTCTGCAAGTTCCATCTCCACCATAGATAACAAGCAGATCGGTCCCATCTTGTGCCACATCCGCTAGGCACCTCATCAGGTCTTCTGGTCCAACTTTATGGATTGCGGGCTTAGTGTAGCCTTTTGTTTCAAAAAGTGCCGCGGCGGGTACAGAAATATCTGTTGTTGACCCAGACCCCATGTTGATGATGAGCGCAGGTTTTCTAAACTGAAGAGGGGCGATAAGGCGTTTTGGGTCGGTGCTCATTTTATCGCTTTCGGCATTCTAGTTTACTTAAAAACTTAATGGTTCGCACATCAAAAATAATGCGGCGTACGTAGAATACTCTTTGACAGCACTTTAGTTTCACTCATGGGAGAAAAGATGCCAATTGAGCCGCCAAATAGCTAAAAACTTGCGGCTTCCAGTCGTTCGATCAACGTCTGGCAGTCGGCGACGTAAGAAATCAAGCCTCCTCACCCGGTTCAATTCGGCCGTCGCACCCAACGAGTTGGACACAAATTACCAAAACCTAAGTTGGCTTTGTATGCAATTTCAGTTGAAAACTAAAGTTTCGAAGGCGTGGAGAATATTACGTCTCTACATTATCGGGATCTAAGATCATTTTACTTGTTTTGTCGCTTTTCACACGCTTGCCCTCTGGCCAGTCGCCTGTGTTCATATAGATCAGCTCTTTGGCGATATCGGCGACATTGTCGCCCATGCGTTCAATGTTTTTTGCCATAAACATGACATGCATGCATCCAGAAATATTGCGCAGGTCTTCCATCATATAGGTCAACATTTCTCTAAAGAGCGCGTTGTGGGATGTATCTACACTTTGGTCCAAAGCACGGACTAATGTTGCGAGTTCAGTATCTCCTGTCCTGTAGGCCCGCATGATAGAACCGATCATATCTTGCACGATTTCACTCATGCGAATTAAAGTGTCAATCGGCCCTGTGTCCGCCTCTGCTTTTGTAATCGTGTTGGTGCGCTGCGCCATATTCCGCGTCAAATCACCAATCCGCTCCAAGTGCCCGGCACTTTTCAAGGTGATTACAACTTTGCGAAGATCACCGGCAAAGGGCTGACGCAAAGCGAGGATTTTGATAGCGAGGTCGTTAAGCTCCGCCTCCATTTTATTGAGCTGCCTATCCCCCTTCACGACTTGCTTTGCGAGGACACGATCTTCTTTACGCAAGGCACGCGTCGCGGCTTTTAGTTGCTCCGCAACCATCTCGCCCATCTCAAGGAACAAAGCCTCCAAACGGGACATGTCCTCATCGAAGGAGGTAACGATGTGATCATCACTCATGTGTTTATCCAATTCGGCCGGAGATATAATTTTGAGTACGTTCTTGGGCGGGGTTCGTGAAAATTGACTCAGTGGCACCACTCTCCACCAACTCGCCAAGATGGAAGAATGCTGTTTGTTGCGAGACGCGCGCGGCCTGCTGCATGGAATGTGTCACAATCACGATTGTATATTTCTCTTTCATCGAATCCATCAGATTTTCGATGATGGCTGTCGCGATCGGATCAAGGGCGGAACACGGCTCATCCATCAATATAATTTGTGGATCAACTGCAATGGCTCGCGCAATACAGAGTCGTTGCTGCTGCCCCCCAGACAAACTCGTTCCTGGTTCATTCAGTCTATCGGAAACCTCGTCATAGAGACCCGCGCGTCGCAGGGATGTTATGACGATGTCTTCGAGATGGTCTTTAGTTTCTGCCAACCCATGGATACGTGGCCCATAGGCGACGTTATCGAAGATCGATTTTGGAAAGGGGTTCGCTTTCTGAAAGACCATACCAATCCGCGAGCGGAGGGCGACGACATCGACTTTCGAACTGTATATGTCCTGACCGGCGAATTGAATATCGCCCGTAACACGGCAGGAATCGATGGTATCATTCATTCGATTGAAACATCGAAGAAAAGTAGATTTCCCACAGCCAGATGGACCAATGAGCGCCGTAATTTGGTTCTCAGGAATATCGAGGCTGACGTTTTTGATCGCCTGTTTCTTTCCATAAAACACATCAACTCCGCTGGCGGTCATGATGGGCGTGGAAGCATCTGTCTGCGCAGTTTTTTCTTCTGTCATGTTCTTTTCCATTACCAGCGTCGCTCTAAGCGTCGGCGGAGATACACAGCGAATAAATTCATTAAGATGAGAAAAACCAACAGCACAATGATAGCCGCTGATGTTAATTCAACAAACCCTTTTTCTGGACTATCCGCCCAAAGGAAAATTTGCACAGGCAAAGACGTTGCGACATCGGTCACACCTTTTGGAATATCCACAATAAAGGCCACCATACCGATCATCAGCAGAGGCGCTGTTTCGCCCAATGCGCGTGCCATGCCCAAGATTGTCCCCGTTAGCATCCCTGGCATTGCTAAGGGCACGACGTGGTGAAATGTGGTCTGCGTTTTACTTGCGCCTAAACCCATCGCGGCGTCTCGCGTGCTTTGCGGAATAGACCGCAAGATAGAACGCGACGCGATAATTATTGTCGGCAATGTCATCAGCGCCAGAACCATTCCGCCAACAAGCGGTGTTGAGCGCGGGAGGTTAAAGAAGTTCAAAAATACAGCGAGGCCCAAAAGTCCGAATACGATGGACGGAACGGCGGCAAGGTTGTTGATATTGACTTCAATTAAATTCGTCAGACGGTTCTTTTTCGCATATTCTTCAAGATAAACTGCCGTCAGAATGCCGAGGGGGAAGGCGATCAAAAAACAGACGAGAAGGCTAAAGAATGAGCCTAGCGCAGCACTCAAAATACCCGCCATTTCCGGTGCTCTGGAATCTCCACTGGTGAAGAATACACGATTGAATTTCTTCTTAACGCGTCCCTCGTCCTGCAACATATTGATCCAAGCAATATCTTGATCTTTGAGTCGTCGGATTGCCTCATCAGACTCGACGTCGACCTTACCTTTAACATAAAGATCAACCTCTGATGAAGCGGCTATCCATACCCGCTGGTTAGTCCCGATCATGTCGGGGTTTGCTGCCACGCGTTCCCCTAGATCGAAAGCGGCACCACCGCTGACAAGCTTGTAAAGATTGTTCCTATCCTTGCGTTCCGTGACGCCTGGAACAACTTTCTGGAGACCGGAAAGGATCAGAGGTTTGTAATTGCCTTGTTTCAAATCCATCTCGGCACGTGAGCCGTTGGGATCAATAACAGACTCCGTAAATTCAACATCTACAGCGATCATTGTCTTTTGGAAGGCACCGGTGCCGCGCGCAAAAATCGCCGCAAACATCAGCAGCATGAAGGAGATAGAAATTCCAATTGCAATACGACCATACCACTGGAAACGCGAATGGCGCGCATGACGTTTGGCCATCTGGGGCGAAGTTGTGAGAAGATAATCAGGCATATTTCTGCTTGTATTTATCGACAATTCTCAAGGCCACAATGTTCAGGCCCAAGGTAAGAACCAAAAGGAACAGAGCAATCGCAAAAGCCGCGAGCGTCTTAGCACTATCAAATTCCTGATCCCCCGTCAGCAAAGTCACAATCTGAACGGTCATGGTTGTAACCGCTTCGAATGGGTTTGCGGTCAGGTTCGCAGCAAGACCCGCGGCCATCACCACAATCATTGTTTCCCCAATTGCCCGAGAGACTGCGAGCAGGAGGCTGCCGATAATCCCTGGCGTTGCCGCAGGTAGTACAACCTTTGTGATCGTTTCAGTTTCAGTTGCCCCCATGCCGTAGGACGCATCACGCAGCGCTTGCGGCACAGCGTTAATAACGTCATCTGACAATGACGAAATAAAGGGTACGAGCATGATACCCATGACTAGGCCAGCCGCGAGCGCGCTCTCTGAAGAAATTTGGAACCCCGCGCCAGAGCCCATATTTCGAATGATTGGCGCGACGACGAGGGCGGCAAAAAAACCATAAACAACCGTCGGGATCCCCGCCAAAAGCTCCAACATCGGTTTGATGATATTGCGGGTTTTAGGCCGCGCAAATTCGGCGAGGTAAACCGCTGAGAGAATGCCTAATGGCGTGGCGACGCACATTGCAATGAAACTGATCAAAAGTGTACCCGACAGCAATGGCAGGACGCCGAACTTGCCGCTCGCGCCGACTTGATCGGAACGCATGGCTGTTTGCGGGCTCCACTCCAGTCCGAACAAAAAGTCCGTTAGAGGAATTCTCCCAAAGAAGCGATAAGCCTCGAACGCCAGGGAGGCGACGATACCAATCGTCGTAAAAATAGCCACGAAAGAGCATGCGATCAGGACACCCTGAATCACATATTCTTTTATTTGATTGCGGCGGTTTGGCCGCCGCAATGTAAAGTCGCGAGAGTTGGACATTAATTCAGGGAAAGTGTCTTTTGAGCGCGAACCTGAGACTGCCATTGCGCGTGCTCTTCCGCATTCATTGGGATCAGACCCTTCTCAGAAAGATATCCGTCCTGTCCGCTGGCACGTACGCTGGTGAACTCTGTGAGGTATTCTGCAATTCCGGGCACTGTTCCGATCATGTCTTTCTTAACGTAGAAATATAGCGAACGAGAGACAGGGTAAGATCCGTCTGAAATATTTTCGAAAGTTGGCAACGTATCGTCAATCACACTGCCTTGCACGCTGTCGCCATTTTGATCCAAAAAGCCGAACCCGAATATTCCGAGAGCATTCGGGTTTGCATTCAGCTTACGGACGATGAGGTTGTCGTTCTCACCCGCTTCAATGAACCCATCGTCCTCACGAAACGCGTGACAGATAGCTTTATAGGTATTTTTGTCTGTCTTTTTGAGAGCTTTGATCCAATCAAACGTTTGGCAACCGCCTTCCATAGCCAGTTCCACAAAGGCATCACGCGTGCCCGAAGTTGGAGGAGGGCCCATAATCTCAATCTTTGTGTCTTTCAAAGCTGGATTAATATCGCTCCAATTAATGTAATCATTCGGCTTTAAGCCACCTTTTCCATCTGGAACGTCTTTCGCGAGCGCAAGATAAAGCTCACGCAATGTCAATTCCATGCGATCGGATTTAGTCGAATTTGCGACAACGATCCCGTCATATCCAACTTTGACTTCCACGATGTCATTGATACCGTTTTCGGCGCAAAGCTCAACTTCGGAGGACTTAATGCGGCGAGACGCATTTGTGATATCTGGATAATTATCGCCCAGACCCGAACAGAAGAGTTTCAGTCCGCCACCAGAGCCCGTTGATTCGACGATCGGAGTCTTAAACGATGTGCTACGTCCAAAATTCTCAGCCACTGTTGTTGCAAAAGGATAAACAGTTGATGATCCAACAATTTTAATCTGATCACGTCCTGACGCAGAAGGCGCCGCCTCGACTTTGGCTACCGACGTTTCGGACGTATTATCCCCGCCATTCCCACATGCAGCGACCCCGAATGCGACGAAACCGCAGAGTAAAATTTTCTTAAACATTATGTTTTTCCTCGACTGAAAGTCTAAAAATCAAATGAAAGTCGACCAACGACACCATTGCCGCTTTTCGCGGAACCGTTTTCCGCGTCAACATTAAAGTAATTCAAAGCAAAGCGGGTTTGCTTTGTCGCCCACCAATCTGCCCCTAATACGATGGTATCAAGTTTTCCGAGATACGGCCCATCTTGCAGATCGATTGTGTCATAGCGCGCCACGAGCGCCAGCGCCCCCATGCCACCTTCACCAATCGGGTTATCGACTTTAGGGCGATCAAATTTACCCCCCTTATAAGCTTTTCGTCCACCGAACATAATTCCAGCTTCCATATATCCGCCGGAGAAGTCGGCATCGTCATTTGCGCCAGACCCATTAGCGCTCAGTAGCGCATATTCACCCGCTGCCCACATGTTCCCCTTGAGAACAGCGACTTCGGCACCGTAGAAATTATCACTGTCGGCGAAACGACCTGTGTTGACGATGCGGTCCGGTGCGACATGTGTATAAGGGCGTTGTCGATACCGAAGATCAGACTGGGAATCGCCTTGCTCGCGGTAACGCCACGATGCGCCAAGATGGACGAGTGTATCGTCGACTTTGATGGGGTTATAATAACCTCGACCCGCAAAGGCGTAGCCCTCATCAGGACCGCTTTCGGTTTCAACATTCGTACCAAATGCACCAACGTCAATACCGTAATTGCTGCCACTCACGTTAACTGAAACACCGACGCGGCGATTAAGCTCAAACGCGTCCGTAAATGCGCCCCGTTCAATTGTCGAAATGAAGCGTGAGGACGTTTCTTCTTCCAACGAATTATGCGTTTTAAAGTGGCCAACTTTTACTTTGAACTTACTATCCTTTGGCACGAATTGGACGTATCCGTCTGTCAGTTCTATGCCGCCACCAGTGGAATGGTTGAACTCGAACTTATATTTGACGCTAGAACCGTAGGTCCCGCTCGCAAAGAGACGGGCGCGACGAACTTCGCTATCGCGAATGCTGGAATCAGGCGTATCAAGGTCGGCAATAGTATAATCAAGCATCACGCGCCCCCCGACCTTAATCGTCGCATCTTGTGCAACTGCGACATTGGGTAAACTCACACACACCGCGAGTGTCGAAGCGCCAAGAATGGCTATCTTATTAAACGTCATCACTAACCTCTTATTCTGACGTAGGAGCTAAGAAGATTCATCCCTCCTCGGCTATGTTGGCGGTCCGATACCGAAGAAACATGACAGGAAGATATTAGTTATATGACAGTTCCATCTATTTTTTTTGACAGTTTTGTGACGACATAAGAACATGCGATCCTATCGGGTCAATCTATCCAAGGCTCAATAAAACCATGCTTGGTCGACCTACATAGGGTCTATTGATCATATGATTTGCTGCCGAGCTCGGCCACAGCCACCTTTTCAGATTAAAACAAAGTTTTGGCGAAGACTGTCTGAAGAAGATGGACCAAGCCCAGCGACGGCTTCAGTCTTGGCATCACGTCGCGCGCCCTAGATTCATCACCTCTAGCCTCCCCTTCGGCGTTGCGAAAATTGCTCTGGCTTCATCATTGTGGCCAGGGTGCTATAGGCTGTCGTTGCGCAATCCGTCACACAAATTCGGAGCTATTTAGGACGAGCATAAGCCGCTTTAGGAAAACTTAGGCTATTCAATAGCGCTTCCCATGAATTCAACAACTCAGAATGCTTCGCAAGCCATTTTCGCGCGGGGAAAAATCGTGTTTTACAAACAGAATAGGATACTCAATTCGTGAATAGGGAGGCCTTTAAAATCTGATGTTGAAGTTTGATATAATTCCTATCCGCTAGTTTAAACTTAACCAGGGCGACTGATCTCTTGGAGATGCAAAGCTGAATTCTTCGCTCTACGTAGAACATTGAAATTCCCCGTTTTAGTTTTCCGCAGGAGTTGCAACTGAATGGACGCAACGGTGTCCATAGTAACACCCTTGGAAATATCCAAATTATTATCGGCAAAATTTTGCCCCAGCTCTGGAGCCTCAAAACATTCGGAAATAGATTCCTCCAAAGCCTTTTGATCTAGCGGCGTGAAGTTGAAACCCTTTAGTCCCTCTCGCTCGGTCACGTCGATAAAGTCACCCATCATTGGATAGGCGGCCGGCGTGCCGTAGATTGCAGCCTGATGCAGGACGCCTGAGCTACCTGTTGTGCTATCATAATCGAAAATGGCCAGTTTGGCTTGCGTGAAGAATGAGGCCACATCCTCTTCCGCGACATAGCCATGAAACACAATATTTGCGTCGGCTTGGTGTTCAGTTGCCAAGGATTTTAAATACCCCGGCGTTGCGGGGTGATCGCTCCCACCGATCACCAACTTGATTTTCTGTGAAGCGGATAGCGAAGAGTTCAAATTCTGAATGGCGGCAATTGTACGCTCCAGACGTTTATATGTGCCAAACTTCCCCATCGTCACGATCGTTCGTTTCCGGTCTAAAAGCTTGGTTACTTGGATATCCGAGGCCATCGGAAAGGAACCGTGCGGGACCATAAATGCGTTTTTGGCTTTGTACTTGCGCTTTAGAATATCCCAGAAGCTATCCAATGTGACGGTCATAAAGCCCGACATCAACATCGTCTTGGTCACAAAGTAACTTGCTGCACCAACAAGCTTTTGACGCAATGGGCTTTTCGCGAGATTTGTTTTGCTTAGATCAACGGCTTCCACCAAATTATGCATGATGACGCCGGACGGCAGGCCGAATTTTTGTGAGATGGTTGGCGTGAGCAAACCAAGAGCGGCGGGAATTTCAATATCTCCAAAGGATGCTGTCTGAAGATTATACAAAGCGCCTTCTGCCTGAGATGATTTAAGCGCCCGTAATATATGGATACCTGCGAGCGGATCATTGAACCGCCATACACGCCTCACCTCAACTTTGGGCCCGAGGTCGAGTTCTGGCGTCTCGCCTTTATATTTATCCGCGATCACGATTATTTTCCGAACGTCTGGGCGCGCTGCGAACGCGTTGACCAGATGAAGTCCATACTCGTTCAAAGAGCCCGCACTTGGTGGAAAGGCGGTAACGATTGCAATGGTTTTCATAGGAGTTTCCTGAGGTATTTTTGAACTAGTTAATGGATTGAGCTGCAACAGACGTCGCATGTGATTGAAGCACAGCTTTCGATGGGCGGGATGAACCATCGGGGCGTATGAGGCCAAATTGTCGTTGCTGGGCTTTACGCCAAGGCCTGGGCCCAACGACATCACTGCCCACATGTTCAAAGTCATTTAAGGTCCAGACAAATACACCATTTGCTGAGGATGATTGACTTAACTGACTCTCCAGACGTGAGGCCTGCTTGGCTTCTGCGGCTCGCGTTGAACGAAGTGGGTTCCAAATTGTTGACCCTAATTCTGTAATCATGATCGGCTTCTTACCGACTTCGGATCTTATGGTGTTCAAACGCTCCGCAAATCCATCGACGCCTCCATATTCATGATAGGTCACAAGGTCGACGATACCGTTTAAACCAAGGGCTGAGTTCGGATTTGACCATCCGACGGTAACTGGAAGGTCTGGATATTGCATTTGAATGTGACGCGCCATAACCGTTAACCAGCCCTCGACGACACCTTTTCCCCAAGCTGGAAAATCTAAGTCAGCTTGATTTTTGATATCTATGCCTAAAATCGCCGAATGCCCTGAAACAGCTTCAAGTACTCGGTCGATGTGATCGATATCGTCAGACATGTTGGACAAAGTATAGTCTGGCCGGAGATCAAATAGTGTGATGAGCACTTGGATTTCATTTACGGCACATAGATCTAAAAACACGTTTAGCTTTGTTATCGCGTCGGTTTGGGTGTCCTCACTATCAAAGTACTCATGGTTTAGAAAAATACGGACAGAATTTGCGTTAATATCGCTAATCGTATCGAGGTCCGATTTAATCTCTCTGACTGGGAAGTCCGCCCAAAAGTCTTTCCACGATGCAGATGCAGGATAGTAATTTACGCCCACGAAATTTTTAGAAAATTTGGCATCAAACATTCCGTTCCGTTCGTTAAATTCCAAAATCGCTTCATCCAGGGTTTCTAATGTACTCTGAACCCAGCCATTTTGGGTTTGGTAGAACCTCAACAATCGTGTCTCATTTGCGATCTTGTCTATAGATACAAATGCCAGTTCAGGATCAGATCTAAATGTCACGCGCAAACTTGTCTCTCTCACATTTGCGACCCGTAGATCTTTATTGATCTGAAGTTCGCTCAATTCACGCCCTAATCGAAACGCAACTCCGCAGGGCTTTGTTGTGGATAGACAGGCCGCCTCTTCTGCTACGGTCAGCGCCTGCCCCGTAAGGGCCATGTCTGAGGCCGGTTTCCAATTGGGCTGCTCAAGTTTTGTAACAATTGTGGCGAGCTTCTGACGGTCTTGAACAGGTAGCTGGAAAACATCCCCTGCCCAACTCGTCTCTTCTTGCAAAGCGGATAAGGTTAAATGCTCATGCAAATATTCATTTGAACCAACAGGCGTTTCAATAATGCCGGATACAAATCCCGCGAACGCAACGCCTGACAAAAGGGTGCCAATCGCGGCTGGTACCCGTTTCGTTTTTTTAAACGATTTGAGCGTCATGCTTTTTCCTTCCGGCCAGGACAGAGGTCAGAAAGCTCAGAAGAAAATACTTCTACATTTTTTAGTACAGCTCTTATTTTCAGCGGAGCCGCATAGGCATCAGGACAAATACTGACATAGGTCATTCGACCGCTTGAAAGCTGCACGAATTCCGACTGTTTCACACCGCTCTGATCAATCCAATCAAGGGCAATAAGTGTTTGGTCCGACACTGGATTGCCAAAAACATCACGTATTACATCCGACTTAACGTCTACGAAATTAGATTCTCTGGACGGTTTGACGACGAGTTTAAATTTAATAGGTTCGCCCGCAACGATCATGACAGGCGTCTGGTCAGAGATCAAATCACCCGCGTGTGCGTTGAACGTCATTCTGCCCGCTTTGCGTTGAGCCGGAACATCAAATGACACCAAACCGTGAGAAACTTTCCCAGAAATTGAAGTAGACACTCCATCGGAATTATAATTCAGCTGTACAGTTTTTTCGTGAGAGCTTCTCCCATCAACGTCGGTCATTTCAATCGTCACACTAATGCTCTCCCCTGGGGTTGCCGTCTGCGGCCCCGCATAGACTTGAAGGCTCTCAGAGGGTGTTTGCGCCCGTGCAGAAACCACAGAGGAGCTGGCCACCAAAATAAGTGACAGAACAGATAAAGGAGCATTTGTACGTTTAGTCATAGGTCTTTTCTTTGCGAGGTTGCCTATGAAGGGTTGCAATGCATATGCCGCGAAAAACGCGCTATTTTGCGGGTCATTTGAATAAGATTGCAAAATGATCTTTGCGAAATGCGAATGTCTTTTCTGATTTGCAAAGAAAATACCCGAAAACACAGGCAAAATCGCGGCCCGGCATTTGCGTAGCTATCTCCAAAATATTGGAGACAAAAATGACCAAACGAAAAACTGTATCTATTGAGACTTCACCAAAACAGCAGACACTCACGCCGTCTATTTGGAAGCACGATAGAACCTCAATTATAATTCCTTGCTATAATGAAGCCAACAGACTGCATCTTGAGGTCTTCCTAAATTTTGCTCGCAAAAACCCAAAAATTTCTTTTGTGTTTGTTGATGATGGTTCAAGAGATTTGACCATTAGTTTGCTCTGCGGTGCAATGGCCGCATTACCCGATCAAGTCGACGTTCTTACCATGGCACGCAACGCTGGAAAAGCGGAAGCCGTTCGTCACGGACTAAAATTCGCGGCTAAACGCGGCGACAAATATATCGCATTTTTGGACGCTGACCTTGCAACCCCGCTAAATGCGATAAATGATTTCATCTCGGTAGCGGATCGCTTGGACAATATAGATGTCGTTTTCGGGTCGCGCGCTGGCGGCTTGGGTCGCCGAGTCTATAGAGACATACACCGCAAGATGATTTCTCTGGTTTGCGCATCGATGGGTCGTATGGCGACTGGTTTGGCTCTAAAAGACACGCAGTGCGGAGCAAAATTGTTCCGCAATACTGAACATCTTATCAACTGCCTCGACGCCCCTTTCACTGCAGGTTGGCTTTTCGATGTTGAATTATTCCTAAGAATTTCAAATCCGAATAAACGAGAACGAAAAAACTTCTTTGAATACCCTGTTTTGGAGTGGACCGAAATCCCCGGATCCAACATCAAGTTTAGTGATGTCATCAAAGGCGGTCTAAAAATGACATCGCTGATTTTCAGCCAATGGAAAATCAGAGCACGTTTTCAAAATAGGCGCGTGTTGCCCCAACCTTCGCTCACCCAGCATTTGCGGTCTGGAGAAACTTTGAGCACACAGAGCATTCATGCGATGGAAGCGATAGTCTCGGAAAACAAGCGTCTCATCACATTGGATTTTTCCAATGTGAAAACACTTGAGCCATCTGTTTTTACATCCCTTACAGAAGTCTGCGAAAGACTCCTCGCTTGTGGAAAAGACGTTTCGATTTATCTTCCAGATGATGCTGATATCTTATCTGCTGCGAGGCGTTCCTCCATCACTGCACTTTTTAACTGCACAATTCGGACCCGCTTGCCGAGCCACTTTACGAACAACTCCCGTTTCTCGTTGTCGGAGGCTTAAGGTGTCACGATCTCTGACATTACCACTCCGAGCTTTGCGCACGAACGCATTAATTGGACCAGCCACCGCTTTATTCATTTCCGCGAATATCGCGAACGCTGCAAACCTTGTTTTCAATATGGTTTTCGCACGCATTATGGGCCCTGCTGCCTTTGCAGATCTCACACTTCTTCTCACGCTAAAGCTTGGCATATTGTCATTCCTTGGCGCGTTGCAGTTTGCGTTTTCCGAATTGACAGCAAAGGAAGGTAAAGTTCAGCAAAGCCGTCAACAGGCACAAGCTGTATCCTGGCGTAGTTTAAAGTTCTCGATTCCCGCCATGTTCATTGTCATCGCCTTGGCGAATTACATTTCAGGATCATTGAATTTTTCTTCGCCGATGGCCCTTTGTGTCTTGGCTCTCGCAATTCCATTTTTCCTTCCCATGGTAATTTATAGAGGTCTTACACAAGGATTGATTGACCTACCAAAAATCATTCTTTCCATCCAAGCTGAATGGATAATTCGACTTTTTGGTAGTTTGTTACTCTGGAAAATGGGGTTGGGTTTAGCTGGTATTGCTGGAGCCGTCGGACTTTCCATATTGGCAGGTTTTTTCTTCTCGACGCGAAAAGATGACTTGCAATCTTTATCCTTCCGCGAGGTACCTAGCCTGGACACGCAGACAAAGGCGTTGGGCATCGTCGCTATGCCATATTTGATTTTGCAGTTCGCTCAAGTCTTGGTTTTGGACAGCGACATACTCATCGCAAAAGCTAGCTTTTCACCTGAAATTGCAGGTCTCGTAGCGGGCTTACTTCTCATTCAACGCGTCTTCTTTTTCGCCTTCTTATCCTGCTCAACGATCCTTCAACCCATTGTCGCCAAGCAAAAGGAGAACCAGACATCACCCCGAGAACTGCTGGCACTTTTAGGTGCAATCACTCTGATCACGGTGGGTGCAATGATCGTTATTTTACCTAATTCCGATCTGATTGTGCGCGTCATGTTAGGCGATGAGTATCAGGCACTCTCGTCAATCGTTTGGATAAGCGCTCTCACAGGTGCTGTCTTTATCGGCAGCCACCTGTGCGCAATCTATCAAATTGCCAAAGGCAAGAGTTTTGCCGCACTCGTCGTGTTATTCTTTGGCGCTATTCAACTCATTTCACTCTCGGCAGTTAATCACTTCTTTCCTGACATCGGGTTACACAGCTACTTCAGCTTGAAGTTGCTTATTCAAATTGCATGTGCGGCAACGTTGATAGGAATTGTTCTGGTGCCATCGAAAAAAGAGAGACTAGCTTCGTAAAATGACGGCAAGGTCGTGGACATATCTGGCGATCTTACTGGCACTCATGTTTCATGGGGCGCTCTTACCATTCACCTATGGGCAGACATACGATTCCTATATCCATATGTTTTTTGGGAACCACTATTTAACATCGTGGTTCGACCCCTGGGAAACAAGGTGGTACACTGGCTTTACCGTGACGGCGTATCCGCCAGGAAGCCATCAAGCCTTAGGGATTTTGATGCGTTTCATGGATATGCGCATCGCATTTATTGCGCTGCAACTCTTGGCCATTGGCATTCTTATTATTGGCGTGTTCCGGTTTAGCCGCCTGTGGGTAAATGATAAGGCGGCGTCCTACGCAGCGATGCTCTGCGCCTTCTCAACTAGCATTTCGGAAACACTTCACATCTTCGGGCAATTACCCACCCTCCTTTCAATCGCACTGTTCCTAAACGCAATTCCTCACATATCGAGCTGGATAGAGCATGGGCGGAAAAGAGACTTTATACTGGGTCTTTTTCTCACGGCAGCGACAACCTCGGTTCACCATGTCACGCCCTTATTTGGTACGGTTTTCTTTGTGGCTCCAATTGGCATAGCAGCACTCTTGGCAAATCTGAAACGACGTGAACTCTACAAACCATCCAGTACGCTTGGATATCTAAAATGGATATCTCCAGCCTTAATACGCGGTTTTATTATGGGGTTGGGGATGCTGTTTTTGATCATCACAATTGTTTTCCCCTATTGGCACTGGTCAATCACTGACCCGATTACACAAGTCAGCATTCCACATGGCAGCCGAGAAAACTTTATTGCCAAACCCAACTTGGGATTAATGTTCTTCGTCATTCCTTGGGGCATGCTGATCACCGTGGTTCCTTACGTCATTCTAAAATCGGCCCGAACAGCGCTTTGGCCATTGGGGCTTTCTGTTTTGATCGCATTATTCTTAGGAACGGGCGGTACAACCCCTTTACCACGTATCTTACTTGGGCCAGCGTTTGAGATTTTAACCTTGGATAGGTTTACCTTTTGGGCGTCTATCTTAATTCTACCTTTTGCAGGATTGGCGGTTCAAAGCCTCTGGGAAGGGCGGGGAAAGATATTAATCAATCGCGCTTTTGGATCTTTCCTAAGCCGCGCTTTTCTTGTTCTGACACTTGTTACCTATGTTGGCTTTGCCGTTGGAACAGCTCTTCTCCCGACGTTCAGACCAACGCAACCTGACTTCATTGATCCTGCACCCATTGTCACATTCATGGATGAAGACCGGCACTCGGATTGGCGATATCTCACCCTCGGTTTTGGGGATCAATTTGCTTATCACAGCGCCCTCATCAACGCCGAGTCAGTCGACGGCAACTATCATTCTGCAAGACGCCTGCCGAGTTTGATGAACTACTCAGTCGAGCGGCTAGAAAATTCAAAATATATGGGCGTGCCTGGTTTAGCATCACTCAATCAATTTCTGACTAATGCCGAGAAGTTTCATTTAAAATATGTGTTTTCAAATGACGAGTTCTATGACCCTGTGCTGCATTATACGGGATGGAACCCAGTCACTCGGCTCAATAACGGTATTCGGGTTTGGGAAAAACCAGACATATCGCCTTTACCTATAGTGCGCCCGCGTAGAGATTTGCCGCGTTACCAAAAACTGATGTGGGGCATTTTGCCGATTGGATCTTTGATCCTCGGCCTACTCACCCTGATCGGTCTAGCCCTTCGTCAGCAACTGATCTCATCTGAATCAAGGCCATTTCTGAGAATAGCCCCTTCGCCATATATGACAGTCAAGGTGCCTGAACCTGAACCGACGTTGACAGTTGGTGTCGCGACCCAACTTGCACCTTTGCCAGTGGCTTGGACGCCTCCGAAAACTATGACTTGGTTAGTGAGGGTATTACCTCTTGTCGCTGCATCTATGGCTGCAATCCTCATAATCATTACGCTACAAAATCAACGTAAACCTTTACTGCCTGAAACAGTTGTTGAGCGTTTCTATCAACACTTAGACTTCCGTGAAACGGAACAGGCTTTTTCATTACTCGCAAGCGATCCAGATTTGGACTATGGACAATTTCTAAAAATGCAAAAGCTCACTGGTGGCCTTGTCCCCTCTTTTGGGAAGCTCACATCTGTAGAACCCCTAAATATGGAAGTCGTGGATGATGGACAGGTTCGAATAAAATTAAAGCTAATATACCTAACATCAATCGGGATCCGGCCAGTCATCACCGAAATGACGTTAATCCAAAACGCAAATAAAGTTTGGCAAATCAAATATGAGCCCGCCGACAAAACCTACACCCCCAATCTGACGTCGAGTAGTAACGCGCCACAGTTCCGTGACCTGACTGGACAAAAATATTCAACCTCAATGGACCCCGTTCAAAGACTAGCACGGCCGGAAATTGAGCTCATGGCAACCGAAGTTATAGAGGACGACGGTAGACTATTCGTGATTGGCCGTCTAAAAAACCTGTCGGAATTTCCAGCTTGTACGAAAGTGTTAGCGCGAGCCGTCAGCACAGATTCAGAAGCTGAATTCAAACAACATGCAGGCCGTATCGGCCCACATAGACTTCTCCCCGGAGAGAGTTCAGCTTTTCGAGTCGATTTTGAAGGCTATTTGAAAATTCAAGACCAACCATTTAATGCGGCTTATAACCCTGATGAGTTCAGCGTGCCCGAATTTGACAGTCTTCCATCTGACATTGACGTCTCACTTTCTACGACCGTTTGCACCCCTGCATACTATAAGTCAGTCGCATTTTCCGAAATAAACATCTCCGAAATGGACGGCCGTCAGGCGCTGACACTAAAAGTGAGTAATATAGGTACAGAGATTGTAAGCACTCTCCAGCTTAAACTCTCATATGTCGACGCCAAGGGCCGCCTCACCTGGGTCGAACCTTACTATCTGCAAAACAACCTAATTCCGGGCGAAGTTAGGGTTATTCAGATTCCACTATCCGTAAAAATGAGGACGCATATTTCGTCTCCCGACCGCTTGCAGATTAACGGAGAGAGCAGCGCAATAAATTTAAACTCAATTTGGCCAACAGGGGCTAAGCTCGCAAATGACGACATGCGCGTTATGATCGACTATGACGCGATGCTCTATCGTCCATTGGATTAATACCACTTCAGTTTTTTGAAAAGAAAACAACTGATTTGCATATTGCAAAACGCGAAATGCATATTGCTAAGTATTTGCGAAATTTGGGGTTCATTAACTACCTAACCCGCTGTTTTCGTTAAACCCCGATGTGGTCTGTCGATTGCAATGACTTTTCCGTAAAACGGAGTCGTCACATGACAATTGAATGGAAAAAATTGAGCCTTAAACAGACCCTGTTGGGGTTCGGGCTTATCGGCACCTTGGCAATGGGAGGATGCTCCACAACAGCTGTAGAATATGACGCCTCTAATGTTTCTAGCCTCACGGATAGCACATTGCGATCCAAAGCTGTCCCGTTGGAAACAGACGAACCTCTTGGCATAGACGCGGTTCGGTCACGGACACTTGCTCACAATTCCGAATATGCGCGCTCGCAAACACAACTATTAGAGACTGTTCGGAAAGCGGGCAGGCGCGGTAAAGATTTCCTCCCGCAGGCCTATGCCAGCAGCTACGGCACATGGCGGAATAACGCGAGTGCGTCTATCGGTAAAAAGGTTGACGATACGTCAAGCACGATGCCGAAAGACTTCTACACGGCGCAAGATCAAGCGGCTGCAAGGTCAACCCTTACGACAAGTTGGGACCTCCTAGAAATTGGCTTAAGCGGGTTCAAAGCTAACCGCCGTTCAATCAACGCTTATGCCCAAGGTGAGCAAAACCAATACCAATGCAATAAGATGATGGTTGACGTTGAGAACGCATATTGGCGGGCCGTTGCGTTTGAACAGGCCGAAAAAAAGTCGACTTGGCTGAAAAGCCGCGTCGCTTACGCGCTAAACCTATCACAACAGCGCGCGGATCAGAACCCCGACACGAAACTTCAAGAGTTGATGTTCCAGCGTGAATTGATCGACATCAACCGCTGGTATCAATCTCTATACCGTTCCCTGCTCTCAGCGAAACCCGAACTCGCCCGATTGATGAATGTGCCTGCTGGGACAAATTTCGAATTGAAATCTAAGCGTCTGCCTTCCAACTTGGGTGAGCTTGGAGGACAGAATGCGCTAGACCTTATTGCAAAGGCTTACCAAAACCGTCCGGAAATTCGGCAAGCGCTATATCAGTCTGATTTAACAAAATTGAAAAATCAGGAAGACCTTTGGCGACACCTCCCCGCGATGCGGTTTTTCCTCGGGGCGAACCACAATACGAACAGCTTTGTCCTGAACCAGGATTTCGCCTCCGCCGGATTAAACTTGAGCTGGGACCTACTGCGCTTAGGTCAAATTGGCGAAACCAAACGAAACGGTAAAATCGCCGTCGCCGCACAACAAAGACAAACAGAAATTCTCGCCAGCGCTGTCATGGCTCAGGTCATGATCGCGCGCGAACAGATGCATAAGTTAGACTACGACCTCACACTCGCGTGGAAGGCGCTTTCTGTCCAAGGGGAGATCACGGACGACCTGATCCGTGACGTGCAGTCTGGCAATAAGCCAGAGACCTATTTGGTGAAAGAAGAGCTTATGCGGGAGCTATCATTCATTCGTGAACAAATGGCCCGCGCTGAATTACATACGGCCAAAGCACGTCTGGAACAAAGCATCGGAATCGTACCAGCCTGCCAAACACCTTCGCAATTACAAGCCAGCGTTCCCGCGGCAAAAGCACTTTAGGTCATCGGATATATAAGATGCTCTTCACTGATCCCGTATTTCTAACGAAATTTTTGCCATTGGTCCTTTTAGGCTTCTTCGCAACTCTGTTTTCCAAAACGCGGTGGCACAGCCAGATCCTTTTGATTGGTGCCAGCCTCGTTTTTTATAGCTGGTTCAAATCTGAATATTTGATACTTTTAGTCGGTTCGATGGGTGTAAACTACGTCTTGGCGAAACACATCTTAGTACAGCCTGGTACGTCGAAATCGAAACGAATTTTAGTTGCGGGTATCGTAGCCAACCTACTGCTGTTGGGCGTCTACAAATACCTGGGGTTCCTGACTGTGAACTTTAATGCATTGTTTGACTTGGGCCTGCCTGATCCGAAATTGCTTCTACCGCTTGCGATCTCGTTTTTCACCTTCCAGCAGATTTCATATCTCTGCGACAGTCACGCTGGAAAGATGGACCCCGTTTCGCATAATCCACTTGAGTACGCATTATTTGTAACGTTCTTTCCTCAGTTAATTGCTGGCCCCATTGTCCATCATGCCGAGATGATGCCGCAGTTCCGGAAAATCATCACCCCAAGTGCGCGCGCTATCATGTTTTGCGAAGGCCTATGTCTCTTTGCGCTAGGTCTTTTCAAAAAACTGGCGATTGCAGACTCCATAGCCCCCTATGCCAACCAAGTATTTACATCCGTAGATAGCGGCGCGGTGGTCACCAGCGTCACGGCATGGGGCGGCGCTCTTGCCTACACATTTCAAATCTATTTTGATTTTTCGGGCTATTCCGACATGGCCATTGGACTAGGCCTTTTATTCGCGATCCGCCTGCCATGGAATTTCAACTCACCCTACAAATCTGAAAACATGTCTGAATTTTGGCGCCGTTGGCACATGACACTAAGCCGTTGGTTACGCGATTATCTTTACATCCCTCTTGGCGGAAACCGTCACGGGAAGGTTCGTCAATACATCAACAATTTTGCAACCATGGTTCTTGGCGGGTTGTGGCATGGGGCGCACTGGAACTTCCTGATCTGGGGAGCGCTACATGGCCTCTATCTGATTATAAACCAAGCCGTTCGCGCCATCGCTAAGTTCTTCGGAGTACTGGAGATTGTTGAGACAGCTAAAGCCATTCGGATCAGTTCTTGGGCCATCACCTTCTTCGCCGCAGTTGTCGCTTGGGTCTTCTTCCGCGCAACAACGACGTCTGGCGCAATTTCGATGACGCTAAGTATGTTCGGAGCAGTGGCAGAGGGAGCGGTTCATATGCCTGCACCTCTGCAGACAATCCTCTGGGGAACGCTTGCTGCGATATCCGCATTTATCTTGCCTAACACCAAAGAAATATCAGAGTTGTTCGAGAAAGATTTACTGAAACGATCTTCGGCGCTCATTGGTGCGTTAGGAATTACGTCAGGGGTCGCCGCATCCGCCGCTTTCTTGGCGTCTTTAAGCCTGACCCAATCCCCTTTCCTATACTTCAACTTTTAGCACGAGTTCTGGACATCTTCATGACTTTTCCAACCAATAATACATCGTCCGTCACCGTGAAAAATCTGGCAGCGAGAAAACTGATTAAGACAGTCAGTACATTTGTCGCTGGCATGGTCGGCACCTCTTTGTTCTGCCTCGGCGCTTACGCACTGACAGTTGACCGTCTGGTTGAACGATCAGCCGTTCCCGCAACTTATAAGTGGTTTCTTTTAAAAGAGATTCCTGGACCTCGGATCATTTTCGAGTCTGGATCTAACTCCCATCACGCAATCGACACTGACGCCGTTGGCGAAGCCCTCGGACGCACAGCGATCAATATTGCTGATAATGGCGGATACGCATTGGAAGATAAGCTGACACGCCTAGAAACCTACACCCGCCCGGGCGATGTGGTTGTTCTGCCATTGGAGTGGACCTTCTATCACAGGGAAAAACTGACCGATAATTACGTCGATACGCTGTTCGGCAGTAACCGAGATTATTACCAATCTATGCCTCTAGATAAGCGTCTAAAGCGCGCGCTGAGCCTTCCGCCAGCGACCGTTATTTCAAAACTCGCAGATCGGCAGACAACCACCAACGAACCAACTGAGTCCCCAGCTCGAGACCTTTTCGTTTCGGCTTTAACTCAACCAAGCGGACATCAATCGCGTCCAAATTCAACCGGGCCAGGAGCAGGCGTCGCAGAGCAAAGCTGTGATGATTATATCTTAGGTAAGGCCCCAACCAGACAAGCTCTAACTGTTGGGAAAAACATCAAGCCAGCTCTGGGGCGGCTCCAAAAGCTGAAAGCCCGCGGAGTTGATATACATTTCGCTTGGCCCGTTTTAGCGGGCGAAGGCTGCCTCACAGATCCCGCATATGTTGAAGGCTTTCGTGCTGAGATTGAAGCGGCAGTCAATGGGGCGGGTTTTGAATTTCTCGGCACACCTGGCCAAAGTCTTTACGGACAAGCTTATCAAGATGACTCACCATATCATATTATCACGGCAGCCACAGATGTTCACACTCGGCAGATGATAGAATTTCTGAGGGCGCAAGGATACGGCGCCCCAGGCGAACCGCTGAACATAACTCATTTTGCACGCCATCGTTTGCTTGAACTAGAACTCGCGGAAGCCAGTCAATTAAACCAAACCCCTCTTGAATTTGGAAAATCTGTGTCATTTGATAATGCGGAACAACGCGATCAAATTGATTTTACGGCAGGTTGGTGGGCATTCGAACCTTATGGTCGCTGGATGCGAGATAATCGCGCCATGTTCCGCGTAACGCTTCCAGAAAACTTACCTTCAAATACTGTCTTGAAAATTCAAGGCATGACGAAATCCGGACGCCCGGAACAGGTCAACATTTCCGTAAATGGGAATTTGGTGAGTTCTGGTTTGTTCGGGGAGAGTGTTTCCCTTTCGGTCCCTGTGACCGGCTTACCCAAAGGCGAAGCACTCTCCATCTTTATTGATCTACCAGAAGCGGGTGATCCAAAGAGTCCAAAGGATCTTGGGGAAAGTCGAGATGCGCGTTCGATGACACTCCACTTGCAAACTATGGCGTTAACGCATGCTGTGGAAATGCCAATTATGGATGAACCAGTCCGCCAAGAGGCGTCCCCTCTCCAAGCTGTAGAAACACTCGAATCAAACGTGGTCGCAAAGCGAGCGACATTTGACGTCGTACCTACCCTGAATACATGTTCACTCGTGACGCCAGTTCTATCTGTTAAGCAGACTGAGCTGAGATATGGTAATGGATGGTGGGCACAGGAAGCTGAAGGCCGTTGGATGCGGAGTGAAGAAGCAAACTTCAGCATAACAATGCCAGAGACCATAGAGACGGGCTTGCCTACTAGCTATCTACTTAAATTGACGGGAGACTTCTTTTCAGAAACACCAGATTCCATAAATGTAACAATCGATGGAGACAGGGTGTTCGCCGCTGAAATTTCAGATGACGGCATCACGTCCATTCGCTTCAACACCTATAAGGCGGCAGGAGAGCTCGAGGTGACTATCAAGCTATCCGTTCCAAAGCTGCGAAGCCCGAAAGATCTAGGCCTTTCAACGGACGACCGCACACTTACATATTTTCTGAAGTCGGTAGAATTAGTAGCGGCTTAACCCGCTTTAGATTGCTGCTCTAAATCCTCTCTAATCCAAGTCTCTCTCTTCCTGTATATGGTTGAGGGGCTTAGCTGTAGGATTTGTGAG
This sequence comes from Litorimonas cladophorae, assembly GCF_014652455.1. Classification (GTDB taxonomy): domain Bacteria; phylum Pseudomonadota; class Alphaproteobacteria; order Caulobacterales; family Maricaulaceae; genus Litorimonas; species Litorimonas cladophorae. Next base: position 447,095 of record NZ_BMYV01000002.1, on the reverse strand, counting down.
GCTTTCGGAATGCTTCCATTACAGGATGTAATCACTGCCTCTATGATAGTTTGTTCAATCGTCGTCATAGGCTGTAGGATATCAACCGTGACCGTCGTTTTTAGCGATTGTTGAGGTGTGTAGGCAGATGTTTCACCCGCAACGCCAATGAGTTTATACTCATCATTTCGAGCATTTGAACGAACCGTTTTCAATGAAAACATATGGGGTTCCAATTCGACACCGTCATAGACGACAGCCGCTTTTCGAACCATATTTTGAAGCTCGCGAATATTCCCAGGCCAATGATAGTCAAGCATCAACTCTTGGGCTTCAGGTGAGATCGATAGGAACCGCTTTCCCTCTTCCGCCGCATATGTTTTCAAGAAACTTTCGGCCAATAAAATTACGTCTTTCCCCCGATGAGATAGGGGAGGCAATTCAATTGAGAGCACGTCCAGGCGATAGAACAAATCCTCGCGAAAACGTTTCGCCGCAACTTCCGTCATCGGATTTCTATTGGTTGCACAAACAATACGGACATCCACGTCTTCGGACCAATCGCTACCAACGCGTTTAACTTGGCCGGTCTGCAAAAAGCGTAAAAGCTTGGCTTGGAGATTGATATCCATCTCGCAAATTTCGTCCAGGAACAGCGTGCCGCCATTGGCTTGGCTCGCCGCTCCTTTTCTCGCTTCATGCGCTCCTGTGAAAGCACCTTTGACGTGACCAAAAATTTCTGACTCGATCAAATTTTCGGGCAATGCCGCACAATTTAATGCGATGAAAGGGGCGTCACGACGGTGACTTACTTTGTGGATTGCTTGCGCCGTAACCTCTTTACCTGTTCCGGATTCGCCAGTGATAAAGACCGCCGCGTTAGAATTCGCGACATTTTCAATCATTTTATAAACGGCGAGCATAGGAGGGGATTCACCCAAAAATCCCGGAACTTGATTGGTTTTTAGACTGGTCTTTAAAACCTGAACCGTTGTTGTGAGCTTCTCCCGTTCGAGTGCATTTCTAACCGTCGTGAGAAGCTTCTCAGTCGGAAATGGTTTTATCAAAAAATCATATGCGCCAGCACGCATAGCATCGACGGCCGTATTTATAGACCCATTGGCGGTAATCACGATAAAGGTAATGTTGTGATTTGTTCCATCCATCTCTTGGATGATATCGAGCCCATTCATATCGGGGAGTTGAAGATCAAGAAGGACCGTATCAACTTTCCCTTTTCGGAGCTCCGTCAAAGCCAGTTCACCAGATTGACAAATCTCAGATTTAATGCCCGATTTTTTTAAATGCTGTTGATACATTAACGCCATGGATAACGTATCTTCTACGATCAACACCTCAGGTGTTGTGTTTGCTCCGACCATCTCATCACCTATGCCGCCTCCTCATTTATGCCAAAGAGGTCGTCTAAATTGAGCAAAGATATCTCGGCTATTTTTATAGCTCTCGATCCATGCTTCACCATCTCCTCGAGCCTATCAGGAAAGCAATGAGAATTTGTTAATGCGGCATGTTCTGACAGCTCAGCAAGTCCGTATAATCCAGCGAGTCCCTTTAAAGTGTGACTGGCAAACTTTGCGCCTTCATAATCTTGCGACGCGATTGCGCTACGCAATGATGCCGTAACATCTGTCAGATCAGTTTTGAATTGTCCTCTAATTTCGACTAAATCTTCAGGGTCTAATCCGTCCAATAATCCACCCGATAACTTTATTGCAGGGACCTTCGACACATCAGACTTTAACAAAGATTGTTTGTTCTGATGCCTCTTACACTGTTCCCCCACAGCATTTATCAAGTCTCTCGTATTAAATGGCTTCAATACGACCTGATCAACACCATAAGATTTCAACTCTTCCGCCTCATGCATATCGCCCATAGCCGTCAAAGCTATCACCGGGATTTTCGCGTTTGCAGAGTCGCCATTTCGCAGCAATCGCACAAGCTCCTTTCCACCCATTTCAGGCATGAAAATATCTGTCAAAAGCAAATCAAACGCTTGCACGTTAAGAATGGATAGAGCTTCGACCCCGTTAACTGCCTCAACAATTCTTGCCCCATGTTTTTTGAGAATGCGGGTGACAACCATACGGTTTGTTACGTTATCTTCTGCCAGTAAAATTTCTTTTCCAGAAATATCCGCCAAGGTGACGTCTTCGACCTCAGAGGCAACGGGCGCCAAAGCCTCTGCCAATGGAATTTTAATCCAAAAATTGGATCCTCGACCAACGTCACTCTCAACGCCAATCTCGCCGTTCATCATGGTTATAAGAACTTTACAGATGGTCAGACCCAAGCCAGTGCCTTCGGACGCCCGCGTATCGACATCATCGACCATGTAAAACTCTTCGAAAAGCCGGTCTAATTTGTCAGCTTTAATGCCTACACCCGTGTCCTTTACGCGACACGTTAAGTTCCATTTTTCAGGACCTGTTTGAATTGTATCGACGATCAGTTCCACTTTTCCGTTGACGGTATGCTTAATTGCATTACTGACAAAATTCATCAGAATTTGACGTATCCGCCCCACATCCCCTGACAGATAGATTTTCGCTGCACCCTCTGTCTTGACCACCAGATCGATAGCTTGTTCTTTGGCTTGCATTGCGAACAAACGATAGACATCATCAAAAACATCCGCGGCGTAGAATGGCGTTTCTCGGACCTTCACTGTTCCAGAGGAAATTCTAGCGTAATCCAGTACATCATTAATAATACGCAGCAGTGATTTAGATGTTCGGTCTGCCGTCTGTATGAGCTGCTTTTGATCAATAGTAAGGTCTGTGTCGCCAAGAATATCGAGAATACCGAGAACCGCGTTGAACGGCGTTCGAATTTCATGGCTCATGGCCGATATAAATTGCGTCTTAGCTTTGTTGGCGAGTTCCGCCGCCTCTTTGGCATCAAGCAAAGCTTTCTCAGCGGCCTTCGCCTCAGAAATATCCCGGATATATGCGATGAAAATGTCACCAGATGAGCTGCGGCTACGCGAAATCGCGAGTTCCGACATAAACTCCTCACCGTTGGCGCGAACGGCTTCAATCTCAATGCGCTGTCCAAGAATATTTGCCTTCCCTGTGTCGCGCATCCTTGCCATGCCAGCATTGTGTGCGTCCCGGTATCGTTCAGGAACAATCAGGGCGGCCATGCTCCGTCCAAAAATATCTTCCTTCTTATAACCAAAAATGCGTTCTGCGGATTTACTGAACTCAAGAACGTGGCCTTCTGCGTTGATAATAATAATACCATCCAGAGATGCAGACACAGTTGCGGAAAGTTGTTCTGCTTGGAGCGCCAATTCCTGTTTCGCCGTCTCGGCCTTTTTTTCCCATTTCAGGGTAAATTTCCGCAGAGCATACCCCAGTAGAAAAGACGGCAATGCCGCTGAAGCAACTAATAACAAACCATCTATCATCGCAAGATCCTTTGACAAAAGATGACACAGATTGATTAAGGTTCAGTTAGACCAGTCATTCCGGTCACATGACGGCAGATCTTTGTCCTTGCGGGAATTGAACAGGCAGCAAAAACAGCGGCAAACGCAGAGGATATCGTCGCGGGCTACAGAGAAACTCTACTGCTCCTTAAAGACATCAATTTGCTTAGACACACTTGCAACTGTAGGATTTAGGGTAGCGCGCATTCCATAGTCCGGTCCCGCTTCTAGCATCCGTTTTTTCAAAGGCATGACGGAAGCTATAAAATCGGTGCTTATCCCTCAGCTATGAAGAGCTTTAATCAGTGCAGGAAATAAGGATTGTCCCGATCATAGTACTTGGGGAGCCTCGTTTTCTCGGAAAAAATGATCCGATGCTCCACAGTCTCTTCCCAAATCGGCCTTCGAATTAGGGAGATTGCAGGAAAACTTGAAAAAACGGACTCTTTCCAACGACTTAACGGTCTTAAGAATGAGAGAAATGGCGCACTGGGGAGGATTCGAACCCCCGACCCCTTGATTCGTAGTCAAGTACTCTATCCAACTGAGCTACCAGTGCGTACGCCTTGTGAGCGAGCGCGCCTTTAAGCGGAAAATGTCGCAGCCTGCAAGAAGTTTTTGCGGCTTTTTTCAGCTATAATGAAAGCCGCTATGTAGAGACGGCTTATCGCGCCGCCAGAACCCCCCGTGTCAGGGCCCGAGCCACCGCCCGCGCAGCCGCCGCTCCAAGATCGGCCAACGCAACAGGCCCTTCGCAAGTCGCTCCGCCCACACTCAACGCGAACAGCGTATCCCCATCCAATGGGGTATGCGAAGGCTGCACAGACATCGCGATCCCATCCTGCGCCATAATCGCAAGCCGTTTCAGCTGTTTCTGAGACAAGGCCGCGTCTGTCATGATTGCACCAATGACGGTCGATTGCCCCGCGCTCTTGAGGAATGCGAGTTTTGTGTCTTCAGGCTCTGACCAAGTATAATCCGCAGGTGGTCGCACGCCATCAAATTCCCCGCTCCGTTCATAGGTCCACGCATGCGGGCAACGCGTGCCAGGTAGAAAAGGCGATCCGACGGGATTGGCCGCGATAATCGCTTGCACAGATACCCCATTCACAGTTTCCGTCGCGAGACCTAATCCACCTGAATACAGCCCTGCCGTCGCGCCATATCCTGCCCCGACCGCGCCTTCCCCGACTTTAGTGTTTGCGACCACGCAGGCCTGTAGGGCCAGCGATTGAAACGGCGGATCCATGCCCCACGCTTTGTCACCGCCATTCGCATTGTCGAAAAGAATAGCGGACGGCACGATTGGACTAACTGGAATCGGTGGAGGGCCTGCCGCAAATCCGATCTGCTGCGCGCCTAACCATCGCGTTACGGCATCTGCCGCACTTAGGCCGTAAACGGAGCCTCCTGACAAAACAATGGCATGGACGTGCTCGATCAGACCGCCGTCCTGAAGCGCCGAAATTTCGCGTGTACCAGGCCCACCACCACGGACATCAACTGCGGCCCGTGCGGGTGCATCGGGCAAGATGACGGTGACGCCTGTGCGCACATCTGCATCATGGGCGAGGCCCACTCGATACCCTGGGATCAAATCTATCATAAATTAGGTGTAGTCGGCTCGCGCCTAATGAGAAAGCCCTTTCAAGAGCGAGGCTCAACACAGATATCCGAGCGCGTCAGGATATCGCGGGTGAGGCCTGTTTTTAAAAGCTATGACTATGTTATAAAATGCTAAATTACGTCACGCCCGACCTCGGTCATAAAGCGGATTATGCTATTTTGCAGAAAGACGTTTGCATCAACCAATACAGAAATGAACCCTGACACTCTCTCCCTGCCGCCGACCACCTTCGACATTTCCGTCTTCAGAAAACTGACAAAACTAACGTCTTTAACGGCGGATAATTTAACCGGCCTGAGCCAGGTACCTTCAACACGTCATACTGTTGGAAAAGAAGAGCGCTTGGTTGAAACGCCTGCCCCAGAGCCTCGATTTTTCATTGTCGTCTCGGGCTGGCTTTATGCATACTCAGGGACAGCCGGGCGAGATCGGCAGGTATATGATATTTTCCAAGCTGGTGATTTCATCGGTTTCGAGACCTTATCGGGGGGCGACAATCATTTCACTGTGAGGGCCCTGACGACAGCGCATCTCATCGAAATTTCACCAATGCTAATGATGGAATTTACGGGACGACACCCGCGTTTGGCGCGGCATCTACAAGCTGTGAATACGCTCAGTCATCTTATACTTATGGATCGTCTAAAAACCATCGCTCGACAACGCCCAAAGGCCCGCGTTGCGCATTTCCTCTTGGAGATCGCCAATAGAGAGCGTTTAACATCTCTCTATCATGACGGTGAGAATGGGAACTCACTGACTTTTAACCTGCCAATGGTTCAAAGTCTTTTAGCCGATTGTATTGGTCTTACTGCCGTACACATCTCACGTACGTTAACTTGGATGACCCAAGAAGGCCTCATCGAACGCCCGGCTAGAACGCTGATCACATTAAAGGATGAAGGCGCACTGATTGAGCTTGCGAATTATCAAAACAGGTATGCGGATTTCAGCTCCGACTAGCGCGTTTAGGACATGTAATGCGTCAGAAACTCGCGCTTATTCGCATTGCAACGCGGTAAATGTTCATGGTATGTTCGCACCATGGCAAAAACACTTATTGATAGACTCAGCATTCTTGCGGATGCCGCAAAATATGATGCGTCCTGCGCGTCTTCCTCGACAACGCGGAAGAACAGCCTGTCTTCGGGGGGGATAGGTTCAACCGAAGGCATGGGCATTTGTCATTCCTACGCGCCAGATGGGCGTTGCATCAGTTTGTTGAAAATTCTGATGACGAATTTCTGCATTTATGATTGCCGCTACTGCGTGAACCGCGTCAGTTCTAATGTGGAGCGGGCCCGGTTTTCGGTCGATGAAGTTGTAAAATTGACGCTCGATTTCTACAAACGCAATTACATCGAAGGGCTATTCCTATCCTCCGGCATTATCCGTAGCTCCGATTACACCATGGAACAAATGGTCGAGATCGCGCGGAAGCTGCGAGAAGACCATAAATTCAAAGGCTATATCCATCTCAAAACAATTCCAGAGGCGGACCCGCTTTTGATTAAACAAGCGGGACTTTTATCGGATCGTTTGTCTATCAATATTGAACTCCCAACCGAAGCCGCGCTGCAATCCTACGCACCTGAAAAATCAACGCTCACAATCAAAACAGCGATGGCGGGTGTAAGACAGAGCATTGAAGATCACCGCCCCGACAAGAAAGAACGCTCGAACCATCGTCCGCCCAAATTTTCGCCTGCGGGTCAATCCACGCAAATGATAGTTGGCGCAGATGCAAGTACGGATGCCGATATCATGACGTCCTCAACGTCACTTTATTCCAGCTATAAACTCAAGCGCGTCTATTACTCAGCCTTCTCTCCCATTCAGGACGCGTCAAAAGATCTGCCGCTCGTGAAGCCCCCATTGATGCGCGAGCACCGGCTTTATCAGGCAGATTGGCTGCTGCGGTTTTATGGTTTCGAAACGTCAGAAATATTTGAAGACCGCAAAAATGGTATGCTTGATTTGGATATTGATCCAAAACTGAGTTGGGCTCTCACCCATCGCGCGGGCTTTCCCGTTGACGTTAATCGCGCCACGAAGGAACAGCTTGTCCGTGTACCAGGGCTTGGGTTGAAATCGGTTGAACGTATTCTGCGCGCGCGGCGGCAGACGCGTTTGCGGTTGGCAGATGTCAAAACGATTGCGCGATCGATTAAAATCTCCAAGGCCTTTATAGAAACCTCTGACTGGACGCCGGGAAGCTTGCTCGACAGTCCATCTTTGCGTCAAGCTTTTGCCCCCGCGCCCGAACAACTCTTACTGCTATGAAGCGTATTACGCTTTCCCACGAGACCGATCTAACACTATGGCGCGAAAGCGTGCGGCCTTTTCTGGCGGCGCGTGTTCGATCGGGGTCATTGCTCTGGCGTGTGGGTGAGGCGCGTACAGATTTATTTTCGGATATGGCGGCTGTGCCCATTAAGACACCCAAGTCGAATGCCGAATATCCTGTGCGTATCTCCAAATCACACCTCAGCCTTTGTGAACGTGTATTGTGTCATCGCGACCCGGCCCGGTTTCATCATCTCTATGCTCTAATGCTGCGCCTACAAACAGACCCGCTAGCCTTGGATGACCCGCTCTTCACAAGCGCGAATTGGGTGCGCGATGCTGATCGCGCGATAGGTCGTGACCGCCATAAAATGCATGCTTTTGTCCGATTTAAAAAAGTGGGCGAGCGGGAAACAGTCGGTGAGCCGCGCGAAATTTTTTGCGCGTGGTTTGAACCCGACCATCGCATTGTCGAACTGACGGCGGCGTTTTTCGCGCGACGTTTTACCGGTATGGATTGGTCTATATTAACGCCTTACGGCTGCTCGCATTGGGATGGTTCAGACCTGAAATTCTCGCCGCCTGTAGAAAAATCCGAAGCGCCGACCTCAGACACAACTGAAGCTGCTTGGACGACTTATTATAGCTCCATCTTTAACCCGTCCCGCGTCAAAATTGGGGCGATGATGTCGGAAATGCCGAAGAAATATTGGAAGAACCTCCCAGAAGCGAAGGTCATTCCGCAACTTCTCCAGCAGGCCGAATTGCGCCAATCCGGATTCATGTCGCGCCCCGAAACCAAGCCGCATCTTTTGACAGATAAAATCAAACCCGATGTCTATGCGCGCCAAGAATTACCCGCGAAGATCAGATCACTTGCCGATGCGGCATCGGCGGCGGCGCGGTGTACAAATTGCTCGTTACATAGCTGCGCAACCCAGACCGTCTTTGGCGAAGGCCCCGTTGATGCGCGGTTGATGTTAGTCGGAGAACAGCCTGGCGATACCGAAGATTTACGCGGACGCCCTTTTGTGGGTCCGGCAGGAAACCTTCTGAACCAAGCGCTAACGGAGGCCGGACTGGCCCGAGATGACCTCTACGTGACGAATGCTGTGAAGCATTTTAAATTTGTTCCGCGCGGAAAATCCCGCATTCACAAATCGCCCAGCACCTATGAGATTCAACAATGTGGGCCTTGGCTCGATCTGGAGCGTCAATTCGTCAAACCGGTCGTCATTCTGGCTTTAGGCAAAACCGCGCTTCGGTCTCTCTCAGGTTATACGGGAACGTTAAAGGCCGTGCGGGGGACAATAGTACGAAGCAAGTCTGGCGAAATTATCCTGCCAACTGTCCACCCGAGTTACCTGCTGCGTTTGCGCGAAGGTCCGACACGTGATTCTGAATATCGGAGCTTTGTTGACGATTTAACGCGCGCAAAAGCATTGATCGCGTCTGAAGCTATTGCGCCTTTTGAGGATATTTCAAAGGCGGGTTAATCCCCGCATGAATACGCGGGCTTGCAGGCTGTGGAAAGATGATGAAAGACACTTTGGAAATCTCTCACGAGAGCGGAAATTCAGAGGACACTTATGAGCGCGTTGAAAACTCCTTGGTTAGCCACATATGAAAAGATCGGCGTGAAAATCACAGCCCCAGCAAACCGCAGCTTAGCCGATTACCTGGAAGAACACGCGCGCGTTAGACCCGACGCGGCTGCCCTACATTATTTCTCTCGAAGTTGGACCTATGGGCAAGTTAATGCAGCCGCCAATCAACTGGCCAATGCGCTCTCTGATTTAGGAGTCGGCCGCGGTGATGTCGTCGGCTTGCACATGCCGAACCTCCCGCAATATTATTTGGGTCTTGTCGCAATCTCGAAACTGGGTGCAATTGGATCGGGCGTTTCACCTTTGCTCGCACCGCCAGAATTGGCACATCAAGTCGCGGATGCCCGCATAAAAGTCCTAATGAGTTTCGAAGCCCTTGGCCCAGCCGTGTCGGCAATGAATGCGCCCGATTGCCTTCAGGCTGTCGTGATCTGCGGCGCACGCGATATGCTTGACGCGCCAGAGGTCGCTTTGCCAAATCTACCGCAGCTGAAAGCAGTGTCATTTAATTCAATCTTTGAAAGCGCATCCAAAAGCTTTGAAACCGTCCCTGTCGACCCGCAAGACACCTTCATGATTCAATATACGGGCGGAACCACGGGTAAACCTAAGGGTGCCGAGCTGTCCCACAGCACATTATTGCACAACCCAATACAAGTTTTGGCGTTAGCCCCTGAAATTAGAGTCGGCGATGAAATTTTTGTGTCGGCATTTCCGCTTTTCCATATCGCAGGGCTTTGTTTCTGCCTGATGGCCTTTGTCACGGGTGGGTCCTACGAGTGCTTGCCTGACCCACGCGACACGGACCGTATTTGCGACGCGATGAAATCCAGACCGCCGACACGCATTGCCGCCGTGCCCGCTCTTTATGATATGTTGGTGGCCAACCCAAAATTTGCTGAAGTGGATTTTTCCCGCGTTGAGATGGCCTCTTCGGGTGCCGCACCCATGACACGCGCCACCCAAGATGCCGTCACCAATATTATCGGCCGCCCTGTCATGTCAGATATTTTCGGTATGACCGAAACGGGCCCCTGTCACACCTCCAATCCTGTCGTCGCGCCGAAAGCAGGCTCTGTCGGCTTGCCTTGTGCAGGCGCCAAAATCCGAATTCGAGATGTCGAAACAGGACTGAAGGATATGCCCTTTGGCGAAGCTGGCGAGATTTGTTCGGCCGGGCCACAGCTCATGAAAGGTTATTTGGATTTACCCGAAGAAAGCGCCCGCGCCGTTCGCATGATTGAGGGTGAACGATGGATGTTCACGGGCGACGTGGGATATATGGATGAGGAAGGTTACGTCTTCCTTTGTGATCGCGCCAAAGACATGTTGGTTGTGGGTGGGTTCAAAGTCTTCTCCGTTGAGGTCGAAGACAAGCTCGCCAGCCTACCCATGGTCGCCAGTTCTGCCATCATCGGTACACCCGACACACGGCGCCCTGGAAATGATATCGTCAACCTCTATGTCGCGCTTTCACCTGACTATCGTGACAAAGCGGAAGATAGTCTTCGCACCGAATTACTCGCGTGGATCCGCGAAAATATGGCGGCCTATAAAGTGCCCAAACGGATCGTCTTCGTTGATGAAATCCCGCTGACGCCTGTCGGAAAAATAGACAAAAAGAAACTTCGCGCCGCCGCTATGGAATCTGCCTAGTGCCATTCAAACCCAAGGCCCAAGCGACGGTCAACCGCCGAAATGCCTTGGTCGGGCTGGGCGCAACAGCTGTTGTCGCCTGTACGCCTAAATCAACAGATCCGCGTAAAAACTATGACGCTGACATCATCATTTTGGGTGCAGGCCTTGCGGGTCTGCACGCCGCGTATCTCTTAACCAAAGTGGGCCGCGACGTCGTGGTGCTAGAGGCCAATGACCGCGTCGGCGGACGGTTATTTACGTTGGATCACGGAGACGGCTTTACCGAGGGCGGTGGAGAATTAATTAACACGACCTACAAACGCATTCTAGACGCGACATCACGCCTTGGTTTGATTGCAACCCCAAACGCAGACGTATCCAATAAAACTGGCTACTGGGCAGATGATCAAGTTGTTGAGAGCAAAGAGCAAAGGCGAAACATCTTCGCCCAACATTTCAATCCCTTTAGTGAGGCGACGTTTTCTATCGATGGGGGCGCACAGCGTCTTCCCGAAGCTATGGCGAAAAAACTGCCTCGCGCACCTATATTGAAATCCTATATCAAGGCGTTGGAGGTTTCGGACAGCCTCGTCACGGCGACCGATCATACGGGGCGAGTTTGGCGTGCTCCTGAAATGATTTGCACCCTGCCATTTGGCGCATTGCGGCAATTGAAGGTCAACGCGCCCATCCCCGCAGTACAGAAAGCCGCTATCGCCCGCTTGCCATATGTGCAAATAGTTCAAGTCCATTTTCGTGCGATATCGCAATTCTGGACAAAAGATCACCTACCTGCCGATATGTGGACTGATGGACCTATTTCCCAAGTCACGGCCAGCCGCGACGCCGATGGCATGCCCACGGGATTATTTCGCGCCTCTATTCGCGGCGCGGGTTTGGCGAGCCTTTATCAGGATGGCGGTGCGGGGCTCTATCAGCGTTTCCGTGCGGAACTCGCGCGTCTGCGACCCTCAACCTATGCCGCTATTGATATTCTGAATGTGGTCGACTGGACCAAAAATAATCACGCCTCGGGCGGGGCCTATATGGATTGGGCACCAGAGCAGATTGCGCAATGGGCCGCGACCATGGGTGAGCCTGTCGGACGGCTTCATTTCGCGGGCGCACATCTGGGCGTGACAGCACTGGGTATGGAAGCCGCGATGGAGTCTGCGGAAACAGTTTGCGCGCGTTTAATTAAATAGGCCGAGGTGTCCTTCCCGCGAATAAAATCGCAAAGCCGATGATCCAACTCGCCCATTTCTCAATCACATCTGCCAAGGGTCCAGCGATATTATAAGCGATCACCGCAATGCTAAACCCTGCAACAATCGCGGCGAAAATGAATATATCGCGAACTTTCATCCCAAGACATTTGACGAGGATCACAGGACCGAAGGCCGCGCCTAAGGCCACCCAAGAAAACAAAACACGCGTGAAAATATCTTTGGGTAAGGTTAGGGTCATAATCACGGCGATGACCGCGACGCCAATCATTGCCAAGCGACCATACAGAAGCCCCCGTTTTGGATCTGAATATTGAATGCCGCTATCGTGAGAGACTGCGGATGCCGCCGCAAGCAACAAACTGTCGACGGTCGACATGACGGCCGAGAGAACCGCAGCAATGACAACACCCGCAACCACGGGCGGCAGATAATTTTGCGCGGCCGCGAAAAACAAACTCTCGCCGCCAGTGTCCACTTTCAACGCTCGTCCGGCAAAGGCCAAACAGATGAGACCTGAATAAATGATCACGCCCCAGCCAATTGTTATGGCGGCGGCTTGCTTACGCTCGCGGTCGGTGCGGACAGACATGATGCGGTTCAGTAATTGTGGCTGACCTAACGCGCCCAATCCTGTGCCAAGCAGACCCATCGCGACGCCAATACCTGCCATGCCTGCCGAACCATTTGTGAAGCTGAAATAATCATGGGGCTCGGTCGCGTGAAGTGTCTCAATCACCGCACCAATTCCGCCAGCGGCTGAAACAGTCGCCAGAGGCACAAGGATGCAGGCAAGCATCATTACGCCTGCTTGCAAGGCATCTGTTACACTGGCGGCCCAAAACCCACCGAGTAAGCAATAGGCGACAATCACAGCCGCGCCCAAGAGGACGGCTTCGGCCACGCCCAAGCCAAAGACTTCATCCAGCGCATTCCCTGCGGCTTGGAATTGGCTAGAGATATAAAAAACGAAACAAAAGAGGATGAGCGCCGCGCAAAGCAAGCCCGTCAAACGCTTGGCTTTTCCCGCCATTCCATCCGTGATGAAATCCACGATCGTAATGTGGCCTTTGGCTGCCGTTTCAGCGTTCAGACGCGGCCCCATCACGAGCCATGTCATAAGATAGCCACCAAAAATCCCCGGCACGAGCCAGAGCCCAACAGCGCCTTGTGTGAAGACAATGCCTGTGAAACCCAGCAGAACCCAAGCCGAACTTGTTGACGCGGCGTAGGACAATCCGGCCGTCCACGCACCTAATCCGCCGCCCTTACCACCACCCGCAATGAAAAAATCGGACTCATCGGACACCCGACGCGAAGCCCACCAGCCGACACCGAGTAAGATAATTTTATACGCGATCAATGTGATCAGAACGATGGTCGTTTCGGTCATGTAGTCCCCAATGTCTCAGGCCCAAGGCCTCGGCCATTTTGGGTCTGGGCTGCAGACTAGGCGATCTATCGCGTGAAGTCAGTCACAAGAATATTCAGGATGCACTGCGGTGTTTTCAACGTTACAGGGGCCCATGACCGACACACCGAATTTACGAATTGATCGACCACATAAGAATGTTGCACGCCTGACCCTTTCGCAACCTGCGCGCCGTAATGCACTGAACGCGGCCATGTGGGCCGCCATTCCTGGTATCATGACGGAGTTGGCGTCGGACGAAACCCTCCGCGCTTTGATCATAACGGGAGACGGTGAACATTTTGCAGCAGGGGCGGATATTTCTGAATTCGGGACGCTCTATGCGACACCAGACTCTGCGGCAAAAATCAGCGCCGATATACAGAACGCGTTTAGAGCGATTGCGGCCTTTCCAATGCCCACCCTCGCAATGATCCGCGGCGCCTGTGTCGGCGGCGGGTGCGGCTTGGCATTATGTTGTGATCTACGCTTTGCCGATGCAACAGCGAAATTTGCGATCACGCCCGCCAAGCTTGGTCTCGTCTACCCATTCGGAGATGTTGCGCGGTTGATCGACGCCGTGGGTGTTGCCAATGCCAGTGACATGATGCTCTCCGCGCGGGTGATTGGAGCCAAACCAGCACGGGAGATGGGATTGATCCACCGCGTTGTCGACGTTGACGCATTGGATGCCGAAGTGATGGCCTATGTCGGAGGCCTGACCACACTTTCCCCCGAAAGCCTACGGGTCACGAAATCTATGATCACGGCCTATCGTGAAGGCCAGCGCACTGACACACCACAGACCGACGCGCAATTCCTAGCGGGATTTTCATCCAAGGATTTCGGCGAGGGTTTCCGGGCATTCCTCGAGAAGCGGAAGCCCGATTTCAGTTAATTAGATTTCCAAAATTGCGCCTAATAAGACATCCAAATCTTGATCTGATGTGTAGCCATGTATGGAGAAACGAAAGCCTTCTTCGCGCTCGTCATAGCGGATAGCCTTCGCCTTTAGTTTGTCATGCAACGCAAGCCGATTGTCTGGTGAGACGACAAAAGTTGCACCGCGAGCCTTTGGCTGAATAGGCGAAACGATCATTTCTTGATCGACATGATCACAAAGCCGAGAGAGACAGGTTTCAATACGATTATGCGTGTGATGTGGCGTCGTAGCCTGCCAGATTTTCATCGCGTTGTTAGCCATAACGAAGGGCGCAGGTGACGGTGTGCCCCCAAAGAAACGCAATGCATCATCCGCATATCTAAAGTTTTCAATGGCCATTTCGAAAGGGTTTTGATGTGAAAACCAACCGACATCGATGGGCTCACAACGCTTTAAGATATGCGGGGCCACATAAAGAAAACAGGCCCCCGGACCAAAACATAGAAATTTCACCCCTGTCCCGATTGCAAAATCTACGCCCCAAACTGAGATATCAACAGGCACAGCCCCCAAGGACTGCGCAACATCAACAATCGAGACAGCCCCGTTAGATTTCGCCAACCCGGCAATATCTTTAACGGGTAGAATATGGGACGTATTGGATGTCGCATGAGTGATGTGCGCAACCGCGACACGCCCATCTATGGCAGCCTCCCACGTCTCAATATGTGTCGGGTCACCCTCGACAAAGCGAAGTTTATAGCCCTGACGCTCCGCTTGTTTGATGACAAACCCGATAGTCGGAAAGTCCTGCTTCGACAATACAATGACGTTGCGGCCCCTTTCCTGCGGGAGGCTGAAAAGAACTTTCGTCAACGCGCTAGAAATATTATTTTGCGGGCAAATGCTTTCAGATTTCACATCGAGTAGCTCTGCCATCCCCGCTCGAAACTCATCAAATATTGGCATCCAATCCATCCAGTTAGAGCCAGAGATCCAGGGCTCTAGGAATTGCGCCATTAACGCATCTCCGCTCGTAATCGGCAGGCATCCCACGCTGTGCGAGAGAAAGTAAGTATCTGGAACGTAGAATAAATCACGCATCTGCTTTGGGCTCTAATTTTGCGCGCTTTTGGCCATAGCTGCCGCCCCAACGATCTGTCATTTCAGCCCGTACCGTCCAAAGCGCTGGGAAAAATTTTTGACGTAAACCTTCATTCAATATTTCCACGGGCCGTCCTTTGAGGGAATTGGCTGCGACGCCGATGGACCGATAGATCAATTGCATGTGCGCATTGCGAAACTTTTGGAACTGTTCATCAAATTCCGCGAGCGCTTCAGCGATCATATAGGTATCATCATGCCTATATTCGCTGTCATAAACCTGTTCAAGCGTGCGGTTCCCACTCTCCAGATAAACCGCCTCAAACGTAGCCCAAAGGTCCTTCGGCATCTTCAGCAGAACTCGAAATCCAGGGCTTTCTTGCCCGCTTCCATTCCCCAAAAGAAGACGGATCTCTTGATAATCCTTCGGCGACATAGTTTCCAAAAGCGACAACTGGGTCGTCATCATTTCTTGGCAAATATGGACTCGTCGAAACAGCGTCAGCGCTTTAAATGTATTCCCCGCAAGCATTTCGTCATGAATATCCAGCAGAGTTGTCGCCATGAGCTTCATCCACAGCTCTTCGACCTGATGGACAATCATAAACTGTAATTCGTCAGGATTACAGAGGTCTTCGGGTGTCTTCTGACACGCCAAAAGACGCGCTGTATTTAAATAAATTTCGTAATCAAGCTGGCCTGCGCCACGCATCATCACTTCATATTCGGATCGGTTCATTGTCTCTGTCTTTCATAATGTCTGATATCGTCAGCAAAATGAAAGCTGTCTAAGCGTGACCTGTCAGCCAGTTTCGGAGCACGTGTTGTGCAAGCGCGATTTGAAAGTCATTGAACACGATCGGAGGATGTAGGGTTTAGATGGTTTTGTAAATCCATGAATTAGGCTTTCCTAACCCGCCTCATAAGTCACCATTCTATGCGAGTGAACCGCGTTGAAGACCCTCAAATTCATTTCTTTCCGCTTTTTTGAAAAACTTTTCTGATAAGAAATCAATTCTCAGAGCCGCATTTTGGGACAATACTCCGCGTTGAAAGAAACTGTGATAGGGTTCTATAGTTCTTTCGGACACGGGACAGGCTCGTGATCATTGACTGGCTGGTCCGAAAGACGGTGTGCCTATCTGCATTTAGTAATGCAAATGTAGAGGGGCCGAGTAGCGCGTGCCTGACAACCTGGAACGGTTGCAATCAAGTGAGGCCGTTATTCGAGACACACCGCCGCGTGGTATTGCGGTGCGGCATGCGCCGCTTCGCATAGGTCAATGGATTGACACACATTGGTCGCAAGTCGCGTAAAACACATTTAGAACACTCTTGGCAGGCCATCGCGGTTTGCGCCACGCGGACGTCCTGATTATTCTCAATATCGGCAGTCACGAGATGGGCTGTAAGGGTTTTCACTTGGGCAATGCGTAGGCCACGGTCGAGAATGACGACGGCTCCGAATGACCTTCCCCAAAAATGCGAACCTCTATTGTGGCAGACGTTTTTCCAATACGCAGCAAAGTTCCTTCCGCACGCACCAAAGGCCCCAAACATGGACGTAAAAAATGCATATTCAAATTCGATGTCACCGCCATTGGCGTAATACCCAATTTGGTGAAAACAACGACATAGGCAACAGTATCAGCAAGGGCCATTTGCGTGGGGCCGCTCACCATATTTCCTGGGCGCAGATGGCGCGCATCGGATTTTAATTCTAATGCAGCAAAGCCATCCCGCATTTCCGTTACGATCGCCCGGGTTTCGTTGTCAGGGAAATGGGCTGCAAACATGGCGTTCACGGCGGCAATATCGGTAAACGGCTTATTGTCATTAGACGGCATCTTAAGTCTCACATTTTTGGGATTGATTAGAGTTGCCAATGCGATTGGATTGTAAATCTAATTTCTGACAGCATGACGGATGGGAAGTTCCGTTGTAAATTTGAGCTTTTCCATCGCAAAACTCGCCGAGACATCCGAAAGACGGACTTGGGAAATCAAGGCCTGATAGACGCGATCATAATCGGAAACACTGGCAACCATCATCTTCAAAATATAATCGACATCGCCAGCGAGGCGGTAAAATTCAACAATTTCAGGCGTCGCTTCGACGGCTTGCGTAAAACTATCCGACCAAGTTTTTGAATGATCATCCGTTCGCACGGACACGAAAACGGTCAGCGGCAATCCAACTTTCTCATTGTCAATCAGGGCCACACGCCGTTCAAGAATTCCAACGTCTTCGAGCTTTCGAACACGCCGCCAACACGTATTCAATGACACACCAACTTCGTCGGCAATCGAATCCAAAGACCGAGTTGCGTCATGTTGCAGGATTTCCAAGATGTGCACGTCGTTTCGTGTGAGCGTTTCCAAAACGTTGTCTCCATCTCCATTTGCGCCGCTGCGTCTCTATTGAGCAATCCCTCAAACGTCAAAGGATATTCAAATATTAACACTCAGATTGAACAAAAACTATGTAATATTTTCGGCTGGAGCTACATTAAGCAAAATTTTTTTGATAAATGGAGTGAAATACGGTGTTTTTCGTAAAGTCTTTACGAGACATCCACTTTATAGTCCTCGTTCAAGGAGATATTTGATGAAAGCTTTTACCGAACATCCGGAATCTGTGGGCGAGACATATTTCGAGCACATGCGGACATCGTTTGGTTTCGGCGCGCGCATGCTCGTGGCGGGTCTCGGATGTTTTCTACACGGTCTCTTCCCTTTCATTTGCACCAAAACGGGAAGCAAAACGATTGGCACGTTGCACCACACGATGGTGACGCATCGAGATAAGAGCATTTTGCCCTGTGCGGAGGCTGATAAAAATCCAGCCTAATTGCCTAGCTCTGCTTTGCGCCCGAACCTCTCACCACGTTCAATTGCCCTTTAAGTTTTAGGCCCGAGACAGTAGCGGTTAACGGAGATCTCGACGAAAATATTTTCGTTGAAAGCCGCAATGTCAAAAACAGAACGACGTTTTTAGAAGGGTCAAGGTCGCAGAAAATTTTTGCGCCAAATGGATTTCTTGTCTTCAAAATGAATAAAACGCCGCTCAGCACGAGGGCTAGAGGTTCATCCATGATCAACTCCTATCGCACAGCCATTCAATCGGATTTAGAGCTCGACCCAGCTGTCGTTCTAAAAAAGCAAACCCCGATTCCGGCCCATATTCGGGCTGCTGCCACTGCGCGCGCGACAGGTTTAGTTAAACGTCTAAGAGACGAGGCCGAACCAGGCCTGATGGAAAAGTTCCTCGGGGAATATGGTCTGTCCACTGATGAAGGCGTCGCACTTATGTGCCTTGCCGAAGCCTTGCTCCGTGTACCTGACAAGGAGACCATGGACGACCTGATCGAGGACAAAATCGCACCTTCCGAATGGGGTGCGCATTTGAACAAGAGCAGCTCGGCACTTGTAAATGCGTCGACTTGGGGATTGATGCTCACAGGGAAAGTCTTGGACACAGATGACAGCCGCGGCGTGGTCAAGACCCTGCGCACGCTTGTGAAGCGGTTAGGCGAACCCGTTATTCGGACCGCAGTTCGCCAAGCCATGCGCGAAATGGGACGCCAATTTGTGCTGGGCGAAGACATACAAGACGCCCTTAAAAATCGTCGTTCGGGATATCGATACTCTTTCGACATGCTAGGCGAGGCTGCAATCTCAACGGCCGATGCGCGGCGTTATGAAAACGCCTATCGTTTGGCCGCGGAAGCATTAGCGCCCTATTGCAACTCGGTGTCCATTCACGACAATCCGGGTATTTCGGTGAAGCTTTCAGCCCTACATCCGCGCTATGAAACTTTACAAGCGTCGCGGGTAGAGGATGAGTTACTGCCGCGTCTGAAAGGCTTAGCGCTTATCGCAGCCAAATCTGGAATAGGCCTCAATATTGACGCGGAAGAGGCTGACCGTCTTGACCTTTCGCTGGACCTGTTCGAAAAATTGGCTCGCGATCCTGAATTGTCTGGCTGGGATGGGTTGGGCCTCGTCGTCCAAGCCTATGGGTTGAGAGCGGCCTCCGTGATTGATTGGCTTGCGGCTCTTGCCAAAGATACAAACCGCCGTTTCATGGTACGTCTTGTCAAAGGCGCCTATTGGGATGGCGAAATAAAACACGCTCAAGTCGGCGGGCACACACATTTTCCCGTCTTCACGACCAAGGCAGAAACTGATCAGAATTTCGCACTCTGCGCCGCCAAACTTATGGGGTTGCGGGATCGCCTTTATCCACAATTCGCGACCCACAATGCCCGTACAACAGCCGAAGTTTTGGAGCTTGCGAATGGAGATTTAAGCGGCTTCGAATTCCAACGTTTGCACGGCATGGGCGACGCCTTGCATGAGATTCTGCGGAAAGAAACGAAAGTGCCTTGCCGCATTTACGCGCCGGTCGGTATTCATCGCGATCTTCTCGCCTATCTCGTCAGACGCCTTTTGGAAAATGGCGCTAACTCATCATTTGTCAGCCAAATCACCAATCGTGACGTTCCAATAGATGTGATCGTCGCAGACCCTTTCGAGCAGACCCAAATCCCGATCGTCACAAACGCTGAAGATATTTTTGCGCCTCGAAAAAACTCTCGCGGATGGAACTTACAAGATCCTGTGGAACTCGAGGTATTTGAAAAAGGGCGCTCTCTCTTCGAGACGAAGCAATGGACGGCCAAGCCACAATTGGCAAAGTCCACGCGGAAAAAGGGAACACCTCGCGAGATTGTAAATCCAGCGGATAGTTCTGACGTCGTAGGCATCGCTTGGTTCGCAACGTCCCAACATGTAGACGCCGCATTCAAACATGCCACACCTTGGAACGCGCCCGTTGAAGAAAGAGCCAATATTCTGCGACGCGCCGCTGATAACTTAGAGGCGCGGCACAGTGAAATCTTTGCCCTGCTCACACGTGAGGCCGGAAAAACCGCCGCTGACGGAATAGCAGAACTTCGCGAAGCCGTCGATTTCCTTCGCTTTTATGCCGATGAAGGCGAAAGCAATATTGGAGAAGCCCGCGGGTGCATTATCACGATTGCACCGTGGAATTTTCCTCTCGCCATTTTCTTGGGCCAGATTGCAGCGGCTTTGGCGGCTGGAAATGCGGTGATCGCCAAGCCCGCAGAAGCGACGCCGTTGATCGCCGCACTCGCCGTCGAAATATTGCACAAGGCCGGCGTTCCCAACACAGCCCTTCAAAACCTCCCTGGCGAAGGCCCTGTGATCGGAACTGCTTTAACAACTGATCCACGCGCAGATGGTGTCGTCTTTACGGGCAGCACATCCACGGCCCAGATCATTAACCGAAACGTGGCGGACGCGCTCTCGCCTCATGCTCTTTTCATTGCTGAGACGGGCGGCATTAACTGCATGATTGTCGACAGCACGGCCCTTCCACAACAAGCGGTCGCAGATATCATTGCCAGCGCCTTTCAAAGTGCCGGGCAGAGATGCTCCGCGCTTCGGATGTTATACATTCAAGACGACATTTATGAACCTGTTTTGAAAATGCTCACTGAGGCCATGGATGAACTGGCGCTTGGAAATCCTTGGGACATGAGGACCGATGTCGGTCCCGTGATTGACGAAGCGGCAAGGGCGCGTTTCTCGGCTTACATCGCCGAAGCCGATGTCATCCATCAAGCGAGTGATTTTCCAGATGTTGGGCATTTCATACAACCAACCTTGGTCCGAGTAGGCGGCCGAAAAGATATGGAGCAAGAAATATTCGGCCCCGTTCTCCATGTTGCGAAATTCAATCCAAAGGAAATTCCTGCAATCTTAGAAGATATTGATTCCGCAGATTATGCGCTCACATTTGGACTTCACACGCGGATCGACAATCGAGTTGATGACATCACGCAAAAGCTTCGAGTCGGAAACATTTACGTAAACCGCAATCAAATTGGCGCTGTTGTCGGCAGTCAACCCTTCGGCGGCTCAGGCTTATCTGGAACGGGTCCAAAGGCTGGCGGACCAGACTATCTCCCTCGTTTCCTAAAAAAATCCCACACAACCCGAGACGAGCCGGATCGCAGGCAATCTGACCCCGCCAAAGCACAAGCCCAAATTGACGCGACGCCTCTACCAGACAAAGACGTTCTGCACGCGATAGATTGCCCTGGACCTACGGGCGAAAGCAATCGTCTGTCGACCTATGCGCGTGGCCGCGTTTTATGTTTGGGCCCCGATGTTGATGTACAAGCGGACCTTATCAAAGCCGCAGGTGGCAGCCCGGTGAAATTACCGACACTCGCGCCAACTGAACTAGAGAACCTCAGTGGGTTTTCCGCTGTGATTTTTTGGGGCTCTGAAAGCGAGCAAAAGAGCGCCCGTAAAGCCCTAGCTCAACGAGATGGAGCCATCTTACCTCTGATGACAGGGGAAGACGTGCACTGGGCCGTTACGACCGAAGTTCACGTGTGTATCGATACGACCGCGAGTGGCGGCAATGCCGACTTACTGGCGGGGAAGGCTTAAATAACGTCTCACGGAAAACCGCTTATGCTGGCCGATACCCCACCTTTTGCTCTGCCAACACGATAGCAGAACTCGCATCAACAACGCCGTCGAGCGCAAGCAGGCGATTGTCGAGAAAATCAGATAAGGCGCGAATGTCTGCAACGTGAAGGTGGATCAGATAATCGATCGCACCTGATAATTTGTAGAAACCGCTGATTTCGGTGTAGCTCGATAATCGGGCCCGAAACGCGCGTGCAGTTTCGACATCTTGGCGTTCCACCTTGATCTGCACGACGGCATGAATGGCCTGTCCAACGGCGACTGGGTCTACCTCAACGGTGAATCGCTTAATCACACCGTTCGTTTGCAAGGCCTCGACACGTCTCTGACAAGCCGACGGAGATAACCCGACCTCAGCACCAAGGTTTACCCAACTGATCCTGGCATTGAGCGATAACTCATGAATTATCTTTTTATCAATTGGAGACAGCATAAAAACTCTCAATTTTGAACGAAAGTATCATATTCCTGCTAAATTTAAGAAAATTCTGCATGAATACGCAGACTAAGCTTATGATACATCTGTTATAGTGCAACCTAATTCACCCAAATCGGAGTTTATATGTCACATTTGAAGAGCATTGATCACGTCACTTATGCCTGTGAAAAAGGCATGATCGAAAAATGGGCTTGGTTCCATATTGAAGTCGAAGGCGGAACACTCATTAAACGTATCGATGATGTGAACCCTGATGGAAAATCCTCAATGAAAATCTGGTGCATCGACTACGGCAATTTCGGAATTGCGTTGATCGAAGGTATTGATCGCGAAGAGAAGTCACAGGTCACCGCTTTTACAGATCTTCATGGCGACCATTCTTGTCAGCACGTCGCATATGACTGCTACAGTTTGGACAAATTCATCGCGCATATGAAAACACTGGGCGGTCACCCGCGCGGCGACGTGATTATTCAAGACGACGGCTTCGGTATCCTGAAGCAAATGTTCGCTAAAGGCTTTGCCTCTGGCCATGCTGGCGAAGCAACTTTCCCAGAGTATTGCGAACGCCCGCGCAATGCATCAGAAGCCCGTGACATGGAAATTACATTCTCTGAGATGGCCGGTGAAGGTTTCTATGCGCAGGTGCAAAAGGCCATTGAAGAAAATGATACAACGCCATTCTTCGACTTCAAAAAGATGCCAACGGATTGGAGTGTTCCGCCGGTTCAAGAAAAGACTGGCGCATAATCCGCCAAACCTATTTTAGATATTTAATCAAAGCCTCGGTTTCGCCGGGGCTTTTTTTGTCAGCTTAAAGCGTTCCGTCTATCAACTTCATGATACCCGAAAAATCAAGACCATCATCGCCACTGGCCTCCATTAGGCCATAAAGCGCCATAGCTTGTGCACCCAGAGGTGTTGCGGCCTTGGCAGATTGAGCCGCATCTTGGGCGAGACGCAAATCTTTCAGCATCATTGCCGCGGCAAATCCAGGTTGATAGTCGTGATTTGACGGGGCTGTTTCGACGGGTCCCGGAGCTGGGCAATAGCTGGTCATGGACCAGTTCTGCCCAGAAGCCGTCGACGAAATATCGAAAAAAGTTTGCGCATCTAGACCCAGTTTTTCAGCCAAGTTAAATGCCTCACATGTTCCAATCATATGTATGCCCAGCAGCATATTATTGGCGATCTTGGCAACCTGCCCGTTCCCCGCTCCGCCGGCATGAAAAATATTCTTGCCCATGATGTCCAACACAGGTTTGGCCCGCCTAAAGGCTGGCTCTGTACCGCCACACATGAAGGTCAATGTACCTGCCGTCGCGCCGCCTACGCCACCCGAAACAGGCGCGTCGATCATAGCAAATCCTGCTTCCTCCGCTTCGGCGATAACTTTGCGTGCAATATCTACATCAATTGTCGAGCAATCGATAAAGAGAGTGCTCGGTGCAGCATGCGTCATTACATCGGCATAAACCAACTCAACATGCTTTCCTGCCGGCAACATAGTGACAACAATATCAGCCGTCGCGACCGCATCTTCCGCGTTTTTCGCTTGGACACAGCCCGCTGCGACGGCCTTTGCCAGCGCATCGGCATTGATGTCTAAAGCGCGAACAACGTGCCCCGCCTTTGCGAGATTGCTCGCCATCCCAAGCCCCATATTGCCGAGGCCGATAAATGCGATCGTGGTCATGCATCATTCTCCGAAGATAAGAATTTTAATGGCTCCATCGCATGTCGACCCAACACACGTGAGACTTGACCTTGCGTCACCTCATCCATGCCATGAGACCACTTTGGATTACGGTCCTTATCGATTAACTGAGCGCGAATTCCTTCGTAAAAATCTTGCGTTTTTAGGAAGCCTAACGAATAATCTAGTTCCCGTGCCATAGCTTCGCGAAACGTCATTGTACTGCCGCGGCGGAGCGCTTCGAGTGTGACGGCGAGCGCCAGAGGTGACTTCCGCCGCAATGTTACTGCTTGCTTCGTGGCCCAGTCAGACCCGTCTGCCTCAAGACTACGCAAAATGGCAGGAACCGTGGATTCTTCAAAACATTTAATTGCGGCGGGCAATGTTTCAGCAACAGGCGGCCGACGCACAAACTGCTTCATGACATTGGCGACTGCAGCGTCGCTACCATCAAGATCCGCTGCGCCCAGAGCGTCAATGAGAGCGTCATGTAGATTGGTCGGAACGTAAGCATTGGCCACGCCGAGTGCATAACTCGCAGCCGTATTCAATCGCGCACCCGTCAGACCCAACCAGTTGCCAACAGCTGTACCGAGACGTGGGAGGAAATAAGATCCACCGACATCAGGGAAATAGCCGATACCTGTTTCCGGCATGGCGAATAATGTGTTGTCGCCGGCAACCCGCAAACGACCATGAACCGACAAACCTACGCCTCCGCCCATGACGAACCCATCGATCAATGCGATATAGGGTTTGGGGTAGCGCGAGATATATTCATTGAGTGCATATTCTGTTCGCCAAAAGTTTTCCGCGCGTGTGTCGCCCGCTTTGCCGCTATCATGCAACAGAATGACATCACCACCCGCGCAAAACGCGCGTTCTCCGGCACCATCAATGACAACCGCGCCTATGCTATCATCTGCCGCAAAGCCTTGCAGCGCACGCGTAATTGCAACGCACATCTCTTCCGTGAGAGCGTTGAGCGCTTCTGGACGATCCAAAGTGATATGACCTATGGAGCCACGCTTTCGGGCGATAATCTGATCTGTCATCGGGGTGGTTATCCGTTTTATGTCACGTTTCTTAGGATTAGCGTAGTCGCATTTACTGTCGCGTCAAACTGCGGCCAACGATCATGCGCATGATTTGGTTTGTGCCTTCGAGGATTTGATGGACGCGAAGGTCTCGGACAATCTGCTCCAAAGGATAGTCCTTAAGATAGCCGTAACCGCCATGCAGTTGCAGTGCGTCATTGGCGATCTTTGAACACATATCTGTCGCGAACCGCTTGGCCATAGCGCATGCCGCTCCAGCGTTTGGTGCTTTGTGGTCAAGTAGGTCTGCCGCGCGATAGAGCATCAAGCGAGAAGCTTCTAATTCTGTAGCCATATCGGCCAGCATGAATTGCGTGTTTTGGAAGGCTCCAATGGCCTTCCCGAATTGTCTGCGTTCGGATGTATAGTCTAAAGCCGCGTCCAAGGCTTTCTGCGCGCCACCGAGACTACAGGCGCCAATATTAACTCGTCCCCCGTCGAGACCAGACATTGCAAAACCAAAGCCTTCGCCCTCACCTCCAACCCGGTTGGAGGCTGGGACGCGGCAATCTTCAAATATGATCTGAGCCGTAGGTTGGGCGTTCCAGCCCATTTTTTTCTCATTCGCGCCAAAGGCTAATCCGGACGTGTTCTTTTCCACGACGAAACAGGAAATGCCGCGCGCTCCATCATCGCTCGTGCGCGCCATGACCACATAAATATCTGACCAACCTGCCCCAGAAATAAATGTTTTGGTGCCATTTAAAACGTAATCATCCCCATCACGTACAGCTTTGGTCGCAAGCGAAGCCGCGTCAGACCCTGCGCCAGGCTCCGTCAAGCAATAGCTAGCAATAAGCTCACCCGCAGTGAGGCGCGGTACATATTTCGCGCGCAAGTCGGCGTTCCCATAGCGATCAACCATCCACGTCGCCATATTGTGGATGGTCATCATAGCCGTATGGGAGACGTCACCCGCCGCAAGTTGTTCGAACACTAGCGCGGAGTCCAAACGAGATAGGGCTGTACCACCGTGTTCTTCACCTGTGTAAATGCCCAAGAAGCCAAGCTTCGCCGCTTTGGTAAATACGCTGCGATCCAAAAATTTTTCTTCGTCCCACATGGCGCTATGAGGGGCGAGCTCAACACTCGCAAATTGCCGCGCCATATCTTGGATGAGAGTCTGTTCTTCGGCAAGTTGGAAGTGCATCTAATTCGACCTTTGTGAAGACATTATTTCAAAACGGCGCATGGGCATCGCGTCAATGGTCTGGAATAAATCCTCAACCGATAGAAATTTCTGCCAACGCTTTTTAACGGCTCCATCTCTTCCGATCAGGACAAATTCAAAGTCCTCGCGGCAAATCTCTTTGGGCTGGAAATCGTTCAGCAAAACCTGTTCGACGCGATCTCGCTGCCCGTCTTTCAGACTGATGATCGGATGTGTTGTATCTCCGATGACTTCGACCAAGACCAAGTCTCTTTCATTGAAGCCGACCCAGTCAATTGTGGGGCGTACGCGTTCGGCAAGTAAGAGACTCTGATCTGAAGCTGGGTTGTCGCAGAAGGCCAGAATACGCGGCGCATCCTGAAGACTGACCACGTTCCCTTTCGAAGTCTCAGCCGCCACCGAGTATGTGGGGAGCATTGCCAAAGCACAAGCCGCCATCCAAACGCAGAGACTGCGCGGGGATTGCCTTTTTCCGAATATTTGGAACGCGTTAAATCCCACGCTTCAATTACCCAAAATGCGGAATAATAAAGGCGCTGTCTTCTGTTTCGCCTTCTGGCCATCGCTGAGTGACAGTTTTGACTTTGGTGTAGAAGCGCAAGCCTTCCATTCCATACTGGTTTGCATCACCAAAGGCCGAGCGTTTCCACCCGCCAAAGCTGTGATAGGCGACGGGCACCGGAATTGGCACATTTATACCGACCATACCGACTTCGACACGGTCCGCAAATTCACGTGCGACGCGGCCATTTTGAGTGAAGATAGCAACGCCATTACCATATTGATGGTTGGACGGGAGCGCGACGGCTTCTTCAAAATTTTTAGCTCGGACGATTTGCAAAACAGGTCCGAAAATTTCGTCATGATAGGTTTCCATGTCTGGCGTGACATTATCCAACAATGTCGGTCCAACAAAGAATCCCCCTTCATGCCCTTGCAAAGTGAAGCCCCGACCATCGACGAGAAGCGTGGCGCCCTCTTCGACGGCTTTGTCGATATTGGCTTCGATGCTTTCCTTGTGTACTTGCGTCACGACGGGACCATAATCAGCATCGGGATCCGTTGACGTTCCAACCGTCATGGCTTCGAGCTTCGGCATAAATGCCTCGAGGAACTTTTCGGCTGTACCGTCTCCGACGGGGACGACAACAGGCAGCGCCATGCACCGTTCGCCAGCAGAGCCATATGCAGCACCAAGGATGTCTTTGGCTGCTTGCTCCATATTGGCGTCTGGCATGATGATGCCGTGGTTCTTCGCCCCGCCCATACATTGTGCGCGTTTGCCATTCGCCGTTGCCCGCGCGTAGACATATTGCGCAATATCTGACGATCCAACGAAGCTGACGGCTTTGATTGTCGGGTGATCACAGATCGCATCAACGATCTCTTTGTCGCCATTGATACACTGCAGAAGCCCCGTGGGTCCGCCCGCTTCAGCAAAAAGCTCAGTGAGGCGCATTGGAACACTTGGGTCTTTTTCTGAGGGTTTGAGAATACAGGCATTGCCCGTAGAGATCGCCATGCCAAACATCCACATCGGAATCATCGCGGGAAAATTGAATGGCGTAATGCCTGCGACAACACCGAGCGGTTTGCGTAAGCTATAGACATCAATGCCAGGGCCCGCGCCGTAGGTGTGCTCCCCTTTTTGGCCGTGCGGAACGCCACAGGCAAATTCGATGACGTCAATCCCGCGCATCACGTCGCCGCGTGAGTCGGCAATAACTTTCCCATGCTCTGAACTGAGCATGTGCGCGAGGTCTTCCATATTGTCCTCGACGAGCTGTTTATAGCGGAACATGATCCGGGATCTACGTTGAGGATTTTCCTGCGCCCATTTTCGTTGGGCATCAGCGGCAGAGATTACAGCCGCGTCCAATTCGGCAGGCGTAGCCAGATTTACGCGAGATTGGACAGCACCCGTGTTGGGGTCAAAAATATCTTTGAAACGATCACTCGTCCCTGCAACCCGCGCACCGTCAATGAAATGTCCAATGGTCTTCATGGTTTTCCCCAATATTGTATTTGCCTCGTTATACGCCTTAAAATTTGCGATGCCAGTGACAGAAAGCGCGACCTTCCAGTACAAGTTTGCAGGAACCATTCGGCTTTCAACACGTTGTGGAATTGTATTCTAATGGGGAACAATATGCGGCATCTTTCAATTACCATTTTGACAGCTCTTCTACTGAGCGCCTGCGGCGCAAATAACACGCAGGAGGTGGCAGAAATCAATAATGATTGGACGGGCAACGAGATCAAAATCGACGCTTTTACCGATGAGAAAGTCAAAGGCGTGACCTGCCACATGGCCCATTTTGATCGTGGCGTTTACGATCGTTTGAAGAAAGGGTCATGGTTTGAAAACCCGTCAAATGGTTCGATCAACTGCGTCCAAACCGGCCCGATCACTGTAGGCAACATTGATATGGGGAAAGGCGGAGAAGAAGTCTTCCGTCAGCGGCAATCGCCCGTCTTTAAGAAACTGACGGTCCGCCGGGTCTATGACATAGAAAATAATACGCTTATTTACCTCGTCTATTCGAGACGCGTTGTCGAAGGTTCCGCGAAAATGAGTATAGCAAGCGTGCCGCTTTATGGCGCGGACATCACATGGGCAGATGGCGCCCCTTAAAGAGCGGCGGCATCAGTACGTTCTTTTTGCCAGCGTGCTTCTAGATGTTCGCGGGCGATCTTCACGTTCCGGACGTTTCCGCGCCAGCCAATGTCGAAAATATCCCCGATGATGGGGACAAGGCCAATGATCCAGTCGATCAGTATATTTCCCAGCATGCGGAATAAATGAGTCTTTGGAATATCTAGCCGATGAGCGCCCACCACAATCACGCCAGATACACCTAGGCTAATCGTATCACCAATTCCTGGAATAAGACCGATCAAACTGTCTAAGCCAATCGGAACGGGAAGAAATGGAAGGTTAAACTGCGTGTCCATCAGATTGGCAAGGCTTTCCATGCGCACAAGTTTAGCAGACTCAATAGCGTGAGCCGCCTCAAGCGCTTCCAAGCGAGATTGAGCCGCGGGCGACAAGATTTCAGGATCAGATGCGGGGTAGATAGGTTGTGTCATAAAAAAAGCCTGCGACAAATGTCGCAGACTTTCAATAGAATGACACTGAAAACCAATCCGACACTCTTGCCGCGCGGGTCATTCAATAGCTAACGCTAGCCAGCGGCTTGAAACATGTCGAAATTCTCGTTCATTGCGACAGTAGCCTGGCTGGCGGCTGCGACTTCGGCGTTGACCGTATTCGCCGCTTTTCGCCAGCTGAAAATTTTAGAAAGTGGCGACCCAGCCAGACAATACCATCGCCTTACAGACGGGTCCCATTTCGCACCCAGCCGCTTGGCAAGGTCACGATCTTTATAGGCCACATTCAAATAATGTTTTGTAGCCGTTTGCTTTTTTACCGGTTTAGTCTGGGTTCGTGTTTCCATCTCACCGCTCCTTTGCCTGTTCCATAAATAGAACATAGGTGGAACAAACTAGATAATCAAGGGATATATTCCTAAATTTCAGCAAGGTCGCGTCCGCTTCCGCAGACAACTTGATCGAAACTAGGGCTTTCTAAACAACAGGGTCATGCGGTCAGATTCACCAATAGCGAGGCGTTCAGCTTTCAGGGCTTCATTGTCACCTACGCCGTTCATCGACGGTGGTAGTCGCCAAACAATGTCATCTCCGACAGGTTGATCGTTCGGATTAGCATTGATCTCGGAGGACTTTACGAATTCAAATCCAGCCGCTTTAAAGGCTGCGATAACATTTGCTTCTTTGAGATATCCGGCAGAACCATCTGCCCACTCATCGGTCGCAGACGCCGGTGCCCGGTGCTGCACAACGCCAACAATGCCACCTGGTTTTAGGACATCATGCGTCATTGCCAAAGCATTCGTCATATATTGCCCCGCGTCTTCGAAGCGAGATAGATTGTGCATCGCCCGCACAAACAGGACGGCATCCAACTGCCCGTCCATGGCCCCAGATGTATCCCCAAACGTTGTCGCAGAAATTTCCGCTCCATCTTCGGGCGCCCATTCAGCAGATTTTTCGACAAATTCCACAGGCCAGTTTCGCTTAGTCTCCATAAAGGCTTCATTTGCAAAGCTAAATTCGGGATACATCTCCAAGGCGTAATCAATCCCGACCAGCTTTCCTTCACTTCCTAAATAAGGAACAAGGATTTTGGTGTACCATCCACCACCTGGCAAGGCTTCGCCAATGGCCATTCCTGGTGCAATCCCAAAGAATTCCAGCGTTTCCGCAGGATGACGGGCGACATAGCGGGCTTGAGTTTTTTCGGGTTGGACCGCGAGAACCTTGGCTAACTTAGCCGTATCTCTTTTCGTGATTTCAGCAAGTTGCGCCTCTCCACCCGACATTTTCGTGGTCGTGTCTCCACTGCTGCAGGCAGCCAAGATAAAGGCCGCTGCGGTGGCTGTTAAAAATCTGCGCATATTCTGTCTCCCAATATTATTTGGGAAAACGTAACAGCCTATACTCCAAGCTCCAAGAGGGCGAGTTTACCTAGCATCATCACCATTTTGTCATCTGCTTCGTTTCCAAAGGCAGGTGGTCTGGTGAGATAACTGCCGAAACTAGCCCGCCATATAGCTCAGCCACTGCCTTAACGGCTTTGACTTTTAACGTCAGGAAGCCTGTTTTCGGCAGCCGTTAAGAAGAATATTGTCGCCTAGAGGGCGTCGTCAACGATTTCGCGCTTTTCATGAAACTGTCCATATTTGCGATACTTGGACAGATAGCTTGGCACAATGGCTTCGATTGTCTCAGGGCGAATATCGAAAGCTTCAAACCCTTTAGCGGTCTCAGAAACCACATTGTCGACTTTGAGGTTCTCAACTTGGTCCCGCGTCAGGAACGGTTTGACGAAGGGTAGCGCGCCAGAAAGCTCGCCGCCAAAACCCATCATATTTGCGGCGAACCACGGCACAGGCGCGAGAAAACGCTTCTTGTCAATCGTATCGAGAACGAACTGGAGCAGGGCTTTGAAGGTGTAAACGTTGGGTCCACCAAGCTCAAAAGTCTCACCCGTAGTCCCTCGTGTGACAGAAATCGCCACAGCATTCGCCACGTCTTCAACATAGGCTGGCTGAAACTTTGTTTTGCCGCCACCGATCAAGGGCAACGCAGGTGCAAAGCTGGTGAGGCCCGCAAACCGATTGAAGAAATCATCTTCGGGTCCGAACAGGATTGACGGGCGCAGGATATCCGCGGTCGGGACATGTTCGCGCAAGACATTCTCGCCTTCGCCCTTTGTACGGGCATAGTCGCTTTCGCTCTCGGCATTCGCGCCAATCGCGGAAACCCCGACAACATTACGAATACCTGCAGCGGCACATGCATCACCGATGACGTCTGAGCCATTCACGTGGAGAGACTCAAATGTCTGACGGCCAGCTTCGAACAAGACGCCGACCAAATTGATTACAGCGTCAGCACCTTCGACGGCGCGGGCAACAGAATTTGGGAATCGCAAGTTTGCTTGCATTAATTGCACTTGGCCAACATCCCCGATAACTTTCAGCTCATGCGCAGTGTGTGGATTGCGCACGGCAGCACGGACACGCCAGCCCCGCGCAGTGAGCGCACGAACAACATAGCGCCCTAAAAATCCAGAGGCGCCGAAGACGGTAACGAGACCGGGGTTTGAAGCCATGATGAAGTGTCCTTCGTGAACAGTCGTCTAAACACAGCGTTCGCTGCGCAATTCTTAGAGCGCGGATTAAGCCCTTGGCAGGGTTGTGTCCACTGCGCTTTTTAACTCAACTCTTAGCGCCCAACCTGGCAAGCCAGTGATCTGAGGCGGCTTCAATCAGGTCGACGACATCCTTAAATCCATCCGGCCCACCATAATAAGGGTCAGGAACATCCGAATTATCCGGCAAAAACAGCGATAGCTCTGCCGTCGCATCACTTGGACGAATAGCCTCTAGATCAACAAGATTGGACGCATCCATTGCCAAGACTAAATCGAAATCATAAAAGTCCTCCACTCGCACTTTACGTGCCGTCTGCCCCGCAAAGCTGTAACCTCGGCTCTCACCTTCGGCACGACTACGCGGATCCGGGCCCTCACCCGTATGCCAGGCGCCCGTACCCGCGCTATCAATACGAATGTCTTTCCCGGCGGATCGCGCGCGAAAGACAGCTTCCGCTGTGGGTGAACGGCAGATATTGCCTAGGCAAACGAATAGAACAGATGTCATAAGGGGCTCATGGCTGAACCCGATCAAATTGTCATCCTCACGGGTGCAGGAATTTCTGCTGAGAGCGGCATTGATACTTTTCGTGACACGGGCGGCCTGTGGGAAAATCACCCTATTGAGCAGGTCGCGACTCCGGAGGGTTTTGCGAAGGACCCAGAGTTGGTTCACCGGTTCTATAACTTGCGCCGCGCGGCGCTTTCGAAAGTCAAACCCAATGCTGCGCATCTGGCGCTGGGACGCTTACAACATGAATTTGCGGGCAAGTTAACGCTCGTGACCCAGAACGTAGATGACCTACACGAACGCGGCGGATCAAGCGATGTGATCCATATGCATGGCGAGTTGCTATCCGCTTTTTGTTCCGCTTGTGACCACCACTGGCAACAGCTCAGCGATTTGAGCCCATCAACACCCTGCCCCGCTTGCCAAACACGCGGTGGCCCGCGTCCCGATATCGTTTGGTTCGGCGAGATGCCTTATCAAATGCGTCGGTTGGAAGCCGCCGTGCAAGCTTGCGACCTGTTCGTGTCGATCGGCACATCAGGCGCGGTATATCCAGCGGCGGGGTTTGTACATTTGGCGAAGACATATGGCGCGCGGACCTTGGAACTAAATCTTGATCCCTCACAAGGTAGCGCAGTGTTTGATGAGGCGCGGCATGGCCCCGCGACAAAGCTTGTTCCCGAATGGGTCGCCTCAGTCCTCGCCTAAATCAGGGGCTTCTAATTTCTTCGTTTGGCTCATCTTTGGGAAGATCACGCGCCAGATCGCGGCAACCCCAACCGCAGCCACGCCCCCTGCGGTAACGGTGAAAACCGCTCCGTAGACCGCGGCCATTGTCCCTGCACGAAACTCGCCCAGCTCATTGCTCGCCCCGAGGAAGATCGAGTTCACCGCATTGACCCGCCCGCGCACACGATCTGGTGTCCACAGCTGCAAAAGAATTTCGCGAATATAAACGCTGATCATGTCGAAAGCCCCCACAAATGCGAGCGCCAAAATCGATACCCAAGCCAAGGTTGAGACACCAAACACAGCCGTCGCACCGCCGAAGGCAGCGACGCTGAGCAATAAGATAAACCCCGCGTGATCCCGCACAGGGAAACGGATCAGCACCCCAATCATCAGCACAGCCCCGACCGCGGGCGCGGCGCGCAACAATCCCAAACCGATAACGCCAACATCCAAAATGTCGCTGGCATAGATCGGCAAGAGTGCGACCGCTCCGCCAAGCAGAACCGCAAACATATCTAGCGATATCGCGCCCAAGACGACTTTTTCCTTCCAAATGTAGCGGAAGCCGCCAAGGATCATCGACCAACTTGTCGGATCGGTTTCCATGTCTTGGTTGGGCTTAGGAATGCTCAAGATCAGAACAGTAGAAATTGCAAACATCACGGCCGCGACGCCATAGGCGAAAGGCCCCGAGATCCCAAATAATAAGCCGCCCGCGGCAGGCCCGACAATTGCCGCTAATTGCCAGGTCAGCGTGACCCATCCAATCGCGTTGGAAAAATCCGCTTGAGGCACGACATTCACGACCAAAGACGACGAGGCCGGCGTGTAGAAAGCGCGCGCTATGCCGAAAACGGTCAGTGCGCTTAGCACCAAGACAGGCGAAAAATTTCCCGTAACAGCTAGCCCTAAAATCGTTGCTGCGCAGAACATTTCTAATGTCGTGGCTGTCGCCATCACGCGGCGACGCCCCAGACGATCTGAAGCCAAGCCCGTTACCAAGACCAAAGTTAAGGCGGGCAAGAATTGCACTAATCCGATCAAGCCCAGCAGAAGGGCGTTTTTCGTTTGCTCCCAAAGCTGCCAGCCAACGGCGACCGACACGATCTGCGTCGCGGAAGATGTGATGAATCGCGCCCAGAAATAACGCTTAAAGGCGCTATGGCGAAACGCGGCAAAACGGTCTTCATCTGTGGTGGGCGAACTCATGTCCTGCCCTATCCCGCTCTTGCGGCGATGACCAGTGCCAGCTTAAGACGCGCATATGAATTACCATGTTTATATTGATGCCGATGCCTGCCCCGTTCGGGATGAAACCTATCGCGTCGCAAGACGGCATAAGGTGCCCGTGACTGTGGTTGCCAATCAATATATTCGCGTCCCTAAGGAACCTAACTTTACCTTTCGATTAGTCGACGACAGTTTTGACGCTGCTGATGATTATATCGCCGAAGCCGCCGATGAAAATTCAATCGTTATCACTTCCGATATTTTATTGGCCGAACGCGTGCTGAAATCTGGCGGGCGTGTCCTAGGGTCGAATGGCAAGCTGATGACAATGGACACCATCGGCAGTCAGATCGCCATCCGCGCCATCATGGCCGATTTGCGCGCAGGTGCAGAGCAACCCAATTTGGGCGGTCCCGCGCCATTTTCTCAACGCGACAGATCACGTTTTCTAGAGGCCTTGCACCTGTTGCTCGTCAAATAGGGCGGCTTAGCTTCGGCTCGCTACGACCAATTGAAGGCGCCTGATTTCTTGAGAAATCGCGCGGCGATTTAGCTGCATGTTGAACCAAAGTTTCAGCGCAATCTGCGCAGAATTTGTGAGGATCGCAAAGACGCCCCAAATGATTTGCATCCGCAAAGTGTCCGCCACGAACATTTGCCAGATCGAGACAATTAAGATCACGCCAAAGACAAGAATACCCCCCCAGGCCATCACCCGCATGCCACTGCCTTGACCACGCAAGCTGCCCAAAGCTGCTTTGTAGTAGCCCGTTTCGTCGATTGTATCCCCATCGAAACTAGTGTCGGCTTCGCTGAGTATCGCTTTCATTTCTGCGTCAAAGTCGTTCATCTGATCTCTCCTTCTTGGGTTTCATATTGTGCTTTCAGCTTTCGCCGCGCGGTTGATAATCTGGACTTCACCGTGCCCAGTGGAATACCTAATGCCGCTGCGATCTCTGTCCCTCGCAGCCCTTCAACATAGAATAAGCTCAACATCAGTTGTTCGGTTTCAGGCAAATGCAACAAAGCTTGGCGTAATGAAAACGCGGACTCCGGCCCTGTTTTGGCCTCGGGCTCTGGCATATCGGCAATCACTTGTCGGTCACGTATCGCGCGCTCTATATGGTCCGCAGCCCGACGACGGATGATTGTATAGGCCCATGCAGAAAATCGTTCAGGTTCACGCAATTTATGGATATCTCGCGCGATGGTCAGTGACGCATCCTGCATGACGTCGCGCGCTTCATCGGCGTTACCCGTCAAACGATGGGCTAGGCGTAACCAACGCGGATGCCAACGTCGGTAGAGCGCGTCAAAGGCCTGAACATCTCCCTGCGCCGCTAAGCTGACGTGATAAATGTCCAGCGCAGCCGCTTGCCGCTTTTGCAGGTTTGTTATGTTCGGCCCTTGGCGTTTCACACATATCCTTCGCGTGTTTTCACCTTATAGTCAGACCAAGTGGGAGAAAGGTTCATTTTGCCGCCAATTTTTATTAGAAATTCTTTGTCCTCTGACCAGCTACGCGTTGACCTTCGTGACCGCCGCCCTATGTTGCGCCCGCTTTTGACAGGATAGAAATATGACCCCGACCCAGCTTGAAACCGCCATCGAAGCCGCATGGGATGACCGCGCGGCTCTATCGCCTGACACAAAAGGTGAAGCGCGCGACGCCGTAGAGGCCGCAATCTCAGGCCTTGATGATGGTACATTTCGCGTAGCCTCCAAGGCAGGGAATGGGGATTGGGTTGTGCATCAATGGCTCAAGAAAGCCGTCCTGCTGGGTTTCCGTCTTCATCCGAATGCGATGATGACAGGCGGGCCAGCGACTGTGGGGCGCGGCGCTGGTCATTTTTACGATAAAGTCCCCTCCAAATTTGAAGGCTGGACAGAAGACGATTTTGCCAAAGCGGCCTTCCGCGTTGTTCCGCCCGCCACTGTGCGTCGCGGATCTTACATCGCGCCCAATGCCGTCTTGATGCCGTCCTATGTGAATATTGGTGCACATGTCGGTTCGGGCACGATGGTCGACACATGGGCAACAGTTGGCTCCTGCGCCCAAATCGGTGAAAATGTTCACCTCTCTGGTGGCGTCGGTATCGGTGGTGTTTTGGAACCTCTCCAAGCCAACCCCACTATTATCGAAGATAATTGTTTCATCGGCGCCCGCTCCGAAGTCGTTGAAGGCGTGATTGTTCGCGAAGGCGCCGTCTTGGCGATGGGCGTGTTCCTCTCGCAATCAACGAAAATTTATAACCGCGCCACGGGTGAAATTCACTTCGGCGAAGTGCCAGCTTACTCGGTTGTCGTTCCGGGCACGCTTCCCAGCAAAGATGGTTCGCATAGTCTGGCCTGTGCCGTTATCGTAAAAACTGTGGATGCGAAGACCCGCGCGAAGACAGGTGTGAACGAACTGTTGCGCGACTAACCAAGCGTCATCGCTCACAGCCCCTCACCTTGTTTCAGGGGGGCTGCCAAATTATGCGATGTCTGATTAGGTGGGACAGTCCGCAGGGTGGTCTCCGCGATGGAGGACCAAAATAGAAAAATGTTTTACGCGATGACCGTGTATCTGGTTGCTAATCAGATGCACGAACCCTGCGGCAGCGGTTTTTGACGGAGCGGCCCGTCTGTCCTACCAGTTAGGGCAACTTTGGCCCCAGGCATCGGCTCTCACCCAAAAGGTCCGGCACACGCCGCGCTCTCACACGCAGCCGCTCAACCCCGCCGTCTCTCGATACGGCAGGTGAGCTCCTACCTGTCCCGTGTCCGAAAGAACTATTTAAACATAGGGGTGAAATGGTGAGCGGGGATCATTCTCTTAAATTTAGATTTAAGGGCGTAATAACAAAGGGTTCAGTTTTCTTATAAGTAGGGAAAGACTTCCAAAGCCCCTACTTTCGTTCGCGGCTGCCTTTATGGCGACGGCTTCGTCAGGTCGAAAACAGCGATGAATTCTCGGTTCTCGCGGCGCAACTCATAAGTTAGCGACGTCTCTGGGACGAGCGTAAAAGACCAAACATTGGTCACAGAAGCATCCAACCCATTTTCACGAAAATTATCAATCGACTCTTGATCGACCGGGAAGACTACGCGGGTTGCGGTGCTCTCGCCTGACGCCATGCCACCATAATTTGTGACGGGATCAGGAGATCCATCTTTGAGCGTATGCGCATGTTTAAATTCTAGGGCTTGGCCTTGATCCATCATTTCCAGAGACCAGACGCGGCTTTTGTCTGCGCCGACATCCAGCGCCATAGAGGTCTTATTCTCTGACAAACACGTAATCGGGCCGAGGGTCAAAACCTCTCGTCGCCAGTCTTCGTCCACCGCGTCTTGACTGATCACTTTACCTTGGAAGCTCTGCCCGCACAGGGATTGAATGCTGTGATGGAACGCCGACAGCGGTGTTTCGACTTGGGTTTCTGCGCAGGCTGTCAAAGACAGAACACCGAGCGCGAAACCCAGTGTTTTGATAACCCGAAACTTTATCGGGGCTTGAAGAGAAGACGAGAAAAAGTTCATTTCATGATACCGATCGACGAATGGTGATGGCGCGTCCGGAATAGGACTCCAGCTTTTCGAGTAGGGCGGCTTGTTTGACAGGCTTCGTCAAATAGTCATCCATACCCGCGTCTAAACAATTTTCCCGGTCATCTTTCAAGGCATGTCCCGTCAAGGCGACAACAGGCGTCGGGGACAAGCCATTTTCGCGCTCAAAGCTGCGAATTCGGCGTGTCGCTTGGAAGCCATCCACCACCGGCATAGATACGTCCATGATGATCAGTGGAAAACGTTCTGGGTCAGCGGTAAACATCTCAATCGCCTCCTGACCATTATTGGCAAAGATAGGTTTGAAAGCGGTATCGGCCAGCATGAGTTTGACGACTTCTTGGTTCAGCGTGAAATCCTCAGCGACGAGAATTTCCTGTTTTTGCGAACGTTGGACCTCCTGCGCCGCCGCGGTAGTTTCTTGAGGGGCTAACACTTTTGGCGTCATAGGGTTTGAGAGGACCCGCACAATTGTATCAAAGAGACGGCGTTCACGCACAGGTTTGATGAGATAGCTATCAATACCAATGTCTGCCAAGGCCGTCATGCTCACGGGTTGATCGCAAGAGGACAGCATAATTATTTGCGGAGCTTTGAGTGAAGGTGTCTGACTGATCAACTGAGCAAACTCCTGCCCATTAATGCCAGGCATCAAAAAATCCAGAAGAATTAGGTCATACGGTTTTGCAGATTCTTGTGCCACCTTAATCTTGGCTAGCGCATCCACACCATCAATAGCGACGTCCGTGCGTAGGCCCCAAGCTCCAAGTTGCTCCGTAAAGAGGTTGCGATTGACCTCAATATCATCAACGATCAGTACGCGTTTACCTTCAACCAAGCTTCGGTCAAAAGATTCTTCCTTGGCCGCTGCATCAATGGGGAGCGGCACCCGAAAGCCGAAGGTTGACCCCTCGCCTAAAGTTGATCGCACGCTCATGCGGCCACCCATCATTTCAATGATATATTTTGAAATGGTCAGGCCTAGGCCTGTGCCGCCATAGACACGCGTCGTAGATCCATCGGCTTGAGTGAATTTATCGAAAATACGGCTCATTTTTTCAGGCGATATACCGATACCTGTGTCGGTCACCTCAACGGTGCACACCGCCATGTCACGAACGGTCTGCACATCCACATTGATGGTGATATGTCCGGTTTCAGTAAATTTAACGGCGTTCCCCAAAAGGTTTGTAATGACCTGACGCAAACGACCTGCATCGCCAATGAAACCCTTTGGTAGGTCAGACGGATAGTTAATGATCAGCTCAAGCCCTTTGCTCTGCGCATTGGCTCGAAGAAGCGACGTCACATCATTCAGAGACGATTTAAAATTAAAAGGCATCGGATCAATTTCAAACGCGCCTGCTTCGATCTTTGAGAAATCGAGAATGTCGTTGATGATCGTTAAAAGTGCCGAGGCAGAATTATTGATCACCGACACAAAATCACGCTGGCGATCGCTGATTTCAGAATTCTCCAACAGCTCTGCCATACCCAAAATCCCGTTCATCGGGGTTCGTATTTCATGGCTCATATTTGCGAGAAATTCCGATTTCGCCCGAGACGCCGCTATTGCTTCATCCTTAGCCTGCTCCAGCTCTGCGGCTTGACGCCGTTCACGCGTCACATTTTTTACAAACGCTTGGATACGAATGGCTTTACCGTCAACATCCCGAATGATTTCTCCGGATGTGGTAAACCAACTGTCTTCGCCAGACTGCGTTTTAATATTATCCGTACTTTCGAAACGGTTTCCGGTTTTCGGCGCGTTTGCCAAGGCCGCTTTAAAAGACCGCCGCGCATCAGGTTGAAGAATGCTCATTATTCCGTGAGTTTCGATCTGTTTCACAACTTTAGAGCCGAAAAACTGCTGCAAAGAGTTGCTTAGCGTGTAGGTCTTCGTCGAAATGTCAAAAGACCAATAGCCCGCGTGACCTAAGGCTAGGGCCTTATCCAATAGAACCTCTTTTTCGACGAGTTCGGAGACATCATCCGCAATTGAAATCACCCGACCACAAGGCAGGTTTTTCCTGAGAAACCGATGTGTCGTTCCATTCCCCAATGTAACCAGGCGCGCAGTTTCAGAAATGCCCGCGGCGTTTCGTCGGATCTGTTCGTCCGGCGACAGATTTTGCTGGTCTAGCATTTCAGGCGTGAATAAGCCGTTTTGCAGCATAAGGTCATGGCATTGTGAGAGCGGGTCGCCGGGCTTCAGCTCTTCTTCCGTTATACCAAGGTGTCGATACACGGCTTTGGAAATGAGCAAATAGTTCATGTCCGCGTCAAGAATACTGACGCCTGACTCAAGATTTTCGGCTAGAATTTTCAGGTATTCGGTGTCTTTCAAGCCCGGATCATCACTTTGATTAATGGACTGATCCGACATTCTACGAAAACCTTTGACACACCGCGGTGCAGCCGTCGCTGCTTGGCGAAAGTCTTGGCCCCTCAAGGTTAATAAAACACAAAAAAAACGGCCCACTGTCTAAAAGACAGGGGCCGTGAAAGTCTTCGCAATCCAATCGGGGAGAGTGAATGCGGTATGAAGCGCGGCAACAAAAGGGGAGGACGTTGCCGTGTTCGTGAGCTCTATATAGGAATAACCCGTCACGTTCGGAACCCGCGCCCGCGCAAGTGAGCTATGCGAAAACGCATAGGAATTTGCCCTATCTCACTATCTTCGTTCACATTCGCGTCAGGAACGGCCGTAAATCTAGCCGTTCGGCCAGTTTCGAGTCATTTCGGTTAAAAATTCGCGGAAGACTTTTGCGCGAACCGAGCCCCGCAACTCCGTCGGATAGACAAAATATAGATCAAATTCTTCACCACGGACGCTTGGCAGTATCCGCACGAGTCGTTTTGACAGAACCGTCATATAGTCTGGAATACCGACAATGCCGATTCCTGCCTCTGCCGCGCGCATAATGCCGTGCAAATTATTGACAACCAATGCAGGTTTCCGCGGGGCCTCGCCCGGTTCATGTCCAACGTTCAATACCCAGTTTGCACTATTGAGGTTTTTGGGGATCAATTCTCCAAAGGCGACAATTCGGTGATTGTCCAAATCTCGCGCAGACGTCGGCGCCCCATGATCAGACAAATATTGATGACTAGCATAAAGCGACTGCGTGATTTGGCCCAATTTTCGCTCAATCAAATCACCTTGCGTCGAGGGCCACGGCCGTAGAGCACAATCGACATCGAACGCTGAAAGGTCATGCTCCGCATCTTCCAAAATCAATTGCACATCAATGTCAGGATAGGCTTTGAGGAACTCTGGCAGGACTGACGGCAGCCAATTTGACCCTAGCGATATCGGCGATGATACGCGCAAGACGCCTTGAGGTTTTTGCCGGCTGTCGATGACGCGACTTTGGACCCGCGCGATACGAACTGCGACATCATCTGCGGTCTTATATAGAATTTGCCCCTGCTCTGTCAGGGTAAGACCGCGCGCATGCCGATGAAACAACGGCATATTGAGAAATTCTTCGAGAGCCGTGATCTGCCTCGAGACCGCCGACTGAGAGATTTTGAGCTTATCCGCAGCGGCGGTCAGAGATCCTGTCATCGCTGCAGCATGAAAAGTCTTCAACTTATCCCAATCGAGGGAATGCGGCATTTATTCGGCGGCCTCGGCGAGTTTCTCCGCCGCGTCGACTTCTGCCAAATAACGTTCGGCTTCTAACGCGCCCATACAACCAAGACCTGCGGCTGTGACCGCCTGACGCCACTCCTCATCGGAAACGTCGCCTGCTGCGAATACGCCGGGAATATTGGTCGCCGTACTGTCAGGGGCCGTTGTGATATAACCGCCTTCATTCATCACGACATGACCTTTGAAGATATCTGTCGAGGGCTTGTGCCCGATCGCGATGAAAACACCATGGGTTTCGCGATCATACACTTCGCCCGTCTTTGCGTTTTTCAGACGTACGCCCGTCACGCCCAGAGGCTGATCATCACCGAGAATTTCTTCCAGCGTCGTATCCCAGAGGATTTCGACCTTTGGATGATCAAATAGGCGTTGCTGCAAAATCTTCTCTGCCCGCAAGGTGTCACGACGATGGACAAGCGTCACACGCGACGCGAAATTGGTCAGGAATAAGGCTTCCTCGACCGCTGTATTGCCGCCGCCGACAACAACGACTTCCTTCTCGCGGTAGAAAAAACCGTCGCAAGTCGCGCAGGCGGATACGCCAAAGCCTTGGAACTTATCTTCCGACGGCAATCCTAACCATTTGGCTTGTGCGCCTGTCGCAATAATCACGGCATCGGCTGTATATTTTTTTCCGCTCTCACCGCTAAGCTTGAACGGACGCTCGGAAAAATCGACGTCGGTGATCATGTCTTCATGAAAAGCTGTACCGAATTTCAACGCATGCTCTTTAAAATGCTCCATAAGCTCTGGGCCCATAATGGACGGGAAACCGGGATAATTTTCAACATCCGTCGTGATTGTCAGCTGTCCGCCGGGTTGCATGCCCGCCACAATACCTGGCTCCAGCATGGCGCGCGCTGCATAGACGGCCGCCGTATAACCCGCAGGTCCAGATCCAATGATTAGGACGCGGTGATGAATAGTCTCGGTCATGCGGTTTCGCTCTTTAAAAAATTATCCTGCCCAATGTAGACATTGCTATCTACATCCGCAACCAGACTCGGCACGGTGCCTGTGGGCAGGCTTGGTTTTCGGCAAAGTCGATAATCTTGGGGCAGGCTGACCGTTTTTTGGACAGAAATGATTGAGGCTCCTGCTAAGGTCTGGCAACACGAGGCTATGAAACACCTTATACCTGCCTTTCTCGCCCTTCCGCTCACCGCTCTCGTGGCCTGCGCTGCGCCCGAAGAGACAGCCCCACCACCCGCGCCAGAGGTCACAACCGTAGACCTTTCTTCGAAATTTGTGTGGCCGCGA
This sequence comes from Litorimonas cladophorae, assembly GCF_014652455.1. GTDB lineage: Bacteria > Pseudomonadota > Alphaproteobacteria > Caulobacterales > Maricaulaceae > Litorimonas > Litorimonas cladophorae. The sequence continues at coordinate 404,270 of NZ_BMYV01000002.1, read as the reverse complement.
AGTTACGATTATATGCCCGAAGGCGCGACGCTGGTATATTCAGCCACCCTGGACTGGCGACATGACAGCGGGATCGCAGGCGCACAGGCATTCTGGTCGCGTGAGTCCGATGAAAACGGATCAGGCATTTTTATATCCGAAGACGCGCGTATCTTTTCGGACGAGAACCTTACGAAATTTGACGTCATTGTTTTGAATTCCGCGACCGGCAATGTGTTGAATGGAGATCAACAAAAAGCCCTCCAACGCTTCGTCGAAGCGGGCGGCGGCTTAATCGCGCAGCACGCCGCTGGCGATAGCAGCTTGGCCGAAAGCTGGCCGTGGTGGGAAACCCAATTTGGAACAGAGTTCGTGAGCCACCCCGCCGACCCACAATTTCAGACAGCAGATGTGGTCACCTTAGCGACGGATCATCCCGTCATGGATGGCATCGGCGCAAAGTTCGCCCATAATGACGAATGGTATTCATTCACTGGCCCAGTTGGTGGAGACGTCGTCGTGCTCGCAGGTTTAGACGAGAGCACCTATTCGCCGCTGAATAAGGTTTACGGAGTCGAAGATTTACGCATGGGGCCAGAGCCCACAGATCACCCTATCATTTGGGCGAAATGCCCTGGAAATGGCAAGATTGTTTATTCTGCCCTGGGTCACAAAGCCGACGCCTATGATTCCGAAGCTCATAAAAACATCCTGCGCAACGCGATGGCATGGGTGCGGGCAGAAAGCGACGCGGGTTGCCCTTAAAACCTAATTAACTACACTCAAATTGGGTTTTTTAACTCCCCCTTGCTATCTCAGGTGGCGAGGGAACTATGACAAATTCAAAAAAGACATACGGGTGGATAAGTTTGGTTGCTCTGACAGGTTTGGCCTTCGTCTCTGTTCTTGTCTTATCACCTAGGCCGAATAGGACTGCAGTTGCCGCCCTTCCCGAACGCCCTCCGACATTTCAAGAGTTGATGCTGTTGGCGGATAATGGCCTAGCACAAAATAGTTTGATCCAAAGCTATATATACAACCAACCAAATGGCATGGGCGCGCAGCGCGTATTCGCAGAAGCGGCTAAGGGCGACGACGAAGCCGAATTGATGTCCTGTTATTTACTGATCGCTGGGATAGGTATTGAAGAAGATGAGGACCGGGGATACGAGATTTGTGAAACCTCAGCTAAGAAAGGCTTTTCAGCAGCCAAAGCCAATCTGATTTACCGGGACCTTCGCGCCAACCCCGATAATATGGACTGGAAAGGTGCCCATAAAAAATTCCAAGCCTTAATCAAAACGGATCCTGCGCGCGCCCATCGGGGCCTTCAATCCTTATATGGCTTAGATCATCCGAAAGCCTCACCCCAATTGATGCGGTACCATCTCCAACAGGCCATTAAACACGGCAACACGAATGCCATGCACGGTCTGGCAGAGTTTGATTTCAGGGGGCGCCCGCGATACCGCAACGTCCCGCGTGGAAAACGCAATCTCGAAAAGGCTTATAGCCTGAATGATTTCGACGCGGGCTACACTTTGGCCATCGAATATAAGACGGGGCGGTATTTCGAAAAAGATCTCGAGCGATACGCTGAGATGATCCAACGTATGTCAGCCTTCCTGCACCCCGCTTCACTTGGGGAACTTGGTTATATGTATAAGGCAGGTTTAGGCGTCGAAAAAGATGACGGTAAGGCTTCCGAACTCTTCGCAAGAGCGGCCGAACTTGGGAACCCCTATGCACAGAAGATGGCGGGATTTAGTCTCCTCTCTGACCCAACGAGCCTACAGGATCGTCAGTCAGGGATAAAATACCTGGAAATCCATGCGCGCTCAGGAGACGTCCACGCTATGGTTGGTCTAGCCCGCCATTACGAAACTGAGGGCGTAGCAAATCCGAATAATGAGAAGGCGCACTGGCGTGCTCGGGCCGCAATGCATGGCGACCAACATTCTCAAGATATCCTTGGCTATGGCTATATGGATACGGGTTATATTAAAGAAGTGGCCCCTTATATCGCAGCCTTAGAGATACCCGCCAAAGCTGGAGATCCCTACGCCAGTTTCCTACTCGCACGACACTACCGTGCCGCCAGCGGCGTGGACCGTGACATCCGTAAAGCTCAGCTTATCTTAAAAAAGGTCGCCCATTCGGAACATCCGCGCGTCATTGAAGAAATGGATGTGATTGACGGATATATCACTTACTTCGGGTCGATTGATGCCATTCCCGCCATCATTAAACATGGGGCCAGTTTAGGTCAGGCGTTGCCGTGATCAGACGCCTTAACTTGATCACTTAACAATTCGGCAACCCGTGCGGTTTCGTCGAGCGGCTCGTAGTCTGGACCCTCGACCTGTCCCGCGTAGCGTCCAACACCGCATCGCACTTCTAACGCGTCGTAGAGTCTTTGAAATTTGCCGGCCTTACCTGACATCGGTAGGCGAAACACGGGTTTTCCCGTCGCGCAGGCTTCTGTCAGCATATTCGTACTATCTTCAGTTACGAGGATGAGCTCTGCCCCACCGAGAAAAGCAAAATAGGGGTTAGGGCCTTCGCCATCATGCAGCCAAATATTGTCATGATCTGAGGCTAACCGTCGCCACGCCAAAGCTGCAAACTCAGGCGTCCGGCGAGAGGTCGTAATTAGCAGCGAATGTCCGGCCTTGAGCAGGCCCTGAGCTGCGATCAGATGCGCGGCATGGGCCTCTTGATCCAACTTATGTGTATTGGACGTACCCCCGATAAGGAACGCGGCGCGCGGCGCAGGGAGCTTTGAGAGGCCTTGGGCAAAGTTCAAAGTTTCACCAATAATCTTCGTATCTGTGACACGATTTGGCGACCCAATCATTTCGATGACGTTCTCACCGCTCACGCTGTCATGCTCTGGCGCGATGACAAGATCAAAATCTGTAGGTGCGCGCCGGGGGTCTTGAACATAGACCGTAAATACATCGGGGCGCGAACGTTTAAGATGGAGGAGCGCGGCAATCGCTTGCCGTCCGCAACCAATCGCGATGTCGCATTCAGGCAGATCAAAGGTCGCCAGCCGAAGCTGTCCTTTGGGCGGAAGCGCCGCAATGGCTTTGGAATGGGCAATGACCTGCGTACATATCTGCAATTCGGAAATGCGACTGCAAGCCTCAGCCAAGCCGAGTGCTTGGTTCTCTATTCCGCGACGCCCGTCAGACAGGACGAGGCAACGCAGCGGCTGAGCTGCCGCCGCCTCGGTCATTATTTGTAGAAGACCTCTAGGATTTCATAGAGCTTAGACCCACCCGGCGCGACGACTTCAAATCCGTCACCGACTTCTTTCGTGATCATCGCGCGCGCGATCGGCGATGTGATCGAGATTTTGCCATCTTTCACATTGGCTTCGTCTTCACCCACGATTTGATAGGTGCTTTCGACATCCGTATCTTCATTCACGATTTTTACCGTTGCGCCAAAGCGGACGACTTCACCTGACATGGAAGACGGGTCGATGACCTGCGCTAGGGAAAGCTTGCTTTCCAGTTCTTGGATCCGGCCTTCGATGAAGCCCTGCTTTTCCTTTGCTGCGTGATATTCTGCGTTCTCTTTTAGATCGCCATGATCGCGCGCAACCGAAATGGCATTGATGATCTCTGGACGCTCAACAGATTTGAGGTGTTTGAGCTCAGCTTCCAGCGCGGCGTGGCCGTGGACTGTCATCGGAAATTTTTGCATCATGGAAACGATCTCGTCGTAAAATTTATAAGCCGCAAGCAGATAGGCGCAAAAATCGGGTCGTCAAGCTGAAAATCACGCCGAAAGGCGAGTGAAGGACCTTGTCTAACCAAATCCTCACAAAGGTGTCACCCTCCTGTTACCTCTGATGACTTTATATATGCAGGTGTTTCCAAAACACAAATTATCGTTTTTCGATAATATTTTCTGGACAACGACGTTCAAATATATTATCGAATAACAATAAGGCAGACGAATAACCCCTTCCGAACGCCTTATACCACTTTCGGATCCCGGCGTGCCAACCGGACCGAAAGTGGAGATTACCCGCCCAAGTATTTCATTGGGAGATGCAGGCGGAACAAAGGAGAACTGACATGAAAACTTTATTTAAAACAACCGCGATTGCTTTGGCTGCCTTGGGCACAACACTGGCGCCGGCTGCGTTTGCGTCCACATCTGATGATGTCACCGTTACCATCGATACGCGCTACCTCGAAACAGATTGGGGCGTCGAAAAAGTTTATAACACGCTCGCCAGCAAGGCCGAGAGCGCTTGCGACGCTGGACACACGCGCGATATCGCCGCGCGCAAATTTGCCCGCGATTGCATGAGCGACTTGCTCGACGATTTCATCGTCAACGCCGATGAGGACTCATTGACCTCCTACCACGTGCGCATGACGAGCTAATCCTGCGCCACAGTAAACTGACCGCGAGGTCCTCCCACGGGAGGGCCTTTTTTTTTGGGAGGGAAGTGCCCGACGGCGAAAACCGTCCAGACGAGGAGCTGTCGTATTTTTCAAAAGAAAAAGGCGGCAGGAGTGCCACCCCGCCGCCATACGTCTTTGTCAATCGAAAGGAGACGAAAATCTAAAGACATGAATAGGTTACGGGATTTTCAGGCAGAGTGTCAAGGTCGCGATACGGCCAAGCCAATCCGCCGCAGTCACGCCAGACCCGACGATCGTCGGGTGAGGGGTTTGACTCGATTGACGCGATCAGCACAGGTAAACCATGGTCGTATCATCGCGCTAGAAGATAAAAATTTATAGACTTACGGAGAATGGCTAAAATGCCCAAGTTAAAGCCATCAAAAGCCGCCGCAATGCTAACCTTGGGCATGCTGATGGCCTTGCCACAGCTTAGCTCCGCGAATGGCGTCTCTGTTAAGCGCGGTGAGGACGGTCGGTATTACGCTGTGGAGCGGCCTTCATCGATGCAGAGGCGGTCCGCCGATTGCAAAGGCATAAGCGTTCGTATGATAGCCCAACTCTTGCATGGACGAGGCACAGAACTTTTCGCCAGAATTATCGTTTCTGACGGTGCAAATACACGAGCCTTTCAGCTCTCAGATGAATTAAATCACTTACTAGACGAGAGCCATGCACTGAAAAACATGGAGTTGGGGTGCTTATCTGGAGACGGCGGAGTAGGACTTATTCTCCACTCAACACAAGGCGTAAGTCATAACGCCCATATCCAAATTGATAGAGACGGCCGCGTGTTTACAAATTTTGATCAAACAGGATTTAAATTAGTGAAATAATAGTCGTTCAATTTTCCGAATTCGCCAGACTGATTAGAATTTGGAATTAGATACAAAAAGAGACGGTTGATGAGATATCCGATATGAACATGTTTGTGAAACATTCTGCAATAATAGGATTGCTCATCGCAGCCACCTTAGCGTCTTTCACCGCGGCAACAGCTCAAAACGTGTTAGACCCTGATGGAAAGTATTTGGGTGTCGTCGAGAGAAATCAAGCCGGAGAAATTGTGATCTCTACTGGCCCAGATACAAAATACTTTTCTTCTCAAGTCAGTGAAACAAAGCATCAACTTTTTTGCCAGTCTAACACAGCGATGATTATCGTAACGCGACGAGTTGAGGACAGTGATCAGGACACACTTCGAGTTTTCGATTTTTCAGCAACGCTCAACGGTGAGAAAATTGATATTTTCCAAGGAGAGGGCAGATCAACAGACTTTGATGACTTCACAACAATTGATGTGCAAACCACCTGTATAGAAGATGACTTTAAAATTTTTCTAATGGGGTACAGCGCAAGCCGAACGCGCAGCGGATCGACGCTTCTCACCTTGAGGATTAATGCCACAACCGGCCAAATTCACTAATCAAAGCTCTCTATTTTGAATTCATGAAGTTAATTTGACCTTGTTGGAAGCAAGCCTACCCCGCCGCAATGCTCTGCAGGCTCTCCACCTCATAATCCCCTTTCGCCAACGCCTTAATCGCTTCGACGGTGGCTTTGGCGGCGGCGGCGGTTGTGAAATATGGGATTTTCTGCGTGAGAGCTGTACGGCGCAGCGACTTACTATCGTCTAACGCTTGTTTGCCACTGGTCGTGTTAAAGACGAGCGCGATCTCTCCATTTTTCATTTGATCGACAATGTGCGGACGGCCCTCGTGGACCTTGCGGACATATTCAACCTCGACGCCATGTTCGCGCAAATGTTTCGTCGTCCCGCCCGTCGCGATGATTGTGAAGCCAAGCGAAATCAAGTCTTTTGCCATTTGCACCATAGCGGGTTTGTGATCTTCGCGCACAGAGATGAAAACCTTGCCTGAGGACGGCAATGTCACGCCACCACCGAGTTGGCTCTTGGCGAAGGCCATGCCGAAATTAGCCGCCAGTCCCATGACTTCGCCTGTCGAGCGCATCTCAGGCCCCAACACGGTGTCCACACCCGGGAAACGGGCGAAGGGGAAGACGGCTTCTTTGACCGCGATATATTTCTGCGGGCGCAGGTTCAGATCAAATTCGGAGAGCTTCATGCCCGCCATGACTTTGGCGGCGATATTGGCAACGGGCAAGCCAATGGCTTTGGCCACAAATGGCACGGTCCGCGAGGCGCGTGGGTTCACTTCGATGAGGTAAACCACATTATCTTTGACCGCGAATTGCGTGTTCATAAACCCAACGACGCCAAGCTCGAGCGCGAGGACTGTGGCTTGACGGCCCAGTTCTGCGACGATCTCATCAGACAACGTATAAGGCGGGAGCGAGCAAGCCGAGTCGCCCGAATGGACGCCCGCTTCTTCGATATGTTCCATAATGCCCGCGACGAAAACCTCTTCACCATCACATATAACATCGACATCAACTTCAACGGCGTCGCGCAAATATTGATCGATCAGCAGCGGCGACTTGCCCGAAACCTTGACGGCTTCTTTAATGTAGCGATTTAATTCGGCGTCAGAATTAACGATCTCCATACCGCGTCCACCCAAGACGTTGGAGGGGCGAAGGACAAGCGGGTAGCCCACAATATCTGCGGCCTCTTGCGCTTCCTTAGCGTTGCGCGCGATGCCGTTATTGGGCTGCTTTAGACCGAGCATTTCGACAAGCGCCTTGAAACGCTCACGATCTTCGGCGCGGTCCAGCGCGTCGCGTTTTGTCCCCAGCAATGGAATGCCATTGGCCTCTAACGCTTCGGCCAATTTCAGTGGTGTCTGCCCACCAAATTGTACGATCACGCCCAGAAGCTCACCTGAGGCCATTTCGCCTTGGATCAATTCCAAAACATCTTCTTCGGTGAGCGGCTCAAAATAGAGACGGTCGGATGTGTCATAATCCGTCGACACTGTCTCGGGGTTACAATTGACCATGATGGATTCAATATCGAGTTCCGCCATGGCGTAAGCGGCGTGACAGCAGCAATAATCAAATTCGATGCCTTGGCCGATACGGTTCGGACCACCACCCAAGATGACGACTTTTTTGCGGTCTGTGACACGGGCCTCATTGACGACTTCGCCGTTGAAACTTGGCTGCTCATATGTGGAATACATATAGGGCGTCTTGGCCGCAAATTCGGCCGCGCAGGTATCAACACGCTTATAGACGGGACGGACGCCCGCTTTGTGACGAGCTTTGCGAACCGCTTGCTCAGATTTCCCTGTAAGTTGACCTATCCGGACGTCGGAAAAGCCTTCCGCCTTAATCGCGCGCCATGTTGCGGTGTCTTTGGGGAGGCCCATTTCGGCCAACCAGTTTTCGGCTTTCACAATGGCTTCAATCTGGCGCAGGAACCATGGATCAAATTTCGTATAAGTCTGGACTTTCTCTACGGTGAAGCCCGCGCGGAAGGCTTGGGCGATCACCAAGATGCGGTCAGGGGCTTGAATCGTCAGGCGCGATTTCAGCGCCGCGTTCAGCTCTTCAGGGTCGTCGATCCCCATATCAATCGGGTCAAGACCGACCAAATCCGTTTCCAGTGACCGTAGTGCTTTTTGCAAACTCTCGGCAAAGGTACGACCAATCGCCATGGCTTCACCCACAGAGCGCATGGCTGTCGTCAGAATGGCTTCGCTGCCTGGGAATTTCTCAAACGCGAAACGCGGAATTTTTGTGACGACGTAATCAATCGTCGGCTCGAACGCCGCAGGGGTCGCGCCCGTGATATCATTGTCGAGTTCATCCAGCGTATAACCGACAGCCAGTTTCGCCGCGATTTTGGCAATCGGGAAACCTGTAGCTTTGGACGCCAGCGCAGACGATCGCGACACGCGCGGGTTCATCTCAATAACGACCATGCGGCCATCTTTCGGATTTACACCAAATTGTACGTTTGATCCGCCTGTCTCCACGCCGATTTCGCGCAAAACCGCGATGGAGGCATCACGCATGATTTGATATTCTTTATCCGTCAGCGTCAGGGCGGGCGCGACCGTGATAGAGTCGCCTGTGTGGACACCCATGGGGTCGATGTTTTCAATCGCGCAAATGATGATGCAGTTATCCGCTTTGTCACGGACAACTTCCATTTCATATTCTTTCCAACCGATTAGGCTTTCATCGACGAGAACTTCATTTGTTGGCGACGCGACAAGGCCCGAACGTACAATCTCCTCGAACTCTTCTTGGTTGTAAGCCACGCCGCCGCCTGTGCCGCCCATAGTGAAAGCGGGTCGGATAATTGCGGGCAAGCCTGTTTCATGTAGCTTGCGCACAGCTTCAGCGACACCCTCGGCGATATTTGGCTTTCCGTCTGGGCCCATTGGCGCAGAAATCATGCTGGCGCGTGGATTTTCCAGACCGATCTTTGTCATAGCTTCGGCAAATCGTTCACGCGATTCGGCCTTGTCGATGACGTCGGCCTTGGCCCCAATCATCTCAACGTTATATTTTTCCAACACGCCCATTTGCTCGAGCGACAATGCGGTATTCAGGGCTGTCTGCCCGCCCATCGTCGGCAGCAACGCGTCTGGCCGCTCGATTGCGATAATTTTCTCAACGATTTCAGGGGTGATCGGCTCGACATAAGTCGCATCTGCCATGCCAGGATCCGTCATAATCGTGGCAGGATTGGAGTTCACCAAGATGACCCGGTAACCCTCGTCTCGCAGCGCCTTACAGGCCTGAACACCCGAATAATCAAACTCGCAAGCCTGACCAATGATGATCGGACCAGCGCCGATGATGAGAATGGACGAAATATCGGTACGTTTAGGCATGTTTTCTCTACAATTCGAAGACGGCGGACCACGGGCGGAAAAGCAAATTGTCTCGCCATAATGAAGCCTGAGCGCAGGTGCAAGCATCCTGCCTGCGGGAATGTGGAAAACTGCGCAATTTTTAGCTGTTTAGCGCCTATCTCGACCGTTTTGGCTGTCGGGTTGGCCTTGCATGGCCTGCACGCTAGTCTATTCCAGACATAAGGAGGCCCCGTCATGGTGTATCGCAGACAATATCAGACCCAACGCCCCGTGCGTCGTTCGGCCCAAGGCCTGTCGCAATTGGGCCGCAGTGGCGGAATGCGTCGGCGTGGCGGCTTTCGCTGGCAGATCATGTTACTTTTCGCGATTGGCGCAGGCGTCTACTATCTCATGAATCAGGAAACCGTGCCGCTAACGGGGCGCAAGCAATTGCGCACCATGGAGCCCCAGCAAGAAATGCAACTTGGCCTGCAGTCTTACCAACAAATACTGAGCGACTCCCGCGTGGTCTCGCCCAATCAACCGGTGGTGAAGGCTGTGCGGCAAATTGGGGGGCGTTTGAAACGCGCGGCAGCGCCTGAAGACCCTGGCTTTGAATGGGCGTTTAATGTCATCGATAGCGAACAAGCCAATGCGTTCGCCCTGCCGGGCGGATATACGGCCATCTATACGGGTCTCATTCCAATCGCGGAAAATGAAGATGGTATCGCGGTGATCATGGGACATGAAATCGGGCACGCCCTCGCCCATCATGGTGCAGAGCGTATGGCCCAGCAAAATATGCAGCGCATTGTTGGCGCGGGTGTTTCACTGGGTGCGGGCGGGATGGACTACAGCGCGCAAAAAGCCGTCATGGGCGTCTTTGGCGGCATCAGCCAATATGGTTTCGCCCTGCCATTTTCGCGAAAACATGAAACAGAAGCGGATTACATCGGCCTGATCTTAGTTGCACGCGCCTGTTACGACCCGCGTGAAGCGCCGCGTCTGTGGGAGCGCATGGGCGCAAATGGCGGTGCAACGCCACCAGAGTTCCAATCCACCCACCCTAGCCCTGAAACGCGTGTTTCAGATTTCCAACGTTGGATGCCGGAGGCAATAGAAATCTATAACGCCAATTGCCCAACAAAAATCTCGATGCGGTAGCCTCAATCCAGATAGAACTTGATGTTTCTTGATAACGTTCTATTTTGGGAAGCGGAGTTAAGAAATGTCAGTACAACGTGAAAAGTTTTCAACCCAGATGGACGCCAAGCTTCTGTCTGATTTACGACGGGTTGCGAAACAGGAAGGGCGACAGCTTCAGTCTCTCATTGAAGAGGCTGTTGATCGACTTCTGGAAGAAAAAGACGCTAGGCGCCCCAATGCAGATGTCTTAACCAGAGCTGAGTCTGCAATGGCAAAATATAGTGACGCATTGGAGTATCTTGCGAAGTGATCGTTCGCTATTTAACCCTTGCAGACGTCATCGCCATACATGACATGCAAATCGAAAAATTCGGCGGTGGCGACGGTCTACGGGACGCAGGGGCATTAGAGGCCGCATTGTTTCGGCCACAAAGCGGATATTATACCGACCTCATCCAAGAAGCGGCGGCGCTTTGGGAAAGCCTTTCTCAAAGCCATCCTTTCATAGACGGAAACAAACGCACAGCCTTCGTCTCAACACTCGTTTTTCTAGACGTGAATGACGTCAATGTGACGGCATCGGGACCATCCGCCAAAACCTTTGTCGTTGAATGCTATGAAAATGCGAAAGCCGATTATCACACGTTCGAGACCTGGCTCCGGGCGAACACGAAAGCAATTTCATGACTGATACCGTTCTTGTTACCGGGATTTCCGGATTCATTGCCAGCCATGTTGCGGCGGGTTTGCTGACCCAAGGGTTCGCCGTACGCGGCACTGTGCGAAACAAAGTCAAAGGCGAACGTATCGTCGAGGCTTTAGCTGCAAATGCCATCGACACCTCAAAACTCGAGCTTATTGAGGCGGGCCTCGACAAGGACGCGGGTTGGAAAGACGCGGTCCAGGACTGTCGTTATGTCCAACATATTGCCTCGCCTTTTCCGTTAGAATCGCCATCAAATCGTGAAGCGCTTGTGCCTGCCGCCCGCGCAGGGGCCATGCGCGTGATCGAACAAGCCATAGGCGCGGGCGCTGAGCGCATCGTCATGACCTCCTCTATGGTTTCAATGATGGGACAGGCAGGACGTGGCGAACATATGTTAGTCAAAGAAAACGATTGGTCAGATCCGAATTGGAACCCCCTGACCGCCTATCCCGTCTCCAAGACACGCGCCGAACGCGCAGTGTGGGACTATGTCGAATCTCACGATATGAAAGATCGTCTCGCGACAGTCTGCCCTGGCCTCGTATTTGGCCCCGACACCTATAATAACTCAGGCGCGTCTTTGGCGATCATCACGGCGATGTTTACGGGCAAAATGCCAATGATTCCGCGCATTGCCTACCCGATTGTCGATGTGCGCGACTGCGCCTCTTTACATATCAAATCCATGACTTTGCCCGATGCAGGGGGACGACGTCTTATGTCTGCATCCAATACATTATGGTTTTCAGAAATCGCAGCGATCCTTCGCCAAGCCTATCCAAAAGCAAAGCTGCCGCAACGTGAGTTGCCAGATATTGCCGTCAGGCTGGGCGGATTTTTCGACAATTCCATCAAGAGCATCGTACCCGATGTCGGGATCTTCCACGAAGCTGACGCAGGCTATGTCACGGGTTTAACAGGTGTTATCCCCCGCCCTGCGAAAGAAGCTGTTCTGGCGGCGGCCGAGAGTTTAATTGAAAACGGTAAAATCAGGCTTTGAGCGATAAATAAAATATCCGTCTGAGACTCCCTTACCTATGCGAAATTTCGTCGACCAAAATCTGGGTTGGATCGCTCACGCTATTCGGGTGCCGACCCGCTTTGCCATGATTTATCTGGGCGCGACTGCGGCTGGGCCTATGGCTGCTCTATATCTCATGCTGTTCAGTCTCGCCCTGATTGCTTGGGCTTATGATGCGCCGCTGCGTCTATTAAAGCCCAAATCTTATAAAGCCGAAAATTTTCGAACGGGCGACGAGTTTCCACCCGCAACATTTTTCGAGCGCTTGATTTGGCCGCGCATAAAAACCACCGCGAAACATCTTGGTGCAGCGATGGGAATGACCTTAGGGTTTTATTGGCTGGGCCGATTTCTCTACTGACGCCCGAAGGGAAATTAGCCGACCGCATCCGCAAAACGTTCGAAGAGATAGAAACTATCTTGCGGACCAGGGCTGGCTTCTGGATGGTGTTGGACGGAAAACACGGGCTTGCCCTTCACGCGAATACCACAATTTGAACCGTCAAATAGGCTAACATGCGTCTCTTCTACGCTATCAGGCAAAGACTGACGGTCGACAGCAAAGCCATGATTCATGGAAACGATTTCGACCTTATTCGTTGTGTAGTCTTTGACGGGATGATTGGCGCCGTGATGGCCTTGGTCCATTTTGACCGTTTTCGCGCCCAATGCGAGGGCCAGCAATTGATGTCCGAGACAAATTCCCAAAAGCGGTAAGTCAGCCGCAATCAACTTTTGGATCGTTGGTATCGCGTAAGTGCCTGTCGCTTCTGGATCGCCAGGCCCATTGGACAGGACAACGCCATCAGGTTTCAAAGCCAAAATATCCTCAGCGGATGCCGTTGCCGGCACAACTGTCACGGCGAGACCACAACTGACCAAATTCCGCATGATATTCCGCTTTACGCCATAGTCGATCATGACGACGCGTTTCGTGTTTTCGACATCGCTGTAACCTCCCGGCAAGTTCCAACGCGCTTGTGTCCAATCGAAGTATTCCTGCGAGCCAACATCTTTGGCCAAATCTGCGCCAACCAATCCAGCCCATTCGCGCGCCTGTTGCGTGAGCGCTTCAATATCGAAAACGCCGTCGGGCGCGTGCGCTATGACGCCGTTCGGCATGCCATTGTCGCGGATGAATGCCGTTAAGGCACGTGTGTCGACACCCGACAGGCCAATAATCTTACGGGCCGCGAGCCAGTCGCCCAGCTCCGCGTCAGAGCGCCAGTTTGAGGCAGGTGTCACAGCGGCGCGGAAGATGGCGCCGACGGCAGCGGTTTCTGCGCGCGGGCTACTGGCCTCTTCATCGTCTATGGATGTGCCGGTATTCCCGACATGTGGGAAGGTAAAGCAGACGATCTGCGCGGCATAGGACGGGTCCGTGAGAATCTCCTGATATCCCGTCATCGCAGTGTTGAAACAGACTTCGCCAACCGCGGATCCGACGTGACCAATACCGGCACCATAAAAAACTTGTCCATTAGCCAAAACGAGTGCGGCCGTAGGTTCTTGCGTCGGCTTATAATCTGTCATGGTTTTACACTTTATTCTTCAACGGGGTCAGTCTGTGACTTGCCGCACTAACGATCAGGCAAACTGTCGGAGCTTTTATAGTCCACGTCGCAATAGGCAAGACCCCAAAAACAAAACCCTAACCCACACCCCTGCGAATCCCTAAACAATACACCCTCTGTGCAAAACCGACTCTGGATACTTGGCAATCTTGTCAGAGAGGCTTATGAGTGCTCGCTTGAAGACATGGGTGTGGGGCGCCCTGGGCAGATAGATGGTAAACCGTATGACGGATGCCGCAGAAATTCGTTCACAAATCAACGAGGCCATTAAGGCCGCGATGAAGAGCAAAGACAAATTGCGCGTTTCAACGCTGCGTTTGGTAACAGCAGCGGTGAAAGACCGCGATATTGCGGCCCGCGCCGAAGACCGCTGCGAAGGTATCGATGCCGCAGAGATCATGTCTCTGCTGGCCAAAATGGTCAAACAGCGCAAAGAGAGCGCTAAAACCTATGAAGACAATGGCCGCCCAGAGCTGGCCGAACGCGAACGCGAAGAAATTGAGATCATTCGAGATTTCATGCCGAAGCCACTCTCAGATGACGAAATGAAAACGGTCATCGCAAACCTTGTCAAAGATTCGGGCGCAACTTGCCTGAAAGATATGGGCAAGATCATGGGTAAACTAAAGACAGGTTACGCGGGCCGTGTCGACATGGGCAAAGCAGGTGCCGTCGTGAAAGATCACCTCTGCAATCAAGCCGCCAGCTAAGACAGAAATACTTCCAATCGGTCCAGCGCCCCATCTAATTCTTCGATGGCGGCGGCATAGCTAATCCGAATATGACCCGGTGCATGAAATGCGCTGCCAGGGACCGTGGCAACACCTGTCTCTTCCAAGAGGCGAAGTGCAAAATCTGCATCATCTTGCGTTAGTTCCGACACATCACCAAATGCATAAAATGCGCCGGGCGGCGTGAGGCAAGTTACGCCATGCATGGCATTTAAACGCGACACCACACGATCGCGGCGTTGGACATAGGTGGATCGCCAGTCGTTCAAAAACGCCTGCGGACCATTTAACGCGGCGACGGCGGCCCATTGGCTAATACTGGCAGGGTTTGACGTTGTCTGCCCCATATATTTGCGCATCGCAGAAATGAGCCAGTCTGGTCCGCCCGCATAACCGATGCGCCAACCTGTCATCGCATAAGCTTTGGACACACCATTCATGGTGAGCGTCCGGTCCGCTAGATCAGGCGCGACCTGCGCGAAGGTCGCAAATTCAAAGTCATCATACACAAGATGCTCGTAAATATCGTCACTCAGCACCATGACGTGCGGATGAGCGCGCAGGACTTCAGCTAAAGCCCTTAACTCATCTGCGGTGTAAGCCGCACCTGTCGGATTAGACGGTGAATTGAGCATCAACCATTTTGTGCGGGGCGTGATGGCCGCTTCGAGAGCCTCCGATGTCAATCTAAACGCAGTCTCAGCCCCACAGGACACGACGACTGGCGTGCCACCGCAAAGTTTCACCATATCAGGATAGCTGACCCAGCACGGCGCGGGAACGATAACCTCGTCACCTGCCCCTATTGTAACAGCGAGGGCATTGAAGATGACTGGCTTCCCGCCGGGCGACACGTTGATCTGTTCTGGCGTGAATTTCAGATCATTATCCCGCTCAAATTTTGAAATGATCGCGGACTTTAACTCTGAAATTCCATCTACGGCCGTGTAACGTGTCGCGCCCGCTGCCATGGCGGCGACCGCGGCGTCACGAATATGTTTGGGCGTATCGAAATCCGGCTCCCCAGCAGATAGTGAGATCACGTCACGTCCATTGGCGCGCATGTCGCGTGCCGTTTGCGTGATCGCCATAGTCGCAGATGTCCCAATGCGCGTTATTCGATCCGAAAGTCTTGTGTCCGCCATAAGAGAGGCATAGGCGCGACAGAAGTTTTTGGAAAGCCTGTAAGTTGGCTCCCCTAAGGTATGAGTGGATCGACCATGTCGCTACGAGAATTTGCTGTCTTGATGATGATTTGCCTTATTTGGGGCCTGCATTTCGTTGTCATGAAATTCACAATTGTTGAGATGAATATCCCGCCGTTGTTTTACGCAGCTCTTCGCGTGTCGATTATGGCCCTGATCCTTCTGCCTTTTTTGCGTTGGCATAAAGGGCAGATGCGGGCTGTTCTGATGGGCGGACTTGGGTTTGGCGCACTAAATTACGCCTTTATGTTCCCCGCCATGAAGCTGACGACAGCCAGCGCTGCAGCGGTCACGATCGAGCTTTATATGCCATTCTCGATCATATTATCCGTCCTAGTCCTAGGCGAACGTATTGGCATATGGCGCACTAGCGGAGCGGCCTTGGCTTTTCTTGGCGTTGTCCTGATTGGCTTAGGCGCACCGCCAGAGGCCGCGAGTGAGGGTTTCGTTTTGGGCATAGCGCTTATTGCATGCGGGGCTATGGCAGAAGCCGTCGGGGCCATCAGCGTGAAATCGGTGAAATCAATTTCTCCGGTGCAGCTTCTTGTCTGGTTTGGGATTGTTGGGTCAATCGTACTGTGGCCCTTGAGCCTATTTTTGGAAGACGGGCAAACGCGGGCCTTTAATCCTGAAACGCGTGTGAATTTTGGTTTAGCGCTAATTTATTCCGTTTTACTGGTTAGCCTCGTCGCGCATGGGTCTTACTATTGGCTATTACAGCGGCTGCCCATTCATACTGTTGCCCCGTCAGGCTTGATGACAACAGTCATTGGCGTCATCGGCGGCGTCGTAATTTTGGGCGAAAAATTGACGCCTATCATCTTGCTGGGCGCCCTCGTGACGATCTCTGGCATTTGCGTCATTCTCTGGCGAAACCGGGAAGAGGCGAAGCGTAAAGTCACAGAGAGTTCATAAGACTGTCATTTTCTCGCCATTGTTAGATCGGATAAGACCTTAAGAACAAAGGTGACTGAGTATGACACAAGATTTGAAATTCGAGAAAGCCGTCTTGATCAGCACTGTCGTCATGGCCGTGTTTTTGTTCGTCGCGCAGGGCATTTAGACAATTCCTACCCAAGGTACGTTCAGAAAAGCCATCCCCAGCCTGACTGAAATTTAAGCCAATACTAGGTGCTCCCCACCTTGGCCCTGCGTGCAAACCGTCCTAGTCTTTTTGCTTCAATGGCGAAAAGATTGGCACAACGTGCGACCCACGGGACCCAGAGACGCGAGCTTTTCGCCCTACCACGATGAAGATCGGATATCCGATTTTTTAGACGGCGACGTGCAGCGATTTTCGACGAATGCCGCCATTGTATTTGTAGTCCACGTCGGACTTGTCTTCGCCTTGTCGGGCAGCTTCATCGTTCCAGATCTGAAACCACCGCTTCCGCCCGAACCCATTACTGTTGAGATCGTCACATTTGATCCCGTGCAAGAGCCGGAGCCTGAACCCGAACCTATCGTGATTGAACCTCAGATCACATCAAAGCCGCCCGTCGCCGTGCCTGCGCCGCGCCCATCGCCCAAGCCACAACCACGGCCAGAACCTGCGCCTATACCGCGACCGACACCGCCGCCAGAGCCTATTCCTGAGCCCGAAGTAGAACCAGAGCGGGTTGTGACACCTCCCCCGCCGGAGATTTTGGTGCAACCTGATCCGGAACCCGAACCAGAACCTGCGCCTGAGCCGCTTGACCCTATCGAGCCAGAACCGCTGCCCGATTTAGACCCTCTTCCAAAACCTGAACCAGAACAGATCATTGAATTTTTCGATCCTATTCCTGAGCCCATTGTTGAGCCGCTCCCAGAGGTTTTGCCCGAAGTCCCTCTGCAACCGCTGCCAGAGCCTTTAATTGAGCCCACCCCTGATCCGATGGTTGAGATTTTTGAACCCGAGGCTGTCGTCGAGCCGGACCCCTTGTCGATTGCGCCAGAGGTCCCGGCGACGCCTGGCATCATTGATGCCGACCCACTGCCCGAAATTGTTGAAGCAGAGCCATTGCCTCCAGAGATCATAATTGAACCTGACCCAGAGCCCGTTGCACCAGAGCCTATAGTTCCGGACCCTATCTTGATTGAACCAGAGGTTACAACCGAACCGGAACCCGAAATCGTTCCGACGGCCCCGACTGTTTTAGCCTCACCCGATGCGCCGGAGACTCAGGAAGAAGAGGTGCGGGCCGTACCGCAAGAGCAAAGCGATCCCTTCCTTGAGTTATTGAAGAAAGATTCCCAATCATCGCTCAATGATCCAGCGATCACGCCACCTGCCGGCGGGGGCAACCAAGGCCCGATTAGCCAGGGGGGTGATATTGCCGCCCCGCCTGGTGGAGGCACACAAATTGGTCGGACCAATCCTGGCGCGGGCGGTTGGACACTTGCCCCTCAACCCAGCGGCGGAAACAAAGCTTTTGAAGGCATCAATCTGGACATTCGTTGCCGCGAAGAGGGCCGCACCCATCTGGATTGTCCAGAATATCTGCGTGCAAATAAGGGGCGTGACCGAACAGGCCGCGAGAGTTTCGAAGGTATGGCCGGCACAGGTGCGGATCGCGGTGAACGCATCTCGGGATCGCGAGCTATCCCGTCTCGTAGTGCACTTGGCGTCAATATTGGCGACAACGCGGTAAATAGCGGCGGGCCATCCACCAGCGTGCTAGATTTTCAAGACACGAATTTTGATCGTGAGTTTGTGAATAAGCCCTTAGATTTAGGGCCGCGACCCAAAGGTTTATCTGACCTTTTCACACCATCGGAGCCCCCGCCAAAAGTCAATGATTGGGGCCTGTCTACGCCGACGGCCGCAAATGAAGAAACAACCGATGATTCAATAGATTGGGTATTAGACACACTTCCCGATGAGTAGATCGAGGGGCAGAAACTAATTTTGGGCGACGGTCATCTGCTCGAGACCTATTGCGGCGCGGTCCATTGCCTCTTGCGTCGCAACATTTTGTCGGAGGGCAGCCACCCGTCCGATGTAGGGGAAACCACCTAAGTCCCGTTGCGCCTCGATTAAGAAATTTGTCATCGCGCCGCTTTCCTGAATTGCTAGCGTCACCTTTTGCTCTCCCAACGGACCAATTGTCCGTACAAGAACAAATTCTCCAGGGGTAGATTGCAGGATTTCAAGGGACCCAAAACGTGCGCCCGACTGCCAAGCCGCTGTTTGGCCCGTCCCATCGGCGGCACCGCCAAAAACCCATTCGCTTTCGGGACCACCTATACCACTCCACTCGGGATAGGATTTTAAATCTGAAACGACTTCAAATACGGTATAGGGATCAGCGTCCAATTGAACATTCGCATCCACGACTTGGCGCGCAGGAATGAAATACCCCGCGACACAAAGTGCGACAAATAGGAGGAGAATGAGTCCAATGATGTGGAATAACCATTTCATGAGAGCTGTTAAATCACCAATCGCCTGTGGTGGCCAATAAAAACGGATTGCGGGGACTCGCGCAGCCCTTCATAATCTCGTGAAGAGGAGACCACCCATGCCCAACACTCTAATCTTCGCCGAAGGCGACCCTACGATGATGGCGCAATTCGGAGGGTTAGCAATGTCGGGCTTGAACCTCTTAGGCTCGCTCTTTTTGTTTCTTGTGGGATTAGCCGTCGCGGCAGCGGTCGTCTTATTTGTTTTGGACATCACACAGACGCGTTCGGCCGTCCGCCGCAATTACCCTGTGATTGGCCGTTTTCGGACGCTTTTCTCGCATTTAGGTGAGTTTTTCCGACAGTATTTCTTCGCCCTCGACCGCGAAGAAATGCCGTTCAACCGCGCAGAGCGCGAGTGGATTGACCATGTCTGTGAAGACGGCAGTGATGTTGTGCCCTTCGGCTCGACGAAAAACCTAGATCCGGGCACACCAATCTTTGCAAATGGATTGTTTCCGGCGCTGGACGATGACGAACGCCCGGTGCCTGATTTCATTATTGGCCCAAATACACGCAATCCCTACCAACCCGGCTCCCTCTTTAACATCTCCGCGATGAGTTATGGCAGCTTATCTAAGCCAGCCATTCAAGCCCTTTCGCGCGGCGCCGCGCTCTCTCGCTGTTATCTAAATACAGGCGAAGGCGGCGTATCACCCTATCACCTCGAAGGTGGGTGTGACGTGGTCTATCAACTGGGCACAGCAAAATTCGGGGCACGGAATGATGATGCAACTCTGAACGAGGACAAGCTTCGTAAGGTCTGTGAAAACCCCCATATTAAAATGGTGGAAATCAAACTGAGCCAAGGCGCAAAACCTGGCAAGGGCGGCATCCTGCCCGGCGGCAAGGTTAACGCGGAAATCGCAGAAATTCGCGGTATCCCAGAAGGTGAAGATGCGATCTCGCCGAACCGACACATAGACGCAAGCAATTCGGAAGAGCTCTTGGATTTGATCCATAAAGTCCGTGAGGCCTCTGGCCGCCCGACGGGAATTAAGCTCTGCATCGGCCAAGTTGGACCTATTGTGGACCTCCTCAAAGCGATCAAAGTTCGCGGTGACGCCTCTGCGCCAGATTATATTGTTATCGATGGTGGGGATGGTGGAACAGGTGCAGCGCCCCTGCCCTTGATCGATAATACGGGCCTCTCAGTTCGAGAGGGGCTGCCGCTCATGGATGATCTGTTGCGGGAATATAACTTGCGGGATCGCGTGAAAATTATTGCGTCTGGAAAGTTGGTCACCTCTGCCGATGTGGCGTGGGCGTTTTGTGCGGGGGCGGATATGGTCAATAATGCACGCGGTTTCATGTTCGCACTCGGCTGCATCCAAGCCCTGAAATGCGATAAAAACACCTGTCCAACGGGTATCACCACGCATAACCCACGATTACAAAAGGGGCTGGACCCTGCCAACAAAGCCGTGCGGGTTCACAACTATATAAAGAACATCATCAAAGAAGTTGAAATCATCGCTCATGCCTGCGGCGTCGATGAACCGCGTCAATTGCAACGTGAGCATCTCCTAATCGTACAAGCCTCGGGCCGCTCGAAGCCATTTGACAAAGTTTGGGACAGCTCTCGATATATGTAGAGGTAGTCCGCCGATGCGCACTGAAATAAATTTCATAATCCTGGCATTTCTAACTTTCGCCACCGCTTGCTCCATGTCTGAGATGGATTTTTATATCATTTATCCATCTTTATCTGAGGCAAAAGATGACAAAGCTATAGAACGGGGCTGGATCCCAGATTGGATACCAGAACAGGCGACTGAAATTCATGAAGCTCACAATCTCGACACGAATATCCGCGCGATAAGCCTTACACTTCCTGAAGCTCAAACATTTGTTTCAATGCTGAATTGTCGAGACGCAAATCAACCGATGCGGCCAAGGAAAGTAACAAAACTGTTCCCAGAGAAAATCCATTTAAATGAAGGTGTGAAGGATTGTGGCGATTTATTCATATTTGCCGAAAACGATGAACGAATTCATATTTGGGCGAATTAGCTAGACAGTAAAGGGTATCCCCTTACGCGAACAGGACGGCTTTACGCGTATTTCTCACCGAGATAGACGCGACGGACATCTGGGTTGGCGCGGATTTCGTCTGGTGTGCCTTCGAACAGAGCTTCTCCTTGGAACAGGATCGACGCACGATCGACGATGTCCAATGTCTCACGCACACGGTGATCCGTGATCAAAATTCCGATACCGCGCTTTTTCAGATAGAGCACAAGTTCAGAAATATCTGCAATGGCAATGGGGTCGATGCCCGTGAAAGGCTCATCCAAGAGAATGAAGCTTGGGCGGGAGGCAAGAGCACGCGCAATTTCTACCCGACGACGTTCACCACCTGACAATGCCAAAGCGGGTGACTTTCGGATATGCCCAATATTAAGTTCATCCAGCAGAGCCGAAACATTATCATCCCATTTGGACCGATCTTTTTCCGTCAGTTGAACAACAGCTTTGATATTTTCTTCAACGGTCAGCCCGCGAAAAATCGATTGTTCTTGCGGTAGGTAACCAACGCCCAGACGAGCACGCTGATACATCGGAAGTTTGGTGATGTCTTGCCCATCCAACGAAATTGAACCGCGGTCAGCTTCGATCAAGCCCATGATCATGTAAAAACTGGTCGTCTTACCGGCACCATTCGGACCCATGAGCGCCACAACTTCGCCGCGCTGAACGGTCAAAGTAATATCTTTAACAACCACGCGACCACGATAGGCTTTGCCAATATTATTGGCCGCCAAACCCGTTGCAGGCGGCGTAATAATTTTGGGTTTTAAGCGTGGGTCAGCTTCGGCCATTAATTTGTACCTTGGTCTGAGTTTGTCGAACGGATCAGGATGGCAACACGTTGTTCTTTGGCACAGCCACGGCCCTTACATTCGGAAACAACTTTGGCGGCTCGTGTTGTAAGGTTGTAATCGAGGCGGCTGCCGGTCACGACGCTATCCTCTTGCAACAAAATCACATCCCCTGTCACGACGAAGCTATCATTTGCGCGGGTATAGACGCCCTTTTCGCCGCGCACTTCTTGCTCAGGCGTGATGTAATAAAAATTACCCGTTGCGACCATGCGGTTAAATCCTTCGGTAGAGACCAATCCGCCGCCGTTGCCATCCGTGTAAATTTCGATTTTATCGGCAAGCAACCGAACGTCACCTTGACGAATGTCAGCCTGACCCGTGAGCGTAATCACGCCATTCGTGGACACTGTATCATCCGCGTAAAGCACTGTGTCTGCAGCGGAGTCAGGAGAGAACTGTGCGTAGGCTGAATGAGAAAAGGCGCTCATCAAAAGGGCTGCCGAAAAGGTCAGAAAACTGCGCATTACATCACGTCCTAATTCTTTGAGCCGGGAATTCGAATGCCGACCCGTCCATTGGTATCACAATCACGTCCAAGACACTTTCCCGAAAATCGAATAGTGCCAGTTTTGGTATCATATGTCAGTTTTTGCGCCTCAACGCGATTGCCACCTGGTTGAATAACAATCACATCGCCTGTCACGGTCATAAGGCTTTTCTCGCGCTCGTAAACGCCTTTGCGCCCGCGGATATCATTCTCTGCGGTGACGTAACGGAAATTTCCTTCGGCATCGATCTTCTGGATGGCCCCTAATTTAATGCTGCCCGCGGCGGGGCCATCTTCTTGGATACGGAAAATATCCATCTGGTCTGACGTGATGACAGCACCTTCTTGCACAACGCGGACATCACCTTCTAAGTCGGTAAAGTCACCTTTATAAATTCCCGTTTTGGCCACGATATCGACGGGACCAGATCCGCCAAAGCCGAAGCTCAGACCATCGGTCGGCGCGGGTCCGCTGTCTGGACCCCGTTCAAGCCTTGCAACCATACCATCCTTGAAAACAAAGGTCTTATAGTCGTCTTGAATTTCATAGGTCTGGCCGTTCACT
This sequence comes from Litorimonas cladophorae, assembly GCF_014652455.1. Classification (GTDB taxonomy): domain Bacteria; phylum Pseudomonadota; class Alphaproteobacteria; order Caulobacterales; family Maricaulaceae; genus Litorimonas; species Litorimonas cladophorae. Next base: position 381,370 of record NZ_BMYV01000002.1, on the reverse strand, counting down.
TTGCCAAAGCTGCCCGTGCAGGAGATTGGAGCGTCACCTTCGATACGCTTTTCTACGTTGAAAATACGGGCATGGGTTGTGTCACAACTATTACCGTCGTCCGTTTCCAAATTCACGTCGGTATTTAGCTCCAGAATTTTATCTACGTCATTATATGAGCCTGTCTTTGCGATAACGGCGCTGCTTTCCACGCCTGCGTCCCGAATAAATTCGAGCACGGGATTATCTAACAATACAGTATTGCGATCCTCCATCCGACGCACGGCTGTGTCCGCTGTCAGATAAAACGGAAGGCCATCGCCTGTGCGACCCGAATATCGCGGATTGACCATTTTCACGCTCTCGGTCGGATCATTGATAGGATCAAATCCCCCACGATCTGACAAAAACTGCCAGATTAAAACAGCAACCAGAACGACTGACAGGCCAATCAATAGGTAGCGCATTACCTTAATGCGTTGCGTGTGCGCGCGTGCTGCCTCAAGTGTGAGGGCACGCTTAGGCTCCCAAAGGCCTAAGCCTTCAGAGACCCTACGATCGGGACTAGGGGATATGGGTGCAGCCGTGCTCATAATCTCTGCGTAGCTATAGCGTTTCACGCACGAGGGCGCGACACATAATGTGCGGGAATAACTTAATCGTAATGCGCCCCATGTGAAACATTAATCGGCGCGACGCATGCGATGAGAGAATATATCGACATCCGACCAGCCGTTCAGGTCGAGCATAGCCCGCGTAGGCAGGAATTCGAAACAGCCCTGAGCAATATCCCAACGACCTTCACGCATGAGGCGGCCCGATAGGATCGTCTTTAGTTGATGCAAATACAGCACATCAGAAGCGGCATAGTTCAATTGCGCTTCCGTCAATTCGTCTGCCGCCCAATCCGAAGACTGTTGTTGCTTCGACAGATCGACGTTGATCAATTCTTTGGTCAGGTCTTTCAACCCATGACGGTCCGTATAGGTCCGCACGAGGCCTGACGCGATTTTGGTACAGAACACAGGCGCAACTGTGATTTTCATATCACGCATCATCATCGCGACATCGAAACGTGCGAAATGGAAAATCTTCACGACGTCAGGGTCTGTCATAAGTTTACTAAGGTTGGGCGCGTTATAAGCATCGCGGTCCATTTGCACAATGTGGGCATCCCCATCGCCAGCTGAAAGCTGAACGAGGCAAAGCTTGTCACGAACCAAGGACAAGCCCTGGGTTTCGGTATCTACGGCAACGGATTTTCCAAAGTCCAGTCCATCTGGAAGGTCATGTTTATGCAGATACACAGTCATAGTACGCTCTTTCTTATCGAAGCTTGGCTGTAAGCGGGACATCGCTGTGTTGCAAGTTTCGCAAGCGGTTTTCGACTGTCTTGCTAGATTTTCGGCGACGGTGACCGAAAACCCCTGCTATAGGGCAATCATGGACCTGCTCTCACCGTCAAAACCGCCCAATAATACGGCGTGCTACGAAATTTTTCGAGAGAAAGACCTCGCTTATGATGGGCATCTGTTTCTTGGTGTCAGTTCAACCGGTATATTCTGTCGACCGGGCTGTCCGGCCCGATTGCCAAAGCCAGAAAATTGCGCCTTTTACCCCTCAGCTGACGCCGCGCTGTCTGCTGGTTATCGCGCCTGTAAACGCTGCCACCCTGCGGGCGGCGACATGACGCTTATCAAACAGCTCATCACCCTCGTCGAAGACGAACCGGAACTTAAAATAACGCAAGCGGCTTTGGCCAAACGCGGCATTGATGCATCAACGGCACGGCGAAAATTTCTCACCCGATTTGGCATGAGCTTCGCCGATTATGCGCGGGCAAGGCGGCTTGGACGCGCTGCGCAAACCTTGGCAAAAGGTGGATCCGTTTTGGACGCGCAATTAGATGCAGGCTTCGATAGCCCATCAGGATTTCGGACAGCCTATGCCAAGCTGTTTGGAACCGCCCCCGCAAAAGGTCAGGCCACGCCACTGTCTATTGACTGGATTGAAACACCGATGGGGCGCATGATCATCATTGCCGATGAGGCTGCGCTTTATTTGTTAGAGTTTACCAATCGAAAAAATATGCGTCGACAATTTGATCGTCTGCGCAAAATCCAAGGACGACCGGTTCTTCCCGGGCGAACAGAGATCACTGAACAGATTGAGGTCGAGTTAGCGGCTTATTTCAAAGGGGAGCTATCAAACTTCGAAACGCCACTGGCGACTTCAGGTACAAGTTTCCAAAGACAGACATGGGAAGCGCTTCAAAAAATCCCACACGGCGAAACACGATCTTACGCCCAACTAGCCGAGATGATTGGGAAGCCGTCTGCGGTGCGCGCTGTGGCATCAGCAAATGCCAATAATGGTTTGGCCTTGATCATACCCTGTCATCGCGTCATTGCGAAAGACGGCAGCTTGGGCGGCTATGCAGGTGGTTTGAAACGCAAGCGCGATTTGTTGGATTTAGAAAAGAACGCCACCGAACTTTGAAGCTCAACCGCTATCCCAATTCCGCCAATGTAAATTGCGCGTTTAGAACGCCATTGGGAGTCGTGCTAATGAGGACGTTCTCGACATCGACATTATAGCCCGCGACGAGATCACCGATGATTGCGTAGAACTCCAGCGTGCCTACGTCTTCAATATAAACCGTCAATCCACCGCTGGGCTGGGGTTGAATGCGTGACAACTCGACGTCACGTTTGCGCGCCACGTCAATTAATGCGCCACGGGTAAATGCAGCCCGTTCTCCATTTGCTCCCGATACATTCAACTTTGGAGCCGCACGCAGCCATAATTCACGATCTGTCTGAGCAGCTTCAAGTTTAGATTGTCCTGTCGGACCCACCTCACGATTGACCAAAAACCATGCGACAAATAGTGCGAGCATTGCGCCCATAATGAGGAGCAGCACGCGTTCGCGTGGTTCCCGAGATTGGAACCAAGACATCATGATGCGCCCCCGACGCTCAGCGTGGCATCACCGACAAAAGCGCCATTTTGCTCTCGCACACCGCCCGTCGTCAGAATGCCACCCGCTTTCGCCACCGCGGATTCCGCACGAGACGCGGCATCGAAACTGGGGTAAATGAGTCGTAAGCGCAGCACACCGTCTTCCGCATTATATCGCAACTGATCGACGCGAAGGTCGTCAAATTCCGATAGTCCCGTAAATAGAATGGAAGACAGGTCCAGAAACCCCGTGCGTGTCACAGAACCTGATTTAACAGATTGCGCCGCGACGCGCCCCGGATTGTTTGGAGCGCGCTCACCCGTAAGCGCCAAATAATCGGCGGCTGTTTGTGCGCGCAAATCTTTAGCTTGTGTCGCGGCAGAGCGATCCTGAACACCACTCCATATGAACAGCGCCAAAGCAGCAGACGCGGCCAGAGCGGCAAAACGGATCAGAGGTACGCGAGGCAGGTTTAAATTAGAACGCGGGCGATAATCCCCTTGCATTAAGTTCAACCCGTGACCCGCGTAGACCGCTTCAGCAAAGGTCGACGCCAGCTGAGAATCTGGGAGTTGAACTAAATTTTCATCCGTCCAATCCAAATCAACCGCCGCGCGTTGCGGTTCAACAGCGCGATCTATGACGAGAACCGCCTCCTCTCCCATCAGCAGATCATAATCAGCGAAAATCGCTTTGGGTCGCGAAGCTCCCAATGCCTCAAACAGCTGATTCATGATCCGTTTGTCGACAACAGCCAGCGCAGGAGGTTGAGCATCCGACAAAGCGAAATGCAGCTCATCGGCTCCATTGGCAATATCGTCTTCACGCGCGAAACGAGACATTTTCAATTGCTGCGCTCGCCCTGCTTTGGGCAGTTCGGTTTCAAAAATGCGGACCCACTGTCCAGGCAAAATGATGACTGGCTCGGATAGTCCAAGGCTAGGTACGTCAGCAACCGCAACACGAGATGTCGCGTGGCCTTGCCCAGACGCGGTTGCGACAATGGCCTCACCACCCTCTAACCCGGGCAAAATAATTAATGTCGGTGCCGCCATTAGCGCGCGTCCAATTCGATTTCGATTTCAGGTCTAAAGGTTTCACGCCCCCACCCGCGATATGTCAGTTGTAAGACCCCTGTGTCCACCCCATCATATCTGTAAGTTCGGACACGTTCGGCGGGGCCGACCTGGGTCACAACCTCAACGAAGATTGCGGTCACATCAATACCGAGACGTTCTGGATTCTGAAGTTCGAATCCGAGGCCTTCTAATTTTGTCGTTATCTCATCGAGAGTTTCATACCCCGTCATGGGCCTATCTCGCAGCAGCGCCTCCGCCACAGGAACAGCGTCTTGCGCCGAGCCGACGCCTGCCAAGGCCGCCGCCAATAGAATCAGGCGCTCGGGCGGAAGGCTGTTAATATTGATGGATTGGGATTGTTGTCCCTCCCCCTTGGTGGGGCCAGTGCAAACAAAGGGTTTGAAAAGCTCCCATAAATCCTCATCCATTCCATTCAAAGCCCGCATTTCTTCTGGGCTTCGCATGGCGGTATCCGCCGTACGATATGGGGGGTTACGTCGGAGATAGGTCCCATCCTCTGCACCGCCCGACCTCATCTGTTGATCCTTATCCTGCCAATCGATGAGGGTGCTGGCTAAAGCGATAGCTTGATTAGGCGGCAAACCTAAGAGTTGCGCCACATTGCTAAACTCTGCGGCGGCAACGCTGTTTTGCTCACCGGCGTCGGTCACGACATGGCTCAAATTAAAACAATGGCTGGCATCTTTCAGGATCAACGTGATGGCACCTTCTGGAGTTGGCAGTATCAATGGTGTTCGCGATTGCAACAAAACGGCCTTCGCAGCCGGATCCAATTCACGGAAATCATTCTGCAGATACGCCGCGATGAAATCTTCAGCGCCGCCGGCTTGCCAATCCGCCTGAGCGTAGGCGTTCACATTGATCGTTCGCTTCACTGCAAAGCGGATATCTTCCATCAGCGCGACGGTTAGGGCTGCCATCACCGCCATGATAAGCAAAGTGGTCAGCAGGACAGTGCCTTGTTCACTTTTCGATTTGCGCGTCATAGACCCAACTCGAACAAATGCGCTGTCACATTCCCGCGACGATCCGTGATTAAGAGTTCTACAGCTGAGGTGGTCAGAACTGGTCTGGCCGCAGGCGGATTTGGGATCGTCCAATTCTGGAGTTCCAGATCGACATTCGCAGTTCGTGTTAAGTAGGTAAGTTCCGCATTCTGCAGGCCTTCCAGAATGACACGCCCGCGCCACAATCCCAGTTCCGCAGGATTTTCATGCGGCAGACTTTCGCGAATAAATTGGCCATCCCGAAAAAGGTATCGGACCCGCTCGGCCTGCCCCCGTTTCGCCCCCAATGTATTAGATCGTCCGAGTCGGGTAAATGTCAGCAACGCATCGCCATCCGTCGTGACCAATGTTTGTTCGCGCCCACCGAACCCATCCCGGGCAGGACGCAAATCCAGCGCGGCCATATCTGCACGGAGGATTGATCGAAACGCGGCTAGATCAGACAGCTCGGTCGCCGCTTGATCCAATCGATCTTTCGCCGCAAAGGTTTGCATCATAGCGGTCATCGTGCCTGCGCTGATCACAGCAAATATAAATAACGAGACGAGCACTTCCACTAAAGTGAAGCCAGCCTCAGAATTCGATTCAAGTCTATCCCGTCTCATTGTTGCACCGTGGTCGCATTACCACCCTGGCTTAGCCAAGCACGTCGTGTGATGAGGACATCTTCGGATTGGGAAACTTGAACCTGTAGTTCTAATAAGCCCGCTTGCGGTGTTTCGGCAGTCAGAATCCGCCATCGATAGGTTTGCCCACCTGCCGCCTCTTCACCAGATTTCGTTCCGACTTGCGGGCGTTGCATTCGGGCGCGAATGAGTTGATTATCAGCCACAACCCCCGCGAAGGTTTTATCAGCCAAACGCTGACTGTGCGAAACCGACTGCGTACCCACATGTGATAGTCCGACAATGGCGACTGAAAAAATAACTAAGGCGGCCATGACTTCGACGAGTGTAAATCCAGAGTCTTTCATGGTTGAACCTCGACGGTAATTCGGCCTCTCGAGTTCGGCGACAAAACGAAACTCCCACCCTCTCCAGATAGCGAGAGAATAAAGGGTGTCACATTTCCGGTTGCGTCAAATTGAATCAAAGGCGGGAGGTCAATTTTGGATTTAGATCGTGCTTTAAGGTCGACACGCTGATCGTCGACATCCAATTCAATGCGCGCGGCATCTGAGAAATCCCGGCGCGTTTCAGCGACCCATTCCCCGTCATAAATAAAAAGCTCAATACCTCCGACGTTGACATCAATAGCGCGGGTCTTGCCGTCAATTACGCTTTCTCGTGCAGCAAGATTGAGCGTTGTCGCCAGCATTTGGACCTCGGTTTGGATAGGCGGCGTTGACTTGGGTAGATTCAAAACAACCATGCCTGCTGTCAAACCCAATAGAGCTAGAACGCAAAGGATTTCGACGAGCGTAAAGCCCGCTTCACGCGCGTGACGAGCTGTCTGATGTGCCGTTATTGCCAATTCCCAATATCCGCATTTTGGTCTTCACCACCCGGTTCGCCATCCGCGCCGAGCGAATAAATATCTACCAAGGAACGCTCACCCGGGTTGCGATATTCATATGGATTACCCCAAGGGTCGAGTGACATTTTCTTGATATACCCCCCCGTGCGATAAGCTCCTTCGTTCACACCAGAGGGCGGCGTGGTCAGGGCCTCAAGCCCTTGCTGCTCGGTCGGGTATTGGTTCATATCCAGATAGAACATCTCTAGGGCTGTTTCGATTGCTGCTATGTCGCCCTTGGCTTTTTGAACTTGGGCTTTACCTTGGGCAGGCAAGACATTGAGCACCACAAATGTCGTCAGCAAACCAATAATTACCAAGGTCACCATCACTTCGACCAAGGTAAATCCGTCTTCGTTCGTTTTATGCTTCATGGTGTTCAAAGCTCCTTAATAGGCGAGCGTGTTGAGTTGCAAGATTGGCAAGAAGATAGCGGCTACGACCATGAGAACAACTCCTGCTAACATTATTATTATGGCAGGTTCTAACAGTGTCAGGAAGACAGTCGTCTGCGCGTTGAATTCATCCTCTAGATAGTCAGCGGACTTGGCGAACATTTTTCCCATGTCGCCAGAGGCCTCCCCGCCCATGACCATTTGCGTGACGAGTGGTGGGAAAACGCCTGTTTCTTTCAAAGCGGCCGACATAGGCGCGCCCGAACGAACACGTTCTACCGCGCCCGTCATGGCATCGCGCATCACGCTGTTTCTCAGCGTATGTTGGGCTGTGTCCATAGCTGCCAAAGCTGGCGTTCCAGCGCCCACCAGCCCCGCCATCGTCCGCGAAAAGCGCGCGGCATTGACGTCGCGGTGCAATCGCCCCGTCAAAGGTATGCGGAGTTTAAATCCGTCCCAGCGCCGCCGAATGCGAGGGGTTTTTAAAGCGAAACGAAATCCAAAGAATACCGCCACCAACAGTCCAAAAAGGATAAGGCCGTAGTTTTGCAAAAATTCAGAAAACCAGATCGTCGCGCGCGTGAGCGGCGGCAACTTTTGTCCAAAGGTATCAAATTGTTCAACGACTTTCGGGACCACAAAAATCATCAAGACAACGATGACGACTAAAGCGACAACCGTCAGAACAAGCGGATATGCTGTCGCGCCCGCAATCTTGCGGCGGATTGCTTGAGCAGCTTCCAAATCATCCGCAAGACGGAGCAGAACCTCTGGCAACTTCCCTGACGTTTCGCCCGATGATACCATCGCCGTGTAAAGCTCCGAAAAGGCTTGGGGTTGACTGCGCAGCGCTTGGGACAATGTCGCGCCTTCCACAACCTGTGAACGGATAGAGAGCAAGACACCTTTCATTGGCGATTTCTCAAATTGAAGTGCCGTCACGCGCAGGGCATCTTCAATGGGCGTAGCGGCATCGATCAGAATTGCGAGCTGTCGGGTGGCCCGAGTCAATTCAGTGTGCTTGATCTTACCCGACCCGAAATTTTTTGAGCCCGCGACGACTCCTGTTTTAGCCCCCTTCTTTCGAGATTGGTTTAGATCCAGTGGCGTCAGTGCACGTGCGCGCAGGAGGTCCCGCGCTTCACGAGCGCTTCCCGCCATCAAGGTACCAGATCGTTTGATGCCGCTGGCATCCAATGCGCTGTAATCAAACGCGTCCATTTTTAAATCGTCTCTGCGACGTTGGCCGAACAGACGCGGAGCACTTCTTCAAAACTTGTCGCCCCTGACAGCACAGCGTCTGCGCCACTCTGCAAAAGTGTCATACGCGTTTTAAAAGCATATGTCGCCATATCGGTTTCCGAAGCACCGTCATGTATCATCTGCCGCAGCGTATCGTCATTGATGACCATCTCATAGAGACCAAGCCGACCCTGATATCCGATATTCTGACACTTCATACAGCCCGAAGGTTTATGGAACGTCGACCCAGATTTCACGCCCAATTCCGCACATTCTGAAGCGGTGGGTTGGTAAGGCTTTTTACAATGCTCGCAGAGTCTGCGCACCAAACGCTGCGCCACCAGAGCGGTAACAGTTGAAGACAAAAGGAACGGCTCCACCCCCATATCTCGCAGACGCGCAATGGCGGCGACGGCGGAATTTGTATGTACGGTCGATAAAACAAGATGTCCCGTCAACGCGGCTTGCACTGCGATTTCGGCGGTTTCAGGATCGCGGATTTCACCGACCATCACCACGTCTGGATCTTGCCGCAAAATAGCGCGCAAACCCGCCGCAAAGCTCATACCGACTTTGTCGTTCACCTGAGTTTGGCCAATCCCGTCCAGCGCATATTCAACAGGGTCCTCCACCGTCAGCACATTCCGCGTACCATCATTTAACCGCGACAACGCACCGTAGAGTGTTGTTGTTTTACCCGAGCCCGTCGGACCCGTGACGAGTATGATGCCATTGGGGCGCGCTAGCATGGTTTGGAAATCCGTCAACATGTTGGCATCCATGCCGAGTTCTGACAGGCCAATGCCTTGACTATCTTTTTCCAAAATCCGCATAACAAGTCGTTCGCCATGGCGCGCTGGCAAAGTTGAAACTCGTACATCAATCTGGCGGTCGCCAAGATTAAAGGAAAAACGTCCGTCCTGCGGGATGCGCTTATTGGCAATATCCAAGCGCGCCATAACTTTGACCCGACTGACCAAAACTGGCGCAAGACGCGCGGGCAGCGAGAGTTTCTCGGTTAGAGTTCCATCAATACGGAACCTGACAGATAAACGTTCTTCATAGGGCTCCACATGTATATCTGAGGCGCGAGACCGAATAGCCTCCTGCAAAATTCCATTGATCAAGCGAATAACAGGCGCATCATCGGCATCGTCTAAAAGGTCGGATGATTTGGGTAGACCTGAGGCGAGGAGCGATAAGTCTTCGGGATTTCCAATCGCCGCATCCGCCGAGCTATTCAGGTCAGATTGCGCATAAGTCTTCGCAATCAAATGTGTGAAAGCCGTTGCATCCATCGGTTCGGGTCGAATGGGTCGGCCGAAAACACGGCGCGCCTCCAATAGAGCTTCGCGCGCAACGCCGGGGCGATGTGCAAGAACAGGGACGCCCGCGTCACCCTCGGCCACAATCACGCCATGCAAACGCGCAAAGGCATAAGACAATGGTGGTGACGTCGAAGGAATAGCAGGTGTTTCGGTTTTCATATTGCGTCCAACCTAGCGCGTTGAGGCGGCTCAGGGAAGCAAATCTAAGTGACAAATCGGAGACGTTTGAGCGCGACGTGAGGGAACGAGCTGACCGACGATGAGACCCCACACTTATCGTTAATCGATATTATATGTTGTTTTTCGATAAGGGTCATGCTTAGAGTGGGGCAAGACTGTAATTCGTTAGCGTTCGGGGAAATACCATGTTGTCCATTCAGAATATATCCAAGAGTTTTGGGGACGTACACGCGTTGAAAAACGTTTCACTAAATCTTGAACCTGGCCTTTTTGGCCTGCTGGGGCCCAATGGCGCAGGGAAATCTACGTTGATGCGGACGCTCGCAACACTACAAAAACCTGACAGCGGTTCGATCCACCTAAACGGAGTCGACATTGTCGCAAATCCGATGACCATGCGATCCACGCTGGGATATCTTCCGCAAGATTTTGGGGTCTATCCAAAAATGAGTGCGAAAGCGCTTTTGGACCATATCGCCGTTTTAAAAGGCATAACGGACAAGACCGCGAGAGAAACTCAGATCCGGTCGCTTTTAGAACATGTAAATCTTCTCACCCACTCCTCTGCGAATGTCGCGACCTATTCTGGCGGTATGCGACAACGTTTCGGTGTTGCCCAAGCGCTACTCGGTGACCCGAAAGTCTTGATTGTCGACGAACCTACAGCCGGCCTTGATCCAACAGAGCGTCAGCGTTTCCTCGATTTGCTATCGGAACAAGCGGAGTCAAAAATCATCATTCTCTCGACCCATATTATCGAAGATGTCCGCGACCTTTGCACGGATATGGCCGTTATGGGGGCTGGTCAGATTGTAGCGCGTGGAGCCCCAGAAGCTTTAGTTGCGCGAATTGACGGCCAAGTCTGGCGGAAGCGCGTGACCAAAGAGGAGTCGGCTAAGGTTAAAACGCAGGACAATTTCCTGTCTTCTCGACACCTTTCGGGCGGTGTGATCGTTTCCGTTCTGGACACGCGCTCTCCCGGTGCGGGCTGGGATCAGGCTGATGTTATGCTCGAAGATGCCTATCATGCCCATCTTCACGGTCTTGTTGCGGATAAGACTCTGGAGCTTGCGAATGTTTAAGCAACTCCTCAAATTTGAAACAGGATATCAGTCCAAGCAGATTGCCTTTTGGGTCGTCATGGTGGTTATGGTAATCTACGGGGCGCTCTCTACCCTGCTCCCTGATGTTATCGGCTCTGGGCTTTCAGGCTCTCGCCTAAAAGCCAATGGCGCTCAGATGATCGCCGCGGGCGTTTCTGGCGCTTTTCTTCCAATCATATTTTTCGGCGGCATTTTTACTGTCACAGGTGTCTTGAGGGACAAGACATCAAACATGCTGGAGATCATTCACGCGACACCTGTCACCACGCGCGATATGACGCTTTCGCGCATGTCAGGTATATTCATGGTGATTGTGGCCTCGACATTCGTGTTCTTGCTGGCACAGTTTTTGGCGCAATTTAGCCCAAGCCTTGATGCTGAAACCTTGGGTCCAGTTCGTCCGCTTTATTATCTCCAACCGTTTTTGATCTTTACAGTCGTCAACGCCTTATTCGTCACGGCATTTTTCACGCTGATTGCCGGGTTTACGCAAAACCGCGTACTTGTATTGGTGTCTGCGATAGGCTTGTTTTTCTATTCCATCATGGTGGGCCTGACAGCCGAAGTGGATGCACCCAAATGGGTGCAAGCCGTCACCGACCCCTTTGGCAGCATGGCCTACAGCTTGGACACGAACTTCTGGTCTCCTGATGAACGCAACACCAAAATTTTGCCGCTGACGGGATATGTCGGGTTAAATCGTCTTGTCTGGGGTATTATTTCCATAGGCACTTTGGCCTTAGTCTTCGGGAAGTTTAAGCGCGGTCTTTTGACGGGCAAAACGAAATTGAACCGAGACAAAGAAATGGTTGCGACGGGCGCCCCTTACACTGGTGTCGCCCAAGCATCTGGCATCATAGCTGATGTATCGGCATTTTGGACAAGGTTAAAATTTGAATATCTAACGACGGTCCGGTCTGTTCCATTTATAATTCTAGCGAGCCTTGCGACAGCCCTCTTCGCCGTTATCATCATCATTTCGGTCTTCTTCTCCCCGCAAAAACTGATTCCGACCTCGATGATTATGTCTCGAGTGGGTTTCACAGCTTTTGCAATTCCAATGGTTCTGATTGCGGCCTTCTTTGCGGGGGAAATCACCTTCCGCGACCAGTCGGCTAAGTTTAATGAGTTGTTGGATTCGACCCGCGTTTCAAACTGGCCCCTTTTGGCTGCTAAATGGGCGGCCCTGACTGCGGTACTCTTCACGCTCTGTGCAATCGGTATGGCGATCAGCATGGCCATTCAACTGGTCACCGACAGTCCGCCCATCGATTTTGGCGTCTATTTTGGATACACATTTTTGAACGTCTTTCCGAATTACTTCTTCTTGGGCGCATTAGCCATGATCGTTCAAATTTTTGCGCCAAACCGAATTGTCGGCATGCTTGCGGCGGGCGGTATATTGGCGGCAACCTTCTTCATTGGACTCCTCCCCTTCTACCACCCTTTGATGGGCTTCGGTGGGACATCCCCAGGCCCAGTATCTGAAATTTCCCCTTATAATAATTGGATCGCCTTTAGATGGTTCAACGCTTACTGGGGCATGTTCGTCTTGGCCTTTGCCGTGCTGGGTATTTGGCTGTCTCGACGAGGCTTGCAGACAGGTCTTTTGACACGGATCGAGAACCTACGCGATAATCTGAGTCCTGTTTCGGGCGGTATTTTTGCACTCGCCATTGCAGGCTTTATTGGTACGGGCGCATATATTTACCAGGCTTATGATAAAGTCGACTGGAACAACCAAAAGGCCCGCGAAGCCCGTCAGGTTGAAGGCGAGAAACTTTTCGCCACTGAAATGAAGCTTCCGCGTCCGCATACGCGGGCCGTGAATGTCGACGCGCAGATTTTCCCGTCTCGTCAAGAAGCCGTTATTTCTGGCACCATGCAGCTTCAAAATTCCAGCGGCACGCCCATCACCGAACTCTATGTTCAACCCTCGACCTCACACACGGAAGACATGCGTATCTTGACTATTGAGGGGGCCACAGAAGTGACCACCGGCGAGAACATGGATGGCGACAGCATTGAGACGATCAATGATTATGATGTGCGCCTATTCAAATTCTCTCCGCCTCTGGCTGAGGGTCAAACAGTGCAGTTGAACTTTGAGGTCTTCTTGCACGGGCCCCGCCTTTCGGATCGTAGTGCGATTTCCAAAAACGGAACCTTCATGAATAATTACGCGGGCTTTCGCGGTAGCCCTCGTGTCGTTCCAATTTTCGGGCCGCCTGATCTCTCGATCCAAAGCACCAATAAACGCCGTAAGTTAGGATTAGAGGAATTAGAGAAATTCCCTGAACCCACCGCTGAAGGATCGGATCTAAGCCTGTTCGGGACGATTACGGGTCCTGCGGATATGATCGACTTTGAGGGCCGTATTTGTACGGAAGCTCCGCAAATTCCAATCGCGCCCGGTAATTTGATTTCGGAAGAAACGAAGGACGGCCGAACCTGCCGGACCTATCAAACGACACAACCCATCAGCAACTTCTTCTCCATGTTGTCGGGGGAATATGCCGTAACCTCAGATAGCTGGACAGCGCCTGATGGCAGAGTCATTCCAATCAATGTCTATCATGCCGCGCACCATGACTATTCTGTGCAAGACATGGTCAAAGCCACGCAGTTCTCCTTGAATCATTACACCGAGCATTTCTCACCTTATCAGTATGATTACGTCCGCATTATGGAGGTCCCGTTCATCGGATTCGCCCAAGCCTTCGCCGGGACAATCCCCTATGCAGAAGCGGGTTTTATTATGAACTCAGGCGATCCAGATGACATTAAAACCCTCGACAATGCATCTTGGACGACGATGCACGAAATGGGTCATCAATGGTTTGCTCATCAAATCGTCCCAGGCTTTAGCCGTGGATTTAACGTCCTATCGGAAGGTCTGACCTCTTATGCGGCAATGGACGCTTACGAAGAAATGTATGGCTGGGACAAGGCGCATTACGCGTTGGAGAATGGAACCATCGCGCAAATGCAAGCTTTAGCGTTTCTGGACCGCGAGAAAGAGGTGCCTTTATCCAAAGCCCGCAATCAGCAATATCTCGTTTACAACAAAGCCGATTGGGTGCTTTGGAGTTTGAAGAACTACATCGGCCCGCAAAATATGCGTGACGCGATGAAAGGCTTTTTAGACGACTATGGTCTTAAGGGCCCACCTTATCCGACGACTAAAACCTTGACCAACGTCCTTCGTGAGGCCGCAGGCCCAGAATATGACCAGCTGATCACGGATCAATGGGACCGCATGGTGTGGTGGAAGTTTAGCTTTGGCGAGGCTGGACCGACCCTAACCGAAAATGCCGATGGAACATGGAAGGTCACAATTCCTGTGGCTCTGGACAAGGAGATCAAGACCGAGGACATGGAAACAGCTGAGAGCTGGGCTGACATGGATGGAGAGGTTCTGAATGAACCCCTCGAAATTGGTATCTACCTGCAAGAGCCGAAGAAGCTCTGGAGCCAATGGACAGCCTTAGAAACAGTCCGCGTGACCCAGTCAGAGCAAGTCTTCAGTTTCGATGTTGCCGAAAAGCCAACCCATATCGCGCTTGATCCGCGCCGTTTGATGTTGGAACGCAATGTCGATGACAATGTTAAAACAATCGGTGAGACGACGGCCTTTAAGCCTTAGCCTCGCTTCAAACCCGATCAACAGAACGGCCGATTGGCGCATTTCGTAAAATTGCGATTTGCGCCAAACGGCCGTTCTCGTTTGTACTAAGTCTGGTTGTTCAGCCAATCCGCATGTCGACTCTCCATGCTTACTGCGCCTTGCCCGCATGACGTTGCGCTGATAAGGCCCGCGCGACGTACAGCCTACAAGGAGCCGACCCCATGAAAATGAACGGCAATGAAATCAAACCCGGCAATATTATCAAGCACCAAGACACGCTCTGGGTCGCGGTGAAATGCAACGCGGTCAAACCAGGTAAAGGCGGCGCCTTTAATCAGGTCGAATTGAAGAACCTCCTTGACGGACGTAAGCTCAATGAGCGGTTCCGCTCTGCTGAAACTGTGGAACGCATCCGCCTTGATCAGAAGACGCATACGTATTTGTACCCCGAAGGCGACATGCTCGTCTTTATGAACGCCGAGAATTATGAGCAGATTTATCTGCAAGCTGATTTCGTGGGCGACCAAGCTCTTTACCTAACGGATGGCATGGAAGTGGAAGTCGAGTTTTACGAAGAGCGTCCGATCACGGTGGCCCTACCAGAACAGGTCATCCTCACGGTTGAGGAAACTGAGCCTGTCGTCAAAGGGCAAACATCCGCGAACTCATTCAAACCTGCAACCCTCTCTAATGGCGCACGCACCAACGTGCCGCCATTTGTCGATGCAGGCGAGCGACTGGTCATCAACACAAATGATGGCTCCTATGTGAAACGAGCTGACTGAGTGTGGGATAACGTCAAAACGATCCTCATATTTGGCGTAGGCGTTCCCATCGTTTTCATATTGGTAGGCCGATATTTAGCGAACCCTCACGTTAATCTCCTTCCCATTGGGCTATTTTTTGGCGCCCTTCTAAGTTACTTTTTTATCTCTATGCGATATCTCGCAAATAAGGAAAAATCATGAGCGGAATGTCAGTTATCATGACCATCATGCAGGACGCGGCGCGCAAAGCGTCCCGCAACCTGCTGCGCGATTTCAACGAAGTCGAGCATTTGCAAATCGCTCGGAAGGGTCCGAAGGATTTCGTGAACCGCGCCCATATTAAGGCTGAAAGCACGATTGTTGAAATGTTGTCCGAGGGTCGTCCTGGCTATGGTTTCCTCCTCGAAGAAGGCGGCGAGATTACGGGCTCTGACAAGACCCATCGTTTCATCATTGCCCCGCTACAAGGCAAAGTGAATTACGCGCATGGTATTCCACATTTCGCGATTTCCATTGCGCTCGAACGGGAGATTGACGGCAATCCGCGCGAGGTTGTGGCGGGCATGGTTTATAATCCGATCACGGATGAAATGTTTATGGCTGAGAAAGGCAAAGGCGCCTTTGTCAATGACGGCACACGTGGCGGTGCAGACCGTCGTTTACGTCCCGCCCAGCGCGATATTTTCCAAGAAAGCCTGTTCGCGACCAGCACGCCCTTTATTGGTCGGACAGGTCATGCGCGCTTCCTCAAGGAATTGCATAAAGTTATGGGCTCCAGCTATGGCGTGCGCACAATGGGCGCGGCCAGTCTTGATCTTGTCGCCACGGCGGCAGGGCGTTTTGACGGCTATTGGGAACGCGACCTCGCCGTTTGGGATGTGGCCGCTGGCCTCCTTATCGCGCAAGAAGCTGGATGCGTTGTCGAAAGCCTCTCTGGCGCAGACGACATTGCCTATACGGGCGATCCCCTCGTCTCCAACGCTGTCTTGCTGCCAATGCTAAAAGAGCGTTTGGCCGTTTAATTAAAAACTCAAATGGGGGCCAGGACACCCCCGTTAACAGGCCCACAACATCAACGCGTTTTTGTGGATCAGATTCTGAAATGTTGGAAGACATTTGGTCAAGTTAAATGGTTTGGTCAATATATGTGTTCCAGTTTTTGACGCATAATCATAGACAAAGTCCTGGTCATAAAATTCATCTAATGCTGCGCGCGCTAGCGTCGTTTCGGCGTCGGTATCGCAATCAATCAACCAGAGTTTTTCGCCCTTCACGGCATGGGAGGGTTGCATCAAGGCCGACGCCCAACGTGCCTCTATGTTGCGATAAAATGCGGTCGAGTCCGCGTCATAATCCGCATCCAATTGCGCCATTTTAAAAGCCCGTATCGCCTTGGGCACATCCCGCGGTTCCGCTGAGGCATAGATCCGCTGACCGGGACGCGCCAAAGACATGAACTGCTCGAGCTTACCGTCAAATTGCTCAACCGAATGCGTGATCGCAAGCCCACTCCGCTCTCGCACATGCGTATCCTTATTACGGGACACTAAATGCAAAACACGCGTGCCGCTTTTAAAAGATTGTGGATGTTGGATGAGGTTTAGCATTAGAGTTTTCACTGTTTACATAGATGCAGGATAGGATTTCCTTTCATCATAACAAGCGTCTTTTCCCATCGCCCAGGGTGAAACAAGGGTTCCAACATGGGAGCGACAAAATATTAAGCGGGACAGTCCGCGTGGTCGATACGCGCGACGGAGTACCGAATAGAAAAAGTGTTTTACGCGAATATCAACCACGCAGCGGTGTTTTGCGGAAGGCGGCCGGAATTTATTTCCTGCCGTTCCAGGCAGTTCAGCTCACACCCTCAGGCCCCGCTACATATGCATTACCACATGCAGATAGGCACACCGTCCTTCGAACCAGTCAGCCAATGATCACTTACCTGTCCCATGTTCGAAAGAACCTGTGTAAGGTACCACGGGATTTAAGGCCGGGGATTATTCTCTTTGATTGAGCGTTAAGACGTTGAAAAATAGTATTTTAGGCCCGCCTCTCGGCGGGACCATTATTCCGAGACCATCTTTTCACGCCCGCCGCACGAAAATCAGTACGCGCCAAATCTTTGCGGCAGAGGCCTTAGTGGCATCTGCCAAAAATAGCTCCGACTGCTTAAAATGCTTTCCGCGTTCTGTTCGCAAATGCGACGAGTGAAAGCATGACCGGAACCTCGACAAGGACGCCAACGACGGTTGCCAGAGCCGCCCCTGAGTTCAATCCAAATAAACTGATAGCGACGGCGACAGCCAATTCGAAGAAATTGGAGGTGCCGATCATGGCACAAGGGGCAGCCACATTATGAGGGACCTTCCACAACCAAGCCGCACCATAGGCCAGCGCAAAAATTAAGTAAGATTGGATGAGAATTGGAACTGCAATCAAAAGGATGATCAACGGACGTTCAAGAATGGCATCACCTTGAAATCCAAACAACAGGACAACCGTTCCCAAGAGAGCGACGATTGACGCAGGTTTAACCTGCGATACGAAATCGTCGACGCGGGACAGACCGCCTTTGTCTATGAGTATTTTTCGCGTGATGAGTCCCGCAAAGAGCGGCACAATAACATAGAGGACGACGGAAAGAATCAGGGTTTTCCAAGGAACAACAATCTCCGTAACTCCCAATAAAAAGGCAACAATTGGTGCGAACGCAAACACCATAATGGCATCGTTCAGGGTAACTTGTGCGAGCGTATAATTCGGATCGCCTTTTGTGAGTTGAGACCAAACGAAAACCATCGCCGTACAGGGCGCCGCGCCCAGCAAGATCAGGCCGGCCAGATACCCGTCGGCATCAGCGGACGGGATAAGGCCTGCGAATACAAATTTGAAAAAGAGCACACCAAGTGCAGCCATCGTGAACGGCTTAATCAGCCAATTCACAATCAAGGTAATAATCAGCCCCTTTGGTTTTTCGCCGACACGTTGCAAGCTAGATATGTCCACCCCGATCATCATAGGCCAAATCATCAACCAAATCAGAAGCGCGACAGGTAAATTGACACTCGCGTATTCTAGGCTTGCAAGGCTCTGGAAGAGCCCAGGGAACACTTGTCCCAGGATAATTCCGCTCGCAATGCAGACTGCGACCCATAGGGTCAAATAACGTTCAAAGATGCCCATAATACCTCACTCAATAATCCATAACTGCCGAAGTCGATTATTGTGACGGACGACAGATAATTTCCGCAAGAACAGCGCCGCACAACTCTGGCGCACCACCGCAGCAATCTTCCATCAAAAACTCTAAGAGCCCCCGAACACCTACCATATTGGCGCGGTATAGGACGCTACGCCCGTCTCTCTCAGAAGAGATGAGACCCGCAGATTGCAAGATCGCCAAATTGGTCGAGGTGGAGTTCTGCTTCGCGCCCAAACGTTCTGCAATTTCACCAGACGGTAAACCCGCCTCTCCCGCCTTGATCAGCAAACGAAACGCATCCAAGCGCGGAGCATTTGAGAGAGCCGAAAAGGCAGCCAATGATTCATATTTATCCATATATCGGGAATTATAGATATATTATAGAAAAGCAACCATCCGAGGTCACATCACCGAGGCCTATTCCTATCTGAATCAACTCTGTTGACGACACGCCATCTGGCTTCTATATCGCGCCCTCGCGAGCGGGATCGCCACCTAATGAAATCCCGTGACCAGACAAAGGCTAAGACCATGAAAAAAGATACTCATCCAGATTACCACATGATCACTGTGCAAATGGTGGACGGCTCAACATATGAGACACGTTCAACCTATGGCAAAGAAGGCGACACGCTCGTCCTCGACATCGATTCCAAAACTCATCCGGCTTGGACAGGCGGCGACGCTAAATTGATGGACCGCGGTGGACGTGTGTCACGCTTTAAAGACAAATTTGCAGGTTTCGGCGCTTAGTCGACACCCATATCGCAAATGCAAAAAGGCTCCCTCAGGGGAGCCTTTTTTATTGGGCGTATAGCTGCCAATTGATTTGGGAGCGGTTAGCTTTGAAAGCTGCGCGGCTTAGGCCGAACGGCCAAAGGCGGCTTCTAGACGATTAATCTGATCCGCAACCGTATTGCCGGCCTGTGCCGCAATCGATCCATAGAGCGAGCGGTCAAGGCGCATGATCCGCTCATAAAGCTGTTCGGAGCGCGCCAAAAGATCCAGCAAACGAGCCGGTAAAGCATAGGCATCTTTGGCAAGATCAGAAAAACTGAGTGTGCCTTCGGGTTTTTCTTCTGCGACTAAGCGGTATTTATCAGCACGGGCTTCAGACAATTCCATTTCGCCCTCTTTCAACGCACGCTGCACCAGCAGCCAACTCGCCACTTGCATCAAGCGCGTCGTCAACCGCATGGATTGGCTGGCGTAGGTCAGCGCGTCAGAGCGGCCAAGTTGCTTGGAATCCTGACGACCAGGGCCATCCAGATAGGCCGCTGTCTCTTCGACCAAATCCATGCCCTCGCGGAAAGTCTTTCCGAAAAGCTCTGATTTCGTGAACGCGAGCAAACGTTGTTCCGCCTGCGGCGTCAGCGTGTCGGTCAATGTATGTTTCTGAATATTCAAGGGCGAAGCAGCCATGGTTATTATCTCTTGGGTCAGTGTGTCTGGGGCCGCCCTGTTTTGCAAGGCACTGTTGAGGGAGAACTTGCAAGACGCACGCCAGAACAACGCCGCAGCGTGCGCAAAAACGTTGCAGAAGCTCAAAAGTTAACGATTACTTGCTTTTCTTACCAAAGATTGCGTGGGCGGCATCGGTTTCAGCCTGCTTCTTAGCGCGTTCAGCTTCCAATCTTACAATCTCTGCTCGGTAGAGCGCGATTCGTGTCCCTAATTCGTCCACTGACAAACCATAGAGATCCTCGCCTGGGGTAGGTGGTTGTGTGCTAGAAAGTGGCAGGTCATCCCCAAAAATTGACATTGAACGCACTCCTTGCCCTGATTGCCCTGATCCCAATGAATAATTAGGGGCTCTCTTGCCAAATGGATGTTAATCTATTATGTGCAGAGCACCAATAGATGATCACAAGGTCAAAAATTGGTAAAACCACCCCGCCGAGCGGGGTTTTTTAATGCCTGCTTCTTGCTCAGACTCGCTCTGACTTGGATAGACCTCTTGGAGGAAAGACATGACACAGATTTTGATGCCCAAGGCCACCGCCGTTTGGTTGATCGACAACACAGGTATGACCTTCAAGCAGATTTCCGAATTCTGCGCCCTGCACATTCTCGAAGTCGAAGGCATTGCCGATGGCGACGTCGCCGCGGGTATTCGTGGCGCGGACCCGATCGCGAATGGTCAAATCTCTCGCGAAGAAATCGAAAAGGCCGAAGCGGATCCAAATTACGCCATGAAGCCAAATAGCTTTGACTCGGATAAAATCGAGCCAAAGACAAAGAAGAAAGGCCCACGTTACACGCCGCTATCGCGTCGTCAGGACCGTCCAGACGCGATTGCTTGGATCGTCCGCAATCATGCGGATATCACAGATGCACAAATCTCCAAACTGATCGGCACAACCAAGCCAACGATCAAAGCGATCCGCGATCGGACACATTGGAAGATCAACACAATCAACCCAACTGACCCTGTGAGCCTTGGCCTCTGTGGCCAGATCGAACTCGACGCGCTTGTGAAAAAGGCCGCCGAGAAGCGCGCTAAGGAGCAAGCAAAACTGGAAGCAGAAGGCGGCGCACCCCTAGAGCCCCTCGCCGCGCCCAAGCCATTGGAATTGGACAAACCAAAAGTTGAACATACGCTCGAAAGCCTGTTCAAGCCCAACTCGGATTCTTAAGTCGAGACAACCGATTAAAAAAAAGCCCGCTCAACCGAGCGGGCTTTTTTATTGCTCTAAACTTTTCGGGAGACCCACTGAGCCAAAGTTTACTCGTCAACAGGCATCGTGTAGTTCAAGGCCAGACGCCCGCCATCGGCATAGATATGCTGACCCGTGATATAGCTGCTTTCTTCTGAGAGCAGGAACGCCGCGACGGCCGCAATTTCGTCAGGCAACCCAGGACGTCCCAATGGTGTCCGCTGCGTGATTTTCTTCATCGCACTGGCATCGGACAGAACACTGGCAAGCATTTCTGTTTTGATCGACCCAGGGCCAATTCCGTTGACGCGAATGCCATAGGGCGCAAGCTCGATCGCCATGGCGCGCGTCATTTGCTTCATCCCGCCTTTGGAGATCGTATAGGCCAGATAGTCAGGTATCGCGACCGTGTCGTTAATTGAAGACATATTGACGATAGCGTAAGGACGCTCTGTTAGGCGTGAACGATCAGAGCGATCTTCTATTTCGGCCACCATATGTTTAGCGACGGCTTTGGAGACAAGGAAAGCCCCGCGTAAATTCACTGCCAAATTGCGGTCGAAATCCTCAACGCTCATGTCCAACGCGCCACCTTTAACTGCAATACCAGCATTGTTGATCAAGCCGTCGATGCGATTATAGGCGCCCAATGTTTCGGCAATCAGGTTGTGAACGGAAAGCGGATCGGCGACATCGCATTCAACAAATATTGCTCGTTCTGTGCCGGCTGCTAAATCTTTACCCGCCGCCATACCTGCGTCTGTATCGCGGTCGGCCAGAACAACACGATGACCATCTTCGACGAGACGTTGCGCGCAAGCGAATCCAATACCACGCGCGGCCCCTGTAATAATGAAAACCCGATCAGACATCATGACCTCCTTCGATTGAACATAGGCTCAAAAATAAACCCCCACTGGTGATCCACGCAAGGTGGGCCAGTGGAGGCGTCATATAGACCGTCGCCACATCCTTCAACAGATGTAGGACGAAGCTTTTATGTTGGGCTCAGTTGGATTGTGAAAACTGCTGGATTGTTTCTTTGATGTGCAGCTTTTCTTTTTTGAGTTGCGAGACTCGTATATTGTCGGGGAGCGGACTTCGAAGTTCAGCTTGGATTTTTTGTTCCAGATTGGTGTGCTTGCTCTGCAATGTTTCCAAATGTGCTGTTACTGCCATCCTAGGCTCCTTCTTTTTGTCTGATGAATTCACCTTAGCAGAAATCTTCGCCAGAGTCCCGCCCAAGTTGAATACCTCAACAAATTTTCATGGTGAGGGTGAATAAAGCTGAAATATTATCCGCGTGTTGCTGAAAATCACGGCGCTCTCTTTAGGGGCGAGAAACATTGCGCCCTATTCCAATCAAGGCTAAACGCCCGTCATGGACGATTTCACGCCAGATATGCCTGACGAAACAACGCCAGAGGGCCTGTCTGATGACGAGCTTCTAATTTTACTCAAACGCCTGCGCACAGAACATCGCGCTGTCGATAGTGAAATTAAGGCCCTCGCCGAGACGGGTGTAATGGACATGCTGAAAATTCGTCGGATGAAGAAAATCAAACTGGCGATGAAAGATCGAATTGCCTTTATTGAAAATCAGATCACGCCAGACATCATCGCCTAGCCCCCGACGTCGCCCGAATCCCTGCTTAACCCGCGAAAGCGAAGCGTCCGTCTTGTCGCTCCTCTAAGATCATCTCAGCAAGCAATTCGCCGGATCCTGCGCAAAGCGTCCACCCCATATGCCCATGTCCCGTATTGACCCACAGGTTCGATATAGATGTCGCGCTGATGTAAGGTCGACCAACGGGGCTCACAGGGCGTTGAGAGGTCCAAATCGATTGGGGCGCATCTAATCGCTCAAATATATGCGGCGCGATTACGGTCCAACGCGCAATGAGCGCTGTGGGGTCAGTTACGTTCCAACCACCAGAAACGCGAAGGCGATCGGCAAAAATTGTCAACGCCGATCGTGTTTCGCGGTCCATGATCGGACAGCTAGGAAAATCGCTTACATCGGTGGGCAAGGCGAAGTCTGCAGCTGCGCCACTGATCAGTTCTAGGTTCAGTCTTAGGCCCAACTTGACCAGAATTTGAGGTGACCCCGCCCCAGCTGCAACGACGACATGGTCACAGCGAAATTGATGCGCAGATGTCCGGACCGCGAAGCCCTCATCACTGCAGCGCAAATCGAGGTCTTCGGCGTCATAGATAAAGCGCACAGCCCGCGCGGCTAAATTTTTCTCTAAGGCACAGCCAAAGGCCTGCGCATCGCCAGAGCTGTCTTCAGGGAAGAAACAAGCGGGTCGACCAAAGCTCTCGGCCATGCCCATCATGACATCCGTCCGAACGCCCAGATCATTTTGGGACGCCTGCATCGCGCGCGCCGCTTTCAAGCTTGGTTGGAGCTGAATACATCCGGCATCGCGCTCTGCCATGCCAAATTGTTTCATTTTCTCAAGAAGCAAAGTTTTAGAGCGCTTTCCCAAAGTAACCGAAACCCGCGCAGCATCCAGCGCGGCCTGGGTTTGGCGCGCATCTGGATCCCAGCTACAGGCCTGGCTAGGATGGATCATTCCCGAGTTAGAAAAACTGGTGCCTTCGCACGGACCAGAGCGGCCATCGATGACGGTTACACGTGCGCCGCGCTGGGTCAGCTCATCGGCTGTGCAGAGCCCCATCAGCCCCGCACCGATAACAATGATATGTGGCGCGTCAGTCACGGCTCGCGCCCTACACAATTGCAGGAATGGCGGAAAGGCGGAAAGCTTGTCATCACTGTGGTTTCAGGCCAATCATAGGAAAAATTCCGCGCTTGAGCGTAGGTAACTAGGCAAAAGATAATTTTATGCGACTTTCACCCCTGTGTTCTCTCTTTTTATCAGCGGCCGCACTTGCGCTTGTCGCCTGTAGCAGCGCCGATGAAATCGTCAGCGAAGCGGCCTTGATCTGGACACCCCAAGGTCCCGTCCAAGGCGTGACAACAGAGGATGATGGGATTTATAACTTCAAAGGCTTGCCCTTTGCGGCTGCCCCCACGGGTGAGCTGCGCTGGGCGCCACCCGCGCCTGCGCCGACGTGGACGGAAACCCGCGTTGCCGACACATTCGGGAACCGCTGTATGCAACCCGCTGACGTCGAAGGCGGATTTTTCAACCGCCTTATTGAAGGTCACGGTTTGAGTGGCACCAAGAACTTTTTGATCAAAAAAGCTGTCGCCGCGCAGACACCCGCCCCGATTAGCGAGGACTGCCTCTATCTGAACGTTCGCACGGGCAATCTAAATGGCGAGACAAAGCAGCCTGTCATGCTTTGGATTCATGGCGGCGGACACCAATTTGGGTCCAGTGATTTTTCCTATTATCAGTCCAACGGCCTGGTCCAGAAAGACGTTGTTCTTGTGACGATTAATTATCGCCTGGGCGCTTTTGGATATATGGCGCATCCCGCCCTTTCGGCCGCTGATCCCAATGGTGTGTCCGGGAATTACGGTACGCTGGATCAAATGGCCGCGCTGGATTGGGTGCGCGATAATATTGCCAGCTATGGCGGTGACCCAGAGAACATCACGATCTTCGGTGAAAGCGCAGGGGCATGGTCAGTAACGGAGTTGATGGCCAGTCCTCTAGCAGCCGGTAAATTCCACAAAGCCATCTTGCAAAGCGGCGCGTCGACCTATCACCTTGGTCAGATGGACGGCGAAGGCCTAGGCTGGCCGAGCGGCTATTCCATGGGCAAAAAGGTCGCCGACGCAGTGGGTTTGACCGATCCGACAGCGGCAGATTTGCGCGCGATCCCGGCAACCGAGATCATGGCTAAGTTACCGGAAAAAGCCGACGAAGCCTTTCACCATATTCGTGACGGCTATGTCTTTCCGAAAAATGTCGGGCACGCGTTCCGCGACGGCGATATTAATGCCGTTCCGATGATTTCCGGCTATAATTCTGATGAAGGTACGCTCTTCTTCCCTGATGATCCGCAACCGTCCGTCTGGGAGGATGACATGCCGCAGGGCGGGCCAAAAATGGTGGCCGCGCTCAACAAACATTACCCGGATCAAGGGCAACAGCTGGCGACACTTTACGATTTAGAGGCTGACTTCATGGAGGGTGGCACTCAAATGATGGGCGACGATATTTTCGGCGTGAACGTCCGCTATGCGGCGCGGGCCAATGCGGCCACAGGCGCACCGAACTGGCTCTATCATTTCTCGCGCACGCCCCCGTCTAAAAAGCAAACCTTGGGTGCCTTTCATGCGGCCGAAATCTCATTCGTCTTCGACAGCAACGAACCCATTTTGGGGCTTTCAGAAGATGATGAGGCACTGACCGACATGATGGTGGCTGCCTGGACAAATTTTGCCAAGACAGGCGATCCAAATGGCGTAGGGGTGCCCTCTTGGGACCCACACTCAGGTCAGAATTGGATGCATTTCTCTGGAAATACCGGATTGCCCGTCGCCGCAGTAGAAAAAGATATTCGCAATGAAAAGCTCGACGCTCTGGAAACAGGGCTCACGCTAAAGCTACAGCAATTGGATGCGGAATTCGCCCAGTCGGGCGATATTGGCGCTATGAATGATTAAGCGGCTTAATCCTTAAAGATCGTCGTCGTTTGACGGCGACGATCAACGGTGAGCTGTGTGACATCAGGACGAGAGTAATGGCCTGCAGGGTCGAAATTCTGTCGCTCGCGTCGAACAAAGGCGGGGTCAAGTTCGCAAAATCTCAGACCTGTTTCTCCGACGATGGGTTCTAGCACCCAACTTCCGTCTGGGGCGGCGACGCAAGACCCGCCATTGGCGGGCATCTGGCCTAAAGCTGACCGAATTTCATCAGCAAAAGGCGTGTCGTCGCGCACGTCCTCCGGGCGCATAATCGCTGAGGCGGATACGCAATAACTCCGGCCTTCTTTGGCCAACATCGGCGTTAGGTCACGGGTATTGCGGTCATTTCCCGGCCATCCCATGATATGTAAATCTTCGCCTTGCCCATAGAGCGCAGCGCGGGCGAGCGGCATCCAATTTTCCCAACAATTTAAACCGCCGACTGTAAATGCCCCCACACGGTGTGTCACGAGGCCATGCCCGTCACCGGGGCTCCAGACGAGACGTTCCTCGTAAGTCGGTTGCAGCTTTCGGTGGACGGATTGGATTGTCCCGCTCGCGTCGATGTAGACGTAAGAACAATAGAGCGAATGCCCCGTGCGATCACGGGGGCGTTCGATAATGCCCAAGTAACAGGCCATGTTCGCAGCGGCGAGTGCCGCGCAGACGCCGTCCAAATGGCCATCTTCAATCGTCACGGCTTGATCAGCATAATGAGCAAAAATCGACTTCTGCATTTCATTGTCGAATTGCGCCCCGCCCGTGCCGTCCAACCAGAATGGGTAACCGGGCACAAAGCTCTCTGAAAATGCAATCAACCCGGCCTCGCTTTTATGCGCAAGCTCAATTGTTTGAATGACCTGTGCCAAACCACCCTCTCGAGACAGCCAAATTGGGGCCAATTGGGGAAGTGCGAGTTTAAGAGATTCGGTCATAGGAACAGAATAACGCGACATTCACCTTATACCCAAGGATAATTGAAACGACGCCTTCCTGGGTAACGGACACAAATAGGTTTGAGTGCAAGGCGTTTGGGTCTTATCGACAAAATACCGAAGCCAACTTCATAATCCAAAACATAACCGCGTCGGATAATAGCTATCTGTCAGCCTGTGTCATGTGGGGCTGTAGACCCTTCAAAAAAGGGAGCCTATGAAAGTGAAGAGTTTGCGCCTACACACCTTTGCGTAAGGTTTGAGGACGAGCGCCGTGAACACGAACAAGCTCGCCTTCGACTTCCATATTTAATTTCACCGTCGTGACATGCCATCCGACGGAACCCAGCTTCGCCAGTTGATTGGAAGTCAAGCGCAGTCTCACCGCATCATTCAAGTCCTTGAAGCGGATTTGAGCCGTCTCACTTTCGTCCAACACATCCAAAATGGCGCGGCGGATGCAATCATATTTCCACTTCGGAATATTTACGCCCGCGTTTCGACCTTCAGCAGGCGTATAACACGTTACCTTCGGCTCACTCATTATCCCATTCCCCCAAATGCGGTGCGTCTTTTAGCTTAATTCGCCAAAAATGCCAAATCGCGGAGCCGAAAACAATTCTGATACCGTCGATATCCGCTTTGCCAGAGTGCCGACGCCTGTTAGGCGGGAGCATGGCAAATGCACTCACCCTCCGTTTCTTCACCGCGTTGAAGGTGGCGACCCTCGCGGCAACCACAGGCCTAGCCGCTTGTTCAGGCGAGATGCCTGTAGAGAAAGCAATAGTCGGGACTTGGATACAGGAAACACCTGTCTCTATGTCGGCCGACAGGTTGCAGACAACGACATCGAACACGGTTTTAACACTGAAACAAAATGGAGAAGGGTCTTTGTCGCGGGCATTAAATCTGCAAGGCGCAGGCTTACCCGAAGGGGGTATTGATTTGAATGTCGATCTTCGCGGCCGATGGGAATTGAAATCTGGACAATTGATTCAAACCGCAGAGACAACCTTGATCACGCCGCGCACCGTTGACGCGCTTTCAGTCCAATGGGCCGACGCCTTACAAAAACAATCAGAGGGAACGACGGCCTCGGTCAAGACAATCGTCGCCGCCGATAAGAAACAGCTTATCCTGCAAGATACCGATCTTGGGATGACAGATGTATATCGTCGGAAATAACGGAGCAGAAAATGAAATTGAATTTGAAACAGGCGTTTCTTGGCCTCTTCACTGCCTTGGCTTTGAGCGCTTGCGGCGTAGGCCCATCAGCAGATGAATTAATTGTCGGCGATTGGGTTCAAACGAAATCTATCGAGGTCGATGATGCGGGCGTTAGCCTTGAAATTTCAGATTCCTCTATCCGGTATTTATCCGATGGAACGTCTCAATCCTCCGCACGCTTGAAGATCGGTAATGTCCCAGCGGACCTATCGACCTATCAAGTCGAAGCCGTGGGAACATGGGCCATCACAAATTCAAATCTGGTCGAAAAGATCACCCAAGCCGATGTCATTAACACGAGCGGGAATCCGCAGGCGGCGGCTATCGCTCAACAAATGGCAGACACCATTTTGGCCGCAGAGCCTTCATCAGCGGAAATTTTGGCGCTTACGGAAACTCAATTAACGCTGCGGGAGACGGAAGCCAATTATACGATCCAGTTTGAAAAGCGCTAAGGATGGGATTTTATAGCCGACATATTTTACCGCGCTGTTTAGACATTGCCTGCGGTGTTGGCCCAGTTGAGAAACAACGTGCCAAAGTCGTGCCTCAAGCCAGAGGACAGGTCGTTGAAATTGGGATTGGTTCGGGACTAAACTTGGCCCATTATGACCCGTCTCAGATTACTGGCGTGATTGGCGTTGATCCAGATGATCACATTTGGGCCCGTAGCACAGAACGTCGCGCCGCAGTAGATTTCCCGATTGAGCGCATTGGCTTATCTGGCGAGTCTATCCCATTAGATGATAAGACTGCCGACACCGTGGTCGTCACCTACAGTCTGTGCACTATCCCTGATCCTGTTGCAGCCTTGCGCGAGATGCGTCGCATTCTACGTCCTGACGGCGAGATCTTGTTTTGTGAGCACGGGAAAGCTGCCGACCCTAAGATATCGCGCTGGCAATCCCGTATTGATCCCGTCTGGAAGAAGATTGCAGGGGGCTGTCACAGCGGACGAGATATTCCAGCACTTTTTGCGCAAGCAGACCTTACGATCCATGATTTGAAACAGGGCTATATCCCTGGGCCGAAAATCTTGGGGTATAATTATTGGGGCCGCGCGACTTAGAGACGGACCAATAGGTTATTCAGTCTGCGTGTCGACCGACGCGCATGATTCGCCTGAATGACGGGCTGCTTTCCATTGGCTTGGGGTCATGCCGTACCAACGTCTAAACGCACGATTCATGGCGGGTTGATCATTATAGGCCAAGCCCAAGGCGATTTGAGAGAAGCTTTGTCCTTCGGCCAAATATTCATGAAAAAGGCCCTGACGTACCGCGTCAACCCGATCACGGAAAACTGGGCCTGACCGTTTCAGCGCCGTCCGAAATGCTGACCACGTCAATCCCATCCGGTCTGCAACCACATGAGAGGTTATATGACCGTTTTTTATGGCCGCTAGGATCGCCGCATTCACAGATGTGTCAAAGGACTTGGTGCAGGCTCCCTGCCCGATCATATTGTCCAATCGCTTCTTGATCCGCACAAGCCGCTCGGGATTATAAGACATCAATGTATCGGCCATCGCGATATCTGAAAATTGCAGGCTGGTTTGTTCTGCGTTAAATTGAATAGGAATTTGGTAGATCGCCTCATGGGTCTTCAAATTTTCTGGCGCGGCATAAGGGAGCTGTACACCCAAAATTTCTTCGCCGGACCCCCAAGACAGCCAATGATAAGCCGCGAAATAGGCGCCCATGATTACATCGGTAATGCGGCGATATCGTTCCATATCTTCGTAATGTGGCGAGAAGACCATGAAGTTTTGGTCTGGACCATCTTGAACAAATGTGACTTTTCCGACGTCGATAGCCAGTTTTTGATATTGGTCGTTCATCTTGATAACGGCTTCAAGATTTTTGCAATATCCATAAACACTTCCCGTCTCAGCAAATGTCGCGACACGGAATTTATGCCCGACGCGTAATGCAAGCTGAGGATCACCGAGTGCCTCTGAAGCAAAATTGAGTAACTCAAGAAAAGGCTCAACAGACAATCTTGCGTCAGGGTTTTTGAACGCGTCCTCTCCAATATTGAGTAAAGAGAGAGATTTTTCCCGTGGAAACCCGAATCCCGCAAGTAAGCCCAGATTCGTATTGAGGTAGCGGTAAGAAAGCGTCATTTTCATCAGGAAATGCGCCCAATTCTTCTCTGCTTAACCAACTTCGCGTTATAGTTTTGCATCCGTAACCTCATTTAAGGTGAACTAAACCTTAAAGAAATTATCAGAAATGACAAATGAAATGATCGTTAAGGACAATCCTTGCCGTCAAAATTCGGTTAGAAATTATCCCGTGGGGCAACCACGTTATTGGTCATGACGCGCATTAAACATCGTTTAGTTACGCGTCATGACCAGTGTGGACACATTAGGCCGAGACATGTTGTGGGGCACAACATCGTTTCGGCCTAACCCGTTTTACAACCCAATTTATCGCTAAGCTTTTTTCGTTTCGACGGGCGGCAAGTCTTTGAAGTTCCCTGCCCGTTTTTGTTTCCCGGCCATCATGGCTTCCATCATTTCTGAGGGTATCAACATAGACATGTTCCAAATCGCGATATTGTCGAGGGCATCCGCGGTACTGTGATCGCGAGAATATGTGATCGCGCGTTTACAGCCATAGACCGCGAGCGGAGGCTTGGACGCAATCTCACGCGCCATGTCCATCACAGCGCTCATCATGGTTTCATGATCAGCATAGACTTCATTAAACAGCCCCCGCGATTTACATTCTTCCGCGCCCATCTTGCGGCCCGTATAGGCGAGCTCGCGGACGATACCTTCGGGCATGTGATTAAGGATGCGAGGGAATGTCCCAACATCAGCCGTCATGCCCACATTGATTTCGTAAATCGTGATGAAGCTATCGGCAGTACCATAGCGCATATCGCAGGCCGTGATCAGGTCGACGCCACCGCCGTAACAGCCACCTTGGATCGCCGTAAGAACAGGGATGCGGCAATTTTCAAGCGACGACAATGACGCCTGCAGACGTTTCACATCAATGTAGAAACTTGCGCCATATTGCGGCGCATTTTTATCTTTGGCACCACCAATATCTTGGAACATTCCGACATCGATTCCCGCGCTGAAAACGGGGCCTGTTGAAGACAGTACAATTACGCGCGCTTTCGAATTTTCATCAATATCCCGCACAATACGCGGCAGCTCTTCCCAGAACGCGGCAATCATCGCGTTGCGTTTTTCTGGGCGGTTCATTTTCACATGCGCGACGCCATCGGCAATTTCGACATCAAAACAAGTATAAGACATTTCAGCCTCCTATAAGGTGAAGAGATAGCCCTTATCCGGACCGCTTTGCCCATTTAGTAGGGCTTTGTAATTTTCCAAAACAGCTTCGATACCTTGGGCATTTTCGACATGCATCCAGTCTTTAGCACTGTCGAGGAAAGGCATCCAACGCCGACCCAAGTTTTCCGCAAATCCCGCTTGTCCCCAGTCCGCGATGCGCTTCTTCGCCCGATCAGGCGCAAAGAAAAATGCGGTTGGTGTCGCGGTACGTTTCGGTGGAACTTTGGCGGCCTCTTGCCAATGGGACATGCCCACGCGACAGATGTAGGTTAGGTTCTCCTCGAAATGATCTTCTAAAGTACGAATAACGCCCATATTGCCAGACATATCGACAACAACGGTTTTCACATCTGGGTTCATATCGGTGATGGAATCATAATCGAAGGTTTCGTTATAGAACCCTGTGCCCTCGACGAAGGCTTTATTGCCCGCTGAAGTTAGACCCACGACTGGTCGACTGCCGCTGGCCTTCAAACAATAGGCTGTACCCAAGGCTGTTTTTGACGACGCCGAGAGCAAGACAACTTGTTCGGCCCCGAAAAAATCCTCATCCGCAAGGAAGTCATCGATTAAATAACTTGTTGTAAAGAGCGGGCGGAGAACGGGTTGAAGATCAACATGTTTGGCGTAGCTGGGATCAGCATCGGTAAAGCTATACCCGCTGTAAAGGCCGTGCAGGCCAGAGCGGTGTGCGGCTATGTCCGTAAAACCATGATCGGACAAGCGACCCGGCTGCATATCCATAGATTTTGCGATCGGGAAAAAGCCGTACATTTTACGACCGACTTCGATACCGGGATAATTAGAATCACGCACAACGCCATAACCCCAAACTGGCATACGGCCCTGCGCCTTATCTTTTGTGAGGTCATAGGCCATTGGATCAAAAACTGACCAATATCCGATCTGATCCCCCGTCACCATATAAGTCACATTATTCGCGGTGAGGGCGAAGGGGCCGATATCGACGCGGATTTGGCCATCGGGCAATTCACCCTCGTCGTAACTGACAATTGAGACATCGGCGAAATCGGTTTTATTGACGAGTAGAGTTTGCATATGTGTCTCTTCTTATTTTGGGGTCATTGTTAAAATTTATACGGGACTAATCAAAGACATTGCCGTTGTCACAGGCAATTAAAAGCTGGCCCTCTAAGCCGGCCTTACGGTGCTTATGGATTTTTCGGTAATCTTCTGAACTGACGGTTGCGAACATCGTCTTGGCATCGGGATAGCGGAAAATCGCGACCGCATCCCATTCGCCCTCACCCTGACCAATCAGCCAGGCCCCCATTTTTCCACCAAATACGGAATGGGCACCATCGATATTTTTGGACGCCACCAATTTGGCGAACGCCTCCCCATATCGACCATACGCTTCGGCCCCCGAGATATCTTCATCATCATGATAGGTCGCGCGGGCTTTGAACTTTAGCAGGTTGAGCATGTAAACAGGTTCGCCATCTGGGTGTTTAGCCAGAAAAGCTTTCACCTGCTCCGGCAGCGGATCGATGGCATTTTCGCTCATGCTTTCGCGTCCTCATAACCTGGGGCTTGAATGATGTCTGATTTCGAACGCGCCAACATCTCTTGTGGCACAAAGAAATCTGCGACCAATGGGCCATCATGATCGGGATGTTGGTATTTGGCGAAATCCGTCTCGCCATTTTCAGCCAAGATAAATTCATCAATCACGAACTGCCCTGTAAAGGTCTTCGCATCTTGGTTCAAAACGGCGTAGGCTGCATCGGCCATGATCTCTGGTGTGCGGCTCATTTTCGCCATAGCGTCACCGCCCAGTACATTTCGAACGGCGGCCGTATCAATAGAGGTCATGGGCCACAGCGAATTGACGGCGACTTTGCCACGGAACTCTTCCGCCATACCCAAAGTGCACATGGACATACCATATTTCGCCATCGTGTAAGCTGTATGATTTTTGAACCATTTCGGGTTCATATCCAACGGTGGCGCGATGTTCATGATATGGGGATTTTCGCTTTTCAGCAGATGCGGTAGGCAAGTTTGACTTACGAGGAAAGTCCCCCGCGCATTCACACCATTCATCAGGTCATAGCGTTTCATCGGTGTGATCAACGTGGGTGTGAGGGAAATCGCCGAGGCGTTATTGATGCAGATATCGATGCCGCCGAAACGGGCAACGGCCTTATCAACGGCCGCTTTGACCGCGGCTTCGTCACGGATGTCACAGACGACGCCTAAAGCGTTTCCGCCCGCCGCTTCAATCTCCGCTGCCGCCGTGTGGATGGTACCAGCCAATTTCGGATGTGGCGTATCGGTCTTAGCCGCGATAACGATGTTAGCTCCATCGCGCGCGCAGCGTTTGGCCATTGCCAAGCCAATCCCGCGAGAGCCGCCTGACATAAAGATCGTCTTACCGTTCAGTCCCATGATATCTCCTAATTTTCTGGCTCCGACTTAGGCCGCCAAGATTATTGGGGCAAGCCATGCGATTGCACGGCGGCCTGCCCGATCTTGCATGGTGGGCAGACGCGCCCGTCAAACTGAGCGAAGGTTTTGACAAAAGGTTAAGCGCCAGCTTACCCGATATTAAACATAGGCTGTTACGCATTGGGAAATCAGGTTTGACTAACTTTTGAACCTGTCTTGAACTTGGGAACAGTCTTATGCGCTCTACGGCTAAATATTTACCTCTTCTGATCCTCGGGACGGCATTGACCGGCTGTTCAATGGCTGGGACGGGTGACTTTTTCGCGGATGAATATGCTGACCTTCAACGTCAGCAAATGCCTCACTATTTCGGTGCACCCGCTGCAAAATCTCAGTACCCCGTCACACCAGACGCACACACATACGGAACATCAGTTCGCGGACATCAAGAAAAGCCTGGGCATCAGGGACAACGCGGGCATCACGCCACAGGGCAACACGCGAATTACGTGCCGTCTTCCTATGGTGCCGCACCGCATGGATTACGTGGCGGACCCGTCCCTTTCAAACCGCATACATATGGCACCGTTGGTGTTGTAAATTATGAAGCGGGCGAAGACCTCTACGGCGTTCAGAGCCGCTTTGGTTATCAGGCTAACAAATATCTCGGGGCCGAGGTCGAAGGGTCATTTGGGCTATCCAAAGATTCTTCAGATTTAACTGTGGGAGGGGCACCTTTCAGACAAACGATTAGCGTTGAAAACTCACTTGCCGCCTTTGGCGTCCTTCGCCTGCCCCTCTTTAACAAATTCAGCGGTTATGGTCGTGTTGGCTATCATCAGACCGAATTAGATGAGAAAGTTTCATCCGCATCGGCCGTTATTCTCGATCGGGAATATTCGACAAATGGCGTCGCCTACGGCACAGGCCTCGAATACGCGCTGAACCCGCGCACGGCGGTTCGTCTAGACTATACAGTTTATGACTATGATGGCCCGAATTCCGATGCGGTTTCTTTGGCGGTTTCGCGGAAGTTCTAAGACAACACTAATCTGCCTGAAGTCTTTCACACCCTCCGCTTTCGGAGGGTGTTTTCGTTTAAGCGTCTTGTTCTTGTTGTGTCCAAAGATGCGCATAGAGGCCATCTTGCGAGAGAAGCTCATCATGCGTGCCGCGCTCGCGGATACGGCCATCTTCCATCACCAAAATCTGATCCGCATTTATAATTGTCGACAAACGATGGGCAATCACCAGCGTCGTGCGGTCCGTTGCGATCCGGTC
This sequence comes from Litorimonas cladophorae, assembly GCF_014652455.1. Classification (GTDB taxonomy): domain Bacteria; phylum Pseudomonadota; class Alphaproteobacteria; order Caulobacterales; family Maricaulaceae; genus Litorimonas; species Litorimonas cladophorae. The sequence continues at coordinate 346,522 of NZ_BMYV01000002.1, read as the reverse complement.
CAACGCGGCCTGAATGTCACGCTCTGTCGCGGAATCCAGCGCAGAGGTCGCCTCATCCAAAATCAAGATTGACGGATTTTTTAGCAGCGTCCGCGCAATCGCGACGCGTTGCTTCTCCCCGCCTGACAGCTTCAACCCCCGCTCACCGACGATGGTGTCATAGCCCTTGGGCAGCGTTTCGATGAAGTCATGGACCTGCGCATCCCGTGCGGCTTGCTCAATCTCGTCCTGCGTAGCACCAGGTTTTGCATAGCCGATATTATAGCCGATCGTATCATTGAACAGGACCGTATCTTGCGGAACGATACCCAAGACGCGGCGCACACTCGATTGTGTCAGTGACTGCAAATCTTGCCCGTCAATGCGCACAGTTCCCGACGCAATATCGTAAAAGCGGAACAGGATACGCGAAAGCGTTGATTTCCCTGCCCCTGTGGGACCGACAATCGCGACGGTCTGCCCAGGCTCGATTGTGAAATCGATACCCTTCAGGATTTCGCGGTCTGGGTCGTAGTGGAAATGCACATCTTCAAAAGTGACACGGCCTTCGACATCCGCAATATCGACTGCGTTGGGGCGATCTTCAATCTCGGGGCGTCGATCCATCAGCGCGAACATGTTCTCTAAATCCGTCAGCGCCTGTTTAATCTCGCGATAGGCAAAACCGAGAATGTTAAGCGGGCGATAGAGATCCAGCATAACAAAAGTAATTGTGGTAATATCGCCAATGCTCATCTCAGAGCCGCCTAAAATGCCATCTGCGGCCAACAACATTACGGCCACTAAGCCGAGGTTCATCAATAAACCTTGTCCGATATTCACCGTCGAGAGCGACGTGCGAGAGCGAATGGCGGCGCGCATATATCCGCCCATGGCCACATCGTAGCGGTCCGTTTCAAACCGTTCTGCGGAGAAATATTTCACCGTCTCATAGTTTAGCAAACTATCAACAGCTTTGGCAGCGGCCTCATTATCCTGGCGGTTCATCTCGCGGCGGAATTTTAGCCGCCACTCTGTCGTAATGATTGTGAAAGCCACATAGGAGATCACAATCACAACCGCGATGGCTGCGAAACGCCAATCATAAACAGTCGCAAAAGCAACGCCGACGACGCCGAGTTTCAAAAAAGTCGGACCAATATTGAACAGCAAAAAACGAAAGAGGAAATCAATCGATTTCACGCCGCGTTCGATAATGCGGTTCAATTTACCAGTGCGTTTTTCCAGATGATAACGCAGCGAGAGTTTGTGCATATGCGCAAAAGTTGCGGTGGCCACAGCGCGTTGGGCGGATTGCGCAACAGGCGCAAAAATATACTCGCGGCCTTCCGAGAACAAGATCGATAAAAGCCGCAGACCGCCATAGCCGAGCGCCATAACAACGATCATAAAGGTCACTTGCTCAGCCGCACTGGCTTTTGCCACATCCGTCGCGTCAATCGCACGTCCTAGCATGAACGGCGCGCCCACAATCACGAATTGCCCCGTCACCGTCAGGATCAACGCAATAATCGAACGGACTTTAAATCCCACATTCCCCGCGGGCCAGAGATAGGGTTTCAGCCGCCCCAAGCCCAAAAGCTGCTTAAAGATTCCGCGCTCAGCAGTGTCGTCGGAAGGGTGGGCTGTGTGATCTGGCGGCATGTGTGTTCATGTGGACCCTGTAAACCCGATGTCAACCACACGGTGTTAGACCATCCCCATTATGAGGTGGGACAAATGGGCCGAACAGTGAATCAAGTCGACAAACATATCGTACCGGCGGTACCGCGCGGTGAAGATCGCCGCGAGAGCAGCCGCCCCGGACAAACCGATTGGCGCGTGAATATGCGCAGTTATGAGTTCATCGGCGCGACCTTTGATCCCCTCACCCCCATGCAGACCTTGGCCCGCGCCAAATGGATGACGATGGATCACGGCTTCCGCTTTATCGTTACGCCCAATGTCGACCATCTGGTGCGCGTCGCCAAAGAGCCCGAGGTGTTTAACCCGCTTTACGAAGCCAGCTGGCTGTCCGTCTGCGACTCGCGGATTTTGGAACTCCTCGCTAAATTCTCAGGCATTCCCCTCAAAGCTGTCCCGGGGTCTGACCTTACGCAGCAGCTATTTGATAATGTTATCACGCGCGACGATACCATCACCGTCATTGGCGCAGACGCAGAGATCATTGCCACGATCAAAAAGCTCTATGGTTTTGATAAGATCAATCATTACGAGCCGCCCTTTGGCCTGCGCCATAAACCCGATGAAGTCGCCAAAACAGCCGAATTTATCGCGGCAAATCCTGCGCGCTATGTGTTTATTTGCGTGGGTAGCCCGCAACAGGAAATGATCGCCAAAGCCTGCTTGGATCGCGGGGATTGCGTGGGCCTGGGCCTCTGTGTGGGGGCGTCGCTCGACTTCCTCTCGGGGCGCACAAAACGCGCGCCGAAATGGATGCAAAAGATCAGAATGGAATGGCTCTACCGCCTCGCCAGCGAACCCAAGCGGTTATGGAAGCGGTATTTAATTGAAGGCCCAAAGATTTTCTGGCTCTGGGCGAAGTGGAGCCTAGCGCGGGGATAGGGGGAACTTGAAATTCTCTTATAACATTGCACAAATACCTCCGAAGTAGACGTTAGCTCAGTGTATTTCACTGGGCTGGTTAAAGCCACTCATCGAAATCAGGAAAAGAAGGCTACCGAACATCAAAGTTTGAAATACTGCGAGGCCATCGGCTAATAAAAACAAAAAAGGTAAGCAAAATTTTTGTTGGCCTGCCCCATATTTTGCGCTGTTTGCAGCGATGGGCTAAACAGCTTCAATCTAAAAAGTTTCTACAAACCTTGGGGCATATTAAGTGCCATTTTCAAGAACATTTAGAATAGTATTCACTCTAATTTCTCTATTCGACCTTCGGGATGTACCTTCGTTAGACGCACCCCAGTACTCATTGATTGTGTTTGAAGAAAGTGAACCTCTTTCTCTATAAAGTTTTGCAAATTTCACCAAATTTGCACTTAGAGCACTTATATCGATAGGTCTGCTTTTTTCTAAGAATATGTAAGACCCGATGAACAACGGATAGAAGTGAACTTGCGATTTAAAAAATTTTACAATATCATCATTCGTAGAAAATATCTTATCTATAAATTCTAGTGTATTGTTGCATTTTTCAATGTCGGAGTTCTTTTGCGAATATTTGTCATTAAACTGATCATATAGTCCATTGATTGCTTTTTGGGTAATTTCTCCTTGAAGGCCCACTCTGAAGAAGGCCAAGAATTGACTGCATATGGTTACGTCTGTCATTCGTCTAATTATTGCGGGAGTAAATACCGACCATTTTTTCCAAAAATCATTGTCTGCTACAGCGATTGCAGCTTGAATGAACTTTCCGTTGAATTTTGCGTTTCTTAATTCTTGAGGATTCAGAGACTTATCTGTCTCATTAAGGCGCAAAAAGAGGCGAATTATTTCGTCTCTTGTGACGGTGTAAGGAATAACTCTAACGTTTAAGCGGTAGTTCCATATTTTATTCTTATCCTCAGATTTCAAGTCAGAAAATAGTTTTCCAACAAACTCTTCACTTTGATTTTGCCTGTCCAACGCGGATTTGGTTAGCTTGAATTCATTGGTAATGTACTCAGTAATTGCTCTGATACGTTGCTGGCCATCGACTATGCTCAATGTAATTTTTCCGGTTGTAGGTTCCGGCTCACCTTGCCAAAAGTAGACTTCCGGCATTGGGTAACCGGTCAACACACTTTCCAATAGTCGAATTTTATTTTTTTCAACCCAAACGCTTCTTCGTTGATAATCATCATCAACGAAAATTTCACCATCAGAAAATTTTGCTGAAATAGCCGAAATAGTCATACGTTCCGGTTGAAGCTCATTGTTTAAAATCATTTTAAATGTCCTTCCTCAAGTCAGTTATCCCCTTGGTGTGATATAACTTTACGGCGGCCCAACTTTGATAAATTCTATAATTTACGCTGTTTGATATGGAAAAGTGAGTAAAAAATTCACTTTGAATTCCACCCAGCTCTTCATTCCAAACTTTTATGTCTTTCGAAAGGTGCTTTGAATTAAATGGTTTGAATGACACAAACTTTCGGAATACATTGGTCATGTGCTGATTACTGACGTGTTTTCCCTCTGCGTGGTAGTCTTGGAGTAAGATTTCCCAAAATACGTCAAATAGTTTTTGGGAGACTACAACTAAGTCAATATCAGATTTTTCGTTGTCGAACTTACGATAGTTTTTATCAGGCGTTAGTGAGAACCCGGTTTTTGAACTTCCAACAATAGCTATTTCATTGGGGTCGGTTTTCAAACTTCTTCCAAAAAATCTCTTCAGTTCGTCGTATTTGTCGAAGCAATGTTCTCCAAAACGTTGTTCCAACAACCAGACTTTGGAATTAAAAATGTGTGTGTCACAGATGTCTTCACTAGGCATCTCGGATCTTAGGTCTCTTTTGAAGACACCTAACAGCTCACTCACTTCTAAGCTTCCAGTCAGAGTAGTCTACACCCCCGTTCCATCGAAATGCGATCTTTCCACAGACCAAACAGTTAAAGCTGCCTCTTTCTCGCACGGGTAGGTTAAATTGAGTTACTGTATGGGTTGCCCCACACTCCATACAATTTCGTTCAACTTGAGATTTGGTCCACGTCGCCATTCGAACCACATAGCAAGTCAACTAGAAATTAATAGCTTTTTTAAATGTAAAGCCACAGGTAGATATTACAGATTATCCGTATACTGATCACTTTGTGTATCATTTAGAATAAGGTCCCTTGAAACTCGACCATGAAAAACTCTCTCCTCGTTTAAAAACATCTGTAGTTCCCATAAAACCACAGTTTCAAAAACACGCTCCCCGCCCCTCCATTTACGCCTATGTTTAAACTCGTTCCTCACATTGGGACAGGTAGGACGTCACCTGCTGTTGTGAGGACGGTGTGCTTATTGATGTGTGCGTGACTGCGCGTGTTGAGGGGCCGAGTAGCGCGTGCCTGACCCTCTGGAACGGGGGCAATCAAGTGAGGCCGTTATTCGAGAAACACCGCCGCGCAGTGTCAATTGCGTAAACATTAGTATTAAATTCTGGCAGCCATCGCGGTTGCCGCTGCGCGGGCTGTCCTTTTTTACAAGGGCTTTGCCCTTGATCTGCGGGTTGCCGCCCGCCAACCCAACCCGCGTGTCGGGTAACAACGGCAGAGCTGACCCCTCGATGGGCGGTGAACAATGCTCTATGTCTTAAACATGGTCGCATCGCCGCTCAGTTGATTTGGCCTCAGGGCCAATTCAACGGCTTCGCGGCAGACCCTATCTATTGATCCTCTCTATGATTCTGGATGGATCAACTAGACCTCGTCGATGACCCGATTCACATGTCCCATTTTTCGGCCTTTTCGGATATCGCTTTTCCCGTAGAGGTGGATGCGGGTTCCGGGTTCGGCGGCGAGTGTGGCCCAAGCGTTGACATCATCGCCAATTAAATTGGTCATAACGACCCGGCGGCTCGGCGTGGCATCGCCCAAGGGCCAACCCGCAACGGCGCGGACATGTTGTTCGAATTGATCGGTACAGCCGCCATCTTGGGTCCAATGTCCCGAATTATGCACGCGGGGGGCAATCTCATTCACGATCAGGCGGCCGTCTGGCATTTGGAAAAACTCAACGCCCATGACGCCGACATAATCCAGATGTTCCAGAATTTGCGCGGCGATCTTGGCGGCGCTTCCATCATCTTGGGCGGCGGGCGCGGTGCTGGTATGAAGGATGTGATTAAGGTGCACATTTTCCGTCAGCGGATAGGCTTTGATCTGACCGTCCAAACCACGCGCGGCGACGACAGAGACTTCGCGCGCAAAGGGGATGAAGGCCTCAAGAATACAAGGCGCAGGGGCGAGCGTGTTCCACGCCGCGTCTATCTCTTCTGCCGCGCGAATAATGACTTGGCCCTTGCCGTCATAGCCCAGTCGGCGTGTTTTCAACACACAGGGCAAGCCTAAACGTTTCACGGCGCGTTTGAGATCATAGACGCTGCCCACGTCTTCGAAACCCGCCACATCTACGCCGACTTGGGCGCGGAGGAAGGATTTCTCGACCAGACGGTCTTGGCTGACATCCAGCGCGCGCGCACCGGGCCGCAGCGGGCTGACAGAGGCCGCGCCTTTAGCCGACATGGCGGGGACGTTTTCAAACTCATAGGTGACCGCGTCACAGGTTTTGGCGAAATCAATAATGGCTTCGACATCGTCAAAGGCACCAATGCTCAGCGTTTCCGCTACAGAGGCGGCCGGGCAATCTGAGCTGGGCGAATAAATATGGACGTGTAGACCCAGGCGCGAGGCGGCAACCGCCAACATGCGGCCCAATTGTCCGCCGCCCAAAATACCAAGCGTTGCGCCGGGGGCTAACACCGTTTGTGCGCCACGCGGAGACTCGGCGTTCATTTTGTCCCTCGCGGATCGGTTCCGACGGAATCGGTCTGGGCAGCGCGCCACGCGCGCAGGCGCTCTGCCAAATCGGGATCGTTCAGCGCCAAAATCGCGGCTGCCATCAGGCCTGCGTTCTTCGCGCCCGCTTTCCCAATCGCCAAAGTGCCGACAGGAATGCCGCCCGGCATTTGCGCAATCGAGAGCAAGCTATCCATGCCCGAAAGCGCTGCGCTCTCGACAGGGACGCCTAAAACTGGGAGCTGGGTCATTGCGGCACACATGCCCGGCAAATGCGCCGCGCCGCCTGCGCCCGCAATAACAACGTGAAAGCCCGCCGCCTCTGCGCCTTTGGAAAATTCGACCAATCGGTCGGGCGTGCGATGGGCGGAAATCACCGTCGCGTCATAGGCCACATCCAGCGCGTCCAAGACGTCAGCAGCATGCTGCATGGTCGGCCAGTCACTGGTCGAACCCATAATAATTGCGATCTTTGGTGCGGTCATCATCGACTCCCCGTCCTTGGCCCATCTGCTGGGGCCACCCCATTGGAAGCGCGTCACTCTACCCACGCCACTGCGTGCGTCAAATGCCCATTGGCGAAATCTTAACATCACGCGGGTTAAGATTGGGGAGAAAATGAAAAATTCTATCCAATGAGTACGCAATCCATGAGTTCTGTCCGCCTGACACGGGTTATGCAAGATGCCGCGACGCCCCTTCACCAGCGGAGTGGGGATGCTGACGCCGCCTTAGTTGAGGCCAATGAGTCCCTCTCCGGCGAAGTCGCGCGGTTAAGATTGCGGATTTTGGAATTGGAACATGCCGCGGATACGGATCCGCTTGTACCGGTCTATAATCGACGTGCGTTCCTGCGCGAAATCTCGCGCGCGCAAACGGTCATGGCGCGCTATGACATGCTTTCGACTGTATTATTCTTCGACCTAAACGGGTTCAAATCCATCAATGACCGCTTTGGCCACGGCGTTGGGGACGATTTGCTCAAAAAGATCGGAGGCGTGCTCCAGAGCGGTGTCCGCGATTGCGACATGGTTGCGCGTTTGGGCGGCGACGAATTTGGCATCCTATTGTTCAAAACCGATGTCAAAGTCGCCAGAGCCAAAGCCCATGCTTTGTCCTGTCGTATTGCCGAACAAAAGGTCCACATGCCAACTGGCGACATTAGCGTCAGCGCCGCGTGGGGTGTCGCGCCTTGCGAACCTGGCGACACGGTCGAACAAGTCCTGGCCCGTGCTGATCGTGCGATGTATATGGCGAAACGCGCGCGTAGCTAGACGCGAAGTCGCCCCTACCCATAAAGAAAACGGCCTTAATCTTACCTTAATTGACTCGGAACCTGCGGGTTAGACAGACGTTGTCTATCTAACAGGAGGTAAGATTATGCATAAGTTTATTCTAACAGCCGCAGTCTTAACAGCGGCTACGCTTGTTCCCACCGTGACGCATAGCGCCAGTGAGGCAGCCCCTTTACCCACTGCGACAATCGCAGTTCAGATTGAAAACCCGACCGCTTCAGATGAAGGGTATAATATTGCCTTGGAGAGGGCTGCCGAAGAAACCCGCGCCGTGAATGGCGATTGGTTCACCGTCACTTACAGAAGCGACGTGACCGAACCCGTTGTCCGAAACGTCAATACCAGCGCTGAAACGCGTTATATCCGAAGTGAGGCAGATCTGATGGAGATAGGTGTACCCTTCACCCAGCGCCTCGTACAAACGCTGACGCTTGAGTTTAATATCGGAACAGGACCGATGCCGGATAGAGATCACACCTATACCGCGCTCGAGATGCCATTCGCTATTGGCTAATCGTTTTTCTGTGACCGACGACAACTTAGTCGGCTCTTGATACTCAACATCTCATGCGGCACTCCCTGCCGCATGACCTACACTTTATACGCTGCACCCGTGAGCCTATTTTCTGGGAAGGCGCGCGCCTATCTTCGATGGAAAGGCGTAGATTTCAACGAAATTTCACCCTCCACTGAGATCATGAAAACGGTCCTGCTACCCAATATCGGATGGCCCGTCATACCTGTCCTACAAACACCCAATAAGGCGTTTGTCCAAGATACGGGTGACATCATCAGCTATATTGAGGCGAACGAGACTGGCACATCGGTTTATCCGGCGGGTCCAGTTCAGCGCTTTATCACCGAACTTCTACACACATTTGCTGATCAATGGCTGACCTTGCCCGCAATGCATTATCGTTGGACCTACAACGAAGCGTGGGTGCTGGAGGAATTCGGAAAATTGGCTGCGCCAGAGGCGGATCGAAACACTCAGATTGAAATCGGTACGAAGCGCGGTGCGATGTTCAAAGGCATGGTTCCTATGCTGGGCATCACCAACGAAACGGCACCAGCTATAGAGGCGAGTTACCTCACCTTTCTGACCGATCTGTCCGCCCATTTTGACGAGCATGACTTCCTGTTTGGCGGGCAACCCAGTCTCGCCGATTTCGCGCTTTACGGACCCCTTTATGCGCATCTTTACCGCGACCCGGTCAGCGGCGATATTATGCGGCACCATGCACCGAATGTGGCTCGCTGGGTCGAACGTCTTCGCGATGGCGATTATGGCGATGGCGCACGTCTGGAAAATCATGTGGTTCCAGAAACGCTTTGGCCGCTTCTGGCGCGACACAATACGGAGCATTTGCCGGTCCTGCAGGCCATAAATGAACGGCTGGCAAAATTTGAGGGTACGGACTTACCTCGCGCCCTCGGCATGGTTCCATTTACTGTTGAGGGCGTAACAGGGCAGACCCTCGCTCGACCCTTCTCGCTATTTCGACTTCAAGCGGCATTGGATGAATATGCCCAACTGAATTCGGAACAAAAAACAGCCGCGGATAAAATATTGGATGGAACCCAAGGCCAGTTGATAAAAGATTTCGTCGTGGCAAAGCGGTTAAGTCGTCATAATTACAAGTTGGGCCTCGCCTAAACCAGACTGTTAGGTCGGTGAATTCTTTGGTCTACAATCGGAAAGTCAGACAATGAAACTCTATACGATGAAGGGCACATGCGCCCTCGCCGCCAATATCGCCATTGCATGGGAAGACGCGCCGATTGAGGTTATCTGTCTGGAGCGAAGCGAACTGAGAGAAGAGGCCTATCTTGCCGTCAATCCGAAGGGCCAAGTTCCAGCGCTTGTCTTCGAGGATGGTGACGTGCTGACGGAGACTGTCGCCATACTGACTTATATTGGTGCGGCCCACAGTGGCGCTGCCCATGAGGCCTATACGCGGGATAAAAAACTGGGTCGCAAGGAGGCCGAAGCCCTCGCCTTCCTCAGCTCGGAAGTCCACGCGGCTTTCAAAGTCCACTTCCATCCGAACCTGTTTGCAAACGCGCCCAAGACCGAAAAAGCGGCCCGACACAAAACATATTGGCGTTTAGATAAATATTTCGAGCAACTAAATGCAAAAATTACTGAGACCAAAGGCCCGTGGCTCCTCAGCCAAAAATCTTATGCAGATGCTTATCTCTACATCATTGGACGTTGGGTAGAGACAACACCTATGGAATTGGAGGATTACCCGAATCTCTTGGCACATCAGCAGATGATGGAAAAAGACGAATCCGTTCTGCTCGCGCTATCAAGACAGAACATGACCCCGCGACTCTATTTTGTTGAAGACGAAGTGCGGGACGAAGAGGAGTAGCCTGCGCGACTTCGGCTTAATCGATTTTTTTGGCTATAAAAAAGGCCGCAAATTCTGAAATTTGCGGCCTTAAAATAGTTAAATAGCGAGAAGCAGCGCTAGAGCGCCTTGATGATTTCTTCGACCATTTTCTTGGCGTCGGAGAGCAACATCATTGTGTTGTCGCGGTAGAACAGATCATTGTCGATCCCAGCGTAACCCGGAGACAGCGAACGCTTGACGAAGAGAACTGTGTTCGCCTTCTCAACATCCAAAATCGGCATGCCCGCAATTGGACTCGTCGGATCGGTCTTGGCCGCTGGGTTGGTCACATCATTCGCACCAATTACAAAGGCGACATCAGCGTTTGAAAATTCGGAGTTGATATCTTCCAGCTCAAAGACTTCGTCATAAGGAACATTCGCTTCGGCAAGCAAGACGTTCATATGCCCCGGCATACGGCCCGCAACGGGATGGATCGCATATACAACTTCGACACCTTCTTCTTTGAGCGCGTCAGCCATTTCGCGGGTCGCGTGTTGAGCCTGCGCCACAGCCAAGCCGTAACCTGGCACGATGATGACTTTGGAAGCGTTTTTCATAATAAAGGCCGCATCGGCAGCAGAGCCGCGTTTGATGGGACGTTGCTCTTTATTGCCTGTGTCGGCGGCCGCAGCGTCCGCGCCAAAGCCACCAAGAATGACGGAGATAAAGCTACGGTTCATCGCTTTACACATAATGTAAGAGAGGATTGCCCCCGACGAGCCAACCAATGCGCCCGTAATAATCAAAGCCAAGTTACCCAGCGTGAAGCCCAAAGCCGCAGCGGCCCAACCTGAGTAAGAGTTCAGCATGGATACAACAACCGGCATGTCTGCACCGCCAATTGGGACGATCAAGAGGAAACCGATAAGGAAGGTCGCAGCCAGCAAAGCCCACATGATCCAAGGTTCAGTCCCGCCAGATTTCATCAACATACCAATAAGGACAGCAATGCCGAGACCCAAGGCCAAGTTAATCAAGTGACGTGCAGGCAGAAGGATCGGAGAACCGCTCATATTTCCGTTCAATTTCGCAAAAGCGATAACCGAGCCAGAGAATGTGATCGCACCAATCGCTGCGCCCAAACCAAGTTCGAGAAGCGACCCTGGCTTAATGCGGCCTTCAGACAGGATACCGAAGTCGCCAGGGCTGAAGAAAGCACCAACCGCCACGAGAACCGCCGCAAGGCCAACCAAAGAGTGAAAGGCCGCCACGAGTTGCGGCATATCGGTCATTGGGATTTTCTTGGCGATAAATGCGCCAATCGCGCCGCCAATTGCCAATCCGCCAGCCGCGAGCAACAAGCCCGTTCCGCCCAGATTGGACACAAACAAGGTCGTGGCAATCGCGATCGCAATACCAATCATGCCAAATGTATTACCACGGCGGGAGGTCTCTGGAGAGGACAAGCCGCGTAGCGCGAGAATAAAGAGAACAGCAGAAACCGTATAGAGGACAGCCGCCATATCAGGGGTGACAAAAGACATTTTACTTCGCCTTCTTCTTATACATCGCGAGCATACGCTGCGTCACAAGGAAACCACCGAAAATGTTCACGGCACAAAGTGCGACTGCGGCAAATCCAGTCCATGTTGTAATTCCAGATCCGCCCTTCAAGCCCGCGGCAACCGCCACAAGCGCGCCAACGATAATCACCGAGGAAATAGCGTTAGTCACGGCCATGAGAGGCGTGTGCAATGCAGGTGTGACGGACCAAACGACGTAATAGCCGACGAAAATCGCCATGATAAAAATCGCGAGTTGAAACACGAGGGGCGAAACAGCTGCGCCGCCCGCCATGATGAGCATGCCTGTCATGATGTCAGCCTTTCATGGACAACTTCGCCGTCTTTTGTCAGGGCGCAGCCTTTGATGATTTCGTCGTCCCAGTCTGGGGCGTATGCGCCGTCCTCTGCTGTGACCAATGGTAGAAAATTTTTGATATTGCGTGCGAACATGTTGGACGCATCTGCCGCCATACGTGAGGGCCAGTTTAAGTGACCCACAATGTGAACACCATTGTCCGTCGTCACGATCTCGCCTGGCTTCGCACCTTCGACGTTTCCGCCGCGTTCGACCGCAAGATCAATGAGAACCGATCCCGGACGCATGTTACCCAACATAGCTTTCGTCACAAGCACAGGTGCCGCGCGACCCGGGATGAGGGCCGTCGTGATAACAATGTCCTGTTTAGCAATATGTTTAGCCGTTAACTCGGCTTGCAGCGCTTGATATTCCGCGCTCATTTGTTTCGCGTAGCCACCGGCTGTTTCTGCAGCTTTAAATTCTTCATTCTCCACGGCGATAAATTTTGCCCCCAGAGACGCGACTTGTTCTTTCGTGGCAGGGCGAACATCTGTTGCTGTTGTGACAGCGCCCAAGCGTCGAGCTGTGGCAATGGCCTGAAGACCCGCAACACCAACGCCCATAATAAAGACTTTCGCTGGCGCAATCGTACCCGCAGCGGTCATCATCATCGGGAAAGCCCGGCCATAAATGCCACCCGCTTCCACGACCGAACGATAGCCCGAAAGGTTAGATTGGCTGGACAGAACATCCATCGCCTGCGCGCGCGAGATGCGAGGGATATAGTCCAGCGCATAGGCTGTGACACCCGCTTTGGCACAAGCCGCCGCATATTTTGGGTTATCTGTCGGAGACAAGACGCCCGTGATGCCCGCGCCTGATTTCAGACTAGCGAGGAGTTTTTCGGTCCCGCCGTTGACGGATAGAACCAAGTCAGCATCCTTAACAGCCGTCAGGTTTGTCGTGGCGATCTTTGCGCCCGCTGCTTTATAGAGGTCGTCGGAATAGTCAGCCCGCGCGCCCGCGCCTTTGGCAACAGTTACGACGTGACCGTCTTTCACATAACCCGCAACGGTTTCCGGGGTTGCAGCGACACGCGCCTCCGCGCCGCCTTTTTTCTGTAAGGCAACGTCATTCAGAACAGAGATTTTCACGTGGGATCAGCCTTTTAAAACGTATCAGACAGGTGGGAATTAAGCGATGAGCGAGATGAGGGCTGAAACGATTGCCGTGAAAATCGCGGCTCCAACAAGACCGACATACCACGCGCCTTTGAATTTCATCGCGGCACCCAGAATAAATCCAAAAATAACGGTAGCCACCAACGCAGGCGGCCAAGCCATGTTCACAGCAAAAACAAGTGTCGGCATTAAAACGATGAGGGCGATAGCTGCACCGCCATATTTTGTTCCACCCATAAATCCAGAAAATGTACCGGATTGCGCCTCTACTTCCATAGAGCCGCGATTGTAGTTTGAGGTTCCGCCTGCCATGTGCTGCCTGCCTTTATTCTTCGTCAATTGAATAAGGCGGCCTGCTATCACGGTAAATCGGTATAGACAAGTGGTAGACCACCTACGAAATCGTCTTATTTGCTATAAAACGCAAAATTATGCCTACAAGACAGGCGCTCAAGACGCCAGAACAATTCATTCTTTCTTCACCATAGTTTCAAACCTGAAATTCACCTCCCTGCGTCATGTTCTGGGAAGCGAGAGTGACGGACCAACCGCCACCGCCGCCAAATGGGTGAATTTTATGGGCAAGACTGTTTTGATCGTCGATGATGATCCAACGCAACGTCGTCTTTTACAGGCCGTTGTCGAAAAATCAGGATTCTCCACCCTTCAAGCTGGTGACGGCGACGCGGCGTTGAACATTGCTCTTGGCCCAGATCAAGACAATGTGCATGTCATGCTGCTTGACCTCGTAATGCCGGGTCGCGACGGGATGGAAACGCTCGTGGAGCTCGCACAAAAGCGTCCAGACCTCCCGGTCATTGTTCTGACCGGGAAAGGCTCCATCGACGCCGTTGTCAAAGCCATGAAGGCGGGCGCCCGTGATTTCGTTGTCAAACCGGCGGCACCCGAACGGATCATTGTTTCGATCCGCAATGCGCTGGATATGAAAACGCTTGTCGGCGAAGTTAAACGTCTGAAGAAAACCACGGAAGGCGGGCTATCCTTTGATGACTTGATCGGCAATGCCTCTTCTATGCGTTCGGTTGTCGCCATGGGCGAGCGCGGCGCAAAAGCCAATATTCCTATCCTGATCACGGGCGAGTCAGGTGTCGGTAAAGAAGTCATTGCGCGCGCCATTCAAAGTGCGTCAGAACGTTCCGATAAACCCTTTATTACCGTAAACTGCGGCGCGATTTCCGAGAACCTTGTCGAGTCTATCTTATTCGGTCACGAAAAAGGCGCTTTCACAGGCGCAAATTCGAAGCATTTAGGTAAATTTCAAGAAGCCCACACAGGCACATTGTTTTTGGATGAGGTCGGCGAGCTGCCCTTAGAAATGCAAGTCAAATTGCTGCGCGTCCTTCAAGAGGGCGAAGTCGATCCGGTTGGCTCCAAACGGACGGTGCCTGTTGATGTGCGCATTATCAGTGCAACGAACCGCGATCTCGCTATGGCCGTCAAAGATGGTCGTTTCCGCGAAGACCTTTATTATCGCCTCAACGTTTTTCCGATAGCGGTTCCACCGCTGCGCGATCGCCGGGAAGATATTCCCGCCCTTGTCGAGCATTTCGTCAAACGCATTAACGCTCAGGAGCGCTTAAACGTTTCAGGGGTCACCTCCGATACGCTCGAATTATTGAAATCCCATGAGTGGAAGGGAAACGTTCGCCAATTAGAGAACACAGTTTTCCGCGCTATGATTTTATCTGATGGGCACAAATTGCGCCCTCAAGATTTTCCACAAATTTCGGGGTTGATGCCGGGCCTATTGCAGGCGCCGTCCGCAGATTCCAACCCGATTGAAAGTCTTGTCCCTGCGGAATTACGCGCAGAGCCGACAACGCCTGAAACAGCGGTTTCAGTCATGGACCGTGAAGGTCACTTACGCACATTGGGCGACATTGAGCGCGATCTCATCGCTTTCGCAATTAATAATTATTCTGGTCACATGTCCGAAGTCGCGCGTCGCCTCGGCATCGGACGGTCTACGCTTTATCGCAAAGTCCGGGAACACGAGCTGGACGTCGACGACGTTCGGTCTGCTTAATTTTAGAAGGTTGTGGGGACTTGATCCAATGAAACATCGTATTCTTTTAGGAAGCGCGGCATCGCTCGCGCTGTTAATCGCCGTACCTGTTGCCGCAACGCACCAAAGCCAAGGCTTGCGCGGGGCCTTCACAGGGCAAAGCCCGAGCGTTCAAAACTATGTCCCAGCGGGTTCCTGGCAACAGCAGCGGCTTCAATCGCAGATCAACGCGGTTCACGGATATGACTCCAGCGCCGCCTACGCCACAGACTATCAAATGGCCCAGTCCGTTCAGGGTTACACATCCGCGCCTCAATATATTCGGGTCGCACATTCAGAGACACAAACCTCAAATTTCGCAGGATTACGTGGTTTATCTGCGCCACGCAGCGTGTCTTATGACCCAAAGGCGGCGTCCAGCTTCACCCGAAGCCACGACATTGGCGGCATTACCGTTCGCACAAACGCTTTACACACGCGGGATATGTTGGACTGGCAAGAAAACACGACGGGAAAAACGCTGACGCTTTTGGCCAATCGCGCCAATGGGACGCTACAGCCAAATTCAGTCTATTTAGGCGCGGGCTTCCAAGGTGGATTGAAATGGCAAAAGACAGAGGTCGACGGACAATTCCCGATCCTCTCCCGCTTTCCTTTCTTCTCGGATCGCACCGACGATAGCGCAGGCGTCTTTGCCATTGATCATGCTGCCCTGTCCTTCACTTCCACATTCGGCGATTGGACCACGCTTTATCTTCAACCTGAATATTCGGAGACAGAGTATGGCCGTGATCAAGACGAATTTCAGCTCCGCAAAGCCTATGTCGTCTTCGGTAATTTAGAGAAGTCACCTTTCTACGCCGCCTTCGGTCGCAAGACGATCGATTTCGGCAACTTCGACAGCTATAACGCCTTCACACATAATGAAGGCGCGCATTATTTCTGGGCTGTCAGTGACCAGCCTGTTTTGGAGGTTGGCCTTTATTCAAATGGGTTCAAGATTACAGGTTCAGCTTTTTCAGCAGGACGCCAACTTCGCGTTGGTTTGGCCGGCGAAGAAAACAATATCGGCAATTATGCCTTCAACGCGGAGAAAGAGTTCAGGTTCGGCGAAGACAAACGCAAGGCCTTCACCGTTGGCGGTGGTTATCTTCACGACTCGATCTATCGAGACAATTGGACGGCACACACTTTCCAAGGGCGTGAAGACGGTACGCCGCCTGCAAATTTGATCGAATACCGCAATAGCCTCGTAAACGGTTTCGCAGAGTATAATTCACCATTCTTTGACGCCATGGTCGAATATACGACAACATTAAAGCCATGGGGCGCGGCCATTCCACAATCAATTGATGGAACGCCTTTACCGCAATTCCTCATCGATCCCGCGGGGTCGACAACGGATATCGACAATATCAATTTTGATGAAAAGCTCTCAACCTTGGTTGCGCAAGCCCGCATCAAGCCGTGGGTCTATGGCCGCCGCATGAACATCGCCGCGGTTGGCAGCTGGGGTAATATTAGTGACGACACGGGCAACATCAGTGCGCGCGGCAACCCGACCAGCTTCCAAAGCAATCAGCAGCACGCCCTGTCGGTTGAGTATCCGGTCAATGACTACCTCGAATTTGGCGCTGAATATGTCTATAATAAAGGCTTCATACCTTTCGTCGCGCCACAGCAAGTGTCCAATGATCAGACCGAAGCCCATGCGATAAATATCGGGTTCAAAGCCCGCTTCTAAGCGCGCTATCTCATAAGGGGCTCCCTTACCCCCTACTCCCGCGTGCAGCTTTATGCTCCCGCAGGATCAAGGCCACACATTCGGGGGAATGTGTGGCCTTGCTTTGTTTGGGGCTGAACTCATCTAAGCGCCAACCTCCCATCAATTTTTGCGGAAATAGATGAGCTGTGATTTGACGTTCCCAAAAATCCCAGTTACCACTTATGACAACGCTGTCATGAAAGTCTCAAAAGAAGACCGGTGACGAGATAAATAAGGGGAATATAATGCGGATGTTTACAGCACGTGACAGGTTAAAACTCTTAGCTGGCGGCGCGGCCCTCTCCCTAACAGGGTGTGGCGGTGGCGGAGGTGGAACAACTACGCCGACAACACCGCCTGTTGTTGTCACACCCCCTGCGCCAACCCCCACTATTTTTACACCAACAGACGGACAATTCCGAAACGCCTTCACAAATAATTTCTTGGTGGGCGCAGCCGCGAAGACTGAACAGCTAAGCTCTGGCTCTCTAGATGCCGCGATCCTCAGTGGGCAATTCAACTCCCTGACAGCCGAGTATCAAATGAAACCCGACATCATTGCGCCCGCTGAAGGTCAATATAACTGGACCGCAGCAGATGAGCTGATGGCGTTTGCGGAAAACAATGGATTACAACTACGCGGACACACTTTGTTATGGCATCGGACAGCCCCGAATTGGATGTTGAGTGGATCCCCTGCCGAAGTCAAAACCAAGCTGCAGACCTATGTCACAGATGTTGTCACGCGTTATAAAGGCCGCATTTATGCGTGGGACGTCGTCAACGAGGTCATCACGGACGATGCGAGCTTGGGAGATTCATACCGGCGCTCTAATTGGTGGACCGCCTCGGGCGGCAATGCTGACTATATCGATTGGGCGTTCGAAGCCGCCCGCGCGGCTGACCCCGACTGCAAGCTCTACATTAACGACTATAGCACGGAATTCGATGACAAGCGCGACCGTCTCATTACAGTCGTCCAAGACCTTCTAGCCCGCAACATCCCTGTCGACGGTATCGGACATCAGATGCATATCAGCGTATCTATGCCCGCCGCTCAAGTTTTTCGAGCCGTTGACGCAATCGATAATCAATTCATGGGACTTGAACAGCATATCACAGAACTTGATATCTCTGTTTATAGCGACCCTGCGAGCTGTTTCGCCGATATGACAGGCTGCCAAACCGACTATGGCGATGCGATCCCCGACACCGTTCTTCGCGATCAGGCGCTTCTCTACCGCGAACTTTTCAACGGTTTTACAGCGCGAAGCAGTCTGAGTTCGGTAACGGTTTGGGGCATTTCCGATGCAGAATCGTGGCTGGCAGACTGGCCTGTGACACGGACCAATGCGCCGCTGCTTTGGGATGGGGACCGCAACGCTAAATCTGCGCTTCAGGCCATTCTGGATTCGAGCTTCACACCTTAATATCAGTGACGTCGACCTGACGGGATTGTAAGGCTTTGCCCGATTTTGGGCATAATCGCGCCGCAATCACATGGTGTCCTTTGGGTTCATATCGAACCAACCCAAAGGAGAATGATATGAAGTCTATTAAAACAACATTGAAAATTGCGGGGTCGACGATCGCCCTATCCGCCCTTGTAAACACCGCTTTCGCCGCTGACTTTGGCGCGCTGGATGCAAATTCCGACGGTCAGGTTACCTTTGCTGAATATAAAGCGGTTGCCTTGACGGAGGGCAAGACTGTCACCCTTCTGGCACAGGAGTTCACTCGCATGACCCAAGGTGACGCGGTGTTGACGGAGGATGAGTTCTGGCTCTCGATCGCAAGTCGCGACGAACCCTACACGTCGGAACAGATGCCATATGAGCCGATCGAAACCGTGACAGAGGTTGAGACCTTTGAAGACAACCCCGACTCCGTGGAACCCATTGACCCGCCTGTCATCCAAGACGTTGTTCCGAACGCTGGCGCTGAGGAAATCAATCCCGTCATCGTGGAGACACCCCTAGAGATCGCGCCTGCCGTTGCGGGCGAAACTGAGCGTTCAAACGAGATAGCGTCTGAAGACTGGCTGTCACAAGATATGATCGAGGAAACCCCGGTCGAAGAAGGTGAGATGGATTCACCCGCAGAGGAAACACCCGAAACCGAAATTGACGAATTAGGCGTTGAAACAAGCGAGATCTATTAGCTCTGTTTCACACGCTTAAACCATACCTTTGAACGGGGCCCGTTACTTAATCGTGACGGGCCTCGCTTTAAGTCTCCTGCCTCATTTAATCTTTCGGGACGATCCGTAAAAAAGGGCGTTTGGCGACTGTTGGCTTAGGCTTAGCCGTCTTAGTCTCGGGCCGCACATATTCTGGAATATAAGGTGCGGGTCGAGTGCCTGAAGGCGCCGATGTGACGATAGGATTCAAAGGTGGCTTAGACCGTCTAACTTGCGGCACCGCGGTGACGCTGGCCAAAACAGGCGGCGCTGGATTGACGGGACGCGGTGCAGGTTCATCTTCGAAAACTTCATCTTCAATATTGCGCACACGCGGCGTGAATTTCGGCTTTCGTTTAGATTTGAAACTGCTTGTTTTGTGGTCGTCTGTTTTCCAGCGGTCCGCCGTGCGGACATAATCTGCATCTGGATCGGGCTCTACGCCTTCTCCTGCTTTCTGTTTCGCTTTTAGCTCTTTGACCTTGCGATTCATGCGAGCGACAACTTGTTTCTGCGCCATCGAAAGCGCGTCACCGGCACGCCCCTTTTCCAAATCATGAAATGCAGAGCCGAATTTATCTAAGCGCTCTAAGACACTTTCGCCAAACTCATCTTCAAAATCGGAAATATGCCCCAGCTCTGTCAGCTTAGCATGAAGGCGCGCAACTTTGCGTTTGGCATTGGCGGCAGAGCGCTCTCGCGCTTTTGCCATTTTATCGCGGTAAGCCGTCTCGACCTGCTCACGCGCGGTCTGCTCAGCTTGCCATTGCTCTCGATCGTAATCCGACATGCGGGTGACTTAGCACGCGAAGAACGAAAAGCGAACAAAATTTCGAAGAGCGGGCTAGACGCCTTCGGTTGCCTCAAGATATAGCTCTAGCAAGGCTTCCATTTCGGCGCGCTCATTTGCGTCCTGCTTGCGAAGCGCGATGACTTTGCGAATAACCTTTGTATCCAGGCCAAAGGTTTTCATTTCACCATAAACATCACGAATATCGGAAGCCAACTCAGCTTTTTCAGCCTCAAGACGCTCGATACGCGCAATGAATTGACGCAATTTCTCGCGTGTCGCTTGGCCCATTTGATCGGCGCGGTCGGAATCACTCATCATGGTCGGAACTCTTTATCGGACTAAAACTGGACTCAGGGACATAGCCCTCCAGAACGGCACAAGACAGTGCGTTGCGCAGGGAAAATTGTGGATGGTCTGGTGTGACAGCTAAAAAGTAGCAGCAAACTTTTGATGATTTACCATCGAACCCGGCCGACAAGCGTATATAAGAGCGCAAACTATAACACGAAAGCCTCTCCATGCTTACTGTCCTTTATATTCTAACTGGCCTCGCCTTCCTCTGTGTCGTCATCACACTTGTCATGGGGACCGTCGCCATGAGCAGGAAGAGCGAAGAGAACCGCAAAAAATCAAATGACTGGATGTGGCGTCGAATCTACGCGCAAGTCGCCGCAATCGGCCTCTTAGCCTTGACCGTCTATATGCGAAACAAAGGCGTCTAGCGCGGACCCACATGGTAAAACTGAACAAAATTTATACGCGCACAGGCGATGACGGATCGACGGGTTTAGTCGACGGATCGCGCCTGTCTAAACATGATTTGCGGGTTCGCGCTTATGGAGATGTTGACGAAACCAATAGTGTCATCGGCCTCGTTCGTCTTCATCTGGAGAACCGTCAGCTGGATGACATGTTGTCCCGCATTCAAAATGATCTCTTCGATTTAGGGGCAGATCTGGCCACACCTCTGCCTGCTACAGGCGAAGCCGATAGCGAATATGCATTGCGCATGGTCGCTGAACAAACCACACGATTGGAAGCTGAACTCGACCGTCTTAATGGAGACCTTGAACCATTAAATTCATTTGTGCTGCCGGGCGGGCATCCGCCTGCGGCCTACCTACACCAGGCGCGCACAGTTTGCCGCCGTGCAGAACGGGTTTGCGTCGCTTTGGCCGCGGAGCAGGACATCAACATCCATGCGCTAAGCTACCTCAATCGCCTGTCTGACTTTTTATTCGTCGCCTCGCGGTGGTGCAATGATCAAGGGGCCGCCGACGTCAAATGGGTACCCGGCGCAAATCGATAGCGCCCATAGCCGCTTACTTCTGAGACTGCATCAGTTCCTGACGGACGCGCACGGCTATGTCTTGGGGCGTTGATCGTGCCGAGAAGAAATCGACGAATTCACCCTCTGCATCCATGAAATAGATAATATCTGAATGATCGACGGTATAGTCCATCGAACCCGCTTGGACGGCATCGCCATCTGTCGAGACTTTCTGCGCGACGACTTTATAAACGGCCTTGGCAGCTTCGACCTGCTCGACCGTGCCTGTGAACCCCCGCAATCCTGTTGGGAACGGTTCAAAAGCCACATATTCAGCGAGTTTTTCAGGGGTGTCGCGTTCAGGGTCCACACTGAACAGCACGTATCCCACATCGTCGCCCGCATCTCCCATGAGCGTTTGCGCGGCTCCGAGCTTCTGCATGGCCGTCGGGCAAACATCGGGACAAAATGCAAAACCGAAATATACCAAATGCGGCTTGCCCAAAAGGTCGGCTTCAGTGACAGTGTTTCCAGTTGTATCCACAAGGGTGAAGGGCCCACCAATATCTGCAGTCCCCGTGCTACGAACTGTTTTACCAGACACACCAGCCCGATTAGGGTCTTCGGCCTGACAAGCGTTGAGAGTGACCGCGGCTAACGCTGCAATCAGAAAATTCGTCACAATTCTCATGCTATAGTGCTCCGTTCAAACGTAGTAGAGATAGCGAACCTATAATTGAAAGGGCAGAATGTGAAAGCGCTTAACGCCGCAGTACCTAATGCGCCTGCCCTGAGGGGGTTCGGCGCCGCAGCCGCAGTCACCGGGGAATCGCCCGTCGCGACCTTGGGTTCTTTGCGCCGACAAACGCTGGTCACCTTGCGATGGGGCGCCGTTGTCGGTCAGGCCCTAGCTTTAATTATCGTCAGTCAGCTGCTGGGCTTTGATTACCCATTAATTGCCTGCGGCTTGGCAATCTTAGCCTCCGCTGCCGTCAATATTGCTGTCACGCTCACCATGCCGTTGGACCGTCGCGTCTCAGACTTTGAAGCCTATATGCAGCTCGGCTTTGATCTCTGGCAGTTGGCGGGTTTGCTCTGGCTTACGGGCGGAATCACCAACCCCTTTGCCATCTTATTCCTGGCGCCTGTTGTCACAGCGGCGACGACATTATCGCGCTGGGTTGTTGTCGCGCTTGGTACAATGGCGATGACGTTGTCATTCTCCCTTGTGTTTTTATATCAACCTTTGCCGTGGTCACCTGCGGGCAGCTTTGATCTGCCAATGGTCTTTAAGCTCGGCATTTGGATGGCCATTTTTGTTGGCTCGACCTTCACATCGCTCTATGCGTGGCGGACCACCAAAGAGAGCCGCAAGATGGCATTTGCCCTCGCCACTACCGAAGCCATGCTCGCCCATGAGCAAAAACTGAGTGCGCTGGGCGGACTGGCAGCCGCCGCCGCGCATGAATTGGGCACACCTTTGGCGACCATTCAAGTCGTCGCCAAAGAAATGAGCCGTGAAGTAGAGGCGGGTTCGCCGTTGGCCGAAGACGCGGCCTTGATCTTGTCGCAATCATTAAGATGTCGGGAAATCCTGGAGCAACTCTCTCAACGGGGTGATGAGGGCGATATGATGCATGATGCCCTTTCGCCCGAAGATTTATTGGAAGAGGCCGCAGAACCCTTCATCGGGCGCGGCAAGGATATTTCGGTTAGCAGCGAAGGCCACGAGGTAGACCCAGTCTTACAACGCCAACCCGAGCTTTTGTATGCGCTTAAAAATTACGTTGATAATGCTGTCGATTTCGCAAAATCGCGCGTCGAACTCTCTGCAGAATGGAACGCTGACACGCTGACAATTAACGTCGATGATGATGGGCCTGGGTTTGAGACCGCGCTTTTAGGTCGTTTGGGCCAACCCTATGCCAGTACACGCGGGCGCACACGAACGGCGGGCGGATTGGGCTTAGGCGTGTTTATTTCTGGAACCCTCATCGAGCGTACAGGCGGTACCGTCAGCTATGCTCGGTCCCCTATGGGAGGCGCGCGCGTTCAGGCCACCTGGCCCCGCGACAGATTGTCCATAACCGCAAACCCCTAAGTGCAGTCCCTTTGACGAGACTAGACCGTATACAGTATAAGAAACAAGGAGTGCGAGAATGACTGAATATACCTTGCCTGCCGATGCCTCATTGATGATCTTGGACGATGATGGTCCATTTCGAATTCGTTTGGGTCGTGCATTAGAACAACGTGGATTTAAAGTAGATGCCGTCGAAACGGTTTCGGAAGCCAAATCCAAGGTGCGCGCCAATCCGCCCGCCTTTGCCGTTTTGGATATGCGTCTAGAAGATGGAAATGGCATGGACGTCATTGATCTTCTGCATGAACAACGACCCGATGCGAAAATGGTAATGCTCACGGGCTACGGCAATCTTGCGACAGCAGTTTCAGCTGTCAAACGTGGAGCTGTTGATTATCTTGCCAAGCCTGCTGACGCGGACGATGTCTGCAAAGCATTACTGGCGGAAAAAGACGAAGCACCAGAGCCGCCAGAAAACCCCATGAGTGCAGATCGGGTGCGTTGGGAACATATCCAACGCGTTTACGAACTCTGCGGGAAAAACGTGTCGGAGACCGCGCGTCGTTTGAACATGCATCGCCGAACGCTTCAAAGAATACTGGCCAAGCGCGCGCCGCGCTAGCGAGTTTGTTCTGGCTCATTGCGCCCCATAAGCCAGAATGAAAACGCCGCCTCAGTTTTGAGGCGGCGTTTTTCGTTCAAATTTTAAGGACTGACTATTCAGCGGCGATGGCGTCCATAAACATGCCATTTAAACGCGCCCCGAAACTATCTGTCGGGTCCAGAGTTTCGCCTTCGATCTCCATCGCAAATACAGCCATATTTTCTGCCAATTCTTCCAACAAACCGACTGGCAATTCTTCATAGGCCATACGCCAGTTATGAAATGCGCGACCTGAAATTTCACCCGAGTGTAAAAGCTCAATTTGACCATGACGCGGATCGGCCTGAATTGTGCCGAACAGGCTCTGCACATTTTCTGGTTTGCCTTCCAAAATCTGAATGTAGCGCGCGCCATCAAACAGCAGCAAGCCTGTCACATTGGTAGCGACATTGTTTCGCTCTGAAGATTGAAGAATGTCCTTCACATCTTTCATGACGCCCGGCTGACGCGCGAGGCTAGTATAAATCAGTTCTTTGAGGGCCATATCGGAGTGTCTCACGTCTTGAATGCTATGTATTCTATGTTGATCACTTTCCTTACGTCACAGGGGCGCGCAAGGATTTTGACATGATTGAGGCGTTACGCCACAAGTACAGTATATTGGGGAGAATATAATGCACAAGAACTTATGGGCCTATAGTGCCCTGGTCATGGTTGTGGCCGCCTGTCAGCCAGCAGAGACAGCAATAGAAACGGCACTCGAAACACCCGCGCTAGCCGAAAAATCTGACGTCCGAACACCAGGCTATAGCGCAAGTCGCAATGTTTATTTCGGCGATCTCCATATCCACACCAAGAACAGCTTTGACGCCTATATTTTCAACGTCCGCAGCACACCCGCCGACGTTTATCGCTTTGCGCTAGGTGAAACACTTGTACATCCCGCGGGCTTTAAAATGGCCTTGCAAGGCCCGCCGCTGGATTTCGTCGCCGCAACTGATCATGGCGCCTACATGGGCATATTGCCTGCTATGGATAATCCAGACAGTCCGCTATCCGACCTCGAGCTCTCTAGAAAAATGTTCGACGCAAAAGATCAAGACGCCATCATTCGGAATTTTCAATCAATCGGCTCATCGGTTCGCAAAGGCGAACCCATTCCGGAAATATATGACCGCGATCTTATTGACCGCACGTGGCAAGACGCTGTCGCAACCGCGGATGAATATTATCGCCCGGGCGAGCTGACGACTTTTGCGGCGTATGAATATACCGCCGTGACCTCGCGGTCTGACAGCGGAGACACATTTGGTGGCGGCAATCTGCACCGCAATGTCGTATTTGAAAGCGCGGCTCCGCAGCGCCTGTTCAGCGTGCTGGACTCCAATAATCCTGAAGACCTTTGGGATTGGATGGATGACGAGCGCAGCGCAGGGCGCGACGTCTTGGCAATCCCTCACAACTCTAACGTTTCCGACGGCCAAATGTTTGACCTTGTCAAATTTGAAGGCGGCAAAATCGATGCGGATTACACGTCACAGCGTTTACGCAATGAACCGATCATCGAAATGTCACAGGTGAAAGGCACATCTGAAACTCATCCTGCCTTATCACCAAATGATGAGTTTGCTGACTTTGAAATCTACGAGCTTCTTCTGGCCTCCACATCGGTCAGTAAAATCAATGGGTCTTACCTGCGTGAAGCTTTAGCCCGAGGTCTTGCCCTTGAAGAGGCCACAGGGACTAATCCGTATGAATTTGGGCTTATTGGCAGTTCAGATTCCCACGTCGCGGGTGGTGCCTATGACGAGAATGACTATTGGAGCAAGGTCGGCATCGTTGATGGCTCCGCTGCGGAACGTGGATCAGTCCCGCCAGGCGGCGCGAAAACATGGGAGGGCATCGACCGCGATCCTAATGCAGAGAATTGGTTCTCAAAATGGGGTGCGGCGGGCTATGCAGCGGTCTGGGCCGAAGAAAATACGCGTGAATCAATCTTCGACGGTATGCGTCGCCGCGAAACCTATGCCACCTCGGGTCCACGCATTCGCCTGCGTTTCTTTGGCGGCGACGTCGCCGCCGATATGCTGGATGCTGCAGATATGGTTGAACAGGGCTATAGCGCTGGGGTTCCCATGGGCGGAAAACTAAGCGTCGATGGCGCACCCAGCTTTATGGCATGGGCGGCCCGCGATCCCCGCGGCGCACCCCTAGAGCGCCTGCAAATCATCAAAAGCTGGAGCACTGCCGAAGGCCCACAAGAAGCCATTTATGACATGGCTTGTTCCGATGGCGCGACACCCGACTCGCAGACCAATCGTTGTCCAGACAATGGTGCCAGCGTCGAGCTGACGACTTGCCAGCCCAGTACAGGTCAAGGCGACCCAGAGCTGAAAGCTGTTTGGACCGACCCTGATTATGAGGCAGGTATCAACGCGGCCTATTATGTGCGGGTATTGGAAAACCCAACCTGCCGTTGGTCCACATATGATGCATTAAGGGCTGGCGTGGAGCGTAATCCTGATCTCCCCGCGACCCTTCGCGAACGCGCTTGGTCATCGCCCATTTGGACGTCGCACTCAAATTAATCTCAAAGGTCGGAAAAAGACCCCGAATTCGCCGAAGCGAATTCGGAAACGGAGCCCAATTTTAAATGCGTAAATTTTTAAGTGAACCTTTCGTTCATTTTGTGATTCTGGGTAGCTTGCTCTTCGCGGGCCATTCGCTTTGGCAACGCCATGTCACGAAAATA
Source organism: Litorimonas cladophorae (assembly GCF_014652455.1). Taxonomy (GTDB): domain Bacteria; phylum Pseudomonadota; class Alphaproteobacteria; order Caulobacterales; family Maricaulaceae; genus Litorimonas; species Litorimonas cladophorae. The sequence goes on along the minus strand of NZ_BMYV01000002.1, from coordinate 319,919 downwards.
GATAGAACGATTTTTGTCAGTCCCGCAGAAATGGAACGACAGGCACAAATCTTTGCCACAGAAAATCGTCGTCAACCCACCGATGAAGATATAGAAGCTTTGCTCTTCTCTCATGTGGAAGAACAGGTTTTGATGCGCGAGGCACAACGTTTGGGGCTTGATGAGGACGATACAATTATCCGTCGACGCTTAGCCCAGAAAATGCGCTTTATGATCGATGATATTGGCGCGCCCCCTCTCCCGTCACGCGACGAATTACGCGCTTGGTACGACGCAAATACGAGCCGATTCGTTCGCCCCGAAACCCGGAGTTTCGAACATATCTATCTTTCCCCAAAAGGTCGCGCCGATACCGTGGTCTCGGAAGCGGAAGCCTTGCTCGCCGCAGGTATTCCATCAGAATGGGAAACGCAAGGCGACGCCTTTATGACGGGGCGTCGTTTTACGACCTTAGCGCCACCCGCCGTACAGCGCGATTTCGGGACCCGCTTTGCGAACGCCCTGTTCGATTTGCCCGATACACGAGACTGGCAAGGTCCCATTAATTCTGCCTTTGGCGTCCATCTTGTGCGTCTCACAAATGTTACGGCGCAAACATTGCCGGCCTTTGAAGACATCTTGCCCGAAGTCGAAGCTGTCTGGTCAGAAGACGCGAAGCGCGCTGAGAATACGGAGGCCCTCAAACGCCTGATCCTTAAATATAAGGTTGAGGTCGGAGAATGAGATCTCAGGTGAGCTTAACCGCTGCCCTCCGCCTATTCATTGCGGGATTGGTGTGGAGCTGGGTCTTTTGGACGACAGCCCCCGCTGCCTACGCTCATGAAGTCCGGCCCGCTTTTCTGCGGATAACCGAGGTTAGCCCTGAAAGTTTCCAAGTGATCTGGAAGCAACCCATTATTTCGGGACGGCGTTTGCGGATCGATCCCAAGTTCCCAGAAAGTTGCACTCAAACCGACCCGACCCTAGATCGTGCAGGCAGCACCATCGCGGAGCGGTTCACCGTCAATTGCGATCTTCAACAGGGCGAAATCTCACTGCCCGGGTTGGAAAACACGCTGACCGATGTGTTTGTTCAAATCAGCTATTTAGAGGCAGAGCCACGTTCTGCCCTTCTTAAACCCGCAGCTCCTGTCCTGCCCCTCAGCGGACCGGCAGCGAGCCCCGCCAAAGACTATCTAGGCATTGGGGTCGAACATATTATTTTTGGTTGGGACCACCTTTTATTTGTTATTGGTTTGGCCCTACTTGTTGGCGGACGCAAAGTTTGGGGCGTGGCGACGGCGTTTACTCTGGCTCACTCTATCACGCTGGCGGCGACAGCTTTGGGCGGCGTTTCCTTGCCCTCCCGTCCGGTCGAAATTTTGATCGCGGGGTCCATTGTTTTGCTCGGCGTTGAGATTTTACGAAAACGCGCAGGACGAGAGACCCTGGGCTCCCGCCGCCCCTATATAATTGCGTTTGCTGTGGGGCTCATTCATGGTTTTGGATTTGCGGGAGCTTTGGCCGAGATCGGCTTGCCCGAAGGCACTGAACTTCTCGCCCTATTCTTATTTAACATCGGTGTTGAGTTGGGACAATTCGCAGTCATTTTCGCCGCTCTTGTGACCCTTTGGGGTCTTTCGAAAATGGGACGTTATTGGCGCAGGAGCGCGGAATGGATGCTGAGTTATGGCATCGCCAGCGTCGCAATGTTTTGGGTCATCCAACGCGTGGTGCCCTATTTCGGCGGCGTATAGGCCGTCGGGCTATCGGTCGAGGTTTATGGAGGAATTGGCACTGGCGCCTTAATCGTCCCAAAACAATCCTGACGACGTAAATATTTTTTCTATTGGCATCAGTCTGTTATGACTTGGTTTGAGAGAATGATCCCCGCTTTCAAAACCTGTGACATACTACACGGGTTCTTTCGGACACGGGACAGGTAGGAGCTCACCTGCCGTATCGAGAGACGGTGGGGTTGAGCGTCCGCGTGTGAGAGCGTGGAGTGTGCCGGACCTTTTGAAGTGAGAGCCGATGCCTGGGGCCAGAGTTGCCCTAACTGGTAGGACAAACGGGCCGCTTGATCAAAAACCGCTGCCGCAGGATTTTCACTTGCGTAAAACAATAATTTTAATTTCGGTGTTCCATCGTGAGTTCCGATCCTGCGGACTGTCCCGCTTATAATTAGATTATGCGGTCACTCGATGGGCCGTGGGCGATGACGGCTGCGCCCGACTTGAACCAGACGTTTCTTAAGAGGGTCAATCGACAGATAACTTTACAGTTGAGATCACATGTTCAGCAACATCTCGACCGAGCTTCAATCCCGCCTGGTTTGAAAATTCGAAATGAATTCCGCCAAAGATACGACTACGCCCGGCTTCTTGTGCGGCGGCTTCAAAACCTTCATAGCAACGTTCGAGGTCAGACAACTCAGGCGCGACGACGCAAAAATCAACATTTCCTAAATAGTGTTGAAGGACGGTTGAAGCCGCACCGCTGAATGCAGAGTGACCCGAAACATATTCGGGATGAAAAGGCGGCTGCATCATTGGCTCCCAATCCGCATATTCGGGGTCACTGGCCGTAATCGCCGTCTGGGGTCGCCAATATTGATAGTGGTATTTTGCATCCCACGCGGCAATGCCAACATCATATAAGGCGATATTTAGCACTAACATGATTTCAGTCCGCGTCTCTGGCGGAAGGTGAGATGTCACATTCAAGCCTATTAAGTTCCACTGTCCTGGTGACGTGCCCGTCCCCGGACCATTCGCCCAAAAAGCAGATATCAAAGACTGGTCGGGCGTCCGAACTTCGCTGTGCAAATCCCCATAGATGAGAACATCATTCAACGCGGCGTCATAACCCGCATCGCCCATCCTCAGCGGTGGGGATGGGCGAAAACGATCAGGGCGGTCAAATGTGAAGGGCGTGTTCAGCCCCCAATTCGGCGACACGATGGGATAGCCATTCGGCTGCCAAGTATAATTGACCTCGGAAGTCCAAGGTTGGATTTCCCCAGGTTCCGATGACTTGGGCCACAATAGCTTCCGGTCAGACAGCACGCTCGCATTATAGCGTGTTATCCAATGTTCGAGATAAAGGCGCGACGCTTCGGGGGCGTTCAACAAATGCGTTTCAACATGTGAAAGGGGCACCTGAAAGGCCGTGTCCAATGGGTCCGTGGTTAGCGGCGAAAACAAGTGGGTACCTTGCGCGAATGCAGGAGAGGCCAGAACTATCGCGCCCAGTACAAAGATATTTCTCAAAAGCCCCCACATGACTGAACGTCCCACAAAAACGACGGAGAGTGAAGCCTCTTGTAAAACAGCGCAAGGCGCGCCGAACAAATTGACTTTGAAAGGCTTGCCCCTCAAACGAGTGGGAAGGAAAGACGTCATGATCATTGCACAGATTACGGATTTGCATATTGGCTTTGGCGGTCCGAACCAAACGTGCGAAAATACGAACCGCCTGAAAGCTGTCATTGCGGAGCTAAATTCCCTGATCGCCCAGCCCGACCTCGTCCTAATCACGGGCGATTTGGTCGAAGGTGGAGAGCTTTGGGCGTATAAAAATTTAAAATCAGAACTCGAGCATTTGAACGCTCCATATTATTTGGCCTTAGGCAATCATGACCAGAGAGCCGCGTTCCAAGCTACATTTGAAGACATTCCCTTCACAGACGGGTTTCTCCAATACACTATCGAAAACTGGCCCCTTCGAATTGTCGTTTTAGATAGTTTGCATGAGGGACGTCATGGCGGCGCGTTTTGTGAGCGGCGCGCAAAATGGCTGAAAGAAACACTTGCACAGGACCGTGATCGCCCGACGCTTATTGCCCTTCATCACCCGCCCATTGAGACAGGCATCGCCTGGATGACTGCGTCTAAAGAAGACACATGGGCTCAGCGCCTTGAGGGGATCATCTCCGAACACAATAATATCGTACAGATTATTAGCGGACATATTCACCGGACGATCTTCAAACGTTTCGCCGGCACCCTAGTCTCCGTCACCCAAGCTGTAGCGCCACAGGTGAAGTTAGAGCTCGCCGACATTGACCCGGACAAACCCGACAATCGCGTGTTACTGAACGACGGACGCGCGGCATATAGTTTGCATCATTGGCAGGACGGGGCGCTGACCACCCATCATGCGGCGGCACCAGAAGGCCGGACGATTGTTCGATATGATGAGGCACATGCCTCTGTCGTTCGGAAGACTTTGGATCTTTCGTAGATTAAAGATTCGACGGTTCTAACGAGCTGGGTGTAGAATATAGAAAATTTAACGGCTTAGGGGCATAGGCGCGTGGTTGTAGATAAGCATATAAAGTTTAGGCGATTAATTCCGATCATTTGGAAACGCATTGCCCTGATGACGATTCTGTCGTCCATCTTCGTTGTTCCGATCGTGTATTTTGGGCTGGACCAATTCACCATCGGCATGACAGCCCCCTCTATTTTGGGTACCGCGATTTCTATTTTCTTGGGCTTCCGAACAAACTCGGCCTATGAACGCTGGTTCCAAGCCAGAGGGTATTGGGGCGAAATCGGCGCAGCCACGCGCAATTTGGCGTTACTCTGCGGACGTTCCGATCAAAAATATAAAAATTACAAAACGAACCGCCTCTCCAAGGCCGCTGCCCCAATTATGCGGCGGATGGCCAAACGGGGGGTCGCGTTAATGTGGGTTCTCAGTCGAGAGCTAAAAGACTTGCCGCCGCTTCAAGATGAAAGTGTGAAAGATTTATTAGAGCCCGCTGAGCTGAAGCAACTAGAAAGCGTTCATAACGCGTCGCTCAAATTATTATTCAATCAAAACCAAGACTTTCGAGCCGCAGTTGATGAAGGGCAATTCCCCGATGGTGAGCATTTCGAATTCATTTTAATTCAGCGTCAGCTGGCCGCCTTAATGACGCAATGTTTTAGCCTGAAAAACACAGGCTTCCCGACGCATTATACCTATTTCACGGATCTCTTTGTTTGGTTACTTGTCGTACTCCTGTCGATGTCTTTGCCAGGACAAGAAAATCTTGGCTATTTTGCGATCCCGATTGCTGTTCTCATCGGGTGGATTTTTTCTATGATCGAAGGCATCGGGAGTTACATGGATTACCCGTGGGCGAATAACCGGAACGTCATTCCCACCGACTTCCTTACACGCTCGCATGAGCGCGATATTCGGGCCTTTGCGCTTGGGGAAACCGAACTACCGCCAATGCTGACGGAAAAGGATGGGGCACTTTATTAAGAGGCTCTATTTATTCTGAGCAACGTAAATGCCTTTCCAGTCGCCTTCAGGGGGCGTTTTGGAAAAACTTGTGATCCGTTCGCTCATCACATCATAATATCGAAATATTTTGTAAGTCTTTGACAGATCATGGAGCGTTTCGCAGAGCGCCTTGGCTCGGCTCCATTCGCTGTTTCGATAAGCCTTCAAAAACTCGTTGTGTGTATCACGGAGATTTTTAAAGTCAGGCTCTCTGGCAACATGCTCATCACCAACTAGCATAAATATGGTTTCGGGTTGGACCCGCCCGACGACCGAAACAATATCAGCCTCCAGAACCGCGAAGCCATTCAGCTCTTTCGCAGTATTGTATCCGATCAGGTTTGAAAGGCCATATTGCTTTGTCAGACCTTCAATACGTGACGCCAAATTTGCCGCGTCTCCGATCATGGAGTAGGAGAACCGTTGTTCTGATCCAAGATTACCGACGCAACAAACGCCCGTGTTAATGCCAATTCCCATCCTTACAGTATCGGGCCAGCGGAACTCATTTTGATTTCTATATTTAGCGTTCAAATCAGCCAGTTTTGCCTGCATTTCCAACACAGCGCGTGCAGCATTCCTCTGATGTAAGGGGTCATCTAATGGGGCATTCCAGAAGGCAACAATGGCGTCCCCAATATATTTATCAATCGTCGCTTCGTGCGATTGCAAAATATTTGTCATGGGCGTCAGGAACCTATTTAGAAACTCCGTGATTTCATTTGGACGCATAGTTTCAGAAATTTTGGAGAAAGCACGAACGTCAAGAAATAGGATAGAGATTTCCCTTTCCTCACCGCCCAAGGTCAGCAATTCGGGGTTTTCACTAACCTGCCTCACCATTTCTGGGGAGAGATAGAGTGAAAAAGCCCCGCGAATACGCGATCGCTCGGACTCCGTCATATAAAAGGCCGTCAGCGTAATCAGAATGTAAGAGACAATGATTGACAGCAATGGATATACAGGGTCCAGCAAATAGGCGTATTTTGTGAAAGCGAAATAAGAAGAGAAATAGATCGCATTCCCCATCACCAAAATAAGGATAATACCGCGAGCCGCTTTTAAATGCGGCAAAAGAAGCGCCAAAATAGCGCCGAAAATCAATATGCTGACCGTCTCCACAGAGTGGGTCCAATACGGTTTGGAAATGTAATCGCCCTGAATAATTTGTTCCGCGATTTGGGCGTGCACGACCACTCCAGGTCTTTCCCCGCCCTTGATGGGGGTTGTCACTAAGTCTTTTAGCCCTTCAGCACCCGTTCCAATGAAAACGATGTGACCAGCGATTTTATCAATCCAATCCAAATCGTTTGGGTCGGACGACATGATTTTCCAAGCGGGAATATATCTGGCCTCTTGCGGTGTTGTATAGTGGACCCGTATCTTCCCATCGCTTGTTGTGGGGACTTCGAAAGACCCAATTCTCATCATAGACATATGCGGTGTTTTATTTTTCGTAATATCCCACTCGCCAGACGCATTAGCGCTTTTGATGGCAAAGGACGGCACGTCTTGGACAACTCGCAAGGCCTCCGCTGAAAGGGATGGAAATAGCCTGCCTCCGACCCGACCAACGAGAGGGGCAGTGCGAACGACCCCATCCCCATCGGGGATAAAGGAAACATGGCCTGCACCGCTCGCGGCATTATATAACTCTGGAATGGCGAAGAGCGCACCCTGATAGCTTTCCAAGTGAGCTGCGGGACTATCGCCGATTAGACTAAAACCTTGCCGAGGCGGGGGGAGGTCTGCGGTGGCATTTCCCAATAGAAAAAAACCGGTTACAACGCGGGTTTCCTTAAAACTTTCGGCCAAAATCGAGTCATGGCTTTTTAAATTTAATATTTCAGGAAATTTGCCTTGGGCATTTGGATTACTTTCCAAGACCTGCAACATATTCTCAGGCGATGTTCTGTCCGCCTCAGAAAAAATAATATCATAAGCAATAACGGCGGCACCCGCGTCGCCCAAACGAGAGTTTAATTTTGCGACTGTATTTCGCGGCCAAGGCCACTGCCCGATGCGCCGGATTGACTCATCGTCAATATCTATAATTCGAACAGGCGTGTCGGGATTATACTCTCTAGGACTTTGGTTTTGGATTTGGTCGAAAAATAGATCGCTCAAACGCTGAATGGACTGCGGTTTGACCATATAGGCCAGCAAAAACAAAATCGTAACGACCACGCCCACAATTGTGGGCGCCAACCATTGCCTTTTTCGCGACATGGCACTGAAATTCAGGGCGGAAAGCTTCATACGGTCAAAGGGATCAGAGTTTTGTCATGCAAAGTAAATTGGAGGGAGCACTGTAGTTGACGGCACTCACTCATTCTTCCGGGCTAAGGAAGTCGCCCTCAAACTCGTTTCCATTTTGAGAAGGCCAATCTTCATCTTCAATGGAGTCCATAGGCGTAAATAACTCTGACTCCTCGGTCACCGGAACAGGAATTGGCGTAAACCAGTCGTCATTTATCTCGAAAGGTTGAAAGTTGCCTTCTCTTTTTGGCTGAGTGCGCAATCGACGACTGAAATAATTAAAGAGAACGTCAGAAACTACAAATGGTTCAGATGGCTTTTGATCGGCATTGGAGACCAAGACGCCCGTCCCGCTTTCGGTCAGCCGAACCTCTTGCCCTCCCGATTCCACCACGACCTCGCCTTTTCGGTTTCTTGAGGTTGTGTTGGGACCAGGTCCTCGTAAAATGATAAGTGTCGCGCCCGCATGATCCATCCGGATATCACCGGCAAGTAGACCTTCTTTCTTGGCGCATAAGAACGCTTCAGGCCCAACAAGAACCTCGACCATCGTTCCGCGAATACCCATCGTCGCTGTCGGAGTTGTTATTTTTATATTATCGGGATTTGTTTTCGACACCTTTCCGGACGTGAAGCGAAACATACCCTTTTTAACTTTTGCAGACAGGGAATTATTATCTGTTTTTGGGTCATATACGAATTCATCGATAACCATGTCGCATTGAGGACCAACAGTGAACGTGCTGTTGTCCTTCAACAGGACCTGCAAACTCGATCCGATCTTCGAGGAAACCTTGTCTCCCAGAAAAACGGGTTCTTTAACAACAGCCTGCCGCGCTTGAAGCTGTTCTTGGCTTAAAATTTGGACGGTGCCTTTTACTGCGGCGTTGCGGCCGACCTCAGAAGCATCGGTCGCAATGACAGAACTCGGCAATAGAATACACACCCCCGCAATTGCGATAAATTTAACAAAATTCAGATGTGTCATAGCGCGCCCTATCCGTTCATTAGAAACTGAACTTTAATTTTACATCGACACCCGAGTTGCCGAAATCATTTGAGTTGAAATTAGAAAGACGTTCGTTGTGATTAAATCCAAACTCTAAATCGACGTTTTCAAGGTTCGCGCTTGGCGCAATCTTGCTCAAAGGTAGTCCAATTGACTGTCGGAAAGATACGCGGGTATCCTTCCGAGCTTCGCCGCTGCTATCTAAATTTCCGCGAAAATTTAATTGGCGGACACGAAGTTGAGTTTTCAAGTAAGTTTTTGACTCAAAACTATGCTCATAGCTCACTGACGCGTGCGGTCCCGAATAAGCAAAGGCCACGATTTCAGCTGTCTTGGTATCATGCCCTGCGGAAACGGTGAGTTTGCGATTATCACTCAGTTTGGTTTGCATGCCCAACTGGAATCGCGTTTTTATGCCATCTCGTTCATCTTCGAGACTGGCGTTTGGTAGAACACTGTAGTTTTGACTATATGCTGAAAGACTGACAACGACGCGCGTGTTGTCCGAAATATTTTCACCATATGTTATGCGTGGGCCGATTTGTTCGAGATATTTCTCGCCACTCACATTGACACGACGTCCATCGATATCAAAAGAAAGACGCCCCTTGCCCGTGGGTCGTGCGCTGACGCCAGCCTGAAGGTCAATCACATCATAGTCGGCTTCGTTGAAAGTCTCATGGCGACGAATTTGTCCCCCTATCGTTGCGCGCGCGGTGATGGTTTCATCAGCAGATATTGGTTTCACGAGCCTTAGGCGACCTTGGGCATGTAAGGAGACATCGCCCCGGTTACTGAATCCGAATCCCTCGTCAGTTAACGCATTCCCAGCATTATTATCCCCTCGAAGTCCGAGGGCAAAGTTTCCAGAGATTGGTTTGACAGGGTTCAACCCACCATTTGTTCCAGCTCCTGCAGCCATGCCAAAGCCTATCGTCTTGACGATCGGCGTCTGAAACTCGCTCAGATAACGTGTATATGTCTCGGTTTGTTGAGGATTGAGATCTCGTCCTTTTAGGAGGGAGAGCTCTCGCATTGCAGCTTTCGGGTCATCTAACCTGTATAAAACCGCGGCATATAAAAGGCGCGATGAGTGCCAGTTCGGATTGGCATAGAGCATGCGTTCCAGAGCGGAGGCTGCGTTCAACATTTCGCCGCGACGTATCTCCTGCTTAGCGTAATTGAGGTTTAGCTCGTGATCATCAGGGTTTTCATAAATGTCCTGGGCTGAAATTCTGCTCGAAGTTTGCGCGAAACTGGGTGTTAATACCGCGAACAGCAGTGAGGTTAGAACTCCAAAAAATAGGAACGCCCTATACACCTTCGGCTTCAATTGTCTAAGATACACGCCCATATTTGCCCCACTTGTGGCAAATATAGCAATAAATTCTCTATACTGGCCCCACAGTATCTAAACAGACGATATTTAAGATATCAATACTGTAATTGATTTTTTGACTCTCCTGTTAGGTGAATCCAATCAAACTGAAGAGGGACGACCAAGCGCACTGGACCTAAACTTATTCGAAATGGGGAGACGCGTTAGTTCCCATGCCTCTCGCATTTGCCAATTTGGACAAAGAGATGATATCGAGAATGGTAGTGGGAGAGAGACTTGAACTCTCGACCTCAGGATTATGAGTCCTGCGCTCTAACCAGCTGAGCTACCCCACCGTTCGTCGAATGAGCGGGCGTATAGGACAGCCACGCCGCACTGCCAAGCGTAAATATCGGTCAATTTCACGCTTAGTGATAAATGACAATGCGACCGCCTAAATTACAAACATACTGGTCGGGTCTTCAATGCGAGCTTTCAGATCTTGCATCATTTTCGCGGCGTCATAGCCATCAATCACGCGATGGTCGCAGGAAACTGAAAAGTTCATCACTTTGCGGGCAATCACGTCTTTGCCGTCCAAGACAAGTTTCTCTCGAATTTTATTTGGACCAAAGATCGCGACTTCAGGACGATTGATCACCGGTGTCGTCACAATGCCGCCCAAAGGCCCAAGTGATGTAAGTGTCGTCGTCGCATTAGAGAGATCCTCCGTCGAAAGCTGGTTGGTTCTCGCGGCCTCGGCCAAACGACCGATTTCCACCGCGAGCGCCCAAACCGACTTATCCTGCGCCGCTTTGAGAACAGGCACGATCAATCCACCGTCTGTTTGTGTGGCAATTCCAAGGTTTAAGTTCGTAAAGCGAGCGACATATCCCCCTTCAAGGCCAGAGGAGCCATCCATATAGCGCGCATTAAATTGCGGCCAATCCACCAGAGTCACGGCGAGCGCCCGAATAATCAAAGGTAAGACGGTCAGCTTCGGCTTGTCTTCGCTGCGACGCGCATTCATCCGCGTTCGCATCTCCTCAAGAGCTGTTACGTCCATTTCTTCAACATAGGTGAAGTGTGGAATATTGCGTTTGGCCTCTGCCATGCGGGTCGCGATCACGCGTCGTAGACCAATGACTTTTTGACGTGTCTCGCCAGGCAATAAAGGTGTCTCCTGCGTTTCACCAGCCTTTGGGGGGAGGGTCGCAGGAGACGGTGTCATCGGGGGGGATGACACAACAGGGATAGCAGAAGCGGAAACACCCTTGATCAGAAACGCATCTAAATCGGCATGGGTCACGCGTTTCCCAGTCGTGGGGACAGACCCTAAATCTATATTCAAGCGCGTCGCGCGTGCGCGAACAGCCGGAGACGCCAGAACTTTTCCACCAGAGACTGACCGGGTGGGTTCAGACAGCTCAGAGCTGTCTTGGGTCACTTTGGCTGGTGGTAAGGTTTTTTCCGCAGATTGATCAACAACTGGGGCGGTTTCGGGAGCCGCTTTAGTCTCTATAGGTTGGCTCCCCTCGCCTTCAATTTCTATTTCAACAAGCACTGCACCAACAGCAAGGATATCGCCTTCTTCGCAGGCAATCGATTTAATCACGCCGTCAACAGGCGCCGTCAATTCGATGGTTGCTTTGTCCGTCATTGCATCAGCGATCGGATCCTCTTCGGAGACCGCATCGCCAACTTGGACATGCCATGCCGTAATTTCGGCCTCAACAACACCTTCGCCAATATCCGGCAACTTATATAGATGAATGCCCATCTTACGCCTCCATCACAGTGCGCAGCGCGTTCCCTACGCGTTTTGGACCCGGGAAATAAGCCCATTCCTGAGCGTGGGGGTAAGGTGTATCCCAACCCGTGACACGTAGAATTGGGGCTTCCAAAGCATAGAAACAACGCTCTTGGACTTGCGCTGCAAGTTCTGCTCCAAATCCTGAGGTGCGTGTGGCTTCATGCAATATAACACAGCGGCCCGTTTTATTGACCGACTTTTCAATCATCTCAATATCCAACGGTAAAAGCGAGCGAAGATCGATAATGTCCGCGTCAATGCCCAAATCCTGAGCAACCTTTTGAGCCACCCAAACCATGGTGCCATAGGCTAGAACGGTCACGTCCACCCCCTTTTGGAGTTTGCGAGCTTCGCCGATCTCGACGCGGTAGTGTCCTGCGGGAACATCGCCCAATTTATGGCCACGCCAGGCTTTAGCTGGCGCATGGGGATCCCCATCAAAGGGGCCATTGTAAAGGCGCTTTGGCTCCAAGAAAAGTACAGGGTCATTGTCTTCAATCGCGGCGATCAAGAGACCCTTGGCGTCATATGGATTGGACGGAATGACAGTTTTTAAACCCGCAATATGGGTGAACAAAGCTTCCGGCGATTGACTATGGGTCGTTCCGCCATAAATGCCGCCACCCACAGGCGTTCGGATCGTTAAGGGGGCAGTGAAGTCACCATTGGACCGATAACGCAAACGCGCGGCCTCAGATGCGATTTGGTCATAGGCCGGGTAGATGTAATCTGCGAATTGGATTTCTGCGACAGGACGCAAGCCATTGGCCGCCATCCCAATTGCGATCCCAACAATACCACCCTCAGAAATTGGCGTGTCGAAACAACGGTGCAAGCCATGCTTCTCCTGCAAGCCAGCTGTCGCGCGAAACACGCCGCCGAAATACCCAACATCTTCGCCAAAGACCAAAACATCAGGGTCTTGGCTCATCTTTACATCCATCGCATCACGAATGGCTTCGATCATATTCATTTCTGGCATGAGCTTAATCCCGCTCTGCGGCGAACATACGTTTTTGCTCATCCAGATGCGGCAAAGACCGCTCATAGACTTGCTCAAACATGGTGAAGTCATTCACCTTTGTCTCACCAGATAAATTACCCATGGCTTCCGCGGATTTATAGATCTCGCGGATTTCCAATTTCACCTCGGCCAGAAGACGAGTGTGCTGCTCTTCGTCCCATTCGCCGATGAAAATCAGATGATTTTTCAGCCGCTCTAGCGGGTCGCCAAAGGGCCAAACATCAGGCTCATTCTCAGGACGATATTTCGTGGGATCATCCGACGTCGAATGGCCAGATTTACGATAGGTGAAATGCTCAATCAGGGTCGCGCCACCCCCGCGCCTTGCGCGCTCGGCCGCCCACTTCGTCGCCGCATAAACAGCGAGAATATCATTGCCATCGACGCGTAAGGTCGCAAGACCATAACCAATCCCACGCGCGGCAAAGGTTTCACCTTCACCCGCTGCAATCCCCTGAAACGAACTAATCGCCCATTGGTTATTGACCACATTAATTAAGCACGGCGCACGGTAGGTAGAGGCAAAGTTAAGTGCGTAATGGAAATCACCTTCGGCCGTTGCGCCTTCGCCCGTAAAGACTGACGCAATACCATCACTGTCTTTATAGGCATTCGCCATCGCCCAACCGACCCCTTGGATGAGTTGGGTTCCTAAATTGCCAGAGATCGAGAAGAACCCATGTTTTTTGAAAGAATATAAAACAGGAATAGATTTGCCGTCCAATGGATCGCCAGAGTTTGACAGGCACTGGCACATCATTTCTTTAATGGACGCGCCGCGATGAATGAGAATGCCTTGCTGACGGTAAGTCGGGAAAACCATATCGGTATCGCGCAGCGCCATTGCATGCCCAATGCTGACAGCCTCTTCCCCCGCCGACTTCATATAGAAGCTCATTTTTCCTTGGCGCTGCATGTTAAACATACGGTCGTCCATGGCCCGCGTCAGCGCCAAGTCTCGCAGGGCCCGCCGCAGTGTGTCAGGTGAAATTTTTGGTATCCAGTCGCCCGCTGCCTCTCCGGAAAAGCGCAAAACACGAATAAGGCGGGTTGCATGCTCAGACGTTTCATGTGCAGGGCACAGCGGGTCGGGACGAGAAGGCGCATGGCCAACAGGCACAGAGATATGGGAGTAGTCTGGTGTATCCCCAGGACGGAATTGCGGTTCAGGCACGTAAAGCCGTGACGTATTCGATTTTTTCTGTTTCGACATATCGGCCTCAATGATCACGCCGTATGAAATGCAGCGTTAGGGGACAGGATTTGCACTCTCGAGACAGCGGGATTGCAAACCCTCAGTCATTTTTACCCCTTTAAAGCAAGTATACGAAATATTCATTGAACAATTTTCCCGTTTCTATAGTAGGAAATTCCAACAAACCTTACTCTGGTGGTAAAAACCGCCACTTAACCAGGAATTTTGACCATGGTCGGCAAAGCCAACGAAAAGCTCGACAATATCGACGCGAAAATTCTGCATTTGATTCAATCGGATGCCAGCCTCTCCGTGTCTGACATCTCTGATCAGGTCGGGCTCTCCTCCTCCCCGTGCTGGCGGCGGATTAAGCGCATGGAAGAGCTGGGAATCATCAAAGGCCGTGTCACACTGCTGGACAGAAAGACATTAGGTTTAGACTTCGAAGTTTTCGTCGCCGTCAAACTAGCCCTTCCCAACCGCACCAATATGGAAAAGTTTGAGCAGTCAGTTTCGCGGATGCCAGAAGTCGTACAGTGCGCCGTCGTCACTGGCGCGGTCGATTTTATGTTGCGGGTCGTGACAACAGATATGCACGCCTATGAAAGTTTTCTGCGCGAAGTCCTGCTGTCCATTGATCTGGTTTCAGACGTCCAAAGCCGCATCGTTATGCGTCAAAGCAAAGATACCACGGCAGTGCCATTGAACCTGATCAGTAACGCAGTTCCGCGTTATTAGAGCGGTGGGCGCTAGAAGTCCTTCTTGAACTTAAGCGCCAAGCTTTGTGAGCTGTCGGCCTGAACTTTGGACCGAAGATAGATGTTTTTTCGGATTTCCCAATCAATAACAGCGCCTGTCGATTCGGGGCCTGCGCCTCGGAAGACTTGCAGGTACACATCTTTTGCCAAATAACGCCCGCCCGAAATTAAGGCTTGGCCGTCTTCGCCAACACCGATGGACAATTGGCCAACACCCAGCGCGTCGCGGAGGCCACCCATCAAGTCAAATCCACCTCCTTTGCCCGAGAACTGCGCCAAAGCCCCCGCAAGTTGAGCGGCTTCAATAGTAGACAGTTCTGTCATGGATCGCCCAAACAATAAGGCCGACAATATTTCATCCTGAGGCCGCTCAGGTTTGGAGCTCAAGGTGATTTCTGGGGCGCCAACCGTACCCGTGATGCTAATAAAGGCGTTGATGTTTTGCGTGTCTGTCTCGGCTTGCAAATCGACTTTAGCTTCTGGAAGCGCGCCGTTAAATGTGACCGTGCCTTCGGTAAAATCCAGTGTTTTCCCAGCGATCTTATACCCGCCACGCACAATACTGGCTGTGCCACTCAAAAGAGGTTCCGCGAGCGTCGCGGTCAATTTAATATCCGTTTCCAACTCAACATCTAAACCGCGCGTACGGACGAAAATACGGCGTGGCGCCCTAATCCGTAAATCGAGGTAAATAGGCACTGCCGGCGCGCGGGCTTCAACCTCAATATCTTCCATTTGGCCATTGATTTCCTCTACCTCGATCTGAACGACCGTTGCACGACCTTGAACAAATTGTTTCAGTTCGGCGCGCTTAATCACCACGTCCCCGCCCAAGGTCGAAGTTTTGGCCTCACTCTTGAAAAAGAGTGTGCCAGAAACGCTCCCTTCAAGGTCTTTTCGATCCAGACCTCGAAAGCTTTTCGCCTTCACATCTAGGCGGCCCAAAGGGCGCCCAAATTCACCAAGTTTGAACTGCCCAGCACCCTCAAGGGTTCCGTCCTTTGAATCTCGAATATAAACGTCACTGACCGCAATTGTATCATTGGTAAAGTCAGCTTTGAATCGGCCGTCTCGGAACTGTGTGCCCAATTCGGGGACCTCCAAACGGAGGGCCGTTCCGCTAATTTGCCCTTCGACTTGGGGGGCGGCTAACGTGCCTGATATATCAAGTTTAGCATTCAGCGTCCCATCGGGTTCCGCATCTTTAACGGTCAAAAGGCCCAATATTGGCTTGGCTGACCCAGATAATGTCAGCTTCCCAATCAACGCTCGCCCCATGTCCGGTCGCAGCGCGGTTAAACGACCTCCGGTTATTAGGGGCACCTGCCCTTCACCTGACAATATGAATGGAGCCTTTTGCGCATTTTCGAGGCGCCAGATCACGTCTCTGGCTCGTAAATCAAGCGTAGCGGTCGTGGTGAACCCATTGCCCGCGTCCACGGCAAGCCCACGCCAATCTGAAACATTTACAACAGCCTGCCCAGATAGCTCCGCAACGTCCGATTGTCGCGCATTTAGATTGATAGATAATTGTCCTTTTGATTCACTCAATCGGCCTGGCAATGGCAGAAGGCCCATCGATAAATTTCGTGCGCGGATGCGGAAACTTTCCGAGGTTTCATCCCGCATGTAGTTCACAGATACGGGCGTCCCATTCAATGTCAAAGGCGCCGCAATTGATATTTGGCCTGCGTTATACTCTATCGTCAAAGGCTCACTATGCCCGATTTTATATCGGCCATAATCCGCTTCTGGACTAAAAGTTAAAAGATAGCCCGCATCAGTCGATCGGGTAAGTTGAAGGGGGGTCTCGAACCCGAACTCACGTGTCAGCGCGCTGTCTGTCCGCCGTCCGTCTACAAAAACCTCACCCGATAATGCGGCTAATGTGCCTGCGACATTTGCGGATACGGATTTAAAAGCAAATGTCTCATAGGCGACGTTTTTCGCTTCAGCACGCAGTTTGATGCCCTGCTCACCAGCCATATTGTCGAGTTCAACGAAGGCGCGAGCAAAACGGTCTCCATCCTGCGGAAGATCAAGCGTCAAACGTCCTGTCGCAATATTCTGTCGATCCAAAGACAGGTCGCCCTGTGCGGTCACCTTTGCCAGCGCAACATTTAGATCGCTGAACGCGTAGCCCGCATCCGTGGAGGTTAAGCGGCCTTCCAGATCTAGTAGCCCGTAGGACGTATCAGCGGTTAAACGCACTGGTCCTTTTGGCGCTGTGATCAAATCTGTGAGTTCTGTGCGGAGACGCAGGTCAGCGAAAGTTTGGTCGGCCAAAGTGGCGGATTGTAATGACCCATCTAATCGTAGGTTTGGATCATTTCGCGGACCTGTGAGGGTGGCCGAAAATTGACTCGGGGCTTCAATTTTCAAAGCAGAAATCTCGACACGGCGGGTGAGCGCAATCTCACTTTCGATATCCAAAGTATCTGTTACCCGACCCGCAATCGCCAATCGGAGCCCGCCACTCTCGATCAGTCCCTCCTGAATTCGAACACCACCCGAAATTGGCACCATTTTTATATCATATGCGACGACGTCCTCTAAGATCCCAGCCAGGGGCGCCGAAAAGGCAGACTTAGCGGTAAAGATGCCATTGGCGGACACGGCTAAATCTGAATTTTTTGATTTGCGGAGACGATATCGGGTCTCAACCGCGCCCTGTGGCAAGGCGCCGATAGAATTTAAATTTAAATTTGCCTGTCCAGACACATCCAAAGTTTGACCATTTAAAGTTAAACTTCCTTTTGCAGTCGTTTGGTTCCCACCCGATTTGAGGGTCGCATCAAGGTTTGTAAGGCGGCGCGTGGTCAAGTTTGCCAAACCTTTGGCAGTTACAGTCGCCTTTGGACCCAGATCAAATGGCAAAGAGGTCATCGTCGTCACAGGCTTTTCCGCGCTCAATTTCGTCTCGAATTGGTAAGAGCCGCCGATTTGTGAAATCGAGATCGGACCTGACAAATTAGCCAGCGTGCCATAGGGCGAAACCACATTGTTTACATCAATCATTGCATTGGCGGAGCGTTCATCGCCAAAAACAAACGTACCTTCCGCGCGACCTTGACCCAATTTATATTCAGCGGGCAGGGGTAAAATTGCCCCGAGTTGCGCGGTTTGAATTTTGAATGCGACCTGTTTGGGTAGACCCAACTCGGCGCCCAACTCGCCGGAAATATTGGCCTCTAAATTCTCGGCGGACGCTGACGCTTTAAATGGACGAGAGGTTTGCTGGCGATCTATTTGTACGGAAATGTCGAGATTATTTCCGATAGCTTGGTGTGCGGAGTCAAATGCGGGCCAGCCGCTGGTGTTTAAACGGGCTTTCAACTCTGCCTGTGCCGCTTGCCAAGTTACTGTCGCATCAACTGCGTCTGTCTCACCAAAGGCAATGATCGCTTGCCCTTCGCCTGCATTGGACGTGCCTTGTATTCTGCCCTCGCCCGTTACGCCGCTGTTTTCGGGCGCGCGAAGTAACGTTGCAACTGTGCCATTCGGCACGCCCATTAGGGCAAAAGTTCCGTCCAAATCGCCACTTGTCGCTCGTTTAAAATCAAGGGAAATTTTATCTCCGGCAGCATCTGTACGGATGATGTCTAGCTTCGCAGATACTGTGCCATTCTCAATAAGCTGCCCGCCACCAGACACTTTAAGTACTGCGGATTGCCCAATAACAGGCTCCCTTAGAACAAGAGCGGCAATGTCGGCCTTATCAATCTGTGCTGTGAAGGGCTTACTGGGTTCTTTATTCGTGCCATCAGTTGCCAAATCTGGGCGGCGGGACAAATCTAATTCTTTGAGGTCAAAGCGTTGAATGTGAAGATGGCGTTTGGGCAACGCCCATGGCGACCAAACCATTCCTAGATCTTTTAAAGTCGCAAAATGCCCCGCTGCATCGTATAATTTGATCTCTCCGACGGTAAAGTCAGACAGAGGATCGCCAGAGAGAGCCTCGATTTCGATTCTTTGAAGGGGACCAAAGCTACGGCTCTCAATTTGCGCTTCGATAAAACGTGCGCCGCCATCCGTCGTGATCCACCATCTTGTGCCGAATCCGAGCAAAGCGAGTCCAACTACAATCAAACCAATTGCGATGAATATGCGACGACGCCAACTTGGTCGCTTACTAGGTTCGACTGTAGTTTCGGACACTAAAACGCCTGCCCAATAGAGATATACAATTGGAAATCGGCATCCCCACTACGCGGGTTCAACGGGATCGCAATATCTGCGCGCAAAGGGGCAAAATTTGTATAGTAGCGAACGCCAACGCCTGCCCCAACGCGAATATCATCAAAACTTGGGTCATAACTTCGGGACACTGAACCTGCATCGACAAAGCCGACATACCCGATCGGACCATCACCTTTGTATCGCACTTCCGCGCTACCTTCGAGTAAAGTGCGCCCGCCAATGCGTTCCTCACTGATCACAGTTTCTCCTGCGTCATTAAGTGAAATTGAATCTCGAAGCGGGGAAACGGATTGATATTCATACCCACGCACGGACCCGCCGCCACCGGCATAGAATCGGCGGTTTTGAGGCACAGTTGCGAAATCATCCGAGATGATCGTTCCGCCTGATAAACGCCCGGCCAAAACAAATTTATCCGAGACCCGACGATAGGTAGATCCACCTATGCTTAGCGTCGCGAACGATCCATCTTCTTCGCCGAAGTTATAGGTAGGCATCACCTTAGCCTCAAGATTGACCCCTTTGACGGGGTTCAACACATTATCTCGCGTATCATAAACAGCGCGACCTAGGCCGTCGACCAAATACGCTGTAACCTCTTCACCGTTTTGATCGAAACGCGAAGCCTCTAGACCAACGCCGAGACCAACTCTGAATTTTGAAGACATTTTCTGCGTGACCAAAGCATTCGCGCGTGCCCGATCTCCGTCCAGAGCTTGAGTGTCTAAACGCGCAATATCTGCGGAAAGATCCAGTTCCCGGTCCTCGCGCCATGCATAGGGAATGTTGTAGCTTAGCCCCGCACTGATCTCATTCGTTCTAGCGGTCGCATTTAACTTTAACGTCTGTGCAAAACCGATGAAGTTTCGACGCTCATAAACCAAATCCACCCCCGAGCCGTCCGACGTCGACACTCCAATTTCGCCAGAAACTGTATTAATCGCGCCTTGTTCAACATCTAAAATAACGTCGCGCGTGACTGTACCGTCAGCATTCTCGACGAAATCATCTGACAGTGTTGCGGTTGTGGCATCAAAAACGCCAGTCCCAATGACACGGGCCGCCAAACGATTAATTTCACCCGCAGAGTACAAATCGCCCCGCTCAAAAGGCGAAATCATCTTGGGCCAGCTCTCACGTAAATAGGCTGTGCCCGTTTGTTTAATATCGCCAAAGCGAGTTCGGCGGCCCGTGAAAATGTTATATGTCACATTCATTTGTCGAGTGGCGTGGTCAACCACCACAGCTCTGGGCTGGGCTTTCGCTTCTGGATACCCTTTAGATTGAAGATATTTTACAAGACGAATTTCGGCGGCAACCACTTTTGCTGAATCGGCAAACACGCCACTTTCAAATCCAATAATTGAATTCAGTTCACCGTCGATGTCTGGCGCAGAATTCGTAAAGCGCACATCAACATCGCCAAATTTAAAACGCTCCCCTGATGTGATCCGCAGGATAGCTTGGGGTGGACGCCGAACCGCTACGCCATCATTCGACGCGGGCCCTGTTTTCGTCTCGACGACTTCGGCTTCAATTACAGCATCATAATAACCCAAACTGCGCAAAACCGTACGGGCCGACTCAGCGGCTTTTTCGACCCGACGACGGGCTTGCGCGAGGCTGCGTGCAGGGGCCTCGACTTCGCCCAATACCGAACGAAGGAGGTCTTCCTCATCAGCTTTCATATTTGTTTCAATGAGAACAATCGGTTCCGCCGCCAGCACTGGTACGGACATCAACGCCATGACCGCGACGGGGCCAAGGATATACGCGCCGAGCATTTCACGTAAATTTTGTCTCATGAGTTTTGATCGCGACCTTAATTATGACTATAACAACGGTCCGGACCGAGCTTGGTTCCCGCTATACAGCTTTGAAATCACCTGACATAACTCTGAACATAAACAAGTGAAGACATCACACCAAGGACATTCCCAGATGCAGATAAATATCGGAGAGACCCTCACCCGCCGCACACGCCGTATGCCGAACCGAGAGGCACTGGTCGAAACCGATAGTGGTCGCCGATTTACCTATAGTGACATAAATGCGCGCACCAATCGTTTGGCAAATGGGCTTCGCGATATGGGCGTCATCGCCGGCGATCGCGTAGGCATATTACTGATGAATTGCTCCGAATTCGTCGAGACATTCTTCGCCGTTGCAAAGTTGGGAGCAACGCTGGTGCCGCTTAATTGGCGACTGACCTCCGATGAGCTGGAATTCATCCTTAAGGACAGCGGCAGCACCACTCTTGTTTTTGGCCCCGAATTTTCGGACCAAGTCGCTGAAATCAAATCGCGAGGGTATAAGACTGACCTGACACGCTATGTCCAACTCGGCGGTGTCCAACTTGATTTTTCTACAGACTTTACGGCACTCACAGCAAACAACCCCGAAACAGAACCGGAAATCAAAGGCGGGAACGATGATTTGCTTTTCATCATGTACACGTCAGGGACAACAGGACTGCCCAAAGGCGTCATGCATAGTCATAATACAGTCTTTGCCGCGATCACGAATATGATGGCGACGAATGAAACTGGCATTGACGAAACAACCTTGCTGTCTCTACCACTTTTCCATGTCGGAGCCTTAACCCCAGCCTTCCAAAGTATTTATTCTGCAGCGCGTTTAGTAATTACCCGTAGCTTCGACCCTCTCAAAAGTTGGGAAATCATCCAGCAAGAGAAGGCGACAAATACGCTTCTTGTCCCCGCCATGCTGCAAGCGATGAAAGCCGTCTTTGACCCCGCAAAACATGACCCATCGTCTATGCGTTCTATGGTTTCAGGCGCGGCGCCTGTACCAGTGTCGATGATCGAAGATTTCGCGAAAATGGGCATTTCAATCAATCAGGTTTACGGCATGACTGAAACTTGCGGACCTGGGTGTTTGATCTTAGGCGAAGATGCCGCCGCGCGACCTGGGTCCACGGGCAAAGGATATTTCTATACGGATATCCGCATCACCGATCCCGAAGGAAATGAATGCCCACCGGGCGTGTCGGGCGAAGTTTGTATGCGCGCGCCGAACAATATGGTCGGCTATTGGAACCGTCCCGAAGCCACTGCGGAAACTTTAATTGATGGCTGGCTACATTCTGGCGATGTCGGTGTGGCAGATGCCGATGGCTTCGTCACAATCGTTGAGCGATTGAAGGATATGCTAATTTCGGGCGGTGAAAACGTCTATCCAGCCGAGATCGAAAACGTGTTGCATACACATGCGGGCGTTGCCGATGTCGCCGTTATTGGCATCCCGAGCGCAAAATGGGGAGAAAGCGCTATGGCTGTTGTCGTCAAAACCCCGGGCAGCGACGTCACAGAAGACGAGCTGATCGCATTGACCAAAGCCAAATTGGCAGGCTTCAAATGTATTCGCGCTGTGCGCTTTACCGATATTATTCCGCGCAATGCCTCTGGCAAAATTCTGAAACGCGCGCTGCGCGAAAGATATGCCGATGTGCATGCGCCTGAATAAGGTCATCTAAATCTGAAACAAAAAAAGCCCGCTTCCAAGTTTGACTTCGAAGGCGGGCTTTTTAATTAAATCTCAAATTAAGTTCAGAGTATACGCTTACGGCTTGTTGGCTGAGGGCCAAGAGCTTTTGTATTAGAGCTGGCACCGCGACGACGTGACGGCTGATACGCCACACGACTGTGAGCGACGCAATATGGCTCCTCTGGGTCTGTCTTACGACCACAGAAACGGAAGTTATCTTGCCCCGGGTCACCAATTGGGAATTTACACATGTGGTCCGTGATCGTCAGGATAGTGGCGTATTCGCCATTCGCCATGAGCTTTGCATCAATAGGTGGTGGTGGCGGAGTCGGCGCCACAGCGATTGTACGGGGCGTACGTGGCGCAGATGGCGCACGCACAGTTTTAGGCTTTGCCTTTGGCGTGGCGGTCGCCGCGGGTCGCGCCCCACGCGCCGCCGCTGTCTTGACCGCTGCAGCTTTGCGCGCTGGTGAAGAAGGCTTCGCACGACCAGAAAGGCCTAGGCGATGGACTTTACCGATGACGGCATTGCGGGTCACGCCACCCAGTTGTTTTGCGATTTGGGACGCTGACAAACCGTCGGCCCAAAGTTTCGTAAGCGTCGCAACGCGATCTTCAGTCCAAGCCATAATGTCACCTTTTTATCTCTGTGGGGTGGCGCAATCCCGATGGAAACGCCAATCCAATGCTATTTTTCGACGGAAGCTAACTCTCGCTTCCCACACCACATATCGTAAGCCGCGCATTTCTTCCCACAAGATGAAGTGTCAGGTTCTCCACAGCAAATGCAGCAAAGTGATTCGATTTGCTGTGGAGAAGTTCAAAATCGGGTACTCGCTTGCCGCTCCACAGACAGTTGCATAAGAAGGCAACATGATATCACGTTGTATTTGGCTCTTCGCTTTTCTGTTCCTCTGTTTCGGAGCGGGGCGAGCGGGCGCACAGAACACACCTGTAGAGAACGCACCAGATATTTCGTTGCGTAGCGATACAGAGCTTGGCGCATTTGAAGCCGGCGCATCATCAAACTCTCTAGTCTTGGAAGAATTACGCGTCGCCGTGGATGTACACGCCGGGGTAGCGCAAGTCTCACTTTGGGCGACCCTACGAAATGAAACCAGTGACGACGTAGAAGCGAGCTTTGCCTACCCTCTTCCAGAAGGCGCCGTCATCAATGGGTACGCTTTAGATATTGAGGGGAATTTGGTTGATGGCGTGCTGATGCCAAAAGAGCGCGCTGAAGCGCTTTACACGGATCGGGTGACGCAATCGATTGACCCGGGCATTGCGGCCCGCACAGCAGACAACCGCTATCGTACGCGCATCTATCCTATTGCAGCAGATGGGGGACGACGCAGCATTCGTTTAGATTTTGCTGCGCCCGTGCCAACGTCAGGTTTGCGCCTTCCGCTCACCCAAACTCAAATCACCGAGCGGGTCAGAATTGAAATTTCCGGTGACGGCGCTGAAATGGCGCGCTCTCCCACAGAGGGAGCGGCTGCTGAGAACGTCACGCTCTCAGGCGACATTTATATACCTGCCGCCCCAAGCGCAGGAAGTTTAACAACTCATGCAGGACAGAAATTTTTGACCCTGCCTTTGGACACGCAAAAATCGGCTCCCGCTGTCAAGATAAATTCTGTTGCAATTATTTGGGACACCTCTTTGTCACGCGACGCCAACACTCTCGTCACCGAACAACGCTTTGTCAGCGATGTCTTGGCCCGCCTGTCACCAAAGACTCAAAGCTTAGTTCATGGCGCGGATCAGGTCGATTTTGCAGCGCCTTATGCAAGCGCATCGGACCTGAACGCGGCCATTAAACGATTGAATTATGACGGGGCAACCAACCTCGCCAAACTTCTAAACGCGGAAAACCTGACGGCATCAGATATCTGCATCGTGGTCACAGACGGAAAATCGACACTCGGCGCAGGGGTTGTTCCGAACCTGCCGTGCCGCGCGTTCACCTTTTCCGCCCAAGAAAATCCCAATGCAGATTGGCTTGCAATTTTCGCCGCCAAAAACGGTGGAGCAAACCTGTCTAACTTGGGCGCGTCTGAGGCGGCTCGACGTATCAGCAATGGCGGCAGCCCACAATTGGCTTTCGGGCAAGTGGGCGAAATCTTCAAAGCAGGTCAACGCCAATGGCTCATACTGCCAGTCGAGAAGACTTCGAAGACAATTGATGTCGTCTTTACCTCAGAAACAAAAACGATAAAATTACGAGATCTAGAAACCCGTGATCATGCCGCCGCGGGGTCCATATGGGCTCAGCGTCGACTCGCCGAATTGCGGACGCAGGGACCGCAAGCCTTTGACGCCCTCGTGAAGACATCTAGACGCTGGCATGTTCAAACCCAGGAAACCGCCTTTCTGGTGCTGGAAGAGGTAAGTGATTATTTAGACGCCAAGATTGATCCTCCTGACAGCTTTCCTGCTGAACAGATGGTCAATTACAAAGAAGCCCTCGCCGAAAGTCGCGCAGAAGAGGCTGAGGCGCGCGCGGAGCACTTTGATGACCTGCGCGAGCTATGGGATGAACAGGTTGCGTGGTGGAATGGGGATTGGGCAAAACTGAGTCCTCCGCAGGTCGCGGTTGAATATAGCGTTGCGCCTGTTGAGGGCGAGGTTGTTCAATCACCACCGCCACCATCTATCGTCCGCCCTGCGGAGGATCAATTGGACGTGGAGCTCGACGTCATTGTAACAACGGGGAGCCGTGTTAGCGATGAAGAAATCATTGTGACGGGTTCGCGCAGAATTAATCCTGCCGGCTCCTTACCCGCCGAAATAAGCGTCACATCCCGCCCGTGGTCACCTGATAGACCTTATTTGACTGCACTCGCAAACCTAGACGGCGCGGCTTTTGAAACCGCTTACCGGCAACAACGTCGAGACTATGGGGATCGCCCATCTTTCTATCTAGAGATCGCAGACCGACTGCACCGCAAGGGGCAATCCGACCGCGCTGCTCGCATGGCGGCAACAGCTTTGGAATTAGACAACGCGACCCTCATCACCCGCACAAATGTAGCGGATCGCTTACTGATGTTTGGACGCACCCCGGACGCGATTGCCCTTTACCGCGATGTGCTTCCTGCCTCACAAGATCGACCCCAGCCCTTTTACAATCTCGCCCTCGCGCTGATCCAAGCCGGCGACAAAGCCACAGGGCCTGAACGGGATGCCCTCTATGGCGAGGCGTTCGAGCATCTCGTCCACGTCATCAATTCCCCCTGGGAAGATGATTATGAGGGCATCCACCTGATCGCGCTGCAAGATCTCAACCGAACCTTAGCGCGTCTGCCCAAACGCAAACGTCGAAAATTCGAAAAAGCCCTCGGGTTGGACAAAGCCTATTACCAAAACCTCCCCGTTGATATTCGCGTGTTGATTGATTGGACGGCTGATGATGCTGATCTTGATATTCATGTTATCGAACGCGTCGGCGCAGAGGACGAGGAAGAAGCCTATTACAGCAATCCCGCCACCGAACGTGGTGGCCGTGTTAGCAATGACATGACGGAAGGGTATGGCCCCGAAGAATATATGATCCGCCGCGCCCCAGATGGGTTGTATCGCGTTGAGTCCGATTACTATGCGCAGGATGATTATGCCGAAGATGGCGCGCTGAAACTACGCGCCCGTTTGTGGCGAAATTTCGGGCGCAAGACCGAAAGCTTTGAGACCGTCATTATAGAAATGCTGGAAAAAAAAGAAGACGCCTATGTGTTAGGGGAAATCCAAGTAGGTCCGAAAGCGGCCCCAGCCATTGCGGCGGAGCCAGAGTCGGAATAAGGCCGCGATATGACTACTGAACCTACATCTAATCCTTCACTCGCTCTGGATGCGGCCGCGCCACAGCGGCGGACCTATGGCCTTCTGAATTGGATGGGGCTGCGCACGCTTTACATTAAAGAAGTGCGACGCTTTATGAAGGTTGCCCCGCAGACAATTCTTGCGCCGATCATTTCAAATCTCTTGTTCATGACCGTATTCGTCCTTGCCTTTGCCCAGACCCGTGGGATTGGCGAAGGCGCCGCGACGGATAGTTTTATTGTCTTCCTTGCGCCGGGTCTGGTGATGCTTGGCATTTTGAACAATGCGTCGGCCAATTCGTCCTCGTCGATTATGACGGGCAAGATGATGGGGTCGATCAATGATGTGTTGATGACGCCGCTGTCCTATATCGAACTCGCGCTCGGCTATATTGGTGGAGCGGCCACGCGCGGGATCTTAGTCGCCGTTGTCACCGCCATTGCCATCTCAGTCTTCTTCACACCACTTTGGCCCGCCCAACTTTGGGCCGTGCTCTATTTCGGGGTCAGCGCTGCGGTCATGCTTGGCATGATTGGTGTTCTCTCTGGCATTTGGGCCGAGAAATTTGACCAGCTCGCCGTGGTAAACCAATTTATCATCCTGCCCCTCTCCTATCTATCAGGCACATTTTATAAGATCGAAATCCTGCCACCGATTTTTCAAAAGATCAGCCTGTGCAATCCGCTCTTCTATCTTATCGATGGGTTCCGCTACGGCTTCTTGGGCGAGGCCGATGGCAATGTCATGATCGGCGTTGGCTTGACGGCCGTTATCAACATTGCACTCTTCATCGCGGTCTTATCCGTGTTGAAACGCGGTTGGCGCATTAAGAGCTAATGAGAATTAGAAGATAGAATTGGAAAGGATTTAATATGTTTAGTCATCTCATGATCGGGGCGAATGATGTCGCCGCCTCCAAGACGTTTTACGACGCAGCCCTTGGGGCTCTGGGCGTCCGCGCCAGTATGGTCGACCCAAAAGGCCGCGCAATATACATTCATGACGACAGTATTTTCATGCTGACGAAGCCCATTAATGGTCAAGAGGCCTGCGGGGCAAATGGCGGGACAATCGGATTTGCGGCCGCCACCCCAGAAGATGCAGACGCGTTCCACAAAGCCGGCGTTGCAGCCGGTGGAACAGCCATTGAAGACGCTCCAGGATGGCGCGAAGGCAATGGCATGCGCCTTTATCTCGCCTATCTGCAGGACCCATCTGGCAATAAAATCTGCGCGATGTGTCGCGGCTAGAGGTCGGGGCCAATTCGAATTCCCTTTACTATTGGCTGATCTTTCAGATTTCCGAAGCAACACCACTCCCGAACATCTTCGGGGGTGTTTTTTATATCTTTAACACGACAATGCGCCCTTTCAGCTTAGGTTAATGATAATTCTCCTTAAAGGCGCTCTCTCGCATTTCTCCTGCCATGTGCTAGGGGCGTAGGAGAGTGCATATCGATTAAGGGGAAACATCATGACCGATAAGAAAACAGACGCAGACAGTCCTGCGCCAGACGCTGACATCACAAATGCCTGGCACGCGTCGCAAGACCAAAAATCCAAAGCCAAGAAACTCCGCCTTTTTGCCTCGGGCTCTTGGATCGTCGCGATCGGTACAGAAATTGCCGCGATTGTTTTGCTCCTGAAGAATACCTTCGATTCTGGCAATTTGGTTCTGCTGATCGCACTCTTAGTCGTCATCGCCGTCTTCGCCATCGCGGGTAGCTTGCTTTGGAAAGCGGCCAATAAACATGACCCGGCCAGCAAGACCGATAAGGTCAAATTTTTCGTCCAGAACCAATTGGGTGTCATCATCACCCTCATCGCTTTTGTTCCACTGCTCGCCTTGATCTTCATGGACAAAGACATGGATCCGAAGAACAAGAAAATCGCGGGCGGCGTGGGCGCGGCCCTGTTGGTCATCGCGGCGATGTTCGGCGTGAGCCTCGACCCACCGTCGACGGAGCAATATTCGCAGGACATGAATGAATGCGCCGCGCAGATCAAAGCCAAGGTTCCAACCACCGCCTGTTCGCCTGCCGTCGCCGCGCAAGCGCAAGAGATTGTTGATGACACGGAAGCCGTTGCCGAAGCCACGAAGAGCGACGCCAATCCAAACGGCCTCGACGTCGTCTATTGGATTGCGCCGAAAGATGGCGCGACCAAATCAGACTCAAAACTCGTCTTCCATCTTTGCGAAGACGTCAGCACCCTACGGGGTAAAGTGGTGAATTCAGGCTCAGTCACAGAAGCCTACGCCCAAAACGCGGTGCGCTTAACCAAGCAAATTGCAATGGAACAACGCCAATGTGGCTTCGCCCCTGCGGAGTAGGTCTCTTTCTGATTAAATTACCGTCTCGCCGAATTGGCGGGATGGATGGGAGGATCTCGAAAGTTGATCCTTGATTTCGGAAAAATAATTTTATTGTTTTCCAAGGCCGTAAATCTATTTCCAAGAGACCGATCCCCGCTCCCGATTTTACCCGTATGTTTAAATGGTTCTTCCGGACGTAGGACAGGTGAGACGTTACTTGCTGGTCTGGAGGACGGTGTGCTTATTTGTGCGGGGTAACGTCTGCACAGGGGAGCCTGATGGTGTGAGTTGAACTGTCTGGAACGACAGGAAATAAATTCCGGCCGCCATCTGAGAGCACCGCCGCAGGATTATCACTTGCGTAAAACATTTTTCTACTTCGGTACTCCGTCGTGAGTGCTGATCCTGCGGGCAGTCCTATTTCTTAGGCATCGCATCTCGACAGCTACTCGATGAGCTGTGAGCGCAAACGCTTGTTATATTTTCATTCGTTGCTACATTTAAACTATAAGTCGCAAATTGATGGGAGGCAAAGAGAGGCGTTCCAATATGAAATATTTTCGTATTTTCTCTTTCTCACTCCTCGGCCTCGCACTCATCGCAATGGTCTTGGTGGCCATTCAACCGCGTTATAGTTTCGACCCATCAAAAAAAGTGAACTATACTGCGGGTATTACGACGACGCCTCCACCTTCATCTATACAAATGATTGATGGGCAAATTCTACTATCGACCTATCATCGGCCTTATTCTGAAAAAGAAACATATACAGGAGAAAACACAAAGACGCTCTGCGAAATCGAGAGATTTGACCCAGAACTCACTGACGCGCCCGCCCATCTGAAAAGTATGAAAACATCAACAAATCTCAGGACCTTCATTTATTATGATGAGCCCAGTTGGGGTGGAAGCTGGGGATCATTTAATGGTGTTCACGGTACGATATTTGGAAAAAGCGAACAGGTTTTTATCAAAACCGAAAACGACGCGCTTCTTGTTTCTGCAAAAACAGACTTCGGAGCTAACCTCTATTACGACAGCGGCGAACTCGCGTGTTACCCGACATCCCAAGCATCAATATCTAAATACTTTGGACCCGTTACAAGTTTTCACCATAGGGCCAGCGATGCAAACTCCGAAATTCTCTTCATCAGGGGACAAATGACTCAAGGGTGCTTCACACTTCTCGATAAACGCGGTGATCTTCACCTCGCTGTTTTTCCATCTCAACTGGATACAGGCATAGCGTATACGCTCCTCGCACATAGCCCCAAAGAATACCTTTCTGAAACAAGCGTCATTTGGCTTAACACCCCACTCTTTTTTGCCGCCGAAGGCACTATCATGGCTCTCTCCGAATCTGTTATAGAATGCGGAGGCGTCTCGAGCGCGATACTTTTGCGAAACAGTCCAAAAAGATTGGACTGGGATGGATATCCTTTCCCCTCACCATAAATCTTAAATTCCTATTGCCACCTGCGCGAACCCTCATATGTTAGCGCTCTACCCGATGTGTTGATGCTTTGCGCAGACCATCGGATCGTCTCGACTCCAAGGACAGTTCAAATGGCTGCCAACAACAACATCTATGATTGCTATCGTCCACCTGCGCAGGAATTTGTGCGTGGTGAAGGCCCCTATCTTTACACCAAAGAGGGCGACAAATATCTCGACTTTATCGCGGGTATCGCCGTGGCTGGATTTGGCCACGCGCATCCGAAACTTGTCGAAGCCCTAACCAGCCAAGCTGCCAACCTTTGGCATTTATCCAACATGTTCAAAAACCCCGGCCAAGCCGAACTGGCCAAGCGGTATTGCGATCAGTTGGAGTGGGCCGACAAAATCTTCTTCACCAATTCTGGCGCGGAGGCCGTCGAGTGCGCGATGAAAACGGCGCGTCGCTATCAATATGACAGCGGCCATCCCGAACGTGTCGACATTATTACCTTCAGCGGCGCGTTCCACGGACGCACTATGTCCACCGTCACCGCAGGCGGAAACCCGAAATATATGGAGGGCTTTGGTCCTGCCATTCCCGGATTTATCAATCTGGAATTTGGCGATCATGAAGCCCTGAAAGCCGCGATCTCCGACACAACGGCGGCGATTCTTGTTGAGCCAGTTCAGGGTGAAGGCGGCCTGCGTCCGCTACCGCCTGAATGCCTACGCGGATTACGCGCAATGTGTGACGAACATGGCTTGATGCTGATCTATGATGAAGTCCAATGCGGCGCGGGTCGCACGGGCAAGCTCTTCGCCCATCAATGGGTTGAAGGGGGGCATCCCGACATTATGGCCGCCGCCAAAGGCATGGGCGGCGGTTATCCTCTGGGCGCCTGTATCGCCAGCGCCGAAGCCGCACAATATATGGTTCCCGGCACGCATGGGTCGACCTATGGCGGCGGCCCCATGGCAATGGCCGTGGGTCACGCGGCGCTCGACCTGATGGAAGAAGACGGCTTCATGGAAAATGTGATTCAGGTTTCAAACTTCCTGAAGCAACAATTCGAAGGTCTGAAGGATGAGTTCCCAGACATGATCGAAGAGCTACGCGGTAAAGGCCTTTTGATGGGGCTGAAGCTGAAAGTGCCGAACGTCGATGTGCGTATGAAAGCTATGGAACACGGGTTGTTGGTCGGGACAGCCGGCGACAATGTGCTGCGCATGGCGCCACCGCTGATCATCACCGAGGACCATGTCCGCGAGGCGATTGAGGCTCTGCGCAAAGCCCTCACCGACGTGAAAAATAAAGCTTAGGACGTCGGCTGTTATGACACTGATCATCAATGCCCATATTCATGCAGTGCCAGAACAGCGTGACGCTCTTAAAGCTGAACTCGAGAAACTGCTTCCGCCCACGCGCGCGGAAGCAGGCTGTCATTTTTATGAGCTACATGTCGATCATGCCGACGAAAATCATTTCATGTTCCATGAGTCTTGGGTCAGCAAAGACGCACTGAATACTCACATGGCCAGTGACCATATCAAGGCGTTTGGCGCGGCAACCAAAGGCATGGTCGCGTCCTTCAAAATGTATGAAATGGAGAAATTAGGGTAGGCTTATTGTGCAGGCAAAAGAAGGTCTGCCATGGTTTCGCCCTGCCACAGAACTTCACTGGGGCCGCACAATTCCGCCCATTTCAACCGAAGCTTCAAAAAGTTTTGCGAGGGCGTAACGTCTTGCGCCGCTTCCATCACCCCATGAGAGGGCCATTGCGCATAAGCATAAAAGGCGCCGTCTTCTCCATAATGCAGGCGAGATCCCAGCGCCCCACATTCATCGCGAAAGAACGCGGTGAACCCAGACCAGACGTCGATGAATTGACGACGAGTCTCGGAATTATTTGAGAGCAGTTCGAAACGGTAAGACACGCAATACATTTAGATCACGCAGACTTTGGCATCGAAGTCATAGCTGCCACCCGCGTCTAAACAGCGGTCAACTTTAGCATTCGAATAAAAATGCTGGAACGATGCACCCGCTACTAAAACGATCATCAAAACCAAATAGAGCAGAAGTTTTTGTTTGCGCGCAGATGTCATGGCTTACTTACGATTGGCGTCAATTTAGGGACGGTAAATACCAATATGGCCAGAGCGATAAAAGCAGAATAATCACCCAGGCGTTGCCAGGCTCCGCGCCAGTCAGACTGTTCGGGTGATAACATCATGACGAACCCAAGCGCCATCGCAGCACCCGCAAAAATTGTGATCGCTTTCAACTTACGATGCGGTAGGGACGATCCGAGGAGGATCAAACCCAGCGACCCTAATGGATAAGCAAAAAGTCCAAACAGGTTATGCATGGCTTGCCGTGCACTCCCCTCAACGGGGCAACCTAAATCACAGGGAAAGAACACCGCGCCGAGATAGCCAACAGGAATGCCAATTCCGATCAAAACTAGAGCCGTAGAGATAAGTGACGTTCGGCCCAAAGCCTGCCACAAAAATTTCAAAACTACGAGACAGGCCAGAGCGACAGGTAGAAACCCGAAATAAGTGGCCAAGGTATGGGTGGACGTTCCGACCGCGCCCAACTCGCTCAAATAATTTGAAACGGGCGAATATCCTGCGCGAAAAAACCCTAAAACTTCCGGTAAGATAATGCCCGAAAGAATTAAATATATGACGCCCAAACCTGCCCAAATCGGAGGCTTCGTTGCCACTAGCCAGCTTCCATTTGCGCAAGTCGTGAGGCCTGATCCTCTGAAATGAGCGCGTTCACAATATCAGACAGCGCGTCTCCCGCGACGATTTTGTCAAGATTATAAAGGGTCAGATTAATACGATGATCGGTCACACGGCCCTGCGGATAGTTATAGGTCCGAATACGTTCCGATCGATCGCCGCTACCAATTTGGCCCGCGCGCTCTTCCGCTCGGTCCGCATCCACGCGCTGCTTCTCCATATCATAGAGTTTCATTTTCAGCAGGCGCTCCGCATTGGCGCGGTTCATATGCTGGGATTTTGCATCACAGACGACGACCACACCCGTCGGGACATGGGTCATACGCACGGCAGAGTCGGTCTTGTTAACATGCTGTCCGCCCGCACCCGATGCCCGCATCGTATCTACACGCACGTCACCCATTGAAAAACCAATATCAATGTCTTCAGGCTCCGGCAGAACTGCAACAGTCGCCGCAGACGTGTGAATGCGGCCTTGGGTTTCGGTCACAGGCACGCGTTGGACACGGTGAACACCAGACTCAAATTTCATCATGCCGTAAGCACCAGCGCCCGAGATTGACGCGACGATTTCCTTATAACCGCCCATATCGGCTTCGTTCTCATTCTCGATTTCGACTTTCCACCCCTGCAGGCTCGCATAACGGGAATACATGGCAAACAAATCACCTGCAAAAATTGCGGCCTCATCGCCACCCGTACCTGCGCGAATTTCGAGCACGATAGACGCGTTGTCATCCTTGTCCTTTGGCAAGAGCAGAAGAGACACTTCCTTCTCAAGTGCAGGCAAAGACTCTTTAAGATTCTGGATTTCCTCTTTGGCCATTGGTCCCATTTCTGGATCGTCCAACATGGCTTCGAGGTCTGCCATTTCAGCGCGGACATCCATCAGCTTTTTAACGCCCTCGGCAACAGGACGAAGCTCAGCATAGTCTTTGCCCAATTGGACAATTTCATCGGTATCGCTGGTCGCGCCCATGCGGGCCGTGATCTGGTCAAAGCGGTCAACGACCTGTGCAAGTTTTATGTCAGGAATATTCATGTGCGCGACCTAGGTTAATCTAGCGAGAGCGTCAAACCCGCAAACAGCGTTCGAGGCCGTCCTGGGAAGAAACGCTCATTGCCAAAGGCGAAATCAGCGCGGTCCGCATAACGCGTATCAAACAGATTATCGACCCGTAACGAGACCGTAATGGCATCCGTCACGTCGACGTGACCGCCTGCCGTGAAAATATCATGTCCCGCATATATGTTGGTGTTGCCAGGGTTCGTAAAATACTCACCGACATGGGTCCACCGCAGGTAAGCGCCGAATTCAGATCCCGCATAGCGCAACACCAGATTTCCTAAAGTGTCAGGCGCGCTGTCTACACGATCACCTTCGGTAATATTATTGGCTGCGCTGCCCACGGTTTCAGTGAAGTCATATGTATGGCGAGCGAGTGTACCTGCGCCCTCAAGAGAAAAA
Source organism: Litorimonas cladophorae (assembly GCF_014652455.1). Taxonomy (GTDB): domain Bacteria; phylum Pseudomonadota; class Alphaproteobacteria; order Caulobacterales; family Maricaulaceae; genus Litorimonas; species Litorimonas cladophorae. Next base: position 285,786 of record NZ_BMYV01000002.1, on the reverse strand, counting down.
CCGCTGCCAAGGGCCACGTTTAAATTGGCCTCAACGCCTGCATGTCGTGTTTTTCCATTGACCACGTTAAAGCCGTTTGCATTGCGGAAGAAGAAGTTGTCTTTCCACATCTGAAACCCCGTAAATTCAAAACTTACGCGGTCTGACAGGTCGCCCCGCAGGCCCGCCTCCACACTATCCAGCGTTTCAACATCGGCCTGCCCCGGAACTTGGTTCTGCTGCGCAGAGTAGAGATCAGACGTTTGGGGCGCACGAGATCCCCGCGCGGCGCGAGCGAACAGCGTGACATCATCGAGAGCATAGGTCAGGCCAAATTTTGGCGTGAGGGTGAAGAAATCATCGGTGCGATCCGCCGCCCGAATAAAACGTCCCGAGACACCCGCATTGGCCTGATTATCATAATCATAGGACGTGTACTCGCCGCGTGCTCCCAAATGCAGCGTTGCCCTGTCACTCAACACGAAATCTTTTGTCGCAAAGCCTGCTAGAACGACTGCTTTCACGTCATAGTCAAAATGAAGACCTTGCACGAAACTAAATCGAGAGGGGTTGGCCTGAAATTCATATTGGAAGCCAGAGGTGTATTCGGCGTCCACACCTGCGCTCCATCCATCACCATAGAGACCCGTTTTGACCCCGAATGACGTATGCCCGTTTTTATCCAAAGCTTGACCCGGGACAAAATGGCGAAGAAACCGTTGTTGGGTACGACGCGCATAAGGCTGGACGATCAATGTTCCCAAGTCCGTTTCCCGCGTCGCTTTAATCTGCCCACGAAGGGCTTGCGTGTCGCGGAAAGCTTCGGGATTAGCGTTAGTTTCGATCAGGTCTCGGTCAAGATAGACGTCATCACCTTGCAAAAAACCAGCCGTTTCCTGATTTAAGTTATTCAGTGCGATGAGCGTTGAAATGTTCCACACACCGATATCCGTAGTGTGTTGGATCGCTAATTTCTGCTGATCAAATCCGCTGGCATCGCGAAACCCGCTATCATGGGATAGGTCAGCAGATAGACGCAAATTATCAGTAAGAGTTGTGACAGCTGTAGCGTTCAAAAAGCCGCGGCTGCTACCCTGCAGGCTAATAATATCATTACTGGCCTGGGGGGCATCCAAAACGACGTTAATCAAACCGTGGACCGCATTGGACCCATAATCCGCTGGACCAGGGCCTTTGAAAACCTCGATACGGTTTGCGAACTCTGTTGGCGCTTCGAGCAAGCCATTCACATTTGCAAAGCCCGCAGCGCGCAAAGGCACGCCATCTAATGTGTAAAGAAAACTCCCTGCGCCGGCGCCGCCTGTCAGGACAGGCGAGCGAATAGCGGTCAAATGTTCTTGCCCCGACCCGCGATGAATATTCACGCTCGCAACCGTATTCAAAATTTCGGCGGGATGCGCAAGCGTCAAGCCTTCTGGGGCGGTCGGCAGAATAATATCGATCGTTTCAGGCTGATCTTCAGCCAAACGCTGAACCCCTTTTGCGACCACAATATCCATTTGATTGGGAGAGCCGCCATAGCATTCAACTTGGCCTTCCTCATTATCAACGCAGATTGTCGCGAATGCATTAAATGGCACAGCCGAAAGCAACGCGGCTACGCTGACAAGTAAAAAACGTTTCATGTGGTCTACCTAGTTTTCGACTTCCGAGCCCTTGGGACCAGCCGATGGCTTTTCCCTTGATTTGGGATTGGCGTTCGACTGAGCTCGCGACAAAATTTCCAGCGGAATTTCTTGACTGACAATATTCAAATCACGCTGTGGGAATGGAATCGAAATACCAGCTTTAGCCAGCGTCTTATTGATTTCCGTATGAAGCGCATGGCGCATTGGAACACGATCTTCAAAATTGCGCAGATATACGCGAATTTCAAAATCAAGAGAAGAATCGCCAAAGCCCATAAACAGGACTTGCGGCGCGGGGGTTTCTAAGACCTTGGCTTGGGCTCTTACAGTTTCAAGCATGAGGTCACGCGCACGATCCGTATCCGACCCGTAAGCGATCCCAACGCGGACGATAAGACGCGTGATAGAGTTAGACAAAGTCCAATTCGTAACCCGTTCGGAAATCAACGCCTCGTTTGGAATTAAGATTTCCAAATTGTCGAGATCATTCAGCGTCGTCGCACGAATTCGAATTTTGGATACGACGCCCGATTGCTCGCCAATTGTAACGTAATCGCCAATACGAATTGGACGCTCAAAGAGGATGATGAGGCCCGAGACGAAGTTCGCAATAATCTTCTGCAAGCCAAAGCCGATGCCAACAGATAGTCCCGTCGCAATCCATCGCAATTGCGACCATTGCAGACCCAACTGATTAAAACCGATGATAATGCCGGCCGCAACGATGATGTAGCCGAGGATGGTTGTCACAGCATAACGGGTTCCGGGGTCGACACCCAGTCGGTTCAGGACAAAAATTTCCAAAAACCCAGGGAGATTTCGCGCCGCGATGAATGTCAATATAATGATCACGAGCGATTGCAAAACATCCCAGAGCGACACGGCCACCGAGATAGGTTTATTATCAATATCAATTTCACCCGTCTTATAAGACCAAACTTCAAAGCCATCAAAGATGGACAGCGCGGGCACAAGAGATGACCAAATCATCCAAAGCAAGACTGCGAAGGCTAGTAATATCGCAGTTTGTAGGAGCTTTGACGTTTGCCGCGTAATGGTCGTGACATCGATTTCGGCCGTATCGACAGGCGGTGGCGGCATCTCTTCGCCCCGTTGCTCAGCGGCTTCTTTTTCACGACGCGCTTTAAGTTCGGATTCGCGTTTTTCTAATGCCTGACGGTATTTAATTTGGCGTTGCGCCACAACGATCGCCCGACGGATAGCGCCATAAATGACATAGGTCAGCAACACCAAAGCCCCCGTCAAGAACATCCGAATGTTCAGCTGGTTCGCGCTTTCATAATAGCCTGCAAATGCCAGCCCTATGGTCACAAGCGGCATGCCTATAACGACGGCGGCAATAGGGCCACGGAAGCGCGAAAGAATTGATTCATCTCGTCCAAATTCCGAAGCCTTGACAAGTTTTGCCCAGATGATGCGAGCCGAAAACACGACTATGGACAGACCTGTCAGTATAAACACGAAGACAGAAAAACCTTCGGCAATATTCGTATCGGTCAAGTCTTTCGTAATCGCGAGAAGTGTCGAGAAGGTTCCCATAACGGGAACGAACCACCGCAAATTCACCCCGATGGTCCGCCGCAATCCAGACGACAATTTGAAATGCGCGTCGAATAGACCCTTTTCTCTGTCCCAACGTATCCATGCGCCAAAAAGCAAAGAGAAGAGGCTTAGGTAGAGGAAACCATCGGCTAAGCCCTCGATCAATCGATCTGGGTTTGGAGACGCCCCATAAAGCAAACCAAGAAGTAAGAAGAACAAAGACAGCGGCAATGAGTTAATGATGCCAATCGCGATGACCGCAGGCGTATGCCATGCGCTATCTTGTTTGACCCGCCCAACTAATTTCGCGCGACGATCTACCTCAGCGCGCAACCGGGGTCTGAGGCGAACGATCAGACCAATGATTACCAGAAATCCGAACACAACAAGGCCAAACGACCGCGACATCAAAATCAGTTCGCTGAGTGCCAACGACAGGTTTTTAGGAGAGAATAATTTTATCGCGCCTAGACCAACTTTTTGAGGGAACGAAAAATCGACGGACGGTACTGAGCGAACCCAGAGCAAGTTTCCATCTAACAATGTCTGAAGGCTTTCCGTTTTCTCTAACAGTGCGCCTTGCGCGACTAGAAGATCTCCAACCTCTCCGATCCGCGCTGTTGATTGCTTGGAAATCTGTTGCAACAGAGAACGGCGAGTATTCAAAATATCCGTAAGAGCCGCCTGTTCGGCTTCGGTCAAATCTGGAACGTTGGGGGCATCGCGTCGTGCCGACGTCAAAGCCGCGGTAAAATCAACGGGACCAACGGGCAAATCACGAAGGTCTTCTTGCGCAATTATCCGTTGACGCGCGGCAGCCGATTGTTTGTCTTGGGCCGAATTAATATCGACACGGATAGAATCAGGCGTTTGTAACTGGTTGCCTAACCGACGAAGTATGGCACCAGCTTCTCTGTCCAATCGGCCTTGTTTGACGAGACTCGTTGCCGCGGTGAGATCATTTTCCACTTCGACAACACGTCCGCGCACAGAGGCCGTCGCCTGAGAGATTTCAGGGGCTCCCGATGCTAGTTTAGCAATTTGATCAGCAAGGCCCAGATTATCGCTGGCAAAACTTGCCAACAATGGATGCCCATCTTCAAGCGCCGCCGTCTCAGCCGCAATAGAATCGCGTAAGGCCCGCGCTTCGTTCACGCGCTTTTGCCCCGTGCGAGAACTCAATCGCGCCACGTCTTTGCGTAATATTTGAGCTCTAATATCTGCCACTGCGCGACGGGCGGTAAGTAACTCCTGGCGTTCCGGCAGTGTCTCTATTTCCTGCTCCAACGCACGGATCTGATTGCGTCGGTACCAGACACGGGCTCGGGCTTCTATGCGACGCGCGTCAGAAACATCTTCTAGACCACTGCCGCCCAACGCGTTTAAGCGTGTTTGTAAATCGCTGAGGGCAACGCGCGCCTCGGCGAGTTCTTTTGGCGCATTTATCTGCCGAGCAGCCAATACATTTAGCGTATCCTGCAACCCCTGCAGCCGTGTCTCGATTTCGCCTAAGTCTGACTGTTTTGCATTGAGGTCCTGTTCTAATTCGAAAAGGGCATCATCGCCGATCATCTCGGCCATTGGCTTTGCCTCGGCGGCCAGAGTCTCTTGCGCCGCCTTCAGCTCTAGATCTAATTCCGCTTGGAACGCATCTGCATTTTCGACCGCTGTGACAAATTGAAGACGCCGTTCAGATTGCCGGGTTGCGTCCGCAAGGCGGTCAACAGCCGCTTGCAAAGAGGTTCGAATTTGATCTTTTTGCTCATCCGATAAGTCAGCATTTCCATCCAACGCTTTAATACGAGCCTCTAACGTTTGCGCCGTGAAGTCTGGCGCAACGTCAGAATTGGGTTCTTGAGCTTGCGCCACTGTAAAGGTGAAGACACAAAGAAGAAAAACGAAAGTGAACCGTAAAAAAGTCATAGGCGCGTTGAACGCGAAAGGGGGCAAAAAGTAAAGCGCAGCGGACTTCAAACGCAGCGGGTCGGCATTAAAAAACCGCCAGATTATTCAATCTGGCGGTTTGCTATTTCAGTAATTTTAAATTGCCCTATTTTCCGTCTTTAAGTTTCTGCATCAAATACACATGTTGCAGCGCCAGACGGTTGGCGGTTTCCTTCAAATTCGCAGCGGCTGAATGCCCCCCATCAATATTTTCATAGTAGAAGAAATCATGTCCTTGATCTTCCATACGCTTGGCAAATTTACGCGCATGGGCGGGATGTACGCGGTCATCCTTGGTTGAAGTAATCAAGAATACTTCAGGGTAATCTCCATTTGGATCAAGATTATGATAGGGCGAAATTTGGCGCAGGAATTTCCCTTCGACAGCATCCTCTGGGTTTCCATATTCACCCATCCATGACGCACCCGCCAGTAGCACGTGGAATCGCTGCATATCCAAAAGCGGGACAGCAATAATAGCCGCGTTAAACAGGTCTGGACGTTGGGTTGTCATAACACCGGTTAGCAAACCGCCATTTGATCCGCCTTCGACACCCAAATGCGCAGGTGATGTAATTTTCTTGGCGATTAAGCTTTCGGCCACGGCGATGAAATCATCGTAAATGCGTTGACGATCAGTCTTCAATCCCGACTGATGCCAGCTTGGGCCATATTCTCCACCCCCACGAATATTGGCCAGCACATAAACGCCGCCATTCTCCAACCAAAGTTTCCCGCGCGTTGCGGAGTAAGATGGATTGAGCGAAATTTCAAAACCGCCATAGCCATAGAGCAAGGTCGGATTCGTACCGTCCATTTGCGTGTCTTTGGCGCGAACGACGAAATATGGAACTTTTGTGCCATCCTTCGACGTGGCGAAAAATTGCTCGCTGACCATGTTTGAGGCATCGAACCAATCTGGCAAAGACTTTGCTTTTGCCTTTTTCTCCGTGGCTGTGTTGTAGGTCCAGAGCGTGTCTGGGGTCAGGAAACTTTCAGTGCTGACAAAGGCCACATCCTCTTTGTCATTGGTTGCGCCGATCGCGACCGTACCATTAGCGGGGAAATCAAGTTTTTTCGACGTCCACGCCTTTCCGTCCCAATCAAAAGCGTAAGCCGCGCTTTTGACATCGGTAGAGATGGACATCAGCAGTTTTGATTTGGTCGTACCATATCCATTCATGGAGGATTTAGCGTCGGGACGGTAAACAAGATTTACGGTTTCAATTTCACCATTTTCTGCGAAATCATCAAATGCGAAACTAACGAGATCGCCTGATTTAAACTCACGCCAATCTTCGTTCAGCGACAGCAGAACCTGCCCCTTAAACTCAGAGCCCAAATTAGATTTCATCGGAATAGGGAATTTACGTTTGGTTGCCACAGATCCATCGGCATTGCGCGGGAAATGAAAAACCTCTGAGTTATAGAAATCAACAGAGCGAGACACGACGATTTCGCGGCGCCCGTCCGACAGCTCAAACGTGCCGCCCCAATACCCGACATCTGTCTTCTCGCCACGGCCGATTTCGACAGCCGATGACAAAGGAGTTCCCCGCTTCCAAATTTTGGACAACATGGGGTAACCCGAATCCGTCATTGTACCGTCGCCAAAATCGACTCCGATTACGACAGTATTTTCATCGACCCAATCCATCGTGCCTTTGGATTCGGGCGTGATGAAACCGTCTTCAACAAATGTCTTGGTTTTCGTGTTAAACTCACGACGGACAACGGCGTCTTTACCGCCGTCGGACAAATTCACCATGCAGTGCTCATATGTCGGGGCTAGGCAGGTGTTACCTTTATAGACCCAGTTTTTTTCCTCATCTTTAGCAAGCTTATCAATGTCGAGAACGGTCTCCCAGACAGGCGCATCAGAGAGATAAGAATCTAGCGTTGATTTTCGCCAAATCCCGCGAACATGGGTTTCGTCCTGCCAGAAATTATGAACCTCATTATTGCGATAGGACACATATGGAATTTTATCTTTGGATTGTAGAATCTCCAGCGCATCCGCATAAAAAGTCGCGTAGCGCGGATCGGCCTTTAAGGTGTCCAGCGAACGCTTATTCCAAGTCTTAACTTGGTTCAGCGCTTTTTCGCTTTCGACCTCTTCTAGCCAGAGATGGTCAGCATCTGTTTCACCCGCGGTGTCATAAGAAATCATTTTATAGGAGCCTGTTTGTGCCAGTTCCGCTGTTTCAGTACTTGGCTTTGATGTGTTTGAATCTGCGCATGCCATTAAGAATGCAGATGCACTCCAGAACAGGGCAGCTTTGGAAAATCGTGTAAAGGTCATAAGTCTCGTCCCTTATATTACGGCCTTAGGAAAGGCTTTGGCTTGATAAAGCGGAATTTGCGCCACAGGGCAAGGCGACTTAAGAGGTCTGCCAGATGTTCAACAGACGCGAAACATTATTAGGCGCTCTTGCCATTGGGATGGGAATTGGCCTGACAGCCTGCGCCAAATCCAGACCCCCCGCGCATCCCCAGCCGGGACGAGGTTGGGCCGTGTCAAAGTCGGGCAAAATCATCGCGTCCGACGTCACGGGCCAGTCAGTTATTGGAGCGACGGACGATTTTACCGTAAACGCTCCGTTTCGGATCGCCTCTATCACCAAATTGATAGTCGCCATGGCAATTCAGGATTGGGCGGATGCGGGGCGTTTAAATTTAACCGCAACCGTCGATGACATCCTGACCAACACACCGAACGGGTTAACGCTAAAACACCTATTATTACACGTTTCGGGACTAAGAGATCCGGATGTCTATTGGGCGGATATTCAGACAAATATTCAATCGCTTTACACAATTGCCGATTTCACCCACCCCGTTGGGACATATTTTCGATATTCAAACCTCAATTACGGTCTCGCAGCGACAATTGTCGAAACCCAGTTAGGAGAAAGATTTGATCGTTTGATTTGGAATTGGGTAACGCGGCATGGATTGGACGCAGGTTTGAACTGGTCGGGTGTCTCGCCGCGAAAACGCGAACTGGCCGCCGCCCTTTACCGACAGGATGAAATCGGAGAGTGGGGGGCCACAGTTGACTTACCTGCTGAAATTCCCTTGGCGAGCCCCATTTACCTAGGGCGTGGCATACAAGGCTTAGGAAACTACAAAATTGGAACAAATGGCACACTTTTCTCACCCCAAGGGGGAATGCGAATGAGCTTGTCTGATTTACTACGCATTGCGGATTTGCTGCAGTCGCGGACAAATTTTCATTCGCCGTCTTGGATATTCGACGGCAGGAACGGGGCGACCGAGAACAATCATTTCCTTAGCTTTGGGCCTGGCAGCTATGTCTATTCTGCCGATCAATCGCCAATTAAAGGCGTTCAACTCGCGGGGCATCTTGGCGAAGCCTATGGCGCATATACAGGTGCGTTTTGCGTCCCGGGAACAGAGTTGAGCTTTGCTTTTGCTCAGCTTGGAACTGCGCACGAGGGTTTTACCCTGACGGGAACGACACCTAATCACTCTGTCGAGCACCAAGCCTTGTTCGACGCGCTTGCGCCCGTGGTCCGCGCACATATATGAGCCCCATATGAAGTTCCTGATTATGAATGGCGCGGGTAACCGTTTTGGCGTCTTTGACGCGCGGCAAACGCCGGGTTTTACCTTGTCTGATGCACAAACGATTGAGATTGCAAAACCGGGTGGCAAGATGATGGGCGAGAAAGGCGCGGATCAAATTGTGATCCTACGCGCGCCAAAGTCGCCAGACGCCGATATTTTTATGGAAATCCGCAATCAAAAGGGCTTCGAGGTTGATGCCTGCGGAAATGCGACCCGAACAACAGCTTGGCTGCATATGCGCGACGCAAAGACCGACACCTGCGTTGTCGAGACCAACGACGGATTGCTCTATTGCACCCGCGCAGGCGAATTTGAAATCTCGGTCGACATGGGCCCGCCAAAACTTGACTGGGCACAAATCCCCCTTGAGGAGCCGATGCACACCCATCACATTGATGTAAAACTTGGCCCGATCGATAATCCCGTCCTGTCCAACCCAGGCGCGGTTAGCATGGGCAACCCGCATTGCGTCTTTTTCGTAGAGGACTTTGAGCAGGTCAAACCCCATCTGGCAGGACCAATGATCGAGTTTCACCCGCTTTTCCCTGAGCAAGTCAATGTTGGTTTTGCGCGGGTCGACGCGGATGATCGCATCCGTTTGAAGGTCTGGGAACGTGGCGTTGGCATGACGCTGGCTTGCGGCACGGGCGCTTGCGCCGCGGTCGTGGCAGCCCATCGTCAGAAACGCACAGGCCGTGACGTCACCGTTGAGGTCGACGGCGGCACCCTCCACATCTATTGGCGCGAAAGTGATGACCATGTCATCATGACAGGCCCGGTCGAGTTGGAAAGCGAAGGGTCCGTTTAACTGGCGCCTGCCTGCCTGACTTGACCCTTCACGCTATCTCCACCACATGCTCGCTATGGCTGATGCCCCTGACATAACTTCCGCGAAAAGCGCCACGAAGGTGATCACCTTGGGCTGTCGCTTGAACGCCTATGAGTCTGACGTCATGGCACAAAATGCGCGGGATGTTGGCGATCAGGGCGCCGTTGTTATAAATACTTGTGCCGTCACAAATGACGCCGTCGCCGAAAGCCGTCGCCAAGTGCGCAAGGCCAAGCGCGATAATCCCGATGCCCGTATCATCGTCACGGGCTGCGCGGCGCAAATCAACCCGACTATGTTCGCCGATATGACCGAGGTCGATCAGGTGTTAGGCAACCATGAAAAAATGAGCCCGCTCTCATTTGGGCCTGATGCACCCACCGAACGTATTCGCGTAAATGACATAATGAGCGTGCGCGAAACCGCGCCGCAATTTATGGGCAGTGATAATGCGCCGGCCATTAAATCGCAAAATCGAAGCCGCGCTTTTCTACAGGTTCAGAATGGCTGCGACCACCGCTGCACATTTTGTATCATCCCCTATGGTCGAGGTAATTCACGGTCCGTTCCGGCGGGTGAAATCGTCGGGTCTATTAAATCCCTCGTCAAACAAGGTTATAACGAAGTCGTTCTCACGGGTGTGGACCTGTCAAGCTGGGGCACAGACTTACCGGGCACGCCGCCGCTGGGCGATCTGGTGCGCCGCATTTTGAAGCTCGTGCCTGATCTACCTCGCCTGCGGATGTCGTCTATTGACCCTGCGGAAGTCGACGACGTTCTATTTAATCTGCTGGTCAGCGAACCACGCATGAGCCCCTATCTGCATCTATCCCTGCAAGCAGGGGATGATATGATTTTAAAACGGATGAAGCGCCGTCACCTGCGTGCCGATGCCGTTGATTTGTGCGAACGCTTGCGCGCAGCCCGGCCTGAATTTACATTTGGCGCTGACATCATCGCGGGTTTCCCAACCGAAAACGACGCGATGTTTGAAAATTCTTTGAGCGTTGTTTCAGAGATCGGCATTCCGTGGCTGCATGTCTTTCCGTTTTCGCCTCGTGAAGGTACCCCAGCTGCCAAAATACCACCCGTAAATGGCAATATTGTCAAAGCTCGCGCCAAGCGTCTGCGCGACGCAGGTGACGTTGTAAAAGCCACACACTTGCAGACCCGTATTGGCGATGAGGACGAAGCTTTGTTCGAAGAAACAGGCTTAGGACGTCTCCCCGATTTTTCACTCATAGCCGTAGACAATCCCGCCGCAGCAGGTAGCTTGGCGCGTGTTCGGATTACGGGCGCAACAGATACACAATTAATTGGAACCTTGATTTAAATATGGCTGAGAAGAAAAAAGGGTTCCTGTCGAAATTAGGCTTTAAGTCCAAAGCGGATAAGCTAGCAGAAGAGGCGGCAGCCAAAGCCGCGGCCCAGCAGCGCGTCGATGAAAAAATGGCCGCGCGTATGGCGGCGATTAACGCGGCCGCCCTCGCCTCTGCGCGAAAACAAGACGAAGCTTCGCAGGGTATGTCGGCAGAAGAAACGGCCGCACGGGAACTGGAAGAAAAACGCCTCGCTGAAATCCAAGCGGCACGCGATGTGGCACGTGCCAAACAGCTTGCCGAAGAAAACGCCCGTAAAGCCCAAGACGAATTAGATGAGAAAGCCCGCCTTGAGGCCGAATCTCAGAAACGTGCCGAAGTCGAGGCTGCGCGCAAAGCTGCAGAACAACGGCTTGCCGCTGAGGCCAAAAACAAACGCGCCGCAGAGGAGAAAGCTCGACAAGAGGCTGAAGCGCTTGAGGCTGCGCGTATCAAGGCCGAAGCGGAAGCCGCGCTCGCCAAAGCAAAATCCGAGGCCGAGGCGGCCGCGCTAAAAGCGACGCAAGCGTTCGAAGCCAAAGCGCGCGAAGAGGCTCGCATTAAAGCCGAAGTCCAACGCCAAGCTGAGGAATCCGCCCGCCTGGAGGCTGAACGCGCTGAACGCGAACGCATTGAGGCGGCGCGCATTGAGGCCGAGCGCCTTGCCGAAGAAAAGATCAAAGCGGCCCGCCTTAAGAAAGAAGCCGAGGAAGCCGATCGCCGCGCTCGTGTCGCAGAAGAACGCGCAGCCCGCGAAATCGCGGAACGCGAAGCGGCAGACGCCGCAAACGCCAAACGCGCAGCCGACCGCGCTGCGGCTGGACTGCCCGAGATTAAACCCGAAGCTGAACCGCTTGCCGAAGGCGGCTTCATGGGCCGCATTAGTGCAGGCTTGCGCAAATCCACCACGCGCATGTCAGACCAAGTCGGCGCAGCTTTCACGAAGCGCAAGCTGGATGATGAAGCGATAGAGGAATTAGAAGATATCCTCGTGATGTCTGACTTGGGTTATGGTGTTGCGTCGAAAGTGACGGACCGCCTGCGAGAAGATAAATTTGATAAACAGGTCACCGATCTCGAAATCAAAATCGCGCTCGCAGATGTTATTTCAGACATTCTGACCCCGCTGGAGCGGCCCATTGTGTTTGGCATGGCCAAGCCGCAAATCATGCTATTTGTCGGTGTGAATGGGTCGGGCAAAACGACGACTTTAGGCAAAATTGCCAATCAATATACGAAGCAAGGCAAGAAAGTTCTGATCGTCGCTGGCGACACATTCCGCGCCGCAGCCGTTGAACAATTAACTGTTTGGGGCGACCGTGCAGGGGCACCTGTCATGAGCGGGTCGCAAAATTCAGACGCGGCAGGACTCGTTTTTGATGCCATCAAACGGGCGCAAGCCGAAGATGTTGACATTCTGATGATCGACACGGCCGGCCGTTTACAAAACCGCACAGAGCTCATGGAGGAGCTCTCCAAAATCATTCGCGTCATTCGTAAGCAAGACCCAACAGCGCCACATCACTCCATCTTGGTGCTGGACGCAACCGTCGGTCAAAATGCGTTGATGCAAACCGAAGCCTTTAAGGATACGGCGGATGTGACAGGCCTGATTATGACGAAATTGGACGGCACAGCCAAAGGTGGCGTGCTGGTCGCATTATCGGATAAATACGGATTGCCGATCCATCATATCGGAATTGGCGAAGGCATTGAAGATTTAGAAAACTTCAGCGCTCCCGTCTTCGCGGCAGCCCTGTCCGGTGTTGCCGATAGTTTGGGTGAGTAACGGCGGACGGCCTGTGCGCGTTCAATATCCGGTGGCACAAACATCACACCCGCGCCCATGGACGATGATCTCGCCCGAAAGAGCTCTCTGCCCAACTCGGGAGGCCCAACGTCAACGGAGCGTGCCAACCCAAATGCGTGTTGACCCTTTGTGTGCTGCAAATTTCCTAACGGCGTTTGCGTTGCGGGACACGTCTTTGTGGTTCAGACCGTTCGGAATTCGACTGATTGTGATAGGCAGGATAATCTTCTGTACCGTAGTAGCCAGTGCGAGGTTGAGGCGTCTCAGTCTCTGATGTGACAATAGGCTCAGCCATTCTGCCCGAACCGTAATATCCCAAGCTATCGCTGTAACTCTGGCCTGCGGTATAGCCATTCCTGTACGTCGTGGGCGAAACATAGGCGCCTGACGAAACCGTATGGGTGCCAGAATAGTCATCTGTGTTAGACCCACTGTTTTGGGAACCACTATACTGAGAGCCTGCGCCACTATAGGTCGTCCCTGCGACGGAGCCTCCTTCGGTCAGGGTTCCAGAAACAGTGCCCGACCCAGATCCAGGTCGGCATAAAACACGACGCCATTCATAGCGCTCAGGACTGACGAGTTCCTTGGTCGTAACGTCGCCGAATTCTGCGGGAACTGTGACTTCATAAGCTTCTGCGGGACGCACCAAATCATCGATAGCGATAGTGCTATATTCGGCGGGAATAGGCACTTCTTTTACAAACCCTGGCTCGGCCACGACCTGCCGCGTAACTGTACGATATTGCGGCGAAACCGGCGTGCGGATTACACGGGAAGGCGCGCTCATGACACGGCGTGTTGTGGTGACTGACGTGCCTGGTTCTTCGACCAAGCACCAAATTTCACAACCCGGTCCACAGCTATCACCGCCGCTTTGGGTCGAGGCATAGCTGCCTCCGGTATAACCTGAAGAACTGCGCAGTCGTCCGTCGGCGGTAGAATGAATAACATATCCTTGGCGGCGTAGCTCGCCGGGGTTGCCGCGTTTCCAAACCAAATGTGGAGCGCTCGTTTGCAGGCGCTCTGTCACCGTTGAAAATTGAGGGGCAGACACAGACAGGCGGTCGTGTCCTGGGCGGGTCAAAACACGCTCGCTCACACTCCGATAAGTCGGCTGGCGCACTTCATATCTGACACTTGGTTCCTTGATCATAACCGTTTCATCTCGGCGCTGAAATTCTGGCTCTGTGACTTTAAGTTTTGCATAGGAGTCGGCAGTTTGGACCCGCTGGGATCCGCTTGCATATTGCGCAGGAATTTTGACCTGCGCGTAACACTCACCCGGATTCGAAACCGGTGGCAGCGCCGATGGAAATTGCGACGGCCCCGCCGCAAAGGCGGATCCCGCTACACCAAGGAGTAATGCAGCCGTTAAGGGGAAAGTCAGTTGGCGCATAATGGCCTCCGTCTTAGCGTTGATAACGTGTCCATAAGAAATGGAAAATAAGAAGAGCGCAGGCCGCGCCACCGAGATTGGCGACCGTGTCGGCGATCGATCCGGTTCGGCCCAGCGCCATTGTGTGTTGTGCAATTTCTATCGCAATTCCGAAAACCGCCAATCCGAGAAAAATCCAGCCGCCCCAAATTCGTAACCAGCCGAGCCGCGCGAGACCCGCCAGAAAGCCATAGGCCCCAAAGTGCAGAACTTTGTCCATGTTCGGAACGCCCCCCACCGCGAGCGAAGGACGTAGGCTCATATATGCCACTGTCAGGAGGGCTGCTGCCGTCAGCAATCGGAAAATCCATTTCATATGTCCGCCTATAGGATAGGGGATGAGGCAAGGCGACGACCAAGATAAGGTCTTTTCGCGGCAAATGCGTTATAGATGTTATCCCAAGTTCAGCCATTTATGGTAAACAGACCCTTAATTGTGGCACGAATGTGGCCGATCACATATTTTGCCTGAATGGGGCCTTAATATGAAATAGGATTGCCAGACTTTTGAGTTTCTCTCAAAGACAGCCCTTGGCAAAAGGCGCTCAAGCGGTCAGAAGCCCATCATCCGGGCGGGTGGACAGAGTGAATAGGATTTCTCATGACAGTTATGAACCCAAAAGATGTTGCAAAAGATTTGGACGGATGGACAGGCGGCGATGACTTTATCACGAAGGTTTTCAAATTTGACGATTTCGTCGAGGCCTTTTCTTTCATGACTCATATCGCAATTATCGCGGAAAAAATGGACCATCACCCCGAGTGGTTCAACGTCTATAACCGTGTCGATGTAACGTTGACGACGCATGATGCGGGTGGGGTCACGGAAAAAGATGTCGCGCTTGCCAAAGCTATGGAAAAGGCGGCTTCATAATGCGGCGCCTCCTCCCTATTCTACTCCTGAGCGCGGCCCTGCCGTTTCAAGCGCATGGACAACAAACTCAAAGCCAAATTCTACCGATCTGCCCTGGTGGTGAGGTCATAGAACTAGATGGAGAGTTTGCTTGTAAACAGGACGACACGCTGGCGCTTCTCATTGCGGATTTTGAAGCCGCCGAACTTGATGGCGATATTTACCGACGCGGGCAAGAAGGCGACCGCGAAGCCCTGAAACAGCTTCCTGATATTTCTCCTGAAGCCGACGCCGCCGCGAATGAAAAAACGATGGGCTTTTTGGCCCGCCATGCGGCGCTTTCCAAACTGCCCATGACCGATGATGATCGTTTGAACCACACATTGCTCGGTTTTGTACTTACGCAGCGTCAACGTCTTGCGCCATTTGATTCAGCGCGAGTCCCGTTCACCAATGATAGTGGGTTTTTCAACGAACTTGGCTTTATCGTGCGGCGCACCGATTTTGACACAATCGCGGATTACGAAGCCTATGCGGCGCGCCTGACCCGACTGCCGCGCTATTTCGCGCAAGCGAAAGAAAATATGCGCCGTGGAATCCGCACCAAATTCACCGCGAGCGCAGAAATTCTTCCTGGTATTCAAGAGATGATTGATGCCATGGCCGAAACATCTGCGACTGCACATCCCTTATTTGCGCCATTTAAAGACTTCCCAGAGAGCATTTCCGTCGAGGATCAAACGCGTCTACGGGGCTTAGGAAAAGCCGCGCTCGAATCTGCCGCTATTCCTGCCTATCGCGATCTTTCGAAATTCATGCGTGACGAATATGCGTCTGCGGCGCGTCAAACGGCTGGCCTGGGAAATAGTGAAGAGGAGCGTGAATATTACCGCGCCTTGACCCGCTATTTCACGACATTGGATATGGGACCCGATGAAGTTCACGCCTTAGGCTTGTCCGAGGTCGTACGCATCCGCCGCGAAATGGACGCTGTTATCGCCGAAGTCGAATTTAAGGGTAGCTTTGCGGAGTTTTTAGAGTTTTTGCGCACGGACCCGCAATTTTACGCGACAACCCGCGAAGAACTTCTGATGCATGCAAGCTTTATTGCGAAGAAGCTTGATGGCAAAATGCCCGAATATTTCGAAACCCTGCCGCGTTTGTCCTATGGCGTCATTCCCGTGCCGCGGGAAATCGAAAAATCATATACAACGGGGCGTTATTTTTCAGGGGACCCTGATCGTGGACAGGCCGGGAATTATGTCGTCAATACGTATAATCTGCCCAATCGTCCGCTCTACAATTTGCCCGCCTTGACCGCACATGAAGGTGTTCCAGGTCACCATATGCAGATCGCAATCGGACAAGAATTAAAAGGTCTGCCGAAATTTAGAAAAAGCCTTTATCCAAACGCATTCGGCGAAGGCTGGGGACTCTATGCGGAAAAATTAGCGGGCGAGATGGGAATTTACACAACGCCCTATGAGCGCTTTGGTCAACTGTCCTATGAAATGTGGCGCGCCTGCCGTTTGGTTGTCGATACGGGTTTGCACTGGAAAGGCTGGACCCGCGAAGAAGCTGAAGCCTGTTTCTTAGAAAATTCAGCCCTTGCCCCGCACAATATTAAAACAGAGGTGCAGCGTTACATCTCTTGGCCGGGTCAAGCTCTCGCCTATAAAGTTGGAGAGCTGAAAATTCTCGAACTTCGGGCGAAAACGGAAGATGCCTTGGGCGATGATTTTGACATTCGTCGTTTTCATGATGCCGTCTTGTCGGGTGGTGGAATACCGCTCGACATCCTCGAAACCCGTATTGATCGCTTTATTTTTGACGAACGCCGCCGGTTAAATCAGCTCGAAATTGAAGCCGCGCGTGAAGCCCAGCGCCAAGACGCACCTGCATCAGCGCAACAAACCTCGGGTAAATAGGCAACGCCCTCGATTGGCAGTTCGACATGAAAAACCCGCCGAGACCAAGCCGCAAAAATGCAACTGGTTCGGCGGGCTTGTGCCCCTACCCTAAGGTACGGTGATTAGAAGCGGTAACGACCACGCAATGTGACGGGGATCGAAACGCGACCAGAATTGTTGTTCAAACCGCTCAATGTTGAGCCTGGCGTGATCACGCTATTGTCTGATTTCAGTCCACCTTGATAACGCACGCCTGTTTCCAAACCGATGGTTGAGTAGCGTGTTAGAGGTGTTTCAACACCTACAAGACCAGCGGCCGTCCCGACCCAGCTATCTTTGTAGAGCGGAACTTCAGCGGCGCTAAAGACGGCTCCACCCAATTGTGTGCCAACGACGCCGATGTCGTCAACTTTAGAGACACCTGCACGACCTTCGACGTAAGGGCGAATGCTGTTGAAGATGATGCCATTTGTTGGCTTGAAATATTGACGAAGGCCGAGCTCCCCGCCGAACGCTTTATAATCTGTCAATCCGCCTGTCAGTTGCTGACCGCCGATTGTGCCCCAGTTGCGGTCTTGATTAGCTTCGGCTTTCTCGTAATGGCCGAGCAAAGACACTTTTGTGTTGGGTGCCAAAGCATAGGACCCGCCAAGCTCGACACGAACGCCTGGATCGTAAGCTTTTTCAAAAGAGATAGAGTTGAAGTCTTGGCCTGCAATATCGTGCGCTTTACTAGCCGTGATGATATTCTTGCCACCTTCAAGTACAGTGCCAACGCCGCCTTCAAGGTTCCAACGGGCAAGGCAGTTGCCGGAGTGACAGCTTTTGTTCGAAACGGGTGTCGCGGCATGTTGGCCGTAATATCCAGTTTGCTGATTGTAATGTGTATTTGTTTTCTTGTCGCCGAGGCCAAGAAAGGAGCAGCCGGAAAGTGCTATTGCGGCGGTGCCGAGCATGATTAATCGCATGGTTTTCACCCTTAGTGTTCCGGATTGGCACAATCGCCGTTTCTATCCGTCATCGTGGGTGAAGACCTTGCAATGCAGAGGCCAATTCAATCAGTCTTAAACGAGAAAACCCGACCCCAGAGGTGAATCTGAGATCGGGTTTTGATTTTTTCTAGTGAGTTACCGCGCCTTAGAAAGCGAGGCGACCGCGCAATTTTACAGGGATAGAGATGCGATCTTCACCGCCTGAATTCGCTTTCAAGTTATCGCGCCAGCGAACCCCTGTCTCGACACCAATCGCACCGCGTGGGCCGACAGCCATTTCGGCACCAACAACACCAGAGGCAGTTGGACGCCAGCCGCTATCGATGAATTGTTGCTGATTAAAGAGTGTGCCATCGTCACCATATGTCTGTGTGAGATCGACGCTCTTGTTGTAACCCATACCTGCCGTCGCACCGACATATGGGCGCAGACCAACATTGTGTCCGACATATTGGCGAACGCCGCCTTCAATCGTATATTGTTCCAAGTCGCCAAATTTACCTTCAAGTCCGCGCTCGCTAGATCCCGCATCTGCAATAAAGGCCCCTGTGACTGGGTCATGCACACCTGGTTGGAAAGACCCAGTCGAAACCGTACGGCCCTCGTGTTTGGAATAAGCTGCCGAAGCCAACAAAGTCGTGTTGCGGGACAGGTCATATGTCGTTGCGCCGCCGATCGTGTAGCCTTCTGCGAATGCATCGGAGTAATCGAAAGCATCAATTGCGCCCGCTTGTCCGCCACCGCCATCAGATGGACCAGCACCTTTGCCGCCAAATAATTCCCCGCCTACGCCGATTTCAGTTCCGCCAAAGACTTCAAAGCCAAATGGCATCGCCGCGCCAACGCCGCGCAATTGTGGTACACCGTAAGGTGCCGCATAAGGCTGTGGCACATAGATCGGCGCACCGACAACATTTTGAACGTAAGCGCCATTTACATATTGTCCGTTCGTCATTTGCGTACCGACAACATTTGTACCGTAAGCAGCTGCACCATAAGGGGCTGCAGCGCCGAGCGTTGTTACGCCAGAACCATATGTTGTTGATCCATATCCATAGGATTCGCCGCCAACGCCTTGAGCTGCGAGGCCAGCACCAACAACGGGACCACCTGTGACGCCACCGCCATATCCGCCGCCTGTGAAGGATGCGCTGTTAAACTGCTGACCCTGAGCGCCTTGTCCGTATGCGCCTTGCCCATAAGCACCTTGGCCGTATGCGCCTTGTCCATAAGCAGCTTGGCCATATCCGCCTTGGCCGTAACCTTGTGCATGAGCGAAACCGCCATTCGCACCGTGACCAACGCCATATGCGCCGCCACCACATGCCGCCTGTGCGCCATAGGCGCCGGCTTGATATCCCTGAGCCTGATATCCTTGAGCTTGCTGACCGTAATAGGCTTGTTGACCGTATTCAGCTCCTTGGGACACGGCACAATTCGAGCCATATACCCCAGAGGATGTTCCGTAGCTATGATTGTTCCCGCCGAGACCCAACCAAGAGCAACCCGACAATAATACCGCTGATAGTGCGCAAGCTGCAAGCCGCATATCGGCCTCCTTTAAATCGAACATTTCGTCTTCTGTTCTATCTTAGAACAGAAGATACTTAAAAAACTGTTCCCAAAGCGGAAACAAAACCTTAACGAATCCAGCGCTTTGGCTGGTTAACGCCACTCACCTAGAAATTAAACGACCCACGTAATGTGACAGGAATTGAGATATCCGTATCTGAACGTTCGCCATTTGAATATTTACGGCCACCTTGGACCCGTACACCCGTTTCAAACGCCAATGCGGTTTTGGGTGTCACTTGCCATTCAGCACCAACATTGACCTGACCAGCAGGAACCCACTGATCCTCGAAAATAGTCACCGTGGTTGCGGGATCGGTAATGTCATAAAATTGCTGGGAATCCGTATCCGTTGCTTGCGCACCGTTCAGGTCAAATCCACGCTCGTAAAACCGCTGACGCTGGGTGACTTTAACGTCCACCTTTTGATGATGAGAGGCCCCAGCCGATGCGCCCACGAATGGGGTGACAGTGCGGTAGCCTTCAGATTTCACAATCGGCTTGAAGTAATGTCTGGCACCCGCTTCGAGATCGATCCGGCGCATATCTGAGAAATCATAGATGAATTGCGCGATTTCTTGGTTTGGAACAAATGACGCCGATGAGATTGTATCCGTGCGAATATATTGTTCTGGTACGGCAGCAACAGCGGGCGTGTCATTCGTCCCGGCTGTCGCGGGGACCCCTGGAGTTATAAGTTCGCCCGTAAGTGGATTTACGAGAGCCGGGATTTCGGGTGTGCCGGGCGTACCCGCGATAAAGGGTTGAGCCGCGACGGCTGGAATATAATCATATGTTCCTGCCTGTGTGACTCGATACAGGGTCGCATCAACACTGGCTGATACCCCATCATTGCCCTCTGAGTGCGTATAACCTGCGTTCGCGAATACGGTCGTGCGCCCGCCGACCATATATTCCAACCCGCCCTTAATGCCCGCGGGCGTTGCCCAAGCGTCATCAAAGGAAACGTTAGGTCTGGAAATGGCTTCATATTCGCCATCTACGAAATACGCACCTTCCGTTGGTCGATTTGCAAAGACTGAAGGGCGGATCAAATTCGAAAGATTTCCTGGTAGATCATTCGCTGTATAAGTCGTGCGGACTTCATCACCCGTTGCATCGGAACCCACTTGGGTGCCTTCATTATAAAGCTGCGGGTTATAAGCACCGACCGCATCGATTGAGAATCTGTCATAATCTATCAGATCACCCGAAACGCTACGTTCCAGACCTAAAGAGAGAGCCCCCCGGAGTTTCGGCTTACGCTTACTGGATCGAGACGTGTGGTGGGCTAACGCGGCCGTTTGGCCGACGGCTGATCCATATGCGCCGCTTGTATATTCTGGTTGAGAGTAGTCTGGCGAACCGTAATTCGGCTCTTGCGGAAAACCGCCATATCCAGCTCGTCCCCCTTGGGGGCCGCGCAGTTGTCCGTGTGCAGGACCAACAGATAATGTCACCTGTTCAGGCCGGCAACCCCGCGGAATAGGTTGATTGGGTGAGGATATCTGGCAGCGTTGCGCCCCATAACCCTGCTGTCCTTGCGTATGACGGTCTGCGCCATATTGTCCGTGCTGTGCCGATTTCTGTTTGGCAAACGGGTTCTTATACGTCCCGGGTTGCCCGCCAATAAAGGAGCAGCCTGAAAGTAAAGCGGCCGACAAAGTCGCCGATAATGTTAAAGTCCCCAGACGCATATCGTCCCCCGCAATCAAGACATGGGAGACGCGTGTCATCCCATCATGGTTAACTCAGGAATGAAGGAGTTTGCTTAACAAGGGGTTTAGGCGATGCGCTTTCGCTGGGAAAAAGCGTCAAAGAAGCGGTTTTACAGCCTCTGGTGGGCGCCCAATGATCGCCCGTCGCCCATCTGTAACGATGGGGCGTTCGATCAAAATGGGAAATCTCGCCATCATTTCGATCAATTTTTTCGGATCGGTCACACCTTTAAGGCCCTCGTCTTTGTAAATCGCCTCACCCTTGCGCATAAATGCGCGCGGGTCATCAAAGCCCAATAGATCCATCATATCCTTGATATCATATTCAGAGGGTGTGTCCTTTAGATACAGGCGAACGTCGACCTCTTTCCCTGACTCTTCGAGAAGCGCCAAAGTCTGGCGGGATTTTGTACAGCGAGGATTGTGCCAAATTGTGAGCATGGGAGCCTTCCGATTTTTTGACGCTTTTATTGCGTTACAGGCAACTTAGCGCCAAAGCAGAGGCGTGACCACGCCCATCCCAAAAACACTTGTTATCAGCTCCACCGTTGCCAGCTCACGGGTGGGGGCAAGCGCCGCCAGCTTTTGCCTGCAACGGTTGGGCATCGAAACTGTTGTCCTCCCGACAACTCTTATGGGACGGCATCCTGGATGGGGCGCTCCCGGTGGCGGAGCCGTAGATGCGGCGCGTCTGCGCGATGTCTGGGAGGGCGTAAAAGCCCAAGACCTGCATTTTGATGCGGTGCTCACAGGATATATGGGCGACACTGAGCATGTGGCTCTCTGCGAAGAGATCATCGGGCATGTGTTTGCAAAGAACCCAGACGCCATCATCGCCGTCGATCCTGTCATGGGCGATCATGGCCGTCTCTATATTCCAGAAGCCCGCGCAGCCGCCATTATTGAACGCCTTGTGCCGCTTGCAAATTTCATCACGCCAAACCTGTGGGAACGCGATTACATTCAAAATCACCGCGACGTCCTGCCCGCGCGCTTGATCACCTCCTATCCGAATGGTGAGGATATTGGCGCGCGCTGGGAAGAGCCCGTTGGCGATGGGATAACTGCTTTCCAAGTTAGCCACCCCAAGTTCACCTCCGTCCCGCATGGTGGTGGCGACAGTCTCGCGGCGCTGTTTCTGGGCCGTCGCCTTCTTGGGCAATCGCCTCGGCAAGCTCTGGCAGCTTCTGTGTCGTCAGTTTATGAAATCATGCGCGCCGCAGATGCGCTCGACGCAGGTGAATTGCCGCTGATCAGAATGCAGGCCTTTATTACTGACGCACTTCCCTTACATGTGACCTCATGACCGATTTTCCATTCTACGGCCTTTTGCCCACGCGATTTGCTTCCCTCAAAGATGTGATCGCTGAAAATTTCGCCTCTCATGAGGAGTTGGGATTTCAATTCTGCGTCCAGCAACATGGCGAAACCCTGATCGATATTCGCGCGGGCTGGGCTGATCGAAAGAAAGCAGCCGAAGTCGCAGATGACTCGCTGTTTGCAGTGTTTTCCTCTGGCAAAGCCATGGCCGCACTGGTCATCGCTTGGCTCGTTGAGGAAGATCACATTGGATATAACCAGCCCATCGACACGATCTGGCCTGAATTTGCGCAAGCGGGTAAATCCGGCTTGACTGTCGCCCAAATCATGAGCCACCAAGCGGGTCTGTCAGGGATAACCAATCCCGACTGGACCGCCCAAGACTGGTTCGATTGGGACAAGACCATCCACCAGCTGGAACAACAGACGCCGATTTTTGAGCCGGGCAGCGCCAGTGGCTATCACCCCGTGACCTATGGATTTCTAGCCGGCGAAATCGCGCGCCGCGCCGATCCCGAAGGCCGAACATTAGGCACAATTCTGCGCGAAGAGCTCTGCATTCACAAGAATGCCGATGTTTGGATTGGCCTGCCGCCATCAGAGCATGATCGCTGCGCACAGATGCAAAAGCCCAAAGCTTTGGCCAATATGGGTGAGATTACGGAGGCGACACGCTGGGCCTTTATGAAACCGTGGTCGTCCCCAGGCGGCAAGGGCACGGCGGCGTGGCGCGAAGCCGAATTGGCGGGTTCAAATTGCCACGCCACGGCACGCGGGTTGGCGACATTAATGCAAATCGGCGTCGATGGCGGAGTTGGCGACAGCGCAATTCTGTCCGAGGACAGCCTCGCCGGATTATCGCAATCTCGTATCAAGGGTCAGAACCTTGTTCTGCCGTTCAACATTGATTTTGCCGCGGGCATCATGCGCAATGATCCAAATTATTTCTACGGCCCGAATGCCGCGACACTCGGCCATAGCGGCTGGGGTGGGTCCTGCGTTTTTGCAGATCCTGTAACAGGGCTACACGGCGCCTATACCATGAACCGCCAGCGCAATACGCTGCTGGGGGATGTGCGTCCACGCGCCCTCATTGATGCCGTTTACGCGGCTTTGTGAAGGAACCGACAGCATGAGCGCCTTTATTGAAAAATTATGGGAAATGGGTCCCGTCATGGTCGGCGGCGTTCCGCACGCCAATGAAATCGGCATGAAATTTGTCGCTATCGACAAAGGCCGTGGGACGCTCTCCTTACCCTATAATACGGCCCTAATTGGCGATCCGCGCTCTCGGGTGATTTCTGGTGGCGCGGTCACGACATTGCTGGATCAAGCCTGTGGCATGGCAGCGATGGCGGCCTTTGACGAACTTATGCCTATCGCGACATTATCCCTACGGATTGATTATCAACGCGCTGCAACCCCGGGCGAAACCGTCATTGCGGAAGCGATTTGTTACAAAACCACGCGTCACGTCGCCTTTATTCGCGCCGTCGCGCATGATGGCGATCCCGATAATCCCGTCGCCACGGCGCAAGCCTGCTTTATGATCACGGGTCCCGCATATGGCACATCAAAAGCCAAAGAAACTGATGCCAAAAAGTCGGGAGAGAACTCATGACTCAACGCCTGGCCGAAGACCTGATCGCCTCTATTCCCTATGCGAAAACCTTAGGGATTGAAGCGCGCCTGATGGGAGAGGATTTCTTCCTCGTCCTACCCTATTTGCGGTCCAATATTGGCAATCCGTCATTGCCCGCGCTGCATGGCGGCGCGGTGGGCGGATTCATGGAAGTCTGCGCCATGGCGGAATTACGCCGTCATAATCCAGACTTGCCCTTTTCCAAGCCGATTGGAATCAATATTGATTATTTGCGACGCGGAAAACCCGTCGAAACTTTTGCACGGGCCGAGATCATTAAAGAAGGTCGCCGCGTCGCCAATGTGCGCGTTCGGGCTTGGCAGGAAAGCGTAGATAAACCCATTGCGGCGCTATCGGGACATTTTCTCCTCCCCACCCCAACGTGAGCAACCCTAAAGACACCTGCAGCTTTGAACGCTGGACCGCGCTGTGTGATCGAATGGACCTGAACGTTGACGGGAAAACCTATAACACCTTGATCCGGGCCCACGCCGAACCCCATCGTTTCTATCATACCTTAGACCACATTGCCGCGTGCCTCCGCCGTTTGGACAGCGTGCGCGACATCACCGAACGTCCCGATGAAATAGAAATGGCGCTTTGGTTCCACGATGCGGTTTACGCGCCCTTCTCGGCCACCAATGAGGAAGACAGCGCCGAATGGGCCGCCGACTGGCTGCAAGCGTGCGGCGCAGAGAAACCCGTCTTCTCACGCATTGCCGATCTGATCTTAGCCACGAAAAGTCACAAGGCCCCAGAGGGAACAGACGGGCAATTCATGCTCGATATCGACCTCTCAATCCTCGGCACGCCATCCGATATTTATGATGAATTTGAACTCAATATCCGCCGCGAATATAAACGCGTGCCGGGGTTCATATTTCGCAAAAAACGCAAAGCCATTCTCCAAGGCTTCCTCGATCGCGACCGCCTTTACAATACGGGTTATTTCTTCGACAAATTAGAATCCAACGCGCGAATTAATTTAATCCGCACGATTTCAAATTTGGGGTGAGAGAATTTTCGCGCATGCGATCATCAAAGTAGCTGTTTACTGAGTGTCTTACTTGAGGCGATTTTAAGCCGCTCAATTTCTCATCCCCTCGAGACAAATTTTAAAATGAAACCTATCTACTCTACAGTTTCTTTCCCATTTAAGAGCACTCTAGATCCTCAAGATTAGGGTAATAAACATTTCCAGTCATAATTTTAAAGGTCTCAATCTCCGCGCCACCCTTACGACAAGCTTCTCTTAAATCATTAAAAATACTGGAATGCCCACCTGAAAGATGAAAATAGCTCACAAGTTCAGGGCTGTTTTGGTCTAAAAACTTAGCAAATAAATCGTGTGATAATTTTCTGTCCTTCTGGACACCAATGCCATTCTCATAAAAGAAACCTAAATTAAATTGAGCGTCTTCTTCGCCAAGGTCAGCGGCTTTCTGATATTGATGAATAGCTTTTGATAGCCATTCATTAGACAGCGCTTCATCCTTTGTAGGCGGCACTACCTCTTTATAGGCATTCCCTATTCTTTGGGATTGATATCGTCCTGAATATATGGCCGCAAGATTATACATTGCCTTTTCATTATCTTGGGCAGCTTGTTTCTCATATCCGGCAATGGCGACGCTTTCCCATTTTTCGATGCATTTCAAATCAGCCTTACATTCATAGGCTAATGCGTCAGCATAATCTGGGTCGCCCTCTATCGCACTTCTCTTCATACGACTTGAAACGGTTTGAAACCAATCTTCAGCATGCCTGTCGTTATAAAAGGCTTCACGTGCAAATACCTTCACATGCCTAAGACTCAAACTGTGATTAAACCTTAGCTGTTTTTTAGGATAATATCTGGGGAGGTTTTGACAATATCTGAATTCGCTTACAATGTGATCGCGAAGTTCAAGGGCAACGTCACACATTAGAGCATCGTCCTCCAAATACCCCTTAAGACCGACATCCTTAAGGCGATCTTTGATCTTCCCATCCGACAACCGATTATTTTTTTTAATTTTTTCTTCGCCGCGCAATTGCTGAACAAATCTGATAGGGTTAGTGTGCATAGGATCATATGAGCCAAGTCCCAGTTCAATAGATTTTTCATACCAAAACAGAGCTTTTTTTCGATCACGTTGTCGGTTGTCTGCAAAATTAAACCAGTGCCCCAGAGACCATGCGGCGCGAGAATGCCCAGCCTCAGCAGCTTGTATGATCCAATAAAGGTACGCATCGTCACTTTGTTCTACCCCGTAGCCATTGTAATATTTATTTGCGACAAACATCATCGCAGCGGTATCCCCACCTTGAGCCCTTTTAGTGATTTCAAAAAGAGCCGGTTTGTAGGACTCTATTTTTCGACGTACGGACTTTTCGCCTGTTTTGGTTTCCCAGAAGCCACCCCAAAGCTCTTCAAAACCTTTAACTCGACGATTTAGGTCTTCGAAATTCTCTTTATCCAGTGCAGCCCTCTCCAGCCACTCATAGGCTTTGGACGGATTAGGTTCTCCAAAGGAGCCCAACTCATAACTTTCGGCCAAAAAGTTTGAAGCATCAGGATAAGATTGTTCTGCTGCTGCGACGCACCAATCTTCTGCGAAAGGTTTCCAATCCACCGGTACTCTATCATTCAAGGCCTCTTGGCATAAGCCAAATAGTCCCTGCCCATCGCCCTCCAATGCTGCATAGGCGTTCTGGCGATTTGAAAATGAAAATTCATTGTCCTCGTTAAAGTTGGTTGTTTCGAGTGACTGCCTTACCGTTTTTTCCCAAATAGGTTCATTTGAAGGGGAAACGGGTGACTGGGTTTGGGGATCACCACAGCTCCACAGAGGAGTTAGACAAAGTCCAAAAATGGCAGCTCTTCCAAAATTTTTAGGACTTTTAACCATCTTAGAACGATAGGTTAGGTTACCAAGCAAGGTCAATATTGGAAACTTGCTGAGCGTCCTTCTTTGGGCGGTCTAAATCACTGAGTTCATGCCTACTTTGCGCCTGAATACACATCCCTCCCGTCTTTGAAGCCACGCAATCCGCCATAAAACTGTAGTTTCAAAGAGAATGATCCCCGCCCCCCATTTTACCCCTATGTTTAAATGGTTCTTTCGGACACGGGACAGGCAAGTGATCATTGACTGTGTAGTGTTTGTAAAAACATCGCACTGGTGCATTTTACCTTCGGTAAATTGCACTAGCTCGTCCGAAAGACGGTGTGCCTAGCTGCATTTGGTAATGCATGTGCAGAGGGGCCGAGTAGCGCGTGCCTGACCCCCTGGAACGGGGGCAATCCAGTGAGGCCGCTACCCGAGAAACACTGCCGCGTGGTCCTGCAATTAAGCGTCAGCTTGAATGCAGTGTGTGTTCGCCTAGCAAGCGCATACACATCGATACTTGCGTAAAACATTTTTCCATTTCGGTACTCCGTCGCGAGTATTGGCCACGCGGACGTCCCACCTTATCGGGTAACGCATTTGGGCAGCCACCAATATTGAAACAGAAGTTTCAATGGGGTCTGTAAGCGATAGCCCATGCCTAATTATATGGGCCTGATTATAAGTGCCCAATTCTAAGGGCCTAACTCGCTTTCACAATCCTTGGCTTCCACCTGCGTCTAGGCGGGACTTTGCGGTCATATGGGATGACAAGGGGGTCATGCGGACCTAAGCCATTTGCCATGACACCTTCAAAACCAATCCTCTCACGCGGGCAGGTCTTTCGCCAATCTTGGCCGATCATGTTGGCCAATGGCGCAGCGCCAATTGTCGGGCTTGTCGACACCCTCATGGTCGGGCGATTTGTCGGGACGCAAGCTCTGGCGGGGATCGGGTTGGGCGCCGTTGTCTACAGCATCGCTTATTGGGGATTTGGATTCTTGCGCATGTCAACGGCGGGCCTTGCCGCGCAAAGTGACGGGGCGGGCGCAGAGCACGAAGTTCAAGCCCATATCATGCGGGCGATTCCCTTGGGCGTCTTAATTGGGTTGTTGATTTTCATATTCCAAGTCCCCTTGCTCGCAGGGGCGTTTACGGTTTTCACGGCCAGCGCGGAGATCGAAAACAGCGCCCGTGATTATATTGGCGCGCGACTCTGGGGCTTGCCCGCAACGCTCGGGACGATCGCCCTCATGGGCTGGTTCGTCGGCATCAGTCGCGCAGGATTAGCGCTGGGTTTGCAGATCGTCTTAAACATTGTGAACATCATCCTCTCGCCAATCTTCGTGATCGTCTTGGGCGGTGGGTTGATCGGTGTCGGCCTGGCGAGCGCCGCCGCAGAATGGGCCGGGTTCGCGACAGGTATGTTCCTCATGATCCGCGAGGTCAAACGACGCGGCGGTTGGCGGCCCGGGGCGTTTACGCGCAAAGTTCTACTGGCGCGCGATGCGCTGTCAAAACTCGGCGTCGCAAATGGCAATATCTTTATCCGAACGATGGCACTGACCCTCGGCTTTAGCTTTTTTGGCAATGCCGCCGCCAGCGAAGGCGAAACATTTTTGGCCGGCTATCACGTCCTGATGCAATTTATCACCATGTCGGCGCTCGTCCTCGACGGCTTCGCCCATACCGCCGAGGCCGTTACGGGCGCCGCTTATGGCGCAAAAGATCGAAAGCGATTTGATCGTGCCGTCAGATTAACGAGTGAATTCTCGGTGGGGTTTGCGCTCTTAATCAGCGGGTGTATTTATTTTGGCGGACCGCTGCTGATCCCCGTTCTGACAACAGATCCCGCTGTGATCGAAAGCGCACTGACCTATCTGCCCTATTGCGCTCTGGTTCCTATTGCGGGCTTTGCGGCGTTTCAAATGGACGGCATTTTTATTGGAACGACGCGAACGGCCGCGATGCGCAACGCCGGGATCGCCGCCGTGATTATCTATATTGGCGCGCATTATATGATCTATCCCATCATAGGCGCGGCTGGTATTTGGGTGGCGTTTTTGGTCTATTACGTCATGCGAGCCGCAACCCTCGCGGTTGCCTATCCGGCAATCCGAAAAGCGATGGAGGTCGTTGATGCAGATTAGCTTAGCCGATTTCGAAGCGGAAGACGTTCAGGACTTAATCCAAACCTATTTGGCCTTTGCCTCACAGGACGCCTGTTCGCACGCGCTCGGCCTTTCAGCGTTACAAGCCCCTGACGTTCAGATGTTTGTGGCTCGCAATTCTGCAGGTGAATTGATGGGATGCGCCGCATTGAAAACGCTCGACAAGGGAAGTGGCGAAATCAAATCGGTCTGCACGCATGATCAACACCTCCGAAAAGGGGTGAGTCGGGCATTGATAACATATCTGGAGACCGTCGCAGACCGATCCGGGCTGAAATATCTTTATCTAGAGACGCACAACACGCCGCCTTATGCAGCGGCATGCCGTCTCTATGAAAATTTGGGTTTCGCATATTGCGGGCCATTTGGGGACTATGTCCAAAATCCCCGCAATGTTTTTATGATGAAAGACATCAGATCATGACGCCTATACCCGACGATTATGCACCGCATTTCAGGAAATCGGCGTTCACCGACCCTTGGGAACCGCTTTATTCGCGCGTATCGCAAGACGAAATCAGCCTGGGGACGCTATTACGAGTGGCGCATTGTAACTCACGCGGACTTGTCCACGGCGGCTTCATCAGCGCAATCGCCGACAACGCGATGGGCTTGTCCTGCGTTCAGATCATGAAAGCCAAAGGCCGCGAGGTCAAAAGCCTTGTGACCGTCAATCTCAGCGTCGATTTCACTGGCATGGCCAAAGTCGGAGACTGGATCGCAACCCATAGCGAAGTCGTGAAACTGGGTGGCAGTCTCGGCTTTGTGCAATGCCAATTGCGAACGCCCAGCGCCATCGTTGCGCGAGCGAATGCGACTTTTAAATTGGGCTAAGTCAGATCTGCCCCGACGGCCTGACCAATCGTCTTAAATCCGTCAGCCTTGGCACGGGCCTCAAGATCGGCACAAATTTGCGCGACGAGTTGCGGGCCATGATAAACGAGTGCGGAATAGAGCTGAACGGCTTTCGCACCAGCGCGAATTTTCGCATAGGCCTGCGCACCGCTGCCAATCCCGCCAACCCCGATGAGGTCAATGCTGCCGTCCGCTGCATCTGCAAATTCAGACAAAACCCGCGTCGATTTCTCAAAAAGCGGTTGCCCGGACAAACCGCCGCCTTCGCCGTGATGCGCGCTTTGCAAACTTTCAGGTCGGTCAAGCGTCGTATTAGACACAATGATTGCGTTCATTCCATATGTTCGCGCCTGTTCAACAATACGTCCGATTTGTCCGCTATCCACATCGGGGGCGACTTTGAGGAAAATCGGAACACTTGGCTCATTCCCCGTGAGGGCGGCGCGGGTTTCCGCGATACGACCCAATAAATCTTCCATTTCATCTGCGCCTTGAAGCTGGCGGAGACCGGGCGTGTTTGGCGAACTAATATTTATCGTGAAATAATCGGCGTGACCCCATAGGCGGCTCAGCCCCGCAACATAATCGGCAGGCCGATCATCACTGTCTTTATTGGCGCCAAGATTTGCACCAACGATGCCTGCATTGCCCTTGCGGGCCCGCAGGCGTTCAGAGAAATGATCGAGCCCACGGTTGTTAAACCCCATGCGATTGATGACCGCTTCGTCCTCAACCAACCGAAACAAGCGTGGCTGCGGATTTCCAATTTGCGGGCGCGGGGTGACCGTTCCGCATTCAACAAAACCAAACCCCGCGTTGAGCATCGCATCGGGCACGTCACAATCTTTATCAAAACCAGCGGCCAGGCCCACGGGGTTGGGTAAATTCAGCCCACCTACAGTGGTTTTCAAAATGTCAGATGTGATCTCACCCGTTTTCGGACCCAAACCAGCGCGTAATAGCTTCACCGTCGTCACATGCGCACGTTCAGCAGGGAGGCGACGCAGCAGCGCTGTGCCGGATTTATATAAAAGGCTCATGATATTGGCTCAGGTCGCTTCGGATAGAATTTAGTTAGCTGTCACGTCTATGGGTAGGCTATAGACCCCATCTTCGGGCGAGACCAGCCAGACATGTTTTACGGCCTCAATCGGCATGTCGGCAAAAAGGTGAGGAAATTCCGCCCCGCCGCGCGAGATTTCATATTTTAGATTCGCCTCTATTGCAGCCGCTTCGACTTTCAACAGCGCGACTTCGTCTTGGTCCGCATAATATTTGTCCATCGTTTCCTTCAACTCCGGCACACAAGACATGTGAATATATCCATCGGACAGGTCGACTGGCGACCCTTTGAAATTGAACTCGGTTTGGAAGGCTTCCCACTGATCGAGGGTGAGGATTTTATAGATGAAAGCGTCGCGGGTGGCTTTGGTCATATCTGGCTCCTGATTCTTGCGCGCACATCCATAGGGCATTCTTTATGGGAAGGCGCACAGAAAATGCGCGTCGACGCAGACTCCCGCACACATGTCGGTCCCAGACTCCCCCGCCCCTGAGGTGCCGTGCAAAGCGGTCTCACGAAATTTTATCGGAGGGAACATCCAAATGCGCAAGTTTGCAAAAATCATAGGGGGTGCCGCTTTATTGGCCGCTGTCCCTACACTGGGTTGGGCGCAAGACGCACCAACACTTGAAAGCCTGGCGGCTAATGACGCCTTCGTCTTCAATACGCTGCTATTTTTGATCGGTGGCTTCCTGGTTATGTGGATGGCGGCAGGCTTTGCCATGCTGGAAGCGGGCTTTGTTCGCACCAAAAACGTCTCTATGCAGTGTTTGAAAAACATCACGCTCTATTCTGTTGCGGGCCTTATGTTCTGGGTCGTCGGATACCAACTTATGTATGGCGGCGGCGACTATTTTGGTAAGTTCGCGCTCATGAGTTTTACCCCTGAAGATGTGGACACAGGCTACTCGTCCTATTCTGACTGGTTCTTCCAGATGGTATTCTGCGCCACGACCGCGTCAATTGTGTCCGGCACAGTCGCTGAACGGATCAAATTTTGGCCCTTCGTTATTTTCGTCGTTTTCCTGACAGGTTTCATTTACCCGATCGTTGGTAGCTGGGAATGGGGCGGTGGTTTCTTAAACACTGACTCTTTCATCGCGACATTCGGATCCGAGTTCTCTGACTTCGCTGGATCAACTCTTGTTCACTCAACAGGCGGTTGGGCCGCTTTGACAGGCGCCCTGATCTTGGGTGCACGTAAAGGCAAATATGTTGATGGAAAGGTCAATCCAATTCCAGGTTCAAACATGACATTGGCGACTTTGGGTGTGTTTATCCTTTGGTTGGGTTGGTTTGGCTTTAACGGCGCATCACAGCTCGCAATGGGCACAATCAATGATGCGGACTCGATTGCCAAAGTCTTCGTGAACACGAATATGGCTGCCGCTGCAGGCGTGATCGCTGCCGTGATCTACACACAACTGCGCTATGGCAAAATTGACCTAACACTCGCGTTGAATGGTGCCTTGGCTGGCTTAGTCGCCATCACCGCAGGTCCACTAGACCCGAGCGTTCCCGCTGCCTTGTTGATTGGCGCAATTGGCTCACTGCTCGCCTGTCTGACAGTGCCGCTTTTAGACAAGTTGAAAATCGATGATGTTGTTGGCGCCATCCCTGTTCACTTGGTTGCCGGTATTTTCGGGACTTTGGTTGTCTGCCTGACAACGCCCGAAATTACCTTCATGGCGCAACTCATGGGCGTCTTAGCGGTAGCTATCTTCGTCTCAGTCGTCTCCTCCATCATCTGGTTTGTGATGAAGGTCACTATCGGCATTCGGGTTAGTGAAGAGGACGAGTATCTTGGTCTTGACCAAGCTGAGATCGGGGTTCCGGCCTATCCGGAATTTGTCTCCAACTAAAGCGAGGTTAGGCCAAATGACCAGAAATGCGAATTTGGCCTAATCCATAAACCCTCATCGCGATCGTATTTGATACGGGGCGCGCGCGACATAAGACCAGCCTTCGCACCAAAACTGTGCGTAGCTGGTCTTTTTTTGTCTAAAAATTGAGCGCACTCTGTTTACACACATCGATTCATAGGTGGCGCGCAGGCACGGCGCATCTGACCGCCTAATTATCCGCGAAATAAAAAATGAGGGAAAACACGTGTTACCTAGACTAAAAACTGCCGGTTTAATATTCGCGGCATCGCTAACGCCGTCACTTGCTATGGCGCAAGACAGCGCCATGAGCTCGGGCGATACGGCGTGGATTCTCACAGCCACTGCCCTCGTGCTCTTTATGAGCCTTCCCGGTTTGGCACTTTTCTATGGCGGACTTGTTCGCGCGAAAAACTATCTGTCAGTCCTGATGAAGGTTTACGCGATCGCCGCTGTCGCCTCTATTGTCTGGGTCATCGCAGGATATTCTATCGCTTTCGGAGATGCGAACGGAATTTGGGGTGGATTAGATAACCTTTTCCTCAAAAACCTTACGGTGGACGGCTTAAGAGACGGTCTAACCATCCCTGAAAACACGTTCTTAGCCTTCCAAATGACCTTCGCCATTATTACCCCTGCTTTGATTGTGGGTGCCTTTGTTGAGCGCGTGAAGTTCCTACCCGTCTTGATCTTCACCGCGCTTTGGTTGCTCGTCGTGTACTCGCCTGTCGCTCATTGGATCTGGGGCGGGGGCTGGTTGTCAACTTATGGCGGCGGTGTTTTTGACTTCGCGGGCGGGCTTGTCGTCCACGCGACGGCAGGTATCTCCGCGCTTGTGTATGTCTTCATGTTGGGGGCTCGAAAAGGCTTTCCAACTGAAGCCGCAATCCCGCATCGCCCCGGCATCGTCATGATTGGTGCGTCAATGCTTTGGGTTGGATGGTTTGGCTTTAATGGCGGATCACAACTCGCAGCAGATGGCGGCGCCGGTATGGCGCTCTTGGTGACACATATCTCAGCCTCCGTTGCGACCCTTGTTTGGGTTGGCATCGAAGCGATGACAAATAAGAAACCTACTTTGGTGGGCGCCGCTACGGGTACAATTGCGGGTCTTGCAACTGTTACGCCGGCCGCAGGTGTGATTGGTCCGGGTGGCGCATTATTGATTGGCCTCGCAGGCGGTCTGGTATGTTACTTTGCGGTCCACCTCATTCGCGTGAAGCTAAAAGTTGACGATAGTTTGGACGTCTTTGCCGTTCATGGCGTCGGCGGTATTTTGGGCATTCTTATTTTGCCATTTTTATCGTCCACAGCCCTTGGTGGAACAGGCGACGGAATCTTCATGACCCAGCTGGTGGGGACTTTAGTCGTAATCGGATGGTCGGCATTGGTGAGCTTCATTATCCTCTTGGGATTGAAACTTACCATCGGACTGCGCGTCACCGAGGAGCAAGAGTTTGAAGGCCTTGATGTCAGTTTGCATGGCGAGAGTGCATACAACTCTTAGGCAGGTCTACCCGTAAGGAACCGATCTGAAATTCACCCGCAGCTTCATCATATTTTGATGGGGGTGCGGGCTTTCTATTTGACCCTATAGGGATTTAGTCCTATTCCAGACTATGCTTTCACATGCCGAAATCTGGGGCGCTCTTGACCGCCTCGCGACAAAACAGTCCATTTCGCCATCACGCCTAGCGCGTGATGCTGGATTGGATGCGACAAGCTTTAATAAATCCAAACGTATCACATCTTCGGGAAAGCCGCGATGGCCTTCGACCGAGTCGATTTCCAAGGTCCTACGAACCGTGGGAATGGATTTTGAAGATTTCGCCTCTATGGCCAAGAATAAAGGCGCCACTGGCCCCGCAATTCCCGTGATCGGGCTGGCTCAAGCTGGTGATGAGGGATATTTTGATGATGCTGGGTTTCCCTGTGGGGGATCATGGGAAGATGTGCGTATTCCGGGCGAACTAGACGACAATGTCTACGCCCTGGAAATCGCAGGAGATTCGATGGACCCCGTTTTTCGCGCTGGTGACAAGGTGCTGGTTGCGCCGAATGCGACAGTCCGCCGAGGCGACCGTGTCGTCGTCAAAACCAATGCAGGCGAAGTCATGGCGAAAGAATTGCGCAAATTGACTGAGGCTGTCGTTGAACTTGTTTCCCTCAATACTGAATATGAGGATCGTACGCTGGCCCGTCAGGACATCCAATGGATTGGCCGCATCATTTGGGTGTCACAATAGAGGCAGCGCTTCGATTTACATCGGAACTTCACCGTCCAAAAACAGACCAACATAATCTCGCGCCGCATCGCGGTCATCTAAACGCAATAGCGCTTCGCGCGCATATCCCAATATCTCAGCGGTCAGGTAATCAGTTGGGTTCAAACCTATTATGTGTTCAAGAATTGCCCTCGCCTCCTCCGTATTATCTAAGTCCTTGTCTTTAAGGGCAATTAGAGCAAATGCATAACTCACGCCGATAACAAGATCGTTCGGCTCACGAGCACGCGACTTTAGAAATAGCGCACGACCATCCTCAATATTGGCGTCGAACCAAGACTGCCCGTCCTTGCTTCCTGTTTTGCGAATAATGGCTAAGTGCCAAGCGCCCAATAGGGCGTCGCCGCGTGGATCCTCTGGATAGTCTGAACGATAGGCTTGGATGATGTCATAGGTTTTTTGAGGCAGTTTTTTAAGCCAAGCTGAGACATCGCCTGTCTCGCGCGTGATGAAGCCGTCTGCGATCGCGTATTGTAACCGAGCGTTTTGGTTCGTCGGATCCAACTCAAGCGCCGCTTCCGCATAGGCTCGCGCGCGTTTAGATTGCTTCTTATTTTTTTCGGCGCGACCTAATATAACTTCGGACAGTAGGGCCTCAGCCGCCAAACCATAACCTTCGGCCGTCTCCAGAGCTTTGGCCTCTTCATAGGCGACAGAATATTCTCCGCCAGAGAGTTGGGATCTGATCGTCAGCGCGTCGGCGGCAAAAGCCTCCGAACTCATGCCGAAAACGATACCGAGCGTCAAAAGAAGCTGAACACACCTGATCATGCGACTACCATTCCACATATTGTGGAATAACGTAAATGAATTACGTCAGGTGAGGTGATCGCAGATTGTCTGGCTGGTAATCAGGCTCTTGCGCCAGAGAGGGCCATATCAATCAAATCAGCCGTCTCAGCGGGGCCGTAAATCGCAACGAATGATCCAAAACGCGGACCTTGGCTTTGCCCTAAACACACTTCGTAAATGGCTTTGAACCAATCACGTAAATTTTCGAAATTATGGTCCTTGCCGACCGAAAAAATCATAGTTTGAAGAGCTTCTCCGTCAGTAGCCTCCTCTGTAGAAACGCTTCGAAAACGGGTGACAAGATCACTCAATGCTGCACGCTCTTGGTCTGTGGGTGCGCGGTAGGCCTTATTCGGTTTTACGAAATCCTCGTAATACCTAACAGCATATTCCGTCATCCGATCCAGCCCAGGATTGCTTTCTGGCGTTGCATCTGGGGCATATTTGCGAATGAAGCCCCATAGGGTTTCTTTGTCAGACGCATTGGCAGCGCTGACCAAGTTCAGCAGGAGTGCAAATGTTAGCGGCGGGTCTTCCGCTGGCGGTTGTCCATTGTGGATATGCCAAACTGGATTAGCTGCGCGCTGCGCCTCATCTTGACGCCCATAGGCAGAGAGATGCTGGTAATATTCATCGACAGTCTTTGGTATAACGTCGAAATAGAGCTTCTTCGCCGCACGTGGTTTCGCGAAATTAAAGAGCGACAGGCTTTCTGGCGGCGCATATTTCAACCAATCCTCGACAGAAATTCCGTTCCCTTTGGTTTTAGAAATTTTCTCGCCTTTTTCGTCGAGAAATAGCTCATAAACGAATTGGACCGGAGGTTCGCCACCGAGAATTTTACAAATCCGAGAGTAGAGCGGCGCATTATCCTGATGATCTTTGCCGAACATCTCAAAGTCGACGCCGAGTGCCGCCCACCGCATGCCGAAGTCAGGCTTCCATTGCAGTTTCACGTTTCCGCCCGTGACGGGGAGCGTGACTTCTGTTCCATCCTCATCGTCAAAAGTGATTGTACCCGCTTCGGCATCTATAGACTTCATCGGCACATAGAGAACGCGACCCGTCGACGGACTGATCGGTAAGAATGGAGAATACGTCGCGCGCCGCTCTTCGCCGAGCGTTGGCAACATGACTTTCATAATATCGTCAAATTTCGCCAGTGCCTTCAGCAGATACGCGTCATAGGCCCCAGTTCGGTATAGCTCCGTTGCCGACATAAATTCATATTCGAATCCAAAACCATCTAAGAAAGCCCGCAGGCGCGCGTTCATATGCGCTCCATAACTATCATGCGTCCCGAATGGGTCCGGTACATCGGTCAGGGGCTTTTGCATAAATTGCTCAAGATCTTCGGGATTCGGGACCGTACTCGGAACTTTCCGCATGCCATCCATATCATCGGAAACGCAGATGAGACGGGTTTCGATTTTGCCTTCGGTCAACGCTATGAATGCGTTTCTGACCATTGTTGTCCGAACGACCTCTCCGAATGTCCCAATATGCGGTAAGCCCGACGGGCCATATCCCGTTTCGAACACTACGGGACGGCCCGCCCGATCAATCCCGCGTTTCTTTTCGATATCCAACCGACGTAAAATCGCGCGTGCCTGATCGAAGGGCCAAGCTTTGGAGGTCATATATACTTCATGTGTCATAGCGCGCGGATAAGCCTTGGGTGGGACAGCGTCAACATAGGACGGAAGAAGCAGCCCTGTTTACGAATATTAAATTATACCACCTATGATAGCGTCATGAGTATTGCTCGACAAATCATCTGGCTTTTTTGCCTTTCAATTTTCGGTTTACCGACGCTGACCGCGGCCCAAACCAACGTCATGGTACTTGATACATTCATTGAGACACATCGAGTTCCGTCTGTAGGTGTGAGCTGGAAGACGGTTACATTGGCAAATGATTATGTCGCACCCGTTGTCAGCTGTACCTATGTCCTTGCCTCCAGCAGCAATAATGAAGCCCATACGCGTGTCCGAAATGTAGGGCCCTTAAGTTTTGAAGTACGTGCCCAGAGATTTGAAGACCCCGCAAGTCTCTCCGCATCCGATGTGCACTGCCTTGTAGTTGAAACTGGGGCTCATACTTTAGCCGATGGACGAAAGATTGAGGCGAGAACGGTTCAATCTACGAATGTGAGCGGCAAAAATGTAGGTTGGTCCAACACAACAACCGAAAATGTCACGACCTCTTTGACTTCTGGTTTCAGCGCCATGGCCATTTTCGGGCAGGTTATGACCTTCGCTGATTCGCGCGCGAGCGTTTTTTGGACCAATAATTGTTCCAACCGAGGCGCACCGCCAACGCTTACAAATTTTTGCGTCGGCAAACATATTGGCCAACTGAGCGGCACGCGAGGAACCGAGACCTTAGGCTATATTGTCGCCCAACCTGGATCTGGAACGGTGAATGGCGTCAGCTATGTATTCGCCTTGGGTGGAAATTCCATTCGGGGGGTCGGGAATTCACCTGCGTACAACTACACGGTGTCTGGTGATTTTGACACCGCCGTCGCAACACAAGCAGCTGAGAATGGCGGCGATGGCGGGTGGGCCGTGCTATATGGCAGTGATCCCTTGCCCAATAATGCCATCCAGCTCGCGATCGAAGAAGAAACTCTGGTAGGTGACTCGAGTCGCACCCATACAGCAGAACAAGTCTACTATGCCGCATTCGACTCAAATCAGTCGGCGCTTTTTGAAGCGTCAAAATCATTGGCCATGGCGGCCGACAATCCTACCGTCTACGCGGTTCCGGGTAGTGATGTGGTATACACAATTGATATACAAAACACGGGCAATGGCCCAGCCGATCTGAATAGTATTTTCCTGGTCGACAGCCTGCCAGAGGAAGTCGAATTTTTTAATGGTGACATGGATGGTGCTGGCCCCGCTTCCGGACCTGTGTTGTTTGACGCGGGGACAAGTGGCCTTACTTTTACGGCCGCGACCGACTTGCGCTATTCCAACCTGGTCGCTCGCCCATCCAATGTTGGAGAGTGCCTATACACGCCCACGTCTGGATATGATTCAAATGTAAAACATGTTTGCTTTTCGCCGAAGGGTTATGCTCGTCCCGAAACGCTCTATGCTGGAAATACGGCTAGTTTGAGTTTTAGAGTGCAGATCCCCTGATCTGAACTGTCGTTCAGTCAGCGTCTAGAAGAGTCCAGCCTAACGTTTCCAAGTAAAGGAAAGGGCAGCGGCGTCTTCTTTATAGGTAAATTCCTCAGTTGAGGCCTCACGTCTCATATAAGACAACGAAACATCTGCGTCACCAATTCGGTATCCGAGGCCTGCCTGCGCATCACCAACGATAATTCGGTCCTGCAAATGGAACTCACCAGAGGTGATACGCCCGACGGAACTGGGTGAATATGTTAAAGCCTCGGCATCTGCACCTGCAAAGAAATACCATGTATTGCTTTTGAATTCAGAGCCTGTTCTTAGATCTTCGCCAATTTCAATCACGGCACCCACGGCGGTAGAGCTTATCTCGTCGTCAAAACGCAGAGAAGCCCGCGGGGTAAGAGAAAGATCCAATCCTTTTTCCGAGCGACGGCGAAATGTATCTGTTAAACCTAAGTCCATTTGGTCCGAGCGGCGTAAACAGGCTCCCGATCCATTGGCGCAACCAGGGTCGGTGAGGTCCAATTTAAAAAGAGTCGATCCAACCGCACTCGGAGGCAATTCAAGCAAAGGTCCCGTTTGGGATGTAAAATCTGGGCTCGCAGGTAAGTTGAAACTCAATCCCTCGCTCGGCTGAACGGTCGTTTTGGAGTTCTCTAGCGATTCCGCAGGCATGCTAGATTGAGCGAAGACTGTCGAGGAAAGCGAAAAGCCCACAATAATAGCGACTATCGCCGATGAACCGCGATATTTACTATCCAGAAATGTCTGTCCCTTCAGGGCCATAGGTTGCGCCACGTCTCTCAATCAGCCCCAAAATATATCGGACTGATTTTATTTCTTACCAGTTATACGGGAAATTTGCCACATAAATATGACAGTCTTAAAATTTTTTAGGCATTCGCCAAAAAAATCACCATCTCTCGTACGTGAAGGAAACCTACTGGGCGCAACCTGAACCCATTGTGAAAAGGGCCGCCATGGTAATGGCAGCCCCTTATTTTGGTGTTTCGGGACGATATTAACCGAAACGATATCTGCGCTGAATGCCTATTGGCAGGCCAAGCATTCGTCGTAATCCGTAGGCGCCGCAGCTTCCATAGACTTCTCAATCTCGGTTTTGGCCTCTGAGCCCGCAAAACCAGCGCGCTGAATTGACTTTGAACGGCAATAATAAAGCGATTTCACGCCCTTTTCCCAAGCAGTCCAATGCAGCATATGCAGGTCCCATTTATCGACATCACCTGGCAGGAAGATGTTGAGCGACTGCGCCTGACAAATCAGCGGCGCACGATCGGCCGCATGCTCAATCACCCAGCGCTGATCGATTTCAAAAGCGGTACGGAACGTCGCTTTTTCATGCTCATCCAAACAACCAAGATGCTGAACTGAGCCTTCATTTTCTAAGATTGTCGCCCAAATACCTTCGGTGTTCTTACCTTTGGCCTCTAGGACAGCCTCAAGATGCTTATTCCGGACCGTAAAGGAGCCCGACAACGTTTTATGCGTGTAAATATTGGCCGGGATTGGCTCAATGCCTGCAGATGTCCCGCCGCAAATGATGGAAATGGATGCCGTCGGAGCAACCGCCATTTTATGCGAAAAACGCTCCATGACGCCCATATCAGCAGCATCAGGGCACGGCCCGCGCTCTTCGGCTAATTTCACGGATGCTTTGTCGGCATCACCACGAATTTTTGCGAAAAGACGCATATTCCAAGACTTCGCCATCGCGCTTTCGAATGGAATCTCTTTGCTTTGCAACATGGAGTGAAAGCCCATGAGGCCAAGACCAACAGAACGCTCACGCATCGCTGAATATTTCGCATCATTCATCGGTGTCGGCGCGTCTTCAATGAAGCTCTGCAAAACATTATCTAAGAACCGCATAATGTCTTCGATGAAGCCCGGGACGTCTTTCCATTCTTCATATGTCTCGGCATTTACAGAGGAGAGACAACACACAGCCGTACGTTGGCGGTCATATTTGTCACGACCTGTCGCGAGCATGATTTCCGCGCAAAGGTTGGATTGCTGAACTTTCAACCCGGCATCGCGCTGATGTTTCGCGAGAGATTTATTCACGGTGTCGGAGAACACCATATATGGTTCACCCGTCGCGAGACGCATCTCGAGAATTTTCTGCCAAACCTTTCGCGCATCGACGTGTTTAATCGTTTCGCCTGTATGTGGACTTCTCAGCGGATATTCTTCGCCCGCAGCTACGGCTTCCATGAAATCATCTGTGATGTTCAAGCCATGGTGCAAGTTTAGAGACTTGCGGTTGAAGTCGCCTGAAGGCTTACGAATTTCGAGGAATTCTTCAATTTCGGGATGGTGAATATCCAGATAAACTGCGGCAGACCCTCGACGCAGGGAGCCCTGAGAGATCGCCAGGGTCAAGCTGTCCATAACGCGGATGAACGGGATAATACCGGATGTTTTTCCAGCGCGGCCAATCTTCTCGCCGATAGAGCGTACATTGCCCCAATAAGTTCCGATTCCGCCGCCATTTGACGCCAACCAGACGTTCTCGTTCCAAACATCAACGATCGAATCAAGACTGTCATCTACTGCGTTTAGAAAACAGGAGATCGGTAATCCGCGCTTCGCACCGCCGTTAGAGAGTACGGGCGTGGCTGGCATGAACCAGAGCTGGCTCATGTAGTCATATAGACGCTGCGCATGTTCCGTGTCATCGGCATAGGCCTGAGCGACACGCCCAAACATATCCTGAAAGCTTTCTTCAGGAAGGAGATAGCGGTCTAGCAACGTCCGCTTGCCGAAGTCTGTGAGGAGAGCATTGCGGGATTTGTCTTGTTTTGGGCGGTCTGGGCGAGGCTTGAACTCAAGCTCAGGCTCTCGCACTGCAATCGTGTCGCTCATTGGAATACCAGACGGGGCATTCACATCGTCCAAATCAGCGGCAAGTACGTCCATATTCTGCGTTTCCAATTGGTTCATCTCCGCGGTTGCTTCAGCCGTGCGGAAGTCTTCGTTTGATTCTATCATTTTACTCTTCCTTGTCCCCAAACGGCTCGAACAAATCCATCCCTCCCACGCAGTTTTACGTAAG
Organism: Litorimonas cladophorae; assembly: GCF_014652455.1. GTDB lineage: Bacteria > Pseudomonadota > Alphaproteobacteria > Caulobacterales > Maricaulaceae > Litorimonas > Litorimonas cladophorae. The sequence continues at coordinate 243,480 of NZ_BMYV01000002.1, read as the reverse complement.
TTCCCAGTGGGACGCTATGTTGGGTAAACCGTATTCCTCTACTACATATAGTGTTGATTTGGGCTAAAGCGTCAACAGCTAGTGTGTTACTTAGAGACGAAAAAAGGTTTCCAAAGTCTTAACCCCTTGGATTTTCGGCGTATTTTTTGTCCCGAAGCGTTCTGTCCACATTGTGTCCACACCCAAGACGACAGATCGCCACACCCTTGAAAAATATGTACTTTACGCCGAAAATTCCTAGTGATTTCGGGGGCGAAACGAAGTGATGAACCAAGGCTCTCGGGCGTTTCGATTCGCGGCGCGATGGCCGCCTATAGACATGCTCCTGCGTTTACGTCCTAAGCACGCTGACGGGCCTCTAATCAGTTACATTCGTCGACAGACCCGCTATGGAATAACTGTGGATGACCAATTCGCAGCTTGAGGACTTTTACCAACTCATGAAAATCTTGCTCGTCACAGATGCTTGGCACCCACAGGTCAATGGTGTCGTCCGAACTTTGGATAAAACAGTGGCCAGATTACGTGAGCGGGGTCATGTCGTTGAGGTCATTGCGCCGTCCGACGGCTATTTCACGCTTCCGCTTCCAACCTATCCCGATATCCGCCTCGCACCCTTCGCTTATCGCGACGTGAAACGCCGCATGATCGCATTTGCGCCTGAAGCCATACATATTGCGACGGAGGGGCCACTCGGCCAAATGGCAAAGGCACTTTGCGTGAAGTGGGCCATGCCGTTTACGACAAGTTACCACACAAAATTTCCCGAATATGTGAAGGCGCGTTTCCCCTTCATTCCGATAAGTTGGACCTACCGATATGTGAGAGGGTTCCATAACGCTGGCGGACGGACCATGGTCACGACACCGTCAATGGTCGAGTTCTTAGGCGCACGCGGATTTACGAATCTCTCGCCTTGGGCGCGCGGTGTCGATACCACTTTGTTCAATCCCGATAAGAAATCAGCGCCAGATGATGTATATGACGGGCTAGAGCGGCCAATCTGGATCAATGTTGGGCGCGTCGCGGTGGAGAAGAACCTCAAAGCCTTCCTCGATCTCGACCTTCCTGGCTCCAAAGTCGTTGTGGGCGATGGGCCTCAGCTCGAAGAACTGAAGAAGGCTTATCCAAATGTCACCTTCACGGGTCCAAAATTTGAAACCGATTTGGCCCGGCATTTTGCGGATGCAGATGTCTTTGTCTTTCCATCACGGACCGACACATTCGGCCTGGTCATCATAGAGGCCATGGCCTCAGGTCTGCCAGTAGCCGCCTTTCCTGTCTCCGGTCCTGTAGACATTATACCTGGCTCCAACAGCGGGGTGGTGGATGAGGACCTGCGGACAGCTTGCCTGTCGGCTCTAGAACTGGACCCGAAAGATGCGGTCGCCCACGCTAAAACATATAGTTGGGAGGCGGTGAGCGATGTATTTTTCACGCTACTAACACCGCAATATAAACCGCGCAAAAGGTGGCGAAAAATTAGACGCATGACGCGGATCGCCTCGAGCCCATATCACTTTGCGAGAAAGACGATTCGCAGCATTCATCAAAAAACCCGAGGGCCGAACCGCTAACCTGACTTTTGAGCGCGCGAGAAAGACTTAGATCTTTTGTGCTTCAAAAAATGCATCCATCTGTGCCAGCGCATCATCTCTGTACACGTCTCGTTCCAAGAATAATTCATGCAGCGCACCAGGAATAACAGAATACTCGCAGCCAGCAGACAGCGCGAAACGCTCAATACTTGCAGGATCAACGATAGGGTCGGCCCCAGCCCCCAGCATTAAACCCGGAATTTTCAAATTCGGTGCGTTCCGGTTCACATAAGCCATCGACGCAACAGCAGCCCGGATCCAGCCATATGTGGGTTGTCCAACCCGTAACCTTGGGGTTGTCTGAAAGTAAGCCGCCCAACTTTTATATCGTTCTTTATCCGACGTCAGTTTGTTTCCTTGAAATGGAATCGGCAAACCCGAACGCTGTCTTTGAAAAGGAAGATTGCGTTTATCAAAACCTAGACGGGATAGCGCGACAATCGCGACGCGCATCAGGGACGTTTCGAGATCGAACAACCCCAACATCGGTGCGCTGCAAACCACAACATCGGCCTTCAGGACACCCGACAAAACAGCTTGGAGAACAACAGTTCCGCCCATCGAGTGTCCCATCGCCACATGCGGGCGCGGCAAAAGCGGCGCGAATTGCTCTGCGACATAAGCCATATCATCAGCGTAGTCTTGGAAATCCCCAATATAGGACTTTAGGCGATCATCAATGAGGCGGTCAGATAAGCCTTGGCCTCGCGGGTCGATCATCAGGACATTGAATCCACGCTGAATCAGATCTGCCGTTGTCTCAAAGTATTTTTCGATAAATTCGGTCCGGCCGGGAGAAAAGATAATCGAACCGCGCGGATTATCCGTTGCAGCGCTCGCAAACATCACCCGAAGACGTACCCCATCGCGTTCCACAAAATAGGTCTTGAGCCGCGGCTCTAAGATCGCAGGAACAGCTCGCCCCCCAGGTAGGACGATCTCAGCTTCTTCAAAATTTGGGAGGATAGTAGACATTAAAAAGGCGCGACCAGACTCTTTAGAGAGGACGCGCCGATCTTCAATTTACATGTTCGAGAACAGGCTTTGTAAGCCCATCGCAACAGACATATCGCCAGCAACTTTCAGTTTGCCGGACATAAACGCCATCATCGGATCAAGCGAACCAGAGGCCAATGCAATAAAGTCCGCCTTGTCGACGCTGATCGTGCAATCAGCTTCTTTATCAGCGACTTCAGCCGTGGTGCCAGAGGCATAAACCTGACCATCATCACCGAAATCAAATTTTACTGATTTATCTAGACCGCCCGCTTTCGCGAGGGCTTCGTTCATCTTGGCTGCGATTTCAGCATTTTCCATGGGTTTCTCCATAACATCAGAGGTTAGTTTTTTGGTGAGACATATATGGGGACGCGACGCCCCCATGACTAGTGCTATTTTGGTTTCCGGAATTTCAAAGTTGCACGGTCAGACTCGCCAATATTCTTAAATGCTTCTGCATTGAAGTCTGAGGCCTCTTCGCTGTCTGGTTTGGGCAAACGCGAACTTGGTGGCAGAGTCCAGACGCCATAGGGGTGATCCGCTGTGTCGCGAGGATTTGCATTAATCTCACTCGACCCAACAAACTCAAAACCCGCTTTGATTGCCAAATCTTTGATATAGCTTTCTTGCACATAACCTGTGCCGCCTTTTGGGTTTTGAACCGCTGTTTCAGGCAAGCGGTGCTCGACCACACCTAGAGTGCCACCTGGCTTTAGCGCGTCGTAGAAACGATTGAATGCGTCCTGTGCGTAATCGCTACCCATCCAATTGTGGACATTCCGGAACGTCAATAATACGTCAAGTTGCTCCTGACCCTCAGCTAGAATAGGGCCTGTATCTTTCAAAAACGCCGCATATTCAATTTCGCCATAGACGTCTTTGTCAGCATAGGTTTCTTTATATTTCGCGATGCGCTCATCCAGACCCGTGTTTACACCAGCTGGATATAGAACGGCAACATATTGCCCATTATTCGCGGCCAAATATGGGGCGGTTACATTCGTATACCAGCCCGGCCAGATTTCGCCGACGCGCTTTCCCGGGCCAACATCGAAAAACGCTAACGTCCCTTTCGGGTTACGAAATTGATCGCGGGCTGCGTCTTTTGCACGGCGAGGATGCGCCAAAACATCGTCCATGGTGACGACTTTAACTTCGGGTTGAGCTTCAGACTCAGGCGCCGGTGCGGTCTCTCCATCTGAACATGCGGACAAGGCAGTTGCGGCCAAAGTAGTCAAAAGAGGGGTATAAAAGCGCATGAAAATCTCCCGTTTCTACGCATTGAATTGAACTCGGGATAGGGTTCGCCGCACAAAAGTCGAGTCAATTCCGCGAGTAAAAATTGCAGTTGAAGGCCTTGAACAGCAGGACTGTATTCCTATTTCGTTTCAGCAAACGCCAAATATTGGGTTTGTTTTATCTGGATTGCCCAATTTTGGGGGTCCGCACAACACATCGCTTTTGAAAGGATGATACAATGAGACAATATGACTTCTCTCCCGTTTACCGCAGCTTGGTCGGTTTCGACCGTATGGCAAATATGATTGATGCTGCCGCATCTCAAGCCGCCAAATCGAGCGCGGGCTATCCGCCTTATAACGTCGCCCGACTGTCTGAAGACAAGTTTCAGATTGAACTGGCTGTCGCGGGTTTCAGCACAGACATGATTGACATCGAAACCCATGATGGTGTTTTGACCGTGTCGGGCAACCAATCCCCGTCTGCTGAAAATGACACCGTTGAGTATCTTCATCGCGGTATCGCAGAGCGCGGATTTGAGCGTCGCTTCCAATTGGCAGACCACGTACGCGTGAGCTCCGCAGCCCTTACGAACGGGCTGTTGACGATCAATCTTGTACGTGAAGTGCCCGAAGCTTTGAAACCACAAAAAATCGCTATCGGCACTGATCTAATTGAACCTGACGGAAAGTTAATTGATGCCAAGTCTGGCAAAATCAAAAAGGCTGCCTAGGTTTAAAGGATGCCGCTTTATCAGGACAGGATGCTTTCCCCCTTAGCTTCCAGCCTAACCTGAGAGCGCATCAAAAAGCGTCGCCCAACCAATCCCTCCCAACGTTGGGCGACGCACTTTTCACAGAGTTTGTGCGGCCGTTGATTTAACTAACGCCAGAATTTCCGATCCCGTTATTTTTGGACTAATGCCCTTTTCAAACGCCTCCGATACGGCGGCGAATATGGCGGCATTTTTAGGTGCAGAGACACCCGCCTTTTCAGCTTGGCGAACGATCTCACCTTGCAAAAAATCGATTTCGGATGGGCGCCCTGCCTCTAAGTCATCCAACATAGAGGACCGCGCCTTGGCATCGATTTTGACGATCAGCTGCATAACAAGCCCATAAGCCCAATTTGGCAATCGGAGTGTTTTCACCAAAGCAGATGGTGTGCGGCCATTAAACGTACCCACTTTCACCCCTGCCGCGTCTGCAACACACAGGGCCTCCTCAACACACAGCGCCAAGGCTCGCCGGTAGTCGCGCTGCATTAGGCCCTCTCGCAACGTGCCACCAGTTAGCGTGTTCAGGCCATTGTTCAGATTGACGATCATCTTTGCCCATTGATCACCCACAATGTTACCAGAGACAGACACACCTTGTCCGCTGTTTTGGAAAGCCGATAACAAAGGCAAAGGTGCGGAGCCCAGAACAAGGTCACCCGCAGTCCCGCTATGAAAACAACCCGGGCCTGTCGGCGTCACATTAAAAGGTACAATCGCGGGTATGATCCCCATATGGTCAGGTAGTATATCCTTCAGTATTTCGACATTTCGAATTCCGTTTTGAAAGCTAATAACCGTCACGCCTCGTTTTCCGAATTTTGCGATTTGTTGAGCCGCGGCGGCTGTATCTTGACTTTTTGTGCAAACCCCAATGATGTCAGCATCAGCCAAAACGGCAGCGTCAGTCGTGCAATTCAGGTTCGGCAGATAGACTTCGTCTCGCTCGAAATGCGTCAACTTCAACCCATTTTCCGCAATTTGTTTGGCATATCGCTTGCGACCAATGAGAGTCACATCTGCACCACCCGCCACCAGCTGCCCCCCCAACCAGCATCCGATAGAACCAGCACCTAAAATCGCGATCTTTGTCATAACCCCACCATCGCGCGGCGCGACACGATGTCAAACTTAATGCGCGTAAGCTGTCTAGTTGTATCAGATTTCGGGTAGATAATTCTAAGATCAGTGTTGCGATAGACGCGAATAGCCCATCATCGACATTGCAGCCTTCCCTTCTCTGCCAAGGCAAAGCAGTATTCCAAAGTGATCCAGCGTGTCGAAAGCTAAAAGCACGTCGACATAAGACAAACAGGTAAAGCAAATGACAGACAAGAGACGACCGCTTTCTGGGCAACATATGGCGGGATGGTCAGAGATTCGCAGCACTCTAACCGCACAGAATGGAACTTATAGCGCGGATATTCCTCCGCATTGGAAACAAGGCCGAACAGCCTATGGCGGTTTAACCGCCGCTTTAATGCTTGCCACCGCGCATGAGGAGATTGAGGACCTGCCGCCTCTCAGGTCCGCGCTCGTCAACTTTGTTGGGCCTGTGAAAGAAAACCCGACACTTACCGCTAATCTCGAAAGACGCGGCAGGAACGTCACGAATGTCAGTGCCGTGGCTCGCAATGGCGATCAGGCTGTCGGGCGCGCTGATTTTCTTTTCGGCGCAGCCCGAAGCTCAACAATCCATGTGGGTATGGATGCACCCGAGGCGCCGGCGCCTGAAGACTGCGATTCGTTCACCCCGGAATCCGCGCGAAATGCAGTTCCCTCATTTTTCCATAACTTCGACACGCGCCTGATAGCAGGTGCGCGGCCCATGATGGGCGATGAGGGCTATATTCGGGCTTGGTCTCGACATTTAGATTCAAAGTCGCGGTCTGGCGTGGAAGCATTACTCTGCTTGGCTGACGTCTTACCCCCCGCTGCCATGCCTCTGTTTCGGAAATTTGCGCCTGTTAGTTCCATGAGCTGGATCGTCAATTTTTTGACAGACAGCCCAGAAACCCGCGACGGGTGGTGGCATGTCGAGTCAAAACTTACCGCCGCGCGTGGCGGATATTCCAGTCAAGTTATGCGTATTTGGAATACGGATGGCGAATTGATCGTCGAAGGCCTGCAATCCATCGCGATCTTTGACGGTTAAACGTCTTTTCGATTTCCAACCAACGGGTTTGCCCACGCTGTCATTATCATTCACGACAGAGGCACGACCGCCTGATAAAACCGAGAGCGCCTCAAGAATATTTGATGTCAAACCCGCACCTGCGGCAAAATCTCTGGACGCCAACATATCTTTCACAAGAGTTTTCGACGCGGTTCCATTCGCCGCGACGAATGTAAGATCGGCAGCATAAATGCGTTTCCCGCTACAATCCAATTTGTCACGATGAGTGACGCGTGGCGCCCCGGAGCTTAACCCGACTTTCGTAGGGTCCATGTGGATGCGGGGGTTTTGTTTTTCGTGAACTAAGACTTAAGGTGAGCCAACACTTTGAGGCTTATGATGCGATCTTATATTTCTACTTTTTCCATTCTTATCGGGCTGGTGGCGATCAGCCCCGGGACAGCAACGGCGGGGGAAATTTTGAAGACCTCGCCAGGGGCTGACTTTACGTGGAGCAGCACGACCTGCTTCAAACCAAGAACACCAACATTTAACTCACAAACTCAGAATCCCGCAGGTCTGATGAGCCAATATACCGTCAAGGTGGATGCTTATCTCGCTTGCATGAAGAAGGAAGCCCAAGATGATTTTGACCGCGCACAATTCGAAATGCAGCAAGCTATCGAGCGCGAATTAGAAAAAACAGTCACCCAAATCAATGAAGACGTGAAGCGCGCAGCCAGCAAACGCTAGCTGTCGACTTCTGCGTCCAACGCATTTGCAATGATGAAATCACGGCGGGGTTCAACCACGTCTCCCATGAGCTTCGTGAACAATTCATCCGTCGCATCAGCGGCTTCGACCCGCACTTGCAGAAGAGAACGTGCATTTGAATCCAGCGTCGTTTCCCAAAGCTGGTCAGGGTTCATCTCGCCCAATCCCTTATAGCGTTGAATTTTGAAGCCCTTACGGCCGGCCTCGAAAATCGTTTCGAGAAGTTGAGCAGGACCAGAAACGTAAATAGGTTCATTTTCACCGCGACGCAGCGTCGCCGTGCCAGAATAGGTTTCCTTCAAAGATGGCGCGAGCTTTTGCAAACGACGCGCATCGGAACTATCGCGGAAACTTGGACGCATAGTGATACGGTCCATCACGCCCCGCACATCACGTTCAAAGACAAGCGCGCCGTTATCATCATAGCGCCCAGACCAGCCGTCTTCACCTTCATCAGCAATCATATCGAGACGCTCAACCGCGAGTGGAATGAGGTCAGGCATTTCCTCAACTGTCAAAATACCCGAAATCGCAATCTGCGAAATCGCACTGTCAGGTGCGCGATGCTTCATGCGGTTAAGAATTTGCTGCACTGCTAATGCTTCACGCGCGACACGCTTGAGGTCTTCGCCGGCAATTACCTGTCCATCATCAAGCGACAATGAGGCATCTTTTGAGCCCGCATCGATGAGATATTCATCAAGTTCTTCTTGGTCTTTAATATATTGCGTATTTTTGCCGCGTTCGACTTTATAAAGCGGTGGCTGCGCGATGTAGAGATAACCCCGTTCGATCAACTCTGGCATCTGACGATAGAAGAACGTCAGCAACAGCGTCCGAATATGGGCACCATCGACATCCGCATCGGTCATGATGACGATCTTGTGGTAACGCGCTTTGTCAGCGTCAAAATCATCACGGCCAATGCCCGTGCCCAGCGCCGTAATCAAAGTCCCGATTTCCTGCGAAGACAACATGCGGTCAAAGCGCGCGCGCTCGACGTTTAGGATTTTACCCTTCAGTGGCAAGATCGCTTGGTTATGACGATCACGCGCCTGCTTCGCGGAGCCGCCCGCAGAGTCCCCTTCCACAATGAAGATTTCGGACAAGGCCGGATCGCGCTCTTGGCAATCGGCAAGTTTCCCTGGCAGTGACGCCACATCCAAGGAGCTTTTCTTTCGCGTCAAATCACGGGCTTTCCGCGCCGCTTCACGTGCCATCGCCGCTTCAGCGATCTTCATTACGATCTGTTTGGCCTCGGTTGGATGCTCTTCGAACCATTCGGCCAAGGCTTCGTTCATCGCAGACTCGACAACGGGTCGAACTTCGGAACTGACGAGTTTGTCCTTGGTCTGTGAACTAAATTTTGGGTCGGGGACTTTGACCGAAAGAACACAAGTCAAACCTTCACGCGCATCATCACCTGAGAGTTTTACCTTGTCATTTTTCTTGGACATGCCTTGGGCATAGGTATTGATCGTTCGCGTTAGCGCGCCACGGAAGCCTGCCAAATGGGTTCCGCCATCGCGTTGCGGGATGTTATTCGTAAAGCACTTCACGTTCTCATGGTAGCTGTCATTCCACCACAGTGCGGCGTCGACGGTGATCCCATCTTTTTCCGCATGCACCTTAATTGGCGTATCCAGGACAGGCACTTTATTGGCATCCAAATGACGAACAAAAGCTTCGATGCCACCTTCGTAGTATAGCTCTGTTACATTCCGCTCTTCGGTGCGTTCATCCGTCAGAATGATCATCACACCCGAGTTCAGAAACGCCAATTCACGTAGGCGGCGTTCCAACGTGTTGCGGTCAAATTCAACCATTGTGAACGTTTCTTCCGAGGGTAAGAAACGCACCATTGTACCGGTCAGCGTGCGCGATGTGCCATCACGGCGATTATCAACGGGCGCGTCGCCGACGATTTTGAGCGGCGCAACCGAATCCCCATGAGAGAACTCCATGAAATGCTCTTTGCCGTCGCGCCAAATCGTTAGCTTCAACGACACGGACAAAGCGTTCACAACTGAAACACCCACACCGTGGAGGCCGCCAGAGACCTTATAAGAGTTCTGATCGAACTTTCCGCCCGCATGAAGCTGGGTCATGATCACTTCAGCCGCAGAGATGCCCTCTTCCGTGTGAATCGCGACGGGGATACCCCGCCCGTTATCGCTGACGGAGACGCTGCCATCGGCATTCAAGACGACCTCAACACGATCCGCATGCCCAGCCAGGCTTTCATCGATGGAGTTATCGACGACCTCATAGACCATATGATGAAGGCCGGACCCGTCGTCCGTATCCCCGATATACATGCCAGGGCGCTTGCGCACGGCATCCAAGCCCTTGAGGACTTTGATAGAATCGGCGCCATATTCAGGGCCAGCGATGGGCCCAGCTTCGGGAGTGGTCGGGACGGGTTCGGCCATTGAGTGAATCCTGCTTGAATCTTCCGTGATTCGTACAAGATTCGGCGCACCAATGTAAGGGACTTACACGGTACGCCTGAAGCTATCTTATGCGCCCTTGAAGGTGCGAGAGACGGGCCTTAACAGCCCGCCTAAGCTTTTTCTTATTTCATCGTGTAAACGACGCCGAAACGGCTAATTGTGTCTGTCTTTTCTAGGCCAGAAGCGACATCGGTATTGTGATCGATACGGAAAGACGCACGCGCGGCCAAATTGCCCATCAAATTCGCTGTCAAACCTGTCTCGTTCCAAAGATATGTGTTGCTGTCACCATAGATAACTTCGCTGTTGTTGTAAGCGGAGACATTATCATTCAGCGCATATTTGAGCTTTGACGCACCGCGTAGCGCCAACTCTTCATCCGTGACTGAAAACGGGCTTTGCGACGTTTGTGAACGGTAGCCAAGACCAGCTTCCAAATCCCAACCGAGCGGCCCAGGTAAGACAGCCTTGTAACCCAAACCAGCGCCGAGGAAGTAGCCTTCCTCATAGGAGCCGAATTTATCGCTGAAATAGTCACCATTGCCGTAGACATAGAGGCGGTCGGAGAGATCGCGGTCAATTTGATAGCCCAAGACGAAACGCTCACGGCTTGTTGTGCCTGAGACGCGGCCAAAGTCAGCAGAAGCCTTGAAAGTATGACGCCACACATCTGTCGTTTTCTGAAGGTTTAAGCCTAAGCCGACGTCGGTTGTTTCGGTGTTACCCGTTGTACGCGACCCCGTTAGGGACGCTTCACCAGACCAGCCGTCATCCGAGGCGTCTTGCGCTGTCGCAGCCGTTGCAAAGGCAAGAGAGGACGTCGCCAGAGTGGCGATAAGTGTTTTCGAGAAAAATGTCATGACCTGGGTCTCCGTTTGTGAGGGTCTTCAATTCTGAGAACGGGGCCATATTTCCACAAAGCTGTATAAGTGATGAACAGAGTTAGTTTTTAATGAATTGGAAAACAACAAAGCGCCCACACTCAACCAAGCAGAGGGTTTCATTTCCGCATTAGAAAGAAAGGAAGCGAAGACGTTGAGAGCTTCTTCACTGCAAACTAACTCTGCGACGTCTGTCCCGCAACGCTAGGCAAACGAACCCCGAGGATTGGTATGAATAAGGTATGTCCATCCTCCTCCGCACTGAGACGCAGAGAAATAGTTTTGCCAAGCGGCCAAATGTCAGCCGTTTTTCGCGGACCACTTTCATAGCTCACAATCCACGGAGCGTCCCGCTCTTGCACAACGTTGATAATGATATCGCTGGAGATATTGTCTGGCCTATGCAGGCGAAGTTCAGACTCACCGCACGCTCCCAGAGCCATCATTAAGCCGATAATCAAGCCAAGTTGCATCGGCGACAAATGCCATTCGGTCAGGGAGCTGGTCTCCCTGGGTCGGCTTCCGACCAGCAAGTTGCACTTGATACATGACATGGACACCAGTGGTAAATTTTGGGGCGGCGTCGCCGCGATTAACTGTGAACCTCAAACCCAGTTGTTGAACAGCATCTTGTCTACTCTTAGCAAGGAACGGCATACCGCATTCCCTACGTGCGTCTTCCTTTGCTCCGTGATAGGCGCAGCGACATATGACCGATGCGCCCCAAACTGAATTTGAAATCTTCCTCGTGACCCTGCCGGGGCTGGAGGATTTACTGTTTGCTGAAGTCTGCGAGCAAGGCTTTCGAAAACCGAAAGTTATTAGCGGCGGCGTTTTGATCCAAGGTGGATGGAAAGATGTCTGGCGGGCCAATCTCGTCTTGCGCGGCGCATCAAAAGTTCTGGCGCGAATTGGCGAATTTCGCGCGATGCATTTGGCGCAGTTAGATAAACGGGCGCGGGCGTTCCCATGGGGCGACTTCATTGCGCCCGGCCACCGCATCAAGGTCGAAGTCAGCACAAATAAGAAAAGCGAAATTTACCACGGCGGCGCAGCCGAGCAGCGGATCGAAACCGCTATCCACGAAGAATTTGGCGCGCGTATCGCGAGTTCCATCGAGACAACAGACGTCCTGATCAAGGTCCGCATTGCGCGAAACCTCGTGATCCTTTCGCTCGAGACATCAGGCACGGCGCTGCATAAACGTGGTCATAAATTGGCATTGGGCAAAGCACCCTTGCGCGAAACAATCGCGGCCATGACTTTGCGCGCTTGCGGTTATAAACGCACCGAGCCCTTGCTGGACCCGATGTGCGGCTCAGGAACCTTTCCGATTGAAGCGGCAGAAATCGCGGCCAATAAGATGGCAGGTCGCGACCGCAGCTTCGCCTTTGAACATCTCGTCAGCTATGACGCTGACGCCGTCCAAGCCATGAAAGACGGCTGGTTCACCCGCGAACCTACCCCGCATTTTTATGGGTCTGATCGCGAGAAGCAGGTCATCGCCCATGCGAAAGATAATGCGAAACGCGCGGGCGTCGAGGCAGCCTGTCATTTTGAAATGAAGCCCGTATCGCAAATTGCGCCGCCCGAAGGTCCGCCGGGGTTGGTCATGGTCAATCCGCCCTATGGCACCCGCATCGGCAATAAGAACGAACTTTTTTCGCTTTATCAAAACTTCGGAGAAGTGATGCGGGCGCGGTTTAGCGGCTGGCGCGTGGGAATGGTCACCACAGAACAATCGCTTGCCGAAGCCACAAAATTGCCATGGAAAACGCCAAGTGCGCCAATTCCGCATGGCGGATTGAAGATCAAAATCTATCAGACGGATGCGCTTTAGGCGCCTACGCCAAAGCCTGCTCCAAATCTGCCAAAATATCTTCGACACCTTCCAAACCGACAGACAATCGCACAAGCCCGTCACTGATGCCGTGACGGTGACGCTCTTCAGGCGTATAAGTCGAATGCGTCATGCTAGCCGGATGCTGGATCAGCGTTTCCGTATCCCCCAGCGAGACTGCGCAATGGATCATCTGGGTCTTGTTGATCATGGCGCGTCCCGCCGCGATACCGCCATTTAATTCGAACGCAATCATCCCGCCGAAATCTGACATTTGCCGCAGCGAGAGGTCCCGTTGTTCGAAACTCATGAGGCCCGGATACCAGACGCGGTCAACATTGGCGGAGGCCTCTAACATCTTCGCGACCACCATCGCGCTCTGACAATGACGGTCCATGCGCAGCTCTAGCGTCTTGATCCCGCGCAGGACCAGACTGGCATTAAAAGGGCTCATCACGGCGCCCGTCATGTCTTTCATCCCGAACAGACGAATGCGCGTGACAGTTTCATGATCGCCCACAAGTAAACCTGCGATCACGTCCCCATGACCGCCCAGATATTTCGTCGCGGAATGCACAACGACATCTGCGCCCAACGTAATCGGTTGCGTCAGGTACGGCGTGGAATAAGTATTATCGACCATGACAATCGCGCCCGCCGCGTGGGCAATGTCGGACACGGCCGCAATATCAACAAGGCGCATATTCGGATTTGCTGGCGTTTCAAAATAGACCATGCGCGTTTTTGCCGATATTGCCTTTATGAGGTTTTCAGGATCGGTCAAATCGACATGGGTCACAGTAATGCCGAATTTCGCCAAGCCGTGATGCAGGAATGAGAACGTACATCCGTAAAGCGTCTCGTCGACAATTAGCTCATCTCCCGGCTCCAGCAATGTCCACATCGCCGCCGTTATCGCCCCTATACCGGACGCCAGCGCAAGACCCGCTTCTGCCCCTTCCAACACCGCAATTCTGCGCTCCAAGAGATCCAGCGTTGGGTTTGAAATGCGCGAATAGACATGGCCCTCGGCCTCGCCTGCAAAACGTGCGCCGCCTTGCTCGGCGGTTTCGAACACAAAGGTGGAGGTCATATGCAACGGTGGCGTTAAGGCCCCTTCATTTTGGGCGGGGTCATATCCGTGATGTATCGCACGCGTGGCAAAACTCTTCGTGGTGCGCATCTGTCTACCCTCCCGATACTTTTATGAAGAATATATCAGGTTGGAAGCCAATATCGTGTTATTTCATCTGTCTGGATTGCAGTATTGGCAGATTCTGCCAATACTAAGTCTTATGGATAGTAAAGACCGTCAAATCATTCGCGCCCTTCAAATGAATGGCCGGATGACGAATCATGATTTAGCCGAGGCCGTTAGCCTATCCCCGTCGCCTTGCTTGCGACGTCTACGCGCGCTCGAAAAATCGGGCGTCATTCTAGGCTATAATGTGCAAGTCGATGCGAAAGCCTACGGCCTACCGGTGACGGTTTTTGTACGCGTGCGATTGGAAAAACATACACAGGACGTCATCAAACGTTTTGAGGACCATATCCGCAAAACCGAACACGTTCTGGAATGTCACGTGATGACGGGACTATCCGACTACCTATTGAAAGTCGTGGTCGAGGATCTCGCGAGCTATGAAACCTTTGTGCGGCAACACCTTCACCCCATTGGCAGTATCGCGTCCATCGACACAAGCTTTGCTTATGGAGTGATTAAAAAAACCGCCGTCTTCCCGCCACTAAACGCGGCGGAATAGATACACTTTTCTGCACACAGGTTTATTTAGGTCATACCCCGCATCGGGGGTCCAACCGCGACGTCAGCGATTTGCCCGGCTTGTGGCCAAGCACAATAATCGGCAGCGTAATAGGCCGCGGGGCGATGATTGCCAGACAGACCTGGTCCGCCAAATGGCAGTGTCGAAGCGGCTCCCGTTGTGGGCTTATTCCAATTGACGATACCGGCTCGCAAACGAGGACACGCGTGGTCCCACACTGCGCCGTCGTCGCAGATCAATCCTGACGCCAAACCAAACCGCGTGGCGTTAGCTTGAGTAATGGCGGCGTCTAAATTCGGCACACGAATGACCTGTAGGAATGGCGCGAAGAGCTCTTCATCAGGAACCGAGATACCTGTGACATCAATCAATCCCGGACGCAAAAATGCGCCGTCACGGTCAAGCGCTGACAATGACTTTGCCCCTTTTGAAAGAAGTTCCGCTTCAAATGCACTGGCCGCTTCGGCGGCGCCGACACTAACCACGGGCCCCATGAAGATATCATCGATATCCCAGCGCCCGATGTTCACTTTTGAGATTTTGGCCAATAACACCTCTATGACGGCATCGCCAAAAGCACCTTCAGGCAAGATCAAACGGCGGGCGCAAGTGCACCGTTGTCCTGCCGTGATATATCCGCTCATAAAGGCAAGGTCAGCCGCCGCGTCAACATCGACGGGGTCTTGAATGATGAGCGGATTATTGCCGCCCATTTCCAGCGCCAATAAAACTTCGGGACGGCCCGCGAAATGTTTATGGAAAAATGTGCCTGTCTTCGCACTGCCTGTGAAAAGTAATCCATCGATGTCAGCATCTAACAAGGCTGCGCCTGTCTCACGTGCGCCTTGAACAAGGTTCAGCACGCCGTCTGGCAGTCCGGCTTCCGTCCAGCATTGCACCATAATATCGGCGACTTGCGGCGTCAGCTCGGAGGGTTTGAACACAACCGTATTCCCCGCCAAAAGCGACGGAATGATGTGACCATTGGGCAAATGTCCAGGAAAGTTAAACGGGCCGAAGACTGCCATCACGCCGTGCGGACGATGGGCCAAACGCGTCGCATCCGTGATGACCGTCGGCGTACGTTCATTATAGGATTTGATCGAAACAGCGACTTTACCCGCCATCGCGCCCGCTTCCGTACGGGCCTCCCAAAGCGGCTTGCCCATATCCCGCGAAATGGCGAGGGCAATGGCCTCACTATGCTCACGCACGCGCTCCGCATAAGCCAGCGCAATATCTGCGCGAAATTGAAACGGACGTAGGGACCAGTCTGCAAATGCGGCACGGGCCTTGGCAACAGCCGTTTGAACCTGTGCAGCGGAGGCAGGCGCGCCTTCCCAGACGACATCACCTGTCGCTGGGCAAATCGATTTAAAAGTATCGGACATATTCTATTTTCCCATCAGGGCTTTGATCGCTTTTGCATCGATGCGACCCTCGGCAATACGGTGAAGGATCAGCGTCGCAAGACCCGCCCTTTCAGACAAGCTGTCCGCGACCAAAAATTCTTCGGATGAATGGATGCGTCCACCGCGCACGCCGAGCGTGTCGATATTTGGCGTGCCCGCCGCGAAAACGTTGTTTCCTTCGCACACACCGCCAGTATCTTTGAATTGAATAGTTATGCCTAAGGCTTCAGCTGTTTCGGCGACGTCGCCAAATAATTTATTCTGCGCGGCATTGCGAGGTTTGGGGGGGCGGTAGAATCCGCCATGCGTATGAGCGGTAATTCCGTCACGTTTCAGAACTTCAGCCAGCGCCGCATCTACTTGGGCCTGCGCCCAATCAGCCGACGGAGCATCAGGCGCGCGTGCTCCGAGACGCACGACACAAAGCGCGGGCACCACATTCACAGCGTCTCCGCCATCAATTGAGCCAATGTTGAATGTCGTGCCTTCGCGCGCATCCGTTAAAGCTTCAATGCGTAAGGCGAAATCAGAGGCCGCCATGAGCGCGGAGCGGCCCTTCTCGGGCTCGCGGCCCGCGTGAGCGGATTTACCTTGGAAGATGACGTCCCAAACTGCGCTGCCTTTACGCGCGCCAGAAAAACTGCCGTCTTCCATACAGGGCTCAAATGTTAGGCCCAGATGCGCTTTGCGCGCCGCCTCCATGATCATATCATTGGACGCATGATTGCCTGTCTCCTCATCGGGGGAGAGAACAACGCAATAGCCAAGTTGGTCTTTTAGCGGTCCGGATTCAAAGGCTTTCAGCGCCTCCAACATCACGCAAATGCCGCCTTTCATATCCGTCAGGCCAGGACCGTTAAATCGCCCGTCGCCAAGGTCTGTGACCTCGGTGAATGTGCCTTTTGGGAACACAGTGTCGTAATGCCCTGTCATGACAATTTGATTGGGCGCGTCAGGGCGAGCCGTGGCCCGCAAAACAGGCCCAGACTGGAAGCCCTGCATATTGCCCTTGGCATCGACTTTCTCAATCGGAGCTGTCGGAACCAGCTCAACGACGGCTTCAGTTTCGCCAAAGACCTCGGCGAGAACTTTTGAGAAATCATTTAATCCCGCGGCATTCCAGCTGCCCGTATTGATCTTGGACCAGCCAATTGTCCGCGCCAACATGTCGTCTTGGCGCGCGGCAATTTTATCTAGCGCAACTTGGTCCGTTTCGGTCAACTTACCGAGGGGAATGTGATCGACATTCATGTGCCGCTCCTTTGGAAATCATACAGGTTGGGCAGGTTCAAGATTTGCGTCAATGCGTCAAGCGCGTCGCGGCTTTCCTGTAAGAACTTAGGATCGCCCAAATCATCACATGCAAGGCGGTCGCGATAATGCGCTTTCACCCAATTTTCTAAATGCGTGATCTTGTCATAGGTCATGATGACGCCCTCTTGAACAGCGGCAAATTGCGCGGGGTTTAACGCGACGCGTAAACGCAGACACGCGGGGCCTCCGCCATTGGCCATAGACTGCCGCAAGTCCAGATAATGTGCCTGCGTAATCGGATTATCCCCCGCCAGCGTTTGATCGACAAAGGCTTTGGTTGAGGCCGTCTCTTCGACTTGGCTAGGCAGGATCAGCGCCATGCCACCGTCGGGCAGAGTCACGAGCTGCGAATTAAACAAATAACTCGAAATCACATCAGGCAATGGAACGGCGTCTGCGCCTGCCATTAGGAAATAAGGGTCAAACCCCAATAAGTCTGTCTGCGCCGTGATTTTAGCTTTCAGCGCAGCTGGGTCATCAAAGGCGTTTTCATGGAAGAACAGAACCGTCTCATTCGAGACGCACACGACATCATTATGAAATGCCCCTGCATTGATGGCGGTGGCACTTTGGGGATGGAACACAGCGTTTTTAGCGTTGAGACCATGAAGCCGCGCAACAGATTCTGAGGCCTGCAATGTCTGCCGCCCCGGAAATTTGAGATCAGTTTTTGGCCCCAGCGCGTCGCGTCCATAGATAAAGACCTCAACGCCAGCGGTTCCATGGGACGCAGACAACCGATTATGGTTAGCGGCCCCTTCATCTCCCAATAGCGGTGTATGCGCCAATGGGGCGTGGACGGCGAAATGGTCTCGGTCGGCGAAAATCGCAGACAAGGTGAGACGGGTTTGCTGATCTTCAAGCGCGCGATGCGGCATGGCGGTCAGATTTGCGGGCGTGAAATGCACGCGACCATCGGAACTATCGGCGCTGGGCGTGACCGTCGCGGCATTGGCCGTCCACATGCAGGACGCCGAGCTGTAGTTCGCGACCAGCGCAGGGCTGTGCGCGAAAGCGGATTCTAAAACCTGACCGTCGGTTCCACCAAATCCCAAAGCACGAAGACCTGACACATAAGGGCGTTCTTGCGGCGGCAAGACGGCTTGAGGGATGCCCAAGTCTAGGAGCCTCCGCATTTTCGCCAACCCTTGCAAAGCGGCTGCCTTTGGATTGGCGGCATTGCCTTGATTGGAAGATGACGCGATATTCCCGTGGCTCAGGCCTGCATAATTGTGGCTAGGTCCAACGAGACCATCGAAATTCATCTCTACTGTTTTTGAAGTCGAAGACATAAACTAACCTCGACGATTCTGCGCGAGCGCAACAAGTGGTGTAATGGTGCCCAAGGCGTCACATGCCTCGCGACCCGCTTTCTCGGCACCGGGATAAGCCGCCCCAATTGCAGCGCGGAAATTTTTTCCCTCCCCCGTGAAATGCAGATACTTGCATTCGGACTCTGCGACGCCGCCGCCTGTGGCTTGATAAACAGTTTGAGAGATCAGCGTGCGATCCGTGCGACAGCGAATGGCCGGGCCGCCATCAAAAATGTCGCAGAGGTCTGTGTCTTGAAACCCTGCGGAAAGAAGCAAATTCATCGCGCCCGCTGAGAGGTCATGGGGCTTGCCCGCACAATTGGCAGCGGCTTCTGGTAGGAGGTTCATGAGGATTGGCAAAGCCGGGAGCAACTCGACGATAAAGGCGGCATCGCCAGCAGAATGATGATCGGCCTCATCGAAATTGGTTTGAATAAATCGCGACGTTAAATGTTTCCAGAATGGAGAGACACCGTCCTCATCGACCCAACCGCGAATATCGGCCATCAAGTCTTTCTCAAACCGATCACGATGAGCATGAATAAACCCAAGACGCCCGATTGAGAGCAGCCGCCCTGCGCCTGACCCTCTAGACTCGGGGTCGATAAAGATTGTCGCCAGTTCGGTGTAATCATCGAAATCTGTCGTGAGTTGCAGCGTGTCATAGCGGACAGACAGATCAAGCTGAGACGCTTTGCGGGCATGACGAGAGCGTTTGAACGAATAGAACGGGCGATCGACGCCCAACCGCGGGATAATGCCAGAAATTCCCAAGATTTTACCCTCACGCTCGGCAACGAACAGCAAACGGTTTGCACCAGGTTTGTGCGCGAGAAAATCCAAAGACTCCGAGACATATTCGGTCACGGCTTGTTTTGTTTTCGGAACGGTGGTCAGGCCAGAATCAGCCTTTGAGGTAAATTTGTAGATCGCCGAAATATCTTCGGCGTTCGCTGGTCTAAAGAGAGCGGTCACGGGCGGCCTTTCAAGATTAAAAGGTCCGGCAAGCCGTCCGCCCGATGCGCCAGCAGTTGCCGTGTAGGGCCAGTCTATAGCCAGACCCCATACCGAGTTCAAGACGAGAGCGCTCACCCCCAATTTCGATGTTGCGGTGAGATGGTGACACCTCTTACAATATTATGTGGGCGTCACAATTATGTGGGCGTCACAAAAAATCGCTTCCCAAAAACACATAACATGGTGTAATTTGAATTCGTGGCCCAGCTCTCAGGGGCCTCGTCGACGTATTATGGAGGCAATTATGTCCAAGCGTCATCGTAAAACTAAAGAGTTTATGTCCAGCCGTATGATGGCTTCGGACGGTCTGTCCCTCATGGATGCAGATGATTGGTATGAGGCCCCGAAGGGTCGCAAACCAAAAGGCCGCGAACGCCGCCGTATGCAAAAGCCCGCCTTTTACGACATGTAATGATCTTTTGGGATGAAGAGGAATCGAGTCCTTATGGCATTCCAGCAAGAGAATTTAGGTCAAAACCAAACCTAGCAGGTGTTCTCGCCTGCTAAGTCATCGGTGTGCGCAAGTGTTATATCCGCAGAGAATTTTTACAGATTCTCTGATCGGGTACTCTAACATTTGTTTTCGGTCGTCAGGGGAACCGTCATTCAAACACAGAACCGCAGCTATTGCCCGTTATCGGATGTTTCAGAAGACGACTTGTTAAGTGGTACGGGCGGTCGGAATCGAACCGACACTCCAAAGGAACGGGATTTTGAATCCCGCGCGTCTACCAATTCCGCCACGCCCGCATACCATACAAAACTCATGACGATGAGTAGTGAGCAGCCTTCTATTCATTTGGACGGGGCCGTCAACTGTTTTGGCCATAAAGCTGCCCTTAACCTACAGCAGATACAGCCCCCTGATGAAGGGTAAACTTGCATTTCTTGAAAAGTGGTATGACGCCACAAAACGGGCGGCTGGGCACAAGCGTGCGACGCCGATCTTGTGCGCGGTTTCCTTTGCCGAAAGCTCCTTTTTTCCTATTCCTGTGGACCTTATGTTGATGCCCATGGTGCAGGCGCGCCCTAAAGCGTGGTGGCGTCTGGCGCTGATTGCGAGTTTCTTCTCGGTTCTTGGCGGTATCTTTGGCTATTTTTTGGGCATGTTATTTTTTGATACGATTGCCGGCCCCGTTCTGGAGCGAATGGGGAAGCTCGATAGTATGAACACATTTAGTGATAAAGTGAATGAAGACGGGGCGCTTTGGGTCTTTGGCGCAGGATTTACCCCCTTCCCTTATAAAGTCATTACAATCATG
Source organism: Litorimonas cladophorae (assembly GCF_014652455.1). GTDB lineage: Bacteria > Pseudomonadota > Alphaproteobacteria > Caulobacterales > Maricaulaceae > Litorimonas > Litorimonas cladophorae. Next base: position 222,703 of record NZ_BMYV01000002.1, on the reverse strand, counting down.
AGCGGAGCCATCCCCGTTAGCTTTGGCATCTTCGTCACAGCTAGCGTTTTATCACGCACGTTACGGTTTTTGGCTGTGGCTGGAATCGTTCGCCTGATGGGCGAAACGGCCGAGCGGTGGATGAAAGAGCATTTTGCGATCTTCACATTTGGGCTGTTTGCCGTGCTGCTCGTATTATATTTCGGACTAAAAGCCGTCATGCCGCACTAGGCATTATTGGGGCAATAAGCCAATCGTGCGGTGGAACCCATAATCAGAAAATGCTTTCGCCCGCGCATCATCTGTGTCTGGGCCAATGAGAAAAGCAGTTTCTGGATGGTCTGGTAGTGTGCGCGCCACTATTTCAGACAGCACCGCGCTTAGGCGACGCGCGATGGCGGCGCCGCTATCGATCCATTTGACACTTTGTGTGACGCTGGCTTGCAGGTCCTCTCGCAGCAATGGGAAATGCGTACACGCCAGAACAACGGCATCCACATCTGCACCGATGCGACCCGCAAACAGCGGAGCGATTTCTTCGCGCAAGACCGCCATATCCACAGCTTGACCCGAAAGTTTCTTCTCAGCTTCCGCGACCAAACGCGTCGAGCCTTGCAACAGCACGTGGCATTCCGTGGCAAAATCCGCGATCAGCGTATCAACATAGGCGCGCCGTACGGTTCCGGGCGTACCCAATACCCCGATCGCCCGCGTGGCAGAGCGTTCAGCCGCAGGCTTGATCGCGGGCACAACCCCGATAACAGGTACGGACAGCGCCGCGCGGATAGGCGGTAGCGCTGTCGTTGATGCCGTGTTGCAGGCCACCACGACCGCATCGACGTCCAACATTTCAACAAGTGTGGCCAAGAGCCCTGGCAATCGCGCGCGCAATTGCGCTTCAGACTTATTGCCATAGGGGCGAAAGACATCATCGGCGACATAGGACAAAAAGGCGTCGGGCTGCCGCGCACGGATTTCCGCGACAACCGACAAGCCGCCGACGCCAGAATCAAAGACTAAAACATGATGGCCAAGAGGGGACATGTGTCAGCTTTTGCCAAGACAGGGTGAGGAAAGTATGAAGGGATTGCGGCGAAGCGGTGTTCAATCGCGTTTATCCGGCGCCGTGATGGGGTTTTAGGTTCCCTTTTCGATGCGTCTCGCCTATCCGCGCGCGCATGGCCCCACCCTTACTCACCTTAAAAGACATCTCCTTGACCTTCGGTTCAACGCCTTTGCTGGAGCGTGCCGATTTAACGGTTCACGCGCGGGATCGCATTTGTCTGGTTGGGCGAAATGGGTCGGGAAAATCAACTCTGCTGAAAATCGCGGCGGGGTTAGTGGAAGAAGATGGCGGTGAGCGTTTCATCAAACCGGGCACAAGCTGGCGTTACCTGCCGCAAGACCCCGATCTCTCGGCTTTTGCTAATGTAGATGCCTATGTGCGTGACGGGCTTGAAGGCGCGGATGATGCTTATCGCATTCCTTACTTGCTAGATGCCCTCGGATTGAACGGCACTGAAAATCCTGCGACCATGTCTGGTGGTGAACGTCGGCGCGCGGCCTTGGTGCGCACGCTTGCGCCAGAACCTGATATTTTAATGTTGGACGAGCCAACAAACCATTTGGATCTTCCGGTTATCGAATGGCTGGAAGGCGAGTTGGGCTCCATGAGCGCCGCGCTAGTTTTGATCTCGCATGATAGGCGTTTTCTGGAATCTTTGTCGCAAAAGACACTTTGGATGGATCGCGGCGAAACGCGAGAGCTCGACAAGGGCTTTGCTCATTTCGAAGATTGGCGCGACGAATTCTTAGAGCAGGAAGAACTCGACCGACACAAGCTGGCCCGCCAGATCGTGCGCGAACAACATTGGGTCGTCCATGGCGTCTCTGGTCGTCGCAAACGCAATGTCAAACGTCTCAAAGATCTTGGGAATTTAAAACAAGAACTAAAGTCCGCGAAAAAGGTCCAAGGCCTTGCGGATGTGACCGTTACCGAAGGTCGCGCCTCGGGCAAGCAGGTCGCAAAACTCACGAATGTTTCTAAAGCTTTTGACGGCCGCACCGTCATTGACGATGTAACGCTGCGCATTGGACGCGGTGACCGCATTGGTTTGGTTGGCCCGAATGGGTCAGGCAAAACGACGCTCCTGAAATTGATCATGGGAACGCTCGAAGCGGACTTGGGTCGTGTTGAACTGGGGACAAATCTCGACCCCTTGGTCATTGATCAGAACCGCGAAACATTGGACCCCGATTGGACGCTTGCCGACGCGCTGACAGATGGGGGCGGTGATAGCGTCATCGTCAATGACCAACCGCGTAATGTTATCGGCTATATGAAAGATTTCCTCTTTGCGCCTGAGCAGAAACGAACACCCGTTCATCGCCTTTCAGGCGGAGAACGTGGCCGTTTACAATTGGCCCGCGGTTTGCGCTTGCCCTCTAACCTGCTGGTTCTCGATGAACCGACAAATGACTTGGACTTGGAAACGCTCGACCTCTTACAAGAGATCGTTGCGGATTACTCTGGCACAGTCATTGTTGTCTCGCATGATCGAGACTTTTTGGATCGCACCGTGACACGTACCCTCGCCTATGAGGGTGACGGGAAATGGCAGCTTTATGCGGGTGGATACTCCGACATGGTCGCCCAACGTGGCGTAGGTGTGCAGTCGCGGAAAGCTGAGAAGCTCAGCGGAAAAGGTTCGAAAAACAAATCTAAATCTGGTCACGTCGCCCCGACGCCAGCCGGGGGCAAGCTCTCTTATAAGCATAAATTTCGTTTGGAGAGCCTTCCCAAAGAGATGGAAGCGATCAACGCGAAGATTGACACGTTGAATGTGGCGCTGACTGACCCTGATCTTTATGCGAAAGACGTGGACCTGTTTATGAAGAAATCCGACGCCTTAGTCGCCGCGCAAATGAAGCTTGGCGAATTAGAAGAAGAGTGGCTGGAACTCGAAGAGATGCGCGAAGCAGCAGGCGAATAATTCCTGCCGCAACGGCGGCCTTAACCCGCCAGCATCTTCTCTTTTGTCAAAACACGCGTCATGTCCCCATCGACATTAGCCAGCACGAGCGGATCCATGACGCGACGGAAGAGCGGCGGGAAATAGGCCATGAGGAACATCGCGCCATATCCCATCGGCAGCTCCGGCACGTCAGGGAAATTTCGTAGCTTCTGATAATGTCGCGACGGGTTCGCGTGATGGTCCGAATGACGCGCGAGATTATAGGTGATGAGGTTGGTCATCAACTTGTTGCAATTCCAACTATGTTCGGGCTGCGCGGGCAGATATTTCCCATCGGGTCGCTGATCACGCAGTAGACCATAATGGGCGACATAATTTTGTAGCGACAGGCTGTGCACGGAGAATATCCAAGCGAACAGCAAATAGGGCAGAATAACGAACCCAAAAATACTCAACATCACACCCCAAGCGGCGAGACCCAGCAAAGTTGCCGCGACGACTTCATTGCGCAGTGAAAAGCGTGAATACCCCTTTCGCGCCGCGCGTTTGGATTCGATCCGCCACGCCCGCTTCCAAGCGCCAGGGACTTCGCGGCCAATGAAGTGCCAGAAGCTTTCCCCGAAATAACTTGTCGCACTATCGCGCGGGGTCGCAACGTCGGAATGATGGCCGACATTATGTTCGATCCTGAAATGCCCATAGAGGCTCGGCGCGAGCATGAGCAATGACATCCATTTACTGACGCGGTCCGTTTTGTGGCCGACCTCATGCCCTGAATTAATGGCAAACCCTAGACCTAGACCGTGACCAATGCCGACCCCGATGAGTGTCAACAGGCTTGGGTTTTGCGTGGCGACATAGGCTGCGCCTAAAATCCAAGTCAAATATATGACGGGCAGTAGGCCATGGACCATATATTTATAGAAGGGCGACATTGCTGCCTCGGCATCCATTTGACCTAAGAGGTCTGTTGTGTCGTCCCCAGCCAGAACATCAAGAATGGGAAGGATCAGATAGGCCACGACGACGGTCAGCCAGACCCAGGCCCCATGTCCTGTGAACCAAGCCAGACCCGTCCCCGCCAAGGGAAACATGGGATAAGCGAGCGAAACCAGCCATAAATGACGTTTACGCGTCGGGTGTGCCGCGAAATGTTCCGATAAAAAGGCCATATTATTTGTCTCGTTTGAAATCCTTTGACCTTTAATGATAATATTGTCAACAACGTATCATGTCTTGTAGTTTTGGACATAAAGTCGCATGAGAACGCAATGCACGTCACCGATCCTTCCCCGGCTAAAACCCATGACGCCGATGCTGATGCACCACCACGACGGCGGTTGGATCCTGACGCCCGCAAAGCCCAGCTACTTCAACATGCGATATCAGCCTTTGCCGAAGGGGGCATTGAACGCGCCGTTCACGCCGATGTGGCCCAACGCGCAGGCGTTTCAACGCCGACAGTTTTCAAATATTTCCCGACCCGCGAAGCCTTGGTGGATGCGGTTCTGAGTCAAGTCGAGGTCAAAATCTTTGATCTGATCAAACAAGTGCCAAACCCGACCACGCTAAGGCGTGAAGAACTCATGCATGAATGGGCACTTAAACTATCTGCTCTCTGCGAGACCGACCCGGATATTATGAAGGTGTTGTTATCTTGGTCAGTTGCCTTTTCGTCTATTCGCGGCCGTTACCAAGCGTTTGAAAATCAGAAACTAGCCATGATGACGTCCAGCATGATCAATCCAGGACCCGATAAATCAGACGCGCGCATATTATTGGGGAGTGCAATGCTGTATATTCGATTGCATTTTGACGGATCGCCCAAGGACGTCAGACTCCGCTATGCTGACCGAATGGCCCAATTAGTCGCCGCTGCGCCCGACTATTAGTTAGAAATAAGTATTAAACCGGAACCTATTCGACGAGGCGGACACCATCATCAGCGCGCGGTTCAATCGGCGGAATTCCCGCTTTCACATGATCCACCGCCAATTCTACACGTGACCCACGCGCACCACGGAAACTAATTGTGTCAGCAATTAATCCGACCGCAGGCGATGAAGATCCAATATGGGTGTTCTCACCCGTGATGATGAGTGTTTGCTCTGGGAAATAAGCTGTACCGGACATAGACAGCTGCCCACCGCTTGCGATGCGATTGACGCCAGCCTCTGGCGCGCGATTACCCGCCGCGGATTGGTCGATCATTTGCATGAAGGCTAAGCCTTTACGGGGCCCATCCGTAGCCGCTTTAATCTTTAAGCTGGAACCGCTTTCAATGCTCATGGTGGCGCCACTACCCGTGAATCCGAAAGTCACATTGCTCGCTGTGGCTTGGCTTTCGTTCAAAAAGGTCAGCGGTCCGTCTTTAAAGATATAATCGCCGGCCGAGAAACGGACATTTAGTCCATCCACAGTCAAACCGCCGCAATAAGTACCTGGCGAGAGCAAGATGTTGCCGCCCGTCAGGTTGGCGGATACTGGCACAAGTTCGTTATCAATATTGTTGCGGCTGTAGAGCTGTCCATTGATCAGCTCGACAAGGCCCGTCGTCACAATTTCTGGCTCTGCCACGGGCGCTAAAAGCGCTCCATAGGAAATCTCAAAAATTTCAGCAACAAGCCCCACGGCTGGTACTTCCCTGAAACTGGTATTGAGAAACGGGTTATCAAAGCCATAACAAACGGGTTTTGGGTTCTCTAAACACTCCATCCACTCCCCATAAGGCTCGTAGGCCTCGAGGAGTTTCCGCATATCTTCGCCGCCCAAATTGGCGACTTTTTCAAGCGTGACCCGCTGCTCATCAATTGGACCTTTGTCAGTCCCGAATTGTGGGCCTGTATGAGTGAGTTTAAGTTGTGCGAGAACATCGTCTACCGGAATAGGGTTTATAGACGGCAGCGCCTGCACAATGTCACCAAGGGGAATGAGGCCGTTTAGGAGCGAGGTGTTTTCAACCAAAAACTCGCGTTTACATTCGCCAATCGCAGCGGGAGCAACGGAAACGTAAGGGTCCGCAATGGGGCTACATTCCCCTTTGGCATGGGGCTCAACCTCGCCTTTGATTCCACCAACGGCGCAGAAAGACTCAGCCGTCGGTTTATACAGATTTTTTTCCGCAAGAATGGCGCTTCCCGATGTCGAATTGGACTGAACAGAACAGCCATTGGCGACAAATTCTAGATCAGAGTCATAGGAAACCGCCCCATCGACCGTTTCTGAAAGCGCGAGAACACAAATCGTATTTTCGGTCATGAGTGTGGCGGCACTGGCTTCCTCAATGACTTGATCTTTAATTCCGATGACGTTCCCAAAGGTCAGCGGCAGTTCGCCTTTGGCGACGAGACGGACTTTTTCAGTCGTGACAGAGGATGTTAAGCCCAACACCAAATCACCATTATAATTCGAACGGAAATGTGTCGCCGCATAGGCGTCTTTTTCTTCAACTGGGATCGCATTGTTGTTTGCGGCAGCCAAGACAGCCGCATCCAGGGCGCTGGAAATCGAACTGCGCTCTTGGGTGACTCGCGAATAATCAATTGCGGCCGATGTCAGCGCCAATAGCGGCACCGCCATCAACGCAAAGATCACACCGATCTGCCCGCTCTCATTGAGGAGGAATTTTTTGCGTAAGTGTCCCATAGCAAGCACGATAACATCTAGCGAATTGACATTCCTTCAAGATTTAATGTGAATCAGACGTTACTATCACCTACGCTTGGCCGTCACTTTAATGTCCAATGTGACACTCCGAGAGACCCATTCATCCGTGTCCCAGGGGGACGACCCAACATCCCAAATGGTACGATCGATTGTGACGGTTCCGTTCATTACGGCGCGGTCGCCATCAACTTCTAAGGTAAACGGCAGCGCCACGGGCGCGCTCTTTCCTTTTAGGGTCAAGCTCCCTTTTGCAAGATAGCCTTGACCATCGCGGGAAATTTGATCCGATGTAAACACGGCCGTTGGGAAGGCCTTGGTCGAAAACCACACTTTTGCTGGCAAGGTCGAATTGCGATCTTTTGATCCCGCATCAACACCGCTTAAGGGAATAGAAATTGAGACTGACCCTGCTTCTGGTGCATCAGGGTCAAAAGCAATGTCACCTGTAAATTCGGCAAATGCACCTGTGAAATCCGCGCCCTCTTGTTGCGCTGTAAATCGAATATGAGATCCTTCCGCAAGGATGTCCCAGTTTGGTTGCATCATGGGAGTTGCGACACTTTTTTGCGTGGCTACCTGCGCGACAGCTTGGGCTTCGGTTTGCGATAGGCTTGGAGCTTGGTCCGACGATTGCGCGTCGGCACATCCACTAAACAGGACAGCGGCTGCCGAAACAGAGGCGATGAGGTAGGGTTTTAGAATATTTTTCATGCTTTTTATACGCATGATTTATGCACAAAGCGCAAATTAACTTCCCGTGATGCACCTTTTTTTAGCGGAGCGCATCCATTCGCGGCACCCATGACGTCTATAGGGTATAGAGATCAAAAGGAGACCTCATCATGGAAGACACACTCGTACCCATCGCATTATTTGCAATTGCCCCCCTTATCGTTTGGGCGGTTGTCGCCTATCGATATAAATCGAAAAAAGCCGTCATGACCGTTTTGGAGGCCATGACCAATAAGGGCGAAACGATTTCGCCGGCCACCATTTATGCGCTGGGCATTCGTCCCCGCAATCGGCACGCCGATTTACGGACCGGCATCATTCTCATCGCGCTGGCTTTGGCATTTTTCCTTTTCGGCGGCATCATCGGGGAAGAAGACGCTATTCGCGGCCTGAGTGGGATCGCAATGTTCCCACTATTAATTGGCGCAGCCTATGTTGGACTTTGGGTTTTTATTGGACGCAAAGCCTCTGATCCGCTGCTCTGACCCTTCGGTATTTTCAGAGAGCCAACATTTGATAAAATTGTCCGCACCCATCAGGGTGCGGTCCGTGCCTTTCTGCGCCGACTTTGCGGCAACCAAGCACTCGCAGATGATCTTGCGCAGGACACATTTATTAAGGCCCATGGGGCATTGAACGATTTGGCTGAGCCCGAGAAAATTCGGAGTTGGTTGTTCGGCATCGCCTATCGCAGGTTTTTAGATCACGCTCGCAAAGCCAAGCGGCGTCGTGAACTCTCGCAACATCAGGTCGTGCCAGACCTTGTTGCGGGAGGAATTGCGGCACCAAACGGTCAAGGCCTGGATGTTGAACGCGCAATGGACACGTTAACACCAGAGTGCCGCGCCGTTGTGATGCTATGTTTACTACACGGCCTGACGCACCCAGAAGCCGCCACGGCGACAGGCTTGCCATTGGGGACCGTCAAAAGTCACGTAAATCGCGGTAAAGCCAAATTGCGAACTGTGCTGGCAGATTATGCCCCGCGGCAAAAATCTGATACACGCCTAAGCCATAGCAAAGGATTGGTATGAGCCACGATCAAAATGAAGACATAGAATTCGCCGCGCTCTTGCAAGGTTACGCGGCGCCTATTGCTGATGGAGGATTTACTGTCTCGACCTTGGCGCGCATTGAAGCACGCTCCAAGCTGCGTCAGCCTATTCTGATCGGCGCAGCCTGTATTGGCGGCGCCATCGCGCTTAGCCAGATGCCGAGCCTTCTCACACTCGTGGACACGTTCGTCGTGCCAGAGGTGCAACCTTTCATTTTGACCGCTGTCGGTCTTTTTGGCTTTGTTGGATGGGCCGCACTTGATAGAGGTTGGGCCGACGCTGTTTGAATGACCTATTTAAACGGCATGGTTGACAGGAGCCCTCATGCCATCATCTGACTTGCCTCATTCGGAGTTTCTCGCGCCCACAAGTGGCGATTTTACTTTGGCCGACTGCTCAACGCGCGTGGATATTTACCGCGATAAATCTGCGGCGAAAGCGGCAATAAAAGAAAACGCCATCGCAATCTCCGACCTCGCTCACCGCTTTTATGGCGAAGCTGAGCGCAAGATCCTCATCGTTTTACAAGGGATGGACACTTCGGGCAAAGATGGCACCACTGCGGCCATCTTCCACCGGACTCCACCCCTCAATGTGAATGTCGCAAGTTTTAAAGCCCCGACAAAAAACGAACTAGCGCATGATTATCTCTGGCGCGTCCATAATGTCGTGCCGAAAAAGGGACAGATCACGGTCTTTAACCGCAGCCATTATGAGGATGTGTTAGTCGTCAAAGTTAAAAATTACGCCGATGCCGAAACCGTTGAACAACGTTATGCCCAGATCAATGACTTTGAACGTCTACTGGTCGAAAGTGGCACGACCATTCTGAAATTCATGCTTCACATCAGTCCAGACGTGCAGGGCGAACGCTTGCGCGACCGTCTCATAAATCCTGAAAAAAAATGGAAATTTAATCCCGCTGATCTGGACGATCGCGCTTTATGGCCTGAATTTATGGCGGCTTATGAAACGATGGTGCAGCGGACCTCGACCGAACACGCGCCCTGGTATGTTATTCCATCCGACCAACGTAAAACACGCGGGGCCATCGTTTCAGGCATCGTCCGCCGAACGTTGGAAAACATGGATCCGCAATATCCGGACCCGGGTTACAGGCCTGAAGACTTTGACATCCAATAAGCCCGTTCAAACAACAGAGATCGCCTTATCGCCAGGTGATATTAACGGTCCTGTTCCACGTGGAACGTCAAAATCGCATTTTGCCAAAATTTTGCGCAGAGGCTTTAATGGGCTGATCTGGGCGGTTTTGGCTGTGCACCTCTACGCGCTGGCCTTGCGCGTGGTTTTCGTGCCTGGGACTATTTTGATGGTGCAACGCGCAATCGCGGGTGAAACCATTCGCAAAGACTGGACCCCATTGGAAGATATATCCCCTTACCTGCCCCGCGCCGTCATGGGGGGTGAGGATTCCAAATTTTGCGAACATCGCGGCATTGATTTTGAAGCGATTGAACAAGCCCTGACAGACAACGCCCAAGGTGGTCGCCGCCGCGGCGGATCAACCATCACGCAGCAGACGGCCAAGAATGTCTTCCTTTGGAATGGCGGCGGATACGCCCGCAAAGCCTTAGAAGCGTGGGGCGCCCTTTATATCAACACAGTTTGGGGCAAGCGACGCACGATGGAGGTTTATCTGAACGTAGCGGAATGGGGGGACGGCATATTTGGCGCGGAAGCCGCGGCCCAAGCCCGATTTGGCAAAACCGCAAAGGATTTAACCGCGCGGGAAGCCGCGCTTTTAGCCGCTGTCTTACCCAGTCCCAACAAGTGGAAAGTCAACCCTGCCGGCCCCTACGTCAGTGGTCGCGCCAGCACATTGGCACAACGCGCGGAGGTTATTCGCACGAGCCAATATGATCACTGCCTTGCGCCGTAAGACAGGCGTCTAAAGAACGGATAAGATCGCTTCGGCCAGACGTGGGATATTTGTCTTATTCGCGCCTGCAATATTAATGCGCCCGCTATCGGTCATATAGATCGAGAATTCTGAGCGCAGCTTGCGCGCCTGATCAACAGATAAAGGCAATGTTGAAAACATCCCGTTTTGATCTACGACGGCGGCGGCCATGGTTTCGCCGCCCTGCACGTTTAGGGCTTCGGAAAGTTGCTTACGCAAATCGCGCATACGCTCACGCATTTCGGTCAGTTCCGCCACCCACATCTCGCGCAGAGATTTGTCACCGAGAATATCAGCGACGAGCTTAGCACCGTGATCCGGCGGCATAGAAATGATGCGGCGCTGAATGGAGCCAAGTTGAGAGCGCGCAATGGTCGCTGTGTCGGTATCTTTGCAAACAACGGCAACCAGGCCGACACGCTCTTTATACAGAGCGAAGTTTTTGGAGCAGGACGCTGCGATCAGAACTTCGGGACAAATATCAACGACTTTGCGTAGACCATAGGAATCCTCGCTCATGCCGCGACCCAGGCCGAAATAGGCCAGATCAACATAAGGCGTCAGCTGTTTTGCCAACATAAAGTCCGCCAATTGATCCCACTGCGCAGGCGATAAATCCGCGCCTGTCGGATTGTGACAGCACCCGTGGAGCAGAACAACATCGCCCACTTTGGCATGTGCGTCCAAATGGGCGATCATATCGTCAAAATCGACGCCCAAGGTTTCGCGGTTGTAATAGGGATATTTTTCCATCTTCAGGCCTGCGGAACTGATGAGGGGAATGTGGTTCGCCCATGTCGGCGTGGATACCCAGACGGTCGCATGAGGCGCTGCCGATTTGATCAGCTCCGCGCCCAGACGCAACGCGCCAGACCCACCTGCGGCTTGGGCGCTAGCAATACGGTCAAGCAAGCTATCGTCGATTTTGCCAGCATCACCCCCTAGAATGAGGTGCAACATGGCGTGGCGGAAATCATCATTGCCACGAATGCCGACATAAGATTTCGTCGTCTCTGTTTCCCAAAGCTGTTTTTCGGCGGCTTTGACCGCGCGCAAGATCGTCGTCCCGCCTGCCTCGTCTTTATATACGCCGACACCCAGATCGATTTTATCGGGATTCGTGTCAGCTTTACATTGCTGCATCAACGCGATGATAGCGTCAGGTTGGAGCGGGACGAGATATTCGAACATGATGAAAATGTGTTCCTGTGAAAGTAATGGCGCCCCGTTAACGGATTTTGTGCGGTTCCGCCACCACTCACACTGATTCTATGAGAAATTTTCCGTTGCCTTTCGGTTTACGGCGCGGAACAAGGCGCGCAGACAGAATTTCGTCCGAAAACGGGCAAGGGGAATACCTATGGAAAAGTTCAACTCGTTGATGGAAGCCCTGAATGGCTTCGTCTGGGGCCCACCAATGATGGTCCTTCTCCTTGGAGTTGGTTTCTTTCTCACCGTCGGATTGCGGTTCATCTCGCTAACCAAAATCGGATATGGCTTTCGTCAACTATTCAAGAAACGCACGGGTGAAGCCCATGAAGGTGATGTTTCTCCTTTTGCGGCCTTAATGACGGCGCTGTCCTCCACTGTTGGCACAGGCAACATCGCGGGTGTTGCCGCCGCCATTGCAATTGGTGGCCCCGGTGCAGTCTTCTGGATGTGGATCACAGCGATCTTTGGCACAGCCACCAAATTTGGCGAAGGTGTCTTGGCGGTTCGCTACCGCGAGATTGATGCCAATGGTAACCGCGTTGGCGGACCAATGTATTACATCAAAAATGGTTTGGGGCCAAAGTGGCTCTGGCTGGCAGGTGCATTTGCCCTGTTCGGCATTATTGGCTCACTTTCGACAGGTAACGCCGTTCAGGCCAACTCCATCGCGGATGCGTTGAAAAGTGAATATAATTTCGACCCACGGATTGTCGCGGTCATTCTTTCAATCCTCGTTGCGGGCGTGATCTTTGGCGGCATTAAGCGCATTGGCGCAGTGGCGTCCAAACTCGTTCCCTTCATGGCCATCATTTATATCTCTGCAGCCCTCATCGTGATTGCTGCAAATATCACAGCCGTACCGGCCGCATTTGGTCTGATCTTCAAAGGCGCATTTGGTCTGCAGGGTGCAGGTACAGGGATTACCATCGGCCTGATGATGCTCGCGATGCAGAAGGGTGTCGCGCGCGGCTTGTTCTCAAATGAAGCGGGTCAAGGCTCCGCCCCGATCGCACATGCGGCAGCCCAGAATAATGATCCCGTCAACCAAGGCATCATCGCCATGTTGGGCACAATCATTGATACGCTGATCATCTGCACGATCACCGCATTGGTTATTTTGACTTCGGGTGTGGTGTCCTCAGATTGTTTGGCCTCACCGGGTATCCTCTCCATTCTTGAATCTGGGACAACCCCAGCAGGATGCGAAACCGGCGTGCCTCTGACAGCGCAGGCTTTCGATTCTGTCCTGGTTGGATTTGGCGCGGACATCGTCACGATCTGCCTCTGCATCTTCGCCTTCACGACGATCATTGGCTGGTCTTACTACGGCGAGCGGTGTGCTGCGTTCTTGTTTAAAGAAAAGTCCATTCCCGTCTTCCGCATCTTCTGGATCTTGGCCGTATTTGCTTCGACCTTCGCAATGTCTTTCGAAACTGGCGAAGATAACTTGGTGGTCAACACGTTCTGGCTGATCGCGGATAGCCTAACAGGGCTAATGGCGGCTCCAAACTTGATTGCACTCATCTTGCTCTCACCTGTCGTGTTTAAATTGGCGAAAGAATATTTCGACAAGGACAAAATCGCGAGTGACGGCTTGGTCGATCAAGACGATCTGAAATAGGCCACCCCTATATGACTGAAGAAACACTTCCTCCAGCGGTCAAGCTGGAGGGCAAAAAGAAACTTCCGTTCTGGATTGATTTCGGTCCATTGCTGATGTTTTTCGCCGCGTTCCATTATTTAAAACGCAATAATCCCGATGACGCTCTGATATGGGCGGCTGGCGTCCTTGCCGTGGCCGCCGTGGCCGCACTGGGTTACGCTTGGCTTAAATATAAGCACACGTCACCGATTTTGATTTTTTCGACTTTTGTCATCGGCATTTTTGCGCTGGCGGCCTTTATCTTTGATGACAAGCGTTTCGTCTTCATGAAGCCAACAGTGATGAACGCCATCTTTGGCATGGGTATTTTGGGCGGTGTAGTTTTCAAAAAGAACGTCATAAAGATGTTTATGGGATCAGCCTTTGAGTTGCCCGATGATAAATGGAAAATCTTAGCCATACGTTGGGCGATATTCTTCTTTGCAATGGCCGTTTTAAACGAGGTTATTTGGCGGAATTTCTCGGAAAATTTCTGGGCCAATTTCAAAGTCTTCGGATTTCTTCCACTTACCATTCTCTTCACGGCCTCTCAAATTCCATTCATGACAAAATATGGTCACATGAAAACGGATGAATAGGTCGGTATAGCAGACTTTTCCCGACCGGCTTGATTTGACGAAAATTTTCTGCGACAGGCCGCAGCGGTCGAGGGGATTTCGGCTAAATGTCGACGACGTGGTGGGGCAATGCATACAAATTTACCGTTGAGCGGTTTTCCAGCCGTGGATGCCGTTCGGCAAGCCATAGAGAACGACTCTGATTGGGATGTCGCGGAGTCAGCAGAGAAACTGCACTTCTATATTCTTCTTGCGGCTCAAAATGTGGGTAGGTTTGAGCCCTTCACCGAACCCGAAATCGCGCTAAATGCTTATCTAACCGCTCGCATGGCCGGAAAGCGGCTGTGCGACTACGCTTGGCGCTTGCTCGCTGCGAGTCAAATGACGGTATGCGTCCGCAATTAACTGCGATTGATTATTAACTGGCTATGCAATTGGCTTTGCACGCTATCCATGTCTTCCGTCATTATCTGACATTGAAAAACGAGCCGCTCTTTGCCATAAGCCCCCCACACTTAGACCCCTTTTTTGAGGACCCCATCTGACATGGCATCATTGGACAGCTTTAACTGCGAACGCGAGATGGAAGTCCGCGGCGGCACATACACTTATTACGACCTGAAAGTCGCAGAGAAGAACGGCCTGAGCGGCGTTTCCAAACTGCCACGCTCCCTCAAGGTTCTTCTCGAAAACTTGCTGCGTCACGAAGACGGCAACACGGTCAAAAAGGAAGATATTCAAGCCATTGCAGACTGGCTCGGCCCGAAAACATCAACACATGAAATTGCCTATCGTCCAGCCCGTGTGCTGATGCAGGATTTCACAGGCGTTCCCGCCGTTGTGGATTTGGCCTCCATGCGCGACGCCATCGTGAAGCTCGGTGGTTCTGCCGAAGCGATTAACCCGCTCAACCCTGTTCACCTGGTCATCGATCACTCTGTCATGGTTGATTATTTCGGCACACCTGGCGCGGAAGCCAAAAACGTAAAACGCGAATATGAGCGCAATATGGAGCGTTATGACTTCCTCAAATGGGGTCAGACAGCCTTTGAAAACTTCGCTGTTGTGCCTCCCGGAACAGGTATTTGTCACCAAGTAAACTTGGAGCATTTGGCCCAGACCGTTTGGACTAAAACAACCGACGGCAAAACATATGCCTTCCCTGACACACTTGTCGGGACAGACTCGCACACAACCATGATCAACGGCCTCTCCGTTCTAGGTTGGGGCGTTGGCGGTATCGAAGCCGAAGCGGCCATGCTCGGCCAGCCGATCTCCATGTTGATCCCTGAAGTTGTCGGTTTCGAACTGACAGGTAAATTGCCAGAAGGCTCAACCGCAACTGACCTTGTCTTGCGTGTTGTCGAAATGCTCCGCATCAAAGGCGTTGTTGGTAAATTTGTTGAATTCTACGGTTCGGGTCTGGATCACTTGTCTCTCGAAGATCAAGCGACCCTTGCTAACATGGCACCGGAATATGGCGCGACATGTGGTTTCTTCCCTGTCGACCAAGACACATTGAACTACCTACAGGCCACTGGCCGTGACGAAGCCCGTATCGAGCTCGTCGAAGCCTATGCAAAAGCCCAAGGCTTCTGGCGTGATGACTCCACACCAACGTTCACAAGCACGATCAGCTTGGACATGGACAGTGTTCGCCCTGCAATCTCTGGACCCAAGCGCCCACAAGACCGCTTCGACCTGAAAGGGTCTAACGTTCAATTCGCAAAAATCTTGCGCGATGAGTTCAAGAAAACACCAGGCGGCGACAGCGCGATTGAAGTTGAAGGCGCAGGTTATGCGCTCGACCACGGCGATGTCGTTATCGCGGCGATCACCTCGTGTACAAACACTTCCAACCCATCCGTTATGATGGCCGCTGGCCTCGTGGCAAAGAAGGCGCGGGAAAAAGGTCTTCAGGTTAAACCTTGGGTCAAAACATCGACCGCACCGGGTTCCCAAGTTGTTGGGGAATATCTCGAAAAATCAGGTCTGCAAGATGACCTAGACGCGCTAGGTTTTGATGTTGTTGGCTATGGCTGTACGACATGTATCGGTAACTCGGGCCCACTCGCTGCGCCAATCTCCAAAGCGATTGCGGATGGCGATCTGGTGTCTTGTTCGGTCCTTTCAGGTAACCGTAACTTTGAAGGCCGTATCGGTCCGGATATCAAAGCTAACTTCCTTGCGTCCCCGCCACTCGTCGTCGCTTACGCGCTGGCTGGCTCTATGCATCATGATTTTGATGCCGATCCGCTGGGCGTCGATAAAGACGGCAATGATGTCTTCTTGAAAGACATCTGGCCAACATCTGCCGAAATCGCAGAGGTCGTCCGCAAGATCATCACACGTAAAATGTTCACCGAGCGCTATGCCGATGTCTTTAAAGGCGACAAGCAATGGCGCGACATCAAAGTGTCTGGCGGCAAGACTTATGACTGGAAACCAAAATCCACATACGTCCGCAACCCACCTTACTTTGACGGCATGAGCGCAACGCCAAAACCCGTCGAAGATATCCAAACTGCGAATATCCTCGCTCTTCTCGGCGATTCCATCACGACCGACCATATCTCGCCAGCTGGCGCGATTAAACATGACGGCCCTGCAGGTGATTACCTGACCGATAACGGTGTGCCGAAGAATGAGTTCAACTCCTTCGGGTCCCGTCGCGGTAACCACGAAGTCATGATGCGCGGCACATTTGCCAACATCCGCATCAAAAACTTGATGGCACCGGGTACAACGGGCGGCGTGACGAAATACGTCCCAACCGGCGACATCATGTCCATCTTTGCAGCGGCAGAGAAATACGCCGCCGACAAGAAGGACCTCGTGATCTTCGCGGGCAGCCTCTACGGAAACGGGTCCTCCCGTGACTGGGCCGCTAAGGGTACAATCCTTCTGGGCGTGAAAGCCGTTATCGCATCGAGCTTTGAGCGTATTCACCGTTCAAACTTGATCGGTATGGGTGTCCTACCTCTCGAATTCCAAGAGGGCGACAGCTGGGAAAAACTTGGCCTGAAAGGTGACGAGACCGTCTCTATCTCTGGCATCGAAGGCCTCAAGCCCCGCGGTACGCTGGATGTGAACATCACTTACCCAGACGGAAAAGTGAAAATAGTCACAACCAATGTTCGTATCGATACAGATAATGAGCACGAGTATTACAAAAACGAAGGCATCCTGCACTACGTCCTACGTAACCTCGCAGCAGAAGCCGCAGCTGCATAAGCTTCGGAACATATGATAAAGAAAAGGCCGCTTGGTGCATTTGCACGAGGCGGCCTTTTTATTTGGGAATTAAGGAATTTCACGCATACCGTCGAAATGAACGACAAAGGTGAAATAGAAAAACGAGAACCCATTAAAGTTTACCGCGTTGAAGACATTGAAAAATCCAAAACAACGGAAGGTAAATTCACGCTAGCGGATTCGGTTGCCTTATTGATTTCAAGACGGCCAGAAGATGAACGCTTTACCTATCGCTCGGAGGGTGGGTTAGAGTTCATGCAACTGCGGTATGTATCCCGCGGTACCTATGAAGACCCGTTTCAACTTCTTTTCAAACGTTGTCCTGAACTCAAGCCCTATTACGCTAAAATACGATCTTGGCTAAAGGACGAAAAAGTTGATTGGCAAGACATCGTCATAAACGGTGATAAATTCATTTGCGCACAATTGAATGCTTCAGAAAATGAAGTCATCGAAAAATTAGAACGCATACAACAAGAAGTCTTCGGTTTTGAAAACATTAAAATCCATACCCCAAACCCACGTCTTAGCATCGCGGTACATGGGAACCGCCATCCGTTGATAGGCGTTGTAGCGGGGTTTTCTTTCGTTATTTCCATCGTCGCGCTGGGTCTTTATGACCTCTATAAATTGCCAAGATTTTGCATGCCAAGTATCCTGAACTTAGAGTGGGTAGAGGCTTTCCTAGCTATCACCTTCTTCACTAGCCTAGCAGCAGTGCGCTATTGCATGAACTCATCTCTCAAAAAGAGAAGAGAAAAAAAGTTCTCATTTAAGCAAGTTTCAATGGGACGTTTGGCGTTTCTCATTATCCTAGTTATCCCGTTGTTCACAGCCTAAAGATTGCGCGTCGGGCGGTTACTCTCCACCGCTAGCGAGTGGGCGATTTTACGACCCAAATTGTCACCGATATTGTTTATTTACTGGCGCGCGGTTCAAGCGTAGCATTTCCGCCAAGGAGAAAACAATGGAACCACAGAGCTTATTCGTATTCTTAGTCATCGGCGCGATTGCGGGTTGGCTGGGATCGGCAATCGTAAAAAGCGAACGCTTAGGCTTGTTGGGGAATATTGTTGTCGGGATCGTCGGCGCATTTATCGCAGGCTATCTTTTGCCCATCGTGGGTTTTGCGTTTGGCAACGGGATTATCGGATCAATCCTAAACGCAACAATCGGCGCGATTATTCTGCTGGTCCTAATCCGCGTCATCAAACGCGCCTGACGCATTCCATCCGTTAAAGCCCATTCAAATAACCTTCAGAGAGCTTTTAGTCTTTCTTGCGATTTAAATAATCAGACGCGCTGGTTCGTCCGCCTGTATCATCACGTTCGATGGGATCGTTTTTGAGGCGTTCAAGCGGGCTCATAGTTTGATGATGTGCGGCGGCTTCGGCGGCCGCATTCGGCGCGGCGGCATCTGGAGCCGCGATTTGCGCTTGGTTCCGTGCATCGGCTTCTGCCGCAGCTTGTGCTGCAGCCTCCATATTCGCCTTCGTATCCGTTTGCGTTTCAGCCGCTTGGGGTTGGCCCGCTTGGGATTGACCTTGTGGATTTTCGGATGAACTTGGCGGTGTTCCCGACTGTGGTGCGCTGCCGCCACGACCTTTAATGCGGTCTAAAATAGAGGACGCAGAACTGGCCGACCCACCGCGTAACGGCGAGCTATTTGGACGCGTTTGCGAGTCGCCTTCTTGGCCAGCTTGACCCGTGCCTGATGGTCCAGAACCAGATTGACCAGATGCGGCTTGGTCAGACGCGGATTGGTCAGGCGATTGACCTGGATCGCCCGCGGGCTGGCCTTGGCCGCCACCTTGCCCACCACTTTGGCCTGTCGCCTCTGAAAGACCGCTATTGGCCTCTTCCATCATTTCTTTCCACGCATTGGCTTCCTGCCGCGCGGTATATTCATCTGTTTTGGCCGCTTCGGATGGCTCATAAGCCGCATCAATCGGTTCGCCGGGTTCGGCTTCAGCCAGCGCTTTGGCGCGTTGTTTATTCAGGTGACGACGGGATTCTTGGTCCAAGCGATCAATCGCCTTGACCTCGCGGCCTAATATGCCGCCACTGCCTGTGCTACCTTGATTGATACCGATATCTTCAAAAATATCGCCCGTATCACGGCGGCGTTGCGAGCGACGGTAATCGTCTTCGGACTGATCTGTCTGGCGTGTTTGCGGGTTCGTCGCAGGCGGTGTTTCTGGGTCAGAATCCTGCGCATAGGCTGGCGCAGCCATGACGGCCAAGAGGAGAGAAACTGTCAACGCACGTATCATCATGTCCTCCGCCTAGCACAAATGGCCTGAAAGTGGGATGAATGGCGCGTTTATCTCACGCTAGTTCCGCACGACCCGAAAGCCTGTGAAATCATTGGTATCGCCGCGACGTTGAACCGCTCGGGCCGAATAGCGCAGATCATCGGGCCCAGAGAACCACGATCCCCCGCGCACAATCCGTTGCGAACAAGACCCCCGCGCATCGGCGGAGCCATCAACTGGCGCATCCCGCAGGTTCAGCGTGTTACAATCCAACACCCATTCTCCCACATTCCCCAACATATCCGCGACGCCGAATTTATTCTTGGACAACGACCCCGCAGGCAGAGTGCGATCTCCCGCCAAATCCGTACAGGCCTCATTCGCCCAAGGGAGTTCTGACTCCTTGGCGGCGCCGTTGGCGAAGGCGCAGAGCGCTTTGGCAGAGCCGCCCGGATAGAGCCCTGTATCGCCGCCACGTGCCGCATATTCCCACTGCGCATCAGAGGGCAGGCCATAACGTTTACCCGTGGTGGTGGACAGCCACTGTGCATAGGCAACGGCATCGGACCAACTGACATTAATGACGGGGCGGCTACCCTGCCCCCAGCCATTGTCGGACGGCATGGATTTACAGCCGCCCGCGCTGACGCATGCGCCATATTGATCAAAGGTGACTTCGGTCACGCCAATCGCAAAGAGATTGGTAAAAGTAACAGGCCGTGCTGGCTTTTCATTCGGTTTCGCGTTGCCGTCCGTTTCCGCCGCGCCAAGTTCGGCTGTCCCCGCAGGGAGTGTCACCATCGTCGGACAAGCGGCGCAATCTTTGAAAGTTTTTCCTGGGCCTGGACGCAAAGTTTCAATTCGCGCAATGGCCTCGGCGACATGCGCGCCTTGTGGGAAGCTAGTGAGATATTGCTGATAGGCATCGGCGCTATCGACGGCCTTGGCCGCGGTCCATGCACCTTCATCAGCGGCGCTGGCGCGCAGGCGATCAATGCGGGCTTGCGCTTCTGGCGCGTTTTTGCCTGACGAAAATTTAGAGAGATAGCCCTCATAAGATGGAATTGTATTGGCTTGAGCCGCCGCTTTCCACGCAGCCGCTTCTTGGCGTGCGGCTTCGGCTGCGTTTTTGCGACGCGCCTCTTCTTCGGCCTTTATTTTCGCAATCCGGTCGCGGGCCTCGGTCGCGTGTAGGCCTTCTGGCCAGCTCGCGAGATAGTCTTCATAACCTTGAACCGTGTCGCGTTCCTCGGCCAATTGCCACGCGTTTTCGTCAAATTCATTGAGCAAGCGCTGCGCGTCTTCGACATGGCGACCATTCGGAAACGCGGCCAGATAATCACGATAACCTTCGACCGTGTCAGTTTCGAGCGCTTTCACCCACGCTAGATCATCGGCGGATTTCGGGGCTTGGGGTTGTTCAACCTCGGAAGGCTTTACATCCGAATTATCCGTCCGTTCGATCGTCGGCACGTCATCGGCGACAACCACTTTTGAGGCCAGCCAAATTGCCCCGCCGCCCACGAGAAGGAGGGCAAGGAGACCAACAGAGTATTTCAGCCAAGGCGCGCGTTCTTCGCGAACCGCAAATTGATCACGTTCATGCGGGGCTTGCCAGCCGTCATTGGGGTTAGTCATGATGTAACGTCCTGATCCGCGAATATCGCGTAATTTTTCTCTGACTCTTCAAAGAGAGCATAAGCGCGGTAAGTATTAAAGAGTTTTGCCAAATCAGCGGCCGCGTATCCAAAAGTGGCGTCAAAAGTTTTCGTCTTCTCATGCGTGTCAGACAAAAGGTCAAAGGACACGCTGGGACGCCCTTTTGTGAATTTACTGACGCGAAATTCAGAAACATCTAACCACGCATGGGAATAGGATTTCAGCGGATACCTAAACGCGAAGCCCGATGGGGACAGCTTGAGAGACGGAGAAAACAACATCATTGCAAAGCAAAAAACAGCCCCCAGTAATCCTGCAACGACAAATATCTCTGGGTTCCCAGCGCCGACGTCATT
Source organism: Litorimonas cladophorae (assembly GCF_014652455.1). GTDB lineage: Bacteria > Pseudomonadota > Alphaproteobacteria > Caulobacterales > Maricaulaceae > Litorimonas > Litorimonas cladophorae. The sequence continues at coordinate 201,418 of NZ_BMYV01000002.1, read as the reverse complement.
ACCCTCTCTCGTCGGGACCGCCATGAATGCGGCATAAGTTAAGCTAATCAGCATAAACCCTGGCCAGAAATAACTCGCATGCTTCAGCTTTTGTATCGGAGGCCGTTTCATTCAGACGAAGTATTCGTATTGGCATCTGGCCCAGTGCCCAAACGCAGAATTAAATTATCGAGACAATATTGGCCGGCTTCATTTAGGGCGCGTTCTTCTTTGCTCTGCACAAGCGATTGGATGAGCACCAGTACGGCGGACATGATCAACGCAAGCAAGGTTGTCGTGAAGGCCACGCCCAAACGTGAGGTGACTTGATAGAGGAAATCATCAGCTTCGGCATTGGCGGGAACACCCGCATATTGCAGCGCGAACATAATCCCCATCACGGTCCCGATAAATCCAAGAGACGGGATCAACCATGTGAGGTAGCGCAACATGGAATAGCGCAAATCAATTTCGTGCATGTAAAGTTCCAGCGAGGAATTTAGAACGCTGATGGCTTGGTCTTCATTCCCGCTCATGCGGTATTGATCAATAGTTCGCTCGATCATGCGCGGCAGGAAAGCGGCGCGACCAAAGCGGCGGTCGGTAATACCTGTCTTGATCCGGCCTAATGTTTCGCCATCCAGCGCGCGCCCATCTGTCGGAAGGTAGCCGCGCTTGAGCTGGTTTTCTTCATCACTGGCAGCTGACCAACGTAAGAAAATTTCCCCGAAACCAATGAATAATGCGACCCACATCACATTCTGAACCGTGAACGGCCAGAAATCCGCATCCGCATCGAGGAGAATTTCTTGCAGCGCAGGAGATGCGGCCACGCGGATAATTCCGATGGTAACAATCGCGCCGACAAGGGCGACAAGGAAGACAAATAGTCGACGAATGAGAGAGGTATTATTCATGAGGTTTCTTTCTAATCCCAATCTTTAATCACAGACGCCAGCGGAAGTCGAAGCCAAGGCCATAAATTGTCCATTGTTCTTCGCCGCAAGGTTTTCCATGAATTCAACAGTTCCGCGAAAATCGAAATAATTGCCGACAACAACCGCGTGGATTTCTTTCCGTCCGGCGTTCCTGCGGGTGATCTCAGAGATCAAACGGTTTGGCGACAAGCCATCATTGGCCCGTGGATTTGGCAAGCCGTCACTGATCAAGAAAATCGCTTCGCCAGGCCCAGATAGCATTTTGTCAAACGCGTCCAACATAGAGGCTGAGCCCCCAAATTGCCGCGTTAGACCTTTGGCAAAATCAATCGCCCCCGTCTTTGTGCCGCCCGCATTAATTTGGCGAAGGCGTCCATTGGCCGGCCATTGACGGATACGTGGTCCCGCATCGGTTTGCTGAAAGCCTAAGACTTTGACGGCGTGATTATCCTGTAGGGAAAGTATGACGCGCTCCACGGCTTTATTCACCGAGGCCTCGTGACCGCCCATGCAACGGCTCATATCCAATGCGACAACAATGTCATCGGCCGTGGTATTCATGCCGAGAAAGCGGAAAGAAACCGTCGCCGGTTCAGGCAATGGCCCGGGGTCTTCTTCAATCGGCTCAGGAACAACAACAGCCGGTGGCGGGGTTGCGGCAGCCTGCTTCTCGAGCAGACTTTGTTCAGCGGCGCGCAACTTATTCAGCAACTCTTGTGCCTCGGATTTCACATCAGAGACATTTTGCGCCATCGCCGAGCGCTTAATTTCCAACGCTTTTTTCTTCTCTTCCGTTTCAACGGAGCTCTCTTCAGCTGCGCGCAGCAGCTCCGCAATCGCATTATCAGGTGTCTTTTCACGCAACTCATTCTGGTAATAGGGCAGCAAGATAATTGCGATCAGCGCGAAGGCCCCCATCGCCGCCGCGAAGAGATCAATCGCCGACATAGAGAAGACTTCGATTTGTCGATCAGAGCGGCGCTTCATCGGGACCGCCCCACAAATTCACCCTGATTCCGATTGGCCAGCTCTTGCAAAAAAATCGTCAGTTTTTTGTCTGACGTATAGTCGCCAATAGCCACGGTATGAATCTCAGCGCGACCGCGATTTCGGTTGGTAACATTGCGAATAATCGCACCGGGTTGTCCATCATCTGGCGCACCGTCACTGATCAGAATAATAGCTTCGGGCTTTAAATTGAGCGTTCGGATGAGCGCACTTTGGGTTGGTGTGCCACCACCAAAACGACTGGGCAGACGATCTACGAAATCTCGCGCACGCGCCAATGTTGCCGCATCGGCCCGCACCAATTGGCCATTGCTGGGAAAGCTGTCATAGGTTGGCCCACCTCGATACCCGATGATCGCAAAGCGGTTATCGGGTTTCATCTGCGAGATAATCTCGTTCAGAGCTTGCGTGACTTTGGACTTATGCGCCTGCATCGACCCTGACATATCGACCAAGATGACAACTTCACGCCTATCGGTTGCCAGACCCAAAATAGAAAATGGGACGCCGCGATTGATAGAACGAGGCGGCTCTGGTGGTTCAGGGCGCGGCGTCGGCATCGGATCGGGAATCGGCTCAGGTTGGGGTTGAGGATCGGGAATTTCAACTTCGGTGATCGCCTTCAACACTTCGGCAAGCTTGTCCTCTGTCTCGCTCATTTCCGTCTGCGTTGTGAGATACTGCTTATCCAGCAAGCGAATTTCGCTTTGTAAGGCGCGGATAACGGACATATCTGTGCGAACGCTTTCGGCCGCGAAACGCCGCTTGCGGACTTGCTCCTCAAGCTCTTCCATCGATACATCTGTGCCGCCCAATTTATAATAGGGGAAGAGCACCAGCACGATGAGAATAAAGGCCCCCAGCGCTGCGGCAAATAAATCCAACGCCGAGATAGAAAAAACGGCAATATTGCGCCGACGAGACTTCATCTGACCCTAGCGTCCGCCGCCGAATATTCTCAGCAAGCGATAGAGACGATCTTGGCGCGCTTGTTTCATCGCTGCTTCATTCATATCATTGGACAACTGCACAGAGTCGCCCAAAATTTCTCGGTCCATTTCTGAATTTATAACATCATTTGACCGCGCCAAGCGTCCATCCAGATCATCCATGAATAAGGTTTCCAGCTCGGCGATCTCACTTTCGAACGCCGCAAATTCGACGGAATCGCGTTGCGTGACGAGGCTTCGGCTATATGCACGCGTCGCGCCCGCCCAAATGGGGTCACTATCGGCACCAAGGCGGGAGAGGCTTTCGGACAGAATTTGACGCAAGAAAAGCGCGTCTTCGGCAATGGCAGTATTTAACTCTGGATTGGCAAGTGTCGGGTCGAACGCCGTCAAACTCTCTGTTTGGCCGGTTATATAGACATCGCAGGTTTGCGCAAAATCAACGAGATGGTTCATGCTCGCCACCACGATTTCAGGCGCGGCCTGACGTAGGACGGGGTTCGCGATGTCTTCAATAACTGACAAAACAGGGGTCCCTATTTCGACACTTGGCTGACCATAATGATTAAACAGCTGACGTGTTTCGACATCTGCGCCGAAACCAACATCACTGACCAATCTGAAAAACTGATAGCGCGCCGTTGGGTCATCCGTTGGGAAATCCGACATTTGCGCAATGCAGCGGTCTTGATTCTGCGCCGCGACGGGCACAGACGAAATTGCTGTCGCGCTATCGTCACCTGCATAAGCAAATGTCGGCAACAGCAAAGCCGCACTTATGAGGGCTGTGCGCAACATCAGTTAACAGCCCCGCCCGTTGAACCGGCAAAAGGTGAGGCCGCCGTTTGCGTTGACGCGCCACGGTCCATGCCATCGACATAAATACGTGTTTGATCTTCGCGACCAGATTGGCTGACGCGGACGGTTCCATCGGGGCGTCCCTTCGCAAAACTGCCCTCATAAGAGATGCTGCCCAGCGCCGTATGACGGATCATCAAGCCCGGACCATCCGCGAGACCCGCGCGGGCATAACCGTAATATTCCATGACATCGGCTTCGGTTTTCAACACGCCTGCCCCTGACCCATTGGCTAATCCATTTTCACAAACGCCCATCCAAGTGCCACGCTTTGTTCCGTCTTCGCCAACATAAGCACATTGGGTCGCGACAGTATCGAGGGCGCGTTGGCGAGAACTATAAAGCGACTGCAATTTGGCCTGTAAATCCTCATAGCGAATGGCCGTGATCGTCTCATTGGAATCCAGCAAATCCACTGTGACGGTTGTTTGCTGCTCTAGAGCCGGCACAATTGAATTGAGGTAATTGGTCCCAACTTGCTGTGAGAGCTGCGCCTTGGAATAAGCTTCAGTCGCAGCAAAGATACCCGCCTGCACCATGGCCGAACTGGCGGCGGTACGGGCGGTTTGACGCCGCATACAATCATCATATTCGCGTTGGCTGCTGGCACCGCGACAGTTTGTACTGCCACCTGCTGTCGCTGCGCCAGCCGCAACGCTAGCAATCGCCAGCACAGTCGCAAGGTTCTGCTGACGCGCCAAGGTGCGCCGCTTTTCCAAAACCTGATGTTCAGCGGCGATCATATCACGGACCTGCGCGCCCAACTCGCCATTGTGAATTCCATCGAAAATACGCAGGGATTGAACAGATAAATACTTCCGCTGCGCGTCCAAAAGGCGTGAGGCGTAAGCGGCGCGGGCGGCATAATCATCGTCATCGGAACCAACAAATGTTAGTGCGGCGAGGCTGGGGTCGAAATCTGCAATAGACGCTGCCTTGCCCATCATGATGGCTTTGTCGGGGTCGATTCCATTGATCAATGCGATGATGCGATTGGACAGCGCCTCCGTGTAAATGTCGTCAATGGGATCAACCGTGCCATCGCTGGCCCCGCGCAGCAGTGCCATTTCGGTCGTAGGAATGCGGATTTTTTCGACGGGCAAGACCATCGTTGAATTTGTATCCGAGCGGATAGACAAGCCTTCAACCGACACGGCCTGCGGTGTGTCATTGGTGATATAAGACACAAAATCTAGCTCAGGAATTACGGGCGATAAATCGCCTGACTGCATGGCAGTAATTGTTTCTAATGCTGCCTCGCGACCTTCTGCGGCCGCACGAGAAACAAGCGGACGTGAGGCGAGCAACAAGCCCTGCGTCGGCGCAGACGCGCGATGATCTGTGCGCACAGTGATCAGCGGCGTAACTAAATCCCCGAAGGTGAGCGGAACATCGCCCATCATCTTACGGCTATCGGGAAAGCTATACGTCGCAAAATCAATAGAAACGACAGAGGGCAAATCCTCCGCAGCGGTAATCGGTTCCGAGGTCAGCTCTCCGCCAGGGCCTAATTTGATGGCATGGGGCGAGAGCAGGACAGAATGTTCAGGCAAGCGCGCGGCGAGCTCCTTATAAAGCGAGAGCGCAAAGTAGTTAGATTTGACGATCGTGCTATCTGCGACAGCAACCGTTTCAATCGTATTGGTCACGCCCCTGCCCGTCTGACCCCCAATCGCCCGACTGGCATAGGCGCGATGGTAAATATCTTTGGCATCGGCTTCGACAATGGCGGGATAGCGGATGACAGCCAATACACCCCCTTCGGGAATTTCACCGCGCAAGTCTTCCGTCGGGACAGAGGTGGTCAGGACAGAGGCCTTCATACCTTGAGCGGTCGAAGCGCAGCCCGTGGTCAGGGCTCCGAGAGCTAAAAGGGTGGAGGCCAATAAAACACGTCTCATCATAGCGTCCCCTTATAGAATTGCGGATTAACCTTTGCTGAAGGAATTTCCACGCTCTGGCAAGCACTGGACTGTGGTCGGCGGATATCGACTGTTGCTCAAGCCGCTAGCTCGGCGCTTTAGCCTCTAGCGAAAACGCATGCAGACGGTCCACTTCTTCTGCGACCGCCGCCAGAACCGCACGATGTTTCGCCAATGTGTTCATGCCCGCAAAAACATCAGAGGTGATAACGACATGTACATGGGTTTCATCCGTCATGTCTTTTTCGGGAAAGGCCGCTTTATGTTCGGCTGCGCCCCCATGTGCAGCGTGTAAATGGGACTGGTCGATGACCTCCAACTGCGACGGAGTGAACGCTTCGGTCAGTTTTCCCTTGATTGCCTCTACCAAAATGCCCATCTTGCGCGGTCCCAACTCTTCAAACACGTTTCTACAAGATCTTATCTATGGCGTCCGGCTTCGAATACAAACCCAAAGGCATCGATATTCGCGCGGCGAAGTCGAAAAAAAAGAAAAAAGCGAAGGAGCTGCCCTGCGAATGGGCCGGCTGCGTAAGCTTGGGCGGGTGTAAGGCGCCAAAGTCCCAAGATCGTCTGCGGGATTACTTCAATTTCTGCACAAAACACGCGCGCGAATATAATAAGAATTGGAATTTCTTCTCTGGCAAGACCGATGAAGAAATTCAGGAATGGCAAATCGGCGCACGTCATGGTCATCGTCCAACTTGGGATGTCAAAAAGAATACGGGCGAACGCGCGTCGGCACAGAAAAAGCGCCGCGCGGGTGGCACGGCAACAACCGAAGAAGGGTATAATATCTTCGGCGATGGTGCAGAGCCGCAACAAAAAGCTATCCCGACGCGCCGCTTATCCAAGCTGCAACTTCGCGCCCTTAACGATCTAGGTTTGGATGACACAGCCTCTAAATCCGATGTGCGCAAACGTTACACGCAACTCGTCAAACAACTTCATCCTGATGCCAACCAAGGCAAGCGGAACACGGAAGAAAGTTTCCAGCGCGTTGTTAGTGCCATGAAAGTGCTCAAGACAACAAATCTCGGCTAATTTTTGCATGGAGGCGTGTTGGTTCTGTCGCTTGGCAAACGCATCGCGCCTTGGCATCGTAACAAACTCCGATATAGCTGACAAAATTCTACTCAAAGACCGGATAGCTCCATGACTGACGATAAGTTCCCCCTGTTCCAGCCGGACACCACAGTGTCGGCTCGCGAGGTCTTTGACGTTGATTTTGATATGGAGCTACCCGCCTTTTCCAAACGCTCCGATTATGTGCCTGCGATTGATGAAGCTTACCGTTTTGACGACCGTACAACCCAAGCGATCTGTGCGGGTTTTGCCTTTGACCGTCGCGTGATGATCCAGGGTTATCACGGTACGGGTAAATCAACCCATATTGAACAAGTTGCCGCGCGGTTGAACTGGCCCTTGGTGCGGATCAACCTCGACAGCCATGTCTCGCGCATGGATTTGATCGGCAAGGACGCGATTGTTATCAAAGACGGACAGCAGATCACAGAATTCCGCGAAGGCCTTTTGCCTTGGGCGTTGCAAAACCCTGTTGCGCTGACTTTTGACGAATATGATGCGGGCCGCCCCGATGTGATGTTCGTGATCCAACGCGTGCTTGAGGCGCAAGGGCGCCTGACCTTGCTCGACCAGAACAAAGTCATCACGCCGCATCCGTTCTTCCGTATCTTCGCGACGACGAACACGGTCGGCCTCGGCGATACAACAGGTCTGTATCACGGAACCCAACAGATCAACCAAGGCCAGATGGACCGTTGGTCAATCGTCTGCCAGCTTAACTATCTGGCCCATGACGAAGAAGAAAAAATCGTTCTTGCCAAAAGCCCAGATTACGACACGCCCGAAGGTCGCGATATCATCGCGAGCATGGTCCGCGTCGCCGATATGACGCGCAAGAGTTTCGTCGCTGGTGATATTTCCACCGTCATGTCACCTCGAACTGTCATGAACTGGACAGAAAACACACGCATTTTTGATGGCGACATCGCACAGGCCTTCCGCCTGACCTTCCTGAACAAATGCGACGAACTCGAACGTCCAATTATCAGCGAATTCTTCCAACGTGCATTCGGAAGCGATTTGGAAGAGAGCGCTGTGACGGCTGTCTTTGATTAGTCGCCAAAAGTGACTTCGCCGAGACAAGCCTGTCCAGACATAGCTTTCATGTCGATTGGATGGAGAATGGCCCCTGGCAAAGACTATGGGCACGAATGTTAGTCTTGGGTGAAGGGCTCGGCCAATTGACCGAACCCTCTGGTTACGCTCTCTAAGGCGTCGGCAGTTTGAACGCGGTGCGGAGGTAGTTCACGCCTTTGCTATTCTCCGCTTGCAACCCCGTTTGAATGGCCGCGTACATATCTTCATAGGCGGCCCAATGACCCGCTTTGAGAGGGGCCGTCTCAGCAGATGGACAATTGGCGGTGAAGCTGTGCAGCGTTCCTGAATAGCCCCCTTTGATCCCCATCATGTCATTTGCGACCGTTTGCACGGCATAGGGCGTGTAAATCAACTCGCACGGTTGGGACGTCCCAGTCTGCGTTGAGGCCCATCGCCAAAGCGTCGGAGCGTTCAATCCCGCCGAATTGAATATTTGCTGGCTGACTGTATTGGTTTGGGTCGTGACGCAATAGTCTTCCATGCACATGCCGCTGTCTTGGCCATTGGTGCCCGCGATGGGGGTATAGCCATAGCCAAACAAAAAAGCGAGATCGATGCCGATGTCTTGCGTGAGCGCGACAGGCGTCGCGCTGTTTCCCACACGGGTTGGCGCATAAGAATAAGTTTTCTGCACATTGTCAAAAGCCACAATTTCGAAGGGCACAGATGACCTATAATTGGCTTGGTGGAGCATCACCGAATGGGCGACCCCTGAATTATCCAACGCGCCGCCATCGGCGATTTTGATAATGCGGTTTTTTGCATTGTGATTAATATCCGCCCTTGGCGATGCCGCGCGGGTAACAGCTTTTGACGCCCCATTCGGATCAGGTAGATTGACGAAGACCGACAGATCGTCAGCTTCATAGGACGCATCCCAAATAACCCCTGATGGCAGTTTGAGAGCAGCCGCGTTTTTGGCGTTAATGGTGTCACTGGACAGAAATCCAATCGCGGCGCTAGAGCCAGCAGCTGCATGGATCACATTGATGCTGTCAGCATAGACTCCGCGCAAATTATTAGGTTCCTCTTGCGTGATGATGTCGCCTGTTTTTCCGTAGCTCAGGGTGAAGGACCCTGTGCCGCCCGAGAAAAACTTCGGTGCCGTCACATTGGCCTCGGCTGCGCTCCCGAAGGTCACGGGAACAATGTTGAGGGCCCCTAAATCTGGCGCATCGTAATAGAATTTTTCGTGTCCGCTGAGAAATCCATTTTCACCCAAAACCACGTCCCCCGTCAGCGCCGTCGCGGCCAACGAAATAGTTTTACGGTCGGTCCAAGCCTGCTTACCGTTCAAGCTGGTTCCAGCCAGATCGTTCGACATGGACAAGGGGCCAAAAACAATATCTTCAATTAAATTATCCCAATTCAAATCGGTCATGCAGGCAATGGCGAGCAGGTTCGAAAATTCATTGTCCACGCTGCACAGCAAAGACAGAGACTCGCCTGACAGCGTATTAAACAGCGTTTTCTCATTGATGTAATAGGCCGACGGATCCGTCAGATATTTCGTTGCGGCGGCAGGCTTTTCCAGACCCGCTCTGAAACTGTCAGAGTAAGATAGCATGACATTAAACCAACTGCCGCCCGAATTGGACGAGATCGCCGACACATTCGTAAATGCTTCATCCAAGCTCATATGTTGCGCCGCGATTGGTGGCGTATCTGGATCATTATCCAATAGCCCCACCATCCAAGCCGTGTGCCCCGTATGGGCGCGCCATCCGCCGCCCGCGAAAGCGACATAGATATCCTTGTTCGCATTTGTTGCCGTGAGCGTGTCGTCTTTTACAACGTCGGTTTTGGGTTTGGTTTCGGTCGTGCAGGCACTCAAAATCGCGAGCGTCGACACAGCGAGAAGGCCATGTCGCAGTTTTTTGGATGTTATTTTTAAACGTGAAAAAATGTCTACGTCTTTCACAGACGAATTAATTTGGGTTTGCATGGAAATGCCCCTTTAGTGTTGCCCCGTTAACACAAATTGGCTGTTAACGGCGTCACCCTATCAGAAAATCCAATCCAACGGAAATTTTTCCGAGAGCCTCGGCTTTGGGCTGTTAGATGCGACTGAACATCACGGCGTTCTGGGCTCACGGCGGGCTTTACCTCGCCTGCGGGCGGGCTTACATCACCCCATGACTTCTACGCCGATTGACAATTTTAAGCGCGCCCTAGGGGCGGCCACCAAAGCCATTGCAGGTGAGCCCGAGTTAGAGATTTCCTTTGGTGGAGATGTCGCCGGTATCGTGCGCGATCAAGTCATGTTGCCATCGCTGCCGCCTAAACCAAAGCCGCGTCTGATCGCCAAAGCGCGGGGCGAAGCGGACGCTCTGGCCTTGCGGCTCGCCCTTCATGACAAAGATATTCATTCTGGCAATATGCCCCAATCGGGCCCTGCGCGTCAGGTGTTCGAAGCGATGGAGCAAGCCCGCGTCGAAGCGCTCGGCGGACGGCATTTATCCGGATTGGGCGATAATCTGATGGCGGCGCTGGATGCGCGCGCTTTGAAACGCGGATTTGATAAACCCGATATCGCCAAGGACGACACAAGCTTTGCCGAGGCCGTGGGCCTTTTCGCGCGCGAACAACTGACAGGACGCAAACTGCCAAAGTCCACCAATGGTATCATGGGTGCGTGGCGCGAAGAGATCATGTTAAAAGCGGCAGGTCGCTTTGACGATCTGAAAACCGCGGTCGACGACCAAGATACTTTCGGAAAATTCGTCCAAGATTTAATCGCCGATTTCGACATGGCCGATGAACGCGCCAATTCCGAAGAAGAAGACAACCAAGACGACGAGTCCCAAGAGAACGAAGATGATCAGCAGAATGATCAAAGCTCAGAGGACGACCAAGAAGACCAACCCGGGCAAACCGAAGTTTCTGACGCCGACGCGATTGAAGACGAAAACTCCGAACCGCAGGATATGGTCGATGCGGAAAATATTGATGGCGAGCAGGATGATTCAGAACAATCCCCCGACGCCAACCCGCAACGTCCGCAGCCGACCAATATGCCCGATCCTTACACGGTCTATTCCACGGCGCATGATGAAGTCATAAAGGCCGAAGACCTGTGCGATACTGAAGAGCTGGAACGTCTGCGCGGCTATTTAGATGGTCACATGCAAGGCCTTTCAGGGGCGATTTCACGTCTGGCCAACCGCTTGCAACGTCGCCTGCTGGCCCAACAACAACGCTCTTGGACCTTTGAACTTGAGGAAGGGATGCTCGACACGGCGCGCCTGACCCGTGTGATCACCGACCCGATGTCAGCGTTGACGTTCAAGGAAGAAAAAGAAACCGACTTCCGCGATACGGTCGTCACGATCTTGATTGATAATTCAGGGTCTATGCGTGGGCGGCCGATTATGGTCGCCGCCGTCACCGCCGATATTATGGCGCGGACGTTGGAACGTTGCGGCGTGAAAGCCGAAATCCTCGGCTTTACGACACGCGCGTGGAAAGGCGGCAAGAGTTTCCAAGATTGGATGGCGGCGGGCAAACCTCCGCGTCCCGGGCGCCTAAACGATCTGCGCCATATCGTGTATAAGGCCGCCGACATGCCGTGGCGTCGCGCGAAACGAAACCTCGGCCTGATGATGCGCGAAGGTCTGTTGAAAGAGAACATTGATGGCGAAGCCCTAGACTGGGCCTATCGCCGCCTGATGGCGCGGCCCGAACAGCGCCGTATCCTGATGGTTATTTCTGACGGCGCACCGGTAGATGATGCCACGCAAAGCCAGAACAAATCCGGCCTCCTCGAAAGTCATTTGCGCGTGATGATCGACAAAATCGAAAACCGCTCAGAGGTCGAACTCGTCGCCATCGGCATCGGTCATGACGTCACCCGCTGGTACAAACGTGCCGTCACCATCATGGATGTCGAACAGCTCGGCGGGGTGATGACAGAAAAGCTGGCGGAATTGTTTGATGATGGCGGGCGGCGTTAAGATGATTGAACAACGGCTAGAATTTGAGGACTCATCGAAACAAAGAGCATTGATTCAAAGAGTGGTTTCAACTGTGCCAGACCGTGAGAAAGAAGCCCTTGTCTACTGGGCCGAACAGATGCTCGCTCTCAAACGATCAGATTTGAGTAAACGATCGAAAATTCGTGAATCCATTCTCGTCACCCAACGTGGTAAAATTATCGTACCTATACTCAAGATTTTCGCGCGCGAATTGAAACTTGATCAACTGAATATTTCGAAAATAGATACCTCTTCAGCAAATAAGTGCCTCTCTTTTATAAAAGGTTTTTGGCTTAAACGCTCGTTAGCTGCTCAAGTAGGTATGGGAGCCTCTGCGATTGGTCTTGCGGTTTTCGGAACTCAAGGGGCTGGCATCGCTGCATTAGGGACCGCCATTGGCCTACCGCTATGGATTGTCTTTGGGGCTGGCGCGATGTTTGCAACCAACTTGATTCAAGAAATCACTGGAAAAAAGCCCGACCTATCCATCTTATACATTATTCCGCGTAAGAGTAAGAAGTAGGTTTCTTCGTTTTAGTTCGGCATAGTTATCCTTGCACCGCACTGAATCTGTCCAAGAGTCCTATATTTCTGCCCTCTGTTTCACAGTCAGGCGGCGTTTTTGGGTAAGGGAGTTGAAATGAGTCCCGCATGACCAGTCATTGCCCTACCTAGAATTCACATCGATTTTTCCCCGATGTTTGCAACTTTATGGCCCAGATGCTGCTGATCTTTGTATTCGCGCTCTGGGTCTTTTTTTGCCGCCCACTCAGAGCCTCGGCTTATCTCTTGAAATCGAAATCCTTTGCAAATTTCAATCCTACCCGATCAGCGTAGCTGCTCGGCGCTTCACTGCATTTGATTCACAGGATCAAATGCGGACGTTGCGCGTCCACCGATGTTTGCAATTTTATGGCCCAGATGCTGCTTATCCTTGATCAGCGCTCTGGGTCTTTTTTTTGGGAAACTTTTTTCTAACACCGCCAAATTCTTCTCGTCATTGCGAGGCTAGCCCTTGCAAGCCACCTGTAGCGTCTCTTGGATCACACGGACGGGCCTTGTGATAACGAGGTATGTAGCGCTGACTTGTCACTTCAATTCGCGCTTCCGCCCCAACTTACCTGTTCATTTTCAACACCTTATAAAAATAACAAGAGATTGATCCCCGCCGCCTATTTTGCCCCTATATTTAAATGGTTCTCTCGGACATGGGACAGGCAAGTATACGTGGCTGGCTGGTATCGAGGGACGGTGTGCTTATCTATATGCGGTAACGCGGATATAGAGGGGCCTGAGGGTGTGAGCTGAACTGTCTGGAACGACAGGAAATAAATTCCGGCCGCCATCTGAGAAACACCGCCGCAGGATTTTTACTTGAGTAAAACATTTTTCTACTTCGGTATTCCGTCGTGAGTGCCGATCCTGCGGACGTCCCATTTTCGGAGGGCCGATGCCCCGTTGAATTGACCAACGGTTAGCCTCCACTTGATGGGCGGCAGCAGCCTTCGTTCGCCTGCGATTTGGCCTGTGCGCGACCACTTGATTTTTGAGCGCACAAGCATGATATAGCGCCCAATCCAATTTCGGATGCAGCAATAAGGTTTTCCATGATCCCCGGCCAGAATTTTAACGACCGCTTGAAAGAGCAAAAAGAGGCGAAACTCGCCATGCTTAAGCGCGCCAAGGAAAAGCAGCTGGACCCAGCCGAAAAGGCTCGCATCATGGAAGAACGCGCCAAGCGTAACGCCGCACGTGAAGCGCGCGACGCCGAACGTCGCGAAGAGCGCAAGCGCAAAGAGGCTGAAGAAGCCGCGGCCAAGGCCGAAGAAGAGCGCAAAAAGCTGCTCGCCATCGAAGCGCAAAAGAAAGCTCAAGAAGAATTGGTCCGCGCACAAAAGGCGCGTCGTGACGCGAAATATGCAGCCCGGAAAAACAAGCGCCGTTAATCGCCTTTGGGTTCCTAGCTAGATATGAGGCCGGCTCATTTGAAGCCGGCTTTTTTGTGGGGACTGCACCCTGAGAATCAGCGCGCGTTTTAGAGCTTCCAGCCCGTGTGCAAGGCCGCAATGCCGGTGCTGTAATCCTGATAGCTGACTTGGGCAAAGCCCGCTTCGCGGATCATCTCGGCGAAAACTTCCTGACGCGGAAATTTGCGAATAGATTCGACAAGATATTGATAGCTATCACGATCGCCTGTCAAAATCTGGCCCAAACGCGGGATGACGGCAAAGCTATAGGCGTCATAAAAGGCTTGGATAAACTTAGCGGGCGGCGTGGTGAATTCCAAAATGCCCAAACGCCCGCCAGGTTTCAACACGCGGCGAAACTCACGAAGGGCTTCCATGCGGTCCGTCACATTGCGAATACCAAAGGAGATCGTCACAGCGTCAAATTGACCATCCTCGAAAGGCAGGCACTCGGCGTTGCCACAAATACGCGTCAGGTTCAGGCCACGATCTTTTTCTGGGTCGATGCCTGCCAGCAACATTTGGTCATTGATATCGCAGACGACGGCCGATGCAGGCTCGCCCCCGCGACGCATCCGAACCTCATCCGCGGCACGAATAAAACGGCGTGCGATGTCGCCCGTGCCGCCAGCAACATCCAGTAAGCGCTCGCCGGGCTGCGGGTTCAGACGCGTGATTGTCATGTTTTTCCAGACGCGGTGAATGCCGACACTCATCGCGTCATTCATCAGGTCGTAATTGGAGGCTACAGAATCGAAGACACCTTTGACCCGACTGATTTTCTCAGCTTCGGGAATGGTTTCAAAACCGAAATCGATAGTTTTGTCAGACATAGCTAGCCCTATTGGCGGCAGGATTGGAGAGCAAAAGCTAGATCAACTTTTACTCCGCAACGATCTGCAGACCTTTATGCCGATGCACGCGTGGAGACAACATATTGTGCCCGCCGTTTTCGTCGCAGGCATCGCAATCATAATTGGAAGCGCTCAAACCTTGGAAGAACTCATCATCTTCGCGGAACGCCCCGACAAGATAATCGAAAACGGCCCGAATGCGCATGGAGCGTTTGAGGTCTTGATGCGCCACCAAATATAGAGATTCCATATGGACGATTTCTGGTAGAACACGAACCAAGCCGAGCGCCTTTGCATTGACGCCACACATGGGCAACACGCCGATTCCATATCCATGGACTAGCGCTTGGTCGAACGCCCAAATTGAATTGGTGTTAAAAGTCACGCGTTTTGGCTTGTAAATCATCTTGCCATCGTCATCCATCAACCAAAGCGACTTGCCGTCCATGATCTGCGCGAGAACGCCATCATGTTCGACAAGGTCTTCGGGTGTCGACGGCGACCCGCGACGCGACAGATAATCAGGAGACGCGAAGAGACCAAATCCCACCTCCGCAACTTTGCGGCCAATGAGTGAGTTTTGCTCACCCGGGCTACGCCAGCGCAAAGCGATGTCGGCTTCACGTTGGGCCAAATTAAAGCTTTGAAATCCGATGCCGATATCAATCAACACATCGGGATGCTCAGCACGAAATTTTTGCATCACGCCTGGCAACCAACTGGTTCCAATACCTTCCGTTGCCGAAAGGCGGACAACGCCGGACAAGGAATCTTCGAGCGTTGCAGAGGACCGATCAATCGCAGACGCCTCTTCTTGCATCCGTCGAATATGATCCAACATGGATTGCCCAAAGTTGGTGGGAACAAGCTGACCGTTCTCACGTTTCAGCAGAGGCGTTCCGAAATGATCTTCCAGCGCGCGGATGCGGCGACCGACTGTGGGTTGGCTCATACCCAAGGCGCGGCCTGCTGCCGTTAACGAGCCAGCCTCCGCAACTGCTAAAAAAATAGGATAGTCTGACCAATTCTTCATACATTTACGTATATAGGCATGACTGAATATGTCAATTTCATTCGGTTTTGTTTGAAATTAAAGACCAAATGTCAAACACAAAGGATACTGACATGACGATCCATCCCCTCAGAGTTGGGATTATCGCAGCCACAATATTTGCCGCATTAGGCCTCAGCGCGGCGCTATTGCCAGCGGGCGCGTCGGTTATTCAACCCAGCCAGACAATAATTGAAACCCCCACTGAATTTGTCGTCACGACGGCCTCTGGAAAATATGTAAAAGAAGGGATCGCAGCTTTTGAAAAACGCGATTACCCGAAGTCTGTTGCCATGAACAAGGCATCCCTTCGCCTGAAGCCTAAGGGTAAAACGGCAGCAGCAGCCTTGTCCAATCTTTGCGCAAGTTGGGCCATGCTAGATGAGGCATTCAGGGCAGAGGCGGCTTGTCAGGCGGCACTGACGATCAAGCCAAATTATGGTCCCGCCCAATCGAATCTTGAACGACTGGAATCAAAACGCGCGACGGAGTAGCCGCGCGTTAACAGTCTCAGATGGCCGTGGGCGCTTAGGCGCCTTGTTCAATCGCAAAGGTCAGACCCGCATGAGATTGTAGTCGACCTAGCAACGCTTCGCCCATGGCTGGCGCAGATGTCATGACGCCCCCTGAACCTTTGACGTCCTGAACAAGTGCAAGCGCCGCCTCGGCGATCATCTTTGACGTCGAGCCATAGCCTGGGTCTTTATCCCCCTTAACGGAGGAGATAATGCGGGTGCCATCTGGCGCATCGCCGACGAACATGACGTCATAGGAGCCATTCTCACGCTCTTCTTTGGACGGGCCTTCACCCGGCTTTGGCGGATTATCACCAAATGCATTGGATTTTGCCATGCCTCTGGCGAGTTGTTCACCTTTTTCACCTGGGCCCGTCAGAACCATCTCGCCATATTTGAAGTCCCGTCCGTACCGGTAATCGAGCAAGGCATTGGAGCGGTGGACGTTTTTCGTATTGATGCTGGCCATAATGAACGGCGTTGCCCAGCTGCCTAAATCGGCCTCTTCCATTGGCTTATGGATTGGCGGCTGCGGTGCACCCGATTCAGGCGAAAGTGAGAACGGGTCTTTGAGCCAATCAAGAATTTCCGGCTGTTTCTGCGCACGCTTCATAGTTTCCATAAAGCTGGCGGCTGTACCGCCAGAAAACGTCCCTTTCATCCCGCGCACACGGCACCGAATATTCTCACAGGCGCCGCCGTGTTTGGCAATCGAATGGTTTTGATGGAAGAGAACACCCAGGTCGAAAGGAATGGAATCAAAGCCGCAAGACAGCACAATACGTGCACCACTTTTTTTGGCGACGTCATCATATCGGTCGATCATATCTTTCATCCATGCGGGTTCGCCACAAAGATCAACATAATCTGTGCCGCCCTCGGCGCAGGCTTTGAGGAGTGGTTCGCCGTAAAGCTGATAAGGTCCGACGGTTGTGATCATCGCTTTGGTCCGCGCAGCCATCTCGGCTAGGCTAGCAGGATCATCAGAGTTTGCCGCGATGAGCGCGATGTCTTTTGAAACACCCATTTCATCACGCACCGCCGAAAGTTTTTCGACATTGCGGCCAGCCATTGCCCATTTCAAATTTGTGCCACCATATTCGGCTTGAAGATATTCAGCGACAAGGCGCCCTGTGAAGCCGGAGGCACCATAAATTACAACGTCAAATTCGCGATCGGACATAAATTTTCTTTCTGAATAATGTGTTGGTTTAGTTACGGAACAACGGGTCCAACAGACCGTTCAAGCATGCGGTGCCAGAGGACCAGTATGGGTGCGCCTAACTCCAGCGCCATGCCCAGCATCATATCCGGTGTCGGCGTGCCAACTTGCAAATAGCTGTAGAGACGCGCCAGACCTCCCAAAAATATAGCTAAAACGAGCCATCGAAGAACAGTGCCGCGCGTATCAATGTCGCCTAGGACGTACCAAATAAGGAAAAAAAGGGAGAGATAATAAGCGCTCAAATATCGGAATTGATTGTCCAAACTTGCGGCTACAGTGTCGCTGCCGTTCAAAACGCCAGCGCCGCCCATAACGCCCGTCACCGCAAAATAAAGCGGGATAAGAGAAAGAACAATAAGAACTATTTTGAATAAATTTCGCATAAGGCTTTATCACCGCGAATGGCGGCATGTTCAAGCGCTCTTATTTGGAAACAGGCAAAACTGACGGATCGGACAAACCCCGCATTGGGGCGTTCGGGATTTACAAACCCGCTTTCCAAATTGAAGAAGCCAGAAATGGGCCTCAGGCTTTGCCCAATCAGGCGCACGCTCATCCAACGATACCGCGATTTGCGCCTCCACTTTTCCAGCTGCAAGTCCCGTGCGTTGGCAGACACGTCGAATATGCGTGTCGACAGCGATATGGGCTTCACCAAAGGCAAAATGCGCTACGAGATCCGCACATTTTCTTCCAATCCCGTGTAGCTTTAGCAACTCATCACGCGTGGCAGGCACAACCCCATCATAGTCACGTAAGAGTTGTTCGCAGAATCTTCGGATATTTCGCGCCTTCATATTATACAGCCCGGCAGGACGGATCGCGTCGACAATTTCAGCGTCAGAAAGCTTCAGCATCCCTTTTGGGGAGCGGGCAAGTTTAAAGAGCGCTTTGGTGGCGGCAGCGGTATTCCGATCCAAGGATTGTGCGGATAGCATGCAAGACACGCAGGATCGAAATGGCGACGCGGCGCGTTTTGGGCCCCGTGCAGATTTACTGTCACCCGGCATAACGTCAGACAAAATGCGTAAGACCGCCTCGACATCGGATAACGGCATGAGTGGGGAGCTGGGCGTGACCATAGGCTAGATACGCCCGGCAACTTAAAAAGCTGCGATTTAATTCAATTCGGGATAAGTTCGATAGGCGAGGTCCGTTTCATGCAAACTTGTCACATAGAGAATGCCCTCATGTACAATGGCGCCCGTGGCGTCGTGATACGCACCTGTTGGGTCTTGAAACGTTCGGAGCACATTGCCCCCAGCATCAAGTTGAACAATATGACCATAGTGTTGGGCCTGCGGACGCATAGACGGGGGCAAGCGCATCGCAACTTTTCGCATATTCGGCTTTGCGGCATTTTCATCTAACCACGCCGATCGTGGAGAAATCAGACCTACGAAAAATGTACCCTCTGGGCCGCGATTAATATTGTCTGGAAAGCCAGGCATATTCACGATCCAGTCGGTCATGCGTCCATTGGCGGGGTCGATTTTCAAAACCCGGTAGCGGCCTGTCTCATTAACAAGAACACTTCCATCCGGATGCATCGCCACGCCATTGGGGAAGACCAAGCCATCGGCGATTACTGACGTTTGTTGTGTCCGCAAATTAAAGGCCAATACGCGCCCTGTTCCCCGGCTTTCCATAATTTCTAACAAAGATGCGGCCATGGTTTTGCCATTGGCTTTGGCGCCAAATTTGGTCGACGCATCAGAGAAATAAATCACGCCGTCGTCCGAAACATCGAGATCATCCGCATATAGGATCGGGGAACCATCGACCGTGTCAGTGAGCGTTTTAAGTGTTCCATCTGGTGTCAATGACAACAGACCTTTGTGGGCGTCGGCAATATAGATCACGCTGTCATGTGCTTCGATGCCCAGTGGAACGCCGCCCGTATTGGCAACTACACTGACGGTTTTCGTATTTGGATCAATTCGCGTGATGTCGCCCGTTTGTGAGGTCGCGTAAAGCATTCCATTCAAAACGGTCACATCCTCTGGACCGATACTTTCCCCCACAGCAATAAGGCTCAAATTCGCAAGCTCCGTATTGGGCGCAAAGACGCCTACGTGCCCTTCATCCGATAAGGGCTGCCAACTCACGGGGTCAATTGGGACAGGCGCGAGACTAAGGTATGCCACGCCAATTGCTATCAGAGCGCCCGAGCCAAACAGAATTTTCTTTATCATTTACGCGCTCGGTTCATACGTTTGGCAATCAAATCGTCGACAACCTCTGGATCAGATAATGTAGATGTATCGCCAAGCGCATCGAAACTGTTCTCGGCGATTTTGCGCAATATTCGACGCATGATTTTCCCAGATCGTGTCTTGGGAAGACCCGGCGCGAATTGAACCAAATCAGGCGTCGCAATCGGTCCGATTTCGCGCCGCACATGTTTGATAAGGTCCGAGCGCAAAGCGTCATCATCCGCACTGCCTGGGATAGTGGTCACATAGGCATATATGCCTTGCCCTTTGATATCATGCGGATAGCCAACAACGGCGGCCTCCGCGACGGCGTCGTGAGAGACAAGCGCGCTTTCGACTTCGGCAGTGCCCATACGGTGGCCTGATACATTGATCACATCATCGACGCGGCCCGTAATCCAATAGAACCCGTCTTCATCACGACGGCAGCCATCGCCCGTAAAATAATTGCCAGGGTAGGTCGAAAAATAGGTTTGAACAAAGCGGTCGTGATCGCCGTAGACTGTCCGCATTTGGCCAGGCCAGCTATCCTTGATGATGAGATTTCCTTCAGCTGCACCAAACAATTCATTGCCTTCGGCATCAACAAGGGCGGGTTCAATGCCAAAAAATGGCAGGCTTGCACTGCCCGGTTTCATGGGCGTCGTGCCCGGCAAAGGCACGATCATCGCGCCACCTGTTTCGGTTTGCCACCATGTATCGACAATGGGGCAGCGTGTTTCGCCGACGACGTTAAAATACCATTCCCAAGCTTCAGGGTTAATGGGCTCACCGACCGTGCCGAGCAATCGAAGGCTAGAGCGGGAGGTGGCTTTCACAGGCCCATCACCTTCACGCATCAACGCGCGGATGGCCGTTGGGGCCGTGTAGAAAAGGCTCACTTGGTGCTTGTCGCAGACCTGCCAGAAACGTGAGGCATCGGGATAAGTTGGAACGCCCTCGAACATTAGCGTTGTCGCGCCATTCGCCAGCGGACCATAGACAATATAAGTGTGCCCTGTGACCCAACCCACATCGGCCGAGCACCAATATACGTCATCCTCTTTTAAATCGAAGACCGCCTCATGCGTGAGCGAGGCCCAAACAAGATAACCGCCTGTTGTGTGCAACACGCCCTTTGGCTGACCTGTTGAGCCAGACGTATACAGAATGAAGAGCGGGTCTTCCGCATTCATGGGCTCTGGAGCGCAATCGTCGGAAACAGTCTGAACCGCGTCATCCAGCCAAACATCGCGATCCGCATCCCAATCCACATCAGCACCCGTACGGCGAACGCATAAGACCGTTTTCACGGGTTTGGCCGCTTTGGCCGCGATGTCACAGGCCGCGTCGCAATTGACTTTCAACGGTACGCGTTTCGTTCCGCGCAGACCTTCGTCGGCAGTAATGACGAATGTACTATCACAGTCGACAATGCGGCCCGCCAATGCGTCGGGAGAGAAACCGCCGAATACCACGGAATGCACAGCGCCAATCCGCGCGCAAGCCAGCATGGCGAAGGCCGCCTCTGGAATCATTGGCATATAGATCGTGATACGATCGCCTTTCTTGGCGCCGTTGGCTTTCATGACATTTGCAAAACGGCAGACTTCGCGGTGAAGCTCGCGGTATGTGAATGTCTTTGACTCCTCGGGGCTATCGCCTTCCCAGATGATTGCGACTTTATCGCCACGCGTCTTAAGGTGCCGGTCGAGACAATTTTCTGTGACATTCAAAATACCATCTGCATACCAACGCACATGGAGGTCAGACTTATCCCAAGAGACATCTTTGATCTGGGTTGGCGCGGTCATCCAATTCAGGCGTTTAGCTTGCTCCCCCCAAAACGCTTCTGGGTCCGCGATCGAGCGCGCGTAGGTTTCTTTATATTGCGCGGGCGAGAGATTGGCGAGCGCAGCGAATTTAGAAGGGACAGGATGAGTAATATCGGACATGCAGGCAGGATCTCTTTCTACAATCGGAGTTAAATGCGGAGTTGGCATTTGGATGATAGCATACGCGACGGGCGTCAAGAGAAAGACGCGAAATCTGGGTGCTTGACCCTGTATAAAAATGAACGCTATTCAAAAAAACTGAATAGTCCCTCAGGAGCGCCCCATTCCCGTCTTTTCGTCAAAAGCCCTACCCACCAGTGAAGTGTTTCAGAAAAATCGTGCTGAGATGTTAGAACAAATCGACGCGCTGAACGCCTTGAACGCCCGCGCGCCCGCGCTTTCGGCATCGAAAAAGGCGCGGTTTGAGAAACGCGGACAACTGCTACCGCGCGAACGCTTGGCGCGATTACTGGACCCAGGTTTCCCCTTCCTTGAGATAGGAAATTTGGCAGGATATTTGCTGGACACGCCGCATGAAGAAAAGTCTGTTCCGGGTGGCACCATCATCGCGGGCATCGGATTTATATCGGGAACCCGCTGCGCGATTGTTGTTGACGATAGCGGCATTCGCGCGGGCTCTCTCACAACGGCCGGTGGGTATAGGCTTGAACGTATGCAAGAAATCGCATTGCGTCAGAAACTTCCCTTTATTCATCTCGTGGAAAGCGCAGGCGGAGACCTACTGAATTATACTGTCGAAAGCTTTATCAACGGCGGAGCCCTATTCGCCAATCTCGCACGCCTATCCAAAGCTGGCATTCCCGTCTTGGCCATTTTACACGGATCCAGCACAGCGGGCGGGGCTTATATGCCAGGCCTCTCCGATTATGTCGTCGGCGTTAAGGGCGCTAAAGGCTATGGCGGGCAAGCCTTCCTTGCAGGGCCACCATTGTTAAAAGCCGCAACCGGTGAGATTGCGACTGCCGATGAGTTAGGCGGAGCTGACATGCACGCCTCCACCTCTGGCTTAGTTGATTATCTTGCCGAAGATGACGGCGAAGCGGTTCTGATGATGCGTGAAATTGTCGGGCGCTTAGGTTGGAAAAATCAAACGCCAGACAATGATTATTTAGAACCCGTCTTAGATACAGATGAAATAGCGGGTGTCGTGCCCATTGATTATCGCAAGCCCTATGACGTTCGAGAAGTCATTGCGCGGTTGGTTGATGGGTCCGATTTTACAGATTTTAAAACACGCTACGGCGTGTCCACTGTCTGCGCACAAGCCTCCATCCACGGACAAGCCGTTGGCATTATTTCCAACAATGGACCCATCGACCCCGATGGCGCGACGAAAGCGGCCCAATTTATTCAACTGATGAACCAAGCTGGAACGCCCCTCTTATTCTTGCAAAACACAACAGGCTATATGGTTGGCAAAGCCTATGAACAGGCGGGCATGATCAAACATGGCGCAAAGATGATCCAAGCCGTCACCAATGCCGATGTGCCCCGCATCACGCTAATGATCGGCGCCAGTTTTGGTGCTGGCAATTATGGCATGTGCGGGCGCGGGTATGACCCAGACTTCGTCTTCAGCTGGCCCAACGCACGCAGCGGCGTCATGGGGGGAGAGCAAGCCGCAACCGTTATGGAAATCGTGGCTGACGCCCAAGCCGCACGCGCAGGAGTCACACCTGACCCGGACCAACGGGCCGCAACCCGCGCGAAGCTAACAGATATTTTCGACAGCCAATCTAGCGCTTTTTATACATCTGGACATTTGCTGGACGACGGCGTCATCGACCCGCGCGACACACGGAACCTTCTTGGGCTTCTATTGCCGATTGTCATGGAGGCCAAAACACGGGGCCTCCGTCCAAGTTCATTTGGTGTGGCCAGATTATGATGTTCGATACAGTTCTCATTGCCAACCGAGGTGAAATCGCATGCCGCATCATGCGTACAATTCGGGACATGGGACTGCGGTCCGTCGCAGTTTATTCCGACGCAGATCGTGATGCCCCTCATGTGAGGCTCGCAGATGAAGCTGTTCATATCGGGCGGTCCCCTGCGAACGAGAGTTATCTTGTTGTCGACAAAATCATCGCAGCGGCGAAAACGTCTGGCGCGCAAGCCATCCATCCGGGTTACGGCTTTCTGTCTGAGAATGCAGATTTCGCCAAAGCCTGCGCCGCGGCAGGATTAATTTTTATCGGGCCGTCAGCAGAGGCTATTTCACTGATGGGCGACAAAGCCACAGCGAAACGTCGCATGATAGAAGCGGGCGTTCCGACGCTAAAAGGCTATCAAGCCTTAGAGCAAGATGATGAAATTCTAGTCAAAGAGGCGACTCAGATTGGTTTCCCATTAATGGTGAAGGCTGCCGCAGGCGGCGGCGGGCGCGGCATGCGTTTGGTCCAGAACGACAAGGATCTTCCGCAAGCCCTGTCGTCTGCCCGCGCAGAAGCGCTTTCCGCCTTCGGTTCTGACACGCTCATCTTGGAGAAAGCTGTCATTCGTCCACGGCATGTTGAAGTACAAATCTTTGGCGATCAACATGGCAATATAATCCATCTGGGGGAACGCGATTGTTCTGTTCAACGCCGACACCAAAAGGTCCTCGAAGAGACGCCCTGCCCGATCATGACAGCGGAGCTGCGCACGCGCATGGGTGCCGCGGCTGTCGCGGCGGCCAAGACGGTTGATTATGTCGGGGCAGGCACTGTCGAGTTTTTATTAGATGAAAGCGGGGAATTTTATTTCCTCGAAATGAACACGCGTTTGCAAGTTGAACATCCCGTCACAGAACTAATCACAGGTTTGGACCTTGTCGAATTGCAAATTCGTGTGGCGCAAGGGCGCGCCTTGGGCCTCACGCAAAACGACATCCACTTAAATGGGCACGCCATCGAAGCACGTCTCTATGCCGAAAACCCCGCCAAGGATTTTATGCCTGCGACGGGTCATATCTCTCATTTGGCGTACCCTGAAGGCGTCCGCGTCGATAGTGGCGTGGAAACGGGATCAGATGTGTCACCCTTTTACGATCCAATGATCGCCAAGATCACGGCTTGGGGCGCAGACCGTGACACGGCACGACGGAAACTTGTGCGAGCTCTAAAAGACACAGTGCTGTTTGGTGTTGAAACGAATAGGCGTTTTTTAGTCGACGCGTTGGAAACCCAAACTTTTTCCGCGGGTGAAGCGACCACGGCGTTCATCGCAGATAATTTCTCAAACGAAAACCTTGCACCAACGCCTCTCACGACCGACTTGGCGGCACTTTCCGCCGTCACACAATATGTCGCAGCCCGTGAGGCTTCGAACGCTATCGTGCCGAAAAGTCTTCTGGGGTGGTTCAGCGCTCAGGCCATTTGCACGCCTTTTCAATATAACGACACTCGGGTGGAGGTCACGGCGTTGGGGTCAAACGTTTTCAATGTGAAGGCGGGCGATGAAACGTTCCACATATCACTTGAGGCTTGGGACACCTCGACAGCGCGGTTCAAAGTAAATGATCGGCGGGCGGACCTCTCGTGGATGCGACCCTCACCATCACGCATCCAAATACAAATCGGCGCACAAAACTATGACTTGATCAACGCACTTGCTGTCTCAAAACAAAGTACGAAGACAATTGGCCAAGGTGATATTCGCGCCCCGCTTCACGGGGCTTTGACCGAAATTTTCGTGACGGTAGGGGACAACGTCAAGGTTGGCACGCGTCTGGCGGTGGTTGAGGCTATGAAGATGCAGCATGATATTTTGTCTGATATTGATGGAACCGTCGAAACGGTTCTGGCCACAGCAGGGAGCCAAGTCGCAGCTGATGCACCTTTGTTTAAACTGACGTCTTAGGAGGGGAACCTGCGTCCACGCGGAATACGGTCCGCCACTTCGGATGCTAAATCCACATCAGCCGGGACCAAATCAAGATCACGCAATTTATCGGGCCACACCCAGCGCGTGGCTTGCCCTTCTTTCGGGCGGAGAAAACCGTCCCATTGCCGACATAGATATAGCGGCATGAGCAAGTGAAAATCGGGATAGGCAAAGCTCGAAAAGCTGAAAGGCTGCATGCAGGTTTCGCAGGGCTCGATATTTAATTCCTCATATAACTCGCGTTGCAACGCGCGTTCAGGTGTTTCACCCGCTTCGACTTTGCCACCCGGAAACTCCCATTTCCCAGCATGGTCTTTACCGTCAGGCCGCTGCGCCATGAGAATGCGCCCATCCGTATCGATCAGGGCACAAGCTGCGACCAACAGCGTTTTAGGCTTCGCGTCGGACATATCAGGAACGGTAGTCCGCGTTGATGTCGATGTAGCTGTGGGTGAGGTCACATGTATAAACCGTGGCGGTCCCCTCGCCGAGGCCAAGATCAAGGCGAATAACAATCTCGTCCTGCTTCATATAGCTCGCGCCATATTCCTCTTTGTAACTCGTTGCGAGTTGACCGCCTTCGGCCAACACATGCGGTCCGATCCAGATGGAAAGCGTGTCGCGATCTGCGGGCTCACCCGCCTTGCCGACAGCCATGACAATACGCCCCCAATTGGCATCCTCACCCGCAATCGCGGTTTTGACGAGAGGTGAGTTTGCGACGCTCATGCCGATCTTATGAGCGGATGCGTCAGACACGGCGCCGCTAACCTTGATGGTTACAAATTTAGAGATGCCTTCGCCGTCTTTAACGATCTGCTGAGAGAGGTCGAACAACACATCATGCAGCGCACGGCGAAAGTCGGTCAGCGCAGCGTCGCTGGTATCAGATATTTCGGAATGCTCGGCCGCGCCGCTGGCCAACAAAAGAAGCGTGTCTGATGTCGACGTATCGCTATCGACCGTAATGGAGTTAAATGTTGGTCCGACGTCGGCGTCCAGCAGGTCCTGTAAGACATTTTGCGAGAGTTTGGCATCCGTTGCGACATAAGCCAACATGGTTGCCATATCAGGCGCAATCATGCCGCTACCTTTGGCGATACCATTGATCGTGACAGTCGTGTTCCCAATTTTAGCTGTTGCCGTGGCGCCCTTGGGATGGGTGTCCGTTGTCATGATGGCACGCGCCGCCGCTTCCCAACCATCACCGTCTAAGGTCATATTCGGGAATTGATCGACCAATTTGGACGCTTCTAAGGCCACGCCAATGACACCCGTTGAGGCCAAATGGATTGAACCCACATCCGAACCAAAGACATCAGCCGCGCCTTTCGCCGTTTCTGCCACCGCGTCGCGGCCAGCCTGACCCGCAAAAACATTCGCAGTTCCAGAGTTCACAACCACAATGCGTGGCCCCTCCGTATGCGCTGACAAGGCTTCGCGCGACCAATCGACAGGAGCGCCGGGACATTTGTTTTTTGTAAATACGCCCGCGACTTGGGTGCCTGGTTGACCGCGTAAAACCCACAAGTCCGTGCGACCTTTATATTTCACGCCCGCTTCAGCGGTTGCCATGGTGAACCCGGCCAAAGGTGGCAAAGTTGGAAATCGCGCAGGGGCGAAAGGGCTGATTGTCATGTCACTCATTTTCGGGCGTTTCACCTTGAATCGATTGTTCGGAGTCGGAAGTGTCTACATTCAGTTTAGGCTCAGATGTAACCTTAGCCGACGTTGCGGCGTGATCAACGATCACGACCTCCGCTTCATCTCGCAATTTGGTCATCAAATCCTGAATGGCGTCAAAGGTCATGAAATTTGCGATCTTCGGGCGTAATGTTTCAAAACTAGGCTGCGTCGCGGCACGGCGATCAAGAACTTCCGCGATGTGCCAACCAAATTCAGATTTCACAGGGCCAACATATTCGCCTTTTGCCGTATTAAAGACAGGTTTCGTAAAACGACCATTTAACATATCCCGCGTGAAATAGCCCAATTCACCACCACGATCTGCACTGCCCGCATCAATAGAGTGTTCAGCCGCAAGGGCGGCGAAATCCGCACCGTCTTTGATTTGCTTCAAGAGCTCATCAGCTTTGGCCTTATCCTCGACGAGAATATGTCTGGCCCGCACTTCATCCCCCCGCGCGACCAATTTGGCTTGCTCGTCATACATTCTACGGATCGAAGCCTCGTTCACCGTATCCTGAAGATGGCGCTCAAGTCGCAAATTACCTAGAATACGCTCCCGCGCCGCGGCCAGCCGAATTTTGGCCTCGCGCTCTGCATTTAACCCGGTTGCTTCGGCGTCCAAAGCCAGAAGACGTTGATCAATCAACTCATCCAAAAGTGGACGATACCGTTCATGTGTCGCCGGCAAGCTAACGCCCTCTGCCACCAGATTTTGCTCTTGCGCTGCCAAATCAATGTCGGAGGCGAAAATTTCGGTTCCCGCAACGCGCGCGACAACAATATCGCCACCGGCCCGAGCCACGTTCTCAAGTGCAGGGCGCGTTTCCTTGTCCTGCGGAGCGCAAGACATGACAAGAACAGCAGTGAGAAGGACAGAAATCAGGGTTTTCATGGCCATATCCTACTGCTGGGACCCCTGTTAGACGACACCGCGAAACAGCGTCTGTGCGTTGACTTAGCGCGGTGCCGTACCTAAGTCGACTGAAACCATAGCGGGGCTCGCATCAGGCGGCCCGCAATCGCCTTATCAGGACGTCCAATGCTCGGCATCGCCAAGAAGATTTTCGGCACGGAAAATGACCGTCAACTCAAGAAACTCCGCCCGCTGGTCGAGAAGATCAACAATCTAGAGCCCAAGTTTGAGGCGATGTCTGACGAAGCCTTGCGCGCGCAGACAGATGTTTACCGCGAACGCCATAAGGCCGGTGAGACTTTAGACGATCTTCTGCCAGAAGCTTTTGCAACTGTGCGCGAGGCCGCGAAACGGACTTTGGGCCAACGTCACTATGATGTGCAGCTAATCGGCGGTATCACTCTGCATCGCGGCGAAATCGCTGAAATGCGAACGGGTGAGGGTAAAACACTTGTTTCAACACTTGCGGCCTACCTTAACGCGCTAAGCGGCAAAGGCGTGCATCTGGTCACTGTTAACGATTATCTGGCCAAGCGCGACAGCGAATGGATGGGTCAGGTCTATACTTTCCTGGGCATGACCGTCGGCTGCATCAATAATCACGAAGCCTATGGCCCAGCGCGCAAGACCGCTTACGCCTGCGATATCACCTATGGCACCAACAACGAATATGGTTTCGATTACCTGCGTGATAATATGAAATATTCGGTCGAGGAAATGTCCCAGCGCGGACATGCCTATGCAATCATCGATGAAATCGACTCGATCCTGATTGATGAAGCCCGAACACCGCTTGTGATTTCCGGACCAACAGATGACAAATCCGACCTCTACCGGACGATCGACGCGATCATCCCCGAGATTGACCCGGAAGGTTACGACGTTGATGAAAAAGCGCGCACGGCCACCTTTAACGAAGGCGGTAACGAGCAGATTGAAAACATTCTCCGAGAAAAAGGTCTGTTAGAGGGCGAGAGCCTCTATGATGTGGAAAACATCACGGTTGTTCATCACATCAACCAAGCCCTAAAAGCGCATAAACTCTATACAGCCGACAAAGATTACATCGTCAAAAATGGCGAAGTCATGCTAATCGATGAGTTTACCGGACGTATGATGGACGGTCGCCGTCTATCCGAAGGGCTACATCAAGCAATTGAAGCCAAAGAAAACCTCGACATCAAGCCCGAGAACCAAACGATGGCCTCGGTAACTTTGCAGAATTACTTCCGCCTCTATGACAAATTGTCTGGCATGACAGGTACAGCGGAAACCGAAGCCTCCGAATTTGCAGACACTTATGGTCTTGAAGTTCTGATCATTCCAACGAACCGTCCGATCCAACGGATTGACGATCAGGACGTTCTCTACCGGACAGAGCGCGAAAAGTTCAAAGCCATCGTCGATGACATCGAAGAGGCCGCAAAAAAAGGCCAGCCTATGTTGGTCGGCACAGTTTCGATTGAGAAATCCGAAGCCCTGTCTCGTTACTTAAAAGAACGCGGCATTGACCATCGCGTTTTGAACGCACGTTATCACGAAGAAGAAGCCTCTATTGTCGCACAAGCGGGCGTCCCAGGGGCCGTGACGATCGCGACCAACATGGCAGGTCGCGGTACAGACATTCAACTCGGCGGTAATTTGGACATGCGTCTAGAGCAAGAGCTAACGCCCGAGATGTCGGACCTTGAACGCGAGGCCCGCACAGAAGAGATTAAAGCTGAAATTGCGGATCTGAAGGTCAAAGCCCTTGCCGCTGGTGGCCTCTATGTTCTGGGGACAGAGCGCCATGAATCCCGTCGTATTGACAACCAACTTCGCGGCCGTACGGGCCGTCAGGGCGACCCAGGTCGTTCGAAGTTCTATTTGTCGATGGAAGATGACCTTCTGCGTATCTTCGGCGGTGAAAAGCTGAAGACTATGATGACGAAGTTCGGCTGGGAGGAAGGCGAGCAAATTGAAAACCGTTTCATGACGAAGTCTATTGAGACATCGCAGAAACGCGTTGAGACCCGCAACTTTGACCAACGTAAGAACCTGCTGAAATATGACGATGTCATGAATGACCAGCGCAAGACGATTTTCGAACAGCGCATGGAATTCATGACGGACGAAAATGTCTCTGACGTCATCGAAGACTTCCGTCATCAGCTGGTTGCCGATTTGGTTGAAAAGCATGTTCCGAAAAAGGCCTATGCCGAACAATGGGATATTGAGGGATTGGATAAGGGCGTCAAAGAAGCCATCCTTATGGAGCTTCCGCTGAAAGCTTGGGCGGCCGAGGAAGGCATTGCCGACGAGGAGCTTGAAAAACGTATCCGAGAAGCCACGGATCAGGCCAATGAGCAGCTTACCCAAGATTTGGATCAAGATTCGATCAAGCAGGTCGAAAAACAGATCTTGCTACAAGTTATCGACCGCAATTGGCGCGATCATTTGCAGCAATTGGACGCGCTTAAGTCCGTGATTGGTATGCGGGCCTATGGTCAGCGCGATCCGCTTAACGAATATAAGTCTGAAGCCTTCACATTGTTTGATGGTTTGCTGACCAGTCTACGTGAAGACGTCACAAAAGATATGATGCGCGCTTTGCTAAACGTCCAAATGCGACGTCAGGAACAAGCGCAGCAGGCTCCAACGCCTACGCAAAATCAGCTAGAGCAAGCCCGCGCAGGTCTGGCAAATATGCAGGCCCAAGCCGCACCGCCACGCTCGCCCATGGATATGGTGACGCAGGGACAAGGCGCAGCCTCACAATTGCCAGAAGGCGCTCTCGTCGGCGTCTCGCGCAATAGTCCCTGCCCTTGTGGATCCGGGCTGAAGGTCAAACAGTGTCATGGCAAAATCGCGTAACACATGATATGGTGTGGCAGTTACGCCACACCCTTTTAAAAAATACCCAGATGAGCGATTTTGCATCGCTCGCCCGACGACGCATCATTTTGGTGCATCGCGCGCACTCGTTTGCGTCAAACGGGCCTTTTGATCGTGTTTGGTCCTCTGACGCTTTGCAATACCCTCTCTAGTCAGCGCAATCACGAGTCATCGGATTTCATGAAGCGCGTCGAAAATGACGGGCTGCACTACAGAGGAAAAACCCATGAAGCATCTCACACTTGCTGCCGCACTTCTTTGCGCCACGGCGATGGCACCAACCGCCGCCTTCGCTCAAGACTCTGACTTGTCGGTCAGCACGGGCGTGGATTTTGTGTCCCAATACGTCTTTCGCGGCGTTTCATTGGCTGACGATGCCGTCCAGCCCTATGTTGAAGCCAGTGTTGGCAACTTCACTGTTGGTGGATGGTTCTCAACCGGGATTGGAGAAAACTCCGTCTTCGCAGGCGACGAATTTGATCTGTACGCAGGATATTCCGTACCGCTCGACAGCTCCATCTCACTGGATCTCGGCGCTACATATTATCACTATCCACAAGGTGGCGACTTCTTTGAAACCAAAGATGGCGGAGCCGGGACATATGAGGTGTCTGCATCCGTTGGATTTGGCGATGTCGCCTTATCGCCCTCCGTTTCGGCCTATTATGACCTCACGCTCGAAGCCTTCACCCTAGAAGGTGGCGTTGGGCATTCAATTGCCGTCAGCGACAATCAAAGCGTAGATCTCGGCCTAACAGTTGGTTTGGTAGACGGAGACGGCTTTTCATATGAGTGGGGCACGGCCAGCGCTTCGTTCAATCAATCACTGACTGACGATGTGGGTGTCTATATTGGCGCAAATTATGCGCTCAACTCCGAAGACCTTCTGGATTTTGACAGCGCTCTGAATGGCGATCCAAAGGGTGGAATGTTCTGGCTCGGAACAGGCATTTCTGCTGGATTCTAGGCCACTCAATAAAAATGGGGGGGCGAAACCCGGTCGCTAACGCGGCCGGGTTTTTTTATGCCAGAATGACGGATGGTATAAACCTAACGCTTATTTCGTCAAAAGGGAGCGGCCAATACGCAAGAATTTCTCGCGACGGCTTTTGATCAATTCCTCAGGTGTTTTCTTAGACAACTCTTCCAGATTCTTGACAATGGCTGCGCCGACGGTTTTCATGGCCATATCGGGCGTACGGTGTGCACCGCCAACAGGTTCGGCAATGATCTCATCAATAACGCCCAAGCCCTTCAAATCCTGTGCTGTGATTTTCATGGCCTTAGCCGCGTCTTTTGCGCGGTCCCGCGTGCGCCACAAAATAGAGGCACAGCCCTCTGGCGAGATCACCGAGTAGATTGAATGCTCTAGCATCATTACCTTGTCGGCTGTCGCAATGGCGACGGCGCCACCCGATCCACCTTCGCCCGTGATAACCGATACAAATGGCACGCGCAAAGAGAGGCCTCGGTCAATCGAACGGGCAATCGCTTCGGCTTGGCCGCGTTCTTCTGCACCGCGCCCTGGAAAGGCACCAGCTGTATCTACAAAGCTGACAACAGGAAGATTGAACCGCTCGGCAATATCCATCAGGCGAACAGCTTTACGGTAGCCTTCTGGGTTGGCCATGCCGAAATTATGTTTAAGGCGGGTCTCTGTATCCGTGCCCTTTTCATGACCCATGACAACTACAGACCGACCTCGAATTTTGCCTAGTCCGCCCAGAAGTGCATGATCATCACCGAATTTGCGATCCCCCGCCAGCGGCGTGTAATCTGAAACAAGCGCCTCAATATAGCCCGAATAATGCGGCCTCGCAGGATGTCGGGCGACATGGGTTTTTTCCCACGGACCGATTTTTGCATATAGAGACCCTAGCTCGGCGGCAGCTTTCGCTTGGAGGTCAGTAACGTCCTTACCTTCGGCAAGAGCGTCTTCGATCTGAATATCCAATTCAGCGATGGGGCGTTCGAAATCAAGATAAGTGCGGGCCATAAATTGCCTATAACCGTCCGTGAATAAGAGGCCGCACCATAGCGATGTGCGGGCGGGGGTAAAGAGGCGCGCGCTTAGATATAATAGGTCTTCGTGCTAATTTCATGGCCATAGCGTTGAACGAATTTGCGCTTGATGCGACGCTCCCATGCCGCGCGTTGGCCTGGTAATTCGGTTTCAGCGTCCAAAACAGCATCGGTGAATTTCTTGGACGTAAGGGGTTTTACGCCTTCCAACAAGTCGGCGGCGCGCACGCCTGCGCAAAAATCCCACTCGCGACACAGGTCATCAAGCAAGACGTTCAAATCTTCTGCCAATACGGGGTGCATGCGGCGTTCAAAAGCCATGTCGTCAATTCCTATTTCGTCTACTTCTTCAACGCTGATAGCGGGTGGTGATCCTCCACCAATTGCTGCATCTGCGCATCCAGCACATGGGTATAAATCTGTGTCGTTGCAATATCTGCATGGCCTAGCAATGTCTGCACAGCACGTAAATCTGCGCCTCGCTCCAACAAATGGGTCGCGAAGGCATGACGAAGCGTATGTGGCGACAAGCGCGATGGATCCAGGCTCGCTTGACGGGCAAGGGATTTCAAAAGCTGCGCAAAGCGTTCGCGGGTCATATGGCCTAATTTTCCTGAGCTTGGGAAAAGGAAACCTTCAGCACGGGCGCGTGCAGTGTCACCTTTTGGCAATGTCTCGTCGCGCACGGGCAGCCAATCTGCGATTGCCCTAACGGCGGCGCCAGTCAGGGGTACCAGTCGCTCGCGGTCCCCTTTCCCGCGTATAATCAAGTGCGGGGACGCATCAGCATGAATAACGCGTGAGGCGGCGCCCTGCCTCAGGGATACGAGTTCTGTGACCCGCAAACCGCCTGCATAGAGAATTTCGAGCTGGGTACGCAGACGAATGCCTTTGACAGATGTGTCGCGTTCGACAGCGGAAAATAGCGCGTCAATATCATCGTGAGACAATGTCTTGGGCAGGCCGCGACCTTGTTTGGGGCCACGAAGAGTATGGGCGGGATTATCTTCGCGCAGATTGTCCATTTGCAGAAAGAGACAGAATTGTTTCAAGGAAGACAATTTGCGTGCCGCAGTGGAGGGCGCGAGACCCTCTTTCGCCCAGCGCGCCAAAATAGCTTCCAAAGCGCCCGTCCCGCAGGTCAGAATTGTTTTTCCTGACGCAGTCAAACTGTTTTCCCAGCCTTCAAGATCACGACCATAAGCAGCAAGGGTGTTAGCTGACGCGCCGCGCTCTGCGGCCATCATTTCTAAAAAAGCATCGATGTGACGCGCCGTTTTCATGACGTCGGCTTTAGACCTTCAAAGAAAACATGTGCTGCAATTTGACCGGCAAACTGCGGGAGACCTGCTTGGGTCAGCGCTGAAGTAATCCGCGCTTTATCCGTCACGGTCAAATCTGGCCGCGCCAATAGTGTCGCCACGCGCAAACTGATTTCAGCTCGCGAGTTTGCCCGAACCGCCGCATCCAGCATCAACAGCTGATTTTGCGGCAGTGTGAGCTTGGACAAGGGGGCGTCTTCTAGACCTTCCGCCGCAATGTCAGATAGGCTTGCGCCTAGCGCCAAAGCAATTTGGGCATCTGTCACGGCTTGCGCCCGCAATGTGGGTGCCGATAAGCGTCCCTCAATATCTCGACCTAAACCTTGACCGGCAAAACCACCACCCAACGCATCGGCAATGAGCGCGACCCGGGCCTGCAATGGCCCCTCTGGCAGCGCCGCGTAAATCAGCTGTAAGCTTTCGATATCCCGATTTAAAATCGCTGCCCGCGTGTAACGCATCAGGTTGGTATTCACGCGTCCTTTTGCGGGCAAAGTCTGGATCAGAGGCGCGAGCCGGTTCAACGCTGTGTCTTCTTGGACGCCTGCTGCGATTGCGCGGGTGATGAACGCATCCATCGCCGCGGCATTTCCCGCGCGGCCCAAAATAAAAAGCCGAGCCGTCGCACGCGGCTCAGAGGTGGACAGAGCCGTTTCTAGATCAAGGTCAGGCAGCGTAGCGTCAAAGCTGATGTTGCCAAGTGTGGTTTCCAATGTCGCGAGGTCGATGACATCGAAGTTCCGAAATAGTGACATGAGATCGGCGTCTCGACCAGGCGCAGGAGGCGCCGCAACTATTTTCTCTTTTGAAACGCGACCGGATAAGAACGTGACCAGGGCATCGGTCTGATCTGTTTCCGGTGCCGGACCGCGCCCCGCCAATAGCGCGTCCATTTGGGCGTGATAGGCAGGGTTATCATATCCCGAAGACCGCAAAAAATCACGGGTCACGTCAGCGGCGCTCATTTCACCGCGCAGAGCATGGCACGTGGCGCGCAACCGCGCCCATGCGGGCTTTGCTCTTTCAGTCGTGACTGTATCTGAAATTTCGCAAGCGCGTTGCCAGTTGCCCTTAGACAGAGCTAAATCCACTTGCGCCAACGGCGCGCGTGCCAGCTCGGGGTTACGGGCTAGAAACCCATCCAAGGTCGCCGTATCCCCAGAGCGTCCGGATTCAATCGCTAGAACGGCTTGTAGTCGCGCGGACTCATAGGCTTGCGCGTCTTGGCCTGTTTTGGCTTGGGGCGGAACACCGCCTGACAAAATTACAGTGCGAACAATGTTCCGAATGATGGGATCAGTGTCTTTTAACGGTGCGTCCGCCAAAAGTTGCGCAGCGCGAGCGGCACTCGTGCCTTGCCAAAGATTTGTATCCAGTGCCCCGTCCTTCAAAATCCCAGCATCAAAATCCTGCGCTGCATCCAAGGTCTGCGTTTCGATGACGGGTGGGCCCGCTAATCCAAAATCTTGAATTTGATCTTGGCTTTGCGCCTGCGCCGCAATCGGCAGAACCAACACAGCCGTCAGGAGAAGTGCTACTTTCATCGAATTGACCCTCATAGCTGCGGGCTCACATCAAGTGTCCGAACATCTGTGGGCGCATTGGAGTCAGATGATCCCGATAAGGCCCATAAGAAAAGCCCGATAAATATTACGAGAACGGCGGCAGCGATAAGTCCGGTCTTTTTCATGTCTGCTCTCTTTTCATTCTGTCTGGCGACGGTTTAAGTCGGCGGGCCTAGCCTGAGTGCCTTATGCAAGGCTGGCATTTACACCCAGTTAACCCCAACACACTGTAACACGTCTTGTTAGCGGTTGAGATGTCGGTCAATTGTGACCATATTGCGATTTAAGAGACATAATCACCAAGCCTAAACCACAGTATGCGTGCATTTTTGGGGTAGACTTGGGTAGATTTGCACACATAGATGATGAAAGCGCGCTCATGCCGCTGCAAATAGAGAAACCCATCGCCCTTGTCGGATTAATGGGCGTCGGTAAAACGACCGTTGGACGGCGGCTGGCCAAACGGCTTAGTCGAGAGTTTGACGATAGCGATGATGCCATCGAACAAGCCTCAGGACGGACCGTCGCGGGATATTTTCGCGACCATGGGGAAGCGGATTTTCGCGATGGTGAGTTTCGCGTCATAAAACGCCTGCTTGAAGTTCAACCGCCGCTTATCTTGGCAACGGGTGGTGGCGCATTCATTCATCCTCCCACGCGCGAGCTATTGATGGAGCACGCTGTTGTGGTGTGGTTGAAAGGCGATTTGGAAACGTTGGTTGAGCGCGTCTCGCGTAATGACAAACGTCCGCTCTTACGCGGCGTCGACAAACGCGTGAAAATGCGTGAGTTGATGGAAGCCCGACACCCGATTTACGCGCAAGCCCATCTCAAAGTGAAGATCGCACGCGGTCCGCATTTACGGACCGTCAACCGCGTGATGAGAGCGCTGAAAACACATGGCTCTCAGGTAAATGAAGGCCAATCCACTAGCGCATCATTGGACACCCCAAGCAAATAATATGACGGATACACTCATACAAACTCTCGACGTCGCGCTCGGTGAGCGTAGCTATGATATCGTGATTGGCCCCGGATTACTGGGCAGTTTAAGTCAGCACATAGAGACTGTTTCGCCGACTGCGCGGATCGCGATCATAACAGATGAAACCGTATATGAGCTTCATGGCCAAGCGATCGAACAGGCTTTGGCAGGACGCCAAACCCACATCATCATTCGCCCTGCGGGTGAAGCGCAAAAGTCATTAGCCAATCTTGAAGACATCTTAGACAGCCTTTTTCGCGCTGGATTTGATCGGTCTGATTTACTGATTGCCTTTGGCGGCGGCGTGATCGGTGACCTCGCTGGGTTTGCGGCCTCAATCTATAAACGCGGTATGCCGTTCATTCAGGTCCCCACCACGCTTTTGTCTCAGGTCGACAGTTCTGTCGGCGGGAAAACAGCCATAAATAATCAATTTGGCAAGAACCTAATCGGGGCATTCTATCAGCCCCAAAAAGTTGTGACAGATACGGATCTCCTGAAAACGCTCCCTGCCCGCCAACTGAAAGCTGGATATGCTGAGGTCTTAAAATATGGACTATTGGGTGATCCCGCATTTTTCGATGCCTTAGAGGCCGGACTGGGACAGGATATTTTGGATTTAGATGAAGCTGCACTGACCAAAGCTATCCATGTGTCCTGCGCGACTAAGGCTAAAATCGTTGCACAAGACGAGCGCGAGGGCGGAGTGCGCGCCCTGTTAAATTTGGGGCATACCTTTGGCCATGCTCTGGAACTAGAAGCGGGATATGATGGAGATCTCTTGCACGGCGAAGCCGTTAGCGTCGGCATGGAAATGGCGTTTCGGTTTGCAGTTGAACAGGGCCTCTGTCCCGTCGCAGACGCCGATCGGGTCAGCGCCCACTTAGCGGCGACAGATATGCCGCGCATTTCTGACATGACACATCTCTTGCACGATCCAGCCGCATTATTGAAACATATGGGACAGGATAAAAAGAATGAGAGCGGTCATTTGACACTTATCTTGCCGCGCAAAATTGGTGAGACGTTCATTGAAAAACGCGCCGATCGCGAAGCCGTTCTTCGCTTTTTAACCCAATTGAGGGATGAAGCCTAATGGCCGCGTTTCTAGAACCACATAATCTAATTCTCGTCGGCATCATCCTGATGCTTCTCGTGTTTTCGAGCTTTTTCTCTTCAAGTGAGACGGCGCTTACAGCCGCTTCGCGCGTGCGTATGCATGCGGCAGAAAAAGACGGAGATAAACGCGCGGTCATCGTTCAACGCTTGATGAATGTGCGCGAACGCCTTCTGGGCGGAATTTTGCTCGGGAACAACCTCGTCAACATTTTGGCATCAGTTTTGACGACGACATTGTTCACAAATGTGTTCGGCGCCAGCGCTACGGCTCTTGCCGCCGCAACGGCTGTCATGACCGCATTGATCCTGATCTTTGCTGAGGTGCTGCCGAAAACCTATGCGATCTCACAACCTGATAAATTGGCATTGATTGTCGCGCGGCCCATTAATCTTATCATCAAACTCCTCGGACCTGTTGTTTTAATTGTTCAAGTCATCGTCAATGGCGTGTTGCGGGTTTTCGGTATTGATACAAATGCCAGCGCATGGACGGCTGCAGATGAAATCAAAGGCGCAGTGGATCTGCATTTACAAGAAGGTGGCGTAGCGAAACGAGCGCGCGACCAGATTTACGGCGTTTTAGAAATTGGTGAGCTTTCCATCGAAGAAGTCATGACCCATCGCCGCAACATCGCGATGATTGACGCCGATGCGCCCCCTGAGCAAATTATCAAAGAAGCCATCGCCAGTGGGCATTCCCGCATTCCAGTTTACCGAGAAGACACCGATAATGTGATTGGCGTCTTGCATATGAAGGATTTGCTGAAGGCCGTTACGAAAACAAACGGGTCCATTGAAGCACTCGATATCAAGAAAGTTGCGCGCGATCCTTGGTTCGTTCCAGAGACCACCAGCGCGGTGAAGCAACTACGCGCCTTCCAGCAAAAGCGGGAACACTTCGCACTGGTAGTCGATGAGTATGGCTCTCTGATGGGTGTGATTTCTTTGGAGGATATTCTGGAAGAAATCGTGGGCGATATTCAGGATGAGTATGATGAAGAAATCGTCGGCGTCAAACGCATGAAAACGGGCGCTGCCGTCGTTCGAGGCGACGTCGCCATACGCGATCTAAATCGCGCAATGGACTGGAAATTACCCGATGATGAGGGCCCAGTGACAATCGCAGGACTCGTTATTCATGAGAGCCAGACAATACCCAATAGCGGGCAAGTCTTTGCTTATCATGGCTACCGGTTCGAAATTCTCGCTAAACAGAGAAATCAGATTAGCAGTCTGCGGGTTGAGAAAACCTTTGAGCCAGACATGCGCAGTGAACGGGACTAGTTTGCTGCCGGCACAAAACTGATTAGTGTCGCCCGAGGTCAAGCGGACCTAATTGACGGCTACGCGCTTTACCTGAAACCACCCAGTGAACGAAATGTTCGCAATTGCGGGTCAAAACGCCGTAACGTTGTCCGATTTTGCCGCGCGCCCTTGCGACAATCTCCGATCCAGAGAGCGCTGAGCGAATACCAATGCGGCGTATTGGTTTACCCCGCGCGAATTGCCTCTCGGAGGTTTCCAATACCTGACCATATCGGCGTGACGCATGAATAACTGTGCCGTAGCCAGTCGCAATCCCGACATGACGTATCACGCCATAGGCGTCCGTTTCCAGAATTGTCCCAGCGGGATGAAGGACGGCTACGCGCTCATAGTGAAATCGGCTCATGTGCTAGATATAGGGCCTTTGGCCCAAAACGCAAAACGGCCCCCAATTGGGAGCCGTTTCATCGTAAAATTTGACGAGCTAGTTTTGCGAGCGCAATTCGTAGTTCTCGTAAAAAGTACGCGACGTACCCTTTTCATAGTAATAGTAACGATTGGTCTGATCGTCATAATACTTCGTCGATTTGTCCAATGTCGGACGTTGCACAGTCCCGCCATTGATTTGCTGATCTTTTTTGTTGCCACGCAGAGCCCCGACAACACCACCAACGACGGCGCCTGCAATCGCAGCTTCGCCTGTTTTGACGTCGCCTGAGATGGCGCCAATACCAGCGCCAACTGCAGCGCCTGCGGCAGCACCGCCCGCAGCATTTTTCTCTACATTACCTGTTGTTGTACAAGCGGCGAATGCGAGGCTAGCGAGGCCCAGCGAAGTCATTTTTATCAGATTTTTCATGTTCAATCCTTTCATGGGGGGGAACGCGACAGAGTCCCACACCGAACCTGTCAGCACGATGAATGGACTCTGAATTTTAATTAAGGTGAAAGTTAGGCAGGGCTACTTCAACTCTTCGACGACCTTATTGGTATAGACCTCCCCCTCGTAGCGAATGTCGACTGTATCGATCAAGCGCAAGTCAAGCGTTGGGTCTGGAAGTGTTTCAATAGGGACGAAGCGATTGTAATAAATACGTCCGTCTGGACCTTCAACGGCAACGAGTCCGGCCTCTTTCGTTTCTACGCGCGCTTCGATGATTTGAACGGACTCCATTGGCACCATATCTTTCGCAGGTACAGGCTCTGAGATCACAATTGGGGACGGTTCGTCCGCTGTTGTATCTTTGGCATGAGCGGATGGGAGAAAGGCGCTGGGTCCCAAAGCCAAAGTTGTAGCTGCAACGACCGCGAGGGTTAGGGAAAATTTTGTCATTTTGAACTCCTCCTTTTGCTTTGAAGTTACCTATACAACACGGGAAACGAGGATTTTGTTCCGACATTTTTCTAGAAATGTGTAAGCTTGGGTCATCATTTGTCATCATACGAGGCTCAGAATGTCGCTTGAAACTCTTTTCAGTCTGATCAATCTCAGCGTCATACCCGCTTGGGCGCTTCTGATTTTTGCGCCGCGATGGTCCCTCACTAAAGCCCTTGTCCACTCTATGCTCTACCCTCTTGGTTTAGGCCTTCTATATACGGTCGGCCTTTTTATGTCCGTCTTTGGCGGGATGGGCGGTGAAGGCGCAGGGTTCGGATCGATCGCGGCCGTGCGCGCGCTATTTTCTGCCGACATCGGGATCGTCGTTGGCTGGGCGCATTACCTCTTATTTGATTTGTTTGTGGGCGCGTGGGAAGCCCGCGACGCCCAGAGACGCGGGTTTAGTCATTGGCTTTTGATCCCTTGTCTTTTGCTGACCTTCATGGCGGGACCCTTTGGACTCTTGCTCTATGTGGCTCTGCGCGTCATGACGAAAAAAGGCGGGTGGGGACTGGAAGAAACCGACGCCTAAGCGTCCCTCAAGACCCGTTAGTTACCTTTTGCCGTCTTCCCTTTCAGGATGTGCGCCATCGCGATTGCACTTCACTTTGAATAAAGTTGATGAATTCGATAATGCGCGTCGGACAGTGCCGGTCGGCGGGTCGCACAATGTTTATATCCAATACAGCGCCCGCGATGCCCTCTAGAACGGGAACAAGTTTTCCGCTTTTCAGATCATCGCCGATAAGAAATTCAGGGAAAAATCCAATTCCAAGGCCTGCCAATGCAAACTCGCGTAGATTGTCGCCGCTAGAAGTTTGAACCGGTCCTTTTGGGTGGAAACGCACTTGATCGCCATCCTGTTCGAACTGCCAAACTGGGTTATTTGAATAGATCAAACAATTGTGGTCTCTGAGGTCTGCGACATCTTTGGGGTGACCATGGTTTGCGAGGTAAGAGGGCGCGGCGCACATTTGCATCCGTGTGGCACCAATTTTCCGTGCCAGCAATTCGCTGTCTTTCATCTCACCCACGCGGAAAGCGACATCAATGCCTTCTGCAACAAGATCGACGTGGCGCTCGGAAAGAGAGATATCGAGTGAAATATTGGGGTGAAGCTCCATAAATTTCAGAAAAAGGGGAGTAAGGGTCTTTGTTCCATAGGCGTTAGGAGCGGTCAGGCGAATCTGCCCAGACATGCCTAAGCTTTCACCTCGCACTTGGTCTTCGAGGGCTTGTATATCTTCCAAAACGCGACGGCATTCCGCGGCGTAAATTTGCCCGGCATCTGAGAGTTGAACAGAGCGCCCATCGCGTTGCACCAATTGAAGCCCAAGATAAGCTTCTAAATCAGAGACAGCTTGACTCACAGTCGACTTTGAAACGGATAATTGTTTCGCTGCACGCGTAAATTGCCCGGCTTCGGCAAGCTTGAGGAAAATTTCCATGCGGCGTAAACGGTCCATAACGGGTCTTCCGAGATTGAAACAAGCACTTTGTTCGAAAAATCCGAACTATCTGTTCGGACTAATGACGCTTGCCGCCAGAATGTAAATATGTAGTTTTGACGGCTCGGGCCTTAATAGGTTCGTCGCTCGCTCTTAGACCGCCCCACATCGGAATGAGAGCGGGCACTTTCTCCCACTCAAATATGGTTAATAAATCGTTCGGATAAACAGAACGACTAAGGGTTGTATTTGATGCAGACCAAAATTTAGGCCCCCCAGCACTTTCAGCTATTCGCGCCCACAACCAAAGCCGCATCATAACACTCGGGCGTTACGTAGGCCGAGACGAAAAACCCCTCGGTATCGGAAGATACCCTCAAATCCAGGAGGCCGTTTTTATCGCGAGGCCCTCTATACTTGTTCAGAGTTCGGTAAGTGTACGATTCAGGTTTAATCTTGCCCCGCCCCCATATCGTCACGTTTTTACCCGCGAGGCTCATACTGTAATGAAGTGTCTCACCGCAGTAGAAATTCAAAACGACCTTGTCGTCTAATATAATACACTCTTGATGACCCTGAACCTCGGGCGAATAGTACAGGAAACCACACAAAAAAACGCCCAGAAGAAGTCCAATGAAGACGGTGCGTTTCATATTCTCCTCAAATCTCTAATCGGTCACGCTTAGTGCCTGAAGTGCCGCATTCCCGTGAAGACCATTGCGATGCCCGCTTCGTCGGCGGCGGCGATCACTTCATCGTCACGGATAGAGCCGCCGGGTTGAAT
Organism: Litorimonas cladophorae; assembly: GCF_014652455.1. Taxonomy (GTDB): domain Bacteria; phylum Pseudomonadota; class Alphaproteobacteria; order Caulobacterales; family Maricaulaceae; genus Litorimonas; species Litorimonas cladophorae. The sequence continues at coordinate 158,713 of NZ_BMYV01000002.1, read as the reverse complement.
GATCGCCGTGGCGCCGGCAGCCGCAGCCGCAAGCATTCCGTCTGCAAATGGGAAGAACGCATCTGACGCACAGGCGCAGCCTTTTGTTTTCGGTGTCGCCCACCCTGCGGCGGCTTGGGCATCTTCGGCTTTGCGAGCCGCGATACGGGCCGAGTCGATGCGGCTCATTTGGCCTGCGCCAATGCCTGCCGTTGCGCCGTCTTTGACATAAATAATTGCGTTGGATTTGACATGTTTGGCGACTTTCCATGCCATACGCAGGTCTGCCATTTCAGCGTCAGTTGGCGCGCGTTTCGTTACAACTTTCAGATCAGCGTCCGCCACATATCCATTGTCGCGGTCTTGGACCAAAATTCCGCCCGCAACATTGCGTTGGGTCAGGGACGGCGCGGTCACGTCAGGCAAGCCGCCAGCAACCAGCAAACGCAGGTTCTTCTTTTTACGGAAGACCTCAATTGCGTCTTCATCTGCGGAGGGCGCGATCACAACTTCGGTAAAGACTTTGACGATCTCTTTGGCTGTCTTGGCGTCGAGATTTCCGTTCAACGCAACAATGCCGCCAAAGGCCGAAACAGGGTCACACGCCAGCGCATTTTTATAGGCCGTAATGAAATCATCCGCTACGGCCAAACCACAAGGATTTGCGTGCTTGATGATCGCAACCGCAGGCTTATCGCCCGCCGCGACAGAACCAAATTCAGCGACGAGTTCATAGGCCGCGTCTGTATCGTTGATATTATTATAAGACAGCGCTTTGCCTTGCAGTTGCTCTGCGGTGGCGACGCCTGCGCGGTTTGACCCGTCGGCGTAAAAGGCCGCCGTTTGATGCGGGTTTTCGCCGTAGCGTAGCTCTTGCTTGAGCGTGCCGCCTTGGGCGCGGTAAGTTGGCGTCCCTTTGACTTGGCTGGCGAACCAATTTGCAATCGCTGCATCATAAGCCGCAGAACGCGCATAAGTCTTTGCCGCTAAGCTTTGGCGGAGCGTGCCCGTCGTCTGGCCAGAATTGGCATCCATATCCGCCAGCACCGCATCTACATCATCGGCATCAGTGCAGACAGCGACATGGGCGTGATTTTTTGCGGCCGCGCGGATCATGGCAGGACCGCCGATGTCGATATTTTCGACACACATCTCATAACTTCCGCCGCCTGCGACGGCTTGTTCAAACGGGTAAAGATTGACGATCAGCAGGTCGATAGACAGGATCCCATGCTCATGCATCGCGTCTTTATGGGACGTTAGATCACGATCGCCGAGCAGACCGCCATGCACCATTGGGTGCAATGTTTTGACGCGGCCATCCATCATTTCAGGAAATTTCGTCAGTTCAGCGACATCTTTGACAGGAATACCTGCCGCTGCGATGGCGCGATGTGTGCCACCCGTGGAGACCAATTTGACGCCACGGTCATGGAGGGCTTGGGCTTGGCGGATGAGCGCAGATTTATCAGAGACCGAAATCAAGGCGCGTTTGACAGGCGCGAGGCGGGCAGGATCAAAAGCAGGAAGATCAGGATTGGGTGCGGGCATGACGGGCGGTTCCTGTAAAGCAGCGGTTGGAATGGCCGCTGCCTATCACGAATAAAAGCCCGTTTCTACGCTATCCCACCGGAGGCTTTGCTGTCATCCACATCATTGGCGACGTCATCTTGGTCTGCGACATTGGGAACAATGGCAAGTTCAGGTTCATCCAACACATGTGCGGGGTCATAGCCCGGAACGAGTTGCGCAATGATCTTCCGTATCGCAGCGCGGTCACGCGAGTTTAGGGCACGGATCAAGTTTTTGACCCGTCGCAAAACCGAGGCAGGATCAAGAACAGCACCATTATAAAGTTGGATACCGTCAATGTCGGTTGGGGCGAGATCTTCATCTTCGTAAGACAGCACTTCAGTGAGCTTTTCGCCTGGACGCAAGCCCGTATAGCGAACCTCAATATCCACATCGGGGACTTTGCCGCGCAAACGGATGAGCTGTCGCGCCAGACGCCCGATGTTGACGGGCTCGCCCATTTCCAAAACATAAATACAAGCAGAAGAGTCGTGACCCTCTCGCGCATCGCTTCGGCGCTTAGAGCCTAGCGCTGCAGATTGTAGAACCAAAGCGGCGGCCTCCTCGAGCATCATGAAGTAGCGTTCAACTTCACGGTGGGTCACCGTCACGGGACCGCCCATGGCAATTTGCTCCTCAAAAAGGTTCACGGCGGATCCATTAGACGACAAGACATTTCCGAAGCGAACGCAAGACGCTTGCAGGCCTGGATTCATGGCCTGGCGAGACAGCGTCAACATTTCCACAATCCGCTTCGACGCGCCCATCATATTGACAGGAGCAACGGCCTTGTCCGTGGAAATCAGAATAAAATGCTCGACCTTGGCCGTATCACACATATCCAAAATATTAGACGTTCCCATGACATTGGTTCGCAAGACCTCGAGCGGGTTTTTCTGACCTAAAGGCACATGTTTCAGCGCAGCAGCGTGGAGTACGATTTCTGGCTTTTCGACGGAGAAAATTTCGCGCATGCGCGGCGCATTGCGGACGTCCCCAATGAAAGTTTTCCAACACTCTACGGCGCCATCTGCAGCATTGGATTTGAGTTTCTTTTCCAAATTGTAGAGATGAAATTCGGAATTATCGACTAAAATCAATGTGGCTGGGTTAAGCTGGGCGATTTGCCGAGAGAGCTCTGACCCAATAGATCCACCCGCGCCTGTGACCAGAACCCGTCGACCCGCGAACAAGTTACGGACGGGCTCTAGATCCAAAACACGCATATCGCGTCCGATCAAATCTGACGCTTCAAACGCTGAGAGACCCAAGCTTGGGTCAGTAGATCGGCGCGACAATGGCGCCCCTAATTCAGCCGCAATTTTCACAAGCTTTGCCGTCATGCGTCGATCTGGATTGGGGTCAACAGCAATGATCTGTAGGGGCTTTTCCTGACGCCCCGTTGTTTTGAGATAGATATCCTGCAAATTATCAGGCCCACCCAACACAGGTACGGATCGAATAGTACGGCCTTCATAGAGGCCAGACGTTTCAATTAATCCGACAGGGTTAAAACCTAAATGTTGGTTCTTTCCTTTTGCGCCCTTGCGAGCGCGGTCCATGAGGTAGTTATAAAGATGCGGCGCGGGACCGACCAGCAATGCATCTTGTCCATAAGTCGAACGTGCACGAAAAAGTGCGCGGAAGTCACCATTTTGGATCAGCATAGCCAATAAACGTGACGCGATAATCAACCCAAAGAAAAGCGCCGCGAACATGACCGGGGCTGTGCGTGGGAAATTGGCCCCCCGATCAAAGAAAAAGTAAAGGACCAAAGGCACGGTTAGCGAAACACCGATAATCCCAAAGCTAATGCGCTTAAAGTCATGAAGCGTTGTAAACCGCCAGATCGACCGATCTTGTCGTAAACCCACCCAAATTATGAGGGTCGCAGCCGCCGCGATATAGGCGGCCTTATGATCAATATTGCCACGTAGCGGCTCATTCAGGAAATCATAACGCCAGCGAATGACCATCATCATAGACGCCAGCGCGAAAAACACGTCGGTCCCGATCAGCCAAAAGCTGCGCCGCATCTTGAAACTAGAGGGTTGTGGCGTTTTCATTCTGTCCCCGCCTCTGTTTCTTCGGGTTTAATATCTGGGGCTTGGTTACTGGCGACGGGAAGGTCCGCAAGCTTTGCAGCTGTATCAGCTTCTGTCTTTCGGGGGCCCTTATCTGCAGGTTTTAATTTTCGGAACGACCAGCGTACACGATTGGATCGACTTTCACCGTCACTATCGCAAAACGCCTGCCCGCGAATGACGATCTGTTGCGTTTTAATCGGAGCGCTACCTTTGGCAAGATAGACAGAATCCTCAAGATGAACTTGTCCACCATCGGTACGGAACCGCCAACCCGCTTTACCATCGACGACCAATAATGCAGAGGACTGATCTTGAGAGAGGCTAACACGGACTTTGGGGTGAACATGAAACCGGATAGCAAAAGGGACCTGGTCGCGACGCAAAGGCACAGACCCCATCGGCGCAAACAGGCTGTCCTCGCCGCGAATATCATGACCGTCTCGCGGCATGAAAATGCGGCGTCGGTGTGAAAGACCGTAGGATCCAAAATAGCCTTCATGGTGACATTCTAACCAGATGCCGCTGTCCTGCTCCTTACGCGTAGCTTTCACCGGACCGGCCAAAAATTCCACGGCATCTCCAACAACGCGACGTTTCCATTCGCTCATCAACAGGCTTCCTGGAGAACGATTATCAAGGATAAGTGTAGAGTGCGCGGCTGCAGCCCGTACAGGACGCCGCCAAATCTCTGGTTGCTCTGGATTGAACCCGCAGGCTGTGATCATCGGCCCCTCAGGAGTCGAGAGGTCCATAGCCAGTGGCGCTAAATGCGCGCCCATATCAAACGGACGAGGTGGGGCCATGCCTGTATCTAAGAGCGCAACGGAACCATTGGCGGCCAGACGCTGATAACCAGAATGCGGACCATAACCGAAAGCCTTTGGTTCGCCGGGGGCAGCCCGTAATAGTTCTACGATGTCGGCGGCGTCCATTTCACCGCCGCCATTGAAAGGCGCCAGTTCGCCTCCCGCGCGTCGGAAAAAAGCGACCATTGGAGCCAAGCGATCAATAGCGCGCGAAAGCTCACGTGAACCCTCCAAACCGCGCTCAGCTAAAAGCGTGTCCAACGTCAAAAGCTGACGCAGCGCTATGGCCGACACTTCGGGCGATCGACTAATATGTCCGCCATCAGGGAGAATTTGCAAAAGTAATTCATCATCTAGCAGATCCAGACCCCGCTCTAGGAATTGGCTTTTCCCATCGGTCATACGCGCACCACCCATCGCGAGGGCGCACCCAGCCGTGATGCGAGAAAGACCAGGCGGCAAGGATTTGAGAGATCCGCGAAGAGCCGTCAGCTGACGCAGAACACTGGCGCGGCGGCGTTCAACGACAGGGCCGCTTCCGCCGCGTGCCATGTCTGAATCCTCTAACCCAGAAACTGAAAGTGCGGGCGACCAAAGCGCCAACCAATTGAATAAACGATCTGAGAGACGGTCTGCGTCGAAAACAAAGTCATTCCCGCGACCGTAAGTTTCGATCCAAGTGTCAATTAGAGTGCGAGCTTTAGCGTGATGGGCCTCGCTATCGACGGCCAACAAATCGTGCAACCAAGCAAAGCGATGCAGCCAATCGGCAAAGTGGCGCGACGGTGCGGCCGTCGTCCATGGACCAACATCCAAGATCTGACCCGCAAAGTGAAACTGTCCCGCCAAAAGCGACGCCGCTTTTTCAGCATCACCCAGCGATAGGCTTGGCTTTGCAGGATGAAAGGCGCCTGGTGCACGCGTTGGTAACGCGCCCGAGGGGCGGGAAGGCAAGATGTCTCGAATTCTCTGCGCCGCGAGGTCAAGAGCCGTACGCGGCGTCGAAACACGCGATCGAAGAGAGATGTGGCTGGTGTTCGCCATTCGGGTGGAACTAAGCCGCTTTTGAGTTAGCCGTGTCACCGCGAAGTGCGGCAATGTTTTCGGCATATGTGCCTGCGCCCTTGAAGACCGCTGATCCTGCGACGAGTGATGTCGCTCCCGCTGCGATGCAGGCTTTGGCTGTGACAGGATTCACACCGCCATCAACTTGAAGCAAAATATCCTGCCCGCCCCGCGCGACATGCGCGTCAATTTTAGCGCGCACAGCTGCAATTTTTTCGAGTTGTGAGGGAATAAAGGACTGACCTCCATATCCCGGATTAACACTCATGATCATAATTTGATCACACAGGTCGATTACTGGGTCGACTTGCTCAACAGGCGCGCCTGGGTTCAAGACAATACCAGCCTTCACACCAGCAGCGCGAATGGATTGCAGCGTCCGATGAAGATGGGGGCCCGCATCAGGATGAACCGTAATGTAATCTGCACCAGCGGCGACAAAGAGCGGCACGAGAAGTTCCGTGGGAGAAATCATCAAATGGACGTCAAATGGCTTGTCGCTATGAGGCCGCAGGGCTTTCACGACATCAGGGCCGATTGTTAAATTGGGCACATAGTGACCATCCATTACATCAATATGGATCATGTCCGCACCCGCCGCGTCGATGTCACGAACAGCTTGTCCCAAAGCCGCAAAATCAGCGGACAAAATGGATGGAGAAATCAAGACTTTGTTAGACATGATAATCACTTAGCGAAAGGGTGGCGGACTCGCAAGGCTCGCCCCGCACCCAAGGCGATGCGACAAACGTTTTGCGCGGGGATGGTGTCATAAAAAAACCCGCCTCCTAAAGGAAGCGGGTCGATGTTCTAAATTATACGGCAGACCTACTTGCGAATTGGCAGATAGTTTGTAGTGCCATAAGATCCGTCAGTCCCGTATCCATAGCTACTTGAACCAGAAGAAGTAGCCGCGTCGCCTGTATAAAGCTCTACAGTAGAGCCTGTGTAGGATGAACCTTGCATACATGTTCCATCAGATTGAGCTGTTGTGCCAGACGGACAAGCCACGGAGGATGTCGAACCATAGCCAGAGCTATAAGACGGAGATGTGGTCGTCGTTGTCGTTGTGCTGGAATAGCTGGAACCCGTTTGCATACAGGTGCCGTCAGATTGCGCGGTTGTACCGGAGGGGCAGTTTACAGGCTCCATAGACATTGTCGGCGCTGTATAAGTCGAACCAGAAGAATATGTCGAAGTGGATGAGTAAGTTGAGCCTGTCTGCATGCAGGTTCCATCCGGTTGGGATGTCGTGCCAGATGGGCAGTTCACAGCGCCCATTTGGACGGAGTGCGTGTAAGACGGTTGCGTGTAAACTGGGGCTGGCTGAGAATAAACAACAGCAGGTTGAGGCGCACATGTACCAGCTTGGACACAATCAACATAGATTGGCGCTGGGTTATACGTTGGGGCGGCAACAATCGGTGCACCGTAACGTGAATTGGCAGGCGGTGTGTGCGTTGCAGGTTGTGCAGGAACACAAGCCTGACCGCAGTTGCGACCACTTTCATAATCATAGACATTGCCGTAGCGGCTCTGCGCATTCGCAGTAAGCGTCAGACCGGCCACACCGACTGTAGCGATCAATCCAGCGCGGATAAATTTTTTCGTGCTCATGGTGAGCCTCCCATTTTGATACATCTTGCAGCAAGTGTTGCAAAGCTTGGACCACATTCAGGTTAACGGGCGATTACCTCAGCCCATATCTGCCGCGATTCACGCCGCACGCCGCAACGCCGCGATAAAAAAGCCATCCAGTCCGCCGGATTTGGCAAGATCACAAGGCAGTGTTCGCACAACGCCCCCGTCAAACCGGTCTTCCGGCAGGTCCAGACCTGGGAGAGATGTGATAGGAATAAGGCTAAAATCAGGCGTGGCCTCTAAAAATTTCGTGACCCGTGGCATGCCTTCATCAGGTTGAAGGGAACAAACTGCATATATTAAGACTCCACCGGGGGCCGTCAGGGTTGCGGCTTTCGGCAGCAGCTTATCCTGCAAACGCACCAAATCGGCGACGGATTTCGGATTTCGGTTATGCAAAACATCAGGATGACGACGGAATGTGCCTGTCGCGGTGCAAGGCGCATCCAGAAGGACAGCTTGGAATGGCTCGGCGTCATATTCCAATGCGTCGCTTTGGACGACTGTTGCGGGCAATTTTGTCCGCGCGAGGTTTTCTTTCAGGCGCTTCAGACGCCCGCTTGATTTATCAACCGCTGTAACCTCCATACCAGCACTGGCTAATTGCATGGTTTTCCCCCCGGGGGCCGCACACATATCCAAGACGCGAACGCCGTCTAATGCTTCGAATTGATCCATCAAAATTTGCGCAGGCAGAGCGGCGGCTAAGTCTTGCGCCCACCAAGACCCTTCTTCGAACCCAGGCAAAGCCGTGACATCGCCGATACTACCCAAGCGCAACGTTTGACGGCCAATCGGCGTACCGCCCGTCGCTTCTGCCATATCTTGTCGGCCCAAACCCGCGTGAGTATGGGAGACACTCACGTCGAGGACGGGGTCTTTAATCAACTGAACAGCAATTTTTGTCATCGGAATTTTGCCGTAGGCGCGTTCCCACTCGCCGCGGATCCAGCCGGGAATATTCGCTTTAGGCGGTGTAGCTGCGGCGGTGTGTTTGCCTTGCTCCACAACGCGCCGTAGGACCGCATTGGCGAAATTCGCAAAACCCAGCGTCGACTTACTAGATTTCAAGACATCCACGGTTTCACTAACGGCTGCGTGCGGCGACACATCCATAAAGACGATCTGCGCGACAGCCGTTTGCAAGACAGCTTTCACAGGCGCGGTAGGGGCTTTCCGCACAAGCGGTTTGAGAACGGCTTTGATCTGGCCAGAGCGGCGGAAAACTGTGGCAGCAATCGCACGTGCGAAGGCGCGGTCGCGCGCTTCAAGGGAATTGTAATCTGGCGTTTCAGCCAGCGCCAACTCTAGCGCCCGCCCATTGGCAGTGACGTCCATCACAGCCAAAGCTGCGCATCGGCGCGCTTTCACAGAATCTGATAGATTTTTATCAACCAGTGCCTGGCGAGACTGGCGGGAAGGATGTTCAGTATTTGTCATAGGGCGGCGCTTAGGCCGATCTACGCAATTGGTAAAGGGGCGCAAGCGGTGAACGCGCCACCTACAGACCAATCCCTTACCTAGCATGGTAAACAATACCCAAACGCGGGATTCACGGAATCTTATCGCTGCTCTTGTATCACACTGGTTCATTGAGCGGCAATTTGCGCGTTTGACGGGATAGGATCGACAGGGGTATCGGGGGCGCTATGAGCGATCCTGAAACTGACACACCTGAAGTTCCGAAAAAGGTTTTGAGCCCTGCTGCAAGGCGGGCTTTGGCTGAGGCGGCAGAACGGCGCAAATTGCGCGAGGAAGCCGACGCCCTCGAACGTGAAAAAGGCGGCCCAAAAGGTGTCGAACCCACGCGCTATGGCGATTGGGAACGCAATGGGATTGCCTACGACTTCTAGGCAAGCCTTTTGATTTCGGCATCGGAAAAATTTTTTGACCGGTGCGGGGCCCGTTTTTGACCCCCACCTTCAACACGTGGGAGTGAGGCGCATGCCGACCAAATTTATTTCGAAAGCCCTTTTGGGCGTTCTGTCCGCAACTGTTCTGGCGGCGCCTGCTTTCGCGGGTGGAAGTTGCACGAACGGCAATTGCGACATGCCTGTTCAAGTCATGCCAAGCTACGCCCCAGAATTTGGTCCGATGACCATTCGTACGCAGCAACCGATGGGTCACCTTCGCTCTGTTCAGTTTCAACGCGCTCCCAATGTTTCCATCACCCGCGTGCATGGTATGATGCCAAGCGCTGATTTATCTGACGCGCCATCCGGATTTACAGGCGGATGTCACCCAACCAGCACAACATATTGCCGCCAAGATGCCGGTCGTCCGGTCCAAGTCGAGCTGGAACAATCGGTTCCTTTGGCGCTTTACAGCCCGCCAGCCCCTGTCGTTGTCGCGCCGAGCGAACCCCGCGTCGTGCGTATCGGCGGCGGATATGATCCGTCCAAATTTACACCTCGCGTTTATGGAGATCCGACCTTCGTTCCAGGCATCGCGCATGTCCCGACATCCATTGTCGATCGTGACCCTGTCCGTGCTCAGCAAGTCCTCGATACGGGCCGCGCCGTGGCGCAACCTGTCGTCGTTCCAGGTACGGGCACAGTGCCGCAATTTGGATATCGTCAGATGGCCCCTCAGATGCAGCCGCGCATGATGCCGCAACACATGATGCAACGCCCTATGGGAATGCAAAATCTGATGATGCGCGCTCCGACGATGCAAGCGCCTATGATGCAGCAAGCCCCGCGATTTGGGCAACCGAGCGCCCCTGTCCTGCAACAATCTGGCCCGATGGCAGGTGCTTATGGGTCGTCCGTCGCAGGTGATGGGACCTACTGGGAAAAAGTCTCTGGTCCGACAACTTTTGGGAACACGGTCGCGACGTCTGTGATTTGTAAACGTCAGTTGCCAACCCGCGTTGTTCGTCCCGTTGTTGGTGTGCCGGTTCCTGTGCCTGTCGCCGTTCCTGGCTGTGGACCCGTTAAAAGCGCACCACATCATGCGCCTGCGCCACGAGGCCATGCACAAAGCTCAGAACGATATGGTCAACCTGCGCCGGGTCGCTGGACTCATTAGCCCCGAAAAATTTCAAGCGCATCCCCGTTAAATGCGGGCAGATGTGGGAGGAAGCCCTGCTTCTCTGTTTGCAGAGATGGTGGGGCTTTTTCGTATCGGACCCGATACTTTTCTCCTGTTACGCGAATCCTATCGTCGACTTGGCATAGAGATTGCTAGGTTAGGTGTTGAAGCGCCACTTTGGTGCGAATGAAACAACACAGGTGCGTTATGGTATCCCGAATTTTTAAAGGCACAGCGGCCACGCTTGCTGCACTGTCCTTCGCAAGCTTGGCCTCGGCCAATTGCGGAAACTCTCTTTATTGCGGTCAGTATGGTGATGCCCACGCAGGGCACGTCAGCAGCCAATCGACACTGCCGCCGCTCTCAAGTTGGTCCGCAAGTTCCGCAACAACGGGCGCATCTTATTCTATGAATGGCACGTCATCACGTTACAGCCCATCGACGGCTTACAGCTCAACGATGAGCTCTACAGAGGCCGATGCCCATTACGGATCAGGTTCGATTAGCCAAACTTATTCTTCCTACGACACGCAGAGCTTTTATGGTTCGACCCAGTCTGTTCAGGGCCTGGGCGCAAATGAAAGCCTGCAGGCCACAAATTGCCCTGTAAACGTTCACGGCGCAGGCGAAGGCCGTGTGGTTGGCTGTTACAACGTTGTGAAACCTGTTCCGCAGACAACTTACTACCGCGTTGTCCGTCCAGTTATTTACGTGCGTTATCCTGTACCGGTCGCCGTTCCCTACACATCGCCTTGCCTGACCGTAAAACATTATTCGCGCTATGGTGATTGGCACACAGGCGGCTACCGAGCTGGCTGCCGCTAAACCTATTTATCCTCCCAGATAAGAAAACCCGCTCTAAGTCAGAGCGGGTTTTTTTGTTCTAGGCTCAGGCATCCTATTTAAATGAAATGCCGCGCATTTCAGTTGCGATACCCAAAGCCGCCGCCCGTGGTTCGAGTGCTTGAGTAATCGGACGGCCAATCACAAGATGTGATGCCCCAGATGCCAGCGCGGTCGCAGGCGTCGCAATCCGCTTTTGATCGCCTGCATCCGCTCCCGCAGGACGCACGCCGGGCGTCACAACCAAAAAGTCTTGAGGCACTGCCGCCCGAATGGCCGCCGCTTCCAAGGGTGAGGATACAACGCCATCAATGCCAGCGTCCATAGCTTGCTGCACGCGGCGCATCACCAAATCTTCCGCATTGTCATTATAGCCAATATCCCGCAACGCTTGGCGATCCAGAGACGTCAGAACTGTCACGCCCAGAATTTTCAACGACGCATCACCGCGCCCTGCGACGGCCGAAGCCATCACGTCGGGACGGGCATGTACCGTAAGCAAGTCAGCATTTAATCCCGCAATAGAGCGAGTGGCTTTTTCAACAGTGGCGCCGATGTCGTGAAATTTGAAATCATAGAAAACATTCTTACCCAAAGCCTTTAGCCGTTGGCCAAACTCAACACCGCCAATCGGGAGGAGTTGCAATCCGATTTTATAACTCTGAACGGCATCCCCCAAGGTTTCCACCATGGCTTCCGCTTCGGGAATGCTCGGCAAATCCAGTGCAACATAGAGCCTGTCATCGGCCGTCGCTGTGGTTTCTTTAATTACCATGGCTAGTCAGCCTTTCTATACCGAGACGAACTGGAGTTCATGACTTTGCGACCCAGCCAAGGTGCCCAGCGGTTCAAGCGTGCGAGGAAGCGATTCACACGCCCCGAAATAAAGACCGCTTTGTCGGCCTCTAACGCGTCTGCTGCCAATTTGGCGCAAACATCCGCTTTCATGATCATAAAATCAGGCAAGCTATCAATACCCTCGCGCGTGCCATTCACATCGTGAAATTCTGTCAGTACAAATCCGGGACACAGCGCGGAGACATGAACACCGCTTCCCGACATTTCTGCATTCAGGCTTTCGGAAAATTTAATGAGATAGGACTTAACGGCACTATAAAGCGTATGTCCTTTTGACCCCGGCATGTGTCCTGCCAGAGATGCAACTTGCATGACCCGTCCAAATCCACGCTCCGCCATTGCAGGAAGCAGCGCGCGCGTGAGCTCGACAGGCACAACGGTCATCAGGTGATTGAACTTGCGGTGGGCTTCCCACTCCGAGGCCAGAAAAGTTCCCGGGTGACCATAGCCGGCATTATTAATGAGACCATCGACCTGCAAATCGCCCAGAACCGCCATCAAATCGGGAACAGCGGTTTCCGAAAACAGGTCAGCGCCGAACACATGACTCTCAACATCGTAACGGGCCTTCAATTCTTCTGCCAACGCGTGCAACCGCTCCTCGCGCCGCGCGACTAGGACAAGGTTCCATCCGCGGCTGGCATATTCACGCGCCAAGGCCGCGCCGATGCCTGCGGAGGCGCCTGTGATCAACATTCTATGTGCCATGAAAAGGTCCCGACCTATTTCTATCCATATTCTCATTTGACCTAGCGGAGTAAAAGACGTTCTAAAACCCTTATGACAAAATCTTTCTGGCTCGCTCCCATTCTTATTTTTACGCTAGCGGGTTGCGCGTCGTCTTCTGACCCGCAAAACTATGCCGCAGAAGATTGCAAATCTTTGCGCGCACTCGTCCAAGCTCAAGATGAGGCCGCTTCAGTTCGCGGCATAGAATTAGTCAACGATCGGGGAATGGAGGAAACACGCGCGACGTCCGACTCCCCTTGGACAGGGCGGACCCGGACGCGCGATGAAGAGAATTTGCGCAAAGAGCGCGTGGCGTTGCGTGAAGCCTATCGCCGAAAGGGTTGCACCCGCTAGGGCTCTGGTTCTATGTCGGACCTATGTCTGGTCTTATCATTACACTTATCCTCCTCGCCCTCCTCGCAGGAGCGGTCATTTTCATCTATAATGGCCTCGTTCAAAAACGTGCGCTCGTAAACAACGGTTGGTCCGATATAGAGGTCCAACTGAAGCGCCGGGCCGATTTGATCCCACGCCTCGTCGACGCCGTCAAAGGCTATGCTTCGCATGAAATCAAATTGTTCACCGAAGTTATCGCGGCGCGAAACTCCGCTTTAGCGGCGGGGGACGACGTCGCCCAACGCGGTGATGCCGAAGGACGCTTATCAGGTCCGACAACACGATTGCTAGCTCTCAAGGAAGCCTATCCCGAGTTGAAATCTGATCAGAACTTTCTCGACCTGCAGAATGAACTCACCGAAACGGAAGACAAAATTGAAATGGCGCGTCGCTTCTATAACGGCGCTGTTCGGGAAATGAATATAGCTGTCCAAAGCGTGCCCTCGAACTTTGTTGCTGGGCCATTCGGGTTTCTCAAACAGCCCTTCTTTGAAATTGAACCTGCGGATGCCTTAGTCCCAGATGTGGATTTCCAAAAATGAAAACCTTGGCTTTACGGGCACTCCTCTTTGCTACGCTTCTTTGGTTTTGCGTTGGATTTGCGCAAGCCCAGGACAGCGTAAGCGAACATTTTGAGCGCGCCGATATAACAGTGCGGGTCGCGAAAGATGGAAGTGTCACCGTCCGCGAAGAATTAGATTATTATAAACCGCGCGGCCTTCAAAAACGCGGTATTTTTCGCGAACTCAATAACAAGGTCCGAGAAGGGGCTATCACACATAAGAAAACTTTCAGACTGACGCTTGCGACCAGAAATGGACGGTCCGAGAGCGTCACCTATATGAGCAACCCAGGGACAACCGTGTGGCGGTTTGGCGACGCGGATGTCTTTCTCGAAGACGGGCTTCAGCGCTATGTCATCGAATACACCTCCAAAGATTGGTTATTTTATTATGACGACCTTGACGAAATTCGCTGGAATGTTTGGGGTGAATATTGGGATTTTCCAGTCAAGGATTTAACGGGGCGGATTATTCTGCCTGAGGGGAGCACGGCGAAAGAAACCGCATCTTACTCGGGTCGATTTGGAAGCAAAGACACGGACCTGAAACTGACCACTGAAGGCAATGTTGTAAGTTTTGCCTCAAACCGCACTTTATCTTCTGGTGAAGGCGCAACAGTCGCTGTGGGAGTAGAGAAAGGCGTTTTTGATCCGCTGTCTGCTGCGGAGATGCGCGCGCGGTGGTGGCGTGCGAACGGAGCCCTGCTCGGCATGGGCCTCGTTACACCTGCGGTCTTATTATTTTATTTGCTGGGTTGGAAAAAAGTCGGACGTGATCCTGTCAAACCTCCTGTGTTTGCCCGCTATGAAGCGCCAAAGGATTATTCGGCGGCGGCAGCTCATCGCATCTTAAAGCGGGGGGTTCACGGAGACACGCCGCTAATCGCAACGCTTCTTAGCCTTGCTATCAAAGGCCGAATTAGGATTGACGTTACCAAGAAGGAAACGGTGCTGACGCCCTTACCTCTGGGAGACCACAAGGGCACCCTAAACACAGAAGAAGATATTTTGTTCGGAAAAATATTCGGCAGCCGTGTTAGCGAAGTTATATTGAAGAAGAGGACGCCTAATAGCCGTTTTCACACGGCGACGCTCGCCTTTAGGAGTCATCTGAACTCAGCTTATTCCACGGATTATCATAAGGTGAATTTTAAATATATCTTTGGTGGGATAGCCCTGACTGGCCTCGGTCTGTTCGCGGTTTTTAATTCATTCCACACACCTTCCACGGAAGTGTTCTGGTTACTCGTTGCAGGCGTTATCCTTTTGAACTTTGTGTTTATGTTCCTAATGCCAGCGCCGACCAAAAAGGGGGCGCAGATCACGTCTGAGATAGAGGGTTTTAAACTCTATTTGGAAACGGCAGAAAAATTGCGTTTGAATGCCGCTAAGGTCGGGACAGATGATGTGCCGCCTATGACAGTCGAACGCTATGAAGCTTTCTTGCCCTATGCCGTTGCACTGGACGTTGAGAAGCCTTGGACCAAGCATTTTGAGAAAACGCTGCCGATTGCCGCGAAGGATTACCAACCGAGCTATTATAATAGCTATCGTGGCGGCGGCTTTGGCAATGGGGGCGTTGGGTCCATGCAAAAAGATATGGTCAAAGCCCTTTCAAGCGGCGTGGCATCGGCCCGTCCTGTGCAAACCAGTAGCGGCGGTGGGAGTTCATCAGGCCGCAGTTTTTCTGGCGGCGGGGGATTTTCGGGCGGCGGCGGTGGCGGCGGTGGCGGCGGAAGTTGGTAGCATCGTCGATGCTCGACTGACCCGTCGACGTCTCAGTCTTAGTTGAAGGTCTGAGCTAAGAAGCGGACACCTGTCGTCTTGTGGAGATAGGCCAGGGCTTGCAGGAGTTCCCCTTGGCGGACGGGTTTCATCAGAAACAAATCCGCGCCTGCAGCCATGCAGTCGGCATTTATGCTAGGGGCGCTATCAGCTGTTAGTGCCACAACGGGGATGTTGGAATAGTCTGACCGACCGCTACGGATACGTTTCAAGGTTTCGATCCCGTCCATGGGAGACATATGTACATCCAAGATCATGAGATCATATCGATTTTCTTCGAGTCGCCGAAGCGCAGCACTGCCGCTTGAGGCTTCATCGCAATGATGGCCTTTAGTCTCTAACATCAATCGTAATATGTCGCGGTTGGGTTCCATATCATCCACGATTAGGATTTTAAAACCGCTCTCTAGTGGCGCGGAAGAAACGTCCCTCTCAGCTTGATGCAGCCCAAGGGTCCCGACGGCTGGCTTCATTAGGTCAATAAGCGGTGCCTTTGGGGCGACATGGGTATCCAGAATTGGAGGTCCCAATTTAATCGTAGCTGGGGGCGGTAGGATGGGTTCTGCTTTCGGAACAATTTTTGTCTCGGGCGTCTGCAATTCTGTTTCTTGGCTGACAGGGCCAAGCTTCACCGAAAGCTTAAACTCCGAACCGCGGCCCTCTCGACTGACAACGGTTATTCCGCCGCCCATCATAACCGCGAGTGCATAAGCGATGGCTAAATTCAGGCCTGTACCCATATGATTTCGCTTACGGCTGGTATCGGCCTGCATAAAGGGCGTGAACAAACGCGACTGGACAAGGTCGGTCATACCGCGGCCCGTGTCGGCAACGACGGCGTTCAATCCGACAACCTCTCCAACCGCGTTGGACTCCGCAGTGATGTGAAGATGCACTCGCCCCTCTTGGGTAAATTGCACAGCATTTGACAAAATCACATCGATACATTGGATCAACCGTTTGTGGTCAATGTGGTGGGAGGTAATCGCAGGGTCTATGAAGTGTGTGAAGGTCAGGCCTTTGGCTTCCGCCTTTTCAAGCCAAGGTTCGGGAATTCGGCTTAAGGCAGCAGCGAGGTCAACATCATTTGCATCCAATGACATCTGATCGGCATCAATTCGCGCCATATCTGTCAGGGACTCAACAACGGAAAGAAGATCATTGCCGCCTTTCAAAATAATGGACGTCTTTTTACGGGTATCCGCATCGCCATGATACTGGGTTAAGAAATCCGATATACCAATGATGGCGTTGAGGGGTGTCCGCAACTCGTGCGAAATCATTCCCAGAAATTCGGTTTTTAATTTTTCGGCGGAGGCCGCTTCCTGTGTCTTCACCTCTAATTTCTCTGCCATTTTTGAACGAAATCTAGCAAAGAAAATGGCGGCAACGGTGGCCATAGCGAAAAGAGCGGTAAGCCCGATTAATGCCCGGTTTAATTTACGCTGTTTTTCAATCGTTACCTCATGAAGGTGGGCTTCGCGTGCCGCGGCGGCTTCGCGCTCAACCTGACGCTCACGGGAATTCTCAAGATCCGCCAACATGGCTGTTGTGGCACGTGAGTTAATTGCCAAGAATTTTTGAGACGTGACATCAATCTGACGGTTGAACATTTTTGTTGCAAGGCCCCGATCTTCTGTTTGAGCCAGTAGAAAACCAAGATAAAGGCGATCTCGGCTTGTTTCTTCGGTCAGCAAGTGCTGTGGGGAAAGATCAATTTGAGCGTCTTCAATCACTCTCAACGCTTCTGCTTTGCGACCCAGGCCCATCAAAGCAATCGCTTTGTTAGTTTTAGCTTGTCGGGTCACCATAGGATGTGTGGATTTTTCAAGCGAGGCATTGGCATAACTTAAGCCGGCCCCAAAGTTTCCCGTAGAATTCATAACTTGTGAAATTCGAAATTCGGATAAGCCCGAGACGCTTGAATTTCCAGACTTCTCAATTTTGAGAAGCTGCTCACTTAAATAGATTAAAGCATCATGGTCTCGACTCATGCTGTGGGAGAAAATTAGGTTATTAATCAGGTCGATGCCAGCTATCACATCTGGATCTTCTTCGGTCAGGCGTAGATATTCTAAGGAGTTTAGGATCGCGAGATCGGTGTTACCTTGCAGATTATGCAGTTGGGCAATCACCGACGTGATTTTCCCTTTTGCATATCGAACATACGGGTCTTGATCGCCATTTTCAGGAATTTCAGCCATAGCGGCTTGAGCATATTGCAATGATAATTGGCGCTGTTTGTTTTCGCTTAAGAGTTGCGCAGAAAGAGAGAGGGCGAAGTATCTTTCAAACCAACTGCCACCTTCGATAAATTCTTTAATTGAAGTGACTTGCTGCTCACTACTGGCATCGTCGGCAAGCATTTCCGCTTGCCGGGCGTAAAGGTCAATCACTCGGGACATGGAAGGCCCCTCGCCAGTCATAGGGAGCTGCTCGTAGGCCGAAATAGCAGCCCGAATATTGTCAGGGCTTTTTGAATACTCAGAAGCTCGCACATCATTTATAGCAGTGATGACTTTTTTCACACCTTCATTAGCTTCGACTGGAGAACTAAGCGCTACGACATTAGTTTTTTTGCCGGCTCTCTGTTTGACGATCTCGACAATCTCAATAAGTCGGGGGTCTATAGATGGTGAATTTTCGGTCATTTGTGCCGATGCATTTAGATGCAGGGATACCACCGCCAGAAACATGGCGAATCTGATCGCGAGACGACCCGTGATATTATTTTGACGCAAATAAAGCATAGTCTTGGTGTGGCAGTATGCGAAAGGTCTTAAAATTTAATGCAAAGCCCACCGTCTCAAAGAATTTCTTCATAAAAAAACCCGCCTGTCGGCGGGCTAGTTTTTCAGTATTTTAAGATAAACCTAAAAGTCGATTACGATGGGGTTGCCACCAACTACGACGTCAAGTTCTTCTAAAGATAGTTCACGCATATCTTTGTTCCTTTTGTAAGTTTCAATTTACACAAAGTTCCACAATACTTTGCAGCACAGCTCCCCACAGTCTGCACCTACTTCTAAACGCGAGTTTCATGCCAGATGGCAAGGAAAATGTTTCAGAACGGCGCATTTTTTGGTTAATGCACTATTAAGTACGCGTTTAATACACTTTAGGTTGTACTTGTCGAGTCATTTGTCGGCGGCGCGACTTTGGATTGTGTAAATCGAGTAAAAATAGCGTCTGATGAGGATTATCCGATACGGATGACGCGGTCACTTGCCTCTAAAAAAGCGGGGCGGTGTGCCACAATGATACGCGTGATGGGTAAGTCTCGAATAATTCCAACGATTGCGGATTCGGTTTCGACATCCAAATTGGCTGTTCCCTCGTCCAAAAACAAAACCTTTGGGTCCTGATAGAGCGCGCGGGCAAGCAAAACGCGCTGACGCTGTCCGCCTGACAAGACCGACCCCATATCGCCAATCTGGAGTTGGTAATTCATCGGAAGCGCCGCGATCGTTTCGTGAATTTGAGCAGACATCGCGGCCCGATAGACCCGCTGCATATCTATCTGCGGATCAAAAAAGCTAATATTATCTGCGAGTGTCCCAGAGAGCAGACGGTCATCTTGCATCACGACCCCGATACGTGATCGCCAATCGGCCATATCGATAGTTTGCAAATCCTGCTCATCAATCCGTAGTGTGCCTTTAACAGGCGCATAAAGCCCCAGCATCATTTTCATGAGCGTGGTCTTTCCACCGCCAGACGGTCCGGTCAGAGTCACCATCTCGCCAGCGGCGATATCTAGATTAAAGTCCGAGATAACCAGCGGATCGGTTTCTGAATAGCGAAAGCTGACATCCTCCAAGGTCACACGACCTTGTAGACTATCAAGGGTCGCATCCCCTGATTGCGAGGCGTCGGTTTCTTCAAAAATGATGTCGGACAAACGGTCCAGATGCAAAGAGAGTAAATTGAACTCAATGCCCTTTTCCAAAAGCTGCACAACCGCATCCGTGAAATATTGGCGATAAGCCAAAAACGCGACCAGCATACCGAGCGTAAAACCGCCCTCACCCGCTGTCAGTCCGTCACCCAGCATCAGTGTCACGGCCGCCCAGACGACACCGACAACTTGTATGCCCGTCATCAGGGTCTCAAAGAACTTCCGCGCGACAACCCATTTGCCGTAACCCACATTCGCATTGATAAAATCCGTATAAAGATTTCGCCAAGCGGCTTCGCGTTCAGCTTCTCGTCCAAACATTTTTACCGTCGTGATCGCCCGGATGCTTTCGATGACATGGGAGTTTTCAAGCGCCTTTGCATAGATGCTTCCTTCCTGCGTGCGACGCAGGTGTGGGTAGATCTGCCAGGTTGCCAGAATTAGACCCAAGACAGAGGCTAAAACAATTGCGCCCAGCAAAGGAGAATAGGCAAACATAACGACTAACATCAAAACCGCCATCGCCCCGTCGATCAGAACCGCAGGCACGGATTGCGTCAACGCCTCTTGGATGGGCACGGTACTGCCCATGCGGCTGATAATATCACCGACATGTCGGCGTTCGAAATATCGCGCGGGCAAACGAATGAGGTGACCGAAGACATTGCCGACCATCTGCAAGCTCATTTGATTGCCATAGACAAGGATCGCCCAACCCCGCACGGCCTCAGAAACGGCCCGTAATATGACGAGGCCGCCAAACCCAATAGCCAGCGCCAGCAAGAGAGCATGGTCCCCACGTGGCAGGACAGCATCGACAACCAGCTGTAGGTAAAAAGGCGAGAGAAGAACGATGGCCTGTAAAATCACCGACAGAATTAAAATCTGCACGACAGCCCGTTTGAGCCCAATAAGGCGCGACCACAGCAGGGAGATGCGGGGCTTTATGCGGGCTTGAACAGCTTTAAAATCCGCCTGTGGGGTAAATTCTACGGCGATACCTGTAAAATGGTCTGACAGCTGCGACAGCCTTATCTTTCGTAACCCAACCCCGGGGTCCACAATTTCAGCCATCTCACCCTTGATGGACTTTAGGACCACATAGTGGTTAAGGTCCCAATGCAACATAGCGGGAAGTTGTAATTTCTTGAGATGATCCAAATCAACGCGCAAGGGTCGAGAGGAAAGTTGCAGACCGTCGGCGATCGCGATCACCGATTTCAGGGACGCCCCCGTCATTGAGACGAGATGTTTGCGGCGCAACACGTTCAGATCAATGTCATGACCATGATAGCGTGCGATCATAGCCAAGCACGCCAGACCGCATTCCGTCATCTCTGTTTGCAGAATAACGGGTAGCTTGCCTCTATTGAGTT
The DNA here is from genome assembly GCF_014652455.1 of Litorimonas cladophorae. Taxonomy (GTDB): domain Bacteria; phylum Pseudomonadota; class Alphaproteobacteria; order Caulobacterales; family Maricaulaceae; genus Litorimonas; species Litorimonas cladophorae. The sequence goes on along the minus strand of NZ_BMYV01000002.1, from coordinate 138,083 downwards.
TCGCCACAGCTAGGCTCCGAACAACCAATCGATTAAACGCAACGGCCCTTCATCTGTTTGAACTTGCAATAAAAATGCGCCCGCAAAGACAATCGCCACCAAGACCAACAGTAACGCAGTGATCAACCACGTCGCAGGTGGCGCCTGTAAACGCACGTCGCCAAACAGAGCGCGGGAGCGGTGAGCGAGGGCTTCTTTTCGATAGAGATCTGACATGTTGTCGGGGTTAGGTCCGCAACAGAGATGGGTCAAGCTAGACCCATAAATTTAGGGGTCAAACGAGATCTTCCGCTAGGCTGCAACAGTCTTAAACAATCCGAAAGAGCTATCTCCGACCCCAACGCGCAGGTCGACCGCGGGCGTCAATATGAACGAATGGCCCATGCACCGCGTTTGCTTTATAAGACCCCAACCCCCCTTCAATAAGTTGTTCGGCGTCAAAAAGGTCTTGGGCGTAGTCATACAGGAAATCGGCGTCCGCTTTCGTGATTTTGCCGTCGCGATTAAGGTCGTCCATCGTTCCGTTGTGAGGCTTGGTGTCGACATACACATCTGCCGCGTCGCCATACATATGACGCGAGAATTTAGCGGAGCCAATTGCCGAATTATAAAACGGAGTTCGATACCCACTCATTACAAAAAGCGTATCCGCTTGGGTGTCTCGCTTTTCGTTCAAATCCTCTAAAAGTGTTTCAAGGCGCTCTAGATTATCCGACGAGACCAAGAGATACTTCGGCCAAACTTTCGGTTGCTGTTTGCATAAAAATTGACCGACTTTGAAATTAGGGGAAACTGGTAAGGACACATCTTTCTTGTCCAAACGAATAAACCCTTGGGGCGTATTCCGTGGATATTTCCCAATTCTATATTTTCCGATGTAACCCTTTGACGAAATTTCCGAGCTTGGGGTCAATACAAAGAGCGTAATTTCGGCTGTCTCCATGTCTTCCGAATTCTTTATAGTTAGGCTGTGCACGCCCGATGTCATAGGGGCGACCCAATTCTCACCAATAAGTTGGCCATCGACGTAGGCTAAGTCTGTCGCTTCCGCGGATATGTTCACAGTCTCGCCCGGGAGTACGCTGTAGTGCCAGATGCTGTCTGGCATTTCCTCACCATTGAGCAAGATTTGCGCAAAACTTGCCGATGGAACCAAACACGCGGAGGACAAACCCAACGCGCAAATCATACGGGTAAAATATTTCATGGGGAAGCTACGCGTCTCTCTGCCGAAAGTTCAAAACTATCTATTTAAATTACACGGGAACCCTCTCGCAATTGTCGCGTAGCTTTGTGCAAGAGGAAAACACCATATGAGAACTTTACTTTACAGCTCAATCGCAACCATCGCCTTCACAACCACGGCATTTGCTACTGAGCCTTTGCCCAAAGACCTGATCAATCACACGGCGGATTTAGGTGTTGCCACAGCCGCGCTGGGCGAGCCAAAAACAGAAGCGTCTGCCCATCTTGAAAGCTACATCGCAAAGCCGAAGCGAATTGAAAAAATACGTGACGAATTTGGAAATATCGGCGTCGATATTTTCCAGAGGGCTTATGCTGCAAAAATTAATTCGCCGATTTGGACCGCTGAAGGCGCTAAGAATTTGCAGCGAACAGTGGATGATCTCTTCGTCCACGGCATTCTTGCAGATGATGTTTTAAATGGCGATCTTGAAAAAATCATTGATCAACGATTTGGGTCAATGGAGACACGCAAAACAGTCAAAGCAGACGTTAAGCTAACCCTAGCATGGATGCGCGTTGCACAAGCCATGAGCGGCGATCTCTCGGAAGAACGCGGCATGACGATCAGGCGCGGTTCCCCCGTTGTTAGATATAGCCTTCCCACGTCGTTGCTAAAATCTGCACAAGGGGACGCAGAACGAGAGCTGTTGTCTATGGCACCAGAGGCTCCTCAATATGTCCGTTTAAAAACAACACTCGCTGATTATCGCCAGATTAAACGTAACGGCGGCTGGCTTGCTATTCGTGACGGCGATGCCATTGAGTTGGGCGACACGGACAAGCGCGTCCCAAAGCTACGCCAGCGCTTACGAGCGGAAGCCTACACGGTGGAAGATCCTGCCAGCGAATCCGACCCGCAGCTCTTCGACGAAAACTTGAGTGCCGCACTTAAACTCTTCCAAACCCGTCACGGGCTAGAAGACGATGGTATTCTTGGTGGCAACACCTTGGCGGCGCTGAACGAAAGCGTTGAGTCCAAAATCGATCGCATCGCCGAGTCAATGTATCGGTGGCGCACTCAGGGCGATTTGGGTGAACGCTATATCTGGGCCAATATTCCGTCCTATTCAGCAGAGGGCTGGAACGATGGCGTTATGGAAATTCGTCAACGCACGATTGTCGGCAAGGAGCGCTTTGCGACACCTGAATTTTCAGATGAAGTCGAATATGTCGTCGCAAATCCAAAATGGTATCTTCCGGTCAGTATTGTTCGGCGCCAAAAAGTCCCGAAGCTGAAAAAAGATCCCGGATATGCTGCGAAATATGGGTATAAGATCTTTGATCGTTCATCGGGCGCACCCATTAATGCCTTTGATGTAGATTGGACGGAACCTGGGGTTTCTCGCAAATATCGCTTCGTTCAAGAAGCCGGGGAAGGAAATGCATTAGGTGAAATGAAAATTATTTTTCCCAATCAATATTCGATTTATTTACACGGCACGCCGGGCAAACATTTGTTTGATAGGGCGGAGCGCGCCTTTAGTTCAGGCTGTGTGCGTTTGGAAGATCCAGTTGCAATGGCAGAATGGATCGCACGTCATGATGAAGAAGCCGAAGTTTCTGAGATCGTGACCGCGATGGTGACAGAGGAAAATACGCGTCTCGACCTCGAAGATAACGTCCCTGTCCACATCACTTATTTTACCGTCACAGTTGGGGATGACGGAGAGCCAAGGTTCTGGCGAGATATTTACGATCGCTACGATGGCGGGATTAAGTATGTGAAACGCTACGAGAGAAAACTGGACAAAGCAACGGCAGCTCGTTTGGTGGTTTCTTCTCTCTAAGGTTCGGGCCCAAAAAACTATTCCAGCGCACATTTATAAGCCGTCTCCTTCACCGCCGATTTTAACGGTGAAGATAAGTGGTAGAGGATTAGGACTTTCCCACTGATGCGACGCAGGTTAACGCTGCGATATGGAAAATACTGTTGGTCTGCTCTCACTTCTGCCCCCCGTTCTCGCCATTGGATTGGCCCTGTGGACGCGGCAAGTGTTTCTGTCGCTAGCGGCAGGGCTCTGGATTGGCTTTGTCATTCTGGCGAGCGGCAATCCGTTGACGGGGACATTTGATGCGATGGACGGCATCGTCGGCGTTTTTGCCGATGCAGGAAATACGCGCATCATACTCTTCACCTTAATTGTCGGCGCGCTGATTGCGCTCATCCAGCGCTCTGGCGGCGTAGCAGGATTTGTGAAGGTCTTGATGCGAAAGCTTGATCGCATGAGCGACACCGCCGAAACACGCGGTCAGCGGAAGCTTGTCGAACTGCTCGCGCTGGGAACGGGGCTATTACTTTTCATCGAGAGTAATATCTCAATCCTCACCGTTGGCACGCTTTACCGTCCCGTCTTTGACCGCTTAGGCATCCCCCGCGAAAAGCTAGCCTATATCGCCGATAGTGGCTCTGCCCCGTCCTCTATTCTGATCCCTTTCAACGCTTGGGGCGCATTTATTATTGGCTTAATCGGCACACAGCAAGCGGCTGGCTTTGATCTGGGCGGCACGGCTTTCGAAGTTCTCATCGGCGCCACGCTGCTGAATTTCTATCCCATGCTCGTGATCTTAATTTTGGTTTTTGTCATTCTTTCGGGTCGGGACGTCGGCGGTATGAAAACCGCCGAACTGCGCGCGAAAGCAACGGGCCAACTCAACCGACCCGACGCGCAGATCATGATGGGTGACAATACCGAGACCGAAGCCAAAGACGGCGTTACCGCCAAGGCCCGAAATATGCTCATTCCCATCGGCCTGATGGTCGGACTTATGTTAGTCTTCCTCTTCATGACAGGTAACGGCGATATGAGAGCGGGGTCTGGGTCCAAATCGGTTCTTTACGCGACATCATTGGCAGTCATTGGCGCGATGGTGCTTTATAAAATTGGTGGACAACTCGGCATTCGCGAGAGCTTTGAGACGACGCTATCTGGGATGTCGGGCATGGTGCCTTTGGCCATCCTCATGGTCTTGGCATTTGCCCTCGGCAGTCTTTGTAAAGATTTGGGCACTGGTCTCTACGTCGCCGAGACGGCAAAAGGCTTTGTCTCGCCTGCAATTGTGCCTGCCATGATCTTCTTAGTGTCCTGTTTCGTCGCCTTTTCCACAGGGACGAGTTGGGGCACCTTTGCGATTATGATTGCGATTGCTGTTCCCCTCGCAAGCGGCATGGGCGTGAACACAACGCTGGCCATTGCAGCCGCGCTAGGCGGCGGGGTGTTCGGCGATCACTGCAGCCCAACATCCGACACGTCTATCATTGCGTCCATGGCAACAGCCAATGACCATATTGATCACATTCGAACGCAACTGCCCTATGCGCTAATTGGCGGAGCGATCACGACCGTACTATATTTAATTCTGGGGTTTTTGAATGTTTAGACATTTTGCATTGACTGGCGCGCTGTTGCTTTCGGCCTGCGGGGCGCAGGCGCAAAATGCAGAACCTGAAAGCCCAGTTGCGGAAGTTGCTGGAGCTTGGGTGAATGAACGCGGGTCGTCCGTGACATTTACAGAAAACGCAGGCTTGCTTTCGGGATATTACAATACCCAACTCGGCAATCCTGATCCTGCCTCACGCTTTCCCCTAACCGGATTTATTGAAGGCGATCAATTGACCTTCACCGTCAACTTCAAGGGTTATGGCAGTCTAACAAGTTGGACAGGGCAAATCAGCGAAGACGCGGAAGGCGTCTATATCCGGACACTCTGGCATCTCACACGCGACGTTCCGGACGCGCAGGAGGAAGACGATCTTTGGTCCTCTATCATCGCAGGCCCCGCCACATTCCGTCGGGCAGACAACCTACCTCCACAGTAATCTGCATTAGGCGCGCAGTCACAAGTGAGCGTCGCTCTAATCAGTCGGAGATAGACGTTGCTGAGGCGCGAACTTGGCGACCAAAACCCCTAAGCACGCACTCGCAATGACGGCCAGTAGCGACGCCTTTGTCGCGACTTCGAATGTTAGAAAGCCGGTCTCTATCGCGCCAATAAAATTTCCCAAAACCGACCCTATAAGCCCTGTGTCGCCTACGAGACGATCTGACATGACTCCATTTTTTAAAGTGGACGCGAAAACAGGCAATGGCACGATTACAAGGGAGGTCAGGAGACCGGCCAATCCCCCCGTTAACAGATCTGCCCGCCAAGAGCGTAGCGCCGTCCAAACGACGTAGCTAACCAAAGCGGTTCCAATGGCAATGACGCTGCCGATTTTAAGGAGGTCAAACACAATGTCGGATTGACCGCCGATTTGGAGCGCGGCCGTCACGCAACCAAAAACCGTCGCTAAATTCGTCATCGACGCCGTGAACACAGATCGTTGCGATGTCGGCATGATTTTCAACATAATGGGGCTTAAAGCCATCTAATCGACGAGGTCATCCCAAAAAGCTTTTGCCTTATCAAAGAAATTCTTCGACTCGGGCGAGATAGAGCGCTCTCCGCTTTCGGCGGCAAATTCGGCCAGAAGTTCCCGTTGGCGTTTGCTCAGACCAGACGGTGTTTCGACAGCGAGTTCAATATACATGTCGCCACGCTTGTCGGACCGCAAAACGCTCATGCCTTTGCCACGCAAACGAAGACGTTTGCCCGTTTGGCTGCCTTCACTGACTTTAATTTTAGAGCGTCCGCCATCAATTGTCGGGATTTCAATATCTCCGCCAAGGGCCGCGACCGTCATCGGCACAGGGGCCCGGCAGAAGAGATTGGCGCCGTCACGTTCAAACAGATCATGCGGCTTCACACCGACAAAGATATAGAGATCGCCGCGTTGACGCCGACCGTCTGACCCACGTTTTGGCGCAGCGTCGCCTTGGCCCGTCAAACGAATGCGCGTGCCATCTTCGACGCCCGCCGGGATGGACACGTCCAATTCGGTTTCTTGGCGCGTCTGTCCGACGCCATCACAGGCGTGACAAGGATCAGAGACATATTCGCCTTGTCCACCACAGGTCGGGCACGCCCGTTCCATTGTGAAAAAACCCTGCTGTTGGCGTACGCGTCCCGCACCTGCACAGGTCGAACAGGTTTCGACGGTAGCACCAGGTTCAGCCCCAATGCCGTCACACCGTTCGCAATCCTCTGCAATAGGCACAGTTATATCGATGTCTTTTCCCGCGAAGGCTTCTTCGAGCGTTATATCGAGTTCATAGCGAAGGTCGGAGCCGCGTTGAACAGTTTCGCGCTGGCGGCGTGCGCCACCGCCGCCGAACATATCGGCAAAGCCGCCACCTCCGCCGCCACCGAACATTTGCGAGAAAATATCGTTGAAGTCTTGGAAGCCACCGGCGCCACCACCGCCGCCTTGGGCAAAGGCGTCATGCCCCATGCGGTCATAGGCGGCGCGTTTTTGCTCATCGGACAAGATGCCATAGGCTTCATTTAGTTCTTTAAACCGAGCTTCCGCCTCGGGATCATCTGGATGACGGTCGGGGTGACATTCCATCGCCTTCTTGCGAAAAGCTGACTTCATTGTTTTCGCATCGGCGGTTTTGGTAACGCCTAGAATTTCGTAATAATCTCGTTTTGACATGATCTAAGGGTCTCGTTTCGCGACCACGACATTCATACGTGTGCGTGTTCTAATTAAATAGTTATGGGTTTGCGTGAGTTCAATGAGAGGGTCTGCAGAGGTCTCGTCCAATTCTAAAATCATCATGTGAGGATGCAGGCTTTCAGGGGCTTGCTCAAAAAACTGCGTGAGGACAGCCAAATCTTGGCCTTCGATATCCAATTTCAAAGCCGCGATGCGATCTAACTTTTTCAACTCGCATAATTGCAGCAAGGTCATAGCTGGAACGGATTCGCCCTGAGCAGATATTTTGCCTTCGCCGTGATTGCCATTGCCATCAGACAAGAACACCTCGCCAGCTTCCGTTGAAATCGCAGAGCGGACTAATTCAATATTCGTATTTGAGGCGGCAGCGTTTACAGTCAAACGTGTGCTCATTTCTGCACTGGGTTCAACCGCGATGAGACGGATATCCCGTCCTGCTATCTCGGCTTCAACATTGATGAATAGGGAATAAAGCCCGACATTCGCGCCGACATCGAGAAACACGTAAAGCTGCTCGGGTGGATATCCACTGACGTGGCCCCCAAGAGCCGCGCGTTCTTCATGATCCCAAATTTGCACACCGCAAAGTGCACGTTTTTCACAGCGATTAGTAGAAGGGTACAGGCGGGCGCGAACACCCGGATAGTCAATATGGACATCCACATCGAAAGGTTCACTCAGACCTCTAATTGCGCGTTTCCGAGCCCACGAGATCCGCCAGCGACCCATGCGGGTGTCAGGATGGTATTCCGCGCTTAAGCGAATGCGTTCCCGCCTTGCGGGCAGCGCATAGGTCCCGAATGGCGGGTCGATATGTGGTGTATTCCCCATTTGAAAAAGGCCCCGCGCTATAAACGCGGAGCCCTTGAGCTCTTTAGACGCGACGCGCCTTAGGCGACGTTCTCGTCATCCACATCTTCGAATTCAGCATCGACAACGTCGTCTTCGTCATCAGCGTCTTCTGCTTGTGACTTTGGACCTTTGTCAGCTTCGGCCGCAGCCGCTTCGTACATGGACTCGCCAACCTTCATCAGGGCCGCAGACAAGACTTGGACCTTATCAATGATAAGGGCTGTATCTTCGCCTTCGGAAACTTCTTTGGCTTCAGCCAATGCTTCTTCAACCGCAGCTTTGTCTTCTGGCGTGATCGCTTCGGCGTGTTCAACCAAATCAGTCTCAGCCTTATGGATCAGCGCTTCAGCTTGGTTCTTCGCTTCGACCAATTCGCGGCGAGCTTTATCGCCTTCTGCATTGGCTTCAGCATCTTTGACCATAGCTTCGATATCATCATCGGACAGACCGCCAGAGGCTTGGATGCGGATCTGCTGCTCTTTGCCTGTTGCATTGTCTTTGGCCGATACGTTCACGATGCCGTTGGCGTCAATGTCAAAAGTGACCTCGATTTGCGGCATGCCGCGTGGTGCGGGTGGGATACCGACCAGATCGAATTGACCGAGCAGTTTGTTATCCGCCGCCATTTCGCGTTCGCCTTGGCTGACCTTAATCGTCACAGCTGCTTGGTTGTCAGTGGCTGTTGAGTAGACCTGCGACTTCTTCGTTGGGATCGTCGTGTTACGATCGATCATCCGTGTGAACAATCCACCTTCAGTTTCGATACCGAGCGATAGTGGCGTAACGTCAAGCAAGAGAACGTCTTTAACGTCACCTTGCAAAACACCAGCTTGGATCGCCGCGCCCATGGCAACAACCTCATCTGGGTTCACGCCCTTATGTGGCTCTTTGCCGAAGTATTTAGTCACGGCCGCTTGGACAGCTGGCATACGCGTCATACCGCCGACCAAGACAACATCGTCGATGTCTGCCGCGGAAAGGCCTGCATCTGCAATGGCCTTTTTGATCGGTGCGATCGTGCGTTTGATCAAATCATCGACAAGCTTTTCGAGCTTGGCGCGCGAAAGTTTCATATTCAAATGTTTCGGGCCCGTCGCATCCGCCGTGATGAACGGTAGGTTCACTTCGTAGGACGAGGCTGTGGACAGCTCTTTCTTGGCTTTCTCTGCTTCTTCGCGGAGACGCTGGAGGGCAAGCTTGTCTTTTTTCAGATCAATGCCGTTCTCTTTTTTGAACTCTTCCGCGAAATATTCAACGATACGCATATCGAAGTCTTCACCGCCGAGGAATGTGTCGCCGTTTGTGGATTTCACTTCGAAGACGCCATCGCCGATTTCGAGAACGGACACATCGAATGTACCGCCGCCGAGGTCATAAACCGCGATCGTTTTGCCGTCTTCTTTGTTCATGCCGTAAGCCAGCGCCGCAGCGGTTGGCTCGTTGATGATACGAAGAACTTCGAGGCCCGCGATCTTACCGGCATCTTTTGTGGCCTGACGCTGGGCGTCGTTAAAGTAAGCTGGAACCGTGATAACGGCCTGCGTAACAGTCTCGCCGAGATAGTCTTCAGCGGTTTCTTTCATCTTCGTCAATGTCATGGCGGAGATTTCAGCCGGGGACAGAACTTTGTCACGGCCTTGCACATAGGCGTCGCCGCCTTTGCCGCTGACGATTTTATAAGGAACGAGTTTCGCGTCTTTCTTGATCGCCGGGTCTGTGAAAGGACGACCGATCAAACGTTTAACGGCGAAATAAGTGTGCTCTGGGTTTGTTACCGCTTGGCGTTTGGCTGGCGTACCGATCAGGCGTTCGCCATCTTCAGTAAATGCAACAACCGATGGGGTTGTGCGCTGGCCTTCTGCGTTTTCGATAACTCTTGGCTTATCGCCGTCCATAACTGCGACACACGAGTTGGTGGTGCCGAGGTCAATGCCGATCACTTTTGACATAATATACTCCAAATGCGGTGCAGACCCGAATCTCGGCATCTGCGATACGTGATTTAATGTTTCAGGTTAGCGCGCACCATTACAGTCGCAGGACAAACCTTTATTCTGGGTCCGATATGGGGCGGCAGAAACGACTCGCAAGGGTAAAGAGTCACATTTTTGTGTGGGAGGGCCCCTAGAGCGTAGATTCTGGCGTGAATCGGAAATGACCCGTGATTGAATGGTCGAAAAGCATGTCGCTTTCCTCTGGCCCTCGGCCAATGTTGTGGATGATCAGCGGGGTTCCAGATCGCCCAAGGCGGTCTGAGACAATCCCGATATGCGGCAGGCCGCCGCCGCCCGCACCACCGTCCAAACGCCAGCTGACAATGTCACCAGGTAAATAGTCTGCGGCGACCGCTGAAATGGGCAGATTATGACCTGCGCGGGTCAACCATGTCTCCATATTTGGGACCCTGCGGTGATCAATATTCTTGTCAGGGCGGGTTAACCCCCAAGTGGTGAGGTAGAGCTGAAAGTTCTGGGCCATGTCCTCATGCACGGCTTTTTGGAAATCAAATCCATAGGCGGCGCGGTAACTCCGAATAATGACATCCGTGCAAACGCCGATGGTGGCAGGGACATCGCCGCCGGGATAGTCGAGGCCGATATATCGCCCGTCATAGACAACTATAGCCGAGAGACGGTCACGTGCCGCCGCAACCAAAGGCGCCGCTAAAATTGAGGGCCGTACGGATTGCGGTGGGGGCAAAGTCTCGCGCTGAATGGCGGCAAGGGCCCGCTCGGTTGCGGGCGCTGTGGCCTTAATTTGTGGCTCCCCCTTTGGCGAATTCAGGTCTTGAGATGCTGATTTTTTTGGAGCCGACACTTCGGCGTCTGGCTCCGTTTCCGCACACGCTGTCCAACCAAGAGGCAGGATCAAAAACGCCACGAGACGCGCGGCAAACGTCATGAAAACGAACCCAAACTGGGGACATCTGTCATGAAAGTGACACAAAACTACGGGTATTTGTCATAAAAGTGCTATAAACGCGTCAACGTGACGTTTCACCTGAATTTTCTGTCACATCCGCGACTTAAAAAAGGGGTTCGGGGCTGGACTCGGGCAAGTCGGCAGGTCAGGGAATTTTCAGAAGTTCCTTTTTGATGAGACGACGAGATGTCTAACCCCCTTCCGACTTCCCAGCGCAAAATTGCGCCTGCTGATATTTTCCGCCTCTTGGGCGCAATCTTGTTCCTCGTTTTGGTTTATGTCTTCGTCCAACGCGAATTTGGAGCGCTTTCGGGTGACCCAAGCTTTTTGATTTTTGGCGCTGTTGTCGGTGGCTACATGGCCATGAATATTGGCGCAAATGATGTCGCCAACAATGTGGGGCCTGCAGTGGGCTCCGGAGCCTTAGGCCTTGGTGCTGCGATCATCATCGCCTTTATTGCAGAAGCCAGCGGCGCTTTGATTGCTGGCGGCGATGTCGTTTCGACGATTAAAGGCGGCATTATCGACCCCAACTATTTTAAAGACGAGTTGGAAGTCTTTGTTTGGGTCATGGCATCAGCGCTTTTGGCGGCGGCTTTGTGGTTAAACTTGGCGACCTTTATCGGCGCGCCTGTCTCCACCACCCACTCCATCGTAGGCGGTGTCATGGGCGCGGGTATTGCCGCAGGTGGCTGGGCCATTGCGGATTGGTCTGTTGTCGGCAAAATCGTGGCAAGTTGGGTCATCAGTCCCGCCATGGGTGGCGGCATCGCAGCGCTCACGCTTTATTTTGTGCGACGCACGGTCCTCGACCAGTCCGATATTGAAGGGTCTGCCAAACGTGTTGTGCCGATTTTGGTCGGCGTTATGGCGTGGTCCTTCTCGACATATTTGATCCTCAAGGGCCTGAAAAAAATTATCAAAATTGAATTTGTTCCCGCTCTGGGGATAGGCTTCATAATCGGCTTGGCGGTTTTGGTCATCACGGGTTGGCTGCTAAGGCGTGCGCCTGATGTGCGTAAGAACACAAAAAAGGGCGTCGATCACTTGTTCATGATCCCGCTAATCGTGGCGGCGACATTGTTGTCTTTCGCGCATGGTGCGAATGACGTGGCCAATGCCGTTGGCCCATTGGCCGCGATTAACACCGCCATTCAATCGGGTGAAGTGGCCTCAAAAGCGGGCATCCCAATTTGGGTCATGTTAATTGGTGCCGTGGGTATTGCGGTTGGCCTTGCACTTTATGGCCCAAAATTGATCCGTACCGTTGGCTCCGAAATTACAACGCTAAATATGACACGCGCCTTCTGCGTGGCTCTCGCGGCGGCGATCACAGTGATCATTGCCAGCCAGCTCGGCCTGCCCGTGTCGTCGACACACATCACAATCGGCGGAATTTTCGGGATCGGTTTCCTGCGCGAAGCGCTAGCTGCCCATGAGAAAGCGCGGGATGATTGGATCGCGCAAGCCGTTACTACCGCGACTGATTTTACAGCGCGTTACGAGGCGGCTGTCTTGAACGAACGTCGCGGATTGATGAAGGAGGTTGCCGCGCAAACCTCTGGTCCATCCGCTAAGGACTGGCGCGCTATGAAAAAGAAGCATCGTCCTCGCCTCGTTGAACGTTCGCTTTTGATGAAAATCGTAGCGGCGTGGGTCTTGACCGTGCCTTTAGCGGCGATCCTTTCCGCGGTCGTCTTCTTTATCATGCGCGCATTATTTGGCTAAATCGACGGACTTCCCCGAGGGCTTTGCCCATTATCCGCTCTATTTTTCACCCGAAGAGCAGACGGCGTTAATTGACGCCGTCAAAGCGGCCACGCAAACAGCGCCATTTTTCCAACCCCGAATGCCTCGCACGGGCGCCCCGCTCTCCGTGGTGATGAGTAATTTCGGCACATTGGGTTGGGTGACTGATAAAGAGGCGGGGTATCGATATGAGCCGACGCATCCGATCACGGGTGCGCCTTGGCCACCTTTACCGGATTTGCTCACAAAGCTTTGGCGGGAGGTTGCGGATTGGCCAGACCTCCCTGAAGCCTGCCTTATCAATTGGTACCGCGCCGAGGGCGGGAAAGATGGGGCCAAGATGGGCATGCATGTCGATTCTGATGAATTGGCAGTCAACGCGCCCGTCGTCTCGATTTCATTGGGAGACCCTGCAATGTTTCGGATCGGCGGGCCAAAACGCGGCGGACCCACACAAGGTGTCAAACTGATGAGCGGTGATGTCGTCGTCCTCGCGGGCGCGGCGCGTCGATGTCATCACGCCGTCAGCAAAGTCTATTATGGCGAAAGCGCCCTTGTCCCAAAAGGGGGGCGGCTCAATCTGACCATGCGGCGCGTAAACGTCTAAGGCGTCCACCCACGCCCCTCTTTTGTCGGGTTGCAACGCTGTCTTCCACATAGGAGGGTCACAGCATGTTAAATCGTCTAATCTCCATCTCTGTTTTCATCGCGCTTTTATGCGCTGCCTCGAGCGCCACCGCGCAGGATTATGTGGAGGAACGCGCAGAAGCGGTGAGGCGCGGTTTATTGCTTTATGAATTTGATTCTTCGGCTTGGGTCGCGACGGATGCCTTGCGTGACAAAAAATCGGCGTGGAAGCTGTACACTGAAACTGCCAAGCCTAAGGGCTGGGTTACGACCGAAGTCGGCAAGGGGCGGCTCATGACATCTTTTGTGGCCGAGTTGAACGGCGAGATTGTTTCCGTTTTTGATGCGGTTACGAAAGGCCGCAAGGTTAAAAAGAAAACGACTTATCCCCTCGGTCGCGCTCTGACGGATCAAGAAGCCTTGCAATTGCAAGCCAAGGCCGCGCTGCCGCTAAGCCAGATCGAACCCTGTCGGGATTTGCTGCCAATGAATACAATTGCCATCCCGACAGGCCAAGCGGATGAAGTTTTCGTCTATCTCATGTCGTCGACGCAAAAGTCTAACGAGATCGTTTTTGGTCGCCACTACAGGTTCAAGATCCGTGGCGATCAGCTGGTCGAAACTGTAAAGTTCTCAAACTCATGTTTGACCATACCCAAGGCGCCAAATGGAGTTGGCGCGGTCGTATCGCATGTCTTGACGCCCTATCCGCAAGAGCATCATGTCTTTGCAGCCCTCTCACATGATTTGCCGGTCTATGTCACAACCCCAAAGACGGGTACGCTTTGGAGAATTAAAGACCAAAAGATCACCGCTGTAGAAAGATAGCGGGTTAATAGGTCCCACCTTGACCCGAGCGAGCGACGCGCCCAAAGGCCGCCGCTATGACATTCGACGCCCCCACAATTCCAGATATCATCGGCCTGATCGGTGTTGGTTTCATCTTGCTGACCTATGCGGGTTTGACGCTGGAGAAGATCAACCCAAAGGGTTGGCGCTATAGCTTAGGTAACGGCCTCGGCGCTATCCTGATCTTAATCTCGCTCTTTTATAGCTTCAACCTCGCTAGCTTCGTCATCGAGATTGCCTGGCTAGCGATTAGCGTGATTGGTTTGTGGAAAGCGTGGCGTAGAGATTAGGGAAGATTTTGGATCTTTAACACGTCCGCACACGCTTTGACGATAACGCGTTTATCTTGCCAGTCTAAACCCTCTAATTCATCCGCGTGTCTGATCTTGCAAATCTCATCGCGTTGATCTGGTAGAAACCGCGTTTCATTTTGAAATGCATGAAGGTCTACAACGCGAGTCCCCAACAAACATGTCGCCGTCGCACCGTTGCGTTTCCAGATCGGGGCTTGGTACAAACCGTCTATCTCTGCGTTTTCTGAAACAACCTCTGCCTGAAATTCCGCTTTTCGGGCATCAGACACAACGTCATCCTCATCGACATAATCGTTCAAAGTTACGTAGAAATCGGGAACATTTACCTCAACAGGGTCAAGAAATGATATGTCTTCCAACGGCTCCTTATTTTTACGTTTTGGGTCATTTTGAACATAGGCATCTCCGCAAGCCGCCCAATCGCCGTCCGCCGTCGGGTAGACGCTATAAAAATTGTACTTGCTATGTACGCGACCATGAGGACCGTCATGGATGAAGACGAGAATCGCCTCGTCACCTTTAGAAAATCGAGGCTCTCCATAATGATCATAAGCCTCAAAATCGATAACGGGCGCGTCAAAGTCTCCACTTACAACTTTTAAAACACCATACCGCGCCTGATATCGGCTATCCATGTGAATGATATTCTCATCATATTCGGGACTTCCTCGCTTTGGCGGGAAATTTTGATCCCGCGCCACAAAGATTTTTTCCGCGACAATTGAGATAATCTGATGTTCACTTCGCTCAGAGCTCGCATCAAAAGGCACCTCATTCCCCGCCCAACTCGCTACAGAAATGCAGAATGAGGTCGTCAAAAAGACAGGAAGCAGGACTGTTGGCAAGGAACGCATAGTCGGCCTATAGCAGGGATTCATAATTTTGGAAATTGTCATGACCGCCCCTCTCTTTTCCCCCCTCACATTGCCCAATGGCCGTGTCGTTCAAAATCGCCTGTGCAAAGCCGCGATGGAAGAAAACATGGCCGATGCGGGCCAAGTTCCCGGTCAAGCGCTGGTCAATCTTTATACGGCTTGGTCCAATGCGGCCGCCGCCGCCGATGCCGGTCCAGGGATTGTTTTGTCTGGCAATGTTATGGTTGATCCCACCGCAATGACGGGCCCAGGTGGTGTGGTGTTACAAGCCGGTACATTGGATGACCCAACCGTGCGCGCACAGTTTGAACGCTGGGCCGAGGCCGGCAAAGCAGGCGGGTCTAAATTCGTCATGCAAATCTCTCACCCGGGACGACAGCTTTATGCCGCGATGGGGGTTGAGCCTGTTTCACCCTCTGCGACCAAAGTCTCGCTGCCGGGCATTGCCGCTAAAATGTTCGCACCGGCTCGCGCCCTCACGGCCGATGAGGTGCGCGGTCAAATTCGGCGCTTTGGGGAAACGGCATTAGCGGCCCAAGCGGCTGGCTTTGACGGTGTTCAAATTCATGCGGCACATGGATATTTGGTGGCCCAATTCCTCTCGCCCCTCACCAACCAACGCGACGATGAGTGGGGCGGCCCGCTAGAAAATCGCGCGCGCTTTTTGCTCGAAATTGTGCGCTCCATTCGAAATCGCGTGGACCCCGACTTCATTGTTGGCGTAAAATTAAATAGCGCCGACTTCCAAAAAGGCGGCTTCGACATCGTGGACTCAGAGCAAGTTGTCGATTGGCTGAACGCCGAAGCCGTTGACTTTATTGAGGTCTCAGGCGGCAGCTATGAAAGCTCCGCGATGATGGGAAATTCCGCAGACGGACGGATGGAAACGTCCACCGCAAAACGCGAGCTTTATTTCTTTGATTTCGCAAAACGTATTTCAAAAATCGCAAATATGCCCGTCATGGTTACGGGTGGCGTAACCAAGCGGGAGACAGCAATTTCTGCCCTGACCGATGCGGGCGTCGCCATGGTGGGGATTGGGCGCGCCTTTGCTTATAATCCGACACTCATTGCCGATTGGCGTAAGGATCGTGCCACTGAAATCACCATTGGTCGTGCAAAATGGAAAGACAAAGCCCTCGCCTCCCTCGCGGGGATGGCCCTTACCAAGCAGCAACTCTACCGTCTCGGCGACGGCCTTGGGATTAAGAAAAAGCAAAACGCGCTTTGGGCGACGCTCGGCCAACAGCTCAAAACCAGCAGGCTAACGAAACGCTATAAGGCGTGGCTGGCCGCGCAGAACGGTTAGAGCGGTCAAACCCATTTAAAGATATTTGGGAGTCGGCACCTAAAAGCGCGTGCCGCCCTTCAATTGCAGGCCGCGCCAGATCAGCAATAGCAATGCGCCCAGCCAGACAAAGCAAGCCATGATGAAGAGCAAGTTGCCTTCTGCCAAAATCGTCTGACCATCTGCGCTCCATTCCGTGGGCGTTGCAATGCCCAGCGGCGTGAACAAATGGAAGACAATCGCACCACTCATCGTGCCCAGCGCAATCAACGCTCCCAGAAATTGACTGCGCGCGGCGTTGCGCGGGGATGATTTCAAGGTAAAAACAACGGGCAGCACAAGCACCAAAAGACTGGCGGCAAGTTCAGCCAAACCAATGACCCAAGGTCCTGCGGGGTAGAACAGGCCAATGCCAGACCAGTCTCTCAACGTTGTGAAAATGTGCTCTGGGGTCGGATGACCCGTAAATTTATACCGCAAACTATCAACGAAAATAATAGTAATAAATAAAGCGATGGGCCAGCTGGCCCATTTCATAAATTTCGACATGTTGGCTCTCCTCCAATTTGGGACAGAGTGTCTCACCACGTGCAGATGTGTCAAAGAAATTCGGAACACTTTCCCGTGTCAGGCCGTTGCTTAGGTACATTCGCCCACCACAGGAGACACATATGGCCGACCTAAAGGACTTTAAAGAAAACCCACAAAAGCAATTGTTGGAGCACCTCAAGGATGCGCGCTGTGTCATGCTTGGTTCACCAAACCCGGGTGAGCATATGCAGCCGATGGCGCCCCAGCTTGATGATGACATGATCGAAAACGACTCTGGCGCGATTTACTTCTTCTCCGACCGGACCTCAGACCTCGGCAAAGCCGTGCTGAATATGGATAAGGACGTGATGATGACATATATGGAAAAAGACTATCAAGCCTGCGTTCGCGGTCGACTTTTTCCCAATACTAACCCCGCCGTCATTGATCGTTTTTGGAACTCAATCGTGGCCAGCTGGTATCCAGGTGGAAAGACGGATCCGAAAATGCTCGTCTTGCGTTTCGAAATGAAAGACGCCGCGCTATGGGCCAGCACAGGAAATCCGATTAAGTTTTTCTACGAAACCACGAAAGCCAATATGACCGATACGTTACCTGACGTTGGCGACAAGGCACATATCAAAGTCTCATAAAATCCCTGACTAAAAGCGGCCATTTTGCGTGTTCCCCTACGCAGGCCGTAATTGTGAAAACCCGATCCGGTATCGCCGTGATCGGGTTTTTACGTTCTTAAAAGTCTTTCCCTTCGATGGAGAAAATAAATCGCAGCTGTTTCAGGTCTTTAGAACAAATAACAGGAGATGCGTCCTCCGAACTAAAACCTGTGTCATCATAGGCCTGTCTTCTTTCAACGGGCGGTCATGTGCACATTGATCTGACTGGAAAGAAGCGGCGCTTGTCATTGGGAGAGACCGGGTAATGTCGATCAATCTGGGTGGCCTAACGCGAGCTGATTACCCCACGACTGGGTTGTTCGGCCGATTCGTGCATTTCTATTTTCACAAAAATAGAACCATCGAAAAATGGGCAGCCTTTGCCCAATTTTCGATTCCGAATAAACAGAATTGCACCAGGAAAAAGGCGTCGTCGCGAGTGTCCCTTCGGGGTCGAAAACCAAAACCAAGCTTTTCCAGTTCCGCTGGACCCTAGAATACACTCGCGAACATCCCGACCTTCGGGGCATTTTTCCAGAGAAGAGATACAAAAAGCCAAAGGGAGACGACCTAGGCTTTTGAGGGATGCGAAAGCTGAGGCAGTCTGCTTGGCCAACCTACATTTCAGGATGGCAGATCAGCATCGCACAAATGGCTATAGCCCAATGCTGCGGTAATGCAGAGCGATGTCGCTAATGGCGACATAAAAGGCGGCTGTACGCAGATCTTCTAGCTCGGGCTTTTCTTTGAGCGTGTCGCGAATATTGCGATAGGCCAGACGCATGGTATCATCCAAACCTGCCCGCACGAGATCAAGTTCATCCGCGCCATCGAGATATTTCGATTTAAAGCCGCGGGTGAACTTCATGCCCTGCTTTTCGAGCGCTGTGATCAAGGCATTGTTACGGCCTTCTTCATAACGGCGCTGCAAACGACCGAAACGGATTTGGTTGATATTTTTCACCCACTCAAAATAGGACACGGTCACACCGCCCGCATTAGCAAACATATCAGGAATAATCGTGATTCCGCGGTCACGGAGAATTTTATCAGCCTTCGCGGTGACAGGACCGTTCGCGGCTTCAATAATCAGCTTGGTTTTGATGTCATGGGCATTGGTCATATTGATGACCGACTCCAGCGCCGCAGGGATTAGGATATCGCATTGGTCGGAGAGCGCGTTTTTATCTTGCGAGACTGTGCCGCCTTCAAATTCGGCCAACGGGGCGCCCGACATCATGTGGTCTTTCAACTTTTGAATATCAAGACCGTCTTTATTCCGGATTACGCCGTCTCGTTCGATGACCGTGATGATTTTGGCTTTGTCTTCGGTTTGTAGGAACAACGCTGCATGGAAGCCCACATTGCCGAGACCTTGGACGACAATCTTCTTGCCTTTGAGGTCGCCGCGGAAGCCTGCAGCTTTAACGTCATCGGGATGGCGGAAAAATTCTTGGAGCGCATATTGTACACCGCGTCCGGTGGCTTCGGTGCGGCCCATGATGCCGCCCAAATGCACAGGCTTGCCCGTCACACAGGCGATGGCATCAATATTTTCATTGTTCAGGCGACGATATTCATCGGCCATCCACGCCATTTCCCGCTCGCCTGTACCCATATCTGGGGCAGGGACGTTGAGGGACGGATGGATCAGGTCGCGACGCGCCAATTCAAAAGTAAAGCGGCGCGTAATGCGTTCTAACTCTTCCTCGTTCCAATCTTTTGGATTGATGCACAATCCGCCTTTGGAACCGCCAAAGGGCACGTCTACAAGTGCGCATTTATAGGTCATGAGCGCCGCTAGCGCCTCAACTTCGTCTTGGTTCACGCCCAGTGAATATCGAATACCGCCTTTGACGGGCTCTTTATGTTCTGAATGCACAGACCGATAGCCGGTGAACGTATGGATATCGCCACGCAATTTTACGCCAAAACGGACCGTATAGGTGGCGTTGCAAACACGGATTTTTTCAATCAGTTTGGGGGAAATATCCATGAAACTGGCGGCACGGTTGAACATGAGTTCGACCGATTCACGGAAGCCGAGTTCTTGAGTTGGTAGGTTGGACATCACGTCACCTCTTGAAAGAAAATCCGTCTGTATAGGTAAGCCGCCCTAACGCGGGACGGGCGCAATTGTAACTCTATTTATTCAGCGAACGCACAAAATTTAGCCCTAACCTTAACTGTTATCGGTAGATCTCGCTTAACGGGGTTTTAGGTTTTAGGCACCATAATTCGGACATGCCAGAGGGACGAAACGATGAATAAACCTACGCCGCCAACAGCCGTGCCAACCCCAACGGCTGTGCCATGGACGCCCGATATGATGGGCCAACCTCAAGTCAATGCGCAGGCTGCCGTACAGACGTCACTGCCTCCACTTCCCTCGGCAGGGGCTCCAACGCCTCAGGGGTTTGGTCAACAAGCGATACCGCCGCAAATGACGCAACCGCACGGTTTCCCGCCTCAGCCTCCTGCGCCCATGCCGAAGTCGGCCCCGCAATCCTATGCGCCGCCTCAACCCCCTGTATCCGCGCCAGCGTCCGCACAAGAATTCTCAGCGCAACAGCAGATGCATCCACGCCCTCAAGCTCAAGCTCAAGCTCAGCCGCATTATCAGGCCCAGACTTACGGGCAGGTCAATCCGCACGCTGTGCCGCAAATGGCTCCGCCGCCTTTGATGGCCGCCCCGCCACATCAGATGCCTCCGCAGATGCAAAATCGACCTCCTCTTGCGGCACAAGGACAGCCCCCTGCGGCACCTGCCCCAGGTTCCGCCGCTCAACCTGAGGCAAAGAGCTTGCTTTCGAAACTTCTAAAGCGGAAGCCCAAAGCCAACCTCGCAAGACCCGCCGCGCCCACAGAGGCGGCCGCAAAGCCAGAGTCGTTGTTGAACAAGAATTTTGCGCTGGGTGCGCTGACGGGTTTGGTGATCGGCGCCGTTGTCTTGCCAATGCTCATGGGTGTGTTGTTCGGTGAGGCCCCAACGGCAGCGCAAGTTCAAGCCGCGGCGCAACCCCTTGCGCCTGTCGAATTTGTGGAATCTGCGGCGCTAGCCGTTGAAGGCGAAACATTCGTCGACAATGCCCTAAACGCCGAGACACCTTAATTTCGGCAAGGCAAATTTTGGTCGCGCGAATGTCTTCGGCGCGACCTATATTTTGTTAAATATTCTTTCCGGCCTTACGATCGCGGGCTTTGAGCAGGCGTAAGCGTAAGGCGTTGATCTTGATAAATCCGCCCGCATCCGCTTGATCATACACATCGTCCTCTTCGAATGTGACGTGTTCTTGAGAGTAAAGCGAATATGGGGATTTACGGCCCACAATATCGACATTGCCTTTGTAAAGCTTGAGGCGAACGGAACCTGTGACCAGCTCTTGCGATTTATCAATCGCGGCCTGTAGCATTTCACGCTCTGGTGAGTACCAATATCCGTTATAGATGAGCTCGGCATATTTCGGCATCAATTCATCTTTTAGATGGCTGGCGCCTTTATCCATTGTGATCTGTTCAATGCCGCGATGGGCCATGAGCAAGATTGTCCCGCCTGGCGTTTCATAGACGCCGCGCGATTTCATCCCGACGTAACGATTTTCCAAGAGGTCAAGACGACCAATACCGTTGGCGCCGCCCAGCTCATTGAGCTTTGTTAGAATTGTTGCCGGCGACATGTCGACGCCATCGATTGAGACAGCGTCGCCGCGCTCAAATCCGACTTCGATAAAAGTAGCTTTATCTGGCGCATCTTCGGGGGAGACTGTGCGCTGATAGATGAATTCTGGAGCTTCCTGATAGGGGTCTTCGAGGACTTTGCCTTCGGAAGATGTGTGAAGCAGGTTCGCATCGACAGAGAACGGGGCTTCACCGCGCTTATCTTTTGCGATTTCGATATCATGCTTTTCAGCATATTCGATGAGCTTGTTACGCGAGTTCAAATCCCATTCACGCCACGGCGCAATGACTTTGATTTCTGGGTCGAGCGCATAATAGGCAAGTTCGAAACGGACTTGGTCATTCCCCTTGCCCGTCGCGCCATGACATACGGCATCGGCACCGACTTGATGGGCGATTTCGATCTGACGTTTAGAGATGAGCGGACGCGCAATAGACGTGCCCAGCAGATAAAGGCCTTCATAGAGCGCATTGGCGCGGAACATTGGGAAGACGAAATCGCGAACGAATTCCTCGCGTAGGTCATCGATGAATATTTCTTTGACCCCTGCCGCTTCGGCTTTGCGACGCGCGGGTTCGAGTTCTTCGCCCTGGCCTAGGTCAGCGGTGAAAGTGACGACTTCGCAGCCCTTTTCTTCCTGCAACCATTTTAGAATAATTGAGGTGTCGAGACCGCCGGAATAGGCAAGGACGACTTTCTTGGGTTTACTCATGACTTAGGACTCCATTTCGGGGCGACATAACCCAAAACCGTTTACAAAAGCTAGTGTGAGTTCTACTGCGGCTGGGAAGAATGAAACGAGGGCAATTGTATCATGTTCAGGCTAAGGGTTTTAGCATTAACTTTACTCGCGCTGATTTTCAGCTCCTTGTCTGGTTGGGCCCAGACCAGTGAGGTTGAACCCCCCGCCGCAGCTCCGGAAAATGTTGTTGAAATTCCTGCCGCTGTCCCCGTCGTTGATCTAGACGACCCCGCCATCAGAGCCGCGTTGGAAGCGAGGGAAGCCGCAGACGCCGCACTGGCTGAGGCTGTGAGGAAGCAAGCGGAAGAAGCCCAGAACCTTGAGGGGAAAGGGACTGGTGAGGGTGAGAAGAAAGAGTCCATCATCCCTTCCAGTCCTGAGGATATAAAAGCGCTGGCAGCCTCCATAGGCGATAAAATTTTGGGATGGCTCAAGAGTCCGTCCTTTCTGGCGCAAGTTGGGGCCATTATTTTCGCTTTCATCGTTTCTCCGTTGGTCGGGCGGGCATTGCGAAAGAAAGTTTTTCTCTTCAGAGACCCACCTGTCGAGGACGTGAAATTTCGTCTCATTCGAGATTATATTTATCGTGCGCGAAACCTACTTCGCCCCATTGTCTTCGTGGGCTTGCTGGCGGCTTTTGCTGCCATTCTCACGGCGATCCCAGCGGCGGGTCAAAGTTGGCTCGTTAAATTAGTCCAAAGTCTCGCCGTGGTATTCTTACTATATAAGACCATTACAGAATTCGTGGGTAATGAACTGATCCGAAAGATCGCGATCTGGACGGTCATCCCGCTCGCGTTGATTATGACATTTGGATATTTTGACGATCTGATCAATGCACTGAATGGCGCACAAATTATGGCGATCGGCGACACGCCGATAACGTTGATGACGGTGATCCTGCTCCTTATTTTTGGGTCTATCTTTTTCAAACTTGGAAACGTTGCTAATGCCAAAGGGCAATCGGCGATCCGCTCTCAAGAGGGGTTGGATGCAGCGACACAAGAGGTTGTTGGGAAACTTTTCCAAATGGTCCTGTTCACCATCATCTTTATTTTGGTGATGGGCGCCGCAAAAGTGCCGCTGTCGGGGCTCGTGGTGATCTTCTCGGCTTTGTCTTTGGGGATTGGTTTGGGCCTACAACCCATTGCGGCCAACTTCGTATCGGGGCTGATAATTCTATTCGATCGGTCTGTGAGGGTCGGGGATTATGTGGTGCTTCCGGATGGGCAAGAAGGCTTTGTTGAGGCCATTAACATGCGCAATACGGTGGTGGAGACCCCTGATGGTAAGGACATCATGGTGCCAAACACAAAGTTCACGGAAGAGGCCTATGAGAACTGGACCCACAAAGACCCACGCCAACGATATGAGGTTCATTTTAGCGTAGCCTACGACACGGATATCGACACTCTGGAAGACATGCTCATTCCAGAAGTATTGAAACACCCGCAAGTTTTGCGCGAGCCTGAAATGCCGGACCTAGAATTCCGCAGCTTTGGCGACAATGGGATCAATATGGCGATTGAGTTCTGGTGCGACGGGATTGACGATGGGCCGAATAAGTTCACGTCAGACTTGAACTTTATTGTGTGGCGGACTCTCCGCGATAACAAAATCGAAATCCCGTTCCCACAACGTGTCACGCATGTGAAATCTGTCTAGGGATATTCAGCTCGGTTTCCCACAGACATAACGCCGCCCAGAGAGGCGACGTGTTGGCTGTCAGTTTAGAGCGTAGCGCTAGCGCGGTGGCATGCGGGCGCCCGCGTCTGTCCGGATGTACTCGCCATTAATATATGCATGTTCACACATGAAGAGTGCCACTTCGCCAAATTCGTGCGGCTGGCCGAAACGGTTCGGGAATTGGACATGCGCGCGCAAGGATTCTTTCACTTCGGGTTTCATCTGCTCGTAAATAGGCGTCTCGTAGAAGCCAGGGAGGATGGTATTTACGCGGATGCCTTCGCGCCCCAAATCCCGGGCCATTGGAAGCGCCATTGAGAGAATGCCGCCTTTAGATGCCGCGTAAGCCAATTGACCAATCTGACCATCTTGGGCCGCGACGGACGCCGTATTGATAATTACGCCACGTCCACCGTCAGGATCCGTCGGGTCCAGCGCCATCATCGCAGCGGCAGATTTGGACGCGCAAAGGAAGCTGCCGAACAGGTTGATATCGATCACGCGCTTAAAAGCGGCGACATCATGGGCGATGATTTCACCTGTGTCGCGTTTGCGGCTGACCGTTTTCATACCGAGGCCGATTCCAGCACAGTTGACCAAAATACGCTCTGTGCCATTTGCGTCTCGAACAGCGGCAAAGCCGGCGTCAACGCTGGCTTCATCCGCCACGTTTACTTTGGCAAAGGTTCCGCCGATGTCTTTTGCGACCTTTTCGCCACGTTCGGCATTCATATCGAAAATTCCGACTTTGACGCCTTTGGCAGCTAGCGCGCGCGCGGTCGCTTCGCCGAGACCCGAAGCGCCGCCCGTAACGACGGCTGTGATTTCGTTTGATAATTTCATGACGCTCTCCGAATGAGGTGTTGGGTATGTTTCGTTGGCGCAGACCTGCCGATTTGCAGCGAGGCAATCAAGTCTCGTTTTCGACATACGCTGAAATGACTTTGCATAGGCGGATCGAATGCAATATAAGTGATCAATCACTTATATCTCACCCGCCATTCGTAAATGAAGGTCGACAAACTGAAATACCTCCCGCTTAAAGGTCCTCAACTGAGTAGCGAGTGATTAATCACTCATTTATACTTTGAAGGTAGATTCAGATGCAGGCCGAATATCCGCAAGGGTACGCGGAGCAGAATGAGAGGCGAGTTTATGGAGATGGTTTCAGACGAACGTGGCGTAACCGCCGCCGCCGGAACGGCCAAAGCCCGGATTGAACGGGCTGCGCTCACGTTATTTGTTGAACGCTCCATAGAGGGCGTCTCGACCAAATCGATCGCCGCCCAAGCAGGCGTTAGTGAAGGCCTGCTCTATCGGCACTTCAAATCCAAAAGTGATCTGTCGCGCACCTTGATGAAAGCAATCCACGACCAGCTCACCATTCTTGTTCGGGCGCACTCAGGACAAAGTCTAGAGGCCGCCGTGGCCGATATTGTGCGGGATTATGCCGCTTTGGCCGATAATGATTGGCCGCTTTTCGCTTATCACCTGCTCTACATGCACCGCTTCCCAAACCTTGCAAGCGATGGACCTTTGCGCGCGGCGGCGGAGCTTGTGGCATTTAACCAGAGCGCGGGACGCCTGCCCGCTGCGGTAGCGCCTGATCTTTTGGCTTCAATGGCCTTGGGCGTCGTCTTGCAAGCCGCCCATGGTAAGCTGTTGGGCGCAAACATCGAAGCCTTGTCCGACCACATCGACATGTTTGAGCGGGCCGTAATGGCCGTGTTGGAGGACGCGTAATGCGCACCTTAGCCTTTAATATTTTCTTCTTCCTCGCGACATTTATCTATGGTCTGAGCTGTCTGATTTGTTCGCTCATTCCCGGCCGCAAAGCCCTCATGGGGGCGCTCAAGCGCTATACGAAAATCATGGTTTGGGGGATGCGCCGTATTGGTGGCATGGATATTGAAGTGCGCGGAAAGGCTAATATTCCAGCGTCGGGTCCCGTGATTATTGCGTCAAAACACCAATCCTATGGCGATGGATTCGTCATCTTCTCACAGTTCGAAGACCTAAGCTTTGTAACAGGGGATCACTTGGAGAAGTTTTGGGGCCTGAAACGCATCCTGACCAAAATGAACGCCGTGGTCATAGACAGTTGCGGAGGCTCGGATTCCCAAGCCAAAATGGAAAAGCAGGCGGCTGCGGTTCGGACAGAAGGGCGGCGGCTTCTAATCTTTCCAGAAGGCCATCTGTCACGGATTGGAACCCATCACCGCTATCGCAAAGGTGTTTGGCACCTACAACAAGACTTCAATTGTCCCGTAATTCCCGTCGCCAACACATTGGGTCAACGCTGGAACCAGTCGGATTGGGCCAAATTCACGGGTAAGGCCGTTGTCGAATTTATGGAACCGATCCAACCCGGCCTCGACAAGGAAGCCTTTATGGAGCTGTTGCAAGATAAAATCGAAGGGCAGTCCATCGCTCTGCTGGATCTGGAGAATTTGGGCGCGCTGAATCCTGCCGATATCGGAAAAGAAGAAGAGAACCACGTTGCGCTCGCCAAAAGGTTGGCACGCGAAGAGAAAGCGGTTTAGGCACATCCATGGCTAATAACAAAATGATGAAGATCGACGTCAAACCTCGACCCCTTCTCCTCTCACGGCGCTTCGCCCCGCTGTTCGTGTTATTTCAGACAGGAACATTTAACGATAACGCGCTGAAGAATGCGTTGATTGCGTTGATTACTTATGTCGCCGTAATCGACGAGTCTTTTAACTTCCTACCAGGACTGCCCGAAGAGGCGAAAGTCCCGATCGCGGCCTTGATCTTCACAGGCCCGTTTTTAGTCTTCTGCTCTATTGCGGGGCAAATTGCGGATAAGGTCGATAGAGGCCAGATCTTCCGCTGGATCAAACGCGCTGAAGTCGGGATTATGTTATTGGCGAGTTTTGGTTTTGTTTTTCAGAACATTACAATTCTGGCGATTTCCTTGGGCCTAATGGGCACGCAATCGGCCTTTTTCTCGCCCACTAAAAATGCGGTCCTGCCACAATGGTTGACTAGTGATGAGTTGATCAAGGGCAATGGTTTAATGTCGGGGGCGCAGTTTGCCTTTTTGCTGATTGGCACAATTGTCGGCATCCAATTGGCAACCAACCACCCCCTCATTCTAGCTGGACTTCTCATGGGGCTTGCCATTGTAGGCTGGATAGCCGCCGAGACGTGCCCGCCAGCGGCTGCACCCAATCCAGATTTGAAGGTCAATTATAACCCCGTCACGGCAATCATCGGCGTCTTGAAACAAATTTTTCAAAACCAAGACGTCTTGCGGCCTTGGTTGGGGATCGCTTGGTTTTATGCGCTTTCCACAATTTTCATCACTGCCTTCCCCAGCTTTATCGCCAATGTGATGGGCTATGAGAAAGGTGTCCTTCAAGTCGTTTTAGTTGTTTCCACCGTCGCAATCTTAATCGGCTCATTAATCACCATGTTTGTCGGCAACTGGAAAATTTGGGGTCCAGAAGCAATCCGTCTCGTCGCTGTCGGAATTTTGGGCGTCACGGGTTTTTCGCTTTTGCTGTATCTCGCGCCGTCTCCAAAATATTTTGGCCCAGAGGCATTTGGTCCAGCGGGCGAGTTTTTGAAAGACCCAAATACGCCGTTATTCTTGGCGAGCGTCGCTGGCGCATCGATGTTTAACGGCATGTTTGTTGTGCCTTTACAGGCCATGGCACAGCGTCGGGCGCACCCAAAAATTCGCGCCCAGCTGATGAGTGCAGGGTCCGTGCTCTATAATTTCTTTGTAAACATTGTAACGTTCGGGCTGATCGGTTTGGCGCTGTTGAATATGCCGCCAAAAGCGCCGTTTCTGATGGTTGTTATCGGCAGCGCTTGCGTCGCGGCTTATGCGATTTGGCGGATGTTCCATCTGGAAAATCGCAAACAGTATTAGAGGTGACGGCTAATCTGTCATTGCACCTGTTTTCGCATGGATATTTAACGCAGGATTAACCGTGAGGGGCGCAAAGTTGAGGCCTTATGACACGACGCACATCCACAATTGTTCTGACCTATATCGCGGCGGCGGCTTTGACGACGAGTCCCGCCTTTGCGAATACCGATGCACGGCTGGCGGGAAAGCACGGCGACTGGTCTGTTTACACACAGGGCTCTGGGGCGAAACAAATCTGTTACGTCTTGAGCGAGGCACTGGCGAAATCCCCTAATAATGTGAACCATGGGGATATTTATTTCATGGTGTCGAATTGGAAGAATGGCGCCGCGACAGAGCAACCGTCATTCTTGGCCGGTTATGAGCTTAAAACCACACGCGCCCCGAAAGCGCAGGTAGGCTCAACAGCTTTGTCAATGTTTGCCGCCGATAATGAAGCTTTCATCTCAGAGAATAGTGACGAGCGAAAGCTTGTCTCAAAAATGCGCGCGGGATCAACAATGACCGTTTCCGCCGTATCCAAACGCGGCACGCAAACGCGCTACACATTTTCGCTTAAAGGCGTCACGGCGGCGCTTAAGCAAAGCAAAACGGCTTGCAGCTAAAGCCTGTTGCAGGATAGAGGTCGGGCCATGACACATAATGGCAAGACAACAAACATCGGCATTTTGGGCGCAGATGGCCGCATGGGCGCGGCCGTCATACGCGCCATCGCCGAACACCCAAATGCGCGATTGACAGCGGCCGTAACAGCCCCGCAATCCACAGAACTGGGGAGAGATGCCGGCGTTGTTTCAGGTGGCTCCGAAATCGGTGTGAGCTTAAGCGCCGATCTGAAATCAGCATTAAACGCCTGCGATGTTTTGATTGATTTTTCCGCGCCGAAAGCCGCCATTGACGCGGCTTTGATATTGGCGGGCACGGGTCATTCTGGGCGATGCCATGCGATGGTTTCGGGCACCACAGGCTTTACCAAGACAGAGGACGCCGCCTTTGAAGCGGCCGCGAATGAGATATCTCTATTGCGGTCGGGTAATTTTTCGCCGGGCGTCACAGCACTTTCGGCACTGGTCGAACTTGCCACAGAAAAATTAGGACGCGGCTGGGATATTGAAATCCTGGAGATGCATCACCGTCACAAAGTCGACGCACCGTCGGGCACAGCTTTGCTGTTAGGGGAAGCTGCGGCCAAAGGCAGAGGGCTGGATCTAAGCCAATCCCAAGTTCTCTCTCGCGAAGGAATGACGGGGACGCGTCGAGATGATGACATTGGCTTTGCAACCCTACGCGGCGGCGGCGTAGTCGGAAGTCATGAGGTGCGTCTAGCCTCCAGTTTGGAAATGATCACCTTATCCCATGATGCCTTTGACCGATCTGTTTTCGCTAGGGGCGCGTTGTCTTCTGCACTTTGGCTCGTGGATCAACCAAAAGGCCTCTATTCGATGCGGGATGTCTTGGGCTTTTAGGCCTTAAAATTCATCGCCAATATCGGAGCCGCCATAGAGGTGCTGGTCAATTTCATATTGTAAATTTCCCGGTGCAGTTTGATGATAACGTCGGGACGCGGCATAGCCAATGCCGACCCACGTCGCGATCATTCCGAAGAACAGGAAAAACTGCCAGACCAAATATCCGGGCTCGATCACACGGCTTTGACCCGACAGGTTATAAATCAGGTTTAGAAACGCTTCGAATCCCAACATTGCCAGAGGTGTGAGTACAAGGATTGCTAAGGCGCCGACTGCCGCATGGGCAGGCCCGCGCGGGCCATACACCCGTCTGTAAATGCGTTCATATTCGTCACGCGAAAGCGCGTCAGGCACCATGCCGTTCCCTTTTTTATAGTCGTAATCATCGCGCGCGTCGTCGCGCACACGGATCCAACCGATCACCGCCCGCAACCCTAAAAAGAGCGCAAGCGCGCCCATCATGATCAAGGCCCACCAAAATGAAATTCCGTCAAAACTACGCATAGTTACAATATAACGATACCCGTTCTGCGTTACAAGTGCGCGGGTCCGCACGCACTATTATTTCTACGGCGAGTCCCCTTTAGCTTGGGTCGCCAACTTTGTGACATCTAAAATGCTTTGCCCCAAATATATTGCTATGACGTATTAACGACAGTAGGCGACGTTCTATCGCCTTGTCACCAGATTTATTTGCTTAGAAAGTTTTCAATGTCCGCTGAAACTCCTCCCGTCATTGGCCTCGTGTGCGGATCTCTGCGTCTCGGGTCGATCAATAAAACCCTCGAAAAAGCGCTTATCAAAAAATTCAAACGTGCAGGTGCGAAAACGACCTCCATTAATTTAGCGACCTATGACCTTCCCCTTTACCACGGCGATATCACGCTGCCAGAGGGTGTTAAAAAGCTGACGCGCAAATTGCGGTCCTGTGATGGCATTGTCATAGTTAGCCCTGAATATAATGGCGGTCTGCCGCCGGTGTTGAAAAATGCAATTGATTGGACATCGACGGATGACACAACCCATTTTCGCGAGCGCTATTGGGGCATCGCCTCTTGCACGCCCGGCCCAATGAGCGGCATCATGTGCATGCGTCAGATTAATTATATTTTGATGCGCGTCGGCTGTCACGTATCACCCATTCAGGTTGGTGTTGGGAATGCATCAAAAGCTTTCGACGCGAAGGGTGAGCTAATAGCGGAACCTTCCGCCAGCCTCGCTGACAAAATGATCGCCGATATGTTGGCTCACGTTTGATCCATGGCGGCCAAAGAAAAGCTTTACAAAGATCTTCCGCGCCCGAAGTTAAATAGGGCGCAGATCGAAGAGATCTATCGACGGCTATCCGTGGAGCGACCGTCGCCAAAGACGGAATTGGATTACGTCAATCCTTATACGCTCGTCGTCGCTGTGGCCCTGTCGGCGCAGGCTACGGATGTTGGCGTGAACCGCGCGACCAAAGACTTGTTTGTTATTGCCGACACGCCCGAGAAAATGCTGGCCCTGGGTGAAGACACTGTCCGCGATTACATCAAAACGATTGGTCTATATAAAACCAAAGCCAAGAACGTGATCAAACTCTCGCAGCTTCTGGTCGACGAATATGACAGCAAAGTTCCCGATACGCGGGAAGACCTAATCCGACTGCCTGGCGTCGGACGAAAAACGGCCAATGTTGTCCTACATGAGATTTTTGGCCAGCCGACAATGGCGGTCGATACGCATATTTTCAGAGTTTCAAACCGCACAGGCATGGCCCCGGGCAAGGATGTCTTGGAGGTCGAGTTGAATCTTTTGCGGGTAACGCCAGAGTCCTATTTGATTGGCGCGCATCACTGGGTTTTGCTGCACGGGCGCTATGTCTGCAAAGCCAGAACCCCCGAATGTTATGCCTGCCCCATCCAAGACATTTGTCAGTATAAAAAGAAAACCCCCGCGCCTTAGCTGGGTTGCCAGTTTCGTCAAATCGCCCATCTTTCCGAGTGGGTTTTGACGTTTGGAAAGCGCTATTCCCGCCCGAATAGGGGCCTAATCATGCCCACAAATGAAGATGAACGTCCGTTAAATGCCCAACCCCTCGAAATAGGGCATTCAGAAAACATTCATATAGGGTGTGACCAAAGGAGGGCCTTAATGTTTAATTCACCTTAATTTTCATGAAGTTCGTTCGTGTTGATTTCGGAGATGGGATGGGGAATCCACAATGAAGGTTCTATTATTTACCGCAGCGTCAGCCATGAGCTTGCTTGCTGCAACGTCGGCATCCGCGGATGATAGCGAAGGTTGGTATCTGCGCGGCAATGCAGGTGTTGGCATCCACACAGACGCCGAAGTTCAGGGCGATATGACCTCGACAATGCATGGCAATGGCATCCAAAGCCAAGTTAACCCGGCTGCCTCTTTGGGCTTGGGCTATGATTTCGGCGACAATTGGCGCGTTGAACTAGATGCGGATACGCTTTGGACAGACTTTGGCTCGATCAGCCAAATCCCATCCAGCGCAGCAAAGCTTCGTACAAATACACTGATGTTGAATGCGCTTTATGACTTTGACGGTTTTGGGAAATGGGAGCCTTATGTCGGTGCAGGCCTCGGATTGGTCCAAGGTAAAGCCAATTTGACAGCGCATGATTTTCCGAGCGCAGAAAACATTCTAACGCGTACGCCAGCTTGTCTGGGCGCGCGTACACTCGACCAAGCTGAAAGCTGTGATATCTCCGATAAGGATTCAGGTTTTGGTTGGCAGTTGATGGCTGGCTTGGGTCGTCAAATTTCGGACAATTTAACGTGGGATACCCACTACACATATATGAACGGCCCAGATTTGGACGTCGAGGGACTTCGGACAAATGGTGTTACGGGCGGCTCGACACCAATCTCTGCAAAAATGTCTGATGTTGGCGCACATACCGTTATGACAGGTTTGCGTTATACATTTGGCAATCGCACGCAATCCATGCCGAAAATCGTAGCGCCAACACCCGCGCCAGCCCCTGTTCGCCGCCCAGACTTTACATGTTGGGATGGTGCCATGGTACAAGATGCCAGCCAGTGTGCCGCCAAACCTGCCCCTGCTGTTGAAGTTATCAGCTGTTGGGATGGATCGGCTGTTCCAGTTGGAACAAGCTGTCCTGCCGAACCCGTTGTTGCAGAGACTTTCACCTGTTGGGATGGATCGGTTACTTATGACTTGTCCACTTGCGCAGTTGAGCCGGCGCCTGTCGTTCAGCAAACCAACTTGAATGTTTGTGGTAGTTCGCCTGTCGCGATCTTTGATGTTCCGACGAATAAGGCGCCAAAGCAAATGGCCCGTTTAGGTACAATGCCTGAATTCGGCGATAGCCACGGCCTGACACCAACGCAGTTCTATGAAAAGCTCGACGCCCGCTACAATGCGACGGCCAATGATAAGGCCTATTTGAACTATCTGTTCAAATCTATGGGCTACAGCAATGGCTGGGCAGACGCGCAACCTTATATGTTTAGTGAAGAAGTTTTGCCTGTCGGCACACGCGGTATCTTGGGTCTGGGAGAGCAGCATCACTATAGCTACTCAATCCTCCCGACCAATGATCATGATCGCCAAGCGTTCCGCATCCAAAGCGCAAATGGCGTGGTTGTGCATTTCATGAAAACTTGTGGGAACTATATGTACGCGTGTGAGTAAATCATATGACTAGAATAGCTGCGGCATCTTAAGATGCTGCAGTTTGAAACCCGCGCGATGCCCCTGCGCGGGTTTCTTTTTGACTTTAAGAAATCGGTTCCTCGCCAAGCCTGTATAGTGCAAGGACAGCCCATTGCTTTTTAAGGTCCCTTATTATGACAGTTTCATTTTGGCTTTTCTTGCTTGCGACCCTTGCCACGCTGTTGATTGGGGCGGTGTATGCGACGCGTAAAACGGTCATGCCCTATCATCTGGACGCCCTCGAAACCTCATGGGCGGAGATTGATCCCAAAACTCAATTCATGCTCAAAGCCCTGTTAAACGGTGGCGGTTATTTTGGCCTTTCAACGGGGGTCTCAATGCTCATTCTGTTGAGTATTCCTTTTCGGAACGGCGAAGTCTGGGCGGGGTTTGCAATTGGCGCTATCGGCTTAATCGGCGCTTTTCCCCTGGGCCTGATCGTTCGCCATGTAAAAAAGAATACAGCAGGAAATCCACCCCTGATGGTGATGGTCGTGATCAATGCCCTGCTCGTCTTTGGGCTCATCGCTTTCGCATTAGGGTTTTAAACGCGCCCCTCTCATGCGCGTCGCCCTCCTCACACTTGTGGTTCTGATTGCCTTTGCGGGAAATTCTATTTTGGCGCGTTTGGCCTTGAGCGGGGGCGACATTGGTCCTTGGAGTTTCTCTTTGATCCGCTTTGTATCGGGCGCGGGGGTATTGCTCATACTCGCCAAACCGCTTGCAAGTTGGCGCAGCGGTCATTGGGGAGCCGCCCTTGCGCTTTGTGCCTATGGCGTGTTTTTTTCTTACGCCTATTTAAAACTCGCGACGGGGACGGGCGCGTTACTTTTGTTCGCGTCGGTACAGTTGACGATGTTGATCATCGCCTTTTCACGCGGAGAACGACTGCGCCTCTCGCAAACACTCGGCTTAGCGCTGGCCGTGGCGGGATTAATTTATTTGCTCTCGCCCGGGTTAGATGCCCCATCTCCCATTGGGGCAGTCCTCATGGCAGCGTCAGGGATCGGCTGGGGTATTTATTCCGTTTTAGGCAAAAGCGAAGGTGACCCCGTCGCGCGGACGTCGGGAAATTTTGCAAGAGCGGCGATCTTGCTCCTGCTTGCAACGCCAATATTTCTGACCATGTCGCCTGAAAGTATCCCAGCGCCCGATGGGATTGGGTTGGCCGTTTTATCTGGCACATTAACATCAGGCCTCGGTTACGCGCTTTGGTATCGGGTGTTGCGAGACCTTTCGGTCACGACCGCATCCATCTCGCAACTCTCAGTCCCCGTCATCGCCGCGATCGGCGGCGCGCTACTTGTATTGGAACCTGTGACGCTGTCTTTTGCACTCGCCTGTGCGACCGTCTTGATCGGCGTCGGACTTGCAACCGTCAACGTCAGGAAACCCAGCTAAGGTTTAGCTTTTTCATTTGCCGTCGCGAGGCGCTCTAACCGCGTTTTCAATGCGAGTGCGAATTTCTGCGCGCCTTCATTCTCTCCCCCATCCCCTTTGGCATGAGGTAGATAGAGATAGGGCTCGATCAGTTCCAACTCGATCAGCTTCAATGTCCCGTCACGTCCGCGCAAGAGGTCCACGCGCGCATAGAGCGGGGTGAAATCCAATACGTCCAAAATATCACTAGCCGTTTCACGTTCGAGCGGCGTCGGGACATAGGTTTCTTCCGAACCGCCATAGATCGACTGTATCCGGTAATCGCCAGATTTCGGTGTTTTGCGCGCCGCATGAGAAAAGCGACCGCCGAAATAGAGAAAAGAATATTCGCCCTCTTCCAATACGCTCGGCAGGAAGGCTTGCAGCAACGCGCCTTCGGGTGGCATCTCGCTCGCAGGCGGAAACGGGTCGCCCTTTTTATACAGAACTTGACGCCACGCCCCACCGCCGACGGTTGGCTTAATGACGAGCGTATCTGTTTCCAGCGTCTCAAAAGCGCGCGCAACATTTGTTTTTGTAACGCCATCCACAGTGATCGTCCGAATGACGGGCGCGCCCCGGGCTTCTAATTCTTCAAGATAAGACTTGTCGGCATTCCAGTTTAAAACATCAAAGGTGTTGAAGACGGGCGTGATCGCTTCGGCCTTGGCAATGGCCGACAGAAAGGCATCTTCATTGCCTTCAAAATAATCCCAAACCATCAGCGGCAGGATCGCGTCAAATTCGGCGGCACGCTCAGCGATTTCGCGCCAGCGGACTTCGACCAACTCCATATCCTGCGCCGCCAAAGCGGGTGATAGTTTCCCAACTTCTTCGGTCAATTCAAAACGGTCGGGTCGAGCATTTTCGGCCGTAGGCAGAAGATTATCCGAGATGAGGAGGGCAATTTTCTTCATCGTGCAATTCCATATAGTTTGCGCGGCATAAATACGGTAGGCGCGCGGTGTTGTACGCGCGGGCTACGGGGTAAATCCGTAGGACGCAATTTGAATTTTACCGTGAGAGTTCTGGACATGACTAAAGATATTGACGTTTTGGGCATCGGCAATGCCATTATGGATATTATTGCCCCTGTTCCAGATGGGTTCCTCTCGGCCCAAGGGATTGAGCGCGGATCTATGACATTGGTCGATGAGCCGCGTGCTTTATCTTTGAATGCGGCGTTGAAATCAGAAGCTGATCTTCGCGAAATCGCGGGCGGGTCGGCTGCCAATACAATGGTGGGGATTGCTGGTTTAGGTGTTCGCGCAGGCTATATCGGGAAAATTGGTGAAGATGGCGTTGGGCAACGTTTGGCCGAAGGTTACCGCGAAGCCGGCGTTTGGTTCGCGACCAAGCCAACGACGTCAGGCACAGCCTCTGCACGCTGCATGATCGCCGTAACCCCAGATGGCCAACGCTCGATGAGCACATTCCTGGGTGCAAATGCGGATTTCAGTATTGACGATATTCACCGCGACGAAATTGCGCGGGCCAAAACGATCTATCTCGAAGGCTACCTCTTTGACAGTGATACGCAAAAGGCCGCCTATGTGCAGGCGGCTGAACACGCCCAAGCCACGGGCGGCCAAGTTGCCCTGACATTATCCGACAGTTTCTGCGTCGCCCGACATCGCGCTGGGTTCCGTCACTTGGCTGAACATCAAACTGACATCCTCTTTGCTAATGAAGAAGAACTGCTGGCATTATTTGAAACCGACAGCTTGGACGCCGCGCTGGACGAATTGACAGACATGCGCCCTGTTGTCTGCGTCACGCGCAGTGCCAAAGGCTCCATTATTCAGATTCCAAAGTCGCGCCCAGAAGACGGCGGCCCACGCCGCCACCTTGTCCCGGCCGCCCCGATCAAACAGATCGTGGATACCACGGGTGCCGGTGACCAATATGCCGCAGGTGTTTTGGCAGGTCGCGAAATGGGCCTGAGCTGGGCTGATGCGGGCTATCTTGGCTCATTGGCCGCCGCCGAAGTCATTCAGCATTATGGCGCGCGCCCTGAAACCCCTGTTCACTTTATCGCGGCGGCAACGGCTTAGATTGCTGTTGCGAATTTGTAATGAAGATGTCTTCTTTATTCAGGCCCGGTTAAACCGAAATCCGCTATGGCGTTGAACATGATGAAAAAACTTATTCTTCCCATACTCTTGGTCACCACCGCTTTGGGGACTGCCGTCGGCACCGCTGTCGCGCAATCCTCTAAGACTGCGATGGGTCAAATCAGCGCCAAGACACAATATGCGGCGCCCTTTACGGACCCCGCAAATGTGCGTGCAGATTTGGCGCGGATTGATGCTAGCATGAATGCGACGACGACCTTTCAGGGTGACTTCACGCAAGTTGCGCCCGATGGAGTTGTCTCTAATGGCCGGATTTGGTTGCAACGCCCCGGTAAGGTGCGGTTTGAATATAATGAGCCTAATCCGCTTTTGATCGTCTCTGACGGTGTAACGTTGGTACAAAACGATCGCCAATTAGAAACCTTCGACCGTGTCCCGCTGTCCGCGACACCGCTGAATTACTTTCTGAAAGAAAATATCAACCTCGCCGAAGATACTGAGGTCACAGCGCTTCAGAAATATCCCGGTCAGTGGATCGTGACGGCTCGCGATGGGTCGGGTGAGCAAGAAGGCACGATGACGCTCGTCTTTGACTCTGAAACGCTCGCTTTGCAAACGTGGATTATTGCCGACGACTTTGGGGGCGCAACCCGTGTACAGCTATCGAACCTGCAATATAATGGTCGTATCGATCCGCGTAAATTTGTTCTGCGCGAAGATAGTAATCGCCGCGGGCGGTAAGTAATTCCCTTTCGGGGCTTTTATCCTTTCGCGGGGGCGGCTATCCCCGCGACATGCAAATCAAAGTCGCCACTTGGAATATTAACTCTGTCCGCTTGCGGATTGATCAGGTCATTCAATTCCTGACAGAGCAGCAGCCCGACGTCTTGGGCTTGCAAGAGATCAAATGCGTCGAAGAGCAATTTCCCTACCAGCCTTTCCGCGACATCGGATATGAATTTATCGAGGTCAAAGGCCAAAAGGGCTATCACGGCGCGGCAACCGTTTCGAAATTGCCGATGGAACGCTTGCCAACCAGCTTTTGCCCCTTAGATCATGCCCGTCACGTCTCTACACGGGTGATTGCCGGGGATCAGGACTTTGAATTTCACAATTTTTACGTCCCGGCGGGCGGCGATATTGCGGACCCTGTGGTCAATGATAAGTTCGCCCATAAACTCGAATTCTTAGAGAATATGCGGTGTTATTTTGAAGAGCGTTTCGCCACGGGCGACGCACAGCAAATCCTCGTGGGGGATTTCAATATCGCGCCGCATGAACATGACGTTTGGGGCCACAAGCAGCTTTTGAAAGTTGTCTCCCATACGCCGATGGAGGTCGAAATCCTCAACACGCTTTTGAAGACGCATGATTTCACGGATACCTCCCGCCTCTTCGCGGGCGATGAGGAAAAGCTCTATAGCTGGTGGTCCTACCGCGCCAAAGATATCATGAAATCTAATCGCGGGCGACGTCTTGATCATATTTGGGTGAGCCCAGCCCTAAAGCCAGCCGTCGAAGCGATGGGTAAGGCGGGCCACGAAATCCACGTGCCGTGCCGCACGTGGCACGCCAAGCCATCAGATCATGTGCCAATGACACAGGTCCTTGACCTGACGGCCAAGTGACGGCGACGCAGGTGTTGGATTAATCCGCCGCGTAACATGCGTCACTAAAACACGACCTTTGCCGACACCGCGATCAACGCCTGCGCGCCAAAATAAAGCGGCGTAATCGCCAGCGCATTTTTCGGCGTCCGCGTGACGAAGCGATCTCGCGCGACAAACATATCGGACACGGCAAACATCACGGCGCCGATCATCGCGAGGCGAGAATAGGCCAAAGGTGGGAGACCCAATGCGCTCACCACCATCACCAAAATTATCAGCGTATAAAGTCCAACTGCAATACGCATATCCTGCGGAAGCTTGGGTTTAAGCCAGATATAAAAACCAATCGTGCCCGCAATCACAACGGCACTCAGAACCACCCTACCCGTGGAATATGTGCCGCTTTGCAAGGTCAGAAATGCGCTGACATAGGCGATATGTCCTAACGCAAAGGCCGCCATACCCGCGAGAAATAATTTTCGTGAATTGCGAGAAAGCAATAGAACGTCCCCGACCGCACAAGCCGCCAAGCCCGCGAAAATAATCAGGCCATAAGTCGTGAGTAATGCCGTGCTAGAAAAAGCAATGAAAAGAAAGCCAAGGGCGGCCAGTGGTTTGAGAACACATTGCGCGCGGCGGTGTTCGGTCAGTTCCGCAATCGTGAGCGCCAAAACAAGTACGGCGTAGATCATGAGGGTTATGGTCATGCCCTGACCCTAAACGCCAAAATGCAAATTTAATAGGTCACACTGACGCGAACGAAGGCTCCCATGTGACGCTTGTTTTAAGATACATCCACTAACGGACCCGCAACTTCACCCTCGGGAAGGGTATAACCACATTCGGCGCATAACTTAGCAAGCGGCGTGCGAAAAGGTTTGTCACAAGAGGGGCAAATGCGGCCATATTGGGAAGCTTTCAAACACGGAGCCGCTAAAGGGTGGTCGAGCACCACACCAGACAATCTCTCGCTCAACGCAAGAACCTTTTTACCTGCTTCGACTTCCAAATATTGGTCTTTCAAAAGTATGAAACCCGTGCGGCGCTTATGTTCTTTTGCGTGTGCCAACATGTCAGACATTGCCGCCTTAATAGGAGCATATTCAACCTCGTTCAAAAGGTTGGCTGTCAACTTTAATTTATATGAATAAGTGAAAACGGACATGCTTTTCACCTATTCACATATTTAACTCATCGCTAGCGAATAACCGCCAGGTTGCGTGAGCAGCAATGTTGCCTCACCTTTGACGGGTTCGATTTTCTGACGGAGGCGATAAACATGTGTTTCGAGCGTGTGGGTTGTGACGCCGGAATTATAGCCCCAAACTTCTTCGAGCAGCTCATCACGCGCGACGGCTTTTCCACCCGCGCGGTAAAGATATTTCAGGATGTTGGTTTCTTTTTCCGTCAAACGAATGTCGCGCACAGGACGACCCGATGGATCTTCGGGTGGCGTCAATTTCTTCGCAGCAGGCTTAAAGCTGAAGGGACCGACGGTGAAAACCGCGTCTTCGGATTGCTCAAATGTGCGCAGATGGGCGCGCAAGCGTGCGAGCAAGACACCAAAACGAAACGGCTTGGTTACATAGTCATTTGCACCTGAATTTAGCCCAAGGATTTCGGAGGCTTCGCCTGTATTACCCGTCAGCATAACAATCGGTGTCGCAATCCCTGCGGAACGGATCAGTTGCGCGACATCCGTGCCTTGCATATCGGGCATGTCGACATCGAGGATAATCATATCAAAGGTCTGGGATTTTGCGAGGCTCAAGCCTTCGGCGCCTGAACCCACATCTACAGTTTCGAACTCGTCATAGAGCGCGAACTGCTCGACCAGCTCGCTGCGGAGCATTTCGTCATCATCAACGACAAGGACACGTTTCTTGACAGCCATTGCGGATTCCCTTCAGGTGTCTTTATTCAATTCAGGGGGCTATGCGCGTCGGCCCCGTAAAATGCTAATAACGGATAATCGCGATCACATCACAAAAAAGCGACCAAGTGAATATTACAATTCAAATAGACACCACGCAATTGACCCTAACCTGTGGCGACCTCGTGCTTCCCTGCCGCGTTGGTATGGACGGATTCGTGGCCATGAAAGACGGTCGCGAGGGTGATCGGAAGACGCCATTAGGCGACTACGCTCTGCGATTTGGGCTCTATCGGGCAGATCGCTTGCCCCCGCCGCGTTCGGCGCTGACATTTCGCCCCCTAAGAGAAGACGATGGATGGTGCGATGACCCAGACAGCGCCGCCTATAACCGCTTCATCCGCCTGCCCGCCTTGGTGAGTCACGAAAAGATGTGGCGAGAGGACGGGGCTTACGACATTATTCTCGTGATAAGCCATAATGACAGCCCGCCCGTCCCGCATTTGGGCAGTGCGGTGTTTATTCATGTCGCCCAACCCGATGATCGCAAAACCATGGGTTGCGTCGCCCTTGCGCCAGATGAGATGGCACAGTTGCTCCCCCATTTGAGAATGGGCATGACCGTCAGGATCACGTCATGACACAGTCGCTTCACGGTGCGCCCTTGGTGATTATTGATCTGCAGATGGCAATCGACCACCCCGACTGGGGCCCGCGTAATAATCCGGACGCCGAACGCTCAATCGCAAAACTTTTGACCGTTTGGCGCGAAAAGGGCTGGCCCGTCATTCACGTGAAACATAATTCTTCTCATTCGAATTCGCCCTATCGCCCTGGCCAAAGCGGAAACGATTTTAAACCCGAGGTCGCCCCGATTGCGGGGGAAAATATTATCGCGAAAACCACCCATAGCGCCTTTATCGATCCGGCCTTAGGCACCGCGCTCGCAAAGTTAAAAACCAAAACCCTCATCATCGCGGGGGTGAAAACAAATAATTCCATCGAAACCACGGTGAGGCATGGCGAGAACTTGGGCTATGATATTCACCTGCTGGCGGATGGGTGTTTCACTCACGACCAAGTCGATTGGAATGGCAAGAGCTGGAGCGCAGAGGACGTGCATGCACACGCGCTCTCAAACCTGGATGGAGAGTATTGCCGCGTGACGACGATAGATGCACTCTTATCAGAGATTTCAGCTTAGAGGTTTTCGGCGAAAAAGCCGCTCAGCCGTAATCCCGCGCACCGAATAAGGCGGATCCGACGCGGACGCTGGTTGCGCCCATTTCTGCGGCGATTTCATAATCCCCGCTCATGCCCATCGACAAACCTTTGATGCCATTGGCGTCGGCCAAATTTGACAATAGCCAGAAATGCGGGCTGGCGGCTTCCCCCATTGGCGGAATACACATCAGGCCTTCTGGTTCTAAATTATAAGTCTCGCGCATGAGCTTTAAAAACGCGGGAAGGTCAGCGGGCAGGACGCCAGACTTCTGATCTTCCTCGCCCGTATTCACTTGCACGTAGAGGCGTGGCATTTTCCCGTGGTCCTCACCCGCCTTCACCAGCGCTTTCAGCAATTTTTCACGATCAACGGTTTCAATAACGTCAAATAAGGCGACAGCATCCGCGGCCTTATTTGTTTGCAATGGCCCGATCAGGCGCAGTTCCAATTCCGCGCGATGGTCAGCGAAAGTCTCACCCCAACGCGTTTGGGCTTCTTGTACGCGGTTTTCGCCGTAAACGCGTTGTCCCGTTGCCAGCATGTCGGCAATGCGTTCATCAGGCTGAACCTTTGACACCGCCACAAGGGTCGGGACATCGCTTTGCTTTCCGCGCTTTGACGCGGCGGTCAACTTCGCTAGGACTTCGGTATGTTTTTGGGAAATATCTGACATGACCGCCCTCTATTCCGACTGGACGAAAAAGAAAAGCGTGCTTGCGCGTGTGGCGGGCGAATTACGTCAAGAGAGCAAATTGCGCGTCCATGAAAACACGCACCGCATTTCACCGTTAATTTTCATGACCGACCCTGATCGTGTGCCAGACCCGGTATCGGTGGCGCGGCGATTACCTGAAGGCAGTACGATTATTTATCGCCATTTCGGAAACCCCGAACATGCAGAAAATTTACGCCAAATCACGCGTGAACGGGGCCAACAGCTTCTCATCGGCAATGACCCCGAGCTTGCAGAAAAAATCCACGCAGAGGGTGTTCACTTTGCGCGGGACCCAAAGCTAGTCGGACCCATAACTTGGCGCGCCAAACACCCCGATTGGATCATTACAATGGCGGGGTTGAAGGACGGCGCCTATCTCGCGCCGCTCGACAGTCTTGACGCCTTGTTCGTCTCCAGCATTTTCCCCAGCCGCAGCGCATCGGCGGGAACACCCATTGGGGTCGAGGCGTTACAAGATCGTGCCGCCCGCCTGCCCGTCCCCATTGTGGGGTTGGGCGGCATAGATGCAGGCACCGCGCCCGCATTATTGGGGACAGGCATAATCGGATTAGCCGCCATAGAAGGATTGATCATGGATGTGAAAAAAGAAGTGACGTCGAGCGGCCACCGCTTCGTTATAAAAACAAAGGCCGGTGAAGCCGAATTGACCCTAGCCAAAGCGGGCAACGGCATATTTAACGCCAATCATACATTCACGCCAAATGCTTTGCGTGGACAGGGCATCGCAGGGAAACTCTACGCCGCCATGGTCGCCGACGCGAAAAAGAGCGGCTATAAAATCATCCCTGGCTGTCCCTATATTAAAGTGAAATTTAAACGGCATCCAGAGGATCGAACGGCCGTTGGAGCTTAGGGGACGGCGTAAATTTTCACGTTGTTGTGGTTCAACATGGTAATTTCTGAGTGTCTTACTTGAGGCGATTTTAAGCCGCTTGGCGAATAACTGCTTTCGGAGATTTGCAAACATATACTCGAAAAGCGTTTCATAAACTAATGTCTGATGCTAATATCTCACTCAAGTTATTTTCACCGGACTCTTTATTGACCCAAGATTTTTCAAATGGATATGAGGCGATTGCTGAGCGTTATATGGCAGTACGGTCACGGTCTGGTCGAGCATTAGTACAAAACTGGGCGGAGACACTACCGCAAGGTGGGTCAATCATTGACATTGGCGCGGGAAATGGACAACCGATAACGTCGGCATTAATCGAAGCTGGTTTGCAAGTATCAGCCCTCGATGCTTCGCCGAAAATGGTAGCAGCATTTCAGGCCTACTTTCCAGACATTAGAATTGCTTGCGAAGCAGCCGAAGACAGTTCTTTCTTCAATGACACATATGATGCTGCATTGGCAGTTGGCTTGATTTTTCTTTTATCCAAAAACAAGCAGAGACATCTTATTCAGAACGTCGCGAATGCGCTTAAAGAAGGAGGTAAATTTCTTTTCTCTTCCCCTTATCAAATTTGTGATTGGGAAGACAGTTTGACGGGTGAAGGTTCGCGCTCATTAGGCAGAGAAGAATATCACCGCATTCTCAAACAATCAGGTCTCTCACTCATCAGTGAGTCAGAAGACGAAGGCGGCACGCATTATTTCGAAGCTGAAAAAATCAGACATCTGATGGCATGACTTCCGCGAAATTCTATACCACAGGCACATCTCCTAATTCCTCCGCGGAATAGGTTTGGAAACCCAACACTTTCACCTGAAAGGAAGGCTGAACAGGCTGCAATCCCTATGGCGGAGCCCACCGTTTCCTATTATTTATTTGGTAGAGGTTGAGCAGCTTACTTTGGGCGTTTTAAGTCTCTGATATAAAGCCAACTACCGATTTTAAACGCGCCTAAACTTTATGCCCCAGCCACGAGTCCATATTCGCGCCTTCCGTTGCGCGGTTGGGGATTGTGTTTGGACCGATGTTGTCGAGTTACAAGGTATTACGCCGTAATGATCGGGCGCTTTTTCGTGCTGTGTACAGGTTTGGCTCATTTTAATCTTGGGTCACATCGGAACCACTTGTTCCTCGGAGCGTACCGTCAGGGAGAACAAGGAGACCCATAATGCGTAAGACTCGGATCGTTATTTTGATTGCAGCTCTCGGCTTGGTGACATCCTCAAGTTTGGCTTATGCGGATGAGATACGTGTCCTCGCCGATGAAGTCACATCGACATTTAAGTCAGCGACAACGCCTTATAAATATACGCCCACGATCGCGACGGAATTGGTGCCGGGCCTAAAAGTATATGCGGAAGACGGTCAATTACTCGGGACGGTTTCGGCTTTCACGCAACGCGATGGCGTCACCAAACGAATTTGGTTCGCCGATAGGTTTGCGGATGGCCAGCAAATTCGGCTTGGGAACGGGAAAGTCATTCTAATAGCGGACACACCCACGGGCGTCACGGGGTCAAACACTTAGTCAGAACGCAAGGTCCGTCATAGCGGAGTCGAATGACTTAGGCGTTATGGTCGGATGTGTTCGCCCATCAGAATTTTTTCGATGTTGCCTTTGGTTTTGAAGCTCAGCACGAGGAGATAGATACTGAGAAAGAGCATCCCACCAAAAAAGGCGAGGAGGCCCAAACCCAAACCCTTGGCCGAAAACTGATTCCGCCACATCGTCCAGAGCGCGGACAGGGCCAAGAACCACATAAAATCGAAATTAAATTGTCCGGGCCACGCCATGGCTTTCATATCGCCAAAAAAAACGGGAAGCAGGTTCAACCCGTGATTAGAGATCGTAATGCCTGTATAGATCAGAAGGCCGATCAAAGCAGCCAGAAGAAAAAGACGAAAACCCTGCATTGAAAACTCCTAAAACTTAAAGCTGCCTTGTACGAAGGCGCTGGTCGCGGTTTGGTCGAGTGGCGTTAGGACGCCGCCGACGAGGCCGTCGCTGGTGCGGCTCACATATTGAACGCCCGTGCCGAGTGTGAATTTGTCGAAATCATAAGTGACACCAAAGACCGCTTGGTCAGAGGTCAGGTTTACGTTCTCGTCCTCTGCATGGCCGTAATTCAGCGTGAAGCCCAGCGCGCCAGGTTTCCATGTCACGCCTGCATCATAGGCCGTGT
Source organism: Litorimonas cladophorae (assembly GCF_014652455.1). Lineage (GTDB taxonomy): Bacteria > Pseudomonadota > Alphaproteobacteria > Caulobacterales > Maricaulaceae > Litorimonas > Litorimonas cladophorae. Next base: position 93,416 of record NZ_BMYV01000002.1, on the reverse strand, counting down.
AGTCGCCATCGAACAGACCATTATTGGACTGCAACCAAGAGCCGCCCAACGTCCAATCGCCATACCCAAGTTCGAGACCCGCGCCATAGCTTTGGAGATCATCTAGACCTGCGAAGCCTGATTTTTCAGAGCCGCGCGCATAAGAGAACGTCCCTTCGACGGACATGCCATTTTCAAATGTACGGTCGAGGGCGAGACCTGCTTCGAACACGTCTTCGATCTCAGGACGGATGAGGCCTGCGATGTCGCGATCGACACAATAATCGACGCCGCATGCATCAGCCTTGAGCGCATAAGACACGCCCAATTGTACGCCGACACCGATTTGGTCACCGAGCAAACGTGGCGAGGTATAAGTAATTTTCTCAGCAAAGCCCGATGCGTCATTGACCGTCTTCACACTGTCATAGCCTGTATAATCGACGGGCGAGTTTGAGGCCCCAATGGCGAGCAAGGTCGGTGCGCCGAGACTGAACAGATAGGCCGCGCCGTCGTCACGCCCCACGGTCACGTCACCATAGGCCGAACGCAGAAAGATATGCGCGCTTTCGAGCTGCGCTTGGAAATCTTCGGCTGTGTCTTCGCCGACGGTATAGAATTGCGATGTATGGCCTTTCAGACCCGAACATCCCGCGACAGAGGGCGGGCAATCGGCCAAGCGGCCCCCAAAACCACGACGGTAAGCATCATGTTGAGCCCGCGCGGCCAAGTTCAGGCCATATTCAAGGCCACCTTGCGTGATCGCGCTGACTTCGAATTCGACTTCGGCGTCACCGATAAAATCTTCGGACCACGCGTCATCTGGGCCAATTTGGTTTGGCGGTTGATCGCGATAGGTCGCCGCCGCGCCGAGGCTAAATTTGCCACGCAACATGGTCGCCAAATTACCGAGACCAAGACGATCTTTCCAACTCTGCGGCTGTTGCGGGGCAGGATAAGAGGTCGGACCTTGATTAGGGTAAGGCTGGCCAGAGGGTTGCCCTGTTGGCGGATAGGGTTGCTGATATCCCGCTTGCGGCGGGATTGACTGTCCCCCGCCATAGGGCGAGCCGTAATTTGGCGTGGCCGTCGACGGCGCTTGGGTGGTTTGTGCACGTTGCGGCGCGTAAGGCGAAGCCGAGGGTGCGGCGCTTTGATAAGGGGAGGCTTGACGCGGAAGACCCGGTGGCAGGTTCCCACCCGCCAGAGAGATCGGCTTTCCGAAGTCTGGCGTTTCGGAAACAACCGGCGCTGGGCGCGGATTATAATTATAGTCAGACCCAGAGACGGGCTTAGTCGCGGCCAGCGACTGCGCATTGGTACGCATTGGCGCATAGGCGGGCGCTTCGGGTTGATAGATCCGGCCCACATTGACGACGGGCTGACCCGTTGGCGGTGTCGACGACCCACGCGGATAAACAGGTGCGGTGTTTGGCGCGCTATAGGGTTGATAGGTCGAAGGCTGCGCGGCCGTTTGGGGGGCCGTAGGTATTGGCATATCCCAGGCTTGTTGCTTTTTCTTGGTCGCAAAGGGCGAACTGGATTGCGCCGACGCCAGTCCCATGCCGGCAACCGCCAAAATGACGAAGGGCGTGGCAGTAGAAAGTAAGCGCGAAGCAGACATGGATGGACCTTCAGCAGGCAAAGGGTGAATTTTGTTAACCTTTGCCCCACGCCGCCCTAAAAAAGGGTTAACGCATCTTTACCATAAGGTGTTTTTGCCCCTTTCGGGCGCTCACCCCTGCTTTCTTGCCATGAATTTATGAAAACGGCTCTGGTGGCGGACGACAGAGCGGTTTAAGACGACGCACGATATCTGATACAGATTTGCATTTGGGATGCCCATAAGATGACTTTTAAACCTGCCATCGCTGCCGTTCTCGCAACGACCCTTGTTCTGGGCGGTTGCGCGTCTAAATCTAAACCTCGCGCTTCGGCGCAGGCGGCCGCGCCAAATATGGGCGTGAACACATACCTCTGGCGCGCGTCCATGGAGACATTGAACTTCATGCCGCTCGAGCAAGTCGACCCCTTTGGTGGTGTCATCATCACGGATTGGTACGCGAACCCAACAACACCCGCCGAACGTTTCAAAGCCAATGTCTATATCTTGGACACAAATCTGCGCGCCGATGGTTTGAAGGTGTCAATCTTTAAGCAAACGCAAACAGCGGCAGGTTGGGCCGATGCGGCCGTTGACGGCGACACAGCGCGCAAGATTGAGAATGCAATCCTGACAAAAGCCCGCGAGCTTTACATCGCGACCGAAGACGCGCGCTAAACCCAACACCTCTAGAAGACGGTTCTGTCTTCTGGAAATTTTGTGACACGCTGAAAGATACTGGCCCCCGCCGCACAAAAGGGGGCCGTGAGTATGATCCAAAGCACGGCGTTATAAATCGCCGAAGTTGAGTACCCACTTGGGACATCCGCGAAGGCGTCAGAGTCCACTCCAGCTTCCGCAAGGCTATCGGACGCCGAGGTAAAAAACGCTTTAAACTGATAGTCTAAAAACAGACCGTAACCCAAAGTCATGAGAAGTTGCAGGCCGGTTGCAATGACCAGCGCCGTGACAAAACTTATCCGCCATTGGCTCAATTTCGCAGGGTCATCAATCCGACGCAGCCACCCGCAGGACAGCCACGCGGTCAGAGGCGACAAGATAAACAAACATAGAGCCGGATAAGCGACGGGCGAAATCATCATAAGGATCGAGGTCTGGCGCGTGTGCCCCACGGCTATATCGACAGCTAAATAAACGAAGCCGAACCCAAATATGATCGGAATGGCGCAGGCCCACATCGCGCCGCGTAACATTTTGGTCTCGCGGCCGGCTTGCATCTTTTTGATGGCTGTCATGAACCCGTCCTGCCTGCATTTGAGCGTCTAATCCAGAACCTTTGCGGGGACCGCAGACCTATCACGACGCAGGAAATGGACTAGCCGCCTTTTTCAGGTCTGCTATAGGTCCGCTTCGTCCCGCTTCCCTTTCGAGTAAAATAATGTCCGAAAATCCTAACGCACCTGAAAAGTATAATGCGGCAGAGGTTGAACCGCGTTGGCAGTCCGTCTGGAAAGCGCGCGATGTGTACCGCGCCCATGATGACAGCGATAAGCCAAAGTTCTACGCGCTGGAAATGTTTCCCTATCCGTCGGGCCGTATTCACATGGGCCATGTGCGCAATTACGCGATGGGCGATGTCGTGGCGCGCTATAAAAAGGCGCAAGGCTTTGAGGTCCTGCATCCAATGGGCTGGGATAGTTTCGGCATGCCTGCGGAAAATGCGGCGATTGCCACAGGCGGTCACCCGAAAGATTGGACCTATAATAATATCGATGAGATGCGCACCCCGATGCAGCGCCTCGGCTTTGCGCTGGATTGGTCCCGCGAATTCGCAACCTCTGACGTCGCCTACTATAAAGAACAACAACGGATCTTCCTGAAGTTCTGGGAAAAAGGTCTGGTCTACCGCAAAACTGCCAAAGTGAACTGGGACCCCGTCGACAATACGGTCCTGGCCAATGAGCAAGTCATCGACGGCAAAGGCTGGCGCAGCGGAGCCGTAGTCGAGCAACGCGACATGGACCAATGGTTCTATAAAATCACAAATTACGCCGAAGATTTATTGAAAGGCTTGGACGGATTAGACCGCTGGCCTGAGAAGGTGCGGACGATGCAAGCCAATTGGATTGGGAAATCCGAAGGCGCGTCAATTTGGTTCGGTTTTGCTGAAAATACTGAAACTTCTTCTCCTAAGAAAGAGTTGTTTGATGAAGCATTAGCGACGGACCAAGATGGCGGAATAGAGGTATTTACTACCCGACCTGACACATTGTTTGGTGCTAGCTTTCTAGCGCTATCTCCAGACCATCCTTATTCTAAGTGGCTAGCAAACAATTTGCCCGAAGCAGAAGCATTTCGCGCGGAATGTGCAAAAATCGGAACATCTGAAGCCGATATTGCTACAGCGCCAAAGCTTGGGTTCGACACAGGCCTTCGTGTTAAACATCCGTTCGTTGAAGGCGCGACTCTACCCGTTTGGATCGCGAATTTCGTGCTCATGGGCTATGGTACAGGCGCGGTCTTTGGCTGCCCTGCACATGATCAACGCGATTTAGATTTTGCGCGGAAATATGATTTGCCTGTGAAGGCTGTTGTCCTGCCCGACGGCGAAGATGCGGCCACTTATGATGTCGGCACCGAAGCCTATACGGGCGAAGGCAAGCTGTTTAACTCAGGCTTCCTTGATGGCTTAAATAAATCCAAAGGCATTAAAGCCGCGATCCACAAAATCACTGAAATGGACTTCGGCGAGAGCGTGACGAATTATCGCCTGCGCGATTGGGGTGTGTCCCGTCAGCGCTATTGGGGTTGCCCAATTCCTGTTATTAAATGCGGGGATTGCGGTTCTGTGCCTGTTCCAGAAGATCAGCTGCCTGTTGAACTGCCTTATGACATTAGTTTCGAGAAACCTGGCAATCCGCTGGACCATCATCCAACATGGAAATCCGAAGGCGTTACCTGCCCCACATGCGGGAAAGCAGCCGAGCGCGAAACCGATACGCTGGATACATTCGGTGATAGCTCTTGGTATTTTGCGGCCTTTGGCGGTTCGCTCTCTGCCGATGGTATGGATTGGGACGCGGCATCAAAATGGCTGCCCGTCGATCAGTATGTCGGCGGCGTCGAACATGCTGTTTTGCATTTGCTCTACGCGCGCTTCTTTACACGCGGATTAATTGATTGCGGATTATTGGACCTCTCCCACAGTCAATTTGGCGGCGAACCTTTTGCGGGATTATTTACGCAGGGCATGGTCACCCATGCGACCTATGCGTTGGCCGATGAAAGCATTGAGAAAGACTCTTGGGTCTTGCCCGAAGACGTTGACGCCAATGATGACGGGACTTTCGTCCATCTTCCAACAGGTCGCCCCGTTATTAAAGGCGACATCATCAAGATGTCCAAGTCCAAGAAGAACGTCGTCGACCCGAATGAAATCATTCAGGGCTATGGCGCAGATGTGGCGCGTTGGTTCGTGCTGTCCGACTCCCCGCCAGAGCGTGATGTGGAGTGGACCGAATCTGGCGTGATTGGCGCGTGGCGGTTTTCCAAGAAAGTTTGGAATGTTGTCTCCGATACAACCTCCGCAGAGGGACCATTGGCCGTTGCATCAGACGCATCGGGTGACGCGTTGGAGCTTCGGAAACTAGCCCATCGGGCGTTGGAAAAACTCACGGCTGGCATTGAAGCGTTCCGTTTCAACACCTCCGTGGCGCAAATCTATGAGCTGACCAATGCGCTGTCCAAATATAAGGGCCAAGATGCGGCCCGTATGGAAGCCCTCGGCATTTTGATCCGGGCGATTGCACCCTTCATGCCGCATCTGGCCGAAGAATGTTGGTCCAAGGTCGGCGGAGAAGACCTTGTCTATCACGCGCCGTGGCCTGTGGTGGATCCGAAAATGCTGGTGGATGACACGATCACCCTGCCTTTGCAGGTCAATGGCAAGCGCCGCAGCGAGTTGAATATCCCAAAAGACATGCCCAAGGACGAGATTGAAAAACTCGCCCTCGCTGATGAAGCGGTACAAAGGTCGATAGGTGACGCAACTGTCAGGAAAATCATCGTTGTACCTGGGCGTATCGTCAATATAGTGGCGAAATGATGCGCACTCTTTTCACCTCTTTAGCGGTTACAACGACCCTCCTCCTCAGCGGATGTGGGTTCACGCCTATGCATGCGACGGGATCTTCGGGAAAAACTTTGCAAGATGTCGTGGTCAACACGAAGAAGGTCACGAATGTGGCCGATAATAATGCTGGGTTCTTGATCACCCAACGCCTTCGGGACCGCATCGGTGTGCCAAGTTCTAGCACCCGTTACACATTGGAAGTGACACCGAAATATCGTCGGGCGCGTCTGGGCCTGACCGATGGTGATGTGGCCTCCCGTTACGATGTCACGGTCCAAGCCCGTTGGAAATTGATCAATAATAAGAACGGGCGGGTGCTCGGCTCAGGTAGTGTCTCTACGGTTTCGACCTTTGGTGCACCTGCGGGTCCCTATGGCGTGATCACGGCCGATAACGTCGGGGTCGAGCAAGCCGCGACGGAAACGGCCGATAAATTGGTGATCGAAATGGCGCGCGCCTTTGCCAAACGCGATAAAAAACGGGCCGAAGAGAAAAAGAAACTAGACGCCGCAGCTCAGCCATAAAGCGCTGTGACGCGCGCACGCCGCGTTGCAAAACCTACTTTTTATGAAAATAAAATCCGATGAAAATTACTGGTGCGCGACAAAATAGGTTCCTCTCTGCTCCGCCTGCGGACATCATTGGTGTTCTGATTTTTGGTCCGGATCGCGGACGCGTTAAATCGCGGGGCGCGGCGTTGTCCCAAACTTTTGTGCCAGATGTGGACCCGACATTTGGGTCGACCTTAATTACCGCAGATGATCTGTCTTCGGACCCCGCTAAACTTGCCGATGAAATGAGCGCGATGAGCCTGCTTGGCGGTGGACGGCTGGTGCGGTTGCGCCTCGACCATGAACGCCAAGCCGCTGCGATTGCCAAATTGATTAAGGGGTTCGATACAGACCCCTCGCGCGCCGAAGCCAAACTTATCATCGAAGCGGGGGACATGACGCCGCGCTCTGCCATTCGGAAAGCCGTCGAAGCCGCCAAACATTTCGCGGCTGTGGCGTGTTACGCCGCCAGCACAAATGATTTGAAAGACCAAATTCGCGAAGGTTTGGACGCGCACGGCATTCGGATCACGCCCGAAGCCCTCGAAAATTGGCTGCCCCTTGTCGAAGGTGACCATGCCCTCGCCGCCGGTGAGATTGAGAAGATGGCGCTCTATAAAGGATATGGCTCTGTTGAAGGCGCGGTTGTGTCCCTCGCCGATATTCAAGCCGTCGCCGCGGGCGGGCAGTCGGCCTCTATTGATACCATCGTCACGGAAGCACTTTCCGGTGAAATTGATGCGATGGACGCCAGTTTCCGCCGGGCTGTCGCGGGCAAAGTCAGCCCCATCGGCATTCTATTCGGCTTGCAACGCCAAATTATGCGCCTGACCGAAGCGGCCATCGCAATGGATTCGGGGCAACCCAAGGGCCAAGCGATGAAAGGTCTGCGGCCGCCCGTCTTTGCCATGCAAGAACGCGTTTTTTCGCGGCAGCTCGACATTTGGGGATTGCGGATGTTGCAACGCAGTTTACTGGAATGCCAAATGGCCGAACGCGCGTCGAAAACAGCTGGCGCCCCCATCGACTCGATTGTATCGCGCCTCTTATTGGCCCTCGCGGGATATGCCGCGAAACGGAGATAGATCATGGAACAAGCTCTCTCTTATTGGACACTGGCACGCGATCAATTCCCGATGCTCCTCAGCCTGATGGGGAACGTGGTTTCCGCGCTCATCATATTTGTTATCGGCATGATTGTCGGGCGCTGGGTCCAACGTCGCGTTCGCGGGACAAAAGTTGGCGGCTCGCATCTCGACGCCACTTTGAAACCCGTCTTGGCGTCGGTTTTCTTCTACATCATTCTGGCGATGACGCTTTACGCTGTCTTGATCAAACTGGGCGTTCCACCCTCTGCGATCATTCCGATTTTTGGCGGCGCAGCCCTAGCGATTGCCTTGGCGCTCAAGGATACCTTGTCAAATATTGCGGCGGGATTGATGCTGCTATTCTTGCGCCCCTTGAAGGTGGGCGAATATGTTGATTTGCCAAATTCGTCTGGGACAATTCAGGAAATTGGGCTTTTCTCAACCAGTCTAACCTCCCCCGAAGGTGTTTATAATTATGTGCCAAACTCCCAAGTATGGAGTGGCCGTATTCAAAATTTCGGGCGGCATACAATCCGTCAGTTCCGTCTGGATATTGGCGTAAGCTATGACACAGACTTGCGCCACGCGCGGGCCGTGATTATCGACACGCTAGCCGCTGCGAAAGATCGCGTCCTTGAAACGGCGCCGACCCCGCCTGAAGCCTTTGTCATTAATTTTGGAGATAGCTCCGTGAATTTCAATTGCCGCGTGTGGCTGCCAGGAGACGCGTGGTTCGCGCGGACCTCTGAATTGCGCATTGAAATTTTTGAAGCTCTCGGCAACGCCAATATCGAAATTCCATTCCCGCAGCGTGTTGTGACAATGAAAAAGGGCGATTAAGGCCCACAATATGCATTTTGAAGCGGATAAAATCTCTTCGGCGACTGCGTATAAATTGCTGTCGTCGACAATATTGCCGCGTCCCATCGCTTTCGTCACCTCGATGAATGCAAGTGGGCAGTTGAACGCGGCCCCGTTTAGTTTCTTCAACGCGATGGGCAGTGCGCCGCCCGTCGTCGTGCTAGGGTTTCAACCCAATGCCGACGGGTCGCAAAAAGATACGCCCAATAATATTATGGAGACGCGAGAATTTGTGGTGAATCTGGTGGACGAACCACTAGCAGCCCAGATGAATATCTGCGCGGCGACTTTACCCGCTGATATTGATGAGGTCGCGCTCGCGAAATTGGAAACAACGCCCTCTCTGGGAGTAAAACCGCCAAGACTGTCGGCCTCACCGGTGAGTCTTGAATGTAAATATTTCTCGGACACGGTGCTGGGCGGAGGCGGTCGCATTATCATTGGCGAGGTCCTGCATTTTCACTTGCGCGATACTATCGTCAGCAGCCTAAACCCGCTCCGCATTGATATAGACGCCCTCGCGCCGATCTCTCGTCTGAACGGTCCGAAATATGGTCGTATTACAGATCAGTTTGAGATTGAACGCCCAAAGTAATTCGCGCTATGACCGGTCAAGAGGTGCAAAGATGACGATAATTAATTCAACCGTGAGAAATTTTGTCGCCCTCGCCTTTTTGGGCGCAAGTTTCGGCTTTGTCGCCTCTGGCTGCTCAAGCGGTAAATCCACAAAACCCGTCAGCGCTGCAAAGTTCAAACAAAACCACGTCGAAAAGGCGCTTCAACCCAATCAAATCGTCGGTAAAAAATATAAAGTCAGGGGCAAAACCTATCGCCCCAAACATGAACCAAAATATGACGAAACGGGCACGGCCTCTTGGTACGGCGCTAAATTTCACGGAAAACCGACCGCGACAGGCGAGCCGTTTAACATGTATGCCCTAACGGCGGCGCATCCGACCTTACCCCTAAATAGCCTGCTCCACGTCACAAATTTGGACAATGGAAAACAGATCATCGTGCGCCTGAATGACCGTGGCCCTTTCACAGATAAACGTATTATCGATCTCTCAAAATCAGCGGCCGATAAATTAGGCATTCAGGGACTGGCGAAAGTGCGAGTTCAATATGCTGGGCCAGCCTAGGGCAACCCTCTTGCAAGCTCGTTTTTCTCATGGGTTTTGGAGTTAGACATCGAAAGAGAAGAAAAGCGCTAATTCTTCAAACGCCGCATCACCTCTTCCAGCTGTGCACCGCTTTTATATTTGATTTTTAGCTCTCCGCTTGGGCCCTTGTGGTTCAGCGAGACTTTTAGACCCAGCAGATCTGAAAGATCACGCTCTAATGCGGTGATGTTCGGGTCCGTTTCACGTGGGACGCTGAGATTTGATACTAGCGGCGCGCCCTCTTTATAACGTTTTACATATTGTTCGGTGGCGCGAACGGACAGGCCTTCGCGGATCACCATATCGGCGGTTTCGGTCGGGTCAGGCATCGTCATGATAGCTTTGGCGTGACCAGGGGTAATACGCCCCAATTCCACCCAGCGCATCACTTGGTTCGGCATCTCCAAAAGTCGGAGCAAATTAGCAATGTGACTGCGCGCTTTGCCAATCGCTTCAGAGACTTCAACTTGCGTTCGGCCAAAATCATCCATGAGCGCACGGTAGGCGCGGGCTTCCTCGATCGGATTCAGATCGGCACGTTGAACATTTTCGACAACGCCGATTTCAAGGACTTCTTGATCGTTCAGGTGACGGATCAAGACGGGCATGGCGTCGAGCCCAGCTTTTAATGAGGCCTGCCAACGCCGTTCGCCCGCCACGATCTGAAAATCAACAGAGGCAGATTCAGATTTTGAACGCGCACTTTCAGGAATGGGTCGCACGAGGATGGGTTGCAACACACCCTTGCGTCGGATGGATTCTGTGAGTTCAGCCAAATCCTTTTCATTGAACATTTTGCGTGGCTGATCGGGGTTGCGATCAAGGCGCGAAATAGCGATGAATTGGACGTTGCGAGAGCTGGTATCGGGCGTGTCGGTGATTTTATTGGCAGTTGAAGATGAGGCTTTAGACTCTTCGGCGGAGGCTGTGTCAGGGGCTTCGACAGGCACGGAAACATCTGCCATCAATGCGGATAAACCTCGACCCAAACCGCGCGCACTTGCTTTTTTCGCAGTTGATTTTTTTGAGGGTGTCTTATCGTCTGACATAAGGTTAACCTATTGTTTTATCTGCGGTTTCTATGCTTTTTAATCAATTCATCGGCCAAATCCAAATAGGCTTTCGCCCCCTTGGAGGCTGGCGCATATGTAATGACAGGCTGGCCGAAACTTGGAGCTTCGGCAATGCGGACATTGCGCGGAATGATCGTTTCAAATACGGCGCGCCCCAGATGCTTACGAACATCTTCTGCCACCTGCGCCGACAGACGGTTCCGTCGATCATACATTGTCAGCATAACCCCATCGATTGCCAACGCCGGATTGATTGAAGACTTCGCCATCTCGACGGTCTGGAGAAGCTGACTCAATCCCTCGAGGGCAAAGAATTCGCATTGCAGGGGCACGATCACAGAGCGAGCGGCTGACAGGGCATTGATTGTCAAAAGGTTCAGTGAAGGTGGGCAATCGATCATCACATAGTCAAATTCGGACGTCGCGGCCTGTAAAGCGTCCCGCAACAAGCGTGTGCGGCCTTCGGCATGGCCAATTTCCATCTCTGCCGCGGATAAATCGACATGACTTGGCACAACGGACAGGTTTGGAACCTCCGTCGCACAAATTGCGGCGTCAATTTCAAGGCCTTCGGTCAAGACATTATATATGGTCGTTGTGCGTTGCGCCCGCGAAATACCTAATCCCGTCGAGGCATTGCCTTGTGGGTCCATATCGATGAGCAAAACACGCAGGTTTTTCGCGGCCAAAGCCGCAGCCAGATTGATAGAGGTCGTGGTTTTTCCCACGCCGCCTTTTTGGTTCACAATGGCGATAATGCGATCAGGATTCATGTGCGTGCGTTCATTAGGTTGAGCCTGTTTTGGCGGTTGGACCTGTTTTGGCACGTAATTCTGTAATGCGGAGAATCGATGCGCTGGGGTCAGTTGCGCTTGTGAAGGCCTCTAGGTTGAAATTCCAGTCCACGCGGGCGTCTTTGACTTCGTTATCCGCAGTTTCTCCCTTTGGAAGGATGAGAATTCCATCAGGTTTCAAATGTGGCGCGGCATAGGCAAATAATTTGGGAAGCGGCGCAAAAGCCCGCGCTGTGATCACATCTGCATTGAGGGGCGCAAGCTCTTCGACCCGTTCGGTATGTACCGTGACCGGCAAGCCAAGTTCACGGGTCACAGTTTTGAGGAAACTCGTCTTCTTACCCACTGATTCTACCAGATGAACCTCGCTTGATCCCCGGGCTTTGGCAAATATACCCAGCGAAAGCCCTGGAAAGCCTCCCCCCGAACCCAGATCGACCAGACGGTCCCACGTCTCTGGCAAATATTGATTTAACTGATAAGAATCAAAGGCATGGCGGTTCCAGAATGCGGCGACTTCCTTGGGCGCGACCAGATTGATCCGCTTGTTCCACTTGCTCAGCAGGCTTTCCCACCGCACGTAATCGGATAATGTTCCACGTGGAACATTGGAATGATCCGCGAAATCTTGCGCTGTCCAGCGGGTATCCACGGAAGGGTGATCTGTTCTCATGCTGCGCGCTGCGCTTTCTTCATATGGGCCAAAACCGCCATCAGAGCGCCCGGTGTCACGCCTTCAATCCGCGCGGCTTGCCCCAAAGTCGCGGGGCGCGCTTCGGTGAGCTTTAGCCGGACCTCGGTTTTCAACCCGCCGATCTTTGAATAATCCAACGAATCTGGAATTCTCAAACCTTCATCGCGTTGGAAGGCGGCGATGTCCTTGGCTTGGCGCTCCAAATATCCTGCGTAGGTGGCATCCGTGGTCAGAAACTCCACAGTCTCCGCGTCGAAATCCGCAAGTTCGGGCCAGACCAATATAAGGTCCGCCATATCAATATTGGGGTAAGCCAATAAATCCATGACAGAGCGATGCACACCATCTTGGTTGATCTTAATCCCCGCCTTAGACAATGTTGACGGCGTGTCGGATAATGTCGACGCGAGGGCTTTGGAATTGTTAAATTTCGCAATTTTTTCAACAGTGTAGTCGGCGCGCGCTTTGCCCACTAAGCCAATGTCTGTTCCCATTGCTGTTAAACGCTGATCTGCATTATCGGCGCGTAATAACAGGCGATATTCCGCCCGGGATGTGAACATGCGATAGGGCTCTGTCACGCCTTTGGTGATCAAATCATCGATCATCACGCCAATATAGGCTTGGCTGCGATCCAAAATGAAAGGATCGCGTCCCTGCACGGCCAGCGCCGCATTCGCACCCGCCATCAAACCTTGCGCGGCCGCTTCTTCATATCCGGTCGTCCCGTTGATTTGACCTGCGAGGAATAGCCCCCGCTGAGCTTTGACTTCCAAAGTTGCGCGCAGCTCACGCGGGTCAACATAGTCATATTCAATGGCGTAAGCGTAACGCTGAATCTCGACATCTTCCAAGCCACGGATGGTCCGCATGAACGCGTCTTGCACGTCATATGGTAGTGAGGTCGAAATTCCGTTTGGATAAATCGTATTCCCATCTGGATTCCCAGGAAGCCCCTCAGGCTCGAGGAAGATTTGGTGGCGGCTTCGATCCGCGAACCGGACGACCTTGTCCTCTACAGCCGGACAATATCGCGGCCCTTTTCCAGAAATTCCCCCGCCGTAAAGCGCTGATTTACTTATATTATCGCTGATGATGCGATGCGTCGCTTCATTTGTATGGGTAATCGCGCATGTGATCTGCGGGATGGTAATTTGCTTGTTGAGAAATGAAAATGGCACAGGCACGTCATCAGCAGCCTGTTGGTCTAACGCGTCCCAATCAATCGAGCTCTTCGCGATACGGGCTGGCGTACCTGTTTTCAGGCGGCCCATTTTCAGGCCCAACCCATAGAGACGCTCTGACAGCCCTAATGCTGGGGCTTCCCCCCAGCGACCCGCAGGTGTGCGCGTCGTCCCGACATGGATAACACCTTTAAGGAAAGTCCCCGTCGTCAAAACGACTTGCCCAGTGAGGTATTCCACACCCGCTTCGGTACGCACACCAACGACACTGCCAGCGTCGACAATGATATCATCAACCGCACCCGAGATAATGGTTAGGTTTTTCTGCGCTCGCAACGCCGCTTGCATTTCAGTTCGGTATAGATACCGGTCTGATTGAGTTCGCGGCCCGCGAACGGCTGGGCCTTTCGAGCGGTTAAGCATCCGGAACTGAATACCCGACGCATCCGCAACACGACCCATGACGCCATCCAGCGCGTCAACTTCGCGGACCAAATGGCCTTTGCCCAACCCGCCAATCGCTGGATTGCACGACATTTCGCCAATCGTTTCGACCCTATGCGTGAGCAAAAGTGTCGACACACCGACTCGCGCAGAGGCGGCTGCGGCTTCGCAACCTGCGTGACCGCCGCCGATAACAATGACGTCGTATGTGTTGGATGAATTCATAGCGGCGATATAGGTGGGGAAATCGAAACTGTCGACTCTTCCGTTCAGGCCGAGCTGAGCCGAATTATGCCCTGCGCGAAATGTTCCACGTGGAACATTATTTTCTTAACCGGGGAGAGATCGCCTATTTTCCGATGCAGAAACTTGAGAAAATGCGGTCGAAGACCTGCTCCATGTCTGAGCGGCCTGCCAATTCTTCTATGTTTTTCAGTGCGTTACGCAAATCTTCACTGGCGAGCTCTGGATCGGACCCCAGTTTTTGCCGCGCAACATCGACCGCCAATAACGCGGACGAAATGCACTCGACATGACGAATTCGCGTTAGCGCCGCATTTTCTAGCCCAGCATAGCGCTCTAAAATCAATTGCTCCAAAAGATCGAGCAAGGCGGACACGCCCGCCCCCGACAGCGCGTTCCCGACTATTGTCGAAGCGGTGCTCGGCTCAGAACTCGCGCCATCGCCTTCCGTGTTCCTAAATATAATGTCGGCGTCTAAAGCCGGTGCTTGACTTTCGCGCACCACGTGGATGACCAAATGCGCGTCGTCTGCGCGCGCCCTTGCACGCCGTACGCCTTCAGCCTCAATGGCGTCTTCGCTGTCTCGTAATCCTGCGGTGTCTGAAAAGGTTACAGGCAAACCCGCGATGATGGCTTGCGCCTCGACAATATCGCGCGTTGTCCCAGCTTGCGGAGAGGTGATCGCAACATCCCGCCCGATCAACGCATTCAACAGTGTCGATTTCCCCGCATTCGGGACGCCAATAATTGCCACCTGCAAGCCATCTCGCACCGCGCGACCGCGACCTGCCGCCGACAAAGCTTCCGCCATACTGTCATATGCAGCGGTCAGATAGGGATAGGCGGCATGAGAGAGCGCGTCCGGCACATCTTCTTCATCGGCGAAATCAATCTCGCCTTCAATTTGCGCCAACCCATCCAAAATCAAGCCCTGCCAGCCTTCATATATTTCGCGCAAAGCCCCGCCCATATTCGAGAGCGCCTGAACCCGTTGCCCTTCGGTTCGGGCATCGATCAAATCGGCCAGACCTTCCGCCTCGGTCAGGTCCATTTTCCCGTGTTCCACCGCCCGTCGTGTAAATTCACCGGGACGCGCTTGGCGCAGCCCAAGTTCCGTCAAGCGCCCCGCAACAGCTTCCAAAATGGCGACGCTGCCATGCACGTGGATTTCGGCGCAGTCTTCGCCCGTGAAACTTTTCGGTGCGGGAAACCAAAGAATGAGCGGCTTGTCGATCACATCGCCCTGCCCGTCACGGATCGCGCGCAAACTGGCCAGACGCGGCGTTGGCAATTTTCGACCCGTCAAAGCCTTCAACGCCTCTCCCGACATTGGCCCTGATAGGCGCAGAACACTGACACCCGCACGCCCTGGCGCAGAGGACAATGCGAAAATTGTGTCGCCTGAATAAGACGCAGCCTCGGCGTTGGGATTTTCTTGCGAAGGTTGATGGTCTGACATATGGCCGACCTATGATGCACACGACCCTTTTTAAAGCCCCAATTTCTCGCAATCTCGCCGCGGGCTTCACCGCCCTGCTCCTCTCCAGCGGATTATCTGCTTGCGATGCCAGCCTGAGCAACACCGATATCAAACCCGCAAGCGCGCCCTCTTCCGCTCAAACTTTGCCACCCATTCGCAAACTTCTGAGCTGCCTCCCCGAAAATGCAGCGATTATGGCGGCCCACCGCGGAACCGATAAAAATTGGTCGGATCAGGCCGAAAACTCAATCACCGCGCTAAACAAATTAATCGACCACGGTACAATGATGGCTGAAATCGATGTGGCAGGCCTGAAAGACGGTACGTTGATCCTTTTTCACGACGGTGTTTGGGACGAAGTTTCAACGGGCAAAGGCCCTATCGCGGTCTCGCGAAAATCAGATCTCGAAAACATTCTTTTGAAATCTCGCGCAGGCGAATTTACGGCTGACCGACCGCCATTGCTGGCCGATTACTTGGCGGCCGCCAAAGGTAAAACTTATCTCGAAATCGACTTCAAATCTTCCGCTAACCGCAAAGCCACCATCAAGGCAATCCGCGATGCGGGTATGGCCGACCAAGTCCTTCTCATCGCTTATACACCCGAAAGCGCGGCAGAACTCAACGCCCTCGCGCCCGAGATGTTACGCTCCAATCCGCCAGAGGCCACACAGGCCGGCCATGCGGTCTGGCTTGGCTATGATGTCGCCAATGGAAATACAGCTAAAACATTGAAATCAAATGACAATTTTATAATCGGACGCTTGGGTGATCCAAAACGCCAACCGCCCCGCGCCGCAATTATAAATGCCTCAGACATCCTCGTCACAGATTACGCACAACGCGATGAGGGTATTGTGGGATTGAACAGCAAGACACGCTCTGCGTTTGAGGCGTGTTTAAACCAATAAAACCGCTTTAGCACATGAACATCGCTAAGTTAGACCTATGACATAGAGATCGGATCAATTGTCATTTCGGGGGATCAGTCATTTCCAGCGCGTTCCACTGGGGCATACCAATTCGGTTAATGGGGATTTTTCTCATCTTTGTTCCTGGGAAAGCCGCCCAATTCGTGTCCCACGCCGGACCTAGGGTTTGCCAACCATTGAAGCCTGCGAAGAATGCAATCGGGAAAACCGTCAGAGGAGAATCGGCGCCGAACAATTTTTGCATAATGATGGGTGGTGCAGATGTGGTGCCGTCCACAATCGCGAAACCCGTATGGACGGTTAAATCGCAAACATCGATGTATTCACACGGCATAGACCACGTGTAGCGATATTGCCCTTTTGCTGGGTCCCATGGGTTGACTGGCCGCTTATCTGAAAAGCTCAGCACCGACGTTACAGTGTGCGCAACCCCGAAAAGCCGCTTGTAACAATATACCAACCAAGCGTTTGCTGCTGCGTCGCCGACCTGAACACCTACATCGTGAATGCGCCCTTTGTCAGATCCGTCGGCATTCGCTAGACCACTAAAGAATTTATCTTCCGAAATGATGCCTTCGACGACACCATCAGAGAACGCCTCTAACCGCCCAAAGTTCGCGAAAAGCCGCAATTTCTGAATCTCAGCCGCCTTTTGCATCTTTATCAGGTATTTATTTAACTCCCCGGCCATCTCCGCCACGGTGGCATTGATGGGTGCGTTCACCGGCATTCCAGGCACAGTGTCCTTAACAACCGTCCAGGCCACCGTCAGGGAGGCCGCCAAAACCGGACCCGCGCCCGGAATAATGGCAACTATGGAAATAATCGCGCCGAAGATATCCTCAAGGATCGATATGATGTCGGTGGTCTCAATTGGGATGCTCATAAGCTCAGCGGCTTCAGTTAAATCATTTGCAGATAGAATCGCGACGCTGCGATTGACGGCATCCATAATCCCATCGATCCCAAACCACTTATCTGCTTTCGCAAAATAAGTGACTTCGCGCACCAAATGACTTCGAACAACCAGAAACTCTGCCTCTGTAAACCCAAGGTCAGGGCTATATTCCACCGCTGAAATGAGGCCAGAGTCCAGATTAGAGCCCGTCTTAGGCTCTGTTTTCCCCGGTAAGAAAGACACGATATAGTCATAGGCTAGTTTAGAACCACCGGAATAGGAATCCTCTGGCCACACTGCATCGTATTTGGGTGTCGCCATTAAGTCGTTCAGCCAAATCGACAGCTTGTTCTGTACGGAAAACGTGTATTGATCACCATCTACATAGGCGTGGTTCTCCCGCGCCTCTACAACATAAGTTGTGTCATTGTCCGAAGCGGGAATAATCCCGCGCGGCAGAACCCACGGTTTTACAACATATGAGCCATAATAGCTGTTCGACCAAACAAAGCGACGGAAGTTCCAAATCGGATAATTGTACTTTGGCCAAACAAATACGGATTGGTTGCCAATATGAGTAGAAACATCTTTTGCCGCGGTGCCAAGGACCACCGATGAATTGAATGGATATTTCTCGTCGACCATTGGGGCATAAAAAGAGTCATAGCGTCTACTAATCAACTGGGACGACCCAACCGCAACGCTTAGCGTATGATCAATATCCAAAGGCTGATCAATCGACACATTTTTGTCACCGGTTACTTGCGCTACCAGTGCTGCCAAGGAGAAACAATGTTGTGACACAACCCTAGCGCCCGGGGCTAATTCCTCGACAAACTCGCGAGCAGCGCCAAATGTAACCGTATCAAGCAAAAGAACGTCAGAAAATGACGCCGTTTCTGGCAATTTCAACCAAAGTCCAACATCATCGGAATCAACCGCTTTCAACGAGGCCGCCACCTCTGGCATACGTGGTAGGAAAACTGCATATTTCGGCATTTCGCCAGCCTTTACCCTCGAAGTTTTAATCACCACAGGGGAAACTTGGAACGCAAATGAGCCCTCAAAAGCCGCGAGTGCCGTCATCACCACCTCTATGGTCGAAGCCTCCACAACGATTGTAAGGCCAGAGGCATTATGATCGGGCGTGGCGATTTCGTGTAAGATTTTGACGTCAGCACCAAGGCGCTTCTTCATATATTTTCGGACTGCGAATTGTCGTTTATCTGCATTGGACGTCGACTCCATTCCGCAGAAAATAATGAAGTTTTGATCGGTAGATGGTGTTGTCATAGCTAGGTTCCTAGAAATAAAACCCGCCCCGCGCGGATTTAAATATCGCCATATTTCAAGGTGCGCCTATTATCTATAATCCAGCATGTGGGCTTATCCGCCCTTGAAACAAAGGCAGACCAACCCAACGTAAACGTATGCAATAAAGCGCCCCTTTAAAGATACATGTAAAAAACCGTCGTCGTTTTTGCCGTCTGTGTCAAGATTTTCATATCACCGCCGCAATAAATTAAATAGCTGAGCCATTGCATGAGGGACCCCAAGCTCAGCTCTAGTCTCACAAAGCGGGCCTGCCAGATGCCGGATCAATGGCTGGCAGTGAGGAAGATTCGGTTCACCCAGATTATGTCTGCGAAATGTCTTGTGTGGACTGGTACGGCAACACGCGCCCGATTTTTTTTAAACCGACGGGTCTTTGCGTTACTCGGAACGGAGCTATTAGAAGCTCAAATGACAGGGACAAATATGAGAGAGTTGTCACGCATTGATCTGTCGGCGCCCCTCACAGCCCATCCGACAAATTGAGGGGTCCCTAATTCAAGAAGAATTCCACCTCGTGAAAGGTTTAACCGACAGGTTAGAGTTTGCATAGCGGGGGTCATCTGTGACTTCTTCACCAACCCAATCGGGTTTTGCGAAAGTTTGATCTTCTGATCTAAGCTCTATTTCCGCGACCACGAGGCCTCCGTTCTCTCCGAAAAATTCGTCAACTTCCCAGATCAAATTCTCATAGCTGACCTGCCAGCGGGTTTTCTCTATGATCGCCCCCTCACACATATCTAACATCTGTTGGGCATCCGTAGCCGGGATTTCATATTCAAACTCTGCGCGCGATATGCCGACGGTCGGGCCTTTGATCGTCAACCATGCCAAATCGCCCGCTAGCCGAATGCGAACTGTGCTGTCTTTGGAACTGGCTAAGTAGCCTTGGGAGAGGCGCGTGGGTGTGCCGGACTTCCAAGCGTCCCCAGTGACCAAAAATTTCCGCTCAATTTCAACGGCCATGAAGCTTAGGGTCGTCCGCGCGCGCGGCGGGCCCAGAGTTTATCCCAAACCACATCGCCTTTCAGCGCTCCGACGAAAGCTTTATGCGCTTCGGTCTCCGTCGCCGTCGGCGAGATTAAAACCGGTGATGGGCGGCGGCGAGCAGTTGGGAAACCGCTCTCATTTTCCGTCTCTTCGGGCACCTTGTCCAAACCCAGGCTCATGGCGCGACCGCCTGAAAGCTCTAGATAAACCGCCGCCAACAGTTCGGAGTCAATAATCGCGCCATGTTTGTCACGCGCGGATAGGGAAATATCAAACCGCTTACATAAAGCGTCGAGCGTCGCGGGTGACCCCGGAAACTTCGCATGGGCCATCGCCAGCGTATCTTTGAACCGACTTTGGGGCAGGGGATCGCGGCCCGCGCGCTCCAGCTCCGCATTGATAAACCCAATATCGAATTGGGCATTATGCGCGATCATCGTGGCGTCCCCGACGAATTCCAAGAAATCATCCGCGATGTCTTTGAACAAAGGTTTGCCGCGCAGAAATTCTGTGGTCAGGCCCGTGATCTCAACGACTTTGGGCGGGACGTCTCGCAATGGATCGCAATAGGTGTGAAACTGTCGGCCCGTCGGTAAAAGATCGACGATCTCAATACAGCCAATTTCGGTGATGCGGTCATCATCGCGCGCATGAAAGCCCGTGGTTTCCGTATCAAAAACGATTTCGCGAATGCCGTCCATGTTGCGGACTATAACCGGTGACGCCACAAAGGGCAGGGGTTGCCCTCATTTCCTCTGGCTTTAGGTGTGGAGAATCTGGTCCAGAATTTCGGCGACTTGTGTTCGGGCCGCCTCTAATCCCGCGTCCGACCGTACAATATAATCGGCGCGTTTGCGCTTCTCCGCATCGGGCATTTGTTTGGATAAGATCATCTCGAACAAAGCTTCGGTCATTCCTGGTCGTGCCATGACCCGCTCGCGTTGAACCTCTGGCGCGGCGCTGACAACGACCGTCGCATCGACAGATTTATCGCCACCTGTCTCAAATAGAAGCGGAACATCAAAAACGACCGCCTTAGCCCCCGCTTTGGCTGATTGGGTCAAAAACGCCTGACGCATCTCGCCAACCCAGGGATGAATAAAGCTCTCGAGGACTTTCAGATTTAGTGGGTCGGCCCGCATATGATCGCCCAAACGCGTGCGATCCACCGCATCGTCTTTGATCGCATCGGGGAAAACCGCACGGATCAACGGGACAGCGCGCCCACCCTCGGCATACATTTCATGAACGGCGGCATCGGCATCAAAAACAGGGCAACCCAGTTCGGCAAACATCTGCGCCGTAGTCGATTTCCCCATCCCAATGGAGCCTGTTAAGCCGATAATCTTCATCGTTTGCCTGATTTCAGCGCCGCAAATAACATATCGGTGGGATCAATATCTGTCGGCGGTGCGACGCCATAGAAGAGTTTGAAACTTGGCCGCGCCTGCGCAATCAACATCTCCAATCCGCCCAATGTATCCAGTCCTCGGGCCTGCGCCGCTTTCATCAAGGGCGTTACGCGAGGCGTGTAGATGAGGTCGTAGATCAAGGCGCTGTCGCGGCAATCTTCCAGCGACAGGTCTAAAGCTGGCTTTCCGCTCATGCCTGCAGCACTGGCGTTAATGATCAAATCGGCCCGCGCCGCCGCTTCCTGCCGCCGCGACCAGGGCAAAGCATAAAGACTGGGCACATTGACTTGATCGACAAGGCTTTCGGCCTTCGCATCTGTGCGGTTCACAAGGCAAATCTCTGGCACGCCGAGAGAGAGTAAAGCCCCCAACACGGCACGGCTTGCACCGCCTGCGCCAATCACTAAAACCGACCCGCTTTGCAAACGGTCTACGCCAATCTTTGCAATCAGCGGCGCGGCGAAACCTTCCAAATCAGTATTATGGGCAACCAGCTGTCCACGCGATTTATAAAGACAATTGGCAACCCCTAATTTCTGCGCATCTTCCGTCGCAATGTCGGCAGATTCAAAGGCTGCCGTTTTCAAAGGCAAAGTCACATTCACCCCAACAATCGAAGTTTGCTTCAAGCTTCGAAAAGCCGCCACGGCTGTCTTCGGGTCTACCGCAAAAGGCACATAAGCACCGGGCAGGGCAAGGTGTTTCAACCACCAACTATGCAGCAGCGGCGAGAGCGAATGATGGATAGGCCATCCACACACACCCGCAAGTTTCGGTATCGGCCGTTCGGCAGCAGGTTTCACGTCTCATGCCTCATGTCCGCGCGATGCCCCGCGTTCGCAAATAATCCAACACAGGCAAGAGATCGAGCCCCAGAATGGCAAAGAACCCGCCCTCCACTTTTTCAAATAGCTGCGACCCGGGACCTTCGAAACGATAAGCCCCGACAGATTTGGTCAAAGCGTCCCCTTCGGTTTCAATATACCAGTCCAGAAATTCTTCGGAAAACTCGCGCACCCATAATTTCGTGCGGCAGATATGCCGCCACACAGGTGCGCCATTTTCGCAAATCACGACAGCGCCAATCAGCTCATGCTTTTTCCCGCGCATAGACAGCAAACGCGCGCGGGCCTCTGCCATGTCTTTGGGTTTATCAAATAAAGTATCATCCATGACCATGATTTGATCAGCCCCAATCACGAGCCCGGGTTCCTGACGCGACACGCGCATGGCTTTGGCTTCGGCGAGTGCATCAGCAATATCGCGCAACCGCGCACCATCGGCCAACATGGCCTCTTTGATCGCGGCTTCATCAACTGGACGCACGATTACCTCATACGCCAGCCCTGCACCGTCGAGAATTTCACGGCGGATGGCAGAGCCACTGGCCAAAATAAGGCGGCTCATGATCTTATTCCACTCATAGTCTCGTGCCTCTGCGACGTTCTTCAATCGGACGGGCTTTGTTATATAGGTTAATGATTTGTGCGGCTGTTTCTTCAATCGACCGACGCGTCACATCAATGACCTTATACCCCTTGCGCACAAACATGCGTTTGGCATCGCGAACTTCATCCCGCACGCGGTCTTGATCAATATAATCGGTCTGCCCATCTTGCCGTAGCCCCATTAGGCGTTGCTCACGAATTTGCACAATGCGGTCCGGCGAAGCCACCAGCCCGACGATAAAGGGGTCTTTAAAAGTATCCAATATGGCCGGCAAAGGCGCCCCCGGGACCAAGGGGATATTCCCCGCGCGATACCCACGGTTAGCTAGATAAATACAAGTAGGGGTTTTGGACGTTCGAGAGATACCAAGCAATATAATGTCGGCCTCAGCCAACCCCGCAACAGACTGCCCGTCATCATGGGCCATGGCGTAATCCAGCGCATCGATGCGCGAATAATAAGCATCATCCAAAGTCCGCTGCGCCCCGACCTCATCCGTCATGGCAGACCCCAAATACCGTCCTAAGACAGAGAGAGTTGGATCCAAGATCGAGACTGTCGGGATATTACGGGCGCGACAAAAGGCTTCCAATCGGGCGCGGCGTTCAGGATTGACCAGCGTATAAAGCACCACACCTGGCTTAGCCTCGATGGTTTGCAGACATTGGTCCATTTGATCTTCGGAGCGCACCAATGCGTGCAGATGTTCCAACGCCGTGGCTGACCTAAATTGCGCCGTTGAGGCTTTCATCATGGCAACCAAGGTCTCACCCGTGGAGTCAGAGACCAGATGGACATGAAAATACATCGCCATATTGGGATTGCGCGTGGTCATATGGGGCTTTCCTCAACTTTGGCAGGCGCAGCAAAAACGGACATTACAATGAACGCCTCGTTTCGCGCGTTTGCCCCGTCCTGTCCACAGGCAAAGCCGTTTCAGCGCTTTCTCCACACCATAACGGGCATGAATTTCAGTAACCCACAGCCCACATCCACACCCGAGCGCCATAACCGTTAATATTGTGAATAATGTGGATGAAACTTATGCCAAATTTTATCCCAGCATATATCCCCAGCACGAAATCCTCATAAATCCCTGGAAAATACACTTATCCAATCAGCGCAGTGGCGTCCTTCTCCACAGTAGGAAGAAAATCCAATCCAGATTCAGGGCGTGCATATTAATTTCCCCTAACAAAAGGTGAATCCGCCCACATCCCCACAGGCTCTACAACCACTCCTCCTTTAAAAAAATTTTTTAGAGGGAAGGAAGGAAGCTTGGATATGTGTGGGGGAAAGCCTAAGACACGCCTTGTAATCAGGCTTAGCGATCCCTTAATTTCAGGATACGAAGTCACCTTTCAAAGTAAGCCGAACCTATGAAACTGCTCGACGTCCTGAATGGTCAACAGACTGACACCCCACCGATTTGGATGATGCGCCAAGCGGGTCGGCATTTGCCTGAATATCTGGAAGTCCGGTCTACCTGTAAGAATTTCATCGATTTCTGCTTCACACCGGACAAGGCTGCGGAGGTTACACTTCAACCCATTCGCCGTTACGACATGGATGCAGCTATTCTCTTCGCAGATATCCTGCTCATCCCGATCGGATTGGGCCGCAAGGTTGAGTTCATCAAAGGCACTGGCCCTGTTTTGGAACCGATTGATGTGGACGCGATTGCAAAACTGACCGTGAATGGAGCGGCTGATCGGATTAGCTCTATCTATGAGACGGTTAGACGCGTTCGGGCAGGACTAGCCCCCGAAAAGGCGTTAATCGGCTTTGCGGGCGGTCCTTGGACTGTGGCGACCTATATGATCGAGGGAAAAGGCAGCCCGACGAAAGAGATCGCGAAACGTTTCGCCTATGAGAACCCAGAAGCCATGTCTGATTTGCTTGCGGCGCTGGTTGAGAGCACGGCAGAATATTTGATCGGCCAAGCCAAAGCCGGCGCGAATGTGCTCAAGATTTTTGAAAGCTGGGCGGAAGGTCTCGCACCGGACCTGTTTGATCGTCTGGTGATCAATCCAACGCACGATATTATTGAACGGGTCCGCGCAGCAGGCGTGACCGTACCCATCATGGGCTTTCCACGCGGCGCAGGTTTGAACGCTGTTCGTTACGCCCATGAAACGGGCATCACAGGTATTGCCGCGGGCACACAAATGCCAATGGAGGATTACCGCGCGACTCTGCCAGAAGGCATGCCACTCCAAGGGAACCTGGATCCTTTAGCGTTGCGCATTGGTGGGACCACGCTCTACCGCTCTGTCGAAGCCGTTCTGCGCGACGCCGCCGGCGGTCCACATATTTTTAACTTGGGTCATGGCGTCACGCCAGATGTAAAGATTGAGAACGTGCAAGCCGTTGTCGATCATGTGCGCGGTAAAGAACCGAATTACGTTTAGTTGAATGTTTCTCAAATGAGAAAACGCATCTCAAAGAAAAATGAGGTTAGCTTCATAGAGACTTCAGATCTGAATACTGTTTTTTCAATACGCAAACGACCTGATGGTCATTTTCAATTTTATATTGAAACGTTAAATTTTGAAGAGGAAGAAGATGTTTTATACTGGTCTCAAGACACTCTACCTCGCCCGAGTTTATTCGGTTCAGTGGACGACGCAAAAGCAGAAATTTACGCTCAATTCTCTCACTTGATGAACCCAAATTAGTTCTGAACACATAATGATCGTAAATAACGTAATCGAGCCAGAGTTCCGGTTTTGGACAATTGAGTCCATAGAAAAAATCGCAAATGACTTTGATCTACCTAATGAGTCATCGATGCAAGATTGGGCTTTTGAGATTGCAGATCCGAACAGGCTTTCCGAGTTTTTTGAAGCTCTAAAGAGTTATAAATTGGAACCAGATGTTCAATTTACTCTCATGGATATTGTTCTTCAATCTTTGGAGGAAAGTGACATAGACTTTCTCGAAGACCAGATTGCCTTCGCAATCAAAAAATATCTTACGAAAAACTATTCCATTCACGCCTATCAAATTTGGTACTGGTCTGCGTTTGATAATGAACTGGAAGATGCCTTCCGCATTAGTTCATTGATGAGAGCAGTTTGGGATAACATGAATCCTCAAACCCTACCTAAGACCCACCCATCTCCTGAATGAACGCATCGGCGGCTGAGATGGATTGTTCCATTTCCGCAATTAATCGAGCGACGTCGCTTTCGATATCCATGGTTTCAGAACTTAGCGCGGAGATCGCGCGGGCATTTAGGTTATGCTTAAGGTATAAAACGCGGTCTTTGAAAACGGTGAGGACAGGGTCCATTGACGCCGTTGCGGCATCCATTTTTGCGGTCAACGCTTCATATTTTTGTTCTGTCTCGCGCAATTGAGCCTCAGAGGCGCGGCGAAGGTTTTGATCGGAATAGACATTCAGCTCGGACTCCCATTCTTTGAACAAATCACGCGCCACGCGTTTGACGGACGCGACGCGAGAGCGAACCTCTTTGGCTTGGCTATCCGCATTTTTATAGGCTTTGTTCAAATCATCATAGGTTTGTTCAAGCTCTCCGCCGTCAACCGCGACGACTGCGCGAAAAGCTTCCAGCGCGTCCTCGAATTCCTCTTTGGCTTCGGTTTGGGATTTGGACACATCAATGACGCGGTCGACCAGGATATCGCGCTTCTCAATGCCGAATTTCTCTTGGATATTATAAGCCGCTGTCGCGCACCCCGTCAGATAGGTGGGTGCCAAAACCAGCAGGCCCAATGTGACGGCCCATTTGTTCAAATTATGTGTCATGATCGAATTCAACCTGTACTGCCAAAACGTGCTTCGCTGTATTTATAAGCAGATGAATGTGAACTGGCTATGATTTGTCGCAGGGTCGGCCCGACAATCAGGCGTGATCCTGATCTTCCCATTTCGGTTCGATCGGTCTAAGCGCAGGTTATGTTTGATATTCTCTACCCGTGGCTCAAAGCCGTTCATCTTATCGCCGTTATCTTTTGGATGGCGGGACTGCTCTATTTACCGCGCCTGTTTGTCTATCACAGCGTCGCAAAAGTCGGGGGTGAGCTCGAAGCTAAGATGGAAGAGGCAGAGGTCAAACTCCTGCGGACCATTATGAACCCGGCCATGATTGCGGCTTTTGTATTGGGACTGGTCCTGATCGGATATAACGCGAGCGCTGGCGGCGTGGCGCTATGGCTATGGATAAAAGTGGCAATTGCTTTTGGTTTGATCGGCTATCACGGATTTTTGGCGAAAACGCGCAAAGGCTTTTTGGAAGGCGGGCGTCCGAAGTCTGAAAAATTCTTCCGCCGTATCAACGAAGTTCCAGCCTTCGCGACCATTGCGATTGTTATCCTCGCGATTGTGCAGCCGTTTTAGTCAGCCGATTGCAAAGGCTCTGTTTCGCGGTCGCTTAACCACGGGAACGGCAGCTCGGCATAGGGCAGTTCAATCATCCCACGCCGCAATCCACCGCCATTGTAAATGTGATAGGCATCCTGCCTATTATCAATGCGCGCGTTGATCTCTGCGCGGTAATCGGCGGTCAATTGCCCTAGCTCGGCGCGGGTTTGCGCTGGCGGCAGCGCCGCATAGCCATCTAGTGTTTCTGCCAGAATATCGAGCCGAATGCGCAAATGTCCCAATTCATGATGAGACGCATTACAAACCAAATCATCCCATTTGGCTTGGTCCTTCGCGGAGGCGTCCTCATAATTTTTCCAAGCGGGCAAGGTGATCACAAAAGCGGATGTTAACTCAGTCTGGCCCGCCAAAAGTCTGTAATGATCTCGCGATCCAAAAGTGGTGTAAGACAGCAATGTTGGCGACAAGATATTGGCCAGTGTCGCAATATTACCTTCTCGGTCCGGGCTGATCAGGTCGGGATCGATGTCGTAATTTCTTGATTCATCCAAAGGTTTGCGTTTGACGATATCGGATTGCGCCTCGCGAAAGCTGCGCCCCGTCACCTGGTAATATTTCACGACCGGCTCCACCACCCGCAAGGTAACGCCATTCCTACTCTCAAAGCGATAGGTGGGTTGGTTCAAAATATCTTGCGCGCTCACAGCTTTCAGCGGATCGGTCAAAGGTCCACCGTCCTGACGCGGCCCAAGACCTGAAAGAGAACGAGGGGTCTCGAAAATATCAACACCGCAAGGCGCATCATCAATCCAAAGATCATGTTTCGCGATCTGATCAAACCCTTCAATCCGAGGCAAACGCTCTGAATCTGGCACGGCGGTAATTGGCAGGACTGGCGCGTCTATCTGTTTCGGCGGCGGCGGAGCGGATTGATCAGGCTCCTCTACCTCAACAGTAACCCCGGAATCCGAAAGGCCTAGCGCGTCTTGGAGATCCACGACGACATAGGGATTAAACGCGAGGAAGATGAGGCCTGCAAAGCTAACGGACAACAAAAACCCGCG
Source organism: Litorimonas cladophorae (assembly GCF_014652455.1). Lineage (GTDB taxonomy): Bacteria > Pseudomonadota > Alphaproteobacteria > Caulobacterales > Maricaulaceae > Litorimonas > Litorimonas cladophorae. The sequence continues at coordinate 65,741 of NZ_BMYV01000002.1, read as the reverse complement.
GACAGGTTTCTTTATCAGAACAGAAGTTTTTCGATCAGCTCTATTTTGAAGCATAGAAAGGGCCGTAAGACAGTCGTTTATTTAAAGACGAACCGTTTCAAGCCCTCAGCTTCAAACGGCGCCCATTTGCCTTCGGCTTGGGCGAGGCGATCCGCTAGCGCGTACATGACGAGCGGGTTAACGCCGAGGCCAATATGGCTGGCAGGTACACAAATGTTTTCTGTCTGGGTTTTTTTATTCGGACGCTGGATCGAACCCTTCCACGCGACAACGCCATCTGTTTTTGTGTAGATTGACGTTGTTGGGACGGGCGGAGCTTGGCTGATCGTTTTCAATCGCTCTCCCATGGTGTCGTCAGGTTTTCCATTGAAAGCTTCGTAGAGTCGGCCCGCATTTGAATGTTCCATATCTCCTGAAATCGGGCTGCCGAGCGAGATTACGCTACGCACCATATGTGGATTTGATTTAGCGACTTCACGCGCAAAAACGCCACCGAGGCTCCAGCCCACGAGGGAGACTTTCTCGCCGTGTTTTTCATACACAGACACAAGCAAAGCATTCATTTTGGCTTCGCGGTCCTCATTAAACCGCAGGTTCCGACCCAAACCCCAACCATGGGTTTTATACCCCAGATCTTTAAGCAGTTTGCGCATTGGTTTGGTGGAATAATCGCTGGCCACAAAACCTGGGAAGAAAATAACGGGATGGCCGTCACCTTTGGGCAGACGTTTCATCAACCGACGCAGCATCACAAAGCTCGTCATTTCAACACTCGCACGAGCCCCTTCGGTGAGGGTCCAGAATAGAGCAGGCCCTTTCCGAGACAAGCCGAGTTGCGCAGCGCCTTGGGGCGCGATCTTTGAAGACGTCAAAGACGAGGTAAGCGAGATCGACATGTTATTTCCTTTGGGTCGTTTCATTGAATTCGGGACCCGTATTTATTCGCAACCAATGTGCGGTGATTTCTCTAAGAAGATCTTACTACGCCTTGGGCGGCGTTTTAGGTGACCCGTTAGATGTCTTAGTAGTGGTTTTGACAAGCGTCTTATCCGTTGTCATTTTCTTTCGTACCACCCTCTTCTTCGTCTTCACTTTGCGATCAGCAGCTTCCGCTCTAGCAGCTTTAGATTTTTCAAGTTCTACAACGGCAGCAATGTGATCATCAAAACTGGCCTGCAGACATTCCGAGTAAAAATCAGGATCAGGAACTGCACTCCGACAGGCGGTAAAGGACAAAGTCACCTTATCGACATAGCTATGCACGACATGGCCTAACTTCACGCCATCGACGAGACAGAGCATTCCGAAGATATCAATAAGTTGCGCCCCTGCCGAATAAATCGGGACGGGCGGGCAGGGAACATTCGTTACGACTGTATTGACGAAAGGCTTTACATGATCGGCCAATTTGAACTGGGAGAAAATTTTCGCGCCGATGTTCATCATGGGAGCAGGCGCGAGTTTCGCCATCTCCGTCATTTGACGCGCGCCCATGGCGCTGGTGAAACTTTTGGCTTTGATTGTTTCTTCCGTAACATATTTCATCCGCTCTCGCGCCGATCCAATATGTGAGCCGAGCGGCACAAACATGGCTGACACTTGATTGCCCATCGTGTTTTTCTCGGCTTCGTCGCGCACTGATATCGGGGCCATTGTGGTGACGGATGTGTCGGGTAGCTCATTATAACGGTCCAGATAGAGGCGCATGGCCCCACCTGTAATGGACAGCATCACATCATTGAGTTTTGATCCCTCTGCCAAAGCGCGAAGGCGTAAGATATCTTTGAGCGCAAAGGTCCGCGCATCAAACATGCGATGCGGGGAAACCGTGCCATTAAATCGAGTTTTGGGCGCGTTCATCAAAGCTTTAAAATCAAACTCTTTTTTGATCAGGCCTTTGGCTGTGCGCATCATGCCGGGCACGGTGTGGCGCATCGCTTTGGCTTGGCGGATGGGGTTCGTTAAATTGCGAACATAGCCGCGCGCAAACATCCCAATCTGGCTAGGGTCGGCTTCTGGGCGCCATGTGTCAGGTGGCAGGGGCGCGTCCTTATCAATCGTCAGCGTATGCAGCGCGTTCATCATGTCGACACCAGATACACCATCAATTGCAGAGTGATGTACTTTGGTGAGCATGGCGTAAGAGCCTTTTGGCACGCCAGGAATATTGTCCAAGCCCTCGACAACCGTGATTTCCCAAGGTGGACGGGACAGATCTAACGGCCGCGCAAAAACGCGTGCCGCTTGAATACAAAGCTGTCGCCAATCCCCCGGCTTGGGTAGGGCGACGTGGCGGACATGATATTCGATATCGAAACTACTGTCTTGAACCCAATAGGGATAATCGAGGCCAAAGGGAACTTTGACCATCTTTTGACGCATCGTTTCGCACAAATGCATGCGGCCTTCGATGAAGGATAGAATATCCTTGAAACGGACAAAGCCTCCCGGCGCTGTCGACGGATCATAGATCAAAACAGACCCAATATGCACGGGTGCAACGGGCCGTTCCATGGCGACAAAAACCGTGTCCAAGCCCTGCATCTGTTTCATAATATACCCCTATGACGCCCAATTATCTTGAGCTTTCGTTCTTATCTTTAGAAACAGCACCCTAATTCGAACCATGTCAAGCAATCGTCCTCCTTGGGGCGGGATCGCTATTCATCTTGACGATTACCCGTTTTTGGCACATATGGCTGGTATTGAAGCAAGCCGTCCTGGTCTTGCCGCCAATTCCGACCTTCATTTCCATATGTTCTGATCGCGCCACGCGCCCAATCGGATGGCTCTCTCCCTAGACTGAAAATACCCTATGACTGACCTTTTAAACCAAGACCTTGATGAGATGACCGCCATCTCATTGGATGATCTTAAAAAACTCAAACCCAAAGAGCTTATTCGCTTTGCCGAAGAGGTTGGCATCGAAAACGCGGCATCGATGCGGAAGCAGGACATTTTCTTTGCTGTCCTAAAAGACCTAGCCGAAGACGAAGTGCGCACCGATGGTTCGGGCGTTTTGGAAGTGCTCCAAGATGGCTTTGGCTTCTTGCGTGCGCCTGATGCCAATTATTTGCCGGGCCCAGATGACATCTATGTCGACCCAAAATTAATTCGCAAATATGGTTTGCGCACGGGTGATACGGTTTCAGGTGAAATCCGCTCTCCTAAAGAGAACGAGCGTTATTTCGCGCTGTCCGATTGTACGTCGATCAACTTCTCCACGCCGGAACAGGCGCAGAATAAAGTTCACTTCGACAACCTCACGCCGCTTTATCCAGATGAGCGTATGCAAATGGAAATCGAAGACCCGTCCCGCAAAGATAATTCGGGCCGCGTTATCGATATTGTTGCGCCAATCGGTAAAGGCCAACGCGCCTTGATCGTCGCGCCGCCGCGCACAGGTAAAACCGTCCTGTTGCAGAACATCGCCCATTCCATCGAGAAAAATCACCCCGAGTGTTATGTGCTCGTGCTGCTGATTGACGAACGTCCAGAAGAAGTCACCGACATGCAGCGTAGCGTTAAAGGCGAAGTTGTGTCTTCGACCTTTGATGAGCCTGCTACACGTCACGTACAGGTCGCCGAAATGGTCATTCAAAAAGCCAAGCGCCTGACAGAAAACGGCAAAGATGTTGTCATCTTGCTCGACTCGATCACGCGTCTGGGCCGCGCCTATAACACGGTTGTTCCGTCCTCTGGTAAAGTCTTGACTGGTGGTGTGGATGCTAACGCCCTGCAACGTCCAAAGCGTTTCTTTGGTGCGGCGCGGAACATCGAAGATGGTGGCTCGTTGACGATTATCGCAACGGCGCTGATCGATACGGGTTCACGTATGGATGAAGTTATCTTTGAAGAATTCAAAGGTACAGGTAACAGCGAAATCGTCCTCGACCGTAAGGTTGCGGATAAGCGCATTTTCCCGGCGATCGATGTGACGAAATCTGGTACGCGGAAAGAAGAGCTTCTTGTGCCGGCTGACGTGCTGCAAAAGACTTACGTCTTGCGCCGCATCCTCAACCCGATGGGCACAATGGACGCGATTGAATTCTTGCTGTCGAAATTAAAAGACAACAAAACAAATGCGGACTTCTTTGATAGCATGAATACGTAGTAGAAGACAGGTTTACCAAATTGAAGAGGCCTCTGAGTTAAGCTCAGGGGCCTTTTTTGCGTTCTGGGACAGGCGCGAAAATATATAGCCGCCAAGACCTCCCGCCAACATTTGCAGACCAATTCCAAATCCGCTGCGCGCGCCTGCGATCAGAGGCACGCCAAAAAAGACGGTTTGCATGGCGTAAAGCATAACGATCATCGCGGTAGCGCCCGCCACGACATAGACTATGGGACGTCCAAATTTTGCAAGACGGAAGACAAGTCCGCCTGCAAAAAATGCGACGACGAAGGCGAGGGCGATAAAGGCCCCGTAAAGGCCGCCCAGATGGAGAACGTCATAGGCCGTCATAGATAGGCGCTCGCCAATGGTAACGTCCGCACCAACCCCGACCAAACGCGCGAGTACATTTTGTGTTTGTAGAATCACCGCTAAGACAGTGGTCGTGACGACTGCGGCAAACCAACTGACAACATATTTGAAAATCTGTTTCATATGGCTATGGCTAGAGCGGAAGCTGACAACGGGTCAAGCGGGAGTTCGCCATGCTGAGTGTTAATCGGAGTGGGTCAAAACGGGGACTGAGCCTCGTCCTTACGAGTGCTTTGCTGACAGCGTGTCTCGAACCTCAACCTGCGCCAGACTTACCAGCGCGTCCGTCATCGGATTTCACCATCACGAACTTGGTTGATCGCCTAGAAAAACCTTGGTCCGTTGCGGCGCTGCCTGATGGCGGATTTTTGATCACGGAAATTTCGGGAAAATTATTGCGGCACACTCCCGGCGTGGCACCTGTCGAGATCAGCGGCCTGCCAAATGATATTTTCGTTGGCGGACAGGGCGGGTTATTAGATGTTGTCCTATCTCCCGATTTTACCCGTTCTGGCGAGGTCTATATATCTTACGCCTATGGCACAGAAGATGCGAATGGAACCGCGCTTTTGCGGGCCACGTTCAATGGCAACGCCTTAGAAAACCCTACAGTCATTTTCCGTGCCAGCCCGCCCAAATCTGCGGCGCAACATTTTGGGGGAAAGATTGCGTTCCTCCCTGACGACACGCTGGTGCTGACGCTCGGCGATGGGTTCGCCTATCGCGAAGACGCGCAGAAAGCTGATACGCATTTGGGTAAATTGGTGCGCCTGAATCGCGACGGCGGTGTGCCGTCAGACAATCCTTTCATCGGTAAAGACAAAGACGGCCGCGCATTCAAACCGCAAATTTATTCGTTGGGGCATCGTAATGTGCAGGGCCTCGCGGTAGATTCAGAAACAGGTGAGCTGTGGGAGCACGAACATGGCCCGCGTGGCGGCGATGAATTGAACCGTATCATAGCGGGCGCAAATTACGGCTGGCCATTGGCCACCAAAGGCCGCGATTACCAAGGCGCACGAATTTCGCCCTATGAGAGTTTTGAAGGCATGATCGACCCCATCCATAATTGGGTGCCGTCCATCGCGCCGTCAGGCCTCGCGATCTATCGCGGCGATATGTTTCCCGACTGGAATGGCGACGCGCTTATTGGGGGCCTCGCCAGTCGTGACCTCCGTCGGGTTGACCTCGAAAATGGTGTGAGCGTCGGCGAGGAAGATTTACTTTCTGACTTGAACGGGCGCGTCCGCGATGTGCGGGTTGCCTCGGATGGGGCCGTTCTGATCTTGCTCGAAAGCCGCGACGTGGATGGCGACGGGAAATTGGATGCAAATTCAGGTCAACTTCTGCGAATAACACCCAAGTCATAATCCCAACTGCACATGTTCCTGCGAATGATTTGCAAAGTTGTTGACACGCATTCGCAACTACAGTAGCGAAATTGTATGATACATTGCATCTGCAATAATATTAACACAGCCAAGGTCGATGCGGCGGCAGCGCAAGGCGCTGAAACGGCCGCTTGCGTGCAAAAAGCTTGCGGGACGCGTTTTAACTGTGGTCAATGTCGTGTCGATATTGATGCCCGCCTGCGGAGCCTTCGCGCCCTAAATCCGATCCTTCAAGCCGCAGAATAGCTTAAATTTGCGCGAATGATTTGCACATGCACGGATAGCGGTTGACCGCTGCCGCGTTCCTGTGAAGACTTGCATTCAATGACGTCACATCACTGATGTCTTCTCAATTTTTATAAACATATGAGGCACCACATGCGCGGCGACCCAAAAACAATCGAATGGCTCAACACGGCTCTCAAGGCTGAATTGACTGCGATTAACCAATATTTCCTTCATTCCCGCATGCTCAAAGATTGGGGCGTGACCAAGTTGGCGAAGAAAGAATATGAAGAATCGATTGAGGAAATGAACCACGCCGATGAAATCATCGAGCGCATCCTCTTCCTCGGCGGCCTCCCAAATCTCCAAGACCTCGGCAAACTTTTCATCGGGGAAACGGTCGAAGAAATCTTGCAATGCGACATGAAACTCGAAGACCACGCCGTGCCGATGTACCGCGACGCGGTTGAGCATTGCGAGAAAGTCCGCGACTACGGTACGCGCGACATCCTGCAACGCATCCTGACCGAGGAAGAAGAGCACGTCGATTACCTCGAAACGCAATTTGACCTCATCAAGCAAATGGGCATTCAGAATTACATTCAGCTGCAAAGCGGCAGCGTATTGGACAAAGAGGGTTAGGGCGTAAAGCGGCTCTTTATGAAAATCTTCAGACCCATTTTAACCTTGGGTCTTTGCGCAAGCTTCATGGCTTGTGCACCTGCTAACATCCCGTCTGATGCGGCGCGTGAATGGGGCTTCCTAACGAGCCATGTTTGGACGTGGGGTGAAAAGCTAGATCAAGGCTGCGTGTCTTGGATGGCAAAAGAGGCTTGGGCGAGCGTTCAAATTTTCGTTGAAACTGAGGGCCCTTGTCCTAGGACAGACAGCTTCTCCCCCCTAAACGGTAAAGGTCTTTCCTATGACTCCTCACGGGATCATCTAACGTTCCAAGGCTATTGGCCTTGGTCGACCTCTGTGTTTACCGACCTCATAGTCTTTGATGATAAAGGGATGTGGGTCGAGACTTTGCCTTGCCCATATACGCTATCCTCCGCGCAAATTGGCACAATGAAAATTGCGGCCAAACAAGCGCTCAAAACGGCGAAAACAGCGGGCGAAGAAAAAATGCTCACCCGTATAAATGAACGCCTAGCTGTGATGGATGGAGCTGCCCTATCCAGCTCCCAAGGCGGCTGTACGGATGTTCCCGCAGATCGCGCCGCATCTCAATCAAGCCGTGACCTCAAACTCTGGGTGACCGATTAGACCGCTAACACATCTAACGTAAATGTCATCTGCAAGGAGCGCTCGCTTAACCCCCTGCAAAGACTTCCGCTTTACGACCTGTTCACGATGTTACGGGTTGGTTTCATATGTTTGGCGGCCGCGCTATCTTCGGTCTGGCTCTCTGGGTGTGGCTCCGCGCCTCGCGTGAATGAACCTGCCGCACAAACCTCTGGCGGCGGAATTGTCCTCCGAGACGCTGTCGCCTATTCACAAATTGACCCCCGCTGGAAATCTGACCGCTTGGGTAACACGCGCGACACAATGGGCAGCGATGGATGTCTCGTGACCTCGGCTGCGATGGCGCTGACAAACCTCGGTTTTCAGACCAATCCCCAAGATCTCAACAAGCGCCTGACGGAAACAAAAAGCTACACCAACCGTGGTTGGTTGATTTGGGATGGCATTCGGCGCGTGACCGATGGGCGAGCGAAAGCCACCTTTTTCGATAAGGTCGATGCGCCGACGATTGATCAATGCCTACGTGACGGTGACTACCCCATGGTTCAATTTTACTTGCCGAATGGCCGATCGCACTGGGCCATGATTGTCAAACATGACGCGCGTGGCTATCACATGCGCGATCCGCTGCGCACGAGCAAGAAACCGCTTATTTTCCCAGCGGGCGTAAAGGGCTTCCGCGCTGTGCGCTGTATTGGGTTGGCGGATTAAAATGTCATTTCTTATTTTGTTTGTAATCGGACTCACCGCCATTCTCCTAGTCCCCAGTTTGATCGTCATTTTTTGGAAACGGAGGCCAATTTTGGCCTTCGCTGTTGGCGCGACCGTCGCCTATCTGACGATGGTGGCCCCCGGTATAATCAAAACATTTCAAGCCAGGATGATTTACGGAACGGGTGACCCAGAGCTTATGGCGGCGGGAATTTCAGAAGCGCTAGTGAATGCTCTGTTCTCTCTGCCCATCACACTTCCGGTATTGGCGCTCATCCAATGGATCGCGCGGCGACGGTTTAAGAAAAAACAAGCTTTGTCGGACAAAGCGGGGAAAGACGTTTTCTCCTGAGGGTGGGGCGAAGGCGCACTTATGATCTTACTGCTGCTCGTTATTCTCTCGTCCGTGCTTTTGGCCATTCCCAGCTTCATCGTTTTAAGGTGGAAAGCCCGACCGGTTCGATCCTATCTCATTGCTCTTGGTGTTTTATATCTAGCGATCAGCGCGCTGATGGCATGGGGCTTAAGCGGGAATGAAATGTTCGAGGCGGAAGAACCCAAATTCCTGTTCGCGGAAAAGATTATCTTTGCGCTCGCTATTCTTTTTGTTCTCGCACCCATTCTTGCTCTGATTCAGTGGTTCGGGCGCCGTCGATATAAACGCGAGTTGGGCGTTTCCCGTGAGAAAACAAAACAGACCTTTGACTAAACAAAAATGCGCCGAACACCCTCTCCGATGTCGGCGCTTTCTTAAAAGCGAAGCTGTGCGGGCCTTATTTCCCCATAACTTTGCCGAGGATCGCTGTCAGCAACCCGCCGCCAACACCGCCCGATACGATACCGCCCAGAATGCTACCGATGTCCAAACCCGCTTGGTCGGCAGGGCTGGCAAACACGCCTTCCAGACCTGGGATCATCGGCGCTAGCGCCGCGAGGCCGGTGCCCCCGACTACACCCATTAAAGCTCGGGACAAGAGTCCGAGTTTTAGCCGCATAAATTCACCAGCGACTACCCCGCCACCGGCGCCACAAAGAAGGCTAAGGGTTAGAGATAATGAATCCAAAAAATAAGTCCCCGAGTGGTTTTCTCCGAACGGGATAGGGCCAAACCCGATTGAACCGCAAACAATTTCCACGGATACGTAAAGACGAACACGCTACCTCTATTTGCAGGTTTGACAAACTAACGTCATAAAGTTCTTGATTTGTTCTTTCACTTCTGTTTTCCTAAAGCTTATATAATTTCGTTCGATGCCGACGTGAGGACCTATGGTCGCCCGCTTAACCACCGTTGCTTTTCAAGGCACAGAGGCGCGCCGCGTTGATGTGCAGGTACAAGTCGTGTCGGGCGGAAAACAAATTTTCAATGTCGTTGGCTTGGCAGATAAGTCAGTTTCTGAGGCCAGAGACCGCGTCCGCGCCGCCTTTGTATCCTTGGGTCTGCATCTGCCGGGTAAACGCATTACCATAAATCTTGCGCCCGCCGACTTGCCCAAAGAGGGCGCACATTATGACTTGCCCATTGCGATTGGCCTCCTCGCCGCTATTGGCGCAATTCCTGCTGATGCAGTCGCGGGTTTCGCTGCGATCGGCGAACTCTCCCTCGATGGAACGATCTGCGCGGTGCCAGGCGCATTGCCAGCAGCGGTCATGGCCAGCAGTCATAATCTAGGTCTGATTTGTCCCGCTGAAAATGGAGCCGAAGCCGCCTGGGCCGGCGACCTTCCCCTTCTGGCGCCTCAAACCCTCGTCCAATTGATCAATCATTTTAAGGGAACACAGGTTCTGGCCCGTCCAGAGGCGGGTCAAATGCGAGAGCTAGACAGCCCGTTAGATATGCGGGACGTCCGTGGTCAAGAAACTGCGAAACGAGCTTTGGAAGTTGCTGCCGCTGGTGGACATAATCTTCTGATGGTGGGTCCGCCCGGTTCGGGAAAGTCCATGTTGGCGGCGCGCCTTCCCGGACTATTACCGCCACTGGCTGCGAATGAACTTTTAGATGTGTCGATGATCCACTCCGTTGCGGGATTGCTCAGCAAGGGGGAGTTATCTCGGGCCCGGCCCTTTCGATCGCCGCATCATTCGGCGTCAATGGCGGCCATGGTTGGCGGCGGGTCCAAGGCCAAACCGGGCGAAGCCTCACTCGCCCATCGCGGCGTCTTGTTCTTGGACGAGCTTCCCGAATTTACGCCCCAAGTTTTGGACAGTTTGCGGCAGCCCCTCGAAACAGGTGAAATTTCCGTTGCCCGGGCCAATGCGCATGTGTCCTATCCCGCGCGGTTCCAGCTCATTGCAGCCATGAACCCCTGTCGATGCGGAACGGGTGGGGCCGATGGCATTGCGTGTCGTCGCGGCGCGCGCTGCGCTGCTGATTATCAAGCGCGCGTATCGGGACCATTTATGGACCGTATTGATATTCAAATTGATGTGCCCGCCGTCACGCCTGCCGATTTGGCGTTACCCCCCGCTTCTGAAGGGACGGCTGAGATCGCATTGCGGATTGCGGCGGCGCGGAACCGACAAATGGATCGGAATGACGGTGTGGTGAATGCCGCCTTAGGTCAATCAGAGCTGGAAGGTGTGTCGGAACCCGATGCCGATGGCCGCAAACTCTTGATCCAAGCCGCCGAAACGCTTGGCCTCACCGCGCGGGGGTATCACCGTGTCTTGCGGGTGGCCCGCACATTGGCAGATCTTTCAGGATCAGACGGTGTGCACCGCTTACATATCGCAGAGGCCCTATCTCACAGGCGGGCGCGAACGGGATTGGTGGCAAATCAGGCCCAGACAAATGTATCTAGCCGAACGCCACGAAATCCATTTTACTCGCAATAGACAGATGGATACTCGCGCGAGGGTTGATTTGACAATAAATACAAACCTAAATGTCTCCGCGATCGCAATATTTTCCAGTATGGTAACCGTTTTTTCAGATTGAGGGTTCAAAACGGGTGGAAACCTAACCCACCGTCGCGATGTGACTACATCACCAGATGTGTGGACTTGGGTAAAACCAGGGATGATATCATGTCACCAGACGACATTTTTGCCGCACAATTTTGGCCTTGGCCCGACCCCGCGATCAAGCGGGACGCACAAGGGCGTGTTTTATTTGTCAACGCGGCCTTCTTGGCCTTATATGGTGGGCGTGTCGAAGATTGGCGCGGAAACGCAGTCGGCGGCTGGGCGGCTCCACAAGTTGGTGGACCCTCGCGATTTGAAACTCGCATGCCCGCAGGTGATGGCACAGAACAAGTTTATGACTGGATGGAACAAACGCTGGCTGATGGTCACGCGTTCGCGCTCGCACGAAATGTAACCATCTTTACTCAAGCGCCTGATCCAATCCCCAATGAAACCTATGCGCCAGAGCCAGACTATACGCCTGTCCAACAAAACGAGCCGCCAGCTGCTCAACAAGAGCAAGCGGCCGATGACCGAGCCTTTGCTCAGAATGGCGCACCAGCTGAGATGCATAACCCTATCGCCGCGCATTGGGAGAACGTCGATACAAGTTCTGAAGAGACCTACGCTGAACCAGACTATGCTGAACCGACTTTTGAGCCTGCACCTGCGGCAGCACACCAGCCTGAGATGGCTGCGCCTGAAATTCCCGTTCCGCAAATTCAAATCCCGGAAATCGAAATTCCGTCTGACGAGGCTTACGCCCTAACAGAACAGGTACAGCCACAGCGTCAACATCAAGACGCCCCACGCGAATTTGAACGCCGGCCGCTTCCGATTGAGGATGAATCTGCGGTTTTAGGCAATAATTGGCGGGACGCTGTGATTGCGAAAGCCGTCGGCGCCGCTGATGTGGCCAAAAATATTGAGCCAGCAGCTGCCGAAGTAGAAACTCCAAGTGCAAACAGCGATAGGGAAGGTCCAATCCGCATATTGTTGGCTGAAGACAACGCTATCAATGCACTTCTGACACGGACGCTACTGGAGGCTGATGGTCACACGGTTGATACCGTCGAAGACGGGCAACTCGCTGTCGAGGCCATGAAATCATCTACCTATGATTTGATCTTCATGGATATGCGTATGCCAAATATGGATGGCCTTGAAGCCACGCGTAAAATTCGCACATTGCCAAATGTCAGCAAAGGTCTGCCAATCATCGCCCTGACAGCCAACGCATTTGATGATGATCGAAATGCATGTTTCGACTCTGGCATGAATGATTTCATGACCAAGCCTGTCAGCGCGGAAGAACTCGCTGAAAAAGTTCGGGACTGGACAAACCCAGAAGCCAAAGCCCGCATCGCAAACGCGGCTTAGCTTGAAGCTTTAAACGCGTTCGCTTCTGGCAATTCGGACCCACTCGGCGAGCGCCAGAGCGCTCGCAACGCCCCCGAATGCTGCACATAGTACAAAAGCTCTCGCGAAACCCTCTTCCTCAATAATCGCCCCGATGGTTGGCCGTCCAAGAACGCCAAGCAACATCACCAAGCTTGCCAAGAGTGAGTATTGCAAGATCGCGTAACGCTTCGAAACGATTGAGGATAAATAAGCAATCGAAGCCGCGCTGGCCACGCCAACTGCGATATTCTCAACAGCAATCACGCTCGTCAGTCGGGCCATGCGTATGTCCATGCCAAACGCCCCGAACAAATGATCGATTTGGAAAAAGATCAAAACTGGGTCCGTATATGTTGCGCCCATAGCCAGATCAGCAAATAATAAATTGGTCACCGCCGCAAAGACCGCCCCGAAAAAGAAAACAGGCATGCGTCCAAAACGCAGCATCGCTAATCCGCCGATTGCGATCCCGGCGATCGTTGCAAAGACCCCAATAAGCTTGGATGCAAAACCAACCTCTGTCAGCGTATGCCCTAGCGCGCCATAATTTTCTCCGAGATAGAACGGATAGGCAAACCCGCCCCAAATCAAATCGGTGAAACGATAAGATAGAACCACCATCAGCACTAGAATTGCTGTCCAACGCAGACGCCCAACAAGCTCCATCATTGGCTCTACAATGGCCATAAATAAAACGCCCAGCACGCCTTTGGAGGCTTCATAGCTCCCGGCTTCGGCCCGGCTCTGAAGGTAGACGAGCCAAGCCGATACAATGCCTAACCAAATAACCGTCGACACCACCACCCAAGGGCCTTGGTTTCGGATAAAGTCGCGGGCGCTATGATTTTCGGGATCACTCAAAACTCCGACAGCGAAATCTCCGATCAGATAAAAGCCGATTACCCAGCCCGCCAGCACCAAGAGAGTGCCAATGTTTTTCTGTTGGGCGCTTAATCCGCAATCTTGATCATTTGCACTCCTGTCCCAGTCCTCAACCTGCGTTGGATTGGCGAGGATAACGCCTAAGACCGACGCCGCCAGCAAGCCCGTCGCCGCCAAAAAGGTGAACCGCCACCCGAAAATATCGGCGAAGATCAACGCGACGAAACCACCCAACATGGACGCGGTTCGGTAGCCAAATTGCTCCACTGTTGAAAGTATATCCAAATGTTGGTCGTCTCTGGCAGCTTCGATCCGCCACCCGGCTAAGACAATGTCAAAGCAGGATGAGCTAAACGCAATCCCGACAGCGAGCGCCGCAATCAGTCCAAGCCCTGATGGAGGTTCTGAAAATGATAGGATGCCCATGCCGATTGTTGAGATACCCAAAAACAGGAACATCCAAAATCGTCTTGGGCCAATATTGAGCCCCAAAGGCGTACGCCGACTCTGCAGTGCAGCAGCCCACATAAATTTGAAACCGTAAGCTAGGATCGCCCAAGACAGCAGTCCAATTTCAACAGGTTTTACGCCCGTCGTGGTCAACCAAGCGTTCAAGGTACCCGCTACAATCACGTAAGGCAGGCCAGAGGCGAGGCCCAAAATCAGCATCGCCAGCACTTGGCGATCTGTTAAAGCTAGCTTTAGGGCTTGGCGCGTTGTTAATTTTGAGGGGGTTGCTGTCTGGCTCATGTCGTCTTGCTTAGGGCAAGCGTCTCGGCCTTCCAAGGTCTTTGCGCCCCATCAGAATAAACACACCAGCTAGATGCAGTTTTACCGATGCCTAGTGCTTGCGGCCTTGCCCGTTTTGGGACAGGTTCCCGCCCGAAATGACAACGCAAACCAAACCCGAAAAAGCGCATAAGCTGACCCCTATGATGGAGCAGTTCCTTGCTATCAAAGACGGTGTCGGGCCTGAGGCCGTCCTGTTTTATCGCATGGGTGATTTTTACGAGCTTTTCTTTGACGATGCCGTTCGCGCGGCTGCGGCATTAGATATTGCTTTGACCAAACGCGGCAAGCATTTGGGCGAACCTATCCCAATGTGCGGCGTTCCCGTTCATTCCTCCGAAGTTTATCTTCAGCGCCTGATTAAAAAAGGTTTTCGTGTTGCGGTCTGCGAACAGACTGAAAGCCCAGCGGAAGCCAAAAAACGCGGCTCCAAATCCGTTGTTCGCCGCGAAGTCGTACGGCTCGTAACGCCCGGTACGCTGACGGAAGATTCACTCCTAGATGCGCGGGGCTCCAATATGATCGTCGCGATGTCTCGCACGCCCGCGGGGGGTCATGGGTTGGCGTGGGCGGATGTTTCGGACGGGACCTTTAAAACGGTGTCTGCGCCCGCCAAAGATGTGCCCGCACAACTCGCCGCGCTGAGCCCGCGCGAATTAGTGTTGCCAGAAGCCCTGTATCATGACGCCGACTTCATGGGCGATCTTTCATTGGACGGTATCGCGCTCACGCCCCAACCCGAGACTAAATTTGATGTTCGTGCGGGTGAACGCCGCTTGTCTGAACGTTTTAAGGTCGGCGGCTTGGACGGATTAGGCGATTTCTCAAATGCAGAAATTGCGGCGGCTGGGGCCTTGTTGGAGTATCTGCAACTCACGCAAGCTGGGGCACCTGTTCAACTCTCCGCGCCTAAAGCCTCGAAAACGAGTGGGTATCTTGCGATTGACCCTGCCACGCGCGCAAGCCTTGAGATTGATCGCACGCAAAAAGGATCACGGTCTGGGTCATTGCTGTCTGTCATCGACCGGACTGTAACGGGTCCCGGCGCGCGGGAGCTCTCCGTTCGGCTCAATCGCCCCTTGCTGGATGTTGACGATATCAAAGCACGCTTGGACGCTGTCTCGTTTTTCGTGGAACATGAAGATATGCGCAGGGCCCTGCGCGGACATTTGCGCGGCGCAGGCGATATGGCTCGGGCGGCCTCTCGTTTGGCGCTCGGGCGCGGCGGGCCGCGTGACCTCAAAACGCTCTCCGAAACTTTGCGTCTGGGCGAAACGATCAACGCACATTTCGCACAAAGCCCTGACATCAAACCCCCAGCCAATGTCGAGCGGGCCTTAACCGGCATTAGTCTGGCGCAAGAACCTGACATTGCAAAGCTTGCGCGGGATTTAGGTAAAGCTCTTCTGCCAGATGTCCCGATGCTGGCGCGCGACGGGGGATTTGTGGCGACAGGATGGACGCCAGAAATCGATAAGCTGAAAACGCTACGCGATGACTCGCGACGTTTGATTGCAGGGCTTCAAGCTGAATATGCTAAACTCGCAGAAGTTTCGACGTTGAAGATCAAGCATAATAATGTGCTGGGCTATTTCATCGAAGTTTCGCCCAAACATGCCGACACCATGCTATCGAAGGGACCCGAAAGCCCCTTCATTCATAAGCAGACATTGGTGTCAGGTGTGCGATTTACCACCGTGGAACTCGCTGATCTCGACAGCCAGATTGCCAGTGCGGCAGAACGGGTGACCGCCTTAGAGCTTGAGGTCTTCAACGGTTTCGTTGAGCGCGTGATAACCCATGTTGAAACTATTCGCGGGATGGCGGCCTATCTCGCGCAATTAGATGTACAAGCAGGGTGGGCGCTTTGGGCCGAAGAAAACAGAGCTGTGCGCCCCATTGTGAATGACGGTCCTGACTTCATCATCAAAGGTGGACGACACCCCGTCGTCGAGGACGCGCTGCGCAAATCGGGCGCGCCCGCCTTCACCGCCAATGATTGCGCTTTGTCATCAGACGCGAACTCTGCGGCCCGTCTGACTTTGATTACCGGCCCCAATATGGCGGGTAAGTCGACCTATCTGCGCCAAAACGCGCTGATGTTTATTCTCGCGCAAGCGGGCGGGTTTGTCCCCGCGGCTTCGGCCGAAATTGGCGTCGCGGATCGTCTGTTCTCTCGCGTCGGTGCCTCTGATGATTTGTCCAAAGGTCGCTCGACTTTCATGACCGAAATGATCGAGACAGCCGCGATCCTCAATCAATCAACCGAGCGTAGCTTTGTGATCTTGGATGAAATCGGACGCGGTACTTCCACCTTTGATGGGTTATCCATTGCTTGGGCGAGTGTGGAGCATTTGCTGAGCGTGAATAAATCACGCGCCCTTTTCGCCACGCATTATCATGAACTAACGGAACTCATTGATGGTCTGGATGGCGCGGAGAACGCGAGTCTTCGGGCGAAAGAATGGGATGGCGATTTAGTCTTTCTCCATGACGTTCGCCCTGGGGCGGCGGACCGCTCTTATGGTGTTCAGGTCGCAAAACTAGCAGGTTTACCCATGGCGGCGGTTGAACGCGCACGGGCCGTATTGGAACGATTAGAGTCTGAGTCTGTGAATTCAGCCTCCGCCCCTGTCGGCTTGCCTCTTTTTACAGCGGCCGTGACGACGCCGCCTGAGCCTAGCGCATTAGAGCTTGCTTTGGCGCGCCTTGATGTTGACGCCTTATCGCCCCGACAAGCCCTTGATCTCCTTTATGAACTGAAGGTCAAAGCCCAAGAGAAGATAGGATAATATGGCCCGCATCCCACAAACATCCGCTGGCATCCCTGACCGCGCCGCGGCGCCTGACACAGATTTGTCCCAAGTCGATTTAATTTCAGAATTAGATGCATTGTCGGCGCAGGGCGGCGATGATTTACGCCTCAACGTTTTGACGCTGTTGAAGATGCGACTGGCGGAAGCCAAGAATAATGCGCAAGAGCGGTTTGAACATGGCCGCCTGGACGGGTTGGAAACAGCGCGGCTCTTGGCCTCTGTGCATGATGGTATCGTTACCGCGTTATGGGATTTTACAACGCGCCATATTGCGCCTTTGACAGCGGTCGAATCAGAGTCAGAGCGCCTCGCACTTTGTGCTGTGGGTGGATATGGGCGCGGCGAGATGGCGCCAGAATCTGATCTCGACCTTCTGTTCCTGACTCCCGATAATAATAGCTCCCCTCGCACAGAAGCGGTCACCGAATATATTCTTTACATGCTCTGGGACCTCAGCCTCAAAGTTGGGCACGCCTCGCGCACAGTGGAACAATGTTTGAAGCTCGCAAAAGAAGATCAGACAATCTTGACCAGCCTCTTGGATGTTCGACATTTGGCTGGGGATGAGGCGCTCTCGGAGGACCTTTACCGCCAATTCCGCAAGACCATCACCCGCGGAAAAGGACGAGCCTATATTGCGACCAAACTGGCAGAGCGGGACGAACGCCATGACCGCGCAGGTAACTCCCGATATGTCATTGAGCCGAACATTAAAGAGGGCAAGGGCGGTCTACGTGATTTGCACGTGCTTTATTGGATTACCTCTTTTCTGGACAAGGCGGGTCAGATCACGGATCCGCAACGCGCCTATGATTATGCCGAAATGGGTTTGTTTGATGAACGCGCGGCAGGGCGCTTCAGGCGAGCGGCTGATTTTCTCTGGCGAACGCGACATCATTTGCATTGGACGGCAGGCCGTCCGACGGAGCAGCTAAGCTTTGACATGCAGGTCAAGCTCGCACCGAAAATGGGTCATGCCGTTCCCGAAGTCGAAGTCGCGGTGGAGCGCTTCATGCGGGAATATTTCACCAATGCCCGCGAAGTGGGCGCGCTGACGCGAATTGCCTGTGCGAAGCTGGAAGCCGAAAAGGCCCTGAGGCTTCCCAAAAGTTTGGATAAATATTTACCGGGGTCGCGGCGAAACCTTAAAAACGAAGACTTTGTGATTGACCATGGGCGATTGATGTTTGCCGATCCGATGACCATTCGTGAAAAGCCGTCGCAAATTTTGCAATTATTCGAAACCGCAGGTCGCCGAAATATCGATATTCACCCCGATGCTTTCTCTGAAATTGATTTCCGTCGTAATCTGATTGACCACGATTTCCGAAATAGCCCTGAACATTCAGAAATTTTCCAGAAGACACTTCTGACCGCCAAAGCCCCATATGCGACGTTAAAAACGATGAATGAAGCGGGTGTCTTGGGACGTTATCTTTCCGAATTTGGTGGCATTGTCGCGCGAACGCAGTTCAATATGCATCACGCCTATACGGTGGATGAGCACACATTGCGGCTTATCGATAATTTCGACAATTTGGCAAAGGGGCGCCTCGACGCTGACATGCCTGTCACCGCGCGGATTGCCGCCGAATTTGATAATACGCAACGGCTGACCATGATGCTGGCCTGCCTCCTCCATGATACAGGCAAGGGCAAAGGTGATCAGTGTATCGAGGGCGCGCAACTCGCGCATCGCGCCTGTAACCGTTTAGGCATTCCTCAAGACATTACGGATGATGTCGCGTGGTTGGTCCGGCGTCACTTAGATATGAGCGAGACGGCCCAGCGCCGTGATATTTCAGACCCTGATACAATCGCGGCTTTCGCAAAGCTGGTGGGCTCTAAACGGCGCTTGGACCTATTGGCTGTATTGACCGTCGTGGATATTCGTTCCGTGGGCCCCGGCATTTGGAATGATTGGAAAGCCACACTCTTGCGTGGCCTTTATATGGCAACGGACGCCTATTTAGATGGCCGTGAAGAGCTTGCCCCTGCCGCTAAAGCCGCAGCGCGGAAAGAGCAAATTCTGGAACGGCTAGAGCCTGGCAAGCCCGAATTTATTGCGCCAATTACAGATCACCTCCCCGATAGTTATTGGATTGGTTTCACCATGAAGAAACTGGTGATGCATATGGCGTATTTTGAAACGCTGTTAAAGGCGGGTCATGATCCTTTGCTTCATTCTGCGACGCAGACACGCGTTAATCCACGCCGTAAGGTGACAGAGCTTTGGGTGCTAACCCGTAACCGTCCTGGATTATTTCGAGACTTATCCCTGGCGATTACGGCCAGCGGCGCTTCGATTACGGGCGCACGCCTGAATACGGGCGATGATGGAATGGTCATGAATGTCTTTTATCTTCTGAGTGCAGATGGTGAAGCTTTTGGTGAACATTCTGCTCACCTCCTTGAAAATTTGCGCAAACGATCTCGTATGGCCGCCGATGGACAGACAGACGGATTGGCTGTTCCCAAACCCATTCGGTCCCGTCGCGCGGGGGCCATTCCTGTCCGACCTCGGGTGCATTTTCCGGAAACGGGGGATGGCAATGCCTGTATCATTGAAGTTCAAGGTCGTGACCGACCAGGGCTTTTATACATGTTGGCGGCCGAATTAAGCCAAGAAGGTTTTGACATTACCTCAGCCCATATTGAGGTTGTCGGCACCACCGCTGTTGACGCTTTCTACGTGCGCTGTGCCGCTCTGGACGACGCACGGAAAAAAGTCGTGCGCAAGAGATTGCTTAAAATTCTACGGGACCCTGATAAAAAGTCAGCAAAGAAGGCAGCCTAAGTGAGACTTTTGCGTTCCACCGCTGTGATTGGATCGCTGACCTTGGTCTCGCGCCTCTTGGGTTTGGTGCGCGATATTTTAATTGCGCGTTTTTTAGGTGCGGGCGTCGTGTCCGACGCCTTTTTTACGGCCTTTAAACTCCCGAACGTCTTTCGTCGTATGTTTGCAGAAGGCGCATTTAATGCGGCCTTCGTGCCGCTCTATGCCAAGCGTATTGAACAAGACGGCGAAGCCGCCGCCGATGGATTTGCCAGCGAGGCGGCCGCGGCCTTGTTCTTTGTCGTGGCGCTTTTGGTCATCGGCTTTGAGCTGACCATGCCGTGGACCCTCAATATTATCGGCTATGGTTTGGGGAAAACTCCCAACGCCGCAGGTATCACGCCCTATGATTTGGCCGTGCTCTATGCCTGGCTGACCATGCCTTACCTCTTGTTTATGTCCATGACGGCCTTGTTCTCGGGTGTGTTAAATACCCGAAATCATTTTGCCGTCGCAGCCGCCGTTCCGATTGTTTTGAACGTTATGATGATCGGCACACTTTGGGCGGTGGGAAGTTTGGCGTGGTCTCAGCGTTTAATTGGCTTGGCCCTATCTGCGGCCATCGCGGCGTCAGGGGCGCTGCAAATGATACTGGTCGTTTGGGCCTGTCGCAAAGCGGGCGTCAAATTTGGTCTGCGGCGGCCACGCTTTACTACGGGCGTTCGACGACTTTTAATCTTGGGTGTGCCCGGCATTATAAGTGCGGGGATTACGCAAATTAACCTCCTTGTCAGTCACGTCATCGCAACGACCCAAGAGAGCGCGGCGAGTTGGCTCACCTATGCTGATCGCCTTTATCAGTTACCGCTTGGAATCATCGGTATTGCGATGGGCGTCGCGCTCCTACCAACACTCTCTCGCGCTATTCGGGCGGGCGATGATGCGGGGGCGAAAATGTCGCTTAATCATGGGATCGAAATCTCTCTTTTCCTAACGCTACCTGCGGCCGTTGCGCTTTACGTCATACCTGATTTTCTAATCTCCGGCATTTATCAACGCGGCGCTTTCACGCCCGACACAACTGCTCAAGTGGCCAAGGCGTTGCGATGGTTTGCCCTTGGCTTGCCAGCCTTTGTTTTGCTGAAGGTCTTAACACCTGCCTTTTTTGCGCGCGAAAACACGCGAACCCCTATGATTTGGGCGGGCATTTCTGCGGCGATCAATCTCTCTCTGGGCTTTGCTCTTTTCAAAACAATTGGGTTTCATGGTTTGGCGCTAGCCACATCTATCGCCGCTTGGGTCAATGTCCTCGGCCTCGCGATTTTATTGCTGCGATCTGGGGATATGGTGCTCGGGGTTAAATTACGGCGGACATTGCCCCGTATGGCGCTTGCAAGTGCGATAATGGGCGTGGGCCTATCTTGGGTGCAGATGCGGCTACCAGATTTGGGCGACTTGAACATTCTGATGGACTTTATCTGGTTGGGCGCTGTCGTGGGCGGCGGATTTGTCCTGTATGTCATCGCCGCCACCCTCTTGCGGGCGTATGACCCCGCAGATATAGGCAGGGCGTTCTCTCGCTCGGTGAAAACACCCTAATAAGATGCCAAAGGCATAATTCATGACTGACTCCTATTCTGGACCTGATCGCGTCTTTTCTGGCGTTCAACCGTCTGGCTCCTTGCACCTTGGAAATTATTTGGGGGCGTTGAAAAAGTTCGCCGCCCTTCAACATGAAAAAGACTGCGTTTTTTGCATTGTCGATTTGCACGCGATTACTGTGCCGCAAGACCCCGCTAAACTGGCTGACCAGACGCGAGAAATCGCGGCTGCCTATTTTGCTGCGGGCGTCGATCCGAAAAAGGCGATCGTTTACGCGCAATCTTCGGTGCGCGCGCATACAGAGCTGGCATGGTATTTCAATTGCGTCGCCCGAACCGGGTGGTTGAACCGCATGACACAGTTTAAAGACAAAGCGGGCAAAAACGCTGAACGCGCCTCTGTTGGTCTCTATACGTACCCTGTGCTTCAGGCCGCAGATATTTTGGCTTTCAAAGCCACGCATGTTCCTGTGGGCGAAGATCAGAAACAACATTTGGAATTGTCCCGTGATATTGCGGCAAAGTTCAACCACGACTTCAACGCGCCCAATTTCTTCCCAATGCCAGAGCCTTTGATCAAAGGCCCCGGCGCGAAGGTTATGTCCTTGCGTGATGGCACTAAGAAGATGTCAAAATCTGACCCGTCCGACGGATCGCGCATTAATTTGACCGACACCGCCGATCAGATTGCAAAGAAGGTCCGCAAGGCCAAAACAGACATGGGGGCCGTCCCATCCAGCGCTGAGGAAATGGAAGGTCGCCCTGATATTGCGAACCTCATTGGTATTTATGCGGCGCTGTCAGAACGCAGCGAGGCCGATATTATGAAGGAACATGGCGGCAGCCAATTCGGTCCCTTCAAATCGGCACTGGCCGATGTCGCGGTGGAAACTCTGCGGCCCGTGACGGAATTAATGAATCGGTATTTGGCCGCGCCGGACGAAATTGATGTGATTTTATCTAAAGCTGGTGATGACGCCGCCGCGATTGCCGACCCCATTGTCGCGGATGTCCGCCGTATTATTGGATTTAGAGGAGCTTAAATCATGCGCCATTTTCTTCTAACCCTTGCCATTCCAATCGTCGCCAGCTTTGCCCTCGCGGGCTGTGGTGAACATACCCATTTGGGCGAAGGCATTGAACTCTCAAACGTGCGAATTAATCCGCCCCTTCCTGGACAAACAACTGGCGTCGCTTTTATGCGAATAGACAATCATGGAGATACGGATCGCCTGATCGCGGTGTCATCATCCGTCAGTGATCGCATAGAACTTCACACCCATATCGAAGAAGGCGGCGTCATGAAGATGCGCCGTGTTGACGGAATTGAACTACCCCATGGCGAAAGTGTCGATCTAAAGCCCGGCAGTTTTCACGTGATGATATTTAACGCTGAAATGGCGCTGGGCGATGAGGTCGTTTTGACATTGGACTTCGAAACAGCGGACGATTTAACGGTTGTTGCGCCTGTCGTTATGCGTGGTGAAATGCGCCAAGGCGACATGGACCACGGCAGCCATTAAAGTCTAATTAAACGAAAGATTTCGGAAGGGCTCGGCGTTCTTCCGAGATTGTTTTTGTATCTTTTGGATGCGCGTGAGTTCCGATTGAAAATTCTCATAGCGCGTTACTGTGCTGGGGTGGGAGCTATCATCTGCTGTGCCGCCGTGGTGTGGATGGGCCGCGCGCTCCCAATAGGCCACGGCGTCGGTCACATCATATCCACTTCGCGCCATTAAGACGAGTGCCATACGGTCAGCTTCTAACTCTAACGCCTGACTTTGGGGTTGATGGACATGGCCCGCAATCACGTGGCCCATTTCATGCGCGATCACGAGGGCAAGGTTCGTGTCATCGGGCACAGAACTCATCAATGCGGAGGTGATTAAAACTTCGCGACCATCTGTATGTCCATTCATGCGCTCTGAAAACACGACCTTCGCTGGAATATCGCACGCCGTCTGAGGGCGAATGCGCGCCGTATATTCACGCCCTTCCGTGGTTCGAACTTTAACTTTGGACAGCACACTATCAAACCCATTGCGCAGAACCGCCCGATTATAGGTGTCCATGATTGGGTCGGAGCTGATCGGGTTTTCATTTACCGACAAAATCTGATCGCCAGGTTCCAAGCGTTGCGCCTCGGCTGATGACCCGGCCCGCACTTCGCGAATGAACAGCCCTTTGCTTTCCAGCCCCAGCATAATTTCCGCCATAGGACGGATCGTTTCTGGGTAATCTTCCAAGCGATGCGTGTAAAAACCGGGGTCCCGAATATTGTCAGGACACAGTGAAGCATTGGCAATTCGTAAGGGCGCGGCGACGCGCGAGAGGCGACGGTTAAAAGCTTGATACTCAGCCAGAACCTGCTCGAAAGTCGTATCATCGGGCCTGGGTGACGTCGGAGACATGATACTGACGGTCTGGATTTCGGACAGGTCTTGCGCCGAAGCCTCATGCTTTGCGCAGGCCGAGATGAGCGTTGCAACTGAGAGCGCGCCGAGAATTAAGCTTATGTACCGGATGGACTGGCTCCATTTTTGAAATTGGGAAGCAAGGGTTTCCCTTCGGATTGCTTGGCTTCAATTTCATCACGACTCGCTTGGATACGCAAATAACGATCTGGAAATGTTGGATGGGACTTGGCGCGATTTATGCTTTTGGGGGAGACTTTCGCGAGCCGACGCCAGAAATCTTCAACGCCTTGTGTCGAATATCCCGCGCGCTTGAGATAATAAAGACCCACATAGTCCGCCTCACTCTCAAAGGGTCGTGTGTAGCGCGTCCCGCCAAAACTGAAGATAAAATTGCCCACAATCTTGCGGATGTGACCCATGGTATTGTGCCCCAACTCATGGCCGATGATGAGGGCCAATTCTTCATCACTCTCTACAAAATCCATCATCGCGGTCGTCATCGTGATGTTCCTGCCATCGGCATAGGCGTTGATTGCTCCGCTGCTGGACAGCTTTAGCGCATAATCGCAGACGGAAACGGGGTCGATAGCGACGGAAAGCGTTTCTGTTCCACGTCGAATATTTAGCGTATTGTCACGTAGGAACTCGCTCCAAGCTTCTGAATCCAGCTCAGCCGTTTGGCCGTCATCGTCTAAGATGATGTCACCGCGCTGGAGCCCTGACACATCTGCCGGGCTGCCTTTGGTTATGTGCAAAACGCGTTGAGTGTCATCTGCGCCTAGAACGCGACCTGCGGAGGACCGTAATCTTTTTGGGTAGGATTTCAGACTATGCATTTTCACGCCGATGGCGGGACGGGATTTTGGGCAGAGTTCCACATTTGCGGTCAATATAGGCCAGCCAACGCGAAGAAGGCGCTCTGACTTGTCTTCTATTTGGCGCAGGGCCGTTGTTTCTTGCATTTGTGTTTCTGCGGCTAAATCCGGTGCGCTAATCTCGGGCAGGCGCGTGTCCAGACCTGCGCAGCCGACCAAAGCCATGCAGATTGAACCGCACAGCAGGGTTCGAAAATCAAATTTGGGGCAACGGAGCATCATGGCCCATTCATGCACGGTTCCGTGACATGTGGTCAATGCGCCTTGCGTATCGCACGCAGCTGTCCCAAATAGCGCTTATGTTTATTCAAACCGAAGATACGCCGAATCCGGCGACGTTGAAATTCCTTCCTGGTAAAGAGGTTGTTGGCGCTGAAGGTCGCGTGCGCGAATATACGCGCGGTGACGACATTGCCGATGCGCCCATGGCCGAGATGTTGTTCATGATTCCTGACGTGCACCGCGTCTTTTTCGGGAATGATTATATTTCCGTGACGCGCGGCGAAGACGCGCAATGGAAACACCTGAAACCCGCCGTGCTTGGCGCGATCATGGATTTCTATGTCGCAGGTGGCACACCGCTCTTAGATCAGCTGCAAGCAGGCGAAGTTGAAGAGCGCGTCTATGAAGGTGAAACCCTCGAAATTGTTGAGCAAATTAAAGAGTTGATCGAATTGCGCGTACGGCCTGCTGTGGCGCAGGACGGTGGCGATATTGTTTTCAAACATTTCGATGATGCTGACGGTATGGTCTATCTGGAAATGCGCGGCGCCTGTGCGGGCTGCCCGTCTTCAACGATGACACTCAAACACGGTATCGAAAACCTGCTGAAACACTACGTTCCCGAAGTGAATGGCGTTGAACAGGCTGTGGCCTAAACGCCAATGTTGGTTCTTGGCCTCGATACGACGGGTCCTGACTGCTCTGTCTCCCTCGTGGATGATGCGATTATCTGCGCCCATATCAGCCGCAAGATTGGCCGTGGCCATGCCGAAGTCCTCGCAGGTATGGTGGCAGAAGTTTTTGATGTCGCGAATTTAAAGCCCGGTGATGTGGACCGCCTCGCCGTTTGTACGGGTCCAGGCAGTTTTACGGGTTTGCGGGTCGCACTCTCTTTTGCGCTAGGGTTTGCGCTACCGCGCGGTTTGCCTGTGGTCGGAATCGACGCCTTAGAACTGACGGCGAGAGGCCTTGACCCCGAAGCCACCCGACGTGTTGCCGTGCAACAAGACGTCCGCCGGGGCGAGTTTTTCTATGGGCTTTATGAAAACGGATCGCCCAAATCTCCACCGCGCGCCATGCTCAAAGAAATGTTGGCGCAGACCCAAGCCGACCAAAACATTCAAATCGTTCATGATGCTAAAGTCGATACCCGTATCCTCGCATGGCTGGCAATAGACCGCGACCCCGAAGACTTCCCCGCTGAACCGCTTTATTCGCGCGGTCCTGATGCGAAACTCCCCGGCGGAAAATCGCTTTGATGACTTTGCGGCGTCTAGGCGCTCAAGACGCGCGCGACATGGCCACCATTCACGCGCAGAGTTTTGCCCCACCCCACGGGAGCGGAGGATGGGATGCTTTGGAAATGGCGACGCATTGCCAGAAAGATCTTTGCTTCGGATTGGATAGTGAAGACGATCTAGCGGCTTTCATCATTCTCTCCGTTGTTATGGACCAAGCTGAGATTTTGACAATTGCCACCGCGCCGTCTGCCCGTCGCACAGGGTTGGGCCGCGCTTTATTGGACCTTGCGATCTCAGAGCTAGAAGCGCGTGGCGTAACGGATCTGTTCTTAGAGGTCGCCGAAGACAACGCGCCCGCGATCGCGCTCTACCGCAGCACAGGATTTATCCCGATGGGGCGACGTCCGGGATATTATCGCCGCGCGGGTGGACGGGTCGCGGCGCTGACGCTCTCCCGAAAACTCACAGGCTCTGGATGAAACCTATCGTCCGAAGGCGCTAGACGGCGGGGCTCTCTCACCCTATTAACCCTTATGACCAGTATTCTTGAAACTCGATGTATTGAACGCGGCCTCCGCATGACGGAACAACGGCGCATTATTGCCAAAGTCCTCTCCGAAGCCACAGACCACCCTGATGCCGAGGAAGTTTACACCCGTGCCAGCCAGCATGATCCGAAAATTTCACTCGCAACAGTTTACCGCACCGTGCGCTTGTTTGACGAAGCCGGTATCATCGAAACCCATGATTTCCGCGATGGTCGGGCGCGCTATGAACTCGCCGAAGGCGAACATCACGATCACCTGATTGATGTCCATTCGGGTGACGTCATCGAATTCGTCAATGAAGAGATCGAAGAGCTACAAAAGAAAATCGCGGAAAAACTCGGCTATGAACTCGTCGATCACCGCATGGAGCTCTACGGGCGTAAGATCAAAACCTAAGCCCGGACGCCAACCGGCCGTTGACATCATGTTCTCCCGTAATCTCATCGACCCAGACGTGGCCGAATGGCAATTTGATGGCTTTGCGTGGCTGATTG
Organism: Litorimonas cladophorae; assembly: GCF_014652455.1. GTDB lineage: Bacteria > Pseudomonadota > Alphaproteobacteria > Caulobacterales > Maricaulaceae > Litorimonas > Litorimonas cladophorae. The sequence continues at coordinate 38,714 of NZ_BMYV01000002.1, read as the reverse complement.
ATAATTTCGAAACGAAGCCTGCGCTCGCCGACAGCCCGTTAATTCTGCCGACCCCAGACTTCTTTCCAGAAATTGACGCGCTTTCCCCAACGCAAGCCGACCATATTTTCCGTTTAGTCAAAGCCCAATGTGGGTTCAACGAAGGCGATATCTTTGAGCTTGAGGGTAAATCAGGCCGCCCCGATGCGTCGCTCGGCGGTTTGGCGATGGTCGAAACAACGGGCGACACGGCCTGTGGCACCTATCAGCTTATTCCTTCGAAAGTTGGAAATCCGCGCGAGATTATTCGATATGATCTGGGCCTAGAGAACAAGCCCGCGCAATTGATCGCAACTTTTGCGCATGAACTGTCTCACGCGCTGCATACGCGGGCGAAAGCGCAATTGGAAATCGAGCCAGAGCTTTATGAGCTGTTCACCGACCTCACGGCGATCTTCCTCGGCTATGGTGTTTTCCTCGCCAATACGCGGTTCGAATTTTCGCAATTCACGAATGCCGATACGCAAGGCTGGCAAGCCCAAGGCGCAGGTTACCTCCCCGAAGCCGACATGGTCTTCGCCACCGCGTTATTTATGCGGATTAAAAATATGCCAAAGGAAACGGCCACGCCGCATCTAAAACCGCGCTTGCGGAAAATGTTGAAAAAAGCCTGGCGGCAGCTAGATAAAAATATGGATGAGGTAGAGGCGTTGCGGGTTAGAGTGCCATTGGCGGATTAGGGGTTTCGTGTGTATCGTCTGACATAATCATCAAGATGAACTCCGCATTCAGGGCGACTGAGTTTGAAGGCTTTCCCTAAGAATTCCTCTTCATCAAAAGCATTTTTTATATCCATGAAACACATGTCGCGAGGTGGTGTCTCTTCACCAGTCTTGAAATATGTTTTCCATTGCTCATTCGTGTATCCACCATCCGAACAGATATTGGACTGCAAATCACCCGATATATTTCTATGGACGACAATTAAAGAAATTTGGCTTCTCGGAAAACTAGCTGCGCATGTTGAGCCGCGATGAATTTGTATAGTTTCGTATTCCGATGATTCACCTACATAAGTTTTCCAGATCTTGAGGCGATTGGGATAAATTCCACTATTCCATTCGCTTTGGAACCCACCGCCTACTGGAGAAGCCAAAACTACAACCGCGCCTTCTGTCACGATTTCAGACATGGAGCGATCTTCCGAGCAACTACAGGCCCACGCCAAAGTTGGGTGAAGCAGAAAAATGATGAAGAGTGCGATAAAGCGCATTTTATTCCTTCTCAATAAAGGCGGCCTTGTGCAGATCATTATGGTTACGGATCAGGTTGAAGCGTTGCGGGTTAGAGTGCCGTTCGGAGTTCAAGACGCTTCTTTTTTATAAATGCAACGTAATCATCACGCCGTTGCTTTTCTGCTTCCTCACTAAGATACTCACAATTATCCTCAAGCGATATACCGTCATCCTTTTGCTGCTCACACTTCCAAAAACTTGGCACATAGGTATCTTCACCCGTTTCGAGGTATTTAATGAGTGTGGTCGGGTCGATAGAATTCATCGTGCAGGAATTAGTGGCCAAATATTCTTGTGAGTTACCTGAATCATACGCGATGATTAAATCCGAACGACCTAAGGTCGGATAGATACCACAAGCCGCGCCGTCGTTCCTATGTCGAACGGATATTGTTGTTTCAGAGATACGTGAAAATCCGTCCAAGACCTCAAATTGAGTTTCGACATTTCCGCTTGATGGCCTTCCACTTTGGTCGCTTAGCCAGGTGCTCTGCACGGGCCGCGCCCAAACGACAGTTTTGCCTTCCGCAAATTTACTAACCCAACCGCCTGCTTGTGAACATGAGCAGGCATAGCTTACGCTAGAAAAAGCGAAGGTGAGGAGGGTGATCAAAATTGCGGTATTTGATTTCATAATTATTTTCCAATTACTTTACGGGCGCGGGGAATAACGGAATTCTGTATTATATTGGGGGATATATTGCTCGCAGACCTCTGCGTTATCCAGCTGAAAGCTACCAACAAAGATTTCGGCGTGATAGGCCATGTTGATTTTTTGATAGCAGAGTTCACGTTCGACAGGCCAGTTACACTGAAAGCTCTCCTCTTTCAGCTTTTGAATTTCTGTTCGTCGCGTTCGTTCGGCAATATTAACGATTTCGCCATGAGAGGAGCGTTCGAGATACCACTCTCCGCGGCAATGGGTACGCTTTAGATCCAAAACATGTTGTCCTTCGAAGAGCTCGAAATCGCGATGGGCGTGCCGGACCTTCATTGTTTTTGGTTCCGTCGTTGCGCGAAACTCACCGATTCCGAAAACACTATCGATCTGAAGCAGGCTGTATTTCACATCGCCTTCCGCGTGACGTTCCACACTCACGACTTCGGCGATAACGCGCTTATTGGGGGTTAAATCACAAACAGGCGGACTCATTGAATTGATCTGCGCAAAGCTGATTTGCGGAACGTAGACTAAAAGACAAAGTGGCAGGATCGCTTTCATATTGTTATATAATCACATTAAGCAAGCTCTGTCTAGATCACCTTGCCCAAACGTCTCCGCGCGCCTATAGGCCCGCCAACACATATTGGAGCTTATTATGTCACCCCACGAAAAAAACGTGGCACGTGACGTCGACACCCCTGCGATCATCGCAGCCAAACCCGACGTTATTGCGCCCGCAAATACCAAAAAAGTTTTCATCAAAACCTATGGCTGTCAAATGAATGTCTATGACAGTGAACGGATGGCCGATGTCTTGGCCCCGATTGGCTATGCCCCTGTCGACACGCCCGACCACGCGGACTTGGTTATTCTCAACACCTGCCACATCAGAGAAAAAGCCGCCGAGAAAGTCTATTCAGAGCTAGGCCGCATTCGTAAACACAAAGAGCAAAACAAACCTGATATGAAAGTCGCGGTCGCGGGCTGTGTTGCCCAAGCCGAGGGCGCCGAAATCATGCGTCGTGCCCCCGTCGTCGATATGGTTTTGGGGCCGCAGACCTATCACAAACTCCCGGAAATGATTGCGAAAGTTCACCGCAGTTCTGGCGAAGTTTTGGAAACAGAATTCGACACGATTGAGAAATTTGATCAATTGCCAAAACACCGCAGCGTCAAAGGGTTCTCGGCGTTCCTCACCGTTCAAGAAGGCTGCGATAAATTCTGCACCTTCTGCGTTGTGCCCTATACGCGCGGCGCAGAAGTCAGCCGAAATGTGCAACAAATCGTCGACGAAGCCCGTGGCCTCGCGGCGCAGGGCGTGCGTGAAATCACGCTCATTGGGCAGAACGTAAATGCCTATATAGCTGAAGGTCCCGATGGGACGCAGTGGGGCCTCGGACAGCTTATCCGTCACGTCGCCTTGATTGGTGGGATTGACCGTATTCGGTTCACGACCTCGCACCCGCGCGATATGGATGACGAACTGATCCGCGTGATTGGCGAAGAACCGAAACTCATGCCTTATCTGCATTTGCCGATCCAATCGGGCAGTAATAAAATCCTGCGCGCGATGAACCGCGATCACACCTATGATCACTATAAACAGCTGATCGCCAAAATCCGCACCGCCCGTCCAGAGATCGCGCTCTCAGGTGATTTCATCGTCGGCTTCCCGGGTGAAACCGAACTGGATTTCGAAGAGACGATGCGCTGCGTCGAAGAAATCGGTTACGCCAGTAGCTTTAGTTTCAAATACTCCATCCGTCCCGGCACACCCGGCGCGTCCATGCACCGCCAAGTGGATGAAGACGTAAAACAGGATCGTCTCGTGCGCCTGCAAGAGCTGCTCTACACCCAACAAGAAGCCCATAATAAATCCCTCATTGGGAAAACGCTTTCGGTCTTAGTCGAAGGCGCGGGCCGCAAAGGCGGGCAACTCTTCGGTCGCTCACCCTATCTAACAGGCACACATTTCGACGGCCCAGAAAATTTGATAGGGCAGATTGTGGATGTGACGATTACGGAAGCGGGGCGGAATAGCTTGGTTGGGGTTTTGGCGCGGTAAACGGAGGCGGAGCTATTCACTCCAAACAGGTTGCGATCACCCAAACCGATAATATGCACGCCCTGTTCTATGGACGAAAATTATTGATGGGGGCCGTTAGTGCTGCTTCCGTAATATTTTTCTCGACAAACATACTCTTCTTTGTGGCGGGTGTCCGAAGTCTATGGCCGCTACTCATCTTTGCAGCACAGTTCTCTATTATAGTCTTTGTCGGAATTTGTTTTGTTGTCATTGTTGCGACGCTTGCGGGGCACGCAAGGCTCAAGCCTGACTCTTGGACCTTCACGCCTGAGGGTGCGACTTTGCGCGATAAAACTGGACGTGTCGTTGAAATGCGTTGGGAACAGATACGTCGTATTCGGTTTTTGCGGAAAGGCATTGTAGTGGAAGGCCGACCCAACGGGTACAGATGGATACCCAGTCGTGCGTTTTCTCCCCAACAGACCCAGAAATTAAAAGCATATTCACGCGGTAGATTGTCTAGGTCGATGTTGATAACCCCGAAATAATAGACCCTTCAAGTTTAACTCAACTTAACCGTTCTGCTCTAACCAATCCCTATGGAAAAACCCTGGTGCGAGAATATTCAAGTCGTCCATGATACAGCGGTGTTGTGGCCGTCTGCGATTACACTTTCATTTATTTTGGCTGCCCTCGGCGTGTTTTTTACTTATCAATCCTTGCAGGATGGCGACGCAACAATTCAATGGCTCTACGGGCCAATCCTGTTACTTTTCGCTATTCTTCATTTTGACGGCGTCAATACGGACCGCGCTGACATGCAAGCCCTCTCTCGGGATGATGGAAAGGTTGTGATGATTGGCAATGTCTCGCGTCAACAGATCGAATTCGGATCGATAGGCTCTAACGCTAATTCTCGTCAGTTAGATGTAAAACCTTGGACGTTTTGGCACTTCCCCCCACATCATAGAGAGGCAATCTGGTTCCATGTCGGAAAGGTACGGATCAAAACAAATGCGGGCTTACTCACGGTGAAGGGGGGAAACAGATGCAATGGTTTTCGTTGTGGCATGACCGTGGGTGACCGCATACGTGTTTCGACCCATCAAAGCCTATATGTTAAGCCGAGACTCAAACCAGGCCAGACAGGTTATTTCGAACCCTATTATTCCGAAGCTATGAAAATAGAGCGATGCGATGATTAGGTGCGTTTTCATGTTCGGCACGACCGATTATACACGTGAAGATTTTAGAAGCGGGGCGGAATAGTTTGGTTGGGGTTTTGGCTTAGGTTTGAATTGTTATATCAGGTTTGAACTTTACCCATTTTTCAAACCTGTTGCATACTAACTCAGGCATGATCAAAGTCGAAAATCTCTACAGTGCATTTTCAAATGTACCCCGCCCCACTCAAATTCCAGGTTGTCGTGCTGGGTGCTGTTTGACAGAGGGTGAAGTCGGTACACTTCTGAGAAAAAACTTGCACGAGCTCTCTGATGGTCTCTTATCAACATATCTTTGGCATGCCTTTCATCTCGATAAGGACGACTGTGACTTTAAATACTTCATACCCAGAATTCTGGACCTAAAGTTACAGGGTACGAAATCTAAAGATGAAGGTATTTGCGTAAATTTGGACACGCATATTATAGGTGTTCGCCTCGGCACATCGAATTTTACAAATTGGTCGAGCGTGCAATTTAAATCTGTCGACGACCTGATATTTGAGATTGTTACGACCTTAGCCTCTTATGGTGATTATTCCGAAATCGGTGATTGGTTATGCGCGATCTCTTTCACCGATATGGATAAGGTGCGTTATTTGGACTTAATAGATTCCCTTCCTGAAATGACGATAAAGCACATTTTTAGTTGCTCATGGAAACATATTCGAAGAGAAGGGCGCGTCAGGGGGCCCTATTGGGATGATGTTCCAATTGAAACCTCTAAACTGGTTTTAGACTGGCTGATAGCCAAAGAGAGCGAGCATACATTTTTCAAAGCTAGCCGTCCTAACCGAAATCGAGCGCGTGGCAAAGCTGGTCGAAAACGAGGGTTAAGATAGTTTTTTGATTGCTAAATATGGTTTTCAAATCAGCCTTCCCTTGCCGCGCCAAATCGCGCGACTAATTCCACAATCACAACCGCCAGTCCGTGGCCTGCCATGCCGACGGTCATCCAGATCGCGGGGACCGTCATATTATCGCCGCCCGGACCATCGGACAGGCTGATGCCTGCAAAGACGATCAACACAAACGCCCAACTAGCGGCAACAATAAAGAACGAGAGGTGAAGCGCAGATTTCGATTTTTCGATCTTTTGCTTCGCCGCTTCCGCCGCAATATCTTCGGGGGCAAAGGTCAGCGCCGCTGCGTCGACATTATAGGCCGCCGCCAAAGCCGTGATGGATTCACGTGACGCGTTGCCGCCATTTTCGATGCGTTGAACCGTCCGCAGCGCGATGCCTGACAGGTCCGCGAGGTGCTCTTGCGACCAAAACCGTTCTTCGCGCCAGCGCTTTAATTTCTCTGTATCAATATCCATTGTTCGACAGCCTTTCACATTTTTGCCTGCCCACAGCATATCGCTGCGCGGCAGACAGACAAGGAAAGCAGGGCGTCAGTCCTATGACATTGACCCGCCACCTCGCTGACAGCGGGGCGACAGCCGGGGTTTCTACTGACCCGGCAGTGTGTAGGCCATTGGCGCGCCTGGTCCCAAATCAAAGCCGAGATAAGCCCAAGCCACGACGAGGATGACGCCCGTGATCAGCATCCAAATCGAATAGGGAATCATCATAGCGGTGAGGCTACCGAGACCAAAATCCTTCTGCCAGCGGCGGGCAAAGACAAGGATCAGCGGGAAGTAGACCATCAATGGCGTAATGATATTGGTTGCACCGTCACCCACGCGATACACGGCCGTCGCGCCGTCAGGACTAATCCCGAGCAACATCAGCATTGGCACCATGATAGGCGCGAGTAACGCCCATTTCGCAGACGCACTGCCAACAAATAGGTTGATGAGCGCGGAGAAGATCACGATCAATCCCAGCAAAATCGGCAATGGCAATCCACTGGACTCAATGGCGTTGGCCCCATGCACCGCCGAAATCAGCCCTAAGTTTGACCAGCTAAACATGGCAACAAAATGTGCGGCGGCAAATGCAAGGACGAGATAATACCCCATGTCCTTCATGGCCTCACTCATCATATTAACGAGGTCGCGGTGATCTTTGATCGTGCCCGCTGCTTTGCCATAAGCCCAACCTGAGGCGAGGAATAGAACAAGAAATCCTGCGACCAGTGATTTGAAGAAATCCGAGTAGTTCGCAACAGAGCTACACTCACCTGCGGCCGCCAAGTCTGTCGGACAGGCGGCTTCATTAATCAGCGGCGTGCCCGGACCGAAAGTCATAAAGAGCCACATCGCAACAACACCGATTACGGCAAGCCCCGCCATGCGGAGGCCTTTTCTTTGCTTGTCCGTGAGGGGCTTATCTTCTTCGGCATAGCTCGCATTTTCACCGTCAGCGACCCATTTGCCGAGACGTGGTTCGATGATTTTATCCGTCACGTACCAGATCAGCGGTAGATAAATCACGAGAAGTGCCATGATGAAATAGGTGTTGCCCGCGATATTGGCGTCGTAGCCCGCGACAAGAATCTCACCCGCTTCTTCGGTAATTCCGTAAAGCAATGCATCCAGTTGGCCCGGCGCAACATTGGCTGAAAACCCGCCAGAGACGCCCGCAAACGCTGCTGCGATGCCCGCCAATGGATGGCGTCCTGCGCTGGCGAATAAAACGCCCGCCAATGGGATAAGGACCACATAGGCTGCATCCGCGGCGTGATTGCCAACCATCGCGACGAGCGCAACGACGGGTGTGAGTAAAAATAAAGGCGCTTTTCTGACCGCGGCCCGCATAGCGCTAGCAAAGAGACCAGAGCGCTCTGCGACACCCGCACCCAGCATCACGACGAGGACATAACCGAGTGGATGAAAATGGGTGAAGGTTTTGGGCATCTCGACCCAAAGGCGCGCGATGTTTTCTCCTGAGAGCAAGCTCATCCCAGGAATAACGCCATCCGCACCGATACTAAAACGGTTCTTCTGGCTTTCGGGCATTCCACCCAACACTTGGTCACTTAATGTCGCCGACCCGCCCGTCATGGCAACAATGACAGAAATCACGATCAAGATGATAATCAGATAGAAAAACAAGAAAACAGGATCAGGCAATTTGTTACCTGTCCGTTCAACCCAACCCAGAAACCCTTTCGCAGGGTCTTTGGCGGGCGTGGCGGCGGGTTCGGGTGTTTTGGGGTCGGCCATGTCTATCTCTCAAATGTGAAAGGAGTAGCGTCTTGCCTAAATTGGAGTGGGCAATGAAGGCAAGGGTTAAGTGCGTTTTTGACATGATACGCGTTGACGTCAACGTGCACGTTTCGCAGAGTAACGTTATGAGCGAGTTGATTGTATCATAGGCTTGCCCCTGCTCATCGATTTTGGTCGGCTTCCAGTTTGGCCGAAGGTGAAAATAAAAGAATACATGGAGAGCATATGATTGGGTGGATGATCAGAGCTGGAACCAAAGGAGTCCTTTTCGATAAATTTGTTGATGAAGGAATAGCCTCTATCGGCTGGAGAGACTTAGGGGCAATCTTGCCAGAAGACACGGTTGAAACCCTTCGAGAGAAAGTGGCAAAACAGTGGCCAGATTGGCACCCAAACCGAGTCATTATGTCCGCTGGACAACTTCATCGGTTTGCCAAGGTTATCCAGACCAATGACTACATCGTTACGTATGATCCGTCGCAACGCATTTATAAAATCGGAAAATCAAAAGGAGGCTATCGTTTCAATGATAGTTTTGAGCATGACGATCATGGAAATATAATTTCAGTAGACTGGACATTGGAAGTCGCCCGTGACGATTTACTACCTCGAACAAAAAATTCCTTGGGTGCGATCAGCACACTTTTCAAGATCCCTGATCACGCAATGCGCGACTTGCTTGATACATCAGCTGGCGAGCCTCCTGTAGGTAAATCGGTCGAGCCGCGAGACAATGAGAATGATACGGAAGATGACATCGCATTTACTCTTGAAGCCATCGAAACTCGTGCTGCTGATATCATTGCAGATAAGTTGGTACGGTTAAGTTGGGAAGATATGCAGGAAGTCGTAGCAGGCGTATTACGCGGCATGGGTTACAAGACGGATGTCAGCCCAAAAGGTCCTGACAGAGGAAAAGATATCATCGCATCTCCAGATGGGCTCGGCTTTAGCGACCCAAGAATAATTGTCGAAGTAAAACACCGAGCCAGTACATCTATGGGTGCATCAGAAATCCGCGCATTTTTGGGGGGGCGCCAAGACGGAGACAAATGCCTCTACGTCAGCACAGGGGGTTTTACTAAGGAAGCGAGGTATGAAGCAGAACGATCCAGATACCCTCTAAAACTACTCACGCTTTCTGAATTAACGGAATTGATTTTGGCAGATTACGAAGCTTTGGACGCAAAAACGAGGGAGCTTATACCACTGACGAGAATCTATTGGCCGAATTAGTGGGTTTTGAGGTCATCATTCCTCGCAATCCACTCCAACACCGCCTATCTATCGTCCATGAGCAAACAGACTGAAATATTTGAATTTGATGATGTCGATTTGGTGCGGCGTTTGTGTGGGTCCAACCATGCGAACTTGGCCCTGATCGAAGATGCCTTTGGTGTTTATATCGAAGCCCCCGGGTCCGCCGTCCATATTAATGGCGATGGTCCGTCCGTGGCGCGTGCGGGTGAGTTGGTCAAAGAAATCTACCAACGCCTGGAGCGCGGCTGGCCTTGCGGACCGTCCGATATTCGCGCCCTGATCCGCGCGATGGGCAAAGGTAAAGTCAAAGCCGCGACGACAGATGCGATCATCCCATTTCCGCGCCGCAGTCCGATTGTTCCAAAGACTCCGCGTCAGGAAAAATTCATTCACGCGATGCGCGAACAAACCATCACATTCGGTGTCGGTCCCGCAGGTACAGGCAAAACATTTTTGGCAACAGCCTATGGCGCGTCACTTTTGGCACGTGGCGAAATAACAAAATTTATCGCCTGTCGTCCTGCGGTAGAAGCGGGCGAAAGGCTCGGCTTTCTGCCCGGTGATCTAAACGAAAAGGTCGACCCCTACATGCAACCCATTTGGGACGCTCTGCATATGGTGCTGGGCAAGGATGAAGTCGATCGCCGACGCGCGACGGGGGATATCGAAATCGCACCGCTGGCCTTTATGCGCGGGCGAACTCTGTCTGATGCTTTCGTGGTCATTGACGAAGCGCAAAACGCGACAATTCCGCAAATGAAAATGGTGCTGACGCGATTGGGTGAACGCGCCAAATATGCGGTGACAGGTGATCCGACGCAGACCGATTTACCGCGTGGGCAGACTTCTGGTTTGGCACATGCGCTCGGTATTCTTGAGGGTATTAAAGGCATTGAACAGATTAAATTCCTCGCCAGTGATGTCGTCCGTCATCCGCTGGTCGGGAAAATTGTCAACGCCTATGAAAAAGGACCGAAGGACTAGCTGAATTCTCCCTGAGGTCCGTCGTTTTAAAGCCGTCTTCGTGAACTTAATCCCTGTACGCCACACTTCCCCATCGCCGTGGAACCTTGTAAGCGCCCGCCCATGAACGCGTCTATCGACATTGCTATTCAATCCGAGGGCTGGCCTGCGTGTGAAGGCTTGATTGCGCGCGCGGTTGAGGCGGTGTCAGATCAGTTTGAGGCCCCGCGTATCGGCGAGCTTTCCGTTGTGTTGTCGGATGATGCGCAGGTGCGGGTTCTAAACCGCGACTATCGCGGCAAAGACGCCTCAACAAATGTACTCTCTTTCCCGCAAGATGGCATGTTACTGGGCGACATTGTTCTTGCGCATGAAACTCTGCTGCGCGAAGCGGCTGGAAAAGCCGTTTCATTTGAGGCGCATTTTACGCATTTGCTGATTCACGGATGGCTGCATCTGCAAGGCTTTGATCATCTGACGGATGATACGGCCGCAGAGATGGAATCCATTGAAATCGCGGCACTGGCCACGCTTGGCATTGACAACCCCTATCAGGTAAACGACGAATAATTTTATTATGACCGAAGAAAGCCCATTACAGGCACCCCCCAAGCGTCGCCTTCGCGACCTCCTGAAACGTCAAGCGCCGCATGTCGCGGTCACACCACATGCCTCTGACCTCTCCGAAAAACGGATGGTCACAGCCGCAGAGCGGTTCCACCGCTTGCGCGTTGATGATGTCATGGTGCCGCGCGCCGACATTGTCGCTGTTGAAAGCTCCTGCAAGCTGAAAGATTTATCCGATGCCTTTAAGGCCGCGGGTCACTCGCGCTTGCCTGTTTATAAAGAAACCCTCGATGAGCCAACAGGCATGGTCCATATCAAGGATTTGCTGCCTTACCTGTTGTTGGATGCAAAGGGTCGCACGAATAAGACCTATCCTGACAAAAAAGTGCTACAATATATTAAGCGCGAAGTGCTCTTCGTCCCGCCCTCCATGTTGGCGCAGGATCTGCTGCGCAAGATGCAGGGGCGTCGGATTCATATGGCGATTGTCGTCGATGAATATGGCGGAACCGATGGCATTGTTACAATCGAAGATCTGATCGAGACGATTGTTGGCGACATTGATGATGAACATGACGAAGTCGAGCCCGAAGTCCAAATCGTGACGGGCACAAGCGGGCGTTCTATCTGGGAAGCCGATGCGCGTATTCACATTGATGATTTCGAAAAAGCCCTCGGTCGGGATTTCGCAACCCCAGACGAAGAAGATGGCGTCGACACACTTGGCGGATTGATCTTTACTTTGGCGGGTCGCGTACCTGAACGCGGTGAAATTATAAAGCATGCGTCAGGTCTGGAATTTGAGGTCATGGATGCTGATACGCGGCGCGTGAAACGCCTGCGAATATCGGACGCTAAGCGTAAACCCGTCACGGATGTGAAGCCGGGTAAAAAAGCCTCAGGCAAAGACGAAGCCCCGGTGCTGAAGCCAGAAAAGCCTAGCGACGCGCCCGCAACGCCTGCGCCCACGGGCCAGTAGAGGCAGGTTGTCCATGCACGTTCCCCTTATACTGCGTTCGCAAGGGTGGACTGGACGAGCTCTCGGCCTTATTTTAGGGGCCATCGCGGTTTTAGGTCACGCGCCATTTCACTTTTGGCCAGTAACCATCGCCTCTTTCGCTATTCTTTTTGCAAGACTGCAATGGGTGGCTGAAACTAAACGGCCCGGCCGTCAGGGTTTCTCGGTCGCACTGTGGTGGGCTGTCGGATATTTTGCGGCGGGCACATTTTGGGTTGGTTCTGCCTTCATCGAACGCGGGCCGGAATTTATCCCACTGATGCCCTTTATGGTGGCGGGCCTCGCGTTTCTCCTCGCGTTTTTTTGGGCCCTCGCGGGTGCGTTTTTCGCGCGCGCGCGCCTCTCGGGTGTCTTGGCGGTCCTGACCTTTACAGCGGCATTCACCTTGGCCGAAATCGCCAGAGGAAACGCGTTTGGTGGATTTCCGTGGAACTTGCCGGCCTATATATTTGAGGCGGGATCACGTCCGTCACAAGTGGCGCGCTGGATCGGCGCCTATGGCCTTTCGGCCTTGGTCCTATTTGTAAGTGCGGCTCTGGGGCAGGCAGTTTTTTGGCGTAAACGCATTTGGCCTTTTGCCGTCGCCGTCCTTCCGCTCGTGGCGATTTTTGGGATCGGCCATGTTCGCCTGGCCAACGCCCAGCTTGAATTTCACGACGACGTTAACTTGCGGATCGTTTCCGTCCCGTTCAAACAATCTGAGATGATGTCGCCCGACACGGCCATTGGTATCACCAACCAATTTATTCGCGCTAGCATATCGCCTGGCATCAAAGATGTGACCCATGTGATTTGGCCCGAAGGCGCGGTACGCGGTTTTGGCGGGCCTGCGATGGATGACCCAGATCTGTTGAATGCAATGGGGTCGCTGCTTTCGGATGGGGATTCAACGCCGCCTGTGTGGTTGATGAACTCGCTTCAGACCGAAATGGAGCAAGGCCGTCTGCGATATTATAATGCGTCAGTTGCGATTACATTTGATGAAAACGGTGTCCCTGCTGTCGCGGGATCCAATCGGAAGCGTAAGCTCGTCGCGTTTGGCGAACACATTCCGCTCATGGATTGGTTCGAAGACGTACAATTCCCGCTGATCTCGACAAATTTGGCGTCCATTTCTCCGGCTAAAACAAAGACGCTGATCGACTTTCCTGGCCTTCCGCGCGTCTCTCCGCAGCTGTGCTATGAAGTCGCCTTTCCCGGTTTGACGCCTACCGATGAAAAAAATCCTGCCCAATTTATTCTGAACCAATCCAATGATGCATGGTTCGGCCGCAGCGCTGGCCCAGCCCAACACGCCAATATTGCGCGGTACCGCGCCATTGAAACGGGGCTCCCCATCGTGCGGGCCGCGTCGAATGGTATCAGTGGTGTTTTTGATCCTTACGGACGAATTCACGGTAGAGTTGTGTTTCCCGAGGTGTCCTATATTGACACAACCCTAATTAAACCTCTGAAATTTAACAGCAAAATTAAGCTTATTGAGATATTGCTGCTCTTGATAAGTTTATCAACATGCGTCATAAGTTCGCCCATTGGTAGACGCGGTGTGGGACTGCGGTACTAACTTAGAAACTAAATAGTATTGACGTTCGTCATTTTTGGTGGGGGCACCAAGACTTTTGTCATTTGGCACCGAACGTAGATGGGATGAATTATGACTGAAAAACTTGGGCCACGTTCACCGAATCCGGTGGACGTACACGTCGGCGCACGCGTGCGACTCCGCCGTAAAATCCTCCGCATGAGCCAGGAAAAGCTAGGTGAGCAATTGGGTGTTACTTTCCAGCAGGTTCAGAAATATGAGCGCGGCGCAAACCGCATCGGCGCATCGCGTCTTTGGAAGCTTTCAGAAGTCTTAGATGTGCCCGTTGGCTTCTTCTATGATGGCTTGTCGACAGAATATGGCGGTCAATCCGACAATCCAGCTCTCCTATCAGAGGGTCCAGACCAGTCCCCAATCGTGTATGATTTCATCAATTCGACAGATGGTGTTAGCCTCGCAAAAGCTGTGCTGAAGATTAAAAACAAAGCGGTCCGCCGCCAAATTTTAGAACTTGCTCGCTCTTTGGGTGGGTCTGAAGAAGAATAGCGCTTTATTGCGCTGCTTACTCGCCCTATAGGCCCGTCACACTGTGAAATGGGCTGAATCTCTGATTTTGTCTGACGTGAAAATAGGCAAGGCATGAGTTTCGACCGCGAGTCAAATAAGTTTCGAACATTCGGGCGAGCCAAGGGTCGCCCGTTGTCGCCGCATGTCCAAGCGGTTTGGGATGAAACATTTCCTAAATTGAAATGGGACATCGACGCCCCCCTTTCTGATCTCGAGGCGAAAGATGAGCTTTGGCTCGAGATCGGATTTGGCGGTGCTGAACACTTGCTTTGGCAGGCTGAGGCCCATCCTGATATTCACCTGATCGGCGCAGAGCCTTTCATGAATGGTGTCGCGAAAGCTGTCCGTGGGGCCGCGGAAGCCAACCTCTCCAATCTCTCGCTGCATCATGGCGACGTGCGGGATGTCTTGTCCGCGCTGCCAGATCAATCTTTATCGCGTATCTTTATTCTTTTCCCTGATCCGTGGCCTAAATCCCGTCACAATAAACGTCGCCTGTTGCGAACGAAGTTCATTGGTGAACTTTACCGCGTTCTAAAACCAGGCGGCGAATTGCGTTTCGCCTCTGACATTATCCATTATGTTGATTGGACCCTTAGCCGCCTCAAACGCTTTTCTGGTGAAGACGGCGGAGGATGGGAGTTTACCCATGACGCCGTAAATCAATGGCGTGGGCGTGGCGACGATTGGCCCGGCACCCGCTATGAAGCCAAGGCGGGTCGTGAAGGTCGGCCTTGTCACTATTTTAAATTCCGAAAAACCGAAACAAACCCAAAGTAACACACCAAAATGAATTGGAACTGCCATGCGTCCGAATAACCGTGCTTTAGATCAACTCCGCGATGTCACATTTGAAACGGGCGCCAATGCTTATGCGGAAGGCTCCTGCCTCGTTAAATTTGGCGGCACCCATGTTTTATGCACCGCCAGTATCGACGAAGGCATCCCTCGCTGGTTGAAAGGCAAGGGACGAGGTTGGGTCACGGCGGAATATGGCATGCTTCCCCGCTCGACACATACACGCAACAGCCGTGAAGCAGCGCGCGGAAAACAAAGCGGTCGAACAATCGAAATCTCACGCCTAATCGGTCGCTCTTTGCGGGCCGTGATTGACCTCGAAAAATTGGGTGAACGCCAGATCATTATCGATTGCGATGTGATGCAAGCCGACGGTGGAACACGGACCGCCTCAATCTCCGGCGGTTGGGTCGCGCTTTGGCTGGCGTGTGAAAAACTCGTCGAAGCGGGAGACCTAACAGAAAATCCTGTATTCGCGAAAATGGCCGCCGTGTCTTGTGGTATCGTGGATGGCACATGCCGTCTCGATCTCGAATATACCGAAGACAGCGCCGCCCAAGCTGATGCGAATTTTGTGCTCACAGACGCAGGTGGAATCATTGAGGTTCAAGCCAGCGCCGAAGACACACCGTTTTCCGCCGATGAGATGGCTGAACTGACACGCCTCGCCGTAGAGGGCATCAGAGAGCTCTGCGCTCTTCAGCAAGCTGCCGTTAAATAAAATTACGCCCCCACCAACAGGCGGGGGCAAAGACACATAGGACCTCGCCATGACCGACCGCCATACGCTTCTCTCTTCGATCGCGACGGAAGCTGATCGCGATATTTCAATCGCGTCTCTCTTTGACGCAGAGCCAGACCGTCTCGAAAACTTTGTTATGCGTGAAGGTCCGCTGCGCGCGGACTTCTCCAAGCAAGCTTTGGATGCTGCAGGCCTGAAGGCGCTTCTGGACATGGCAGCAAAATGTGATCTGGAAGAATGGCGGTCCAAGCTTTTCTCTGGCGAAAAGGTCAATACGTCGGAAGACCGCGCTGTTCTCCACATGGCCTTGCGAGGCGTTGGCGGCACAGATGAAAACAAGGCCGAAGTCGCCGCGATGCGTCAGCGCATGGCCGATTATGCCGACACTATTCGTGCCGACGGTAAGTTTAAAAACATTGTCCACATTGGAATTGGCGGTTCAGACCTCGGTCCGCGCCTTGTTGCAGATGCTTTCGAAGCCAGCGCCGAACAATCTTTAACGCTTCGCTTTGCAGAGAACGTCGACGGCGCATCCGTCAATGATGCGATCAAAGGTTTGAACCCCGCCGAAACTTTGGCTGTTGTTGTGTCGAAATCGTTCGGAACGCAAGAAACCAAAATGAACGGAGAATCCGTTAGATCTTGGTTGGGCGAATATGGAAACAGCAATATGATTGCTGTGACGGCGAACCGAGCTGGCGCAGTTGGGTTTGGTGTTGCTGCCGAAAACGTCTTCGACTTTTGGGATTGGGTTGGTGGACGTTATTCCGTTTGGTCCGCAGTTGGGCTGTCCTTGCAAATTGCATATGGGCCGGATGTCTTTGCCGATTTTCTAGACGGCGCGCGCGCTATGGATCTGCATTTCCGGGATCAGCCTTTGCAAGAAAACCTACCCGTAATGATGGCTTTGGTTGGCATTTGGAACCGCAACGGACTGGGTTATGGTTCGCAGGCTGTTATTCCTTACAGCCGTCGCCTTCGTAAGTTTTCAGCGTTTCTCCAACAATTAGAAATGGAAAGTAACGGTAAATCCGCCACGCGCGATGGAGCGACCTCGACTTTAACCTGCCCTGTAATTTGGGGAGATGAAGGCACAAATGGCCAGCACGCGTTCTTCCAATGGCTGCATCAGGGAACAAGTGAAGGCCGGTATGGCGGCGCGCCCGTTGATTTCGTCGCTGTGTTGAAAGATCACGAAAATCGTCCCGCCCATCATGCGGCTTTGCTGGCGAATTGTTTTGCCCAATCCGAAGCCTTGATGTTGGGTAAATCCGAGGAAATTGTGCGCGATGAATTGGGCACACGCCCCGATTTGGATGCCCTCGCGCCGCAAATGACCTTTCCTGGCAACCGCCCGTCGACGACACTGACGCTGGATGAATTGTCGCCTAACGCGCTGGGTCATTTGATTGCGCTCTATGAGCACAAAACCTTTGTCCAAGGCATCGTCTGGAATGTGAACAGCTTCGACCAATGGGGCGTACAACTCGGCAAGGTACTAGCCACGACAATCTTGGATGAAATGGAAGCGGGAAAATCAGGCGATCACGACGCGTCTACGACCGCGCTGATGCAGCTTATTAAATAGATTTCTGCGAGGAAGTTTAGGGCGGGCAGGGAGTTATGTTGGGGGCAACCACAATAACTCAACCTGCCCAGGCTGCCCGCGTTCATCCCCCCAGATGTAGACGTTGACAACCTTGGCGGTGTGTTAAGGTCCGTAAGGTGAACGCAAACTGAACGCTCCATTTTGGGGACGCTCTAGACAGTTTCGTCTTCTCGGTTCATGAGAGGGCATGCGCAATATTCTCCTTTCGACAACTCTAATGCTATCGGCTTGTTCGGCGAGCGTTCAGCCCAGTTCGAATGAGCCCGTCGTCTTGCTGGAGACGACCGAAGGTCCGATTGAAATCACAGTTTATCCTGACCGCGCACCAATAAGCGCCGGTGATTTTCTGCGCTATGTGGATGGTAAACATTATGATGGTCAGGGATTTTACCGCGTTGTTCGCGCCGATAATGATCCCAGAGATATGGGCATGAGCCTGATCCAAGGCGGCCGCTTAGATCAAGAGGTCATCGGCGGGCCTATCGCTCACGAGCTCACAACGCAGACAGGTATCAGCAATGCGAATGGAGCTGTTGCCATCGCGCGCGACGCCCCGGGTACGGGCAGCGCGACCTATTTTTTTATCAACGTCGGAAACAATGATTTTCTCGACACGGGTGGAACGCGAAATTCGGACGAACAAGGCTATGCCACCTTCGGCCGCGTCACCGACGGCATAGACGTGGTGAAACGTATTCAGGCAATGGAAGCCAAAGGCGTGTCCGATGTGGGCGTGACCAACGGGCAGATCCTCACGGAACCAGTCATCATTACGCGGGCCTACCGAAAATAGCCTAGCCTTGTTTGGCAAGCTTTATAATTGTCTCTAAAGCGGTCTTCATCATTTCGGTCTTGTCGGCACCCATGGGGGCAGCGGAATAACAATTATTGATCGCAACGGCCTGATCGGTAAAAATTTGGGCTTGCGGGTGACGCACTTTCAGTCCGGTTACCATCTGGCCTTTGAATGTATCGATCTGCGTCTGATAATCGTTGGCTGCCGCTTTATCGCCGTTTGTGAAAACCAGCAGGCCTGGGTCGACATGCTCGCTTTGCAGAAACGCCTCATATGTTTTTAAACCGCTGACCACGGCGTCCACGTCGGTCTTGTCGTATTTTTTAACAGAGCTCACACGTTCAATCGTGAAATCGATAATGGCCTGACATTGCTGAACGTCATTGACGCTGGGTTTAGCGTGAGCCGCTGCGCTGATTGACAGAGCCAATCCAAGCCCCAAAAATTTTGATATGATGTGTTTCATGAGACTGCCCCGCTGTAAGTTTCCGACTTTCTGCCCAGCTTACGGACTTGCCGCAATACCTAGTTTGTGGGACAGCGCCAATTATGGCTAAAAATAAGAAACAGAACAAACCTTTCCGTCCGAAAGCCCGCCGTCCGCGCGGCTTTGAAGATCGCGCCGCAGAGACCTTGCGTGCAGAAGCGCGTCTGATCGAGGCCGCTTTTTCAGTCTATGACATCCATGGGTTCGAGCCGCTGCAAACGCCTGCTTTTGAATTTGCGGATGCGCTCGGGAAGTTTTTGCCTGATGATGACCGTCCAAATACGGGTGTCTTCGCGCTTCAAGATGATGACGAACAATGGATGAGCCTGCGCTATGACCTAACTGCGCCGCTCGCGCGTTTTGTTGCCGAGAATTATGATGCGTTGGCAAAGCCTTATCGCCGCTATCAAGCGGGCAGCGTTTTCCGTAATGAAAAACCAGGGCCGGGGCGCTTCCGCGAGTTTACCCAATGTGACGCTGACAGTGTCGGCGCAGCGGGGGCTGCGGCTGATGCTGAAATGATTATGCTGGCTGCCGAAGTCATGCGCGCCGCAGGTTTAAAGGACGGCCAATATGCCATCCGCGTAAACAATCGCAAATTACTGGACGGAATTCTCGAATCCTCTGGGGTTCCCAATACCGCCGAAGGCGCTGAACAACGCCTGCAGGTTCTGCGGGCAATTGACAAATTGGATCGTCTCGGCGCAGAGGGCGTCGAAGCTCTTCTCGGCGACGGCCGCGAAGACGAAAGCGGCGATTACACGGATGGCGCTAAATTAAATGCGGCAGGCATCAAAGCCGTCTTGGGATTCACGACAGCCTCCACAGATAATCGCGCGGATACGATTCGGACCTTAGAGGGCTTGATGGGAACATCTGAGCGGGGCTTGGATGGCGTGAAAGAGCTTGTGCAGATCGATAGTATTTTGAACGCGGTCGGCTTTGGCAATGATCGCGTCGCCTATGATACCTCGATCGTGCGCGGGCTGGGGTATTACACGGGACCCGTTTTTGAAGCGGAACTCCTTACAGATATTCGCGATCGTAAAGGTCGCCCTGTTCGCATTGGCTCTGTCGGCGGCGGGGGTCGTTATGACGATCTCGTTTCGCGGTTCCGTGGACAAGCCGTACCTGCCACGGGCTTTAGTTTTGGCGTGTCCCGTTTCCTCACAGCGTTGGAGCGGATGGACGCATTAGAGTCTTCCGTGAAACCACCCGTCGTTATTTGCGCTTTCGATAAAGCGCTGATGGGCGAATATTTTAAAATGGCGGGTGAATTGCACCGCGAAGGTATTCGTGCCGAAGTCTTTGTCGGCGCAGGTAATGTCACCAAACAGATGAAATATGCGGATCGCCGCAATGCCCAAGTCGCCGTCTTGATGGGCAGCGACGAAATGGCTGCAGGGGAAGTGACGTTGAAGGATTTATATGAAGGCGCCAAAGCCGCCGCCGCGATTGAATCGAATGAAGAATGGAAGTCCTCTCGTCCCGCCCAAGAAACTGTCGCGCGCGGAACTTGGGTTGCCGCTGTGAAAGCCATGTTAGCCGATGGAACAGAAACTAATGCCTAGGAATGCGGATGATGGCGGCCTAGGGTTTTATTATTATGAAAATTTTGAAATCGACCACACTCGTTATTTTAAGTGCAGCCCTCCTCGGCGTATCCAGCTTGGCGGCATGCCAACAAACACAAGTTCGTCAGGCCGATCGTGAAATTGATTCGACCTATTTGGAATTGGGTCAAGAGATCGCGCGGACGAATTGTGCGTCCTGCCATAGCATAGATGTAAGTGGAGCGAGTCCGCGACCAGATGCGCAGCCGCTTCGAACCGTCTTTGGCCGCCGAAGCGCCGAATCTCTCGCGGATGATTTCCGAGAGCACATTCATGTCGGCCACGCGGACATGCCGGATTATGATTTCACGGTGAAAGAGACCGAAGGCTTGCTGGCGTATCTGGCCTCCATTCAAGCCGAATAAAAAGCCCTTAAGCTCCTAGACGAGGTGCTATTTAATGCGTGCGCGAAACTTGATCTCAAATGTCGGATCAGGATCGCCAAACGCCATTTGTCCTTTGGGGTTGAGGCATATGAATTTGACGTTCGGATCATAGCCTGCCGTTGGACTGTAAGTGCAATCGCTGAAGTCCGCTGGCGGCGTCGATGCATATCCAACATCCGCTGGATAAGTCAGGGTCAGTCCCGACCCAGTATCAATCCCGACAACGGGCTGGCTCGGCACCCCCACGAGATCAATATCGCCATTATAAAATGTGACCTCATCTGGCATGTTATCGACCAGAAATATCGTATCCGTATCTGTCGCCAGTAGTCCCGTATTTGTCAAAAGAATGGAGTAAACAACGTCATTTCCCGGCAGAAAATAGGTGCCGCCACCCACCCCATCCCATAAGGCTACGGACTTAGAAGCAGTAACAGGGTCGGTCGCTGAAAGACAGTTCAATGGATCTGCTAGGTTGCTGTAATTAAATGTTCCGGCCTGAACGCGTGATCTGAAGACTGCATTTTCGGCATCATTTACCGCGCCCGGCGTATCGGTTGCTGCGGCAGATTTGGAAAAATTTGTACCATCATACCAACTTCCACAGGAAAACAGGAATGTCGATTGGGAGCCTGAACCCGTTCCGACCTTAAACGACCCTGCTGGATAGGGCAGGCCGATGTCGCCATAGGTGAATCCATGATAGAGCGCTGCGCTCGGGTCCCTTGCTTGGGCGACATCTCCACCGTTTCGCATAAGTAAAGGCGCGTAGGATGGCGTCGCCGCAATGGCGCAGGACGAATAACCCGAATTGGATGATGTCGGTGGCCCGCTGCAAGTTTTTATGCAGCTGCCTTGGCCCTGTAAAACATAGACGCCATCTCCGTTGGCATCGGTACTGTCGTCAGGCGGTAAATTTGTATTTGGATCATTTGCATTATAGACAACCACGATTGAACCTGGGGATAGTAACCCGAGCGCCGAACAATTGGCGCTATCGGTTATCGTGTCGAAGCGCGCGTAACCTGGTGCAATGCCCACGCCAGATACGGAGCCTTCCCACTCGCCGTTATTATCATCGATGATCCAGTCGTGTAAGTCGACGAGGCCTGTTGGATTGACAGAGGATCCGACAACCATCAATTCAATAAATTCTTTAGAGCCGGACGTTCCGTTGGAGGCTTCATTGACAATGATACCTTGCGCCAATGCCGTGCCCGAAAAACAAAACCAAAGTGCAATGTAGCGTAAGGATTTCCGGACTAACTCCATCGAAATGTCCCGCTGGGGATGATCTAAGGTTGCACCCTATGTCTAGCGGCTTAACAAAATGTGACTGTTCGGCAGTCTCAGAAATTAGACCTCAGGATTTGAGAGCCCTTGTGGGACTTTCCAGAGACCCATTTTCCAATGGGCGTTTTGTCCCCGCCGGATGAAAACTTTTTCGCCGTTATTGTCCACATATACCAATCGTCAGAGTCATGGTCTTTAATTGGGACGACGAATTTAAATTCATCCCATTTATAGGTCCAGACCGTCTCCGTGCCGGACCACGTGATGTCACCCCCTAGCGAGACATCAACATCCTCAACGTTGATCTCTTTGTCTTTTCGTTCTCGCGCGGCGATATCCTTCGTCGTCAAAACGATCGGGCCGTAGTCGCCGAACCCATATTTCTTCGTGTCCAAAATCGACTTGGCAGCCTTGAGACGGGCCCTGTCCTTTGATTTTGCTGCAGGAAGTTTGAAGTTCTCAAGCGCTTTTTTCTCGGCGTCTGCTAATTTTCTTTCATATCCAGCCAAACTTCTGAGGAAGGCTTTGGGTTTCGCTGCGTCCCCATCCGTTGCGTCCGCGATAGCGAGAGCCGCTTCGCCATAGGCGCGTAACCGAGCGAAATTCTCTGCGGCTGTCGGACCCTTGTAATATTGCATTTCGGTTTGGTAGCCATTCAGCCCATCAGACATGGCTTGAGCCATCGTGGCATAGCTTTTGTCGGACGCCCTTTTCTGCGCGTCAGCAAACCGTTGCAACCGCTGAACATCTGAGTTGTCGTAGGGGGCACCTTGCGAAACCGTGCCAGCGTTGCGGCCGAGATCAACTTTGGCAAAGGTCGGTAAAAACTTTTGACTTGCCACAATGGTGCGTCGGGCCAGGGCGGCATCTTTAATCCATGTTTCGATTTGGCCCTCTTCGAAGGGCGGATAGATCGGCCGCGGCACAGGTCGCGACTGGAGACCCTTGTCGATTTTCGCGAGGGCCGCGCGGATGTCTACTAAGGCCTGCGTATCATCCGCTTGAACCGTCATAATATTTTGCGTGTCTTGAGGTGAACTCGGTGATGGGGCGGCACGGGACGTTCCGCTCACGGCCAGCAAGAGTGCTGTTCCGAGAATAAGTGGCTGAAGTTTATGATCAATCATGGCGCGCTCCCTAACCTTGATCCAACTTTATCATAATTTCTCAAACTGACCAATGACCCCTATTTTGAAGCCAAATTGTCGCCCTGAATTTGGGCGCAATTTTGGACCTGCGCTTTAAATCCTGTCTCACAGACATTGACTCTTGAAATTCGCTTGAGGGTGATTACCTCCCGTCGCGACTCCTTAGGGAGACCGAAATTCACCCGAACACCTGTTATTTTCAAAAGAGAGATTTTACATGTCTGAAACACCGAAGCACGTTCCTGACGTTACCCTTAAAACACGCGTCCGCGATGAAACTGTCGAAGGCCCAAACCCATTCCGTTGGGAAGATTTATCGACAGGCGAATTCTTTAAAGATCGCACAGTTGTCGTCTTCTCCTTGCCTGGCGCCTTTACACCAACCTGTTCCTCCTCGCATCTTCCGCGATATGATGAGCTATATTCTGATTTCCAAGCTTTGGGCGTGGACGAAATCGCCTGTATTTCCGTGAACGATGCATTCGTCATGTACAAATGGGGTCTGGATCAAGGCAATAAGAACATCACATTGCTACCTGACGGCTCGGGCACATTCACCAAAGAAATGGGCATGTTGGTCAAGAAAGACAATCTCGGTTTCGGTGCGCGGTCTTGGCGTTATTCCATGCTCGTCGTAAATGGTGAGATCGTGAAGCTCTTCGCAGAGCCAGGCTTTGAAGATGATTGCCCTATCGATCCTTTCGAAGTTTCCGACGCTGATACAATGCTTTCATACCTCAAAGAGACACGTAAATCTAAAGCGGCTTAAGGCCGATTTTTGAGTAAAAAAAGACCCGCGCCGGGAAACCGTGCGCGGGTCTTGCATTTGGACCATGTGTCAACTGACGGCGCTGGTCTTGGGGGAAGGTTCCACCTTCAGTCAACGGACCATATGAGACCTTGTTAAGGGCCTGAACCTGTCGGGACCTTTTCCAGATCATGACAAAAAGGTTATATCTCTTAGACGTGTCTCATTCCCGCTTTCACAGACTTTCCAGAAAAAATAGGCCACACACGGGAAGCGCCTTCAAGGGGGGGAAGTGGCGCCCATCGCGTGTGGCCCAGTTACACATGTGATCCGAGGGGAGGGAAACACAAGGTATACTCGTGTATAGTCGCTAGCTCATGACATGATTATGACGCGGCAATGAAACAATTGTCACAATTGAACCGCCAGCTCCGCGTCTGCGGCGTCCATCCCTCTTGACCCTGAGCCGTATCCACCACAGATGGGAGCCATGGCCCGTCTCGACCTCAAACTTATTCCTGTCACACCGTTCCAGCAGAATTGTTCCCTGCTCTATGATGTAGATACAAAAGAGGGCGTCTTAATTGATCCGGGCGGAGAAGCGACCCGCCTAAAAGAAACCCTTGATGAAATGGGTATCACTCTCAAGGCGATGTGGCTGACACATGGTCACTTGGATCATGCGGGTGGTGCGGATGAGTTGCGTGAGACCTTAGGTGTTGAGGTCATTGGTCCGCATAAAGATGATCAATTTTGGATGGATGAGATTGGTGCGCATTGGTCAAAATATGGCCATCCCGGCATGGGCCGCTCTGTGGTGCCCGATCGCTATTTGGAAGACGGCGATGAATTAGAATTATCCGGTGTAAAATTCCAAGTGCTACACACGCCTGGCCACACGCCCGGCCATGTCGTTATTGCAAATCAAGATATGAAAATCGCCTTTGTCGGAGACGTTCTTTTCCGAGGGTCGATTGGCCGCACAGATTTTCCGAAAAGCAATCATCAAGATTTGCTGAACTCCATTACTGGAAAGCTCTGGCCCCTTGGCAATGAGATGCGGTTTGTCCCAGGACATGGTCCGATGGGAACCTTTGGCGGAGAACGTAAGGACAATGCTTTCGTTGCCGATGATGTCATCGGACATACGGGACAAAATAGGTCCGGTCCTGGCTAAGGAATAGCCTCGCCATCGACGAGAATACCTTGGGGCAGTGCGCCGTTTTGCCGTAAAATCTCCGACTTCACTTGGGCGTTGGAATTAAAGCTCCGCGCGATATTAAACAGTTCGCCAGCGACTGAAATATCAAACCGGAAAGGTTGCGCATTTAAAACGCGATCATTTGCGCCATCGAAATTCAGTCCGATTTCCAGCTCTCCATCTAACGGGCCATCAATGGCCGCGCTGAGTTCGCGATACCGAAATTCTCGTAGGGCATCGCGTGCAAGGTTCGCATATTCACTGGCGCGCTTTTCACGCAGAACGGCGATAGCTTCATCTTGACTGTAAATAGGGACGCTTGGACCCGGATCAACGCGTAAGACGCCGCCCTCTGGAACAGACAGCCGTCCGCCATCAACCAAGACTTCGACCCCCCGAATGATAATCGGGAAGGTTCCAACGACCGTACCCGTCGCCTCAATTTTACTGTCGCCAATGTTTTTTAGGAAATCCCCTAAGGACACGTCTTTGACCCGCATGGTCACGCGGTTTTCTTCAGCCGCATAAAGCCATGTGAAAGGATCCAGTGACAAGGCGCCGTTTCCAATCGGCCATTCTGCAAAATCAACACCTACGCCCGTGGGCAGAAGTCGGTAGGTCACGGTGCCATCCTCCAACTCCAGGCCTGGGTTAAAGCGTCTCATGGTCAGGGTCTGGGGTCCGTCTGTCTCCATCGGCAGGAGGGAGCTAAATGTCACAGAGGTATTTAAACCCTCGATCGGGCCGGGTGCAGTGCCTAAATTAATGTCCAATACATCCACCACTCCGCTGGAATGGGTCAAAGCGCCATCAGCAAACCCGATTTTTAACCGGGCTTGGGCTTCACCTTCGACGCTCGCAATTTTACCTCGGAGTGAAGGGAAAAGGGCTTGCGGCTGCAGTCCATTATTCGTGAAATTAACCGATGGGATCAGGATAGCGGCTTCACCAACACCATTTTGATAGGCGTAATCAACAATGACCTTTGCATCATTGGCTTTTGCAATGCGCAAATTTGTCTGACCTGTAAAACGACCGTCGGCAAAATTCACAACTCCATCTGCGGGGAATTGAACCAAACCTGCCGCCTTGGCCGTCTCGGCAAATTCCGTTCCGATGAGCTTGATACTGCCATTGCGATGCGCCACCTCATAGACCAAAGGTGTGCCGGTAAGATCAACGGTCATATTCATGATGTTGACCAGCGGCGTTTGGGCCGAAATGTTCGGGCTGTCCAAGGTCAACTCGACCGGCACATCGGGCATGATTTTTGCCGTCAGATGCGCGCTGGCCGCCGCCGCTTTTGTCCCAGCTGCGGGTAAGGTTTCACTTTGATACGTCGCATTGGTAATTATGGCGTCCCAATTCTGCCGCCCTGCACCGAAGATTGACCCTTCAAGGGAAAGGGCTTCGGCTTGAAGTTCAAGTCGCTGAGCGCTCGATGTCTGGGTTTCCGGCTGGGTGAATGTGAATTCCGCTTGTCCCAGACGCGCATTCAGCAGACCGACATCCGGCCGTTTAACAAAAAGCGACCGTGTCGCAGGCAATGAAAACTCTGCATCCTCAATGATCCAAGCGGTTGGTGTCTCCATGCGCGCAAATGTAACGCGAGCGTTTGGATTTGGCGTAAAGTCAATCACTTGACGGTTTTCATGCAGGGCCACATCCAGACGCCCGCGCAGAGCCAAGTCTTCAACATATCCGCCGGGTAATCCCCCGTCGAAACTTAGGTTTGTATTAATCGCCAGCCGTCTCGGGGACTCAGCGCCCCGATAATTTAGCTCCGCACGGATTGGGCCCAGTCTTACAGGCCGTTGATTTACGCCGGTCACGCGCCAATTTTCTGTCGTGCTAAGGCGCGTTGAAAATTGACTTATGCCGTCCAGTTTAATTCCATTTGGTGAGCTGGCCTCTAATTGGATATTCGTCAACTTTAGGGAGGCCGGTCGGGTGAACCCCGCGTCTAATCCGACAGTAATTTTCTGTTCGGCTCGATCGAAAATATAGAGTGGCGTTTCGGCCCGTGGTGTTAATGTCAGGCGGTTTCGCGGGGTTGTCACACTCACAGGCGTGTCCGTTGTAACGGTAAATCCTGAGGGCCCGTAGGTAAGTTGACCTGTTCCCGCGAGATCAGAGCCGACGAGAAATTCTCTAACCGTTTTAACCAAAGTGGGCGCATAATGTTCTGTCACCGGGACAACGCGCAGAGCAGTTGCAAGCGACAGTGTTTCGGCTAGCTCATCTGCACGTGCAGGTCGGGGTGTCCGCGCAGCTTTTGTTGTGAGGTTCCACTGCCCTGTGGCGGTTAAACCCGGGTTCCGCGAAATGTCCCCGTCCCATGTTAGATCCACAGCATCTGCCGCGAAAAGGGTGCTTGCGATCTTATCGCCATTAATCGCAATTTCCCCGCGATAGGTCAGCTCGTCCAAATTGGCCGTTCCGTTCAAGCGCAAGGTGGCATCTTCGATTTGAATATCTGCGTTTGAGAGAACAGCCGTTTGCGTCTGGCCTTCTATGGTAAAAGTCGGCCCGTTGCGGTTTAACGTGGCAAACCCCGCGCCTTCGGCCCGAAAACCGCCATAAGATAAAGCCGAAGGGGCGAGCGTGATTTCTGCATCAAACTGGTCTGCGGCAGGGACCGTCGCGTCGATATAAAGTGTGGCCTCCCCCAAAGGTGAATTTAAGGCCAAGGTTCCATTGCTGACTTGCACCCCATTTTTGGGGAAGCGGGACGGCGCGTCTTTCGCCCCGTCTGTATTCTGCGCGTCGTCTAGAAGTTTGACTAGCCACGCGTCGGAGGGCTTCCAATCCTCCCCGAGTGTGAGCTGTAATGTCAGTTCCTCAAGTTCTAAACGTTCTAAAACCCCATCGCGAATATCAGGCCAAACATATTTCGCGCGCAGTTCAGACGCGCGTAGAACCTCTTTCCCATCACGGTTTAAACGAATATTGCGGATCGTGGCGTCGGTGCTGGTAACGGAGGTAATGTCCAGCTTCGCCTCAAAGCCAGACTCCGCTAAAGTCTCAATCACCAAATCTTCCATCAAGCTGTAGCGCTGCGTCCAAGCCCAGCCAGCCACACAGGCCACGGCTAGCAAAATAAGCAATAAGGCCCAAAGACACCACGCCCACCAACGAAGGTACCAACGCCGTTTGCGCGTTTTCGCGGACGCCCGTGAAACCGGTGAGGCCTTTGGCGCATCTGTATTTATATCTTGCGCAGAAATGGCCCGACCTCCTACCCTAATGCATAGATGAGGTTCTCTTGTAAGACCAACAAAACCAACCGTTAAAAATTGGTCAGTTTACACGGAGAGCAAGATATCGTTAACCCTGATTTAGGGAAGATTAGGGCAAGGTGGGAACACTTGATACTCTTTCGACACACGCGCGCCCCGGGCTATGAAATATGACTGACCCAAATTTGAATAAATCGTCTGCGCCATCGGGTGTGTTTGTCGACGGTCTAAAAATTCGCGCCAGCGCCTTTGCGCGCCTGCGTCATACTGTTATCCCGCGCGAGAACCATTTTCGGTTTCTGGTCGCCGCGGCAACAGTGGGTGCGATCGGCTTGGTCGCCTTGCCTGACCGGACTGAGGCGACGGTCAATATTCCTTCGGATTCGGCCCTTGTCGTGGAACCAACGCTGGATATCAGCCGGTTTGATATGGGCTTGGATGAGGCTTTCACACCCAAGACCACTGTCAAGACTGTGACGCTAAAATCAGGCGATAACCTGGGCCCGCTTTTGCAACGTAACGGACTTACAGGACAGCAAGCCTACCGCGTCACGCAAGCGTTTGGCGACGTGTTCCCGCCGAGAAACCTGCGGGCCGGCCAAAGTTTCGATCTTTATTTTGCAGAAGGCTCGCTCGACCACCTGACATTCAAACCAAATGTCGAAACCACAGTGTTTGTGGATCGCACCAGCATCACCGAAGATGGTGAGTCATACAGTGCGCGGAAAGTGGCCGCCGAATTCAAATATGAAACGATTGGCGTGAAGGCGACTGTTGAAAACTCACTCTATGTCGATGCAACCCGTTTGGGCGCACCTGATAAGGTCGTTGTCCAATTTGCCAATATTTACGAATATTCCGTCGACTTCCAACGCGATATTCAACCCGGTGACGCATTTGAAATGTTCTTTGAGGTCGCGCGTGACCAAAAAGGGCAAATCGTCAAAGCGGGCGACCTGCTCTACACCTCCTTCTCCCCGCGCGGAAAAACATCCGAATATTGGCTGTTTGAAGACCAAAAAGGACGCGAGAATTTTTACGACGCTGCTGGCAAAACAGCCAAGCGTAAATTGCGCGCGACACCTGTAAATGGTGCGCGCCTCTCATCGACATATGGCAGCCGACGTCACCCGATCTTGGGTTATCGCAAAATGCACACCGGCGTTGATTTCGCTGCGCCACGTGGCACGCCAATTTTGGCTGCGGGTTCAGGCACCGTTGAACGCGCCAATCGCTATGGTAGCTTTGGGAATTATATCCGCATCCGTCACACAGATGGATATAAAACGGCCTATGCCCATCTGAAAGGTTTTGCGCGCGGTGTGAAATCTGGCGCCTATGTTAAACAGGACCAAGTCATTGGATATGTCGGCACGACGGGCCGCTCGACTGGGCCGCATTTGCATTATGAAGTCATTCATAACGGTAAGAAAATCAATCCGCGTCGTTTGTCACAACTTTCGGGTAAACCCTTGGCCAGCAGCCAGCGTCCCGCTTTTGATAAACGTCGTGCGGAAATTGATGATCTGCGGGGACGGTCAGAAATTATCACGCCGCAACCCCAAATTGGCGCGACTCTGTCCGCAGAAGCTCTGCCGGAATAGATAAAAGAGTCCGAGCCGGTTGAGCGGCCGACAGCCCACTTGCGGGTCATTCGTTAATTGTTTAGACTTAGGCCTAATTGAACCATCAATTAGGTCGTATCATGAAAAATTTTTTCAACTTCTTCTTTTCCTTTGATAAATTATTCAAAGAAAAACTCGTCCCGCCATTTTTCCTGCTGGCCTTAATTGTATTTGGCTTGGCCTTTTTTGCTGAGGCCTTGGACTCTTTAAGCCTCGATATTCTTGCAGCAGCTGTCTCAGTCGTGAACTTCTTTGCGTCACTGTTTCTTGGCATCATCACAATTCGGATTATTGCGGAGCTGATGGTTGCGATTTTCCGCATCAATGACAATCTTTCGCCAGATAAAGGCAAGTCAGAGCTCGCGGATTATGATCCGATGGGCGAAGCCCGTAAAGCCGCAGAGATCGCGGCCGCCCGCACACGTGAAGCGACCAAAACCGTCAGCGAAAAAGCCAGCGGCGCGACCAAGAGCCTGCGCGAGAATGTCGGCGAGATGAGTGATACGGTTCAGGAGAAAGCCAAATCAGCAAGTGCCTCCGTCCGCCATAAGGCCGAAGACCTCTCAGAGTCAGCCAAACACAAAACCGAAAGTGTGATGGGAAAAGGCAGCACGCCTCGACCCGATGCCGAGCCAACACCTGTCAAAATCCTAGAACCCGTTGCGGCACCGAAAAAGCGTGGCCGTCCCGCGGGTTCGAAAAACACAACGGCTTCTAAGTCGACGCCAGCCAAGAAAACGCCGACACCCCGAACGAAAGCCGCGCCACAGAAACGCGGTCCGAAACCCGGATCAAAAGCGCCGCGTGATGCCGATGGGAACCTTCTGAAAAAAGACGGTACGCCCCGAAAGAAGCCTGGACCAAAGGCAAAGTAGGTCTGTTCTAAATACATTGATTAACCCGGGCCACGCGCTCGGGTTTTTCATTTGCGCTGTCAAGAGATACGCGCGCCCAAAGTGTTTAATGGCAACCGGACTTTCCTGACGTCATTGCCCAAAATGTTCAGCGCCGTTTTCCGAATATCCGAAAGGGCCGCTGCATGCCCATCTTCTCTCGCGCGGAAGTGGGCAGACCAACTTTCAATATGGTCTGCAAAATCTTCGGCGCTCCAAGAGAGTTCGCAGGCAAACTCTGGCATAACCACGGGCGTAAATGGCATTTGTAATTCAACAGGGTCATATCCGCGCCAACTCAACCGATTGCCTTCCGCCCAATAAGGGTCGATCAGATCGAGAATGGGCGAGAGTAAATGTGCCTCCATGCCGGCATCGACCTCAGCCCTGTGATAGGTCCAAGCGCAAAATAAGCCCCCCGCTCTCGTCACGCGTCTCACTTCTGCCCAAAATTCAGGGGCGGCAAACCAATGCAGAGCTGTCGCGACTGTCACCACATCTGTCGTTGCATCCGCGAGTGTTGACTGACCGGCGGGTGACGCGTGATAGGAAATCCGAGGATGTTGGGGCGCCGCCGCAATTTGAGCCGCCGATAAATCAGTTGCGACGACCTGATCGAAATGACCAGCAAGGGCGACAGCGGCTTGTCCTGAACCTGTTCCGACATCTAAAGCGAGCGCGTGGCTTGGCACCTGCGCGGCAATCCAATCAAATAATTCGGGCGGGTAGGAGGGTCGTCCTTTGGCATAGGTGGCGGCTTGTCGGCCAAAGGTTTCAGCATTAGACATAGGGGTAAGCTACCGCAGAGCGGCGCTTACCCCAAGTGTTAAGAAGGGTTAGCCGCTATCCCGAAACGACGTCGAGCTTTATGCGTCCACCCACTGCGTCCACATTTACCGCGTCGCCATCATTAATCTGCCCAGCGAGGAGCTCGCGAGCCAGCTCATCTTGGACTTGTTTCTGGATTACGCGCTTGAGAGGGCGCGCGCCGAAACTTGGATCATAACCTGCGTCACCCAAATGTTTGCGGGCGGCCTCGGAGAGGTTCACTGTAATGGATTTATCTTTTAACCAGCCTTGTAAGCGCTTCATCTGGATGTCCACAATCGCACCCATATGCTCGGGCTTAAGGCGTTCGAACAGAAGGATTTCATCGATACGGTTCAAGAACTCCGGACGGAAATGGGCATTCACTTCGGCCATGACACCGACTTTCGCCCCCTGAACATTATCGCCATCAGCGAGGTTCAACAAATGTTGGGCCCCGATGTTTGACGTCATGATGATCAGCGTATTCCGGAAATCAACCGTGCGGCCTTGTCCATCGGTCAAGCGACCATCGTCCAAGACTTGCAGCAGAACGTTGAAGACGTCTGGATGGGCTTTCTCAACTTCATCGAACAACACGACCTGATAGGGTCGACGTCGCACCGCCTCGGTCAGGGCTCCACCTTCGTCATATCCGACATAGCCGGGAGGCGCGCCGATCATGCGAGAGACGGAATGTTTTTCCATATATTCCGACATGTCCAAACGCGTGATCGCTTGGTCATCATCAAACATAAAGTTGGCCAGTGCCTTTGTCAGTTCTGTCTTACCTACACCTGTGGGGCCGAGGAACATAAAGCTGCCGATGGGACGTTGCGGATCCCGCAGGCCAGCCCGCGCACGGCGCACGGCATCCGAGACAGCGGACACAGCGCGGTCCTGTCCGACCACACGTGCCGCCAAAACTTTTTCCATATCCAGCAGCTTTTCACGCTCACCTTCCAGCATTTTCTCAACAGGCACGCCTGTCCATTTGGCGACGATGCCCGCAATGGTTTCGGATGTGACCGTTTCGCTCGCCATGGCGTCGTCAGATTGGTTTTCTAACTCTGCCATCTGAGTTTCTAGCGCCGGAATGTCTTCATGCTGCAAACGCCCTGCGGTTTCATAATCCCCGCGACGTACAGCATCAGACAGTTCAAACCGCGCGTGCTCCAACGCTTCTTTGACATCCGTTGACGATGCCAATTTGGCTTTTTCGGCCTGCCAGGTTGCGCTCATCTCATCGGACTGTGATTGCAGATCATCGATCTCGGCTTGACGTTTCTCCAGACGATCTTTCGACGCAGAATCTGTTTCCTTTTTCAGGGCCTCAACTTCGATACGCAACTGCACAATCCGGCGGTCAATTTCGTCGAGTGCTTCGGGCTTACTGTCGACCTGCATGCGCAAGCGTGACGCTGCTTCATCCATCAGGTCGATGGCTTTATCTGGCAGGAACCGATCTGTAATATAGCGATGAGATAGTTGCGCCGCCGCGACAATCGCCGCGTCAGAAATGCGAATGCCGTGATGGACTTCGTATTTTTCTTTCAGGCCTCGCAGGATCGAAACCGTATCTTCCACAGTGGGTTCGGAGATAAACACGGTCAGGAAACGACGGGCGAGCGCCGCATCTTTTTCTAAATGTTTGCGATATTCATCCAGCGTCGTTGCGCCGATACAATGAAGCTCGCCGCGCGCCAACGCAGGTTTCAACAGGTTCGCGGCATCCATAGCCCCGTCGCCTTTACCTGCGCCGACGAGTGTATGGATTTCATCAATGAATAGAATGATCTGCCCATCGGCTTTTTCGACTTCTTTCAAAACCGATTTCAACCGCTCTTCGAACTCACCGCGATATTTTGCGCCAGCGATGAGGGAGCCCATGTCGAGCGCCAAGAGCCGCTTATTACGCATGCTCTCAGGCACGTCGCCAGAGACGATACGCACCGCTAGCCCTTCGGCAATAGCAGTCTTACCGACGCCCGGTTCCCCAATGAGGAGCGGGTTGTTTTTTGAGCGGCGTGAAAGGACTTGCAGCGTACGACGAATTTCTTCGTCTCGGCCAATAACAGGATCGAGTTTCCCATTTCGCGCCGCTTCGGTTAGGTCGCGGGCATATTTAGACAGGGCCTCATATTGATCTTCGGCCGAGTCTGATGTGACGGGGTCTTCAGAGCGAACAGATTTAATCGCTTCACCTAAGCGGGTCGCGTCAACGCCAGATGTGGAGAGCGCCTCGCGCAGGTCTTTATCTGCCTGCGTGACCGTAGCGAACAATAGGCGCTCGAGTGTGACAAAGGCATCGCCCGCATCTTTGGCTGATTTTTCCGCAACCGCAAAAACTTTGGTTGCGGCTTTAGACAGGGATAATCCTGACCCGCCTTCGACGCGGGGTAATTTGTTCAGGGCGTGCGCAACCGCTGTGTCAACAGCATCGGGCGAAGCCCCCGCCATTTGTAAAAGATTACGGGGAAGGCCGCCATCTTCGTGAATTAACGCGCTCATAATATGCGCGGGCGTCAATTGTTGATGGTCGCGCGTGACGGCTTCAGTTTGTGCCGATTGAATAACGCTGCGTGAGCGTTGTGTGTAGGCTTGGATGTCCATGACTCACCTCGAGAATAAAATTTCAGCGCGCCGCGTTTGGCCGCCGTGTATCTATTCCGAGATAGGAATTAAGTCCTGATGTTCAAGACAGAACTTAGATTCTATTCTAGGCCGAAGTTTACTCCGCAGCTTCGATCGTCTCAACATCCGCTTTTTTACGCGCAGGGGCCTTGCGGCGGCGCTTTGGCTTTTCCTCGGAAACGGCGTCATCTGACGCTGTTTCATCGGCGTCTGCCTTGGGGGCTTTTACTTTTTTGGGTGCGGGCTTGCGCGGGGCCGCTTTACGGGGGGCTTTGGCTTTTACAGCCTCCTCTTCGGGCGCGTCGGTTTGCGGCGTGACCACTTCGAGTTCAGCAGGCGCATCTGTGTCGGCTTGGCGATTGTCGTCGCGCGTATTGCGGGTGTTGCGGTTATTATTGCGGCGCGTATCGCGTTGCCCGTCTCTGTTGTTATCCCGGCTATTTTCGCTGTCATCTTCGCCGTTTTCAGCGCGTTTCGCGGCGCGTTCAGCTTCCTGCTTGTCGCGCAACTCTTGGGCTTCGCGCTTGGCGGCTTCTTGAACATTCATCAGACGCAGATAATGTTCGGCATGCTGCAATAGGTTTTCGGCTTTAACGCGATGACCGCTCATTTTCGCATCACGTGCCAGCGTTGTATATTTTTCGTAAATCGTTGATGCTGTACCGCGAACTTTCACATCTGGGCCTTGGCTATCCAAAGACCGGTTATGATTATTGTGGTTAGTATTACGATTTTTATTGTTGTTATTACGATTACGGCCGCGTTGACGCTTCATCGGATTTCCTCAAAGGGGCGACATTCGACTAGGCATGTAGAGCACGTCGGTGTGCATTGGCCCTTGTCTGTCAGTTATTTTCAGCGGTGTTCGGGTGGTTTAGGGGTCGAACGCTCTGCGCTGCTAATTTCGCGTAGCAAAGCCAAGGCCACATGAAAAGCGATTTTTTGACCCGACTTCCAGTTTAATCAGCTCAGGCGGGGGAGCCTTGAGCCCAGACCGCGCGATCATTTCCACCCAAGTCACGATCGACAGAGATCTGGCTCCATCCGTCTGCGCGCAGCAAATTGCTCAGGGATGCGGCTTGATCAAACCCAATTTCAAAACCTAACCAGCCGTCAGGTTTCAAACGGGCTTTTGCGCCGTCTATAATGGCACGATAGGCGTCCAACCCATCTGGACCCCCACGTAGCGCCAGATCAGGATCAAAGCCGAGAACTTCTGGCTCTAAGCCTTTCATCGCGGCATTTGTGATATAGGGCGGATTGGACAAGATCATATCAAACCGCGCCGCATTTGGCACAGCGTCCCACCAAGGCCCCTGTACGAAACTTACGCGATTTTCCACGTTCAGGGTTTTGGCATTCGCTTTGGCGACGGCCAAGGCGTCAGGGGAGAGGTCGGTCGCCAATAAAGTTGTCATTTCTAACTCGGCCAAGAGCGTTAAACCAATCGCGCCACTCCCTGTGCCCAAATCAATTAACGCGTGAGGCACATGCGGGTTTAATCGCGCAAGAGCCCCGCGAATGAGGGTTTCTGTATCTGCGCGGGGGGATAAAACAGCTTTTGAAATTTGGAACCGACGCCCGTAAAACTCACGCCAGCCCAAAATATGATCAACGGGTTCGCCTGCTAGGCGACGTTCCATTAATTGTTTGATCGTCTCAAACACCTCAGGCGTCAGGAACTCCGTCCCGCGTAGCATCATGGCGGTCCGGTCTAGACCCGTCGCTGATTCCACAATCTCTCGAGCGTCATCTTCCGCAAAATCCAAGCCGGCCTCCTCAAAAGCCTGCGTCAAAAACCGTTTCGCAGATCGCGCATTCAAGCCGGAATAGGGGCCAGAGCGCGGGCGTTGATCGAGGGGAATTACCATAAGCGTGAGATAGGGCAGCTTTGCAGGATTTGCAAAGGTCAGAGTCTGGACGTAACTTTCATAAGGTTTTCTCCAAGGACGCCAAAAAATCTACCTTTCACGGCCTCGGCATTTCGAAATTCTATATTTGTGACGTCACAAAACAAAACACGGCCTGGGCCTGACTTAATATCCTTCAGCGGAATATTGAGAGGTCGATGGCCGACTCTAAAAAAGAACTTTGGCACTAAATAAAGATGGGTCTCTGAAACATAGCTGTTCACCACGGAGCTGTAACTCACCATGGAAAAACGTGAGAAACCTAAACCCATTGACTGTGACCCGTAACGCTCCCCTACCGGCTTTGCGTCTGTGCCATACTCTGTCGCGAGTGAGGCCCACCCACTCAATCGAGACAATAGGAAACAGGCCGCGATCCAAAGAAGCGGAAATCCCACCAAGAACCCAAAAGGGGCAAAGATTGCGGGGTTGCTCACACGGACAGGCTTTCAATCGCGGTCTCAATCAGGCGCAGGTCGCTTTCGCGCGACAGGCTATGATCGCCGCCTGCGACGAGGGTGTAGGTCACGTCTTTCGATGTCAGCATATCGATGAGACGTTTCGAATGGGTCCAAGGGACGACTGTATCTTCATAGCCTTGCAAAATCCGAACAGGGCATGTCACGGGAATGGGCATGTCCAAAATCTGCCGCGCTCGCCCGTCTTCGATTAACGCCTTGGAATAGGCGTAAGGTTCGTCATAGCCCGAGGGCTCATACACAACCCCGTCATTTTCAAGCGCTTTGATCTGGGCTTCGGACCAGCCAGCAACCGTTAGCTTTTCTGTAAAATCAGGCGCGGGATTAATCAAAACAAGGCCTGCGGTGCGCGGTGTATTTGCAATTGCAGTCAGCAGCGCAGCCCATCCCCCCATAGAGGAGCCGATCAAAATTACAGGACCGGTCGTCAATCTATCCCGAACCCGACCAATGTCAGCAGCCCAGCGTGTCATTGTGCCGTCGATGAAATCACCGCTGCTTTGCCCATGTCCGAAATAATCAAAGCGAATGAAGGCTCGCCCGCGCGCCTGCGCCCACGTGTGTAGGTGCGTGGCTTTACCGCCTTCCATATCTGACTTTAGGCCGCCACACCAAATAAGGGTGGGCGCGTCTGCCAAGGCGCCATGCCCGTCAGTTTTCTCATATGCGATATAATGGCCGTCAGATGTTTTCAGAAAGTCGGGCATTTTGATTCCGATTGGTTTAAGGAGCGTCCATGAATGTGCTGCAAATTTTGCCGGAGCTCAATGCCGGAGGTGTCGAACGGACGGCTTTAGAAGCCGTCGAGGCTTTGGTTGCGGCGGGCCATGGCGCGCATGTGCTTTCCAATGGGGGGAGACTGGTCCCTGAGTTAGTGGCGCTGGGCGGAACTCATCACACCGCAGATATTGGCTCGAAGAATATTCTGACTGTGCCGTGGCGCATTGCGGGCATTCGCCGCCTCATTGCAGACTATAAAATTGATATTGTCCACGCACGCTCTCGTGCGCCAGCTTGGCCCGCTATGTTTGCCGCGCGCGCGGAGAGGGTGCCCTTCGTGACGACCTATCACGGGATTTATAATGCTAAATCTGCGCTGAAACGCGGATATAATTCGGTGATGGCCAAAGGCGATATTGTCATCGCCAATTCTAATTTCACGGGCGAACACATTATTCGGGAACATGGCACAGACCCCAACCGGATCGTGGTCATTCCGCGCGGCGTCGACATGGCGATCTTTGACCCAGCGCGAATTCCGCCAGAAACCGCAAAAGCCCGTCGTCAGAGCTGGGGCGTAGCTGACGACGCAACGCTCATTTTATTGCCGGGGCGATTGACGAGCTGGAAAGGGCAGCGCGTCGCGATAGAGGCACTGGCGCATTTAGGGCCAAATTATCATCTTGTGCTTTTGGGCGATGCGCAGGGCCGTGATAGCTATGTTGCAGAGCTGAACGACCTTGCCCAAACGCATAATGTTGCAGACCGCGTGCATTTACCAGGACATGATACGGATGTCGCGACGGCCTATCTTGCGTCAGATATTGTCATTTGCCCGTCGACCGACCCCGAAGCATTTGGACGCACCGCCGCCGAAGCCCAAGCTATGGGCCGTCCCGTTATCGCGAGCGATCATGGCGGCGCCGTTGAGGTTGTCGTTCAGGGTGTCACGGGCTGGCGCTGTCCTCCGGGCAACGCCCTGTCCTTGGCGAAAGCCATTGGCCGCGTGGATCAGCTGACGGGTCCGTCACTGGCGCGGGAACGTATTTCAGAGCAGTTTTCGAAAGCGGCGCTGCAATCTGCGCTTTTGCGCGTCTATGGGAGTTTCCAACACGGAGTGTAATTCAAGGCGTAGGACCGAATTTCGTGCGAAACCTTTACCAATTCGGGGGGTTTCCCTTGTATATGGTCCATAAAACCGCCATATGCGGTCACTGTAAAAACACGGATTGAATTACTTAGGAGCACTCCAATCGCTAGAAGACCCCTCTCGGCCCAACCCGCCAAAAAAATCAAAGGCCCACGCGTAAATCGTGACATTACCGCCGATAATGTCCTACTCATTTTGGCCGATGGAGAAAAAAGA
>NZ_BMYV01000001.1 GCF_014652455.1 Litorimonas cladophorae | reverse complement strand
ATGGTGAAAATGGTACGATCACAGATACAATCGTGATCACCGTGACCAACCCGATCCCTGTGGCTCAAGACGATGCGATCTCCGCGTCTGAAGACGACACGCAAGCCATGGGCAGCGTGTTTGCTGGTAATGGCAACGGCCCAGATATCGACGTTGATGGCGACGATCTAAGCGTCGTCGAAGTTGATGGCGTTGCAGCCAACCTTGGACAGGCGATTGCTGGTTCAAATGGGGGGTTATTTACGATCAACCCTGATGGAACTTACGTGTTTGACGCCAATGGGGAATTCGAAGGATTAGATGTTGGCGAGAGTGCGACAACAAGCGTGACATATCTCGTTAGTGACGGCGAGGGCGGCACAGACACGGCCACCGTCACAATCACAGTGCAAGGTCAGAACGATGCCCCAGTGGTTATTGATCCAGCCAACCCTAACGCGGCCAATCCGACGATCCCAACGCAGATTGGAAATGATAGTGAGGCAATGCCCCCGCTAGATCTTTCAGACTACTTTGCAGATCCCGATGTGGAACGTACGTTCTTCGATCTAGAGGACGCGCCAAGTTGGTTGTCGGTCAATCCTTTCACGGGCGTTGTTACGGGTACGCCGCCGCTAGATGCGAGCCAAAATGGTCCGCTGAATAACGGCGTCTATCCTGTTACAGTTGTTGCCTCCGATCCAGACGGCGTTGAAACACGCGTTGTTGTGAACTTCACAATCGCCAATCCAGCGCCAATTGCACAGGACGACTTTGCAATAGTAAGTGAAAACGGCTCCGATGTTAGCGGCAATGTAATTTCATTAGATACGGGTAGTGGCATCGATAGTGATATTGACGGTGACCTATTGAGTGTTGCTGCGCTTGACGGAAATCCAGCACTAGTTGGAACCCCAACGGAAGGCTCCATTGGTGGTGAGTTCATTGTCAATTCAGATGGTTCCTACAGCTTCAGTCCGAATGGCGACTTTGAGTATCTTGCCGTCGGTGAAACGGCGACAACGACGTTGAGTTATTTGCTTACAGATGCAGATGGCGCCACGGATATGGCGGTCATCTCGGTCACAGTCGAAGGAGCAAATGATAGCCCGATTGCCGTTGATCCGACGCAGCCAGTTGGCCCTAATAACCCGGCTGATCCGTCCGATCCACAAGACCCGCGGGATCCGCCAGTTGACCCGCAAGACTACATCCCAGCTCAAACAGGTGCAGACGGTACACCGTTTACGCCAATCGATTTGACACCATATTTCGGTGATCCAGATGGAACGGACGCGATTACGCTTTCTATTGATCCGACCAGCTTGCCAGACGGTCTTGTCTTTGACGGAACAACTCTGTCGGGGACTCCGACGGCCGACGCCAGCCAAGGCGGGATAAGTGGTGTATATGATGTCACTGTAACAGCGACGGACCCCAGCGGCGCAACTTTTAGCACAGTTGTAGAAATCACGATCACAAATCCTGCGCCAATTGCGGCGGATGATGTTGAGATGACGGATGAAGATACCGTACTCTCCGACTCTGTCATGATCGACAACACTAACGGAGCTGACACTGATTTTGACGGTGATGTCTTAACCGTCGCCCAAGTCAACGGGATGCCGATCACATCTGGCGCAGTCATTACCCTTCCAAGTGGCGCGTTGCTTACGATGAATGCGGACGGGTCTTATGACTATGATCCGAATGGTCAGTTTGAAAATCTCGCCGGAGGAGAAACCAGAGATGATAGCTTCAGCTATCAGATCACAGACAGCCAAGGCGGGTTCTCCATTGCGACGGTAAATCTGACGGTTGAAGGCGTGAATGATGCGCCCATCGCAATCGATCCAACGCAGCCAGTCGGACCAATTGACCCAAGCGATCCATCCGATCCACAAGACCCACGTGATCCACCAGTGGACCCTCAGAACTACATCCCGGCGCAAATCGCTACGGATAGTGCCCCTGTGACGCCACTTGATCTCACACCTTACTTTGGTGATCCAGACGGAACGGACGCGCTGACATTGTCTCTCAACCCAGCTGATCTACCCGCGGGCCTCGTTTTTGACGGAACATCAATTTCAGGAACGCCAAGTTCTGATGCCAGCCAAGGCGGCAATGATGGGGTATATATCGTCGCTGTCACGGCGACTGACCCAAGTGGTGAGACGTTCACCACAAATGTGGTTTACACCCTGACAAACCCTGCGCCAGTTGCGGAAAATGACGTGATCACGACGGCGGAGGATACGCCTGTCACGGTCAACCTCATCACAAACAGTGATGTCGACATAGATGGTGATGTACTCATTGTGGACGCCGTCGCTTTGCCAGACGGAACGATCGTCCCAGTTGGCATCGCGACTGAAATTCCGCAGGGCACACTTACGGTCCTCGTTGATGGTACAGCAACATTTGAACCAGCTGCCGATCTATTCGGTCCCGTTGTCTTTGGATACACAGTTAGTGACGGACAGGGTGGAACAGATGTAGCGACAGTCACAATTAATGTGACACCCGTCAACGATACACCAATCGCGGTTGATCCGACCCAGCCGGTGGCTGAGCCCAACAACCCGAATTTCCCGACTGACCCAACAGCACCTTATGAACCGCCGGTTGATACGATGAACTATATCCCGGTACAGTCGGCTGAAGATGGCGCGCTAGTGACGCCGCTCGACCTGACACCATATTTCGGCGACCCAGATCCGATGGAAGTTTTGACGATTAGCCTAGATCCAGCAGATCTTCCTTCGGGCCTCATATTTGATCCTGCGACAGGAACAATTTCGGGTACGCCAACATCAGATGCGAGCCAAGGCGGTGATCCGCTGAACCCTGGTATTTATATCGTACCTGTGACCGTCACTGACCCAAGTGGTGAAACGTTCACCACCAATGTGACCTATAACCTTTCTAACCCTGCGCCAATTGCGCAGGCGGATGGAACGCTTCCTGTTGTGGAAGACGTATCGACTATTCTCGAGCTTATTGGGAATGATGTAGATGTTGATGGCGATGACCTGACGATCACCGA
Organism: Litorimonas cladophorae; assembly: GCF_014652455.1. GTDB lineage: Bacteria > Pseudomonadota > Alphaproteobacteria > Caulobacterales > Maricaulaceae > Litorimonas > Litorimonas cladophorae. The sequence continues at coordinate 1,637,755 of NZ_BMYV01000001.1, read as the reverse complement.
AATCAATGGGACACTGGTAATAGTTGGCGTGCCGACAACGCTTCCAAGCGGCGCGGTCGTGACGGTCATTGGTGATGGCACAGTTAATTATGAACCTGTGCCCGATTATAACGGTCCTGATGGTTTCACATATACGATCAGTGACGGCGAAGGCGGCACGGATACGGCGAGTGTCACGGTGGATGTAACGCCAGTGAACGACTCACCAATCGTAACATCTACTGTTCCTGGCCAAGCGGCTCTTCCACCGCAATCCAGCTTTGATGGCGATGAAATTAGCGTCTCGGTTTCGGGTCCTTTCTCCGATATCGATGGCGACGATCTAACGTTTACAGCAATGGGTCTGCCAATAGGCCTGGCGATAGATCCGGTCACAGGTGAAATTTCTGGCACACTGCCAGCAGGTGCCTCTGCGGATGGTCCCTATGTAGTAACCATCACTGGAACAGACCCAAGTGGCGAAGCCGTTTCAACGGACTTTACCTGGACTGTTGAGAACGTTAATCCAGAAGTTGTGGCACCACTAACGGACGTTGCGCTCCTTGACGGTGCGAATGTCTCTATCCCAACTGCAGCAAGCTTTGCTGACTCAGATGGTGATGCCGTAACTTACGCAGCGTCGGGTCTACCAACGGGTTTGAGCATTGATCCTGCGACAGGTGAAATTTTTGGCGTCGTTGACGGTTCTGCGTCACAATCAGGCCCATATAATGTGGCTGTTACAGCGACGGATTCACAAGGTGGGTCTGTAACTGATAGCTTTGCTGTCGACGTAGCCAATCAAGCGCCAGATGCGATTGATGATGCTCTGTCAGCGAATGAAGACGCCTCAATTACGGGTCACATAATCGCAGGAAGTGATGTCGACGTAGACGGCGATACATTGGTTGTCACTGAAGTTGACGGAGATCCGCTAAACCTAGGGCAAGCAATTGCTGGCACGAATGGCGGTCTCTTCACGATTGACAGCACAGGTGCTGTTATCTTCGACACGAATGGTGAATACGACGGCTTAGATGTCGGCGAAACGGTCACGACAAGCGTTACCTATGAAATCAGTGATGGCGAGGGTGGCACAGATAGTGCGACTGTAACTGTAACTGTCACAGGTACTAATGACGCGCCGATCACAACGGGCACATTTGGAACTCAAGCAAACTCAGACGGTACGGAGCAACTTCCGCTCGACACGAGTACGATCTTCTCTGATGTTGATGGTGAAGAGCTAACCTTCACGTCTGCTGATCTGCCGAATTGGATGTCACTTGATCCAGTTTCGGGAATCCTGACGGGAACACCGCCAGCGGATGCATCCCAAGGTGGGCCAAACGCGGATGGCGTCTATGTTGTAAATATTACAGCGACTGACCCAGACGGCGAAAGCGTCACAAGCCCAGTTGTCTACACTTTCTCGAACCTTATCCCAGATGCGATGAATGATGATTTAGAGTCTGACGAAGACACATCATTGTCCGGCAACATTCTGACATCCAATGATGTTGACGCGGATGGCGACGTCCTCACTGTCTCGGCGGTCGATGGAAATGCAATCAATGTCGGTCGGCCAGTTGAAGGCTCTCAAGGTGGTGAGTTTACAATTAACTCAGACGGTAGCTATGAATTCGACCCAACTGGAGATTTCAATGCTTTAGCGGCTGGAGAAATCGCCACGACAACGATTACTTACCAAGTGTCGGATGGCGAAGGCGGCACGGATGTTGCGTCTGTGACGGTAACGGTGACGGGAACGAATGATGGACCAATCGCGGTTGATCCGACGCAACCTGCGGGTTCGATTGGTGATCCAAATGTCCCTGTAGATCCACAGGATCCACATACGCCACCGCTTGATCCAAATAATTATATTCCAGCGCAAATAGCGAGTGACAACACGACCGTCGCACCGCTAGATCTGACACCATATTTCGGTGACCCAGATGGCTCCGATGCAGTGACACTTTCAATTGTTCCTGCTGACCTTCCGCCAGGACTTACGTTTGACGGGACGACAATTTCGGGCACACCGACTGCAAATGCTTCGCTATCGGGCAGAAATGGTGTCTTTGAAGTTCCAGTGACGGCGACAGATTCAATTGGTGAAACGTTCACAACGCTCGTGACCTACACTATTGAGAATATTGCGCCTGTCGTTGACGCGCCGATCGGACCTTTGACGGCCGTTGATAATGGCGTTGTTTCCATTGTACCTGCGATCTCTGATCCGGATGGCGACGCGCTGACTTATAGTGTGACAGGTTTGCCAACGGGTCTGAGCATTATTCCGAGCACTGGCGAAATCGTCGGAACTCTGGATAATTCAGCTAGCCAAGGCGGACCAAATGCCGACGGTGCCTACACAATCTCAGTGACCGCTGATGACGGTCAAGGCGGCACGGTCACGGATACATTCGAATTAAATATCTCGAATTCAGCACCTATTGCCGCGGATGATATGTTCACCGCAAATGAAGGTATGCTCTTAACCGGAACCGTCATTCTTGGCTCTGACACTGATATTGATCAGGATGAACTAACCGTATCCGAAGTGGCAGGTGACCCGGCCAATGTTGGTGCTCCTGTTGCAGGATCCAATGGAGGTCAATTCACAATCAATGCGGACGGTAGTTTGACCTTCGATCAGAACGGAGAATTCGAAGCGTTAGAAGTCGGTGAAACTGCGATCAGTACGATCACTTATACCATCAGTGACGGCGAGGGCGGTACAGATACGGCGACCGTCAGTGTGACCATTGAAGGCGCAAATGATGCACCTGTCATAACAGGACCACTTGTTGCGCAAAACGGCACAGATGGAACGCCTCTTACACCGCTCGATGCTTCGGTTGCTTTTACGGATATCGACGGTGAAACACTGACGTACTCAGCTATCGACCTTCCAGTTGGTCTGAACATCGATCCCGTAACAGGTGTTATTAGCGGCACGCCGTTGGCGAATGCTTCGCAGGGTGGTGCAAATGCTGATGGTGTCTATGTGGTGGAAATCATCGCGACAGATCCAGGCGGCGAGGACGTGTCGACATTTGTGACTTACACAATTGAAAACACAACTCCAGTTGCTGGCACGGATGTGTTCTCAACATTGGAAGACACACCGATTTCAGTGAATGTTATCACTGCAAGTGATGCAGACGCTGATGGTGACGCGTTGTCAGTTGATGCCGCAGCTCTGCCAAATGGAGATTTGTTACCAATCGGATCGCCGATTGACCTGCCAGAAGGGGAGTTGACCATTTGGGCTGACGGGACTGTTGAATTTGTCCCAACACGCGATTTCTATGGAACGCTTATCTTTGGCTACACGGTCTCGGATAGCCAAGGAGGTACCGATGTTGCGACAGTTACATTTGATGTAACACCTGTGAGTGATGTCCCGATCCCGGTTGATCCAACACAGCCCGCAGCTGAGCCGAACAACCCGAACTTCCCGACGGACCCAGATGCACCGTTTGCTCCGCCTGTTGACCCAGAAAACTACATCCCGGTTCAAACGGCGGCTGATGGTACACCGGTGGCACCAATTGACCTAACGCCATACTTTGGTTCACCCGATCCATTGGAAGAGCTGACAATCAGCGTTGATCCAGCTGACTTGCCAGAAGGTCTTGTCTTTGACCCAACAACCGGCGTCATTTCTGGCACACCAGTTCCAGCAGCAAGTCAAGGTGGCGATCCGCTAAACCCAGGTACTTACATCGTGCCTGTGACGGCGACAGATTCCGACGGTGAAACCTTCACGACAAACTTGACTTATATTCTTGGAAATCTTCCGCCGGTAGCTGGCGTTGATGCGAACCTGTCGGTCGTCGAAGATACACCAACGGTTCTTGACCTTATTGGGAACGACGTTGATTCAGATGGTGATGTTCTGACAATCACAGCGATCAATGGCACACCAATCACGGTTGACGTTCCGACGACATTGCCAAGCGGAGCAATTGTGACGCTAAACAGTGACGGCAGTGTCAGCTATGATCCTGTTGCGGACTACAATGGCCCAGACAGCTTCTCTTACACGATCAGTGATGGTGAAGGCGGAACGGATATAGCGACAGTCGCTCTTGATGTAACGCCTGTAAATGACGGTCCCGTCGTAACTCCAACAATTCCAGGCGACGCGGCTCTACCGCCACAGTTTAACGTTGATGGGGCAACGGTAAGTGTTCCGCTTGCTGGTCCGTTCTCGGACATTGATGATAACCCATTGACGTTCACCGCAACGGGTCTTCCAGACGGTCTGAGCATTGACCCCATCACTGGGATCGTTTCAGGTACGTTGTCAGCGAGTGCGTCCACGGATGGTCCTTACACTGTGATCGTAACCGCCATGGATACTGACGGCGAAACCGTCTCGACTGAGTTTGTCTGGACAGTTGAAAACATCACCCCAACAGTTGTGACCCCGCTTGCGGACGTAGCAGGGCTCGATGGCGGTGAAGTCTTCATCCCTACAGCAGACAATTTTGTTGATGGGGATGGTGATGCAGTTGCCTTCGCAGCCACAGGCCTTCCAGACGGATTGAGTATAGATCCCGAAACGGGCGTTATTTCAGGAACAATCGCCGGCTCCGCTTCGCAATCTGGTCCTTATACAGTAACCGTCACCGTTACCGACGCGCAGGGTGAAATTGCTGAGAGCACATTCGTGTTAAGTGTTGAAAACCCCGCTCCTGTCGTTTCTCAACCCATCATGCCAGTGACAGCTCCGGTTGTGGGCGAAAATGTGCTGATTGACGTGGGTGCCGCGACGCAAGACCCAGATGGAGACGCCGATCTCACATATAGTGCTGATGATTTACCACCAGGTCTTTCTATTGATCCGAAGACTGGCATTATTTCTGGTGTTCCAAAGGAACCACGGGCCGAGCCATATGTCTTTACGGTCACCGTTACAGACGGCGAAGGCGGCGTCACAGAAGTCGTGTTAAGCTTGCAGGTTAATGAAGACGGGTATGTTGAACCCATTGAACCTGAGTTGACGCTTCCTGATGTGGAGCTTGTCGACCCGTATGAGTTCCTTGAGGGTCAACCTATCGACCTTCAGCGCTACTTCCACGATCGAGCACTTGACGCTCGAGATGATCACGGTCGCATGTTCGGCGATCGAGATTTCCGCGGCGGTATGGTGATTGTCAATGTTCCAGGCATGGGCGAAGATTGCGCCTATATGGTTGTCGAGGCTGTTGCCAATGACCATAACGTGACAGTCTCGATGGGTTCCACATTCCCAATGGTTTGTGATGTGACTGTCAAGAGCTGGGACATTCGTATGGCGGACGGGTCTCAAGTTCCATCCTGGGTCGACTGGTCCAATGGTGCAGACTCTATGGATATAACTCGTCCATTAGATGCGGAAACAATCCGCCTGCAAGTTCGTGCATTGCTTGACAATGGACGAACGACATCGACGACTGTTGAAGTTGACCTTCGCACAGGAATCGTAACCCAAGTGGGTAACGCCTATGCTCAGGGACAAACCTTGCAACAACAAATGACCCTAGAAGCAATGGCATTGCGCGAACAGGTCGCGGAGGTAGATGTGGCACAGGATGCTCTACTCCGTGCGCTTGCTGGGTAATTCATGCTGTAAAACGAAAGTCTTCCGGCCGTTTTGGCCGGACATCGATTGACCCGCTCTTTTCCCCGAAAAGCAGTGGGCGCGACTTGACCGACGGCTCTTACGGGCTCGTCGGTCTTTTTTATCGTCGACCTGTCTCTAAGCCGAATAAGTTTGCAATGTGAACGACAATCATAAATCCGACGCTGATTGCCGCCAATGCAATAATCATCCAAGGTGGGCGAACGCTTCTGAATTCGGTTTTCTCTTTGAAATTTTGTCGAAAACCGAGAGCAACAAGACCGCCGCATATCGCTAAGGCAACAAAACTTAGGATCAAATCTTCGGAGTGGGACATGAGAAAAAGAGGTCTTTTCAATCGCTATCAAATTGGCGCGGCACCTATCACCCCTATCTGCAACACACCAGAGAAAGCTTGAGGCGAGGTCCCTATCGCAATTGGTGTGAGACTGATAAGCGCGAAAATTGTAGCTATCTTTCAAATGTTCTCTAAATGTTGCGCGGTGCTTGGGAGCGCAGCATTGATTTCCGTATCTTCGAGATCAAATTTGCTAATTCCGTGCCGGGTCTTGTGCCAATGAAAGCGCTGGCCGCGTAACTCTCTAAAGGCGCGGAAAAGGGGCCCGAATAGGAGTAGCCAGTAAACCGGCATAAACGCAGCAGCGCGAATAAGTTCTGGTTTCTTAGCACGATGAACACCCGCGGCCCCGATTAGACATCCAACACCCATCGAAAACCCGAACGTAAGACCGTAGGTCAGACTTACTTCAATTGGGAGGCCCACCCAAAAGAGTATCAAGCCAATTATCGGTAGGCCGATGACGACGGGGGTGTAAAATAGGACGGATACCAAAGTTAGTCCGAGCGTTACCTGTAGCGTGAAAAAGCGCAAAAAGCCTCGTATTCCGCCAGGCGCGAAGGGGCGGGCCATGTGAACATTCCAAGTTTGAATATACCCTTTCATCCAGCGCGCGCGTTGATACCGCCAGTCTCGAAATATTGATACGGCTTCTTCTTGAGTTGGCGGATGTATGAAACCAATTCTATGCCCGACCGCCGCCAATCGAAATGAAAGATCGGCATCTTCAGTCACGTTATGGGAATCCCACCCGCCGATTGCATCCAAGGGCGCGCGCCGCATATGATTGCTTGTACCGCCTAAAGGGAACGGCAGCCCAAGGCGGACGAGAAAAGGAACCCATACGTGAAAAAGGGCTGCATATTCCAATGCAAATTGGCGCGTAAGCCAGTTGTCGCCGTGGTTGAAGTAATCCAACGGAGCTTGAACCGCGGCCCAGTCTGGGCGGGTCCGAAAGGCTGAAACTGCGGCTAAAAGTTGATCTGGATGAGGCCGATCTTCCGCATCATATATGGTTACGAAGTCACCACCAGAGCTTTGGAGTGCAAAGTTGAGTGCACGCGGTTTAGTTTGTGGTGTGCCCTTCGGGACGATGACTTGTCGAAAGGCGCTGTGCCCATAATTCCGTATAGCTTTCGTGACGGCTTGCGTAGTGAAGGGGTCAACGCATTCGGTGATTAAGACGATCTCCAATTTGTCTGAAGGATACCTAAGTTGCGCTAACCCTCGCATAAGAGGGTCAACCATTTGTGCTTCATGAAACAAAGGCACGAGAACCGTGTATGGTGGAAGGTCATCGGATAAACTCGCGGCCCCGTAATCTTTCGGCTTTTTTGAAAAGATTGCGATAAGTCTCACAACGGCATAAATGGCGCTCAACCACGCCATGCCTGCGAATAGGCTTTTCACCGCTTCGCGCGGCGTGACGAACAGCCAGATCAAAAAAGCAATAATGAAAAGACATAGGATGCCATTGGATATTGGCCGTTGCGCAGGCTGATCCGCATGGCCAAGTTGACGTCGCTGACAACGCGCTTTCGACTGACCTTTCAGGTCATCGGATTTCATCCCCTAAACCCCATGAAAAAGCGTTAGGGTTGTAATAGAGGGACTGCAAGCAAAATCAGCCGGGCTGAAATCAGATCAATGGGATAGCTTTCCGGTCGCCCATTTTGCGGCATCGCGAACGACAGCGTCATCATGGATTTGATAAGCGGCAGCTATGTGCTTTAACGCAACGTCTTCACTGTTCCCGATGGCATAGAGCACGTTTCGCAGAAACCTGTTCCAACCGATGCGTTTGATCGGAGACCCTGCGAATTTTTTACGAAATCCCGCTTCCCCAAGAGCGGCAAGTTCTGCGAGGGAAGGGGCGTTTAAATCTTCCCGTGCTGCTAGTTTTGCTTCTTGCCCTCGTCTAGCAAATTTATTCCACGGGCAGACTGCGAGGCAGTCGTCGCACCCATAAATACGATTACCCATCGCCGCGCGAAGGGGCTCTTCTACTGGGCCAGAATGTTCAATGGTTAGGTAAGAAATGCAGCGGCGGGCATCTAATTTGTAAGGCGCAGGGAAAGCGTTCGTAGGACAGATATCAAGGCAGGCGCGACAAGACCCACAGTGATCGAGTTCTGGCGGGGTCGGCTTTAAGACGGCCGCGCTGAGTATTGAACCGATGAAGAGCCAAGATCCAAATTCTCGGCTCACTAGGTTCGTGTGCTTCCCTTGCCATCCCATACCGGCCGCCATGGCGAGCGGCTTTTCCATAAGCGGAGCGGTATCGACAAAAATTTTGACATCCTCCCCAGTGTCTCGTGCCAGCAGCCCTGCGAGCTCTTTAAGCCGCCCCTTCATAAGATCATGGTAATCACGCCCACGCGCATAGACCGAGATTGTACCGACGCCAGCTTGCCCGAGTGTCACCATTGGGTCGGTTTCGGGGCCGTAATTCATGCCAAGGACCACTGCCGATTTGGCTTCGGGCCAGAGGTTTTTTGGATGAGACCGGCGCATTTGGGTCTCGGCCAGCCACGCCATTGATCCATGGTGGCCTGCTTCAATGGCATGTCGCAAACCTTCGGCCGGCGCTATTCCGAACGTATCTAAATCCACAATAAAGGGTTGGGTGAACCCAAGTTTTACCGCACGTTGGGTTAAGGATTTTAGTGGGTTTGCCATGGGCCTATAGTGGCATGATAAGCGATTAAAAATCTAGGTCAGTGTAATGTCGCGGGGCGCGCAATCCGGGTTGGCGATCCCCCAACAGGCCGCGAAATGAGGGTCGCGATTTAATTTTTTGATACCAGTCTTTTAATACAGGACGGTCTCGCCATGGAATTTCACCCAAGAAATCCAAGCAAGATAGATGTGCCGCAGCTGAGATATCGCCAAGCGAGAACCGACGACCCGCTAGCCAATCCCGTTGTTCCAACAGCGTTGCGAGGTAGTCCAAATGGTCTGCCAAATAGGCCCGGCCTTCGCGCAGGACATCTGGATCTGGGGTTCCAGCGTCGTATTGCGATTGGGACAGGACAGCGCGTTCAACTTTTTCGGCCAAAATATAGGCATCCACTTCATCGGTGAATCGACCGTCGAACCACGCACAGAGACGACGGGCCTCCGCACGTTCAAATGGGTCTTCCGACAAGAGAGGGTGCCGCTTTGAGCCATCATTAGCATATTCTGTAATGGCACGGGCACCGCTGATGGTCAGGGTGCCATGCTGGGTGAGATCGACCAACACTGGCGGTGCACCTTCCGCGGTTAGGCTCAGAAATTCAGCATCGGGCGCCCATGGGTCGACGATGACCTCGCGTACCTTCAGCTTCTTCTCGGCGAGCGCAATGCGGCTCATGCGAGAAGGCGGGTGTAGGGGGAAATGATAAAGCGTCCGCATGCGGGCTTACCTTAGGCCCAACATGGCAAATGAAGCCTTAACGTGATTACGCTTTACTCGTGTGGAACCTGCTATTTCCATGAGCATGACCGCATCCCGCAGGGTGAGGGTGGATCAAGATATCTGCTGCCGGAAACGCCGCCATGATACGCCGTTCTGTGCCTAAGATTATTTCGTGGGCTTCAGCCAATGATAAAGTTTCGTCTAAGTCCAAACGCATTTGAATGTGCAGATGCGGCCCCGCCGCCCGTGTACGTAATTCTGTTACGGCTCGAACATGATTATCAGCCATCGCCAGGCGTTCTATTGAACGGCGCTCATCGGCGTTCAACTCACGATCCATCAACTGCCCCCAAGCTAATCGCGCGATTTGAACCGCTGTGAAAAGCAGCCAAATTGCCATTAATCCGCCAACAACGGCATCCGCCCATTTGAGCGAGGTATAGGTGGCAAGGGCAATGCCGATGATTACAAAAATATTGGCCAATAGATCTGCAATATAATGCGCGCGATCGCCTCGAACGGCGATGGAGCCTGTGGCGCGGATTGCCCAGCTTTGTGCAATAATTAGCCAGAGCGTCAGGGCGATAAAGAACATTAGGACCATTATCGCGGGACCGCTCTGCGAGACCGCATGTGTGTGTCCGACGTGGCCAATGACCTCTTGCAGTAGATGAAACGCGCCAACGACAATGAGGCAAACCTGGAATACAGCGGAAAAACTTTCGGCTTTCCCAAACCCAAATCGATATTCTGGATTGGGTTCGCGCGAGGCGAAACGCACCGCGACGAAACTGGCAATCGCGCCGAACATGTCCAGCATAGAATGTACGAGTGACGCTAAAACACCGACCGAGCCTGTTTCGCCCCAAAGAACGAATTTGCCGACAGCCATGAACAGGCCAAGACCGACCGCCAATGCCGTGATACGACGTGTGATAACGGCAGAGTCGTCGGGCCGCAGTCGTCCAGGACGTCCCCGTCGATTGGGCTGGTCAAAACGGTCATCCGTCGTCGCCGTTAGATCAGCATTGGATATGTCGCTATTTGCGCTCATTCCAGTGTTGTTATACCATAACTTTCTTAAAGGCGAGTTTGATTTTCTGCGCTTTCATCAAAGACATTGGAATGATTTACCCGTCGGCCTAGTGTAACCAGAAAAATGACACGGATTAACTGGGACACCCATCATGCGATTTTCGAAACTCCTATTGGCGGCCAGCGCCGCTGTTCTTATTTCGGCCTGCCAACCTGCTGCAGACGTCGTCTCTGAGGCCACAAATGCCACGGAAACAATTACGAAAGTCGATTCGCCGACCTCAGTTAATGCCATTCCACACGCCCAACTCCCAGATACGGTGACCCCAAAGGGCTATCGCGTGGATATGACCATTGATCCGCAACTTGATGGGATGACGGGTACCGTCGCCATTGATGTGAGCGTGAACGAGGCGTCCAGCCGCCTTTGGTTACATGCCAAAGAAATGACGGTGCCGTCTGCTCGGATTGATTATGCCGATGGATCATCCGTGCCGCTAACGTTCAACGCTGTGCCATTGGCTGATGCCCCATCGGGCATTGCCTATTTGACCGCTGATGCGGACATTCCAGCGGGTGAGGGTACAATAACGCTCGAGTATGAAACGCCATACAACCAAAATCTCAATTCAGCCTATCAAGTTCGTCGCGGGGAAGATGCCTATATCCTGACCCAATTTGAGCCGCTGGGCGCGCGCGAAGCCTTCCCAAGCTTTGATGAACCTAAATTCAAAGTGCCATTTACCCTCTCGATTACGGCGCCAACGGACCAAGTTGTCTATGCAAACACGCCTAAGACAGATGTTGCCGATAGTGGCGATGGATGGACCAGACATAGTTTTGCAACCACGCGCCCGTTGCCATCCTATTTGGTCGCATTCGGCGTTGGTCCTTATGACGTTGTAGACTTTGGTGAAATCCCGCCAAATTCTGTGCGGAAGACGCCACTCAAACTGCGCGGATTGACCGCCAAAGGATCGGGCGAACAGATTAAATATGGTCTGGCTGGCACAGAGCCTATTCTGACCGCGCTCGAAGAATATTTCGATATTCCGTATCCCTACGAAAAACTCGATTTGATTGCGGCCCCCGACTACGCCTTTGGCGCGATGGAAAATCCCGGCGCGATTGTTTATCGCGAATATCTCATGTTGCTGGATGAGAACGCCCCGCTCTCCCAGAAGCGCGCTTATAATGGCGTCCATTCGCATGAGTTGGCTCACCAATGGTTCGGTAACTTGGTTACGCCTGTCTGGTGGGAAGACATTTGGTTGAACGAAGCTTTCGCCACTTGGATGGGTAACAAAGGCACGTCACTCGCCTATCCCGATGGAAATTATGATCGCAATACGCTCAATAACGCTTTGGGTGCGATGAATATTGATACGCTTTCGACGACGCGCAAAGTGCGCGAACCGCTCGACCGCTCCGAAAACGTCATGGATCAATTTGATGGGATCACTTACCGCAAAGGCGGTGGAGTCTTGTCCATGTTTGAGAGCTTTGTCGGCGAAGAAAAATTCCGTGATGGCGTGCGCTTGCACATGAAACGCTACGCAGATGATGTCGCGACAGGTGATGATTTCTTTCAGTCGATTGCGGATGGATCGGGCAACCCCGATGTTGTTGACGCCATGAAGAGCTTTGTTGATCAGCCCGGACTGCCGCTCGTAAAAGCCGTGACCTACGTCGATAATGTCAAAGGCAGCGGGGCTGTCACAGGTATCAACTTGAGCCAGTCTCGATACGCGCCCTTGGGATCGAAAACGCAGCAAGGCCAATTTTGGCAAATCCCCGTTTGTGTTGGATATGGTCAGAATGGAACTATTGGGAAAAAATGTATCCTTCTTGATAAAAATGAAGCCGTATTGAAAATTGATGGCGAAATAGATTGGCTGACTTTGAACCAAGATGGCGCAGGTTATTATCGTTTCTCTCTCGACAGTGAAGGTTGGTCGAAGCTCGTTAAAAACTTGGATCAACTCAACACGCGCGAAGCCCTCACAGCACAAGATAGTCTGGTTGCAGCTTTCCGCGCTGGCAAAGTTGACGCCGATGTCTTCCTGGACGGCATGAGCGCTTTTGCTGCCCATCCTGAATATGATGTGGCGCGCGGATCGACCGCTTTGGTCGGATTTATGCGTAGCGAATTGCCGGAGAGCCGTGACGCACTCGCCGCCCATGTCGTTAAAACCTATAAGCCGCGCTATGAGCGCATTGTTGGCACAGACACAGTTGAAGGCAATTTGCTCGCCCCGACTTTGGCAAATCTTTTGGTCGGCACGGGTCAAGATAAAGAGATCCAAGCTCTGATGGTCAAAGGCGGATCTGAATATTTGGGGCTCAATGGGACTGCGGATAAATCGAAATTGGCGACCAATATGCTCGGCTTGGCGTTGCGTGAAACCATGCGCGACGTTGGTAAGCCGGCCTATGCGCCTTTGTTAGAGCTTGCGGCAAATGGGTCCTCGCTTGAAAAAGGGTCCGCAATTGGCGCGTTGGCCGCGACGCAAGATGAAGCCGTTTATGAGATGTTGCTGGCAGATGTCATCCTTTCTGAAGATAGCCCACTGACAGGGCGTCAGGTGGGTGGCGTGCTAAACGGTTTGCTCCGTTCAGATAAATTTGGTGAGCGGACGTGGGAATGGTTCAAAGCGAACCTGCCCGCCTATGTCGTCAAAGTCCCAGATGTCCGCAGAGGTGGCCTTCCAAGCGCAGGTGGTAATTTTTGTTCACTAGAACGTCGCGATGAAGTTCGCGAGTTTATGACAGCGAACGCGGCCCTCATGCCTGGATATGAGCGTAGCCTGATGCAAACTTTGGAGAGCATCGAACTCTGTGCGGCTTTGAAAGACGCCAAGGCCGACGATCTTGCAGCCGCATTAAAATCGCGAGGCTAGGGAACCTTTTGGGAACTGCGACGTTCTGACACCATAGACGTAAAAATGGAGTCATTCACATGGCAAATAATTCTGGTGGCGGAAAAGGCCTTTATCTGATCGTTGGCGGCCTTGTGGTTGCGGTTGCCGTTCTGGCCTACTTCCTGTTTGCGCCAAACGAACAACCCGACTTGGCGATTGATCTGAGTGACGGCATAAAAATCGAAACGAATTAGGTAAATAGAACCCGGCGAAAAATCGTCGGGTTTTTCGTTGGGCACGGGCATAGGCTTACAGCCCATCGCGGGAGCTGCTGCGGTCTGCGATGTCTTGAAAAGTCAGGACGTCCGCGTTGTCGGTCTCCGCGACGGAGTACCGAAATGAAAAATGTTTTACGCGAAGAATAACAACGCGGCGGTGTTTTGCGGATGGCGGCCGGAATTTATATCCTGTCGTTCCAGACAGTTCAGCTCACACCATCAGGTCCCGCTACACACGCATCACCATATGTAGATAGACACACCGTCTTACGAACCAGCCAGTCAATGATCACGAGCCTGTCCCGCATCCGAAAGAACTTAAGAACCTTATCATAGGTTTCGCAGTCGAGGATCATTCTCTTGAATTAAAATTCAAGGCTTTGAAAAATAACAATTAATTTTCACGATAAACGTGGACCGAAGCATGTCTCCACCCCGCAAAAATCGAACATGCGATCAAGCGGGATGAAATTCACTATTGTTCATGGCTACTCCGCCGCATCTTGCAGCGGAATTTCTAATCTGTTGAGCATTTCTTTTGGAATGACCTGCCAGAATTTCGACCTTACGAAATCCCATTCGAGGAGGATTTTCTTTGAAAATTCTGATCCCGTCTGAGCCGCGTGTTGACGGATCAAATCCAGACAGTCTTCCTCATAATGCTCGGATCCGAACCGTTGCCAAACGACGCTATCGGGGTTCACGGCTTTTTCGAACTCATCATGCTCATCATAAAGATAGGCCATGCCGCCCGTCATGCCTGCACCGAAATTATCGCCGACACTACCCAAGACCACAATCGTGCCGCCCGTCATATACTCGCACCCATTGGTGCCAAGGCCTTCGACGACGGCGTTCGCGCCAGAGTTCCGCACAGCAAAACGTTCGCCAGCGCGCCCCTCTGCCATGAGTGAACCTGCTGTTGCGCCATAGAGGCACGTGTTTCCGACGATGGCGGACTTATGCCGATCAATCGGTGAGCGGCCCTGTGGTCCGACAATAATTTCAGCACCCGACAAGCCTTTGCCGACATAATCATTGGCGTCACCATCGACGATGAGGCGGAGCCCCTTCATACCAAATGCGCCCAAAGACTGCCCCGCACTGCCGCGTAAACGAACCGTCAAATGTCCAGCCGGAAGGCCTTCTGCCCCAAACTTTTGGTAAATGTGAGAGCTTGTACGCGTTCCGACCGCGCGATGCGTATTTTGCACGGCATAAGTCAGGTGAGTTTTCTCGCCACGCTCAAATAATTGCGCTGCATCCGCTATGATTTGTGGGTCCAATGTATCTGGCACTTCAATGCGGTTTTGACGGCTATCAACAACGCGAAGGCTGTCGACTTGTGCCAAAACAGGGTTGAGATCCAGATCGTCTAGGTTCTCTGCACCCCGGCTTACCTGTGCCAATAAATCCGTGCGCCCGATGATTTCGTCTAACGTTTCAAAGCCTAATTCGGCGAGAATTTCACGCACTTCTTCCGCAATGAAGGTCATCAAGTTAATGACTTTCTCTGGGGTGCCTGTGAATTTCTCCCGCAACGCTGGGTCTTGAACGCACACACCGACAGGGCAGGTGTTGGAATGACATTGCCGCACCATAATGCAGCCCATCGCCACCAGTGACAATGTGCCAATGCCATATTCCTCTGCGCCCAACATGGCTGCAATGATGATATCGCGGCCCGTTTTTAGGCCGCCATCTGTGCGCAATGTGACTTTGTCGCGAAGGTTGTTCAGCGTCAAAACTTGATGCGCCTCGGACAGGCCCAGCTCCCACGGAATACCTGCGTATTTTAGCGAGGTATTGGGGGACGCGCCTGTTCCGCCATTATGACCCGCGATCAAAATTGTATCGGCTTTGGCCTTTGCCACGCCAGCTGCGATAGTCCCGACGCCAGAACTGGCGACGAGTTTCACGGCCACGCGCGCGGTTGGGTTAATCTGTTTTAGATCATAAATCAGCTGCGCCAAATCTTCGATGGAATAAATATCGTGATGTGGCGGTGGCGAGATCA
Organism: Litorimonas cladophorae; assembly: GCF_014652455.1. GTDB lineage: Bacteria > Pseudomonadota > Alphaproteobacteria > Caulobacterales > Maricaulaceae > Litorimonas > Litorimonas cladophorae. The sequence continues at coordinate 1,622,210 of NZ_BMYV01000001.1, read as the reverse complement.
ATGTCACGCCAGGTGTCGCATTGCGGAATTTCGCAATTAATTCCGTGACTTTAAATCCAGGGAGTTGTCCGCCTTCGCCCGGCTTTGCACCTTGGGCAACTTTGATTTCAATCTCACGACATTGGTTCAGATATTCCGCCGTCACGCCAAATCGACCGGATGCGATCTGCTTCACCGCAGAGTTTGGGTTGTCACCATTGGGTAGCGGCTTATAGCGCGCACGGTCTTCGCCGCCTTCGCCAGACACGGATTTCGCGCCAATCCGGTTCATCGCAATGTTTAATGTTCCGTGGGCTTCGGGAGACAAGGCACCAAGTGACATACCGGGCGTACAGAACCGACGACGGATTTCATTGACGCTTTGGATACGGTTCATCGGCAGAGCTTTGCCCGCAGGTTTAAAGTCCAGAAGATCGCGAATTTGAATCGGGGGTTGGTTGTTCACGATCTCCGCATATTTGCGATAAAGTTCATAATCTTCACGCGTTGTCGCTTCTTGCAACATATGGATCATGTCCGCTTGATAGGCATGACGCTCACTTTTCGCGCGAACGCGGTAAAGACCACCCACAGGCAAACGCACGACGGAAGAGCCATAAGCGGCCTCATGTGCGTCCACAATTTTGATTTCCAGTCCTGCCAAGCCGATGCCGGAAATCCGGCTGCTCATGCCCGGGAAGTTTTCGCCGACAAGCGCGCGGGAAAGGCCAAGCGCCTCGAAATTATTCCCGCCGCGATAAGACGAAATGACTGAAATGCCATTTTTGGAAATGATCTTAAGCAGACCGCCTTCAATGGCCTTCTTATATTGCGCAACGGCCTCATCAGTCGACATGTCTAAAAGACCCCGACGAACACGATCAGACAGCGAGTCTTGCGCCATATAGGCGTTAACGGCCGTCGCGCCTGCGCCAATCAAAACCGCAAAATAATGGGTGTCTAAACATTCTGCCGAACGCACAAGGATTGAACAAGAAGACCGCAGGCCCTGTTCCACCAAATGGGTTTGCACCGCGCCAACGCAGAGAATGATTGGGGCTGCGGCTTTAGTCTCATTTGTGAACTCATCGGATAGCACGATGTTTTCGACGCCATCTTTTACAGCGTCTTCGGCCTCTTGTTTGATCCGCGCGAGGAGGGCTTTAAGCGTCCGTCCGCCCGAATTGCGAAGCGCCTCATCGGGGTTGAAGGTGCAGTCAATGACGCGCACTTTCTTCTTCCCAACCAATTTGACAAAGCGCTTATACATGCCTGTCGTCATGACAGGACTGTCCAAGACGAGCATTTCCTTAGTTTGGGTTCCAGCTTCCGCGAGAATGTTCCGCAAATTACGGAAGCGCGTTTTCAAGCCCATGACGCGTGTTTCGCGCAAAGGATCGATCGGGGGATTTGTAACTTGGCTGAAATTCTGACGGAAATAATGCGACAGCGGACGGTAAATGTCGGACAAGACAGCCAATGGCGTATCATCGCCCATGGACCCGATGGATTCTTTGCCCATTTCGGCCATAGGCGAAAGGATGAGCTCTAAATCTTCGAGCGTTTGACCGCATGACATCTGACGTCGAGCCAGGTCTTCGCCCTTTAGGCTCACGACTTCTGGGCCTATCAGTTTTTCATCCAAATTAACGGATTTCTCTAGCCACTTTTTATAAGGCCGCTTCGACGCTAGCTCATCAATGATTTCGGTGGAGTCATAGAAACGACCCTCTTCCAGATCGACAGCAATCATGCGGCCCGGTTTCAGGGCGCCACGTTTGACGATGTCGGCTTCATCCATCGGGCACATGCCAGTCTCTGATCCAACGGCAAGGATACCGTCTTTAGAGAGAGCATAACGGAGCGGGCGCAAACCATTGCGATCCAATCCTGCCATGACCCAACGTCCATCATAGGCGGCAAGGGCGGCAGGGCCATCCCACGGCTCCATCACGGCATTGCAATATTCGTAAAGCGAACGCCAGCTTTCGGGCATCAGGTCGCCGCGTTTGGAATAAGCCTCAGGGACAAGGAGTGTCTTCGCCATTGGCGCGCTTCGTCCAGCACGGACCAACAGTTCAAAAACGGCATCCAAGGCCGCAGAGTCTGAGCTACCGCTTTGGATCACAGGCTTCACATCATGGGCACGATCGGAGAAGGCGGAGGACGCCATCTTGATCTCATGACTCTTCATCAAATTGACGTTGGCCTTAAGCGTGTTGATCTCGCCATTATGAGCCAACATGCGGAATGGTTGCGCCAATTTCCAAGATGGAAATGTGTTCGTCGAGAAACGTTGATGATAGATCGCCGCGCGAGAAACGAAGCGCTCATCTTTTAGATCGGGATAAAAATTGTCGATGTCCTCAGCGAGGAACATGCCTTTGTAAATAATTGTCTGAACCGAAAGCGAACAAACATAAAAGCTGGGGATGGCGGCTTCGATCACACGTTTTTCGATGCGGCGACGCACAATATAAAGTTCCCGTTCTAACGTATTCCCTTTGCGACCCTTAGGGTCACGGAACATAACTTGCTCAATCGCGGGGCGGGTGGCGCGCGCCTTATCGCCAATGATTGACACATCAACAGGTACCTGCCGCCACCCATATATATAGAAGCCTTCTTTCAACAGTTCGGTTTCAACGATCGTCCGCGCGGCTTCTTGGGCTTTGAAATCTGTTCGCGGTAGGAAGATCATGCCAACAGCGATTTTTACATTTGCGGGTTTATGGCCCGTGCGTTCGACCTGAGCACGGAAAAATTCCTGCGGAATATCTAGGCGAATACCGGCACCATCGCCGGTTTTACCATCAGCATCCACTGCGCCGCGATGCCAAACATTCTTGAGGGCTTGGATGGATTTTTCAACCACATCGCGGCGGGCTGTACCGTCAACGGACGCGACAAGACCCACGCCGCAATTGGCATGTTCATGCGCGGGGTCATATGCATTCGCCGCGATAAGCGCGTCACGCTTGCGCGTATATTCAGAGAGCCAGTTAGACATTATTCGAATCCTATTAGGCTGGAATTTGGAATTAAAAACAGACGTTTTACAAACTCTGTTTTGCTTTCGAGGAGGCTGATGAATTGTTTGATTCTCTGCTCTTCGAATTCTTTAGACTCTGCCGGAAAGCACAGTTGGATAAGTTCATTGTCTATTGAGTTCAAAAGACCTTCGTCATGATCAATCATGGATTTGAATTTTGAAATTACCCGACGGTGGGTCATTTCGTTATTGTTGACAAAACGTCTCAGTTGTTTTGAGTAGTGATGTTCCCAACCAGTTGCATCATCTAACGATATACAAAGTGCTTCCGTGCTCTCTACGAGGTGTTTGATTGCGGTCATTCTGCCGCTTCCAGAACCGCAGCGCGCTCTAGCCCGCGCAGATATTTGTGCATGGCTTCGGCTGCGTCACGACCTTCGCGAATGGCCCAAACGACTAGACTTGCGCCACGTACGATATCACCCGCCGCGTAAACACCTGGCAGATTAGTCTCAAACGTCAGCGGGTTGACGCGAAGCGTGCCCCAGCGCGTCACGGTGAGTTGTGGCGAGAGCACCTTCATGTCTTCAGGTGTGAAGCCTAGGGCTTTGATCACAATATCTGCGTCGACATCAAATTCTTCGCCTGTGGTCTCTGGCGATTGACGGCCAGAAGCGTCTTTTGGTCCAAGGCGCATGCGATCCGTACGGACTTTGGTGGCGCGACCATTTTCATCATGGACGGCTTTGGGTGACGCGAGCCACTCGAATGTCACGCCTTCTTCCTGCGCGTTCGCGGTTTCACGACGCGAACCTGGCATATTAGCGTGGTCCCGACGGTAGAGGCAGGTTACGGATTCCGCTCCCTGACGCACAGCGGTGCGGACGCAATCCATAGCTGTGTCCCCGCCGCCGATGACGACGACTTTTTTACCTTTTGCGGGTTCTGGGCCAACATCATCGCCGAGGCCGCGGCGATTGCTATCGATCAGAAAGTCTAACGCTGGTGCGACGCCATCAGCACCGCCACCGGGAACAGATAAGTCACGCGCATTATAAACGCCTGTTGATATCAGAACCGCTTGATGCTTTTCGCGAAGTTTATCGAAGCTGATATCGACGCCCACATCACAGTTTAGAACAAATTCAATGCCGCCCTCTTCGAGACGTTTGATGCGACGGCCGACGATGGATTTATCGAGTTTAAAATTGGGAATGCCGTAAACCAGCAATCCGCCCGCGCGATCATGTCGATCATAGACCGTGACTTGCCAGCCTTGCTCACGCAATTGTTCAGCTGTGGCGAGGCCTGCTGGTCCTGCGCCGATAATACCAACGGATAAAGCGCGTTCACGTTTGGGTTTGATCGGTTCGATCCATCCTTCTTGCCACGCCGTGTCTGTCAGGAAGCGTTCAACAGACCCAATTGTCACTGTACCGTGGCCTGATTGTTCAATGACACAAGAGCCTTCGCAAAGTCGGTCTTGAGGACAGATACGGCCACAGATTTCCGGCATATTATTTGTGGCGTTAGATACTTCCCAAGCTTCCTTGGTACGGCCTTCAGCCGTAAGTTTCAGCCAATCCGGAATATTGTTCTGAAGTGGGCAGTGGTTTTGGCAGAAGGGAACGCCACACTGCGAACATCGCGAGGCTTGCTCTGCGGCTTTCTCACCAATGTAATCGCCATAAATCTCTAAATAGTCTTCATTCCGAACGTCCGCATCGCGCTTCAGAGGCATGTCGCGCTCCGTATTTACGAATTGCAACATCTTGCGCTTTTGAACGGGTTTCAGTTTCTTTTGCTTTTCAACCATGGCGGAGGGTCCCTCAAATCGAGCCCCGCCTATACAATGTGAAAAATGCATGCGCAAGATGCGACATTTTGTCCATTGGAGATACAATCTAGAAAAATATCTCCCACAAGATGTTGGAAAGTATGATTTTTTCTAGAAGGTCATATTTTTGCGTGTAATTCTCTCTGATTTGAAATCTACTTCGTCCACAGCGCATGTGAATTTTTATTCCTGATAATTTACTCAAAGTCGGATGTGCCCCAATAAAACCTTAACTCTCCCTCCATAAGCCCCGCATATGTCTTGGCTTCAACTGATCCTCCTGTCCCTCATTCAGGGACTGACCGAATTTCTCCCGATCAGCAGTTCGGCGCATCTGATTTTACCTGCTCAGATCCTAGGCTGGCCTGATCAGGGGCCACTGATTGATGTGATGGCGCATTTTGGATCACTCTTTGCTGTGCTTCTCTACTTCCGCAAAGACGTCGCCAGTATTCTCGGCGGTTTGGTCGATCTGTTGCAGCGAAAGTTGAATACGAATAGTGCGCTGGCATTGAACCTTATTCTTTCTACGCCGCCTGCGCTGCTGGCCGGGTTTCTTCTGGCGAGCCAAGGGTGGGATGATCTACTGCGCTCGCCTTTGATCATTGCATTTACGACGATCGTTTTTGGCGTTCTCCTTTGGGTGTCGGATGTCAAAGCCAAGTCTGACAAACCTGTCGAAGCCCTGACCTGGGGCGGGGCGGTGACGTTGGGTTTGGCGCAATCTCTGGCGCTGATCCCGGGTACCTCGCGCAGTGGCATCACCATGACGGCGGGGCGCGCCTTGGGTTTGTCCCGCGAAGCGGCGGCGCGCTTTTCCATGCTAATGAGCCTTCCCATCATTGGGGCAGGCGGCCTTTATGCGATGCTGAAGCTGATGAGTGCGGACGCGACAGAGCAAACGGCGACTTTGGGCAGTGGCCTTGTCGTGGCGCTATTGTCCTTTATGACCGCCTATGCTTGCATCGCCCTATTCATGAAGTGGGTCGGGCGGATCGGGTTTTTCCCCTTTATGGTCTATCGACTTTTCCTTGGCGCGGGCTTGCTCATCTGGATTTTCGCGTAGCTGGGCTGTCTGAGCCATTTGTAATGCTCTGAACGGAAGCGAAGGATTGCGAGACGGGGCGAGCATGATTAAACATCCTCTGGTGAAACGCTTTTTCCCTCTTCTCCTGTCGCTTTGTCTCTTTGCCTCTGTGGCCGCGCAAGAGCCGCCCCAGATCGACACCGCAGAACTTGACCGCCGCGCGGCTTTGCTGATGAACCAGCTGGAAATGACCGGCTTGGCGATGGCCGTTGTTGAAAACGGCAAGATCAGTTTCGCCAAAGGCTATGGCGAAGAACTCCGCGATAGTGGCCAGCTTGTCACCGCCGACACGGTCTTCCGCTGGGCCAGCGTGTCCAAAGGCGTCGCGGCCAATACGCTGCTCTCCGTCGTTGAAGACGGCCAGATCAGCTTGGCCGACACAGCCGAGTCCCTCGCGCCGTCGCTCAAACTGCCCGGCGAGACAGACCCGAACCTCGTCCATCTTCTGTCTCACCAGACGGGCATCGTACGCAATGCCTATGACAATCGCATCGAAGCGGGAAAGCCTGCCAAGCTCACCCGCACCGCGCTGAATGATTTGGGCGTGTTGTGCCAGCCGGGCACCTGCCACACCTATCAAAACGTCGCCTATGACGCGGCCGCCGAAATCATCGAAGCCCAAACGGGCCTACCCTATAAATCCATTGTTCAAACCCGCGTGTTTGACCCGCTGGGCATGGACAGTGCCTCTGTCACCCTCGAAGGCCTGACGCGGAGCAAACGCTGGGCGAGGCCGCATGGCCGATTTGGCAAGCGCATCAAATCCGTCAAGCCGACCTATTACCGCGTGCCGGCGGCGGCGGGGGTGAACTCCTCCGTGACCGACCTCGCCAAATGGATGAGCGCCCAATTCCCCGAACAAGGCCAAATCCCGATAGACCGTCTGGCGGCGATGCAAACCCCGATCATTCAGACACGGGGCGAACAACGCTTTCTCAACCGCCGCTTTGGCGATTTACAAAACGCGCATTACGGTCTGGGCTGGCGCGTCTATAATTATCATGGCCACAAAGTTGTTGGCCATCGCGGCGGTGTGGATGGCTACCGCGCGCTGGTCATGTTTGACCCCGAAAAACAAGCGGGCATCGCGCTGATGTGGAACAGCCCCCATTCGCGCCCAATCGGTCTGCAAATGGAATTCCTCGATCAGCTTTACGGCCTGCCCAAGCGCGATTGGTTGCGCTTGAAGGAAAGTAGTTAGCGTAACAGCACTTCCATCGCCTTCTCGGGTCCGCAGGATCTGGCAAGGCGAAGAGCGTCAAGACATTACTCTGGAAAATGATCGCGTTTAAAAGCGCGCGCTTGTTTGATGGCTAGCTCTTCTGATGCACCATCCCAACCGAAGTCATAAAGGCGCTGTCCTGAAGCATCGGAGTAGGACAGATGAATAAGACGTTTCTTGATACGCGCAGAAGCCCACTCAAAGTTCAAACCGTCTTTCGTTGTTGTGCCAACGAAGAGAGCAGAAACCAATCGTTCAATACGACGATTTATGTCTTCCCAAGATGTGTCATCTAAAAACCGATCTACAAAACTTTCGTAGGCTGAGCGTTCAAACTTGAAAATTCTATCATCTGAAAAGGTCCATGTGACGAATTTAGGGTTTCGTGATACGGTCACCAAAATATCGCTGCACCCCATGCATCCACACCCGCACCGCCCAATAGTGAGCTGGTTTTTTTGGCTCTCCGAAAACGTTTTGGAGAGAGCAACAGGGTCCAGACCCATCTGCCCTTTGCCCAAACAATCAATGTCATCGACAAGGATTTGAACTTCATGATCATTGGTCTCGGGGCAGGGAATTATGTTATAACGAATTGAATTCATCGTTCTTGTTTAGTGGCTCAATGGCGTTTTGTCTCGCCCAACCTCTCGACAAATCAAAGCCCGCCCCAATTCACCCCCCCCTAATCGAAACCAAAGGCCGTCCCGCCACCTTCGACGACGATATGTTCGGCTTTGATACTGGGGTCGCGCAGGTCTTCTGAATCGGCCAGCACGCGGGCGGTGAATCTGGCGCTGATCTCAGTTTCAATCTCGCGCAGCTCTGCCTCTTGGACGTCCTCTAATTCCCGTCGCGAGATTTCACGCGCACGGGCGGCTTCCAAGCTGGCGCGAAGTTCCATCTGCGTGAATTTGTGCGTCTCGGCTTTCAGGTGGCGCACATCCAGCGTCGGCGTAGAAATCTGATCTAGAATATCATCCGAGGCGTCCGATAGTGCGGCGAGGATCGACACGCCCCGCATGTAAAACCACCAATGATCACGCGCATGTTTGGTATCGAACCGGTTGCCAAAACCAGGACGATATTCCGCCACCGCCGCATGTGGGCAGGCTTTTTGTTCAAACTCAAAGGCGATGTCTTCCATATCTTCATCGCGCAAAACGGGTTGATCGGCATAATTCACAATGGGCCGCCCAAATTGATTAACCGACACTTTGTCGGGCGCATCGGCTTCGGCCTTGCGCGCTTTGGCGGCCTCAAGACGGAGCCTCTGCCGCGCAGATTTCACGGCAATACGACTTTGTGTGGAATTAAATGTTTTACGCATAATATGATTCCTGTGTTGCGTAGGTGGGTAGTGGGGATGACGTGTTAACTAAGGCCCACGCGCTTAGGCTCCGCCGCCATTCCGGCGCGAAGGATGCGTGTGGCATCCCGCAAATATGGAGGACGCCTGCGTGGCCGGTCCCTCGAAGGAGACCTAAGTGGTGTTGTGTTTTACGAGGAAGAAGCCACGCAGCAGTGTTTCACGTCTGGCGGCCTCACTTGATTGCTCCCGTTACAGGGAGTCAGGCACGCGCCAAACGGCCCCCGAGCGTTCGAACTACCAAACACCCATAGGCACACCGCCCTCTGGCACGGAAGAAAGGTCGACTCTCTCCTGTCCAATGTCCAAAGGAACGAGTTTAAACTACTCCCAAAAACGAAAGCGGGGAGCATTCTTTTTGAATCTACGGTTTCATGGGGGATTGCGGGCGGTGGAAGCGGGGAGAGATTATTTTTGAACGACTTTTTGAGGGCTTGAGTCACGCTCAACGTTCCGAAATCATCTGCGATGTTATATGTGCCGCCCGAAAATTTTATCTAATTTATAGGTGCCGTAACCAATTCATCACTGATGACATAGGCAAGACTTATGTCGACATTGCCACGACTCAGCGTTTCAAAGATTTGGCGTGGTGTCCTCCCAGACCGCAAGGTGGGGATGAGCGGTCAGGGAGGACAGCTGTCAATCGTTTGTCGCGGGCCGCGAGACACAATTGACATAAGGCGGCGCATGGGGGAGCCAGAGGCTACGCCGCACTCTCTGCAGAGGGCGCGCGATGCGCGCGAGGGTGACCTAGGCGGTCTGGGGTTGCGGTTGGACGAGGTAGTCGTGAAGGGCCAAGATCAATCCATCGGCAAGGCTAACGTCATAAGGCGAGACGTCTCGGATCGCGACTGAGTGCCAAAGCGAAAGCAGCTCTGAGGCTTCTGTAAGACTTGTGACCCTCATGTTACCAGCCAACTCCAGCAGGGTCTCTTGGCTTTTTAGCAGGCGATGGACCATCAGATCCGACGCGTCCGATTTATCATCATCGGGATGCACCTTTGCGAGCGTCGAAAGTTCAGCATCATATTGTTGGTAAATTTCATTGATATTGGCAATATATCCAGCTGGGTATCGCGTAGTTTCCTTTTTCATCCCGGTGAAGTTCATGGGTGTCTCCTGTGTTGAACAACTCAAACTCAACTTCGCAAATTTGGGGCCAAAGAAAAAATCTAATGTTTTCAATGCGTAAATGATCTGTTAACTCACAGATTTGGAAGACGACGCGCATTCTGCAAAGGCAGTTTTGCATTTTGCAAAAATCGGCGGTCAAAAACCGCGCTGGGGCCAGTTTGTGAATAACTGAAAATAACGGATTTTAGGCCATTTATCGCCCACTGGGGACACCGTTCTTAACCTCAGTTATTGAAAACCGCCTTCGAGTCACGTAACGGTATCGGATGATTTTAGAGCAGAACAATGTTCAGACCTATGGCAGCGGTGCGCGCACTTTGGTGTTTGCGCATGGCTATGGTTGTGACCAAAATATGTGGCGACCTGTGGCCGATGCGATGGCGGATCGTTACCGTGTTGTTCTGTTTGACTATATTGGGTTTGGACAGTCGGACCTCTCGGCTTATGCGTCTGACAAATATGCCACGTTGCAAGATTACGCGACGGATGTGATCAAGATTGCCCGCGAGTTGGAGCTACAAAATGCTGTCTTTGTCGGCCATTCCGTCAGCGCGATGATCGGGGCCTTGGCGAGCATTTCTGCGCCAGATTTGTTCGATGATCTGATCATGGTGGGGCCGTCGCCCTATTATATGAAAGATGGTGATTATAATGGCGGGTTCAGCCCGGCCGAGATCGAGGAAATGCTGGAGTTTCTGGATCACAATCATCTGGGCTGGTCCCAAGCCATGGCGCCCGCGATCATGGGCAATACCGATCGGCCAGAGCTGGGCGAGACGCTGACCAATAGTTTCTGCGCCACCGACCCGCAAGTCGCCCGCGATTTCGCCAAGGTGACGTTTCTCTCCGATTGCCGCGATAAATTGCCAGAGGTGAAGGCTCGAACCCTGATCCTGCAATGTGTCGATGACATCATCGCGCCCGAACATGTCGGGGCCTATGTCCACGCCAATATCGCAGGCAGTACGTTTAAAGTTCTGGACGCCTCTGGTCATTGCCCCAATCTCAGCGCGCCGCATCAGGTGACCGCCGCGATCGAAGCTTTCCTTTGAAATGAGTGCGCGGGCGGATCTTTTTGACCTCTTTAACGAAGCCCCGTGCGGCTTTATTTCCGTCTGTCCCAAAGGTTTAATTGTCAGGATTAATCGGACGCTGGCCGAATGGCTGGGCAAAACGCCCGAGGATTTGATGGACACGCCCTTCCGCGATTTGCTCAGCGTCGGCGGGCGGATGGCCTATGAAACGCATATTCGCCCGTTGCTTCGGATGCAGGGTTTTGTTCATGAGGTCAGCTTTGATCTGCTGGGCGCGGAAGAGACGCGCGTTCCCTTTATCGCCAATGTGTCTGAACGACGCGATGCTGATGGCGGGGTGCTCTCCTATCGATTTGCGCTGTTTAAATCTCAGGACAGGCGCCTGTATGAAAAGACGCTGCTGGAAGCGCGCAAAGCCGCCGAGGCCGAAGTCGAGCGCGAACGCCAAACCGCGCTGCTGCGGGATCAATTTATCGCAGTGCTGGGCCATGATCTGCGCAATCCACTTGCTGCGATTGTCAGCGGCATTCGGATTATGAAGCGCCGCTCGACCTTGACCGAGCGCGATATTATGATGCTCGACGAGATGACAAAAAGCGCGTGGCGGGCGGAACATTTGATCAAAGATGTCCTCGATCTGGCGCGCGGCACTTTGGGCGACGGTCTGGTCTTGCAATGCGAACTGGCGACCAATCTGCCAGAGGTGCTGGGCCAAGTTGTCGAAGAAATCCGCCTCGGCGCACCGGGACGCACCATCAATGCGGATTTGAACATAGACCGCCATGTCTTCTGCGACAGCGAGCGGGTCGGCCAGCTCCTCTCCAACCTGCTGGCCAATGCCATCACACATGGCGACCCCGCGCGCGAAATAAATGTCAGCGCCACGCTCGACGACGACCTGTTCACGCTCAGCGTTGAAAACTTTGGCGACCCGATCCCCGACGATTTGCGCGAGAACTTATTTCAGCCCTTCTTCCGCGGCAATGTGCGCGAACGCCGCGAAGGCTTGGGGCTGGGCCTGTTCATCGTCTCCGAAATCGGAAAAGCCCATGGCGGGCAAGTCGCGGTCGACTCCACCGATCAGGGCACGCGGTTCTACCTAAAAATGCCCCGCCTCGCCAAAGAGACCGCAGCGGAAGCCTAACCCGCTCCCAAACACCATTTCACCACGGCCTTCTGCGCGTGCAGCCTATTTTCGGCTTCGTCCCAGACGGCGCTTTGGGGGCCTTCTAGGACTTCTGTTGTCATTTCTTGTTCGCGGTAGGCGGGCAGGCAGTGGAGGAAGATGGCGTCGGGCGCGGCTTTGGCTAGGCGCGCGGCGTCGATTTGATAGGGCGTCAAGGCGGCGATCCGTTCGGCCTTATCTGTGTCGCCCATACTGACCCAGCAATCCGTGATCAGGGCGTTTGCGCCCTCGGCCGCGTCGTCGGGGGACAGGTCAAATTTGATCTTGGCGCCTTTGGCGATGGCGGCGTCAATCAGGCCGGCGGTTTTGGGGTTTTCATCCAAGCGGAAGCCTGCGGGGGAACTGATGCGCAGTTCATATCCAAAGGCGGGGGCGGCGTTGACGAAACTGGCGAGGACATTATTGCCATCCCCAATCCAGGCGAGTTTCGCCGTGGCGAGGTCTATGCCGCGCTCTTCGAGCGTTTGTAGGTCGGCCATGATCTGACACGGGTGATTATGATCGGACAGGCCATTGATGACAGGGACGTCGGCGTTGGCCGCGAAATCCGTGATGGTGGCGTGGGCGTTAGAGCGGATCATGACCGCATCGACAAAGCGGGACAACACATGGGCGGTGTCGGCAACGCTCTCGCCGCGGCCCAGCTGCATTTGATCTGCGCCCGCGACGATGGAACTGCCGCCCAGCTGTCGCATGCCTTGTTCGAATGAGAAGCGCGTGCGGGTCGAGGCTTTCTCGAAGATCATTGCGAGTGTGTGACCGTTCAGGGCGGGTTTGGGGTCGGTTGCGCCTTTGGGGAGGTCTTTCCTCGCGGCCTTCATCGCATGGGCATCATCCAAGATCGCGCGCAGTTGGACAGCGGGAATATCGGCAAGGGAGATGAAATGCGGCATGGGGACAGGCTCTTCGTCAAAACGAAGTGTTAGCCTATGTGGTGGGGGCGAGCAAGATAGGTTTGATTTATCGAGACCGCGCGCTAGAGCGGGCCATGATCAACGGATTAAAAATAGGGCTGGTGTGTTTTTTCGCGCTGTTTTTCGTACTCGCGGGGGTGATGCATTTCGTCAAGGTGGACGACTTTGCCGCGATTGTTCCGCCGCTGCTGCCTTTTCCCAAGCTGATCGTTTGGGTGACGGGCCTAATGGAAATCGCAATGGGCGTGATGCTGCTCTGCCCGCATTTTCGCGCCAATGTTGGCGTCGTGTTGGGCCTGTTTCTGCTGGCCGTTTTGCCCGCCAATATTTACATGGCGATGGCTGGAATTGGATTTGATGACGCTGTGGCCAGCCCCGCCGCGTTGTGGGGGCGTGTCGCCTTCCAATTCCCGCTGATCGCGGTGATTTATTGGTGCACCCGCCCAAGACAAGATGCGGTTTAGGCCGTGATCTGGGTCACGTCGGCCTGAGGCCTTTAACACGGATATCAAAAAGACGTCGGTTAAACCCCGCGCATCGGGATGCGCGAGGCTTTAAAAAATTTTGGCTTTCTATCCGCGATGTCCGCTGGGTTTGCCGCGTCCGCCGCTGCCGCCACGGGACCCGCCTTTGCCTTTCGGAGAACCGCTGGAGCCGGGTTTGCCACCCTTTGGACCCTTAGAGGGTCCGCGTCCGCCAAATTTATTTGGGGCAGGTTTGCGGGACTCTGAGGTTCCAACATGTTTCGGGGCGGGACGTTTGCCATCCGCGCTTCTGCCTTCGGGTTTTCGACCACGGGGTTCGGTGGCGGATGCGCCGCCAGACATTTTAGGTTTCCCACCACCGCGTGTTGGCGCCTTGCGAGAGCGGCCTTCGCGGGATGGTAAATCTTTCGCAGGTTTGTCCGCGAACGGCCCTTTTTGAGTTTTGTCAGATGGCATTGCGCGTGACGGATCACTGCGCCCTTCGGTTTGCGGGCGATTGCCGCGTCCATCTGTCTTTTTGGAATCCTTGCTGAAGCGTCCCTTTTTCTTGGACTTACCCCGACCTTTGCGCGCATCAGGCTGTGGCTTTTCTGGCGGGGGTAGGGCTTTACGAGCGCGTAGCTTTGTGACTTCTTCTGCCATATTGGTGGGGTTCTTGCCTTCGGGAATTTTCTCCTTCAGCAGCTTTTCAATATCGCGCAGATAATTTAGCTCATCCGTGTCTTTTTCCGTGGCAACCAAGCTGATCGCGATGCCGCTGGCGTTGGCGCGCGCGGTTCGGCCGATACGGTGAACATATTGCTCAGCCACATTGGGTAGCTCGAAGTTGAAGACGTGAGTAATGTCAGGAATGTCGATACCACGGGCCGCCACATCCGTCGCGACAAGCGTATTCACCGCGCCAGATTTAAACGCCTCGAGCGCACGCGTGCGCTGGTTCTGGTTTTTATTGCCATGGATCGCAACGGCCGGGATACCGACTTGCGCGAGTTTCTTAACAACGCGGTCCGCGCCATGCTTCGTACGGCAGAAGACGAGCGAACGTCCGACATTAGGTTGTAACAATTCAACGGCCAAGCGTTCCTGTTTGGATCCGCGCGACAGCTTATACATGATTTGCGTGACCTTATCCGCCGTGCGGTTGGCTGGCGTGACAGAGACATGGACAGGATCATCCAAAAATTGTTTAGATAGCTGTTTGATTTTCGGCGCGAGCGTCGCGGAGAAGAACAATGTCTGACGATCTTTTGGAATGACATTCACGATCTTCTTCAGCGCGTGAATAAAGCCCATGTCGAGCATTTGGTCAGCTTCATCGAGAATCAAGACTTCGACCTCATCCAAGCGAATGGCTTTACGGTCTAGGAGGTCGATAAGACGACCAGGCGTCGCAACAAGGACATCATTGCCACCTGACAGGCGTTTCATCTGGCGTGCAATCGGGACGCCGCCATAAACGATAGAAACCGAGAGGTTCATCATGTGACGTCCATAGTCACGGACAGCTTCGCCAATCTGGCTGGCCAATTCGCGGGTTGGGGCCAAGATCAGAACGCGCGCGCCCCGCTTTGGAGGTTCGCGGTCATCGGTGAAAATATGGTGGAGTGTTGGCAGGGTAAAACCAGCCGTCTTGCCTGTACCCGTCTGGGCAATGCCCATGACATCTTGGCCGTCCATTGCGGGCGGGATGGCTTGGGCTTGGATGGGGGTTGGCGTTGTGTGGCCCATATCGGCTAGGGCGCGGGCCAATGGCTCCGCCAGCTCGAGAGCGTCAAAATTCTTCATGTGGAGTTCCGTAAGTGTCTAACCGCAATCCTATGTCGCGGCGTGGAGGCTGCGCAGCATCGGGCCGGGCAGCATGTCAGACCTGTTACGGTCATCAATATATGTGCGGCGCGTAGGCCGCATCAGGGCAAACGTCAAGCGATTGGGTGAGTTTGGGTGATTGCAAAATTGGACGTTAACGGCTGTGTCGCGCGGCCTTGTCACGTTAACTAGACGGGTCGCCATTTGGCTCTTGTTTCCTTTTCAGACGCAAGCGGATGTCGTAGTTGAATTCCATTCTGCCGCAAATGGATCGGGGAACTTCCAAAATCATTCTCTGAAAATTCAAACGGCAAGTTCGAATTGGATGGAATTTAGTGACGCCATCAGCTTGAGGTTAAGAAACCGTTTGGCGTGTAATGACTATCGGTTCAGTTAACGTGACAAAGCCGTAGGACTATCTATTCGAAATTTGATAGTCGATTGGCTTGTAGGTGAAGTTGTTAGACTGCCCTGCCGAACAGGCTGTGAGCCCGACAAACATATCCATCTCTGACCGAAGCTTAAGGCAATCGCCAGGGCGGCTTTGCGGCGGTCTGACCTCAATTTTGCCAGTCTCGCTATCTACGTGCACATACATAAAGATGTTGAACGCTGTGTGGACATCATCTGGACCAAGTCCAAATTTTTCAACCGCTTTGCACAAATTACCAAAACATCCGTGGTGAGGGTCGTCGTCTCCGTATAATTTTCTGAACATTTCCGCAGAACAGGGCGTCAGGGTAAAATCATGTCGCCCGACGTCATCATGCACGATTGTCCACATGGGGTTACTTCTGTTAGAGTAGAGGATATCCTCTGTTGTGAGAAACATCCTACCAGCATAGTCGATGGAACGACCAGAGGATAGATATTCGCGAGGATCCGACAGATTATAGGATATCAAATCCGAAACCTGTTCTCCTTCGGGATCAATAATCGTCAATATCTGACCCGCTTTGATCAAAAACCCGTGGCCGCTGCGCGGTGAAATTCTTGTTGTCTCGCAGGCTGAATGTTGATTGCGCACTGATTAAACTCCTGCGTATTCTCGATTGAAAATTTGGGCTCAAAGCTCGGTTGAAAATGGGCACTTCCATTGCGCAGGATGAGCCTTTCCTGAGTACTGGCGGGCCTCGGAGCTATCCCCGAAATCATCTAGCATCGGATTTATCGACCCGTTAATCTCGAGTTCTCGCTTTCTAATGATTTCTTTCATCTTGTCATATCGTCCATCTGCGCGCAGTTTCTCGAACTGCAAGTTGGAATTAAAAACGAGTACCGGATACGGTGTACGTCTGGCATTACGGCTCGCTTTTCCGTGCATTCCGACTACGAAAAATGGGTGATTTGCAAGACTAAGGGAAAAGTGCGGACTATCTGGATCTTCAGAAACGTTCTCGTTCCATTTTAAGTCTAAGCCTGCGTCCATCTTGTGTAGCAATTTGAGTTGCTCCCAGAGCAAACCCTCGAAATGCTCTTCAGAAGACATCACTTCGCCATTAAAAACCGCAACAAATGAACGTATTCTCGCATCGTCTAAATCCAGCGTCCGCACATATTCCAATATATCTAAATGCAGTGTTGAGGTTGTGGCTTTATCCGCCAATTTTTCATAAACGCGAAAGCAAATATTATCTTGCGAGAGCGCGGCTTTAGCGCCCACACATGGGAATGATCGGTCCAGAACATAAGTCTGTATGTCTTTTATCGCCTTGAGTTTGGACGTGTCATAAAACGTTTCTGGCGAAACAGTCGACGTGATCGTGCGCTTGTCACATGAGGGCATTTAAGACTTTCTGGCGCGGGTCGGGCCGTAACTAGTCACGGCGGCTTGGTAGAGCATGTAGATGCAGCTACTCTTCTTCTTCCTGAGGTGATTTTGCTTTAGCTTCTGGCGTGATGTCAGTTAACGCATCATTTTGAAGCGCTTTCGAAGAAGCCATGGTCGTATTATTTGAGCTATCACGTGCCTCGCGCCAGGCTTCACTATTTCGCTTTGGGTTTTCCGACGAATCCATGTCATTTCCTTTCCAAACTTGCTTATTCTTGTAGTTTTAAAACTGCTGAGCGCCTGAAAAGTTCCAGTGTTTCAACTAAGAGTTAGAGGGACCAGAAAGGTTTTGTCAGGGGAACTAGGCGTCATTTTTTCGGGCAGGCCTTTTTGGCCCGAGTGGAAGCGGCTTTGTCACGTTAACGGAACCCTCCATCATTATGATGATTTCGGGAAATGTCTGAAAACTTGCTTTAACGTGACAAAGCCCCTTTGGCCTAGATTTGCGCCACGCGAAAGATTAAGCGCAATTGACCGTAGGAGGCTTGGTTTTGGACTTTTTTAATGGGCTGTTGAATGAGTTGACCTCTGGGGAACGCCCCGTGCTGAGCTTCCTCTTTTTTCTCAATATCGTTCTCTTGGTTTTATCGCGGCCGATTGTGAATCTGGTTGCCCCTAATCAAGACAATAAAACTCAGATTAAAATTGCGCAGTCTCTCAACATTCTCGTGCTCTTCTTTCAGATCGTAGACTTCGGTCTGCGACGAACTTTTGAAGAATATTCTGGCGGTTACCTCATCGATCTAGGTGTAAGCCTCATGGTTATTTATACTGGGGTCTTTTTCTATAGCGTCAGTGGAACCTATACGCGAAAGAGATTTGGTAAAAGCCGCGAGGTCGATAAGCAGACGATCTATTTAGAGACCTATAATTCCCGCCTCGTGAACATTGTCTTGCTTACAGTCATCGTGCTGACCGTTATTTATGGTCTGATCAAAATTTGGGGCGCAGATAGCCTGCTGGAAACCACCGGAATTTTTGGAATTTTTATTCTCTTTATGTCCTTTACCAGTTCCATCTGGGCGCCGGACATCGTCAGCGGTTTAATTATCCTCAATAGCGAAATGATCGTCGATGGAGACGTTGTGGTCGTGGAGGGTCACAAAGATGAGTTCATCGTCGCGCGCGTCACGCTGATCTATGTTGTCCTGTATGATGTGCGTAATAACCACCGAACCCTGTTGCGGAACACGCAATTTATCAAAGGCCGCATTGATAATTTCAGCCGCATCGCCAGTTCGGATGGCATCCGGCAGGCGCTCAGATATAATATTGGATACCCCGAAATGGGAGAAACCGCGGAGCTGCGAGAAGCCGCGCTCTTGTCATTCCGAAAAGACGTGGACGATATGTTCAAGCGGAGCTTTGATGCCTGCGCGATCAAAGATGATATAAAAATCAATCGCAATAAACCTTTTGAATGGCGGATGACAAATGCGGGGGATTACGCGCTTGAATATACGCTTTGGGCCTATCTGGACCGTATTCCTAATACCAAAGTGACCGCTACGATCCGCCGACATTTAATGGGCACGATGTATAAAATTAACGAGGCTGTTTATACGGCGTCCGTGATTGAAGGGGTGGAGTTATCAACGCCAGATTTGGTCACCGCAAAATTACAAACTCAGCAACCCGACGATCGTCGGGTGTAGAACTCGGCGTTCAAATTTCATTAACCCCAAATAGGTACCCAAACGTGTGGGATGGTTATCTAAACGTGTGTTGCTGCTTGTCGGCGGATTAAGCTTGTCGGGCTGTGTGGTTGACCCCGTGCCCTATGATCGGCCAGTTGCGCAAACTGCGGCCGAAATCAATTTCGTCAAATCGATTATGGACGCGGCGCAAACGCAATCCTCTGAAACAGGTCGCGAATTTTGCGGATATATTGGTCTCGATGCTGATGGAGAGTACGTTGCCACCCCGCCTAAACGCGGTCGCAAAAGCTCGTGCAAGCCAGATGACATTCCCGATGATTTCACGCAAATTGCCAGCTATCACACCCATGGGTCTTACTCCGAAGGTCATGACAGTGAGATACCCTCTGTCGAGGATATCGAAGCCGATATATATGAAGGCCATGACGGCTATATCGCGACACCGGGTGGACGGATCTGGTTTATCGACGGCTATAAGATGACCGCTAAAGTGCTGTGTGGAGAAAACTGCGTTCGCGCCGACGAAAATTATATTGCGGAGGTCGACCTAGATACAGGCCGCACCTATACGCTGGCGGAAATAGAACGTTTATTGGCCGCTGAGGATTAGGCGCGGGAAATCAAATTGCAGGGCTAATAGCGCTCGGCAGGAACAAAAATTTCTAGCATGTCGGCGTGAAAACTATCGCCCTGCAATTTTCCATTCCGATCAATCCACTGCACAGCCCATGCATCGCCATCGGGGCCTTTGACAGTCATTTTCGGGCTGCCAGATTTCAGACGGACAACTTGGCCAGTTTTAAGTTCACTCATGAGGGGCTCTTGGGTTTAGTTCGCATTTCGCGTTCCGTGTGGTCTTAGGCGCTCTCGCGGTGGATAGCCATCATCGGTAACAGACATCGCCGCCCCCATAATTTGACAGATCGAAAGCGGCGGGTTTATCGTTGAACGGGTGAAAGGGTGGGTCTACCAATGCTCCGTCTGAAACAAGTTAAACAAATTTTCTGGGCTTTGGGCTTTGGGCTGCTCTGCGGATGCGCTTCGATACCGTCTGGACCGCCGCCATCGTATTCAGATGATCTACTGAAATTGAACGAGACATTGTTTCGCGCCATGATCATAGATCAAGACCCCGCGCTTTTTACGGCCATAGCCGTTGAAGACTTTAGGGTACTCGCACCGGGGGGTGTGGTTGAAGGAAAAGCCCAGGCTATACAGGGATTACGCGCTTGGGATGTCGTGGATATCAAGATCATGAATCCACAAGTCGTGCGACACGGCAATATCGCAACGGTGATTAATCGCCTCGATATTGATGGGACGATGCAGCCAATTGGGCGCTGGGGCCCGCTGAAATCCATGCGAACATTTTCTTGGGAAGAAGGCGAGTGGCAACTCGTCTCTCACTCCCTAACCCCGTGTCTACCGAAGGCGGTTGAGCTTGGCCGATGTTAAGGAAGATGTCTTAGTTTCATGCGTTGAGGATAGGCCCGATAACCGTCAGCTTTTTAGGAATCATCCATCTTAAGTGCCGCAATAAAGGCTTCCTGTGGAATTTCCACGCGGCCGAATTGGCGCATCTTTTTCTTACCCTTTTTCTGCTTATCCAGCAGTTTGCGTTTCCGCGAGGCGTCGCCGCCATAGCATTTTGCCGTCACGTCTTTGCGCATGGCCGCGATGGTTTCGCGGGCAATGACCTTGCCGCCAATGGCAGCTTGGATTGGGATTTTGAACAAGTGACGCGGGATAAGGTCTTTCAGACGTTCGCACATCTGACGGCCACGGCTCTCCGCATTGCCCCTATGGACGAGCATGGACAGCGCATCGACGGGATCGCCGTTCACGAGGATCGACATCTTGACCAGATCGCCTTCTTTCAGACCAATCGCTTGGTAATCAAATGAGGCGTAACCTTTGGAGACGGATTTCAATCGGTCATAGAAATCAAACACGACCTCGTTGAGCGGCAACTCATATTCCACCATGGCGCGGCCATTGATGTAGTTTAGGGTCGTCTGAACACCGCGGCGATCTTGGCAAAGTTTCAAAATGCCGCCGAGATGGTCATCGGGGGTCATGATGGTCGCTTTAATCCAAGGTTCTTGGATGTGGTCGATTTGCATGACATCGGGCATGTCCGCAGGGTTATGCAGCTGGATCTCTGTGCCATCGCGCATGGCGAGCGTATAGACAACGGACGGCGCCGTTGTGATGAGGTCTAGATCAAATTCACGTTCCAGACGCTCTTGGATAATTTCCAAATGCAGGAGCCCCAAGAACCCGCAACGGAAGCCAAATCCGAGCGCGGCGGAGGTTTCCATCTCATAGCTGAAGCTCGCGTCGTTCAATCGCAAACGGCCCATGGCCGCGCGTAGGTCTTCGAAATCCGCTGCATCCACAGGGAAGATGCCACAGAACACAACGGGCTGTGCGGGCTTAAACCCATCCAGAGCGACGGGTGTCGGGCGTTTGTCTTCGGTAATCGTATCACCCACAGCGGCGTCGGCGACTTCTTTGATCGATCCCGTAAAGAATCCAATCTCGCCCGGACCGATGGATTTTACGTCGGTTGGTTTGGGCAGAAATGTCCCGACTTTGTCGACGGTGTAACTCGCGCCCGTGTTCATGGTCCGGATGCGCATGCCTTTTTTGATGGTGCCCTCAATGACGCGGAACAACACTACCACGCCCATATAGGTGTCATACCACGCGTCGACCAGCATGGCTTTCAACGGCGCGTCTGGGTCCTGTTGTGACGGAGGCGGCAAGCGTAGAGCAATGGCTTCAAGAACATCGGGAATACCGATGCCGGATTTGGCCGAACACTCGACGGCGTCCGATGTGTCGAGGCCGATAACATCTTCGATTTGTTGCTTTACGCGATCGGGTTCTGCGGCGGGCAGATCGATTTTGTTCAGGACCGTTACGATTTCGTGGTCATGCTCGATGGCTTGATAGACATTTGCAAGCGTTTGCGCTTCAACACCCTGCGAGGCGTCGACGACAAGAATGGAGCCTTCGCAGGCCGAAAGCGAACGCGAGACCTCATAGGCAAAGTCAACGTGACCTGGCGTATCCATCAGGTTCAAAATATAGGTTTTGCCGTCCTTAGCTGGATATTCAAGGCGCACGGTTTGGGCCTTGATCGTAATCCCACGCTCTTTTTCGATATCCATATTGTCCAGCACTTGCTCGGACATTTCACGGTCGGATAACCCGCCGCAATAGGAGATCAAACGGTCAGCCAAAGTGGACTTGCCGTGGTCAATATGGGCAACAATTGAGAAGTTGCGAATTAGGGACTGATCAGTAGGTTCGGACATGACCGCTATGTAGCGCGACACCGCAAAATAACAAGCGCGGTGCGCCGTCGCATGAAGGAGAAAGTGATGAGTTTTTGGACGCGAGTTTTCGGGCGCGGGGCTACGATATTGCCCGCAGACGGATCGGGCCAAACCGCCTCCTTTGAACCTAAAATTCCTCGAAAAACGACGGGGTTTAAACTCAACGCCGTCGATTGCGGCGATGAGTGGCCAAAAACATGGGATCGCCTACTAGCCCCTGGATGGGCTCTGGAGGGGCATTTCACGATGTGGGACGTTGCAAGTTTTGTCCGGGAGCAGCGGTTAGCTTACCCCGACGCGCATTTGTTCGCTGTTCTCGAAGATGTTCATCAGGCGTTTTACACGTCTGGTCACGCGTTAGAGCGCGATGGACTTGCCAATATTGAACCAGAAAAGACGCCGGGATTGCACCCCGCCTCCTTTGAGTCTTTTGCAGACGGCGAACCAGCTGAATTTATTGGTCTGTCTCATCCATCCGAATTTCCAATCCGACACGCAATGTTCATGGACTTCGTCGGAAAAAGCGCGGCAGGGGCTTGGCAAGGTCAATTGCACTGGAGCGACGGAAAACACGGGTGCCCCTCTATCGTCGGCGGCACACCAGAACGACCGGCAATTTCAGGCTGGGAGTGGGGTTGGGACAAGCGCAGTTACGTAATGCGCGTCCCAGCTAAAACGGCTGCCGAAGCGATCGCGGCGTTCCCAAATGGTTATTTTTACGGAGATCTCCAAGCTGATCAAAATTATCATTTAGCCAAGCATCTAGATGAAACCTTTGACCTTCGTATCTTTGGATTGGGCGCAACATATGCTGGGTATATGCGAGATACCCCCTTAAGCAAAAGCGAGGCATCTGCGTTAGGGGCAAATCTTGCGAAGCTTTATTCAAAAGCACCAGACGACGTGGCAAAGCAAATTGCCGACATCGTTTACGGCCAGCACACATTTTTTTTATCCTACGCAGATCGATAAAAAAAAGCGCGGCCTCTCTTCCAAGGGGGGAGAAGAGAGACCGCGCAACTGTCGCTTGGGGAAGCGTATCTTTCATACGCATCATTTATGCATTTGGTTCCCCATTGAGATCAAAACGGTCATTATTCATGACTTTTGTCCAAGCCGCGACGAAATCCTTCGCGAATTTCTCTTTATTGTCGTCTTGAGCATAGACTTCTGCATAGGCGCGAAGGATCGAATTTGATCCAAAGACGAGGTCTGCGCGCGTCGCTGTGAATTTGACCTTTCCAGTTTCTCGGTCGCGAAGCTCATATAGGTCATTGCCAACCGGGTGCCATGTGTTGCCCATATCGGTCAGGTTCACAAAATAATCGCTTGATAGCGAACCGACATTATCAGTGAAAACGCCATGGGCGTTGCCACCGTAATTGGCTCCAATGACGCGCATCCCGCCCAGCAGAACAGTCATGTCTGCGGCCGTCAGACCCATGAGTTGTGCGCGGTCGAGGAACATTTCATCCGCCACACCCGCATATTGATCTTTGGCGAAATTGCGGAAACCGTCAGCTTGAGGTTCGAGCACATCAAAACTTTCCGCATCCGTCATTTCTTGGGTTGCGTCGCCGCGTCCTGGTGTGAACGGTACGTCGACGTTAAACCCGCCAGCTTTTGCCACGGCTTCGACCCCGACATTACCCGCCAAGACGATGACGTCCGCAACAGACGCGCCTGTCTCGCTTGCAATCGGTTCAAGCGCGGAAAGCACGCGGCCCAAGCGAGCCGGCTCATTGCTTTCCCAGCTGCGCTGTGGGGCCAAGCGGATACGCGCACCATTGGCGCCGCCGCGTTTGTCAGAGCCGCGATATGTGCGTGCACTGTCCCAAGCTGTCGTAATCATTTCGACAGGGGTGAGGTCCGTCGCTTCGATCTTGGCTTTTACAGCCGCGACATCATAGGCGGTTGAGCCAGCAGGAATTGGATCTTGCCAAATTAAATCTTCTTCTGGCACCCATGGGCCGATGTAATTGGCTTTTGGTCCCATATCGCGATGGGTCAGTTTGAACCAAGCGCGAGCAAAGGTGTCGCGGAAATAGGCTTCATCGGCCATGAATTTTTCGCAGATTTCGCGGTAGATCGGGTCGACCTTCATCGCCATATCCGCGTCTGTCATGACGGGCATAGTTTTGGTCGTGCCGTCATCCGTATCGATTGGCATATCGATGTCTTCAATGTTGACCGGCTTCCATTGTTTCGCGCCAGCGGGGGAGGTCGTGAGTTCCCACTCGTGCCCGAAGAGCATATCGAAATAGCCCATGTCGAACTTGGTTGGCTCTGTCGTCCACGCGCCCTCTACACCTGATGTAATGTGGCCGCTTGGCTTGCCAGTGGAATTCGGGTTCATCCAGCCAAAGCCTTGGTCTTCAATGTTGCCGCCTTCGGGTTCGCGACCCAATGCACCAGCGTCGCCGTTTCCATGGGCTTTACCGACGGTGTGACCGCCAGCCGTGAGCGCAGCAGTTTCCTCGTCATTCATTGCCATACGGGCAAAGGTCACGCGGATGTGCTTTGCCGTGCGCGCTGGGTCGGGGTTTCCGTTCACGCCTTCGGGGTTCACATAGATAAGACCCATGTGGACGGCTGCCAGATTTGGACCAAGCGTATCTGCATCTTCAAGGTTTGCGTAGCGGTTTTCGGAAGGTGCAAGCCATTCTTTTTCCTCGCCCCAGTTTACATCAATTTCTGGTGCCCAGATATCTTCGCGACCAAAGGCAAAGCCATAAGTTTCAAGGCCCATATTTTCATAGGCAACGGTGCCGGCCAGCAGCATCAAATCGGCCCAAGAAATAGCATTGCCATATTTCTTTTTAATCGGCCATAAAAGGCGGCGGGCTTTGTCAAGATTGCCATTATCGGGCCAGCTGTTCAGCGGTGCGAAACGCAGGTTGCCTGTCGAACCGCCTCCGCGTCCATCGGACGTGCGATACGTACCAGCCGCGTGCCAAGACATGCGGATCATCAAGCCGCCATAATGTCCCCAATCGGCCGGCCACCAAGGTTGGCTGTCAGTCATCAGGGCGTGGAGGTCGGCTTTCAACGCGTCAAAATCCAGAGCTTTGACAGCCTCCTTATAATCAAAATCGGGGTCCATCGGATTGGAGCGCGCGCCATGTTGATGCAAAATTTCAACATTCAGGGCTTCTGGCCACCAGTCCTTCGTCGACGTTGAACGGCTGCTCGTTGCACTTCCGTGCATGACGGGGCATTTCCCGCCGGTATTGACTGTCATATCGTTCATAGTCTCTCTCCTTCAAAATATTGATACGGGATTTTTGTCCCTGAAGCTGGTCTTCGCCAGATTTGCACCCAAGATGAGGCGAAGTCATCGATTTGTCTAATTGATTGTTTTTATCATTATGATAGGCCTGACCTATGAATATTCGAGATCTCATTTATCTGCGGGCGATTGCACGTCACGGGCATTTTGGCAAAGCCGCAGAGAGTTGCAATGTCAGCCAGCCGACATTGTCTGTGCAATTGCAAAAATTAGAAGCCGACCTCGGTGTCACGTTAATTGAGCGAACAAAGCGCTCAGCCATGCTCACGCCCATCGGCGACCGCGTGTTAGGCCTCGCTGATGACGCCCTAGGTGCGGTCGATGCCATTCGCTCAATAACAGCCGAGGCGAGCGATCCATTTTCAGGACAATTTCGTTTTGGCTCAATCCCAACAATTTCGCCTTTCTTGGTTCCCGATGTCTTGCGGGCCTTAGGCGGAAGTTTCCCTCGCTTGCAGCTCGTGTTTCGCGAAAACATCACAGAGCGTTTGACGGAAGATCTTCTGAACGGAGACTTGGACGCCGCAATTCTGGCCACCCAACCCGAGACACCCCGCTTGATGGCGATTCCGCTTTATGATGAACCTTTGCTTGTCATTTATCCGATCGGACACGATCTGGGTGCGCTGGATCACCTTGATGTATCAGACCTCCCGCTGGACCAAATGATATTGCTCTCTGAAGGTCATTGTTTTCGAGACCAAGCTGTCGACCTCTGTCGTTTGAAAAGCCGCACCACTTTAGCGGAAACAAGTGTAACAAGTTTGGAAACGATTATTAGCTTGGTTGTCGCAGGGCAGGGAATTTCGATTGTACCCGCGTTGGCGCAAAGCTCAGGATGGCTTGACCGCCCAAACCTGGGTGTCAAATCTCTGCAAAATGCAAATGCAACACGCCAATTAAATCTCACCTTCCGTAAAACATCCCCACGACGCGCTCTGTTAAAGGCAGTAGCAGAACAAATGCACGCAGTTTTAAATTAAGGGCTCGGGCACATCAAAGTCTGTCAACTAGCCCCTTTTATTTATCAGTCATCTACATGACATTCGGCGAGGCATCGCGTACATTTAAATCCATGATTTATAGGTCGAAACAGGGACATGACTATTCTCGGTTTTCGGGATGGCGTCTCATAGCTCTGATCGCCGTCTATTTCGCATATGTGATTTGGTACACGAGTGTTGGGCCGTTTGGGCAACTCACCCGGATTGAAGGCTACACTTATCTGCAGGGTCGTGGATTTTATACAGGCGCAGATGCCGTCGCCGCGATAGACAGTCTGAGCGTTCTCGAACGTCGTTTAAAATATACGGCGCTAGGGTTAGATCTGATCTATATGTTTCTACAAACTTGGGTGTTTGAGGGGCTCATCGCTTTTGGACTATCCGCATTAGGTTTGATGAAGACCCGCTGGCGATGGTTGCTCATTCTGCCTATGGGTTTTTTGCTTTTTGATATGCTTGAAGACAGCGCATTAGCGCTTGTATTGGCTACATCCTCCGAATTTATCGGATCGGTAGCGGGTATATTTACGACTTTAAAGTTTGCATTTTTCTTACCCTTGATACCCATTTCACTGGGACTGGCAGGTGTCGGGAGTGTTGCCGCGATCTTGCGAAAAGGTAAGCCGTCAGGCTCGAGCAATTAACGCAACATTAACCACGATGGCCGACACCGTGACCATGTATAATCCAGCCAAAAACCTCCCAAAGCTCAACTTAACCACGGCAGCGCTGATCTTGATTTGTGCTGCTGCCTTAGCTCTCACGGGTTGCGCAAGTGCGCCGCAGAACAATCCCAACGGCTACCCGCAAGGCGAAGTGCCTCAAGCGCAGAGTAAGAGTAAAGGCGGCTATAATGAATCCGAACTTGCAGGTGCGATCTCTGATCATTTGGGCGTAACTGCAGAAAGCGCGGCCTCCACGATCGAACGCTTATTTAAGAAACAAGGCCGACCCGTCGGATATATCACAGGCGAGGAGGGTGGTGGCGCCCTAATCTTCGGTGCCAAATATGGTAAGGGGACGCTCTGGATGAAAGATGGTCGCACGATGCCTGTCTATTGGGCTGGCCCCACAGTTGGCGTAGATGCGGGCGCAGAAATCAGTCGTGTGTTTACATTGGTTTATGATCTGGATGATCCGGAAGATATCTTCCGTCGTTTCCCAGGTGTCGATGGCTCGGCCTTCCTCGTGGCCGGGATGGCTGTGCATTATCAACGTGCGAATGGAATCACCTTGGCGCCAGTTCGCGCGGGCGCAGGTGTTCGTCTTGGCGCAAATATCGGATACACCAGCTACACTCGCAAACGCGGGTACCTACCGATCTAGGTCTCTGGCGTTAGCCAACCTTCATATTTGCAAAGGCGTCCAAAGAGCGGCGCTTTTAAATCGACATGAAAGACAAACCGTCCTTGCCTGTCTTGTGTTTCAAAGACGTCGCCCCCCGGTCGTAAAACGCGCGGTAGCGGTAGTCCGAAAATGGACCAGCCTTGGGTTTCTATCCGTAAGTTTCCGCTTTCCTCTAAAATCGCCATATGTATCGCTATCGGGCCGAAGCGCTCCGTCACATGACGTGCCCATTTCTTTTTTCCGAGACTGTGGTGACTGCTAAAGGTTTTACCGCCGAAATTGCGAGTCCATGTTTCTCCGTTTTCCTTGGGGACGACGGTTACGCTGACCGGAACATTTCGACCGCTTTTGGGAAATCCAACGATAGCCGCAACGATATGCGATAATGGATTTCGCCCGCGTGTGACATCACATTCGCCGACAAAGACGCGTCCGTCGCCTGTACGGTGCATGTCGATTATTGAAGGATGTAGATCGCCATGAGCGGAGCCTAAAACCTGCTCATAGACGGGCAAGCTTTCGCTGTCGAATTGCAGGCCATAGGTAATGTCTAATTTGGAAAACTCGGGTGCCAGTTCTGGTAAGCCGATGATCTGATGTCCTGAATAGGCCCCCGCAACGGGCGTGACGCCTTCCGCCATTTGACGGATGAATGCGACAACGGGCAGGGCTGGTATGCGAGGGCCATGGTCGCCCTCAGCGACCAAATGCCAACTGGCGTCTCCGTCGGTATTCGAGGCGCGTACGACCATGCCACCGCGATCTATGCCAAAGCGAAATAGCCCGCGCGCGCGGTGGAAAATATCGGCGAAAGGTGTCAGTTTTGGAACGATACCTCGTGCAACGCCTTTGGATAAAATCACTAAAAGGCGATGCAGCCAGATGGGGCGCGTGCCTGCGCCTGTCCAAATATTCCGTAGAGCCGAAAAATCGGCACCTAAGACCACAGCGTCCGGCGCATCGGCCAAGGCGAAGGGCAAACGGGGCAAGGGTATCTTGCCTGGGACGCAGATCGTCTCGTTCCGAACTTCTGTCAGACCCGTTGTTTTTACAATTTTTCCACTGCGTAGAACGCTAACTTTATCCTGACCTGCATAATTTGCGACGGCGGCCACGACATTTCTACCCAGTTCCGCTTTGGGTGAAGGCGCAATCCCAATGGTAACATCGGTTGCGGGGCCAATGCGGGCTTCGATTTCCCGTAGGCCGATAGCGCTGAGAACAGGACAGGTCGATAGACCTGAGATGAGGGCAATGCCTGCTGTCTTGGCAGCTTTAGACTGCGCCAAAACCGCGGACACGAAGGCGCCATCATCTGAGATGTCTGCATAGGGGATGCCGTGTTTCAGGCAGTAATCTACGACGGGCGACCCGCCATAGGCTTGGAAAGGACCCGATGCGTCAACAATGAGATCAGGTTTGAAAGCTAAGTCCAACGCATTGCGATCCAGTTTCAACGGCGTGAGTGTCGTTGCACCTGATAGTTTCGCGCAGGCTGTTTCGGCTTTGTCCAAAGACCGACCCGCCAGAATAAGTTCCAATTCGGGTTCGTCTGACAAGCGCTCGGCCATGCCAAAGCCAAATGTCCCGTATCCGCCAATGATGAGGACTTTCATAGGAAACGGCTCTGCTCTTCTGCTGTGGGGATCATGCAAACCTCTCGCCGTCCGAACCAATTAAAGCGGTTGCGCGCGATAAAATCATACAGGGGGACGGCTAAGAATTTCGGTAAAATCCGACCCATGCCTGCCAGTTTCCACGGCCATCCTAAGTTTTCGAAAACGCCGAGCGAGGCGTCCCATTTGACTCGAACTTCACCATTCTCGATCAAAAGCACACTATCATAATCGCCAGCTTTCAATCCATAATGGACGTAAAGCGCTTCACCTAGCGGGCTTTGCGCGGGCAGAAAGCGAAAGTGCTCTTTGCGGTCTTTACGTAAAACAAACCGCATGAAGCCCGAACACATGACGCAATATCCGTCAAAGACAATGATCGCGCGATCATCCGAAAAATCAGGAACGCTGGGATCACTGCGATAACTATAGGGCGTCATGAAACTGCGTTAGCGTGTTTAGATAGCCGAGGCGACCACCGCGATTGCAATTCGGCATTGCAACAATGCTTCGCGTTTTAAGGTTAAACCTGCGGCAATCTTGGCACCGAATATTCTATTGCCCTAACCGCGCAAACGTCCGCCCGCTTTCATCACTTTGTCGATGATTTTGCTGCTGACGGCTTCGATGTCGGCGTCGGTGAGGGTGGCTGCTTTTGGTGTCAGCGTCACGTCGATCGCGAGGCTCTTGTGACCTTCGTCGACGCCCTTGCCGCGATACACATCAAACAGAGAGACCTCGCTGATGAGTTGCTTATCAGCGCCTTTGGCGGCTCGCAAAATATCACCTGACCGCACGTCCTCCGACACGATAAAGGCGAAGTCGCGATGGACAGGCATGAGGTCGGATAGGGTGAGCGCAGATTTGGCTTTCGACGCTGATTTTTTCTTCGGCGCAGGCAGATTATCAGGTGCGATCTCAAAAGCGACAACGCGTCCGTCAATGCCGAGCGATTTTAGAGCGCGTGGGTGAAGCTCGCCGAAACTGGCAAGAACGTTTTTCGGCCCTAAACGCAGGCTCGCAGACCGACCAGGATGCCAGTATGATCCAACAGCGTCCATAACTTGCAGATTGTCCGTATTCGCACCCATCGCGGCCAGTGCCGACATAACGTCCGCTTTGGCGGTCAGGGCTGTGATATCCACGGCACCGGCCCAATCACGGGACGGTTCAACGCGGCGCATGCCGGCCAAAGACAAAGATTGCTCATCTGGGGCTGTGCCTTGGAAGATTGGTCCGAGCTCGAACAGAGCGGCACCTGGGTAGCCTTGGTTAGCACTGCGTTGTCCCGCCAAGAGCAGATGAATTAAGGCGCTGGGGCGCATCCAGTTGAGGTCATTTGAAATCGGATTATCCAGCGCAAGATTGGCTTGGCCACCGTCAAACGCTTTGGCGTGATCTTCCAATACGAAAGACCAAGTGATCGCTTCGCTCAGACCCTGCAGAGCCAAAGCCCGGCGCGCCAGTCGGGTGCGATTTTGTGTCAGGGTTGCAGTTGGTTCACGACGACCGGGAAGGGGCGGTAAGCTAACAGCTTCGAGATTGTGGAAGCCGTGAATGCGCGCGATTTCCTCGACCAAATCTGCGCCGCCCACCGCATCGCGGCGGAAGCTCGGAACTGTGACGGTCCATGTCTCGCCTTTGACGACACCAAATCCGAGGTCAGTCAGGATCTTCTCCATCGCAAAATCGGACAGTTTGAGGCCCGTGAGGCGCTCAACCAAATCTGTGTTAAAATTCACATCAGCTGGCGTTGCCGGGATTTCACCGGCGACTTTGATGTCGCTTGGCTCGCCACCGCAAATATCCATGACGAGGCGTGTTGCCAGTTCAGCACCGTCAATCAGTCCACCTGTATCCACGCCACGCTCAAAACGATATTTGGCGTCGGAATTCACGCCCAAGCGTTTGGCCGTACGACGAATGGTAAGGGGATCGAAATAAGCGGATTCGATCAGAATATCCGTCGTGTTTTCGTCAACGCCCGTGCTTTCGCCACCAACAATCCCGCCGAGACCCAGAATGCCGGAAGTGTCTGTGATCGCGATATCTGAAGCAGATGCGGTGTATAATTTGTCGTCCAAGGCTTCGAACGTCTCGTCTTTGCCTCGGCGAACCATGATCGCACCTTGGACCTTGTTCAGGTCATAAAAATGTAAAGGCCGTGCACGATCATAAGTCACGAAGTTCGTGATATCGACGAGGGCAGAAATGGGACGCAGGCCAATAGATTTCAGTTGATCTTGCAACCACTGCGGTGACGGGCCGTTTTTAACACCGCGAACAATGCGACCAACGAAAGCTGGGCAGCCGTCCGTGTCTTCAATAGTGATCTCTTGATCGCAGGGGAATGTCCCCGCGACTGGCTCAATGGCAGGGGTAATTAATTCACCCAACCCCACAGCGGCGAGATCACGTGCGATCGAATTTACACCCAACCAATCTGGACGGTTCGGCGTGACTTCGAAATCAATGACAGGGTCATTGGCGCCCATCGCATCAGATATAGCTTGGCCGACAGGGAATTGGGACGGGTCCAGTTCGAGGATGCCGTCATGGTCATCGCCCATTTCCAACTCTTTGCCTGAACACATCATGCCCGAGCTTTCGACGCCGCGAATCTTGCGCGGCTTTTTATCCAGCGCGAAATCCAGACCCGGAATATAAGCGCCCAGCGGTGCGTATGCGACGGCGATACCTGCGCGCGCATTGGGTGCGCCGCACACGATTTGCTTGGGGCCATCCACCGTCTCGACTTGGCAGACTTGTAGCTTGTCGGCGTCGGGATGTTTCTCTGCGGAAATCACATGGGCAATCGTGAAAGCGGACAAGGCTTTTGCGGGATCGATGATTTCTTCGACTTCCAAACCCGCGAGCGTCATCGCCTCGGCGACCTCTTCGATCGTTGCATCTGTTTTCAGGTGGCGTTTCAGCCAAGACAGGGTGAATTTCATTTTCTTATGCTTCTTTATCTATCTTACGGCTTCAGGCGTTTCGCGGCAGTTTGGTCAATATAGGTTTGGAAATAATCGACCGGCGCATCTTTAATTCCACAATTATTAACCGGCGTCGGCAATTTGCGATCAAGATATTTGACGGTCCAGCAGTCTTCGAAAACCGAGCAATAGCAGACTTCCAAATCCAACCCGTCCAGAGGGGTGCCATATTCTCCGCGCAGATAGGCGCCAAGCTCTGACCCAGCCGCACCCATTCGGTAGCGGCGGGGTTCGACGCTGTCGCCAGCGCGTAGGAAACCTGCCGCATGCGTTACCATTGGCGCCGCGATGTTGCTGCGCATACGGCCATTCATAATGGCGTTTTCAAACACGCTTACCTCTTCGACGGGTTTGCCATTTTGGACGGGCACAACTTTTTGAATATGCGCGATGCCCGCACCGACATTATTAAGCCGGACAACGAAAGCCGAATTGCTTCGATCCGTGGCGTTTTCATAGCCCAGATCAATATCGATGATGGGCAGAACTGAGGCCTTCTGTGCTTCAAGCGCCATGCTTGTCTGCGCCCGGGCAACCAAAAGGGACAGGAACGCGATAAGGACGGCAATAATACCTGTCGTTAAACCAATGTCGATCCGTTTTAGGAGCGCAGCGGCGGGCTTATTCGACTCGTCGGATGATCCAGTAGGAATAGGCATTAGCTCAAACCTGTCGCCAAGTTTGCCTGTACCAGCGGGTCAAAACCGTAGTGGCTCAACCAGCGGGTGTCACTGGCGAACATATCGCGGAGGTCTGGCATGCCATATTTCAACATGGCGAGACGATCGACACCCATGCCGAAAGCGAATCCCTGATATTCATCTGGGTCTAAGCCGCAGGCCCGCAGAACATTCGGATGGACCATGCCGCAGCCGAGGATCTCCATCCATTTTTCGCCTTGGCCAATTTTGATCGCCGCGCCGTCGCGTTCATATCGTACATCCATCTCCGCGCTGGGCTCGGTGAAGGGGAAATGATGGGGGCGGAATTGGACGTCGACGTCTGTTTCGAAAAATGCGCTGACAAAATCCATGAGCACACCTTTGAGGTGACCCATGTGAATGCCTTTGTCGATAACCAGACCTTCAACCTGATGAAACATTGGCGTGTGAGTTTGGTCAGAATCAGAGCGGTAAGTGCGTCCTGGGGCGATGATACGGATCGGCGGCTTTTGGTTGATCATCGTACGAATTTGCACGGGTGATGTGTGCGTTCGCAAGACCTTCTCGCCATCTTCCAAGAAGAACGTATCGTGCATATCGCGCGCGGGATGGCCTGGCGGGAAATTCAACGCTGTAAAATTGTGGAAGTCATCTTCAATATCGGGACCTTCTGCGACCGAGAATCCCATATCGGAGAAAATCGCAGCCATTTCTTCCATGACTTGGCTCACAGGATGCAGCGTGCCGTTGGGTTTTCCAACAGGAAGCGTCATGTCCATCGTTTCAGAAGCGAGGGCGGCATCTAGTGCCGCATTTTCGAGATCCGTTTTTCTGGCGTCAACGGCGGCGTTGAGATCGGCTTTTAATCCGTTCAACGCAGGCCCCATGATCTTTTTCTCGTCAGGGCTCATTTTGCCCAGGCCCCGCATCATGAGGCTGACTTCACCTTTTTTACCGAGAGCGGCAACACGGATATCATCTAGCGCCGCGACGTCGCTGGCGGCAGAGATTTCGGCGAGTACGCGGGTGCGGACGGCTTCGAGATCAGCAGGGAGATCGGACATGGAAAGCGGCTTTCAAAAGCATAACGACTAAGCGGCGTCTTTTACGCTTCGGAGTTCCACGGTCAACCATAGAGGGCTGATGGAATGTGAGGTCAGGTCTCTCGTGCGAGAGCCACTAACCTTAGGATCTAAGTGTCTTTACGCTTGAGCGACTTCGCCACTTTGGTCGTTTTGTCAAATGTGGTGCGGCCGTTCGGAACCTTTATTGTCGGATCAATTTCGGGTTCGAGAACCACTTCGCGCTTTTTATACAGACCCGGCTCTGATGTCGCACGATTGAACCCAAAGTTCATTTGGCTCAAACTTTCGCCCTCGCCCAATATGAGGTAGCCATTTTCTTTCACCAAACCCGATAAGCCACGTAGAACGCGCACACGTGCAGGCGCAGAGTAGTGAGGCAGGCTGCCGCAGAACATCACAGCATGAAAGTCTTGCAGACTATCTAACTTCGAGAGCAAATGAATGTCTCTAAATTCGACTTGCTCTCGGATGCTGTCTTTAATGACCCAATCTGCATTATCGGGCTCGAAATATTTGACTAAATCTCGAATGGGCAGACCACGCTGTACATCGAAATGCGTGTAGCGTCCTTCGCGTGCGCGTTCCAGAGCTTGGCTGGGGTAATCGGCGCCGACGATGTCGACCTTCATACCCGCAAGTTCATCCCGCATCTGGTCTAAAACCATGGCCATGCCATAGGGCTCTTGACCAGAGGCGCAGCCAAAACTCAAAATACGGATGCGTCCGCCACCACGTTTATGATGCAAGTCGGGCAAGACGATTTCACGTAGGCGTTTGAACGCCGTCTTATCTTTGAAAAAATGCGTATCGCGTTCAGTTAGGGCAGAGACGACTTGAATGGCCAGACGAGAGCCACCGGTCTGGAACAGCTCATTCACCATGGCGTCCAGGCTTTCATACCCTTCGTCGCGCGCTAGCCGTGCAAGGCGAGTTTCGACCAAAAATGCGTGATTAGCGCCCAGGTTTATTCCTGCGAGCTCTAATGTTAGTCGGCGTAGCGCATCGTAATAGGTGGGAGCCAGAGAGAGCGCGCCGTGTCGGGCAGCTGCGCTCATACTAATCCTGCCAAGGCAAACTTCGACTCGATAATGTCAGAGTCAAAAGGCTTCATGATATATTCGTCGGCACCGGCGGCCAGAGCTTCAACGATACGGCTGACATCACGAACCGATGTGCAGAAAACAACTGTTGGTTCATCTCCACCCGGAAGCTCGCGGAGTTTTTTGACAAAATCAAAACCGTCCATGATCGGCATCGCCCAGTCGACTAAAATCGCATCGGGTAGTTCCATTAGGCATTTGTCTAAAGCGTCTTGGCCATTGATCGCCTCAATGGTTTCAAAGCCGAGGTCTTTAACAATTCTGCCCGCGACACGACGGATCATACGGCTGTCATCAACGATTAGACACGTTTTCATGACGCGGTCTCATGAAACGTGATTGGATCGAGCAAGGCGTCGAGCTGCGCACGAAGACCCTGTTCAGTTTCTGTGGTGATAAGGGGTTTCCGGCGCGGTGTTGCATTGGGAACGATCGCGACGCGCATCGCTGTTGTACCTGCCATGATATGCAGCTGTTCGCCCGCAAGGTTGATGTCGATATGCCCCACCCGATCATCTGTCAGGGCTTGACGAATGATTTGCGACAGGGCTTTTCCAATCCGATGGCGCAGGTCGTTGGCGACGCTCTCCGAAACGGTTCGCTCTCCCATGTCATATGACAAACTAATGGTGCGGTTGATGCTGCGAGCAACCGAAAGCGCATCTGCAATGACGTCACGCATCATCGCGTCGAGCGCGACATTTTCAGTCTCAATCGGGGTTGCGCTGACCAAGGCCCTGACGGGAGCGTGGACAGGTTCTGCTTCCGCTAAGGTCACTTCGGTTAGATCAAGTGGTAAATCAGATGGCCTTTCAGATGTGATGGACTCGAGAGCGACGTCTTCTACAGCCTCAATATCATCATCTAAGACGAATTCAGATTGCGCATCGACCTGTTTAAATGGCAACACGTCCGCATCTTGATGATTGTCTGCCGCAGGGTCTGCGGATCCGGAATCCAGTGAGTTAGACGCCCGCATCAGGCGTGAGAGGACATCTGCGCTGTCGGGGTCTGCCATCGGCAAAAGAGCGTTAAGAGTTTCCCGCGCAGTTTCCCATTTGTCTTTAACGCTCAAAGGCGCGCGCGCTGCGGGCTGCGATTGAGTGAGCAGATCATCTAGGCCGCGTGCATATTCCGTCACAAGTGACCCCAAAGTCTCAATCCGGCCAGAAAGGACATCATCAGTTTCATGATGCAGGGCCGTTAGAACATTTTGTGCGCCCATATATATATTGCGCGCGCGCAGGCGTTTTGCACCGCGCTGTACCGTCGTCATCATATTGATAACAACGGGCGCATCGGTTTTGGCACGCGGGTCTGGCATCTCAGCCAAAATGGCCAAACCGTCAGCCGCAGTGCGGGTGAACTTCTGTGCGAAATTTAGGTCGTCGCCCATGGATCAGATCTCGAATCAAACAGTATCGTTAGCTTTGAACGCAACCTGCCCCGAAAGGGTTAAGACAGGGTCAAGCGGAGACGAAAAATTGTACTGATTTTAGAGAATGATCTCGGTCGATCATTTGTGTTCAATGTGGATGCAAATTTACCGCGTGCCAAAGGCACCCCAAATTTGCGGATGAGGCTTTTCGAGCGTTTGCGGCCAAGGAAAAATCGGCCCTCTCTAAAGTTTCAAGGGCGCCGTTTCGAAGTCCTAGATGGTAGCCGCAAAATTGGCCGAGAAGGTGATCGCGTCTTCGGTGGCGGTGGCAGATACTGTGCCATTGGCATCGCGGGCGAGTAAGCTGGCATAAAGGGGTTGGATTGACCGTCCGTCAAATCCATCTTCTGGCGCTTTCCCAGCAATTGCGCGGGCGACGGCTTCATCCAAGCGCACTTTTGGGCCTTCACTGATGAGAGTGAAGTCAGCTCCCGAATCTGTTGTTGCGCCGCGACCCTTACGCGTGATGGTCACTTTGCCACCGCGTGGTGCAGCCTGAACCGCTAGCATCACAAGGTTCATAAGGATGCGGGCGCGGTCTTTGTCCACACCGTCAGTATCGATGTTCCAAACCAATTCGGGTTTGGCGTCTTGGAACATGTCATTCGTCAACGCCTTAATCTCCGCGGTTGGGATGACGCCGGGAGCAGAACCGGCAGCGCCGAAGGCTAATCGCAAAAATTTCAATTTTGCGGAGGCCTGACGTGAGGCCGTCCGCACCAAGACCATCGCATCATCATGCATGTCTAGATTGGATGGGTCATCGAGGATTTCGATGGCCGTTCCTAGCGCGCCAACAGGTGAGATCAGATCATGACAAATTCGCGCGCACAGAAGCGCCGAGAGGGACGTTGGCGTAAGCTTGGTGATCGTAGCAGACATAAAGCGTCCTAATGCAAGTGATTCGTGTGTCGCCTAAGTGTGAATCAGATGGGAAGTCGGCGCAAAGGGAAATGCCCGCGACAGGTTTGGCAAAAACCTCAGATCGTTAGCAATATGTTGCCAAGTTGCTACGCCTAAAGAAAAACCCCGCCAGTTTCCGGACGGGGTTCGCTATTCTCACCTACTTATCAGGCGTTACTTTTTCTTCCAAACGCCCGAGGCATCTTTGATATAAGTACCAGGTGCCGCTTTGAGAATTTGCTTCTCACCAGTTAACTGCGCGAAAATGGCGGTCTGCACATTTTGAGCGCGGGCCGCATTTGTGTAAACGGCTTTGCGCTGGATATTAATGTCCGCCATGGACGCACGTACTTTTTCAGAAGGCGAAGCGCCATCGACCACGTCAAGATAGCCGTTAATTTGCTCGCCGATTTCACCGCGTTTAATCGCAGCATCGACAACGGCTTTCGAGTCGCTGGTCTGAGCCTGTGTTGCCGGGGCGTAGGCTAAAGAGACCGCAGTGATACCGCCAGCAACGAGTGCCAGAGCGGCAACGCTACCAAATATTTTTTTCAATGTGGCCATAACAGCCTCCTTGAGTTTCGAGCTTTCAAACGCTCGGGGAGTTTCAGGCCTAAAATAGGTCTGGATTATTTGCGATCAAGTCCTCGACGTCCTTATCTAATCGGACGCGTATTACTTGATCAATATTGACATTAATATTGAACGTCATTGGCTCTTTCGAGGGTACGACCTGATGCTTAATTGTGCAGCCCGCAAGGGACCCAAGAGCCACTAAACAAATCAATACTGTCTGTTTCATGATATATCCTATCAAAAGTCAGCTGAACGTCGCATTAATGCGACACCCACGCAAGGTTCAGGCTGCACGCTGAGTGTAAGATGTTCAGTCAGCTCTTAACCTGCCGTGTAAGTTGCGCTAAGCCCGAACGACTTAACGGACTGGAGGATTATCCGTGGCTGAACTACTAACGGCGCAAGCGCTCTTTACCTTGCTTATGCTCATCCTATTACAAGCGGTGCTGGGCTTTGATAATTTGCTCTATATCGCAATTGAATCCAACAAGGTTGGAAATGAAGCGGACGCTAAAAAAGTGCGCAAATGGGGTATCGGCATTGCGGTCGCGTTGCGGATCGTTCTGTTGTTCCTCATTGTCAACTTGTTCACGCTACTCGCCGAGCCACTTTTTGGCTTCCATATTGAAAACATCTTTGAGGGCGAGTTCACGGCGCAAGCCCTGATCACGCTCGTGGGTGGCGGCTTTATCATCTATACGGCGATCAAAGAGATCCACCATCTTCTCCAAGTCGATCACATTGAGCATTCCGAAGGCGGCGGCAAACGCAGCGTCGCGGGTGCGATTGCTTTGATCGTTGCGATGAACCTCGTTTTTTCCGTCGATTCCATTCTCTCCGCTATGGCAATTGCAAGTGTCGATGCGTCCAATATCGTGGATTCCGCGGGCGCAACATTGGCGCAATTCTCTGGTGATGTGATGACTTGTAAACAGAACCTAATCGCCAATCCCGTTGTGGGCGCAATAGGGTGTGAACCCACCAAAACTTATCAAGTGCCCCTAATGGT
This sequence comes from Litorimonas cladophorae, assembly GCF_014652455.1. Lineage (GTDB taxonomy): Bacteria > Pseudomonadota > Alphaproteobacteria > Caulobacterales > Maricaulaceae > Litorimonas > Litorimonas cladophorae. The sequence goes on along the minus strand of NZ_BMYV01000001.1, from coordinate 1,583,304 downwards.
GATTGCGATTTTGGTCTCTGGGCTGGGCATGATTTTGCTTGCAGACCGCGTGACGAACTTCCTGAAAAAGAACCGCATGTATCAGGTTTTAGGTCTGTTCATCTTGTTCCTCGTCGGGGTTCTGCTGGTCACTGAAGGCGCGCATCTGGCACATCTAAAAATCCTGGGCTTCCAGATTGACGCCATGAGCAAGTCTAGCTTCTACCTCGTTGTCTTTGTTTTGGTCGTGACCGACATTATCTCAAATCGCTATCAGAAACGCCTCTGGGCGCAGAAGCAGGCTGAGATTTTGGGCGGCGGCAATGAGACCGCTGGCCGAGAAGCGGTCGATGAGTGGAAAGCCACGCACTAACCTGATCTAGGGATCACGCGCGGTAATCCAAGTGATTAACCGATCCCGGTCGGGCAGACGTATTTGTCCGTAGCCGCGCGTGACCAAACCGTCGGCTTCCAAACGCCCCAGCGCTTTGGATAGCGACGTCCGTGAAAGACCCAGAGTCACAGCCAGATCCGACTGGCGCGTGTAAAACTGCGAGGTCTGTCCCGCTGTAGTCATCAGAATAACCAAAACCTTCGCGACCCGTTCCAACACGGGCAGGGAGCGCATCGCTTCAATCATCTCCAACAACACGTGACTGCGCACCAGAGCGGTCTTTATCAGGGCTTCCATCAAATCAGGCCGCGTCTCCCGCAGACGTAGGAAGCGCTCGCCGGGGAGTTGCCAGACCTCTGTCTCACCTTGGGCTATGATGTCATGTGTGCGCGGCAAGCCTGCGAACAGAGTAAATTCTCCGAAACTCTGCCCTGGCCCAAAGATCGAGGTGATCACAAAGGTTCCTTCGGTGCGGATAAGTCCCACACGCACAATACCCTGCCTGACGATCGACAGGCCTGGCTTTTCATCGCCACGGTTATGAATCAATGCGCCGTCAGCATATCGCATTTTGATGGCAGAAGCCTCAATCGCGCTTCGCGACTCCGCTGTGATCATGTCCATAAAGGGACGGGAAATTTCAGATAATCGATCCAGCATGTCACAGAATGTAAAATATTGGACAATCTTTACAAGCGACCTGCGTTAAGAAGAGGCTAAATCTGGCACGCTCCCCTTTAGACGGGGCGGCCGACCGAGCATCTCTGGGGAGAGGAACCACCACAATGAAACCTGAAATCATTGTCGTCTTATCAATATTCGTTGGATTTATTCTGCTTGAAGTCCTCTTCACGCGGTTTTTCCAAAAAGAGAAACAAGTCAAAGGAGACGGTTGGGTCGACACACTTTCGACCCTGATGCTGACCCTTATCACGCAGCCCTTTGTGGTCGCGTCAGGTTTTGCCTTGGGCGCGCTTCTCTTTCCGGGGCAAGCGGATGTTTTGAAAACTTGGCATTGGCTTCCAGTTCTGGGCCTCTTCCTCGTCTTTGACGATATGACCCAATATTGGTGGCATCGCATCACCCATGCGACGCCTTGGCTCTATAATCTTCATCGCCCGCATCATCAGGCAGAATATCTGTCCATTCGGATCGTTTATCGGAACAATATATTCTACTACTTCTTGATGCCGGGCCTCTGGTTCTCTGGCGTCTTAATTTATCTTGGCGGGGGCTGGGTTTATGCCTTCTATATCGTTGTGAAAATGACGGTAATCTATGGGGCGCATTCCGATATTCGATGGGACCGGGCGCTTTACAAAATCAAATGGTTGTCCCCCGTGATGTGGGTTGTGGAACGTACCATTTCCACATCTGCCACACATAGCGCCCATCACGGCAAACATGCGGCTGATGGCGTGACGCATTATAAAGGCAATTATGGGAATCTATTGTTCTTCTGGGACGTCCTTTTCGGGACAGCCAAAATTACACGTGAATATCCGCCTGAGTTCGGTGTCGAAAATCTACCTGAAACGAGCGTCGCAGAGCAATTGCTTTGGCCCGTCGTTCAGACAAAATGGTTCAGGAAAAAAGAAGAAATCGAAGTCGCAGAATAGAGGTTAGTCTAATTTGACTTCGGTCCAAATTTGTCCTTGGCAAATTGGACCGATACAGCCTTTGACTTCTAGCGATCCGTCGGCTTGGCGCTCAAGCTTGGATTTATACGACTTCCCGCTTTCGGCGTCATAAATTTTCCCGCTCGACCATTTGTCGGATTTTTCCTCAAAGCCCCAGAGCATCTTGGATCCTAACAAAGGTTTCTTTGCCAATTCGGGATCGGGGTTTTGATTATCCAGAAGGGCGCCTGCATCGGGCGCGACGACATGGACGAGCTTTCCGCAGGGCGTTCCATCGCCGCAATCGGTGATCTGTATAAGGGCCGTTCCGCCTCTGACCGTCCACAGGCCAAAGACGTCTTTGGGGTCGACCGTGGCTTCGGATGCGAAAGCGGATGACGAGAAAAGCGCGGTGACCGCGATGAAAATAAGCGGTCTCATTGGGCCATCAATCTCTGGAATAAGCGTTGTTCGATATAGCCGTCGGCAACCAAGCCATTGGCGGCTTGCCACGCACGGATGGCACGTCGGCTGTTGGGGCCAATTCGCCCATCAACGCCACCCGTTGAAAAGCCCAAATCAGTTAGCTTCTGTTGCATCGCCTTTTTATCTTCAAAGGAAATCGCGACGTCATCGCGCGGCCAATCCTGTTGGATGCCCGGTTTACGTTCCAGCGCATCTGCGAGGATGCTGATTCCCATGACATAGCTGGTGGAATTATTATAACGCCGGAGCACGTCGAAATTCTTGAACGTGAGGAATTTCGGTCCACGGGCGCCGCCTGGCGCAATAAGCTTCGCATCCAAAAATCCAGCGGACGCATTCCAGCGTTGTCCAGAAACTGGTTCGACGCCGATGGCGGTCCATTCATTGATCGTCTTTTTGCTGCCATCGGTGACAGAATAATCGAAATTGGCAGGCAACTTAACTTCGGTCATGACGGGCTCGCCTGTTCGCCAGCCCATGCGGGAGAGGTAATTGGCAGCGCTGCCCAGCGCGTCCCCTGGGTCGGTCCAAAGGTCTTTGTTCCCGTCGCTATAAAAATCGACAGCATAATCCCGGAAAGTCGTCGGAATGAATTGCGTCATTCCCATAGCTCCCGCCCAAGCCCCAACCAATTGTTCGCGTTGAACATCGCCAGAGGCCAAAAGATCTAACACCGCGAAAAGCTGTGTTTCGCCGAATTTCTGGCGACGCCCTTCAAAGGCAAATGTCGACAACGAATCGATGATGTCATGCCTGCCGAGAATACGACCATAGCTGGATTCCAACCCCCAGATTGCCGTCAAGACTTCGCGAGGGACACGGTAGCGGCTCTCAATCATGTCCAAAACGGGATCGGCCTCGGTCATCTTATCTTGGCCGCTCGAAATGCGCGCCTCACTGGCCGCATTATCGACATAGGACCAGACGGGCTTGGTAAACTCAGGCTGATTGGCGTCGCGTTCAAGCGCCAAAGGATTGATCTTGGCGGGCAGAATGATGGAGCGCACAAGCGCGGGGTCATAATTCTTGGCAATCGCACGCTCAATGAAGACCGTCTTCCAATTCGCGTAACGTTGGTCTTGCGTAAGCTCAATAGCTGGCGGGTCTCTGCGTTTCACAGGGTCAGATGCAGGCGTTTCGGCAGCCATTTCTGGTGTTGGAACCGGTTCCGCATCTGCGACGGGTGCATTCGCACATGAGGCCAAAAAGAGAGCCGTGGAGATGAGGAGTATATTTTTCATGGCTTTACCTTAACAAAACAGACCGCCTCCCGATAGACGTTAGAGTGTGACAATCCTGATAACATGGTTAAAGTGCGTTAGGATTTAGCACCTCCGTTCACGCGCCCGCGGCCACACATATCGCCCGCAGTTCTGGCGTTGACACCTTTGCGACTCCTCCGTATAGGCCGCGTTCAATTTAAAACCCTTTTGACGAAAGCCTTTGCCATGAAAGTTCGCAGCTCGCTGAAATCGCTAAAGGGCCGCCATCGTGATTGCCAAATCGTGCGTCGCAAGGGTCGTCTTTACGTGATCAACAAAACTGATCCTCGCTTTAAAGCCCGTCAAGGCTAAGCGATATTCATCAGACCCTTTATTGTCTGACTGAAAGTTTATAATGAGGCCTCTTGCCAGCGATGGCGAGGGGCCTCATTCTATTTAAGATGCGCATTCTTTTCACAGCCCTGTTTCTCGCTCTGCCGCTTGGCGCGATGGCGCAAGATGTGCCGTCCCAAGTTAGGCCTTCCCAAGACAGGCCAGCAGAAGACAGACCAATCCAAGACGGTCAGGATGACCGCTCTGCGATTATCCTCCCCGCACCCGATTCGCTGCCACCACCAGAGCCTTTGCCCGTTCCGCAAACGGACCCCCGCCAGCAACAGCTCGAACGCGCACCCGATACCCAACCCGATGTTCAAATCGACATTGCAGGAGAGGACATTGTCCCAGAGGCAATCGCGCCCGATTATTCGAAGCTTTCTCCGTCTGCTGAACGCACTGCGCGACTCGATGACCTATTCATCAAATTGGCAGAAACGGAAGACGAGCAAAGCGCAAATCTCGTTGCCGAAGAAATCTACGCGATCTGGACCGAGAGCGGCTCTGCCTCAGTGAACCTTCTCTTGCGTCGCGGATCTGACGCCGAGGCCAAAGGCCAACCCCAGCTCGCGCGGATTATGTATAATCACACCGTCGACCTCGCGCCCGAATTTGCCGAAGGCTGGGCGCGCTCGGCGCGTTTGGCGTTGACGCAAAAGAAGTATAATCGCGCCTTGAATGAAAGCCTCAAAACCCTCGCGTTAGAGCCGCGTCATTTCTACACGCTGTGGACAATGGGAAATGTGTTGGAAGTGTTGAACCGACCCGAAGAAGCGCTCGAAGCTTACCGCGAAGCCAATGCGCTCTATCCTGAACTGAAAGCCGTCAAAGACCGCCTCGCAGAACTGGATGCCGAGGTGAACGGCACTGCGTTTTAGGCAGAGCTCTGCCGCAGCAACAATACGCAGCCGTCCGAAAGACGTGCGACATCAGCTCCAAATGCAACATCCGACTAAGGATGATAGGGGAGTGTAGGCGCTGGCCTTATCAAACCTCGGAAGCTTTCGTTTCCTGTATCTCTTAGTTTCAGGTGTCGGAAAAACGGGATGTTCGCGTGGGTAGTCAGGCTCGGGCGGAAACCCAATAAAGTTATAGTTTTCGAGCCCAACTGACGTCTTTTGTCAGAAGAACCCCACGCGACGACGCCTTTTTCCAAGATTGGCCGAGCTACGCAGTCGAGGCGTAAACAGCTCACAATCCGCCACCCAGATTGACCGACATTACCCGATCTCTCCCAATGACAAGCGCNCAGCTCACAATCCGCCACCCAGATTGACCGACATTACCCGATCTCTCCCAATGACAAGCGCCGCTTCTTTCCGGTCCGTGCAATTCTGTTTTGCTTTAGGCAAATGAGTATCGAAAAATGGGCTAGCTTCGCCCAATCTTCGATTCCCAATAAACAGAACTGCACTTTGTCAATGTGCACATGACCGCCCGTTGAAAGAAGACCATCTTAAAATGCCACGCAAATGGGGGTGCGGGGATGCATGTCTTGAACTATTTTATACCGTTTTGAAAAAGCGTGACTTTCTCAGTCTGAGTCGGGCGTTAAGCGGGGAAAGAGTTTTGAAAAGACGGAATTCACCTCATCCCCTCCTTCGTCATTGCAAGGCTTGTCCTTGCAATCCACTCGTAACGACCTCTGGATGACAAGAACAAGTCTTGTGATGACGGGAAGAATAACAGAATTTTGAACTGCTCGGTTGTTAGTCGAGTGTCGCTAGTTGAACTCGCAGGCGATTTTAGGACGCTCAAGGGGTCCAATGTCATGAACCAATTATGTCGACAATTCCAACTTCGCAGAGGTCAATCAAAATCACTTGTATCAATATCGGGTCGAATGAGCCGCAAGTCATCAATAATTTCATGCCATCCGTTATGATATACAGTCCAAAATACGCTTTTACCTAATTTGTCTTTCAATTGTATGGTGTGATTGGCGTGGTACTTTGCCATCACAATGTCATTCCAGAAAATACTGTTCTTCTTTATGCTTACGCCAGATTTTGCACCACTTATGATTTCAGATGTCCAGCTTACAGACGTATCTATAAACTGTAGAAATGCTGTAAGTACAAGAAAGACAAGACCCATAATAGTAAAGCCAACCCCAGCTATAGGTTCCTCTGAAAACAAGTAAACGAACACTCCCAGAATAGTAAATGAAGCTCCGACTCCATAGATCAGCCAAAATAAAAATTTTGAGAGTTCAATATATTTTTCTCCGCTTTCCTGAAACTTAACTTTTGCCAGTTTTGACTTTCGGCCAAAGAATGCAGGAAACGCAGAAACAGTCGCGATGATTATTGCCGAAGTAAATACACTTGAGATTAACGCCATAAAGCACCTATTTAGAAACAGTGTAGTATATTTGTAAATTCTATAGTCGACAGAAAAACTAGTTTTACAGTCTTCTCTTATAAAGACCGAGCGGCCGTCTTTGGGCAGGTTAAGCCGCTAATCAATTTTCCACCAGCCGCCGGATGCTACTCACTCCTTCGGCAAATTCTCTTTGAAAAACCGCCTCGCATTTTCGCCCATGACCTTGCGGATGTTTTCCTTGTTCATGCCGCGACGCATGAGGGCGTCTGTGATGGCTGCGAGTTCGGATGTGTCGAGCGTGACCGTGACGGTGCCGTCATAATCAGACCCCAGCGCAACGGCGTCCGGCCCGAGCAACACAGCGGCGTCAATGATCGCGTCGGCAATCCCATCTGGCGTGATGTCACAAATCACGCCATCGAAATATCCAATCCCGATCAACCCGCCACGTGCTGCAATTTGCTGTAAAACATCATCGGGAAGATTGCGGTTTTTGGTTTTGGGACAGGAGGCTACGGTTCCGCCGTGACTGATGAAAATCGGGTCGGGCGTGAGCGCCAAGACGTCGCGGACTGTTTGTACGGAACTATGGGCAACATCGATGATGATGCCTTTTTCGCGCATTTCTAGAACGGCAACACGGCCAAAACCGCTAAGACCCGCTTGGCTGCGACCATGCAAAGACCCGCCCAATTCGTTATCGAAGAAATGATGGAGGCCCATGGCACGATAGCCTTCGCGGTATAGGCGGTGGATTTTCTCCAGATCGCCATGCAGCGGATGAGAGCCTTCCGTCAGAAGCAGCGCCAACACACGGTCGGTTTTATCCATATCGGCGGCCGTGCGAACGATATGAACTTCGCCTTTGCGTTCCAGTCTTTGTAAACGTTGGGCCTGATAGGCCGCGCGTTCGTAAAGCGAGTCCCACGTCCGCAATGGCCAAAATTGGGCTTGGACAAGCTGCGTGATTTGATCGGGCGCATTGGCATCATTGCCATCAAAATTTTGGCCCTTAGGCGATTTGGTGACCGCAGAGAAAATTTGAAACTCCACGCCGCCCTCGCGTAAACGTGGCAGATCCACATGGCCGCGGTCTTGGCGTTTAGCAGGATTGCGCCGCCACAACAGGCTGTCTGTGTGCAGATCGGCAATCCAAAGCTCATCATGCAGGGTTTGCGCCGCAGCGGACACGGGATAGGGATCATGCGGGATAACTGCATTCATCCGCGAGTCGATCTTTGGTCCCAAAATTTGGGTGAGATAAATAAATGCGGCCACGAAGAGGAGCGAGAACGCAATTGCGACCCATTTTAGAAAACGTTTCATTTCACGGAATCCTCTTTCGGGATGGGCAAGTTCCATCCAAAGTGTAGCGAGAGCGCCCGTACAATAAAGCAGATGGATGCGCCCAATGAAAGCGCGGCGAACTCGCCCCAGCCAAAGCTGCGCGCGGCCACAAATACCCCTGCGCCAATGATGGCGGCCGTGGCGTAAATATCTTTGCGCAAAAGAAGCGGTGTTTCATTGCAAACAACATCACGGATTAATCCGCCCGCCGTGGCCGTCATCGCGCCCATTAAAATACAAATGCCGGGACCGTAGCCAAGTGTGTAGGGCTTGGACGCGCCAACTACAGCGAAGAGCGCGAGGCCGCCCGCGTCAATCCATTTCAGACTGCGAATACGGGAGAGGCGATGGGGCGCGATAAAGGCCAAAATGCCCGCCAATGTCGGAATCCAAAGTATCTCGGGCTGGGTCAACCAAAAGACGGTTTGATCTAGCAAGATATCTCGCAACGTGCCGCCCCCGATTGCGGGCAAAAACGCAATGAGTATCACGCCGAGCAAATCAAATTTCTGACGTACGGCCATCAAGCCACCCGATAGGCCAAAGACGAACATGCCGAGGGCGTCAAAGCCAGAAAGAAAAAGTTCAGGGGTCATGGGTTTCCATATCGTCTAAATTTTGTGGCGTCCCGATTAAATCGCTTTGGCTTTGGGAAATGCGGCGATAGTGGAGGGCATGGATCACGCACTTCTTTTAATTGATTGGCAACTCGGGTTTGATGATGTGGCGCTGTGGGGCGGTGCGCGTAATAATCCCGACGCGGAAGGCAACGCGCTGAAACTTCTCATGGCGTGGCGCGCGGCAGGTCTGCCGATCTTCCACATCCGTCATGATAGTCAGTCCCCCGATAGTGCGTTGCGATTGGATAAGCCTAGTGGTGCTTTCAAGCCCGCGTTCGTTCCACGAGCTGGCGAGTTCGAGATCGTCAAACATGTGAATAGTAGTTTCATCGGAACGACGCTTGAAACCGATTTGCGAGAGCTTGGTGTCGGCAAATTGACCCTTGCTGGGCTGACGACGAACCACTGTGTGTCCACAACTGTGCGGATGGCGGGGAATTTAGGATTTGATGTGAATTTGGTCGGCGACGCCTGTGCGACATTTAATCGACGCGCGGCCGATGGAACGGTTTATCCCGCGCAGCTTGTCCACGATCTAAGCTTAGCCAATATTGATGGCGAGTTTTGCAAGGTTGTCAGTGTGGAGGCAGCGTTAGAGGCGATCTAACTTCGCCAACGCAGCGTGCAGGGCTTCACGGGGTGGACAAAAGGTTCGCCGGTCGCATTTGATTTCGCCCAGGCTTTTTTCAGCGCGTAATACCATTTGGCCTGAGTGTCGGCATCCTCGATCAACATCAGGCGCGGGTCATGTTTCAGGCCCTTTTGTTGTAGGTCAACCATATCCGAATCTTGCCGCAAAAATGTCCGCGCAAAGCCGCCCATCAACGGCGAGAGCAGTCGGAATGTCGGGTGATCGGTGAAAAACAACTGGCGAATTTCCGTGTGAGTTTCATCAATCGGGATGAGCGCCGTGTAGGATAAAACCTTGCGTTTGCCGATTGTGATTTCTTCGGTCCGAATAGCTGGCAAACGGAAGGTGATTTCCGTTACAGGTTTCCCGCCCAAGATTTTATAGGCGAATGAGTTCGAGGACGGTGAATGGGCCACCATGGCAAAGCCGCGTTCGCGCGGGGCGAAGTCCTTGGCTTTTTCATGCACGGACTTGGCCGAACGCCACCACCATTGACGATGGACATAGGGACCGTGGGCTGGGTCCATTAGGCCAATCACGGCGTGGTCAATATGGCAGCCTAATTTAACGCCATCATCTAAACTGGGTTTATCGCGCGGCAGATCGATTTGCGGCGGATCAATCTTGGGCGGGCGCGTATCTTTTGGATCAGACCGAAGATAGACCCAGATCAGCGGCCCTGCCTGGCGCACCTCATAGGTTCGCACAGAAATCCGTTCGACATCCATGTCTGAATCTTCGGGCAGGGCTGGGATGGATTTGCACTGCCCATCGCGCAGGCCAAAAGTCCAGCCGTGATAGGGGCATTCCACCGTGCCTGATTTCACACATCCTGCAGACAAAGGTGCAGCGCGATGCGGACAAATATCGCGAAGTGCGAAGACGGTATCGCCTTCGCGGGCCAACACAATCGGTTCGCCAGCAAGGCTAAAGGCTTTCACGCCATCGGGTTTGATATCACTGAGCAATCCAGCGAAATACCAGATGTCTTTGACAAAATGATTTGCGGCGTAAGCGTCCATAGGGGCCCCTATACTGCGCCCGCCGCGCCATTCAAGCCAAGAGACAGGCGATGAGACAAGACTTCGGCTGGGGTCGCGCCCCTTTCGCGCAGCGTTTGCAATGTCAAATCACGTGCAGATTTTGACAGCTTTCGCCCAGTGTCGTCGGTGATGAGGGGGTGATGATGATAGATTGGCGTATGCCAACCCATGAGGGTTTGAATCAGCACGTGCAGCGGCGTTTGGTCGATAAAATCTGCTCCACGCACGACATGGGTGACGCCTTGGATGTGGTCGTCATGCGTGACGGCGATATGATAACTGCATCCAATATCCCGCCGGGCAATGATGGGGTCAGGCCGGTCTGATGCCGCCCAATCCAAGAGGGACGGTCGCGCGTCGAGAGGGTTAAGTGCCATCAAATCGCCCGCATCCTTCAAATTCAAATAGGTAAGTGATTGATCACTTACGGTTTCCATCGCTCTGTCCAAATCTAGCCGAATTGTGAAAGGTAAGCTCGGCTTTGATTGGAGCGCTGCGGCCTGCAAGACACTTATGGTGACTAGGAAAGGATTTCTCCCTATCGAGTGAAGTGATTGCTCACTCCATCTTTCTAGGTCTTCACTTGAAAATTCAGGCGGATTGTTCCGATGGGTAAGGTGACCCGCTTTCAATTCGCTGCGGGTCAGTGTGCAGGGGTAAGCCAGGCCCTTATTCATCAAATCGCCGACCACGGCGGCGTAGTCCGCAAAATGCGCACTCTGGACTCGCGCAGGCTTTGGCCAATCATAGCCTAACCACGTCAAATCCTCATAAATCCCGTCCGTGAAGGCGGGGCGGCATCGCGTGTGATCAATATCCTCAATCCGCAGCAGCGCTGTCCCGTCATGCGTTTCCGCAAAGTCGAATACTGCGCTCGCAGCGCTCGCATGCCCAATATGCAACCGCCCCGTCGGGGAGGGTGCAAAGCGTGTTATGATCTCACGTGAGTTCATATGGCTTTTCTGCCTCTATGAACAAGTTTCGAACTTCGGCTGCCCCATATCCGTAGGGCCAAAAGGGAAGCGGTGAGGTGTTTTGAGTATGTAACCGTGTTCCAAGAATCCAATGGGTTTGGACAGACTTGATATCCGTCCATTCAAATACTGTCCAACCTTGTATCCCTCGTAACTCAACATGTGTGCCGTTAACCCGCACTCGCGTCCATGCAATCACGTAGCCTGCATAAGCAAAGAGAATTATAAAAGGTGGACCCAGCAAGAGAAAGAAGGTTCGATCGTCGCCTATGCCGCGCGCCGCGTTGAAGACCAGACCATTGAGCCCGATAACACCTAGCAGACAGAATGCCGCCATCGCCCAAGACATAAGACCAGGTTTTATCATGATCTTACCTTTATAATCGGGACTTGCTGGGCGGTAGGATAATCGCGCGTAGAGACTCCAAAGGAGCATCATCCCAAGGCCTATCCCTAGACCAAAAATGAGTACTTTGATGTCCAACTGATTACGTAACCCTATCGCCGCATCATCCCGCCCAGCAATCCGCGCAGCGCGTTGCGGCCCGCACGACGGAGCATCAGGCGGCCTTCGCGTTTTAATTCGCGCACAATGAGCGAGTCTTTTTTGCGACCGCGGGTTCGGGACCGAGAGCGGGAGGATGACGAGGAGCGTTTTTCCCGCTCTTTGCGTTTCTGTTCTGCCGCTTCTTCTTTGGCTTCTTTTTCCTCGGCCTCGCGTTCGGCCTTTTCTCGCTTCTCCGCTTTTTGTTCGAGATGCTCATAGGCGCTCTCGCGATCGACCATCTCTGTATATTTGTCCTTGAGCGGGGAGGCCGCGATGATGGCTTTGCGTTCAGGGTCTGTGGCGGGCCCAAGGCGGGAAGCTGGCGGACGGATCATCGTGCGACCCACAACGCTTGGCACGCCTTTGAGGTCGAGCGTCGAGACGAGCGCTTCACCAACGCCGAGATCCGTGATGACCTCTTCCGTGTCAAAAGCGGGATTTTCACGAAATGAACTCGCGGCGGCGCGGATGCTTTTTTGCTCTTTCGGCGTATAAGCGCGCAACGCATGTTGAATGCGATTGCCGAGCTGACCCAAAACGGAGTCGGGAATGTCGGCGGGGTTTTGCGTGACGAAATAAATCCCAACACCTTTGGAGCGGATCAATCGCGCGACTTGTTCAATTTTATCGATGAGCGCCTTTGGCGCGCCATCAAAGAGAAGATGGGCTTCGTCAAAGAAGAATATCATTTTCGGTTTGTCAGGGTTGCCGACCTCTGGAAGTTCTTCGAAGAGTTCAGAAAGCAGCCACAGCAAGAATGTCGAATAGAGATCAGGCGAATTTATCAATTCATCCGCAGCAAGGATGTTGACCACACCGCGTCCATTCTCATCCACCCGCATCAAATCTTCCAGCTCAAGCGCGGGTTCTGCAAAAAACTCTTCTGCCCCGGCGCGCTCTAATTTGAGTAGCTGACGTTGGATTGCGGCGACGGATTGGCTGGTGACATTTCCATATTCGCGGCTGATCTCGGCTTTATTATCGCTGATGAAGTTCAAGAGCGCGCGCAGATCCTTCATATCCAGCAGCAGCATCCCTTCATCATCGGCCAGCTCAAAGGCGATTGTGAGGATGCCTTCCTGTGTCTCGTTCAAGCCCATGAGACGTGACAAAAGCGTTGGCCCCATTTCCGAAATGGTTGTCCGTACGGGATGCCCATTTTTGCCGTAAAGGTCCCAAAATGTTGTCGGCATGGCTTCATAATCATATTCGCTCAAACCAATTTTCATGGCGCGCTGAAGCAATTTATCATGCAGCTTATGATCCACTGATCCCGCTTGGCTGACACCAGAAAGGTCGCCTTTTACGTCTGCGGCAAAGACGGGTACGCCAGCCTTGGAAAAACCCTCACACAGGATTTGAAGGGTCACCGTTTTACCCGTGCCTGTCGCACCCGCAATCAATCCATGGCGGTTGGCGAGCGGTAGCAGAAGATGATGCTTTTTGTCTTCATCATCGGTGCCGAGAAAAATACCGTTTTTCATCGTGGGACCTTCTTTCAATTTCGTGGATTTTGTTATGGGGTCGCGGCGTTCAATGCAATATAAGGAAGGAAAGTCGACTGAGGGAATATGATGATTACGACGACAGATACGACAATTCGGGCGACCTTATTGTTTTTGGCGGGTATGGCGCTGATTGGCTTGCTTTACACCACGCGCGATTTACTTGCGCCATTTGCCCTCGCGATTTTCGTCTGGTTGATTATTGATGCATTCGCGCAATGGATGGACGGTCTGTCACCGAAATTCCCCTATTGGTTGGCTCTGTCCATCGCGGTTTTAACGGTGGTTGCCCTCATGTTCGGGTTTACATTTGTTATCGTGGACACTGTCGGCGATGTGATCCGCGAATCCCCGAAATATGAAAAACGTCTCGGAGAGATTTTCGCCTATATCGCCGACAAAACAGGTCAGGAAAGTATGACTTGGGAGTCTATGGACGAAAACTTTAAACTTACCGATAAAATCACAGGTGGCCTTGGGGCTTTCGCTGCGACAGTTCAGGGCGTTGTGTCGGAATTCTTCCTTATCGCGCTTTACGTCGTGTTTTTGTTTGCGGCGCAGTCAACGTTTCCAAAGAAAATGGACGACCTATTTCCGAACGAAAAACGCCGCGGGCAAGCCGCAAAAGTTGGGGCGCGTATTCGGATATCAATTGAAAAATATCTGTCTGTTCAGACGATCATTTCCCTGATGCAAACGGTCATCTCTTATATCGGCATGACGGCTCTGGGCTTGGACAATGCGCTCTTCTGGGCGTTGGTTATCTTCGTTCTGAACTATATCCCGATTGTGGGTGGTTTGGCCGCCGTCGCCTTCCCCGTCATTTTCGCTCTGGTGCAATTTGACAGTCTGGGGCGGGTGGCCATTCTGGCGGGCGTATTATTTGGCGCTCAATTCGTCATCGGAAATACCATCCAGCCCAAGATGATGGGTGACAGTATGAACCTCTCGGCCTTAGTCGTGATCCTCGCGCTCTCTGTTTGGAGCGCGCTTTGGGGCGGGGTTGGGGCGTTTTTGTCTGCGCCGCTAACCGTGATCATCATGATTATTTTGGCACAATTTCCGACAACGCGTTGGATCGCAGTCTTGCTCTCTGCAGACGGGAACCCCGATATGGACGGTGATGGTATACCTGACGTGCCCGCGCCGACGCCATCGCTCTAGATATTTAGGCCTTATATATATTTGAGGATGCGGCCTGCGCCCCACCAGCAGGCCCACGCGATCAGAATGCCAGCGTAGCCATCGATGGCGTAATGCCAAGCGAGGTGGACTGAGCCGATCAAAATACACAGCGAGAATAGGGTCATCAACCATCCCGTAAAGCGGTTGATCCGAAAGCCAGCAAAGACGAACAGCGCTGCCGTGGCGTTGTGAATACTTGGCATCGCCGAAATCCCCTCTGGACCGCCAATACCGGGGGTTAAATAAGACGCCCGCAGCATATTTTGCGTATCGATAGCCCAAAGAGAATTTGTGGCGTCTAAGGCCAGCAGCTTCGCCATTTGCGCATCAAACGGATTATTGGTGGGATCAACCATGTCGTAAAAGGCTGGGCCCATGGAGGACCAAAGCGTTGCTAGAAATAAACCGCCAATGACCCAGCAGAGCATGAAGGCTAGTGTAAATTGACGTCCCCATTCGGCTTTCACGGGCATGGTATTTGCGGCTTTGGACGTCTCGGGTTTCGCCCAAGCGGCCATGACCCAGAACACGAAAATGATGTAGAACCAGAAATTATAGATAAAATTGATTGTGCGCGTCCCTGTCTCTGACCCAAAAATGGGGTCGAGCAAGCGCCAAGGATCTTGCCCAAAGTGCAGGGCCCGATCCAATTCCATGAACGCCACATCCCAGCTATAGGGATTTACGAAATGGATAAGCGGCTTGAGTTCAGAAAATCCACCAATTCCCAAGATCATCGCCGCGATAACAACAAGGATATTAGTTAAACGCGACATGTCCAAAAACCAGCCACGGAATTTGGTCAGCAGCGCCTGAAGTGGGCTTTCGGATTTTTCAAAAAGAACCACCTTCAAAACGGCAATGACCAAAGCGGCCCCACCCAAAACAGGCAGGATGTCCCGAAAGATCACAGTGAGATAATATCCAGTCCCGCCGCCTGTCGTGCGTCCAAAATATAGGTTCAGGACCTTTGCTAAGACCCATGTGAAAGCGGCGACGATTAATAGGGCACGATGGTCACGCAGGCTCTGGCCCAAGTGACGCGCGAAGTTTCCCGCCCAGCGCATTGGCTTTTTATCATCAGGCGTTGGGATCGTAGCGGAGTAAGACATGCCGAGGTGTTATCAGGAAACAGTCAAACTCTGGTTAAAGCCGTTTGGGGATTATATCCGACTACTCACCACACTGTGATGAAAGCGTTTGGTGTCTGTTCAGATATCGCGCGCTAAGAGGTGCTTATGACACATCCAACGCGCAATTTTTCAGCTCTCTCTTTGCCGGTGCTTCTCGCTGCCTTTGCCGCAACACCCGCCGTCGCAGGTGAAACTGCGGCCAACCCCACGCATGTGGTAGAGCTGTTCACCTCTCAGGGATGCTCCTCTTGCCCACCGGCCAACCGGTTCGTCACCAAACTTGCGGAAGATGCGAACACGCTCGTTTTGTCTTACGGTGTAACTTATTGGGACTATCTGGGTTGGACAGATACGTTTGGAGACCCAAAATTTACGATCCGCCAGAAAGATTATCGCGACGCCTTTGGTGCCGCTAACGTCTACACGCCGCAGATCGTGTTGGGCGGGTCTGCGCATAGTCCAAAATATTCAAAACGAGATGTGGCTGATATGGCATTGCCGACGGAAGGCGTGGGATTGCGTAGCTACGTGGAAGGGGATTCGGTTTGCTTCACGCATGATGCGAATAATCCGATCAAATTTGATATCGTGACATTTGTGCCAGGCGAACAAACCGTAAAAGTCGAGCGCGGAGAAAATGGTGGCCGTGTCATGAAGTTGACAAATGTGGTGACGGAAGTTGAGGAATGGACGTTAGACCGCGACCCTTGCTTCTTACCGCAACCAAATAAGGGTTATGCCGCGTTGATCCATGACGCTGTGTCGGCCCGCATATTAGACGCAGCTGTGGCGGTGAAGTAATAGGCCTTAAATTGACGACGGCCCAGATTCGTATCGCGGGGCTGAACGCGATAAGAACCAAGGCCGCTCTGATGAAGTCACCCCTAGGGATAGGGACCCCTCATCATGTCAACGTGGGAACGTTGTAAGGTGTCGCAGAAAAAACCAGACTTGACGTTTCGGGGGCTGGGGGGCTGATAAATAACCGACCCGCTTCCTCTGTCTCATCCTGCGACTACTCATTGGTAGGGGCGCTTTGGGGTCAAATATGGTCCCAATTGTGTCCTAAATGTGGCAGGTCGTTACAATACGGATAGGTCTTGGTCATCCCCACTGGTTCAGGCCGCCGCTTGCCAGATCACCTGTTGTGCCTATGATGGTTATATGAGCGAAGTCGTCCCCTTTCCATCCAGTTCCAGTTCGCCGCAAAAAGCGCCGTCGCAAGTCGCATTTGATCGCAAAGAGCTGTCGGCCATTCTCAACGTCTATGGACAGATGGTCAGTAAAGGAGACTGGAAAGATTACGCGATGGATTTTCTGCGGGATCGCGCGGTATTTTCGGTCTATCGTCGCGCCTCTGACCACGCGCTTTACCGTATCGAGAAGGTTCCAGCGTTACGCAAGAAACAGGGTCAATTCGCCGTGATTGCTCCGGGCGGATTGGTCTTGAAACGCGGGCATGATCTGCAGGCTGTGTTGAAAGTTTTCGACAAGGCCCGTTTTCGTAGCGTTTAATATTTTACGCGGGTGGTCCGACTTCAAACAAGTACAACAGCGTGCGTTGACGCCCTGAAAAATTATCATCTGAGATCAGATAAATCAGCGTTGCGTCGGAGCGATCAGAAACCACGGCGATACCCTCAAAATTGTCAACTTCCAAAGGCGGGGTCAGGCGAAATCTGATATTGGGGCCCGTCACAGTGTTACGGTTTCCGAGGTCTCGATCATAGGCGCGAAAGAGAAGATAACCTGCATCCGCGCCGACTAGTTTGAACCCGTCTTCCACCTCGACAAATTCAGCCTCCGTTCTGGCGATGCCATCGCTGTCGAAGGTCACGAGAGGGGCGCGTCCGTCGATAACGGTTTCATATCCTGCGCGCACGCGACCATCTGCGCCGAAATCTAGGGCTTCAGCGCCGTCATTGGCGGCGATACGCGCGCCGATCTTATCTTTTGGTAGACCTGCATAGGCCACACCTTTCGCGGCGACACCACACCGCCCGAAATCATAGGCCAAAATGCGGTGGTTCCGCTCAAAGGAAACATAAGCAAGCCCGTCGCGGTAAGCCAAACCTTCCGCATCGCCATCCGCTTTTCCTGTCAGAATTCTGCCCTCTGCATCGCGCAGCGGCATCATCGCCGCGTTCCCATCCGGCTTATTGTCTGCGAGTCCGATCGTGACCGCATATCCTTTGTCCGAAACCGCGAATAAATGGCCTGTATCTAAGATAGCGAGTCCTGAAAGACCGCCGAATTCAGGGTTTGTAGATGTTAAATGCCATCCGCCCTTAAACTTTACGTTTTCTGGAAGTGCGCTCCCTAATTCAGACGTCGTCCCTAACTTAACGCCGGTAACGGTGAGTGGGAGAGGAGACGCCTCATAACGGTCTGTATCGCTGTCACACGACAGAGTACGTAGCTGCGTCTCAGTCTGCGCATTGGCAACTGGGGCAGATGATTGGGGCGCGCAAGCGGCGAGAAGTATACCCGACCACATTGCGCCCCAATATTTCATGTTAAGCTGGAAGCGGTGCGGCAGGTCCAGCTAGGCCACTGCCACGTTTAGCCCCTTCACCGCGAGCCCCGTCCGTGTCTTTGGCAGGACAAAAGCTCAAAACCGATGCGCCCGCTGCGCGGAATTCTTGGCCCGGTTGAATGAACTCAAGGGTCCCGTCAGGTTTGCGTGCTA
This sequence comes from Litorimonas cladophorae, assembly GCF_014652455.1. Lineage (GTDB taxonomy): Bacteria > Pseudomonadota > Alphaproteobacteria > Caulobacterales > Maricaulaceae > Litorimonas > Litorimonas cladophorae. The sequence goes on along the minus strand of NZ_BMYV01000001.1, from coordinate 1,565,229 downwards.
AGATCAGATCCAAATCATCGCCTCGATCTTTATACAAATCTTCAAGCGTATATTCGGGCGATAAATTTGTTGTCCGGAAGCGCCATCCGCCCCACCAGTCGCGTGTCAGCGCGTCAAAGCTTCGTCCTCGTGAGGTGAGCGTTCGGCCGCGCGATGTGAAGGCAATACCTTCTCCGCCGTCCTCGTCGCCTTCACGTGCGCCGACCTGGAAAACACGGTGACGTCCCAACTCAGGCGCGAATTCAACGCAGACGAGCGAGTTATACGCCTCATTCGGGGTGGCGGCGATCAAGATGTTGAAGCCGCTGTGATCCAAAGAGTAATCTGCGTTCTCCGAGAGCACTTCACCATAGAAAGTTTCGTGACCCTCAAGGCGTGCGCCGCGCAGGCGACGCCAGTTGGTATCGGCCACTGTCACCTTGATGTGCATCTCTTTGAGGGCCTTTGCGAGGCCGAGCGACCAAGGGTTGGCCCCGACGATCAAAACACCGTCTCCGTCGCCACTATCCAGTCCCAACATACGGGCAAGCGGACCGATAAAGAAGCCAGCGAATAAGACAGTCGCGAAGACCAAAGCAAACGCTAGGGGTACGAAAATCGCGCCATCATCCCGTCCTAAGGCTGTCATTTCAGCGGCGAACAAGCCCGCAACAGCCACCGCAACAATACCCCGTGGCGCGATGAGCGAGATCAAGAGGCTCTCTTTCCAAGACAGGCCAGACCACAAAGTTGACAGCATGACCGCCACTGGACGGACAACAAACATCATGGCCAGAACAAAGGCTGCAACGCCCCAATCTGAAACAAAAGCTTTCAAAATGGCGGGCGTCAAAGTCGCGGTCAGCATCACAAAGACGCCAGAGACCAAAATGATCGCGATGTTCTCTTTAAAACGACGCATCTCCACCATGGAGGCGAATTTCGTGTTGGCCATCGTCATGCCCAGCGCGGTTACGGCCAACAAGCCAGTTTCATCCGCCAGCGTATTCGCTAAGACATAGATGACGAGGACCCACGCGAGGACGACAGGGGCTTTCAAATATTCGGGTATGACGCCACGACGGAACGCCCATGCCATGCCGATGCCTGAGATGATTCCGACACCCGTACCCAAAATAGCCGCGAAGGCGATCTTCCCAAAGACCATGGCCATGCTGGCTTCCATCATCGTAATACGAATAAATTCGAATACGACGACGGCGAAAAGGGCACCTAGCGGATCATTGACGATGCCTTCCCATTTCAAGACGTTGGCTGGTTTTGACTGCAAATGGGCTTGCCGTAGTAGCGGCATGATAACCGTCGGGCCGGTCACAATAAACAATCCACCAACCATCGCTGCGAGGTCCCATTCTAGCCCTAGGATGTAATGGGCGGCGAGGGTGCCGAGGCCCCAAGCAATTGGTCCTGCTAAGATAACCATGCGGATAACGGCCTGTTTGGCGTCGCCCAAATCTTTGAATTTAAGGTTTAGCCCACCCTCAAATAAGATGATCGCCACAGCGATACCAATCATGGGACGATAAACGTCGCCAAAATCCACCTGTGGGTTGAGACGGAAATTCTCTAGGCCGTCATGCAGGAAGGTAGGAAGGGGTAGGCCCAAGATATACCCAACAAGTGGACCGAAGATGAGACCCGAAATTGCCATTAGAACAATTGCAGGACGTTGGAGCTTCCAAGCTAGCCATTGAGCGCCAATACCGAGTGCGCCGATAAGCGCGATTTTAAACGGAAGAACAGAGCCCTCATGATGGACGATGTCTCCGCCGCCCGCAAAAATCAGGTCGGCTAACATGGCTATCTCAAAAATCATATTTAACTCGTCATTCGGCGCGGACGTCGCCCGCCGGAAAAAATATACTTAGTAATTGGCTTAACTGATCTCGTCCGGCCAACCAAATTCAAATTGTTAGTTTATTCCGTTACGCGGTAGATATCGAAGCCAATTGCGGAGGTGCCATAGTCACCCTCGTCATACTGATCGACGCTGTCTTTGAAAAAGGAGAGAACGTGATTGTAGATTCGGTCGAAAAGTGGGGTCAGCTGCGATTCGTCTAACGGTAATTGTAGCCCCATCGCCCGCTCTTTCCCCACGGAAACCTTCATTTGATCGCCTTGCTTTTCACAGTGGATGACCAATCTCATGTAATCTTTATCTTGGGAAATACGGACCGCCAGCCCGAAGCTGATGGGTCTGAGGGGGAGGTAGCCTTTTCCAGAGACTGAGAAAGCGCCCGATTGGTAGTTTTGCGCTTCAAATGGACCTTCTGGTGGCACCAGATAGACACAAGGTTCATCCCCTTTGTTCAACCAAACACATAGGAGATCGCGCAGCGTCTCAGCAACTGAGCGAATTTGCGCGTAATTATCAAAGCTGCGGCGGCCATAAGTTTCTGCCGCATCCCATATATTAGAAAGGCGCGAATTCTCCACGGGCTTACTATGATGTTTCGTATGAAAAGGCGTTTCGGTCATAGAAGTCTTGTGGCGGGAAAAACGTTGAAGTCAATCATAGGGATGAGGCGAATTTTCAATAAAAACTTCTCCATATCGCACGCATGGCACATGATTTGTATCGCCTTCTCCACGATGTTTCATTCCGGGAGTGCGTCATGCGCGGATCAATTATAACGTTTACAGCCGTTGCGGCGATTGCCTTAAGCGGGTGTTCGCAAGTTTCAGGGTGGCTAAAGGGCGGTAAAAACGCGACCACGCAGCAGGCCGAGACGGATTTACGGACAACACCGACGCAATCTTATGCGTTTTCTAGCGGCGCCTATGACGTAGAGCTCTACGATACGACCGTCACTCAGACCAATTATTCGGGCTATGAAGTTGTTCTTTATACCAACCCGTCCTTGCAAATGAGCTCCTATGTTGTGACCGACCCACGGGACGCGGGGTTTGTGAAACTCAATGGCCCCTCAGAGAATTCAGATTGGCGCAATTGCGAAGCCCAGTCGAACGGATATCTCTATATTTCAGAATATGATTTTAGTCTTCAGCCTGAATTCGAAGTCTGTATGCGGAACAAGGGATATGTGCTGACGACTGAAGCGGGTGCTTATGCTGTAAATCCAATTAGTGCGAAAACTGCTGGACTGCGGGGATACTCCCAACCGTCCTTCTCTCCGTCTTCCTACGGCTACCCTTAGGTCGTCGTCTCAGTTTTTAAGATGGCTTCGAGTCCGTCGCGGTAACTTATATATTGCGGGGTCCAGCCTAATTCGCGGCGGGCCCTATCGGCATTAATGCGTTTGCACTCGGCGTAAAAGCTACGCGCCATTTTGGATACATCTGCATGATTAACGTCCACGCGCGGCGGTGGCGCCTGTTTCAGCAATCCTGCGGCATAGTCTAGGGCGTCTTGGGGCGGGGCAGGGTGCCCATCTGCCAGATTATATATAATCTGCGGGTTTGGTGTTTTCAGACTAAGATGAATTGCACTGATGATATCATCGACATGGATACGATTGACGACATGGCCCTCCTTGATCACGGCGCGGGCTGTACCTTCGCGGAGTTTGTCAAATGGTGCGCGTCCTGGTCCATAAATCCCGGCCAATCTGAAAATGTGAACGGGCCAAAGTGTTTCTACCCATGCCACCTCCGCCTCTGCGCGCGCGCGACCTCTTTCCAGGCTGGGTGTCGGCGCTTCGCCCTCAAAGGCCCAGCGGCCCTTGCGATCGCCATATACTGAGGTTGCCGATAAATATCCCACCCAATTTGCGGATGGGGTTAAATGCGCCAAGGCGTCAAGCGCCGGGTCATTACCATCTCTCATTGGCGGAATAGATGTTAAGATCATATCTGCGTTGACGAACGCCGTTTTCAGAGCCTCTGAGGCGGGCCCGTGAAAGGGTAGGCAGGTCACGTTGCGGAGGGGGGTCTCCCCTGAACGGGTCGTGACGGTGACGTCCCATCCGCGCTGGACCAGGTCTGGCGCAATGCGGCGGGCCACATATCCCGCACCCAAAAGCAGCGCAGATTGAGGCTTCTTAATGTGACGGCTCATTGTCGGTTCAGTTTCCTACGTTTATGCGTCGCCTCATGACACGTCTTCTTACCCATGTCGCGATCCTCTGCGCGCTTAGTACACCGAGTCTTGCTGCGGACTTAACAACCCAGTTTGATGCGCGACACAAGGCTTGCTTGGAATCTATCGCCGATGATGCGCAGGACGCTTACGAGCTTGGGCTACAGTGGCGGGATGAAGGCGGTGGCCGTCGCGCAAAACACTGCGTTGCAATGGCGCTATTTGCGCTAGGCCACGAAGATGAGGCCGCTTACCGGTTAGATGCATTGGCGTCTGGCGCCGATGGCGGGACCAATGAAACCCGCGTCAAACATTACGCAGAGGCTGCAAATTTTTGGCTGGCGGCCGAAGATGCCGAACGCGCCTACGCCTCTGCCACGGCAGGCCTAAAGCTTAAATATGATCATTTAGATTTACGTATCACGCGAGCGCGGGCTTATGCCATGTCGGGTCGCTATGATTATGCCGAAACTGATTTATCCTCCGTTTTGGCTCTCGACGCTGATCGCGCAGATGCCTTGCGTTACCGTGCGGATGCTCGCTTCCATCAAGACGACATTAAGGGAGCCCAGGCTGATGTGGAGGCTGCGCTTGATCTCGACCCCACGTCTGTGGAAACTGCTCTGCTACGTGGGGAAATTCGGGAGTTCGTTCGGTTGAAAGCTCTCGAGGCTCCAGATGAAGAATAACCCGCGTAATTAATTGCTAGACCCTTCTTGAGGCGCAAGTGTCTCGCTAAAGAACTCCAAAATTTGCCGATCTCGATGGATACGGTTTTCGGTTTGTCGGAACCCGTGTTTCTCGCCAGGGTATGTTTGAATCCGTAAATTATGCATATTCTTTTTCTGCATGGCATCCATCAATTTGATTGAATGTCGGAAGACCACGTTGTCATCTGCCATGCCGTGAATCAGGAGCACAGGTTCCGTCAATCCATCGATATATTTAAAGACGCTACCGTTTTCATAAGCCCCTTGGGTATAATTTTCAGAGCCAGGCGTTGGAACGCCGAGATATCGTTCCGTATAGGCCGTGTCATAGAGCGACCAATCCGTGACAGGTGCGCCAGAAACACCAGACGTGTAGAGGTCTGTTTGCGCGAGCATATGTAGGGTCATATATCCGCCATAGGACCATCCATATACGCCCATTTTTTCGGGATCGACGAAGGGCTGATTGGCTAACCACTGGGCGCCAACGGTTTGGTCTTCGACCTCGGTCTGGCCCATCGCGCGATACAGATGATCTTCGAAATCTTTTCCACGATTGGTTGCGCCGCGATTATCCAGCATGAAAACGACAAAGCCGTGGTGGGCTAGCATGTTGGCGAGCTGCTTCCGATTAAAGCCTCGACGCACACGCTGCACGCCCGGTCCGCCATAAACGATCGTCACCGCAGGGCGTTTCTCGCCCGCCTTCAAATCTGTTGGCTTGAACAGCATGTAATCCATTTTTGTGCCATCAGCCGCATCAAGCTGGCCATATTCTGGATTGATATGCGCGTCGAGATAAGGGGCGTAGGGATGATTTTCGTCCAGTGTATTTTCATTCAACCAAGCCAATGGTGTACCATCAGACTGAAAGGCCCGCAGCGTTGAGGGTCTATCATCATTCGTAAACGAGCCTAAATAACGGGAGCAATCATTGTTGAAACGTGCGCTGTGCTGGCCATCACCCTCTGTAATTTGCTCGACGTTTTGACCGCTTTCTTCCGATTGTGTGACCTTAAAAATGTGGTTTGATACGGGCGTTTCTGTCCAGCCGCTCACGAACAATGCGTCGTCCGTGCGGCAAAGTAGAGTGTTGGCGTTCAAGTTTTCGGGCGTCAGCGGGCGAATTTCACCTTCGGCATCTACGTTGAAAATCTGACGAAAATTATTGCGCTGTGCTGACCAAATCATGCCGCCGTCGGATGTTGGCTGCATTGAAGGACCAATGTTCAACCATGTGGAGGATGTCTCGTCGTAGAAAGGCGTTTTTTCTCCCGTCTGGGAATCGATCTTATAGATGCGATGCAATTTATGATCACGTGCCAACACGCCGACGAAAACTGTGCGATTGTCAGGGGCCCAGGCCACGCGGGTCAGGTAAATGTCGTCGCCCAAATCTCCATCATCATCTAGCGCCACCCAGCGGGTCTTCCCGCCGCGTGTTGAGACAAAACCAAGTTTAACTGTCGCGTTATCCGTACCGGCAAAGGGATAGCGTTGCGCAATGTTGGCGACACCATCAACACCGAAATCAAGACGGTTTTCAATCTCAATCGCGCTCTCATCAATTTGTGTATAGGCGATCATTTTCGCATCACCCGACATCCAATAACCCGTATCTCGGTCGAGTTCTTCCTGCACAACAAAGCTGGCCGTCGCGTTTCTAAGGGTCTCCGTCGCCCCGTCGGAGAGTTGGCGCTCTAGTCCTGTGCCTAGATCTTTGACGTAAAGCTCATTTCCACGGACATAGGCGACTTTGCTTCCGTCGCGGCTGACTTTAGGGTCTGTCTCAAACCCTTTCGTGGCCGTGACTTGGCGACTTTCCTTGGTCTCCAAATCATAGAGGTAAATATCGCCCCCTAATGGGAAAAGCAGAAGGCTTTCGCCAACCCAGCTATAGGACACGATGCCCTTGCCATATTCTCTGGCACGTTCGCGGCGGTTCTTTTCTCCTTCTGAAAGGACTTCTGGCCCCTCAAGTAAATCTGTCGAACTGACGAGCAAGCGGCCTTCGCCCGTTTCCAGATCATAGGCCCAAAGGTCTTGTTGCGCTGCGTCGTCTTCGCGCCCTTGCAGGACGGTGACGAACTGCCCGTTGGGGGCAATTTGCACACCAGATAATGTGGGTCCGCTCAAAGATGGCGAGCTGTTGATCCGTTCCGGCGTTAATCCGCCTGAAACCGGCGTCTTGCGAATATAGTTTTTAGGGCGCTGCTCCGCCTCAACCGCTTGTTGGGATTGCTCAACAGCTTCTTGCAGCGTTGCGCTCGGTTTTTCGGAGTTTTGACACCCCGCAAGAGAGAGCGGCAAGGCAGCGGAGAGAAGCAGGGAGGGGAGCCAATTTTTCATATGTCATATCTGCCCCTGCCGCCGCTGAAGTTCAAGCGATGTCTGGCCCTGCATCTGACTCTTTGAGGGGCCATTGCTCGATGTGGACTTCCCTTGGCGGGTCCTTCGGGTTACGGCAACGTCATGCCAGATTTGCGCCCAGTCTTTTTCGTGATCGGCCTGATGAGTGCCGCGCTGGGCATTCTGATGTTTATTCCAATGTTGGTTGATCTGTTTGATGAAGCCCGCGCTTGGCAAGCGTTTGGCATCGCGGGCGGTATCACAACCCTTTTCGGCACGCTTCTGGCGACCATCACCTATACGCCTAATCCGGACCTAAGAGCGCGGGGCGCATTTGTGTTGACGGTGTTTTCCTGGCTAACCCTTTCGATTCTTTCGGCTTTGCCGTTCCTCTTTGAACCCATCAACCTTTCCATCACCGATGCACTGTTTGAATCCACATCTGGTATAACAACGACGGGCGCGACGATTTTGACGGGTCTGGATGATATGCCGCGCGGCGTTCTGATGTGGCGTGCTCTGCTACAATGGATTGGGGGCGTGGGTATTATTGTCACCGCGATGGCGGTTCTGCCTATGTTGAAAGTTGGCGGGATGCAGTTGTTCCGCCTCGAGAGTTCAGACATGGGCGAGAAAATTCTGCCGCGTGCTGCCAGTTTAGCGATCGGGATTTCTCTGGTTTATCTTACGCTGACGCTCCTGTGTTTTGCTGGATATATGCTGACCGATATGAATTGGTTTGATGCCTTAGCGCATGCAATGACAACATTGGCCACGGGTGGCTATTCAACGTCAGATGCGTCAATGGGCGGCTTTATGGATAGCGGCGCTGATATTGTAGCTGTCGTCTTTATGATCGCAGGCGGCATGCCCTTCGGCATTTACCTGCTGATGACAACACGCGGAGATTGGGGCGCGCCGCTGCGTGACAGTCAGGTCAGGGCATTTTTGACCGTCATCACATGCTTAATCGCGATCATGACTTTATTCTTGCTTCTATCAGATCAGTTTGAGTTTAGCCGTGGGCTGCGCCTCGCGGCATTCAACACCGTTTCGATTGTGACGGGCACGGGATATGCCACCACGGATTATGCATCATGGGGCCCGTTTGCTGTTTCAGCCTTTTTTGCTTTCATGTTTATCGGAGGCTGCGCGGGGTCTACCGCCTGTTCGATCAAGATTTTTCGCTATCAGGTCGCTTTTGAAGCCTTGCGCAATTATTTGTTCAGAATGCCGCGTCAACATTCCGTTGTGCCCATGCGCTATGGTGGCAGGCCTTTGCCGCCATCAGTTGTCTACTCGGTGATGAGCTATTTCTTTGTCTTTTTTCTGACTTTTGTTGTCACAGCAATTTTGCTGTCTCTAATTGGATTAGACCCGATCACGGCTTGGTCGGGCGCGGGTAGTGCGGTGGCCAATGTTGGGCCTGGTTTGGGGGATATAATTGGACCTTCGGGCACCTACCAAGACCTCCCGGGCACGGCCAAATGGATACTTCTAACCGCGATGATTATTGGACGCCTTGAAATCGTCACCGCTCTGGTTCTGCTCACGCCCGCCTTCTGGCGCAGCTAGCAAGCAAAATCATTGCTCTCCGTAGTTACCTAGGCTTTGCCGATTTCGGTAAGGGGGAACTCGTAGTCTGTCGCGCAAAACTCGCAATTGGCGGAGATAATCCCGTCTTTGGCCATATCGTCGATGGCGGTCTGATCGAAACTCTTCAACGTATTCAGGAGACGTTTGCGTGAACATTGACATTTTGCCGCCACATCATTGCTCTCGACAAGTCGAACGCCATCTTCATGGAAGAGGCGATAGAGCAAGCGGTTTGTGGACAATTCGGGGTCGATAAGTTCTGCATCTGTCAGGGTTTTGAACAGCGTTTGCGCCGTTTCCCATGGCGGCGTTGCATCTGGACGTGCCGTGTCATCTGCAATTTTTTGAATCATAATGCCGCCACCTGTCCAGTGCGCGCCAGCTTCATCTACCGCTTGACCACAGGCGAGGTGAATTCGGGTCGGAACTTGCTCTGACTGATTGAAGTAATGTTCGGCGCATACAGATAAACTATCGCCATCAATCCCGGCCACACCCTGATATTGGTCCATATCTGGACCTTGGTCGATGGTCATCGAAAAAGTGCCTTTTCCCAAGAGGGCCTGTGCACCTGGCGTACGGTTATCCAATTCAATTTCTTTCAGTCTTGTCTCATCCCATCGCGCATAGCCCCGCACATGACCATCGGTCGTACAATCTGCCATGAGTAAGCTAACGGCGCCTTCATTTTTGCCGTGACATTGCACAACAATCCGTCCGTTGAACTTAAGGGATTGAGCGACAAGCGCGCCTGTCATCATCGCTTCGCCTAAGAGACGTGCAACGGAGTCAGGATAGCGGTCTTCACCGTTAGGGCGCAGCGCCTTTTCCAGCGCAGGTCCCAGTTTGATGGCGCGACCGCGCACAGGCTGATGGTCCAGTTGGAAGACCGTGACAGTGTCGACAGTGTTCGCGTCAAGTTCGGTGGGTGTATCTGAGGTCAGTTTGGTCATGAGCGGGCATGTGGGGCAGGTCGCGGCGATATGCAAGACATCACACTGTTATCGAAACTTCAGACAGCAAAAAACCCGCCCAGACCGTTTCGATTTTATACGAAAGGGCCCAGACGGGTTCTCTATATTTCTGGTATTAGGCTGGCGCTATGACTTGGCGAGAAGGTCGCGAATTTCAGCTAGCAACACTTCGTTGGCTGGCGGAGCCGCTGGAGCAGCTTCTTCTTCGGCTTTCTTAGTCTTGTTCATGCCTTTAATGATCATAAACATCACGAATGCGACGATTATGAATGAGATAAGCGCGGTAAGAAAATCACCGACATTCACGATAACCGCAGGTTCAACAACAGTGTCGCCGTCCATCACAGCTTCGGACATTGTGTACTTCAAGCTGGCCAGATCAATGCCGCCCAAGATTGGGCTGATCAATGGCATGAAGACGCCATCAATGAACGACTTTACAACCGTACCAAAGGCCGAGCCCATAACGAAGCCAACGGCCATATCGACAAGGTTGCCCTTCATCGCAAATTCTTTAAATTCTGAAATCATTCCCATGGTATTTTCCCTCAATGAAATTTCACCGAACCCCCGTTCGGCAATCGGGCACTAAGTCGCATGTTGACTAGGGTAACGTCAATGTAGTTAATCGATCCTTTCAATGTTGTTCATGTTCCGTGCAGAATAACGTCTCGCACTCGAAAGTGATGTCCTATGCAATTTCTCCACACGATGCTGCGCGTTTCTGATTTGGATGGGGCACTCGCATTTTATTGCGATGGCCTCGGTTTGGTCGAGACCCGACGTTATGAGAACGAGAAGGGTCGTTTTAGCCTAATCTTTCTGGCTGCACCTGCAGATGTTGAGCGTGCGAAAACAGACCAAGCCCCGCTTATCGAGCTGACCTATAATTGGCCTGCAGAAGACGGTACGACAGAGACGCTCACTGGGGGACGAAATTTTGGGCATTTGGCATATCGCGTTGAGGATATTTACGCGACTTGCGCGCATCTTCAATCGCAAGGTATCACGATTCTACGTCCTCCGCGCGACGGTCACATGGCCTTTGTCCGCAGCCCTGACGGGGCGTCCGTTGAGCTGTTGCAAACGGGCGAAAATCTTGCACCGCAAGAGCCGTGGGCGTCGATGGAAAATACGGGTGAGTGGTAGTCGCTTAGTTAAACGACAAATCGGATCGTTTGGGTTTATTTTTTAGAGGCCGCATCAATACGATGGCGCAGCTCTTTCCCTGTGCGGAAGAACGGGACGTGTTTGCTTGGCACTTGAACCGTTTCGCCTGTGCGAGGATTACGTCCTGCACGGGCTTTGCGTTCCCTTACGGAAAATGCGCCAAATCCGCGTAATTCGACGCGCGCGCCAGCTTCGAGGGTTTGCGTGATCGTCTCAAGCACGACGGCAACCAATCGTTCCATATCACGACGTGTTAGATGTTGATTTTCGGCGTGGAGGGTGTCGATGAGTTCGGATCTAAGCATGGGCTCTTTAATCAGGAGAGGCCTTGGGTCGTCAACGAAAAACCGTCCTGAATTGTTAGATAAGCATAAAAAAAAGCCCCCGTTACAGGGACTTTCATGGTTAATGAGGGCTTAATCTGTACCAAATTGATCCAAATTAAGCCGAGAAGGGGTAAGGCCCTAGTTGTCGCCTTTCAAAGCGGCGCCCAGGATATCGCCGAGGGACGCACCGGAGTCTGCTGACCCGTATTGCGAAACGGCTTCTTTTTCTTCCGCGATTTCCAGTGCCTTGATTGACAGCTGATAATCATTGCGAGCCCGGTTGGCGCGCGTGATCATGGCATCAACCTTGTCACCGACAGCGAAACGTTCCGGACGCTGCTCAGAGCGCTCACGGGACAGATCACCTTTACGGATGAAGGCTTTAACGTCGTTCTCTTCGCCAAAGGTAACGTCGAGGCCAGCAGGCTGAACATTGGTGACTGTACATGTGACAGTTGCACCGCGGTTGGCACCTGTTGCGCCAGCAGGCGCTGTGTCTTTGACCAATTGCTTGATGCCGAGAGAGATACGCTCTTTGTCGATATCGACTTCGAGGATCTTGGCTTCGACTTCGTCGCCTTTTTTGTAGTCAGCCAAAGCTTCTTCGCCGGACTTGTCCCAGGACAGGTCTGACAAATGCGCCATGCCGTCGATGTCGCCGTCCAGTCCAATGAACAGACCGAACTCTGTGATCGAGCGGACTTCGCCTTTGACAACGGAACCAAGTGGGAAACGGTCGGAGAAATCGTCCCAAGGGTTCGACTGAACCTGCTTGATACCAAGGGAGATGCGACGCTTCTCTTGATCGACGTCGAGAACTTCGACTTCGATTTGCTGAGATGTAGAGACGATCTTGCCTGGGTGGATGTTTTTCTTTGTCCAAGACATTTCGGACACGTGAACCAAACCTTCGACGCCTTCTTCCAGCTCGATGAATGCACCGTAATCGGCGATGTTCGTAACTGTACCTGTGTGGCGTGTACCTGGTGTGTATTTCGCAGCAGCTGCGTTCCACGGATCTTCCTGAAGCTGCTTCATGCCGAGGCTGATGCGTTGTGTTTCAGGGTTAATGCGGATGATCTTAACAGCAACCGTATCGCCAACGTTTAGAACCTGGCTTGGGTGGCTGACGCGGCGCCAAGACATGTCTGTAACATGCAAGAGGCCATCGATGCCGCCGAGGTCGACGAATGCGCCGTAATCTGTGATGTTCTTGACAACGCCGTCGCGTGTTTCGCCTTCTTTAAGTTGACCGACGAGTTCTGCACGTTGCTCTGCACGGCTCTCTTCGAGGATCGCACGGCGGGAAACAACGATGTTACCACGTGAGCGGTCCATCTTCAGAATCATGAACGGCTGTGTTTGACCCATCAAAGGACCAATGTCGCGAACTGGACGGATGTCGACTTGTGAACCAGGCAAGAAAGCATTGATGCCGCCGAGGTCAACTGTAAAGCCACCTTTAACGCGGCCAACGATTTCGCCGTTAACTGGCTCTTCGCCTTCGAAGAATTTGTGCATCTTGACCCAAGCTTCTTCGCGGCGCGCTTTATCGCGGGACAAAACGGCTTGGCCAAGGGCGTTTTCGATACGCTCAAGATAGATATCAACTGTATCGCCAACTTTAGGCATTGTGTCTTCGCCGGGAGTGAAGAATTCACGCGCGTCGATGCGGCCTTCAGTTTTTAGACCGATGTCAACAATGACAACGTCTTTTTCAATGCCAGTAACAAGGCCGGATACGACTTTGCCTTCTTGCATTGGGGAAGCCTCGATAGCAGCTTCGAACATGGATGCAAAATCATCCATTGTGGGGTTCATAGAATCGGACATGTAAGGGGTAGTCTCCAACAATAGGGTCCTGCCGATAGCGCATTCTTGCGACTACGGACTAGCTCGGCCAATCCGAGCGTAAAGAAATGACCTATGCGAAAGGTGGAGTGCCGATCTAAGAGGTCGCGCGGCCTATAGGGGAGGGCGGCCAAATAGGCAAGCTAACAACTGTATCCGAAGGATAGGATTTGTTCGCAGACTTGTTGCGGTCTCAACATATTCTCTAGAGTGGTAAATGCGAAAGCTCAGAGCTCATCAAGCGTTAGGGCTTGGCGGGCTTTGGGTATTTACGGACGATACGTTCGGACGCCGTAATGTTTTCAAATATTTCAGGAGAAATGTGTTTCTGATTTCCTGTGTGAAGCACGGATACATCGCCCGTTGTTTCGGCGATCACGGCAATGATTTGGTCGGTGTGGAAAACGTTAGCTTCTCTCAATTTGGCATATAGATCATCTTCAGAAATACGCGCCGCGCGCATCTGGTCCTGTTGAATTTCCGAGCCCACCATGATGACGCGTGGCGAATTACTCACGAGGGTTTCAAAGAAGTCCCATCTTTGCCTGACAGTTGCCATCAACATTTGGACCGCAAACACGAAAGATAGTGCCAAAAGACCCTGCGCAACGCTGGGATTTTCTGACATGATTATCCCGCCAAAGATCGAGCCAATTGAAACGGTGACGGCGAAGTCAAAGCCGCTCATTTTTGAAAAACTACGAACGCCGCTCAGTCGTGTTAAAACGACGAGACCGGCGTAGGCGAGAACAACCGTTAGAAAAATTACTGGAATTTTCTCCAGATCAACGGCGAGCCAATCTTTAAGCACTACGCTTTACCGCCATCAGTATTTTTACGAATAACTTTTTGTACGACGACCGTGATGAGTGCGGCTGTAATGGTGCGGGCTAAAAAACGCATTTGAAACTCCTTCGGACGCGCTCAATTTAAATGAGCGCGCCAAGCTACTATTGTTAAAATTAATGAGCCGCCATGTGAGCAGCGATAGATTTTTCGACATCATCTGTCGGTGAGTTGATCAAAGTTTTATCGATCTCAGCTAAGATTTTGTCTTGCACCTCTTTGTGGAGAAGCGGGCGGATTTCACCCAAAGTCTCTGGATCTGCCGTCAGGACCAAGTCGTTAAACTTACCGGCGTGCGCCATGGAATAGAGTCGCTCTGCAATCTGTTTGCTGAAGGTCGCTTCCATGGATTCTTGCGGCGAGCGCTCAGGTGGCGATTTACCCGATGGGCCTTCGCTGGCTAAGTCTTGCGGAAACCAGTCTTCCGTTTTCTTCAATCGATTTCCGTTGAAGCGAAAGAGTTTAGCTTCTTCACCTGTGGCGAGAATGACGAGTGTGTTTTGTGGAAGCGTTAAATCAGTCATGATTTACTCCTCTTCCTCGCCAGTATTTTGTGCGAGATTGTCTTGGGACTCGACATGTGGAGTGTCATCGCGGTGCAAGGCGCCTCTCTTTTTTTCAGACGATTTGAGGGGAACGTTTTTTTCGTCAGTCATGTGTCTCTCCTATATATTGGTACTTAATTAAGTCTCAGCCTCCCTCTTTGTTCCCATAATTATGTTCTCGACTTCATTCTCGGGCGGTTTTGATTCCCTGCCGCATTGCGGTGCGGTGATCGCGATGCTGACCATTACCGGATTGACGCATAAGGAAGCTTATAAAGACGTCGGCGTTGTGACCGTGATCATTCCCGTGATCGCGACTTTGGCCTCTATTGTCTTAGCGATGGTGACCTAAGCCAACCCGATAATCTGCCCGTCGTCATCAAGTCCGATGTCTAAGGCGGCGGGATGACGGGGCAGGCCCGGCATGCGCAAGATCGTGCCGCAGATCGCAACAACAAATCCCGCACCCGCGTTCAAAGTCGCGTCGCGAACCTCGACAATGTGATCGCATGTTGCGCCCAACTGAGTGGGGTCGGTAGAAAAGCTGGCTTGGGTCTTAGCGATACAGATCGGCAAATGTCCAAAGCCCATCTTCTCGATGGATTTGAAGGCCGCAGCGGCTTCCTTCGACACGGCGATATCTGTCGCACGGTATATTTTTTTGGCAACTTTTTGGACTTTTTCAGTGAGGCTGTCGCTGTCTTTATAGGTGAGTTTGAGATCAGTTTTCGGCGCGTCGAGGCGGGCTTGCACCGCGCGGGCTAAATCCTCTGCACCCGCACCGCCTTCGGCCCAGTGGCGAGAAATCACCATCTCTACATTTTCGGCATCGCAGGCTTTGCGCACCTCCTCAATTTCAGCGTTCGTATCGTGAACAAAATGGTTCAGCGCCACGACGGGGGTCAGTCCGAATGTCTTCATATTTTGAATATGTCGTTGCAGGTTCACGCAACCATCTCGGACGGCGTCGACATTCTCTTTCCCTAATTTGGTTTTCTTCACCCCGCCTTGCATTTTCATTGCGCGCACGGTGCAGACCAAGACCAGCGCATCAGGACGCAAACCTGTCTGGCGGCATTTAATATTGAGAAATTTCTCTGCGCCTAAGTCCGCTCCGAAACCGGCCTCGGTGACAACGACATCCGCGAGCTTTAGCGCAGCTTGCGTGGCGACGACGCTATTGCAGCCATGTGCAATATTGGCGAAAGGCCCGCCGTGGATAAAGGCCATATTTTGTTCGATGGTCTGGACAAGGTTGGGCTGAAACGCATCTTTGAGCAGGACTGTCACCGCGCCATCTGCGCCAAGGTCACGAACGGTTACGGGGGCTTTTTTACGTGTCTTTGCGATGATGATATCGCCAATGCGGGCTTGCAAATCCTTCAGATTCGTCGCGAGGCAGAAAATTGCCATAATTTCCGACGCGACCGTGATATCGAAACCATCTTCACGCACGACGCCCTCTGTCGGACCGCCCATGCCGATGGTGATATTGCGCAGGGCCCGATCATTCATATCAATCGCGCGACGCCAAGATATGCGGCGTGGGTCGATATCTAGCGCGTTACCCCATTGCAGATGATTATCCAGCATCGCGGAGATCAGGGCGTGAGCGGATGTAATGGCGTGAAAATCCCCATTAAAATGCAAATTGATATCTTCCATTGGAATGACTTGCGCGCGCCCACCGCCTGCCGCGCCGCCCTTCATGCCAAAGACGGGGCCGAGCGAGGGTTCGCGCAAACAGACCATGGTTTTAAGCCCGATACGGTTTAGGCCATCGGTCAAACCGACACTCGTCGTTGTCTTACCTTCACCCGCAGGCGTTGGTGTCACTGCGGTGACCAACACCAGTTTACCGCTGGGTTTGTTCGACAGTGATTGAATATAGTCGAAACCGAGTTTCGCTTTAAAATGTCCATAGGGCACCAGCGCTTTTGCTGGGATATCAAATTTTGTTTCCGCTAGCGGCACAATTGGTGCCATCACAGCCGCACGGGCTATGTCAATATCTGGCGCACCTGGCGCGGGCAAATTGTCATGTGTCATATGAAGATTTCGGCTATGGCGGTGAAATTTCGAATGACTGAAAATGACAGAGGCATCAAGTCTGCGAGATTAAATAGACGGGGACCACATTTTAAGCCTCCGGAAATCTCATTTGCTAATCACAAGTTTTGGCCATAGCGTCCACCTATGAGAGTTTTCCTATGACGAATATCGCAGCTGTCACATCAGAGGATGTCCCGACCCTCATCGAGGGTGGCGCTTTGCGGCCACAGCAATATTTAGACGCGGTTTCCGTTTTGCGCGATGGCGCATTTTGGAAAATATGGGCGATCCGCGCGCTTCTTGCGATCGCGGTTGGTCATATCCTCTCGGGTATCATCTTTTTCTTCGCGTTTAATTGGGACGACCTCTCTGGTATGGCGAAATTCGCGACAGTCGGCGGCGGGATATTAGCCTGCCTTCTGGCGTGGATAGTCGCGCGGCTTGACAGCCCGGCGGGCCAAGCCTTCGGGATTGGGGCGACTGTTCTGGTCGGCGTTATGTTTGCCGTTTTGGGTCAAGTCTATCAAACGCCTGCCTTGATCCACACACCTTTTGTTTTCTGGGCGATCTTGACGCTGCCCTTTGCATTGGCGTCACGTAATTTGGCGCATTGGGCGGTGTGGTTGGTTATTCTGACCGTTGCGGTCACGACATTTGCGAACTCAGGCTTACGTCTGGCGGGGAACCATTTCGCAGCCAATCTGCTTAACCTTGCCGTATCTGCGGGATGCATCTTAGGTCTAGGGGTGTTGGATAAATTCATCGCACCACGTCTGGCCTGGGCGCGAGCGGAGTGGTTCCGCGTTCTCTTGGTTTTAGGCGCGGTTGGGTTTGCATTCGTCGGATTTACAGAGAGTTTTTGGGATATGGATGATGGGCTTTGGCTCTTGGCCGTTGCTCTCATTATTGGCTTGGTGGCTTACCTGTATCAAATGAGACCTAGTCTCGCGACATTGGCGCTTGCAAGCTTTGGTCTCTTCATCCTTATCGCCCAGTTCGGGTTTAAGCTGTTTGAGGAGATCAGCGACGGTACAGGTATTTTTCTCCTCGTCTTTCTCTGGCTCGGCGGCTTAACGGTTGGCCTCGTCGCGGCGTTTCGCCATTTTGTGAAACGATTCAAAGCGCCCGCGAAGGCCCGATCAACCGACAGTGAAGACGAAGATGATGCACCTTTTGCTTTGGGGGTTGTCAATTTCGGCAATCAAACAGGGGCAGACCCTGCTTTGGTGTCTGAGGTATTGGCGCGGGAGGCAGAGCGTGATCAGCCTTGGTATATGGAAATGTTTCTCGCTATCGCAGGGGTCCTGACAGCCATTCTAGGCTCGCTCTTTTTCGGGTCATTTGTTGCCTTAATTATGGGGAACGCGGATGAATATATATTTGGTGTCGTTGGCGCGATCATTTTTGCTCTGGCCATTTTTCTCAGACGGCTGACGAAATCTCCTTATCCGCAGCATATCTTAAACACGATGATCATCGTTGGCGGGCTTCTGACGGCATTTGGATTTGGCATCTCCGTCCTGAGCTTCGATGCGACTGTCGGTATGCTCCTGTTCCTGAGTCTTATCGTTTTGGTATTAGTGCGGGACCGAATTCTGGAATTCATGTCGGCAGCAGCAATCATTACACTGATCGGAATCGAAGCCTATCACCTCAAAGTGCCAATGGTCGAAAGCCTGGTTTTGGTGATCGCGACTTGTGTCGGCGTTATCCTTTTGTCGCGGCCGATTGGCACCCGATTATACAAAGCTGCAGGAACGGCCTTGCTAATCGCGCCAGCTATTTTGGGAATTGCGCTGGTGCATATTCAGCGCTGGGACAGTCTCGCAGACGCGTCACGTTTCTCCGATGATTGGCCTGCGCGACTCATCAGTCTCGTCATTTTGCTCGGCGCTGTAATCTATCTAAATCGCGGTAAGGCAGTCGCGGATTTCAATCCGCCCGTGCTAGTCTTGGTGCCACTGGTTGTCGCGGCGGCTTGCGTGCCTTTGGGCGGGGCGTCGGCGTTGCTCTTGATCTTGACGGGTTATATTTTGGGCTCGCGGAGCTTGGCGCTGATCGGGACGGGGCTGCAAATCTACTTCCTGACCATGTTTTATTACGATCTGAGCTTGGATCTTCTGACGAAATCCATTGTGCTCTTCGTGTCGGGTCTTGTTTTCCTCGGCGTTTGGGTTTTCGTCAATCGTCGCGTGGAGGTCTTATCATGAGCATTTTACGTTACGGCTTGATTGGCCTGGGTGCGCTGGGCATTGCAGGCCTTTTTGGGAGCCAAATCCAAACGTTGGAAACCATCAAGATGGAAGGTGAAACTGTCTTGCTAGATCTTCGCCCCGTCGACCCGCGCGCGCTGATGATGGGGGATTTTATGGCCTTGGCTTATGCCGAAGAAGCTTCACGGGAGCTGCCGGATGATTTGCCGCCATCTGGACAATTTGTGCTGACGCTAGATGCAAAGAAAGTTGGCCGCTTTGCCCGGCTCGCAGACGAGCAAGCCTTAGAGAATGGGGAAATACGTATAAATTATATTCGGCAGCGCCGCGGCGTCACCTTTGGCGCGCCGCGATATTATTTCCAAAATGGTACCGCCGAAATCTATGAACAGGCCGATTACGGCATATTCCGTGTTTCCCCCTCAGGCCGTGCCATATTGGTCGGTCTGGCCGATGAGGACTTCAAAGAAATTAAGCCGCCGTCGCTTTAGGCGGTCTCGTTGGTCGGTCTCGCCAAATAGATCAGGGCGCGTGAGTTTTGCAGAAGGGCGTGTGCGGCAGCGTTTTCAATCTCTCGGCGTCGATTGGGTCGCCACAGGTCACGCAGTCACCAAAACTGCCATCCTTGATTCTACCAAGGGCAGCATCAATAGCGCGAATTTCGCTTTGAGCCATTTCATCAAGATCATCCAAGACCTCTAGATTGCTGACCTCTCCGCTATCCCCGTCAAAGGGCTCGTCGCCTGAGTGTTCAAATTGATCCTCAATATCCTCCGACTTACCTGTTAGATAAGCGCGGCGGTCCGTAAGAACTTTTTTAAAATGGGATAGATCAGTCATAAATACTCGCTTTCATATGTAGGAACGCGGGTCGGTCCATTTGGTTCAATTCGAAAGAACAGATTTGCGCTGCCTACTTCTCTACATAGTGAGCGTTAAGGGGCGAGTTATCAACATCATATCGACTCCGCTCTCGACTCGCTATCGCGGGGGAAAGCCCTTAAGTTGAGATTATGAAATTTGGCGATAATTTTCTGGAGGAGTTGAAAGCGCGCGTTCGCCCGTCTGACGTTGTCGGCCGCCATGTGAAGCTGAAACGTCAAGGCCGCGAATTTGCGGGTCTCTCGCCCTTTACGAATGAACGTACGCCCAGCTTTTTCGTCAATGATGAGAAGGGGTTTTACCACTGCTTTTCCAGTGGCAAACATGGGGATGCGATATCGTTTTTGATGGAAGTCGAAGGTCTGTCTTTTCCAGAGGCCGTCGAAACCCTTGCTGGAATGGCAGGCATGGAGATGCCGAAGGCTGACCCGCAAGCCGAGGCCCGCGCCGCGCGCAACAAAGAGACCATCTCTTGGATGGAGCGCGCACAGGAGTTTTTTGAGAAGACCCTCTATCGCACGGATGGCGCTGCCGCGCGCGACTACCTGACCAATCGTGGGCTAAGCAAAACGGCTGCTAAAGCTTTTGGCATGGGCTTCGCGCCCGATAACTTTTCCGCGTTGAAAGATGAGTTGATTGCTCAAGGCGCAATGCCAGCTCAGCTGATTGAAGCCGGCTTATTAGTGGAGCCTGAAGATCGTTCGCGCGATCCATGGGATCGGTTCCGCGATCGGATCATGTTCCCGATCCATGATGGTCGGGGGCGACTGGTGGCCTTTGGCGGACGAGCGATGGCCAAAGACGCGAAAGCGAAATATCTCAATAGTCCAGAAACGCCGATTTTCCAGAAGAGCAAGCTGCTCTATAATTACCACCGCGCGCGGCGGTCCTTTTCCGATCCGCAAAATTCTGCACGCGGGTTGATCGTTGCTGAAGGCTATATGGATGTCATCGCGCTCTCGCGGGCAGGGTTCACCCATGCCGTTGCGCCGATGGGCACGGCCCTGACCGAAGATCAGTTAGAACTGCTTTGGCGGGTCGGCCCTGAACCGATCCTTTGTTTTGATGGCGATAAAGCCGGCATCCGCGCGGCGTTTCGCTCGATTGAACGCGCGTTGCCGCTGCTCAAACCAGGTCAAAGCATTCGCTTCGCGATGCTGCCGGATGGGCAAGACCCAGACGACCTGATCCGCGCGTCGGGGCCACCCGCAATGCAACAGGTGTTAGATGCGGCCATTCCCCTGGTGGATATGCTCTGGCGGCGAGAGGTCGAAATCGAACGTCTCGACACGCCCGAAGCCAAGGCCGGCTTGAAATCACGGCTCTATAAGGCGCTGGAGGAAATCAAACATGGTGATGTCCAAGCCCTCTATAAAACCGAACTTCTCGCCCGTTTCGATGCTCAATTTGGCTGGCAAGCCAATCGGGGCAAACGAACGGGAGGAAAAAACACAGGCGAAATCAAAGCCAATAAATCCATGCAAATTGCATCCGCGCAAAAGCTGGCGTCAAATATGCGTGCAGAAACCACCTTAATGGGCGCAATTATTGAGTTTCCAGAGCTTTTAGAGCGCGTCGATGAGCGACTTTTTGAGCTTCAATTCACTCATGCGGCCTGCGCGGCGATACAACGGGGTGTATTGGATTGGTGGAGACAGACGAAAGCGGTTGAAAAGACTCACCTTCTTACACATATACAGGAACAAGGATTGGAACAGGACTACCGTGTTCTGTCCCGTCAGCGGCTCCTGATCAGGGCTGGGATGGGCGGCACGGACGCAACATTGGATGAACGCGCGGCACTCTGGAACGCCCAGGCCGACACCCTATTGGGACAAAATCCACATGAGGCTGACCTGAACGACACCCGCGCGCGATTGGTGGAAACCATATCGGGCGACAACTCGGACGGTATGCACCGTGCGATGCGGGCTTCGAAAGAAGCGCGCGATTAGGAAATTAACAGCCCTTTCGGCTCTGTGAGGATCACACAGAATCGACGGGGCTAACGTTATTTTAAGACCGTCTTTACCATAAGGCGGCCTTAACACGCGAAGGTGGCCAACACATGGGCAAAACTGCCGCGGCTGATAAAGCCCAATCGACTGAAGTCGGATCTGTCGTCAAACGACTGGATTTCGATAATATAGACGTAAAACGTATGATCGTGGAGGCCAAGAAATCTGGTCTGCTGCATACGGATGATCTCAATAAGCATATGAACATCGACGGCATCACTGCCGAAGAGATTGAAATCATTCTTGCACAACTCTCTGACATGGGCATTTCCGTCCATGACCAGAAAGACGAAGAAACGCTGGGGCCGAAAACCCTAGCGCGGACATCGACAACGGCTGTTAAAGGCGGGAACTCGAAAGAGGAACTCGACCGTACAGATGACCCCGTTCGCATGTATCTGCGCGAAATGGGCGTTGTTGAGCTGCTCTCGCGCGAAGGCGAGATTGCGATTGCAAAACGGATTGAAGCTGGCCGGACCACTATGATCCGGGGTTTGTGCGAAAGCGCGCTGACCTTTGAAGCGATCATGATCTGGCGCGAAGAGCTGGAAGAGGGCGAAATTCTCCTCCGCGACATCATTGATCTGGACACAACCTATAACCGTTCCATCGGTAATATTCAGGAAGACCGTTCGGCTTTGGCTGTCCGTCGTGAGAAAATCGAAAAAGGTGAGCTGGAAAAGCAAGAGGGCGATCTTGAGTCCCTTGCCGAAG
Organism: Litorimonas cladophorae; assembly: GCF_014652455.1. GTDB lineage: Bacteria > Pseudomonadota > Alphaproteobacteria > Caulobacterales > Maricaulaceae > Litorimonas > Litorimonas cladophorae. The sequence continues at coordinate 1,542,944 of NZ_BMYV01000001.1, read as the reverse complement.
AACGCAAAACTAAAATGCCCGAGCGGACCTATAAGCCGGGTGAAAAGCCCATCGATGATGATGAGGACGAAGAAGACGATAAGACAAATCTGTCCATGGCCGCGATGGAAGCGGCGCTCCGTGATACAATCATGGAGAAACTGGACCGGATTTCAGAAAACTTTGGACGCTTCCAGAAACTTCAGCAGATGCTCATCAATGCGCGTCTGAACGGCAAAAAGCTACGCAAGCCGCAAGCTGAAGAATATGACGCGATCCAAGAACAGATCATCGTCGAGATCAAAGACCTGCAACTCAACAACGCGCGTATCGATGCGCTGATTGATCAGCTCTACACGATCAACAAGCGTTTTATCTCTCTCGAAGGCAAGCTGATGCGTTTGGCCGATGGGAATGGTGTACCACGTGCAGACTTCTTGACCGCTTATTTGGGCAGTGAATTGAACCCGAATTGGGCTGACGAAATGGCAGGTCGTTCGGAAGCGTGGGATCGTTATCTCGCACGTGAACGTCGTTCGATTGACAAAATTCGCGCCGAAATTGGTGGACTAGCGCAAGAGACCGGCGTGCCTGTCGATGAGTTCCGTCGCATTGTCCAGAAAGTTCAAAAAGGCGAACGCGAAGCTCGCCAGGCCAAGAAGGAAATGGTCGAAGCGAACCTGCGTCTCGTGATTTCCATTGCGAAAAAATACACGAACCGCGGTCTGCAATTCCTCGATTTGATCCAAGAAGGTAACATCGGCTTGATGAAAGCCGTTGATAAATTCGAATATCGTCGCGGTTATAAATTCTCGACCTACGCAACCTGGTGGATTCGCCAAGCGATCACGCGGTCTATCGCGGACCAAGCGCGGACCATTCGTATTCCGGTCCATATGATCGAAACGATCAACAAAATCGTGCGGACGTCGCGTCAAATCCTTCATGAAATTGGCCGTGAACCAACGCCAGAAGAATTGGCGGCAAAGCTGTCCATGCCACTCGAAAAAGTGCGCAAGGTCATGAAAATTGCCAAAGAGCCTATCTCGCTCGAAACGCCAATCGGCGACGAGGAAGATAGCCAACTCGGTGACTTCATCGAAGACAGCAATGCAATCCTCCCGATTGAGGCGGCGATCCAATCCAACTTGCGTGAGACGACCACACGCGTTTTGGCGTCTCTGACCCCACGCGAAGAACGCGTCCTACGGATGCGCTTCGGTATCGGGATGAACACAGATCATACGCTCGAAGAAGTCGGCCAGCAGTTCTCGGTCACCCGCGAACGGATCAGACAGATCGAAGCCAAAGCGCTGCGGAAGCTCAAGCATCCAAGCCGCTCAAGGAAGCTACGGAGCTTCTTGGATCAGTAGAAAATCAAAAGCCTCGCTTCGGCGGGGCTTTTTTATGTCTCACAGTTTTTGATAGTTTGTTCTAAAACAGCCGTGTGGACGAAATCAGTGATGAGATGAAAGCAACCTCCGCCGATGTTTCTTGCATAGCCTGTTTGAAGACAATGTTCGAGTACTTGCTCCTTGTAGTTTTGCTCGAACGCCTTCGCACACTCCTTTTTGCTTCCAACCAATTTGTCGTAGGCTTGTTGGATAGCTAATCTTTGTGGTGAAGAGTATTCCATTCTTTTAATTCTTGGGTCATCCATCAGGTTTATGACTTCAGAGTTGGTGAGTTTATTAATAAAGCGGTCATGTTCATGGCTTAAGGCGCGGCCAAAAGTGAGCCTCACGAAGACCTCGTTTTCAATTTGATCATAGGCTTTGATTGTACGGGGACTCCCGACAAACCCTATGCCCACCGAATTGCCTTCAAATTCATCAATGTTTGCGCTACGATAATTTTTCCCATCATCTTCTTTGATTTCTTTTTTCTTCAATATGCCTCGATACTCTTCAGGGATGTCGCGGGTAAAAGATGAGCCATTCGCTGTGAAATATCGCAGGGGATAATACAGTCCGTTATATGCGGGTCTCAAAGCATGGGTTTCACCGAAATTCGCTTTTTCAAATGGTAGAACGAGTTCATTTCTGACGACATAAAAGCTTGCGATGTAGACTATTCCTAGAAGCGTAAAGCACCCTATTGCGAAAATAAATTTAGATAGGAAACGACGGAACATATTTTCATTTTAGAGAGCTTACCGTTCAGCGTCCAATTTTTTCCAACTCAACTACGGGAACTTCAATAGGTCTATGGCTCGCGCAATTACCGCTTCCCCCAAACCCCATATTCCGCCTAACGTCCCATCATGGAAATGCTTGTAGTTCTCGTTATCGTCGTCATCGGCGTGCTTGTCATTGGCTCTATTATGGGGATGACGGCGTCTGGGCGGATTACCAAGCTGGAGCGGCAGAATCTGAATTTGAATGAACGTATGAAACAGCTGGAAGCCGAGCGCGGGCAGCCCCGAACGGCTCCCGCACCTAAACCAGAAGCTTCGCCAGCCACCCGAAAACCTATTGCGACTCCCGAACGCAAAACCGCGTCTGTCGCGGCTACACAGGTTGCCTCCGTCAAACGTGCGCCAAAGCCAGTTCCCCCTAAACCCGAACCGAAACCCAAAAAACCGACGCGGAATCTCGAAGAGCTTATCGGTGGGCAGTGGTCCGTCTGGGTGGGTGGTTTGGCGCTTCTGGTTGGCGCAGTTTTGCTAATCCGATTCTCAATCGAGGCTGGGTTCTTCGGTCCCACAGCACGTATCGTAATGGCCCTCGGATTGGGTGCCCTTCTGCTGGTTGCGGGGGAGTGGTTGAAACGCTCCGACGAGAAGCTCTTAAAAGGCAAATTGGGTGAGGCGCAAAAGGCGCTGCAATCCAATGCGTCTATCCCGGGATTGCTCTCGGCTGTTGGCGTTTTCAGCCTGCTGGGCGCGACCTATGCGGCCCACGCGCTTTACGGTCTGATTCCGGCGGCGGTCGCCTTTATTGGTCTAGGCGTGATCTCGATTGCAGCCATGGGGCTGTCTCTGCGCCAAGGCCCGCTGCTGGCCGCCATTGGCTTGCTGGCGTCAATGGCGACGCCGCTGTTGATTCAGTCCGATCCCCCGAACTTTGTCGCATTGGTCGGATATTTACTCGTAATCGGGGTCGCCGCCTTGGGTGTCGCGCAGCGCACCAAATGGAGATGGCTCGCGACGGGAACGGTCTTTGGTTGGTTGGGCTGGTCGGCCATGTCGATGAAAGCCGCGACCAATGGGCAGATGGTCCTCTGGGCTATCTTTCTCGCAATTGGGTTTGGGGTCACGGTATGGTGGGCCGAACAGTCCAAGCCGCAAGTCATCCCCAAAGGCGAAGCCAGCCTCGCGCGGCTGGACTTACAGCCAGCATTGGCGCTGTTCTGGGGCGCTGTTGCGGCGCTGTTGGTGGCGAGTGTTGTTGACACCTTATACTTCCGTGATGATGTTTCACCGCTTTCAACATTGTTATTATCGTTCGCCACGATTGCGGCATTACTCGGTGCTGCCGTCGCTCTGAAACGCCAAGGCGCGCATCTATTGACGGCTGGCGTGCTCGCCATATTTTTGACGAGCTACGCGGATGATAATTTTCAGTATCTGATGTTCGGTTCTGCCGTGGCGATTGCGGTCTTACTTGCGTTACGAAAAGCACGCGACGCGGACAGCGAAGGTGAATTCGAAGACCTCGTGGGTCTTTGGCCTGCCGTTGCGGTTGCTCTCGGCCTGGGCAGTGTCGTCGCCTCTTATGTCGAAGGCCCAATGGATGGTGTCGACCGTATCCACGCCGTTTGGGCGTTAGGATATTCTGTGCTCTTCGCCGCCGCAGCGATCTATTTCCAAGCCAAATCACGGCCGCTGATTATGACGATAAGCCTCACTGTCGGCGCAGCACTAGCCTGGGCTTTCGCGGTCAGTGTCGCGTCCAACGGCCTGCCTGTTTCTCTTGGCTATGCCTTGGGCGCGATCATCGCCGTTCTGGCCATTTGGAAATTGCGTCTGTCTGGTGCGCGGTTGGCGTTGCTGGGATTGGTAGGGCTCGTCTTTGCCTATGCGTTCCTGATCCAGTTTCCTGACGGGGAAAGCCTATCAGCGCGGCCCGTGTTAAATGCGCTCTGGGTCTATCTCGCGCTACCCACGGCGATCTTGGGCGGGGCGGGCGCGATTTTGCATCGACGCGACGCTGTGTCCGACCACGACAAACTTCTTAACGGGATCATCGAAGCCGCAGCCCTCGCAGGCCTTGCACTCTTCGCGGTGTTCCAAATCCGCCACCTGTCAAATGGCGGCATTGTGTATGCCGAGAGCCTCGGATTTGCGGAACTGGGTCTGCAAGTTTCAACGGGTCTGTGTTTCACGCTCGCGGGATTGTCGAAACGTTTCGCCGGCAATGTCGTCCTGTCCAAAATGGCAGAAGTGATTTCCTACGTCACGCTTGCGATCTTCGGGCTGGGGTCCTTGTTGGGGCTGTCGCCTTTGTTCAATGACGGGCAAGTCGTGACTGGCAATATCGCCCTAAACTCTCTGACGACCGGCATGTTGGTGCCAACGGTTCTCCTCGGCCTCTGTGCCTGGCGCGCGCGCGGACGGCGACCCGATATCTATATCAATGCGTTGGGCGGATTGGCGCTAGCTGGGGCGATAAGTTGGATGACAGCCATGGTGCGCTTTGGGTTTAACGGCGCGGCGATCGACATTTTCGACATTGGGTTCAGCGATCTCGAGCTTTGGACGATCAGTGCCATCTGGCTCTTGGCGGGTATCGTGCTTTTAGCTCTGGGCGTTTGGAAGCAGGAACGCGCCCTGCGGATCGCCTCTGGAGTTATCATCATTGCGACAGTATTGAAAGCCTTCCTCATCGACATGGCAGGGCTGGAAGGCGTGTTGCGTGCGATGTCCTTTGTGGTGCTCGGTCTTGTCCTGATCGTGATCGGGCGCGCCTATCAGCGCTTTTGGTTAACCGATCGCGCGCAGGACCAACCAAACTAAATAGGCGACATAGGCGAGAACGAGCAACGCGCCTTCCCAACGTTTCAGTTCTTTGTGCGTCAGGGCCAAAATGAACATGGCGGCCGTCGCGGCGCAGAGGATGACCCCATCAAGAATGGAGAACCCACCAACGCTGAATGACATGGGGTGAACCAGCGCCGTGACGCCTAAAATGGCCAATCCGTTGAATACATTTGATCCCACAATATTGGCGAATGCGAGGTCATTTTCGCCGCGTAGGCTGGAAATGATCGCAGCCGTCGCTTCGGGCAGAGAGGTTCCGATACCCACAATTGTGATTCCGATAATGGCTTCGGATACCCCAAAACCGCGCGCGATGTCTGACGCGCCACGGATCAAGGCTTCTGCCCCTAAAACCAAAAGCACGATGCCACCTATTGCAAACAGAAGAGACATCGGGACAGATAATGGCTTGAGGATATCATCGACGACACTCGCCTCCAACTCGGCTTTCAGATCTGCGCGGATGGTCAATGTCATATAGACCACAAATGCCGCGATCAGAACAGCGCCGCCAAGCGGACTGATGCCACCAGCATAGATCCAATAGACCGCCGCCAAGGACCCAAAACTAACGAAGATTGCATCACGGGTGAGACCCCGCATGCGGATCACAATTGGTGAGATCAGGGTCGCGGCCCCCAAGATCATCAAGATATTCGAGATATTTGACCCGACGACATTCCCGAAGGCAATATCAGGCGCGCCCTTAGCCGCGGCGCCAAACGTCGCGACAAATTCAGGCATGGAGGTGCCAAAGCCTATCAGTGTGACGCCGATCAAGGCTTTGGACATGCCAAGGCGTGTCGCCAGCGCGACAGACCCTTTGACCAAAATATCGCCCCCAAAGACTAAGAGGGAAAGTCCGATGAGGACGAAAAGAATGCTCAAGTGGGTTAGCCTTTGTTCGGTTTGGCGGACTGTCTACGCCGCCAAAACCAACGTAGCGTGAACAGACCGGGAATGATGACAAAGATCATCCACGGTAACATGAACGCAACGAATGTAATGACCCCGGCAATGCCCTCGGACACGATACCGACAAAGTCTTTTATCGCTTCACCAATGGGCGAAACGGAACTGCGGCTGACCGCGACACGCTCGCTCGTATAGCTGATATTGACGACTGACATGGAGACGCGGGCGCGAAGCGCTTTCAGGTTTGCTGTGGCGCTTTCGATTTCGCCTTGGACTCGGGCCAACTCGCGTTCCAATGCCAATAAGTCAGGCAGTTTGGCATCGCGTGTCTCTAGCAAATTCTCAAGACGGGTGCGCAAGGTCGTCTGCGCCTTCAGCCGTGCGTCTGTATCAAGCATCGCGCGGGTGAGGTCTTCGACTGACGTGTTGGCATTTTCAATGCGACCATCGACGTCCGATACATCTTGCTTCAGGCCCGCGACAAATGTCTCCAACCATTTCGGTTCAGCGCGCAGGGACAGGTTCGCGCGGATATCCTCGTCAGAATAGCTATTGGTGCTGGAGCCTGTGATCTGGCACTTGGCCGGGCCTGCATCGCGGCAGACTTGCATATGCTTTTCTGAGGTCGCTTTGACAGACGCGGAGGGCATGACGAGGCCATAGGCGTATCGATAGGCGAGATAGACACCCGCTGGGTCAGCGCCGCTGTCGGGTTCATTAGGGGCAGAGGCTTTGCGTGAAAGCTGTGGAGGCGGCGGTGCGCCATTTGGGGCGAAGTCAGCTTCGGCCAAAACCATTGGAGCAGGAGCAACGAAATTTGGTCCATCTTCACACGCGGCGAGTAAACCTACTGCGGCTAGGAAAAAGAGAAAAGTTTTAAAACTAAATTTCACTATTCAATCTCCGTCACAGGCAGACCCAAACTTTTCACGGGTTCCATCTGCGTCGCGGCATCGCCGACGATCAAATATTGCATCGCGTCAGGATTGAGGTGTGTCGCAGCGATCCGTTTGAAATCTGCGAGCGTCATGGCCGCAATAGCCTTGGCGTTCTGCGCGCGGTAATCAGGCGCATAACCATAAGCATCAATCTCGCCCAAGACACCCAGCTTATCGCGCAAGGTTTCCGTCTTCAGCGCTTGTCCGCGCAGCAAGGCATCTTTCAATTCCGCGAGCTGGTCTTCTGTGGTTTCAGGCCCATGTTCGGACAAAATTTTACGGATCAGCTCCAGAGACTCTTTGGTGACATTTGTCCGCACGGATGAAGATACCGCAAATGTTCCATTCTCGCGACTGCCGTCAAAGCCAGAGCGAATACCGTAGGTGTAACCCTTTTCGACCCGCAATTGCGTGTTCAACTTCGACGTATAAATACCGCCGAGTGGGAAGTTCACCGCTTCCGCCAGAGGGTAATCCTTATCCGTCGCGGCCAAGGCCGGACGTGACAGGCGCAGAACGGATTGCTTGGCCCCAGGCACGTCATAGAAATAAATTTGCGCTTCCCCGACAGGCGTGAGGTCCGAACTGACGGCGGGCAGGGTTTTACCTGCACCTAGATCATCTAAATTAAACGCGCTTTCGACGCTGGCTTCTGTGTAATCACCCGCCACGCGAAGGGTTGCCCCATTGAGCGTATAATGGCCCGCGTGGAAGGCTTTCAAATCCTCCAGCGTGATCGCTTCTAAAGCGTCTGCCGATCCATATCCTGTGCCACCCGCGTGATGCAGGGGTGATGTGGAGCTGTAGCGCAGCTCCGCCAATTCGCGACGTGCGATGGAATTGGGATTGCCCTCGGATTGAGTGATGGCTTGGGCGACTTGGTTCTTGAGGGTTGCGAATTCCGCTGCATCCCACCGCGGTTCAAATGTCATCTCTTTGACAAGCGCCATGGTTGCATCGAAATTACGTGACAGCGTTGTGCCAGAAACAAAGGCGCCCGTATTGCCCGCGCTGATGTTAATGGTAGAGCCGAGCGCACCAATCGCTTCTTCCAACTCTGCCGTCGTTTTATTGACGGTGCCTTTGGACAACATATCTGCGGTCATGCCAGCCAGAGCGGGGGCGGTGATCGGATTACGAAGGTGCCCCGCATCCAAACGCAGGGTGAAATTAATGACAGGAATTTCGTCACTGGCGAGACCCAGAACATTTAATCCATTGTCATATTTAGTTTGCCAAATTGTTGGGGACGGCAGGTCATAGCCAGCGCCAAACGCTGGCTCGACTTTGCGATCAAAAGTCGACGGCGTCGGATTTTCAATGACGCGGGCGGCGGGGTCAAATTCTACTGCTGCGCCTTCACCTTCGACAATGACTTCTTCAACGACATCGGCTTTGGCGGAACCTTCAACGCCCAACGCAGGTTCGCCCTTGGGCACAAAGCTGGTAATCACGGCAGGCTTGTCTTTGATATAGGTCTCATAGACGCGCATGACATCGTCACGGGTGACGCCGCGATAGCCAGCAAGATCATCTTTATACGCGCCCGGATTATCGGTGAAGAGGTTATATTCGGACAGGGCGATAGCTTTGTTCAAGGCGCTGTCAAAATTCCCGTAAAAATCGACTTCGATTTTGGCTTTGATCCGATCCAAGTCTTTCTGCGGGATGCCCGTTTCCTCGAAACGTGCGAAGGCGGTGTCGATGGCGGGCATGAGCGCGTCCAAATCCGTACCCGCATTAGACGGCGCGATGAGGTAAAACTCGCCTGCAATTTCAGAGGTGTTCGAAAAAGCGCCAAGACCCGGAGAAAGTTTTTCTTCGTCGACCAATACTTCGTTGAATGGGGCTGTTTTGCCCTCGGTCAAATATGAGCTGAGCATTTCGAGCGCGTAGCTATCGGGGTGATATTGCTCGACTGTTGGCCAGACATGGGTCAGGCGCGGAACGGTCGCGAAATTATCTTCGTGGATCAACTTAATGTCGCTGTCGATTTTCCCCGGGCGCGGGGTGGCGGCACTGACGTCTTGGCCGCGTGGAATCTCGCCGAAATATTTTTCGACAAGGGTTTTGGCCTCGGCCACATCGAAATCACCGCTGATGGTAACGGTTACATTATTGGGGACGTACCACCGCGCGAAGAAGTCTTGCGTGTCCTTCAAGCTCGCGGCGTCCAAATCTTCCAACGACCCGATGACCTGCCAGTTATAGGGGTGATCGGTTGGATAGAGCGCTTTGCCGACGGCATACCAATTATGGCCATAGGGCGCATTATCGACGCGTTGGCGCTTCTCATTTTTGACGACTTGTTTTTCATTGTCGATAACGTCTTGGCTAACAGTTTTAATGAACCAGCCCAGCTTATCCGCTTCGGCCCAGATGACTTTTTCTAGCGCGTCTTTAGGCACGGCTTGGAAATATTGGGTCATATCATTGGTTGTGAAGCCATTCGTGCCTTCGCCGCCAATGCGTGTGTTCATTTCATCAAGCCCGCCATAGCCGAGGTTTTCAGAATCCAAAAACAGCAGATGCTCGAAGAGATGGGCAAATCCTGTGCGACCTTCCGTCTCGCGCGCGGAGCCAACATGGGCCGCGAGGTTGATCGCGACGACAGGGTCAGAACGGTCAACATGGAACACAACGTCGAGGCCATTGTCCAAGGTGATTTTCTCAAAGGCGAGGTCGAGCGCCGCTTCGGATTTGGCAGGCGCTGCGGTGTCCACACTCGCAGGCTGACAAGCGATCAACGCCAGCGGCGCCGCAAAACACAAAAGGCTATTTCGGAAATGTCTTTCTAAATTTTTGGGCAATGTCGATGTCATGAGTGGCTCCATGGATGTCGTGTGTTGGAAGCACGTTACCGAGAGCGCGAAGGAATTGTTAGTGTTTTGTGGCGAAGGCAAAAGTAAAATGGGGCATGGGACCGAACCCTAAGTGCGATAATCTGCGCAACAACATTTAGATAGATAGAAAATACCAAGTGGCCGGTAAGCCTCAATGCCTTTTTCGAGTCCAGTTAGTCCATAAATAGACTGCCCTTTTCTGCCTGTAATTTCGTCAGGGTGAGATATTGTTCGGCGTGTCGGAGTCGAAAATTTTCAAAGTTTCGCTGGCTTGCAGCTCATCTTATTGAGTTTGCCCTATTGTTTCTCTGAGCCGCCTCGGCTTTAAAACCGCTATGAAAGTTTATGTCATAATGGGTGTGGCCGGGTGCGGTAAAAGCACTGTCGGGCGTGAGGCAGCCAAACGCCTAAACATTCCTTTTTTAGAAGGCGATCACTTTCATCCAAAATCTAATATTAAGAAAATGAGCAGGGGGACTCCTTTAAACGATGAAGACCGTATGCCTTGGGTGGAGGCCATGATCCAAACTTGCCAAGGCACGGCATCAAAATCAGATGGGAAAGACGCCCCTATGATTTTAGCCTGTTCGGCACTCTCAAAAACCGTGCGCCAACGCCTGCGCGAAGGGCTCAATGAACGATGCCAATTCATTCACCTGCAAGGTGCTCAAGCTATGATAGAGCGTCGCCTTTCAGAGCGTAGTGGTCACTTTTTTAAAGCCGACTTATTGGCCTCTCAATTTGCAGCCTTAGACATGCCTCAACGTGCTATCACCCTAGATGTTTTTCAACCTGTAGACATTCTAGCTCAGCAGGTCTGCGATATTATCCAGTCAGAAGATCAAGCTGAATAGACACGCCATAACAAATCCTGTCAGGCCGACAACTGTCGACGCCACGGTCCAGGACTTTAACGTCTCTGCCTCTGTTTGACCCAGATAACGGTTCACAAGCCAGAAGCCACTATCATTGACATGGGAGAGCAAGCTCGCGCCCGAGGCTATGGCAATTACCAATATGGCTTTGTCGGGCGCGGATAGGTCGGCGCCGATCAATAAAGGCGCGGTTAAGCCCGCCCCAGTCAGCATGGCGACAGTTGCTGAGCCTTGCGCTACCCGCACAATCGCGGAGACTAGAAAGGCAAAGAGTAAGAGCGGGATGGAATTAGCCGTCATGACGGCGGCCAACTGCGCCCCAACGCCAGAGTCGATGAGAACCTGCTTCAATACACCGCCTGCGCCCGTGATCAAAATTACGACGCCAGCTGGCAGTAAAGCGCGGTTCATAATCTCTTGCAGTTTATCCAGCGGTATAGAGCGCGAAATGCCAAAAGCGATATAGGCATACCCCACGGCTATAATCAGTGCCGTAAAAGGATGCCCCAAAACTTGTAACGTCGACTTTATGGCGCCGTCCGCAAGTGCCTGGCCCGCAATAGTATTTCCAAGGATTAAGAAGAGCGGCAGCAAAATCGCAAAGATGGCATGCCAAAAATTTATGGGGGTTTCTGCCGCCATGGGCACCTCAGGCTCAGATGAGACAGCTGTATTTTTGTAGAACCGCGCCAGTACAGGCCCTGCCAATATCATGGCTGGCAAGCCCGCAGCTGAGCCTAGCAATATCACCCAGCCTAAATCTGCGCCCAGTAAATCCGCCACAGCAATGGGCCCCGGTGTCGGCGGAATGAAAGCATGTGTTACGGCAAGTCCGGCCAATAATGGCAGGGCGTAAACGAGCAATGCTTTTCCTGAATTTTTCGATAGTTTATGAATAACAGGTACGAGAATAATGAAAGCGACATCGAAGAAAACAGGGATTGCGATTAGAAATCCGACAAGCCCCAGCGCCCAAGGTGCCCGCTTATCTCCAAATCGTTTCAGCAAAGATTCCGACACAGCGCTTACCCCGCCAGCCGCCTCCAACAAGGCGCCAAACATTGCGCCAAGCCCAACCACGATCGCCACAAAGCCCAGCGTTCCGCCCATGCCCTTCTGCATCGATGAGATAACCTTCATCGGAGCCATGCCGACGGCTATGCCGATTAAAAGGCTCATCGCAATCAGAGCCAGAAAGGCAGGCAATTTAACACGGAGCACTAAGAACAGCAGTAGAGCCAGTCCCGCAACCGTGATCAAAAGCGGTATCATCGCATCCATTAAATCAGTCCCCGAAACACATATCCTGCTCTGACGGCCGGATTTTATAGCGTAAAAATACAGGTGTTCTGATTATAGGGGCAAAGCAGTTTTACAAGAGGGGGGTTACCCACGGAGATTTAGTTGAGAGACAGGTTAAAGCGGATGCCGTTGCAATTTGTGGGGAAGATAACTCCCCAGAAGCTGATATAGCTATCACAGGCGACCACGCGTTCAGCGCCGCTAGTCGCGCCTCTGCTCTGGTCTCTTTCTGCGGGCAGTCGTATGGAATAACTCGCAAAAGCGAAAGATGCATGACATATTAAAAAGGAACCGAGCGCGATTTAACTAATCAAACCGCCCGCGTTTTGCATCTTTATGTAGATCCGCCGCCGCAAAGACGCGTCCATTCATGACGCCGTAAACCCCAGCGGGGAGTAGTCGTGCGGCGACGATGGCCCCGCCGAGATTAAAATTCCCATCCGAACGTCCCAGTGACCAAGGCCGCATCGCGCCTGTCAACACGATCACCTTTTCGCTGTCGGGCCCTAAAGCGGCCGCCAGATATTGCGCCGTGATTTCCATCGTCCCTGTGCCATGGGTAATGACGAGGCGGTTTTCGGGCGCTGTTTTGACGGCTTTCAAAATCTGTGCACGGTTTTCGTCGGTCATATCCAGACTGTCGATTTGCATCAGATTTTTAAAACGGCTGATCTTCGTGCGTCCTTGCGCGAAAATATCTTGGACGCGCGTTGTGCCGTCGAGCACTAAACTTTCGGTCTGCGTATCATGCACCTTGTCCAGCGTCCCACCCGTGATGAGAACGCCGACAGGGGCGTTAGAGATTTGTGCCGACATTAATCGCTCCGAAAAATATAGCGTTTGCGAACGCCGCGAGCTGGGACGGTTTCGCCGTCTATAGTTTTGGGGTGAAACCGCGTACGCATGGCCGCGCGTTCGGCAGCGCGAACAAAGTCTTTTCCATAGCGTTCGGCTTCGACGGAAATAACCTCAGTCGAATCGACGCGGCCCTTTTCGTTAATATCGATCGCCAGTGTGACCACGGCCCCAACCTTGCGGCGCAGCGCCGCGCGGGGATAATTGGGGTCAACTTGTCGTCTGACTTCCGCCTCGATCACAACGGGTTCGCGGCTTGTTTCGACGACTTGAACGGTCGGTGGGCGGTAAATCGGGAAAGTTTCCGCCATGCGTGGTGGTGCGCCGGCCAAGACATCCGAAGGGACCGAATCGGAAATTGGACTGTCCCCCGCCTCCAAGGTGCGATCGGGTAGGGGGGCGGACGCCACGGCTTCATCGATGGCATCGCGTAGCGTGTCTAGCTCATCACCGCGTCCGCCTAGCAGGCTTCCGTTCCATATGGTTTCATAGGACAGCAAAGCGGCGTTCTTCTCTTCGGCCTCGGATCGCACATCATAGACCGCTCGCGTGACGCTTTCCCAATCCTGCTGTTCTGCCGCATTTATGACGTCCAATTGGTCCTGTATCGCGTCTTTTCGGTCTGTATCGGGATAGGTGCGCTGATAATCAATCAGGCGCGCACGGCGTAGGGCGGGCGTTGTTTCTCCCAATGCGGTCAAATAGGCCGCGCGCGATGCAGGTGTTTCGACGCTTTGTCCTGTGGACACACTCTGACCTGGACTGGCCAACCAGACGAGGAAAAAGACGAGCGCTGCCAAGATAGCCCCAATCAAAAAGGGCAAAATGGACACAGGTTTGCGTCCCGTGCGTTCCTCTTCTTCTGGATCGTCAATCATCTGATACATGCACGGGATTATAGGCGAGAAAATCGGGGGCGCTATTGAATTCCTGTCCTCTCATGCGCAGAACGTCAGCCATGACAGCTACAGCCCCCATAGATAAAAATTCCCACGTCGTTTTGGTCGATGGGTCCGCCTATATTTTCAGAGCGTTCCACGCATTGCCGCCTTTGACCCGTAAGACCGATGGCTTGCCGATTGGGGCAGTGGCAGGATTTTCGAACATGTTGTTCAAATTGATGGTCAATCAAAGCGATGAGGATCGACCCACGCATTTCGCCGTCATTTTCGATGCGTCGGGTAATACATTCCGAAATGAAATCTACGATCTTTATAAAGCCAACCGGAGTGCATTGCCTGAAGACCTGATCCCGCAATTCCCACTCACGCGTGAGGCGACACTTGCCTTTGGCGCGCCTTCGATTGAGATGACAGGGTATGAGGCGGATGATTTGATCGCAACTTATGCGCGGATTGCAGACGAAGCCGGCGCGCGCTGTACCATTATCAGCTCTGACAAAGACTTGATGCAGCTGGTGACGGAAAACGTGATCATGCGCGACCCGATGAAAAACAAAGACATCGGCATCAAGGAAGTGATCGAAAAATTCGGTGTTGAGCCAGCCCGCGTCATTGACGTCCAAGCTCTGGCTGGGGACAGCGTTGATAATATTCCAGGTGTGCCAGGTATTGGCGTGAAAACGGCTGTTTTGTTGCTCAATGAATATGGGCCTCTGGAAGAGCTGCTCGAACGGTCTGGCGAAATCCCGCAAAAGGGCCGTCGCGAAAAGATGCTCGCCAATAAAGATATGGCGCTGCTGTCCAAACAATTAGTGACACTCAAGACGGATATTGATCTGGAAGTCCCGCTTGAAGACTTGGCCGTGACCGATCCCGATGTGGATGTCTTATTTGATTTCCTCGAACGCATGACATTTCGCACGCTGACCGCTCGCGTTCGTGCGGCGCTGGGCGCAGGTGAAACAGACGGGTTGCGCAAGGATGATACGGCCCCCGATGCGGGTGCGCCAGCCGAATTGGACGCACCAAAAAATGTGAAATTTGACGCCGAAAAATATGTCTGCGTACAGGACGCCGCGACCTTACGGGAATGGGTCGACAAAGCGATGAAGGCTGGCGTTGTCGCCGTGGACTTGGAAACCAATAGCCTCGACTCAGCGGCCGCGAAAATGGTCGGAGTCTGCCTGTCCCATGCCGATAATGAAGCGTGTTATATTCCGCTAGGGCATGTCGGCGTTGGGAATTCCGCCGAAGGTGGTGATATGTTCGGGGCTGCCGCGCCAAAACAAATTCCGATGCAAGAGGCGCTCGATATACTCGAGCCCTTGCTGCATTCGCCCTCCGTGCTCAAAGTAGGGCAGAATTTTAAATATGATTTGGGCGTGTTTCAGCGCTATGAAGGCAATGGCAAAGCTCTCCATCCTGCGCCTTATGACGACACAATGTTGATTTCATATTGTTTGGAAACAGGTCTGCGTGGGCATGGCATGGACGCCATGTCAGAGCTTTATTTTGGGCACAAAGCCATCTCGTTCAAAGAGATCGCGGGAACGGGCAAGAGCCAAAAAACCTTTGATCAAATCGAATTAGATGTCGCGACGAAATATGCGGCCGAAGATGCGGATGTGACCCTACGCCTTTGGAAGTTTCTCAAGCCGAAACTAGCCGCAGCTGGTGTGGCAACGGCTTATGAGACGATGGATCGCCCTCTGCCTGCCGTTACGGCGCAAATGGAAAACAACGGTATCAAAGTCGATCGAACAGAACTCAACCGCCTTTCTGGTCTCTTCGCGCAAAAGATGGCGCAACTCGAAGACGAAGCCTACGAGATCGCAGGGACGAAATTCAACGTCGGATCGCCGAAGCAAATCGGTGAAATCCTCTTTGATAATATGGGGCTTGAAGGCGGTAAAAAAACCAAAACGGGCGCGTGGCAAACAGGTGTCGACGTGTTGGAAAAACTGGCCGATGAAGGTCAGGCCTTGCCACGGGTTATTTTGGATTGGCGTCAATATTCCAAATTGAAATCGACTTATACTGACGCGCTCGTCTCGCAAATCAATCCTGACACGGGCCGTGTACATACGTCCTATTCTTTGGCGGCCACGACAACAGGGCGCCTGAGTTCAAGCGACCCCAACTTGCAGAACATTCCAATTCGGACCGAAATGGGCCGTAAAATTCGGGACGCTTTTGTTGCCGAAACGGGACATGTTCTGGTGGCGGCGGATTACTCGCAAATTGAGCTTCGCATCCTCGCCCATGTCGCGGATTTGTCGACGATGAAGCAGGCCTTTGCCGATGGTGTTGATATTCACGCCCTGACGGCCAGCGAGATGTTTGGTGTTCCGCTATCGGAGATGACGCCCGAAATTCGTCGGAATGCCAAAGCGATTAACTTTGGGATTATTTACGGCATTTCAGCCTTTGGTCTGGCCAAAAACATTGGGATCAGCCGCGGTGAAGCCAGCGATTATATTAAAACCTATTTTGAAAAATTCCCAGGCATCAAAGCTTACATGGAAGAGGCAAAAGCCGAAGCCCGCGAATATGGATATATCACGACGATCTTAGGCCGAAAGTGCCACATCAAAGGTATTCGCGACAGCAACCAAATGTCACGGGCTTTCGCCGAACGCCAAGCGATCAACGCGCCAATCCAAGGTGCAGCCGCAGACATCATGCGTCGTGCCATGATCCGTATGCCAGAGGCGATCGAAGACGTGGAGGGCGCAAGGCTCCTCCTACAAGTGCATGATGAACTCGTGTTTGAAGTGCCAGAGGCCAAGGCCAATGCGCTCATCGATATCATCGTCCCCACCATGGAAAGCGCCCATAAACCCGCGATCGAAATGAGTGTACCGCTATTGGTAGAAGCCAAGGCCGCGAAGAATTGGAATGATGCGCATTGATAACGCTTGAAACACTCTTCGCACTCTGCACCCTTTGCGCATAATCTTTGGTGGTTCTGACTCTATATAGGAATCTAAGTCCTCAGTATTAGGGGCTAATCAGACTTGGTGTTTCACGATATGAAGTTACCGTATTCTATTTTAATTTCGGTTTTTATTTTGACTGGTTGTGCTCCAATGACTCAAAACGCATTCCCAACCCTCAACGGCAACCCGCCGCTCGTCATCGCCCATCGTGGGGCGTCTGGGGTTTTGCCTGAGCATACGATTGCCGCCTATCAACGCGCGATTGATATGGGGGCGGATTATATCGAGCCTGATTTGGTCATCACCAAAGACGGCGTATTGGTGGCGCGGCATGATCGGCATTTGTCGAAAACCACCGACATTGCCACACGGGCTGAATTTGCGGATCGCAAGCGTGAGGATGCTTATCACGACGGCATGGATTGGTTCATCGAGGATTTCACGCTGGCGGAGATTAAAACACTACGTGCCTTGCAGCCCCGCGCAGGACGTCCGACCAAATTTGACGGGCAATATGAAATCCCGACTTTTGAAGAAATTCTACGCTTGGCAAAACTGGCCAGTAAAACTACGGGTCGGCCGATCGGCATTTATCCTGAAACGAAACAACCCACGGCTTTCGCAGCCGCAGGTCTGCGTCATGATGAGGCGATGTTAGAAACGCTTTTGGCCTTTGGATATGAAGGTGCAGAAGCCCCCGTTTTTATTCAGTCTTTCGAGATGGGGAACCTGAAACGGTTGAACAGCCAGACTGACATTCGTCTGATCTATCTGACCGAAACGCGCCCTGACTTTGCGGAAACGGCTAAAATTGTTGACGGCATTGGCCCTTATAAAAAACTCCTGCTGACGGATGCGGGCGAAGACACGGGCTTCGTCGCCGCAGCTCACGCAGCGGGACTCGCTGTTCATCCTTGGACATTCCGCGATGATGCGCTCGATCCTAATTTTTCCGATATTGAGACAGAAATGAGCGCCTATTTCGCGCTGGGCGTGGACGGGGTGTTTTCCGATTTTCCCGACACAGCCATCCGCGTGAGAGATCAAAAATAGGCGTCACACCCTGTCACAGAATGTTACCCCGACCTTGCCCATAAGTTGTACATTGGGAAAAACAGGGGAATCAGTTGTCGCGTTTATTTAGCTTTAAAGTTTGTGCTGCGGTCGTCACGGCGCTCGCTCTGCCTTGTGTAGCTTCAGCGCAAAGTTATGACAGTGCTGCCTTTGCCCAACATGATGGTCTGGAAGTCCAAGCTTCAGTGACCTTCAAAATCCCGCTCGGATCCACTGATCGTCGGCGGATGTTGCATCAACCGCGTTTGGGGTTCGGTCTCAGCCTTGCGAAAAATGATTTCGACTCCCCAATGGGCCCGCTGGGAACAGATCGTCTGACAATTTTGGATGTTGGCGCCTATGGGTTTAGAACGCCAAGCTTGCAGCTCTCTGGACAAGAAATTTATGGCTCAACTTTCGTGGTCCTGAATGCGGATGAAACCGATGGCGAGATTAATACCGACGCAGATGATGCGGGGGGATCAGACACGGGGCTTATCCTGATCGCGGGGGCGGCAGTCGTCGCCTCATTAGGAACAATAGTTCTAATCAACGAAGCTGCGGACGATTTTAATGACTGTTTTCTTGTTTTTACAGATGTTCCTGACAAATGCCGTGATTGAATCCTGCTGGGGCACCCGCTAAAGCGTCGCCAATTACGCAACATTATAGGTGCCGCATGACTCAACTCATCCTCATCCGCCACGGTCAATCCCAGTGGAACTTGGAAAACCGCTTCACAGGATTCCACGATATTGGTTTGACAGAGAAGGGCGTGGCCGAAGCGATCAAAGCCGCCGAACTCATCAAAGCCGAAGGCATCATGTTGGACGTGGGTTTTACGAGTTTCCAAAAACGCGCGATCAAAACGCTCTGGCTGACGTTGGAGGGCATTGATCAAATGTATATTCCAGTCACGAAAAACTGGCTGTTGAACGAACGTCACTACGGCGCGCTGACGGGATTGAACAAACAAGAGACGCGCGACAAACATGGGGACGAGCAAGTCCATATCTGGCGTCGCAGCTTTGACGTGCCGCCGCCACAAATTGACGAAACCTCGGAATTCCATCCGTCGAAAGACCCAAAATATAAGCATATCGCGCCAGAGCTTCTGCCCACGGGTGAAAGCCTGAAAATGACATGCGAGCGTGTGCTGCCTTACTTTAACGACCAAATCGTTCCGCATTTGAAAGCAGGATCGAATGTTATGATTTCTGCGCATGGAAATTCTTTACGCGCCATTTTGAAATCTATTTTCGACGTGCCCGATGATAAAATCCCAGGCTTTGAATTCCCGACGGGTAACCCGCTGTTGATCGACATGAAGCCTGGCACATTGGACATCACCTCCGCGCGCTACATGGACGAAAGCCGCGCGAAGGAATTGCCAGACGTTGCGAACGTCTAGACTGGGTGTCTAACCCTGAACACTTTATGCGCCGCGCTCTCGCATTGGGGGCGGCGCAATCGGGGCGTACGGCGGAAAACCCCGCCGTGGGCTGCGTCATTGTCAAAGACGGTGAGATCGTCGGGGAGGGCGCAACCCAAGACGGAGGCCGCCCCCATGCCGAAACCGTCGCGTTGCAAGTCGCAGGCACCCAAGCGCGCGGCGCAGACGCCTATGTCACCCTCGAACCGTGTAGCCACTATGGACAAACCGCCCCTTGCGCCAATGCCTTGATCGACGCGGGTGTAGCTCGCTGCTTCATCGCCGTCGTCGATCCCGACCCAAGGGTCAATTGGCGCGGCGCGGCACTGCTCCAAGAAGCGGGCATCGATGTGCGGGTAGGGGTGTGTGAGACCGAAGCGGCCCAAGCGCATGCGGCGTTTTTTGCGCGGGTGCGAGAGTGAGTGGCGCGGGAGTAGTGTTTTCGGCAAGCCAGTAAAATGGCGGTTTTCTCAGAGTCTTAAACCGCCCAAAATAAGCCGCTCACTCAAGGCAATCATAACGCATTCACTTATTGCTCCTGTTTCTTTTTAAACAAGAACATGACGGCAATCATTATCACTGCGGAAACTGAGAAAAACATTACTGACTGAAAAAAGGTAGCGTGAGCAGACATTACGGATGCACTGTATTGCAAGAAGACGCTGGAACCTACTACGGATCCACTCATCCAAAAATTCTCCCCTTCTTTCTTCAACCTCAATACCAGCAATATTGTTAATAGAGGTATTAATCCCGCAAAGAACACAAGCCCTAGCAATAACTTTGGGAGTGAGATGCCTTCGCCCAGAGTAAGCAGAAACATCAATAACAGGACGACCAAATAAAAGCCTATCGCCATTCTGCCGATAAATGGTCTGCTGGTCATACCGTCAGAGCTATTTTTTGCCACATGGATCACCGATTTGCCAATCTGCTGATTTTGGGTTCCCATAGACAAGAAAGGTTACCAGCCCATAACAATCAAAAACTCGTTTCCGAGAGTGTTTTAAAATCGCTCAAAGTAAGCCACTCGATTCATCCCTTTACAGCTTTTAATGTCGCCATTTCTTGAATGGTCCACGTTATTGGAAAAACGAAACCTCTCCGTTTCAAACGCTTAGACCTAATTTAAAGAGAATGATCCCCGCTTCGAGAAGCTGTGGTAATTTACACGGGTTCTTTCGGACACGGGACAGGCGGGGCCTCGCTTGGTCTATGTATTGTTCGCAATATTATGACACTGTGCATTTTATCTTCGATAAATTGCATTGGCTGGTTCGGAGGACGGTGGGTCTGAGCGTTGGGTGGTGAGACATCCAGAGGTGCCGGGACTTTAGGAGTGAGAGCCGACCCGTCAGTCCAAGTGTCTGAACTCGGGGGTTTATGACTGGCCGCTTCTTCAAAAACCGCTGCCGCGTGGCGAGTTGGATTTTCAACCCGACTCCTGATCTTCGCGTAAAACAACATTTCTATTCTGGTATTCCATCGCGGATATCGACCACGCGGACTGTCCCTTTTCATGAGACATCGCACTTCGGCAGACTCCTAGATGAGCTGCGAACGATAGCGCTTGGGTTACGCACAGGCTTATCTCCATCCCATCACACCCAAAATCGCGCCGCTCCCTTGTCAGCGTCTCTCGCAGGTGAACATATTGCCGCAGAGTTCGACCTTGCGTTTTTGCTGCCACTAGATGTAGTAGATAGACGAGGGAAAAATAGCATATATCGCGCTTTTGGGGCGAAAATCTGCCATTTTCAAAAACTTAGCTGACGATGGTCCGTATTAAGACCAACACACAGATTCGAATCGCGGGAGATCGACATGGGTAAAATGGGTAATTTCGAGATGTCGCAGTCAGGTCTTCTGCTGCCGTCCACATCCTATAAGCCGTTTCGCTATCCGTGGGCCTATGATTTCTGGCAGAAACAACAGCAAGTCCATTGGATGCCTGAAGAGGTGCCATTGGGCGAAGATCTGAAAGATTGGTCTGTCACGCTCAACGATGTTGAGAAGAACCTGCTGACGCAAATTTTCCGTTTCTTCACCCAGTCCGATATCGAAGTCGGCGCGAATTACATGGAAAACTACATGCCGCTGTTTAAGCCAGTCGAAGTCCGCATGATGCTTGCCTCATTCTCAAATATGGAAACGATCCATATTGCGGCTTACGCTTTGCTACTCGAAACCATCGGCATGCCCGACAGCGAATTTTCGGCCTTCATGGAATATGAAGAGATGGCCGCGAAACATGATTACCTCGGTCAGTTTGGCGTAGAGACGGAAAAAGATATTCTAACCTCCATGGCGGTCTTTGGTGGTTTCACCGAAGGGCTACAGCTATTCGCGTCTTTTGCAATGTTGATGAACTTCCCGCGCTTGAACAAAATGAAGGGCATGGGCCAAATCGTAACCTGGTCTATCCGTGACGAAAGCCTGCATTGTGAAGGGATGATCAAACTCTTCCATACCTTCGCGGCGGAAACGGGCGCGCTGACGAAAGACGTCGCCGACAATATTATCGACTGCTGTAAAACGGTCGTGAAACTGGAAGATAAGTTCATCGAACTGGCGTTTGATATGGGTCCAGTTGAGGGCATGACATCCGAAGACATCAAGCAATATATTCGATATATTGCCGACTGGCGTTTGGGTCAGCTTGGCTTGCCGAAAATCTACGGTATCGAAGAGCATCCGCTGCCTTGGTTGACCGAAATCACCAATGGCGTCGAGCATGCGAACTTCTTTGAAGCACGCGCAACAGAATATGCCAAAGGCGCAACCGTGGGATCTTGGCATGGCGCAGAAGGCGTGTGGGATAAGTTCGCGGACATGCGGAACGCCCAGCCTCTCACGGCGGCTGAGTAAGCGCCGCCACGTTTGTTAGAACAGGACCTCGCCTTGGCGGGGTCTTTTTTATGGGGCTACAACCCCACATATTTATTCGGCAATGAGCGCCGCACCGTCAGAGTTTAGTTATGTCTCTCATTTCTTTTTCAGATCGCAATCACGACTTTGCGACGATCTATAATTTCAGGGATTTTGGTGGCTATGCGGGTCATGATGGGCGCGCCGTGAAAACCGGGCGGTTATTTCGTTCGGCGCATTTGGCGGCCTTATCTGATGAGGATCGCGGCGCAATTGGTGAGTTAGACATTAATTTGGTTGTCGATCTGCGTCATGCGCCTGAGCGTAAAAAACAGCCCTCGCGCTTCCCTGATCCCGCGCCACATGTGCATGAATATCCTGATGCACCTGAATCCTTAGACGCGAAAGTCGCGCCGCATGAGGCCTTTTTGGAGCATGAGCTCTACACCGCGGAAGACGCGCATGGCTATATGATGCGATCTTACACCACTCGTCCGCATGACGCGGGCTTTCAGAAAATATTCGGCGATACTTTGCGCTTCATGGCGCAACCCGACACCACAAAACCAGCCGGCGTGCTTGTGCATTGCGCGGCGGGGAAAGACCGGACCGGAACTTTATGCGCTTTGGTCCAAAGTGTGTTGGGTGTTTCGCGCGATGACATCATGGCCGATTACATGATGACGCTTGATGCGGTGAATATTGACAAAATTATCGGGCCTGCGGCGGAAATGTTCTCGCAGCGCTATGGTCGATCCATTGATGCCGAAGCGATCTGGCCGATGTTTGGCGTCTATCCAGAATTTCTTGAAGCCGCGTTGGATGGTATGATGGATGAAGCGGGCGGCACAGACACTTATGTCACAGAAACGCTCAAACTCACGCCAGCCGAGCTTGAGCGGATTAAGTCCCGCTATCTCGAAGGTTAAAGCCCCCAAAGGTTGTATCGACGTTAGCCGGGTGAAGCTGTTACCGAACAACTCACATCCGCATAAGTTGTCGCTGTGCAATCGACAAGGCTCCCCATGCCGTCTTGAAACTGTACCGACTCGGAACGTCGAGGCTTGAGAAGGAACGTCTCCGCAAGCGTAATATCCGAGTTAAAATATCGCAGCTTCAATGGCGTATATTCATAGGAGACCCGCGTCACCACGACACCTGATTTTTCGTTCAATAATTTGGAGTCCAATGTCGTTGCATCATAGGCCGTTAAGTTCCCAGAGGATTGGTTCAGACGGATGCGACCCCGAGACTCAGGGGCTCCAGCTGCTGTTGGTTTGATGAAGCTTTCCATGTCGATTGAAACGCTGCTGGCATCTGAAACGCCCATGACGCGCAGTGCGGCGGAAAGGACTTCTGCAATCTCACCGTCTCTTAATTCAGGTTGCTGGGTCGACAAATCCCCCACCACATTTGTGCTGTGAGAAATACGACGATCCATGCTGATTGCGGATGCGATTTCAGCCAGGCCAAAATACATACCGATCATCACAGGTGCAATGATTGCAAATTCGATTGCGGCAATTCCGCGATCGTCTTCACGGTAATGCCTCGACAATCTTCTCAAACGAGTGTTTTTGCCAGTCGTCTTAGACAGAATGGTTCTGAGGCTTGGTGCTTGAATATTTATCATGACTAAGGTGTCCCATCCGAAATTCTGGATTGTGTATTTGGGTCGCAAGTGCCGGAGGCTGGGAACGGCTCGTTTCTGAATGCCGTTGTCGACGTCATTGTGCGAACACCTGACCCCTTAGGATTATCAAGTCGGGTCAATACAGGGGGGAGGGCAAGTGGATAGTAAAACGTAGACCTTACGACCAACATATCGCCAGCTGCATTTGTATCGAATTGACCATTAGGCGTTTGAGGGATAGCGGCTTGACCCGTTTGCCCCGCTACGCGCTCTTCAGGCGCAGGCACAGCGGGGAGCGCGATGGTCATGAAACTGTCGCCCTGAATGACATCAACACGTACATTCTTCCAACAGGAGGCCATGCCCTTCATGTTTTCGCAAACAAGAGCTTTAAATTCGTCTTCACCGCCGCACGCTTGAAAGTTTCCAGTCCTTAAAACGCGCCCTGCTTCGGACGTGGCGTGCACCAAGGCGGAATTTACAAAAAAGACAATTGCGAGTTCAAGAATGCCGAAGAGTAACATGAAAAACGGGAGCGCAACGAATGCAAACTCGACGGCTGTTGCGCCGTCTTCGTCTTTCCGAAAGCGCGCGCCTAGTCGCAAAGACCAACGCTCGGCGCGTTGAATTATGTGATTAGAAAAAAAGGCCATTGTCCCACTCCATCGCCCTGACAAAATAAAGGGACCTAGAGCTGCATGATGTGCGTGCGAGTTCCCAATACTAGACAGTCTGGCCGACAGTTTAGGCTTTGGACCTTAACAAAAGGGCAAGTTTTCAGGTTAACAAAAGGTAAAAACCTAGTTTGGCATGCGAGATTGGGTCGCGGCAGGTGCCCCAGCGACTTCCCGCGAATATTGTTCGGAGCCTTCTTGAGGCGCTGAAGACGTTGACGACGTTGACGATCTAGAGCTGTTAAAAGCTGTGAATGCAGTCAGCTCTTCAGATTCCGCTGTATTCGTTCCAATAAACTCAGGAGCGTCGCCCAAGACAGGGGATGGCCCGCAATATGGAATACAGGAATATGTCTGTCGTGATGTGCCTTTGTAAAGGCGAACGCCATGGGCCGGCAGGGAATTCACAACCTGAACGTCGGCGTCCATCATCGTGTTGCCATTCCCATCCAAAATAATAAGGTTCGTTTCTCCATACCCACGACCGACGACAAATAAAAGGTCACTCGCTTGAACCGTGACATCCGCAATGCTGGGATTACCGATAATAATCGACGCCGCTGCACCCGGCAGACGTAAAATCTCTGTCTTGTTGATTTCTACCTTGTAACTCTGACTATCGCCCGCAAAGGCATGGCTTGGCAAGCACGCTGTGGCCAGGCCCAAGCCTGTAAGTAGAAGAAATGAATTTATAAGACGCATGGTCAACGGCTCCGCAAGGGATGGTTTGTAATAGGCCTAATGCAATGTGGTGAATGAAGCGTTTACGACCTCAGAAGTAAACGAAGGACAGCTGTGTCATTATATATAGCAGAAAAATTTCGCCGCTCGCTCCGGAAATCGGTGGTTTAAATGAACGCGGTATGAATGAGATGGCAAACGAAAGTTTAGAATTAATTCACCACGTCTCTCAACGGGGCGGTAATCCAACGTCCCTATAAGCAATCACATCGGGGATAACCCTGTAACTGAGGATTATCCTCTCTGAGTAACGAACGCATACGTGGGAGTAATGTTATGCAAAATCTAATTACACGCTTTATCGAAGACGAGTCCGGTGCAACTGCTATTGAATATGGCCTGATTGCTGCCCTTATCGCTGTTGGCATGATCGCTGGTGCGACATCCATCGGTACAAAAGTGAACACAAAGTTCAACGACATCGCCACAACAGTTTCGACTGGTACGGCTTCCGGAACAGCTGGTTAATCGACAAGCGCGTGATCTAACGACCACGCGCACTTGTTTGGCAGCCACCCGATCACTCGGGTGGCTGTATCATCGTCCTAAAACGACGATGAGTTTTATGAATTTTTTTATAAATCGAGATGGCCCTCATGTGCGGCGTTCTCTTTTTAAGTAACGAACGCATACGTGGGAGTAATGTTATGCAAAATCTAATTACACGCTTTATCGAAGACGAGTCCGGTGCAACTGCTATTGAATATGGCCTGATTGCTGCCCTTATCGCTGTTGGCATGATCGCTGGTGCGACATCTATCGGCACCAAAGTGAACACAAAGTTCAACGACATCGCCACAACAGTTTCGACTGGTACGGCGTCCGGTACAGCTGGTTAATCGACAAGCGCGTGATCTAACGACCACGCGCACTTGTTTGGCAGCCACCCGATCACTCGGGTGGCTGCATCATCAATTAATGCGATGATTTTTTAAGACATTCCTGTGTCTTAAATAATGATCGCATTCGCGGCGTTTAGGATTTTTCGGAGCTAGGATGACTAAAGGCATGCAAATATTTGCAGACTATCTCCGTAATGAAGACGGCGCCACCGCCATTGAGTATGGTTTGCTTGCCGCCCTTATCGGAATTGGTTTGATGGGCGGTGCCAAGGCATTTTCCGACTCGGTCAACGAAATGTTCTCTGATGTCGACTCAGAGCTTGTAATTGCATATACGCCGCCAGCTTCAGGTTAATTCGTTTAATTAAACCTGATATTAAGTCTCTTTGAGTATCGACGCCTAAAACACTTGGTGGATATTCATGACCTTTCTCTTACCAGCATTTCTCTTTTTCATATTTACTACGCCCCAGCTGATGGCGGCTCTGAATGATGCAAATGCAATGAAGATCCCAAATCGGATACCGTTGCTGGCGTTTGCAGGTTTTCTGTTGATGGTTCCGCTGACTTGGTCAGGGTTTCCTGTTTTATTCGAACATTTGACAGTTGGACTAGTTCTATTCGCTGCTGGCTTCGCGATGTTTGCCTTTGGTTGGATGGGCGGTGGCGATGCCAAGTTATTGGCCGCAACTGCATTCTGGTTTACTTGGCCTGACGTCTTTCTCTACATGATCTATACGGCTCTCTTCGGAGGCGTACTTACACTCTTCGTTATGGTTGGACGCCAATATATCCCTGTACGTGTTCTAACGACACAATGGGCGCAAACCATGTTTCGAGACGAAACCAAAATACCCTATGGACTGGCATTGGCGGCAGGAGCCATCTTGACACTGCCCAAAAGTGCAATCTTTCAGGCAGCTCTCGGGATGTAATCCCTCAACTATTCGGCCTGAATAAAGTTTTGAAACCGTGTCGCTGCTCCGTCAGCGGCGCGGTTTCTGTCATTTAAAACGGTACTCTGCGAGTGATATGAACACAGCCTAAACGAATAAACATAGGAAATTGAAGCTCGGCGTTAACTCTTTCCCAACTCCTCGGTTGTTATCCATTAACCATGCTTTTGTGTGTCCACCCGTATTTTGGGTTGGGATATGGCCGAAATGGCGAGGGGATATGGAAACCAAGAAGATTATCATTCTAGGCGCAATGGTTGTGATGGCCGGCGTTGTCTTCGTTGGGATAAACAACCTCAGCGCGCCCGCCGCTGCGCCCGTCCAAGCGGCTGCGACACCAGAAATTCAGATCCAAGAAGTTGAATATGTGCCTGTTCTTGCGATTGATGCGGACCTGAGTACGGGTCAACGCATTTCAGAAGAGATGCTGACGAGTATCAAGTGGCCTGCCGAAGCCCTGACGGCCAATTTGATAAACCTCAATGATATGCCTGATGCGAAGGCTGAATTCGTCAATTCACTTGCGCGTCAACCATTAGCACAGGGTGAGACCCTAAACCGTTCAAAAGTTATTATGGCCGGCGATAGCGGCGTTATGGCGGCGCTACTCGCGCCAGGTATGCGCGCTGTGACGACCCGAATCAGTGTTGATACAGCGGCAGGCGGATTTATTCAGCCTGGAGATCGCGTCGATATTATCATGCGCGAGACCTATACCGTTAGACGCGACAATAACGCCGGACAGGCCACCCAAAGCCGCGTCGAGCGCCAAAACCTCTTTATCGCACAAACATTGTTTGAAAACGTCAAAGTGCTCGCGATTGATCAGACCTTTACGACTGGCGCTGAGTCAGGGGCCGCAATTCCAGGTTCGACAGCGACCTTTGAGCTGTCACAATCCGACGCTGAACTTCTTCAAGAGGCCGAAGGGTATGGCGATATTTACCTCACACTTCGTGGAGCGAATGGTTCCGGGTATAAAGGACGTAGTGCCGCGCGCGTTGATCGCGACGATGTTGATACGACGCCGAGCACCTTGACTATCTACCGAAATGGACAGGCCACTCCGATTGCCCTGCAGCAGAAGAATTAGGTGGACGACATGATAATAACACTGACAGAACGCCTTCTTCGCCGGTCTCACTTGCGTAAAACAACAACAGCTCTCGCACTCGTCGCGTCGGTCGGATTGTTGTGTACACCGAGTTACGCAGGCACACGCTCATATTCTCATATGCAGAACACGGCCGCCCAAGTAAAAATTCAGGCCCCAGGAACAGGGCAAAACAGCCGTTCTATCGTGCTGCCTTACTCTAAATCGACAGTTATCGAACTTCCAGACAACGTAATGGATGTGATCGTGTCCAATCCCGATGTTGTTGAAGCCGTTGTGCACACATCGCGCCGGACAATGCTGATTGGTAAAGATGCCGGACAAACAAATGTGTATTTCTATGGCCATGACGGTCAAGAGCTTTTGAATGTCGATATTCGCGTCGAACGTGACATTGGTGGATTGCAGGACCTCATCGCCAAGAATGCCCCGAGCAGTCGGGTAGAGGTACAAGTTTTCAATTCCAATATTCTGCTGACAGGGGCCGTCCCCAACGCAGCCGCAGCAGATACTGTCGAAAAACTGGCCCGCATGTGGCTGGGCGCTGAAGGGCAGGGGGCTCAATCTGGTGAAATTGTGAATTTACTTGCCATTGAAGGCAAGGATCAGGTCATGTTGAAAGTCCGCATTGTTGAAATGCAGCGGTCAGTTACCAAGCAAATGGGCTTTGACCTTAGCGCTATTGGGGATCTTGGCGGAAGCACTGTGTCCCTTCTCAACAATGTGGGGCCAACGCTTGGCAGCGGTTTAAACGCAACTGGCACATATAATAATACCGGCGGTGGAGATTTGAACACGCTTTCAGGTGCGCTTCGCGCATTGGAAACAGTAGGCCTTGTTCGGACGCTGGCCGAACCTACTTTGACCGCCATTTCTGGCGAAACTGCGAATTTCTTAGCTGGGGGCGAAATTCCGCTCTTCTCTGGGTCTATTCGCGATGATCAAGGCAGACTGCAGCGATCATTTGAGTTCAAGCCGTTCGGGGTATCTCTGGGTTTCACACCAGTTGTACTCTCAGAAGGGCTAATTTCTCTGTCTATTAGTACAGAAGTCTCCGAACCAACCACCGAAAATGCATTTGTTTCAGAAGGCGGCGAAAGCGTTTTGGGTATTCGGGTTCGCCGGGCCAATACGGTTGTCGAAATGCCAGCGGGCGGAAGCCTCGTCATTGCGGGTCTCATTCGTGAAGAATCACGTTCGACCGTTGACGGCACCCCTGGCCTTAAAGATGTGCCTGGATTGGGCGCATTGTTCCGAGGCCGAGACAGCCGCACGACGCAAACCGAAGTTGTCATCATGGTAACGCCATATCTGGTCGACCCAACACATCCCGATAAGTTGCAGTCACCATTGGATGGATTTCAACCTGCGAATGATGTCGAGGGCTTGCTCATGGGCCGTCTGAACAAGGTTTACGCCGAAAATGGTCAGCCGAAAATCCAACAGAATTCACTGCCAGGGCCGTTCGGCCATGTGGTTGATTAAGCAAAGGGCGACGTGAAATGAAAAAAACAGTTCTTACAGCTTCCTGTTTAATTGCGCTGATTGGCGTGAGCGCTTGTGCGGCACCTTCCCACACGATGAAGCCTGCGCACTTGCGTAATGCGGTTCAAGTCGCCGAGTCGATAGAACGGCTTGAACTTTATACCCGTCCAAATGGAATGGAGCTTTCAGCACGAGATAAGTTGGCGGTTTCCCAATTCTTGGATGGATATGCACGTGCAGGTGACGGTCCACTCTATATTAATCGCCCGGCGAGCGCGATTTCAGGTTTGGGAACTCAACAAGCTGAATCCGTAATTCGCGGTCTTATGGCTCAGAACGGTATGAACCCGACGGCACTCCAGACAGGTCAATATAACTCCAAGCCAGGCGATCCGGCGCCTGTGGTCGTCTCTTATCGAACATTGCGCGCTATTCCTCAGGATTGTCGTACAATGGGAAGCCTTACGAACTCATTCTCTAATCAACCTCATAGCAATTTCGGTTGTTTCCACTCAGCTAATTTGGCGGCCATGGTCACTGACCCGCGGCAACTACTTGAGCCATATGCGAGCGGACAACCCAATGCGCAAAGACGCCAAGTTATTTACGACAAATACATCGAGGGCACGATCACCGCGGCCGCCGTTAATCCCGATCAAAAAGTCGGTGAGCAAAACTAGATCATGATGCGCATTATCCCTGAATCGAAGACGACGCTATGACACAGATGACACAGCCGAACCCATACATGCCACCCGCTTCGGGTCAGGCTCAGCAGCAGCCCCGGCCCGTTCCGATGCCACAGGTCGTGCCCCAGCCTGGGATGCCGCAAGGACAAATTCAGCCTGCGCCAGTGCCTCAAGCGCCTGCTTACGTGGTGGCGCCCACACCGCAACAAATGCAGCCGCATCAGGCTCAGCCACACATGCAACCGCAACCCTTGCCGCAAATGGCGATGCCTCAGTCAGCAATGCCGCAGGCTGCGCCGCAAAATGCTGGTTTTCCGACGCCAAATCCTCAGATGCTGGCTCAGCCAGAGCAAAATCCGATGGCAATGAACCCGATGTCATCTGCGCCAATCGCTCCGCCTGTTTATGCGCCGTTGGAAGATGCCACCCGCGACGTGGGTGAAAAACCGCTTCCTTCGATCTCGGTTCAGGCATTTTGTGACCGCCAGGAAACGGCGCATTGCATAAATGAGACAACGCGCGACTGGCGCATGCGTCGGACGAATGTCAAAATTTATATGGGCGGCTTGCCAGCAGCGATCGAATTCTATCACAAAGAGACAACGCCTTCCTTGATTTTGATCGAAAGCGGTATGCGAGGTGAAGAGCTATTTAATCAGCTCGAGCAACTCGCAAGCGTGTGCGATGAAGGCACGAAGGTCGTCATGATCGGCGCGGCGAATGATATTCGCCTATATCGTCAATTGATGGATAAAGGTGTGTCTGATTATCTTGTACCGCCGCTACATCCTCTGCACGTCATCCGATCTCTCGGCGAACTTTACGCTGATCCAGGCCAACCGTTTATTGGCCGTGTAGCGGCGTTTTTCGGTGCAAAAGGTGGAGTCGGATCGTCGGCGTTGGCCCATAACACAGCTTGGGTTCTGGCCGAAACGCTTGGCCAAGAAACTGCATTGGTCGATCTGGACGCCAGCTGGGGAACAACGGGTCTCGATTTTTCATATGATAATATGTCAGGTCTGGAGGAAGCCCTAGGCGAGCCTGATCGTTTGGACGAAACTCTCATGGATCGCATCATGATCCGCCATACGGCGAAACTTTCGATCCTTCCGACGTCCGGATCTTTGAATACCAAGCCCGTTATGAATCCAGAGAGCTATGAAGCTGTTGTAAATGCCGTACGCGGAATTTCTCCACTCTCGATCTTGGATATGCCGCACTACTGGTCGGATTGGACGACAAATGTTCTCACATCTGTCGACGACGTCGTTGTGACGGCTACGCCTGATTTGGCAGGTATGCGCAATGCGAAAAATCTGATCGATTTTCTAAAGGTTCAACGTCCGAACGATCCCGCGCCTATTTTGATTCTAAATTGCGTTGGGATGTCGCCAAAAACTGAGATTTCAGTCAAAGATTTCGGGGCGATGGTCGGTGCAGAACCCAATGTCGTCATCGGCTGGGATCCAGATAGCCATTTTGAAGCCACGAACGAGGGCAAAATGCTTTCCGAGGTGAAATCTGCACATCAAACTGTCCAAGGCTTACAGTTTTTAGCAAACCGCCTGCGCACAGGCTCGTTTGATCTGACCTCTAAAGGCGATGTGGCGCCGACGAAGAAAGGGCTTCTGTCCGTTGGTGGAAAGAAGGCTGAAAAATCGAGTGGCGGTAAATCTATGTTTTCTTTTTTGAAAAAGGGATAACCGCAGATGTTCGGTAAACGCTCAGACGTCGCAGCGGTAAAATCCCAGCCATCTGCGCCCGCGCCTAAAAAAGAAGTTACGCCAGATCCAAATGGGGTTTCGCAGACCAATTCTTCGGGTTCGCGTCGTAGTGACGAGCCGGGCGAGGAATATTACGAAACAAAAGCCACGATTTTTAACGCCCTTTTTGAGACCATCGACGTCTCTGCCCTTGCAGGTATGAACGCGGAAAAAGCGCGAGAAGAAATTCGGACTATCGTCGACGAAATTATTGCGATCCGAAATGTCCGCCTTTCCGTCAATGAGCAAAATCAGCTCATCACCGAAATCTGTGATGACATCTTAGGCTACGGTCCTCTTGAGCCATTATTGGCGCGTGACGACATTGCCGATATCATGGTCAATGGTGCCAAACACGTCTTTATCGAAACAAACGGTAAGATGATCAAAACAAATATCCGGTTCCGTGATAACACGCAGCTGATGAATATTTGTCAACGCATCGTTAGCCAAGTTGGCCGGCGTGTTGATGAAGCCAGCCCCATTTGTGACGCGCGTTTGTTGGATGGCTCACGTGTAAACGTGATTGCGCCGCCATTGTCGATTGATGGTCCCGCGCTCACGATCCGTAAGTTTAAGAAAGATAAGCTTCGCCTGAATGATTTGGTGAACTTTGGGTCTATTTCGCCCGCGGGCGCTAAAGTTCTTCAGATCATTGGTGCCTGTCAGTGTAATATTGTTATTTCTGGCGGTACGGGCTCGGGCAAAACGACACTTCTCAACGCGCTCACTGGTTTTATTCATCCAGACGAACGTATTATTACTTGCGAAGATGCGGCCGAATTGCAGCTGCAACAACCTCACGTCGTTCGCCTAGAAACACGTCCACCCAACCTCGAGGGGAAGGGTAAGATCACCATGGCGGACTTGGTGAAAAACTGCCTCCGGATGCGTCCAGAGCGGATTATTGTGGGTGAGGTCCGTGGGCCTGAAGCCTTTGATTTGCTGCAAGCTATGAACACGGGCCATGATGGCTCTATGGGTACGCTCCATGCTAACTCACCGCGTGAAGCCCTATCCCGTTTGGAATCTATGATTACAATGGGCGGGTTTTCGCTTCCTGCTAAGACGATCCGGGAAATGATCGTAGGTTCGGTCGACGTGATTGTTCAGGCAACGCGTCTTCGCGATGGGTCTCGGCGTATTACCCGTATTACCGAAGTGATCGGTATGGAAGGCGATGTCATCGTCACCCAAGATTTGATTGTCTACGAAATGGACGGCGAAGATGCGGACGGAAATATCATCGGCGAACATAAATCGACAGGTATTGCGCGTCCCGCGTTCTGGGATCGCGCGCGCTACTTTAACCTCGAAAAAGATCTGGCCGAAGCGCTGGACGAAGCTGGATCGTAAGATATGGATCAGCAAACCCTCATCGCGATTTGTGGCGTTGGTCTCGTCATCTGCGTTGGTCTCCTATTTATGGGCGGCGAGTCTTCCGGTGATGGGAAACGCGTTCGAGAGCTTGCGGGTAAAAAAACACTGGGCTCGAACATAAAAGAAAAGCTGAAGGTCGAAGATACAGGCGCACGTCGGAAACAGATTGAAGAAACATTAGGCAAGATCGAAGAACGCCAGAACGAAAAGCGCAAAAAAGCCAAATCGCTTGAAGCTCGTCTGGTACAAGCAGATTGGTCAACAAAACCGCAGACTTTTCTGATCATCTCACTCGGGATAGCGGTTGTTTCTGCGATCATCCCCTTTGTGCTCGGCTTAGACATCTTGAAATGCATCGGCCTTGGTTTTGTCGTTGGATTCGGTATTCCTCGATTTTTTCTGAACGCTGCGATCAACAAACGTCAGGCAAAATTCACGTCCCATTTTGCAGATGCGATGGACATCATCGTTCGGGGTGTGCGTACAGGTCTACCCCTGGGTGATTGCTTGAAAATCATCGCCCATGAAAGCCCAGCCCCGCTGGGGACAGAATTCCGTCGCGTTGTCGAAGGCGAAAGCTTGGGTATTCCCATCGAGGTCTGCCTTGAGCAGATGTACGAGCGTATGCCAATTTCAGAAGTTAACTTTTTTGCGACTGTTTTAAACATTCAAAAAACTACAGGTGGTAACCTCGGTGAGTCTTTAGCGAACCTCTCTTCGGTTCTGCGGGGGCGAAAAATTCTACGCGAAAAAATTAAAGCCCTTTCAGCCGAAGCGAAAGTGTCAGCTATCATTATCGGATCTTTGCCGATCGTCGTGATGCTACTCGTGACAGTGGCTAGTCCAGACTACATGACGGGCCTCTACACAACACCGACGGGTCAAAAGAATATGATGATCGGTGCAGTTATGATGGTCATGGGCACACTGATGATGCGCAAAATGATGAATTTCAAATTTTAGGGAGGCAGAAGATCAAACCATGAGTCCTGAATCCGCCGCCCTATTCCAAACCGCTGGCTCTGCTTTAATCGCAGTGCTGTTTTTGCTGTCCGTCTGGATTGTCGTCATGCCCATGTTAGAGGGCGACAAGAAAAAGAAGCGTATGGAGTCTGTCGCGACCGCGCGCGAATCCATGCGAAAGTCACGCTTGGACAACCTGCAAAATGAGGCCCGTTTGCGGTCCGACGGTCGGGGTATGGCCAAGAACTTTGTTGATAGGTTCAGCCTGGAAAAACTTCTGGAAGCTTCAGACCTCAAAGACAAACTAGCGCAAGCTGGTCTGCGTGGTCAGAAACCCATTTACGCCTTCTATATGACGCGATTGATCGCGCCTTTGGTTGGTGGTCTTATCGGTCTTATTTTCTTCGTCTTACTGAATCTGCCTGGATGGCAGCTTATGCAACGCGTTGCCATGACCATGGGTTTGCTTGCATTTGGCTATTACCTGCCCGGGATCATTGTCAAAAACAAAGCGGGTAAGCGATTGGCCTCGATTATGCCAGTTTTCCCTGATGCGTTGGACCTTCTACTGATTTGTGTGGAATCGGGTATGTCTGTCGAGTTGGCCTTCGGCAAAGTGGCTGAAGAAATGGGCGACTCTTCTGTTGAACTAGCAGAAGAATTTTCGCTCACGACCGCCGAACTTTCTTACCTCACATCACGTCGCATGGCCTATGAGAACCTTGCGCGTCGCAATAATCACCCTGGTATAAAAGCCGTTGCGACGGCGCTCGTTCAGGCAGAACGTTACGGTACGCCTTTGGGCGATACGCTAAGAACTATGGCGAGTGAAAACCGTCAATTGCGGGTCATGGCAGCGGAAAAAAAGGCAGCCGCTTTGCCAGCTAAACTGACCGTACCAATGATTTTGTTCTTCCTGCCCGTGTTGTTTATCGTAATTCTGACACCTGCAGCCCTGCGGATCGGCGAAGCTTTCCAATAACGGCGATATTAAAGATTAAAAAAGGCCGCCTCAGAAGGGCGGCCTTTTTTTATGCAATGAAAGATGGGGTTAAGTGAGTGTCGAAGCCTTAGCGTCGCCGACGGTTGGGTTCGCGACGTTCAACTTGTGGAGCACCTGCGAGCCCCCCTTGTTGAGGGTAGCTGCGCACCTGCGGCTGATGTTGGGGTTGGGGTTGTGCAGCAGAGGGGGCTGAATTGCCTCGAGTAGATTGACGCGCGGCCATGGCACGTGCGGCTTCTGAGGCTGAGGTAAAGGTTTTGCCATCTGCCGTGCCCGTGTGCATTCGTGCTTGTGGCACAGCTTGCATCGCTCCCGTTGCAACGGGAGCAGGATTAAAAGCGGGACGCGTTTGCGGGAAGCTCGGCGCTGCACGGCTCATGCCTGACAAACGTTGTGCTTCCTCCATTTTACCCTGCAACTGCAAAACCAAGATTAGGTTTTGGCGCACGCTGGATGATGCACCCGGTATTGTGCTGGCCTGACGTAACCACTTTTCCGCCGTCACTGCATCGCCCGCTAGAGCGTGGCTGAGACCAATATTTGCCATGACATTGGGGTCATTCGGTGTGATGCGCAGGGCGCGGTCATAATGTTGGCGGGCTTCGGCGTAACGTTCCTGTTGATCCAATGCCGCCCCCTTGAGCGACCAGAGGCGACCATAGGCGGGGGTGATGGCAAGGCCTTCGTCCAAAACAGGAATGGCGTCGACCGAACGTTCGCTGGCAATCAGGCCTGCTGCGAATTCTGCCAAGAGATAGGGATCGCGCGGATACAGGGCACGCGTCGTCTGCGTAATCTCAACAGCGCGTCCTGGGTTGCCTAATTTACGTACAGCCGCTGAGAGTTTAATGGCGGCCTCTAAGTCACCTGGATTGAGGTCATACTCGTTCGACCAGAATGCGGCTTGTGCGAAGAGTTCTTGAGTTTCGATGGCGTCGCGCATTTGACGGGTTGCTGGCATGTAACGATCGGGCGCAAGATCGGTTTTGATCTGCGTTTCTTGAGGGTTCATGGCGGGAGCAACAGAACAGGCGGAGCTGATGAGCGCCGTTCCGATCAACAGAACAGATAGGGGAAGCAGACGGTGGGTCATAATCGTTGATAGCCTCTCAAGGAGTCCTTTTTCCGAATGCGCTTTTGATTGCGCTTCGGATGGATTTCGTTAACAAATCTGAACGAAGAGGGTTAACGCTCCGTTAGCAAACCCTTAGGGATTGTCGATCCCGCGCCTGTTTTCGCATCCGCCTACAATAATAAAGGACTTTCATGTCTCAGACCGCCTCCAGCCCTTTCATTCATCATTCAGACTTGCCCAGCGAAGTTGTGCCTGTTGTAATCGATGTCATCACCCCTTCGACTTGGGAGCGATATGCCGAAGGCCTTTCTGAGGCCCAGCGGGTGTTCGCAGGAGAACGCCAGTTTATAGGTGAAACCGGGCAGCGTTTACGCCTGCCTGAAGCAGACGGCCGCGTGAAGAAAACACTTTTGGGCGTCGGCGAAAAGGACGAGTCCGGTGAAATGAGGATGGGCGCACTTTCTAATGCGTTGCCAGCCGGACACTACCAGTTCGGGCATTTACCGAGCGCATTTAATTCCCGCCTAGCCGCGATTGGCTGGGGCATGGGTGCCTATCGTTTTGATCGGTATCTGTCCGAGAAATCTGATCTTGCTGTTCTAGTCTTGGATGGCGATGACGCCGTTACAGCTGAAATAATCGCGACCGTTGAAGCGACGAAATTGTGCCGTGACCTGATCAATACGCCCGCCGGAGATATGGGCCCAATCGCACTCGGACAAGCTGCTGTTGATTTGGCCGAAAAATTTGGGGCTGAAGTAACGGCCGTCGTTGGGGACGATTTGCTGGAGCAGAATTATCCGATGATTCATGCCGTAGGGCGGGCCGCACATGAGGCACCTCGTCTGGTCGAAATTGAATGGGGCGACCCTTCGCATCCGCGTTTGGCTATTATAGGTAAAGGGATTACGTTTGATACGGGCGGCGTGAATATGAAATCTGCCTCGGGCGCGCGCCTCATGAAAAAAGATATGGGCGGCGCGGCACATGCCTTGGCATTGTCTCACCTCATCATGGCAACAAATTTACCTGTGCGCCTGCATTGTCTGTTGGCGATTGCGGAAAATGCTGTTTCAGCAAATGCCTATCGTCCGGGCGACATTCTACAATCCCGTATCGGCTTGACCGTCGAAATTGACAATACAGATGCTGAAGGTCGATTAGTGCTGGGCGATGCCTTGACGAAAGCGACAGAAAGCAACCCTGACTTTATGATTGATTTCGCGACGCTCACGGGTGCTGCGCGCGTGGCCCTTGGCCCGCACCTTCCGCCAATGTTCTGTAACCGCCCCGCACCCATCGAGGGTGTCGCGCGTCACGGCACCGCGCAACTCGACCCCGTCTGGAACATGCCGCTTTGGCAGCCTTATAACTCAATGTTGAGCTCGCCTATCGCGTCTTTAAAAAACTCAGGTGGTGGGTTTGCGGGCTCCATAACGGCTGCGCTTTTTCTGGAGCGTTTTGTGAAGAACACACCTTGGATGCATTTTGACACTTACGGCTGGAACCCAACACCACGCCCTGCTCATCCGAAGGGTGGTGATATGTATGGTGTGCGCGCAGTCTATGCTTGGCTAAAGGCGGGCGGGTTGAACGCGCGCCTGTCGGAGTAGCAGATAAAGTATGACGGCGCTGATCCCTGCGAAAAGCATCGAAATCGCAATCATGGTAAACTGAGTGTGGTTTGGCAAAAGCGCGACGATGATTTGGGCTGTGGGCCAAATACTGACATAAAGTGCTGGCGCGAGACGCGGGCAGCGCTGCAGAAATTGTGGCGCGTTATGCAAGAAACCAAAGCTGAGCGTGAGCCAGAAAGCGACACCTAAAATTTCTTGGGTGGCGCTCCACGGGAACCAAAGATGAAAGCCTGTCGCGGCTAATGCAATGGCTGCACTAGAGACTAAAATTCGGCGTTTGTTGAACCTTAAAGCGCTTTGCCAAACCAAAAGCGTGACTCCCACAAGATAGGCGTAACCCAGTCTAATGGCGGGCAAGAAAGGTTCGATTGTTGAGCCGAATGCTGCATTTGACACAGCATAGTCTACAATTCCGACATAGCTGGCGATAGCCGCAATGCAAAGAGTAAAAACGATCTTCGGGCTTTGGAGAATGCGCATTTTCCAGCCAATCAAGAACGCAATGTGGAGCAAAAACCCCCAGCGTAGCGTCCAAATCGCGCCTTGTAGCAAACACATATATTTGGCGTCATCCAATAAGCCGGGCATTTGACCGCCTGGATCTATGAGAAAGATCGTTTTGAAGAAATAGACCGTTAAATCAGCCATGCTCATGCGAACGGGCGCGTCTGGCAGGCACATGATTGGGTAGATGATAAGAACGCTGATAAGTGTCGCAGCGATCAAGGCGGGCCAAATACTCCAAATTCGCGAGACAAAGAACTCACGGACTGAACGCCCTTTTGACATTGAACGTGCCGCCAGAAATCCAGACAGAATAAATAGCATCTGGATGCCATACCAAGACGGATCATAGCCCCAGTGACGACCCATCTCCGCGTTCTGCGGGCCCAGTTGCATGGTAGACGCATATCCCAACCCAATGGCCGCAACGATCAATATACGAAGCGCCGCCAAACCATGTAATGGTACGGTATAAGGACGTCTCCGCGCCGCACTTAGGTCAGGGGTTGCCCCAATGGTGCTTTGTTCAACCCGCGTCATGAAGTGGGCGTAACAGAGAAATCTTAAAAATTTTGTTGGATTTGAGTCACTTGAGTCCTCTGATCACACGGTTACCTGCTCAGACTCTTGACCCATGAATCCAACACGTGCGATTCAGTGATTCGTAAACTTACATCACGATCAATTCTCAAGGAGTGCAGCGCCAATGTCCGCAACGGAAACTATATTTGCGCCCCGCCTTGTCGCAGTCACAGATTGTCCGCGCCCACAGCCTAAGAAGCCCTCCCGAGACCGACAATCACGCAAAGATAGTCTCGCGTTTTGGCACCGTGTGACGCTGCAAACGGTGCGGTCTGATGCGCCTGATTTATCCGCACGGCAATTGGCTATGCTGATGACCATATATCTTGAAGATGGTCCGCATACAGTACGGTCGCTGGCAAAACACCTAGACGTGACGAAGGCGGCGATCAGTCGCGCAACAGATAGTCTCTGCAAAATCGGATATATTGAGCGCAAACCTGATCACCGCGACAAGCGTTCCGTTATCTTGGCGCGGACATCTGCGGGCATTCATTTCCTATCTGAATTCGCAGATATCATTCAGTCTGAACGCAGCTAAGATAATCTTGGGTATGAAAACTGACCCGCGAACATTTCTGCCAGACGGAACCGTAACACAGACTTATTCTATAGTTTCGCCTTTTGCGGAGCTGATGACCAATGGCTCTATCGGCACGCAAGCTTTGTTTGGACAACGTTTCGACGTCATTACTAAGAGCGACGATAATGCGCATGGCGCGCTTTATTCTGTTCTATCTGGGGTGGATCGGGTCGATTACATTGGGTCATTGCCGATGGCGGATATTGCGCAGGGCAGTTTTACCCCAACACATATTGTACATGCGGTTGCGGCGACCGTTTTTCAAGCCGCCGACATTAAATCAAAACTCTTGGGGGCTTTGCCTCGAAATGCGACCATATTTGGTGAGACGGATGGTGATTTCGTTCGGGTCCAGCGCGTCGGATATGTCCACTGTCGCCATTTGCGTCGAATAGGGCAGGCGTCCGCGCGGTCTTTCGTTGATCACGCCATTGATATGCTCAATCTGCCTTATGTTTGGGGCGGCACTGGCGGTATCGGTGTCGATTGTTCGGGCCTTGTGCAAAGTGCCCTGGCCGCCGTCGGCGTCGACGCGCCACGCGATGCTGATCTACAGGAGGCAGAATTAGGGCGCGCTGTATCCTATGCAGACCGTCAAGTCGGTGACCTACTATATTGGCCGGGGCATGTCGGGATTGTTATAGAGGGCGACCAGCTGTTGCATGCCAATGCCTACCATATGTGCGTGGCCGTTGAACCCGTGGCCGAAGCCGTCAGCCGAATTGGTGAGGTTCGCACGGTCAAGCGTCTTTGAAACGCAAACGACCCGCATGAGGCGGGCCGTCTTGAATTCAATTTTCGTAAAACTTACTCGGTTGGTGTTTCAGTAGTCTCCGGCGTTGCCATATCCTCACTGACATCTTCAACGACCACTTCTTCTTGTGCCGCCGCAAATGCAGGTTCGGGGCGCGGAAGCGGAGATGGCGCTGCCAAGCGCAAATATTCAATCACGGCTGCGCGGTCAGCGTCTTTTTTGAGGCCCACAAAGTTCATCTTTGTGCCTTTCGCGTAGTCGCTTGGTTTTTTCAAGAACGCGTCAAGAGACTCATAATTCCAAATGCCGTCTTGACCCGATAGCGCGGCTGAGAAGCTGTAACCGGGATGAGCGGCTTTATCTGCACCGACGACCCCCCAAAGGGCTGGTCCAGTGCCATTCGCGCCGCCTTCATCTGCATTGTGGCAGGATTTGCATTTCTTAAAAACTTTTGCACCTTGGGTAGCATCCATCGCAGCAACCCAATCAGCTTGCGGGAAAGGAAGCGGGGCAGCGTCTTCAGCGGCCGCTTCTGGCAAGGCACCGACTTTATAAGCGATGACTTCATCATGACCACCGATCACGACGCCTGGCAATTTCATTAGAATCATCATGCCGAGTCCAGTTGCTAAAACAGCACCAGCAATTTTGTTGAAACCTAAATCGTCCATGACGAAATCCTGTCTTACGCGTGTCGTATTCAGAGTTCCTTTGGGGAACATCTATCATTCGGGGCTTTTCATATAAATATAGGCTGTAAATGCAAATAGAAAACACCTTGCGGCGTAGCGTCGCGACGGGTTTATACACGACTATCTGCGCTTATTGCGCATCCGCCGCGAACAGACAGGAATATTGTGCCAGAAATTGTCTATCAAGGAGAGCCGGGGGCCTATTCACATCTCGCGTGCTCACAGTTTTATCCGTCCCACACGCCTGTCGCCTGCGCAAGTTTTGCAAAAGCGTTTGATGCGGTACGATCTGGTCAAGCGGAGCTCGCGATGATTCCCGTTGAAAACACGGTCGCGGGGCGAGTCTCTGACATTTATCACCTCCTGCCCGAGGGTGGCTTACATATTGTGGGTGAGCGGTATTTTCCAGTTCACCACCAACTTTTGGGTCTTCCGGGAGCGCAATTGTCAGACATCAGGACGGCGCGCTCTCACCACATGGCGTTAGGCCAAGTTCGTAACTTTCTCAGCGCCAATAGCATCGATGCGGTGATTGACGTCGATACAGCGGGGGCGGCGCGCAAAGTTTCACAGGGGGAGAATAAAACAGTTGCCGCTGTCGCTTCGAGCCTGTCTGCAAAGATCTATGGACTAGATGTTTTAGCGTCAAATATTGAAGATGCTGACCATAATACGACCCGCTTTATCGCTCTGGCGGATGAACCAATCTTGCCGGCTGTGGATGTACCTAGCGTCAGCTCGTTTGTTTTTCGCGTGCGGTCCGTGCCATCGGCGCTGTACAAAGCACTAGGCGGTTTTGCCTCCAACGGTCTGAACTTAACAAAGCTCGAAAGTTACATGGTGGGTGGGTCGTTTAAGGCGGCACAATTTTACGCTGACGTCGAAGGCCATATCGACAGTCCCGCGATGAAAAACGCGCTCGAGGAGCTCGCATTCTTCTCTGAAAATATCACGCATCTTGGAACATATCCGATGGCTGACGCCCGTTTATTACACGATTGAGGCACCGCGTTGAGAAAGTTGCTGTTCTTACTGAAAGCCCCCATATGCTGCGCATGATGAAACGTCTTTTCTCAGCTCTGCTTGGTGCGGGGCTACTGTTCTCGCCGCTTGGGGCGTCCGCGGCCTCTGATGTCGTATACACGAATTGGCGGAATAATACCGCTGCGGACGGATATGACGTTGTGACGTTTTTTTCAGGCAAGCCGCAGCGCGGAAAGGCTGAGTTTTCGACTTTTTATGAGGGGGCCGACTGGGTCTTTTTTAGTCAAGCGAACAAAGACCTGTTTCTGACCAACCCAGAATTATTCGCGCCACAGTTCGGGGGATATTGCGCATGGGCTGTCGCTAAAGGGAAACTAGCTCCAGGTGACCCAGATTACTGGCATGTCGAAGACGGCCGCCTATACTTTAATTACAACGCGCGGATCAAAAGACTTTGGGATAGGCAACGTCAAAAATTTATCCGCAATGCCGACCAGCGCTGGCCTAGCCTTATTGCGGATTAAGCGGTTTCAGCCAGCCAATGCCGCAAAAGCTGATGCGCAATCGTCTGACGAGGTAAACGCATGAACGCGTCGCCGCGTTTTTCAAAAACCGCTAAAACTTCCTCACGCGTGAACCAGCGCGCGTCTTCTAACTCTTTTGGATCAATCGTGATGTCGGTGTTCACAGCCTCTAACATTATGCCCATCATAAGCTGCGCTGGGAATGGCCACGGCTGAGAGAAAACATATCTTGGATTCTTCGTTTTGATCCCAGCCTCTTCCAAGACTTCGCGCTGAGCCGCTTCTTCGATGCTTTCACCTGCGGAAATGAACCCAGCCAAAGCCGACATTGCACCGTCCGGCCAGCCTGCTCCCCGTCCGAGTAAGACGCGATCTCCGTCTGTGACCAACATAATCGCGACGGGGTTCACGCGGGGGAAACTCTCCGCCCCGCAGCCTGTACACAATTGTTTGATTCCGCCGCCACGCGCGACAGTTTTGTTCCCACATGCGACGCAATGCTGGTCAGTAAAATGCCAGGCAAAGAGAGACTTTGCCCGACCCGCCAACGCAAGGTCTGACGGCTTCAGATTTCCACCAATGCCACGCAGCGACACGTAATTCTCTATCGGCATGAATTCTTCGGGTTTGCCCACGCTAAAGGCAAAGATTGGACGATCCCCCTCTAACCCCAAGAATATGGGGCCAGGTGCCATGAGGTCATGGCCAACCAAATCCGACGGGTGAACGCGGTGAGGGCGTCCGCCATCCCCAATGCCGATTTGGCCCTTAAAGAACAATATGGCGCGCGCCGAGGTCTTCTGGAGCATGGCTTGTAATTCTTCGGGCTCGCGTTTTGTTTCTGCGAAATCAAGAACGTCACCTGCGAATGGAATCGGAAAATCAGCTTGGATATTTGTCATGGGGGTCGACATGGAACCTTACGCCGCTGAAATCAAATCGTAATTTAAGGCCTTATTTGTTCACGGTCTTGTCATCTAGGTGACAGCCTTTTCACAAACTGTGTGGTTTTTGACACGGTCGACGGTCTGTGTGCTTGTGTAACAGTGGCGCTGCCTTGTTTTGGCCTCAACTCGTGCAGATATGCCGACCCGTCACAAACAAAAGGATGACAAAATGAAATTTCTTAAACTCGTTTTGACTGCAACGGCTATTACAGGTTTTGCAGCGTCAGCTCAGGCTCAAGATACGGGCGTTTACGTGAACCTCGGCGCAGAAGCCGTAGAGTTCGACAGCTATAATATCACCGGTCGCTTAGGTTACCAGTTTACTGAAAACCTCTCTGTTGAAGGCCAAGGTAGCTTTGGCGTGGCTGATGATGAGGTGCTGGGTGTCGACATTGGTGTCGATAATAGTTTCGCAGCCTTCGCGCGGGGGTCTGTCCCGTTGAGCGAACAATTCAGTCTCTTCGCGCGTGGGGGTTACCATTTCACACAATTTGGCGCTGAAGGTCAGGGATTTGATGAGTCCTTGGACGTTGACGGATTTGCTTTTGGTGGCGGCGCTGAATTTATGTTTGATGGCATGAACGGCCTGCGTGCGGACGTTACGTTTTTCGATAGCTCTGACGATAGCATCAACGGCGTAGATTTTTCTGGAACGTCTGAAACTTATTCAATTGCTTACGTGCGTAAATTCTAAACGACACAGCAAATTTGAAACGTCGGCCCTGCTCCCTAATCGGGGGTGGGGCTTTTTTCTGCGCCCCCCACTTGTGTAGCGCCCCGTCAGAGACTACATCGCCCCTCGGAAGGTCGGCCTGGACGGAATCCTCGCCAACCCGGTCAGGGCGGGAACGCAGCAGCCGCAACGAGTTCTATTTTCGGGTCAGGATCCGGTCTTCCACTTTTCTCCAATTTTTAGATTTGCAGCCTGTCGGTCTTTTCCTATGGAAGACAGGATAAGGCTGTATGCGTTACGCAGCAGCTCTGCGGAGAGAGTGAAATGCGCAAATTCCTAATATTGTTGGCATTGATGTGGGCTCCATTGGCAATGGCCCAGACGGCCCCACAGGATGACGAAGTTCAATCCCGATTGAATGACATCTTCGACAGTACACGAGATCTTTCCGATGTAACTGCCACAGTTGAGAATGGTGTTATTACTTTATCGGGTGAGATTGCGAACTCTGAACTTGCGAAAGAGGCGGTTTCAATTGCTGATGCGCAGGCGGGCGCCGTATATGTTCAAGATCAAATTGATCGGGTGCTTGTTGCCAGTAATGATGTAAACTCGGCGCTCGAGAGCTTACAAAAAGATGCAACTGACATTTTCCAAGCTTTGCCGATTATTGGATTAGCGCTCCTTATTATCTTATTATTTATCTGGTTGGGCGGCATCGTAGCGCGCCGGGA
The DNA here is from genome assembly GCF_014652455.1 of Litorimonas cladophorae. GTDB lineage: Bacteria > Pseudomonadota > Alphaproteobacteria > Caulobacterales > Maricaulaceae > Litorimonas > Litorimonas cladophorae. The sequence goes on along the minus strand of NZ_BMYV01000001.1, from coordinate 1,498,130 downwards.
TAAGTTCTGGTCCCGCGTTGCAACGAACCCATTCTTGGGGGAGTTGTTAGCGCAAACCATCCGAGTTGTTCTCGGGATTGTCGGACTGATCATTGCGTTGAACCTTCTGGGCGCACAGGCGATGATCGCAACGATCTTGGGCGGCGCAGGGGTGGTGGGCATTGCGATTGGTTTTGCTGTCCGCGATACACTCGAAAACTACCTCGCCTCTATCATGTTGTCATTGCGTCAACCGTTTAGGGCTGGTGATCACGTCTTAATCGGAGATCGCGAAGGGAAAGTGATGCGACTGACAAGTCGTGCAACTATTCTGATGACGTTGGACGGAAATCACCTGCGAATTCCGAACTCGACAGTCTTTAAGGCGATTATCTTAAACTACACCACAAACCCCGAACGTCGCTTCGAATATGAACTGGGCATCGATGCCGCAGATGACCCTATCGCCGCTATCAAAGTGGGGCTTGATGTAATGGCTGAAAACCATTTTGTTTTGTCCGAACCGGCCCCATCGGCTATGATTTGTAACGTGGGTGACTCCAACATTGTGATCAAATATCTGGGATGGGTGGATCAAAAAAGCACCAGTTTTGGGAAGGCGCGTAGCCTTTCTATTCGGGCTGTTAAAGACGCCCTCGAAACACAAGGTTTCTCCCTACCTGAACCGATTTACAGGGTAAAACTCGATGGTGTGGAAGGCCCAACCTTTGAGGCCAAACCTGTCAAAAAGGCCAGCAAGCCTAAGGTTAGGGCTGAAAATGAGCATCTGATTGATGTTACCCCCGATGATGGGATCGATGAAAAGGTCGAGCAGGAACTCGCAGACTCTGGCGCTGATAACTTTTTAGACGATAGCAAACCCGTAGAATAGTTTAGCGTTGTTCGACTCTCATCCGCAGGGTTTTTTCTGGGCGCGTGGTTATCCGCATTAAGGGCCAAGGGTGGGGTTGGTCGTCAATCCAATTCAACCGAATGGTCTTAAACACAACGGCCATCATCACGGCGGCTTCTTGGAGGGCAAATCTTTGTCCAATGCAAACGCGGTGACCGACGCCAAAGGGGAGATAGTCAAATCGTCCGATTGCCTTTCCGCGTTCTGCCAGAAAGCGATCTGGATCAAAAGCGTCGGGGCGATCCCAGTGAGCGCGGTGTCGGTGTAATGACCATAAATTTATAAATGTGGTGGCCCCTTTCGGGATCATCTTCCCGTCAATTTCGTCATCGCTCAACGCCATGCGAGAGATAAGCGGAGCAGGTGGATAGAGACGCATGCCTTCATTGAAACAAGCCATCGCGAATGGAAGATGGTTAACCCAATCTTGGACGGGAAGGGCTCTATCTAGACTATCGATTTCGGCTTCAAAACGCGCACGCGCATTTTTATCTTGCGATAGCAAATAGCTGAGCCACGTGAGCGCGCGAGAGGTTGTTTCATGTCCCGCGCCTATAAAGGTCATGATTTGGTCTTCGACCTGATCATCAGAGAGATTCGCTCCATCATCGGTTTTTGTCGTTAGCAGTAATGTCAAAAAGTCCTGCGGAACGTCATCGCCCGCCTCTATGCGGCAACGTCGCAGATTAGAAACGTCGCGCACCTGTGCGCGCATGCGCGCGATCGCGCGACCACTGCCAATCTTTGTTAAACGAGGTAGCCATTTGGGCGCTTCAATCAGGTCGAGCGGATCGGGCTTTCCCAACACATTCATAAATGTAGCAATATCTTTCAGCGCGTCATCTAAATTGCCATCAATTTCACCCGAGAAGAGGGTTTCGGAGAGCACACCATAGGCCAATTTTAAGAACGCTTCGTCAGCTTCGATAACTTGACCGTCGGGAAAAACGTCGGGCAGCATGGCTTTTGTGACCCGACGCATAGGTTCAGGAAACTCACCAATGTGTCGTGGAGTGAAAATCGGAGAAAGCGCGCGTCTAGCTTTGCGCCATATTTCGCCCTCCGCCGCGATTAGCCCGTCTTTGAGAGCGGGCTTTAGAATAGATTGCCGCACGGGGTGCATCCCGTAATTTGCTGCATTTTCTATGAAGATATGCCGAATAGCCTCGGGAGACGTTACGACCACTACGGTCTGCCCCAATGCGTCGCTCATCACATCTTCCTCGGTCATTGAGGCCTTTGTCGTGGCATTAATTGGATTACGGCTCATCGCGATAATTGAATCGAACACGTCCATTTTGGACCACTCATCAAGCGGCTTGGGCATCGGAAAGGGAGCCGGCGGAACGAAAAATCCATCCTCCCACTTAGGATTCGGACGAAATTTATAATCGTGACGAGACATACTCACCTCCAGCGTGATCGACTCTAATGCTCGGTTATGTGCCGTCAATTTATCAAATTTGCATAGCCGCCCCCCGCTAAGCTGTGCGCAAGTTGACGAGTGTGCTTTCATTGAGAGCAGGGCTTGCTTATGTTGAAGGCTATGAACGATACGGCATCCATGTTTGGCGAAGAGGAATCCTACCAGGTTCTCGCGCGGAAATACCGACCTTCCACATTTGAGGACATGATTGGCCAAGACGCCATGGTCACGACCTTGAAAAATGCATTTGCTGCTAATCGCGTCGCGCATGCGTTTATGCTGACGGGTGTGCGGGGCATCGGAAAAACGACGACGGCCCGTCTTTTGGCGCGGGCGCTGAACTATGAGACCGATACAGTTAAGGGCCCTAGCGTCGATCTGTCCGAACGCGGTGAGCACTGCGAGTTGATCATGTCTAGCTCACACATGGATGTGTTGGAAATGGACGCTGCGTCGCGGACCGGCGTCGAAAACATGCGCGAGCTTCTAGACGGTGTACGTTATTCGCCTGCCACAGCCCGTTATAAAGTTTACATCATCGATGAGGTGCACATGTTGTCCGCGGGTGCGTTTAACGCCCTGTTGAAAACGCTGGAAGAGCCGCCCGATCATGCGAAATTTATTTTTGCGACAACGGAAATCCGCAAGGTTCCAATCACCGTGCTCTCGCGATGCCAACGATTTGATCTGCGTCGCGTGGAAGCGACAGTTCTAGCCGAACATTTGCGCGGCATTTGCGGCAAAGAACATGTGAAAATTTCTGATGAAGGCCTCGCGATGATCTCCCGCGCGGCTGAAGGCTCCGTGCGTGATGGCTTGTCACTATTGGACCAAGCGATTGTCCAAGCGGGCTTAGATGGCGACGAAGTCACGGGCGAGCAGGTCCGCACCATGCTTGGTTTGGCCGACCGTCTTCGCATTCTCGACCTATTTGCAATGGCGGCTCAGGGAGACACAAAGGGCGCATTATTGGAGATGCGGGCACAATATGATGATGGCGCTGACCCAGCCGTTGTGATGCGCGATTTGCTGGATGTGTGTCACGAGGTAAGCCGTGCTAAAACGCTAGGTGAACTAGCTGAATTTGAAATGGCTCCTGATCAAGCGCAGCGCATGCGCGAATTAGCGGAGACGCAATCTGTCGGACAACTAACGCGATTTTGGCAGGTTCTCAGCGCCGCCTATAATGATGTACGCCAAGCGCCAACGCCTTTGGCTGCTGCGGAAATGTCGCTGTTAAAATTAAGTTTAGCGGGGCAAATGCCACCGCCCGAATTGGCAGCCGCAATTATCGCGCAAGCGCGTAAAGACCAAGATGATGGTGGCCCAGGCTTACCAAGTATTTCGCCGGCTATCGGTGGTGGGTCTAACTTGGGCGGTTCTCCGGTATCGCACGCCGTGTCCACCCAAGCTGTATCAGAGCAGCCCAGTGGCGGTGCCTCGGCCATGATGGAAGCGCCCAAACCTGTCGTGCCAGACGCACCCGCTGTTGAGATCGGCAGCTTTGCTGAGTTCGTGAATGCCTTGCCAGACTCGCAAATAAAATTGAAATCCGATTTGGAACGCTATGTGCGCTTGGTCAATTTTAAGCGCGGCGCGATTAGCGTGAATATAACCGATCCCCGTCAAAACACGCTTATCGGTAAGATCGTCAAAGCCTTGCAAGACATGACAGGTGATCTTTGGATCGTATCTCCCTCTCAAGAGGAAGGTGAGGCCCCCTTAGCGCAACAACGGCGCTCTGCGGTAGCTGCCCAAGACGCGGAAGATCGGGCACACCCAGCTTTTTCACACCCCTTGATGAAAAATGCGACCGAGCTTTATATTCGGGATCGCGCAGAGAATGTTATTCACTCTGACTTCCCTCAAAAACAAAACGATTAGGATGACGCCATGAAAGACCTGATGGGTTTGATGAAACAAGCCAAAAACATGCAAAAGCAAATGGAGCTCGCTCAGTCGCAAGTTGCTGATCTCAGTGTGAAGGGTCGCTCTGGCGGCGGTCTTGTGACGGTCACTTTGGCGGGTGGTGGCAATATGCAAGGTCTCGAAATTGCCCCTTCGCTTTTGAATGGTGAAGAGAAAGAGGTTGTCGAAGACCTGATTGTGGCAGCCTATCAGGATGCCAAGGTCAAACTCGATCAAGCTCAGGCCGAAACCATGAAGTCAGCGATGGGAGACATCCAACTCCCGCCCGGCATGAAAATGCCGTTCTAATATGGATAGACGGCAAGTTTTTTCTCAAACGCTTGCACTTGGGGCGGGCGCGGCGGCCTTAACAGCCTGCGTCGCGCCACAGTCAGAGATTCTAACGGAGAGCCAACGACGCAGTCTTTTATCTGGTTTCGCGCTTAACGTTGAGAGCTGGTACACCGATCTTCCTTTCGAAGCGCGGTTCGACAAAGCGGCCGAAGACAACTTTTCCCATGTCGAATTTTGGTTCGTTGACAGTTGGGATCGCAAAGCCAGTGACCTCGCAAAATTGGCGCGCGATGCAGGGGTGAAAGTCGCCCAAATTGTCGGCGACAGCCCCGCATTAGCGAATCCCGACAGTCGTGCGGAGTTTATTGATAATTGCAAACGGGCTGTTGAAAACGCACGGATCCTAGACACAAAAATTGTGACGCTAACAGGGCATCAAAATGTTGAGGGCCTTTCAAAATCAGAGAGTTTGAAAGCATATGCCGCGCATATGGCCGCCGTCGCGCCGATATTTGAAGATGCAAAAATCTTTGCCGCGATAGAGCCGTTTAACCCCTATGATCACCCCGGCCACTTTATTTATGGCAGTGCGGACGCCGTTGAAATCGTGAACACACTACAGTCGCCCTTCGTGAAACTAAATTGGGATTTGTTTCACATGCAACGTCACGAAGGTGAGCTCATCGGAAATTTGAAGCGTCACGCAGACACCATCTGCTATGTTCAAATTGCAGATACTCCAGATAGAGGGCAGCCAGGTACCGGTGATGTGAATTACGTCAACGTTTTGAAACAAGTTCGTTCAGGCGGCTATTCAGGTCCGATCGGTCTTGAGCTTTGGGCCAAGGATAAAAACTTTGACCAAGCAATTGCCGATGTGCTGTCCATGCAGGCTCAGATGACAGACCTAACGTAGCGGCGCGTTCTTTAGCGCTGCTTCAACAGCGTAATACAGCGGCTTTGGTTCGTAATTGGCGTCATACAGGCCAGGGCGCTTCACAACACCATCTTCGCGTGGCCACCATGTCTCTAGCCAGCTGTGATTATCCGCCATGCCCCATGCTAGGATTTCCTTCACCTCTTTATAGTCCAACATCATATCCAGATAGGCTTTAGCGTAATCGGCCATGAGGCGGTCTCGTTGTTTGACGTTTGCGGGCAGACGCGTGTCGTTCACATCAAATTCTGAGAGAATAATGTCGTATCCCATACCGACAATTTCATCCATGAACGCTCGCCATTCGCGACGTTGAGGATCAGGAAACCCTTTCCCAACGGGGCCATCGCCCGTGCCAAGATGAGACTGCACACCGAAGGCATCAATCGGAACACCTTTGTTTCTAAAACCCTCCAATAGTTTCAAAACCCCAGTTCGGTGGTTTTCGTTGCCTGGCTCCCAGATCATATAATCATTGTAAACAAGCTGCGTGTCAGGTGCGAGTTTCCGCGCTTGATGGAAAGCGTAGTCGACAACGTCAGGGCCAAAATTTTGCGTGAAAACTGTCTCCCGCATTGTGCCCGTTGCGGGATCGATCGTTTCATTGACAACATCCCAACTGGAAATTTTTCTATCGTAATGGGTCAGCACAGTTTCGAAGTATTTATCTAGATAAGCTTTCATGCCTCGCTTTTTGTCCGCGCCCCAGTCCTGTTTAGGCATCCAGTTCGGTAGGAAATCATCGCGGTTCCAAAGTAAAACATGGCCTCGCATGGCCATGTCATTCTTTTGCGCGAAATCAACAATGGCGTCGCCGCGATCAAAGTCGAAACGTTGGCTTTCTCCGTTTATCACATAAATCTTATGCTCATTTTCCGCGACCAGAGATCCGCAATCTCGCCGAACAATATCGAGATAGCGATCATCCTTGAGGGCTCCCGAACTTATCGCGCTACCGAACCGTAAGCCTTTGGTTTGGGCAATTGCATTTAACCCGACAGGGGAGGTGGGCGCAGTCATATTCGTGGCCACAGTCCCACAACCCGCTAAGACGGCTGCGCTGCCCCCTAAAACCAGAGCTTTACGTCGTGAAATCTGCATGTCTTGATCCTCATTCTTCGTGATTTGGGTGTCATCTAACTCAAAAAGACAACGTTGTCATTAAGTTTTAGGTTTGACGATTTAATCTGTATGGATGACGGTGGTCGTGAAAAGGATGCGGATATGAAAAATATAACGAAACACCTTGGACCTGCGCTAATTTTGCTCATGGGGGCCTCGGTCACGGCGAACGCTGCCGATGTGCCTGCTGCTCCGGGTGCGCAGGCAATGTTTGACTATGGTTCTATCCATCATCCTATTCTCTCCAAAGGCGGTATGATCAGCGCGGAAGATGCAATAGCGGCCCAAGTCGGCGCGGATATTTTGGCGCGCGGTGGGAACGCCGTGGACGCCGCTGTTGCCGTTGGTTTTGCACTGGCCGTGACACATCCCGCGGCTGGCAACTTGGGCGGAGGTGGCTTCATGGTTGTCCATCTGAAAGAGACGGGGAAAACCATCACGCTCGACTTTCGCGAAATGGCACCAGCACGCGCTAATCGTGATATGTTTTTAGGCTCAGACGGGAATGTTGATAATCGGCAGGCGCAGTTCAGTCACGCCTCCGCAGGTGTTCCAGGGACCGTGATGGGCTTGTTAGAGGCGTTGAAAACTTACGGAACGATGTCGCGTCGCCAAGTTATGGGCCCCGCGATCAAACTGGCAGATAAGGGGTTTACCGTCAGCCCCGCCTTGGCGGCTGGCCTAGAGGATGCGCGGCCACGATTTGCAGCGGATGAGAGCTCTATTGAATATTTTGTCGGCATCAAAGCCAATCAAAATTGGCGACAAGCGGATCTAGCGAAAACCCTGCGACGCATCATGCGTGAGGGTGCAGACGGTTTCTATGCTGGCGAAACGGCGCAGCTCATCGCTGATGAAATGGCTGAAGGCGGAGGCCTCATCACCCTTGAAGACCTTGCCAATTACGAGACGGTGACGCGTGCGCCTGTCACTGGGACTTATCGAGGGTATGAGATCGCGGCGATGTCTCCGCCCTCTTCAGGCGGCGTACACATCGTGCAAATGCTCAATATTCTTGAGGGCTACGACCTCCGCGCCGATGGTCACAATTCGGCAGCCTATTTGCATAAATTGACCGAGAGTATGCGACGTGCCTATGCAGACCGATCCAAATATTTGGGGGACCCAGATTTTGTTGACGTCCCCGTCGAGGCGTTAACCGATAAAGCCTATGCCGCGCGCCTACGGGCCGGAATTAACTTGGACACGGCATCCAAATCTTCTGATATTTTGCCGGGATCTGATCTTGTGCCTGAACCCGTCAACACCACCCATTATTCAACAATGGACCGGTTGGGGAATGCGGTTTCTGTTACTTATACGCTGAATTTTTCCTATGGGTCGGGATATTCAGTGAATGGTGCTGGCTTCTTGCTCAATAACGAAATGGATGATTTTTCGGCCAAGCCTGGTTCGCCAAATGGATATGGACTAATTGGTGGTGAGGCCAATAAAATCGAGCCACGCAAACGTCCGCTGTCCTCCATGACGCCAATGATCGTGCTGAAAGACGGGGACGTTGTTTTGGCGACGGGCTCGCCTGGTGGGTCGACCATTATCACGGCCGTAATGCAAGTCGCGTTAAACGTGATGGAGTGGGAAATGAATCTTGCTGAAGCCACCAGCCAAGGACGTATTCATCATCAATGGCTGCCGGACCGTTTGGCGGTTGAGCCAACGATCAATACGGACACCATTCGGATTTTACGTGAAATGGGTCATGACATTGCCAACGGTCCAGATGGGTCGACTGCGCGTGTTATTCTGGGTCGCGTCAATTCTGTCGGGCAGGTCGAAGATGGGTATATCGCGGGCGCCTCCGATCCGCGCGGACCTAAATCTGCCGCCGTCGGTGTGGATTAGGACAGACCGCCGCATGACCCGCAACTCAGGCTAGCCTTGGTCGCGAAACGCCTTATATCCAGATCATGTCTAAGCATTCCGTCAGCCCCGAAATTGACCGCCTCATCAGCTTGCTTGCCAAGCTTCCAGGGCTCGGACCGCGTTCAGCGCGGCGGGCAGCCCTTGCGCTTTTAAAGAAACCGGAAGCGTTGATGAAACCCTTGGCGCTGGCCATGGGCGACGCCGCAGAAAATATTTCCACCTGTTCGACTTGTGGCAATGTCGACGCCTCCAACCCGTGTAATATCTGTGCAACACCAACGCGGGATAACACCACAATCTGTGTCGTTCAGGATGTATCTGATCTTTGGGCGATGGAGCGCGCGGGTGCGTTTCGCGGGCAATATCATGTTTTGGGCGGCACTTTGTCTGCGCTGGATGGTGTCCGGCCTGAGGATTTAAATATCGCAAATCTGATCCGCCGCGCCGGCGAAGGTCGTGTGGCGGAAGTTATTTTGGCCATGAATGCCACCGTCGATGGGCAGACAACGGCACATTACATTACCGATCATCTAGAGACAACGGGCGTGAAGGTATCACGTTTGGCGCATGGGGTCCCAGTTGGCGGAGAACTGGACTATCTGGATGATGGAACCATTACCGCGGCTATGAAGAGCCGACGACCGTTTTAGGGCGACACCCTATGCAACCGCTCGATCAATTTTGACGTGACAGATGACGGCCAAATTGAAATAGTCTGAGCATGAAAAACGTGTTTCAGAGTTTCCGCTTGACGCCCGCCGTTATCGCTCTGATTGCTATGAACCTCTTGCCTTTAATTGGGGTGTTTGGTTTTGGTTGGGACGCGGGCACAATTGTTTTTCTCTATTGGTTAGAGAATGTCGTGATTGGGCTCTTAAACATCCCAAAGATATTATCTTGCCGCGCCCAGCATCCAGATACGCCACCACCAGCGGCGCCAATTGCGGGCCGCTTTTCTGTGCCTGATTTGCCCGCATCGAAACGCCAACCCATAGGTGCGGCGATATTCCTCTGCGTGTTTTTTAGTTTCCACTACGGGATGTTCTGTTTCGGACATTATATGTTTTTGAAAACGACCTATCGGCAGCTGCCTGACTTTAGCGAGATGTTAAGCGCCCTAACAGGCACAGTATTATTCTGGTCTCTGCTGGGCCTAACTTTCAGTCACATAATTTCCATGGTTGTGAATTTTTATGGGAAGAAAGAATATGTTGGACGCTCGCCGAATGCCCAAATGTTCATGCCCTATTCGCGGATTATCCTGCTGCATGTGGTGATTATCCTCAGCGGCTTTGTGGCACTGGCGGCGGGGCAGGGGACGGCCACGATTCTATTGTTGGTCCTTTTCAAAATCGGATTTGATCTGGCCGCGCACACGGTCGAGCATGAAAAGATCGAGAGTTGGATAGCGCCAAAAGTGGGCTAGATTTCGTCTAAAATACTGCGGCCACGTTCGCGATGTCCGCACGTCCATTTCCATTTTTCGTGCAACCGCATTTTCCCGTTCGGAAGTATTTCAGGTGTGGTCTCGCACCACCCTGTCATCAACTCACCGTCTGGCGTGAGATGTTGATAGCGCATATTCAAAATACCATCGGCATCAACGCGCCCCAAAATCTGACCAAATCTGACCTCGCCGCCGGCATAGGTCGCGGTGACCATGTCTCCAATTTGCTCATATTTGAAAATCGTATCTCGACCCGTCTGTGATGAACTGGACGTTTCAACCGCGCGAAACAAGCGACCGCCATAATACATTAGATCTCTCCGCCTGAGAGTAATTTCAAAGTGGGTAGATCACTTTCGATGTCGGACGTAGCCGTTTCCGTGCTGTCAGTTTCAAACTCGACTTTTCCGATTTTTTTAGCGCGCGTTGTAATCTTACGCGCCGAGATTTGAATATCACTGATGTCTTGATCGGCTTGGCGAAAATGTTTCTGCAACCGGGCAACGCGTTCCCCAAGGCGTGCGACATCTTCAGACATGACCGAGACTTCACGTTTGATAAGGGCCGCGTTCTTTTGGATTTCAGCGTCATTCATCACAGCCTGCATCGTGTGGAGTGTCGCCATGAAGGTCGTCGGCGATACGACCACAACCCGCTGTGAAAAGCCTTTATCAATGACGTCATCAAAATGGCTATGCACCTCAGAGAAAATGGCATCGGACGGTAAAAACAGCAGCGCGAGTTCATAGGTCTCACCCTCAATTAAATATTTTCGCGAAATATCTTTGATATGGCGCAGGACGTCGGCCCGAAAATCGCTCTTGGCTGCCTTAGCTTCAAAGCTGCCTTCGGCTTCAACCATGCGACGCCAGCTTTCGAGCGGGAACTTACTATCCACCGCTACATCGCCATGACCCTCGGGCATATGGATTAACGCATCGACGCGCGTACCATTCGACAGCGTATGTTGAAAGGTAAACGCCCGTGTTGGGAGAAAGGCACGGATGAGGTCTTGCATCTGCTTTTCCCCAAAAGCGCCCCGCGCTTGCTTGTTTGATAGAACGGATTGCAGACTGGAGACTTCGCCTGCCAAGGCTTTGATGTTAGATTGGGCCTGATCGATGAGGCCAAGACGTTCATTGAGCTTCGAAAGGTTCTCACCCGTGCGTGTTTGCGCCAGCTCAAGCGACCGTCCCACACGATCAGAAACCCCTGCCAGCCGTGTGTCCAACACGTCAGCAAAATTAGCATCGCGGCGTTCGCTATCTTCGGCAAACTGCGAGAGGCGGCCTTGCAGGTTTGATTGCTCAGCCCGCATTTCGCCCAGATGCCGTCGCAGTTCCTGCGCTTCCGTAGAGCGCCCACGCCGCATGATGATGGCCGTGATGATAATCGCGACCAATACCAATAATGCTGCCAATAGGATTTCCGTAAGCGTGATCGATGCGCCCGAAAATTCAATAATGGGTTCCATCTTTGTTCTCCCTAGGGGAGAGCTGTGTCATATTTTTTCGGGGTTGGGAAGAGGGGCGTGAGAGAGGGGGTGTGGTTCGATACATTGGTGCTGCATTTGGTCAGGCGTCACAAGGTTTTCTACAAAACCGATCTTTTCTAAAAGACAGAGCACCCACCAGCCTGGATCGACCTCAAATCCCTTATGACCGATACGTGCACTCTCTGGGAAAGCATGGTGATTATTATGCCAGCATTCCCCAAATGTGATGAAGCCAAATAACGCCATAGGTCCAGGGACATTAAACCCTTGAACGCCATGTCCTTGGACATGGTAGTTGCGCGGACCTTGATTATGGGCAAACCATCCGATCAGCCAATGTCCCGTTATGGAGATAATAATGCGGCCGCTCACGCCCCATGCAACCCAACCCCAATCGCCGAAATAGAGCAGTACAATGGCGAGGGGTATCTGCTGAAGCCATGCGGTCCGCTGCAACCAAATCATGAACGGGTCCTCAGTTAACTTTTTGGGATAAACCATCCTGGGTCCCGCCATGAGATTCAGCTTGCAGTGAATTTGCCAGAGCCAATCTCGCCCCATTGTGCTATGTTGGGAAAAGAAGGCGTGGCAGTCATCTTGGCGTTGCGCCCAATCCCGCATGTCGTGGGCGCGCATCATGGTGAAGGGGCCGCCCAATCCAACCAATGTACCGAGATATACACCCAATCGTGTTAACCACAGAGGGCACTCGAAACTCTCGTGAATGAGTTGCCTGTGCATGCCAAGGCTATGCCCCCCACACAGGGTTAGGATCGCAAGTAAAATAAAGACTAGGACTGCGCCAAAGCTGAAATAAATACTACCGACCGTAACCCACATTAATAAATGGGCTAGGTACCAGAGCGATTTAGCAGGGTGCCAAACAACGTGACCCGAGACGGGGTCCGAACCCGTTGCGGAGATTACGCGGTCGTGAATATCACGCATCGTTTTCGCCAAGCTTATTCGGCTCTGGCACCTTCCCTATAATGTGCTCCAGCAGGTAATCTCCACTTTCGCGAATGGCGCGGCGTTGGAGGGGGCCGAAATACCAGGCGGGATCTAATTCGCGGCGATACCGAATGGTCAGGCTGACTTCCGTGGTCCCATCAGCCAGCGGGGTCATCTTGATCTTGGTCCCGTGAACCGTGAGGTAATGCGAGAAGTAGCTCGTATCTTTCGTCACTTCCGTTTCGACCAACAGCGGCTGAACCGTTTTCATATGCAGATGGGTTTCGCCCCTATGGACATTGGTAAAGCCCCATCGCCGATAGGTGAAATAGGCTTTGTGCGTCTGCCCCTGCGCAAAATTCGGCGCGTCAATGCGCTCAGGCAGCGGGAAGAGCGAGAGAAACTTGCTTCGTTTGGCATCTAAATGCACGGGTTGCGCCAGATTTGCGTGAATCTCCTCTGGGGTCAGATCGAGAACATGTGTGCGTGTGATCGACTCTTCACGCGGGAAGCTGGTTTGCTCTGTCAGGCCTTCGACAGATAGCACGATTATGATCAGCGGAACGAAGCTGGCCCGAAATACATCGCTTTGTTTGAGGCGGTCTGGGTCTTTGACGTCAGGCATGAAGAGGATCGCGAGCAACGCAAAAAATATATAAATGGGTGCGGCCATAATGACGCAAATAAAGCCTTCAAATAATAGTGCTGAACTGGCGAGCATGACGATAATTGTCGCTAATAAATGCCGTCCAATCCGTCGCGTCTTTGTCCACCCCTGCGGTTGCGGAACAAAAAGATAAAGGATGACACCAATGACATAAGGCACGAGGCAATAGAAAAACGACGTTGTGGCAAAGCGCGAGTCGAGCACCAAACGCGTGATCAAGGTGACCACGCCCAGAATAAGAAGGTAGCGAATCCAAATTGGCTTCGGCCCGCCCGTGAGGAGGTGTTTGAGGGTCATATTTTTTGCTCAGATTTCCTTATCGGTTCACTCCACGCGACGCGATAGCCATTCCAGCCTGCAAACATTCCGAGAGCCGTTAGCGCCATTAGCATAATCCAGCCGTCTCTCGTTGCGCCTTTTGTGTTGCCTGAAAAATCTTGGGGGAGCCAGAATATCAGAAAAGCAGCGATGATAAGGCCCGTTAGAGCGCCTATCAGCGCCCCGATATTCTGGTTCAACGTGAACAGATGCTTGCAAATCAACCACAAAGGTAAACTCACGATTGCGCATAAAATGAAAGCCGTCCCGCAACCGAGAAACAACGTTAAGAACCCCAGAACAAGAAGGTCTCCCAATGAAGCGATCCGTCCGAAGGCGAATGCGATACACAAGCAAAGAAGTGCGATGATCCAAACCGTTAATACGGCCGCGCACAATACATCAAAAAATCTTGGGTGGTCTTGCTGCTTATCGGTCATCTGACATCATCCCGAAACCACACGCGTTGATCCAGCAAGGTCCCGAACCATTTATGTTCGAGCCGTAAGGTGAAGACGAAGGAGTTATTCCCAAGTTCCTCGTGCCCTGCGCGCAAGACATTTGGCCCCATCCATTTTGGGAGGGTGAGGCGAATTTTTCGCTTTCGTCCCAAGCCAATATCCCAGAAGATATCTTTGGCGCGAAAGACGAGTTCTTCGCCTTCGACGAGCGGCACAAGGCTCATCCCGATACCTCGACCAATATGTTCTTCAATCCCCGTGTCGCCGATGAATTGTTTGGCGCTCTGAATAACTTGCGGGAAGGGGCGGCGATCATCTTGACGCGCATATTGGCGCATCCAAATCTGTCCACCGCTTGGGCTTTCAGTCACAGTTACAATCGCGGCAGCGCCCGCGTTCTGGGTGTCGAGCGGCAAAGGTGCGCCGACCATCTTCAGGGCTTTGTTGAGAAGGTGTCCCCATCGGTTCACGCGGTTATATTCAACATGTCCGCGATAGATCAAAGCGTCGCCAATCGCGACACGGCGGCCAAAGCGCTGGCGCACAGCAACTGGCAGTTTGCGCCAATCGGCGTCGGTAAAGAGTTGGCGAAACCGAAGATCGCCAATCGCGTTTGCGGGGTGCGGGGGCTGGCCCCAATGTTCATTCTCGAATTTGAAGGCGACCATTGTGTCGCTCCTACTGTCTTTTCGTCTATTCGGGTTTGGCCTTTAATTTTTGCGGCCAAGGTTCAGGACTTTCACCACGGCGTCGCCCATGGCGACGAGACGGGAAAGTGTTGAGGATGGAAGCGATGACATTTTATCATACCACCGGTCCATCGTCGCCGTGAATTCATGCATCTCTCTGAGACGTTTAATCTGTTCGTCACTGACTTTGGCATCACCTGCTGCCGCCGCAAGGCACTCTTCGAGAGTCGCGAGGGCAGGGTCAATCTCACGGGCTTTGCGGGCGGCCGCAATATGGCGGGCCACTTGCCAGACATCCGTTTCCGCAATGAAATGATCACGGCGGTCCCCTGGGATGGGATATCGTCGTACGAGTTTGAAGCCCAATAGCTCTTTTAAACTATTGCTGACATTACTGCGGGCGACGCCCAATTGTTGCTGAATGTCTTCGGCGTTGAGCGGGCGTTCGCTCATGTAGAGGAGCGCATGGATTTGCGCGACAGTACGGTTCACGCCCCAAGTGCCACCTAGATCGCCCCAATGTAGAACGAAGCGCTCCACGGCCTCAGGTAATTTAATATTGTCAGTAATTTCTGTCATAACAGAAATATGAGGAACGAGTGGTTGATTGTCAAGTCAGAACGCGGAATGCCAGCATGAAAAAAAGGTTTTCAAGTAATACTTCTTTAAACATGACGGTTAGCTCGCCTTTCATCTGGCTGTGGCATTGGGGCGCTGTGAGATTGCGACTAAAAATGCGCAAAGGGGCCTGGGGGCTTCTTTTGGCGGGCTGTGTATCAGTTCCGGCTCTGGCGGCGGTGGTCGACAGGCCCTTCTTCCGCGCGGGCGCAGTTGTCATCGTTTTCGGCGCTTCTGATTTTGAAGAAAATGGCGGTGTTGCGCCTGTGGTCTATGACTTTCACATGCTGGATGGATCGACTTCGGGGCAAGCCGCACCTGATTTAATCGTCGATGATGGTCGAGCCATCAATTTCAACTCGGGGCGGTACAATCCTATTCAAAGTGGCGAAAGCTCTGGCTGGGAATATCAAATTAACAACCCGACATTTGGCGGGGCCTTTCAATCGTCGGCGCCGCACCAAACGCTGGATGCAGATGACAGCTACACAGCATTTGGCTTAGATGATGGCACGGATATCGACCTTTTGGGCGGCGGTAATCGTGCTGCGCGATTTTACGTCGCGTCGAATGTCCCGTTTGACATTTTTGGCGAGGCGACAAATCTCACCGCGACTGGCGATTTCAGTTCGATGGACTACAGTAACATCCGCTATCGCTTAAGATATCAAGTCTCAGGTGGCGGTGGTGCCAATAGGTGGGGGCAAAGCGCTCAAGATCCTGCACCAAGCGGAAGTGGTGTAACCTATGGCGCAAATGGGACCCTCTACACGCTCAACGGACTTTCAGCGGGGCCAGTGAAAGTGTTTCAAGGTGAGCAACGTACAGCCCGTTTACCAGGGTCAATAATGGACCATGCTGTCGGTTTTCAATCCCGCTATAATTTGCGGGGATCTAGCATTAACGGCAATAATTACGATTTCTCGCAGGGTACAGGATCGATTGGTGCTGACGTCGTTTACACGATATACACGCCCTAAGCGTTTCAGCGTGCTGCATAAACCTGTGCCAAAGGCGCACAGGGCTAAAACGAAACTCACATCATAACCGTAATCAAGAATGTGCGAGGTTGCATCAGCAATCTTGGCTTTAGCTGGATTTCGACCATGACATTAATTCAAAGCTCCCCTACGCAGGATTACACGCCTCGCCAGACAAGGGAGAGGGCCATGACGAGTAAACAGACATCCAGAACGGGTGGGTTCGCCCCGTCCAAAAAATCGATAAGCGCGGCTAAGCGTGATGCGGCCTGGCTCAACTCAATCGCAAATCAGCAAGATGCCCGCGCTTTATCCGAGCTGTTTGAGGTCTATGGCCCAAAACTCAAAGGCTGGTTGATGGCGCGCGGTGTTGGAAATGGCACTGCTGAAGATATCGTCCAAGACGTCATGATCAAAGTTTGGACCAGCGCCCATATGTTCGACCCGGCCAAAGCCAGCTTCGCGACATGGGTTTACCGTATGACCCGGAACAAGTGGATCGACCATCAGCGTAAACATGGCCGGATGGACATCCGTGACCCTGAGCTGATGAAAGTTATTGCTGACGATGAAGTCCCTTCCGCCGAGGAAGACTTCATGACGCAGGAAAGCTCTGGCATCCTGCGCGAGCACATCGCCCGCCTGACAGAAGCGCAGCAAATGGCGATCCGTATGGCGTTTATTGAGTTTAAAACACATAAAGAGATTAGCGCCGAAACGGGGCTTCCATTGGGCACCGTAAAGACGCGCATTCGGTCTGCAATCAACGCGTTGAAATCAAGTATGGCTCGCCAACAGGAGAAACTCCTGTGAGCGGGCAAGTTCACGCTCTGGAAGTCGACGGCTTTGTGACCTCCAATGGCAGAGATGATGCGATTACGGATTTTGCAGCGGGGAACCTCTCGCCAGCGAAACATGCGGTTATGTCCTGCGTTATCGAATTAAATCCAAAGGCTGCGAAGAAAGCGGCGTTTGAGACAGACGTCGCGGCGACGATGATGTCGGACATTCGTCCCGTTCCCTTATCGCCACTTTTTATCGGCGAAACTTTGGCCAAATTGCCCGCTCGCGGGTCGCATACGCCAGCTGCAAATGACACGCCGCGCGAACGATGTGCGCCAAAACCTTTGCGCGATCTAATGGGCGGTCAAGGTCTGCGCGATATTGAATGGAAGTCGCTCGTTCCCGGTGTCGCTGTACATGATGTCCTCGGCAATCGACGAACCCGCGATGGAGACCGCCTGTATTTGCTACGTGCGAAGGGCGGTATTTCTATGCCGGTTCATTCACATAATGGCGAAGAATGGACACTTATTTTATCGGGCAGTTATCTCGCCGATGGTCGGATCTATTCCCGCGGCGATCTTCATATTGAAGATGAGACAACAGAACATGCCCCCCAAATCTCGGAAGGCGAAGATTGTATTTGTTTGGTGATGACGCAAGGGCCACTGAAAATGAAAAGCTGGCTGCCGCGGATCGTGCAGCAGGTTGTTGGCATCTAAGGGCCAACACCTTCAAATCTGAATTGAAGAACCGTCGCCCCTCTAAAGAGGCGACGTTTTTTTATGCGCCTAAAGGGCGGCCTTGACTGCGCGGAAACTCACCATGCGTTTCTCGCCCTCATGCCATAGGGCAAGTTTGACGCATTTCAGGCTATCTAAAAATGTTAGCCGTCCTACTGATTTTAACTCTGGGTGAGCCTTCAAAATTCGCGGTAATTGATAGAAAGGGATGCGCGCTGAAAGATGATGAACGTGGTGAACGCCAATATTGCCCGTGACCCACATCAACCATTTTGGTAGATCATAATAGGAGCTTCCCTGAAGGGCCGCGCTCTCACGATCCCAATCGCCCATGCGTGACCAATGGGTTTCGTCAAATTGATGCTGCACGTAAAACATCCAGACCCCGATAGAGGCCGCGACAAGGACGGTTGGAATTTGAATCAAGACGAACACTTTCCAACCCACAGCCCAGATCATTAGGCCATAAAGCGCTAGGATACCGACATTGGTGAGCAAGGCGCTCGCCCAAGGCTTCACGCCGTTTTTCATGGCGCCAATCGGCAATCGATTATGTAAGAAGAACACATAGGCTGGACCAACGCCAAACATCACGACAGGGTGCCGATACATCCGGTACTTGAGACGCGCCCATTTGGAGGCTGCTTTATATTCTTCCACCGTCATCGTGACGATATCATCTCCGACACCGCGTCGATCAAGATTCCCCGAAGCCGCGTGATGGAGCGCATGACCGCGTTTCCAATGGTCGTAAGGTGTCAGGGTCAAAATGCTGATACATCGCCCGACCCAATCATTGACCCGGCGATGGCTGAACATCGACTGATGTCCGCAATCATGCTGGATAATAAAGAGCCGAACAAGAAGCCCGCCAGCGGGAATGAAGCCTAGCACGCCCCAATACTGACCCGCCTGCACAAGCCCCCATATCCCTGCCCAAATGGCCAAAAAGGGGAGTAATGTAATTGCAATTTCTAAGACGGCGCGGCCATTTTCAGACGTGCGATATGGGGCGAGACGTTGGAACCAAGTCCGAGCAGTAGAAGGCATAAAATTCCTGGAACAATGTGTTTCCCCAGCCCTGGGCTGATTGGGTTAAAGCACAATGAATAGGGCGTGAAAAACAGGCTTCAAATGAACATAACTTCACGGTCTTGTGTGAGGCGCAAGAGCCACCCGATTAAGTGAAACTGCGACCCTAATTGAAGTGCCAAGCGCAAAGATCAACAGGATCGTTCGCAAATCAGGGTTTCAACAGAGCTATGAGGATGACACCTGCTCACCTTTCTTGTCGGCGAGGTTAGGTCTAACGCTACTTATCCATCAAATGCTCTGCCACCGCACGGTAGGCAGGTAAGCTGGTCGGGTCGAAATTTGCATTTCCGGCTAACGGATGAGATGCAAATCTGACGATAACCATTTCAGCCTTTGGATCGATATAAATCGTCTGACCATGAATGCCGCGGGCGGAAAATGCTCCATGGTCATTGTGGGACACCCACCATTGATTTCGGTAACTCCAATTTGGCAGCGTCTTATATCCAGCTTGCGAAAAGAGATCCTTATCGCCACCCGCGCGGATGTCTTCAATGATCGCCTTGGGCACGATTTGCCGGCCATTATATCGTCCACCGCGTCGCATCATTTCGCCAAAGCGAGCATGATCGCGCAGCGTGGTGTTAAGGCCACCCGCCGCAAATCCGGTGCCTTGGGAATCCACCATAATATAGGCATCTTGTTCTGCCCCAATCTTCTGCCAGATGCGTTCACTCAACATCTGTTCTGGCGGGGCGCCTGTGATACGGTGGATGATCCAGCCGATGACTTCCGTGTTTACGGACTCATAAGAGTAGGCGGCGCCGTGTTGACCCTCAGGTTTTAGAGTCTTGAGGAAATCGTGGTAGCTTTGTGGGCCTTCATAATCCTGCGGGGCCGGCAAAAACCCACCAGAATAAGCGAATTTAAAAACCTCGGCATTGGGATCCGTGTAATCCTCGGAATATGCGATACCCGTCGTCATATCGAGCGCTTGCTGTACGGTCGCGTTTTCAAAGGCAGTCCCCGCGAGTTCCGGCAAATACTCCGTGATATTTTTTGACGTATCTAACTTGCCGTCATGCGCGAGCATGGCCGCCATCGTTCCAAAATAGGATTTGGTTACAGAGAAAGAAATGTGAGGCTTCTCAGGCGCCGCCACGCCCAAATATCGCTCATAAACAACTCGGCCCTTGTGCAGTACCAAAATAGAGTCGGTGTAATTGACGGCTAATGACTCAGCCCAGCTCATCGGGTCGCCCCCGCCAAGTGGTGTGAACATGACGTCGTCAATATCTGAATCTAGGCGTGTGCGGAGCTTGGTCGGTCTATCAGCTCCGCGCCATATATTGCGCGTGGGGGCGAATTCACGCAGGTGCGAAAAAGACCAGCGTGTCTTTGGGAATGTGTAATGCCCGCCATCCGCGAATTCGATTTTTCTATCATCTGGAACAGGTGAACCTTGCATCCAGCCTATCACAAGTGGATCGGAGGCTTCAGGGCTAAGAGGTGCGGTTTGACCGAAAGCAGAGCTGCTAAGCGCGATCGCGATTAGGCTGGCCAAAATTGTCAGTGAGCGGCGCATGTGTTCCCCTAAGTTTTTGGGAACACTCTATGTCTGATACGCAGGATTTCAAGAGCGCTGGCATGAGGTCCTCAGGGGCCAAATCGCTCTCAGTTCGGCGTTAGCCAAAGGCATCGTAATGATGGGTGACCGCAATGGTGATCTGGCGAACAATATCCTTCGCACGATCAAGAGGCCTGATAACGTGGTCAGTGATATGGGCAAATCCACCTGAGGTAACAGGCGTGTCTGTTTTTTCAGACAAAGCTTTGGTCCATTCCATCGGCGCCGTTTTGGCGGGATAGCGGTCTCTCAAATCGTCCAAAATGTCGTTGATCTGGAAAGTTTGCATACGCTGTAATGCCGATAGACGGGATGTGGCTTCGTCTGAAATTACGGGGAGTTCTGCCATTGTGATCATCATTTTCATGATCATTGCCAGACGCAGTGCGTGCAAGATCATCAATGTATCATCAGGCGTGAAGTCTGCATCCTCATCACATTGTGCCAAGAACCGCAGGCTATCATATTGATCTAATCGTAAGCGGTTAGCCAAATCCATGATCTGCGAACGCCACGTAGAGGACTCCAGCGTTTCCGCAATGATAAGCGAGCGATTGGCCAACATAGGCTCTGCGCCCGAGAGGGCGCGGCTAATCCAGAACCCTGGATCAAAGAGACGACCATATCCTGTGAGGATTGACAGATTGGTTCGGCCCATTGTCGTAATCACGAGGTCAAAAATAGATTTTGCTCGCGCCGAGGAGGCATAGAGGGCTTCGAATTTCTCAGGATCAATACCGGCTGCGCGACCAACACCGTAAAAGATATTGGCGGGCGCGCCAAATTGCTGAAGGATCGCATTATGTGGGATTGCGCGGAGAAGACGGGGGTTGAACATGTCACCACCTGAACCCGGCTTGGCGCGTTTGGCCGCGCGGCTGCCCGTCGGGATCAGCATGTTTTGACCCAAACCGCCTAGGAGAGACACGTAATTCGGATCAGAATATAGCGCATCCTGTTCAGATCCGATCGTGCGATATACATCCCAAGAGAAATCCTTCTCAGTGTAGAATGGATCATCACTCGCTTTTGAGCGATCTGCATGTCGTCCACCAATCAGGGAGAAAACCGTCGCATCTGCGAGTTCGGGCGTCTGGAACCAAAGATATCCGTCACCGCCTTGAAAACTTGTCTCGTGGCAAAGATGGATATTGCGACGTTCAAATTGCGAAATCGCCCACGGGCTCATCGCGTAATCAAGTCGCTGGGCTATATTGCCGGGGTGTCCGCCACGACCAAGGCCTTCGCCATGCGTATTGAACACCAGCGCTGTTACACCGCTGACATTGTGGCGTTCCATTTCGCGGGCAAAGTGAGATTGTAGGCGTTCAATGGCGAGGGTTGCAGGGATTTGTCCCATAAACCGACCCGCGTCAGAAAAGCCTGTTTGGATGGCAAAGACACCGCGCGATTGGATATATTCGCGATAGACAGGGTTTTCGAGCATTTTGCTGATTATCCGACCACCATTATTCAGCGCATCGGCTGTTTCAAAGAGCGGCGAAATGTCCAACATGTCTGCGACGCCATAGCGGCGGGCCAAATACAAAACCGAGAGCGGAACAAGCGCGTCTTCGGTTTCAGCAATCAACAAGCGGATCGGAACTGAGGCATCGATGTATTTCTGGATCTGCGCAATCAGGATCATTTTCTCATGCGCAGTCGATTTCTCCAGCGCGAGAGAGGCGAAATTCACAGGTTGAACGTCAACAGATTTCGTCAATTCGGTTGCGCGATTTAGGACCGTGCGCGTGTCCGAACCATTCTCGGACAAACCAAAGATACCTTTGACGCCAGACATAACGTGCCGCGCGTTCAAGCGGAAATGGATGCGCGCAGTACCAAGACCGAAGGCTTTCATTTTCGCACGGAGGCAAACCAATTCCCGTTGGGTTTTTGCATCGGGCGCGCCCTGAATTGCGGATTCGAGTAGTGGGTCCAAGACTGCCAGATCTGTGAAACGGCGAGGCGATTGACGCGTTAAATTATTTGCGGCCGCTACCAGATTTTCTGGGTTGTCCAAATCTGTCTCAAACAGGTTTAAATCGCGTTCAGCGGAGGACAGGCCATCCCGGATGCGGTCTGACAAAGCGTCAATGGCGTCTTCAGAGGCGGCTTTAAAACCACCTTTACTTGCGATGCGAGCAGCTTCTTTGGCATATCGCGCTAGCTGGTCACGTTTTTCTGACAGACGCAGACGTAGGGCATCGCCCCAAGAGATGTCTGTTCGACCATCAATATCGTAGCCAACCCAGCTATAGGCATCGGCCAAATGTGGGGTCAGGCTCATCCATTGATTGGGAAAGTGTTTTGCGGCGACGTCGAGGACGGTCGCATTTAACTTATCCATTGCGCCTTGAATGCGGGCGAGGGTGTCTTGGGTGTCCTCGTGCTCCTCAATTAGGGTCGGTGCACGTTGGGGCAGGTAAGGGTGCGTCTTCAGCGTCTCAACGAAACCGTCGATTTTGCCAGCTTGGGACGAGGCAATACCGCCGAGCGTATTGCGAATATCCCGCGAGAGGGAAAATGTCGGATGAGCGGTTAAGACAATGCCTTGCCCAGGCTGCTCTGCCCAAGCCTTGAACGCGTCAAACCCCGCATCAGCGTGGGTCTCTGCAACGGCTTTGATACGATTTCGGAGACTGGCGAACCGATCTGCCCCCGCACGTTTGAGAAGGCGTTGGGCGCGTTCGATTGCGCCGTGATCAGACAGCGTTTTGACCAAGGCCTCCACGTCTTTGAACGCAACGCTGCGATCCTCGACGGCCTTTGAAATGTCATAGGCAAGTAACTTGACGGGATTCGCTTGCGGGTCAGAAACAACGGCGTTTTTATGGCCATTTAGCAAAGTCGTGAGCTTATCGTGCAGCTCTTGGGTCGTCATCCGTTTGATGGGGTAGGCCTCCGATTGAGAAACAGTTTAAAGGAATTTCGCCATGACCGCGGCGGTATCTAGCATACGGTTGGAGAAGCCCCATTCATTATCATACCAAGATAAGACGCGTACCATATTTTCACCCATGACAACAGTTTCTTCCAAAACAAGAGAGGTGGAATGTGGATCATGGTTGAAATCAATAGAAACCGTCTTGTCCGTAACAACTTGCAAGACGCCTTTTAGCGGACCTTCAGCTGCGGCGCGGAAGGCGGCGTTAATGGCGTCTACGTCAGCGGTTTTGTTGGAGTTTATGACAAGGTCGACCACAGACACATTAGGTGTCGGTACGCGGATCGCTTTACCGTCTAATTTGCCTTCTAATTCTGGCATGACAAGGCCGATCGCGGCGGCTGCACCCGTAGATGTCGGGATCATGGAAAGCGCGGCTGCGCGTCCACGGTTGAAATCTTTTCGATGAACGCCATCAAGTGTCGGCTGGTCACCCGTGTAAGAATGCACAGTGGTCATGAAGCCTTTTTCAATGCCAACAATATCGTTTAGAACTTTTGCGACAGGGGCGAGTGCGTTGGTGGTGCATGAGCCGTTGGAAACAACAATATCATCGGCCCCCAAGGTGTCGTGATTGACGCCAAAGACGATGGTTTTGTCCGCGCCTTTGCCCGGTGCGGAAATGAGAACGCGTTTTGCGCCCGCCGCAATATGTTTTGCAGCTGCATCACGAGCGGTGAAAATGCCCGTACATTCCAAAACGATATCGACTTTATTATCGGCCCAGTTTTGGTCTTCTAAGTTTCGTATGGCGGTAACTTGGATGTCTTCACCGCCCAAATTCAAACTGTTTTCAGAAAAGGTGATCGTGCCAGGAAAGCGCCCGTGGACTGAGTCATATTTAAGTAGGTGCGCAAGATTTTCTGTTGACGACAAATCGTTGATTGCAACCACTTGAAGGTCTTCACGACCTTGCTCGATCAGGGCGCGTAAAACATTACGACCAATACGGCCGAATCCATTGATAGCGAGACGTGTAGTCATTTCTGTCGATCCTATGTTCAATCTGTCAACAATATGGGCGTGACAGCGTTGTCATTCAAGTCATCTCGTCAGCCTTGAAGACGACATAGAGACATGGAATTCAGTTTTCCACTGAAAAAGCTATGGAAACGAAAAATTGTTGCAAAAAGTAGTTTGCGCGCGAAACAATATTCTATTTCACTCCTCAATGCGCGCTTACGCGTAGATACCTCATGTCAGACAATTCACAAATCCGTCCCGTAATTTTCGATCCAAAACTCCGGCTCAACCGCTCTGACGTTATCGCAAAGGTGCGTGATCTGTCACCCAATTTGGCCTCTGTTGACGACCAAGTATCACCGATTGTGGGGTCAAAAGCCGAAGCTTTGAAGCAGTTGGGGCGTCTCAATCCAGCCACTTATGGGAGAACGAGAAACCATTTGGACGGTGCGGTGACAGGTCTGTCCCCATTCGTTCGACACGGAGTGATCTCGACGGCGGACATTCGCGATCAGGCTCTGGGCCTGAACACACCCAAAGAAGCGGAAAAATTCATACAGCAACTCGCTTGGCGCGAATATTGGCAGAAATTATATCGCGAAAACCCAAACTATATTTGGAATGATGTTGAACCGTATAAAACAGGCTTTGACGCTGAGCATTACGCGGATGACCTCCCAGAAGATATTTCACAGGCTAAAACGGGCGTGGCTTGTATTGATCAATTTATCGCGGAACTTCTCACCACGGGATATATCCACAATCACGCGCGGCTCTATGTTGCGGCTTATGTCTGCCATTGGCGACGTGTGAAATGGCAGGCGGGGGCGCGGTTTTTTCTGATGCATTTGCTCGACGGGGACCCAGCGTCAAATAACCTGTCCTGGCAATGGGTCGCGAGCACGTTTTCTCACAAGCCGTATTTTTTCAATCTTGAGAATGTTGAGAAGTTTAGCGGGGACTCTGTCGATACGCGTTTTAAAACCAATAAAACTCTGGCCGGGAGCTATGAAGATATTTACGCGCGACTGTTCCCAAATTTGGAGCCCAAAACATGAGTGTAAATGACGGCATCATTTGGGTTCATGAGGACGCTATTAGCTTAGATCACCCCGTGGTGGCCGCCGCAGGCCCGGGCGCGCAGCCCATTTTTATCTGGGACAGCCATAATCATGACGCTCTGGGCTATTCGCTAAAACGTCGGGTGTTTATTTTTGAATGTGCGCTGGATTTAGACATTCCAATTTACGCGGGCACGCCAAAGTCGATCTTGCGTGAGGTGGCAAATGGCCGAGCCATATATGCCGCGCCTTCGCCAGACCCTTATATTGCGCATGTGCTTATCGATCTCCAAAAGGACCATGAGGTCGTGCCAGTCGACGCGAGGCCATTTGCTCGCATAGCGTCTGATGTCGATACGCGGCGGTTCTTTCGTTTCTGGAATCAAGCCAAAAAAACCGCCATGCTGTCGACGCAAGAGTTAGAAGCTAGCCAGAACACGTCGCGCGACGACGCTTAAAATCAGGGATAACATGAATATAGCTATTTTAGGCGCTGGCGTGGCGGGCCTGTCTGCGGCGCGCGAATTAAAAGCCGAAGGCGCAACCGTTACCATTTTCGACAAGTCCCGGGGTGTGGGTGGACGGATGTCGACCCGATATGCGGGCGACTGGGAATTCGATCACGGTGCACAATTCTTCACCATACAAGACGCAGATTTTAAATCGGAAATCGATCGCGCAATCGCGGCAGGCGTCGTTGCGCCGTGGCCTGCACGCGCAATGTATCTGAAAGCTGGCGCGTTAAGCGTCGATACGGGCCGTGCGCGTTTCGTGGCAATCCCCCGCATGAACAGTTTGCCAAAATATTGGGCGCAGGGCTTGGATATTCAACTGGGTCGCCGTGTCCGTCGCGTGGTCAATGGGCAGTCGTGGACATTGGAATTTGAAGACGGGTCTGCGCAAGCGGGTTTTGACGCCGTGATTTCGACTTTGCCACCCGCGCAAGCACAGCGCGTTTTGCCAGAAAATTTTCAGAAGATGCCAGCTGTGGTCGCGGCGGAAATGCATGTGTGTTTTTGTTTGATGATTGGTCTATCTGCGCCCGTTGACGTGGGGTGGGACACGTTACGCGTAAAGGATTCCCCGATTGACTGGATCGCCATGAACAATGCCAAGCCGGGACGGAATGCCAACTTGGGTGCAATTGTCGTTCACTCCGCACCAGAGTGGTCTGATCATCATGCGGAAGCGGATCGCGATTGGGTTCAGAAGGCCATGATAGATGCGGCTTCGACGGTGATTGGACAGGCGCTGGACACCGCGCCGCATATCGCGCTTCACCGTTGGCTCTATGCATCAAGCAAAGCCTCACCCGATGTGAACTGTCTCTCGGATGAGGCCCTGGTGGCCGCTGGCGATTGGTGTCTGGGTGGGCGCGTGCAGGGGGCATGGCTTTCCGGTCGGGCCGCGGCGCAAGATCTGCTGAAGGCCTAAAAATAGCCGTATATTAAAGGGCGCGTGAGGGTGGACGATAGGCGTCTTGCTGCCTATATGCCCGCTATGACCAAAGCTGAAATTTATACCCAAACTGCAAAAGAGATTGCGGCCGTCCTTGAGGGAGAGACCAATAATGTTGCGCGTATGGCGACGGTCTCTTGCTTGCTTTCCGAAGCCTTTGACGCCTATTTTTGGACAGGGTTTTACGTTGTCGATCCGTTGAAATCCGAAGAATTGGTTGTTGGCCCGTATCAAGGTACGTTGGGATGTTTGCGCATTCCGTTCGAGCGTGGGGTCTGCGGGGCTGCCGCGCGGACAGGTCAAACTCAAATCGTCGAAGATGTGCATGCCTTTTCAGGGCACATCGCTTGTGACGTCCGCAGTCGTAGCGAAATCGTCGTGCCAGTCTACGGTCCAGACGGGAATCTCTTCGCTGTCTTTGACGTCGATTCTACCGAAGTGGGCAGTTTCGACGCAGAGGATCAAGAGGGCTTAGAGGCGATTTTGAAGGGTATTATCCTTTAAACGAGGTCCGCAATTTTATCGAGTTTACCGCCGAGGGGTTGAGCTTTACGGTCTTCCTCTAAACGTCTTGCGATGGTTTCGAACACAGCCTCAACCGTGGTATCAGATTCGATATCGTCGTGGAGGCTTTCGGGCGCGAAGCCCGCTTTGATAATATCATCCAAAACCGCGACAAGTTTGTCCCAAAATCCTGTGTCGGAAAGAAAGACGATTGGCTTGTCGTGCAGGTTCAGGCGCTGCCAGCTCATGACTTCGATCACTTCTTCCAAAGTGCCCACTCCACCGGGAAGGACAACAAATGCGTCGGCGAGATCAAACATTCGAATTTTACGCGCATGCATGTCGTCCACAAACTCATGTTCAATACCTGGAATGGTGCGTTCGATTGCGTTGAGAAAATGGGGAATGATCCCGATGACTTTGGCGTCGCCATCTCGGGCAGCGCGCGCTGTTGCGCCCATCAGTCCTAATCCGCCGCCGCCATAGACAAGGCCGTGACCGCGCGCCGCGATCTCTTTGCCCAATTCGGTCGCCAAAAGAACGTGCGCTGGGTCTTCGCCAGGTGAAGATCCGCAGAACACGCAGATATTGAGTGATTTGGCGTCTGTCATTTTTACCGATTTCAGTTAAGGTTGTAATTTAACACTGCCTTTAGGAGATGAAATCCGTCTTGGGAACCTCATCAGAAACATCAGTCTCAAAAAAAATGCGGCCCCGGTATATTTGGATTGTGGTCGCTGCCCTCGTGCTGGCCATTGTTCTTTACGGCTTCATTCAAATCTCTGAGGGTGGTGACGATGAGGACAGACGGGTTATGATTGATCCAGCACCTGCGACAGGGGCAATGATCGGTGTGAAACCCGCCAGTTTTCTACAGATTAACGAGTTCCGTGACGGTGAATCTCAACGTCTCAGATTATCGGGTGAAGCCGAACCGGGCGCTGTTATAGTCCTGACCAATCGGGGGGAACGTCTGCGCCAAACACGGGTCAATGATTTGGGACAGTGGGGCGTGACCTTAAATATTGAAGACGGTCCGATGGTGCTTGAAGCGCAACTTTACGGTGGCGAAGATCGGCCCAGCGTCCGCTCCGAAGAAACGGTGTTTAGATTACCCGTTCCAGAGAGTGACGATATTGCGACTGCGAATTATACGACCCCAGCCCTCATTATGGTTACGGCCCCGGGCGGACCGTCCCGCGTGATCCAGTCGCCCTTTGGTGGGGCCCCAACGTCAGGGCCATTAAGCCTATCCGTGATCGATTATGACTTTAGAGGCGGCGTCATCATTACCGGTACGTCGTCAATTCCAGGGCGTGTGCGGATATATTCTCAAAATGCGGCAATTGGTGAAACGGGTATCGGCGTTGGCGGACGTTGGAATTACATTGCGGGTCGTATATTGCCGCGCGGACAACTTGAAATCCGCGCAGAATTAATCCCAGCCGCAGGTGCTTTAAATGCCCCGACCGAACCTATCTCTGTCTCTGTGCCGTTCAATTTTCTCCGGCCTTTGAGCGAAGACGAAACCGACGGAAGTGGCGCGCTCTCCGTCAATTTCGAACCGCTTCAATGGCAAGTTCGTCGCACGTTAATTGGCGGCGGTGGTCAATCAACGGTCATCTTTTCGCCCGACGCTGCCGAATAGGGTTTACTCCGCAGGACGAGTGACAGCGCCTTTGCTTGGTGCCGGGACGGGTCTCGATCGTTTACGCAATTTGGCGCGCAGTCGTCTGAACCGTCCCATCATCACAGTCGGCATTGCCAGCATGACAGGGGTGACGATCAGAGTGAGGATCGTGGCGAATCCAAGGCCACAGGCGACGACATAGGAAATCGGCGCCCAGATTTCTGAAGTACTCGAGCCTTTGGTCGAAAACTCACCTGTGAAAATATTGGCCTGCCAGCCCAAAATCAGTGGCATCAAGCCAACCACCGTCGTGAGCGTCGTCAGGAAGACGGGCCGCAGCCGTTGTGCGGCTGTTCGTACGGCCGCATCGACAGAGCCAAATCCATGTTCGCGCAAGCGTTGGTAGGCATCAATCAAGACAATATTATTGTTCACAACAATACCCGCCAGAGCGATAACGCCGGTGAGAGAGAGGATCATTGATATATAGGGGTAGAAAGCTAAGCCCAATAACACGCCGAAGACGCTCATAATTACGGCCGATAAGGTCAAGAAAACATGATAGAAGCTGTTAAATTGCAGCAATAATATGACGCCCATCATAAACAAAATTGCGAGCCCTGCGGCTTTAAAGAACTGAAGGGCTTCGTCATTTTCTTCCTGTTGTCCTAGGAACTTCGTTTGGACCGCAGATGAAAAGCCAGCCTCTTTGTCCAGCCATTCGCTTAACTCTGCGACTTGAACTTGAGTGGCATAGTCTTTGGCTGAGTTCGCTTGAACGATATAATAAGGCAGCAGATCTTTGCGTTCGATTTTACTCTGCTGCGGACGGGCCACACGTGTGGCGACGGCTGATAAGGGCAGCGCGCCTTGTGGCGTTTGTATCCGGAGCCGGTCCAATTCTGCGAGCGTGCGCGCTTCATCAGGATAGCGAATGCGGATATCGACTTCTTCATCCGCATCTAGCGGCCGATATCGCCCGACCAGCGTGCCGTCGGTGACGAAAGACAAGGCCGCGCCGATCGCGCCCACATCCAATCCTAAGCGGCCCGCCTCAGCGCGATCCACCACAAATTCCCATTCCACACCGGGAAGGGGCGTTGTGTCTTCAATCTCAATAATACCTTCTATGGAGGCGAGTTTGGCTTTCACCGCTTGGGTGGCTGCGCGCAGCTGTGCAGGATCTTCACTGCTGATCTGGATGCCGATATCTTTCCCGATGGGCGGTCCTTGGTCCACGGCTATGACTTCTGTATAAATACCAGGGATCCCAACAATTGCAGCTTCCAAATCATCGACGATGGCTTGGGTGCCGCGACGTTCATTGAAGGGCAGAAGTTCGGTGTAAACGCGCACAACCGTATCAGACGGGACATTTGATGGACCACTGATCCCTCCACTCCCGGACGCTCCCGCGCCCGTCACAGTGTAAACGGATTCGATGCCAGAAATATTTTGGATGCGGTTTTCAATGTCTTTCGCGAGGGTGAGATATTGCTCGGGTGTCGTATTCCCGCGAGACCGCGCGAGAATATAGAGCTGCTCACTTGGCGATTGCGTAAAAAACTCAACAGGTTTGGGCGGTGGTCCAGTCATCTTCGCGCTAAAAATACCGACGATTGCAACAGCCAGAACCACCATTCCCGTCATAACCAAGAGTGGGAAATGGATGATTTTCTGGATCATCTTCACATATAGGCCAATAAATCCTTTGGTGTCTGACGGATCGCCCTCCGCGCCCGACAAGGCAACAACATTCGCATTGATTGTTTTTTTGGGGCGAAAGCCAATTTTCGCGCCCAACGTGGGCAAGAAAATTAGCGCCATCAGCGTGGAGGCTGACAGAACGTAAATCATTGTGCGGGGGAAATAGCTCATGAATTTCCCAGTCGTGGATTCCCAGAATAGCAAGGGAATGAAGGCGGCAAGCGTCGTCGCTGTTGAACTCATAATCGGCCAGAACATACGCTCGCCCGACATTTTGAAAGCCTCAAGGCGGTCCATGCCTTCTTCCATTTTCCGGTCGGCAAATTCGACAATGACAATGGCGCTGTCGACCAGAACCCCCACGGATAGGATCAAGCCGAAGAGGATCATCATATTGATCGTTTCGCCCATGATCAAAAAGCCGAAAAAGGCGATCAAGAAACTCGACGGAATAGCCCAACCGACAAAGATCGCTGACCGCCAGCCCAAGGCGGCGATGCAAACGATAAAGACGAGTACAACGGCATTGATAATGGAGGCCGAGAGTTCCGACATCATATCCCGAATATAAACCGCGCGGGATTGGCTGTAGGTCACGTTAATTGTGCGCGGCCAATCGGGACGGGCGGTTTCCATGTCGACCAATTGTTGAACGAGTTCTGTCGCTTCGAGAATATTGACGCCTTGGCGTTTGCTGATCTCTAGGCTCAGGCTGGTTTGACCGTTAAATCGCGCGAGGGTGGTGGCGTCTTTATAGCCGCGGCGCACTTCGGCGATATCGCTCAATCGGACAATTGCGCCATTTTCGCCGCGCCGCACGACGAGGTCGCCCATGTCAGAGGGCGTCTCGATCAGGCCGGGTAATTTAATGTTGAAACGACCGCTATCCGTTTCCAATGCGCCGGCCGGAACCAGCTCATTATTCTGCGAAACGGCCCCCGCGATTTCGCCAAAGGTGATGCCGAGGCTTTCCGTTTTTGCGGGGTCAATAATGGCTTCCAGAACTTCGGTTCGTTCGCCACTAATCTTGGCTTCCAGAACGAGCGGGATCGCTTCTATTTTCCGTTGCAACATTTTGGCGCGACGTTGCAGTTCGCGCTCTGGAGCATCGCCCCATAAATTGACGGTGAGGATGGGGAGGGCGGAAAAACTGATCTCTTCGATAATGGGCTGACGGGCTTCGGCGGGAAATTCTGCGCGGGCGCGGTCAACTTTTTCCAAAACATCGGCCATGACGACATCTTCATCCACGCCAAGTTCAAATTCGAGCGTGACATAGGCCACATTGGTTGAGGCGACGCCGTCGATTTCTTTCAATCCCTCAATCGCCTTCAACTCTGTTTCAAGCGGGCGAACCAAGAGGCGTTCAGCGTCTTCGGGCGAAACACCGGGCAGCACAACGCGAATATTGATAATGGGAACAGGTACATCTGGTTCGGCGTCCATGGGCAGACTGCTCATAGCCAGCAGGCCACCGATAACGCAGACCAACATAATCCCCAGCGTCGTCCGCCAGTTGCGGATCGAGAAGCCGACGACCCCAGCGAGGCCCGATGCCGAAGGCGACATGTCTTTCGTGCTCATGCTCGGGCGCTCACTCTATGCCAGTCGAGGTATTGGCGGCGCGTCGCGGCGTCGGGTTTTCTGGAGACGTGTAATCTTCCTTGGCGTCAACCTCCATACCGACAGAGACAAAGTCCTGCCCCTCAACGATAATGCGCGTCACGTCGGGTAGGCCTGTGACCCAAATCCCATTTGGGGTTTCGTCAATTGTTTTGACCGAGGCAAAACGAACGATATTGCTCGCATCCAGATAGCGCACACCCACATCGCCACTATCGGCGAGCGTTAGGATACTGCTTGGGATTTGCTGGGCTGATGTCAGGCCTGACGTAATACGGACAGTCGCTGTCACGCCCGCTTTCAAACGATAATCTGAATTTGGAACATGCAGCTCGACGCGGAAAGTGCGCGTTGCAGGATCGGCTTTGGCTTCGATAAACTTAATTTCGCCCGTCACAGTTTGCCCAGTGGCAAGTTCGATCTGCGCGCTGTCGCCGATTTCGATTTTACCGATTTGGGTTTCGTTCAGTTGGACGTTCACCTTTAACGGCGACATGTCGACCAACAGACCACAGGACATGCCAGGAGAAAGAAAGTCACCGACTTGCGCGGATTGTCGCTCCCAAATTCCGTCAAATGGGGCGCGGATATTGATATTGTCGGCTTCGATTTCGGCCTGTTTCAACATGGCGCGTGCGCCATCCAATTGGGCTTCAAATGCGGTCACGCGGGAGCTGGATTGAAATCCCTTTTCGGCCAAAACACGCGCAGCATTTAAATCCGTTTCAATCGTGCGCAAATTGGCTTTGGCCTGATCAACCTGAGCAGCGCGGGCGTTGAGGTCTTGACGGCAGAGCGTCTGCCCCCGTTTCACGCGTTGACCCTCGCGCACAGAAACTTGCGCGACGAGGCCTGACGTTTCGGCTTTGACGGAGACTTCGCGATTGGCTTGTGTTTGTCCGTAAAGCTCCAACACGTTGGGATGTTCGGAGGCCCGGACGCTGCGAACCTGCACTGTGGGCATGGTGCGCTGGGCGTCGGCTTGGGCGGTTGCGGGGGTTGAAACGGGCAAAGGCGCCTCTTCGCCAAGGTTGTTGACGAGGAACCAAACGCCGCCCAAGAGCAATAGCGAACCCGCGATGATATAAGATGTGTTGAACTTCATGGTCTTCTTACGGCTTTCCTGCGCGGAGGGACTGTTCTGTAACAGCTTTCAGCTTGCATTTCGCCCCTTCAGATTTGCACATGCCGTCTTTCACAGCGCTTTGGCAACTGACAAAGGCGCAAACCTACCCGTCATGAATGTATGTGCGCAAAAAGTGAGCGTTATTCAGTCCTCTATGGTCGTTCAGACTTGCACTGCCGCGTCCCGTGACTAGGGTGGCTCTCTTAATATCGAGCAATTATGGGGGTTTACCTTGAGCGATATTCTAGATCAGTTGCAAGCGCGACGTGACGAGGCCAAATTGGGTGGCGGACAACGCCGCATTGATGGCCAACATGCCAAGGGGAAGTTGACGGCGCGAGAGCGTCTCGAACTGCTCCTCGACCCCGGTAGTTTCGAAGAATTCGACATGTTCGTCACGCACCGCTCCACCGATTTCGGCATGGAAAAGACCAAGATGGCAGGCGATGGCGTCGTCACGGGCTGGGGCACGATCAATGGCCGCAAGACATTTGTCTTTGCCCAAGACTTCACGGTCTTCGGCGGCTCGCTCTCTGAAACCCACGCCAAGAAAATCAACAAGGTCCAAGAGATGGCCATGCGCCACGGCGCGCCCATCATCGGCCTGCAAGATTCAGGCGGTGCGCGTATCCAAGAAGGCGTCGCGGCGCTGGCGGGTTATACCGATGTGTTCCAGAACAATATCCTCGCCTCTGGCGTCATCCCGCAAATCTCTGTCATCATGGGACCCTCGGCGGGCGGGGCGGTTTACTCGCCCGCGCTGACAGATTTCATCTTCATGGTCCGCGATAGCTCTTATATGTTCCTAACGGGACCCGATGTTCTGAAAACAGTCACCAATGAAGTCGTGACGGCCGAAGAACTGGGCGGGGCGAAAACCCATACGTCCAAATCCTCTGTCGCTGACGGCGCTTATGACAATGACATGCAAGCGCTGTCCGAAATCCGCCGTCTATTTGACTTCCTACCGCTGAACAATCGCAGCGGCTCGCCCGTGCGGCCCTTCTATGACGCGCATGACCGCATTGACGAGAGCCTCGACACGCTCGTCCCTGATAATCCGAACCTGCCCTATGATATGAAAGAGCTGGTCGTGAAGCTGGCGGATGAGGGCGACTTCTTTGAAATCCAAGAAGACTACGCCAAGAATATCCTCTGTGGCTTTATCCGTCTGGAAGGCCAAACCGTAGGCGTTGTGGCCAACCAACCGCTGGTGCTGGCGGGGTGCCTCGACAGTAACGCCTCACGCAAAGCCGCGCGCTTTATCCGCTTTTGTGATTGTTTCGAAATTCCTGTGCTGTCCCTTGTCGATGTGCCCGGATTTCTGCCCGGCACGGATCAGGAATATGGCGGCGTGATTAAACATGGCGCGAAATTGCTCTATGCTTACGGCGAAGCGACGGTTCCGAAAGTCACCGTTATCACGCGCAAAGCCTATGGCGGCGCCTATTGCGTGATGTCCCCGAAACATCTGCGCAATGATATCAACTATGCTTGGCCGACCGCGCAAATCGCCGTGATGGGCGCAAAGGGCGCAGTGGAAATCCTGCACCGCAAAGATTTGGACGATGCCGAGAAAACGGCGGAACATGTCGCGGATTATGAAGAGAAATTCCTCAGCCCGTTCCGCGCCGCCGAACGCGGCTATATCGACGAAGTCATCCAACCCCGCTCGACCCGAAAACGCATCTGCCGCGCACTGGCTCTGGCGAAGGATAAGAAGCTAGAAAACCCGTGGAAAAAGCATGGGAACTTACCGCTGTGAGGCAGTTTCTTTTCGCATTTTTGGTAGCGGTACTTCCGATGTTATTCTTTGGCACAGCCTCTGCAAAACAGGAAATTTATCAAGCTGCTCCCTTTAAAACCACTTACTGTTTCTTTGATGGTGAAGACTGTGAAGATTTACCAACGTACATCCGTGTTGTAACTACGCTTGAGAAGAACAAGGTCAGTGGTTTTAAGAAGAATGAGAAAATTTTATCAATCAAGTCAGTAGACCAAAAGGCGAGTTGGGAGAAAGATGAAATTTTGATTTTGAGAGAGAAATATAAGAAGAAGTATAAAAAAGCTCTTCGTGCTTATATTGAGTTTGCAGACCAAGCTTCGTCCCAAAAAAAGTTATTTCCCAGAAACAAAATTGCCAGTTTTAAATACGCTGGTAACTTTCAAACTTTTCGAACCTTTTCTCGATTTGAAGATGACCACTATTTAGTTATCACGTCTTCAACATCGCGAGTTGTATTTAATCAAAAAAACGCGGAGCTACTTCTTAATTTCCTAAATGATTGGGACTTCGAGGGCGAAATTCAGGCAACTAATTAGAATAAGTTATGACTAAAATCACAAAAATCCTAATCGCCAACCGGGGTGAAATTGCCTGCCGCGTTATTAAAACCGCGCGGAAAATGGGCATTAAAACTGTGGTTGGTGCCTAATCCATGACCCAAGATGGGCCTCGCGAAATCGGTAGCTATAACGCCCTCGAAAAACTCGGACGGGTTCGTTTGTCAGATAATTTTTTCATGCGGGAGTTTCTCTACTCCAGCATTGGGGATTGGTACGGCCTGCCCAATTATCCCGAAGACCCGCAGCTTGCTGTCGAGGCGGGGACGCGATTGTGCCAAGACCTACTTGAGCCGCTGAAAAAGAAATTCGGCCACGTTTCTATTCGTTCAGCTTATCGTTCGCCCACGGTCAACGCCAAGGGTGCAGCCAATAATAACCAGCATCAATGTTCCAGCAATGAAGCCTCAGCCGCCAATCACATATGGGATAGGCGGGACGCGGATGGAAATATGGGCGCTTGCGCGACGGTGCAAATTCCGTGGTTTATGGATAATTTCGGCGAAGGTCGAGACTGGACATCGTTGGCATGGTGGATTCATGATAACTTACCTTATCACAGTCAGTTCTATTTTCGCGATTGGGGTTCGTTGAACTTATGTTGGCGCGAGAACCCAGAGCGTTGGATAAAAAGTTACGTTGCGCCAAAGGGCATCTTAACGCGGCAAGATAGAGATAACTGGTCAGGCGACCATTCCGAACATTATTCTTGGATTGACGAGAAACTCAAATGACCAAAATCAAAAAAATCCTAATCGCCAACCGTGGTGAAATTGCGTGCCGTGTCATCAAAACCGCGCGGAAGATGGGCATTAAAACTGTGGCGGTTTATTCCGATGCGGATAAAAATGCACTGCATGTGCGGATGGCGGATGAGGCGGTTCATATTGGCCCGCCCGCTGTGAACCAATCCTATTTGGTGATGGAGAAAATCATCAAAGCCGTCGAGGATACGGGCGCGGACGCCGTCCATCCCGGCTATGGTTTCCTGTCGGAAAATCCTGAATTTGCGAAACTTCTGGCCAAGAAAAAGATCGCCTTTATCGGCCCCAACCCCCACGCGATTGTGTCGATGGGCGATAAGATCACGTCCAAGAAACTCGCCCAAGACGCAGGTGTGTCCTGCGTTCCGGGTCACATGGGCTTGATCGAAGACGCCGACGAAGCCGTCAAAATCGCAAATAAAGTCGGCTATCCCGTCATGATTAAAGCGTCAGCGGGCGGCGGTGGCAAAGGTATGCGTATCGCGTGGAATGACGAAGAAGCCCGTGAAGGCTTCCAATCCTCTAAGAACGAAGCCGCGACCAGCTTTGGCGATGATCGTATCTTTATCGAAAAATTCGTCACCCAACCCCGCCATATCGAAATCCAAGTCCTTGGCGACAAGCACGGCAATTGTATTTATCTGGGCGAGCGCGAATGTTCCATTCAGCGCCGCAACCAAAAAGTCATCGAAGAAGCCCCGTCGCCCTTCCTCGACGAAGAAACCCGCGCCGCTATGGGCGCAGAATCTGTGGCTCTGGCAAAGGCCGTGAATTACGATTCTGCGGGTACGGTTGAGTTTATCGTCGATGGTGACAAGAATTTCTACTTCCTCGAAATGAACACACGTTTGCAGGTCGAACATCCCGTCACGGAGTTGATCACGGGCGTGGACCTCGTCGAGCAAATGATCCGCTCGGCCCAAGGCGAGGAGCTCAACATGAGCCAAGACGATGTGACCCTCACGGGCTGGGCGCTCGAAAGCCGCATCTATGCCGAAGACCCCTATCGCAATTTCTTGCCCTCCATCGGACGCCTAAAGCGCTACCGTCCCCCTGCCGAGGGTAAGGTCGAGAGCGGTGCGATTGTGCGCAATGATACAGGCGTCTTTGAAGGCGGCGAAATCTCCATGTTCTACGATCCGATGATCGCCAAGCTCTGCACATGGGGCGATGATCGCGGTATCGCGATTGACGCGATGAAGGTCGCTTTGGATAATTTCGAACTCGACGGGATCGGGCATAACATCCCGTTCTTGCAAGCCGTTTACGATCATGACCGCTTCGCACGCGGCGATATTACAACGGCCTTCATCGCCGAAGAATATCCTGACGGATTTTTGGGCGCGCCAGAGAACGCAGGCCACACGCGTAAAATTGCGGCCGTCTGCGCGCTGATGCATGACATCAAAGAACACCGCGCCGCCCAGATCAGTGGCAGCTTGCCCAACCACGCCCGCCATGTTCCCGACGAATGGGCCGTCGCGGTGAAATCTCCCACGGGGGAAGATCGCACCTACTCCGCCGACATTAATGGCGATTCTGGCCTCCGCACCATCGTCATGAATGATGACAGTGATAAGGCCGCCTTGGAATTGGAAGTCGGATTGAACTGGCGTCCGGGCGAAGAAACTGTCCGTGCCTTTGTCGATAGCCGGGCGTTCACCTTCAAGGCGCGCGCGATTCCCGAAGGGTATCGTGTCTGGCATCGCGGCGTTATTTTTGATGTGGCGGTGCGTAATCCACGCGCGGCGGAACTCGCCAAGCTGATGCCGATTAAACTCGCGCCCGATACGTCCAACCTGCTGCTCTGCCCGATGCCGGGCGTTGTCGTCAGCGTCTTGGTCGAAGAAGGCCAAACCGTCGAAGACGGACAGGCGTTAGCCGTGGTCGAAGCCATGAAAATGGAAAACACCCTCCGCGCCGAAAGCCGCTGTGTCGTGTCCAAAGTGAACGCCTCCGCCGGCGATAATCTGGCCGTGGACGACGTCATCATGGAATTCGAAAAGCCGGAGTAGGGGGTGGAACTCTTTCCCGTCTTTACCTGATATTTATACGTTTATTTTCAGCGGCTTATGAAAATATCAAGAGTCTGATCCTCGTGTTCAAAACCCGTGATACCTTACACGGGTTCTTTCGGACATGGGACAGGCGGGGCCTCGCTTGCCGGTTCGGAGGACGGTGGGTCTGAGCATTGAATGGTGAGACATTTGACTGTGCCGGGACTTTAGGAGTGAGAGCCGACCGCTGGTTCCAAGTGTGCCAACTGCGGGGTTTATGACTGGCCGCTTCTTCAAAAACCGCTGCCGCGTGGCGAGTTGGCATTACAACCCAACTCCTGATTTTCGCGTAAAACAAAACTATTACTTTGGTATTCCATCGCGAATATCGACCACGCGGACTGTCCCACCTTACTGGACATCGCCTTTCGGCAGACGCCCCAAGACACGGGAGAGCGGCTGCGAGCGTTTCCGCATGTCTGGCCTTGCTATCCCTGCATGACCCCCCAAATCTCAAAACAAGTGGATAAGGTCAGGTTTCTTTCGGAACCGTGACAAAATATTGACTCTGGCGTTAAGGTTTGCTAAAGGTTCTCTATGCGGAAGACATTAAAATCCCTGAGCTTACCCAGGTTTATACGAATAGAGTCATAATCTTCACTATATTCGTTCCCTTGGTTTTAAATTCTTAATTTTAAAGTCTGGGTCCTACGTCTTCCATCCCTCTCAATTAGAAACCTTTAAAGGACATTATGCTTTACCTCGACAATCGCCCGCTAAACCCGACCCGTCGTCATGCTGCCAATGGACCTGATCGCTTTTATCAATGGCGAGGTTTCTTCGACGATAATACGGATTTGGACGATATCGTTCAGATCATCGAAAAGGAATTTAGCGCGGAGTCTGAGACGGATAATACGGATAGGTATTTCCTTCTGCCTGGGCGTTCCAATACGATCACGACACTCTGCGATAATGAGACGCTTGAAGTTCATACCATGATTTCAGCCCAAGGTCCGCTGGAGCAATGGGAACGCAGCGTAAAGACAACATTCCCCATGAAGCGGACAACCGCCTCCATTATCGGGACATATGTGCCGAAATTCCGCGGCTCTTGTTCTTCTGTCGCGGATGCGGCCAGCTTGACGGACGCCCTGTCCAAAAAGTCGCGTTATTACGAAGCCAATCTCAAGCGTCGTAAATTCCAGCGCAATGGTGTGTCTGCCGAGGTCGAAACGATTACGATCAATGGGAAAGAGAAAATCTCTATAGCCCTGCGGAGCGAAGACGCGACATCCTTGTCGCGCGAAGTTGATGCCTTGGGCCTCAAGGGGACTCCCAATGTGCATTTCGGAGCTTACCTCAACGATCTTTAGGCGGGTCTCCGACTAAATCCAGAAAAGTAAAATCAGGCGCGGCGTGTGACTTGCACGACCGCGCCTTATGTTTCAGATCAGTCCAATCATGCGCGAACCCGATCCGAAAATAATCAACGCTGCGGCTGCAATTCCCTTAGACGCCAAAACAGGGCTGCCGCCGTTACCTGCGGGCGTTGCGCCCTTTAAGCCGCCATTCCTGATGCGTCATCATATGGTGCAAACGATCTTGGCCAGTTTGAAATTCCGCAAACGCGGCCGAAACCCAATGGTCGATGCAGGCGAGGATATGATTCTCACTTGCGATGATGGTGTGCGCCTGAAGGGCAATTACTCGCGCCATCCCGATAATAAAGCCCTCGTGATCCTTTTACATGGTTGGGAAGGGTCTCAAGACAGCACATATGTCGTGACAGCGGGGCGTCGGGTTTATGAACGTGGAGCCTCCGTATTTCGGTTGAATTATCGCGATCACGGAGACAGCCACGATCTGAACGAAGGTTTGTTCTACTCGACCCTGTTCAACGAAGTTTTTGACGCGGTCAAACAGGCCGCCAAATTATCAGAAGGCGCGCCTGTTTATATCGTTGGGTTCTCTTTGGGAGGGAACTTCGCGTTGCGGATTGCGCGCTCCCTGCGTGATTTGACGATACATAACCTCAAGCATATTTTCGCCATCAGTCCCGTCGTCGACCCTTGGGGCGCCGCGCCATTGGTCGATCTGAATCCGATGTATCAACGGTATTTTCTGAAGAAATGGACGCGATCGTTGCGGAAAAAACAGGCTCTTTATCCGCATCTCTATGATTTTAAAGACCTCCTGGCGCAAAAGACGGTTCTAGGAATGACGGAAAGGCTGTTGCCAACCTATTCTGAGTTTCCGGATATGAAGTCCTATTTTGACTCTTACCGCGTGGATAAGCGTGATTTGGAAAATTGCCCCGTTCCGATTTCCCTTATCACAGCGGCGGATGACGGTATGATCCCCGTGGAAAATCTTTTGGGTTTGAAATTAAACCACAAAGCCCGACGCATAATTCACGCGCATGGCGGCCATAATGGATTTTTCCAATCTTTGATGGGCCCGACTTGGTATGATGATTACATTGAACTTGTCATGAAACAGAACGCATTATGATATTCTTATATATAATTTTGGCACTTTTTGCTCTATTCGTCGGCTTGGGCATTTATAGTCAAAAAGGCGAGGCACCAGGTTTGGAACATAAGCGATTAAAAGAGCTGGGCAGTAAGCCTAATGCCGTGTCTTCCGAGGCCGGAGTGCAGCCCGAAAGAGCGGTCGCGCCATTGCAAGCAAGTTTCAAAAATGTCGCCGATGCCATCGAGGCGACAGGTGGAACAATCACATCCCGCACCGAGAGTTATCTTTCCGCGACTTACATGAGCCGGATTTTTAAATTTGTGGATGATGTAGAAGTGCGCAGTGATGGGGATATTTGTCACATTCGCTCGGCCAGCCGCGTCGGCTACTCGGACAATGGCGTAAATCGAAAACGTGTCGAAAAGATCCGCACATATTTGCAATCGCCATCCTAAGTCCGCGCGTAGAAATATTACATCTCGCAATTAGGGCGTAGATTTCGAAGAAAGACAAAGCATGCCAGATCAGCACCTCAAGCCTAAGAAAGTCGATCACCCCCGATTGAAAGAACTTGTTCGGGAAATGCTGATTGCGCTGGGCGAAGATCCTGACCGCGAAGGTCTATTGGAAACGCCTCGGCGTATTGCGAATTTCTGGCGTGACTTCATTGAATATGATGCGGGCAAGCTGGACACGACCTTCGCCTCGGTTCGGCATAACCAAATGGTGGCCGTAACCGGTATGCGCGTTTGGTCGATGTGCGAACATCACATGCTCCCGTTCTGGTGCGATGTTTCGATCGCATATATTGCCGATGACAAAGTTTTAGGGCTGTCGAAATTCGCACGGATCGCACATAAAAATGCGCATGCTTTAAGTTTACAGGAAAAACTTGTCGCTGACATTGCGGATGACGTGATGGAAATATTGGGAACCAAAAACGTTGCGGTCATGGCCAAGGGCGAGCATCTTTGTATGACCATGCGTGGTATCCAAACACCACACCGTATGATTTCATCGGCACTCGATGGGCAGTTTTTGAAAGCCGAAACGCGGTCCGAGTTCTTTGACCTTGTAAATGCCAGCGAACGCTAAACGCCCAGTTTTTTTGTAGAGTATTGCCTTAGACACATCGATCTATACCCTGCAGGTTTTAGGAGCGAGATAATGACGAAACTGACTGGAAACTGTCTCTGCGGGGATGTGACATTCGTTGCGGATGGTGACATCACCATGCAGGGAAATTGTCATTGCACAGATTGCCGTCAGTCTGGCGGCGGCGCATTTGCGACATTAGTATTTATGAAAGTAGCAGATGTAGACATCTCGGGTGAAGTAAAGACGTTCAATCATGTTGTTGATAGCGGGAGCACCCTGACAAAGACCTTCTGTCCCCGATGCGGTTCTCAGCTTTTCACCTCCAATCAAGCCCGACCTGAATCAATTGGGATTCGAGCTGGTACTTTGAATGAGCATCAAGAAGTGAAGCCGCAGTTTAACGTCTATGCCAAGTCAAAAATGGATTGCACCCATCTTGATCCCAATATTCCAGCCTTTGACGGCATGCCTGGCTGATCAGGATTTGAGTAAAGCATCATAGGTTTCGCCGACGAATATTGGCGTGCCTGTCTCCATGATGTTCTCAATCCAATGTAGATCAGACCTCCCAATGGAGCGATGCGGCGCCCGCAAGATAACTTGACGGATACGGTTTGGGTGTCGTTTGATAGTATCGTGATACACCCTAGCATCGTGCTGGCCAGTATCGCCGATAAGAATAAATGTAAGTGAGGGATTGGCCGCTAAGATCGTGTCGATGGACCGGGTTTTACGGCTATGGTGGTTCTCATTGACCAGCTTTTGTTTGGATACGCCTAAATCTCGTAGAAATTTCGGTCCACGGATCAATCCCGCTCTATCGAAGATTTCAGAGAGGAAAGCATGTAAATTCCATGGCGAGGAGCTCACATAGAATACAGGATTTACTTCGTCGTGGAGCATTTCGACAAGAGCGACAGCGTCAGAAAAAACGAGCCTAGATTCCGCACTACCTGTCAATGAGTTCCAAAGATTCCGCAAAAGACTCCAAGTCTCCGTTTTGATCAAGGTGTCATCTATGTCCGAAATTATACCGAAATCCGCGTTTGGCGAGGGTAGCAGCGCCGTCAAAGCTGCGGGTGCATCGCCACCGTTAAAATAGCAGTCAAAGGAAACCCAGCCATAAACGTCGTCCGGCTTGGGGAGGTTCAGCGAAAAATAGCCTTCTTCATCTGTTACTGTTTCCTGCCCTTCGCATCGAACGGAGACATTCTCCAACTCTCGCGTATTGAAAAGCGCCGCCATCGATTTGAAATTCGTCCAAATCGTCGGGCTCAGTTTAGCGGGAGTTTTCCCTTTATCAGGGCGTCGGCTGAGCACACGACCGCGAACAACGA
Source organism: Litorimonas cladophorae (assembly GCF_014652455.1). GTDB lineage: Bacteria > Pseudomonadota > Alphaproteobacteria > Caulobacterales > Maricaulaceae > Litorimonas > Litorimonas cladophorae. Next base: position 1,454,817 of record NZ_BMYV01000001.1, on the reverse strand, counting down.
TCTCGTCTGGTGTCGAATATCCGAAATAGGGGTCTATTTCCGCTGGGCCGAAAGTGCGCTTGGGATGGAGGACTTTTAGAGCCCGCCCGCAAGCGGCTGCGAATTCTGCAATGCGACCAATCATGGGCGACCTACCGACGTGTCTCAGTCAAGAATTTGGGTACTCAAAAAATCTAAGTGATTTCTCACGAAGACGCGAATATGTTGACGTGAGTTACACCGACTTTGGTGAGAAGATCAACATCCACGCCGAAATGGAATTCGCACTTTCCGTTGATCAGGCACCCTGACTTAATCGCATATTGACGACGTCTAAAACTTCTAAAACCGCATCTGGAATATTCGTGCCAGGTGGGAAGACGGCCTTGGCGCCCATATTTTTCAAGGTTTCAACATCTTCTGGTGGAATGACGCCACCAACAATTATCAGAATGTCGTCGCGTCCTTTGGCTTTCAGTGCGTCCCGTAATTCGGGGACAAGAGACAAATGCCCCGCCGCAAGTGAGCTCGCCGCAATAATGTCGACATCGGACGAAATGCCGAGGTCCGCCGCCTCTCCAGGTGTTTGGAATAGAGGGCCGATGACAACGTCGAAACCTATGTCAGAGAAGGCTGTCGCGACGACTTTCTGGCCGCGATCGTGACCGTCTTGTCCCATTTTTGCGATCAATATTTTAGGTTTGCGCCCCTCGAGCTCCGTGAAAGCGTCAATCCGAGATTTAGCGGCTTTAAAACTTGGGTTTTTATCATCAAACGCGCCTGAATAGACGCCTCGGACGCCCGCCGGCTTTGCAGAGAAACGCCCGTAAACTTTTTCTAATGCATCAGATATTTCACCAACTGTGGCCTTCTTGCGCGCCGCATCCACAGCTAGCGCGAGGAGGTTACCGTCTCCCGTATCTGCTGATTTCGTGAGGGCATCTAAAGCCTTCATCGTAGCTTGCGTATCTCGGTCAGCGCGGAGCTGTTTAAGTCGGGCTATTTGGCCCTGCCGCACAGCCGCGTTGTCTACTTTCAGAATGGGGATGTCGTCTTTTTCATCGGAGAGATATTTGTTCACGCCCACAACTGTTTGTCCGCCGCTATCGATTCTAGCTTGAATGCGCGCAGCAGACTCTTCGATACGGAGCTTTGGAATGCCGGCTTCAATCGCAGCGGCCATGCCGCCTAAAGCTTCTACTTCTTGTATCCGTGAGAGGGCCCGCGCCGCCAAATCATGCGTTAAGCGCTCGACGTAGTAACTGCCCGCCCATGGGTCGATTTGGGCGGTGTGCTTGCCTTCAGTTTGTAGGAAAATTTGCGTGTTTCGTGCAATCCGAGCTGAGAAATCCGTCGGTAAAGCGAGGGCCTCATCCAATGAGTTTGTGTGCAAAGATTGGGTGCCGCCATCAACCGCGGCCATAGCTTCGATATGGGTTCGGCCTACATTGTTAAAAACATCTTGTGCGGTTAGTGACCAGCCAGACGTTTGACAGTGTGTCCTTAGCATATTCGATTTTTGATTTGTCGGATTAAATTCACCAATCAATTGCGCCCAGAGCAATCGGGCCGCGCGAAGTTTTGCGACTTCCATGAAATAATTCATACCTACCGCCCAGAAGAAGGACAGGCGCGGGGCGAAACGGTCTATGTCCATACCTGCCGCGATACCTGTTCTGACATATTCGAGGCCGTCAGCGAGCGTATAGCCGAGCTCAATATCTGCCGAAGCTCCCGCTTCTTGCATGTGGTAGCCAGAGATCGAGATCGAATTGAACTTCGGCATATGCTGACTGGTATGGGCAAAAATATCGGAGATGATCCGCATACTTGGCTTGGGTGGATATATATATGTGTTCCGAACCATAAATTCCTTGAGAATGTCATTCTGTATGGTTCCTGCGAGTTTCTCCTGCGAAACGCCTTGCTCCTCTGCGGCTGCGATGTAGAGGGCGAGAACGGGTAGAACGGCACCATTCATGGTCATGGAAACGGACATTTTATCGAGCGGAATTTGGTCGAACAAAATGCGCATGTCATAGATGCTATCGATCGCGACCCCTGCCATACCGACGTCACCCGGTACACGCGGATGATTGCTATCGTAGCCGCGATGGGTAGCGAGATCGAACGCTACGGAAAGACCCTTCTGACCTGCGGCTAGGTTGCGTCTGTAGAAGGCATTAGAATCTTCGGCGGTTGAGAATCCTGCATATTGTCTGACCGTCCAGGGGCGCTGCACATACATGGTTGGATATGGTCCGCGCAGATAGGGGGCAAAACCCGGCTGGGTGTCCAAAAATGGAAGGCCGTCGATATCGTCCTTATTATAATGCGAACGTATATTAATGCCTTCTGGCGACTCCCAGCTGTCTCCGCCACGGGAGGTCCCTTGCGGTCTGCCAAGATCGAGTTTTGTGAAATCAGGGTAGGTCATGTGCGAACCTCCGGATCTTTGACATTCTTTGCGGGATGCAAAGTTATTCCAAGAAGGGGCTCACTTCGAGCTGCACGCGCCGCCTGAGAGGCGTGTAAGGCGGTATCGAATTCTCCGCTGTCCATGTAAGATCGAATACCACCTTTTTGCTCGATCATCTGAAATGCGCGCCACGCGGATTGAGCGAGGGCTTCCGTCATATGTTCGTGCCAATAACTGCCGTGCGCTGCATCGGCGACTTGGCCCAAGTGACTTTCTTCCATCATCATCAATTGCATGTTTCGGGCGATACGATGCGCGAAAGGCGTGGCCTCTCCCAATCCATCGGTGAAGGGCCGTGTCGTAATCATATCAGCCCCCCCGATAACAGATCCGAAACCTGCGCTCATGACGCGTAGAAGGTTGGTCCACGCATCCTGGGTTTGCATCATGCGCAATGAGGTTACGGCGCAGATTGGTATCGCTGACCCATCAATATCAAAGGCTTCTGTGATCCGCCTTGTCAGTCTGCGCGCAGCTCTTATTTTTGCGATGGTGAGGTGTGAGTCTCGATCGGACGCGATTTCGATTACCATGTGCTTGCACACCGTGTCAGTCCCATAGACGCGAATAGCATCTGCCAAATGGGCTGCAAGGCCTGCGAGCTCTTGAACATCGGTGCCGCCTTGCTCGTGGATATGACAAGCGGAAATTGTCATTAGCTTCCAGCCAGCGGGCGTTTGTCTTAAGGTGGCGTTGATTGCGGCTTCGTCATCAATTGGGTCCAAGCCCGCCCACACAGATGTTTCTTTGAGGGCCGCAATGGACAAAGCTTGGGTTAAACTGGACGCGTTTCCAGATTTGGGCGCAAACTGAATAGGCACGAGGTCTAGGTGAACACCCTCCAACAGTCGTTTTAGATCATTTCTATTTTTGAGCGCGTCGCCATTCTCGATCCGTATGGCACTTGCGCCACCTTTGAGGTTTTCCAAAAGTTGCGTGTTGGCATGATTGAGGTCGATGCCCCTGACCGGCGCTGTGATATGCCACTTGCGGCCTTCAAGTTTCGGCAGTGCAGTTCTCGCTAATGGCGCAAGGGAGGGCGGTAAATCCGTTGCACTCATCAGCGGTCCGCGCGCAATTCCATCCTCTGAATAGTGAATCAGGTCCTCAAAGGTGCCTGTTTTCAAGCCAGAGGTCACAGTCTTTTGCCACTCTGTGCGTTTGGCAGTGGCGAAATCAGATTTCAGCTTTAGGTCGGTCATGCTGACGTGTTTACGCGTTAGGTTGGCTGGTTCAACATCTTCCATCTAGCGGACCGAAAAAAGATCAATTTTATGTGTGTTCTTTATAAAGAACGATAAGTTCACTATATAGAATATTGAAACGCCTCGCGCACCCGTCTATGTGGCGCGCGGAATGTAAATTGAAGACGGAATTTATTACTATGTCTAATGCCCCAACAGAGGAAAAAGTGCTTTCGGTCGAGCATTTTACCGATCGACTTTTTGCTTTTTCGATCTCGCGACCTGCGTCTTTCCGTTTTCGGACAGGCGAGTTCATTATGATTGGTTTACCAAAGACAGAAGACCAAAAGCGCCCCATTATGAGAGCGTATTCCATCGCGTCTCCGGCTTGGGACGACAAGTTGGAATTTTATTCAATCAAAGTTGAGGATGGTCCGCTCACCTCCCGCCTTCAAAAAATTGAGATTGGCGATACCGTCTTGTTAGGCCGTAAACCCGTCGGAACTCTGGTGCTAGACGCCTTATTGCCGGGTAAGCGTCTGTGGATGTTTTCCACCGGAACAGGTTTCGCGCCCTTCGCGTCTCTGGTGCGCGACCCTGAAACATATGAGCGCTACGATGAAGTCATCGTCACGCATACCTGCCGTGAAGCGGGTGAGTTGGAATACTCCACCCGACTTGTGAATGATTTGATCAATGATCCATTAGTGGGCGAAATGGTCGTTCGTGAGGATGGTTCATCGCGTTTGAAGCTGATCACATCACTGACGCGCGAAGATCATCCGATCAAAGGCCGCATTACGACGCTACTTGAAACAGGCGAATTATTTGATGCGGCGGGTACGGCCCCACTTAACCCTGAGACGGACCGTGTAATGATTTGCGGTTCTAAAGATATGATCGATGATACAGCGAAGCTTGTCGAAGGCTTTGGCCTGACCGAAGGATCAAATTCTCAACCTGCCGAGTTTGTCGTTGAAAAGAGCTTTGTTGGCTAGTCGCCAAACTCGCCCAAGGTCAATAATGAAACGCGAATTCCGATCCCACCTTGGTTTCGGACTGCGTCATTACTGAAGTCATTTCTCGTGTAGAGCAGCTCGATAAGTGTACAGTCGTCTTCATAACGCAAACCTAGGCCTAGTGAGCGCGTTTTATCTGAATCAAGATCATGGTTGGCTTGGAACGATGTACTCCAGTTTTCCGAAAATCTGAGACGGATGTTCCCGGAAATTTCTTCAGGGGGCGCTCCCGGCGTTTCGATTAATTGCCGTGACGCATCATTTAGTTTGAAGTAGCGAGCGCCCGCACTCACCCATTTGGTTCTTAAGTTCAGCTGAGTGTCAATTCGCGTCAGGTCATTCGTGTCTTCATTATATCGCAGACGTGTTTGCGACTTGATTAAATTACCCAACTTAAGGGTGGCCTCGCCGACGATATCAGACTGTTTGCCCTCTAAACCAGAGCCCAGCAAAAAACCTCCGTCTTCATTCGAAAGACCATCAATTGCAGTCCCATTCGAACCTGAAGAGAAAGACTGCCCCGCGAAAATTTCGGCAGAACTTCTCTTGCCCCAACTTGCAGCGACGGATCCACCGACGTCAATGCGGGTGCCTTCCTGCCAAAAATCAAAACCAGAGGACTTGTTCGATTGCCATAAAAGGGCCCCGTCGAGATCCGCGTTCCCTGCGTCTTCTGACAAAACGAAACTATTCGTGTCTCCGACCGCAAATTCATCGAGTTTTGGGTCGCCAAAGCTTTGGGTGACCTGAATACGGGGCTCTAAGGTCCAGTTGACCTTGTCTCCGATTTTGATGAATGGATATCGGATGTCGACACCGCCTTGACCCAAAACCCGCGAAAATTGTGGGTCTTCAACATCTGGGGTGATATCGGAATCCGTACTGATCGCGATGTAATCCGTGCGGATATTTCCGAAGGGTTTGACTTCAATTCCGCCGGGCGCGACCCAGGTTTTGCTGTAGTCTAACCCAGCTGTCGCCCGCGTGTAATCTGAACCTGTTTCCCGTGTTAAGACTGTAACGTTGCTGGAGGCTTTGAGGCGGCCGCCAATTATGGGGTCGTTTATATAGTGTTTGAGTTCGATACGCGGCGCAAGGATAGGCAGGCGTCCATCGTCGGAGGTCGAGACAGAATAAGTCCCGTCATCCCGCTGAGTGATCCTATCGCGCAGATCCTGAAAACCGACTGTCGAAACGGTCACGGAAGTATTGTCGTTCTGCCCAATTACGAAGGCTTGCGACGTATTTCGAAGCGACTCGCCTTCATACAGGCCTTGGGTTTGACGTTGTTCGTCAAGACTATAGCGCGCTAGATAATTGTCATCAGTCGTAAATTGAAGTCCGAAACCGTAGGTCCAAAAATCCGATGGTGCAAAAAGCCCCTTTGCGAAGAAATGGCTGCGCCAGCGTTTACCAATGGGAGCGCCGTCTGGATTTCTAAATAATGACGCATCATCGAATGAATTACCGTTACGGTCGAAGGCGCTCCCATATGTGAAGCTGCCGTCGATTTCGATCCGTCCTGTATGAAATTGACGCGCAAATTGGTATTCCATCAAGGGATTAACTTTGCTGTACACCCGTGGCGTTATCGTCGCTTCCGTATAATCGTCGATTGCCCAGTAATAGGGTACGCGCGCGTTAAAACCGGTCGCTTCAGAATAACCTGCAAATGGTGTGAGAATACCACTCGCACGGTCTGCACTAGGATCCGGATGGGCCAAAAATGGCGTGTAAAATACGGGGAGGCCAAACAACTCAAACGTTGCATCGCGATATCGGACGGTCCGCGACTCGTCATCTTGGGTCACGCGCCGAGCTTTGATCCGCCAAGTGGGGTTGGGTTTCTCTGCGCAAACCTCACAGGCAGTGTAATAGGCGTTATAAAGTTCAACTTCGCCGTTTTTACCGCGTGCCACAAAACGAGCCGCTGTGACCGCGCCGCTGGGGAGGCGGGCAACAAAATCGGTCGCAGTACCCGCTTCAAGTTCATTCGAAAGCTCAAGCTTATCCGCATATTGAGAGCTGCCGTCAGCCTGGACCAATACCACATTGCCAGAGGCAATTACCTGACCTGTAGTCAAGTTATACACAACGCGATCTGCCCGTAATGTGCGGTCCTGATATCGGCCTTCGACACTGCCTTCGGCGGTGAGAATTTGAGTGGCTTCATCATTGGTAAGCGTATCTGCCTCCAAATAGATGATATCTGGATCTCGGAATGGACTGTCTGCAGCGAGTTTAAGATCACCATCCGCGCGCGTCACATTCCCAATTTGTGCCTGAGCTGGCGTTACCCATGCCAGGCCCATCACAACGGCCATGGGCGCTGCGGTTTTCAACCAAAGAATTTTCGAAGTAATTTTGGGCAATGTATCCCTGTCATCCAGTCTGCGCTCAACTCACTAGCGGCTCTAGCCGAGCACTGCGACGCGGTCCATTGGCTTTGCCGTGATTTTTTGCCTTAAGGCGATTAAATATCGCTCATTTACTTCTCTGGGGTGCCTATGAGCTACAAATCTGCTGGTAACTGAGAGTCAACGCGCGACTTATCCAAGCTTTGATCGCTCAACAGAGGCCATCAGCAAGTTCTAAAGCGCGGGATATCCAGCCCAACGTTTGACGGTTTTCATAACAAGGCTGGATTGAATGCGGCTGACATGCGGTAACGCCGCAATGGTACGGCGATAGATGCGTTCATAATCTGATGTATCCGGGGCTGCGACCTTTATCAGGTAGTCTGCCTGTCCAGTCATCAAATGACATTCTAAAACTTCGGGGCGTGACAGGGCTGCTTTCTCGAAAGCAGAGAGAATGGCCTCACTTTGGCCTTCCAATGTAACCTCGACATAGAACGTCATTGCAAAACCGAGTTTCTGACCATTTAAGCGAGCGGCATATCTTTCAATCAGGCCCTTGTCCTCTAGGAGGCCAATTCGCCGATGGCAGGCGGAGGGCGACAAACCCACTTTCTCTCCAATCACGGCAGAACTTTGCCTGCAGTTCATTTGAAGCTCATGCAGGATTTTACGGTCAATATCTGAGATACTCATAATTTTTATCAATTCTGGAATAGTTTTTCGGATAATATCCTGAAAATTATCGTTTAACCAAGTCGAAAACGTATAATTTCTCAAATAGAATAACGTATTGCCTTTCTGTTGCTGGTCTAAGGAGAGTCTCATGCGCATCGGTGTCCCAACGGAAATTAAATCGCAAGAATATCGCGTGGGCCTTACGCCCGAATCTGTATCCGAATTAGTGGCCGATGGTCATGAGATTTGGGTTGAAGCATCAGCTGGCGCCGGGATCGGAAGCCTAGATGAGCACTATGTCTCGGCAGGCGCTGTCATCAAGACTACTGCGGCAGAAATTTTTGCTGGTTGTGACATGATCGTTAAAGTGAAGGAGCCTCAGCCTGTTGAGTGCGCCATGCTGCGTCCGGGTCAAATTCTATATACTTACTTGCATTTGGCGCCAGACCCAGAGCAGACCCAAGCCTTGATCAAATCGGGCGCAATTTGCATCGCCTATGAGACTGTCACAGATGAAAGCGGAGAGCTGCCTCTGTTGAAGCCAATGAGCCAAGTCGCAGGCCGATTGGCAACGCAAGTGGGTGCCACGGCGCTTCAGAAACTTGGCGGTGGCCGCGGTGTGCTTCTCGGTGGCGTCCCAGGTGTGGCTTCTGGCAAAGTGGTGATTATTGGAGGCGGTGACGTCGGATATAATGCCGCGCTCATGGCGATCGGTATGCAAGCAGACGTTACGATTTTGGAGCGCTCTAACAAAGTGATGGAAAAGCTATCCTACGAATTCGGCAATCGCGCGCAAGTCCGCCGTTCAACGCCTGATGCTTTGGCAAGAATCATTCAGGATGCCGATCTTGTCATCGGAGCGGTTCTTATTCCAGGTGCAGCAGCGCCGAAGCTTTTGTCGCGGGATATGCTCTCGACCATGAAAGAGGGAGCGGTGCTTGTAGATGTCGCGATCGATCAAGGTGGGTGTTTCGAAACTTCGAAGGCCACAACACATGCTGACCCAACCTACATCGTTGACGGTGTGGTGCATTATTGCGTTGCGAATATGCCAGGCGCAGTGGCGCGGACATCAGCTTATGCCTTGAATGGTGCAACTTTGCCCTATGCCAAGCGGATTGCACGGATGGGATGGAAAGACGCAATGCGCGAGGACAAACACCTCCTCAATGGTTTGAACGTCTGCGAAGGTATGTTGACGATTGAAGCTGTCGCGGAAGCGCAAGGCCTAGACTGGGTCGACGCCAAGTCCGTTCTTTAGGTCGTTTCGAAGGAGTATTCGATCCAATGGTTATAGGTCTGCTCTGGCTGCAATAGGCAGTTCTGAGCAAAATTTATGTCATTGGGTCGATATTGAGGCTCTAGCGCGATGCCTGATCTCGGCACTGGTAAATGATCACCCGTGTAAATTTGCAGATCGGGAAGTGAGCTAGAGACATGGAGCGTCGTGCCGTTCGCGCTGACGCTGGCTTTTCCAATATTGACGTAATTGTCGTCGATCTGGACAGACCCCAATGCCAATGGTTGTCGAAAGTCAAAACGTGTCTGATTGAGCGGCATGGGCTGTGCCTTTTGGAGGACTGTGATTTCGGTCGATTCGGCGGAAAGCACGTGACCATCAATTCGACCTTTGCCGAGGAGGTTCCAATAGGGATGCCATGTCATATTTACGGGGGTTGGTTTCGTGGTTCGGGCCAACATTTCCAATCTAAGTGACATTTGCCCGACTATTATTCTGAGAGTTACGTCCAGCTCTCCTGGAAACCCGCCGTCTCCATCAGGCGAGATATGGTGTAGAACCAACGCGTTATCTTCAACAGACGTCGACCAAATCTGTGTCTCAAACCCCATCGGTCCACTGTGTAAATTTGCTTCGCCATCCGTTGCGGTAAGTTGAAATTTCGTTCCGTTGATGATCATTCTTGCGGGGGCTATACGATTTGCGTTCCGTCCGACAATTCCACCTAAATAATGAACGCCAGACACGTAAGGTTCCAATGTTCCGTAACCAAGCGTGACATTGCGCCCATCGGGTAAATAGAGAGCCTGCAATGTGGCGCCATAATTTAATATTGTCGCTGTGATTCCGTTCGGCAGGCCAAGTTCATAGGCGCTTATTTCCCGCCCATCTTGGGTCGTTCCAAAGTGTCGTTCATTTATCATCACCCCGCCATAACTTGCCAAATGCGATGCGCAAGCTATCAATAGCGAAAATGGAGGACCAAAATGAACGCGCAAACAGATAATAGCCCCAGCTCAGCACTCGACGCGATGTCTGGTTTTGATATTGCAGACCCCACGAAAATTGAGCGTTTAGAGGGCAAAGTCTCAGCGACAGAATGGCAAATTCGTAAAAATCTGGCGGCAACATATCGTCTGTGTGCGATGCACGGCTGGACAGACCTTGTTTTCACGCACATCTCTGCGAGATTGCCTGATGAAGATGGACAGCACCGTTTCTTGATCAATCCTTATGGGGTCATGTTTGATGAGATGACGGCCTCTGCGCTTGTGAAAATCGATGGAGAAGGCAAGGTCTGCCAAGAGACTCCCTATTTCATTAATCCCGCAGGTTTTACGATCCACTCAGCCGTTCATAATGCGCGGGCAGATGCCGGCTGCGTTATTCATGTCCATACACCTTACGGAATGGCGGTCAGCGCGCAGAAAAAAGGCCTGCGTCGTTACACTCAAATGTCGATGCAGGTTTATAACGACCTCGCGTATCACGATTACGAAGGTATCGCTTTGGAGCTCGAAGAGCGGGATCGGATTGTCGCAAACCTCGGCAGCAAATCCCTGTTGATGCTGAGAAATCACGGGACTCTCACGCTGGGACCAAGTTGTGGTACAGCTTTTCTTCGTATGTACTTCTTGGAGAATGCTTGCAAAGCGCAGATATTTGCGCAGAGCGTGGGAAGCGAAGACGCTTTGATTGAGGAACCCGCAGAAATGGGTGATCGTGTTTACGCTCAGGGCGCGGCCGCTTTTGTTCCCGGCATGGGGGATAATTTGGTCTGGCCTGGTTTGATGCGCAAACTCGCGCGCAATAATCCAGGTCATGAACATTGACACAGATTCTTTGGATTGGCTGATTTGAGGTTACCATTTAATGTTCTTAAAGTGACGTTTCATTGAGTTGACACTCCAAGATTATACTCTGATAGACCCGCCAGTTATGTGGGTGTAATTCCCCTGATATTATCTGCTGGAATATCATCCAGCGCTGTTAATGTTGACTCCATCACGTTTGATGACGTCATAAGATAGGTTTAACGCTTTGGCGGTATGGCAGTCTGCAATGAGTGCGAGGGGGAAGGATATGAAAATGAAAATTTTAAATACGGCTATAGTTTTGGGAGTTGCAGGCGTTGGCTTGACTTATTCGCAAGCGGCCTTTGCACAAGCAACTCCAGAAGTTGTGGATAGCTATCCTAAGCAACTTCTTAAAGAACGCGCAGAAGCCAGACGGCTGGCTGCCGAAGCGGCGCGACGAAATGCGGTCCCTGCACCAGTTGTTCAAATAACACCTGGAAGCTCACCAATGGGCATCGAAATGGTCGTTATTAATCCAGGTTACGGTAAATTGGGTTCGCCAAACTTTGAAAAAAAACGAGCTCGTTTTGAAAACCCCCTGCGTGACACCCAAATAAATTACGCCTTCGAAGTCAGCAAATTTGAAATTACATTTGACGATTGGGCCAAGTGTGTCAGCGACGGCGGCTGCGGTGGTTATAGACCTGATGATAAGGGTTGGGGTAAAGGTAAGCGCCCTGTCATTAACATAAGCTACAATGACGCACAGAAGTTCCTTTCTTGGTTAAACGGCAAGACAGGTGATACTTACCGTCTGCTTTCTGAAGCAGAGTGGGAATATGTGGCGCGCGCTGGACAACCAGATGCTCCATTTGGAACTGGCTATGAAATTAGCGCGAAGCTAGCAAACTTTGACGGAAAAGCGCCTTACGGCACGAGTCAAACAGGCCCGTATTTGAGGAAGACCCAGCCGGTGGGCCGTTATCCCGCTAACGCTTTTGGCGTTCACGATATGCACGGAAATGTTTACGAGTGGGTGGAAGACTGTTGGAACAAAGATCACAGCCGCGCAATTGGCGATGGGTCACCCCGCAAAGATGGTGACTGTAAATACCGCGTCATGAAAGGCGGCTCATGGGTCACCCACGGGTACCAAATGCGCGCCGCGGCTCGCGTTCGATATGTGACCGATTACCGTTATGATGACTATGGCATCCGCATTGCTCGTACCTTGAACTAACAAGTCTGAAGATCTTCGTTTTGGCGTTAAGGCGCCAAATCATTGCGCGACATGTGTCGATAGCTGTGATATCCGCTGCGTCATGACGAATACACTCAAAACAGATTACCTTGTTGTTGGTAGTGGTGCCGTTGGTATGGCCTTTGTCGATACGCTTTTGGATGAAAAGCCTGACGCCGACATCATTATGGTTGACCGTTTCGCCAAGCCTGGCGGTCACTGGAACTCAGCCTACCCTTTCGTAACACTTCACCAACCCAGCGCGTTTTACGGCGTTAACTCACGGGAATTAAGCCAAGGTCTGACGGATGAGACAGGCCTGAACAAAGGCTTAGGTGATTTGGCAACGGGAGCAGAAATTCTCGCTTACTTCGACTCTGTAATGCGCCAAAAATTTCTGGCATCGGGACGCGTTCGGTTTTTCCCACTTTCAGATTATCAGGGCGATGGCGTTTTTCAGCATAGCCTTACGGGAGCGAAAACTGACGTTGCGGCGGCGAAGATTGTCGACTGCACGCATCTGGATACGACCGTTCCGTCAACACATACGCCGAATTTCACAGTTGCAGATGACGTCAGGTTTATGCCCCTGAATAACCTGCCGTTGGTTAAAGACGCGCCATCTGGTTTCACCGTGGTCGGCGGCGGGAAGACGGGGATTGATGCCATTCTTTGGTTATTGGAAAATGCGGTTCCAGCCAAAAATATTCGCTGGATTAAGTCGCGAGATGCATGGCTTATTAATCGTAAAAACACCCAGCCTTTCCCTGAATTTTTCGAAGATAGCATTGGCAATCAAGCCAGTATGTTCGAAGCCATTGCGGGGGCGAATTCAAAAGCTGACATGTTCGATCGGCTTGAAGACTGCGGCTATTTTCTGCGCCTTGATACAACCGTTCGCCCGACCATGTTTCACGGCGCAACAATCAGCGAACCCGAATTAGCTGTATTGCGCACGGTTAAAGATGTTGTGCGCAAGGGGCGTGTCGCGTCAATCGATGCCAACACGATCACTTTTACGAATGGACGCACAGAACCCACGCTCGGGCATGTTATTGTCGATTGTTCGGCCAGTGCGATTAAGGACAATGTGATTAAGCCTGTGTTCCAAGATAATGTCATCACGCCGCAAACTGTACGGTCTTATCAGCCTGTGTTTTCTGGCGCGATGATTGCTTGGGTGGAGGCCCATGTTGACGGTGAAGCCAGCAAAAATGCGATGACAGGCGTGGTCCCGCTGCCGGATGATTTGGACGCTTTTGTGCGCATGACGGCTGCGAATATGATGAACCAAGCCTTGTGGGGGCAGAACAAAGCCCTGCGTAATTGGATGCGCAACTCGCGACTAGACGGGTTTTCCAAACTCGTGAGTGGCGTAAGCGAGGATGAAACCGAAAAGGTCGACATTCTTAAACGTCTTCGCGCAGCCGCTATGCCCGCAATGGCCAAGCTCCAGAGTTTCATGTAGCCTGTCGCGGTTGAGGTATCAAAACCTCGAAAACCCAAGGCTTGTGAGTCTCGACCTCTTGCGTGCTCTAGCAAATCTGCCCCCGCTAAAGCTTTGCCCGTGCGCGCGCCAAGATTGCGCCGTCGACATTGGCTTCTAATCTCTCGCGCAAGGCCCGTTTATCGGCATCATATTCATCCACCGCGCTCTCGCCAGATTTCAGGACCCAATAATACGCGTCTTCCAAATTCTGCGAGACCCCTTCGCCTTTAGCGAGGGTGAAAGCATAGAGGAATTGCCCCTCGGCATCGCCGCCTTCGGCAGATTTGCGGAACCATTCGGCGGCGGCTTCAATGGATTTTTCCGCGCCATAGCCTTGATACACTAACAGTCCATAATCCGCCATTGCCGCCGCATGTCCGCCCAGGGCCGCTTGGCGCAGCAGCGCAGCAGAGCGATCACTATCCGGCCGAATTTCGAAGTTTTCGGCATACATCACACCTGCAATATACGCGGCTTCGATATTCCCCGCTTTGGCGGCGGCTTCATAATGTTTCAGGGCTGTCTTTGGATCGCTCTCAAACAAACTATCACCCAAACGTTTCGTCGCTTCTGTGTCGAAGCTTTGTGAGGCTTGTTTCAATAATCGCTGCGATTCATCCGCGTCTGAACTGACGCCTTGGCCTGTTCGGTAGAGATCGGATAGGGCGCGCATAGCGTCTGTCCGACCCGCATCTGCGGCCCGCGTCAGATAAGACACGGCATCAGTTTTGGTCAGACCGCCTTGTCCGCGAATACCCATTTCACCCAAGGCGACAAGGGCGTCTGGATGGCCTTTGACGGTCGCTTTTTCATACCAACTGCGCGCGGCCATCATATCGGTCCGTCCGGCTTTGCCATAGCGCAAGATATATCCCGCCATGACGGCAGCATCTGAACTGCCTAAGTTTGCAGCTGTTTCTGACAGGCTAAGCGCCTCGGTAAAGCGACCGCTATTGAAAGCGGAGAGGGCGGCTTCGAAATTTGTTTCGATTTCCGCTGGATTGGACAGCGTCGGGGAGGCGTATGCGGTCAGAGAAACGGCTGGGGAGAATGTTCCGAACAGAGCGCAGACAAGCGTGATACTGCCGCGGCGGGCCCATCCGGATGGGACCAAACGCCCGAACATACCGCGATGAAATCCGCGCCCGCCGCAATCACGGCCTTCGCATTGTCCACTGTGATGCCGCCAATTGCGACGCTCGGTATCTCGACGGCTTCGTGCCACCATGTCAAAATCTCCAATTCCGCGCGGGCTTTAGGGTCCTTGGTCGGCGTTTCAAAAAACGCGCCAAAGGCCACATAATCCGCGCCGGCTTTTGCAGCTGCAAAGGCCAGTTCTTTTGAATTATGACAGGTCACGCCAAGAATGGCATCCCCGCCCAACACCTCCCGGGATGAATAATAGTCCATATCTTCTTGTCCGATATGGGCCCCATCGGCGCCGGTTTGTTCCACAAGATCGGGGCGATCATTCAAAATTACCTCGACCCCAGCCGCGTGGCACACCGCAGTGATAGCGGTTCCAGCCTGAACCAGCGCTGAATCCTCAATGTCTTTCAGACGGATTTGCAAACAGGCGACAGGCGCGGCCGCCAAGGTTGTCTTCAGGATTTCGCAAAAGGCGGGAACGTCCTCAATTGCGGGCGGGGTGAGCAGGTAAATTTGGCATGTTTCGATCATAGGGGCGTCGTAGCGAGGAACGGACAGGGATGCGAGAGGTTTGATGGGGCATCCGCATATCCGTACTATATATCAGGACGGGCTTGGGCGGTTCAGGCTTTGGACCTTTGCGCGCGCTCACGCGCTCTGGCCCTTTCCCGTCTCTCTCGCGCACGGTCTTGCTTTACCATCTTCGTCGTTTGGGCGGAAATTGATGCAAGCTTATTATAAGGATCGCGATCGCGTTCTTCACGGAGCTCATCCAAATAGAGGTCCATCATCACCTGATAAAAATCATGGGGCATACCCGCCTCGAATTCGGGCCGCTCGACGGGCGGGCGGGGCGCGGGAAGATCGCCTTGGGTCAGGGGCTGGCGGATTTGCAATTCACCATCGCCGGGCATCGGCGTGATATGGGGCAAAGCCAGTGTCTGCGTGTCCCATTCAAGACGGCGGAGCTTCACCTGTTCCGCCCGTACCTGAACGGCGAGGCGAAGATTGCGTAACTCCTGAAATGTGGAGAGATTGGCGGGTTTTGGACATCGGTGCGTGATGCGCGGCATGGGGCTTTCTCCAATACAAGAGTGGGGTGATAATGGGGGAGGCAAGAATGTAGGAGGCAGGGGGATATGGTTGCAGCCCATCTGGGAGCTGCTGGATATCACGCTTCGGGAAGTTAGGACTGCCCGCAGGGTCGGCACCCGCGACGGAATACCGAAGATAGAAATGTGTTTTACGCAAGTGCAAACCCTGCGGCAGCGGTTTTTGATATAACGGCCAGTCATAAACCCCAGAGTTGGCCCACTTGGAACCACTGGTCGGCTCTCATTATAAAAAGTCCGGCACAGGCCTCGGTGTCTAGTGCATTTCGCGAATGCGATTTGCACAACAAGGCTGCTCAACTCCACCGTCTTTCGAACCAGTAAGCGACGTCTCACCTGTCCCGTGTCCGAAAGAACCCTTGTAACTTATCATGGGTTTTTGAAGCGGGGATCAGTCTCTTATTTTTAGATGTAAGAGACTAAGATCGCAGGGTTTAATTAACTCAAAAACAGGGAAAGACTTTTTATTGGGGCATGTTCGCGAAGGCAATAAATCGGGTGATGTTGATGCTCGATTTTAACCTTTGATTCACCATACTCTCTACGGCGTCCCTCGATTAAGATAAAATAAAGCATGTTTGGTTGGAGGATATAAACTTACAGTCAGCTATATCCCCCGATGACGTGGCTGGACCTATTCTTTGAGGTTCACGGTCAACTTTGTGGGGTCTTGGAATGTTTAGAAAGTATTTGTCTAATACCGCTGGCAATGTCGGGATGATGTTCGCGGTTATCTCGGGAACGGTCGTAATAGGCGTCGGAGCTGCGATCGATATGTCGAGTGCGCTAAGCCAAAGAAACACAATGCAAAGCTTGTCCGATGCGGCCGTTCTGGCCGCGGTGACCTCTGGTGAAACAAAGTATGATAAGGTCAAGGCGTTTGTCGAACAAAGCTTAGCTGCTAATAATCAGAGAAATTGGGACATTGATTGGAAGCTTACCATTAAGGACGAAACGGCGACTGTTGAATTAGGTTCGATCTATAATACTCAATTAATGGGTTTTGTGGGTAAAAAAACAATGCCCATAGCCGCTGTGTCAGAAGCTAAATTTCCTGTAGAAATACCAATTAATATTTCGCTCGTATTGGACACAACGGATTCCATGGCGGGTGCCAACATGGATGGCCTGAAAGCCGCGTCAGCCGTATTGGTTGATATATTCAAAGAATTTGACGCGGATACACGTGTCGCCGTGGTGCCGTTTTCTGATTACGTCAATGTTGGCGTGTCGCGCAGATACGAAAATTGGATAACTGTGCCCCCAGATGAAACCATCAATGTGCCAGCGGGCAGCTGTTATATGCACCAACCCAGAACGTGCACAAGTTCCGAAACGATAACCGAGGATTATGTTCAGGATGGTGTGACACGCACGAGAACGCGGACGAATTGCCTTTCGTGGGAAGATGATGGACCCGAAGTGGAGCACTGTCCGTCAGCCTATACTCGGGAAATAAAATGGAACGGATGCATAGGATCACGTAGCGGTCTTTACAATAAAACGGCCGCATATAAGGGGAAACAAATCCCCGGTGTAATGAACCAAACTTGCGGCGAAGAGGTTTTAACGCTGACAGACGATATGACCGCAGTTAAAGCGAAAATAAACAGCCTAACGACCAGAGGGAACACCTATATTCCTGCTGGCTTAATTAATGGCTGGAGAATGCTGGATGCGGATAGGCCCTTCGAATCCCTTTCCAATAAGGAAGAGAAACGTAAGCGCGCTTTGGTTCTTATGACAGATGGCAAAAACACCCGATCCATCTCAGATCCCTATGAGGATGGAGAGCATGAGGATTCAGATGAAGACGCAGCGAATGATCTGACGAGCGAGCTTTGTCAGAATATTAAGGCCGCGAACATAGATGTTTGGACCGTCGCCTATAATTTTGATGATGCGAATTCTAAGGCCATTTTACAAAATTGTGCTTCGACTGCGAGCCAGTTTTTTGATGCCTCCAATCAAGCCCAGTTAAAATTGGCTTTCGAAGAAATCGGCAACTCACTATTTACGGCGCGTTTGTCTCGTTAACATTTTGGTCGTCAAAGTGGCAAGCTTAGGGCTTTGCGGGATTGACGACCAATTTAAATAACTCTGCTCCATACCCGCATTCGTGCGAGACCTCATAGGGTGTCTCGTGATTTATTTTGGGTGTTTTGGGACACTGGCGTGAATGTCCGCTGACGGCATCCAATTTGGGTCAAAGTCATTGCGCAAACGGCGCACAAGTTAGCAAACCAAACGCACCTTCCATCCAACTTTATCACCAATGCCTCTTCCACCTGCTGGGCTTCCCTGCTTATAACGGCATATGCGAAATATTGTCCTTCTCCCCCTTGTTCTTCTTCTGGCCAGCTGCGCCCCGCGTTCCAATAGTGAGGTGAAGCCCAACCCCTTGGCGGGGTTCGAGCAGCGGCCCGGATTCTTTAACCTTTATGTCGATGCCAAGACCAACCGAGTTTACGCCCGTTTGCCCAAACCCGATGAAGCGGGTGTTAGCCTGCGGATGATCCATTCCGCGCGCTTGACCGCGGGTCTGGGGTCTAACCCTGTTGGGCTTGATCGTGGATGGGGCGAGGGTGGCCGGATCATCACGATGCGTCGTATGGGCGATAAGATGATCGTCGAGGAAGAAAACCTCCGCTATCGGGCCTCCCCTGATAACCCGCTTGAAGCGCGCGCTGTCCGCGAAAGTTTCGCGCGGTCATTTATGGCCTCACTGCCGATCATCACGGACGCACGCAAAGGTGTGCTTGTCGATATGACGGACTTCCTGACCGCCGACAATTTGAACCTCGTCCAATATTTGAAAGACGCCGATCAGGGCAGTTTTTCTATCGCGAAGGACCGGACCTTTGTGGATACAAAGAACGCGCTGGCGTTCCCTGACAATGTTGAAATCGACGTCTTCTTCACGCTCAGTTCCGCCGACGCCGGCCAAGAAGTCGCGAGCACGGCCGCCAATGGCAAAGACGCAACCCTGATCCAACATCACAGCTTTGTGCGCTTGCCAGACGCGGGTTTTGAGCCGTTGATCTCCGACCCGCGCTCGGGCGCGATTGAACAAGTTCACTATGATTATTCCGCGCCGCTCTCGGCGTCGATCGAGACACGCTTTGCCCGTCGTTACCGTTTGGAACGCGCCGAGGATGGCAGCGTGAAAAATCCGATTGTCTTTTATATCGACAGTGGCGCGCCTGAACCTATTCGGTCGGCTTTGGTCGATGGTGCGAAATGGTGGGAAGACGCCTTCGCCGCCGCAGGTTGGGAGGGCGCGTATCGCGTCGAGCTTCTGCCCGAAGACGCCCATCCGCTCGATATTCGCTATAACACGGTTCAATGGGTGCATCGCCAGACGCGCGGGTGGTCTTATGGCGGCGGCGTGTCCGATCCGCGCACAGGCGAAATGCTCAAAGGCCATGTGAACCTCGGTTCACTGCGTGTGCGTCAGGACCGCATGATTTTCGAAGGTCTGCTCGGTGCGGGCAAGACCGATAGCGGTGATCCCGATGATCCGGTGCAACTCGCGCTGGCGCGTATTCGCCAGCTGTCTGCGCATGAAATCGGACATGCCCTTGGCTTTGCCCATAATTTCGCGGCGAGTTCAGATGATAAAGCCTCCGTCATGGATTATCCCGCACCCGATGTGCGCTTGGTCTCTACGCCGAATGGGGCCGCGCTAGATGTGTCCAATGCCTATGGCGTCGGGATTGGCGACTGGGACAAGGTCACAGCGACGTGGCTCTATGGTGAGAATACGGATGCCGAGCGGGACGCACTGCTCGACGCGGCCTTTGCCTCAGGCTTGTCCTATGTCGCCGATATGGATGGACGCGGCGTAGGCTCCGGGCATCCCGATGGCAGCGTGTGGGACAATGGCAGTGACGCGGTCGCAACCTTGAAGGAGGTCATGGCTGTGCGGGCCTTTGCCCTAGAGAAATTCGGGCCTGACAACCTCCCCGCAGGGCGTCCGCAATCTGATTTAAATGCGGCGATTGTGCCGATTTATCTCTATCACCGTTTCCAAACGGCAGCGGCAGCCAAAACAATTGGCGGCGTGAGCTTTAATTACGGCGATGGCGGCGCGGCAGAAATCGTCGCCCCCGCGAAACAACGCGCCGCCTTAGAAGCCGTCTTGGACACGATTAATCCCGCCGCGTTGGATATTCCTGATGAGGTGCTCGCCCATCTCACCCCCCGCTTGGGCAGTTGGTCCTTCGCCGATTCTGACCGCGAGCTGTTCCGCAAGACGGCCTATCCTGCCTTTGATACATTAAGCGCAGCAGAGACAGCGGCGGACCTGACCTTTGATGTCTTGTTCCATCCGCAACGCGCCGCGCGTTTGGTGGAATTTCATCGTCGTGATGCGGCTAATCCCTCGCTTGACGACGTCATGAGCATCACACGCCGCCGCGTCTTGGGCTATTCCACGCGCGGACGCACAGGCGAAATCGCACGCACCGTTCGCGCGCAATATGCCTATGCGCTCATGGCGCTGGCCGATAGCGATGCGTCGCCCGCAGTGAAAGCCTCGACCGATATGGCTTTGCGTGATTTTGAAGCCGGTCTGCGCCTCAGCAATGACAAACGCAGTGTCTGGATTGCGGAGCGGATCAAGGCCTATCGCAACCGTCCGCTGACGGCAACATCGCCCGTCACCCCCGCCAAAGCGCTACCGCCGGGTAGCCCAATTGGGTCCGAATAATGCCCCATTCAAACACTGTGACGCATAAGGGCGGATGCCATTGCGGGGAGGTCCGCTTTGAATTTGACGCACCTGCCGCGGTGGATGTGACAGACTGCAATTGCTCGATGTGTAACATGACGGGCTATGTGCATGTCTTCATCCCAAAGGCCGATCTGCGGTTTTTAGCGGGCGAAGATGATTTGACCGAATACAGGTTCAACACGAAACAGGCCGTGCATATGTTTTGCTCGACCTGTGGGATTAAACCGCTCTACCAACCCCGCAGCCACCCCGATAAATGGAGCGTGAATTATCGCTGCGTCGAAACAGGAACCCTCACCATCGCCAAACGCATCGCTTTTGATGGCAGCGATTGGGAAGGCAACATCGCGGCGTTGCAGGCGGCAACTTGACCACTAAAGACCGCGTTAAATGGTTTTTTGATACGGCTGTCATGCGGTGGTTGGTTATCGTTCTGGTTTGTCTTTTTTTCGTCTGGTTCTCTCTTTCAGGATCACAACAAGGTTACGAAGTCGAATTCACTGAAGATGTAGAGATCATCGCCATACGTCCAGTCAGGTCAAATACTGGAAGACTGAACTTCTATGTCTCATTCAGACTAGAAGATGGTCGGGTCGACACAATGTCTCTGCCAAATGTCAATTCATTTGAAGTGGGTCGTATAATTCGCGTCGATGTCTTGGCAAAACCCGGAAAAAAGAACCGCTATCGATTGGCTGAAGACGCCGTGCGCCCGTAACCTGCCAGCCTTGAGTGTCCACAGTGAAGCTGTGGTGTCAAACCGCTCTATCCTTGGTTAACTTAATCGCTCACGAAATTCGGCTCATAATTTAGACTAATTTTCAAGAAGGCCTATCAAAATCTAACTGGCGAACCCCAAAATATGCGTCATTCGTCTTTTTCAATAGGTGCTAGAGGTTCGCGACTTTGGGATCGGATGGCTTTTTTTGGAACTACCTTTAGCGGCGCGCGAACAGCAGGGCTTTTTATTGAAGGTAAAGAGATGCTGTTGGACATGCTTCCTGTAACGGCTCGGAGTTGATTGCATGGGTGGTTTGCAAGACTTCCAATAACTGGATTAACAACAATCATTTTTTCGATAAGAGCGTCATAATATGCAACATCTTTAACTTTGCAGTTAATACCATCACGACTTGCATTCACATCCATCATTCTAGAAGCTGAACGTCCTTGCCCTACACTAGAACGTTCCATTTTTGGTGCTTCACAATCATAGGTCAAACGACGCATATTGGGATTTTCTGCAATAGAGTTTTGCCAATCATCTTCCTCCCAATCCTTCAGGGCTTCCGTAATTTTCCATCCCTTAGACTCGATGACTTCCATTTGTTGGTCTGTGAGATATTTAATGTCTGAACCCAGTTCCAAGACGATGTCAGAAACAGATATATATTGTGGAATATATGCTGACACGCGCGGGTCATTTTCAGGGCAATAATCCGGATTTGGAAAATTATCGCCTGGCATACCAAAGTTCGCTGGTTGAAGTTGATCTACATGGTTTGAAGTCGGCCAGGAGGTTCCCGGAGGATTAGTGGTTTTAGACGGATAAACCCATGTTATGCCTCCGGTTTCGTTCCTTATCGCCAATGGCAAGTCCTCGTCCGGCTCGACAGTGAGTGTTAAAGCGGACGCATTAGAAACAAGTTTTTTAAAAATAAATTGTCCGCCATCTGCATTGCGTGGACGCATATTGTCCCGAATTGCAGGGGTATTTACGATTCCCAATGATTCCAATGCTTTCACCCAAGACACGGATAGACCATCCAAATCTTCAATATGCTCTCCCCAGCTATCATTTCCTAAACGGCTGGTGATGTCCGCTTCCATTGCCCGCATTTCCATGTCCATTATAGCAAATGCATCAGGTCCACGATCTAGGCTTGGGGCACTCGCGGAAAAACAAATCGGGTTGGCGCTCACGCACATGTCCAAAGGCGGAAGCGGGCCCGCATTAGGTTGCCGCGCTAAAGAATTACGAAATTTCCCCAAAACCTGACCTGCACTCAAGCCGATCAGGTTGTGGGCATCGCCCTCCCATTCAATTTGCGTATTTTGCCAGTTTTCTCGATTGTTTCGTTTTAAAACTACGTAAGATTGGCCGTAGCCGATTATGCTATTATCACTTGTATCGCATACTCTACCATTATTCGGTTTAGTATTATCTTGGACGATATCCGGAAAAAAGGTGGCTTGATCTAATCCGGTTGGGAAATAAGGGTCGGGCGCCCACCCGTCCGGTAGTGTCCTTAGGGTCTCGGTAATGATATTTTGGCCTTTAAACCGTACGATATCTTGACCGGTAGGAAATTGCAGGACTTCGATATTCCAACCATCACTTACACATTCATAATTCGATATTTTATCAGGGATGCGGGCCGGATTGTTTGGGTCTGCAGCGTATGCTGGTGAGGCGGTGACAAATAAGAATGCAACTGAAGTCGCTAGTGCGGCCTTAAAAGTTAAATGCATCGAAGATTGAAATGTCATGTTGAGGCCCCATTATGAAAATCTCAGAAAGAGACTGGCTCTTCCTTCGTGAAGTTTCTAAATACTATCATACCCCAACCTTTGGTGAAACATACTATTTGAAATACGTCTACGCTTACGAATATTGGTTAAGACGAGCGGATTGAGCCTTCGCCCGTTTTGCGCGGTTTACGCCGCTCTGCTCTTGACGTTTTCCTACTTGCCCAAAACCCCGTCAGCCCGTAACCCCCGCGCATGAGCACGCCTTTCCAAACCCTCTCTGGCCTTGGCCAAGTTGCTGATGATTATGACGCTGTGTTTTGCGACATTTGGGGCGTGATCCATAATGGCAAGGTGCCGTTTCACGAGGCGTGTGACGCGTTAGAGCGGTTCCGCGAACGCGGGCCTGTTGTCCTCATCACCAATGCGCCAAACCCCAGCATCACCATCCCTGAGAGTTTTCGCGACATTGGCGTGCCCGGTGAATTTTATGACGCCGTTGTCACCGCAGGCGATGCGACGATTGACGCCCTCGCACGGCGCGCACCCGGTCCCGCCTTTAAGATCGGACCAGAGCGTGACGATAAACTCTACGCAGGGTTAGAGATGAATTTCTCCGACCTTGAGGACGCGACCTTCATCAGCTGTACGGGCATGTATGAAGATGACGAACATCCCGATGATTATACCGAAATTCTGGGCGCAGCGCGCGAGCGCGGCATTCCAATGGTCTGTGCCAACCCAGACATCAAAGTCAAAGTCGGTGACGACATTATCTGGTGCGGCGGGGCGCTTGGTAAAGTCTATGAGGATCTGGGCGGTGAGGTGATTTATGCGGGTAAACCCCATGATCCGATCTATCGCCTGTGTCGGGCTTGGCTGGACGAGGTCACAGGTTACGTGCCACCGCCCGAGCGTATTCTCTGCATTGGCGACAATATCTTCACGGATCTCATCGGTGCGAAAAATCAGAAAATGGACTGTCTGTTTATTCAGGATGGCTTGCATGGAGACATGGAGAACAAGTTCAAATCTTTACTGACGCAGCACGGCATTAGCGCCCGTTATGTTGCGCCGAAATTGAGTTGGTAATTTGACCCTCTCGCGATCACGATTTTTCGTGGTCAATGCCGCTGCGCTTTGCTAGGAGGCCCGCCATGACCGTAAAATACTATCTTGAAGACCTCGAAGTCGGCATGCGTTCCGAAACGCACGCCACCATCACCGAGGAGATGATCAATACCTTTGCCGATATCACAGGTGATCATAATCCTATCCATGTGGATGCGGAATTTGCGGCCACAACGAATTTTGGTCAACGCATCGCCCATGGCGCGCTGTCGGCCAGTTTTATCTCCGCTATTTTGGGCAATGATTTGCCAGGCCCCGGCGCTGTCTTTGTGGAACTGAACCTACGGTTCCGAAAGCCAGCCTTCATTGGGGATGAGATCATGGCCGTTGCCGAGGTTGCGGAAATCAACGCCCGCACGGGTCGTGTGAAGATGAAGGTGCATTGCGAAGTCGAAGGCAGCAAAATTTGCCGCGGGGATGCGGGTGTCTTTGTGCAGAAGCGCCCAGTCGAAGACGCCCCTGAGGCCTAGCCGCGCGTGAAAACGCTCCAAACTTATTCTGGGTTGGCCTCCGCCGACCAAGGCGCTGTCATTGCGCTTGGAAATTTTGATGGTCTGCATCGCGGCCATCAAGCTGTTATCACGCAGGCCCAATCCATCGCAGATGAGTTGGGCGCGCCACTGGGTATCGGTGTGTTTCGGCCGCATCCTTACCGCTTTTTCAAACCCAAGGCAGATCCCTTTCGTTTGATGAGCCCGCGTATCCGCGCGCAGGTTATGGCCGAATTGGGCGTCGATTTTTTGTATGAAATTCCGTTTGATGAAATGTTGCGGGATATGGATGACACGCAATTTGTCCAAACTGTCCTGCATCAGGGACTGGCTATACGCCATGTTGTTGTGGGCGAAGATTACGGCTTTGGGAGAAACCGCTGCGGCAATGTCGAGAGCTTAAAACGTCTTTGCGCCGAACGCGGCATTGGTGTCACGGCCGTCTCGCCCGTGGGGCTACACCGCCTTTATGGGAAATACGGCTCGACCGAAATTCGCAAAGCTCTGCAATCGGGTGATGTTTTCCACGCGCAACATATGCTGTCGCGTCCCTGGCAGGTCGACGGCGTTGTTCAAAAGGGACAGCAGCGCGGCCGGACAATTAATTTTCCAACCGCAAATTTAGATTTCGGTGACCTCGTTCGACCCAAATTTGGCGTCTATGTTGTTGAGGTTCGCATTGAGGGTGAAACCCAATGGCGTCCCGCCGTGGCCAACACTGGCCGTCGCCCAACGGTAAATGGAGAAGAAGCCCGGTTGGAGGTGCATCTTCTCGACTTTGACCGCGATCTATATGGGCAACTGATCGATGTCCGTTTCCGCAGTTTCATCCGCGCAGAGAAAAAGTTCGAGAGTTTTGAGGCGTTGAAAGATCAAATTGCCAAAGATGCATTGGGTGCGCGGGCCATTTTACGGGTCGCATAAATCAACTTGGCTTTTAGGCTTTCTTCAGCTTCATGACTTAGACATTTGACAGCGCTTGGGGCGCTTTTGGGATGGGTCTGTGTTTTCTAATCAAGTCGAAGCATTGCTGACGATTATCGCGCTCTCTATCTTTGCGGATAAGCGTGTTTTTTCTAGCGAAATTTCAACCTTCGTTGACTCTGCGAAAGAAATTCAGGCCCATGCGGCGTCTGATTTGCCTGTAACCGAAGCCAAGTTATTAATGTGGTTTGAAATGAACCGCGAGCGGCTTTCTGATAAAATTCGGCTCGGTCCCGTTGGATTTAAACATTGGTTTGAGTCTGTGATCGGAGAGCTTCGCCACTATCCTGACAAAGACTTTATTATGACAATGCTCGACCGCATTGCGCACGCGGACGGAGAATTTCACGTCAGCGAGCGAGCGCTCAGTGTTTTAGTCCGAAGTGGTTTTCAAAACCAGACTGAGCTTGCTTAGAAAACACAGCTTCGCAGCTTTAAATACCGACGGGTCAATTTTCGGCTATTGGCCCTTGTAAACGACGCCGCCCTTCATCACGAAATCAACATCCATAAGTTCGCTGATATCTTTTCGCGGATCGCCGTCGACGCCGATAAGGTCTGCAAATTTTCCAGCTTCGAGTGTCCCGATGACATCATCTAATTGGATATGCTTGGACGCAACCACCGTTGCGGATCGGATGGCTTCTGTTTCGCTCATGCCTGCGGCAACCATATATTGAAATTCTTTCGCATTCTGGCCGTGTTTAGACACGCCCGAATCTGTTCCAAAGGCAATGGTCACGCCATTTTCAAACGCCAGTCGCGCCATGTCCTGCATGGCGGGACCCACGTCTCGGGCCTTTTTCACGCTATTGGCAGACAAGGTTGTCTCTGGATCCGCCGCCCAAGCTTCGACGGTTTTTCCCGCCAGAACGGTTGGGACCAATACGGCGTCATATTTCTTAAACAGACGCGTTGTTTCAGCGTCCATAAAAGAGCCGTGCTCGATGGAGCTGACACCCGCGCGCAGAGCCGCCTCTATGCCGCCCTTGTCATGGGCATGCGCGGTGACTTTGCGACCCATGGAGGCCGCGGCCTCTACGATGGCTTCTAATTCATCATCCATCAATTGCTGGCCCGTGCCCGCATTGGTGTCTGACATAACGCCGCCTGTTGCGGTGATTTTAATGACGTCCGCGCCATTTTTCACGGCCTGACGGACCGCGCGTCTGCAATCGGCAACACCGTCACAGACTGTTTCGGACTTCATCATCTTCAGAATGTCGTCTTTAAAGCCGTGAAAGTCTCCGTGTCCGCCTGTGGCCGCAATAGATGAGCCTGCCGCGCGAATATGTGGGCCGGGCACGAGGCCCTTATTAATAGCGCGACGGAGGGCGAAGATTTCTTTTGGACCGCCAACGTCCTGAACTGCGGTGAAGCCCGCCAGCAGTGTGGTTCGCGCATGGGCGGCGGCTTGGAGGGCCACGTCACCCGATTCGAGACGGACCGCATCATCAGGTTTTCCGCTGTCGCGATCGCCGCGCAAATGCACATGGCTATCGATCAAACCCGGTAAGAAAAACATGTCTTCGCCATTGATGATCGTGGCGTCGTCATCTTCGAGAAAGCCTGGCTCAACACCGACTATTTTGCCGTCGTGAATAATAATGGTGTGGTCGGAAAGGACGCGTTCGCCCGGCACCGTCATGACGTGTCCAGCATGGATGAGTGTGAAGTCTTCGTGGCTTTCCATCGTGTCTTCATCCGCGAAAGCGGAGAAGGCCACGCCAAGCGCGCCAATGGCGAGAGATGTGTAAAGGGCGGAGGATAAAAGGGTGCGATAGGTCATGCGCCCTGTTAACACATTGTTAAGACCTTGAAAGCCTATTCGCGTTTTAGGCGATTGACCGCAATGTGATGTTACCAAAACCGAAATAGACTAAGTTATCGCCGTTTGGCGTGCGGTAGACGCCTTGGAGGTCTCCCAAAAGACAGGCAATTCCCGCCAGCGGCCATCCGTCATCGCCAGCACAAGAGACTGTGCGTTGCTGCAACTGGACGATATTATGCGCGTCGGCATAGGCTTTCACGGCAACAGCCGCAGCATTATCGGCTGGAGGGCACATGGGATGATCCCATCCCCATAAGAACTCGGAAGACGCAGCCGCCCAGGTTCCGATCAGTGTTAAAGGGGCCGACGCGATTTTGTCGCCTTCGAAGATGAATTGAATGCGGTTCGATTCTAGGTCGACTTCAAAGCGATCTGCACGGCCAAACCCCCAACCCCCTTCATGCGCGGCGTGTAGGGCCTGCGTGTGGTGTGTTCCTTTTTCTACGAGACCCTCGAAATCGGTCGGATGAGTGGATGACCCATCATTCCCCTTTTTCTTTTTCCCGAAAATTTTAAACATGTCGCTCGCTTACGTTTTGGCCAATGCATGATGGGCAATATCGGTGCGATATTGTTTGGCTGACCACTTAATATCATCGACGGCCGCATAGGCCGTATCGACCGCTTCGCGGAGCGTCGAGCCCGAAGCCGTGATATTTAAAACACGACCGCCATTGGCTTTAAGTTTACCACAGTTTTTACCGCGCCGCGTTCCGGCATGGAAAACTACAACACCGTCACGTTCGTTCGCTGTCTCAACGCCAGAAATAACGGTGCCTTTTTTATAGGCGCCCGGATAGCCTTTTGCTGCGAGTACCACATTCGCCACAGGCTCGTTAAACCAAGCGGGGGCATCAACCGTGTCCAGCGTGCCAGCATCTGCGGCAAGTAAGATTGGCAGCAAATCAGATTGCAACCGGCGCATAATGACTTGGCATTCGGGGTCACCAAAACGAGCGTTGTATTCGATGAGTTTTGGGCCGTCTTCCGTGATCATTAGGCCTGCAAATAAGACACCCTTAAACGGGTGACCGTCCTTTGCCATGCCATAGACAGTTGGCTGGATGATCTTCTCCATAACTGTGCTCAGAATGTCATCAGTAAAAACGGGAGCGGGCGAATAGGCTCCCATTCCGCCTGTATTCGGGCCTTCATCACCATCAAAAGCGCGCTTGTGGTCTTGTGCGGCAATTAAAGGCAGTGCGGATTTGCCGTCGGAAATGGCGAAAAAGCTGGCCTCTTGCCCGCGCATGAAATCTTCAATGACGACGGTTTCAGACGCATTGCCGAATTTGCCCGAGAAGAAATCATCTAATTCGGCTTCCGCGTCTTGGAGCGTTTCGGGAATAACGACGCCTTTGCCTGCTGCCAAGCCATCAGCTTTCAGAACATAAGGGGCCGTCATGGTTTTGAGATGGGCCTTGGCCGCGACCACGTCTGTGAATACGCCATAGCCAGCCGTTGGGATATCATAACGGTCACAGAACGCTTTGGTAAAGGCCTTGGAGCTTTCGAGCTGAGCGGCAGCTTGTGTCGGACCGAAGACGGGGACGCCCAAATCTTGAAGCGCATCGACCAGCCCCATAGCCAAGGGTTGTTCGGGTCCAACAACCACCAGATCATAGGATTCGCGCTGGATCAATGCGAGCAGACCGATCATGTCATCTGCCGCAACGTCAACAATGTCCGCGACCTCCGCAATGCCCGCATTGCCCGGGGCGCAATGAAGCGTTTCGACGTCTGGCGATTGCGCCAGTTTCCATGCCAACGCATGTTCGCGACCACCGGATCCGATAAGTAGGAGTTTCATAACAAGTCTCGTTAAACGGCAATGGAAGATTGAAGGCCCCTCTAGCGGGCGAAGGCGGTGACCGCAATTGATCCCGTCTGACCTATCCACACCCGTATTGACTCGCGTCGTATCTGCGTCAGTCACTTTTTCGTTTGGCTGGCCTGCTGTTTTCCGACTTGTCCAACGTCTACGTGCCGCTTAAAGACCCGACATGTCTGGACCTTCTCAATCAAATCCCGAAATCATCCGCGCCAAGTCCCAAATGGTGGACTATCTGGCTGCTGGTTCAAAACCCAAGGCGGATTGGCGTGTGGGGACGGAACATGAAAAAATCGGATTTTCGACGAAAGACAATCTCCCGCTACCCTATGATGGGCCTTGCTCCATTAAAGCCATGTTGGAAGGGTTACAGCGATTTGATTGGACGCCTGTTTTCGAAGGTGGAAATATTATCGCCTTGAAGCGCGACGGGGCTTCAGTCTCCTTGGAACCTGGGGGTCAATTTGAACTCTCTGGCGCGCCACTGGAAACAATCCATCAGACCTGCGGCGAGGTCAGCCGCCACATGCGCGAAGTCCGTGAAGTTGCGGATGAAATAGGCGCCGCTTTCCTATCACTCGGTTTCCGCCCCGACACGAAGCTGGAAGACGTGCCCGTGATGCCAAAGGGGCGGTATAAAATCATGCGTGATTATATGCAGAAAGTCGGCACAATGGGGCGAGAGATGATGTTCCGCACCTGTACCGTTCAGGCCAATTTAGATTTTGGTTCCGAAGCGGACATGGTCAAAAAGTTCCGCGTCAGCCTTGCGCTACAACCCATCGCAACGGCATTGTTTGCGAACTCTCCTTTTACCGATGGGAAGCTGAATGGTTACAAATCTTTCCGTTCAAGAATTTGGATGGACACAGACCCTGACCGTACAGGTATGCTCCCCTTTGTCTTTGACGAAGGTTTCGGCTTTGAACAATATGTGGATTACGCCCTCGATGTGCCAATGTATTTTGTACATCGTGATGGTGAATATTTGAACGCGGCGGGCAAAAATTTCCGCCATTTCCTCGATGGGAAGTTGGATATTCTCCCGGGTGAAACGGCGACGATGCAAGATTTTGAAGATCATTTGTCGGTCATTTTCCCTGAGGTTCGTTTGAAACAATTCTTGGAAATGCGCGGATGTGATACGGGGCATTGGGATGAGCTTTGCTCTATGCCGGCGTTCTGGACGGGTTTGCTCTATGATCAAGCGGCTTTGGATGCGGCCTGGGATATGATCAAAGATTGGACAGCAGAAGAGCGTCAGACTTTGCGCAACGAAGTTCCAACACATGGGCTGCAAACGAAATTCCGTGACGTGACGATCAATGACCTTGCGAAACAGGCATTGGAAATCTCACGCACGGGCCTGAACAACCGCGCGCGTTTAAATGCTCATGGCGAGAACGAAACGATTTTCCTCCAAGATTTGGACGCGATGGTCGCCGCCAAACGTTCAAACGCAGACCGATTGATCACAAAATTCAATCGCGAATGGGCAGGGGACATCTCTCGCGTTTACCAAGAGTGCGTTTACTAGATTAAAGTTTTTTCAACGCGGGACAGCCGCGTTTTAAAATGTATCTGTTAGTTCAATAATTAGACGTCGGCCGCGACGACGGGTGAAGTTTTCTTCTCGTCGAATCGTGCCAAGGCGGTCGTCATTAAAGACCTGCCGTTCTCGTTTGAAACGAAAATCGAGCATGTTTTGCATTCCGACAGTCCACTGAATGCCTAGAAAATCTTTGTGAATAACTTTGAGTTCGACTTCGGGGCGGATGAAGCGATTTTGTGCAATTTCGTCGACGCGGTAACTCGGGTAAAGGACGCTGCGTTCGATCTCACCTTCAAAAGCCCATGGCGTGCCGGGCAAATCATACCTGACCTCTAAATCGTAAAACCAGTTTGTATCGCCAGAGAAAGGTCGTTGCTCGCCCGTGATGGGATCGTCCAATTCAGATTCAATCCACGCGCCATTGAATTCAACCCGTAAGCCAGGTGTGACGAGTTCGTCCAATACCCAGGTGACGTCAGCTTCCAAAGAAACGGAGCGACCGCCATCTAAATTCCCTGGACCAATGGTTCCGTTTTCGAATCGTATATTCTCAATCTGATCTTCGAGAAATTGGACACTCCCTGTCAAAGTGCCCGAAAGGCCTTTGGCGAGGTGACGCTGGACCTCCGCTTCCAAGACCCACCGTTGATCAGGAACAATGGAATCATTGCCCTCTGTTGCATTCACATCGGTCACATTGATCGTGGAGATGAAATTCCCGAACCCCAGCTGACCGACCCGGCGCTCTACACTGCCGCGCAGCGTCCATTCAGGGTTTAATACGTAGCTGGCCGCTACTGTGCCTTTTGGACGGATGAAATCTTGTGGTTCGGCGTCGATGCTCAGGACATCAATTTCAGAGTATTCAGCGCCAATAGAGGTTTGTAAATTAAAGGCGTCCGAGATCGTCCAACCATGGGTCAAAAACCCTTCGAATCGATTTTCTTCGACTTCGACAGAGTCAAAAGCGTCGTCCCTGCCAGAACGTGTAAATACTGTGTCTGATTTTAGCGTGTTTAAAGCGTATTCACCCGAAAACTGCAGCGTGTGATCTGTCGCGGGGGCAACGTTATACTCACCGCGCAAAATCGTTTCAGATTCTCTATCATCACGAAATATGGTTTGTCGAAAGGGTGTCTCGCCATCTTGTGCAAACGTAAAACGTGTCGGAAAATCCGAATCCTCATAGCGGTAGAGCCCGATCATTTTGAATTGACCTGCGCCTACTGGAACTGCGTAATCTGCGCCAATTTCATAATTATATTCGTCCTCGCCGCCCGTGACAAAACTTGAGCCTGTGCGGCCTTGCGGGGCGCGCGCGATAAAGGTTTCTCTATTCGATTGATCGCGATTGAAGAGCTGCCCCGACAAATTTAGATTAGCAACATGGCCAGTCAGAGGGCCTGCGCTCGGAGTCCATGCAAGGTTCAGTGAGGCATTCGGGCGTTGATCGGAGAGCGTCAGCCGTTCTGTGCGCTCCTCAAAAATCGTTCCGTCGGCATCTGAGAAGTTTTCAACGCCGACCTCATCCAGAATAAATTGACCCATTTCGACTTGGGCGGTGAAGCCTAAATCGCCGCGCCGACCTGTCAGGGAAATTCCACCCTCTAGGAGTTGAGGTTGAGACCTCTGGCGAAAACGCGCAGCATATCGCCACGTACCTGAAAGTTCGCCAGCTTTGACAACCACATTCGCCACTTGGCCTTGCAGCCCCGGTATGTCCAATGTGGAGCCGTCCACAATTTCGATCCGCACAACGGTTTCCGCGGTGATTTGCTCTAGGATTTCTCTTGGGCCTTGCGACTTTGAACTTGGACGACGTCCATTGATCAGAATGTTAAGCGAAGCCTGCCCGAATCCGCGTCCGCCATCGTCGCTCTCCAGTGAAAAACCGGGGAGGCGCCCAACCATATCGAAGGCTGTCTGTGGCTGGAACTGAGAAAAATAATCTGGAGTATAGGTATCTTGGGGGGACGTTGGCTCTGTGGCCTCAACTGGCAGCGGTGTTTGTGCGGTTGCCAAGGAAGCGCTTACGAGTCCGGTGGTCGTCAGCATCACAGATATTAAGTTTCGTAGGCGCAAGTTTCATCCCCATTCCTCCCATCCCAATGGGTTCGGACGCGACCTAGTCTACCTGAGCGTTTAGCTCAACCCTTCGCAGTTTTTGTGAGGTGTTTTAGTTAAGAAAACATGGACCGCGTTGCGTCGGCGCAATAGCTATGCAAGAGACGCCCGAGGCCGTCATGCGCATGCGCGTTGGTTATACGGCAGAGTAAACAAGCTCAAAGGGGATTTTGATGGCTGAGTTACCTGGCGCCGCGACTGCGCCTGTTGGAGACAAGCAATTCTTTGGACATCCAAAAGGATTGCAGACACTATTTCTGACCGAGATGTGGGAGCGCATGAGCTATTACGGCATGCGTGGACTTCTCGTCTTGTTTATGACCGCGGCAATTGCCGAAGGTGGTCTGGGTATTGGGACTGCAACAGCTGTTGCGATCTATGGTCTATACACCGCGTCTGTTTATTTCATGGGTTTGCCGGGCGGTTGGATTGCGGATCGTTTAATCGGCAGTCAAAAAGCCATTTGGTATGGCGGCATTGTCATCATGTGTGGTCATATCGTTTTGGCCATCCCAAGTGATAAAACTTTCTTTTTAGGGCTGATCCTTGTTGTACTTGGGACAGGACTTTTGAAGCCGAATATCTCCGCCGTCGTTGGGCAGCTTTATAGCTCTGAAGATAAACGGCGCGATAGTGGTTACGCTCTCTATTATATGGGCATCAATATCGGCTCGTTCATTGGCTACACAGTCTGTGGCTTTCTCTATGAAAATAATGGAATCCATTGGGCTTTTGGCGCGTCAGCAATTGGCATGGCGCTAGGTTTGATCTACTTTTGGTTCACGCGCGAGCGCCTTCAAGGCGCAGGTGCCGCCCCTGCTGCGCCGTTATCTAACTCGGGCCAGAAGAAGAGCTGGACAACCATTACAGCGTTCTTAGTTCTTGTGGCAGCCGTCACGGCGCTTTTGATGTCAGGGACGATGAGTTTTGACCCCATCGCGGCGTCTAAATTTGTCGCGGTTTTCTTTCTTGCCACATTTGTTGTCTATTTTCTGTGGGTTTACCTGCTTGGAAATCTGAACGCAGTTGAGAAAAAAGGCATGTTGGCTTTCCTTCTTATCTGCGTGGCCTCTACGATGTTCTGGTCAGGGTTCGAACAAGCTGGATCATCATTGAATTTGTTTGGTCAAGATTTCACGGACCGTTCAATTGGTGGTTTTGAAATTCCAACGACATGGCTTCAGAATGCGAACCCATTCTTCATTATCACGCTAACACCCTTGTTTGCATTATTCTGGATTTGGCTCGGTAAACGTATGATCACACCAGGCTATGGCCTGAAATGCGGGGCTGGACTTATTATCATGGGTCTCGGTTTTGTGGTTATGATTTTTGCCGCTCACGCTGCCGCGGATGGTAAAGTCGCGATTTTCTGGCTAGTCCTGACTTACTTCCTGCACACAGTTGGCGAATTGGTCCTAAGCCCGATTTCATTGTCGGCCGTCAGCAAATTGTCTCCGCCGCGTTTCTTGGGGCAGATGATGGGCTTGTTTGTTCTGACATATTCCATGGGTAACATTGTTGCGGGCCTCTTGGCCGGTGGTTTCGACCCAGAAAATGTGGCTGAAATGCCAGCTTTGTTCACGATGATTGCGACCTTTGCGATTGGCGTTGGCGCTGTTGTACTGCTCATCGGACTGTTCACCAAAGGCTGGGAACGAGATGTCGAGATCGCAAATAAAAAGATCTATGACGACTTGCAGGAAGAAGCTGTCATCGCGTCCGCTACGCCGCAGTAGTCTCAGCCTCTTCTGGAAAAAGAAAAAGCCCGCTCATTTGAGCGGGCTTTTTTATTGGATGCGTTATGACGGCAGGCCGTTAGGCCCGCCTTTGTTTTCGCTTGGTCTTAGCGCTTCATCAGCATCCCAAGAATATCGTCCATTGAGTTGCCGTCGCCATCGGCGTCAAGCATTTTACCCAACATGCCGAGACCAGATTGATGCGCCTGACTGGCTTGCTGTTGCATTTGTGCTTGCTGACGACGCGCGCCACCACCGCCGAGAAGGCCGCTCAACATTCCGCCCAAGCCGCCTTTGGAAGCGCTTCCGCCAGTGAGCTGTTGCATCGCCATCTGGGCGATCATGCTTTGTAATCCGCCACCACTTTGGTTTTGATCAAACATACCTGCGCCACGCGTTTGTTTGCCAAGAGAGCCCATCGCCATCATCGCCACCATTGGCAGCATTTTTTTAAGAATATCGGCTGAGACTCCAGATTGCTCTGCGGCACGTCCTGCGACGGCGCGGCTAACTTCTTTCGTGCCAAATAAATGACCCAGAATGCCATTGCCTTCAGCAACCGCATCAGGGCGTCCCAAATTGGTTGGGTTGTCGAGATATTGGTCATGCGTGCCATTCTGCAGCGCGCCAAGAAGACCTGCGAGACCTTGTGGTGAAGCGGCGTTTTGCTTCAAGCCAGAAGAGATCGCCGGTAGAAGCGCGGCAATCGCACTTTGGCTTTGTTGTTGGTCGAGGCCAAATTGGCTTCCGATTTGTTGTGGAGCCTGACCGCCAGCTGCGCTCAGGATCATTTCCATCATGTTCATTCCCATATCCGTACTCCTATCGGTTTCGTGGTTTGCCCACTCTATGTAGGAAAGTTCAGGTGCAAGCGAGAAAGATTCTCGATTTCCTAAAAATAGGTTTAGGTTATGTTCATGTCTGGCGGCCGCGTAATTATCGTCGTGCTGCCAGATAGGGTTCGTAAAGTGCCATCGTATTAAACGTCATGAGGGCCATTAAAGCCGTCAATGCCGTGAAGACTAAAATGAGTTTTGGCCATTTATAGCAACGCTCAAGACCCGTCGATATCGTGGCAACGCCGAGCAAGACCCACCCCAAAATGATAATGTGTCGGAGGGTTTGTGGGGCATTCACGCCAGAATAGGTCGCGTCCAACGCGAACGACATGGGGGTCTCATCTTGTTCGTGAAATATAATCGCCATTATCCAGAGCGGAAGCGCAAGGACCCGTTGTACAATAATGGGGAGCAGAAGCAGACTGAAATCAATGGGTCTGATCTGCCACCATCGCAGATATGTCGGGTGCTTAAACCGCACTCCCGCCGACCGTCAGGTTTTCAACATAGAGGCTCGGTTGTCCAACGCCGACCGGAACGCCCTGTCCCGCTTTGCCGCAAACCCCAATGCCTGGGTCCAACGCCATATCAGTCCCGACATGTCGAATTTGGGTCAGGACGGTTGGGCCGTCGCCGATCAGGGTCACACCTTTGAGCGGTTCACCGACTTTTCCATTTCGCACACGATAGGCTTCGGTACATTGGAAAACGAACTTGCCGCTCGTGATATCGACTTGGCCTCCGCCGAAATTTGTCGCGTAAATGCCATCATCAAGTTCAGCCAACATTTCGGCCGGGTCGCGTTCACCACCCAGCATAAATGTGTTCGTCATGCGCGGCATGATGGAATGGGCAAAGCTTTCACGGCGACCATTTCCTGTCGGCTCAACCCCCATCAAGCGGGCATTTTGACGATCTTGCATAAAACCGACGAGTATTCCGTCTTCGATCAAAGTCGTTCGGCCCGTCGGTGTGCCTTCATCATCAATGGTCAAGCTGCCACGACGGCTCGCGATGGATCCATCATCGACAACCGTAACGCCGGGGGAGGCGACTCGTTCGCCCAACATTCCAGCGAAAGCCGAGGTGCCTTTGCGGATAAAGTCGCCTTCAAGCCCGTGGCCCATGGCTTCGTGTAACAAAATGCCGGGCCACCCGGGTCCCAGCACGACGTCCATCTGACCCGCTGGGGCGGGAACGGCGTCCAGATTAACTTGCGCTTGACGGAGCGCTTCGCGGGCGAGGGGCTTCCAAAACTCAGGATTGATATAACCGTCATAAGGTTCGCGTCCGCCCGCGCCGGCGAACCCTGTTTCGCGACGGCCGTCTTTTTCGGCTGTGATCATGATATTCAGACGCACCAGCGGACGAATATCATCATAGCGTTCCCCGCCTGCGCGGAGGATAGCGATGGCGCGGCGGTTTGCGCTCATGGAGGCCGTAACCTGAACAACCTGCGGATCCAGCGCGCGGCAGAAGGCATCGATTTCCTGCAGAAGCTCAACTTTCACGCCGAAACTGGGTGAGGCAACAGGGTCAATGTCGGGGTAGAGCGCGGTATTCGTGCGACGCGGCGAGGGCGCGGCCGTTCCATCATAGCCTTGTTTCGCAAGGCTCACCGCGCCGACTGCGCGCGCTAGTGATCCGTCAGAAAGTTCAGTGGATTGCGCAAAGCCCGAGGTCTCGCCCGCAACGCAACGCAGGCCAAAGCCGCGAGACGTGTCAAAACTGGCGGTTTTAAGCCGACCATCATCAAATGTGAGCGATTCGGATGCTGAGCGTTCAACGAAGAGTTCTCCGTCATCTGCGCCGCGAAGTGCCTCATCGAGCTGTTGCTGGGCCTTTTGAGCGTTGAGCGCACTGTCATCAAATACGAAATCGGTCATGCAATCTTTCAGAGATCATAAATCTTGCGCAAAACAATGCGGGATTCACTGTTATAGGACTTTATCTAAGCGCTCTCTCGCTATAGACAACCGCCCAAATGCGACAATTCGTGCTGGAATACTTTCGAGACATCTCAGCGCCCGCCGCATATACAGTTTGAGATCGACGCGTGGGCTCTGCCACCGTCAAAAATGAGTAAGAGGGCCGGATGAAGTCTCCACGGAATAATACGACGATCATTGCCGCAGTTTTGGCAGTTTTGATCGCTTTAGTGACCTTCATAGGTCTTGTGACGATCGGCCTAGGCGGTGAACGTGGCATGGGCATGCCAGCCGATGGCGGATATTTCCTGCAGGATGCGGCGACGCCTGTGATGGAAGACCTGACCACTGTGCATAATATGGTGTTCTACTGGATTTCCGGTATTACAGCCTTCGTTATGGCGTTGATGGTTTTCATCATGATCCGCTTCCGCGAAAAAGCGAACCCTGTTCCGTCCAAGACGACGCATAACACGGCGATCGAAGTTGTCTGGACGATTGCCCCCGTTCTCATTCTGCTGTTCATCGCGGTTCCATCGATGCAGCTTCTTTATTTTCAAGATAAACTGCCAGAAACGGAAATGACCGTTAAAGCCGTCGGTAACACGTGGAACTGGTCCTACACATATCCAGATCTGGAAAATATTGACGAAATCATCTCCAACCCGTTGGATGAGATTCAAGCCAAAGCGCAGGGTAAGCCGTTCCTCTTAGGAACAGACGCTCAGCTCGTCGTGCCTGTTGATACCAACGTCAAAGTCCTCGTGACGTCGATCAATAATATGCACAGCTGGACTGTACCCAGCTTCGGCATCAAGATGGACGCTGTTCCCGGCATTATCAACGAAACATGGTTCCGCGCGACACGCGAAGGCGTATTCTACGGTCAGTGTTCCGAAATTTGCGGTATCAAACATTACTACATGCCGATCGAAGTGAATGTCGTATCCAAAGCCGAATATGCGCGCTGGGTTGCCAACGACGGTGCCTTCACGACATCTGTCGCACAAATCAATACAGACAATACCCTAATCGGCAGCGGTCAAACCGCGGCTCAGAAATAGGAGAGAGAACAATGGTTGCACTCCCCGGAGAAAACACGCCCGTCGAACCTGCAGGTTATGCAGATGACGGTAAGCCAGGCTTTTTTGCGCGCTGGTTCTACTCAACAAACCATAAAGACATTGGTACGCTTTATCTGATCTTTGGTATCATTTCGGGTCTGATCGGCGGCTTCCTGTCCTTTATGATGCGGATGGAACTCGCGGCGCCTGGTATTGATTACTTTGCAAGCGAACATCAGTATCTCGTCTATGTGTCCATGCATGGATTGATCATGATCTTCTTCATGGTCATGCCTGCTTTGATTGGTGGTTTCGGTAACTGGTTTGTCCCGATCATGGTCGGCGCGCCAGATATGGCTTTCCCACGCATGAATAACCTTTCATTCTGGCTCTTACCGACAGCCTTGCTCTGCTTGCTGATCAGTTTCTTTGTGCCAGGCAGTGCCTCGGGGAATGGATTCGGGGGCAGTTGGGTGATGTATCCACCACTCAGTACGACCGGCTCACCCGGGCCCGCATTCGACTTCATTATCATTGGCCTATTGGCAGCTGGTTTCTCGTCCATTTTCGGCGCGATTAACTTCATCACGACCATTTTGAACATGCGTGCCCCCGGCATGACTATGCACAAAATGCCATTGTTTGCTTGGGCTGTTTTGGTCACTGCGTTCCTGCTGCTCTTGGCGTTGCCAGTGCTTGCGGCGGCTTTGTTCATGCTCTTCACGGACCGCATTGACGGCGGCACAGGGTTCTTTGATCCTGCACGTGGCGGTGATCCACAGATGTTCCAGCATTTGTTCTGGTTCTTCGGTCACCCTGAAGTTTACATCATGATTTTGCCGGCCTTTGGTATCGTCTCGCACATCATCTCGACCTTCTCGAAAAAGCCAATCTTTGGCTATCTCGGAATGGCCTATGCGATGGTCGCAATCGGTGTCGTTGGCTTCGTGGTCTGGGCGCATCACATGTATACCGTTGGTATGGATGTGAACTTGAAGGCTTACTTCCTCGCCGCAACGCTCGTCATTGCGGTGCCGACAGGGGTGAAGATCTTCTCATGGCTCGCAACGATGTGGGGCGGTTCCATCCGTTACTCCATCCCAATGCAGTGGGCTTTGGCCTTCATCTTCCTCTTCGTCGTTGGCGGCGTGACAGGTGTGATGCTCGCGAACGCAGGTGTAGATGCTTATCTTCACGACACATATTATGTCGTCGCGCATTTCCATTACGTGCTGTCTATGGGTGCGGTCTTCGGTATCTTTGCTGGCTTCTACTACTGGTTCGGCAAAATGTTCGGCGTGCAGTACAACAAATGGTTGGCTGGCGCTCACTTCTGGCTCTTCTTTATCGGTGTAAACGTCATCTTCTTCCCACAGCATTTCTTGGGTCTGAACGGTATGCCACGTCGCTACATTGATTATCCTGAAGAGTTTGCGATCTGGAACCAGGTCTCGTCCTTCGGTGCGTATATCACGCTCGCGGGTGTCGCCTTCTTCTTCCTAATGTTGATCGAAGCGCTCTTGATCTCCCGTCGTCGTGTTGGTGATAATTACTGGGGTGAAGGTGCGACGACGCTGGAATGGACATTGTCCTCTCCACCGCCATACCATCAGTTCAACGTCCTCCCACGGATTGAGGACAACAAAGACGAGCACTAGACGCTCTGTACACCTAAATATAAAAAGCCGTTCCATCTGGGGCGGCTTTTTTTGTTGGCGCTTTTGAAACGGCAAACTGCGGCAAATCCTCATCCGCTCTTGTGAGTCGCGCGTTTTTGGACGATATGCACCCCAATGAGCATAGACACACATATTGTGGCAGATGAACCTGTCGCTTTGGCGGCCTCAGGCCTGTCCCTCGCGGGGCCACGCGACTTTTTTCAATTGATGAAGCCACGGGTGATGAGCCTTGTGATTTTCACGGCGATCATCGGGCTCTTGGTCGCGCCTGGGTCTTTGCCGCTCTATAATTCCATCATGGCGATCTTTTGTATTGCTGTAGGGGCGGGCGCGTCGGGCGCGCTAAACATGTGGTACGACGCCGATATTGACGCGCAGATGACGCGGACAAAAAAGCGCCCCTTACCGCGCGGGATAATGGCCCCCCGAACAGCGCTGACTTTTGGGTTTTTGCTGTCTGTTGTCTCGGTCTGGATGCTGGGTTTGGCGACAAATTATGTCGCAGCGGGTTTGCTGGCCTTCACAATATTCTTTTATGTTGTGATTTACACCATGTGGTTAAAGCGACGGACGCCTCAGAACATTGTAATTGGTGGCGCACCCGGGGCGTTGCCGCCGATGATCGGTTATGCGGCTGTAACGGGAACCGTAACGCTTGATAGCACGATCCTATTTTTGATAATCTTCATCTGGACGCCACCCCATTTCTGGGCGCTCGCCCTATATAAGCTTAGCGATTACGGTCGCGTCGGGATTCCTATGATGCCCAACGTTGCGGGTCCGAAATCCACGCGCAACCAAATGTTCGCATATTCACTGGCTCTAGCCGCTGTATGTGCCGCGCCCGTTTTCACAGGGCTTGGTGGACCCGTCTATGCCTTTGGCGCATTATTACTGAACCTTGGGTTTGTCGCGCTGACCTTCAAAGTCTGGCGTTCGCGCGCAGGTGAAAAAGACGAAGTCCAACCTGAAAGCCTCTATGAAGTTCAAAAGGGTGATCGCGATGCGCGGAAC
Organism: Litorimonas cladophorae; assembly: GCF_014652455.1. Lineage (GTDB taxonomy): Bacteria > Pseudomonadota > Alphaproteobacteria > Caulobacterales > Maricaulaceae > Litorimonas > Litorimonas cladophorae. The sequence continues at coordinate 1,413,684 of NZ_BMYV01000001.1, read as the reverse complement.
CTCTTTGCCTTCTCAATCCTCTATCTCTTCGCCATGTTCGCTCTCATCGGAGTGGACCATCTCTTACGTGGAAGCCTCTGACATGCAAGAATACCGGAACAAGCCTGAAAACTTCGTCGAACCTACGCCAGAGGAGATAAAGGCGCGCACAAAGCGGAACATCGCATTGGCTGCGGGGCTCCTTATCTTTGTCATCCTCGTTTTTGTTACCATGGTCAGCAGAGGACAATTGCCGAATGCCGTCTAATCGTAAAACGCTCATCATTTTGTCGGCTGTCGGCGTCGCCATGCTTGGCGTTGGCTTTGCGTCAGACCCGCTCTACGATACGTTCTGCAAGGTAACAGGCTATGGCGGAACGCCAAAAATCGCAGATGATAACCTGTCCGAGGTGCTCGATCGCACGGTTACCGTAGAGTTCGACTCGAATGTAGCGCAAGATTTGCCGTGGAAATTTAAAGCGGATCAGCGCCGCATGGACGTGCAGCTCGGCCAATCTGGGTTAGCCTATTATACTGTCAAAAATACGTCAGATGAGGCGCTGACAGGCGTCGCCAATTTCAACGTTATGCCAATCAAAGCGGCGCCGTTTTTCGTCAAGACAGACTGCTTTTGTTTTGAAGAGCAAACGATTCAGCCAGGTGCTGAAATGAGCCTGCCCGTCATTTTTTTCGTCGACCCTCAGTTGGACGAGGACAAGCGCTTAGATGACGTAAAGACGATCACCTTAAGCTACACCTTTTTCCCAGCCGAAAAAGGCACTTTGAGCGCGCCAGAACCCGCTGCTCAGACTGTGCCTGCGACTAACTAATCTACGATGTGATATTGCGGCGAACGCAGGGCGCCGCTATAGCCACTCAGAATTTTTAAACTCGCACAGATTCCGTGCGACCTTAGCGATAAGAGCTCTCTCATGGCCGGACACGCCGTCGAACACGACTATCACCTTATTCCACCATCCCCATGGCCATTCCTGTCTGGCTTGGCTGCCCTTGTTTGGGGCTTCGGCATGGTTGTTTTCTTTGCGGGACTCGTCCCACGCACGGGCGAATCACCCATGCTCGAGTTTTTCTTCTCAAAGGGGCTCGATAGCCTCCAAGACAGCTATCGCCCTGTCGCCGATAAAGTCGGCGCAGACGGGGGGTGGATACTGCTCGTCCTCGGAACGCTGTTTGCGGCTTATGTCATGTTCGGTTGGTGGAAAGACGTTGCGGCTGAAAGTAGGGCCGGCGATCACACACCCGTCGTCGATATTGGTCTCCGCTATGGCATGATTATGTTCATCATGCAGGAAGCCATGTTCTTTGTGGGTTGGTTCTGGATGTTCTTTGAACTGGGCCTCTTCCATAAGATGCGTGCAGGCTGGAACACGGACGTTCTCGAAAATGCGGGCGCCTATGCCGACTCTATGGCCCCAGGTATCAAAGGTGTAGAGCCTTGGAACCTTCCGCTGATGAACACAATTATCTTGTTGCTGTCGGGTACGACTGTAACTTGGGCGCATCATGCTTTGATCCATAACGATCGAAAAGGGGCAAAGTGGGGACTGGGTCTGACTGTTGCGCTGGGTCTCTTGTTCACATTTGTGCAAGGCTACGAATATCTTGAGCTTTTCCATGAGCGCACTGAAGGACATCCTTGGATTTCTACAGACGCTTTTGGGTCTGCCTTCTTTATGGCGACAGGCTTCCATGGGCTTCATGTCTTAATCGGTACCATCTTCTTGGCCGTGATGTTCCTACGTCTTTCAAAAGGCGGACTGCGCCCAGAGAAGCATTTTGGTCTGGAAGCGGCAGCTTGGTACTGGCATTTTGTTGATGTCGTGTGGCTTTTCTTGTTTGCCTTCGTCTACATCATCTTTGCAGTTGGATAATCGGTAGCCCGACCCACATGAAAACACCTCGACGCGGCAGGCGACGCCTGCCGCCCGTTCAGACTGGCTTATCCGGTCGATGCCCCGAATGTGGGGAAGGGCAACTTTTTAAGGGGCTTCTGAGCTTTCAAGAGAGTTGCGCGGCTTGCGACGCCAGCTTCTTAGACGAGGATGCAGGTGACGGTCCCGCGATTTTCGTCATTTTCGCGGTCGGTATTTTTATCATTCCGATGGCACTCGCATTTCACATGCTGCTCGATCCCCCGCTCGCCGTCACATTCGTGATTTGGAGTTTGATCATTATCCTCTCTAGCCTTTGGCTCTTGCGCCTTATGCGCGGCGTTATGTTCAATATCGCGTGGCAGAGAAATGCGAGAGAAGTCCGTCTCCAAGATTTCAAAGGCAAGGACTCTGATACATGACGATGCGTCTTCGCCCCATGCCGTGGTTGACGGGCATTGTCGCCGTCATGCTCGTCATCTTAATTTCTCTGGGCGTCTGGCAGTTCCAACGGCTACAGTGGAAGACAAGTTTGTTGGCGGAGGTTGAAGCCTCCGTTACCTCACCACCACTGACCTCATTGGATGATTTGATACGCGCGATAGACGCGGGCGAACCCGTTGATTTCCGCCGAATTGCCTTCCAATCTTCACCGACAGGTGGCGAGCCTATCTATGCCGTCTACCGAACACAGCAAGGCGGAATCTATTGGGATTTATTCCAGCAATACGGTCCGATATTTGGCCGCTATGATACTGTATTAAGTGAAGCCAAACCCGACGGAACAGCCGTCAGTCCAACGAATATCGTTGCCGATGTGCTTGTGGGCTATGTCAGAGAAGATCACCCTATGGGGCGGGTTGAGGGCTGGTTGAAATCAAAACCCAATCGCAAAACCAATCGATGGTTCAAATTCAATCAAACAGGGGATTGGGGACGCCCAGATACGATTACGACCCATTATATTGATATCGCCACAAAACTCCCCTTTGACACGGCCGACCGAGGCGCGTCCGCAGCGGAAGCCTTACCTGTGCGTCGTCCGACGATCCGCAATAACCACCGTGATTACATGCTGACGTGGTTTTCTTTCGCTCTGTTGCTCATCATTTTCTATCTGATGATTCATCGACGGGCTGGACGCCTCACTTGGTGAATAGTCGAGGCATACATACAGTTTTAAGCGCGCAGGCGACGGGCGGCACGATCAGCATGGTGCATCCGCGATGGTCAGACTTTGACGCGTGGGCCGCATTACGGCGCGAAAATCTCGACTACCTTCGCCCTTGGGAACCTGATGTGACGACCCATGGCCTAAACCGCCCAGCCTATCGTGGCCGTTTGGCGCGTTTGAAAAAACTGGTTCAGCAAGACCGAGCCTATCCCTTCCACATATTCCGAGGCGAGACACTCGTCGGGGCTTGCAATATTACACATATTGATCGCGGGACCGCTCAGTCAGCGAAATTGGGGTATTGGATAGGCGAACAATTTGCGGGTCGTGGCTTTGCGCGGGCGTCCGTCGGTGCCGCCGCCACCTTCTGTTTTAATGGGCTAGGCCTCCACCGCGTCGAAGCTGCTGTTCAATGTGATAATGCCGCCTCAATCAAAGTGCTGGAGGCGAGCGGTTTCAGATTTGAAGGCAAAGCCAGAGGCATGTTGAAAATTAATGGGCAGTGGCGGGATCACGATATCTACGCGAAACTTAGTTCGGATTAAAAACGAGATTTTAAGCGCGGCCACCTGATTGGCTAAGGCTACTGGGATCTATTCCTATTGAGGACAAAGCCGTTGCCCATTTCCCATCGAAATCTGTTGAGAAAATCAGCGCATCATCAGCGTCCGTGACGAGCCAAGCATTACCCGCAATTTCGGCTTCCAATTGTCCTGCGCCCCAACCGGCATAGCCAATGGCCATCATAGCCCGTTGCGGGGGACTGACCGAGACAAGCGACTCCATCGCGTCCTTAGTCGGGGTCATGCCCAAGCTGTCCGACACCCTCAGCGACGTCTCGGGTCTATAATAATCCAGACTGTGAAGGACAAAGCCACGGTCCAAATCAACGGGGCCACCATCAAGTACTGGCGCGTCAGCAACCTGAACGTCACCTTCAATTCCAATTTGATCCAGTAAGTCAGAAATCAATAGGCCAGACTTGGCTTTGTTGATGACGAACCCCATCGCACCGGATTCGTCGTGACCCACGATATAGATAACGGAGAACGCAAAACGCGGATCCCCCATATCTGGCGTCGCCAGTAGAATCTTCGCGCGAAAGCTTTGTGTGTCTTGGGTTACATTCGTCATGCCTTATGATCAGCTTAAGCGTAGACGGGTTTAAATCAACTCTCCTGAACCTCTCTAAAAGAGACGATTTGCGTGGAAATCGAATTTCGACATCTTGCGCCGCTTTACAACCTTTCCTATATTTATCGAAAGACGATAAAATTTATTTGGGAGAATTACGATATGGCTATTCAAGAAGGGGACAAGCTCCCTACCGCTACGTTTATGAAAATGGGACCAGACGGACCTCAGCCTGTGAATACAGATGACGTTTTCGCTGGCAAGCGCGTCGCGCTATTTGCTGTACCTGGCGCCTTCACGCCAACCTGTTCGGCAAAACACCTGCCAGGCTATGTTGAAAAAGCGGCCATGCTGAAAGCACGCGGTATCGATGAGATTGCTTGCGTGTCCGTCAATGATGTCTTCGTCATGGGCGCTTGGGGACAGGCTGCCGGCAGCGGTGATGTCGACATGTTGGCCGACGGAAACGGTGACTTTGCCAAAGCGATTGGCTTGGAAATGGATGGAACGGGTTTCGGTATGGGCCAGCGCTCCCAGCGTTATGCTATGGTTGTCGATGATGGCACGGTTGAGCGCCTCTTTGTCGAAGGTCCCGGCGAGTTTAAAGTTAGTTCTGCGGAGCACATGCTGTCCGAGCTATAAGCTCACGGCCAAGCTTACGTCAGAAAATCGCGTCGCCAATACTCTGGCGGCGTCACAAATAATAATTGTCGAAAGGGGACAAAATTATGGAATTAGCAGGCATTATCCCAATTGCACTCGTTGTGTTGGCGGTCTTTATCGTGATGAAAACGGTCCGCATTATCCCACAGGGTTTTGAATGGACTCTGGAGAATTTCGGGCGTTATTCGGGGACATTGAAGCCTGGTCTGGCTTTCGTTATTCCGTTTTATCAGCGAATTTCTGCAAAGATGGATATGCGCGAGCGCGTCATTGATATTCCGAGCCAAGAAGTCATCACAAAAGACAACGTGATGGTTACAGCCGACGCCGTTGTCTTTATCCAAGTGATTGACGCGAAAATGGCAACTTATGAGGTTTCCAATTTAGGGAACGCCATTCAAAATCTTTGTTTGACCAATGTTCGAACAGTTGTGGGTTCTATGGATCTCGACGAGGTCTTGTCCAAGCGTGAGCAAATCAACGCGCAGCTCTTGGCGGTCATCGACCAAGCCACGGATACATGGGGAACCAAGGTCACCCGGATTGAAATCAAAGATCTTTCTCCGCCACATGACATCACCCAAGCGATGAACAAGCAGATGAAAGCCGAACGTGAAAAGCGCTCTGACATTCTGATCGCGGAAGGCATGAAGCAGTCCTCTATCCTAAAGGCGGAAGGCGAGAAGGAGGCCGCAATTCGTGAGGCTGAAGGCCGTAAAGAGGCCGCTTATCTCGACGCTGAAGCGCGTGAGCGGGAAGCTCAAGCCGAAGCGAAAGCCACAGAGATGGTTTCAACCGCGATTGCGCGTGGTGACGTTAACGCGATCAATTACTTTGTCGCGCAGGAATATGTGAAAGCCTTTGGTGAGTTGGCAAAAAGCCCGAACCAAAAGACCATCATTGTACCCGCTGAAATGTCCGGCCTCGCTGCGACTGTCGGCGGCATCAATGAACTGCTAGCGGGCGGTAAGAAGAAGTAGGGAGAACACGCATGGAATCTGATACCAACATCTTGCTGGCGTTCTTGGAATCTATGAACGCTACCCGTTGGGGATTGCTGGGAATAGGCCTGGTCGCTCTCGAATTGATCACGGGGACGACCTACATCTTGTGGCCGGCTGTGGCTGCGCTCATCCTGTCTCTATGGGTCTTTTTCCTACCTTTGTCCTGGGAACTTCAGTTCATCATGTTCTTTATTTTATCTGCGGCCTTGCTTGTCGTCGGGCACATCTATCTGCGCCCTTTAATGAAGTCTGGCACGCCCTCTGATCTGAACGATCCTGCACGGTCTATGACAGGGCGTCGGGTTGTGGCCTTCACTGACTTTGTGAATGGCCAAGGCCGCGTCACTGTCGGTGACACGCAGTGGAAAGCCAGTACAGAATTTGACGACCCAAAGGTTGGCGATGCGCTGGTGATCACGTCTGTGGCAGGGGCAACGCTCATTGTCCAACCTATCGTCAAAGCCTAATTGTCAGTCTGACATGACGCTTACAATTCAAAGCTTTGGCTCTCGCTTTTCGTTCGAAATGATCAAGGATGAGGTTGTGATCGGGGGCTTGGCCTATGCGTCCGAGATGCGTAGCCCTAAAGGAAATGCAGCTTTTGCTTCGGCAAAAGCGCATATTCATGGCGTCGATATTGAGATCACCGCGCAGAATTCCAATTCTATGCGCGGCGCGATGAAATTCTATATTTCTAAAGCGGACGACCGCATGGGCGAATTAGAATTTGATTGGAAAGGGCGAGGTAAGCTCGAGCTACGCCGTGTAGATGGCGGCAAAGACGAATTCAAAATCAAACCAAAAGGGGTCAATAGCTGGTGGTTTTTGGTCGAACAGAATGGCCATCCCATTCTGGAACTTCGCCCGACCGAGAAATTCAGTAAAGAATCTTACGATTTCGACGTCAGGCCGAGATCACGACGCATGCCACCTCGAATTATGGATGAGCTCTGCGTGTATTGCGGCTTTGCAGCCAATATTTATATGGCGAAAATGGCGAGCAGTTCTCGCGGACGGTAGGCCGATATCAAACTCTGGTGTTTGTGATTCAGTTCGGTTCAACAAAGTCTGAACTAGCGCAATAGACGTGCTTACAGCGGGCTAATTCGCCTTCTTTGCGCCCTTTGGAATACCTTGCCCGGCGAGTTCGTCTGCGCGTTCATTTCCTATGTCGCCCGCGTGACCCTTTACCCACTCCCACCGAACATTTCGGTTGGAATTTAAGGCATCGAGTTGTTGCCATAAATCTTTATTGACGACGGGTTTTCTGTCCGACTTTTTCCAACCCCGTTTTTTCCACCCGTGTATCCATTCGGTGATGCCTTTTAACACATAGGTCGAGTCAGTGAACAGGACGACGGGACCTTCGAAGTCCGGCTTTATTGCCTCTAGCGCTTTGATTGCCGCCGTCATTTCCATGCGGTTGTTGGTTGTATCGGTCTCACCGCCGCACATCTCTTTCGTTCGCTTGCCGTGGTACATAATAACGCCCCAACCGCCGGGTCCGGGGTTACCCAAGCACGCGCCATCGGTATAAATCACGAGCGCCCCGTCCAGTGCGCCGGGTTCGAGCGTTTTAGTTTTGCGGGGCATTATTTCTCGAGAAGTAAGCGCGGCAGGCGGAAGATGACTTTTTCTTTTATCACTTCTACCTCTTGGCATGTGACGTCATAGCGTGAGCGTAGCGCCGCTATCACGCCATCCGTAAGATATTCTGGCGCCGAAGCCCCCGCTGATAAGCCGATAGTCTCAGCCTTATCCACTGCGTCCCAATCAATCGAATCAGAAGACGAGATCAAAGCGGCCTTGTTTGCACCGGCTTTAGCCCCAACTTCGACCAAGCGTTTTGAATTGGACGACGCCACAGACCCAAGGACGAGCAAGAGATCACAGCGCTCGGCAATGGCTTTCACGGCAGCTTGGCGGTTGGTGGTTGCGTAGCAAATATCCTCTTTATAGGGCAGGGCAATGTCTGGAAAACGACTTTGGAGGGTCTCAATGATCTCTGAGGTGTCATCGACTGACAGGGTGGTTTGCGTCACCAAGGCCAATTTTTGACCCTCTTTCGGTGTAAAAGTCTGGGCGTCTTCATTCGTTTCGATCAGGCTCATCTGCCCGTCTGGCAATTGCCCCATGGTGCCAATAACTTCTGGGTGGCCTGCGTGCCCAATCAAAAGAATATGCAGGCCTTCCTTTGCGTGACGCTCGGCTTCAACATGGACTTTAGACACCAATGGGCAAGTTGCGTCTAGAAAAGTTAAGTCGCGCGCTTGGGCGGCTTTGGGCACTGATTTCGGTACGCCATGGGCAGAGAAGACGACAGGGCGATCATCGGGACATTCGTCCAGCTCATCCACAAAGACTGCGCCTAAGTCTGTCAGTCTTTGTACAACATGGCGATTGTGAACGATCTCATGTCGGACGTAGACGGGAGCTCCAAATTTTTCGATGGAGCGCTCCACAATTTGAATAGCACGATCAACGCCTGCACAAAATCCGCGCGGCGCGGCGAGCAAAACTGTCTTGTGTTTTCGTGCCAGTGAAGCATTGGCTTCGGGTGCAAGGGTTGCAGACATGAGGACTCCTTCATAATCCACACATTGCAGCGATGTGTGGATTTGATTACACCCTGCCTATAGCATTGGGATGCGGGCCGCGATAGGGCGGGGGACGTGTCAAAACAGGACCAGATCGGGACTTTTCCATGTCGATGAAAACCACACTTATCGGAGCAGCTGCTCTTTCATTCCTTGCGCTTGCAGGCTGTCGATCCACCCAAGAGGTGTTGGAAATCGGCGAAGCTGGTGAAGCCAATCCCGGACCGTGCCCGCGGGCTTTCGCGCTTTATGACGTTTCGCGAATCGTTGAAATTGGCGGCGATGGTGCGGAGCGTTTTGATAACGTCGGATTTACAGGCGAGATCGATAAGGTTCGGTCGTTCTGTCGTTATTACGCGGATCGCCCGATTGTCGGCGACCTCACAATTGATTTTTCTCTGGGGCGAGGCCCAGCTGCGGACGGGGACACTAAAACATACGCTTACTTTGTCGCCGTTACGCGGAAGAATATTGAAGTTATTGAGAAGGCCTATTTCCCGTTAACGGTCACATTTGCGCCTGGGCAAGATCGTATGCGCGTCACCGAAACGATCGACGAAATCACTATTCCCCGCGCCAATGACACAACATCTGGCGAGAACTTTGAGATCATCGTCGGTTTTGACGTCACGGAAGAGCAGCGCGCTTTCAACGCAGACGGAAAACGTTTCCGCGTCTCGGCCGGACAGCGCTAGTCCCATGCCGAGTATTTTGTCCGAATTGGACGGTGTCGCCCGCGCCGCTTTTGAAGCTTTGGGGTACCCTGCCGAAATAGCGGCTGTTCGCGAATCAGATCGCGGCGATGCGCCCTATCAATGTAATGGGGCCATGGCGGCCGCAGGAATTGCCAAGAAGCGCGGCGAAAAAGTAAATCCACGGGATATCGCGGCGCAAGCTGTTGCGAAGATGGAAGCTAGTCCAGCGATTGGTCAGCTGGAAATTGCGGGCCCCGGTTTTATCAATATTACACCCGCCTCGGCACTGCTGACGGCGCGCGCAAATGAGCTTTTATCTGACCCTGCCGCTGGCTTAGCGACAGAGACACCACAGACAATTGTGATCGATTACGGTGGAGCCAATGTAGCCAAACCCATGCATGTGGGCCATCTGCGGTCTGCAGTATTGGGCGAGGCCATCAAACGCATTCTTCGCGCCCAAGGACATAAGGTCATCGGCGATGTGCATATGGGGGATTGGGGGCTTCAAATGGGGCATTTGATTTCAGAGCTCGCCGAAGAACAGCCCACTCTTCCTTATTTTGACGACGATTATCAAGGCGCCTATCCGTCGGAATCGCCTGTCACGATGGAAGACCTCGCACGACTTTATCCTGCGGCCTCGAACAAGGCGAAATCCGACGCTGACCGCATGGAGCTTTCGCGTGTTGCTACGGCTCAACTTCAGTCAGGGCGTCGCGGCTACCGCGCGTTGCTGGATCATTTTATCGACGTTTCCGTCGCGGCCTTGAAAGTCGGGTATGGCAATCTTGGTGTTGAATTCGATCTTTGGAAAGGTGAGGCCTGCGTTGATCCTTTGATCCCTGACATGATCGAAGAGCTGAAGGCCGCTGGCATTGCTGAGGTCGACGATGGGGCCTTGATCATCCGCGTTAATGAGGGCGAAAAGGACAAGACTCCTCCGGTCATGTTGCTGGCCCGGACAGGGGCCGTTCTGTATCACACGACCGATTTGGCCACTTTGGTTGACCGGAAAACCGAAATTAACCCTGACAAAATTGTTTATGTTGTGGACCAGCGTCAAGCGCTACATTTCGAGCAAGTCTTTCGCGGTGCCGTCAAAGCGGGGTGGTATGACCGTGACCAGCTTTTCCACGCTGGCTTTGGCACCATGAATGGCAAAGACGGAAAGCCGTTTAAGACACGTGCAGGCGGTGTACTTCGCCTCGAAGACCTCATGGATATCATGAATGATGCTGCCCGAGAGCGCTTAGAGGCCTCTGGTATTGGCGCAGAGTTCGATGCGGAGGAACGCGCGGAAATTGCAAGAAAAGTTGGGTTAGCGGCGCTTAAATTTGCAGATCTGCAGAACCAGCGCATGACGAATTACATCTTTGATCCAGAACGCTTCACCGCATTTGAAGGAAAAACTGGGCCTTATTTGTTATACGCTGTGGTGCGGATTAAATCGATACTGCGCAAAGCCGCGTCAATGGGCGTTGAAGCGGGCGTGATTGACATTCAAGCAGACACAGAGAAGCAGCTTGTTCTGTCTTTAGATGCTTACGGTCGTGCGATCGAATTGGCCGCGGATAAATATGTACCGCATGTTCTGTGTGAGCATATTTACCGCGTTGCGCAGAGCTTTTCCCGATTTTACGCGGACTGTCCGATCTTGGCGGATGACGTCGCGCCTGAGGTGCAAGCCTCACGTCTGGCGCTGGCAAAGGCGACGCTCTCACAGTTGGAGCACGGGCTAAATCTGCTTGGAATCGAAGCGCCTGACCGGATGTAAGTCTTCGCGCCGAAACTCAAAACGCATCGGCGCGAATGAATAGCTAAGACTAACGCGGTGGGGTTTGCTGTTGATAAGCCTGCTGTACGCGCTGTTGTTGTTGCGCGGGTGTTGCTTGCTGTTGTGGCGGGGCTTGGAAAGCTGCCGGCACTTGGTTTTGCGCAGGATGCGGTGCGCGTGCGACCTGCTGCGGCGCGACACTTGGCGCTTGAACGGCGGGTGCAGCGACAGGCGCCTGAGTTGGCATGCGCAATGCGACAGGCTTTTTACCGTCAATCTCGCGTAAGCCTGAGGTAGCTTCCAGACATTTCGCATACATATCCAAAATGGCCTCTTGGTTGTTCTCGCCCCAAATGCCCACGCCTTTCAATTTTGAAAGAATCTCAAATGCGATTTCTTCTTTAGACTTGCCCGACATAAATTCACCAATGCTTTAAGTACGCTTTTATTCTTAGGCAGAAATAACACACAGGTCTTAAATTTTTGGTGGCAAGACAAGATTGACTCTTTCAGTAAAACAAAGCATCGGAATTCATCCCTACCAAGTGGGAGAGAGCGGCGAAAAGGCCGCCACCGAAGGCGCAACCGCCCCGGAAACGCTCAGGTGACAGGACCGCTTGGTGGTTAAAACGCTGGAAAGCGGAACTATTGGTTTAAGGTTCCCGCCGACGGAGTAAGCTTCGCGCGACTTGATGTTTCGTGGGGTCAATCTCTCAGGCCCAAAAGGACAGCTGGTGGCACAGGATTCGGCGAAAGCCGCAGTGCGCCTATGACCGACTTAAAAAAAACGGCCCTTCACGCCCAACACGTCGCCCTCGGTGCGAAAATGGTGCCTTTCGCAGGCTATGATATGCCTGTTCAATATCCACTGGGGGTCTTGAAAGAACACCTTCACACGCGTGAAAAAGCTGGTCTATTCGATGTGTCGCATATGGGCCAAGTGTTCCTAATGCCGACAGATAACGCGTTCGCGACGGCTGCCAAAGCGCTGGAAAAACTCGTTCCAGCCGACATTCAATCGCTAGAGCCAGGTCAGCAACGCTACTCGCAATTTCTGAACGAGCAGGGCGGCATTCTGGATGATTTGATGATCTCTCGCTTGGCGATGCCAGGATACGAACATGTGCTATATTTGGTGGTCAATGCGGGCTGTAAGGACGCCGACTACGCACATTTGGCGGCCCACATGCCAGACAATGTGAATGTCATGGTCAAGGATGATACGCTGTCCTTAATCGCCTTACAGGGGCCGCGCGCAGCTGACATCCTCAGCACATTTGCGCCCGCTGTTGAAGATTTGGTTTTCATGACTCACACCGACCTGGAACTCCAAGGTCCATTGGATACCCCAGTCTGGGCGCATGTTTCCCGCTCCGGTTACACGGGTGAAGATGGCTATGAAATCTCCGCGAAACATGAAGATATGGTCCGTTTGGTCGACGCGCTTTTGGCGCATGATGATGTGGAACCCGTCGGCCTAGGCGCGCGGGATTCCTTGCGGCTTGAGGCTGGGCTTTGTCTTTATGGCCACGATATTGATACATCCGTTTCGCCAATCGAGGCTGGACTTTTTTGGTCCATCCAGACACATCGCCGGGCTGCGGACGCAGGCTATTTGGGCGCGGCGCGTGTCGCGGCGGACATCGCCGATAAATCCAGCAAGCGCCTTGTGGGAATTTTACCAGACGGCCGCGCGCCAGCGCGTGAACACACAGAAGTCCAAGATATGCACGGAAACACCATTGGCGAAATTACATCAGGTGGATTCGGACCATCCTCGAGAGAGGGAGCTGGCGGTCCGGTCGCGATGGGATATGTCGCTCGAAAATTCACGAAAGTTGGAACCGACATTCAATTGATTGTGCGTGGTAAAGCGCGCCCTGCCAAGATCGTCAAACTCCCTTTCGCCCCTCATAATTACTTCCGCGGAGCCTAACTCATGAGTATTTATTTTACCGAAGACCACGAATGGATCAAAGTCGATGGCGACATCGGCACAGTTGGCATTTCGCCCTATGCGGCGAAGCAACTGGGTGACGTTGTTTTTGTTGAACTGCCAGAGATTGGCCGCGAAATGGACAAAGGTGACGAAGCCGCCGTTGTTGAATCCGTCAAAGCGGCTTCTGAAGTCTACGCCCCCGTTGGTGGTGAAGTTACAGAGGTGAATACCGTTCTCGAAGACGCGCCAGAAACCGTCAACGCGTCCGCCGATGGCGAGGGTTGGTTTTTGAAAATGAAAATTGCCGACGCCGATGAACTTGGCGCGTTGATGGATGAAGCCAAATATAAAGACTATTGCGACGGTCTTTAACGGTGCCAGAAGGGCTTACCAAAAAAGAGGGGGCGGTTTCACTTATCGGCCCCATTTTGATCGGTGGACTCGTCTGGATCGTTTTTGATTCGGTGGCTTTAGGACTGATCATAGGTCTCTTTGGTTTGCTTAGTCTTCGTGCGGCGCAAAACCGCGGGAAAAGAAATAACTGATGTTCCGCAACCCAATATTTCTGAAAATATGGGGCGTAGGGATTAGTGCACTCGGCCTCTGGCATATTGTCTCATGGCGACAAAACCTCGACCCGAATAAGGACGCGTTCACACTCTTCGCTGGCATCTTCTGCCTGCTCATTGGCGTTCTCGTCGTCACATTGAATTTAAGTAAATCCGATAAACGGAAAGATAATTAGATGCGTTACCTTCCCCTGAATAAAGATGACCGCACACAGATGCTCTCTGTGATTGGCGTCGATTCTATTGATGACCTGTTTGAAACCGTTCCCAAAGCGGCTCGGCTCGACGGGTTAATTGATCTACCCACCCATAAGTCCGAGCAAAGCGTGGAGCAGTTTTTTCAACGGCTTTCGAATAAATCGACGCCCGCAGGGAGTGTCCCATTTTTCTGCGGTGCAGGGGCCTATAAGCACCACATCCCCGCGTCAGTCGATCACCTCATTCAGCGGTCAGAGTTTTTGACCGCATACACGCCCTATCAACCTGAAATCAGCCAAGGCACTTTGCAAACATTGTTTGAGTTCCAGACGCAAGTCGCGCTTTTGACAGGTATGGAGGTTGCTAACGCCTCCATGTATGATGGATCAACGGCCTGTGCAGAAGCGGTTGTCATGGCGCACCGGGTTGCGCGGGGTAAGAAATCCAAAGCCATTCTCGCGCCGGGGCTACACCCGCATTACGCGGCGGCGACGCAAACCTTAGCTTCAACGCTCAGCATCAAAATTGATGAACGCGAATGTCGTATGGGCCGCGATGATAACGTCATTAATCACATTGACGATGACACGTCTTGCGTCGTTGTTCAGTCGCCCAATGTTTTCGGCGAAATTGTTGACTTGCGCCCGATTGCTGAAAAAGCCCATGCTCACAACGCGTTATTGATTGCTGTATTCACGGAACCCGTTGCCCTCGCTGCGATTACGCCGCCGGGTGAACAAGGGGCGGATATCGTGGTTGGCGAAGGTCAAGGTCTCGGTGTCGGCCTCGCATTTGGCGGGCCGCATGTCGGACTGTTCGCCTGTCGTCAGAAACTTGTACGACAAATGCCAGGTCGCGTGTGTGGCGAGACTGTTGATGCAAATGGCGATCGTGGCTTCGTGCTGACATTGTCCACGCGCGAACAACATATCCGCCGTGAAAAAGCGACATCGAACATTTGCACCAACTCGGGTCTGTGCTGTCTCGCCTTCACCATACATATGAGCCTTTTAGGCGATGCCGGTATTCAGAAGCTGGCAACATTGAACCATGAATATGCCTGCCATTTGGCAGACGTTTTGGATGCAATTGACGGTGTGAGCGTTGAGAATGAGACATTTTTCAACGAGTTTACTGTGCGCTTGAATAAGCCAGCGGCAGATGTCGTTCAGGCGCTTGCCGACCAAGGTATCTTGGGGGGAGTTCCGCTTACGCGCCTCGCACCAGATGGAGATCCCAACCTCCTGCTGGTTTGCGCAACAGAAACATCATCAGAAGAAGATATTGCGGCCTTTGGGTCGGCTTTGACGGAGATTTTGTCATGAATAACACAGGTCGTCCGACATCGCCCGAAGCGGCGAATATGAATGAGCGCGTCACTGTCTCTGGCTCCAAAGGCCTTGATCAGGCGGAAAACCTGATCTTTGAAGTTGGAACGCCTGAGCGCACAGGCGTCGACTTGCCCGAGCCTAAAGGCCGTCCAAGCCGTTTGGGAAATCATGCGCGTCAGGGACAGATCGGTTTGCCAGGCCTGTCCGAACCAGAAACCATGCGCCATTACGTGCGCTTGTCGCAGAAAAATTATGCGATTGATCTGGGCGTTTATCCGTTGGGCTCTTGCACGATGAAGCATAACCCGCGTCTGAATGAGAAGGTTGCCCGCATGCCAGGCTTTGCGGACGTTCATCCTTTGCAGCCAGTTTCTACGGCCCAAGGTGCTCTGGAGGTCATGTCTGTGCTGTCACATTGGCTAATGACGCTCTGTAACATGCCTGCCGTGGCTCTTACGCCTAAAGCTGGCGCTCATGGCGAGCTTTGCGGTATGATGGCCATTCGTGCGCGCCTCGATCATGATGGCGCGTCCCATAAGCGCCGCGTGCTCGTGCCCGAAAGTGCCCATGGGACGAACCCCGCAACCGCTGTTCAATGCGGCTTTACGGTCGATGAAATTCCAGCCAATGCGGGCGGACGTGTCGATATGGTAGCGCTGCGGGCCAAGTTAGAAGGTGCGGGTAAGGACTCTGATATCGCGGGGATCATGCTCACCAATCCAAATACATGCGGGTTGTTCGAGTCTGATATTTTGGAAATCGCCAGCCTGATCCATGATGCGGGTGGTTACTTCTACTGCGATGGCGCAAACTTTAATGCCTTGGTTGGACGTGTACGTCCGGGCGATCTGGGCGTTGATGCCATGCATATCAATTTGCACAAGACATTCTCAACGCCGCATGGCGGGGGCGGCCCAGGGTCGGGACCGACGGTCCTGTCTGATGCTTTGAAAGATCATGCGCCTGTTCCTTATGTTGTGAAAACTGAGGACGGCGGATTTGATCTGGTTGAGAACCCTGATGAAAAAAGCTTCGGCCGCATGTGCGCCTTCCACGGAAATATGGGCATGTATACGCGTTCATTGGCCTATATGATGAGCCACGGTTCCGATGGTTTGAAACAGGCGACAGAAGACGCCGTGTTGAACGCCAATTATGTGCAAGCTTCACTGTCCGATGTGATGACGACAGCCTTTGAAGGGACGTGTATGCATGAAGCCTTGTTCGATGATCGGTTCCTAAAAGGGACAGGGGTGGAGACACTCGACTTCGCCAAGGCCATGATCGACGAAGGCTATCACCCGATGACGATGTATTTCCCTCTCGTTGTTCACGGCGCGATGTTGATCGAGCCTACAGAGTCTGAGAGCAAAGGCGAGCTAGATCGGTTCATCCAATCGATGCGGAGTTTAGCGTTACGCGCGCAGGCAGGCATGGTGGAAAGCTTCAAAAACGCACCTGTCTATGCACCGCTGCGACGTCTGGATGAGACCCAAGCCGCCCGCAAGCCTATCCTACGTTGGACGCCTCCCGCTGATGTTGCCGAGGCCGCTGAGTAGGTTCTCATCCGCAATTGAACGTTATTTTAAAGCCTCCCGCAGGGGAGGTTTTTTTATGCCTAAATTTAGAGATCTGTCGCTTCGATGCTCGTTGAAGATTGATCAGGAATTTGAGCATAAAAAAAGCCGCCTCATAGGGCAGCTTTTTGAAATAAGGTTTGACTATCGAAGCCTAGCCGAGAGACGTACCCATCTGCTTGATACCCTCTTGGATCAATTTGGATTTCTCTGCTGCGGACAGTTTTGTCCGCAGAAGTTTCTCAGCTGTATCCATGGCGAGGTCAGCGGCCTTAGCTTTCACTTCATTCATGGCCTGAGCTTCTGCGTTGGCGATTTTCGCTTCTGCTTGAGCACCGCGACGTTCCAAACGCTCAGCGAGGTCCTTTCGAGCTTGCACAGCCATATTCTCCGCGTCAGCGCGAGCTTGCTTCACAATGCTCTCAGCTTGATCCTCAGCTTCTTTCTGCTTGCGTTGGTAAGAGGCCAAGAGCGTCTGCGCTTCTTCGCGAAGGCGACGGGCTTCGTCGAGTTCCGCGCGGATAGCGTCAGAACGTGCATCCAAAGCACTGGCGATTTTTTTGTGTACGCCGACGTAAAACATTGCAGCGAGGAACAAAAGAAGTGCGATAAAGACCCAAGTGGTCGGGTCGCTGATATCAGACGTGAAATGCATTAATCCGGCCTCCCTAGTTCAATGCAGACTTAACGGCCGCCAGTGTCACAGTTTTACCTGTGAGCGCAGCGACAACAGCCTGTGCAGCTTCTGCTGCGACGGTTTCGATATTGCCGAGCGCTTCGGTCCGAACTTGTCGGATACGTGTTTCAGCAGCTTCAGCAGCCTTATCCGCGACAGCATCAGCTGCGGCGAGTTCGGTTTGAATTTCAGCGTCCACAGACTGTTTCGTCGTTTCAGCAACGTTCATCGCTTTCGTACGGGCGTCAGCGAGTGAACGGGTGTAGGCTTTTTCGGCCTCTTCCGCCTCGCGCTGCATGCGCGAAGCTTGGTCGAGATCATCAGCGATGCGCGATCCCCGCTCCTCAATTGTCTCACCTACGCGTGGCAGGAAGACTTTTGAGAGCAAAAGATAAAGCGCGAAAAATGTTAGGAAAAACCAGAACAGCTGTGACGGGAAATAGGCCGGATCAAAGGGTGGAAACACCCCTGAACCGCCATCTTTGCCAGCGTAGTCGCCAGCTGTTTCAGCCGCGGCCATTAGCCAGTTCATCTTATCCATTAACGCGTCGTGCATCGTCGTACCTTGTTAGGTTAAATGTTCTAAACGACGAACATTAGGATGAGGGCAACGGCGAATGAGAAGATGCCGAGGGCCTCTGTCACGGCGAAGCCGAAGATGAGGTTGGAAAACTGACCTTGAGCCGCAGATGGGTTGCGCAAAGCGCCTGCGAGGTAGTTACCAAAGATGTGGCCAAGACCGATACCGGCGCCGGCCATGCCGAGACATGCAATGCCTGCACCGATGTATTTTGCTGCTTCTGCTTCCATGATGATCTCCTTGAGAAAGCGGTTTATTAGGCGGTAATTAGTGGTGTCCAGGATGCAGGGCATCCGAGAGGTAGACACTTGTCAGCAATGCAAACACATAGGCCTGAACAAATGCGACAAGGAATTCGAGCGGGATAAGCGCGACGGTCAAAGTGAACGGAACGACTGAACCTACAGCTGTAAGTCCGCCTGCCGCAAACATCGAAATGGCGAAACCTGCGAAGAGTTTAAGTAGAATATGACCCGCGAACATGTTGGCCCAGAGACGAACAGACAGGGAAATCGGACGGGACAAAAATGAGATAATCTCAAGAAGAGATACAAATGGCTTAATTGCCATCGGAATTCCTGCGGGCCAGAAAATCTTGAGGAACCCAAAGCCGTTTTTCCACACACCAAACCCAACGACGACGCACATAACGATCATCGCCAAGGCGAATGTTACAATAATATGGCTGGTTGTCGTGAAGAAATAAGGGATCATACCCAGCATGTTGGCGAAAAGCACAAAGATGAAGATCGTGAACACAAGAGGGAAGAAGCGCATGCCCTCTTTGCCTGTGGAGGCTTTGAGCGTGTCAGCAACAAACTCATAGGTGACTTCAAGAATTGATTGGGCGCGGCCAGGGATGAGCTGCTTTTTGGATGAGAGCAAGAACCAGAGGGCAACGCAGCCCAAAGTTACGAGCATCATCAAAGATGAATTTGTAAAGGATAGGTCGAAATTACCGATTTTCAGTTCAGCGAGCTTATGCAGCTGAAACTGTGCCGTCGGATCTTTTGCGACAATGGGAAGCCCAAAGTTCATGCGTCGTCACCCTCGTCAAACTCTGGAGGAAGATCCTCGCCCGAGCCGTCCATACCTTCGCGAGCTGCACGCACGACGTTCATAACGCCAGCGCAAAAGCCCAGAAATAAACCAATCAGCAAACCAAAGGGCGAAACTCCGATTAGTTTATCAGCGCCCCAACCGAGCGCCGTACCAACCAAAACCGCCGCTGAAAATTCGCTGGCATATTTTAAGCCTTCGCCAATATTTGAACCTGAGGTCTGCGTTGGTTCCACTTCGGGGGCATGCTTGGCTTTCAAAGCGTCGAGTTTTTTACTCAACGTATCCAGGTCAGGCGTGTCCGTAGATGGTGTGTCGCGTCCTTCAGAATCGATCATAGCATTAGCTCAAAGCCCCCGAAAGAACCCCCTTCGAAAGCGGCCCCTACCTAACGAAGGGGATAGGGGAAGTCAACTGAATGGGGTGCGGGTCCAAGTTACTGATAACTAAGTATAAATCACTTTTGCTACGATGTTTTTTCAGCCTGTGAATGAATGCCGCGCCAAGACTCGGACAGATGAGCCGAAGGTGCTGGAATAGCTATTCTGCAGCCACGAGTGCGGCAGCTTTGGATAGCTCAATAGAAAGTAGCTGAGAAACACCTTGCTCTGCCATTGTTACCCCAAACAGGCGGTCCATGCGGCTCATTGTGACCGGATTATGTGTGATCGCAATGAATTTGGTGTTCGTGTTCTTCTTCATATCGTCAAGCAAGTCACAATAACGCGCGACATTGGCGTCATCCAGCGGGGCGTCGACCTCGTCCAAAACACAAACGGGGGCTGGATTCGAAAGGAAAACCGCAAAGATGAGCGCCGTGGCTGTCATCGCTTGCTCGCCGCCTGACAAAAGCGACATAGCTTTTAAGGATTTTCCGGGCGGACGGGCCATAACCTCCAAGCCAGCTTGCAAAGGATCATCCGACTCGGTCAAAGCAAGCGCAGCCTCACCGCCGCCGAACAATGTCTGGAAGAGGCGACCAAAATGATCGTTGACCGTGTCAAAAGCGGCGAGGAGACGTTGGCGCCCTTCTGTGTTTAGCTCATCAATGCCTTCGCGTAGACGCGCAATGGCCGCAATGAGGTCTTCACGTTCCGCAACCATGGCAGAAAGACGCTCTTCCTGTTCAACAGCTTCTTCATCCGCCCGTAAATTCACGCCACCCATTTTTTCGCGCTCGGTATTCAAACGTTCGAGCTTTCGTTCGATATCATTTTCCGACAGTGCGGATTCGGCTGTCAGTTCGCCCAGATGTGTTTTCAACTCAGAGGGTTCACAATTCAGCGTTTCATTCACGCGAGCTTTTGTCTCGCCGATACGTTCTTGCGCGGCCGTCAACCGCGCCGCAGAGGCGGCTCTGGCTTCGCGCGCGGCACCGGCGGCGGTTTCGGCATCGCGGGCGGATTGGACAGCCTGCTGTGTTTCTTTTTCGGACAAGCTCAATGCATCCGCAGCCGCTGTCCGACGAGCTTCAGCAGAGGCAAGATCGGCGAAAAGCTGCGTGCGCCTTTCCGCGAATTTATCTGGCCCATCTGTCGCGGCCGCTAGCGACATATCGACGGCGGATCGACGATTCTCTAAAGTGGCTACCCGCTTGCTGGCGCTGTCCGAACGGCGGGCCCAATTGGCGCGCTCTGTTTCAACAGCCTTCAAGCGCGCGGCGCGAGCCTCAGACTCATTGGCAAGGCTCCGATATTGTGCAGTGGCATCGTCTGCGACATCGCGCGCTTGCCCCAATCGCGTTTCTAGATCAGCGCGCTGGGCAGATAAATCTTCGCCACCAGAATGCGCTGCCAAGTTTTCTTCTGCGGCCAAGACCTGTTTGTCTATCTCTTCGGCTTCTGCGCCTAAGCGGGCAATTCGATCTTCTAAGTTAGACTTTTGCGCCGAAGCCCGGGCAATGTCAGTTTCATACTGCGCCATTGCAGCCTGAGCGGCGCGATCTGCGCGTTCCAAATCGGGCAATATTTTTCGAGCGTCTCGAGCGGCATTATCGGCGGCTTGACGCGCCTCTCTTGCGGCTTCGAAAGTGGCCGTGGCCGACTCCACTTTGTCGTCGGCCGCGCTGATTTCAGCCGTCAATTCGTTTACACGGTTTTGTTGTTTAAGCTTGATCGCCGCTGAGGTCTCAACGCCTGCTGCGATTGTAAATCCATCCCAACGAACAACGTCGCCGCGCGGGGACACAAGGCGTTGACCCGGTTTTAGCTCTTTAGCTTTCGCGTGAATATCATCAACCGAGGCGACGCCAATTTGCGACAACCGCGCTTCTAGTTCCGTTGGCGCCGTTATGTGGTCTGTGATGGGATCAACACCAGCCGGCAGGCTTTGGGTAGGCACATCGGCTCCATCCCAGCGTAATCCCGCAGATCCCCCAACGGCAGCATCAAGATCTTCGCCGAGGACGGCGGCTAATGCTTGCTCAAAACCGGCCTTCGCCTGAACGCTATCGAGCGCCGGCGTCCAATCCGCTGACGCCGAGCGGCGCAGAACATTTTCTAAGGCCGATTTTTCGGCGGTCAGTTTCTGAGCGGCTTGGCGCACAACAGATAGGTTTTCGCGAGCGATACGGTCATTGTCTTCTGTTTTTGCTTTTTCAGCACTCAGACGTTGCTCAGTCGCGCGCGCCGCCTCTAATTTTTCAAGCGCCTCTTTGGACGCTGCGCCAAATAGATTGGCGTTGCCAAAACTTTCCGTGTCCAAACCGTCCAATTTGTCTTGCGTTTGCTGCAACTCAATTCGGACGCGAGAGCGGCGTTGCTGCACTTGGGTCAGTTCGCGTTCCGCCGATTCACGACGTGCCGCTTGGTCGGCAGTTTTCCGCGTAAGCTCATTAAAGTCCGCATCCAAACTGTTGCGGGCTTTAAGGGCCTCAGCCGCAGCGTCTGCGGCGGCGTCTAGGGCGGCGGAGATATCTTTAAGTGCAGAAAGTTCCGCATGTTCGGCCGCTAAGCGTTCCTCGGCTTTCGCCGCGTCATTTACCACGTCCTGTTCGTGTGACAGGTCAGATGTAATATCAGCCAGCTGCGCTTCCAGTTTACGCACTTCGGATTTTGCCGTCTCTTCATCTTGCTCCAAGGCCTCTTTTGCGGCGTTGAGGCGAGCGAGCAAGGCGGCGGCGATTAACTGCTCTTCGCGCTTAGGCTCCAATAACCCAGAGAGTTCATCGGCGCGGCGCATGGCTTCAGAGGCTTGGATTTGCGTATCCGCGACGGTTTTTTCGCGTTCTCGCAAATCAGTTTGCGCTGTTTCCAAGGTATCGAGCGCAAATTGCCAACGTTTCAGCCAGAGGAGCGCTTTATATTCATGGATTTCTCCCGCGAGACGTTTGTAACGAGAGGCTTGGCGCGATTGTCGGCGAAGCGATAGAAGTTGGCTTTCGATCTGACCGACGATGTCTTCCAATCGGTCCAAATTGGTTTCAGCTGCCCGCAGACGAAGTTCGGCTTCGTGGCGGCGCGAGTGCAATCCTGAAATACCCGCAGCCTCTTCAAGGATGCGTCGACGATTAGAGGGTTTGGCAGCGATTAACTCAGAAATTTGACCCTGACGGACAAGCGCAGGGGAGTTGGCCCCCGTCGACGCATCAGCGAAAAGCAGTTGGACGTCTTTGGCGCGAACAGTCTTGCCATTGATCTTATATTTGGATCCCTTGTCCTTTTCGATGATGCGCATGATTTCCAGCGTGTCTTCATCATTAAAGGCAGGTGGTGCTATACGAGCGGAGTTATCAACCGTGATCGTGACATGCGCTTGATTGCGTCCTGGGCGAGTTTTCGTACCGTTGAAGATGACATCTTCCATGGCCGCGCCGCGCATTGCTTTTGCAGAATTCGCGCCCATGACCCAGCGGATCGCTTCAAGAAGATTGGATTTGCCACAGCCATTCGGCCCGACGATGCCTGTCAGGCCTGGCTCAATGAGAAACTCTGTCGGTTCGACGAAAGATTTAAAGCCCGTCAGCTTAATAGAATTGAAGACGAGCGATCCCATGGATTAGTCTTCTGTTGTTTCCGCAGGCACAGTTTCGCCGAGTAGTGGCAAAATAACCGCTTCGAGAGACTCAAGATCATTTTTTGCGACCTTCTTACCATTCACAAAGAACGAAGGTGTACCTGTGACGCCCTGATCCATGCCCATTTGTGTAAATGTGTCATAGCGCGCGGTCACTTCTGGGTCGCTCATACAGGAAATGAACTCGTCTTCGGATAAGCCAGACGCTTTCGCGAGACTGACATAGGCTTGGCGCAGCTGGCCGCGTTGTCCCATTTCAAAGATTTGCGCCTGACGATCAAACTGGATTTTGACGTTTTTGAAGAATTTATCCCGATCACCGCAAAGGGCTAACTTATGGCCCGCCGTTGCGATTTCGATGTTAGAGGCTGGGAACGGACGAAAGACATATTTGACTTTGCCTGTGTCCACATACTTCGACTTTATTTCGGGATAGACGTTCTGGTGCCAGTAAGCGCAGCCGGGGCAAGCGACAGACGCATATTCCACAAGTGTGACGGGGGCATTCGCATCGCCCAAGATATAATCGTCTGCGATTGTATATTTTCCGTCGGCGCCACCAGTTGAAGGCGTTTCACCGCCAGACCCACTACAAGCACTCAAAGCAAGGGTCGCCCCTGCCAGCAAAAGTACAAAACGTCTCGAAAGCGAATCAAAATTGGTCATAAATCTAACTCTTGGGATTTGGCCGAATTTAGCAAGGGCAGGGCCTGCGCACCGCCTAAATTGGTTGTGGGTGAATAGGTTGTGGCGAAATATACCCGATAAATACAGGCTAAATCGATCTAAGACAGCCTAATTAGCATCTGAACGGCCGGCTCAGTCGTGTGAATGTCCTGCATGTGTATTTGCGGGTTTGATACCTTCGGGAAGGAAAGAGAGGCCTTTTTCGTCCATCTCTGAAATGAGGTCGACGAGGCTCTCAGCGTCTGAAGCGCCCTTATAGGCTTCGCCATTAATAAAGAAGGCGGGAACGCCTTTGACTTTGGCGGCACGCGCGCGATCAGAATTGGTCTGAATATGCGCCAGCATGTCTGGGTTGCGAAGGCAGGCCGTGATGGCTTCATCATCTTCCATACCTGCAAGGTTTGCGATCTTGTTATAAGCCTCTCGACCGCGACCTTCGCTGGCATCTTTAAATATCGCATCTTGATTTTCCATTTGATATTCGATGACGTCCATATGATCGGTAAACGGAGCGCATTCAGCCAGCAGGAAGCCCGTCATGGCCATTTGCGCTGGCGCTGTCGGAAATTCGCGAAAAACGACGCGTAATTTGCCCGTATCGATAAGCTCGGATTTAACGGCGGGCCAATCTTCGGAAAACCAAGTTCCGCAATGCGGGCAGGTTACAGACGCCCAGACGATCAGCGTTATCGCGGCATCTTCGCTACCCATCGCGTGATCATCGGACGCTTCAGCCGTCGCGAAGTCCGTCACCAATTTAGGGAGCTCTAACGATGCTGCGCTTTTTTCGTCGGATTGGGCCACCGCAGGGACCGCGGACAGCGCGGTTGAGGCCAGCGCCAATAAAAGTGCCGGGATAAGAGTAAATCGGTTCATCTTTTTACGATCCTTTCGAGATCACATTGCGGCCCATAGCTTCCAGAGCGTTTTTCAGGCGTTCATTTTTGACCTGTGCCAGACCGTCTTGCAATGCGGCTTCTTGGCGAGGGGCCAAGCCGCGTTTGGGTTGCGAGGAAGCAGGCGCGGTCATACGCGATTGGACAACCTTAATTCGCGAAACATGACTAGAACCTAAATGCGTATTTAATCTGGCGATGATGGGGCCAGACTGGGCCAGTATCAGCGCGGCGGCGGGGCCGGGTGCAGATATGATAAGTGTACGTCCGTCACGTCCGCCCAAAAATCGCACAGGGGTTGATATCTTTGACCAACGGGGGCCCATGATTTCGGGCCAGACTCGTTCGAGCGCCAAAGCGGATTGTCCGCCGCCATGTTTTTTGGCGAGAGGCCGCATAATTTTAGATACAGAAAGTCCCGCACTTGGGGCAGCCCGAAATTGTGGGCGCGCGCGCTGACCTTCGATCCATTGACCTAAGACTTGGCGATTATGTCGCTTCTCATCTGCCATTTCTGTGATTGTCGCCTATTGCGGCGCGGCGGTAAAGCAGACAGAGCCGTTTTATGCATAACGTTTCCGACATGCGGGCCGCGCTTTTGCGTTGGTATGATGAGCAAGGTCGCACTTTACCGTGGCGCGTGCGCCCAGAGGACCGCGCAGCGGGTGTGGTGCCAGACCCGTATGCGATTTGGTTGTCCGAAGTCATGAGCCAGCAAACGACTCTCGCGCATGCAACGCCATATTGGCGCGCTTTTCTGGAGGCGTTTCCATCAGTTGTCGACTTAGCGGATGCGAACCGAGACGTCGTTTTGTCGATGTGGGCGGGGCTTGGATATTATGCGCGCGCTCGAAACTTACACAAATGCGCAGGCGTTGTGCGGGACGATCACCTAGGCATTTTTCCGACAGATGAAAAAACCTTGCTGACCCTTCCTGGGATCGGACCCTACACGGCAGCAACAATTGCAGCGATCTGCGCAGATGAGGCGACAAATATTGTCGACGGAAATGTTGAGCGGGTCATATCGCGGACTTACGCCTTTGAAACGCCGCTGCCAAAAGGGCGTAAAGCGCTACGAGATTTGTCTGGAACCCTTGTTCGCGCGGACAGGCCCGGCGATTATGGTCAAGCCCTGATGGATCTCGGCGCGACGATCTGCTCTCCCAAAAACCCGACCTGCTTGCTTTGTCCTTGGCGGGAATTTTGCGTGGCGCATAGCCAGAGCGAGGAAACTAAATATCCCGTCAAAGTGAAAAAGAAGCCGACACCTATTCGCTATGGTCACGCCTATGTTTTGCGGTGCGAGGACAAAGTTCTGGTGGAAAGGCGTCCAGATTCAGGATTGTTAGGTGGCATGATCGGTGTGCCCACAACAGACTGGGGAGACGCGCCGACAGACCATTCGCAGGCGCCTCTTCATCGTAATTGGGAATCAAAAGGCCAAATCCGTCATGTTTTCACGCATTTTGAATTGAGATTGGACGTATTCGCAGCCGAAATTGAGGCCTCCGTTGAAGGAGTGTGGGTCGATGATACGTCAGGTCTCCCCACCGTTTTTACCAAAGTCGTCGAAGCCGGACTTGCCGATTAATCTTCTTTTTTCGGCTCAATGGGTTGTTTGCCTAAACGGGCTTCGATTGATTTTTCGACCGACTTGCTCAGACCTTGTTCGTCGGCCTCTTCTAGCGTTTTCTTGATTTCAGTTTTGTTTGTCTCTGACATGTGATTTCCTCATTAAAAAAGGCGCGTGGCCGCGAGGCCCGCACCTTTTATAATGTATGAACCCGCATTCGGGTTCCAAATCGATAGCTTAGCCGTAGTGGCTTTCTTTGCCAAAATGCTTCGTCAGCAGGTAATAGACAACAGCGCGATATTTGCTTGGGTTGGATTTGCCGTATTTTTCCATCACGGCTGCGATGGCGCCGTCGAGATCTTGGCTAGCTGAAAGGCCAAGCTTTTTGATGAGGAAATTGTTCTTCACAGTGTCGAGCTCTGATTGGTCGGAGCCGGCAACAGTGGATGAGTCTTTATTATAGATCGATGGTCCACAACCGATTGTGACTTTTTTCAAAAGATCCATGTCCGGCGTTTCACCGATTTTCGTTTTGATGTCTTCAGCGTATTTCGCGATTAAATCGTCACGTTTACTCATAGCATTTTCCCCTGAGGCTAATAACAAAAAACCCGAGCGGCGGCTCGGGCCTGTAATATAGCTATGGTTAATCCAACCTAAACGCAAGCTGAACGGATTTCCGTTCAGAGCTGTTTCAAGGTTAAGCCTGAGCCGCTTCGGCCATTTCGGCGCGAACTTCGCTTCGGATCGTGTCGATTGGCTGAAGGCCTGAGGGTCCTTGGAGGTGCCAGAACGTCCATCCATTACACGACGGCGCATTGGTAAGTAGCGCGCCAAGTTTGTGGATTGAACCCGACTGCTTACCCGATTGCAGGCTGCCATCGGCGCGGACAGTTGCGCTGAGGATGCCGTTTTTGGAAAAGACCTTTGTTCCGATTTTGACCAAGCCGCGCTCGACCAGATTTCCGAACGGAACCTTTGGCTCTGAACGTTTGGATTTCGTCACGGCAACCGTTTGGCCTTCTTCAATTTTGGCGATGCGGCGGCTGGCGTGGATGATATACTCTTCTTCACGTTCGAAACCGATGAAATTGCGGCCCAGCTTTTTGGCGACGGCGCCTGTCGTGCCTGTGCCAAAGAACGGGTCAACAATCACGTCGCCTGGGTTTGTTGTGGCCAAGATTACGCGGTGAAGCAGAGATTCTGGCTTTTGGGTTGGATGCGCTTTCTTGCCATCGCCGCCCTTCAAACGTTCGCGGCCCGTGCAGATCGGGAGGGTCCAATCACTGCGCATTTGGACGCCTTCATTTAGCATTTTCATCGCGTCATAGTGGAAGGTCGGTTTGGCGTCTTCGGATTTGGAGGCCCAAATCAGTGTCTCATGCGCATTGGTGAAACGTGTGCCGCGAAAGTTCGGCATCGGGTTGGTTTTACGCCAGATGATGTCGTTCAAAATCCAAAACTGCTGGTCCTGAAGAACTGTCCCAACGCGGAAAATGTTGTGATAGCTACCCATCACCCAGATTGCGCCATTCGGCTTTAGAATACGACGCGCGGCGGCCATCCATTCCTGTGTGAACAGATCATAGGCATCCATCGTGTCATATTGATCCCAAGCTTCCGTGACACCCGCAACGTGGGAGTTGTCTGGACGGGACAAGTCACCGCCTAGCTGCAGGTTATAGGGTGGATCAGCAAAGATCAGATCGACGCTTTCTGCGGGCAAATTATTCATATTCGCGACGCAATCGCCTTGGACAATTTGGTTCAGCGGCATTTCGGCCAGTTGTACATCACGGCTCGGGTCATTGCGTTTTGGCGGGTTAGGGTTCGTAATGACCTTAAAGCGGGATTTGGTATTTTCTTTCACAGGACAGGGCTTTCGCGACGGGGGTTTCGTGTGGTTCGACACCTTCGTCCCTGATTCGTCCTAACAGGGTGTAAACGATTGATTTACCTTAGAAATTAAGCTTTGGGTAACAGGCGTTAACATCTAATGCTCTTTTGTTAGGAAGTGTTACCAAGACATGAAAAAAGCCGCCACAAGGGACGACTTTGCGAGGCTTTGTATGAAGTAAATATGAAGTTGGTATCCGCCTCTAGTTTTTTAAAGCAATAGATCCGCTGCAAAAAAGGCAAAGAACCCGCCGATAAAATAAATTGCGATTGAAGCGTAAAGCAGAATTCCGCTGACTTTCCGCAAGCGTGTGCAGGCTTTCGCCGCAACGGGGTCAATCGGGCACGGCGCGTGTCTGGTCTGCCAACGTGACCAAGTTGCAAGCGCAAGAAGGAGGCCAGACAGAATGAAAAGCTGAACCTTATGTTCGGTAAGCCAAATATATCCCGGAATGTTCGAGCTGATCCCCGCCATGACAGCGCCCGCGCCAATAGTCACCAATAAGGCGGGCAGGGCGCAACACAGCAAGGTTGAGGTGCTGGCGAAAAGGGACAGCGTCGGCGCAAAAAGCACCCGTTTTGAAATGGGTTTTGACACAAGGTTTATCTAGCGAATACGGCAGGACCGCGCGCAATCGCGTCAACTTTATAGCCAGACTTTTTCACATATTTGCGCAAATCATCATCGGACATTTCCGCGCCAGGTTTGAGAACAAGGTTCAGTGTTTTTTTATCAAGATCGACATAGACGGCAGCGACGTCTTTGCGTTTGCCAAATGTCTTATTCATCGCCTTGGCGCAGAAATCGCAGACCGCACCTAAGACGGTTGCGACAATTGGTTCGCCACCCGCCGCAATGGCCCTCATGATTTCTGGTTGATCGACGGAGATTAGAGCGTTTTCGTCCCTCGTATCCATTGTTGGGGTAACATCGGTATGATCATGATTGGCATGGTCATCAGGCATATAGGCTGACCCATGATCCATCTTGCTGTGGTCCATTTTACTGTGATCAACCTGATCGGTCGTCGTTTCGGTAGGTGAAACCTGTGCGAAACTCGTCGCGGAAATGGCTAAAAGGGCCGGAATAAAAAGAGGTCGGAACATAAAATTCTCCAAGAGAGAGATCGAAATCAAAAACGATATTGAAAATTGAGAAGCGGGGCGTCGTCGGTCACATTCCACCCAGCTTCAAACAATGCTGAGCCATAGAATAACCGTAGAATAGGCGTCACGCCAATGGGGGTATCACCATCGGGACGATGATCGACCTCCAACATGAGCCAAGTATGAAGTTCGCCAGTGTCGCCTTCATAGGGTGCGAAGCCAACGCGGGCCGCCTGCATGGCGGATTGGTCAAATTTGCCGAAGTCGCGCGCCGATGCACGATAGGATAGAAACAATCGCCGCGTTTCCCAATCTGTCATCATACCCGCTTGCACACCGGAGCGGTCACCCCTTGGATTTAAGCCAATATCTGTAACCAATCCCGCGGCACCCCAGAAATAGAGATTGGCTTGATGGTCTGGACCAAACCAACGTTTGGCAAGCCAGGTTGCTTGCGGTCCCACAAAAATAAGGTCGGCACCCCTATCCCATTCTGTCCGAAGGCCAAAAGAATAGGATGCGCTGGGTGAATAATGAATTAGTGCCGTCGTAGATTGTCGGTCCGTATCCTCAATCAGCGTCCAGCCCCCCGCATAGGACACGGGCCGTGCCGACGCTTCGGCGTTGAAGGCCAGCAGAATGACTGCAATAAGGGCTGTTCTTAACATACCCGTAGGGGGTATAGGTATATTCGTGAATATTCAACGATGAAAAACATGACATGACAGACAGAAAATCAAGACGCAGAAACGTAAGTAAACGCCTCGCGCGAATTGAGGGGCAAGTCCGTGGATTGTCAAAAATGATTGATGAAGACCGATATTGTATTGATATCCTGACCCAGGTGAAAGCTGTGCAGGCCGCCCTTAAAAAAGTTGAAGGCGAGCTATTATCTGACCACGCTGATCACTGCCTAGCGTCAGCTATAGCAAGTGACGATCAGGACGAGCGTGAACGCAAGGTCGCCGAGCTTGTCGCGCTGTTACTCAAAAAAACATAGCGTGACCTAATCGGGTGTCAGAGTTTTGTTCGGGGCGGTGACGTCGGATGGTCTTTCGCCTCGACCCTCAATCGTAGCGCGGCGCACCCAAATCCGATGTTCCGAAAAGGGCGAGTTTCAAACGATTGGCAATACGCTCTGCCCGTATCATGAAATAGGCAGGTGTCTCTGGTGTTGGGGCCGTGTCATGCAGCGTTTGCTGAAATATGGCGAGCCAGCGATCGAAATGCTGGCTTTCAATCGTCTCACTATGTTTGCGATGGGCTTCGACGGGTTTACCCGAATAGAGACCCGCATTTAAAGTGACTGACGCCCAAAAGGCTTTCATGCGAGGTAAATGAACATCCCAATTATCGCCAATCGCATCATTGAAAATCGGACCCAACACTTCATCGACGCGGATCCGGTCATAGAATGTATCAACGAGTGTGGAGATATAGGCAGTCGTGATGCCCAGTGAGGCGGCATTATCCTGTATGGCTTTGCGGGCTTCGCTGACGCGGTCGCGGGTCATAAATCTACCTTAGACTAACAAAAAACGGGATCGCTTTTAACGAGAGTGGTCATCCTAGGTCTAATTTTGCCAAAGGCCTAATCTATTCAATCAAACCTTACGGTTTTAGCCATCATAAAAAAATCAGGGTGTCAGCTTGGATTAGGACGCGCTTTCTAATTTCTTTCCCTAAATACGCATCATCGAACAACTGGTGGGATTTTCCTGCCACATTGAACCCAAAGGAATACATCATGGCGACTTCTAAGAAGACTGCAAAGAAAACGACTACTACTGTTGAAGCTAAATCCGCTGTCCGTAAGGGCACATTGGCTTACCTCGGCCTTTACGGTTTCGCTGCAGAGCGTGCACGTCTGCGCACAGAGCAAGTTAAAGCCCTTTACAACAACGCAACTGACGGCCTTTTCGAAGACCTCGTCGCGCGCGGTGAAAAAGTTGAAGAGTTTGCATTCGGCACAGCCAAAACAGCTCAAAAGCGCGCTGTTGAAACATTCGAAACCACAACTGACAAAGTTAAGTCTGTTGTTCCATTCGGCGCAAACGATCGTGTTGAAGAACTGGAAGCTGAAATCAAAACATTGAACAAGAAAATCTCTGCCTTGTCCAAGAAAGCTGCAAAGCCACGCAAAAAGGCAACAACTGACAAAACAGCCGGCATCAACAAGCAGGTTATGGCGACAGAAAAGACAGCTCCAAAAGCGGCTTAAGTCTATTAGGTATTCGACGCGCCCTCTCTCTCTCCCCTTACAGCTGTCTGTCCCCTTTGACGGCTGTTGGGCGTAATCGAACCGAAACGGCGTCTGCTCCCCTGCAGGCGCCGTTTTTTTATGTTTAGTTTGAGGCGGGTTAACACACAGACTCGACTCCCGTGCCTGTCTTTCCTAGTCATATATAAATAATAACAAAGGTGAGGGTCAGGGTATGTCAGATAAGCCAGCGAATGTCGGAGTAAAAGCCGCCGAAACGACGACTGCCATTAATGGCTTGGTCGGTTTCAGGCGTTCCGAAGTCATTAAAAGCTTTGGTCTTATGGCGGGATACGCCGCAAAGCAGCCCAAACCTTTCGCCAAACACCTCCGAAAATATGCGGGCGAGATGATTGAAATTGCAAAAGGCACCTCGGAGCTGGCACCTGATCGTAAGGACCGCCGGTTTAAAGATGAGTCTTGGCACAAGAGCCCGTTTTATAAACGTAGCATGCAGGCTTGGCTTGCTATGCAAAAAGAGTTGAACGGCTGGATCGCAGATTCTCGAATGCATCCCGCGGATCAGTCTCGCGCAAAATTTGTGACGGACCTAATTGTTGACGCATTGGCCCCGACGAATACGCTGATTGGGAACCCCACGGCGATGAAACGTTTGTTTGAAACTAATGGTGGCAGCCTCGTGAAGGGGTTGCAAAACGCCTATAATGATTTGACAAAAAATGGGGGTATGCCGAGCCAAGTGGACGGGCGCCCATTCAAGGTAGGTGAAAATCTTGCCATCTCGCCCGGCGCCGTCGTTTTCCAAAATGAGATGTTGGAGGTCATTCAATATTCACCGCAGACGGAAGAGGTCTATAAAATTCCTCTGATGATCATTCCGCCGCAGATTAACAAGTTCTACGCGACAGATTTGGCTCCCGATAAATCCATGGTGCGGTTCCTGACGAAAATGGGTTACCAGACATTTGCCGTGTCTTGGCGAAACCCAACACGTCAACATGCCCATTGGGGTTTGGAAAACTACGTAGAAGCCTTGTTTGAAGCCTCCGAAGCGGTTCGGAAAATCACTCGAAGTCCGCGCATCAATGTGACGGGCGCATGCTCTGGTGGCATTACGCTGTCGTTGTTCTTGTCTGAGTTGGCTGCACGTGGTGATAACCGGATCAATTGCTACACTTTGATGGTTTCCGTCTTGGACGGTAAAAAAGTTGATAGCGACGTTGGCCTGTTTGTCACGGACGCCGCGATTGAAGCGGCGCGCCGCCAATCGGCCAAAAAAGGTATTCTTGCTGGTGAAGAATTGGGTCGGGCCTTTGCTTGGATGCGTCCGAATGATCTGATCTGGAACTATGTCGTCAATAATTACCTTTTGGGCCAAGATCCGCCGCCATTTGAT
This sequence comes from Litorimonas cladophorae, assembly GCF_014652455.1. GTDB lineage: Bacteria > Pseudomonadota > Alphaproteobacteria > Caulobacterales > Maricaulaceae > Litorimonas > Litorimonas cladophorae. The sequence continues at coordinate 1,381,047 of NZ_BMYV01000001.1, read as the reverse complement.
GTGCTTTACTGGAACAATGATACGACAAATTTGCCTGCGCAATTGCATTCAGATTATCTCGATATTTTCCAAGATCGGCGTTTCCGCAAGGATAAGGATGTCGTCTTCATGGACCACATCGTCGATCTAGAAGCCGTCACGCAGGACGGGTTTATGCTGGCGGGTATCACCGACCACATCACCCCTTGGATGGCGTGTTACCGAAACATTCGCCTGTTTGGCGGGGAAATCGATTTTGTTTTGTCGAACTCAGGTCACCTTCAGTCGCTATTGAACCCGCCTGGGAACCCAAAAGCGCAATATTACACGAATATGGATCACCCCGCCCGGGCGACAAAATGGCTAGAGGGCGCTGAAAGCGTCAATGAAAGCTGGTGGTTGCGGTGGAATAAATGGCTGTCCATTCGGTCTGGCGAAATGAAAAAAGCGCCGAGGGCATTGGGTAATAAGGCTCATCCGCCCTTGTCCAAAGCGCCCGGCGAATATGTATTTACCTAAGTACAGCTGACAAATTCACTGTATTTACCTTTGTGAAAGGGTTTCCTCCCACGCATAGGTCATTAAGGCGGATAGGCGATAAACAAGACTGTGGCATCCGGGCTGAATCGGGTGCGCGTGGGCATTGGGTCTCTAGAACTCAAGCCCGCATTCCGGGTTACCCGAGGGAAAGACGATAGACATGCCGCATACTCTCAAAGCCGTAGATGGCCATGAAGAACCGATTGAGAACCACTCTCTGCCCCGCATCTTTTTTTCAAAGGTCGGAAACCAGAAGCTACGGACGGCGATTTGGTCTGGCGTTGATAAGGGCGAAGGCAAACGGACACCTTTGCTTTTCTTCAATGGCATTGGTGCGAATTTGGAAATTGCACAGGCTTTTGCTGATACCTTCACTGGTCGCGATATTATCACGTTCGATATGCCTGGTATTGGGGGGTCGCCAGACCCAACTATTCCCTATCGTCCCTGGTGGGTTGCTAAAGCGGCCAAACAGATACTCTTAGAAAATGGCTATGACATGGTCGACGTCTTGGGCGTCAGTTGGGGCGGCGGACCGGCGCAACAATTTGCGTGGCAAAATAAAAAAATGACCAAGCGCCTCATTCTATGTGCAACGACAACGGGCGTGACCATGGTGCCGGGGAATCCCAAGGCGCTCTCCAAAATGGCCAGCCCGAAGCGTTATATCGACCGCGATTTCCTCGCGAAGAACTTTGAAACCCTTTACGGGGATGCTGCCTCTAGCTCGGGTGAGTTCTCGATCAATATGATGCCACCATCGGTCAAGGGGTATTTGTTCCAACTGATGGCAATGATGGGATATTCAACAATCCCTTTCATCCGCCGTATCAAAGCCAAAACCCTCGTCATTATGGGTGACAAAGATCATATTGTTCCCGTCATCAATGGCAAAATGCTCAACGCGCTTCTGCCGCGTTCCAAATTACGCGTGATTGAAGGCGCGGGACATTTGTTCCTCCTGACACGTCGGGATGAGACCATTCAAATCATCCGTAATTTTTTCCTCGAACCAGAGGTCCCGATGCCGCATAAAGACAGTGTTCAATTGCCTTCAGTGGAAGAAAGCTACACGCATTATAAACCCAAAATCGCGAGCTAATTTATGTCCGATAAGAAAAAACCTGACGAAAAAGATGCGATCCGTAAAGTATGGCTCGCAGGCATTGGGGCCTATGGGCGAGCTTTCGCGGAGGCCAAAGGCGCGGTTGGAACTTTAACAGGTAAATCTTCTGAAGTTTTCGATGAACTTGTCTCTAAAGGCGAAATGCTTGAAGCCGTTGGGAAATACAAAGCTGAGGAACTCGTCGGTAAGGGTAAGGCGGCCATGGGGGATATAAAGCCGGATCTTGATATTGATGATCGTATCGCGCGGATGCGGGCTCGTCTGTCCAGCGTCACCGAAAGCTCCACAGACCGCCTTGAAGCGCGCGTTGATCAGTTAGAAGCCAAGTTGGACGCGATTTTAGAGAAAATGGAAAGTGGCGTATCTGCGAAGACGTCGTCATCGCGAAAGGCCGCTCCGAAGCGTAAACCTGCGGCGAAAACGGCGTCTAAGAAACGAGCAACGACGCAGAAAACAACAGCGACGAAGAAACCGGCCGCAAAGAAACCGGCCGCGAAATAGCGTCTGGCCAGGCTCGGGTGACGCGCTCCGCAACCAAGACTAAAATTCTCGCAACAGCGTTGGCTCTGTTCAACAATGAGGGCGAGGCACAGATTTCTGCGGTCGATATAGCTTCTGTTTTAGAGATGAGCCCAGGTAATCTTTATTACCACTATAAGGGCAAAGATCAGATCATTAAGGCTCTGTTTGAGGACTTTGATGCCGAAATTCGGCAAGTCCTTTCTGCGCCGCTAAAAGATCCTCTCGCGATAGAAGATAATTGGATTTATCTTTATATCATCTTTGAGGAGATTTTCGATTTCCGTTTTTTCTATCGCAATCAGGGCGAATTACTCAGGCGTATACCCGAATTACGCGGACCCTTTTCGCGAATTTTAGCGCTCAAAGAACGTGCTGCTTTCTCGCTCCTGTCGACCTTGGAGGATATTGACAAATTACATTTTGACGAGGGAGAGAAGGGCGCGCTAGCAGGACGAATTGCGCAGCATTTTACCTTCTGGCTTCAATATCACGATTTGCGTTATGGCCCAGAAAATAACGGGCGCGGCCCAGAGAAACGCTTGATTGATCAGGGCGTGTTTATGACATTGATCCAGATTACACCCTATTGGACGCACGGCGAAGGTTACGCAGAACTTCTGAGCGAATTTGCCAGCGGTAAGATTGATTAAACTTCAAATTCTGAACAAGATTTTCAGCTTTGGTTCAGGCGGGTTATGTTTTAGATCTGGGAAGGGGCGCAGGCTCACTGTCCCCACAATTCTAAACGGGGACCCTTATGTTTTATAAAACTTTCGCATCAACACTCGCAATTACTGTCGCGCTGACAGCCACTTCCTTTGCGCAGGATAAGTCCGCAACCCAGCCAACTGACCCTAAAGTCGAAGACGTGGATGCCAAGGCTTCCCAAGATATGTATTTGAAATTGGGGCCGATCAAAGGTGAATCACAAGATAAAGCTATGGCTGGCGGCGGCGGTGGCAAAGTCGATGTACAAGATATTAATATCGTCGCGGTTCCCCAAGCTAAAGATCCGAAAATCGGGCCCATAAAAGGCGAGTCACAGGATCGGGCCATGTCCGTGGGTAGCGATGGCGAAGATCGTCTGACCGAGAACCTGACGCTGCGCGGTGGAGGCGGCGGAAAAGTCGACGTGCAAGACCTCTCTTTGACCAAGGCCCCGAAACTCGGCGATATTAAGGGCGAGTCTCAAGACAAGGCAAGTGTGACCGGATTTACGCCTGTCGCGGGGGCGGCACTGGGAGCGGCGGGACCTGCGACGCCAGCTTGTGTGACAGAGGCTGGCGCGGTTGACGCCGATTGCAACGGTGTCGCCGACGACGCGAAGCTGGAGGACAAACGCGATGAAGTTCGCCGTCCAGTGCCTAGGCAGCAAAGACGCTAGGTCGACTCGTCTGGACTATAATCTTAGAAAGGGTGGCTGAGAGGCCACCCTTAATCTTATGGAAAAACAGGTTTCGCCAATTTGGCTCAATCGTGGTCGGTCCGCAGGAATTCAGCGAGATCATTTGGAATTGGCATCGGCTTGATGGCCGAAACATTTGCCCCGCCCGTATTGCCGACGGGCACCCAACCAAAAACGCTGGCGGGGAAGACCGCGACCAGCCTTAGGCATTGCCCAAAAATTTCGCGGACGTCCCTCCGACGCGCGCCAATTTTTAGCATCCACCAATGTGTTTCCAGATGCGGGCGGAAATATCGTTGTCCCAAAATATGCGCCCGTTCTAAGTGATGAAACGTGAGAGCAAAATCCCGCGCCGTGTAAGCGTTCAGCATTTCGCGCATTTCGGAGTTGTAGGCGGTTTGGAGTTTGGGAGTCATGTGCTTGCTCAAAAGATAAGACGGCAGGTTGCATTTTTCCATTGAGATCAGACTGTCAGACTGATCGCACGCAATCTTATCAGATGATCCAAAAGAGCCAACTCAATAATCAGCTTTGGTATATTCAAACAAAAATTCGTTGGCCGCGCCCTTTGTTTGATATGGCTCAGTTTCTAAGAAGGAAGCCGCCTTTCGATCGGGTTAAGGGTCATGTAATGCGCCCTTGCTTTGCAGTGTGAATGGTTGATCGTCAGCGGGCCGCAATGATTGCCAATTTTTGGACGTCTATCTCAGGTCACGCGATCTTGCGTGACAGGAGTGCGGCTTTTCGAAAAGGGCATATCATGGCCAAAGGTAAGAGTTCGCGCAAAGAAGTGAAGAAGCCAAAAAAAGAGAAACCAAAAGCCAATGCGGCAGCGGATTCCAATAAATCCGGCACGACGATTGCTGGAAAGAAGATGAACTGATCCTAGACTGCGCTCACTATTGAGCGCCTCAAGTTCGATAACAGAACTGTCTCGCGTGTCGGCGCGCGAGACGGTTTACCCACCCGATTAATATCTTGATAAATTTATAGGTTCACACTTTTTCCATCCTATCTGATTAGGGGACCTTGCATGAATCCCCTCCGCCAGTTTCAAGACTTCAAAACACCAGACGTGCCTTTGTCTGATATGTTCGAGGGAATCGATCAGATTAAAACAGGGGTCGCGATCTATGATCAGGACCTCAATCTACTCTTCGCAAACCAAACTATCCGCGGATACCTCCCAGAACTTTACAGAAAACTCGATTCAGGTCTTCCGATGAAAGCGGCCATTTTGGCCCAATCGCGAGACATTAGCCCAGGTTTAAGCCAAGATAAGTATGAGGAACGCGCGGATTATATTGTGTCAACAATACGTAATTGCGGAACTTTGGAGGTATCTACCCCAGAAGGCCTTACGCTCAAAAGTACTTACGATAAAACCTCACACGGACTCTATGTAATAACGACAACCGATATTTCAGATCATGTGAAAGCAAAACATGAATTGGATGAGGCGCGGCAAGAGGCGGAAACCGCGAATGCGGCGAAGACTGATTTCTTGGCCAATATGTCCCATGAAATTCGAACACCGATGTCTGGCGTTTTTATGGCTGCCCAACTGCTACAACAACGCCTTCAAATGACAAATCAGACTGAGTTAGCTGGCCTCGCAGATATCCTGATTAGTAGTGCGCAACATCTCAGCGCGATTATTAACGATGTCCTAGACCTCTCTAAAATTGAGGCGGGGCAACTGGATATAAAGGTGAGTGAAAATTCGCTTACCGATATGTTGAGCAAATTCAAAAAGTCTCAAGATTATGTGGCCAAGGAATTGGGCCTAAATCTGAAGCTGGTGATTGATCCAAATATCCCTGAACGCCTAATCTACGATTCTGTCCGCGTCACCCAATGCGTCACCAATCTCGTGAGTAATGCTTTTAAATTTACGGAGAGCGGCAGTGTGACTGTCGCCGTACTATATTCTTCGCAGACCCATGTCGTGACCATTCATGTTGTCGATACGGGCATTGGCATTGCGAAAACTGAATACCCGCGGGTTTTCGGTCAATTTGAACAAGCGACACAACAGGCGTCAACGGCGCACAAAGGGGCGGGTCTGGGTTTAATGATCAGTCGCAATCTCGCTCGCCTGATGGGCGGGGATATTACGTTGACGTCCGAATTGGGGCGCGGGTCTATTTTCACCCTGACATTTAAAACGCGAAACCCACTTTCGAAACCAAATCTGTCTGCGGAAAAGAATGTCCCGACTCAGAATGTCCAATATTTACGGACAGCTTGAGATCTGCCCAACCCACGCCATTCATCTAATGCAGATGGACCAAGAACGCCGTCAACAAATGCCCGATAAGAGCGGCGGTAACTAAACCCAATCCGATTTGCCATTTCGGTAGACGCCGAGTGGTGCTGGCCGCGTTCAGGGCCATGTATTTTTCGACCAGCCCGCGAATTAATCCGCTGACGCTTTCACCTTCTAATTTGGCGAGGTTGGAAAGTGTTTGTTTCTCTTCGAGGGAAACTCGGATTTCGACTTTTTCAGTGCGTTTCATTCTGCGGCCTTTTGCTGTCTAGCGACGGATTGGACGCAGGCTGTCGGCAATCCAACCTGACTGCAACACGTTTCGTGTCAGGATAGGATATGTTTCGTGTCATGACGTGAAATAGCTGAATTCTGGGATGGTGCTGAAAGGTCCCGTTTCTAGAAACTCTAAAACCTGGCTTTTTCAGGTCTTTAGATGTAAATTAAAGAGAATGATCCCCGCTCTGGAAATCCGTGGCATTATACGCAGGTTCTTTCGGACACGGGACAGGTGAGACGTCGCATACTGGTTCGAAAGGCTGTGTGTGAAACGAGACTGGTTTGACAGCTTTGCTCGTTATCTCGCGCATTGGAGCCTGACCGGATAAGCGGCTGCGTTCGATGAGTTGAAACCTTAGTTTCAACATAAACGGCGCAAGCGGTGTAACGGGAAACATACTAATGAGGCCTTTGCGTGAAACGTCACAGCCGCGTGGTTTGTACTCGCGTAAAACACTTTTTTACTTCTCGGTACTCCGTCGCGGGGACCGACCACGCGGGCCGTCCCATTTTATGAGACTTCGCATTGCGGCAGCTACTCGATGAGCTGCGAGCAATAACGCCTGTCAAAATCACCTTATAGGAAATATCGTTGCGGCTTCTCTCCATGAAGCGCGATATGGGGGCATAAATGAGGTTGCCCCGACGATTTTGAACAAGAATCTGCGTCATGTGACCATTGCCCCGACAGGTTCACGGGGGTAAAGGCCCCGCAAGACTTACGCCTCACTTGGAGATTCCACATGGCACGCGCAAAAATCGCCCTTATCGGCGCCGGTATGATCGGCGGAACACTGGCTCACATCGCAGCCCGCGAAGAGCTTGGCGACATCGTTCTCTTCGATATTTTCGAAGGTACAGCTAAGGGTAAAGCCTTGGATCTTTCCGAAGCCGCGCCTGTTTTCGGCAAGGATTCAAAAATTCGCGGCACAAGCGATTATGCGGAAATCGCGGGCGCAGATGTGTGCATCATCACAGCAGGTTTCCCGCGCAAGCCAGGCATGGATCGCTCGGAACTGATCGGCAAAAACCTCGGCGTGATCAAACAGGTTGCAGAAGGCATCAAAGAGCACGCCCCCAAAGCCTTCGTTATTTGTATCACAAACCCGCTCGACGCGATGGTTTGGGCCTTGCAAAAATTCTCTGGCCTACAGCCGCGCAAAGTCGTCGGCATGGCAGGCGTTCTCGATAGCGCACGTTTCCGCTATTTCCTCGCTGACGAATTCCAGTGTTCTGTCGAAGACGTGCATGCGTCTGTTCTGGGTGGCCACGGCGACACAATGGTGCCGCTAATCCGCTATTCCACAGTCAACGGCGTGCCGATCCCTGATCTCATTAAAATGAAATGGACCACACAAGAGCGCATTGACGCGATCGTTGAGCGTACGCGTAAAGGCGGCGGCGAAATCGTGAAATTGCTGGGCAATGGCTCCGCATTCTACGCACCTGCTGAGTCCGCGATTGAGATGGCCACATCTTACCTGCGCGACAAGAAGCGCATCCTGCCTTGTGCGGTGCGCCTCTCGGGCCAAATCGCGGGCGTTCGTGGTCTCTATGTCGGCGCGCCAGCCATGATCGGCTCTCGCGGTGTTGAGAAAGTGATGAACATCCGCCTGAAAGCGGACGAGCGTGAAATGTTCATGACATCTGTTGCAGCGGTCGAAAAGATCATTGCGGACTGTCAGGAAATGGAACCAAGTCTGCGGGACTAAATTCTCAGAATTTCTAAGCACGACTTTCAAGGAAGCGCCTTTCGAGGCGCTTTTTTTTGTTTGCCTGTCTGAGCCTAAATACTACGTCAGATTTTCTGGCTTCGCTTGCGCCGCCCGTCGCTTTGCGGCGTGAGTCAAAATAGCACTACAGCCCCTTCGCTGCGCTTCGGAGCGGGTATTTTGACTAGTCACGGAAGACGGGAAGGGATTCGAACCCCCGATGGGCTTGCACCCATACTGGATTTCGAATCCAGCGCTTTCAACCACTCAGCCACCCGTCCGTGCCGTGTCAGTTCTCGTAAGAGAGAGCGGCGGATAAAACTGTGGACGCAGAAGGGCAAGGGGAAATTACAACAAGCCTGCACGTTAGAAAGAAAAGAAAAAACTTCACGCGAGTTGGAACAAATATTTAGCTGAAATGTTTAGCTGATATGGAAACTCCGTCGCCTCATAAGAAACTTGCTCAGCGCGCAACCCATTTTGCCGCAACACTTGCCTTATCTATGGCAACATTTCAGTTGGGCACAGCGCTTCCCGACGCAGCAAAGACACCCTCTGAAACTGCCAGCGAAGTGTCGCAACTGGTCTTGAACGTGACGGGCTACGACACGCGAAGCGGTAAAATACTGGTCGCTCTGTATAATCAAGCGCAGGCCTTTGATGAAGAAGCCCGGCCCTTCCGCGACGCTAAAGTGAAAGTGAACGGGGCTGAAACTGTCGTTATCTTTGAGAACATACCTTCGGGCGAATATGCGTACAAACTCTACCATGATGAAAATGGAAACAATGAATTAGACCTCAACGGTTTAGGAATGCCTTCGGAAGATTACGCCTTTTCCCGAGACGCCTCTGATCCATTTTCTGCGCCAGAGTGGGGCGAGAGCAAATTCAGCCTTCCCGCTGGGAAGACGTCTCAGGATATCTCTTTGGGCGACTAACGCTTCAAACCCATGGTCCGGTCAGTCCCCTTTCCCATCTGACCCGACCCGAACCCTGTTTCCTTTCCCCGAGGAAACAGGGTTCCTTATTTTCGGCACCCCGATTTGGTGTTACAAAATCAGAATGACCTTTATTCTTGAAACCGAACGTCTCGTACTTCGCCACATTGATCCGATAACCGATTTTGAGCCTTGGGCGGCTTGCTTTGGTGATCCGGATGTCATGGCGGGATTAGGCGGGGGGGCAGGATTGAACCGGGCGCAAGCGTGGCGGAACATGGCCTCTTGCATTGGGCATCAATCTATTCGCGGCTACGGATTTTATTCCGTTATCGAAAAGTCTTCAGGGCAATGGGTGGGCCGCGTGGGTCACTGGAACCCAGAAGGTTGGCCAGAACCTGAAGTTGGCTGGACGATCTACAAACCATATTGGCGCAAGGGGTTCGCCACTGAGGCGGCGCGGGCGTGTCTGGATTATGCCTTCAATGAGCTGGGCTGGCCGCGCGCGGTCCACACCATCGCTAAGGACAATGTTGCGAGTATTAAAACAGCGGAACGCCTCGGCTCCGCATTGCTATATGAGATCCCAAATATCCCTGCTATTTCAGATGATCCTCACTATGTTTACGGACAATCAAACCCAAAACTAACTTAGTCGGAATAAGTGAGGCTATACCCGCGAGGTTAGGGTCAGACCCAATTGGCGTCTCTCACGCGCTTGGCGCCTTCGCGGCTCACGGGGACTTCTGTACCTGACTTTAGCATTATCCGAAGCTTGCCGTTAGATTTGGAAACAGCTTCAACACCGGCTTCCGCGACCCACCAACTTCGATGGGGTTTCAAGCCAGAAAGCGGCGCCGCCAAATCTTCTGCATCGCTCAGGCGCATTAGCAGCATATGCTCACCAGCCGCAGAGTGAATGCGAACGTAGTGATCCTCAGAACTGATCGCGTACAGATCTGCGCCGCGGAACTTTGGAGGGAGCCGGTCCAACAGCGCGGGTCGCGTGTCTATCTCGGTGAGAGGTTTAGGGTCACGCGAGGCCAATTCGCCAACGCTCGTAATGACAATTGCGACCACCCAAATATAGAATAGCGTGAGCGCCGTGCCTATCGGTGCAGCTTGTGGAAACATTGAAACAACAAAGGGGGTGACCGCCGCCGTCGCGCCAACAGATTGAAATAGGGTCCGTGTTGGTAATGAATGATCGGGGAACTTTTTTTCCAAAAAGACGCGAACCCCCATCGCGCCCAAGCCACCCGCAAGGGTCAGACCGATCCAATAGATTAGGCGAAAGACGATTGAAAAATTATCAGTTCCAAACGGCGCAAGAATGCTCAGGACTAGCCCTGCTAATACTGGGGTGATCAAACCGCGAGCGACGCGAAGTCCAAGAATCTGTCGCATTATCGGTAATTCAAGCCTGTCATTCACGCATCGTGAACGGGAGCGCCGCGATTTTCAAGTCGGTTGGCGAAGGGAAGCCGCAAATTTGCGTAATGACGCTGGTTGAGAGGCTGTCGTTAAGGTTGGGTGTTTCTGTCGCAAAGGAGAACAAAATGAATACCGAATATTTCACTCAAGCCAGCCTTGCTATTCAGATACATATTCTGGTGGCGGTCGGCGCGTTTTTTCTGGGTGCGTATCTGCTGCTTCGCCGTAAAGGCACTAAGGCTCACAAAATGGCAGGGCGCATTTTCGGTGTTCTCATGATCGCAACGGCGATCTCCGCAATATTTATTCGGCAGCTCAATAATGGGTCCTTCTCATTTATCCATATCTTCGTGCCGATCACCTTTGTTGGCTTGTACCAACTTGTTTCCGCAATACGGAAAGGCGACGTTAAGCGTCATCGCCGTCACGTGCTGAACATGTATTTCGGCGCTCTTATGATCCCAGGCCTGCTGTCATTTTTGCCAGGGCGGACCATGTGGATGCTCTTCTTCGCATAATAGCACTATAAATTGGTCTAAAGGGGGTATCTGGGCGGTTGCGACATGTGCAGGGGGCGCTATAAAGCCCCGCACTTTCGATCAATTCCGCAAAATGGAACTTCCATGAATATCCACGAATATCAGGGCAAAGCTGTCCTTAAATCCATCGGCGCCCCCGTTAGCGAAGGCATAGCGATCTTCAATGCCTCGGAAGCGCGCGCAGCCGCTGAGAAGCTTGGCGGGCCGCTTTGGGTCGTAAAATCTCAAATTCACGCTGGTGGGCGCGGTAAAGGTACATTCATCGGCGCTCCAAAAGACGCCAAGGGCGGCGTGCGTCTTGCGTTCTCCGTTGACGAAGTCGTCAAGAACGCTGAAGAAATGCTCGGCGCATATCTTGTCACAGCGCAAACCTCTGATGAAGGTAAGCAAGTTAACCGTCTTTACATTGAGCATGGCTCCGACATTGACCGCGAGCTCTATCTCTCGATCATTATCAATCGCGAAACTTCGCGCGTGTCTTTTATCGTCTCCACTGAAGGCGGCATGGACATCGAAGCTGTCGCCCATGACACTCCCGAGAAAGTCATCAACTTTGACATTGATCCAGCGACAGGTTGGATGCCGCATCACGGCCGTACGCTCTCCAAAGCGCTGGACCTCAAAGGTGATCTGGCGAAACAAGCGAGCAAGCTCGGCAAAATCCTATATGAAGGGTTCCTCGCTAAAGACATGGCGATGCTCGAAATTAACCCGCTGATCGTCACTGAAGACCAACGTCTTCACTGTCTTGATGCGAAAATCAGCTTCGACGACAATGCTCTTTTCCGTCATCTGGATATCGCAGAACTCCGCGATGAAACAGAAGAAGACGAAAAAGAAATCGAAGCCGCAAAATACGACCTCTCCTATGTTGCCCTTGATGGCAATATTGGCTGTATGGTTAACGGTGCGGGCCTTGCGATGTCGACAATGGACATCATCAAACTTTACGGCGCAGAGCCAGCCAACTTCCTTGATGTTGGGGGCGGTGCTACGAAAGAGAATATTGTCGCCGCTTTCAAAATTTTGACGTCTGACGACAAAGTTGAAGGTATTTTGATCAACATCTTTGGCGGTATCATGAAATGTGACATCATCGCCCAAGGTACAGTCGATGCCGTGAAAGAAGTTGGTCTTAAAGTTCCGCTCGTCGTGCGCCTAGAAGGCACGAATGTGGAAGCCGGTAAGGCCATCATCAATAACTCTGGTCTGAACGTGATTGCTGCGGATGACCTAGACGATGCCGCGCAGAAAATTGTTGCAGCGGTGAAAGGCTAATCGATGAAGCGCTTGGCAGCATTTTTTGCGTTGCTGCTGGTGGCTTGTCAGTCACCAGAGGGCTCACAATACAAAAGCGTAGCTGGTGAAGCCTGTGAGGCTGCATTCAAGTCGCTTTCAATCAGTGAAAAAGTGGACGGTCATTTGATGGTTTCGTACAAGATGCGTGATGGGGCTCAATTTGCCTATTCACGGCCAGACAATGCCACAGGTGAAATCAGTGCTGTCTGTACCGTCAATGTTTACGAGCAGAAAATCGAAAAATTATTAATAGACACAAAATCAGAGAATGAAGAGAAAGTACGCAAAGACTTTACCTCGCAAATCTCGCAAGAACTGAGGACATTCTAATGTCAGTATTAATCAACAAAGACACTAAAGTTATCACCCAAGGAATGACCGGTAAAACTGGCACGTTCCATACGGAACAGGCCATGGAATATGGCACGAGAATGGTCGGCGGCGTAACACCGGGTAAAGGCGGAACGACGCATTTAGGTCTTCCGAATTTCGACACAGTTGCTGAAGCGAAACATGCGACTGGCGCTACGGCGACAGTTGTTTATGTTCCGCCACGTTTCGCGGCGGATTCCATTTTGGAAGCTATCGACGCGGAAATGGAACTCATCATCGCGATTACAGAAGGTATTCCTGTCTCAGACATGATCCCTGTTAAACGTGCACTCGTTGGGTCTAAATCTCGTTTGATTGGTCCAAACTGTCCGGGCGTCCTCACCCCAGAAGAGTGCAAAATCGGCATTATGCCCGGTAAAATCTTTAAAAAAGGCACATGTGGCGTCGTCTCACGCTCTGGCACTCTGACATATGAAGCTGTGTTCCAGACCACTCAGGTCGGTCTTGGCCAAACGACAGCTATCGGCATCGGTGGTGACCCGATCAACGGTACGAACTTCATCGATTGCCTTGAGCTCTTCCTGCATGACGACGAAACGAAGCAGATCATCATGATCGGCGAAATCGGCGGTTCTGCAGAAGAAGAGGCAGCTGAATATATCGCCCATATGGCCAAAAAAGGTATTTCCAAACCAATGGTCGGCTTCATCGCTGGCCGTACAGCGCCTCCAGGACGCACAATGGGCCATGCTGGCGCGATTGTCTCTGGCGGCAAAGGCGGCGCAGAAGACAAGATCGAAGCTATGGAAAAAGCCGGCATTCGCGTGTCTGCTTCCCCCGCTAAGCTCGGTGTCACAATGATGGACGTTCTTAACGGCTAGGGCTGCTGCTTATCTTTAAATTTGGCCGCTTGGTGCAAATCGTGGAAACGCGATCTGCACGAGGCGGCTTTTTGCGTATTTTGACACATTTTCTTGCGTGATACGTATTTGACTCATCAAACCCGAAATCTGCCGATGACACTGTGTTTCGACACTGCTACAGCAAACATCGCATTTACCGCCAGCAGGCAAGGCTAATACAGCATGACCGAGCGTTCTGACCAGAACCAAAACCTTCTCGATACACTCTTCCTAGACGGTGGAAACGCCGCCTATTTAGAGCAGATGCAGGCGCAATATGCCGCCGATCCATCCAGTGTAGATCCTTCATTTCGGGCTTATTTCGCTTCACTCGGTGAAGACCAAGCCAATGCAAGAAAAAATGCTGACGGTCCGTCTTGGAAACGTCCAGCCTATACATCAGACCCGACACCTGAATTGACATCAGCCTTGACTGGGGATTGGGGCGATACGCCTTCGGTCGTTGAAACTAAGGTCAAAGCCGCCAATCCTAATTTGTCCAACGCCGATGCCAAGCAAGCCGCTAAAGACTCGCTGGCCGCGCTGATGATGATCCGCGCCTATCGCGTGCGAGGGCATTTGATTGCCAATCTCGACCCATTAGGTTTGAAAGTGCCAGATGTTCATCCTGAGCTTGACCCTAAAACTTATGGTTTTGAGGCCGCCGACATGGATCGTGAGATCTTTATCGATGGTGTTCTGGGGCTCGAATATGCCACCCTCGGCACGATACTTGAGATATTGAAACGGACGTATTGCGAAACGCTGGGCGTTCAATTCATGCAAGTGTCTGACCCAGAAGAAAAAGCTTGGATCCAAGAGCGTCTCGAAGGGCCGGAAAAAGAGATTAGTTTCTCCAAGGAAGGTCGCCTCGCGATCTTACAGAAATTGGTTGAAGGCGAGACCTTTGAACAGCTGATTCACAAGCGCTACCCTGGTACCAAACGCTTCGGTATCGACGGTGCTGAGAGCTTGCTGCCCGCTTTGGAGCAAATCATTAAGCGCGGCGGACAGCTGGGCCTGAAGGATATTAACTTCGGTATGCCACATCGTGGCCGTCTTAACGTGATGGCATCGGTTATGCAGAAGCCGTACTCCGCGATTTTCTACGAATTTCTCGGCGGTGTGGCATCCGGCGGTGAGGATTTCGGATCGGGCGACGTAAAATACCATCTCGGCGTTTCGGATGACCGCGAGTTTGACGGAAATAAAGTCCATCTCTCGCTGGCACCAAACCCGTCTCATTTGGAAGTGGTTGCGCCGGTTGTCATGGGCAAAACGCGCGCGAAACAGCAAATGGCGTCTGGTACCTACCAGTCTCACAAACCTGAAGAGGTCATGGCTGTCATTCTTCATGGTGACTCTGCTTTTGCAGGGCAGGGCGTTGTCATGGAAAGCTTCCAGCTTAGCCAACTCGTCGGTTACCGGACTGGCGGGACAATCCATGTTATCGTCAATAACCAAATTGGTTTCACCACGACGCCAGACGAGTATCGTTCAGGTCAATATTGCTCCGACGTTGCCTTCATGGTCGAAGCGCCAGTATTCCACGTAAACGGTGATGATCCGGAAGCTGTTGTCTTTGCGGCCAGAGTTGCGACAGAGTATCGTCAAAAGTTCGGGAAAGACGTTGTTCTCGATATCATTTGTTATCGCCGCTACGGGCATAATGAAGGCGATGATCCATCGTTTACCCAACCCCTTATGTATCAAGCGATCGACAATCGTCCGACGACTCGGAAGATCTATGCAGACCGTCTTATCGCTCAGGGCGACCTGACGGAAGCCGAAGCCCAAAAACGCATGGATGATTTCTATGCTAAATTGGACAAAGACTTCGAAGATGCCAAATCCTACACAACGAAACAGCCTGATTGGCTGAAGGGTGTTTGGCAGGGCATGGCTTTGCCGACTGAAAAAGACGGCAAGCGAGGCGGAAATACCGCGGTGGAAATCGCGCGATTAAAAGACATCGGTACGTCTATCACCCGAACTCCGAATTCTTTGAATATGCATCGCACGCTCAAACGGATTATCAAGGCGCGCGCTGATAAGATCGCACGCGGTGCTGATATTGATTGGGGTTTAGCGGAACATCTCGCTTTTGGGACGTTGATCACAGAAGGTCATCCTGTTCGACTGTCGGGTCAAGATTCAGAGCGCGGGACGTTTTCTCAGCGTCAATCCAATTTCATCGACCAAAAAACGGAAGAGAAATATACGCCGCTAAACAAGATCAGCCCCGATCAAGAATATTATCAAGTCTTGAACTCGCATTTGTCGGAAGAGGCAGTTCTTGGATTTGAATATGGATTTTCGGCGGCCGCGCCAGAGGCCCTCACGATTTGGGAAGCCCAGTTCGGTGATTTCGCCAATGGTGCTCAGGTCATGGTTGACCAATTCATCAGCTCTGCTGAACAAAAGTGGTTGCGCATGTCGGGTCTCGTGATGCTCTTGCCGCATGGTTACGAGGGGCAAGGTCCCGAGCATTCATCTGCACGTCTTGAGCGTTACCTTCAAATGTGTGCGGAAGATAACATGCAGGTCACGAATATCTCGACACCTGCAAATTATTTTCATGCGCTACGTCGTCAGGTGAAACGAAAGTTTCGTAAGCCGCTCATCAATATGAGCCCGAAATCTCTGCTGCGTCACAAGCTTTGCGTCTCTACATTTGAAGAAATGGGGCCCGGTAGTGAGTTCCATCGCTTGCTCTGGGATGATGCGCATTACAAACCCGAAGTCAGCCAAATCAAACTAGCGGCAGACAGCAAAATCAAACGGGTTATTCTCTGCTCAGGCAAGGTCTATTACGACTTGTTTGAAGAGCGCGAGAAGAACGGCAGAAACGATATCTATCTCTTACGGGTTGAGCAATTTTATCCCTACCCAGATGACGCGATGCAATTAGAACTCAAGCGCTTCAAAAATGCGGACATTGTTTGGTGTCAGGAAGAGCCCAAAAATATGGGCGCTTGGAGCTTTATTGAGCCCTTCATCGAACAGAGCCTGATTGCAATCGGTGCGAAAAACACGCGCGCCCGATACGTTGGACGCGCTGCGGCCGCATCAACAGCGACTGGAATCAGTACGAAACATAAGAAAGAGCAGCAAGCCATCCTCGATGGCGCATTTGCGAAGTAGGACCTGAAAATGACCGACATCACAATTCCAAACGTAGGCGAAAGCGTCAGCGAAGTTACCATCGCTCAGTGGTTCAAGGCCGTGGGTGATACCGTCAAAAAAGATGAGCCATTAGTTGAACTCGAAACGGATAAGGCTGCGCAAGAACTCGTTTCGCCCGCCGATGGTGTATTGGAGGAAATTCTGGTCGCTGAAGGTGAAAATGCTGAGATCGGGAAGCTGATCGCGCGTCTGGGGTCTGGTTCTGGCGCAAAAGCTGCTGACAAGGGCGACGCTGAGGTCAAAGCCCAAACAGAGGCGCCAAGTTCAGATAAATCGACGGGTGCAGGCGCAGGGCTCGACATCGTTGTGCCGAATGTTGGCGAAAGTGTTAGCGAAGTCACGGTGGCCAGCTGGATGGTCGGCGTCGGCGATGCGGTTGAGAAAGATCAGCCGATTGTTGAGCTGGAAACAGACAAGGCAGCCCAAGAACTTGTCGCGCCGCGTTCTGGTGTCATCACTGTAATCGTGAAGGCCGAAGGTGACATTGCGCTCGTTGGGGACGTTCTAGCTCGTCTTGGCGAAAGTGATTCTGATCCAATTTCGTCGTCGCCTGCCAAATCAGCTGGTGGTGAAGGCGGCGCTGGCGGCAAGCTTCCAGACGTGCCGCCAACGAACACAGGCTCTCTACCAAACGAAGGTGTTGCAATGCCTGCGGCAGCAAAAATTATCCGTGAAAGCGGTTTAGATGCATCTGCCATTTCCGGAACCGGCAAAGGTGGGCGGATCACGAAGGCTGACGCTCTTGCAGCCAAAGCTAATCCACCGAAAGCTCCTGCTGGGGCAAAACCAGTGCCTGCTGCGCCTAAAGCTCCACGCAATGATGGGCCGCGGGAAGATCGCGTACGGATGACGCGTATTCGCCAGACAATTGCGCGCCGTCTTAAGGACGCGCAAAATACGGCCGCGATGCTCACGACGTATAATGAAGCGGATATGACCGCGATCATGGATATGCGCAGTCAATACAAAGAGTTATTCATCAAGCGTCACGGCGTGAAACTTGGATTTATGTCCTTCTTCGTGAAGGCTTGTGTGCAAGCTCTGAAAGACGTTCCGAGCGTCAATGCCGAGATCGATGGCACAGATATAATCTATAAGAATTTCTACGATATCAGCATCGCTGTTGGTACGGAAAAAGGTCTTGTTGTTCCGGTCTTGCGAGATTGTGATGAACTTTCCTTGGGTGGCATTGAAAAAGGCATCGGTGCTTTGGGGGCCAAAGCTCGCGATGGTCAATTGTCGATGGATGATATGTCCGGCGGTACCTTCACCATTTCCAATGGCGGCGTGTATGGTTCGCTGATGTCTTCACCTATTTTGAACCCCCCTCAGTCGGGTATTTTGGGCATGCATAAAATCCAAAAGCGTCCTGTGGTGATCAATGACGAGATGGTCATTCGCCCAATGATGTATTTGGCGCTGTCCTACGACCATCGCATTGTCGATGGCAAAGAGGCTGTGACCTTCCTTGTGCGCGTCAAGGAATGCTTGGAAGATCCAGAGCGCATGCTTCTCGACCTTTAAGCCTTTGTTAGGCTTGGTTCTAAAACCAAGCCTAATACTTTCCTGCGATAGCTTCCTCC
This sequence comes from Litorimonas cladophorae, assembly GCF_014652455.1. Classification (GTDB taxonomy): domain Bacteria; phylum Pseudomonadota; class Alphaproteobacteria; order Caulobacterales; family Maricaulaceae; genus Litorimonas; species Litorimonas cladophorae. The sequence continues at coordinate 1,363,001 of NZ_BMYV01000001.1, read as the reverse complement.
ACATCTGTGTTGGGAGAGACAGTAATGACGACGCAAGCGACGGTAACGTCAGGAATGGGTATCAAGGCTCCAGAAAAACGCGGGTCTGCGTTAGAGCAACGGATGCTGGGCATCATGGCGGCCTTCGCCGTTACCTGGGGTTTGCTCTGCATTATTGGATTCACGCTAGGCCAAATTGCAACCCCTCAAGAATTGGCGGCGCAATACACGCCACAGCAACTCGCTTATATGGACGCCACGCCTGCGTGGGTCGCGTTCTCAAAAGCCATGACGGCGATCGGGCTGCTTTGCGGCGCCGTCTATCTACTTCTGCGTAAAAAAAGCGCTTATCACTGGTTCATGATTTCTCTCGTAGGTACGTTGATTACGATGTTTGATTCCATCTTGCGCGATGGGTTTCATGTCTTGGGCGGTATCGATACGGGCGTTAACTTGGGCATGGTTATTGTCGGTGTCTTTTTGTTCTGGGCCTCATATTCAGCGTTCTACGAAGGACAACTTTCAGACTAATTGGACAACTGCGACATTTTGGCGTATATTCTCCCTTAAATGGGGAGAACTAAATGTCTGAAGATCACACAAAAATACACTCTGCAAAGCCGCCGATTTGGTTCTGGATCGTCAGCATATTGTTTGTAATTTGGAACTTATTTGGGGTTAGCAATTACCTCATGGCAGTGATGGCAACGCCCGAAAGCCTAGCCAAACAAAATTATGAACCCGACCAAATAGAATTCCTTCTAGGCATGCCCGCGCTCTATGCGGCGGTATTTGCCTTGGCCGTCTGGTCAGGCTTGTTGGCTGCAGTGCTTTTAATTCTACGTCGGCGTTTGGCTGTTCCCGTATATTTTGTCAGCGTCGGCTTCGTCGTTCTTAGCTTTATCTTGGATTATACTGGCGGAACTTTCCGCGTATTGGGGAATGCTTATTTGGGCATTATGAGCTTTGTCACGATCATGGCGGTGATCGAATATATGTTTGCCCGACTTTCCCGCCGTCGGGGGTGGCTGCGATAAACGCGCTAAGGTAAAACTTGCCCAATTTCCTTCGATTGCCGCGTTGAAATTCATCCACGACGCGCTTATCTAACGGGGACGATAGACACCTCCCTGACAGGAAAATCCCATGGCAGAAGAATATGACGTTATCATTATTGGTGGCGGACCCGGCGGTTATAATTGCGCAATCAGATGCGGGCAGCTTGGGCTAAAGGTCGCGTGTATTGAAACGCGCAAGACCCTCGGCGGGACATGTTTGAATGTCGGCTGTATTCCATCCAAGGCTCTACTGCATGCAACCGCGCTATATGAAACAGCTCAGAAGGACTTTCCGTCCATGGGCATGAAGGCCACAGTTGAAGCCGACATTCCAGCAATGATTGAGAGCAAAGACAAAGTTGTAAAAGGTCTGACGCAAGGCATCGAATATTTGTTTAAGAAGAACAATGTCGAACACATCACCGGTTTCGGTAAGATCAAAGCCAAAGGCGAAGTTGAAGTCGACGGAAAAGTCTACAAAACTAAAAATATCGTGATTGCGACAGGATCTGAAGTCGCGAATCTTCCTGGTGTCGAGATTGACGAGAAAACCATCGTTTCCTCGACGGGGGCTTTGGAGCTCCAAGAGGTGCCTGAAAATCTTCTCGTCATTGGCGGCGGTGTCATTGGCCTAGAACTCGGTTCTGTTTGGCGTCGGCTCGGCGCAAATGTGACAGTCGTTGAGTACATGCCCTCCATCATGGTGAATTCTGACAAAGAAATTCAAAAGGCCGCGCTTCGCATGTTTAAAAAGCAAGGCGTGAAATTTGAACTTTCTCGCAAGGTCATGGGCGTTGAAAAATCCAAATCGGGTTTGACGGTGAAAACCGAAGCCGCCGACGGTGGAAAGCCAAAAGATATCGCGGCAGATGTCGTTTTGGTTTGCATCGGACGTAATGCCTTCACGAAGGGTTTAGGCCTCGAGAACGTCGGTATCGAAACAGACAAACGCGGGAAAATTCCTCAAGATCATTGGAAGACCTCCGTCGACGGCATTTGGGCGATCGGAGACGTTATTGACGGTCCGATGTTGGCGCATAAGGCCGAAGAAGAGGGCGCTGCGGTGGCCGAATGCATCGCAGGGCAGTCGGGTCATGTGAACTTTAATGTCATCCCTGATGTTGTCTACACGCACCCAGAAATCGCAAGCGTTGGCCAAACTGAAGAGCAACTCAAAGAAGCTGGTGTGCCTTTCAAATCTGGGAAATTTCCTTTCACTGCAAACTCAAGAGCGCGCTGTAATCATGAAGCTGAGGGATTTGTGAAAATCCTAGCGCACGCCGAAACGGACGAAATTCTTGGGGCTCATATTTTGGGTCCCCTCGCCGGTGACCTAATTCATGAGGTGGCGGTTGCAATGGAGTTTAAAGCGGCCAGCGAAGACCTTGCGCGGACTTGTCATGCGCATCCGACAGTGTCTGAAGCAGTACGTCAGGCAGCGATGGACGTCGAAGGCTGGGCAATGCAAATGTGATTGGGACAATATCCCATTTAAGATAAGACGCGTTCAAACCCCGCCATTTCTGGCGGGGTTTTTTGTTTTCTAATAAAGTGTTGCGAGGGCTTTGCCGTCATAACTCCTGAGTTCGTCGAAACGACCTTCTTTGACTTTTGTGGCCCATTCCGGATCTTGCAAAAGTGCGCGGCCGACGGCGACAAGGTCAAATTCGCCCTTATCCAGACGTTCAAACAACTCGTCCAATGAGGCAGCGGGAGCCCCTTTGCCTTGGAAGGCTTCAAAAAAATCGCCATTTAGGCCCACTGAACCTACGGTGATTGTCGGCAAACCTGTGAGCTTTTTCGCCCATCCAGCCAGGTTGAGATGCGCATTTTCATCCTGTTCTGGAAATTCTGGCTCCCAGAAACGACGCTGCGAACAATGCAATACATCCACACCAGCATCAGCAAATACATTGAGGAAGGACTCTAGTTTTTGCGGCGTGTCTGCCAGACGTGCTGTGTAGTCCTGCTGCTTCCATTGCGAGAACCGTAGGATGATCGGCATGTCTTCGCCGATTGCTTTGCGGCATTCTCGAATAATCTCCGCGGCAAATGTCGCGCGGTCTTCGAGCCCGCCGCCATATTTATCTTCGCGTTGGTTCATGACATCCCAGAAAAATTGGTCGATCAAGTAACCATGTGCGCCATGAATTTCGATCGCGTCGAACCCCAGCTCTTTTGCGTAGCCTGCCGAGCGGGCATAGCTATTGACCATATCGGCAACGTCTTCGTCCGTGGGGGCGGCTGAGACAGATTTGCCTGTATGGGTTAGACCGGATGGGCTGTCGGATTTGGCGTCGGGATTATGACCCGTGCCGGGTTTGCGCACCATGCCTACGTGCCAAAGCTGCGGCGCGATCTTGCCGGGGGTTTTCGCAACGGCGTCCGCAACAGCTTTCCAACCCGCCAAGGACTCATCGCCATAGAATTTAGGGTAGTTCGGATCATTGCCAGAACCCGGACGATCGACGACCGTGCCTTCGGTGACGATTAGGCCGACATTGTTTTCGGCTCGACGTCGGTAATATTCGACAACATTTTCACCGGGCACGCCATTGGGTGAAAAACTTCGGGTCATTGGCGCCATAACGACTCGATTGGGCATTGTCATACCGCGAACGGTAAATGGCGTGAAAAGGGTATTCGACATGCGTGAGCTCCTGAATTTTGCAGACCCAGACATGGGGCCTAGGCCTGCAAATCTCAACCATCCGAAATCGAATGACCGAGGAGCGTTTTCATCGCCTCCAAATAAGCAATCCAGGCTTTTCTGCCATCGGATGTGAGATGCACCAAGGTTTGAGGGCGCTTGCCCTTATATCCTTTTTCTTGGCGGACATATCCGGCCGTTTCTAGCTTCGTCAGATGGGTTGATAAATTTCCATTGGTCGCGCCTGTTTTGTCGATGAGTTCGGGAAAGCTGGCTGGGTTGACGGCGGACAGATAGGCCATCACGCCGAGGCGAAGGCGCCCATGAATGACGTCATCCACGGCGTCCAAATCGATATTTGGCGTATCAGCCATTTTAGGCCGCCTTCCGAATAGAGAGAAGCGATGGGATGATAATTGTAACGACTGAACCGAGAGCTGCGATGAGGTATACGACGTCATTACCGTAAAAACTCATTGTGATGGCAGCGAGGGTGAACCCACTGAACGCTGCGAAGTGCAGCCAATTGTGCCCTGTCATTTTGGCCGTAACGCCATATGCTAAGCCTTGCCCTGCGAAGCCGAAAATCAAGATCAATGTCCAGAGTTCATGTGTTCCAGCGCTTAATAGCAGGTTGATAAAGACGCCGACTGCAAGGGAAGCCATGGCAGCGGTGAACATTATCCAGACATATTGCTCGACTCGGTTTGCGGTTGAAGATGCGCCTGCACGTTTGCTCACTTTCCGACCCAGGATGACCGAGCCAGCCCCGCCGATAATGGCAAACCCAATCCAGAGGATAGCGAAGGACCACATGGGGATCGCCAGAACTTGCGTGAGAATGAGGTAGTGAAGGGTGAAGGTCGCTGTCAGCAATACACCCCACATCAAACCGATCGGCCCGCCGACCAAAGGCATGTCTTCGCCTGCGCGTGCAATGCGACTGGCGTTTTCGAGGTCTGAGAGAAGGTCGTTCGATGTCATGATAAAGCTCCAGATAGGGGTGTAAGGGATTTAGACTTCAATCTTGCGACATCGAAATAGATGGCCGCGATTGTGAGAATATAGGTGGCGGCAACTGCGAGCGGGATGAGGATTAAAATCTGTTCTCGTGCAGTGAACCAGACAAGTAATGTTAAACCGGCGCGCAAGATAGAATGGGCCGAGAAGAGCGCGGTGCGATTATAGCTCCATCCGATCACTGGCCAGTGAATGGACATGCCGATAGCTAAAATCGGCACGACCAATTCTGGTGAAGCGCTTTTGATGGCCATGACCAACATGGGCCAGAATAGGAGCATGCCGATAAATGTTGGCAATAAGACATCGCCCACGGCGGATTTGTCGGACATGAACTTATTCTTCATCAGCGCGGCCAAGAGCAGCGCCAAAGGGAAGATCGCGCCCGACAAGGGTAGCGCTAATCCAGCCCATCCCTCTAGACCTGTGCGCGTCCCGACATAGGCCAGGGCGAGCCAATAGATGGCGCCCGCCATTGGAATGGGCACGCCGCCGTTTAGGCGAATATATTGCGCCAAGCGATGTTCCGCCAAGCGCGCCTTTAGTTCGGTGAGTTCGGGTGGCACCCCGATCTTTTCCTTTTTCATTGATGTCTCCTAAATTTTCGATTTTCACTTCAATTTCAAAATAGGTTTGACATACAAACTGGTTTTTGTCTAGTTTGAAATGCAAACTAAATTGTAAAGGAGACGAAAATGTTTGTTACACTTAAAAAGACGACGACCACTCAGGGCTTCAAAATGGTTAGCTTGGCGGGAATGATGACGTTGGTCAGTGCCATGACCAGTGTCGCAGCCGATACGCCAGCTTGGAAACATCAGCCGGGTGATATTCCCGTTATTGTGAAACTGATGGACGTTGTGCCAGCGGATCAGCTTGCTGGTGAAGTAGGCGGTCCGATCTATGTATCTATCCAAAAGCGAGAGGATTATCAGTCCATGAAAGGTTTTGGCGGCATTATCAAAACCCCCGTTGCGGGCGAGATGACGGCGACATTTCATGTCGACGCGCCTGGAGATTATTCTGTCAGCATTTGGCATGACCGTGACGATGATGGGCGGTTCTCAATGGACGCTTCCTATAATGTGCTCGACAGCTGGGGCGCGTCTGGAACACCGCCTCCAAACGCAGCCCCAACCTTTGACGATGTCAAAATCACGGTTCCCAATATGGGCGCAGACGTCACGATTAAGATGATCAACCCAAGTTAGATCTGCCCTCATGTTGGATAAATTGATCCTCGACCTTCGGGTCGAGGATTTTTTTGTCGGCGTCGTCCACGCATAATGGCGATAGTCTACCCTAGGCTCGGGGATGTGCCCCAGCATGAATATCAATCAGGCGCGCCGCATCCACATCCGTATAACGCTGCGTTGTGGAGAGGCTTTCATGACCTAGTAGCTGTTGGATCGTCCGCAAATCGCCGCCGCCGGCTAAGAGATGTGTTGCAAAACTATGGCGCAAGGCGTGCGGCGTCGCCGTTTCAGGCAACCCCAGGGCCCCACGTAATCGTCGGACTTCAGCTTGCACGATTTCAGGCCGCAGAACTCCGCCGCGTGCGCCTCGAAAAATGGGTGCATCAGGCGGCAACTGAAATGGCGACTGCTGCATATATTCGCTTACGGCATCTGAGACGATGGGCAGGATAGGAACCAGACGCGTTTTTCCGCCTTTACCCGTCAACATGATTTGTCGCGTCAGCGGGACATCGCGACCTGTTAAAGATAGGGCTTCGGCAATACGTAAGCCAGCACCATAACAGAGTGCCAACACGGCTTGATTTCGGGCTGCGATCCAAGACGCACCGGGACTATCTAGCGGTTCATGGACAACTTTTAGCGCTTCCGTCGCGCTCACCGCTTTGGGCAGGGGGCGCTTGACGCGAGGCCCGCGAATGAGGGGTAGGGCGGAGTTGGGAGCATCCCACCGGCGTTCAATGTAACGATAAAATGTGCGCACAGCGGAGAGATGACGCTGAATGGACGCCGCCGACAGCGGGCGATTCCCGCGCCTTTTTTGCGCGAGATAAGCGCGAAATCCTCGCGCTTCGATGCCGACGATTTCGGGTAAGGTGATCGTCGTTTCCAAATATCCTGCCAGAAACCCCAAGAATTCAGAAATATCGCGTTGATAAGCCTCGCAGGTTTTCTCGGCCAAACGCCGCTCCCCACGCAAATGATCTATGAAAAGGCTTAAGACCTCGGGGGCTGGAATTTTCTGCAGAGCAGGCATGAGATCATCCTGTCGGGTTACGGTTAAAATATAGTATCGAGCAGGGGGAAACATCCGCAGCCCATCAAGGGAGCCGCCGAAATGGAATATCCGAAAAGACGGGACAGTCCGCATGGCCGATACTCGCGACGGAGTACCGAAGTAGAAAAAGTATTTTACGCAAATATCGGGGATTGAGTTGTAAATCCAATCCGCAACCATGCGGCGGTGCTTTCAGACGGCGGCCGGAATTTATATCCTGCCGTTCCAGACAGTTCAGCTCACACCATCAGGCTCCTTTATACAGGCGTTACCCCGCACAAATAAGCACACCGTCTCTCGGTACAGTCAGCTAACGTCTCACCTGTCCCATGTCCGAAAGAACCCGTGTAGTATGACATAGCTTTATAAGGTGGGGATCATTCTCTTTGGATTTATTGTAAGGTGCTGATAATAAACAAAATTGTGAATCCAAAAAAATGGATACAGTAGGAAAAGCTTGGCGTTTTCGCAAATCTGTGTATGGGGCTGCTCTTGGGCGGGAAACAGGAGAACACCATGCACACGAAACTTATTATTACGGCGCTTATGGGCGCAACTTTGGCTTTGACAGGCTGTAAAGCCGCAGACGAAGCCGCAAGCAAAACGAAAGACGTTGCAACTGCGACAGCTGACAAAGCTGGCGAAATGGCAACAGATGCAAAAGCAGATATCAAAGCCGCCGCTGATAAAACCGGCGACGCGATGAATGATGCGGCTGATAAGGCTGGCGAAATGGCAACGGACGCCAAAGATGGTGCTAAAGCTGCCGCTGATAAAGTTGGCGACATGGCCGCTGAGGTGAAAGCCGATGTTGAAGTCGCTGCCGACAAAACAGGTGCCGTAATCGACGAAACAGCTGCGAAAGCAAAGGAAATGGGTTCGGACACAAAAGACGAAGCCAAAAAAGCTGCTGAAAAAGCTAAAGCCGTTGTTGAAGAAAAATAATTATCTGAGACTCTTTTGAGGGTCTTTCAGATAAAGATTAGTGAAGGCGTTGCTCTTGGGCAGCGCCTTTTTTTTAGACATATCCGCGAGGGGCCACACATATCGCACATATTTATTTTGTCCTAAAGCGCCTGAAAATCCGTCCGTCCATGACGAGGAGGCCCAGTCCAATCAGACTCATACCTGCCGCCTGAAGCGCCGAAAAAGTTTCATTAAGAAAAGTGACTCCAAGTAAGATGGCTGAGATAGGAATCAGGAACGTCACGAGGGCTGCATTTGTCGCCCCTGCTGACGCAATCAGCCGAAAATAAAGAATATAGGCAATCACGGTGCTGAAGAACGCCAGACCCAGAATCGCCCAAATGGCCTGAAATGGCATCGTGAAATCGACCCAAGGTCTGTCCACGATCAACACTAGCGGAAGTAGGATAAGCGTCGCCATGCTTACTTGTCCCGTTGCAATGATCAGCGGCGACAATCCCGTCTTTTTAAATCGCCGAGAATAGGCAGCAGCACAGGCGTAAGACAGCGCCGCACCGATGACGGCGAGCTGACCTAGCATTGATCCGGTCAGTCCATTTAGCGCTTCGGGCCCAATCAGGATAATTGTCCCCAGCAGACCAATAATCACACCGGTCAATTTCCCTTTGGTAATGCGTTCATCTGTCAAAACGACGCCCGCAACCAAGACCGTGAAGAAAGGTGTCGTTGCGTTGAAAATTGAGGCTAAGCCAGAACTGATCTGTGTTTGTCCCCAGACGATCAAGCAAAAGGGCAGGGCATTATTTAAAAGCCCGATGACAAACAGCGAAGCCCATTGCTGTTTCGTTGCGGGAAGCGAGAGCTTCAACGCCCAAACCATGACCCAGAGCGCAATGGCAGCTAAGCCCACTCGGAACGTCACGATTGTTAATGGCGGGAGATGGTCCACCAAAATCTCGATAAAGAAAAACGATCCGCCCCACAAAATGGACAGCGTCACCAGGATCAGGGTGTCGGTCAGGTTCATGTGTTGGTTGATGTTTTGAGACATGGGGATGAGCTATATTCAAATCCCACCCCATGTCGCCGAAAATCAGGCGCCGCATCCCACAACGCAAAGCATCCAACCGAAAAGCTAGGTTTCAAACGCCTGAGTTCCATAGCCTCTATAATGGGCGGCCCACCCTAAGACCTCTCTTGGTGTGGTTCAGGCCGTCCATTTCAAGTAGAAATTTCATTGTCCGTTAGGTTTAACGCCCACTGCAAATTTCTACTATTTGCCGCAACTAGCGCCTCAATCATTCGTTGACATATTATCGTCGGAGCCTAGCTTGCGCGCAGATTAAAAGAGGGACAGTTTCATGTCATCGGAATGGAATGATAAGCGGCCAATGGCGCCGCATTTACAGGTTTGGCGCTGGCATGGCGCGATGCTGAGCTCGATCTTACATCGGGCCAGCGCGATTATCTGCTATGTTGCGCTGTTTTTGGTCGCGATTGGCATTTTGGTCTTGGCGCTAACAGGAAGCCTGCCACTCGCAGGGCTCGTGTTCTCACCGCTGGGCGCAATCGGCCTATTTGTCTTTCTCTTCGCTTTTGTCTTCATGGCTGTCGCGCAGCTTCGCCACGCTATTTGGAACAGGGGCGCAATGTTTGACCCTGAAAAAAATAATGTGCTGTCTTTTGCAATGGTCGGCTTTGCTTTGGGTGTGTCCTTCGTTGCAACCCTGCTTATCTCGGGAGTGTTCTCATGAGCGCCGGAACTGCTAACCACAGCGCAGCCCATGCGAAAATCCACACCCTGACGGGATGGGGTGTCATCTTGGGTTTGCCTTTCGCCATTATTTCCGTTGCTCGCGCCGTACCCGCTGGCGCCGACGGTATCGCCGCTTGGCTCTCCTCGCCTGTTGGCGCATTGGGTTTCCTCGCTTTCTTCACCGCAGCCATTTGGTATTGCAAGTTGGAGATGGACGAAGTCGTGATCGATTATTTCGGTGGTAAGCTGCGCTCATTTGGCCTGTTGAAGAACAAGCTGGTCGCCTTCATTTTATGGGCAGTCGTGGCGTTCGCCGTCATCAAACTCGCATTCCTCTAGGACTCTATTATGGCTACCCAGAAAACAGAGTGGATTGATCACACATATGACGTCGTTGTCGTCGGCGCAGGTGGCTCCGGTCTCCGCGCAACACTCGGCGCGGCGCAGTCTGGCTTGAAGACAGCCTGTGTGACGAAAGTCTTCCCGACGCGTTCACATACCGTAGCAGCCCAAGGCGGCATCGCGGCCTCCCTCGGCAACATGGGCGCCGATGATTGGCGCTGGCACATGTATGACACGGTCAAAGGGTCAGATTGGCTCGGTGACCAAGACTCGATTGAATATCTCTGCCGCGAAGCGCCAAAAGCTGTTTATGAGCTAGAGCACTGGGGTATGCCGTTTTCACGGACTGAAGAAGGCAAAATCTATCAGCGTCCTTTTGGCGGCATGATGCAGAATATGGGCCAAGGTCCAGAAGCGCAGCGGACCTGCGCGGCGGCTGACCGTACGGGTCACGCCATGTTGCATACGCTTTATGGCCAAGCTCTTCGGAATGAAGCCGAATTCTTTATCGAATATTTCGCACTCGACCTGATCATGGAAGACGGCGTGTGCCGCGGTATGACAGCTTGGAAATTGGATGATGGCACATTGCATCGCTTCCGCGCCCAAACCGTGATTCTCGCGACGGGCGGTTATGGCCGCGTGTTCTTCTCTGCGACATCCGCACATACATGTACGGGCGATGGCAATGCGATGGTTCTTCGCGCTGGTTTGCCAGTGCAGGACATGGAGTTCATCCAATTCCATCCAACAGGTATTTACGGCGCAGGGTGTCTAATCACTGAAGGCTCACGCGGCGAGGGCGGTTATTTGACCAACTCCGAGGGTGAGCGTTTCATGGAACGCTATGCGCCTTCGGCCAAAGATCTCGCTTCACGCGATGTTGTCTCGCGCGCGATGACGATTGAAATTCGTGAGGGCCGGGGTGTCGGTCCGAACAAAGATCATATCTTCCTCCATCTCGATCATCTTGATCCAGCTGTTCTGGCTGAGCGTCTCCCAGGTATTTCTGAGACCGCGAAAATTTTTGCCAATGTGGACGTGAACAAGGAGCCGATCCCGGTTCTTCCGACCTGTCATTATAACATGGGCGGCATTCAAACGAATTATCATGGCGAAGTTCTTACCCTCAAAGACGGTAACCCCGATAGCGTCGTGCCTGGCTTGATGGCTGTTGGCGAAGCGGCTTGCGTGTCTGTCCACGGCGCGAACCGTCTTGGCTCTAACTCCTTGATCGATCTCGTCGTCTTCGGACGCGCAGCAGGTCTACGGGTGAAAGAAACATGTACGCCAAATATGCAGCAAAAGCCGCTCGCCGCCGATGCGGGTGAAGAGTCGATCACGCGTATGAACAAGTTCCGCAACGCTGACGGCACGAAGAAGACAGCAGACATTCGCTTAAACCTGCAAAAAGCGATGCAAGAACATTGCGCTGTTTTCCGTACAGAAGAGAGCCTTGCCGAAGGTGTTCAGAAAGTGACCGCGATTGCCGAACATATCAAAGATGTGTCCGTCACAGACCGAACGCTCGTGTGGAACACCGATTTGATGGAAACGTTAGAACTCGACAATCTGATCGCTCAAGCCCGCGTGACGATTGCCTCTGCGGATAACCGCAAAGAGAGCCGCGGCGCACATGCGCATGAGGATTATCCAGATCGCCTCGACGCGGAATGGATGAAACACACATTGGCGTGGTATGATGGCGAAACCAACACCGTAAAAATTGATTATCGCCCTGTTCATGATTACACGATGACTGACGGGATCGAATATATTCAACCCAAAAAACGGGTGTATTAGACGGCGAAATAAAGAATGAGAAAAGGCTCCAAGAGGGGCCTTTTTTATAGGCGAGTTTCAGAGAAAAGCGACATATTCGTGATTCTTTGATTGAGGCTTTTCACTTAGCGAAAATGGGTCTAACTTTTGAGAATGACATACTCTAAATTAATCCAACTCTTTGTTGGCCTGATCGGTTCGTTGCTGCTCACCGCCTGCACGGTCTCATTTAATAATGACCTCGTTAAATCACATTCTGATGAAATTGAGGCCTATTCGGCGCAAGTCTTAGAAGACTTCTATGCTCGGCGCACGGATGAGATATTGAAGCGTGCCGCCGAGGGTTATGGATTTAATGCCGATGCCATAGAGTCGACTTACGAATTTATCAGTGCGTCTGCTCAACCGGAGTTCGCGGTGGCGGCGAATAGAAACTTTCGCCAGCAAAATAGTTTAAAGCTTTACGAAACTGTTTTTCACATCCCGCGTGATAAAGGGCGAGAGACTGTCAGCATCACTGTGTCCCCAGATGGCGAGACCTGCTGCTTAACATATGGGTTGCGATTGAATGTTCAGATCGGCCCTGAATTTCTCATGGAAACGGACAAGCCTGCGACGGGTGAAGACTAATCAAAACACTTTGGCCGTCTTGTAGAGAGTTTACCCGTCCCGCATTTGGCGCACTTGGCGGGGACTTTGACCGTGCCAGCGTTTGCAGGCGAAATTAAAGCTCTCGACTGTTGAGTAATCCAGCATTTTCGCAAGCCGTGTAATTGAAATATTGCTTTCTTGCAGAAGTCTTGTCGCACTATTACGTCGCACATCATCCAGCACAGCAGAATAGCTAACGCCCTCATCACGCAGGAGCCGTTGTAGCTTTTTTTCACTTATCTCTAGCGCCTCGGCCACGTCGGTTATGCGGGTCCGTTTTAAACCGAACATTTGCGGCAAGGTTTCTGCAACGTCCATGGCCACGGAGGTGCGCGAAGATACGGACCGTTGTCTGCGGTTTAAATAGGTTCTTAACAGCGGCAGCAAGAGGGTCGTCAGATGGCTGGAGGGTGTGTTCAGAACAGAAATTTTTGACACGAGGCTGTTTCGGTCCGCATTAAAAATTATGGGGTGTTTAAAGGTTTTTTCGTGCCAATAGGTATTTGCGGGTGCTTTGTGTTGGAATGTAACCCGCGTGAAATCGACACGTGGAATATAACGTTCGCCGTAAATCGCGAGAAAAGCTAAGATGTGCTCGCAATATTGGCGCGACGAGTTCGACATTGGATGAATGTCGACATATCCCGTCACCTCTGCAGCCGCCTCATTTTCTTGGATGCTATAGGCAACACCATTGGTGTGTATTTTTTGGTATTCAACCGCGACTTTTAAAGATTGTCTGAGGTTCTTTGATATCGCCGCCATAAGCAGGGTCGGACCGCTATTGCGCGGATCATCAGGTAAGTCATGCGCCCATTCAATCCCAAATGCGGGCATATTAAGCCGCTCTGAACAGAGCTCCAAATAATCGCAAAGCGCGTTCCAGCGTACAAAATCAATGGACTTGGAATGAAAAGAGGGTTTCAGCCCGACCTCTGCGGCCCATTTCAATGGCTGACCGCCTTTTTTTTCCACAAAGGGGAAAAGGCCGTCTAGCGCAATTGAGCGACAATATAGAGCTTCTCCCCGCATAAAGTCGACTTCCCTGTCATAGCGACATTAAATGACTGGCAGGGTCGGAAATGACTGCGCACCCGCTCTTGCGATATTCTCGGTCAAACGCGTGTGGAACGCCTTAACCCAATCATTTTCTGCCGATTCAATTGAAGACCTACGACCTCCAAAAATCTTTTTCAGGCTACGGGATTTAATTTCATAACTCAATTCAGACATTTTTGTGCGGGTCGAAAGCTGACGTAAGTGAAATGTAACGCGGTATTCTCCACCAGACTTTGTTTTTGCAAACGCCCGTCGTGGCGCGATCTTAGGCCTTTCAAGCACGATCATAGCCATTGTTGGTACGTCGAACACGGCGACTGATTTGATGTGTGTGTTCTTCACATTCAAATTCTGAAGGGCGGCGTGCAGAAATTCCGTTCGCGACATCCCCACATTTGTCACACCTATGGCTCCAAAATGAATTGAACGGTCCTTGTTTCTCAATCCCATGCCACGCCTTATTTCTTGCGAAAACTTGTGCAACATTGAGCCAACCCAGAGCTAACAATATTCGCTTTGAATGCGTTAGACTTGGGTTGGCTCGACGTCCCCAACCACGTCTGCCCCCACGCGTTGGTTTCATTAGATAAGGTTAAATGGAAGTCGCTCCTGTCCTAAAATGTTAGGTTTGAGATGGTGCAGAATGAAATTTCGAACAAATAATGTAATGCGGTGAAATCAGAGCCCCCGAAAGGCAAATGCCCGACCCTTGCGGATCGGGCGGCATCTGATCACGGGGCGCAGAGTCAGATGTAAAATGAGAGGTGCCCCTCACGAGCGCCTCTCAAAACCCCTACTTTCATTAAAGAACCGGTCTTAGAAGACGGCAATGTCCTGAACTATTAGGTTTTAGCTTCGATGACGGCTGGTTCGTGTTTAAGACAGGAAAATATGCTGAGAGCTACTCTGCTGCGATCTTCCAAGATTCGTCATTATATTCGGCGTCTGCGTCGACAACGCTATATTTCAGTCGGACGGAGAATGAACTCCCGATTGTGGGTTCACTGTGGACCGTAACGCTCCCGCCCATGAGCTCGGCCAGTCCTTTAGCGAGCGTTAGGCCCAGACCTGTCCCTCCGTGCCGACGTTTTATCGAACCATCTTGCTGCGTGAAGCGTTCAAATATCCGGGAGGTGTCTTCGGCTGCAATGCCAATACCCGTATCCGTGACCGTCATGAGCAGAAGAACATCGCCTCGTTCATCTGCCCCTCCATGAATAGAGAGCTCGACGGCACCAGTATCTGTAAATTTTATTGCGTTATCTAAAATGGCGGCCGCAATTTGGGCGGTTCTTGTCCGGTCGCCGACGACTAAATCGGGAACAGTGGGCGCGAAGCGGGTCTTGAAGACAAGGCCTTTGGCGGCCGCAAGTGCCGCAAAGGGTTGGGCCGCTTTCTCAAGCGTTGTTCGGAGATTAAACGCGGCGTCATCGAGACTGACGCGACCTGCTTCGAGTTGCGAGAAGAGTAACACGTTCCCGATGATAGTCTGCAAATCCCGCCCTGAGTCGCGAATGATTGTGGTCAATTCACGCTGCTCCTCGTCTAGATCGGTTTCCTCCAAGATGTCATTCATCCCGATGATCCCGTTCATAGGCGTAAATAACTCATGGCTCATTGTCGCCAGAAAGTCAGTTTTTGCCCTGTCTGAGTCTTGCGCGGCGATAATGCCCGCTTCCAATTCGCCGAAGGCATCATGCATATTTTGCGAGAAAAAAGCGCCGATCATCGTGATCAGAATAGCGGCTAGACTAGCTTGTATAGCGCGCTGAAAGTTTCGATCGGCAAATTTTTCGACGTCAAAAATAGGTGTGTAGCTGTAATTTAAGCTAATCCACCACAAGCCCCAAATCCCGATCAGGGTCACGAGGCCAAACGCGATTGTGGCTCTCGCGCCGCAGATGAATCCATTGACCACGATTCCTAGCACCAGAAATGGAATGAGCGCCGAGTTGATTCCTGTATTTTGGTTCATCGCCGACGACATCGTTCCCGCAATTATCAGGACCGAAAAGACGGCTGCGTAGACCTGAAATTTTTTGCTGATCCTTAGGAATAAGATAGTCGTGAACACGAGTGCGCAAGCGATGAGCGAAACAGCGTGATCAAAGGTAAAGCCACCGTAAGAATAATACATCGTCGCCTGATTAATCACCTGGGTCGCGATGAAGGCAAAGCCAATGATATAGACGGCCCGCGCCCGCATAAGTTCGCTTTTCGTCGTCATGCGATCAATGCGTAAAAAACGTTCAAAGCGATTAAATGAGGTCTGCATCCCACGCCCGTAACAAAATAAGGTTAGTAGGGAGTTGATATTGTGAGATTGTTGGAAAGCTGCCCTCTGATCACCAACAATAAAAAAGCCGCCCTCCGAAGAGAGCGGCTGAAGCGTCAGATGTGGATAGATTACATTCGGCCTTCAATCATGTCCGCAAAGCGTTCGCCAGCTTTGGCGCTTGCATGGGCGCGTTGTAATACACTCTGCGTACTGGCTGAGAAATTGTTGCTTTCGAGGCAGTTTTCGATTTTCTCGGCGAGATATTCTTCTCCATCATCAATCGCGGATACTGCGGCCTTCTCATCGTCCTGAAAGAAAGAACTGAATTTCGTGAAACTGCGATGGAGTTTACCAGTGATCGAGCCTTCTACTACCGGCTCTCCGCCCAGCTGACGCACTTCGCCTTGCAGCTCGTTGATCAATTGTCCGCGTTCCTGTGCGCGGGCCTGAAAGTTTTGTCGCAAACCATAGCTGTCCTGAGAAATTTCCAGACATTTTTCATAGCCTTTATAGCTATCGATCATTGTCTCTGTAACTTCGTTCAACGCTTTTACTGTTTGATTTGACATATTAATTCCTTTCTATTGTTGCAGTTACCAAACCAACGAACTGGTGCTCAAAACGTTCCGAAATGGACGGAGTAAAACATTCTTTTAGGGCAATATGGCTAACCTCTTTCAATCTGCTGGACTGGAGGCTTCTGCACCTCAGCCATTGGCCGAAGCGCTACGACCCAGCGTGCTGGAAGATGTTGTTGGCCAGTCTCACTTAATTGGACCAGAGGGTCCGATCGGGCGAATGTTGGGGCAGGGGCGCTTGTCATCTATGATTTTATGGGGTCCGCCTGGGGTCGGAAAAACCACGATTGCGCGTTTACTCGCTGATAAAGCGGAGCTGGAATTTGTGCAGCTCTCAGCCGTTTTCTCAGGGGTGGCAGATTTGCGGAAAGCTTTTGAGGCCGCGCGTGCCCGTCGCGAATCCGGTCGTGGCACCTTATTATTTGTTGACGAAATTCACCGCTTTAACCGTGCCCAACAAGACGGATTTTTACCCTATGTGGAAGAGGGCGTTGTAACGCTGGTTGGCGCAACGACTGAGAACCCAAGTTTTGAACTCAATGGCGCCTTGCTCTCTCGCGCTCAGGTGTTCGTACTGAACCGTCTAGATGATGCTGCCTTACGCGGCCTGCTGTCACGCGCCGAAGCTCACATCGGACATGTGCTGCCCTTGGATGAAAGCGGACGCGACACACTGATTGGCTTTGCCGATGGTGATGGTCGCTACCTGCTGACCCTTGCCGACGAAGTGTTCTTGGCTGGCGAGGATCAGTTGGATTCGGCGGGCGTCGCGGCTTTGCTCCAGAAACGCGCGCCCGCTTATGATAAGTCGCGAGATGAGCATTATAACATCATTTCAGCGTTGCATAAGTCTATGCGCGGCTCAGATCCTGATGCGGCGCTTTATTGGTATGCCCGAATGATAACGGGCGGTGAGGACCCGCGATATATTGCGCGGCGGCTTGTGCGTTTCGCGAGCGAAGACATCGGTCTTGCGGATCCCACGGCACTGATGATCGCGAGCGAAGCTGCCCGCGCTTATGAACGCTTAGGCAGCCCCGAGGGTGATTTGTCGCTTGCGCATGCTGTTGTTCACTTGGCGACGGCGCCGAAATCGGTTGGAGTTTACGAGGGGTATAAAGCGGCCATGCGATCCGCGAAAGCGACAGGCAGTTTGCCACCTCCCAAACACATCCTGAATGCGCCAACAAAGCTGATGAAAGATATTGGCTATGGTGATGGATATGCTTATGATCCGTCCACCGCTATTGGCTTTTCCGGGCAAGACTATTTCCCCGACGACATGCCAAGAGAGACTTTTTATGCGCCCAAAGGCGATGGACGTGAAGCGCCTATCAAGGCCAGACTAGAGGCTTGGTCGGCGTTGCGTAAAAATAAAAATAAATCTTAAGGTTGTAAAAACAATTGTAAGATATCGACCATTATGGTTCGTATTCTTTCATTATTAGCATCTTTACCCGTCGTCATAACGCTGTCGACCTGCGGGGAAGATAGCGAAATTTCCTATGCAGGTTCTCAGGAGCCCCTAGCGCCTAAATTGGTTGAGGGGCCGCCACCCCTATCTCCTCAAGTTTACGACTTCGCGGTTGCTGGGACGCAGCTATTTTTTTTGGAGGGCCGCAAAGGGATAGAGAGTCGCTTTCATCCTGCGTTGCAAGGGGTTTCGGATAATAAATGGTCCTTCCTTGAAGGGGTCGCCTCTGACGGCGCGAACCTTAGAGAAATTACTTATTCAGATCACGCCTATGGCGAACACGATGGCATGCGGTTTGTGGTTATTGAATTGAAAGTTCCCTATGAGGGGGGACACAATTTGGTGAAAATGGTTGTTCCGCAGGATGAACCTTGCTGTCGATTGGTAGGGATTGATGTTAAATCCTATGAAATCCTTCCTCCTACTTCCCATTCCGGCATGACGCGGAGCGGGCAAAATAGGCGTCTCCCAAACTAGAATACACCAGCCTCTTTCGCGTCAAAATTAGCCGAAATGGTCCGCAGATTGAGCGCCCCAGACTGCGTTGCAATTCCGCTCGCATAGGCATAACTTCGGCTCATGACCGATTTCAAAACCCTGCTGATCTCCCGCGATGCTGAAAATGCTTCAGTTGCCGTTCTGACGCTTAATCGTCCAGAGGCGATGAATAGTTTTAATTACACGATGCATCGGGAGTTGCAGCGCGCTTGCGCCGAACTCGACGCCGATAGCTCGGTGCGGGTGATTGTGGTAACAGGGGCGGGGCGCGCTTTTTGCGCAGGTGCGGATATTTCCAGCGGCTTCGGCGGCGCCGGTTTATCCTCTCAAAATACCATGCACGGTGACGTCGCGCGAGATGCCGGCGGCGAACTTGTCTTGGATATGTTCAAACTCGACACCCCTCTCATTGGAGCGATTAATGGTCATGCCGTCGGAATCGGGGCCACCATGACAATGCCGATGGATCTCCGGGTCTGCTCTGAAAAAACGAAATGGGCGTTTCCATTTGCGCGTCGCGGTATCGTTTTTGATGGCGCCGCGAGCTGGTTCCTGCCGCGCTTAGTAGGCTGGGCCAAGGCCAATGAATGGATTTTAAAAGCTGATGTCATCAAGTCCGAAGAAATGTATCGCGCGGGTTATGTTAGCGAAGTTCACCCGCCCGAGGCTGTCCTGCCAAGAGCTCTGGAAATTGCCCGTGACATTGCCGCAAATTGTTCACCGACATCTACAGCTAGCAATAAACGTCTCTTGCGCAATTCGATGATGGGATATGGTCTTCTCGAGGAAGCGGCATTCACTGCGCATATTGAAGAAAGCAAATTATTGAACGCGGCTTTCGTCAGTGAAGATTGCCATGAGGGTGTGAAAGCTTTTCTTGAAAAGCGCCCACCCAATTTTTCTGATCGCAAATAGGGCGGAAACTCTATGATTAATGTCGATACATTTGCGCAGAAGTGGGAGCGCCAACGTGCGCGCGGTCGCTGGGTATATGCCGCGGTTCATGCTGCCGTCATCGGTGGCCTGGTAGCTTTTATGAAACTGGTGATAGATTTTACGGGTATAGAGGGTCCAGATACGCTCACACCGTTGACTATCCTCTATTTTGCGATTGGCGGTTTTGCCTATGGGCTTATCCGTTTCAATATTCGCGAACGTTTTTACCGTGCCATGAAAGGCCAAGACAATGATGGATCGTAGACACCTTCTCCTCGGCTTAGCCGCAACACCTCTCGTAGCGTGTGAAACGCTCGACCCCGCAGTCATCGATGGAATTCTGGGCGGGCAAGGTGGCTTAGGGGCTCTGACCGCAGGCGAGGTGGCTTTGGGTTTGAAGGCCGCTCTCGATAATGGCGTTGGCAATGCTTTGGCAAATGTCGGCGTTTTGGATGGGTTCCTCGGGAATGACATTGTCCGTATTCCGCTTCCCAAAGTGCTGCAGGACGTACAATCCTTCCTCGCCCCAATCGGTGCCGATCGTCTGCTGGTCGATCTCCAGACGCAGCTGAATCGTGGTGCGGAAAAGGCTGCTCCCGTTGCCAAAGATATCTTTCTGGGCGCCGTGCGGGACTTAACAATTACGGATGCCTTTGACATCTTGCGCGGTCCTGACACGGCTGCGACGGAATATCTGCGTGGACGGACGACAGATCGCCTGGCGCAATTATTCGCGCCGATCATGGAAAATGCACTGAACCAAACCGGGGCTTTGCGCTTGGTTGATGACGTGTCGTCTCAACTGAAGTCCGTGCCTTTTGCTCCCAATCTTGGTTCGGATGCCCGGACGGACTTGATTGATCATGGCGTGAAATATGGTTTGAGTGGTGTCTTCCACTATATTGGCGAAGAAGAGAAAGCCATTCGTGCTGATCCCGCGAAACGCACATCCGATATCCTCAGACGCGTTTTTGGTGCCTAAAGTTTCCTCGCCCCAGCGTTTAGAGAAAAAAATATAAAATTTATAGATTTTTAACTTTTGCTCATGTGAAAAATGTGTTTCCAAGATGTCGAGCGATCCCTACGCCCCTCCATTATAATGGGAACGCCGAAGGAAAATTGAAATGCGCCCCACGCAACAGCTCAATGAGTTGATCGCAACACATATGTTTGTGCCTGGTCACGTGAAAGTGGACGAACCTGAGTCCAACTTTGTGATGTCGGGTCTGCGCGCAGCGGGGTCTGCAAACCACATCAATCGCCGTAAGATTTTGTCGGATGTTTCTGACGTTCTAAATTGCAAAGCCGAAGAATTAGAGTTCCTATTTACTGAGTTTGAAATGCCCATTCCGTCTGCGGCAAATTACGAAGTGATGGTTCCGGATTTCCAAACGCGCCTGCTGGCTGTCGCAGAATAAGCACCAAGGCGTCGCAAGCTCGTCGCTTGCGTAACGTATTTCAGCCCTAAAATTCAAAGATAGCGAACTCTAATATAAGAGAGCGTTTCATCATGACATCTAAATCTACGCCTATAAATCCGACCGGCTTGCGACTCCGACCGGCTTGCGACGATGTATCTGACGCGGGATATGGACTGGTATGGCGGACCCAAACCATCAAGGTAGCCAGTCTGGTTCCACTTAAAGTCTTTTTCGCGCGGCGTTAAACGATGCAGTTTGTCGCGCGGGAAATGTCTTGGGTTCCACGGCGTTAATGTCTATATCGACATTTCGAAATTCAGATACGGAACACGATCCCAATGGTTCAGCTCACACTTCCCAAGAACTCCAAAGTTCGCAAGGGCAAATCCTGGAAAGCGAAAGCCGGCGCAACGCGCCTGAAGACGTTTAAAATCTACCGTTACGATCCAACGGATGGCGGTAATCCCTATTGGGACACCTATCAGATTGATCTGGATGAATGCGGACCAATGGTTTTGGATGCGTTGTTCAAAATCAAAAATGAAATTGACCCGACGTTGGCTTTCCGCCGGTCTTGTCGTGAAGGTGTCTGTGGATCCTGTGCCATGAATATTGGTGGCCGGAACACGCTGGCTTGTACAAAAGGCATTGATGAGGTCAAAGGCGGCACGATCACGATTTCACCACTGCCGCATATGCCGGTTGTTCGCGATCTTGTGCCAGATTTGTCAAATTTCTATACTCAATATGC
This sequence comes from Litorimonas cladophorae, assembly GCF_014652455.1. Taxonomy (GTDB): domain Bacteria; phylum Pseudomonadota; class Alphaproteobacteria; order Caulobacterales; family Maricaulaceae; genus Litorimonas; species Litorimonas cladophorae. The sequence goes on along the minus strand of NZ_BMYV01000001.1, from coordinate 1,341,588 downwards.
GTCGATTGAGCCGTGGCTCCACACTTCGACACCACTTCCCACAGAGGAAATTAAGCAAACCCCTGACGATCGCGAAAAGCTTGATGGCTATTACGAGTGTATCCTTTGCGCCTCTTGTTCGACGTCTTGCCCGTCCTACTGGTGGAATGGCGATCGTTACCTTGGACCCGCTGCACTGTTGCAAGCCTATCGTTGGTTGGTCGATAGCCGCGATGACGCCACAGAAGAACGCCTCGAGAAACTGGATGATCCGTTCAAGCTTTATCGCTGCCACACAATCATGAATTGCGCCAATGTTTGTCCAAAGGGTTTGAACCCTGCCAAGGCAATCGCAGAAGTCAAAAAGATGATGGTCGAACGCGCCTAGGCCGCAATCGACAGCTCTGAGTTTTTAAACGCCTCCAAATTTATTTGGGGGCGTTTTTGTATTTCACATCCAGATTTCTGTCGCTTGAGTTTTAAATTTTGACGAGAATGTCTTGACCTCTTGTCAGGGTTAATGAAGTCTTAACGCCTTGATAGGGCGGGATGACTTCATGCGTTTATTTCTGATTTCCAGTGCGTCGCTTTTGCTGTCCGCTTGTGTGACCGTGAAACCCTACGGACCGATGCCGTCGGATTATCGCAAGATGGCTCAATCCGATTATGTTGCCACAGGATGGGCGGAAAAATCACTTCCAGAAATCTCCGAAGGCTTGGCCGCAAAGCGCGTCACGTCGCAGGCCCTGACGCAAACTTATTTGCGGCGTATTTCCAATATTGACCAAGATGGGCCGACGCTTCGATCTGTGCTCGCGCTTAACCCAGATGCGTTGGCGCAAGCCAAAGCTTCGGATGCCCGTCGCGCGGCGGGTCAGTCACTCGGACCGATGGACGGCATTCCTGTTCTCCTCAAAGACAATATTGAGACACTTGATCCAGTCGCGACGACCGCAGGTGCATATGCATTGGCAGGAAATGTCACGGGCCGCGATAGTCCGCTGGTTGCCGGCTTACGCGCCCAAGGCGCGGTGATTTTGGGAAAAACCAACCTCTCGCAATGGGCGAATTTCCGTTCCAATGAGAGCGTTTCGGGATGGACCGCTTTGGGTGGACAAGTTCGCAATCCGCACATGCTGGACCGTAGTCCTTGCGGAAGTTCGTCCGGGTCTGGGGTCGCTGCAGCGGCTTCATTGGCGGCGGGTACTGTTGGAACGGAAACCAATGGATCCATTATCTGTCCATCCAATGTAAATGGTATTGTCGGATTTAAACCGACTGTCGGTCTCGTCAGCCAGAAACACATTGTCCCAATTAGCGCGAGTCAGGACACGGCAGGTCCTATGACCAAAACTGTGCGCGGCGCCGCGCTCATGCTGGACGCGATGGATAATCAGAACGTCGACTATGCGGCGGGTCTAGCCGCAAATTCACTCAGGGGCGCACGTGTCGGTGTGATGCGCTTTGCCGAAGGCTCAAATGACGACATCAAGGACCGCTTCAATGCCAGCTTAGTCGCAATGGCGGCAGCTGGAGCCGTGCTTGTCGAGATTGAAGACTTTTCACCCGACGTCGAGGCGTATGGAGAAAAGGCGCTCGACGTTCTGCTTTATGAATTTAAAGCGGGCATAAATGAGTATTTGGCCGAGGCAGCGCCTGCCGTGAAGACGCGCAGTCTCCAACAGCTCATCGCGTATAATGAAAATGAGCCGCGCGAAATAGCGATATTTGATCAAGACCTTTTCGAAGCCGCGCAGGAAAAAGGCGACCTGACAGAGGCGGATTATCTCGCCGCGCGAACGGATATTCAACGTGCGACAGGGTCAAGCGGAATTGACCGTCTCATGAAAGAAAACCAGCTGGATATATTGGTCAGTCCATCGGGTCCCGTGTCGTCTCGTGTTGACCCGATCAATGGCGATGTTTGGCCAAGCTGGGCGGGGGCGGGATATCTGGCGGCTGTTGCGGGATATCCTCATATCACGGTGCCTATGGGCGACATTCACGGCGTTCCCATCGGATTTTCGATCATGGCGGGCAAAGGTCAAGACGCGGAAGTGCTCTCTTATGGGTATGCTTTCGAGCAAGTTGCTGGGAAACGCGTGGCCCCAAAATATCTTAGAGATGCGGGCGACCGTCCAGAGCTTGCCGTCGCGATGAGGATTAACCAAGCCTCGCTGCGATAGATCAGCCGCCTAAAGGCCCTCAACAATCTTGCGGATTTCGGCGGTGGCCTCATCTGCATTTTTTGGCAGGCGTGCAGGCGCGATCTGTTCGCCGAATGTCATGTGAAAGACTTGCCGCTTTTTGTTCAGAAGTTCGTGAAACAAGGTAATGTCGCGAAGCTCTGAATTGAGTTTGGCAAAGACATAATAGAGCGTTGAGTTTCTGGCTTTAATCTTAAGCGGAATGATCGGCGTACCGTATTTTCGGGCGAGAGTCGCGGCACTATTCTCCCACGGCTTATCGCGCAGGCCTCTCCATGAAAGCTTGGCCAATGCACCCGATGGAAAAATCACAACGCATTTTCCGTTATCTATAGCCTTTTTTACCGCCAAAAGTGTGTCGCGGGCTTTGGCGTGACTTCGTTTTTCTTTCACCCATTCTACAGGAATAATGATGTCTTGCCCGTGGGGAATTACGCGCAGGGCGTCGGCATTCGCGAGGAAGAGATGGTCTGCGCGACGTTCGCGGATCGCTTGGAATACGGCCAACCCGTCGGCGAGGCCCGTCGGATGGTTGGCGATCACAATACACGCGCCTTTTCGCGGTAGGTTGGATAACCCCATGACGGCGGTCCGTGGATTGATATGGCGCGACACACGCTGAAACGCCTGGTGACCGCTAAGGGGCCGAATGGTGTCAGCGAGAAATACGGCCGCGTCATAGGCCAACATGCGATAGAGCAGGGGCTTAACCGCCCGAAAAAGTCGGGGGCGTGCTATTAAGCGGGGCGCGCGTTCGGCGATCAATTCTTCAACAATATGCACGGATGTCTATTGACGAATGCCAACGATGAATCCAAGTGCGGTTCATGACCCGTCCTGTAAATGTTCTGTTCCTGTGTACTGGAAACTCCGCGAGATCTATTTTGTCAGAGGCGCTTCTCAATGATTTGGGGCGTAATGAGGACGGCAGTCCTCGGTTTTTGGCATGGTCGGCGGGGTCAAAGCCCAGCGGTCAACCTCATCCTGAAGGGCTAGCCGAGCTGAAAAAGCAAGGTCACGTCACTTCACTTTATCGCTCCAAAAGCTGGGATGAATTTTCGCAAAGTGGCGCCCCCGAATTCGATATTGTTGTGACCGTTTGCGATAACGCAGCCGCAGAAGTCTGCCCTGTCTTCTTTGGCCCGGGTTTGAAAGTGCATTGGCCACAGGCAGATCCTGCGCATGTAGAACCTTTGTCTGCCCGACAAGCGGCCTTCGCGCGAACTTATGAGATTTGCAAAGCGCGAGTTGAGGCGCTTTTGGCTCTGTCCGAAACAGAGTTGCGAGATCCTGCGGCCGTGCAAGCCATTGCCGATATCGAGGCTTAAACTTATTTCGGCTGACAAATAGGCAATAAAAAAGCCGCTCTCGAAAGAGCGGCTCTCACTATTTAGATATGAAGTAAATTACTTCTTTTTAGGCGGCGCAGCGCGCTTAACTGGCGCTTTGCGAACTGGCGCGGCTTTTGGTGTATCACCTAGCTTTTTGAAGTCTGCAGCTGGCATCGTCTTGTTCAAGACTTTCGATGCCCAGTCACGTCCACCCCAACCGAAGGCAATCGCGGCAGCCACAGCTGCGGAAATTACGAAGGCAGAGAAAGCAACAGGTACGATTTGACCTGCTGGATCAAGGGAGTTCAAGCCCAAGAAGACGAAGAGAATCATCGCAGAATATTTGACGAAATTCGCAATACGCGGGCTCATCATTGTGGCCATGAAGCGACCCATGAAGTTGGCCAAGAAGACACCAATTGCGATTAAGACTGCGGCGCGAAGCAAGCTACCACCAAAGCTTTGGACTGTACCAAAGGCTTCTGTCAGGCTGTCATTGCCCAAGATATCAACGGCAGCGGAAACACCGATGACGAGGATGATCAAGAACGCAACGTAACCAGCAGACTTGGACGGTGACGTCTTAAGGCCTTGGCCGTCGTCAAGCGCCATAACTTCGTTGATTGACTTATCAAAGCCGAGGCTAGCCAGTAGGTTCTGCAAGAAGTTAGAAACAAAGCGACCGATAAAGATCGAAGCTGCCAAAACGATGGCCGCAGCAACGAGTGCTGGGAGGTAGCTTAGGAAGCCGTTCAGCATGGCTGAGAGTGGCTCAGAAACAGTGGCGATGTTCAAGATGTCCAGAGCTGCGATAACGACTGGAACAATGATCAGAACGAATACGATCTTACCCAGAAGAGATGCAATCGACCCTGTGGAACCTGTTGCCGAAGTTACGCCAGTGCGGCTTACGAGGTTATCGACTTGGGCCGCTTCAGCAACGGATGTGACTGCTGTACCCGCGACTTTCGCGATGATGAAACCGATGAAGGCTGTGAAACCTGCACCGATGAGGCTCGGCACGACGGCACTGATGTTGTCAAAGAGGTTTTCGACTGGACCGAAATATGAACCCATGCCAACGCGCGAAAGCGTCAAGAAGAGCGTGTAAAGGATCGCGAGCCAAAAAACAGCTTTACCGATAGAGCTACCAATATTGCCGCCCGTTGTGGCCGCACGTTTGCCAAGACCTGTGCGGTTGATTGCACCGCTGACGAGGCCGCGAAGAACGTAGGAGATAATCACACCTACGACGAGGATCACCGCAGCGGCGACCCATTTTTCCCAGCCGTCACCGGCCATCATTTGATCAAAAAATTCCATTAGATTTATATCCCTCCAGACATATAGGCGTTGCCGCGGGTTTTCCGCGAATTGTGTGCCCTTTAAACCTTACTGTAGCGTAATACTAGATTAACTGTTCGTGAACGGGACTGTTCCGCAGTGAACAGTCTTTATTTTTCAGGCGTTGACCAAGGGAGATTGCTCCGCCAAAGCGCCCCTATGGAACCCGCACCCATACGTAATAAACCGTTATTTTATAGTCTCGTCTTCTTGAGCTTTGGTCTCTTGGGGCTTGCCGTCATTCTGTTGTCGATCTGATCATGGGACCCGTACAAACCCGGCTCGAACGCCGCATTGATGAAGATGTGCTGATCCGTGATCCCGAACAGGTCGCGGCCGCCATCGCATTAGACAGTCGTCTGCAAGCGCTTAGCGAATATGAACCGGCCAAAGGGGGGCTCTTGGGACGCTTCTTCGGTGGGCGCGAAACTGTACCGCGAGGTCTCTATATGTATGGCGGCGTCGGCCGGGGAAAATCAATGCTGATGGATTGGTTTTTTGAAGCTGCCGACTTCACGCCGAAAACCCGCACGCATTTTCACGCCTTCATGCTTGACGTACATGAGCGCATTAACGCGTGGCGCAAATTGGACAAAGAAGGGCGGCGTGCCAGCCCCTATCATGTGCGCGGTGCAGGTGATGACCCTATCGCGCCTGTCGCGCGCGCCATTGCCAGCGAGGCGAAACTTCTTTGTTTTGATGAGTTTCACGTTACCGACATTACGGATGCGATGATTCTCTCACGGCTGTTTGAAGCATTATGGACGAATGAGGGTGTCGTCGTTATCGCGACCTCAAACCGTGCGCCGAATGATCTTTATAAACAGGGCCTCAATCGCCCGCTATTTGAACCGTTTATAAGAATGATGCCGGACCATTTGCTCATTCATCCATTCGAAGGCGACACCGATCACCGTTTACGCGCGCTGACCGCAGCCCCCATCTATTATACGCCATTAGATGAGAGCGCGACCGCGGCTATTTCCGCCGCTTGGGGGCGATTGACGCGAGATGCCATGCCGATTCCATTTGAACTCACTGTGCAAGGGCGGGTGTTGGAATTCCCGAAAACAGCGCGCGGTGTCCTCTGGAGTGACTTTGCCGCCTTGTGTGAAGAGAACCGGAGTCCCGCAGAGTTTTTGGAAATCGCCAAAGCCTTCCATACCGTGATTTTGGAGAATGTGCCCCAAATGGGGGCTGATATGCGCAATGCGGCCAAACGCTTCGTTACGTTGATCGACGCACTTTACGAGTCGCGGACCAAACTCGTGATGAGTGCAGCGGTGCAACCCGATCAACTCTATGAACGCGGTGATGGGGCCTTCCAATTTGAACGGACGGTGAGTCGTTTGATGGAAATGCGCACAGAAGAATATTTAGGTCAGGAAAAAAGCTGACCGAAGCGGGCTAAGGTTTTCCGAAAGTCCAACGATGGGCCGGACTGCGGCCCAATTCGTCAATGGCCGCCTTGTGCGCCTTTGTCGGGTAGCCCTTATGACCCGCCCAGCCATATCCAGGGAATCGTAAGTTAGCCTCAGCCATCAACCTGTCTCGCGTCACTTTTGCCACGACAGAGGCCGCTGCAATCGACAGGCTTTTGGCGTCACCCTTCACGATTGCGTGAGCATCACAATATAGGTTTGGGGGCACTCGGTTGCCATCTATTAAGGCGTAATCTACTGACATATATAGGTTTTCTACGGCTCTTCGCATGGCTTCCATAGACGCCCAGAGAATATTGATGCGGTCTATTTCTGCGGGTTCGGCGATTCCAATCCCGATTTGTGCATTTTTGGTTAAAACATTCAGGAGTCGTTCACGCGCTGAGTGGGAAAGGGCCTTACTGTCGTTCAGTCCTTCTGGAATATTTCCGGGGTCTAAGATGACGGCGGCCGCAACAACAGGTCCCGAAAGGGGTCCGCGTCCCGCTTCATCAACTCCGCAAATAATTCGGCTCTGATGCGCGCCGGCTTGGGTTTCATATTCGAAATCAGGCATATTTAGGCCGCATTTTTGTGGGAATGAACGAATGGCACGGCACATGCAAAAAACGCAGGTGCAGGGTTTATTAGGAGGATGAAGGTCTGCTAAAGACCTTTAACGGTTTATGAAGGAGCATTCCATGTCCAAACTCAAAATCGCTGGCGCCACTCTCGCGCTGGTTTTCGCTGCGTCAGGCGCAGCCTTCGCTCAGGACGCAGACGCGGAACTGATGAAGACACCTAGTTCAGAAGGTATCGTAACAAATGCGACATCTTGTGAGTATGAAGGTGGCTCTGTCATGGATCTCACAGATGGCAAAATCTGCTTTATCCCTATCCGTGGCGTTTCCGCCAACACAGCCAATTATGATGGCAAAGGCCTCGGCGTCATTCGTTGTACCGGAAACGGCGCATTCCCGAATGAAATTATCGAGCCAGGCGGTCAATATTGTCGCGTCTATCTTGGTCCAAAGGCCAAGAAAAAGACACGCGCTGAACTCGAAGCTGAATTGGCTGCGATGACAGAAGCTGAGTTAGAATCGACTAACTAAAGACATTCTACCGATCACGTTTTGGCGTGAACACGGTATATTGAAGCTCGGCATCCCAGTTGCCGGGCTTTTTTTGTGGCCATGACACATTTGAAACGGCAAAGGCGCGATGTGCTGGCTGTAATTGTTCCGACATTGAATTCAGAAAACTATCTGCCGACCTTATTGAGGCAGCTCAATGGTGTGCGAGTGGTCATCAGCGATGGTGGCTCTACGGACGGAACACTGGACTTGGCTGCGGCGCATGGGGCGGTAATCGCCAGTGGGCGCAGAGGTCGCGGAGCCCAGCTTGCGCGCGGTTCTGAATTGGCAAAGGCTGCGGACGACGTCACTGCGTATCTCTTTTTACACGCAGATTGCGAATTAGATGAAAATTGGCGATCCGTCTGTAATGCCGCCCTGCAAAAAACCCACGCAGCTTGGTATTTTCGATATCGTCCTGATGCGTCGGGACCAGGGGTGTTGTGGCTGCGGTTTATTGTTTGGTTGCGTGGCTGGGCATGGTGTTTGCCTTATGGGGATCAAGGGCTCTTGATCTCGCGTGCCATGTACGACGCCATTGGGGGGTATGATCCCAGCTATCCTTTGTTTGAAGACGTAGAAATTATTGACCGCATCAAAGCTACCTTTGGGCGTCGGGGGCTCAAGAAACTACCCCTCGCGCTGTCGACCGATATTTCTGACCATTTGCATGAAGGCGTTTGGAAGCGGGGGTGGCGAAATTATCGCCTCCTAAAAGCTTATCGTCGGGGTGAACCCATAGACGCGCTTTTGCGGAGATATGGCTAATGCGCCCGACATTATTTGTTGTGGCGAAAGCCCCGATTATGGGTCGGGCCAAAACGCGCTTGGCCGCCGATATTGGGCCTGTCCATGCGAAGCGCCTCTACCGAGCCATGATGGGGCAAGTTTTGCGGCAGGTGCACGATCCGCGCTGGGACACAGTTTTGGCGGTCACACCCCCGCATCTATTAGGGCGTGTCCCGGATTGGGACAGATTGGCGCAAATCCCGCAAGTGTCTGGCTCGCTGACGCCCCGCTTGGCGGCGCTCTTCGCGCGAAAAGGCCCGACGCTCACGATTGGCACAGATTGCCCACAGGTCACGGCAACGGATATCGCACTTGCTTTTCGCGCGTTGAAATCAAACCATCAGGTCTTTGGCCCAGCCAGTGATGGCGGATTTTGGTTGATGGGCGCAAATGGCCCCTTGCCGCGAGGCTTTTTCGATGGTGTGCGTTGGTCGCATAAGAAAACACTCTCAGATGTCATCGACCGAACTGATGGCGCGTATCGCTTATTGCGCACGCTCACCGATGTAGATGACCTTAAGGCGCTTCAGTCGTATCGTCGGATGTCTGGGCAGCTTCGCTAAGGAGCGCCAAAGTCCCATCGATCAAGGATAGGTTCGCGCCCTTGCCGTGACCAGGCACGACGATTTGTGCCTTTGGATAGGTGGCTTTTACCCAGTTTAGGCTCTCTCCCCAATTTTCTAAATCGGCATCGTTCGTATTACCCAAAGTTTTGACACCAGCGCCGCGCACCGCGCAGCCGCCATAAAGAACTGCAGCGGAGGGGACATACACAACGAGATTATCCGATGCGTGGCCCGGTCCAGGATAAGCGACTTCGAGATTGCCAACTTTGATCCGGGATTTAGGCTCTTCCAGAGCCGCGACGGACGTATTGGGCGCTGGAAAGCCCGCTTTGGCCGCAAGGCTGGGCGTGTCGGGGTGGGTAAAGACCTCGATACCTTGCCATTCAGCGGCATCAACGCCAGCCGTGCGATCTGCGTGATGATGGGTTACGATCATTTTGGTCACAGGCTTGCCAGTCTCGGCTTTCACTTTTTCCAACAAAGAAATGGTCGCCAACTCGCCCCAAGCGCCGTCGACCAATATGACATCGTCGCCGTCGACAACCACTAGCCCGTTGGATGGGATGGGGCTTTGCCCTGGGAGAGTATAATTCGTTGTGTGGACCCATACATTCTCCGCGAGTTTGGACAGCGTCACAGGATAGTCGGTTTGAATTTTCGTTAGGAAGGCGTCTTTGGGCGCGACCTTGGGCGCGTCGGCAGCGCTACAGGCGACGAGTGCAAAGCAGGAGAGAATGAGCGACTGTTTCAACATGGGGCGTCCTATTCAAAATTCGCGCCGATATAGCGGAACCTAATCTTAAATCAAAGCGTGAGCAGCTTTTCGCGCAGGCTCAAGAGGTCGCGCCACGCATCTTTTTTGAGTTCTGGACGCCGCAGCAAGAAGGCTGGGTGATAGAGTGGGAGCGCGGGGTAAGTGGTGCCCGCAATCGTAACATTTTGCCACTCGCCGTGATTTTTCATAATACCCGTCAGGCCCGTCATGGCTGTCATCGAGATGCCGCCGATTAAAAGCAAGACCTTTGGCTGTGCCAGTTCAATGTGTTTTTCAAGAAAGGGGCGACAAGTGGCAAGGTCGTCTGGTGTTGGATTGCGGTTCTTGGGCAAGCGCCAATTTATGACATTTGTCGCGTAGAAGTCGTCTTCTCCAAGGGCGATCGCCCCCAACATGCGATCCAGTAATTGCCCGGCGGGCCCGATAAAGGGCTTACCTTGAAGGTCCTCTTCGCGACCCGGCGCTTCCCCAATGACCATGAGCTTGGCTTGCGGATTGCCCCGCGCGAAAACGGGCTGACGTGCCGTATCTGACAGGACACCCGCATCGTAGGCGTTCATCGCCTCTTTCAGAGCTTCAAGCGTTCGGATTTTGGAAAGCTCTGGCGCCACCAAACGAGACGATGGGACCTCTGCGATAGGTTTAGACGTGGCTGGCGATAAGTTATTTTGGACCGGTAAGGGTTTCTTTTTGGGACGTGAAACGCGCGCAGGGGGAACATTCGGCACGTCCACCCCAACGGAAGCGTACCAGTCTAAGAGAGATCGGAGCGCGCTATCCATATCCTCAACCCACTATTTAGTTGTCGTCTTGAAGACAGTGCGCACATTGGCTTCGATACATCCAATTATTTCAGCGGCGATATCTTTGCCAGTGGCTTTCGTGATACCTTCCAAACCAGGTGAAGAATTAACTTCAAGAATTTTGGGTCCGCTTTTGGATCTCAGGATATCGACGCCGGCGACTTTCAGCTTCAGGATTTTTGTAGCTTTAATCGCGGTTCGTCGTTCTTCCTTTGTCAGGCGCACTTTTTTAACACTGCCGCCTTGATGGACGTTTGAGCGGAATTCGCCTTCTTGGGCTGTGCGCATCATTGCGCCGACAACTTTGCCTTCGACCACAAAACAGCGCAAATCTGATCCCCCTGCTTCTTTGACATATTCTTGTACTAAGAAATGCGCATTTAACCCGCGGAAAGCATCGATGATCGCTGTAGCGGCGGACCGGGTTTCAGCGAGAACGACGCCTTTGCCTTGCGTGCTTTCCAGCAACTTAACAACGACGGGCGCACCCCCGACGAGGTCAAGAATCCCTTTTGTGTCATGGGATGATTTGGCGAAAGCTGTAATCGGCATACCCAGACCATGTTGGGATAGCACTTGATGGGCGAGGAGCTTGTCACGGCTGGCTCCAATCGGTTGCGCATTGTTAAGACAGAAAACGCCCATGGCTTCAAATTGGCGCACGACCGACATGCCGTAAAATGTCAGTCGAGAGCCGATACGTGGAATAATCGCATCATATCGGGGCAAGGGCGCGCCGTCGTAATGCACTTCAGGCTTATGGGCATTAATCGCCATGTAACAGCGCGACGTGTAAATCATATCGACCACATGACCGCGCGCCTCGGCCGCGCGCACCATCTCTTGATTCGAGTAATTATTTGGCTCCTGCGTCAAAATGCCAATTCGCAGCGGACGTAGCGGAATAGAATTTTTTCCCTGCTTCCGCTTGTAAACATCATAAGACAGAACGGGCTGCTGAAAGGAGAGCGTCGGGACCACGGAAATGTCTTCACGTAAAGCCGAACGTCCCAACAGCATGCGATATCCCATGGTTTCTCTGTTCGTCAGCGACAGTTCAATGGGCCATTTTTTGCCACCCACATTGATGTTTGCAGCGATAATGTACCGTAATTCTGTTGAGCCGTTTGACGAGGTGACACGGCGACGATCAAGCACCTTAGCCGAGCAAATCACCTCCAAAGTTGGGTCCGCGGGGTCAGGGTGCATAATGAAACGAACCTGCGGTTTTTTATCGGTGCCAAAAGGCTCAATCGCCACGGCATGGAGGGCTGACGTTCGGGCCCCTGTATCAACTTTGGCTTTGATTGCGGGCAGCGAAAGGCCAGGCAGCGAGACCCATTCTTCCCAACCCAAAATCTGCATGGGGGGCTTATCTGTATCAGAATCGCTCATGGCAGTCATTTAACCTGTTTTTTCAATGCGAATGCGGCTGAAAGGGCGCTTGTCGGGCGCGGATCCAGCGTCTAGAGATACGCGACATTCAACCTGACGACTAGGGCCGAAACAAAACAATGTACAATCTCGACCACACAAGCGCCGCTTTTACAGCAGATGATTCCACCGTCGAACGCGAGAGCATGGAGTATGACGTCGTCATCGTGGGTGCGGGCCCTGCAGGCCTCTCAGCTGCGATCCGTTTGAAGCAAAATAATCCCGAAACGAGCGTCGTTGTCCTTGAGAAAGGATCCGAAGTCGGCGCGCATATTCTGTCGGGCGCTGTGCTTGACCCCAAAGGTCTGCGCGAACTATTCCCTGATTTTGCAACGATGGACGGCTGTCCCGTTAAAACCGAAGTTACGGCTGACAAATTCTTTGTCTATGGTCCAGCGGGCGCTTTGCGTATTCCGGAAATTGTTCTGCCACCCCTAATGCACAACCATGGAAATTACATTGTCTCGATGGCGAACACGTGCCGTTGGCTTGCAGAGCAGGCGGAAGGCCTCGGCGTTGAGATTTTTCCAGGCATGGCTTGTTCAGCGTTGGTTTACTGCGAGGATGGCTCGGTTAAAGGTGTCGTTGCTGGTGAGTTTGGCTTCCAAAAAGATGGCACAAAAGGACCAGGCTATGAGCCAGGGATGGAACTGCACGGGAAATATGTAATGCTGGGCGAGGGGGCGCGTGGGTCGCTCTCTAAAGTCGCGATTGCGAAATATAAGCTCGACGAGGGTGCGCAACCGTCAAAGTTCGGCCTTGGCATGAAAGAGATTTGGGACATCGATCCAGCCAAGCACAGCGAAGGCACGGTTGTGCATTCGGCAGGTTGGCCGCTCGGCTTCAAACAAGGCGGCGGCTCATTTATTTATCACGCCGAAAACAACCAAGTTTTCCTCGGGATGATCGTCGATCTAAACTACGAAAACCCACATATGTATCCCTATATGGAATTCCAAAAGTGGAAGACCCATCCAGATGTCAAAGCGCTGCTTGAGGGCGGAAAACGGGTCGCCTATGGCGCGCGGGTTGTGACCAAGGGCGGTATTCAATCTGTTCCGCAAGTCGCTTTCCCAGGGGGCGCACTCCTTGGCTGTACAGCCGGTTTGGTGAACTTGCCTCGTATCAAGGGTAATCATAACGCGATGCTTTCGGGTATCCATGCCGCTGATGCCGCGACCAAAGCGCTGGCCGCTGGCCGCTCTGGCGATACGCTGACTGAATATGATGACATGTTGCACGATGGACCGATTGGTGAAGATTTGCGTCCTGTGCGGAATGTCGCGCCGCTGAACGGTCGTTTCGGCCCATTCTTGGGCGGTATGTTGATGGGTGGTGTCGATATGTGGTCGGCGTCCCTCCTTAAATTCAACCCTTTGGGTACAATGAAACACAAGAAGGACGACGCGGGCGCAACAAATACAGTCAATAAAATGAAGCGGTCGTATAAGTCGCTTTGGTTGAAATCCGTGCCAGCTTTTGCTCCCATTGAGTATCCGAAACCTGATGGTGTTTTGACATTTGATCGGCTGACGAACGTGTCCTTTACGGCCACAAACCACGGCGAAGATCAGCCAAGCCATTTGCGCCTTATCAATGAGTCGGTCCCGATCACCGTCAACCTTCCCCTATATGACGAACCTTCGGTACGTTACTGTCCGGCAGGCGTTTACGAAGTTTTGACTGACGATGACGGGTCCAACCCGCGCTTCAACATCAACGCGCAAAATTGCATTCATTGTAAAACCTGCGATATTAAAGACCCCTCGCGCAACATCGTCTGGACAGTTCCAGAAGGTGGCGGCGGTCCAAATTATCCCAACATGTAAACCCAATTCTGCGGTCTTCTGATCGCTTCCGATAATTGTGATGAAGGTGAGCCCCTTCATCACTCGATATGCCCCGCGTTCGCCGCAGAAAGATGTCATGAAACATCGCCTGATTTCTCTGACCCTTACGTCTATTTTGGCGCTTTCATGTTACGCCGGCGCAACCGCGGCACCAGATACATCGGACCTCTCCAGTCTTTACGGGAATTATCTGGCGGGCACTTACGCGCAGAAAATTGAAGACCGCGCTGCGCAACAAAAATATTTCACGAATGCTTTTCTTCAGGAGCCAACCGATACACGGATTGGGCGTCGCGCTATCGTTTCTGCCATCGAAACGGGCGATATGGCGGGCGCAGTAAAACTGTCGGAAAGACTGCGTAAGGCTGACAAAACCGAGGCCATGGCGCGCGCGGTTTTAGGTGTAGACGCCTTTCAACGGGGCAAAAACAAACTCACAATTAAATATTTCTCTGGACGTTCCAACGACGTCATTATGACGCCGATGATGCAATTGGTCCGAGGCTGGGCTGAGGCTGGACAAAAGGACTATGACGGGGCGCGAGAAACCTTCGCTAATTTCGGCGGAAGTGAATATTTTGAAGCCTTTTCCGAGCTACAGCTCGCAAAGTTAGATGCGCTGGAAGGCGAAATAGATTTAGCTCTAGAACGATTAGACGCCGTCGATGAGACAGGCGTATCTGGCATTGAGGCGTTGTTGACACGTGCGAGGATATTGGATCAAGCCAATCGGCAGCCCGACGCGATCACTGCTCTCGAAGACGTTCTCGCCGAAAATGAGGGGCTTTCGATTGGACCGGTGGGGTTTTATTTAAAGCGATTGAAGGCGGGTAAACCGCTACCCCGTATCAGTATCAAAGGCGAGGCCGCGCGGGCCGTGACAGATCCTGCATTTGGTTATTTTGCCAGAAATCGATCAATTGACGGAGCGGAACTTTACCTGCGTTTTGCGCATCATATTGATCCGAAAAATACAAAGGCCTCTATTTGGCTGGGCTCCATACTCGAAGACCAAGGTGAAATCGGACAAGATAATGCCTATGATCTATACCGTGTCATGGGGGAAGATGATCCCTATTATGTGTCGGCGCGACTGAACATCGCTAACATCTATTTCAATCGAGAAGAGGACGACAAAGCCATCGAGGTTTTGGAGGCGTTGAACGAACGTGAGCAAAGCGTTCTGACCCGCGAAAGTTTAGGCCGCGCACGGTTCTTTCGTGAAAACTATGCTGAGGCTTTGCCGTTCTATAAAGCCCTCGTCGACTCTATGTCGGATGAGGAAATAACGGCCAACGTTGAACCGCTTCGGTTTCGCGCCATCATCTATGAACGCTTGGACCGCTGGCCAGAGGCCGAAGCGGATTTCAAACGTGTTTTGGCGCTCGTTCCTGACGATGTCGATACGCTGAATTATTTAGGATATACTTGGGTGGATCGCGGCGAAAACCTTGAAGAAGCTTTCGATATGATCCGTGAAGCCGTGAAACAAGAACCGCAATCGGGCGCCATTGTGGACAGTCTTGGTTGGGCACATTACAAATTGGGCCAGTATCAGGACGCGCGGGAAAAGCTAGAAGATGCCGTCGCTTTGTCCCCATCATCGGCAACCATCATCGACCATTTGGGCGATGTCTATTATAAACTTGGGCGTAAACGTGAAGCTGGATTTCAGTGGAAACGTGCACTTGAGTTTGATCCGACTGACGACGAGCGCGCGACGATCAAGATCAAGTTAGAAGGCGGCCTAGAGGCCGTGCCAGTCACCGCAAAACCTGCGCCATAATCCCATGTCAGGGGCGGAAACGCATACGGAGATCGCGCGGGCGAAAGTCAATTTAACGCTTCATGTTGGGGCGGCTAGAGACGACGGTTATCATCCCTTGGATAGTCTCGTGGTTTTCGCGGATTTTGGTGATCGATTATGGTTTGAGCCCAGCGGAGACACGAAACTCACGATCCGGGGGGCGGATGACCTGCCCACTGACGGGTCAAATTTAATTCTGAGGGCTATGGGGCTGGCGAAGGCTGCGTCGCATCATATTATCTTGGACAAAGAACTTCCAATTTCAGCCGGGCTCGGCGGTGGGAGCGCCAATGCAGGTGCCGTTTTGCGCGTTTTTAATTCCGATATTTCGGATCGTGACTTAGCCTTCAAATTGGGCGCAGATGTTCCCGTCTGTCGTCTGTCTAAAACCGCGATGATGTCTGGAATTGGCGAAACCGTGGTACCCCTGTCTGGGCTAGGGCAATTATCGGCGGTCTTGGTCAATCCAGGTGTCGCCGTATCGACAGGTGCAATTTTTCGCGCAATGGACAGGACGCCGCGCGCCGCGCAGCCGCGTCAAACCTCTCTGTCTGGAGATTTGTTGTCCCGCGCTTTAGTGGGCGAGAACGACATGCAAGACGCCGCTATTTCCCAAGCTCCTATTATTGCGGATGTTCTGCGTGCCTTATCGCAGCAAGCGGGGTGCGAGCTGGCACGTATGTCAGGCTCGGGCGCGACATGTTTCGGGATTTTTCGGTCAGACGCACAAGCCCAAGCCGTCGCGCAAGCAATTGAAGCGGCGCACCCTGACTGGTGGGTCCGCGATTGTCGCCTAGGTGACGCGGCCTAATGTTGGCGCAGAACATATGGCTTTGGGCGCAGGTCGGGGCCTTGGCTTTCTTCGCAAGCCTCGCCGTCACGGGCTTTATGTCCATTGCGGGTTTGGGCGACGCCTCAGATGGCCGATCTGCTCATAGCGGCGTCGTTCCAACCTCTGGCGGTCTGGGCATCATCACAAGTTTCGGATTAGCGCTCTGCGGCGTCGCGCTTTTATTTCCAAGCCTCAAATTGGGTATCGGGTTTGCGCCCGTCATGGCGCTTCTCTTTGCCGTTGGTTTTTTGGGCCTCGTCGATGACGCGATGACCTTAGGTCCCAAATTGAAATTTGGGGTGATGCTGGTGATCTGTGGTGCGGCCGTTTGGTCGATAGGTCCGCCCGTGACACTTCCTTTTTTGGATAGACCCATTCCCCTGCATCCAGCGCTAGGCTTTGGCGGCGCTGTGCTTTGGATCTTTGTGGTCATGAACGCTATCAACTTCATGGATGGTGCGAACGGGTTAATGGGCCTGACGATGACGATTGCAAATTTCGCGCTTTTCGGCGTCGGATTGATTAGCGGATCACCCACAACACTGCTTTTGTCGGCCCTGGCGCTTATGGCGCTTCTAGGGTTTTTGCCTTATAATTTACGGCAGGAAGCGCGCGTCTTTTCGGGAGATGTAGGCTCGTTGAGTATCGGGTTTCTTTTCGCTGTTACGATTCTGTTTCTGGTCGCCGAAACCTCAGGAAGGACGTTTCACCTCGTCGGGCCTATCCTGATTTTGCCGCTGCTCGTGGATGTCTTGCTGACCTTGGTTCGACGGGTGCGAAAGCGTGAGAACATTCTGCAAGCTCACAATACGCATCTTTACCAACGGCTGATCCGAAGCGGGCGCGGGCATTTGGCCGTCAGCGGATTTTATGCTCTGGCTGCGTTGATCTGCGCAAACATCGTTGTGATCGGGGCGGCCAAAGGCTGGTTTGACCGCATCCATGTGCCGCTGATGTTATTGGGGGCGAGTGTAACAGCCTATATTCTCATCAGCCGTGGCCTAGATAGTCGCAGGCCAGATCATTAGCGTCTAGCTAATCCGCGCGACGACGAACCCAGCCAAATCTTTGAGGGTATCGCGCAGCGACGACTGCTGGAAAACATCCAGCGCGTCTGCGGCGTCTTGCGAATATTGCTTCGCTAACTCCATGGTGGATTCCAGAGCGCCCGATGTGCGCAGCATGGATACAGCCTTTTCCAGATCGACGTCTTTTTGATCGTGATCGACAATGACGCGACGCCAAAAGGCTTTGTCATCGTCCGAGGCCGTTTGCAGAGAGCGGATCACGGGCAGTGTCATTTTACCTTCGCGGAAATCATCCCCGACGGATTTACCCAAGGCGCTCGCCATGCCGCCGTAATCTAGCGCGTCATCAACGAGCTGAAAAGCGAGCCCCAGCTTGAGACCATATTCGCGCAAAGCATCACGTTCTGCGACAGGGCGCTGTGCGATCACGGGCGCGACTTCAGTTGCCGCGGCGAAAAGAGCCGCTGTTTTGGCCTCAATCACGCGCATATAGTCGGCTTCCGTCATCGCAAGGTTACGCAGTGCCGCGAGTTGTTGCACTTCGCCTTCGGCAATGACGGAGGACGCATTGGATAAAATACCGAGCGCTTCCATTGATCCCGTTTCAACCATCAGGTTGAAGGCGCGGGCAAAGAGGAAATCACCGACCAAGATCGACGCGCTATTTCCCCAGATCAGATTCGCCGGCTTTTTACCGCGACGCAGCGCGCTTTCATCCACCACATCATCATGAAGCAATGTGGCAGAGTGAATAAATTCAACAGCGGCGGCCAGCTTGTGATGGGCGTCGCCTTCATAATTACAGAGCTGCGCGGCCGTAACGGTCAGCAAAGGCCGCAAGCGTTTTCCACCTGCACCAACTAAATGCTGGGCAAGGTCAGGGATCATCCCGACGGAGGACTGCATCCGCTCGAGGATGAGAGCGTCAACGGCTCCCATATCGTCGCCCGTCAGGTCCCAAAGGGTCTGTGCCGGGGAGAGGGCTGCATCTTGGCGTATTTGAGCGGGCGCATTCACGTGAGGGGGAGACCACCTTTATTTCTATGTGCCTTACGTAGGGCGCGCGATGGAGCGCCGCAAGCCGTTTCCACGTCGCACATGGCGGCTTTGCACATATGCAAGGGCTAAAAACGTAGGCCTCGCGTCCAATTGTACCTGTGTGCGCAAGGTCGTGGACTTGTAGAATGACAACAGCGCCTTAGGTAGAGTGTATGAAAAACATTCTGACGACGAATAATCCCGCCACGCTTAATTTTGCGGAGGCAATCCTGACCGAAGCCAAAATTGAATATTTTGTGCTCGACCAAAATATGAGCGTTTTGGAGCCTGGCATCATGATTCCTCGCCGCCTGATGGTTGTGGACGAGGATGAGAGCGCCGCACGGCGTCAGTTGAGCCTCGCGGGTATGGAGCGGGATTTAATGGCAGTTTAAGGCGATTTCCAGAGACTTCGAATCCAGTCGACGAAATCAACTAGAATTAGATCGCGAAAAACACCCGCGTCTTTCCAACCCCAACACCCGCCGAAGATGGCCAGAAGCAATCCAAGAACTAGAGCGAGATCAGAAACCCAGAGTCCAGCTTTATAGTCACGAGAGACAAATTCCCAACGACTAAGCTCTAGCAATACCTCAAAGCCTACCGCCCCAACACAGCCGAAGACAGCCGAAACCAATACGGCGATTATAGATCTTCGAAATGTTTTTGATGTGACCATGGCTAACTTCTAATGTTTTCCAAACGCTGCCGAAGGATGGTTTAGATCGAGAATATACCTAAAACCGCATTGGTTATTGTCGAAAAAATCGCCCCTGTGACGATGAGTTGCGAATGTACCCAACCCAAATATCCGCCAATCACGGCTGCGACGAGGCCCAAGCCGCCACTCACGCAGAAGATTTGAAGCTCTGTCGCTTCGCTTCCCGTTAGAAGCGCCGCGATAGAGGATGACAGGCCCAATCCCAAAAGCGCCGCCAAACCCGCAGCGCAGATCAATTTTCCGATGAAACTTGTTTCTTTCATGCCTCAGACATAGCCGAGAGGTCTGAAAATCCGGTTACAATCATAGCCCTAATTTAGGTTTCTAACAATTTAGGTAAGGCGTCTTTCAAACTTGCGCTTTTCCCGTGATTCCGTAGAACGCGCCCCATGACCGCCGAAACAAAAAAACCGTCCTCCTTCCAAGGATTGATCCTGACACTGCAAGCCTATTGGGCCGAGCAGGGCTGTGTGATCCTCCAGCCATTTGATACCGAAGTCGGGGCAGGGACATTGCATCCTGCGACGGTGCTGCGCTCGCTTGGGCCGAAGCCTTGGAATTGCGCCTATGTGCAACCGTCGCGTCGTCCTGCCGATGGTCGCTACGGGGAAAACCCGAACCGCTTGCAGCATTATTACCAGTTCCAAGTCATCATGAAGCCGAACCCAGAGAACCTACAGGAACTCTATCTTGGCAGTCTCGATGCCATCGGCATTGATCGCGATTTGCATGATATCCGCTTTGTCGAAGATGACTGGGAAAACCCCACGGTGGGCGCTTGGGGCCTGGGCTGGGAAGTCTGGTGTGACGGTATGGAAGTCAGCCAATATACATATTTCCAACAAGTCGGCGGCCAAGACCTTGATCTTGTCTCGGGCGAATTGACTTACGGTTTAGAGCGCCTCGCCATGTATGTGTTCGACGTCGATAACGTCTATGATCTGCCCTATAATGATCATGGTGTGAGTTACGGCGATGTGTTCCACCGCAATGAAGTTGAACAGTCGACCTATAATTTCGAACATTCCGACGTGGAAAAAATTCGCGCACGTTTTGAATTTGCCGAAGCCGAATGTAAGGCGCTCCTCGCGCTCGACAATCCACTGCCGCTGCCCGCTTATGAGCACGCGTTAAAAGCCTCGCATTTGTTCAATATGCTAGACGCGCGCGGCGTCGTGTCCCCAACGCAACGCCAAGAATATATCAAACGCGTACGCAATTTGGCAAAGGGCAGTGCGGAAGCTTATGCGGCGAGTGAAAAAACCTCGGCAGAGATAGAGGGAGCCGCGTAATGGCTGAATTCCTTTTTGAAATCCTCTCCGAAGAAATTCCTGCGCGTATGCAGGTGCGGGCGGGGGCTGACTTGCAAAAACTGATGGTCGCTGGCCTCACGAAAGCGGGCCTGACCGTTGAAAATATCCGCGTTCTGACGGGCCCGCGCCGCCTGACTTTCGTGGCGGACCTGCCCGTGCGCTCGCCTGATGTGACGGACATTCGCAAAGGTCCACGCGTGGGCTCGCCTGAGCGCGCGCTTGAGGGTTTCCTGAAAGCCGCCGGTCTCTCCGATATTTCGGAGGCGGAAACGCGGACGGACCCGAAAAAAGGCGAATATTATGTCGCCGTTATTCAAAATTCGGGACAAGATACGCGTGCGATCCTGCAGGCCCTAATCCCTGACGTCATGGCGAATTTTCCGTGGCCGAAGTCGATGAAATCGGGCGGATCGAATTTCCGTTGGGTGCGGCCTTTGCGTGGTCTGCTGGTCCTGTTTCAGATGGAAGTGGTTCACCTTGAGGTCGGCGGGATTACCTCGTCCAATACAACTATCGGCCATCGTCGCCACGGGCCGGGGCCTTATGCCGTTTCGACATTCGAGAATTATCGATCCCAGTTGGAACAGGCGGGTCATGTCATGCTGTCGCATGAGGACCGCAAAGCCGTGATATTGTCGAATGCGTCAGAGCTTTGCGCGGATAAAGGTCTGGAATTGGTCGAGGATGAAGGCTTGCTCAATGAAGTTGCGGGTCTGACCGAATGGCCTGTTGTTTTGTTTGGCGATATGGATGCAGATTTCTTGAACCTGCCCGATGAAGTCATTCGCTTGACACTGAAATCGCATCAAAAGACATTTACTGTACGTGATCCCAAAACTGGAAAGCTCGCGGCGCATTACATCATCGTCGCAAACCAAATCGCGCCCGATGGCGGAGAAGCGATCAAGGCGGGGAATGGCAAAGTCATTTCTGCGCGCCTGTCTGATGCTGTGTTCTTCCAAACCGAAGATGCGAAGAAAAACCTGATCGACTATTACGAGAAACTCGACACGGTTGTGTTCCATAAGAAACTTGGGACGATCAAAGACAAAGCCGAACGGGTTGCGGCGCTGGCGCGTGACCTCGCGGCCAAAGTGGACGCTGATCCGGATTTGGCAGAACAAGCGGCCAAGCTCGCCAAATGTGATCTGGTGACGCAAACCGTGATTGAGGCGACCTCGCTACAAGGGCAAATCGGACGTTTGATGTTTGAACGCGAAGGCGGAAACGCATCCGTCGCCACTGCGATTGAAGAGCATTATAAACCGCAAGGCCCCAGCGACGACGTCCCAACCGACCCCGTCGCCATCGCCGTGGCGCTAGCTGATAAACTCGACACATTGGTCGGGTTCTGGGCGATTGATGAAAAGCCAACAGGCAGCAAAGATCCGTTTGCGCTGAGACGGGCGGCGCTGGGCGTGGTTCGTATTATTTTGGAGAATGATGTCCGAATTTCTCTCATTGACGTGACTATTAAACATCTAATTCAATTAAAGATGCAATTATCACAGAATAAAGCGGCAACAGGTTGGGCGGACTCCAAAAGCAGAACTGATAGTCGTGAAAACACTGTGGTGATACAAAAACTTCTCGTGGAAATAGATACACTGAAAACTCTTCTGGACGGTAGTCCATCGAGAGAATTTGAAAATTCAGATGTTGTGCTTGTAATACCTAGCCTGCTCACCTTCATCCTAGACCGCCTAAAAGTCTATCTCCGTGAT
Organism: Litorimonas cladophorae; assembly: GCF_014652455.1. GTDB lineage: Bacteria > Pseudomonadota > Alphaproteobacteria > Caulobacterales > Maricaulaceae > Litorimonas > Litorimonas cladophorae. Next base: position 1,319,493 of record NZ_BMYV01000001.1, on the reverse strand, counting down.
CAAGGTATGGGTCATGACATTATCGACGCGGCTCTGACTGAAGGCCAAGACGACCTCGTCGCCATCGTCAATCGCGTGAATGCGCTCCAATCTTTCCTCTCCACACCCGAGGGCGAAGACCTTCTAGCGGGGTATAAACGCGCGGCAAACATTCTGAAAGCGGAAGCCAAAAAGGGTGAGCTGCCATCTGGCGCGGCGAATCGGCCGTCCGACGAACAGGGCGCAGCCCTGTTTGATGCGCTGACTGCGGCCAAACCCGCCATCTCTAAGGCTTTGGAATCAGAGGACTACGCAAAGGCCCTAACCAGTCTTGCGGGTCTGCGCATACCAATCGATGCGTTTTTCACAGACACGCAAATTATTTCAGATGACACCGCTGTCAAAGATAACAACCTTCGACTTCTTGGCATGATTAGTGATACGTCGCGACAGATAGCAGATTTTGAGGCTATTCAGGGCTAAACCCCCAAGACTCAAGTCTGTTTGTTTACACCAAGCTTCTCGTCTGTGAGAGGCGTGGGGCGCAAAGACGAGGGACTGTCATGACAAAATGGGTATACGCATTCGGCGGCGGAAAAGCCGAAGGCGACACGTCCATGAAAAACCTTTTGGGCGGCAAAGGCGCGAATTTGGCTGAAATGGCCAGTCTCGGTTTGCCCGTGCCACCCGGGTTTACGCTGACGACGGATGTCTGCACCTCCTATTACGAGAATAACGAAACCTATCCCGAAGATATGGACGCGCAAATCGCGGACGGTCTGGCGCAGGTTGAAAAGATCACAGGCAAAGTCTTTGGCGATGCGTCAAACCCGCTGCTCGTCTCTGTACGCTCTGGCGCACGGGCCTCTATGCCTGGCATGATGGACACCGTCCTGAACTTGGGCTTGAATGACGAAACCGTCGAAGGCCTCGCAAAACTCTCTGGCGATCGCCGTTTCGCCCTCGATAGCTACCGCCGTTTCATCACCATGTATGCCGACGTGGTGTTGGGTGTGCACCACCACACTTACGAAGATATCCTTGAAAATCATAAAGATGATCAAGGCTATATGCTCGACACAGAGATGACGGCAAGCGACTGGGAAACCGTTATTGGCCAGTTCAAAGAGGCGACGAAACGCGCGCTGGGTCGGGATTTCCCGCAAGACCCACAGGACCAACTGCAAGGCGCTGTGGACGCTGTTTTTGGTAGTTGGATGAACGACCGCGCCTGTGTCTACCGCCGCCTGAATGACATTCCTGCCGCTTGGGGCACAGCCGTAAATGTCCAAGCCATGGTCTTTGGCAATATGGGCGAAACCTCCGCGACAGGCGTGGCCTTCACCCGCGACCCGTCCACGGGCGAAAACGAATATTACGGCGAGTTTCTGATCAACGCGCAAGGCGAAGATGTGGTCGCGGGTATCCGCACGCCGCAAACCCTGACGAAAAAAGCGCGCGAAGAGATGGGCGAAACCGCGCTGTCGATGGAAGAGGCGCTACCCGAAGTTTACGGGCAGTTGGCCGAGACTTTCGTCACGCTGGAAAACCATTACCGCGACATGCAGGATATTGAGTTCACGGTAGAGGAGGGCGTGCTTTGGATGTTACAAACCCGCACTGGGAAACGCACAGCCCGTGCGGCGGTGAAGATCGCCGTGGATATGGCCGAAACGGGGCAAATTACGCGTGACGAAGCCCTGATGCGGATTGACCCGCTCGCGCTGGATCAACTTCTCCATCCGACACTTAATCCTGATGCGCCGCGCGATATTATCGCGATGGGTTTGCCTGCCTCTCCGGGTGCAGCCATTGGCGAAGTTGTGTTCAATTCCGACGAAGCCGAAGCCAAAGCCAAAGCGGGCCATAAAGTCATTTTGGTGCGTATCGAAACATCGCCTGAAGATATTCATGGCATGCATGCGGCCGAAGCCATTGTCACCGCACGTGGGGGCATGACCTCTCACGCGGCCGTGGTCGCGCGCGGCATGGGCACACCTTGTGTGTCGGGCGCTGGCGGCATTCGCATTGATTATGAGGCGCAAGAATTCTCCGTCGCAGGCCGCATCGTCAAAGCAGGCGATATTGTCACCGTCGATGGCGCAACAGGGCAAGTCTTCGCTGGCGCAGTTGATATGGTCCAACCTGAGCTTTCGGGCGACTTTGGCAAGATTATGGAATGGGCTGACGAGGCCCGCACCTTGGGTATTCGGACCAATGCCGAAACACCTATGGACGTTCAAACCGCTGTCGATTTTGGCGCGGAAGGCATCGGCCTCTGCCGCACGGAACACATGTTCTTCGAAGCTGACCGCCTCGCCAATTTCCGCGAGATGATTTTGGCCGAACATAAAGAAGGTCGCGAGATGGCGCTGGAGAAAATCCTGCCCGTTCAGCGCGACGACTTCGCGGCGATTTTCCGCATTATGGGTGATTTGCCGAGCACTATTCGTTTGCTCGACCCACCATTGCATGAGTTCTTGCCACATACGGAAAAGGACATTGAGTCCGTCGCCAAGGAAATCGGCGTCCCAGCACGTGAGCTGATGCGTCGTGCGCATGAGCTCCAAGAGAGCAACCCCATGCTTGGCCATCGCGGGTGTCGCCTCGGCATTTCCTACCCTGAAATCTACGAGATGCAGGCGCGCGCAATTTTCCAAGCGCAGAAAATGGTCGCAGACGAAACAGGCACGCACCCCATCGCAGAGATCATGATCCCATTGGTGTCCTCCGCTAAAGAGCTTGAAATTCTTAAGGGTCGTATCGACGCGATTGCCGCAGAAATCGGCACATCTGATTACGTTGTCGGAACGATGATCGAGCTGCCACGCGCCGCTCTACGTGCGGGCGATATTGCGGAGTTTGCAGAGTTCTTCAGCTTTGGAACCAATGATCTGACACAGACAACCTTTGGTCTGTCCCGCGATGATGCGGGCCGGTTCTTGCCTGATTATGTCGCGGCTGGAATTGTTGAAAAAGACCCGTTTGTCTCGCTCGATCAAGAGGGTGTGGGTGACCTCATCCAAATCGCGGTGGAACGTGGACGCGTCACGCGTCCAGACATCAAGCTCGGCATTTGCGGCGAACATGGCGGCGATCCATCCTCAATCGATTTCTGCCATCGCGCAGGCCTGAACTATGTCTCCTGTTCGCCATATCGCGTCCCAATCGCGAAGTTGTCTGCGGCGCAAGCGGCAATTCGCGCGAAGGGGTAGAGCCCTCGCAGGTGAACGCTTTTTAGAAGTTAATTAACGTGGATCGCTGCGTTTCGAGCTATTTATAACACGCCGCCAATGATGCCTGCATCGCGTCCAACCCGAGGGCCCGCGTAAGTTCGATATTTCGATCTGGGATTTTTTCGGGATTTGGGTGGTTATTGATTGCGCGCTCTACACTCGCCTCACGCAAGATGTGTAGCATGGGATAGGGCGAACGGTTTGTGTAGTTGCTGGCGTCATTTTCATCCGCGCCGTCAAAGCGGTATTGCGGATGGAAACTTGCGAGTTGATAGACGCCCTCATAGCCCTGATCGTTTAGCACGGCCGTGGCAACGTCTAATAAATCTAAATAAGTTTCGAAATCTGACAGAGCTGTTGGAAAAATCAAAAGGCTCGTTTCTCTGTCTGGGTCCGCATCTAAAGCGAGACACTGCAGCATGATTTGCTCAAGCTGGCTTTGTAAATCACCGGTCTCAATCACCGCATAGTGTATGCGACCCGCATCATATTCACGTTTCGCGAAGGGGCATAATCCGTGGTGGATGATGACCTCAGAAAGCCATTTTTGGGTATGAGATATGAGTGTCAGGTGATCGGGCATGGGGGACGGGATAGGCGACATAGCGGCGGGACGATAGGGTGGATGTCGTTGGGCAGTATAGGTGCCAAGCGCTGCGGGTCTGTTGAAGTGTGGGGCAATCCGCCCCTCGTTGTTACCAGAACAGGTCCCTTATGAGGGAAGAAGTGGCCGCAAAATCTTCCTTTTCAAACTCCTTCCCGTTTTAAAAAATGAAGTGGTGATGAAATACCACTTAAAATCAATGCGTTGAATTTTTTCTAAGAGATGCGTCCCCGCTGCCAAATTCTATGTCATTTTAAAGCTGTCTTCTTTCAACGGGCGGTCATGTGCACATTGACCTGATCGGAAAGAAGCGGCGCCTGTCATTGGATGAAACTGGGTAATGTCAGTGAAGTTGGGTGGCCTAACGAGAGCTGATTACCCCACGACTGGGTTGTTCGGCCGATTCGTGCATTTCTGTTTTCACAAAAAATAGAACCATCGAAAATTGAGCAGCCTTGGCCCAATTTTCGATTCCGAATAAACAGAATTGCACCAGGAAAAAGGCGTCGTCGCGAGTGTCCCTTCGGGGTCGAAAACCAAAACCAAGCTTTTCCAGTTCCGCTGGACCCTAGAATACACTCGTGAACATCCCGACCTTCGGGGCATTTTTCCAAAGCAGAAACTGAAGACCGAGAGATACAGGACGTCACTGAAACACAGGGGCGTCTGAGGGTCCCAAAGGCGGCTGCATCAATTCGTCCTGACGCCGCACACAGATAAGATTCCGACTCACGGGCGGGTGACAATGTCTCGTGTCTGCTCGGTCGTGCCGACTTGCTGTGCGTTTCGGCATGCGACAAATCTGGAGCCCAGCACAAATAGTCCGAAATCTGACATGACAGCGCCGTGGAAGCTGACTAAGAAAAAGACATGAAACATTTAATCTCCCTCTTGGCCACGGCCGCACTGTCGTCTTGTTTCCTCGCCGCCTGTGCGACGATGCCTTCATCCACCTCCGATCCCGTTGAAACGGGTGTAACACCCATGACGTCTGCGCCGTTAGATATGTCCAAACCTTTGACCCGCATTGCTTTCGGCTCCTGTTTGGATGAGACGAAAGATCAGACAATTTGGAATAAGGTCGCTGTAGAAAATGCCGATCTTTTCCTGTTCACGGGCGATAATGTCTATGGCGACACTTATAAGTCAGACCCGCGCTGGACTGATCCGACGATGCCCAAGATGCGCGACAGTTATAACACGCTGGCCGCGGTGCCCGAATTTGCCAATTTCCGCGCCAAGACGCCGATGCTGACCACATGGGATGACCATGATTATGGCGCGAATGATGCAGGGGCCTATTATCAGTTTAAAGACCTCGCCCAAGAGATATATCTGGATGCTTGGGCCGTTCCCGCCAATGACGAACGCCGCAAGCGTAATGGGGTGCATACTTCGAAGATTATTGGTCCCGTAGGACAGCGTGTACAAGTCATCATGTTGGACACGCGGTTTTTCCGCACAGAGCTGCAGGCGACGGATGAACGTAATGCCGCCGGGAAAGAACGTTATGTCCCGCTTGAAGGTGGGCACGGGACGATGTTGGGCGATGACCAATGGAAATGGCTGGCGGCGGAGTTGAAAAAGCCTGCAGAGCTGCGTCTGCTAGTTTCATCTATTCAAGTCCACGCGGATGGCCATGGCTGGGAAGCGTGGCGGACAATGCCGGCAGAGCGCCAAAAGCTCTATGATCTGATCGACGACAGTCAGGCCGAGGGCGTGGTTCTTATATCGGGCGATCGTCATGCCGGTTCCATCTATCGCCGCAATGATATTACCGATTATCCGCTCTATGAGGTCACGGCTTCGTCTTTGAATTTGCCGCAATCCACATGGCGCGCGGAAGCCGGCAATACCGACATGGAGGACGGCCCATATCGTTTGCATCCGATGCAATTTGAGGTGAATTACGGAATTATCGACGTGGATTGGGACAAAAAACAGGCGAAATTGAAGGTTGTCAGTCCAAAAGGCGGCGATTTCGTCAATATTTTTTCCTTTTAGGCCCGTTTGCGAATTCTTCCAAAAAGCTCAATTTTCCAAAGTGTGATTGTGAAAAACAGTTATTAAACAGAGTGTTAATGCTGATTAACCTTGATTTTCTTGGCCGTAATATCACTTGCCACCCGTTGCAAAAGAGTCACAACCTTCGAAAAAGGCGCGTGATTTGCAACGGTTCACGGTGAAACACATTGTGTGGGCGCCAAAATCGGCTAGGGAGCGCGGGTTATGCGCAACGTGCAAAACATATCGGGCTGGCTGGGAGCTATTGCCACTATTGCAGTCGTCTCGGCTACGATTCCTGCGATCAGCGGTAAGACCGCCGCGCAGCGTGACAATGCCGTATGGGCGGAAGCCGTCGCAGACTTTCAAGCTTTTGACACTGCCGCGATTGAATTCGACATCACGAAAACGCCTAGATTGCGCGATGCGTCCGATATTCGAACGCTTTCTCCGCTCCGCATTGAACATCGTCGCTGGGCAGAAACACGCGCGGCTGAACATAAGTGTCTTTCGGAAGCCGTTTATTATGAGGCCCGCTCTGAAACGCGTTCGGGGCAGCTAGCTGTGGCTGATGTGGTCAAGAACCGAGTGAAGTCGAAACATTATCCCGACACGATCTGCGGCGTTGTCTATGAAGGTGCTCATCGTCCTTTCGCCTGCCAATTCTCTTTTGCCTGTGACGGATCAATGGATCGCGCGCCCAAGGGCAAAGCTTGGGAACGCTCGCAAGCGATCGCGCAGGTTTCCCTCACGGGGTTTGTGCCAGATTTAACGAAGAATTCGACGCATTATCATACGGTCGAAATTCAACCCGATTGGGCCGAAACGCTCGAGTTTAAAGCCAAGATTGGCTTTCACAAATTCTATCGCCCAAGCTGGCGCGAGCGCAACACGAGCGTATCTGCCATCGCGATTGCCCCGCCGACCTAAGTCGCGCGTCTTCGCTGATCTAAATTTTCAGTATCTCTGGGCGGTCTATTTCACGTCGGTCACAAGCGGCTAGAACCGTATTTCGTAACAAGCAGGCGATTGTCATCGGTCCCACACCGCCTGGAACGGGCGTGATGGCGCCCGCCACGGATCGGGCTTTTCTGTAATCTACATCGCCAACAAGGCGAAATTGACCTGGACGCTTTACACTGGGAACACGGTTGATTCCGATGTCGATAACGCAAGCTCCGGCTTTCACCCACTCGCTCTTCACCATTTTTGGGCGTCCAACCGCGGCGACAAGAATGTCGGCGCTTCGGCAGACAACCGGTAAATTTTCCGTACGCGAATGCGCAATCGTTACGGTGCAATTCTGCTCAAGGAACATCAACGCGGCGGGTTTGCCAACCAGAATCGAGCGGCCGAGAACAACGCAATGTTTGCTTGTCAAATCACCCAGCGCCGCTTTGGCCAAAATGACAGACCCAGTCGGCGTGCAGGGCCGTAGTCCGGGTTGACCCAAGACAAGGCGGCCTGCCGAGACCTCGGTTAATCCGTCAACGTCTTTAGAGGGGTCGATTTCTGCGATAACGGCATTGGAATCGAGATGATCGGGAAGGGGTAACTGCACAAGAATTCCATCGACCTCTGCGTCAGCATTTAAGGCGCGGACGATAGCGACGACTTCTTCCTGCGTGGCTGTCGCGGGTAAACGATGTTCTAGAGATCGCATGCCCGTTTCTTCGGTGAATTTGATTTTATTACGGACGTAGACTTGGCTGGCGGGATCGTCGCCGACAAGAACAACGGCGAGCGTTGGTGTGATTGGGAGGGCTGCGACCGCTTTGGCGACCGTATCGCGGGTTTGGGCGGCAACGGCCTTACCATCTATCAAATTGTCCATGAGGGAGCCTCGAAATGCAAACTGTGGAGATGTTAAGGCGTCCTAGCAGGTCCATCGTCGATTGCATCGGTTTTTTCAGCTTTGACACTTTGTAACGTCATAAGCTGTCGCCTTGGCAGACCTGACCCGCTATGGTTTAAAAGAAAGCTCTAGAGGCTGATTTGAGAAGGACCACATGCAGGCTGCTCGCATAGCTTTAAATACTGGAAGTGCCGTCCTTGTCGCCGTGTTGGGCTGGTTGATTGTACGTATAGTCTTGGGCGTGGCGAGTCCGTCGAGTTTACGGACTGCCGATCCAATCATCGCGCCAAATTTCGGCGGGGCCGCTCTTGCATCCAAGCGCGCCTATGATTTTACATCCGACCCTTTCTCGTTCGGAGAGGTGGCCGCGCCGCTTTCAACGGAACCTGTCGAGGACGCACCAGAGACAAGCCTAAATCTGAAGTTAAAAGGCATTGTTTCCGATAGCAGTGCCGTCTTTCGTCTCGCGGATGGGAAAGATAAACCTGTCGCGATAGGTGATGAGGTCATGAGTGGTGTCACGTTGACCCGCACGACAAAGACGTTTGTAATTTTGGATGTAAATGGGGAAACGCAGAAGCTGACACTGGAACGCGTCAAGCTGGACCCGAAAGGCGAAAATGCTGTGATTGGACGCGCGCCTGTTGCCCCAGTGACAATGCCGACCCGTGCGGAAGCGGAAGCTTTGTTCTCACAGATTTCTCTCAAGCCGCAGTTGGAAATTTTGCCGGACCGCACAACCCGTCTGCAAGGGTACCAAATCACGCCGCGCTCTGGCGCTGATCTCTCGAAATATGGGCTTCGCTCTGGGGATATCGTGACGCGCGTGGGGCCTGTGCTTTTAAACGCGAACCGTGTGAATATTAAAGAGCTCAGCGAGTTAATCTCGACCGGTGCTGCACAAGATTTAGATGTTATCCGTGATGGTTCATCCGTTACGATCCGCTTAGGCCAATGACCATGTCCATCCGAAAACTTTTTGCTTCCGCTGCCGTCGCCTTGGCGTTGTCTGCGACCCTGCCGAGTCCCGCATGGGCCGCCGATGATCATATCATAAATATGCAAGATGTAGATATGAAGGTGTTCATTGAGAATGTGGGGATCGTGACAGGCCGAACTTTTGTCATTGATCCGCGCGTGAATGGAAAGGTGAATATTGTTTCGGAAAAACCGCTCAATGAGAATCAGGTTTTTGCGGTTTTTAAGGAAGTTTTGCGCGTACATGGCTATACGGTTGTTCGCTCCGCCAATGGGGAATATCGGGTGACCTTGCTGCAAGGTGCCGCACAAGATGCCCCTTTATCGGTATCGGGCAATGGAATTGAAGGTCAATTTGCAACGACCATTTTGCGCGTCCCAGATGGTAAATCTGCGGAAGCCGCCCGCCTCATCAAGCCAGTTATGCATTCGCAAGGACAAGTCTCCGCAAACCCAGATGGCGACATTATCGTTATCACAGATTTCGCCGAAAACCTGCGCAAGGCGCGCGCCATTGTTGAAGCAATGGGCGAAGGCGGGAATGTTCGGGAGACCATTCAGCTTTCGCAACTTTCCGTGTTGGACGCGCAAGAGGCCCTAAAACAGTTGAGTGGGGCAAAGGCTCCTTATAAACTTGCAGCGCTTGAGGCGACCAATAGCTTAATTGTCGAGGGTACCCCGAGCGAAGTTGCGAAGCTGCGGACTTTACTTCAGAGTATGGATGTCGGCAGTTCTGTTCCCCGCGGCGCGATTTCGGTCGTGCCCTTGCGCTTTGCAGACGGAGAAGGCCTCAATGAGCTAATTCAACAGCTCCTACCCACCTATGTGATTGAGGGACAACCGACGCCGACCGTCGCGTATGAAGCTGGATCAAATACCCTTGTGATCAGCGCTGCAGGTCAAGTTCAAGCGGACTTAGAACAAATCATTCGGCAGCTCGATAAGCGCCGCCCGCAAGTCCTCGTCGAAGCCATCATTGTCGAAATCTCTGACAATGCTGCCAAGGAACTGGGCGTTCAATTCGCTCTGGGCGGGATTAACGGGTCAACGGTGCCTTTGCTGTCATCAAATTTCTCGCGGCAGGCAGGAAACCTCCTTAACGTCATTGGCGCGATTGGCGCGGATGACGTCGGCTTGAGCGAAACGACCCGTTCGGCATTTGAGACGGCAGCGGTCTCCTCTATCGCGGGTATTGATGGAGGTTCATTCGGGGTTGGCGGGAACAGTGGTGATACACTTTTCGGCTTGATCATCAATGCGCTCGAAACGGACGAAGACAGCAATATTTTGTCGACTCCCTTTGTCACGACCTTGGATAATGTGCCCGCAACATTTCTTGTTGGCCAAGAAATTCCGATCACAACAGGGGAAAGTTTGGGCGGGACTAATATCAATCCTTTCCGGACATTCGAGCGTCAAGAAGTTGGTATCCAGTTAGATGTCCTGCCGCAAATTTCAGATGGCGACGTTGTTCGTCTGGAAATCGAACAAATTGTTTCCTCTATTTCGGGCGTGCTAACCTCCGCAGCGGGCGATTTTGTATTGAATAAGCGTGAGATCACGACGACAGTTTTGGCCAATGATGGCGAGATCATCGTCTTGGGCGGGCTCGTGCAGGATGACGAGCAAGTCAATGTCGCGAAAGTCCCAATTTTGGGCGATATCCCCGTCGCCGGAAAGTTGTTTCAATCCAAGGGACGCACGCGAAATAAAACGAACTTGATGGTGTTCCTACGCCCGACGATTATTCGAAATGCGGCGGATGCACGCCCTCTGACCCAAGAGCGATTGAATCAAATTCGGATTGAGGATCTAAACCAGAGTGGTCGAACGGTATCCAAGATTGACAATCTGCTGGCGCCATCGCGATAATTCGAATGCGACGTTGGATTTTTCCTGCCGCCCTTGGGGGCATCGCTGCCTTTATTTCGGCACTTCCGTTGGCATGGATTGGGCCAACGGCAATGCCCGCGGAAATAAAGTCCCTCGCGCCAGAGCTGAGTTTCGGCGGGACGCTGTGGAACGGCCATGTGTCAGGACTTCCGATTTTGGGAGCGGCCAATTACAATCTTTCGCCATTGGCGGGACGTGTTGATATTGAAGCTGGAGATGGTCGAAATTATTTTTCTGGACGTGTAGGACGCTCACAGCTGGAGAACTCCGAATTCCGAGCAGATTTAAATACTATCCCCTTTAAAGATGGTCGCCTGCAAGGTTTGCGAGGTGAAGTTGCCGCTAAAATTTCTGAAATGACATTCACCGAGACGGGCTGTGAAACCGCAACAGGAACAGCGCGTACGGACGTTTTGGAACGTAATGGCGGTTCAATTCAATGGACAGGTCCAAACCTCAGCGGCCCTATTCGTTGTGAAGCTGGCGCAATTTTAGCGGATTTAACGGGACAAGATTCCCAGCAAACGATTTCGGCATTCATCCGCTTGTCTCCCGATGGAACCTATCGCGCGGATGTGACGGCACGCACCGATCGCGCAGAAGCCGATGCGGTTTTGCCGCTCTTTGGATTTACGCGAGCGGGCCGAGATTTTAAGCTGACAGAACAAGGGCGTTGGCGCTAGGTCATGAATATGCGCTGGATAGGGATGAGTTTTATGTTGTTGGCAATATCTGCCTGCACTACGACGCCGGCCCCTACGTTGGGTGATACAGCCAAGACAGCATCGCGGGACGCCGAGAGAGGCTCTAACACCTGCGCACTCTACGGGTGGACAACGGATGAGAAGCGGAGTTTTGTTTTTTACGCGGATGCTCAGACAGCGCGCTATGACACGTCCGAAGGGCCAGTTGACCTCAAAGCGCAGAGCGAATTTCCGTCATTGCTCTATACAGATCCCGATGGTGAGCGCGTTGAATTGCGGTTGGGTGAAGGTGAGGCAATGACAGACGGCATGCGCTTCCCAACTGCGCGTATCGTCACGCAGACTGATGAGGGGTGGGAGCGCTTGCGACCTGTAGCCTTGGTCCGAAACTGCCAAATTAAATAAAATTCAACCCGATGAAAGTGACCGCAATACCCGCCGCCAGAAACGGGCCAAATGGAAGTTTTAATTCTCGTCGGTTTTCTGAGGGCTGTGTTAAGATAAAGGCCAGGGCTGTACTGCTTGCGATCAGGACGATGAAGGGAAGCGCCACCGCCCCACACCAAGCACCTCCGACCGCGAGTAATTTTGCATCACCGCGCCCCAGGCCGTCCCGTTTTCGGATAAGGCGATAGGCCGTTTCGACAGTCCAAAATAAGGCATAGCCCAAAACGGCGCCCAAGAGGAAAGGGTAAAAATCCAGCGCGACGTTGAAATTATAGATCAAGCCAATCGCGATCAGAGATTTTGTAAGCGGGTTGGGTAAGCGGTAAGTTTGCCAATCAATGACGGATAGCCACAGCAGGCCCCCCAGCAGGACAAGGGTTCCAACCCACTCTATGACACCTGAACTCATGCGTAGGGCCTAACGCCTGCCATTGGTGAGGTAAAATGGATTTACGGATGCAAGCCGAGGCTTTAGGCGGGTCACACGCCATGCCAATTCGGCCATTCCCAAGGTAGACCCATGAGCCAATCTGACTCACACCTCGAAGAAGACACGCCGATCCAGGACGCGCTCGCGATGAACGATGAGGTGTTGCTGTCCGAAACGCTGGCACGCCTTCATCCTGCTGATGTTTCTGACGAGTTGGAACAGCTCTCCGCCGCTGAGCGCGTGAATCTCATTACGCGTGCGCCTGAGCTCATCTCGGGCGATGTTTTGGCAGAGATGGAAGATGATGTTGTCGAAGACATCCTGCCATTTCTGGATGCGGACCGAATTGCTGACGCCTTGTCCGAAATGGATAATGATGACGCGACGCAAATCTTGGAAGAGATGGAAGATGCGCAGCGTGACGAAGTTCTTTGCGCCGCGACCCCCGAAGATCGTGCCTCCTACGAGGAAAGCCTCGCCTTTGATGATGAAACGATTGGTCGTCTCATGCAGCGCGCATTCGTGGCTGCGCCCGAGTTTTGGACCGTCGGAGACGCGATCACCCATATGCGCGAAACAGGTGAAGACCTGCCTGAGCTTTTTTTCAACGTCTATGTCATCGACACCGCGTTTAAGCCCATCGGCTACGTGCCCGTCAGCCAATTGATGCGGGCTCAGGTCGATGTGCGCCTTTCTGATCTCATGATCCGAAAAATTGTCGCGATTGGTCAAGATGTTGACCAAGAAGAAGCGGCGTATCAGTTTGAGAAATATAGTCTTATCTCCGCGCCCGTTGTGAACGCGGAAGGTCGTCTTGTCGGTATGATGACCGTCGATGATATCATCCATATTATTCAGGATGAGAACAAAGAGGACATTCTCGCCTTGGCGGGTGTTACGGACGCTGGCCTTGCCGATACGGCCGTCGAAACGGTGCGCGCGCGCGCGCCATGGTTATTTATCAACCTTCTCACGGCCGTCTTGGCCAGTCTCGTGATTGCGCGATTTGATTACGCGATTACGGAAATTGTCGCCCTTGCGGTGCTTATGCCAATTGTTGCCAGTATGGGCGGGAATGCCGGTACACAGGCGCTCACCGTGGCCGTTCGGGCTTTGTCAGAGCGTGAATTAACTCCGCAATCGGCGTGGCGCGCAATTCGTCGTGAAACCATAGCTGCGGCCATCATTGGGTTGATCTTTGCCGTGGTGTTGGCCCTCATTGCTTATATCTGGTTTGGCGATCGGGAACTCGCTCTGGTGGCGTTTATCGCGATGATCGTGAATCACTTGTTTGCGGGTCTCGCTGGGATTGCGGTGCCTCTAGGGTTAAAGCGCGCGGGTGCAGACCCCGCCGTAAGCTCATCTGTCTTTGTGACAACCGTAACTGATGTGGTGGGCTTCTTTTCCTTCTTGGGAACCGCTGTGATAATTCTTTTATAGTTTCTTCCTAGACGCAATTTCGGCCCGAGTTTTGCAACGCCTCTCCCAACTCAATCGGGCCTTCGCCCGAGTTGTATTGATTTGGGACGCACATGAGCCAAAAACTCACAGATTCTGCGCTGGCAATATCGGACACTGGCCTCAAGCTTATCAAAGCTTTTGAGGGCTATCGTCCTGTCGACCGTGAGCTGGTGACTGGTCAACGCGTGGTCGGTTACGGGCATCGTCTCTATTCTGATACCGCGGTGATGATGAGTAAGAGCGAAGCGGAACGCGTCCTGCGCGCCGATCTTCAACCCTTTGAGGACATGATTAATTCAGAGGTTCATGCGCCGCTGACACAAAGCCAGTTTGACGCGCTTTGCTCCTTCGCATTTAATATTGGCCCGAAGGCTTTCCTGACCAGCGACACGCTACGCGCCCTCAATAACGGACGTCCGTTAGACGCGGCCAATGGTCTGGATATCTGGCGTAAGTCAGAAATTGCAGGAAAAACTTACGTCGTGGATGCCCTGATGCGTCGTCGCACGGCGGAGAAGGCACTATTTTTGCGTACAGAACGCAATTTGCCCGCTGGCTCTATCGATCTTCCGCCTGTTCGCGATACGACTATTTCAGGGCTATCGACGGAAGATGCCTTGCCCGTTTTTTCAGCAAGTGACTCCAATGGCGTGGTCGCAACCGCGCCGCATGAAGCCATCGAACCGCAACATCGCCGCCGCGAGGATGGCCCTGCGGGTGCCTTACAACTCTCCGAATTAGATGTGATCGAGGACGACACAAATCTTGCCGACATAGACGATAAGGCAACGGATGATACGCCGACCCCTGATCCGCATTTGTCTATCGATGTGAATACGGATGGGGATGAGACAGAGCTGAGCCTTGAATCATCAGATAATGTCATTCTGGCCTTCCCTGATCAGACAGCCACTATTGATCTAAGTTCAGATTTGCTGGCGGATATTTCCTCAAGCGAATTGGATATGTCTGCTGACGACCTGTCGTCGATGGATCCGGACTTGGATGCCAAAATAGAGAACGAGCTGCCAGAGACTGCGGATTTTGAGACAGATTTGGCCGCGTTTGACACATCGGACTCAGAAAGTTCAGATGCCGAAGACCCATCATCGGATGAAATCGTCTCTGACACCCCTGTTCGACAGTCTCCTATCGCAGCAGCGGCCTCAGACATTGTCGCGCGGCTCGACGCCTTGATTGAAAATGCGGATGCGCAATTTGATGACCGTGACGAGAGCTGGCCTGAGAGCCTCATTACGACAGAGCTTTCTGAGGATAGCGATCCTGAGCTACCGATGGATCGGGATGAGGATGACCAGGCAATGTCAGTTGAGCCTGAACAGCCAGCGACCCGCCGCGCCAGAAAACGCGCGACTGCCGTGACCCCGAAAGCGGGTCCTGCACCGGCTAAACCAATGATCGTAATTGATGAACTAGCCCAAGATGACGCCTTCCGTGTCCGCAATGACTCTGCCGCGAAATATATTCAATCTCGCCCGCCTTTACGTCAGGCGCAACCCGTTCCGACTGAAAGTAGCTTGGGGCTTTGGATCCCAGTGCTCCTTGGCTTCCTACTGGTCGGGCTGGCTGGCGGCACGATGATAAGCGGGGCAGAAGCGCTGCTCGGAGACTGGGGACCAATCATTGCCTTCACAGGATTTGTCATTGGTTTGGCGCTTATTCTGGCGGGTGTTTACGCGGCATTAAGGATGAATCTACGCGACTAAGGTTCGTCAAGACCTTCGCAATAAATAGGACGTAAGGAAGTTTCTATGTTGAACGATAATACTACACCTTACCATGATGATCAGCCCGAGATCAGCGGCGGGACGCCGATGGCGCCCATGATTCCAGATTGGAGCGCGCAAAATTCAGCAGCCTTCCAGAAAGAGATCACGTCTTTTGAGCATAATTTGGCGGGCACAGGCTTGTTCACAGATGAGGCTCTTATTGATTTGTTGGAGCGTCACCCCTCTGAAAAGCTAGATGTCTGCACGATGGGCGCTTCCGATCATCCGCTTTATCCTAACAAGTTCCGCACAGGTGACTTCCGCGACGTCCCAGGCAAAGTGCTTTTGGATGCCGCAAAAGCTGGTCGCGTTTGGATTAATGTGCGCGAAGCAATGAATATACATCCGGAATATAAGAGCGCGCTTGATCGCATGTATGGCGAATTATCTGAGAAGACGGGCAATCGCGCTTTCAACCCGCGTGGTGGAATATTGATTTCCTCACCTGTTGCCCGCGTGCCGTATCACTTTGACAAAACAGAAACGATCCTTTGGCATGTGCGGGGCCAGAAGAGAATGTACCTCTATCCGCTCACGCAGAAATTCATTCCGGATGAGTCATATGAAGCCAGTATTACAGACTTCTTGAGCGATGATCTGCCTTATGATGCGTCCTATGACGAGGCCGCAACAGTAATTGATATCCCCGAGGGCGCGGCTTTGACCTGGCCATTAAATCAACCGCATCGGGTTGATAATCAGACGTTTTGCGTGTCCGTAACTACCGAATATTCGACGCGCGAATCTGGGATGAAAAATGCCGCAATGGTCACAAATGCTACGCTGCGCCATCGTTTCGGTATGTCGCCCTCATATGCGACCGACAGCGAATTGTCTCGTAAGGTAAAGTCAATTGCGGGTCGGGTTTTGCGGAAAACACCCCTCGTACCTGATACGTCCTCACCGGATATGGTGACGTTTCGTATCGATGCAAATGCCGACGACTTCATCGTCGATACAGATCCATATCCGCGCACCTTCTAGCAATCGGCTTCACCCCGCTCTACATGGGTGGGGATGACCATACATTTGCAAAAACTATCCGTTGGGTCTGAATCGATACAGACGCTTATCGACTGGCAGAACCACGTCGTCGCACGGCGGCGGGATCAAGGTTTGTCTGCCCACCACGTCCACATCACCCGCATGTTCCCTAAACGTCGTGAAGAATTACTCGATGGGGGTTCGATCTATTGGGTGATCAAAGGGAACATAATCTGTCGGAATAGGATTGTCGCTTTGGAAGAGACGGTCAAACATGAACGTCGGGCTTGTGCCATTTTGATGGACCCCGAACTCATTCCCGTTCTTCCCGTCCCACGCCGTGCGTTTCAAGGCTGGCGATATTTGCAGGACAGCGACATACCTGCTGACCTAACGGGGGCGGAGAGCGGCGCTGATCTCCCAGAAGCTTTCCGTGCTAAGTTAATTGAACTTGGTGCGTGGTGATCGTCTAGGGCAACCCAATAATTATCCAGTCATAAAAAAAGCCCCGAACCTAGGTCCGGGGCTTTCGCGTTTCGTTATGCAAGCAACCTAGAAGTTGATGCGAACTTTACCGTAATATTGGCCACCATTGAAGCCAGTTGGTGCCGCTTCAGGATAAAGCTGGCCAGAGCCACCAAAACCTGGGTTCTCATCCGGGTAGTTATCGAACAAGTTGCTGGCACCGATTGCGAACTCTACGCCGCTTCTGACTTCAGCTGCGATTTCAGCATCTACGAGGACTTCGGCTCCAACAGGATTGCCGTTACCCGTATCAAACCACTTACCGTAGTAATTGGCACGTAGAAGACCGCGGAAGATGCCTTGGCTATGAGTCCAAGTTGCGCTGCCTTTCACATTTGGCAGTAGCTCTTCGAGGGACTGTACGCGTCCATCAGAAATCGGGTTAATATCACCACGATTTGTAACTTCCGTGTCTGTGTAGTTCGCAGCGACAGCGATAGCTGAATCTCCGCCCGCAAATCCAAATGGATAGCGTGCAACCAAATCAACACCGCGCGAGCGTGTGTCAAAGCTGTTAGAGAAGAAGCGGAACTGAGCCAAATCATCCAAGCCAACGAAGTCGGCGCGGTTGATTGTGCCTGCAGCGTTTAACTCTGTGAGAGCCCCACCAACAGTGTCGGCCGTTGCGCCTGCAAACTGAAGCGCTTCCAAGAAATTAACATTCGCACCCAAAGCGATCCGGTTGTCCACGTCAATTTGGAACGCATCCAATGTGACGTTTACGCCGGCTGCACTAAAGGCCACACCCGCAGAGAGGCTTGTCGCATCTTCTGTGCCCAATTCTGGTGTGTTACCACCATTTTGGGAGGCGATGAAGTCGGCTGCCAATTGGCCAGCCGCAGTGTTAAGCGGCAAAGTACCTTGGTCAACCAACACGCCATTGACATTTTGTGTTGTCACATTTGTGATGTTGGCTTGGCCAGCTGTTGGAGCATGGAAGCCTGTTGAGAACGTGCTGCGAAGTGAGACATTGTCATTGACTTTGTAAAGACCCGCGATTTTGAAATCGACAGTGTTACCAAAATCAGAAAAATCTTCATAACGCACAGCGCCCTGAAGCGTTAGCTGATCCGTAACTTCAGCTTCTAGATCGATGTAAGTACCGATAGAATCCTGCGAGTTCGAAGAAGAATTCGGGAAACCACCAAAGCCGTTTGAGCTAGACGAGAAACCTTGATCGGCGAGGGGGCCGAGTGCGAAACTCGCCGCATCACCTGCAAAGAGGTCAAATTGCTCTTTACGGTATTCTGTACCGAATGCGATTGAGAGTTCAGAAGCAAGACCGACGTCAAGAAGATAGCTGAAGTCGGCGTTAAGTGTTGTTTCGCTTTGCTCTTGTCCACCTGGAATGAAGTCTCGTGGTGTATTTGGACCTAACGATGCGTTGACAGTGTTGTTGATGAAGAAATCAACACGCGATGCGCCATGTGTCACGGATAGGTCATAGCTTAGGCCGTTTCCGAGATCGAGAAGACCGCGGAGACCACCTGTAAGACCGAAGTCGCGCAAGTCACCACCAAAGCGCGGAACGAAACCGCCAGGAATTGTTTCAATGAATGAGAAACAATTGTCAGACGCTGTAACCTGAGCCAAAACAGTGGCGTCTGGGATCAAACCGTCCGTGCCGGAAAGCGGGATACCTGCAGGGCAGGCTTCGCCGACACCTAGACCATCCAAATCACCAACGCGTACAGAGGCGAGATCGCCACCTAGGTTGCCATCGGCATCAACGCTTGGGCCGCGATAAACGCCGCCACGGTTGGTTGGGTTACGATAGAAGAACCCGCCCGTTGTTGTGCGCTCAGCATAGGTGCCTGTTGCATAGACTTCGGCTTGCTCGTTGAAAGCCAAGGCTGTGTTGAACAAGAGTTTGATATCGTTTTCGACATCTGGCTGGCCCCAATATTGAGCATATTCGTCTGTATAGCCGTTGATGACGCGGTTCTGAGCTGCGGCTGTGTTGCCGGCTGCGACTAGAGCTGTGACATCGGTACGTGGCGCGGCACGGACTGTGCCGTCTGTTTCGCCATATTCCGCTGTGACGTTGAAGAAACCTTGGTCACCGAGCGCAAAGCCCATGTTGGCACCGAAACGGTAATTGTCGCCGTCGCCATCATATGTTGAACCATATTTAGCTTCGATTGCGCCGCCTGTGGAATCGTCTTTCAGGACGAAGTTGATAACGCCAGCAATCGCATCTGAACCATACTGGGAAGACGCGCCGTCACGAAGGACTTCGACTTGCTTCAATGCCATGGATGGGATGGAAGATACGTCAACGCCTTGTGAACCATCAGCGATACCACCGCCGAGGAAGGCGATAACCGCGCCACGATGACGGCGTTTGCCGTTTAAAAGTACCAGTGTGTTGTCAGGTGACAAGCCGCGCAGGTTTGCAGGACGAACAATGGAGGCCGCATCTGAGATCGGCTGGGTGTTCACGTTATAAGACGGAACGGCCGTGCGGAGAAGGTCTTGTACATCATCTGCAGCATTGGCTGTGAATTCAACCGCTGAAATAACATCAACAGGCGCTGGTGTATCGGCCGCAGACCGCAATGCGCGGCGTGTACCTGTTGTGATCACAACGTCTTCAGCTGTGTCGACAACCGTGTCGCCAAGAGAATCTTGGGCGTGAGCGGGCAGGGCAACCAGCATGAGTGAGGAGGCAGAGAGCGCCAACCACGATTTGAGTGCAGACTTTTGCATAATAGTTCCTAGTAGTTTCTTTGTTCCTGACGCAATATTTGAAAGGTTCAGCCCCGATCCCAGAACAATAGCGACCAGCTGTCCTTATCCCTCGGGGTCGGACTCACAAAGCAATTCTACCGAAAACGACATGGTTTGTTTACTAATGTGACTAAAATGACACATTTGCGCTACATTTTAAGGCAAATTTTGCCTTAAGTGAATTCCATCTGCAATTTTGGACCTAATATGACCTTAGTTCAGACTTCCCGCGGCATATTTGATATCAGATTGTCCTCGCCTGGAGACATCCCCGCGATTGCAGCTTTGATGAAGCGGTCTATTGCCGAGCTTCAAGTCGATGTTCTGACACCAGAGGAGATTGAAGCCTCCCATTTTGGCATGGGGCTAGATACGCAATTGATAGAAGACGGCACTTATTTTTCGGTCTGGGATAAAGCGACGTTAGTTGGATGCGGCGGCTGGTCATTCCGCGCAACACTTTATGGGGGGAACCACAGCGCGGGCCGAAATGCGGAGCGCCTAAACCCCAAAAAGCATCGCGCCCGTATCCGCGCCATGTACACGCATCCAGACTATGTAAGACGGGGAATTGGTAAAATGATACTTGAAGCGTCCGAAGCGGCCGCCTGCGCAGCAGGCTTTAGCGCATTGGAGATGGCCGCAACATTAGCGGGTGAGCCATTTTATCTGCAATGCGGTTACACAATCGAAAGTCGGTGGCAGGACGAAAACGGTCCGGTTCCGGTCCCCTTGCTAACAATGGTTAAGTCGCTGTCGCCAAAGTAGAATGCGTCCGCTGCTGAAAAAACCGCATTCGCCACCGAGTTCAGAGAATTTTAATCATGTCTTGTCAACGTCCAGCGGGGGGCAATGAGGGTATGATGAAAGCTTTAAAATTGCGACAATCAGGTAATCAGCGTGTTGCAGCAGAAGACGCTGTTGCCAATATTTTGCGTGCCGCAAATATTGCTTATGCCAGCGTCGACCGAAATCGGGTCATTACGCATACCCAAGGCGACGTCGCTGGTATTCTGGGTCTCGGAACCAATGAACAGCTTGCTGGGTCTATTGTCACGGAAATATTAGGAGCCTTCCAGCTTGAAGATACTGAAACTGGGAGCCGCTATTCTCCTAAATTTGTAGCGCACAGTGTTGAGAAATCTTTGGCGTCTACAAATTCGCACGGAACTTCAGTCCGCTTGACGACATTGGATGGTCGACGCGTCCGCGTTGACACATGGTACCACGGGTCAGATGGCCCGGCTGGATGCACGATGGTTTTCCGGGATGTGACGACTGACAGCCAATATCGGAATCTTTTCGAAATCGCGATGGGGGCCGCGAACGCGGGTTTCTGGTCTATGGACCTCCAGTCAGGCGAATTTACGTTCTCGGATTCCGTGACCAAGCGATTGACCGAAACCGAACAGGCCAAGATGAAGAAGAACGGGATGTTCTCGATTTTGCATCCTGACGATCTAGCGCCAGTTGCCGATCAATGGGCGAAAGCGCTAGAGACACGCGGAGAATTTGATTTCAAATATCGCGTTTGTACCGCCGAAAGCCCGAGCATGTGGCAACGGTCGATCGGTGAGATCGTATGCGCGCCAGACGGTACCCCGCTAGGCGCGACGGCTTTCGTTATGGATATCACAGAGGACGTGAGTAAATCACTGGCGCTGTCGGCTGAACGCTCCGCTTCTAAGGCGAAATCAGAGTTTTTGGCGCGTATGAGCCATGAAATTCGGACGCCTCTGAATGCGATCATCGGCATGAGTGATAGCTTGAGAGATGAACCTTTGAGCGAAGACGTCCGTGAAGTTATTACAGATATAGAAAATGCAGCAGAGGGGCTTCACCATTTGCTCTCGCGCACACTCGACCACGCAAAGCTTATGAGTGAAAAAGTTCAGATTGATTTTGAGCCGACGAATCTTAGCGGCTTACTTGGGACAGTAACCCGTTTGTGGAAACCGCAAATCAGCACAAAAGGATTGGCGTTCAAAACGATTATTGACCCTAAACTACCTGACACGCTCTATCTGGATGAATTCCGTTTACAGCAATGTTTGAACAATCTGCTGTCTAATGCCGCTAAATTCACAAAACTTGGCAGCGTGACCCTGATAGCGCGCCAAGCCGTCATAAACGAAAAAGCCCATTTGGTTATCGCCGTGAAAGACACAGGCATCGGTATGAAGGAAAGCGAAGCCTCCCGTATCTTTGATCCATTCACGCAAGCAGACGGGTCGATCCAACGGGAATATGGCGGAACGGGTTTGGGAATGAGTATTACCAAAAACCTCTGTGAACTGATGGGCGGGCAAGTCCGCTTGAAAACGGCTCCAAATGAGGGCTCCACCTTTGCTCTCATCCTCCCGATCATGACGTCAGCTCAAGAACTGCCGGTCACTGAACCGAAGTCCTACACTTTGCCGTCTGAAGACACCCAGCCCGCTGTTGCGCGAACCGCGCCTCAACTGGCGCCTGAACCTAAACCTTTGGTAGAAGCCGAATTGACGCCCCCAACAGCAATCGCCGAGACCGAAAAGAGTGTCGTTAAGCTGTCAGAAGAAACCGACTCGGAAGCCGAACGGCCATTCGAAGGCCTGAACGTGCTTTGCGTCGAAGACAACCCGATCAACCAAAAGGTTGTCAAACGTTTGATCGGAAAACGTGTTGCTCAGCTTTATTTTGCAGATAATGGCCGTGACGCCTTAAACGTCTTAAACACGGTGCCCGTCGACGTCGTTCTTATGGATATTCACATGCCGGTCATGGATGGGATCGAAGCGACCCTTGAAATACGTCAGTCCAGTCAAGCCTATGCGAATGTCATCATCATCGCTCTAACGGCTGATCCGGATTACCAACAACGCCGCATTTGCAGAAATATCGGTATGGATGATACAATTGCGAAGCCCGTGAAACGTGAAGACATTCTCGGCGCATTTGGCCGAACGCTACATAAACTTTCGAGTAATTATGGTCAGGAAGTCGCGCTAAGCGCTTAGCTTGGCACGCCGTTAAACTTTCCATCTTTTGCCAAGGCCGCTTGCCATGCAGGGCGAGCTTCCATGCGTTCGACATAAGCAAAAATATTGGGGTAGTCTGCGTCTAGCGCCCCACGAAGTTTAGCCATTTGCAGAGTATACCCCATCGCAATATCCGCTGCGGTAAATTCCGCGCCTGCTAGGAATTCATGCGTCTCTAAGTGCGTTTCCATGAGGCCCATCACCGCTTTTAATCGCGGCTGAATAAATGCGCTGTTGAGCGTGTCGACGACTTTTCTGACGATCGGACGTACAAGTATCGGGGCGCGCTGCGTCGCAATTCCCAACACGAAACTGAATGTCTGCATCGGTTGCAAGCTACCTTGAGCCGTATGAAGCCAAAATAGATAGTCTGCACGAGACGCAGCACCTGGGGCGGGGCGAAGGTCCGCGCGGTCTGACGAGTCCACAATGTAATCGATGATGGCGTTACTCTCTGCCAAAACGACGTCGCCGTCGACAATAACGGGCGCGGTTCCGAGCGGTGAAAGTGCCTTATAATCATCAGGTGCCAACATGGTCTTAGGGTCACGATCATACATCTTAAACCCGTAAGGCTTGCCGATCTCTTCCAACAGCCACAGGATCCGAATAGATTGCGAGTTTTCGAGATGGTGTAATGTGATCATGATGTCGCCTTAGGTGAAAACCGTTGGAAGTTGGTCCCGCATTAAAGAAGCGCGACATGATTATACCTACGAAGCGTTGACCCGTTTGGTTGAGGCTGGATATTTTTTTAACATGTCCCCGGCGCGAGTAGGACGTATTTGAAGGTCGCCACCACAGTTTGGGCAGATCGTGTCGTGGCAATCGCTGCAAAAGGTACATTCTAGACTGCAAATTCGCGCAATTTGGCTATTCGCTGGAAGATCGCGATCACAGATTTCGCAGTTTGGGCGCATATCTAACATTTGGACCTCCTAAAGATGTGTTGCTGCGTTTCGTAGCGCTTTAATCTGGCTGTCTGACAAATCTGTTTCCAGTTGGTATCGCACAGGAAGCAAATCTGGGTGAGGTTTGAAGTTTTCTTCCCCTAATATGTTTTCCAGCGTGCCCCAATCGACCTGGTCTATAGGCGTCTTGTCAGACATCTCTTCAAAGCCAAGGATGACGAAATCTGTTTTTGGCAGATAGCTACCTTTGCCAATAAACACGGCGCGGGTTTCAATTTTGGGGGCCGCAGGATCCGTGTTGTCAGATTGCGCCATCACGGCTGCGACGTGAATATCCTGCTGTGTTTTGTCAAAATGTTGCTCAAGTCCATTTTTCTGATCGTCATAGGCCGCCAGTGTTTCGATCAAGCGCGCGCGCCCGACGGCACTGTTTCGATCGTCGGACTCCATGCGCCGCCATTCCCCAGAATCCTGATGCCAAAGAGCCCGACTGAGAGGGCGATGTGTTTCCGCCGACGCGTTTCCTAATTCGACCATACGCGCTAGGGTCGCATCATCAGACTGATCGGTGATCAAACATACCGTATGTGAGGGTGCATAAACGACGGGGTTACCTTCGAACGGAAATTCTAGATGTTCGGGGAAGAGAAAAACGCGTGACGCATCAAAATCGTCATTGAGTTTGGAAATCCAGATATCATCTTCTAATTTTTCCCACATACTCGCGGAACCTTCGGGCGTGACGCTCAACAAATTCTGGCGGGCCATTTGAATAAACTCATCAAACGCAAAACCATGTTCGCGCATCGTTTGTACGCTTATGGGAGACACCGAATTCTCGAGATTTAAGACGGGCTCGAAAAGCATCTCACCTTTGGCGATAATGATCGGTTCAAACGGGTCTTTGCCGTCTTCGGGGCCCATGAGCAATTGTCGGAGAGAGAACTCCTCTGGCGTTCTATTTCGCATCAGAAGGTTCTCGCGTAAGGCGTCTATCGTGACCTCTCCGCTTTGCGCGGCTTGATCTAGAAATTTACGGAGGAAATCTTTTCGGTCCGCTTTCCCCAGTTCGAGCGTTCGATTGCGCAGATTTCCCAAAAATAGGTCCAGGAAGGGCGCGTCATCTTTGTTTTCTGAGGCGATGGGCGAGATCGTATCACTCGCCCTATCATAGCTGAAATTTGAGTCGGGATACACATCCTGAAGTACCGCCAGCATTTCATGGAGGAAGGTGTCGTCTCGGGGTTGTTCTGAGGCATTTTGCGGTGCCTTTTTATTGAGCACATAGATGAGTGCCAAGCCGCCTATGATGAATATGCCAGAGATTATTCCAATTATGTTGATACCCATAGGTCGCCTCCTTAGACGGCAAAATTATCAATGAGCCTCACGCTATTTCCCTGATTTGGGCAATGGGCCGCGACGAGGACACGCGCAGGTCCATTCAGATACCCGCCTTCCAATACGGTTAGCGAGTTTGGACTGCGGACCTCGACGTAATCGACAGAGGAAAACCCGACATCCAATAGGGCTTGTTTTGCCGCATCCGTTGCTTTGTCGACATGCTGACCTTCGCGCATATCAGCCGCACATTTTTTCATGATGACATTCAAGTTTCGCGCAAGCGTCAATCCGTCTTCGTCAAAATAGGCATTGCGCGAAGAAAGGGCGAGACCGTGTTCGTCTCGGGCAATTGGCGCGCCAATAATTTTGATCGGCATGTCCAAGTCCTCGACGAGACGGCGAATGGTGGCGAGTTGTTGGTAATCCTTCTCGCCAAAAATCGCTGTATCAGGTTGGACGCGATTAAATAATTTGGTGACGACGAGGGCGACACCATCAAAGAAGGTCGGACGATAATCGGTTTCCAATCCCTTTGCGACGCCACCGACGGTCACCGAGGTCGCATGATGGACGTCATACATAGTTTGGGGATCGGGAATATAAATCAGGTCGACACCTTCGGCCTCGAGCAGCCGAGAGTCTTCAACCTCTGTGCGCGGATAAGCATCCAAGTCTTCCCCAGGCGCGAATTGAGTTGGGTTTACGAAGATGGACACGACAACGCGTTCACCGTATTTTTTTGCCAATCGTACGAGAGAGAGATGACCTTCATGTAGTGCGCCCATGGTCGGCACAAAGACCATTCGGTCGCCCGATCCTCGCCATCCCCACACTGTGTTGCGTAGGTCTCTTTCTGTCCGCACGATTTTCATGGAAATCGTCTAGGGCTTAGGGCGCGATAAGCCAACATTTGGTTTTGATTTGGGCACAAGTAGTTTTGGCGGCTTGCGCCGACAACCCAGAGAGCCGCGCGTGGAAAATGGGTTGACCGCCACTAAATCCACTCGAGATACTAACCTCCGCCTCAGGCGCGAGGGTAGCCGCCAGAGTACGGGCGTGGGCCTCGCTGGGAAGTTCTCGCAGTTGTACGGCCCAAGGTTGCGGCGCCCGACGGTTATGTGCGCCACGTAGAATGGTGGTGGGGGTCGTTTGCTTTGCAAGGATAAGGGCAGGCGTATCTGATCTTGGGACGACCCCCATGACGTCAAACCCACGCTCCACCAAGTCGCGCATATGGGCGTTTCGACTTTTCCCGCTTGCGCCGCCTAAGACAATTGCAATTTGGCGACGATCATTGCGCACGGCGCTGACCATGAGATTATATCCAGATGCCCGTGTGTAGCCTGTCTTAAAGCCGTCAACTTCTGGCATATCACGCAGCAGGGCGTTGGTGTTTTTCACGCCGCGAAAAGATTTCTGCCCGAAGTAATGGTAGCGATCATAATGTGTTGTCAAAATTGAATGGGCCAATTTGGCCATGTCGCGGGCGGTGGTAACTTGCTCTGGGTGCGGCAAGCCATTGGCAGTTTTAAATGTTGTGCGTTGCATGCCAAGCTCGCGGGCTTTGGCCGTCATCATCTCGGCAAACCGGGCTTCTGTGCCGCCCAAACGTTCGGCCAAAACAACGGCAGAGTCATTATGGCTTCTGACGGCAACCGACTGGATCAACTCGCGAACTGTGATCTTCTGTCCCGCACGAAGGCCTAATTTCACGGGCGGCGTGCGGGACGCTTTGCGCGATACCGTGACAGTTTCGCCAAGGGTCAGGGTGCCTTCGTCCATTGCGTCAAAGACCAGATGTAGCGTCATCACCTTTGTCAGGGACGCGGGAAAGCGCTGGGCGTCAATTTGGCGTGCATGCACAACGTCTAAGGTATCTGCATCGACAATAATCGACGCATATCGATTTTGCGCGTGTGCAGAGGAGGCAATCGCAAAAACAATCATAGCTAAAAGGAGAAACCGACGCATTCACTGTCTCTGTCTTGCAACGGTTAGAATAGGGTTAACGGGATGTTAAAAGTCGCGACACTGTTGCACGCAGATTTCACACCACTCGCCCTTGGCGCGATGAACGAAGCCTCTATATAGGGGCGCATGAGCACAGAACGATTCAAAGACTTACGGGCCGGCCCCGACAGCGAAGATGGAGCCGATGACGGCGCTGAACGCGGCGTCGCGACCAAAGTTCGTCCCAAGACAAAGAAGCCATCGATGTGGCGCGTCATTCTGATGAATGACGACTACACGCCGATGGAGTTCGTTGTGTCGATCTTGATGGGGATTTTTAAGAAGACCTCAGACGAAGCCACCGCGATCATGCTGAGCGTTCACCAGACAGGTATCGGAACTTGCGGTGTTTACACCTTCGAAGTCGCCGAAACCAAAGTCGCCCAAGTCATGGACGCCGCCAAACGCGCTCAGCATCCGCTGCAGTGTACTTTAGAAAAAGAGTAAGCTTTAGCGTTTCTTCACAAACGTTATCTACTTCCAACGGATGGTTTGGCTTCAAATAATCCTTATTTTAATAGCGATTTTCGCGGGCTATGTCTGTGCTTTCGGCGAGAATTTAGACCGGCTTATTCTAGTTTGTGTTTTAGTTTGTTTTGCCGTCTTCTACTTGCCTATTGCCCATACCTGCCTAGAGGCGATACCAAAAGGCGTGTTTGACTATCAAACAATCGCGGGTAAATACGGTCCAAGTCGATATGACTATGTATTTTCTTCAATCCATGGCGCTTTTTTGCTGGCCCTAGAAATCTTTCCTATCGTAGCGATTTTTGCGCCTTTCTCATTTATTGTGACAAGAGAGGGAACCCGCATTTACTTGATGGGCAAAGGTCGCTCGGTTGAGAAATTTCGAGCTTAGACTCTGGTTTCTCTAATCCTCATATTCCATTCTCCATTTTGAGTGGAGTGTGTTGGGGATGATTTCGTAGGTGTAGGGTAGGGAGAAGGCGAGATCGATGTCGCCTTTTCTGTCCCAATAGACCTGACGGTCTAGTCCCTCGATAATTGCCACATATTCTGGTCCCAGGGTTTCCGTGATGGTTTTAATTTCTTTGACGACTTCTGCGACAACCTCATTCCGATATTGGTAAGGGTCGACGACAGACACGGCGGTTTCACCATTTGTGCTGATCGTGATGCGGCCCTTCTCGTCGACTTTATCCACAAAACGAGAGAGTTTGCCCGCAAGATTGGCGCTGTTTTCGACTTGTTCAGGAATCGCCGTTTTGACCCGAATGCGCGCGATAGAGGTATCCGGTCGTCCTCCACGAGAAATGCCTTGCTGATAGTTCATTGTGGTCAGGTTCCGGACCGTCGTGCCAGACTCAACGATGGAGAGCTCGATTGACGTATCGGCCCTC
Source organism: Litorimonas cladophorae (assembly GCF_014652455.1). GTDB lineage: Bacteria > Pseudomonadota > Alphaproteobacteria > Caulobacterales > Maricaulaceae > Litorimonas > Litorimonas cladophorae. Next base: position 1,291,230 of record NZ_BMYV01000001.1, on the reverse strand, counting down.
GCAAGGCCGATAAACCGATCAATGGTTGCCGCGATTTCGGAGAGACGCTCTGTCTCGTCACGGGCATCGGATTCAATGAAGACCTCCAGCAGCAAAAAGTCGCCGCGTTTGATAACGGTGACGCCGGGCGCACCACCTTTTTCCTCGAACTTGTTCGCGCGGGAGATCCGAGAGCCGGTCACGACAATTTCATCCTGCGCGGCAACAGGTTCAGGCGTGAGGAGAAACAGACTGAGGGAAAGGCTAAGGGCAACAAAGATAATTCGACGCATAGCAAACTCCTGTTTAGAGTTGTCAACATGACAGTCAGCGCCTTTGAGTGCTAGCATCTTCTTGTTCATGGCGAATCTGTAACGCCGAAATCACAGGGGTGTGACAGTTCGCGGCTTGAATAACGGGAGGGTGTCCCCACATCCTTTTTTCGAAAGGAATACTCATTATGGCATCTTTCTCCCCCGTTTTGGAAGAAACCATCCACCGCGCCCTGACTTTGGCGAGCGATCGCAAGCACGAGCTGGCTACGCTGGAGCATCTTTTGCTCTCGCTCTTGGATGACAAAGACGCCGCCGCCGTTATTTCGGCGTGCGATGTTGATATTGAACCATTGCGCGCCGATGTGCTGCGCTATTTAGACGAAGACCTCGCGTCGCTCGTCGTTGAAGAATTTGAAGAGGCTCGCCCGACGGCTGGGTTCCACCGCGTCATTCAGCGCGCTGTTATCCATGTGCAGTCCTCTGGCCGTGAAGAAGTCACAGGTGCAAATGCGCTGGTTGCCCTCTTTGCCGAACGTGAATCTCACGCTGTTTACTTCCTGCAAGAGCGCGATATGACGCGTTACGATGCGGTGAATTATATCAGCCATGGCATCTCCAAATCTGGCGATAGTTCCGCCTCTAAATCTCCTATGGGGGCGGACACGCCCGATGGAGAAGACGCGAAGAAAAAAGACCCGCTCGAGGAATATACGGTCAATTTGAACCAGAAAGCCAAAGAGGGCGACATTGATCCGCTGATTGGCCGCGATGATGAAGTTGAGCGCTGTATCATGGTCCTGTCGCGCCGCCGCAAAAATAACCCACTTCTTGTGGGGGATCCTGGCGTAGGTAAAACGGCCATTGCGGAAGGTATCGCGCGCCGTATCGTCAATGAGAAAGTGCCCGATGTCCTGATGGACGCGACAATTTACTCGTTGGATATGGGCGCATTGCTGGCTGGCACTCGCTATCGCGGTGACTTTGAAGAGCGTCTGAAAGCGGTCGTGACTCAGTTGCAGGAAACGCCAGGTGCGGTTCTGTTTATTGACGAAATCCACACGATCATTGGTGCGGGCGCTACATCTGGCGGCGCAATGGATGCGTCCAATTTGCTTAAGCCAGCTCTACAGTCGGGTAAACTTCGCTGTATGGGGTCGACAACCTATAAGGAATATCGCCAGCATTTTGAAAAAGACCGTGCGCTATCGCGTCGTTTCTTGAAGATCGACGTGTCGGAGCCAACGGCCGAAGATGCAGTGAAAATCCTGCAAGGCTTGAGCTCCTATTTCGAAGAGTTCCACGGCGTGACCTATACACCTGCGGCCATCCAAGGCGCAGTCGATTTGTCTGTGCGTCACATCACAGACCGTAAGCTGCCCGACAAAGCCATCGACATCATCGATGAGGCGGGTGCGCGCACGCGTCTGGTTCCTGAAGCGGATCGCAAAACGAAGATTGGTATTAAAGAGATTGAAAGCGTTATCGCCAAGATCGCCCGCATCCCACCGAAATCTATTTCGCGTGATGATGAGAAGGCGCTCAAGTCTTTACCAATGGATCTAAAGCGTATGGTCTTTGGTCAGGACAACGCGATTGATCAAGTCGCGTCTGCGGTCAAACTCGCACGGGCTGGTTTGCGTGAACCGAATAAGCCGATTGGCTCTTATTTGTTCGCGGGCCCAACGGGTGTGGGTAAAACCGAAGTCGCGAAACAGCTGGCGATGACTCAAGGTCTAGAGCTGCTGCGGTTCGACATGTCCGAATACATGGAGCGTCACACAGTGTCGCGCCTAATCGGTGCCCCTCCAGGTTATGTCGGATATGATCAAGGCGGTTTGTTGACAGATCAAGTGAACCAGAATCCGCATTCCATTTTGCTTCTGGACGAGATCGAAAAAGCCCATCCGGACATCTACAACATCCTGTTGCAGGTCATGGACAACGGGTTCCTCACGGACGCCAATGGCCGCAAAGTCGACTTCCGCAATGTCATCCTCATCATGACAACAAATGCGGGTGCGGCGGATGCTGCTAAGGCTGAAATCGGCTTCGGACGCGGGTTGAAATCTGACGAGCAAGAAGGGGCGATCAAACGCCGCTTTACGCCAGAATTCCGCAACCGCTTGGACGCTATCGTGTCCTTTGCGCCCCTGACGCCGGAAGATATTTCCAAAGTTGTCGACAAGTTCGTCATACAATTGGAAGCACAGCTTGCAGACCGTAAGATTGAGTTTGAATTGTCGAATGGTGCAAACCTCTGGTTGGCGACGAAAGGCTACGACAAACGCTATGGCGCGCGTCCGCTAGGTCGCACCATTCAGGAATATATCAAAAAGCCATTGGCTGATGAAATCCTGTTTGGAAAGCTTAAACAGGGTGGGTTGGTCAAGGTCGGCGTGGACAGAAAGAAGGAAAACCTAACCTTCAAGATTGTCCCACCGACAAAAGGCAAAGCCACAGGCAAAGGCAAAAGTGCGCCGAAACCAAAGGAAGACGCGTAAATCCTCTAATCTTTGCCCTTAACTGAATGACGAAGCCGCGCTCCTTAAGGAGGGCGGCTTTTTTATTTGGGCCCTAAGGAATGGGCCCAAAATTTTCATGATTAGGTGATTTGCCCCATTTGGAATACAGAGGAGGCGACTGTCTCAGGGTCAAGACGATGCAGGGGTGCGAAATGTCTAGAGTTTTAGTCTTAATTTACGGGGTTTTGGCCTACTTTATCGGTGTTGCTGGCTTAGTCTGTATCATTGCAGCTCTGGCGGGATTTCTGCCCTACGGATTTTTGTCTGATGGGGCTATTACTGGGCTAAACCCTATTATCTGGGACCTTGGACTTGTAACCATTTGGGGGTTTATTCACACGCTCACCGCTCGGCCCAGCTTCAAAGCGGCTCATGCGAAGGTAATGCCCAAGGCCACTGAACGCGCGACATATGTGTTGCTCTCCGGTTTAACCAGCATTGCGTTAATTGGGTGTTGGGCGACGATGAGCGGAATGGTTTGGACGCTATCATCTCCCATCCTGGTTTATATGCTTTGGGGCCTATTTCTCTTCGGGTGGGCCTTTTTACTCGCTTCGACATTCGCGATTAATCACTTCGATTTATTCGGATTGCGACAGGTCTACGCAAACTTTCAAAAGCAACCCATTGCGCCGTTGAGATTTGTAGAACGCGCGATGTACAAATATATCCGCCATCCCATTCAGACGGGTATTTTGCTTGGGGTCTGGGCGACCCCGACAATGTCGATGACGCAAATCTGGTTGAGTATCGGTTTCACGGTCTATATTTTTGTCGGCTTGTGGTTTGAAGAACGGGACCTGATCGCTGAACACGGTGACGTCTATGAGGCCTACCGCCAAAGTGCGGGGAAACTTTTACCCAAATTTCGAAAATAAGGTTTTGGTGTCCTCCAAATTATTTGACGATCAGCGGTAGTTTTTTCAATCCTCGCGTGGATAGTCCTGGCTTGAACGTTACATTCCCCGCAAACTCCATCACGTGAAAACGCGAACATAACGCGTTAAACAAAATTCGCATATTCAACTTCGCAAGCTGATTTCCCAAACACAAATGAGCGCCACGCCCGAAAGCCATATGACGGTTGGGCGCGCGGCGGATGTTAAATGCATCGGCGTCAGGAAATACGTTTCCATCGCGATTAGCTGCGCTGTAAAGCAGGCCGAACGTGGTCCCCGCTGGAAATTTGTGCCCCCGCAATGTTACCGCCTCTGTCGCGTGGCGATGGAAAAATGGTAATGGGGGCTCATAACGGAACATCTCTTCAATCGCGGTGGGCAATACCGACCGATCGTCGCGTAAATCTTGCAGGGCGTCAGGATGATTCAACAGGCTGTTCAGACCGGTCCCAATGACATCGATTGTCGATCCATGTCCCGCCATTAAGATCAACATACAGGTCGCGATTAATTCATCTTTGCGAAACAATCCGTCGGCTTCCTGCATAATCATCTGCGAGATGAGATCGTCCTTTGGCGATGCGCGACGTTTGCGTTTCAAATCAATTAAATAATCATGGAAGGCTTTGACGGCCGCTTCAGCCTTCGCTTTTTTCTCTGGTGTTTTGTCGACGTCATAATAGCTGACGATATCTTCTGACCATTGCCGCAGCTGCGGCGCATCGCGTTCGGGAATCCCCAAAAAGCGACCAATGACCAATCCGGGTAAAGGCGCGGCAACAAGTTCGATAAAGTCAAAAGATAATCCGTGCGGGGCTTTAGAGAGGAGGGCGTCAACATAGGCTTGGATAAATATTTCCAAATGTTTTACCCCGCGTCCCGTAAACGCGCCGAAAATCAAACGCCGCAGGCGTTCATGCTCAGCTCCGTCAGTATCGAGCAAGTTGGTCTGCACAAAGCGCTCATGGAACGGCATATCCGCAAACCCAGATTTGCGTTTTTCCGCCTCTAATTCCGCGTCACTCCGGACTCCCTTCAACGACCTCACCATCGCGGGATTGACGGCGATTTGGGACACATCGGCATAACGCGACAACAACACCATATCGAGGTCGGGCCAATAATAGGGCGCGTCTTGACCCCGCATTTTTGCGTAGACGGCATAGGGGTCAGCGGCGAAGGCAACAGAGGTGGGATCAAAATTGAATGGTGTAGGCATGCCGTTTTATGGGATGACAGAGGTGTAATAGCGAGGGTGAAATAGGCTGTCTTGAAAGTCTTTCCCGTCGTTGATACACGCCAAGCCCTTGTAACAAAGCATTTTCACATAATCGCATCCCCGCTTTCAAAACCGATGATATGGTGTTCAGGTTCTTTCGGACATGGGACAGGCGAGGCCTCGCTTGCTGGTTTGAAGGACGGTGGGTCTGAGCATCGAATGGTGAGACATTTGACTGTGCCGGGACTTTTAGAGTGAGAGCCGATGCCTGGGTCCAACGAGGCCTAACTGGTAGGACAGACGGGCCGCTTTATCAAAAACCGCTGCCGCGTGGCGAGTTGGCATTACAACCCAACTCCTGATTTTCGCGTAAAACAAAACTACACTTCTGGTATTCCATCGCGGATATCGACCACGCGGGCTGTCCTGCTTTGTTTTTGTCGCTCCCTTGATGGGCGATTGGCGGTTTACCCTGCGTAAAAATGCGCCGTATTTTCTGCCCCAATTCCCTTTGTTCTTCTCGACGTGTCGCAGTAAGAGCCTGTTATGACCGATCAAGCTAACCGTCCCACCGTCACCAAAATTGGTGTCATCACCGCCATACTCGCATTTGCGTTGCCGTTTTTGGCGGACCGATGGATTGTAGCGGCCATGTCCGACGTGAAAGCGAGCGGAATTGGCACCGTCATCGGCATGGCGGTTTACACTGCGGCACCTTTCCTCTTGCTCGACAGTGCCATGCGCCCGCGTCGTCGCGTACGGCTGGCGCTTTGGGCTGGCTTGGCCTTGACCACGATTGTTTGGCTCGCCTTTGCGCAGACAGGTCGTGCCGCGCAAACCGATCCAGCGGCCGGGAACGCCCATGTCGGGTTCTTTATGCTGACGATGATTTGGCCAGCTCTCAGCGTCGTTTTGATGGGTGTTGCAGCGAAGGTCGGGGAGCCATCCCATGACGCTTGAGGTCGCCTTATTCCCTTGTCTCTCCGATAATTATGGATTTTTGCTCCATGATGCGCAAACGGGCGCGACGGCCGCCATCGACACGCCCGACGCCAAAGAGATTGCAAAACAATGCGAAGCGCGGGGTTGGACCCTAACTGAAATTTGGAACACGCATTGGCATCCCGATCATGCGGGTGGAAATGTGGCGTTGAAGCGGCGCTATAATTGCCATGTGCGGGGGCCGAACCAAGACGCGATCCCGGCGCGCGATGAAACGCTCAGTGGCGGCGATAGCTTTGATTTTGCAGGTCATCATGTCGATGTCATTCATACCCCAGGGCATACGGATGAGCATATTATTTATCATCTGCCCTCTGCGGAACTCGCCTTCGTCGGCGACACGATATTCGCACTTGGCTGCGGTCGCTTGTTCGAGGGCACGCCGCAAGAAATGTGGGAGAGCCTATCTAAATTGATGGCCCTGCCAGAACAAACGCGCCTTTATTGCGCGCATGAATATACGCTGTCGAACGCGAAGTTCGCGATGTCTGTTGACGGCGACAATCCCGATTTGATTGCTGCGGTGACCGATGCGCAGGCCAAACGTGCCGCCAATATTCCGACGGTCCCAACAACAGTTGGAATTGAAAAACGGGCCAATCCGTTCGTGACGGCGGGCAATGCTGAGGAACTCGGTCGTCGCCGCGCACTAAAGGATAACTTCTGAAGCGAGGGGAATATGGGACAAATCCGCCCGCGTTAAACATGAATGGAGAGTTAACGTGACTCTCAGGGTCCGCTCAGCTTTAATACGGTAGGAGACCCTATGATAACACGACCCACACCCCGTATCTGGCTGATGACAACGGCAGCTTTCGTTCTCACATTGGGGTCGCAAGTCGCGCAAGCACAAACGTCGTATCAAGCCGGCGCGCCAATCATGGTCGCCGCTGCGCCGAGCTTTCCAACAATTCCAGCTGAACAAATCGCGCGGGATGTTACATCAACTTTCAACCCACGGACGGGCGAAAAAGAACTTATCGCCGCACCCTTTGATGCGTTTGAAGAGGACCCGTCTTTGGCGGGCTCTGTAAAGCTTCGGTCTGCGGGATCTGCCGTTGCAATTGACGGTCGTCGCCTGCCAGACGGTGCGTTGCTAGAGGTGGATTTTTATTACAACTCGCCCTCCGATGATCCGTATGGTGGCCGGGGATATGGGGATGTCAGCTTTGTGAATGGAGAGCTGGCGCCCGTCGTTCTGCGCGATAGTCGTGTTCTGGAATGTTCAACTCGCGTCGACAATGTCGTTTACGACCATGTCAGCTATTATGACCGCAGTCCTTTGAGCGGCCTCTATCGACCTTACCGTCATTATGCGGGGCATAGTGGATTTGGGTTTGGCTTTGGTGTCAATTATTATGGACCAGGGTATGGATATTATGCTCGAAATTACAGTCGCCGCAGCAATTATGGCGGGTCAAGATCCTCTCGCCCTGGTATTCATCGCCGCGTCTTAGATGCCGTCGGTGGTGCAGATCGTCGGGATGATCGTAGGGATGGACGCCGCGCAAACATCGGCGCTGACCGAAATGGTAGCCGTGAAACGCCGCGAACAATCCGCCCGCGTCAAAGCGAGCGACAAGTCCGAGATCGGTTGAGCCGTATTGAATCTTATGGTGTCGGAACGTCGCGTAACTCTAACAATGCTGCGACGCGAAATAATGGACCGATGCGTGGTGTAAACCCGCGTCAACGTTTGGAAATGGGGACGCCACCAGCGCAATCTAACTCGCCGACACGATCTTGGACGGAACCGCGTCGCGCAAATCGACGTGCGGCAACCCCAAGAGCGGCTGCGCCCAGAACGCAGACACCAAGAGTCGAAACGCCCCGAGCGGCGGCGCAACCGCGTGCAGAATCACGGCCTGCGCCGCGCCGACAAACACGGTCTCAACCGCGCAGTGAACGCGCTGCACCGCCTAAACGTCCAACGCGCACGGCACCAAACCCGCGTCGTAGTCCGAGCAATATGACTCGTCGCCAGCTCGATTTCTTTCCGAATGATGGCTATGGGGGTCGTAATATCGTGACGACACGCAGTGTCGATTGTGCCCGTGAAGACAAGCTTCGTGTTTTCATTCCAGCCGAACGTTTAGACGCGGCTCGGTTTGATGGATTGACAGTGATTGCGCTGGACGCGCAGGGCGGTGAAACACCGATTTACCTTCCGCCGAATTACATCGAAGGCTTCCGTCTGGCGTCTTCAGGACAAATTCGTCCGCAGGGTTACACATCGCGGCCGTCGCAGAATGATGCGTCTCAATACAGGCCCGCACCTACGCGGGTGATTGAGTCAGCCCCATGTCCTGCAGGGACGTCCGAACAATCAGACGGAACATGCTTGCAAGTTGGAACTGGCGCGTATCCGAATTGATAATTGTCTCAATCTGGTACAACTCTGTGCCAGATTGAACCAGTGGGTCCATTTTCTCGCCCAGAAAGCGAATAAAACGGATAGAAAATCTTGGCACGGGTGTTGCAAAGTATAGTTCGAACCTCGGGAGGCATCCCAAGTTCCCACGTCTGGTTTCGAAATTACTCCCTTCGGGCCAGATGCAAAGTTAGTTACTTTAAAGCCTCGTTTGCCTCATCCTGGCAAACGGGGTTTTCTTTTGCCAAATCTGTCAGAGTGTGGATAAGACACTTTCCAAATCCTTTCCCAATCGGAGGTCCTAATGGGCTTTTCTCTCTCGCGTGAGATCAAATTCGTCGGTGGCTTGCTGCGCATGTTGCGGGCGGTCAAAACTGTTGACGCGTCGTCAAATAATTTGATCGCGGATGAGTTGGAAATGCGCGTTGATGCTTTCGGACCTAACCTCGCCTTTATTGAGGGCGATCGTCAGTGGACCTATAACGACATGGAAACCTACGCGAACCGTGTCGCGGCTTGGGCGAAGGGCCTCGGCCTTGTCCAAGGTGACACCGTCGCCATCTTCGCGCGAAATCGACTGGAGTATATTCCGCTTTGGTTTGGCCTCACAAAGCTAGGCGTTGTGCCCGCGTTGCTAAACTATCAACTCACAGGGAAAGCGCTCGCCCATTGTGTCAATATTTCTGAATCCAAGCATGTCGTTATGGATGTCGAAATGGCTGAACAATGGAATGGCGCAAAAGACCAAGTCGAGGGTGAACCAAAGGTGTGGGCCGCTTTTGGCGACGTTGAGGGTTATGATAGTTTCGACAATGCACTGTCGGAACTTCGACCTGACCGCCCGGCTAGATCGGAACGCGATGGCTTAACTGCGGCGGGCCTCGCCATGAAAATGTTCACCTCTGGGACGACAGGCATGCCGAAAGCGGCAAAAGTCACCCATGTACGCGCTCAAAATTATATGCGTGGTCTAGGTAGCGGTGCGCGCGCATCTGCATCTGACCGCATGATGATGGTTTTGCCAATGTACCATGCCACAGGCGGCCTCGTGGGATGTGGCGCGATGTTGACCTATGGTGGGGCGGTGATCGTGATACCGAAGTTTTCAGCGTCCCGTTTCTGGGATGATGCAGTTAAATATGGGGCGACGATGTTCGCTTATGTGGGCGAGCTCTGTCGCTTTCTGCTGTCTCAACCACCAACGGAAAATGAGCGTGCGCATAGTATCAAATGGATCATGGGCAATGGCTTGCGACCAGAAGTGTGGGAGAGCTTTGTGAGCCGCTTCAACATTCCCCACGTGATTGAATTCTACGGCGCAACAGAAGGTAATGTCAGCTTAATCAATGTCGACGGTCCTGTGGGCGCGGTTGGACGCGTGCCGTCCTATCTGGCTTGGAAGTTTAATATCGATATCATTCGTTATGACGTGGAAACGGGCGAAAATCCGCGAGGCGCGGACGGGTTCTGCATTCGTGAAAACCTAAATACGCCTGGCGAAATGATTGGTGAAATTAGGGATGATGACCCGCGTTTCCGCTTTGAAGGCTATGGCACGAAAGAAGACACGCAGAAGAAAATTTTACGCGACGTGTTCAAAAAAGGCGACGCGTGGTTCCGTACAGGGGACCTGATGAAACGCGACGCGGAAGGCTATTACTACTTCATGGACCGAGTAGGGGATACGTTCCGTTGGAAAGCGGAAAACGTTGCCACGAATGAAGTTGCCGCTGTCCTGTCGGTCTTTCCAGGGGTGACCCAAGCCAACGTCTATGGCGTCGCTGTCCCAGGATATGACGGCCGCGCAGGAATGGCATCCCTTGTCATTGAGGGCGATCCCGATCTTGAGAAGCTGAAAGCCCATGTGGATAAGGAACTGCCGCATTACGCGCGTCCCGTCTTCATCCGTCTGTCAAAAGATTCTGACACGACCAGTACGTTTAAATTCAAGAAAACAAATCTGGTAAAAGCGGGCTTTGATCCCGCTAATATCTCAGAGCCGGTTTTATATGCTGACCCTAAGACGGGCGGCTACTCTCGGATTGACCCTGAGGTTTACGCTGGAATTATTAGTGGATCGGTTCGTCTCTAGAATGAAGACTGCGGCGGATATTTTAGCGTTCTGGTTTTCGCCAGAGGCCAAGAAACACTGGTTCAAATCAACCGACGCCTTTGACGCTCATATACGGCAAAACTTGGAAATGACGGCCATGTCATTGGCGGCGGACCAAGCGAGGGTTTCAACGGTTCACGCGTGGGAAACGCAGGGGCCAGACGCGCATCTGGCGTTGATCATCGCCTTGGATCAATTGCCGCGAAATATGTATCGCGCCACACCCGCTGCCTTTGCGTGGGATGAAAAAGCCTTGGCGGCGGCTAAGCGCATGGTGGCTCTGAAGGCCGACCTAAAGCTTACCCAAGAGCAACGGCCTTTTGTATATATGCCTTATATGCACAGTGAGAATTTAGCGGATCAGGAGGCTTGCGTAACCCTGTGTGATGCCCGGCTCGTTGAGGAGGGGACGCTGAAATTCGCTAAAATTCATCGGGATGTAATCGCAAGATTTGGCCGCTTTCCGCATCGCAACAAATTTATCCGACGAGAAACGACCCCCGAAGAGCAAGCGTTTCTAGACAGCGGCGGATTTTCTGCGTGAAAGCTCCCAGAAATCTATCACAAAATGTAGCGGAGCGCTCCTTTAGGTCTTTTCAGAAAGTTTGGTTTCAGTGATAGATATTGGAATTTTAATCTTTGACGATGTTGAAGAACTTGATTTTGTGGGACCGTGGGAAGTCTGGAACATGGTCAACACGGTGCTTCGAGCTCGTGAAGAACGCGACGCGGTTCGAGTGCGTCTCATCAGTGAGAATGGCGAACAAATTAAAGCTGTTAAAAATATGCGGGTGTTAGCGGATGTCGCAATCGCGGACGTCAGCGCCCTCGATATTATCTGTGTTCCTGGCGGGCAAGGGGTGCGGCCTCTTATCCAACGCCCGCCCGTGATAGAGTGGATCGAGACAATTGCACCGACATGCAAATGGGTCACATCTGTTTGCACAGGTGTGTTTGCGCTGTCCAAAGCTGGGTTGACGACAGAAAAACGGATTACGACCCATTGGGCCGCATTTGAAGAATTTAAACGCCTCGGCTTGGAAGGGATCTTAGTGCCAAACATCCGATATGTACGTGATGGACATCTTGTGAGTTCGGCGGGCGTCTCTGCCGGCATCGATATGGCGCTCTGGCTGGTGGGTGAAATGTTTTCGCCGCAATTTGCGCGGGACGTTCAGCGCGCCATGGAGTATGATCCCGCACCACCCTATGCTGGAGATGTGTAATGAGTGAGAATTTCCTACAGCGTTTAAAACGACGCAAAGACGAAACAAATGCCGAGGAAAAGCCGTCAATTTTTCAACAGCAACTCGCCAAGTTTAAATTTGAACCTGATCAAATCGATGTGTTCCAAGAAAGCTTTCGCCGCGTCACTAACCAATTTGATAAACCTGGTCCACGGATGGCCAACACTGAGAATTTCAACGTTGGGGAAGATGAGAACGCCATTCCCTGCCGTCTATTTGTGCCTTTTGGGGCTGACCAACCTGCTGGACCCTGTCTAATATATTTCCACGGAGGCGGTTTTGTGACCTGCGATGTGGAAACGCATGAGGGTATCACGCGACGTCTCGCAAATGGTGCGATCTGCAGGGTCTTGAGCGTTGATTACCGGCTCGCGCCACAGCACGCCTATCCTGCTGGCCCAGACGATTGCGAAACCGTGTTGAAATGGGCGTTAGACGGACAAGGTCTAGAAGATTATGGCATTGATCCGGCTAACATCGCAGTGGGCGGAGACAGTGCAGGCGGTAACATGGCAGCTTATCTCGCTCAAAAATACCGCAATCAGATCAAGAGCCAAATTCTGTTTTATCCGCTGATGCAACTCATGGAATTTAAGCCGCCCAAGCCAGGACCGCAGGACTGGCTACAACTCGGATTTATGGCGTTGAAGTTTATTGACGAACATTATGTGGCGGGAGCCGATGCGACCGACACGCGTCTCTCACCGCTTTTGGAAAAGAATTTGAAAGGCATGCCACCCGCTTTTGTTTTGACTGCGGGTCTGGACCCCCTGCGGGATGAGGGGAAACTTTATGCGGATAATCTGATCAATCACGGGTGTGATGTGACCTATCATCATGAAAAAGCGATGCCGCATGGCTTCTTAAATTTCGCTCGCGCGTTCCCGAAAGCTAAATCGATCCCACTCGATGCCGCGGATGTTTTGCGCCAGCATTTTCCAAAGCCGCAGCAGATGCAAGACTAGTCAAATGCAAGAATAGCCAGAAGCAATGCGCGCTTTCACGTTTTAGTTCACAAGAGAATGTGATGGTACGGCCAAGAATTAATCAAGACTTTTTGCTTTTTAACTCGTACTTACGTAAAATAGAACTTGGAGATTAAAATGCACCTCGGTAAACTTACTCTTATTTCAACGGCCGCGCTTTTGTCCGCGTGCTCCAATGGCGCAGACACGAATACGGCGAAAATGGACCGCACCGTCGTCGAGGCCGCCACCGATGTGGCTGGCGAAATCGAGATGCGTGGCGCTGATTTATCGGTGCTCCCAAGCGGTACGTATAAGTCAGAGCAGGGACACGCCTATGTCGCGTTCCAATACTGGCATCAGGAATATTCCCGCCCGATCATCCGCTGGGGCACTACGGATGCGACAATTGTTTTCGACAATGAAAACCCAGAAAATTCAACATTAAGCGTCTCCCTCCCCACCGAAGATCTGGATACGGGCGTTGAGGCTTGGGACAAACACATTAAATCAGCAGATTTTTTCGATGTTGAAAACTATCCTGAGGTCACATTCGTTTCGACGGATATCTCACAAATCAAAGATGGCTACGGTACATTGACGGGCAATCTGACAATCAAAGACGTCACCAAGCCGTTCACCCTGACAGGGACCGTGAACAAAGTTGGCAAACATTTCCGGTCAGGTGTTGATATGTTTGGCGTCTCTGCCAAGGGCACATTGAGCCGCTCCGAATTTGGCGTCGATACCTACGCGCCTTCGGCTGATGAAATTGAAATCACCATCGAAGTTGAATTTCAGAAAGTCGAATAGTGGCAACACCTCTGTCAAACGACCGTTATTCACGCGTTGCGATTGCCCTTCATTGGGCGATCGCGCTGATGATCCTGAGCCTGATCGTATTTGGGTTTTTGATGACGCAGGAATGGATGCCGCAGAGGTTCACAATTTATCAATGGCATAAAAGCTTTGGGATCACGGTCCTAATCCTGTCACTTTTTCGGTTGATCTGGCGATTAGGGCATAAGCCGCCACCTCTGTCCGCCGATATGAAAAAGTGGGAGCTCAGCGCAGCCAAAGTGACCCACGTCGGATTTTACGTTCTGATGATTGGGGTTCCGCTGCTTGGTTGGGCTATGGTGTCAGCGTCGCGCTTACCTATTGAAAATAAGCTTTTCTTTCTCATCCCACTGCCTGACATGCCGGGTGTTCCGTCCTCGGATGCGATGACGGACCGATTAAAGCTGCTACATGAGATCGGGGCGAAGTTGATTTTATTCTTATTCGTCCTGCACGTAGGTGGCGCTCTTAAGCATCATTTTGTCGCCAAAGACGGAACACTGGCGCGGATGATTCCGGCTTTACGTCGAAAGTAAATAGATGGCGATCCCGGGTGGATTCGAACCACCGACCTACAGATTAGGAATCTGTTGCTCTATCCGACTGAGCTACGGGACCATCTCCGCCCCTTTATGAAACTTGCCTAAATTGCGCAAGCATAGCCGCCCCTACTGTAGACTCTGTTGCAATACAGATGATTCGACCTGTGGTGGTTTTTATGGGACAGATCGCTTGTGACGTCTGAAGCTGACACAAATATTCTGTTGAGCCGCCGAACCGCGCTCATCACTGGCACCGCTTCGCTCTTCCTCATGGGGAAATCGAAATCGCCGTCAGTACCGAGCCTTTCCAAAGGTGAGATCGGGCAGGTGGCCCGCATTGTAGATGGCGATAGTTTCGTTATGCGCTTGTCCGATGAGAGCGAGCTCTCCGTACGCCTTTCTGCCGTACAAGCCCCACGCACCGCCCAACGTGCGCAAAAGGCTTGGCCCTATGCCAAAGAGGCTAAGGCAGGGCTTGCGGCCATTATCCAAGGCCGCCGTGTTCAGCTTTTTTACGGCGGCGAAAACCGCGACCGCTTTGGCAGAGCTGTCGCGCAGGTTCACACCCTCGACGGACGGGGCGTCCCTGATCTCTGGGTACAGGGTGAGCTTGTGCGTTTAGGACTGGTGCGGGTTTATAGCTGGAAGGGCGAACTAGCTGATATGGAGGCGCTCTACGGGTTTGAGAACCAAGCGCGCGACCGTTCGCGCGGCCTTTGGGCCGACCCCACGTATGCGGTACGGAAGCCGGACCCCGATCCATTGGCGCAAGATGTGGACAGTTGGCAAATCATTGAGGGCGTTGTTACCTCCACCGCGGATGTGAGGGGGCGAATTTATCTCAATTTTGGGGCAGACTATCGAACGGACTTCACCGTTGCTATCGCCAAAAAGAACGTCAAACGTTTCGATGAGATAAAGCCCGTTGAGCTGTCAGGGGCCCGCGTTCGTGTGCGCGGCTGGATTGAAATGATAAACGGCCCAATGATCTGGCTTGATCATCCGGGCCGTTTGGAAGTTTTATCTTAGCGCAAGGCGCCTAGGTGTTTCTATTTATCGACACTGCAAGTCGGGCAGCTCAATTCGCCGACCACCGCCTGCTTCGAGTAGGTAACACATTTCGCCGCGACGCATGAGCGTAAATTCCGTGGGCGTGCCGGGAACACGATCCGTCAAATCTTTAACCGCGATCGGACGAACGATCAGAATTGATGTATCGACGAGCCGACCTGGATCCATATCCAGATCAGAGCGGCCCATCGCTTTATGAACGGCAAGTTTTATGGCTTGGCTTTGCGAGGCATCGGGCGCTATAGATAGCCGAGATGCCTGCGCCTTTGGAACGCTCTGGCAGGCAGTCAAAGCGAGGACTGTGGCGAGAGAGATAAGGCGGGCGATACTCATTGTTCACCTACGATCACGTCATCTGTGACGCCGCCGATACGGCTGGTGCGAAGGAACTCATCCGTTGCCAAGCGAGGGTCACTCATCATGTCCAAGCCAGAGCTAAAGGTAGACTGTAGCTTTGATTGTGCAGGCTTAGTCACAGTCGCGGCTGGACAGGTTCCGTTTTGTGCATATTGCAGGGCCGCAGCCAAGAATGGCTCATCAGCGTCGCCTAAAGCGCCCTGATATTCGTCAGGAATGGTGCAACCAGGGACTTCTTCGCCAAATCCAGCATTGCCGTCATTTGGTAAGAAACCATCGGCATAATCGCCGAACCCTTTGTCATTAGCACCCCGGAATTGAACGGTGAAATAGGTTTCTCCGCAATTATCTGTCGGATAGAATCCGTAAGGTTTGCCACAAGTTTGCGAGCCAATCAGAATGACCTCGATATCGATGCCCCGAAGCCCGTTAATAACGGCTTCCGAAGCAGAACAGGTTCCGCTGGTGGATAGGATGAAGACGCGCTCCAAATTCAATTCTGGAAGGGCAACACCTTGATTGACGGTGAACCCCAAGCCTGTGCTGTAAAACGGCGTAGGCTCAAGAGCTCGACCCGTTACGGGATTGGTCGTTGGGTTTTTATCGTTGAATGTCAGGCGGTCAAAAGTTTTGTTGGCCGTTTCATCCGCGCCCGCCACCATGAAACCAACTTGCGCGGCGACAGCAAGTAGGCCACCCCCATTATACCGCAAATCAAGAACAAGGTCGTCGACATTCGCCGCATCCATTTCCTGCATAGCGGTAAAGATGGCTTCCTCAGAGCTGAAAGGCGAGAATGTTGTGAAATGGATATAGCCAACTTTTTTACTATCTGCCGTGTCGATAATTGACGTTGTTGTCACTGGCTGCTCCACGACGTCTGCGGATGTGATGGTGACATCGCGTTCCGCGCCATCCGTCCCCAAGACAGTGAAGTTATGCTCGACACCTGCGACGGTCGGGAAAGTGCCTTCATTTAGGATATCGAGTTCGGCTTGGGTGCTGCCGCCATTTACCGCGTCAATACCGTCGACGACTAAGATTTTGTCGCCGCGTCGGAAACCACCCGCAGCGCCAGCGGGGCCATTGGACTGGGTGTAGACCACGCGGATATCGCGCGGGGGGGCACTTTGTAGGAGACGGAAACGCGCGCCATAGCCAGCGCTTGCCTCACCCGATTGACGGGCTTCATATTCTTCAGTGTCGATGTTGAAATGGAATTGATCAACAGGCGCGCCGGAAGAGGTTGTTCGGGCGGTACGCAGCTCGTTGAAGTAATCAATGCGGTCGGCAATGGAATTCGGATCACGGTCGGTAACCTCGTTGTACCAGAGGTAAGTTTCATCGGTCCAAGAGCGGAGCCAGAACTTTTCTTCCAAGGTTGAACCTGCTTGGTCCGCTCGACCGGCGCGGGGGGTTTCGCACATGTCCTTAAAGGTTGTCGCCGGCTCGAAAGTGCCGGCTGTGTAAACCGGCGCTGTATCCGTAACCGGTGGTGGGGTTACAACAACGGCAGGTGGCGTTGAACTACCACCTCCGCCACCGCAAGCGCCGAGGAAGGCACCGGAAGCGCCCGTTATCAAAAGTAGTTTCAATGTTTTTTTCATGTCTAAATCCTTACACGCGCCCGCCCCAACGGAGCGTGAACGATGTGTAAAGTGGTAGGACACGTCAAGCGCGTGAGCGCAAAAATTACAGCAAAACAGAAGTTTACCCCACTATGGCAGGGTAGGAGCGGCCTTAGGCCGCAGGTGAATCACCTTCTTGTTCCTCTTTTGCGGCGGCTTCTTTTTCAGCTTTAGCCGCTTGACGAGATCGGGCTTTCGCCAAGGTTTCCAAAACTTCTTCGAGGGCGGCATCACGTGACTGCTTTTTAATCGCGGCCACTTCACGGACCATGCGATCAATCGCGCTTTCATAGAGCTGACGTTCGGAATATGACTGCTCTGGCTGAGCATCCGTACGGTGAAGATCACGAACGACTTCAGCGACAAGGATCAAGTCACCAGAATTGATCTTAGCTTCATATTCTTGCGCACGACGTGACCACATTGTGCGCTTAATGCGCGCACGACCTTTGAGCGTGGTGAAAGCATCTTTGAGCGTCAGATCATCAGAGAGCGCACGCATGCCAGACGTTCCAGCTTTGTCAGTTGGAACGCGTAGGGTCATTTTATCTTGCTCGAACTTTACAACGTAAACTTCGATGTCAAAACCTGCGATGACTTGCTGCTCTATTCCAATCACGTCGCCAACGCCATGCGCAGGATAGACAATATGTTGTCCGACTTTGAAAATACGCTTGTTAACTTTTTTCTTCGCAGTGGTTTTTTTGGCAGCCATTACAGAGTCCCTATATCTTACAAATCAAAAGCGCGGCTGCCTTTTGAAAGGGCGTCCGCGCTCTATAGTGTTTGGATGTACTATATCACAATTTTAGACGAAAAGCGAATCCCAGTTCCGTGTCAGGCCCGTTGGCCGAAAACCTGGTTTATTCGTCGCCCGTGCCAGGTTTAGCGCTAAAGTATTTCTCGAACTTACCTGTTTCGGACTCGTATTTCTCACGATCCGCAGGCGGTTCTTTCTTGACCGTGATAACAGGCCAAAGTTCAGCGTATTTCGAATTAATCTCCAGCCACTTTCCGTCAGGTTCGTCTTCCGTATCGGGGACAATCGCATCAACGGGACATTCGGGTTCGCACACGCCACAATCAATACACTCATCTGGATGGATGACGAGCATGTTTTCGCCTTCATAGAAACAGTCGACGGGGCAGACCTCGACACAGTCCATGAACTTGCATTTGATGCACTCGTCCTTGACGATATAGGTCATGCTTTTCTCACTCCTGTGACGCGCTTGCGAGTTATGTCGCCGCGCGATGTGACGGACGCTGTGGATAGTGTCAACTGCTGGCTAATCAAGTCTTTCCTGCAGAATCGCCGAGTCGCTCATAGAGCGTTTGAGCCTCTGGGGCGGGCCCCCGCCGCGTTCCTGCGTGTTTCATACGTACCGTATAAAGTTCCTTACCGCGCATGAAGGTCACGCCGTCGCCTGGGCGCACCAAAGTATGCGGCTTTTTCGTACGTTCGGTGACACCGTTACGTGTCAGACGCACTTTCCCGTCTGAGACCAATTTCGCTGCGCCAGTTCGCGTCTTTTGCAAGCGGGTTCGAAAGAGCCAGACATCCAATCGACAGGATTCATCGAGCGGTGAGGCTTCAGGCAGTTTTTGTGATGTCGAACGCTGACGTGGCAGGTGTTTAATCCTTCTTAGGGGATTTCAAAGCCGCGAGCGCTGCAAAGGGGGAGTTTTCGACCTGACGGGCTGTGGGTGGTTTCGGGCCTTTCGGCGCGTCACGACGCGGGTTCGGACCTTTGTTCGGTCGCTTGTCTCGCTTGCCCTTAAAAGCAGGTTTGCCTTTGCCGCCAGGTTTGAAACCTTTTTGGCCACGGGTAGGAAAATGCCAATATTCAAGATTTTCTTGCTCAGTTGCTACCCCAGCCTCGTCAGTCACGCGGTTGCGATACAAAGTGAGCGTCTTTTTCGGACGCGGTTTGCTTTGCGGCTTCGGGGGTGTGGCCGTCAGTGCTGGCGAGGCAGGCACGGCGCTCGCATCTGGTGCAGTCGCTTCGGGGGCGGGTGTCTGGCCTGCAACATCCGGAACAGCCGGGGCAGTAACGAGTGCGGGCTCAACGACAGCGGTCTCCGCAGCAGGGGCCGTTTCAGCCGGTTGCTCCGATTGCGTGAGCGGCTCGGCCACTGTTTCTGATTTATAACCTAGAGCTGTGAGTACACCCTGCACATCTTCATATGTCGACCCGAGCAAGGCCAGCATTTCGGCCATGACTTGGAATTTGTGACCACGCACATCTGGCTTTTTGGATTTTTGGAAGTGGTCCTGGGCTTCACGAATGATGAAGGACAAGCGGTTTAGAATATCAAAGCGAATGATGCGGTTACCAACGGCGCGGTACCCGGCGAGAGCTAAAGCCTGATCTGTGAAATTTGACGAGGCCAAGTCGCCTTCGTTTTTAATTGACGTCACACCCGCGAAAGGAATCCACGGCTTTTTGTCGCCACCCACACCAAAGGCAACCAGGAGCGACAGCAAACGTGCAGGCTTTGGCTTGACCATGTCTTGTAAGTAAACGTTATAATGACCGAAAACGACGCCGACTGAGCGAAGTTGGCGTCTCGCGTCTTGATCTAAATCCCGTACAGTTTGCAAATGCTCGCGCCGTTCAACCGATCCATTGTTCTCGAGAAGGATATATCCAAAGCCTTTGGCCGCGGGCAGGGTGTCGTCGGCGGCGATCATGTCTTTGAGCGCCTTGAGCGGTACAAGATGATCATTCACGGCGGCGCGTAAAAATTCCCGCATGCGATCGGCAGCCATTTCGCGCAGGACGTCTTTGCCCAATTCGCCGCCAATGACTTCGGCGTCAGGCGTAAAGACGGACCCGCTTGGCGCAATGCGGCCGACGACCATGCCGCCCCACATGATATCGCCTGTATCCGAGAGCGTAAAAATCTGATGGGTGCCAGATGAGATAGATGTCAGACGACGATCAACTTCTGGTCCAACGGCTTGTTGCGCTGCCGCAGCAAGGGCTTGGGCTTCCAGCCCGCCTTGGCTGGCGTCTGCCGTGAATTTTAAACCGTCAAGACGACCGATCAGATCATCGTCAACATACACCTCTCCGGTGTCTTTAATGGTGGCGCTCATGTCCAGATCGGCTCCTATGCCCTTCAGCAGCTTCCGCGTTCGCCGATCGACGAAACGTGCTGTTAATGCTGCGTGTAGCGCGTCTGATAGCCTGTCTTCAACCTCTCGCGCATGATTTATCCAATGTTCTGCCCCACCAGAGCTATTTGGCATCCAATTTACCTTGGATGCGCAATAGGTCCAGGTCCGAATATGGGCCAAACGGGCCGAGAGTTGGTCAACACCGCCAAAAGTATCGTCGCAGCGATTGATCTTACGCTCCATGAAATCATCAGAGAGCCGCCCGCCGCCGCGCATGAGGGTGCGCCAAATATCTTGTAGCATCTTCACATGTGTATCGATGGTCAGATTGCGGAAATCTGGAACTTGGCAAACGTCCCAAAGCATCTTGACTTGGATGCGGGTTTTCAACGCGTCATGAACCTCATCAATGGCTTTTAACCGCTCAAGAGCGGCCTCATCATCGGCCCCTTTGATGCGTCGGAGGCGATTGGTGGGACGAGGGGTGTGAAGGCTCTCCATCAAGCTATCAATGGTCGAAAAATCCAAGTCTGAATTGCGCCATTCAACATAGTGTAGCGGTTCAAATTCATGGGCTTCAATGCGTCTGACCAAATCCTCATCCATCGCCGGACAATCGCCCGTCGTGCCAAAGGTCCCGTCGTTCCTGAAACGTCCCGCGCGTCCCGCGATTTGTCCCGCTTCCATAGGAGTGAGATAGCGACGGCGGCGGCCATCAAATTTGGTTAGTCCCGCAAAGGCGACATGATCTGTGTCGAGATTGAGCCCCATACCTACGGCGTCGGTCGCGACCAGAAAGTCCACTTCGCCCGATTGGAACATTTCGGCTTGGGCATTGCGTGTCCGTGGCGATAATCCCCCCATCACGACGGCCGCCCCGCCGCGATATCTACGTATCAACTCGGCAATGGCGTAAACTTCGGCTGTGCTAAACGCGACAACAACGGAGCGTTTAGGAAGGCGAGTGAGCTTCGTCGGTCCACTATAATGTAGTTCGGAAAAGCGTTCGCGGTGGTCAAATTTAATACGCGGCACCAAAGTTGCGAGAACGTCCCGCGCGGTTTCGGCGCCCATGAACAGCGTTTCCTCCATGCCGCGCGCATACATAACGCGATCCGTGAAAATATGGCCGCGCTCATGGTTGGCCATCAACTGAACCTCGTCGACCGCAAGAAAGGCAAAACGTTTTTCGACGGGCATGGCCTCGACGGTGCAGACATAAAATCGTGCGCGGGGCGGAATGATTTTCTCTTCACCTGTGATCAGCGCGACTTGTTCAGTGCCTTTTAGACCAACGATTCGGTCATAAATTTCGCGGGCGAGAAGTCGCAATGGCAAGCCGATAACGCCCGAACTATGGCCCAACATACGTTCGACCGCATAATGGGTTTTACCCGTATTGGTCGGGCCAAGGACGGCCTTAACGATGGGATCAGAGTAGCGGGACATGAGGTGACTACGTTTCAGTCGAGAGGTTGGGGATGGGATGGAACGATTCGTCGGTGCCGTTAAGCCAAGTTGGAGAATTAGACCAAACTAATATGCCCTGTTGTTACGAAAAGGGCCGCGACTTTGCGCGACCCATTCCATTTTTCAGCATCAGGTGATTTGAAGCCAAGCGTTAGCGCGGGGGAACGATTTCGATATCATCGACCTTCACAACAGCGGTGAAGCCGCTGATTTTATATGTGAAGCGTACGGGAACGTGGACGCCTGCCTCTTCATAATATTTGAAATAGACATTAATCGGTGTCGAGGCTTCCTCCTCGCTGGGCAAATCCTCAGGGTCATATCCTGCAACTGGCTCATAATAAGCCTGACAATGAATGGCCTCTTCCTTGTCGCCATCAAACTTTACGCGCTCGGTACCAATCCGCTCGAGGCGGAGATTATAGTGCTGTTTGCTGTCAAAGAATGGGACGCGACCTTCACAAAGCTCGCCGTTGATCTTTGTCCCCATCATCATGAGGTGCATGATGCCAGAAATCGTATCATTGGCGCTGTAGCGTTCGCGCGGTGTCGCGGGCGGGACGCCTTGGCTGCCCAAACGCGGTTCAATCGCGACGTCTACCGCACCGGCATTGCGATCGTAATTCATCTCAACGCGGCGATTCTTTTTATCGGTGTTTTGCTGCACGTGCCAATCAGGACGCAGGCCCGTCTTGTCATAGCGACCTTTTGTGACGGACCAGATTTCCATCTTTTTGAGCAAAGCTGCGAGGCCGGATGATTTAGCATCGGTATAAGAAGCATAGCTATTGTCATCGAAGGTCGTGATCAAATCCGATTTAATGACCCGAAAGCCAAACACATAGCCCTTGAGCTTCATACGAATTTGCGTGGCATCAGGGCCGGGTGCGGGGACGACGTATGACCGATCGCCGAGATTTTGGGCGTTCAGAACGGCCATGTTCTCGCCTTTCAGCAAGAGATTCGGCGTGACAGACGGCGAAAGGCTTTGCGCAGTCGCCAATTCGCCCAGACTTAAGGCCCCTAAACTAAGAGCGGATACGGCGGCGATCGATTTTAATGTCGTTTTCATAATGAGGGGTATCGCAAATCATTTGTGGCGCTAGAATGAACAAGTGGCCCCTATAGCATTACAAATGGGTGAGGTAGAGCCGTAAAAATCTATTGACGAGCGGGCAGACAGCCCTTAGGTCGCGCCTTCAAGTTACTACCCACCTTGTGTGGGTCATTTTTTTATGTCTGATAGGTGTTCCAATGGCACGTCGCTGCGACCTTCTCGATACCGGCCCAATGTCCGGCAATAATGTTTCTCACGCTAAGAACCGCACAAAGCGTCGGTTCGAAGTGAACCTTTGTAATGTCACGCTCGCATCTGACGCGCTGGGCCAAAAGTTCCGCATGCGTATCGCAGCAAAAACACTGCGCACTGTCGACTTTAAAGGCGGTTTGGACTTTTTCCTTCTTGGAACAAAGAACCACAAGCTGACTGAAAAAGCGAAAAAGATCAAAAAGCAGCTCGTCAAATTGGAAGCCTCCAAAGAAGCGTAGCGCAAATGCGACGCTTCGTGCGTCAAATAGAATAGCAAAAACCCGTCTCTTTAGGCGGGTTTTTTATTGCCTGCGATTCTTGGGGGTCCCAAGAATGGGCCCTGTTTTAATGTGATATGCTGTCGGAGCAGGCTCTCCAGCGGGAGTGACGGCTTGAACAGGCCTCACGCGCCTTACCTCAGCAGCCGCATGAGCGCATTCCGATCATTTCTGGAACGAAATATGTCCTGCGCTCTGACGTGATTTATACAAACCCCGTCGGGGTCTGACTACTTCCCAATCACGCGTAAGAAGCGATCTTGTAGCGCTGGGTTGGTTTTGAACTCACCCGTAAATTGCGTTGTAATGGTCGAGACATTCGGGTGATGCACGCCGCGTGTGCTCATGCATTGATGGACTGCGTCGATCATGACGGCGCACCCGCGTGGCTTGAGCGCGTCTTCGATGGCATCCGCGATCTGCGCGGTCATCGTTTCTTGAGTTTGGAGGCGCTTGGCGAAAATTTCGACGACTTTGACGAGTTTCGAAATGCCGACAACCTTGTCCGTTGGTAGGTATGCGACCCAGGCTTTGCCTAGGAACGGCGCCATGTGGTGTTCGCAATGCGATTCGACGTCGATTTCACGCAAAATGACCATGTCATCATAGCCAGACACGTCTTCGAATACGCGAGACAAAACATCGGCGGGGTCTTGGGCATAGCCTCTGAACCATTCTTGATAGGCTTTGACGACTCGCTTTGGTGTATCGCGCAAGCCTTCGCGTTCGGGATTGTCGCCCGCCCATGCGATCAAAGTGCGCACGGCCTCCATGGCCTCTTCCTGTGACGGACGGGGCGCAGCGGAGACGGATTTCAAAGTCGGTTTGGTCATGGCAGCGCATATAGGCACCCTGACCCCGAAAGGCCAGAGTGCAATCTTGTGTCCTGCCTATGCGTCGCAGCTACCCTTTGTAATCGCCCGTAATCATGCAGGTGCCATTGGGTTGCGCGGTTGTCCCGCTGGGGCAGGCAATTTTAACAAGCTCAGGCGAGGGGGCCATCTCGCGAGGCAAATTACTGTCGTCTTGCATTGCAGGGGCTTTGATCATTTTGGGTTTGGTCTGAGTTTCCTTCCCGTAGATCTTGGTTTCTTCCTCGGTCAGGATCATTTCGCCTTTGGTGGCTGTGATCACGTTATTTGGCGTGTCGAGGACTAAGGGATCACCTTTGGCTTTAATCGTGCCGTCTTTCATTTTCGTGACATCACCGGATAGGACTTTGACGTCTTCCGTCACGTCTTTGGTCTTCTGCTTTACAGCGTCTTTTGCTGCATCTTTTGCTGCGTCTGTGACGATCTCTTGCGCCATGTTATCTTGAGCAAAGGCAGGGGCTGCAAGTAGCATGAACGGTAGCGCGGCAGCGGTTAGGTTTTGAATTAATTTCATTTGGGTCTCTCCGAAACCCCCCAGTGCCACCAAAGAAAAGCCCAAATTGGGCGAGATTATGTCAGATCAGCCCTCGCACTGCGGATCTTTGTCGATCAATCCAAATCGTAACATCTCGTCCACGCTCAACCAATGTATCTCATCGGGGCCAGCCGCCGCGCGTGTGAATTCATAGAAGTCTGGACTGACACCCATACGGTCGAGGAAATAACGTTGCGTTCCGCGTTGCCCATCATAGAGAGTTTGATCGCCGCGTTCGCCAATTTTTGTGCCCCAACTATGCACGCCGATCATCGCGCCACATTCAATGGTGCGCGGCGATCCCGCGATGAACCAATCGACGGCTCCACTGGCGATGCGTCCGTCTGCAGGAACATGCGTGGCCAGTCCCGCCGCGCGCAAATCCATGACGACGCGACGGTTGGTATCCATATCTTGGGTGCCCGGCATCGCTTGCAAAATGAGCGTTTTGACCTGGGGGTTTTCACGTACGAAATCTTTGACCAGATTATGCGAACGACTGTCGGTTGATCCGCGCACAATGGCGGCGGTGCCATCCACCTCAAAGGTCAAATCATGTTCATACGGTTCGGTCATATCGCGATAGGTCAGAACCCCGATCATCAACATGGCGGCGATAACGATAAATTGGGCAGGTTTCATTCGCGCAATCTGAACGCAAAGAGGCTTTCAAACAAGTGGCTGAACCGCTAACAGGCGCGCATTATGACAGACCATAACCCACTCACGCTCTATAATTCGCTTACGCGCACCAAAGAGCCATTCATCCCGCAAGACCCCAAACGGGTTACGATGTATAATTGCGGGCCGACGGTCTATTCCTATGCCCATATCGGCAATGCGCGCGCGGCGGTGGTTGCGGATGTCTTGTTCCGCGTGCTGCGTCATATTTATGGCGAAGAGCATGTCGTCTATGCACGCAACATCACCGATGTCGATGATCGCATTATCCAATCGTCCAAAGAAACGGGCCTGCCCATTTCAGAGATCACAGAGAAATATGCGCGGATTTATAACGAAGACCTCGCAGGTCTAAATTGCCTGCCACCGACGCATCAGCCGCATGCGACACAACATATCGACGATATGATTGTGATGATCGCGGAGTTGATTGAAAAAGGGAATGCTTACGAGTCCGACGGACATGTGTTCTTCGATGTCTCGACTTATGAGGCCTATGGCGCACTTTCGGGCAATACGCTCGACGCGCTACGCGGCGGGGACCGCGTGGGTGAGGGCGAAGTTGCGCGGAAGAAGAATGCGGCCGATTTTGTGCTTTGGAAACCCGAACTTCACGGCGTTGGCTGGGATGCACCTTTCGGCCGTGGTCGCCCAGGCTGGCATATCGAATGTTCCGCAATGGCGAAAGCAACCCTTACCGAAGGGCTCGAAACGGACGTCATCGACATTCATTGCGGCGGCGTCGACCTAAAATTCCCGCATCACGAAAATGAAATCGCCCAAAGCTGCTGCGCGAATGACGAAGAGAAATTCGCAAATTACTGGGTCCATAATGAGTTCCTCAACATGGGTAGTGAGAAAATGTCCAAGAGCTTGGGCAATGTCACGCTGGTCCATGATTTGTTAAAGGAGTGGGACGGCGAGGTCATTCGCTTGGCGCTACTGAAAGCGCATTATCGAAGTGAGTTGAGCTGGTCAGAGGATTTGCTGAAGGAGAGTAAAGCTCAGTTGGATGGTTGGTATCGACGTGTTCTCGAATTGCAAAAATGGGTTCAAGAGACAGACCATGGCAGTTTCACCCACAATTTTGGGCAGGCCTATGACGCCGATAACTCCGACCATGCAATGATGGTTGATTTAGATTTGATTGGCACAATACAAAATATTTCTACTCAAATGTCGGATGCCGTCGAATATCTAAATGAGTTGAAGTTAAATAAACCTTCTATTCATTCGAACCACTACCGCACCGAGGGTTTAGAGTTTCGTTGGAATGAGATTTTTTGTTTGGCTAACCTCCTGGGCCTCCTCCAAAAAGATCCCGAAGACTGGTTCAAAGGTAATTCATCCGACGACGAGCAATCCAAATTCGATGCCATTGCGCTTCGCCGCCAAGAGGCCCGCGCGGCCAAGGATTGGGCTGCCGCCGACGCCGCCCGCGACGAAGCCACGGCGCTGGGGATTGTGTTGGAAGACGGCCCTGAGGGGACGAGTTGGCGTAAGGCTTAAGGCCAGTCCGTCCGCTTTAATGCTTGACGCCCATCGATTTGCCTGCACGTTAGGGGCAGGCCCACTGGGTTGGGCTGGAGAACAGCGCCATGCGGAT
This sequence comes from Litorimonas cladophorae, assembly GCF_014652455.1. Taxonomy (GTDB): domain Bacteria; phylum Pseudomonadota; class Alphaproteobacteria; order Caulobacterales; family Maricaulaceae; genus Litorimonas; species Litorimonas cladophorae. Next base: position 1,264,325 of record NZ_BMYV01000001.1, on the reverse strand, counting down.
CATAAAACTCATACTCCTAAGCCTTCTTATCCTGATGAGCCTCGCGGCGGGTGTCGCGAAAATCATGCAAACGCCCCAAGAGATCGCCTTTTTCGAGGCGGTAAACATGTCGCTTGGTTTGCTCATCCCGTTCGGCATCGTTCAAATTCTGGGCGCGGCTTTGGCTCTCCTTGCGCGAACCCGAAAAATAGGCCTCATGATTATGGCGGCAGGGTTCGTGGCCTCTGCGGTCATGATCTTGGTCGGGGGTAACATTGGTTTTGGCATCGTTTCGCTTTTCCCGGCGGGACTGTCAGCGTGGCTGGCCCTCACGCCGACAGAACCCGTGTCGGACATTTGACGTAAATTTTGGCGAAATAATAAGTTTTAGAACGAGACAGAAAAACGGTGAGTGGGATGATGAAATTGAAGATTGCAGGGACTTTGTTTTGTGTCGCCGTGTTGTTCATGGGATGCACGGAAACGCCCGCGCCGCTTGAGGCGCAAGAGAGCTCCATTCCCGGCTCGGAATTTGATGCAGATCTCGCCGCCGAACTTGGGGCTGACGAATATGGTATGAAATCTTATGTCTTGGTCGTTTTGAAAACGGGACCGATGGACGCTGAAATTACAGATGCGGCCAAGCGAGCCGAGATATTCAAAGGACACTTCGCGAATATGAAAACACTTGCGGAGGCGCAACAGCTTGTCCTTTCGGGGCCTTTTATCGAAGGTGGTGATAAGCGCGGGCTGTATATTTTCAACGTGCCAACAATAGCGGAAGCTGAAGCGCTCGTGCAATCTGACCCTGCTGTCGCGGCGGGGGTTTTCGTTCCAGAATTCACAAAATACTACGGGTCTGCCGCACTTATGCAAACGCAAGCCTTGCATAAAGTTATCCAGAAAACGAAAATTGAGTAATATAGGATGGGGTGCTGGGGGCTCGCGAACGTCTTTCCCGCCTCCGGCCGGAACGAACATAAGTCTTTTCAGTGACTTATGTTAAAATTCAACAATCGTCTCCCCGCTTTCGGATTCTGTGACATTTTAAGGTGGTCTTCTTTCAGCGGGCGGTCATGTGCACATTGACAAAGTGCAGTTCTGTTTATTGGGGATCGAAAATTGGGCGAAGCTAGCCCATTTTTCGATACTCACTTGCTAACAGCAAAACAGAATTGCACGGACCGGGAAGGAGCGACGCTTGTCATTGGAGGACGCTGGGTAATGTCAGTGGAGTTGGGTGGCGGATTGTGAGCTGTTTACGCCTCGACTGCGTAGCTCGGCCGATCTTGGAAAAAGGCGTCGTCGCGTGGGTCCCTTTGGGGCCGAAAACATATTAGCTCTTTTCCGGTTCCGCCGGGCCCTTTGAATACCCACGCGAACATCCCCTTTTATCTATTTAAATAAGCGAGACGCAAACGACATAGAGTTTAGGTCAAAGAAAAACCCCACGCGACCGGGTATGGTCGTGCGGGGTCTTCAAAATTGTAATTTCGCAGCGCTTAACTGCGTTGGCCTAGATTATTTCGATGTCATATCGATGTAATCTTCTGAGCGCAGCGTGCCTTTATACGCGTTCGTGGCCGAAACAGCTTCGTCGTCAGTCTGCGATGTGTACGCGACCGCGCCTTTGACTTCCATTTCGTCAGCGTTTTCTTGTGCGAGCAGATTGTCTGTGCGTTCCAAGCTAAAGTTGCCTGTGACGTGACACGTCATGTCTGGCTGCGCTGTTGTCCCAATCGGGCAGTTTACTGTCGTGACGGCGCCCGTGCTTGACGGGACGACAATGGCGTTATTGGCAATTTCGTGATCGCTATCCAACGTTTTTGCTTCGGCCTTCGTCAGCATATCGCCGTCATGGGTCAGCAACTCATAATCCGATTGCGTGTCAGGTTGACCATCGGCCTGCAGAATTTCACCCACCGTGTCGTTGGTCATTGTAAGGCCCTGGGTCTGCGTCGTGACAGTTGTCTTTGTCATAATCTGCATGTTTGTCGACTTGTCTTTGTGACCGTCAGCATAGGCCGTGGTACTAGCCGCGAGGGCGACGGCTGAAGAAATGAGCGCTGTTTTTAAATATGTCATTTATAGTCTCCTTATTTTGCGCTGCACCTCAGTAAATAAGGGTACGCAGATTTAAGATTTTCGTCGTCACAAACCGCAGTATTGCGGCCAGAGCAGACGGACGGCGTAAGGGTCGTCTCTCACGGCGCCTGTATGCAAGATAAGCGTTTCGCAGCCAGCATCGTTCCAAAAATCTTGCATTTTGATGGAATTAATTGCAGTCGATAGCGATGAAACTTTATGATTATTTGCCGTCGGGGAATTCTTACAAGGTGCGCTTGCTGCTGTCCTATTTGGGTATTGGCTATACGCATATGCCGATTGATATTCATGCGGGTGAAACTCTGACACCGGAGTTTCTGGCGATGAATCCTGCGGGTCAAATTCCATTGTTGGAATTGGGCGATGGGCGGACTTTGGCCGAAAGCAATGCCATCCTGATGTTCTTGGCCGAAGACACGCCTTATCTGCCGATTAATGCCTTTGATCGCGCCAAAGCCGTGCAGTGGATGTTTTGGGAACAATATCGCCATGAGCCCGCCATTGCCGTGGCGCGCTTCATTCGCGCCTATGCCCCAGAACGTGAAGCGGAGTTGCCAAAGCTTATGGAACGTGGCCGTAGCGCCCTGTCGGTTATGGAGGCGCATTTGCGGACGCATCCTTGGTTTGTTGGCAGCGGTCCAACTGTCGCAGACATCGCCCTGTACGCTTATACTCATGTTGCAGAAGAGGGCGGTTTCGATTTGTCCGAATACCCGCATGTGTCCGCATGGTGCGCCCGAATGTCAGAGCATCCGCGCCACATCGGGATTACGGATATTCCGCATTCGGCCTAGTCAGAATTGACGCGGCGGTTCCTCTTGTCGGGCCGTGTTCTGGCGCTATGGTCGCGTCATGGGAACATTCGATACAGAGACATTGATTATCGGCGCAGGCTTTGGCGGCATATGCATGGGCGTGCAGCTGAAGGAAGCCGGTAAGACGGAATTTATAATTGTCGAGAAGGCCGATGAGGTCGGCGGAACTTGGCGAGAGAACACCTATCCGGGCGCCGAATGCGATATTGCCAGCGCACTCTATTCCTACTCCTTTGCCCCAAATCCTGCGTGGGATTTTAAGTGGGCCAAGCAGAAACAAATTCATGCCTATCAGAAAGGCATCGCGAAATCTTACGGTCTTTATGACCACATTCAATTTGGGCGCACCGTCATTTCCGCGACCTATCAAGCGGGCCGTTGGCGGACCGTTTTTTCTGACGGCGAAGTTATCACTAGCAAGTTTTTGGTCTCCGCGATTGGGCAGCTCCACATCCCTAAGACGCCAGAGATTGCGGGGGCGGCGGACTATCAGGGCGTGAGTTTTCATTCCGCGCAATGGGACCACAGCTTTGATCATGTGGGGAAGACTATCGCAGTTATTGGCAATGCTGCCAGCGCGATCCAGCTTATTCCTGAATTGGCGGAGGTCGCGGATAAATTGACCGTGTATCACCGCACGCCAAATTGGATCATTCCAAAGAAAGATCGCGCCTATACGCGCTTGGAGAAGTGGCTCGGTAAGCGCATCCCAGCATTGGGTAAACTCTATCGCTTTAGCCTCTTTGCGCAGGGCGAGTATTTTGTCTGGCGGATTATCCAAGGCAAACCGCTTGCCCGACGCTTTGGTGAAATCTGGGTCAAATCCGGCTTGAAGAAGCATATCAAAGACCCAGACTTGCGCGCGAAGATGCTGCCTGATTACCCAATGGGCGCACGGCGCATTTTGCTATCGGATAAGATTTATCCAGCCTTTGCACGGGAGAATGTTGAGGTCGTCACCGAAGCAATTGCGTGCCTGACCAAAGATGGCGTGAAGGCGGAAGACGGCACCGAACGGGCGCATGATTTAATTGTCTTCGCGACGGGATTTTATACTAACCCCTTCTTGAAGGAGATTGACGTCACAGGTGAACGGGGTGTGTCATTGAAAGATCATTGGGCGGATGGTGCACAAGCTTATATGGGCACCATGACGGCGGGGTTCCCAAATCTGTTCATACTTTACGGGCCGAACACCAATACGGGACATACGTCGATTATTTATAAGCTCGAAAATCAAGTGCATTACGTGATGGACTTGATGGCGCGTACGTCATCCACAATTGCGGTGAAGCCAGAAGCCGAAGCCGAATTTGGCGAAGAAATGCAACGCCGTCTGAAAAATCTCGCATGGTCAAAAGTCGATGCGAGTTGGTATAAGGTGGGCGACAAAGTACCGAATAATTGGCCGGGTAGCGCATTGGAATTCAAGCGCCGCTTCAAGACCCCGATTTGGGAACATTACGAGATAAGCCAATGACGACTTTGCGATATCGACTGTTTGAATGTCTTCTGAAAATCTCAGGGGCAGGGCGCACGATCGAAAAGGGGCTGAAGCGCGGAAATATTCCCTCCGAGAATGTGCCTTCGGGTCTTCGGTCGCGATGGAGTGAAACACAGTTCCAAGGCCGGGCGGTGTTCACCTGCGCCCCCGTTGGACATGACAGGGGACGTGTTTACGTCCACCAGCATGGCGGCGGATATGTCGTCGGTTTGATTGGGCTACATTTTGCGATGTTCACCAAACTTGCCGATATGGCGGGCGTTACGATTATCCTGCCGGATTATCCTTTGCCGCCAGAGGCGACAGCCGACGACGTTATCGATTGGGGCGTTGCACATTACGACACCATCCTTGCGAAATATGGCGCGGAGAAAGTGATGCTAGGCGGAGATTCTGCGGGCGGAAACCTCGCGCTGGCGATTAGTCAAAAGCGGGCCGTAGAGACTCCGCTTTTACTGCTCTCGCCGTGGGTGGATGTGTTCCCGACGGATCTACCCGACGATACTCCCAATGCCGAAATTCTGCTGGACGCTGCGATTTTGAAAGTGGCTGGCAAACGCTACGCGGGATCGCATGATCCCAAATCGCCTCTCATCAGTCCCATCTTCGCGAAACCCGAAGATTTGCCTGAGGTTATGATTTTCACGGGCGAGAAGGATTTATTATTTGCACAAATTAGTAAATTCGCGGCGCAAATGGACGCGGTGGGGAAGCTCGCCAAACTTGCGACTTACGGCGAATTTGGGCATTATTGGATGTTCTACCCAACCCCCGACCGCGACAGCACCCTGGTCGAACTTGCAGCTATAATCGCGAACGGACGTCCGCCAGAAACGCATTCGTACCGTTGATCATAAAGCCTTGCTCACTGCCAAGGATAAACATGTTCATACCCATATCGCGCCATTTCGGGAGCTCATCTAGATTGGTTGTGAAGGTTCCGACCTTGCGGCCTTTTGCGACGGCGCGACGCGTGATGTCTTCCACTGCGGCAATGACATCAGGGTGATCCCGGTCAGTATGGCCCATCGATAATGTGAGGTCCGAACGCCCAATGAAATAACAATCAATTCCGTCGACGTCCAAAATGGCGTCGAGATTTTCAAGCGCTTCGACATCTTCGATCTGGCCAATCACGACGTTATCATCTTTGGCTAGGCGCACATGTTCCTCAAGCGAACGAACACCTGCCGCGCGTGTGCCGCCGCAGAATCCACGGCCCTCGCCATATTTGGATTTATGCGCGATAAGTTCGGCGTCCGAGACGCCCATTAAATGCGGCGCGATAATGCCGCCCGCACCGACGTCCAGCGCAGTTGCAATATGTTCGGCCTTTGCAACGGGAATTCGAACCAGGTTCGGTAGACCCGCTGCGCGGCACGCCAGTACGCAATCGGAAATATCACGACGGTCAAACGGGTTATGTTCGGCGTCGATACAGACAAAGTCCAAAGTTGTGCGCGCCAACACTTCGCAAATTGTCGGAGACGGCGTTTTCACAAAGGTTCCGATCAGCATTTCACTCGATAACAATTTTTGTTTGAAGGTCATGCAGACCGCTCCTTGTTTTGCGCTTGAAACACACCGAGGATTTGTCACAGTCAGTTTATATAAACAAATGAAACATCGGGGAAAACGACGCATGGCTTTACCAGCATATGATTGGATTGATTTTCACGCGGCCACCACGCCGAACAAACGGGCAATGTTTGACCTCGCCAGTGGTCGGGATTTCTCATACGCGCAGATGAATGATCGCGTGGCCCGTTGCGCGGGCATGTTGAAGGAGAAAGGTATTAAACCCGGTGATCGTGTCGCGTTTCTCTGCCTGAACACGACTGACGTCATGGAGCTTGTATTTGGGTGCTGGCGCATTGGGGCTGTTTGTTTGGCCCTGAACTTCCGCCTGACTCCGCCAGAATTGGCTTACATTCTCAACGACTCAGAAGCGTCGATGGTTTTGGTCGACGCGCCTTTTGCGCCGCTGGCTGAGCCGACGAAGGGTCTGACAGATGTTTACACTTGGATGATGACCGACGGTGTGGGCGGCGAGAGCGATTATGAAACGGCGCTGGCGGCTGCGACGCCGATCTATGACTTTCATCCGCAAAGCCTCGAGGACCAGTGTTTGTTGATGTATTCTTCAGGCACAACAGGCTCGCCCAAGGGCGTAATCATTACCCATGCGATGTTGGAATTTACGGCGTCATCGGCAATGCGTCTGGGGGCAACGGGTCCTGACGATGTCTCCCTCAATAACATGCCGCTGTTTCATATTGGCGGTCTTAATGTCACGGCCCTACCTTCAATTTGGATTGGCGGTACCTGTGTCATCATGCGTATGTTTGACGCCGATGCGACGATCAAAGCGATCTCCAATCCCGACCTTGGCGTGTCGGTGATGTTCTGTGTCCCTGCCGCCTATAACGCGATGCGGGCAAGCGCCCTGATTGAAACTGCCGATTTTTCTCGCATTAATTTGGCACTTTGCGGTGCTGAAACGGTTCCTGAGCCGCTAATAAATTGGTGGCTGGCGAAAGGTATCACGATCCAAGAGGGTTATGGCATGACGGAGACCGCAGCAGCGGGAACGATGTTGCTGAAATCCGATATTCCAGATCGTATTGGTTGGGCGGGGCGCCCGCTTATGCACTCGCGCATCAAGATTGTTGACGAAGAAGGAAACGAAGTTCCGCGCGGCACGCCGGGCGAAATCTGGTTTAAAGGCCTCGCGGTCACGCCCGGTTATTGGCGCAACCCCCAAGCCAATGCCGAAAGTTTTACCGACGGCTGGTTCCACTCAGGCGATATTGGGATCATGGACGAACATGACTACGTCTCCATCGAAGACCGCGTGAAGGACATGTATATTTCAGGCGGTGAGAATGTTTACCCGGCAGAAATCGAAGGTCTGCTTTATGAGCTAGAGCAAATCGTTGAAGTTGCCGTGATTGGTCTGAAGGATGAACGTTGGGGCGAAACGGGTTGTGTTTGCGCCGTTGTGAAAGAGGGCGAGACCCTATGTCTGGAGGATGTGATGTCCCATTTGGAAGGGCGTTTGGCGAAATTCAAATTGCCATCTCATTTGCACCTCATCCCCGAACTCCCGCGCGGTGGCACAGGCAAGGTCTTGAAGTTCGAATTGCGGAAAGCAGTTCCTAAAGCTTTGGGTCTTTAGCCCGCTAATCGACAGGGTGGTGCTTAGCCAAAAACGCTAGCACCGCATCTGCTACGGCTTCGGGTTGTTCGGGCAGCAGCGCGTGACCCGCGTTTTGAACCTCGACAATCTCAACCTCTTGCGGGCATTTATCCCGCAGGGCGTAGGCGTTCTCAATCGGCGCGATCCGGTCTTGCATGGGTTGGACAATCAACATCGGAACGCCGCCCGCGCAATGCCAGAGGTCAGAGTATTCTTCGGATTCTATGATCGCTTCGCTTTGCGCCATCGCGGTCTTGGTATGCCATCCGCGCGTCCAATGATCGGGGATGTCATTGCCTTCTGCAAAGAAGGCATATTCGACATCTTTCATGCGGGATTCGTGGGATTTGAGCGGGTTGAAGATGTCGCGTAAGGATTGCTCGGCTTTGGGCTCTATCGGGATTTGGCCGCCCGCGGCAAGGAGGATGACAGCTTCAATGTTCGCTTGGTCTGTTGGTAAATCTAGTAACGAAGCGTCAAAACCATCTTGCATATTGCTAAGTGATGCGTTGAGTCTGACGACTCTGTTACCGTACGCATGACCGATCAGGATTGTAGGTTGTTTCCAACCGCAATTCTTCGCGCCTGCCGCGTGGATTGTGAAGGCCGCTCTATATGAATTAATAGAAAGCCCTATCCCACTGTCGCCAATTCCTCCTGGGTCTATGGACAGTGTCTGGTAACCGTTAAATTCAAGCGCCTTAGTTAATTCATTGAAGTCACTTGCTTCACGTCCCGCACTTGGAAACAAAATAATGCAAGGGCCTGCGCCAAGTTTTCTATAGGTCAGTGAGCCTTCGCTCGTACTAATTGTTTGAAGATCGCCAATTGCCTCTCTGGCTGTCGCACTCGGAAAGGGTAGATATATTGTAAGCCAAAACCCGACAGCGATAAGCGTAACACCAATCGCGCCTAGAATTAGTCGAGTTCGAAGACGCATTGCAGCCCCTAAAGCGGAACAGGGCTGTCGTGGAAAATCTTTCGCATCAGCGGAATAAAGCTCTCTAAACTATCGGCCGCAAAATCTGGATCGAACGCTGGCGCGTCCCATTCATCGACGAGCTTTACGGCATAATCATACCACGGCTCGTCTTTCCATTGCAGACGTAAATCCGTCGGCGCGCCCATATAGGCGTAATAATGCTCGCCTTGGAACGCTTGGTGATTGCGCAGCACGTGATAGCTATCCTCACTCACATACGGGCGCAGCATTTCGGCCGCGATGGGGCCGTGGTTCGGGACGTTGATGACTTTTGCAATGTCATGACAGAGCGCTACAACGATTTGTTCATCGCTCGCGCCGTCCCGCCGCGCGAGGGTTCCGCACATGAGGGCGTGTTGTAGCTGGTCGCATGCGAAACCCAATGTCGCATTCTCGAGCTGTTTTAGCATCTCAATGAAGCGGTCTGCGGTCTTGCCGAAATCCTGTTTATGCGCTGCGCCGATCTTCATCCAATCTTCCAACGTACCGTCTTGCATGCGCGTGAATTTGGCCTGCTCGCTGACGAGGGCCGGATCGTCTCTCATGATCTCGTCTAAATTTGGTGCGTCTAACATGGTGTAATTTCCCCGAGTTTTTCTTTCATCATAGCAGAAATTGCCGTGGGGCGTCGATTTTTTTCGTCGACATAGACATGCACGAATGAACCCTGCGCGCTGGCGGTGGTTTCCTCATTGCGGAAAAGTCCGATTTCATAGGTCACGCTGGAACTGCCGACCTTGGCCGCACGCAGCGCTGCGACGACATCATCGGGGAAACTAATCGGCGCGAAATAATCGCATGACGTCCCGACGACGAGACCGATGGTGTCGCTTTGGCCGATTTCCAAGAGGCCATTTTCAATCAGCCATTTATTCACGACTGTATCGAAATAGAAATAATAGACTGAATTGTTTACATGGCCATAAGCGTCATTATCGGCCCATCGCGTCGGGATGGTAAGATGATGTGGATAGCTGTTGAGGCTGTTCGGCGTCGCTCTCACAGGATTGTCTCATAGATTTTGACAACCGCTTCATGTGTCATCACGCGGGCGTTATTCATTAACAGACGGTCTTTGGTCATGGCGTCATCTGCCATCATGATGATGGCGTCACTTGGAATGTTTACTTCGGTCAAGGTTTGAGGGACTTTTGTCGCGTCCTTGATGCGCAGCATTTCATCCACCAGCGCCGAGCCGCTTTGGCCGACACCTAAATCTGTTGCGATTTCTGCGTACCAGTGATCGGCTTTGGGTTGGTTATATTTCATCACCTCGGTCAGGACGAGCGCGTTGGATAACCCGTGGGGCACATGGAAGAATCCGCCCAGCGGATAGGCGAGGGCGTGAACGGCGGCGCAGGGTGCGTTGCTGAACGCTTGTCCCGCGATCATCGCGCCGATCAACATTTCATTGCGCGCATCCAAATTGGTCGGCTCATTCACCGCTTGCACGATATTGTTCCGAAGTTTGCGCAGCGCCGTCAGGGCCAGGGCGTCTGACATCGGGTTCTTGAGACGGATGGAGGTATAGGCTTCGATGGCGTGGACCATCGCATCAATGCCCGTCGCCGCCGTGATCGATGCTGGTAGGCCAAGCGTCAGTTCCGCATCGAGCAAGACGCGATCTGCATAGAGGCTGTCTGCAACGACGCCTTTCTTGGCGGTTTTGCCCGTTGTCAGAATAGCGACATTCGTAACTTCGCTGCCCGTGCCAGACGTGGTCGGGATGAGCAGTAGCGGGAGTTTCGGTCCCTTTGCATTATCAACGCCATACATCGTTTCTAGCGGTTGATCACAGCCCGCCAAATGCGCGGCGACTTTTGCAGTATCCATCGGTGATCCGCCACCAAAGCCGATGACGAGCCCCGCGCCGAATGCCCGAATACCATCGGCGATTTCCTGCATAATCGCTTCGGGGGGATCGGCGACGACTTGATCAAAGATCATCACGTCAAAGCCCGCGCTTTCCAGCGCATCAATTCCACTATCCATCAGCCCAAGGCTGCGCACACCTTTGTCCGTCACGATCGCCACGCGTTTATTGGAACTGAGGCCTTCAATGAGAAGATCCAACTTTGCAGCGCCGCCGGGGGCTATGCGGATGTCGGATACTGTTTTGAATGTGTGCATGGTGTCATCCTGTTTGCGTTTAACTTGCCGATGAATTTTATCGCTGTCTAGGTGTCAGCCGTCCCGCGTAGACCAGCCGAACCAGATGGCTGTCAGCGCCAAAGCCAACGCTAAGATGCGCCTCACCCAGAAACTGCGCCTAGGGTTTTCCAGGAATTTGTGGAACGTCCCAGCAAAGACTACGATCAAAACATGTATGGCTGTCGCAATCCCGACATAAAGGACTGTCAGACCGAAAATCTCTGCCCATGCCGCTTCGCGCGAAGAGAGAAAGGTCGGAAGCACGGCAATATAGAAGAGCGCGGCTTTGGGGTTGAGAAGGTTGACCGTTAGGCCGTGACGGAAATAGGTGAGGTCACTCTCCGTGTTTCCACTGCGATGCGGCGAACTTTCGCCAGCCTCACGCCAACCTTCCCACGCTAGAAAAAGCAAATAAGCAATCCCGCCCCAGCGCAAAATCTGGAACAGGATCGGATTTTGCGTGACGACGGCTCCAACACCTGCTGCGCTCAGCAGCCCAATAATTAACAGGCCTAGGGCAACACCAGCCGTAGTCGCGAAGCCATGTCGTCGCCCCTTCGTCGCGCTGATCAGTGCCAGAAACGCCATATTAGGCCCGGGCGTTAGTTCGATAAGTATGGCTGCGGAAATGAAAGCGAGCAGGTTTTCCATCACACTCCCTTTCAACTCTTAGGAATCAATCTCAACATTGCTTTGCCCGCCGCCTTTTGGTTTGTTGGGAGTCTCGTTCTCGGATCGAACTATTACAAATGCGCCATATTCGGCCAGCGATTAAGTTTGACCAAAAAACGCCAATAATTGTTGGAAATTGCTCTGCGTTCGGTCTGCCTAATATTATGTTAATCCGCCAGAGTATGTTCATCACGCACCTTGCTGAATGTCAGAGCGGTCAGTTTCCATTCCTCGCCAACCCGCAAATAAGCTTCAGTTGTCGTAAATTCGTTCGACACTTGGAGGTCGCGTACGACAGCATCAAGCGTGATCCGGTTCCAGACAATCGCGTGGTTATCAAAAATTTCAGTGGCGACATCATGAACTGTAGCGCGTTTATACCAAATAAAGTTGTTTTCGATAATCTCCATTTCACGCGCCTTACCCCAGGTTCCGCTCATATGGACAAATTTAGACTGGTCATGAAATAGACTTTCTAAGGCCTCGATGTTTCTGTCAGCCATCCAGCCCCATTTTTTTCGTGAAAGGGTTTCCAATTCCTGTGAAGCATTGGACCTTTCGAGTTGAGTATTTTTAGATATTGAGGTGTCTGGTGCACAGGCCACCAGATAGGTCGCCGCGAAAACAATCGCTAGAAAGTGTCTCATGATAAAATCTCGTGGTTTTTTAACGTTATTTAGTCCATCGTCAGGATGACTTTGCCCATCGCTTTGCGTGACGTGAGTTCGTCAAACGCGTTTGCGAAATCATCCAACGGGTAATGATTGCTGATGCGAGGTTTGATTTTTCCCGTTTTGAGCATGCCCATAATCTCGCCGATATTGTTCATATGGTCTTTGGGGTCGCGCTGGGTCCATGCGCCCCAGAACACGCCGCGGATGTCGATGGATTTCAATAGGCAGAGGTTTAGCGGAATGCGCGGAATGTCGCCCGCCGCAAAGCCGACAACGAGATAGCGTCCGCCCCAATTCATGGCACGTACGCAAGGTTCGGCGAATTTATCACCAACGGGATCGTATAGAACATCTGCGCCGCCGAGGGCTTTGATCGCTTTTTTCAGGTCCATATCACCAGAGTAATTTATGGTCTCATCCGCACCATGCGCGCGGCAAACCTCTAGCTTTTCATCCGTCGAGGCGCAGGCAATTACCCGCGCGCCCATAGCTTTACTTAACTCAACAGCGGCAAGGCCAACGCCGCCCGCAGCGCCGAGCACGACCAGCGTTTCACCTGGCTGGAGCTGTGCGCGTTGTTTCAGCGCGTAATAGGATGTGCCGTAAACAAGAACGAGCCCAGCCGCGATATCAAACGGCATGTCGCCGATCGGGCCAACCGTTGCGACGGGCGCTACGACTTCTGTGGCGAATGCCCCGACTTGGCCGAGGTAAGCAACACGGTCGCCCACTTTCAGATGTTTCACATCATCGGCGACTTCGCTGACGATGCCTGCGGCTTCTCCGCCTGGAATGAAAGGGAAGGGTGGTTGAGCTTGGTATTTGCCTTCCGCGATCAATATGTCGGGGAAGTTTACGCCCGCGGCTTTGAGTGCGATACGAACGTGACCTGCTCGCATGGGTGAAGGCGTCACGTCCTCAACTTTATGTTTTTTGTAATCCTGAAATTGGTGGACGTTTAAGGCTCTCATTTGGGGCTCCAATTGGGTTTACGTTTTTCGATAAAGCTCGCGATGCCCTCCTTGCCCTCATCAGAGAGCATACAGGTGGCGAAGGTGTCGGCGGCGTGATCCATCATCGCTGCGCCTGATTTATCGCGGGACGACAGAATTAGGTGTTTAGTCGCGGCAATCGCGCCCGGGCCGCAACGTAGGACACCGCGTTTGATGCGGGCTTCGACAGGTCCTAAATCATCTGGACTGACCACGATTTCATCAACCAAGCCATAGTCTTCAGCCTCGCGTCCTGTGAACCGCGCACCTGTGAGCATGATACGCCGCGCCATTGGTAAGCCGACACGGGCCACGACAAAGGGCGCGATTTGAGCGGGCGGTATCCCGAGCATGGTTTCCGTGAGGGAGAATTTCGCATCTTCCGTGGAGATAATGACGTCACCGCAGCACATTAAACCCAAGCCGCCAGCAATCGCTGCGCCCTCGACGAGGACGATCACGACTTGCGGCATTTCGTTTAGGCCAATGAGGACATCACCAATGCCTCGGTTCATGGCCGCTACTTCGGCATGGGTGACACCTGGCGCTTGCATCGCGTTGAAGCTTTTTAAGTCTCCGCCTGAACAGAACAGTCCGTTTTTGCCGCGCAGGGTGATCCCGCGCACACTGCGATCCCCGCGCACTGTGTCCATCACCGCGAGTAATTCTGCGCACATGACGTCGCCGATGGCGTTCTTATTTGACGGACTGTCGAGCCAGATCGTGAGCCATCCGTCAGCAAGGTCGAGCTGTAGTTTCGAGGTTTGTGGTAATTTTTGCATAGTTATATTCATATTCGTTATTTGACCCGCCCCCGCAATAGGTCATAACCGAATGAGATTCATTTTTTCTGGAGACATCCTCATGAGAGACGCCGTACTTGTATCGACCGCCCGTACACCGATTGGCCGCGCATATCGCGGCGCTTTTAACGTCACACCTTCACCGACACTCGCGGCCCATTGTATTGATCATGCCGTCCAGCGTGCTGGAATTGACGGCGCGGAAGTCGCGGATGTTGTGATGGGCTGCGCCTTGCAACAGGGCGTTCAGGTAACAGTTGGCCGCAATGCGGTTCTCGCCTCAAACTTGCCCGTAACGGTACCTGCTATGAGCGTTGATCGTCAGTGTTCATCTGGCATGGTTGCGATCGGTATCGCAGCGCGCAAGATCATGTGCGGCGAAGCCGACGTTGTCATCGGCGGCGGTGTCGACAGCATCTCTATGGTTCAGACGCCAGAAATGCGCGTTGCCGCTGATCCGAACGTCACGGCGAAGCATCCAGCGGCTTATATGCCAATGCTGCAAACGGCAGAAATCGTTGCATCCCGCTATAATGTCTCGCGTGAACGCATGGACGAATATGCTCTCATGAGCCAACAGCGCACACATGCGGCGCAACAAGCTGGCGCATTTGACGATGAGATTGTCCCGCTCGAAACCACGATGAAAGTTATGGACAAGGCGACGAAGGAAATTTCCGAGCACACAGTCACGCTTGAAAAAGACGAAGGCAATCGTCCGGGCACAAACATTGAAGGCCTCAATGGTCTGAAACCTGTATTGGGTTTGGATAAGACGATTACGGCTGGCAACGCGTCGCAATTGTCTGATGGTGCGTCCGTTTCTGTTCTCATGAGCGCGAAACTGGCCGAACAGCGCGGTCTGTCGCCACTCGGTTATTATCGCGGCATGGCTGTTGCAGGCCTTGAGCCAGATGAAATGGGCATTGGTCCAATTTACGCGGTACCAAAGCTACTCAAGCAACATGGACTGACGGTTGATGATATCGATCTATGGGAATTGAACGAAGCTTTTGCGGTTCAGGTTCTTTATTGTGCCGACGTTCTCGGTATTCCGATGGAAAAGCTGAACGTCAATGGCGGCGCGATCTCTGTGGGCCATCCTTATGGTATGTCTGGCGCGCGTATGTCCGCACATGCGTTGATCGAAGGCAAACGTCGCGGCGCGAAATATGTTGTCAGCACAATGTGTGTCGGCGGCGGCATGGGTGCCGCGGGATTGTTTGAAGTCGCGTAAGTGCCTTGGTTCCGTTGTCTGATTCATGGAGAAAATTTCTCAATAGAATCTGATGGCGGGGCCAATGTTAAAGGCTTCTATACGACCCGTTTTGTGGAAGCCGAAAATTATAGCCAAGCCGAAGTCATCGGTTTGGCGGTTTTGAGAGCAGACTCCTTCTTTGCTGATGAAGCCATGAAGAACCGATCTCCTGAAGCGAGAATTGAGTTTGAGGAAATTGAGGAATTGAAGGGCAAGCCGCCGAAAATTGGCATTTGGCCATTTCGCCATCACGTGGCTGGTGGGTTTGTATTTTACTAATCCGATAAGGAAAAGAAAATGAGCACAGTAGAGTTTAACAACCGCGTAGCCATCGTCACAGGTGCTGGCGGCGGTCTTGGCCGTTCACATGCTTTGGCTTTGGCCGCGCGCGGCGTCAAAGTCGTCGTCAATGACCTCGGCGGCTCCGTCGACGGAACAGGTGGCTCAGAGACTATGGCTGAGAAGGTCGTGGCCGAAATCATCGCGGCAGGCGGCGAGGCGATTGCCAATGGTGCAAATGTTACCAATGAGGCCGAAGTCCAAGCTATGGTCGATGAAACTATTGCGAAATGGGGCAAGATTGACATTCTCGTCAACAATGCAGGCATCCTGCGTGACAAATCTTTCTCCAAAATGGAAATGAAAGACTGGGATTTGGTTGTGGCGGTTCACCTGAAAGGCTCAGCGGTCTGCACCAAAGCGGTTTGGAACCACATGAAAGCGAACGGCTATGGCCGAATCGTCATGACGACAAGCTCCTCGGGGATGTATGGCAACTTTGGCCAAACCAATTACGGCGCTGCGAAAGCTGGCTTATCTGGATTTATGCGCACGCTCTGCCTTGAAGGTGCAAAATACGATATCCGGGTAAATGTGCTCTCGCCAACGGCGCGTTCCCGCATGACCGAGAATTTGATGCCTGAAGAAATTCTGGAGAAGCTCACAGTTGAGTCTGTTTCAGCCGGTCTTGTGTATCTCGTCTGCGACGACGCGCCCAATCGCATGATTATGTGTGCCGGTGCAGGAGGCTACTCGGAGACGAAAGTCTTTGAAACTCAAGGAATCAACCTCTCAGAAGGTGCACAAACCGCAGAGAATGTCGCGAAATTTATCGACAAGATCCGCGACACCACTGGTCAGGAAGAATTTACGAATGGCGGACAGCAGGGCGCGAAGTTCCTGACCCGTATTCAAAAAGGCGAATTCACGGCCTAATTCGTGAAACGCTAATCAGGATTTAAAGGATAATGTTATGAGCGATTTAGACACATTCCGCATGGAAGCTCGCACGTGGTTAGAGGCCAATTGCCCTGCCGAAATGCGGACAGCCGAAACGAGCGATAAAGACGCCTGTTGGGGCGGCCGAAATTTCAAATTTAAGTCCGAAGCGCAGAAAGTCTGGCTAGAGCGCATGGTCGCCCAAGGCTGGACCGTCCCAACTTGGCCAAAAGAATATGGTGGCGCTGGACTTTCGCGTAAGGAAGAGATCGTCCTTTTACAGGAAATGAAGCGTATCAATGCGCGTAATCCTCTTTCTTCCTTCGGCATCTGGATGCTCGGACCAGCGCTTTTGAAATTCGGCAATGAAGAACAAAAAGCCGAGCATTTGCCGCCAATCGCGCGCGGTGAAATTCGTTGGTGTCAGGGCTATTCAGAGCCAGGCGCGGGTTCAGATCTAGCGTCTTTGAAAACTAAAGCCGAAGATATGGGCGATCATTACATCGTCAATGGTCAGAAAGTTTGGACATCTTACGCCGATGAAGCCGATTGGATTTTCTGTCTCGTGCGCACGGACAACACGGGCAAAAAACACCACGGCATTTCATTCGTTTTGTTTGATATGGCCTCCGAAGGTGTCGAAGCGCGTCCGATCAAACTGATCTCTGGTCGTTCGCCATTCTGCGAGACCTTCCTCACAGACGTCAAAGTTCTAAAGAAAAACCTGCTTGGCGAAGAACATAAAGGCTGGTCCATCGCGAAATACCTCCTGACGCATGAGCGTGAGATGATCGGTGGCGGCAATGAGGCGGCTCGTCCGTTGCACGAACTCGCGGCTGGGTCGCTAGGTCTGGAAGATGGCAAATTAGCAGATCCCATGTTGCGTGCGAAAATCGCTGAAGCCGAGATTGACGAATGGGCTTTCAACCTAACTATGAAACGCAAATTGGCCGAAGCCAAAGCGGGCGCATCTTTGGGCGCAGACAGCTCCATGCTGAAATATTACGGTACAGAGCTCAATAAGCGTAAGTATGAGCTGATGATGGACGCGACAGGCCATGAAGGTCTGGAGTGGGAAAGCGACCGTTCCAATGATGGCAAAATGGCGCGGAGCTGGTTACGCACCAAAGGTAACTCCATCGAAGGCGGAACATCCGAAGTGCAGCTGAACATTATAAGCAAGCACATTTTGCAACTGCCAGGCGCGTAACACGGCGGTAGTTCTCGAAGCTGGGCGACCGAATTCGGTCGCCCCAATGGCCCGCGGTCACGGCCGCGCCGATACTCACACAGCTTAAAATGCTGATCGATTAGGAATAGACGAATGGCTCTCGTACTCAATGAAGACGAAGTGATGATGCGCGATATGGCGCAAGGATTTTTTGCCGAGAAAGCGCCGGTAAAAGCGCTGCGCGTGTTGCGCGACACTCAAGATGAAACAGGGTTTGATCGTGCCTTATGGGCTGACATGGCTGGAATGGGTTTTGCTGGTATCGTTGTGCCAGAAGAGCATGGCGGCGTGGATATGGGCTATCTCGCGGCCGGCCTTGTGGCTGAGCAAATGGGTCGCAACTTGACGGCATCTCCTTTTCTTTCGACGGCCATTCTCGCGGCCACTGCGTTGAAGCACGGCACTGATGAGCAAAAGTCCGAGTGGCTCCCAAAGATTGCCTCTGGCAAGGCCGTGATCGCGCTGGCGCTGGATGAAGGTGTAAAACACAACCCACGCGGAACAGCTACGACAGCAGAGCCGTCTGGGAATGGTTTCAAACTTAACGGCTCTAAGGCCATGGTCGTCGATGGCCATGTCGCCGACGTTATGATCGTCGCCGCGCGGACATCGGGCGAGGCGGGTGACGCAGAGGGTATTTCCTTATTCTTGGTCGACCCGAAATCCAAAGGCGTTGCGACAGAACGCACAATTATGGTCGATAGCCGCAATGCAGCACGCATAGATTTGGATGATGTCGAAGTCTCTGGCGACGCTTTGATCGGAACACTTGACGGAGGCATGGCCGTTCTTGATGCTGTGCTCACAGCTGGCCGAGGTATTGCTGCCGCAGAATTGCTGGGTGCAGGCGCGCAAGCGTTTGAAGACACAGTTGCCTATATTAAGGAGCGTAAGCAATTCGGCCAAATCATTGGCGAATTTCAAGCCCTCCAGCATCGCAGTTCCCATTTGTACTCAGAGCTAGAAATTGCCCGGTCCGCCGTAATTGGTGCGCTGACGGCGCTGGATGAGGGTGATGAAAAAGCGTCGGCTTATTGTGCGATGGCGAAAGCAAAGCTGGGTTCAGTCGCAAAACTTGCCAGCCAAGAGGGCGTTCAAATGCATGGCGGCGTTGGTATGACCGATGAATATGACATTGGACTTTTTATGAAACGCATTCGTGTCTTGCAAGAGCTCATGGGGGATGCGCATTATCATATGAATGAGTTTGCCGTCGCTAACGAATTTTAGGCATGCTTGATAAAATTTAAAAACTAAGGGGATACACATGAAAACGATCAAAGCTGAAGAATTAGAAGCAACCGTCGGAACCGATCTGGGAACATCAGACTGGATTACGATCGAACAGGATCGCGTCAATCAGTTCGCGGATGTGACAGAAGATCACCAGTTCATTCATGTAAATCCCGAGATGGCTAAAATGACTCCATTCGGTGGTCCTATTGCCCATGGATTTTTGACGCTTTCCCTGTTGTCCAAGTTCTCGGAGCAAGGCGGGCTCATGATCGAAGGCGTCAAGATGGGCGTGAACTACGGTTTTGAAAAAGTGCGTTTTCTTGCGCCTGTGAAAGTTGGTAAAAAAGTCCGCGGTCATTTTAAACTCAAAGCGGCGGAAGAGAAACGGCCGGGTCAATATCTCATGACCTATGAAATCACTGTCGAAATCGAGGGCGAAGACAAGCCAGCTTTGATCGCTGATTGGCTTGGAATGCAATTCACGGGCTAGCTATAGCTTATTGATATGAGAAAACGAGCCGCCTGTTAGGGCGGCTTTTTTGTGCCAGGTCTTCAGTTTGAATGCGTTTAAACGGGAGGAGAATTCCGTTTTCTTTTTCGTTTAATGATGTTTCTTGGGTCAGTTCTCAAGATCAAAGCCATAGATCGCGGGCGAGGCATTGTTACGTAATCCGCACTTTCGTCGGGGGCAGCGCGTTTGACCACTCGGAAAATAGCATAGAGCATCAGAACAGCGTGGACGCTCGCCGTGAAGGCAAACATTGCAGAGGGCTCAAAAACGGACATGATTATTGGCGAAATCACCGGACCAATGACCGAACCGATACCGTAGATTAACATTAAGCCCCCGCTGATCGCCACAAATTCGTCAGGTTCCGCGCGATCATTCGCATGAGCCGCCGACAATCCGTAAATCTGCATACCAAATGCGCCGTAGATTATCCCGCCAATAATCAAAAGTGTCGCTGATTTAGGGGCCATCAGGTAAAGAAATAAGCCGCCGCCAATTGCGCCCAGTGACATTAAAATTAAAATTTCACGCCGCCCAAACTTGTCGGACAAATATCCGACCGGCCATTGCAGGACAGCCCCACAAAAAATGACTACACTCATGAAAACCGAGACCATGATAATCGGATGGCCAAGTAGCTGAACGAACACCGGAGCCATCCCCCAAAAACTACCATTTGTCAGGCCAACTGCCAGGCATCCTGCGACAGCTAGAGGCGATGTACGTATCAGTTTCCTAATGTTCAGGGACGTGTTCGTGACAGCGACTGGGGCTTGGGACGTCGAAAGAGAAATCGGGAAAATTGCCAAGCAAACACACATTGCAACCACGGAAAAAAGCGCAAAGCTACCTGGGTCATACAGCGTCAGCATGAATTGCCCTGTCGTAATCGCAAACAGGTCCACCATACGGTAGATTGAGAGTATCTGCCCACGTTGCTCATTGGGCGTCTTTTCATTTATCCAGCTTTCAATGAGAATATATAATCCCGCAAAGCCAAACCCCGTAGCAAAACGTAAAATGATCCAAACCGGGACGTTGATAAAAAGGACATGGGCCAATACGCACGCCCCGATCAGGGATGACAGCGCAGCGAAGACCCGGACATGACCAACCCGTTTGACCAACACTGGCGTCAAAAGGCAGCCAAAGATGAATCCCGCAAAATAGAAAGACGCAATTAATCCCGTAGCAATTAGAGGGAAGCCTTCGATTTCTGCGCGAACAGCAATCAGAGTCGACAATAAACCGCCGCCCGCCAAGAGCACTGCGGCTGAAATCAGGAGCGTGCCAACTGATGATAAAACTGCGCGCATCGCTCGCCCTTAGAAAGACACCCGCTCATTGGAACGCGCATTTCAATTTCGAGGGCCTATTAGGCTCGAAATGAAATCAAGCAAGCCATTTTATTCAATATTTGGAATGATGATTTGAGGGCGTAGGGACCCCAATCTTGCTTTCGTTCGGGATACGCCTTTCCTAACGTCTGGCATCAGCGCTTCTTGCGATTATACGCACAAAATGTGCCTTTTCCAATGCTGCCCCAATTAAGACCGGTTTTGATTCGAATACCGTTTTTCGTCGCCGACCGATATGATACCGTCGACCGTCAATGTCGCCGATGCAGGCGACGGAATGGGTGACGAAGCTGGGGTCGTGCCAGCTTGCTTGTTGCTGATGATGTCGGCAATCGCATTTGCGGCGTGACGGCAGCGTAATGAGGCAATAGGGATTACACATGTCACCAGTAAAATTGTCAGGATTGGTCGTTACAGGCGGTGGAGCGCGCGGGGCTTATCAAGTCGGCGTATTGCGCGCTGTGAATGACATTTTGGATGGTGGAGCTGAGCCTTTCGATATCATCTCGGGAATTTCCGTTGGGGGATTGAACGCTGCAGGATTGGCGTCGGTTCCCGATGATTTCGCGGCAAGCACGGCGAACTTGGAAAGCTTCTGGAGGGGTTTGACGACATCGCAAGTTTTCGATCCAAGACTGAGGAAAATATTTGGAACGGCGATTAAACTCGGTTTTTCAATGATCCTTCCAAAGCGAATGGCGAAGGCACCTCGGTCGTTGCTGGACAATACGCCTTTGCGGGAAACACTGCTCAAAAAAATAGATTTCGATAGAATTGCGCTTGCCGTGGAGGATAACGCGATCACGGCCATCAGCGTCACATGTTCGGGATATGAAACTGGATATGCAGTTACATTTTTTGACAAAAAAGGTCAGAACGAAGACTGGCACCGTGTGCGTCGCGAAGGACGTCAACGAACATTAGATATTGATGAGGTTATGGCATCTGCCGCGCTCCCACTTTTATTTCCGGCGGTCGAAATTGATGGTGAGTTTTTCGGGGACGGGGCTCTACGCCAAACCTCACCCCTGGCTCCCTCCATTCATCTTGGCGCGGATAAGCTTTTTATTATTGGGACAAGGGACAGCACACCTGAAGAGCCCGATCTATCAGATTTGAAAGCTGAATATCCGTCCGTAGGGGATTTAGGGGGATATGCGCTGGATATTATATTTCATGACAGTTTGGAGTCCGATATTGAACGGCTGACTCGATTGAACCAGCTTGTGAGCCATCTAACCTTGGAGGAACGACGTGAAGCGAATCTGAAACCGATCGAGGTGTTTTCGATCAACCCTTCGGTATCGCTACGTAGTTTAGCCAGACAGCATGCGCCGGAAATGCCGCGGCGATTAAGGTGGTTGATCAAACGTCGGACAGCCGCTTCGGCTTTGGGCCGGATTGAAAGCTATTTGCTATTTGAACCCGGCTATATTGGGGCGCTGATTGACCTCGGATATGCTGACGCCATGGCTCGCCGCGATGAGATTGTCGCGTTCTTCCGACCCGAAGCTAGTTCTTACACCACGACCCCAAACCAAGATCCGACAACATAAGTTAGACCCATTGCGGCCGCGCCCCAAAAGGCGATCCGTAGTGCGGCTCTAAGTTTAGCCGCTCCGCCAATATGCGCGGATAGGAGGCCCAATGCGATCAAGGCCAGAAGCGATGAGAGACCTAAACTCCAGATGACCAATTCGGGCGGCGTGATAAATGCGGCGACCAGCGGAAGAGATGCCCCAATTGCAAAACTCACGGCGGACGCGAAAGCCGCTTGAATGGGCTTGGCCTTGTGAGTGTCCGTTAGACCTAATTCGTCGCGCATATGCGCACCGATTGGATCATGCGCCATGAGTTCTGTCGCAACTTGTTGCGCGAGGGACGCGGAAAGCCCTCTGCTTTGATAAATTTCTGCAAGTTCCTGTCGCTCACCTTCAGGATCTGCCTGAATGGCCGCCTTTTCAATTTTTAGGTCGGCCGCCTCACTATCAGCTTGGGTGCTTACAGACACATATTCGCCGGCTGCCATCGATAATGCGCCTGCGACCAAAGCTGCAGTGCCCGTCAAAAGTAGGGCACTATGGGAAACAGATGCCGCGGCCACGCCTATCATAACGCTCGCTGTTGATATTATACCATCATTGGCACCAAGGACGGCGGCGCGCAGCCACCCTAACTGATGGCTGACGTGGTGTTCGTCGAAATGGTCTGGAGACGGATTTGACATTAGGCGTTGAACCTATCTCACAAAATTCAAAAGTGCACGGCAATTCACAAACCCAGCTTAAAATGACCTGCTGCAAATTTGTTACCATCGTTAGGAATGACGCCGGGCTTTTAGCCCGTCAACATTATATGAGTTGGCAAGACTGCAAATGGTTGTGTTTAAATGACTTCTGGGAGGATCGATGGCTCCCCAGGTAGGAGTCAATGATGTAATTAAAGTGTCTGTAAAACAGTAGTTAGAGAGAGAACTTAACTCGAATGTTACACCGTTTGATGCACCATTTGTCACACTGAAATTGCGTTGACCATATTGATGAAACGCTTGATTTCTCTCTACAGGATCAATTTTTTTCTAGCGTTAAGAAAATTATCCTACTTTCAGAATTTGCGACTTATGGTCAAATTGAAAGTTGAACCTCAGATGGTGAGCCTCTGAATTCACCTTGCAGGATAAAACTTACCGAATGGGAGTGGGATTGGATGGTGAAACCGTTCTAAAACCAATGTGGTTTGTGGGAAGATCTGCTTCTTGAAACTGCCGCGCCGCACTTCTGTAACGAGCGCAATAATTTTCCGCGCAAAGGTAAGAGCCTCCCTTAATAGCATAAATAGTCGCTTCCGAACTCTGGCCTGTTTCTGACTTCGTCCATTCCCAAACATTGCCTATCATATCATGCAATCCAAAACTATTTGCCGGGTAACATCCAACGGGTGCACGCAGGTCAAATCCATCTTCATTCGTGTTTTGAATGGGAAAGGCGCCCTGCCATGTGTTGGCCATCTCTTTTCCGTCAGGGGATCTTACGTCTCCCCATACATATCGAGTTTCCGAATTTGCTTTAGCCGCAAATTCCCATTGCGCTTCAGTTGGTAGGTCACGTTTTGCCCAGCGAGCATAGGCTAGCGCGTCTTCAAAAGAGACTTGCACGACGGGGTAGTTGCCTTGTTGTTGAATATTGCTTTTTGGACCTTCTGGATTTTTCCAGTTCGCGCCCTCGACGAAGCGCCACCAATTAGGGTGGCCGATTGAGGGCGGCATGAAGACGGCGGCGCCTGGAACGTCAAAACCGACCTGAGGTTTTTCGGCGGTCGTGACATATCCTGTTTCGTCCACGAAAGTTGCAAATTGGGAGTTTGTAACTTCATGAATGTCGATATCAAAATCTGAGACAGTCACACTTCGCAAGATTTCTTCAGGGTATTGCTGAGGCGTGCCCATAGTGAATGTGCCTCCAATAATGGATTGCGTTTTATATGCAGTTTCTGGACACGTGAAAACGGGTTCGACACTCGTTTTTCCACAGCCAGATAGAGATACCATGGTTGCTAAACAAATTTGAAATTGGAAAATTCGGCGTAGCAAAAAATGTCTTTCTAGATATTTATAAGCAGTAAATTGAGGTTGGGACCCATAGCTCTATCAAAGCCGCCGGAGGGTCAATGCAAAACTATCATAGAAGAAACACTTAGAAAGATAGGACCTATTTCTGACAACAGTTTGCAATCGTGCGGGTGGCAAAGGAGTTTGGGACAATTCAGAAACTCCATCATTAATGGAGTGTAATATATACAGAGAGGCAGATATGGCACTCCGATCCCTTCACCACGTGTCCTTTACCGTCACCGATATTGAGAAAACTCAGCAGTTCGCCGAGGACTTCGGTCTTCGCACAGTTGAGAAAAGTGACAACCATATCATCATGAAAACAGCTGGCGGTGATGCCTGGTGCTATAAAGCCGTGCGAGGGGAGCGTGGTTTTACTGGAATGGGGTTTCTAGTTGAAAACGCAAGTGACCTAGAAGATGCGGTTAGAGATCACGGTGCCACTCCGGTGCGGAAGTTAGAAACGCCCGGCGGAGGATATGGCGTAACACTTACAAGCCCAGAAGGAATGAAGATTGACTTGGTACATGGTATTGAAGGCGACACGCCAGCAGAGGTTCAGCCAGAATTACGCTTAAATACACCTGCATCCCGCGTTCGTTTTTCTGAACCACAAGAGACACGTCCATTGGGACCTGCAACTCTATATCGTTTGGGGCATCTGGGACTATATGTGAATGATTATAAAAAAAATGCGGAATGGTTCGTAAATACGCTCGGTTTGATTGTTACCGACTCAATGCATATCCCCAATGTTCCGCAGAAAACAGTCGTCGGTTTTTTACGCATTGATCGTGGGGAGAAATTTGTGGATCATCACTCTGTGTTCCTCGCGGAAGATAAGCGATCTGACTTGCATCATATTTCATTTGAGGCGCAAGACTATGAAGCCCAGTTCAGGGCTCACCGTTGGCTCGGGTCGCAGGGGCATGAATTGAATTGGGGGGTTGGCCGTCATCCCTTAGGAAGCCACGTTTTTGATGTTTGGTTTGCGCCAGACAGGTACCGGTTCGAGTCGTTTTCAGACACGGACCTTGTCAACAACGCTCACGTTCACGGTCATCACGACATATCCAAACATGAAATGGACTGTTGGAGCGACGAACCAGCAAACAAATATTTCGAGTAAAAAATCGCACCGCGATGATGCATCCGCATCCTCGATATCAAGTAAGGAATTCGAATGACAAGATTTAATGACGCAACAGGCCTTGCTGAAGGCAGCTTTGGGGTAGGTACTTACCAAGCCAAAGATGGAAAACCCTTTCCGGGAATGGTTCTGCCAGACGGAACAGTCTTTGATCTGTCTGACAGATATTACGATACGCACGCAATTTTCGAAGATTGGGATCGTGCCGTTGACGGTATGAACGATCTTGCTGTGAAAAGAGACAGAGATGGCCAGAGATTTGAAGAGCTCAAAGCGTTGCCCGTCGTCGCCCATCCAAACATGCTTTGCGCGGGCTCAAACTATTGCTCACATGTCGCTGAGATGATGACGCATAATAAATTCAACCAAGATCAACGTGAACCAGGCGAGAGCGACGAGTCCTTTTACGCCCGGAACCTAGCGATTGTTGAGAAACGTAAAACTGAGGGCATGCCGTTTATCTGGACTGGGCTTCATTCCTCGCTTTGCGGCGCAAATGACGACATTATCCTGCCATTGATTGGCGAAAACCCGGATTGGGAATTAGAATTCGGCGTTATAACTAAGAACACGGGTCGTTACCTTAAGCCTGAAGAAACTGATGATGTGATCGCAGCTTATGTTATGTGCAATGACATTGGCACCGTGGATGAATTTCGCCGATCTGATGTTCGGTTCATGTTTGACTGGATCAGCAAGCATCAGCCAAATTTTAAAACGCTTGGCCCATTTGCAGTTCCAAAAGAGTTTGTTGATCGCAGCAAGGTTCAAATTCAATTGAAACTAAACGGCAAAATGATGCAGGACTGGCCGATTAGCGACATGATTTTCCAACCAGAGCAAATTCTCTCTTATTGTACAGAGCGCTTGCGGCTTGTCCCAGGTGATCTTTTAATCACGGGATCGCCTCCTGGAAACGGGGCGTTCCATGGCAATCGCTGGATGCGACCTGGGGATGTGGTCGAAAGTTCGATTACCTATCTTGGCCGACAGAGGAACGAAGTGATTGCGGAAGACGCTGGTGGACGAACGCCAACCTATGGTCCATTGCGCTAAACACACTAGATATTAGTCTTCCCGGCGGGAGTTTTCACCGCCATGTGATTGCCGCCTTTCATCATTGGTGTTAGCGGTGATCACATATGCGATTTGAAAAACTAGATTTAAACTTACTTGTCGTTCTGGATGCACTGCTAGAAGAACAAAGTGTCTCAATTGCGGCTGAGCGTTTGAACCTCAGTCAATCGGGCGCAAGCGCTGCATTGAGCCGCTTGAGAGAGTTTTTTGAAGACGACCTGTTGGTGTCCTCTGGTCGGACAATGACATGTACACCGCGAGGCGAGGCCCTGATCGAGCCGGTCAAAGCTGCGCTCAACCTCATTCGCGAAACAATCATCACTCCAGAGCAATTCAACCCTGCGACATCGGATCGAACAATCTCTATTGCTTCGATAGACGCTGTCACGAATGTTCTATTGACTGAGGCGGTCGGACTGTTTTCGCGCGAAGCGCCAAACATGCGCTTTAAGGTACTGCCTTTGGCGGAAGAACCTGCAACAATGCTGCCGCGTGGTCAGGCTGATATTATAATTTTAATCGACTACTTAGCGGATGCAGATTTGCCGAAAGAGTTTCTTTTTGAAGAAGACTTTGTTGCCATTGCTTGGGATAAAAACCCGTTAATTGAGGACGAGCTCACCTCCGATCTCTACGCAGAACTTGGTCATGTTTCGGTTCATTTGAACCACAATGTCCCAGGGTTCGATGAAACTGCGTTGAGACGTATAGGAGTCAATCGGAATATTGAGGCCTTCGCTCCAAGCTTCGCATCTGTACCGCGATTTGTGATTAAAACCAATCGTATCGCAATGATTCACCGGCGTCTCGCGACGCAAGTTAGTTCAACCCTGCCAATCCGCCTATATGAACTTCCTTTTGAGTTCCCAAAAGTTCGTGAGGTGGTTCAGTGGTCTGCGAAAAACACTAATGATGAGGCCGTTCGCTGGGTTGTAAGACGCCTTCAAGAAATTGCGAAAGACCTAGATTACTAGCCGTTTTCTTAGACTATTAAACTTAGCAACATTTTGTTGCTTTCAGCCCTAGCAACTCTGCAGCGTTCAGTCCCACGATTTTAGCTTTGTCAGCTTCGTTCAATTTGTCATGAAACCCAACTGGATCAGGCTCCGCCATATCGAACGGATAATCTGTTCCAAGGCATAATTTGTCGGCACCATGTGTCCTGACCAGAGAGTCTAATTGATCTTGATCGAAGACCAATGTGTCCATCCAAACTTGCTTTAAATAGCTAGATGGTTCGCGGCTGATGTGTCGTCGACAATCCTCGCGCGCACGGTAAGCGTGATCCATGCGGCCCCAATAACTGGGTAGATATCCGCCGCCATGGGCCACGCATAGTTTCAATCCCGGATGGGCGTCTAGTACGCCGCCAAAAATGAGATGGCTCAAGGCAATTGAGGATTCGATAGGGTTACCGATAATGTTGTCCAGATAATGCGAAGACAAACGTTCGCCATGGGAAAAACCAAGCGGGTGCATAAAAACCAGAACGCCAAGCTCTTCGGCCGCAGCAAAGAACGGCCGTAGACGCTCATCAGCGAGTTCAGTGCCGTCAACATATGTGCCAATCTCAACGCCGCGTAGGCCTAGATCGTTTACGCAACGCTTTAGTTCGGTGATCGCCATTTCGGTGTTCTGCAACGGAACTGTTCCCATTCCGACTAATCGGTCAGGGTGACGCCCGACAGCGCTTGCTATCCCGTCATTGACCGCCTGCGCCGCACTGCGGCCTAACTCCGGCGGGGCATAGTAGCAATACTGGCCAGGCGAGGGACTGATAGCTTGTACGTCGACGCCCAAGCGGTCCATATCTTCAAGGCGACCATCAATTGCATTCAGCTTCTTACCGATGCCACCACCAAACATTTTGCCATTTACCTGCATCGAGTCTTTAGACATGAATTTCATGGGACTTGGCGGGTTTTCTATCTCCGCGCGGATCAATTGATCCGCGGCAGGGATGTTTAAATGACAATGGATATCCACGACCAAGTTCTTGCCGCGCTGTTCAACGGAGATAGGTTTACGGTTATTTCCGCAAGTGGAGATGGTTTCGGACATCAAGGTTATTTCGTTTCCAAATCGAGCATCGCTTGAACACGTTTTCTGACTTTGATCGCACCAGCATCGGCTCTGACAAGTAGCTCTTTTTGAAGTTCTACGGATGCATCCAAGCGTTTTTCAACAGCATCAATCGCAATTTTGTCCTGCTCGCGAATTTTCGAATCCGATGCATGCCAAAAGTTGTCCAATCCTTTGTCACCAATTCTGAAGTTCCTGACTGCGAAGCCAAAGTAATGAGCAGAGTTCTCTGTTTCCGGTGTGATACCGTGCATAATATGAATGGTTCCAAGCTCTGCCGGAATATTGGTGCTGCCTTCTACTTTCCTGAAGAAGCCGAGCCCCGTACGGATGAGCTCTGGGCCATAAAACGCAGTTTCGTTTTCGACCTCCGCTAAGCCTTCATATTTGGCGGACTCGCCATAGACCATTTGATGGAAGGGGTTCCAAGGCACAACCGTATCACGCGTAAAATAGAAAATTCCATCCCGCTCTGAGTCACTATTTTTAGTTTTCGCGAGAGAGTCACCACCAGGTATATGATGATGGACATACGGCAAATGGGTTAAGTCTAATAGGTTGTCGATGAGCAGTTGATAGCGACCTGCCATATGAAAATAGTTGTACGAACTATCGTACCAACCATCTTGGTTGAGTCCAAAGTCCTCGTATGGCGGTATCAAAGCCGTGTCGCAAAGGTCCTGATCACCCATCCATATCCAACATAGGTTTCCGCGTTCTTCCATCGAGTAGGTTGGTTGGCAAAATTTAGCGCCCATACCTTGCGATGGAATATCAATGCAGTCTCCAGTATGGTCAAAAGTGAAGCCGTGATATCCGCAGACAAGGGCATCGCCCTTCACCTTACCTTGCGCGAGGGGGAAGTATCGATGCGGACAAATACCGTACATGGCGACAGGGTCACCGTTTTCTTTACGGTACATAGCGACGACTTTCCCAAGGATCGTCCGTTCGATCGGGTCGCGTGAAATCTCATCACTGGTAGCCGCAATATACCACCTATTGCGAACCATCGTTTGTTCGGTAGAAAAAGGATAAGCCATTTTACTCTCCAGCGGTTTCGGAAGTAACTCCGCAATCGCGAAGCTATTGGTGGTTTCGTTTGACGCTAACCTTTCGCAACAGTCTATGAAAAACGTTTTGAGGCATAACTCGCATTAGGTGAATTGATAGATTGGGTATTCCTATTTGGGAATTTAGGTCCAAATAACGTCAGCTTCGGTTTTAGCTTGGATCTCATCTAATGTCACATTTGGTGCTAATTCTCTCAAGCGAAAGCGTTGCTGACCAGGTGCACGATCAAATACGCCTAGATCCGTCACAACCATATGAATACAATTCTGTCCCGTCAGAGGCAGTGTACAAGCCTTGATAAATTTACTTTTGCCACGCTTATTCGTGTGATCGAAAAGTGCGATGCAGCGCTTTACACCGGCCACAAGATCCATCGCGCCGCCCATTCCCTTGACCATTTTTCCTGGGATCATCCAATTAGCGATATCTCCGTTTTCCGAGACTTCCATAGCGCCCAAGATAGACAGATCGATATGGCCTCCCCGGATCATGGCGAAGCTCGTGGCGCTATCGAAAAAGCTGGATTTTGGGAGCGTTGTGATCGTTTGCTTTCCAGCATTGATTAAGTCGGGATCAACTTCGTCTTCTGTTGGGAAGGGCCCCATGCCCAACATTCCGTTCTCTGATTGCAGGGTGACATTCATGCCGCCTGGAATATGATTTGCAACTAAGGTTGGAATACCAATCCCTAAATTGACGTAGAAACCGTCTTCCAATTCTTGTGCTGCACGCGCTGCCATTTCATCTCGTGTCCAAGCCATCGCCTAAGCCTCCCGTACTGTGCGTTGTTCAATTCGTTTTTCGCATTTAGCTTCAACTATGCGTTGGACGAAAATGCCCGTTGTATGGATAAAGTTTGGGTCAAGCGATCCTACAGGGACGATTTCGTCCACCTCTGCAACCGTAATTTTGCCAGCCATCGCCATCATTGGGGAAAAGTTTCGTGCAGTGGCCTTGTAAATCAAATTACCTTCAGCGTCACCTTTCCAAGCTTTTATAATCGCAAGATCAGCTTTGAGTCCGGTCTCCAAAATATAAGTCTCTCCATTAAATTCTTTATGTTCTTTGCCCTCGCCGATTAGCGTGCCAACGCCAGTTTTTGTATAAAACCCTGGAATGCCGGAACCGCCCGCACGGATTCGTTCTGCCAGCGTGCCTTGGGGGTTGAATTCCAGCTCAAGTTCGCCGCCGAGGTATTGGCGTTCAAACTCTTTGTTCTCGCCGACATAAGAGCTAACCATTTTCGTGATCTGCTTGGTTTCTAGCAATTGTCCAAGGCCAAAGCCGTCCACACCTGCATTATTCGAAATCACAGTTAGATTTTGCGCACCGCTGTCGCGTAGGGCGGCAATCAGGTTTTCTGGAATGCCGCACAGGCCAAACCCGCCCGACATTACAGTAAGGCCGTTTACACAAAGCCCCTCTAAAGCCGACGTTGCTGTTGGATAAACTTTGCTCATTTTGATTTCCTGTTTGGCTTTACCTGAACGCTTCGCATTAGTTTTTTCCCGATATCAACCATCGTGTTTCTCAGATAAGACAGAGTTGACGAGTGTTTTTAGATTGATGTCTGATATGAAACCCATCCTTTGTGCCGACGGTGTCGTCACAGGAGGATGCGCCGCAAATATGGATTGCAGCGCGGCATCGGGCACATAGTGGATGGTCGAAGTTGACCCACCAATTTGATCTCGTATTTCATTTTCTAGCGCTAACATATTGACCCTTACTGCAGGCAATAGCACGGCGTTGTGATTGACGACGTCACTGGTTTCTATGGTTGCAGCCAGTGCGATATTTTTTGCTGCTGTCGCAACAGAGCTAAGCCATGAATTCGCGCCTTTTTCCACTGGCATCGTGAAGTCCTGATCACTTCGAAGGGCATGAAAAATGTCGCTTAGAAAAGCGGATTTCATACCTGATGGAGATTTTGGTCGCGCAACGATACCAGGTAAGCGAAGCGAGATCCCATCAACATCTCCCCGACGGCTCAGAGTGGCAATCCAATTTTCCATCATGAATTTATGAGCACCGTAATACATTTCCGGCTGGGGCGGTACCGCGTCCATGACGGGAGTTTCGGGAAGCTTACCAAAGACTGCAATGGAGCTTGCAAAGACGAAGCGGGGGCAATCCCCTGCTTTAGCTGCCATATCAATCAAAGCCATCGTAGCGTCGACATTGACTGATTTCGCGAGTGCAGGGTTGGCTTCTGCCTCGCCGCCTGGGACTGTAGCCAAGTGAATGACTGCATCGCAACCGCCTGAAAAGGCCCGCGAGAGCACTTCAGGGCTGCGCAAGTCGCCACTCAGTTTAGTGATATTTGGCGTATTTGATAGAGCGCCTAAATCCGTATCTAGGGCGACAATGTCATGACCTTTTAACTGCCGGACGACACGCCGCCCGACGAAACCACCCGCGCCTGTCACAATAACCCGCATGTTGATCAGCTTCCATCGGTTATGGTTGTGCCACCATCCACGATCAAATTATGACCGGTGACAAAACTTGCGGCATCCGAGGCTAGAAATAACGCACAGCCAGCAACATCTTCGACTTGTCCAAGTCGGCGTAGAGGTGTCATTTGCAGACGGCGTTCAAGGAAATCACGATTGCCAGTAAGGGGCTGTGCAAGAGTGGTTTCTATAAGCCCAGGAGAGATTGCGTTCACGCGGATATTATCTGGTCCCCATTGCACGGCTAAATTTCTGGCGAGTTGAGCAACACCAGCTTTTGCAAGTGCGTAGGCATTTATTACGGCATTCCCTCGTAGGCCTGCAATACTAGACATCAGAATTATCGATGCAGATGATTGAGTTCTCAGAGTTGGGTAGGCGGCCTTTGCGAGTGTCACCATACTATGAAGGTTGGTGTCGAAAACTTGTAAATCATCATCTGGGTTCGACGTTGTGAGAGGCCCTGCCTTGCCCGTCACTCCTGCATTACAGACCAAAATATCGATTTGCCCGAAGTGTCGAAGCGTGGTGTGTATTAAACTTATTTGGTCGTCGTCTTTTGTAACGTCGCAAGTCACGCCGAGTACATCATATCCTTTGTCCGCTAATCTCCTGATTGTGAGTTCAACGTCTTCTGATGACTCACTGGATATCACGCATTTTGCCCCTTCTTGGCAAAAGGCTTTCGCTATGGCCAACCCAATGCCGCGTGTTGACCCTGTTACAATTGCAACTTGTCCCGTCAGATCGAAAGGGGCTATTAATTCTAGAGAAGCCTCAACCGACACTTAGATCGGCTTAGATACGACAGCGACACTGTCTGCGGTTGCTTTCCCTGAATCGACCAGAGGCCCTTTTCCAAGCTGGCCCATACAAATGGCGAGGCTGTTCTTCACGATGTAGTCACACCGTTCATAACGGCGATTGCGATAACTTTTGAAAGCTTCAACTGGGGTTGTCGCATCAGCAAGTTCTTCCGCTAGAACAAGCGCGTCTTCGATGGCCAAGCCTGCACCTTGACCCAAATGCGGCGTCGTAGAATGCACCGCATCGCCAAGCAATACGACGCGGCCTTTGTGCCAATCCTCTTCTAGCATCAACCATTCGAGAGGACGGTAAACCACACCTTCATTCTCCGTTATCTCGTCAGCGTAGTGATGAAGGGTTGGGCAGGCCATGTGTAGTCGATTGCGCATCTCTTCCGCGCGAATAGACATTTCGAACCGCGGATTTCCCGGTTCGGGGGTCGTGATATACATGTAGATTTTTTCTTCAGACATCGGAACCAACCCAACGCCAATGCGTCCATTATAAGCATGCAGGCCTTCCATGCCATCAGGTCGATTAAAGTTGTAACGCCAAACAGCTTGGCCAGTATATTGTGGTTCAGCCGCGTCAGGGAACAGCATTTTTCGCGTTTGGGAGTAGATACCATCTGCGCCGATCACGAGATCATATTTTCCCTTGGAGCCATCACTAAAGGTGACGTCAACGTGATCTCCCGTATCATTGATTGTTTCTGCCGTGAGGCCAAGCCTGATGTCTGCACCTCGTTTTTGGGCGCTTTCGGCCAGAACCTTTTGAAGGGCGGGGCGCGCGATACCAGCATTTGCAGGGTAGCCTTCAACAAGGGGAGAGATTGGAATGTGGGCGACTTGCGCACCAGTGGGCGCGAAAATTTTCACGTGATCAAAGCCGTAACTCGCGTCGATATAATCATCAATCACGCCAAGCTGATACATAGCTCGGATGACATTATTTTGTTGGATTATCCCGACACCATAAACGGTCCATTGTGGATCACGCTCAATCATTTCGACATCATAGCCCTTTTTACGCAAAGCAATGCCAGCGGATAACCCGCCGATTCCTGCGCCTATAATCAGGACTTTCCAAGGTTTACCTTGGCCTTGTATTGAAGGTGCGTTCTTCATCATCGACTGGTCCTAGTTTTGAATGACAGTTTGATAGATTGGGCCGAAGAGGGCTTGCCCCTCTGTGCTACGTGCTTCCATTCGAACTGTGTCGCCAAAAGACATAAAGGGGGTTCGAGCTTCCCCAAAATCGATCATGTCAATGGCGCGACGTTCCGAGATGCAGGACGATCCGACATCTGCATAGTTTTTGTTGGAAACAGTCCCTGAGCCAATAATTGTACCCGCGACTAGCTCGCGAGAATTTGCAGCATGAGCGACGAGTTCATGGAATCCATATTCCATTTCATCACCAATGGCCTCGCCAAATCTTTTGTCGTTCCACTCAACATGCAAAGGTAAATGAACGCGCCCGTCTTTCCATGCATCACCAAGTTCTGTTGGTGTGACGGCGACTGCCGCCATGCTACAAGCAGGTTTGGCATTCACGAAGCCAAAACCCGTTTTCATTTCGACGGGAGCAACTGCACGAAGGCTCCAGTCGTTAATTTGGACGATCAATTTAATATGGGCCATCGCATCTTTCGCGGAAGTGCCCATTGGTACGGTATCGACGATAACTCCAAATTCACCTTCGAAATCGATCCCTGCTTTTTCAGATAGAAATGGGACGGCGTCAGATGGCCCATAGAAACGGTCTGACATACCTTGGTACATAAGTGGGCGACCACTATCGATGGGGGGAAGGTTGAATGCCTTTTGCATTAACTCTCCATGCTGCGGAAAGGCTGACCCGTCGAGCCATTGCCATGATCTAGGTAAAGGGGCTCGAGCGGAGGCAGGGTCGAAGGCCACTGCGTTCTTAACCTCGCCAGAACGCAAGGCATCTGACAACGCCAGTAATTGTGGCGCGACATTTATCCAGTCTTCGACTGCAGCTAATAGGTTCGGAGCAATTCCATCGGCCGCCACGCAATGCGTGTTGTCCTCGGACACGACGACAAGTCGTCCATCAGGGCTATCAGAGTTTAGGGTGGCGAGTTTCATAATCTTGGGTTTTCCAGCCTAGGCGAGTTCGGGACTAAATTTTCCGTCGATAAGGATAAAGGCAATGCGGCAATCGCGATCAGAGCGGTTAGCCCATCCATGGTTAGTTCCCCGCTGGATAATGATATCGCCAGTTTTGCAGAGAGTTTCCCCTTCGTCCATTATGAGAACAATCTCGCCATCAAGCACAATTCCATAGTCGATCGTTTCGGTTTTGTGCATATGGGCGTGACGTTCACTGTTGCCACCATCCGCGACAGCATCGCCGGCCCCAATTTCTGCGAAATGGGCAATTCGTTCCTCAGGTGTCAGGCTGTCAAAACTAGCGTCATCTGGCGGGATATCCAAAACGCGGATACGTGTACCGTTTGCTGGTGGCGCGAGTTTAATGCCGTCTTCGTGAGGTTCTCCGCTTGCAGGATCAATAGGTGCTGGAGTCTCAGTTGTATTCCAAACTTCATAAAACATGGGTCCGGTATCGCCGCCAATGCGTTGCACGCGCGGCGGAGGACTGTCATCAAGGATAACTGCTTTTCCATTAGCATTATGACCTGTTACGATCCGGCGAAAAGGCGCTTTTGTCATAAGCTCATCCTACTTTTTCTAGTTTGACGGGAAGGCTCGCAATTGAGCACAAAGTATTGTTTAACCTGATCACCGGCGGACCTGCGGACGTAATCCTTGTTATTTTTTCGCGTAGGGCCGAGAGCAAGGCATCGGCTTCCATTCGGGCAACCATCTGGCCCAGGCAAACATGGATGCCATGACCGAAACCAACATGACCTGACGCATTGCGGGTGACAGAAAAAGCCTCTGGATTGTCCCATCGCCTTTCGTCTCGATTTGCCGCTGCAAGAAATGTCAGAACCTTCGATCCCTCTGGGATCGTCACGCCAGCTAGTGATGTCTCATGCGCCGCCGTGCGGAAAAAAGTTTGAACCGTGGAGCGCCAACGCAATCCCTCGTTGAAGGCTCGGCGGGTGGAGCTTTGACTCGTGTCCATTTTTCCAAACTCATCTGGGAATTGCGTAAAGCCATACATCAGATTTGAAATCCCGTTGACCGTCGTGTCCACGCCAGCAGACAATAACGAGCGGACAAGGCGCTCGGCTTCCGCGTGAGTGCAATCGCCTCGATCAGCGGATTGGAAGACCGCCTCTCCCCAACCATCAGGCTTTAAATTTTCTCGTTTACAGGCTTCTGTTACCCAGCTTATGGCGGCATCTGCATCTGCCATGCCGCTATGGAAAATTTCATTCTTTGGTCCAAAAGCGTTGAAAACAATCGAAGCGTAAGTGAGGAGATGGTCGCGTCCCTCGTCCATGAGACCTACCGCGTCAGGAAAGACCCGCATTGGAAATTCTTCGGCTAAGTCGGTTACGGCGTCAAATGTGTCTTTTTCTATCAATTCTGCAACCAGGGTTTTAGCTTTTCCCCGCCAATCATTTTCCAAGGCCTTCAAGACCGGCATGGCGACAATGCGGTTCATCAAGTTGCGGGTGCGATCATGAAGTGGTGGATCAGCTTCTAATAAAAGTGACGGTGGTCGAAACGGTTTCTCTTTTGCAAAATCGGCAAGTCCAACTCCACGACTTGAAACGAAAGTTTCATGATTTTTCAGAACTTGGGTGACTTCCTCGTGCCGCGCGACACCGTATGCCCCAATTGAGTCGAGCCAGAAAATTGGACCGACATCCCGCATCTGCGGATGATAGCGAAAAGGGTCAGTTAAAAAACTTTCCGAGAATGGATCTATCTCAAGTCGAGGAAGTTTTGGTTGGGATATGTTCGCGCTCGATTGCATTTAACCCAAACGCCCACCCAATGTGTCAACAAACCAATCGGCGATATAGTCACGACCATAGGACATGTTATCCGCGCCAACATGTTCGATGCCGCCCTCGCGCGGGGTGAAAATTTTCAACTCAGGCTTCACCGAGTTAGTCATTTGTTCGAAGGCTTGATGCGCATATTTCACGTTGATCTGGCGATCATTCTGGCCGTGAGTAATCAAGAATGGCATTTTTATTTTATCCATATGGCCATTCATATTCATGCCCTCGACCTTTTTGAAAAAGTCTTCTTTATTATCTGCGCCGAAGACCCAATAGACGTGCTTCCAATAATGTGGGACAGGGTTCTCGCCTTCGCGGTCCAGGCGACCAATTTGGACTTCGTGCCAATTGTGATTAGCTCCCCAGACTGCGCCAGAAGCAAAGCGAGGCTCATAAGCCGCGGCTCTAGCTGCGAAATGCCCGCCAAGGGATATGCCTGAAACGCCAATGCGATCCGCATCAACATCATCGCGTGATGCTAGATACTCATAACACGGCGTCGCCCACTCTTCCGCAAATGGTGTGGCAGGTAGGTTGTGAAGACGTAGCGTTTCGCCAGTTCCAGGCTGATCTACGCAAAGCGTGGATATACCGCGTTTCGCGAGCGCGTGGGGCAGCCATGACCAGAACAACAGTTCTTTATTGCTGTCTAACCCGTTTGTGAAAAGAACGCAGGGTGCTTCGCCTTCAACACCCTCTGCCCGTGTGAAGAGCGCTGGCATAACCGCGCCTTTATAAGGGATTTCAACACGCTCACAATTTTCACCGCTATACTCGATATATTTTTTAAAAGCGTCTTGGGCCTTGGCAAAGGTTTTGGCTTTCTCTGGCGACGTCGCGCTCTGCATACGCTCGGCGGTGGTATAATATAAGCAAGCCCTGCGTAGTTTTTCTGCGGCAGAGAATTTCCGCCCGCGTTCGAGGTCTTCGCTTGCAAGCTCTGAAAGCGTAGCGGCTTTCATCGCCCATTGTTTCATGAATTGCGGCGTCCCCGCATCTGCGCCTTCGTCCGCGGCGCGCTTAATTGGCTCGCACATGTCAACAATTTCGCCGAGCTCTGCTCCGCTGGCCACCGCTATCGCGACAGAGAGGTTCCAGATATAATTAGGAAAAAATTCGTAGAGGGCCATGGTTAAACTCCAATGTCTTTAAATAATCCGGCGTCGGGCATAGGTTTTGGCATGGTCTCAGGACCGCCGACACCAAACCCCCACTGATCCATAACGTCCTTGCTCGGCGGGTGAACCTTGGCTTCCCATGTTGCGTCATCCACCTCTTCGAGATCGCACGTATATTCGACGGCGTAACCAGCCGGTGTGACGTAATATGAGAATACATTGTTCCCAGCCGTATGCCGTCCTGGGCCCCAAGTAATGTCGCCATTGGTATCCCGCAGTCTGGCAACGCCCTTCATAATCGCGTCGACGTCAGGAACGTCATAGGCCACATGATTAAACGCTGGCGGTCCAGGAAGAATGGCCATCCGATGGTGCCATTTATTGCACCGCAGAAAACACATGAAATCCCCAAGCCAATCTGAGACCTTAAAACCTAAGGCATCTTCGTAGAATTTGACGTAACCTTTGTGATTAGGGGAGTGAAGAACAACGTGGCTGATTTTTTCAGGACGCGCTTCACCAGATTTCAGGACTTCTGGGTTACGCGTTTCGAAGTCAGTCGCAACCTCAATTGTGAAGCCGTTCATATCAAAGAACCTGAAGCCGTAACCGCCTCCGTGGGTGTTCATATCATGGGGTTGATTGATGAGCTTGCCGCCAGCGGCTTCAACTTGAGGAACGAGCGCGTCGACTTCATCTCGGTCTTTCGCGCTCCAGCTTATGACATCAATTCTTGGCTCCGCGGTCTCCCGCAGCCGAACTGAATATGTCGCGGTGCTTCCGGGTGCGACGAGATAAACCATATCGTCGGGGCTTTTGACTTCTTCAAGTTTCCAGCTTTCGATGTAGAAACGCTTCTCTGCTTCTAGATCAGAAACGCCGTAACCGATAAATCGTATGTCATTTACTCGGGCCAAAGGGGGCCTCCTAATTATGGGTGTTTGCAAAATCTGCATGCGGGGGTGGCATCGCAATTTTTGATTTCAGAAATTCTGGATTGAGGCCCTGTGACTCCAAATATGCTTCCGCGCGACTTTCTTGGTCTAAAGCCTTTTGCACGGCCGGGATCTTCAGAGTCTTAGCATAGTGGGCGGAAATACTCGGAAAATCCGTCGGGTCAAACCCAGCCCCTGTAACTCGGAACCAGACCCAATGCAGATAAGCATCAATGATCGTGAAATCTGTTCCTGTTAGCCAAGGTTGATTGTCCAAGACGTCCTCAAAATACACCAGTTGCTCTCGTAAAGTCTTTGTCGCGAGTTGGGCGACTCGCTCTGGCCCAGTTTCAATGTCGCAGAAAAAATGTGGAACTCGTATCCGCGACACCAGCGGATGCAGGTCTGAGGAGAACTTTGAGAGCCAACCTAAAACTTGAGCTCGTTCCAGCGCAGAGTCCATTTTTGGCAGAAGTTTAGCGTGGGGATAGGTTTCGTCGAGCCATGTCAAAATGGCGATGTTCTGAGATATCGGCGTATTATCAGCCACAAGGACCGGAATTTTAGATGACGGGTTCAGCGCCTTAAAAGAAGGTTTTTTGTGACCGCCCGCCATGAATGAAACGAGTTCGGTTTCAAATTCAACGCCGATCATCTCAAGCGCGATTAGCGCAACGCGAGAGCAAGCGCCTGGTGCGAAATATAGCGTCAGCTTGCGCATTCTAAAGCGGTGATAAACCACACGGCGGCGTTGTGTTCGATATCATGCAGTTTCTCCCCAAATACTAGCGGCCAAATCCGTCAGTAAATTCGAAAAGAGTCGTAAGGCTTGCTGTAGGATTATAAAAAGTTATTGTTTTTATAGATAAGTATTTGTTTAGTTGATTATTGATCTTTTGATCTGGTCAACCATCCACTTGATCCCCGGGTCATCAATACGCGTGCTGTGGTATTGCACGTGTTCTTCAAGCGTTTGAAAATCAAACGGCACGGGCGTGATGGCGATTGGCAGGCGTTCAGCAAAAAATTTAGCTAATCTCTCATGCATGACAGTTAATCGATCCGTTCCAACAACCATCTCGGGCGCCAAAAGAAACGAGCCGACAATCACATCCGCGTCCCGAGGCTTTTTTCGTTTTTCTAGCATTTGATCGGTAACGGAAAGCGGGACTTTGCGTCCAAGTTTAACGACCACATGTCCGGCATTGTAAAAATTGTCTTCTGACAATCCATTTTTAATTAGTGGATTTGTCTTACAGCCTACGACAACGAAACGCTCTTCAAAGAGAAATTCAGAAGGAAAATTGTCAGACAGCATTTGTTTTGGAGATAGCTTCAAATCGATTCGACCTTGCGCCAATAAATCGTTCGTTGAGTCTCCTGGCGGCAAGAGTTCAACTTGGATATTCGGAGCAACTTTCGTCAAGTGCCGCAGTAAGGGTACAAAGATGATCTGCGCTAAGTAGTCCGATGCCGTTATTGTAAACTTACGCGTTGAAGTCTTTGGGGCGAAAAAGGCGGTTTTAGAAATGAGAGAGTCCACATTGGCCAACAAAGCCTTCAGCTCTTGATGAATACGAAGTGCATGTGAAGTGGGAACCATGCGTTTGCCATGAAGCTTCAGAATAGGGTCGTTAAAGTAATCCCTAATGCGTCCAAGCGCGGCGCTCATGGCGGGTTGGCTCAGGTGAAGTCTCTCTGCAGCGCGTGAGACACTCTTTTCATCCAGCAAAGCGTCAAGCGCCATAAGCAAGTTAAGGTCTAGGCCTTTGAATCTCATAACGGGTCCTTCTTCGGGCGCGATTCTAACGGAGGCTTAAATAGCGCAACAGACTTGGGTGAGTTTATATATCTACAAGCATTTAAAAAATATATGGTCTATTATAAAAACAATCGATTTTACTGATTAATACTTCTCCCCCTAGGTCTACTTTAATGAAAAACGGCGCTTGACGTCCGTGAACAGGGGAATTTTTACAATGTTTAAGACAGCACTAACAACGTCCAGTGTGGCTATTCTTAGTTTGGCGCTCAGCTATTCACCAGCCTTTGCACAATCCAGTGAAGCTGGAGACACAACAAACGCACGAAATGGAATTGACGAGATCATCGTAACGGCCCAGCGGCGAGCCCAGTCTTTGCAAGACGCAGCAGTTGCAATTGAAGCGTATGACCAAGACTCCTTGACGCAGCTTGGTTTGGAAACGGCTCAAGACCTTGCCGCATTGTCACCCTCACTGGGTATTAGCGCAGGTGGCGGTCCCCTAACGAGTATTTTTGTACGCGGTGTTGGTGCTTTAACTGTGAACCCGCTAACAGACTCTGCCGTCGCGCAAAATGTTGATGGCGTATATTTGGGGCGTTCAAGTGGTGCGGCTGGCCTCGCGTTGTATGATCTGGAGCGGGTCGAGCTTTTGAAGGGGCCTCAGGGTACTCTATATGGACGGAACGCAACAGGCGGTGTCATCAATTTCATTCCCCAAAAACCTATCATCGGTGAGACGTCGGGTTACGCTCAAGCTGAGTTCGGCAATTATAATAAGCGCGGATTTCAGGGAGCTGTTAATCTGGGCCTTGCCGACAATGTCGCTGCGCGCATATCAGGCAATTTACTGAAGCGTGACGGCTACGCTGACGATGGCACAAATGATGCAGACTCGTTCAGCCTTCGGGGACAATTCTTGTTTGAGGTGTCCGACGCCCTCTCTATTCGGGTTGCGGGTGATTATGCCGAGAATAATGCCAAAGGTCCTGGTGGGGATTTGATCGGGACTTACAGTAACGATACTGGTTCACTCACCGATTTCACGCCATCGGGACTGCCTAGGGATAGTGGGCCAACTGCGGATGGCGCCAACGCAATAAGAGGCGGTACTCTCCACACCCCATCCTTTGCCCCTTTCCAGCCAATTGATTCAAATGACTTATATCAAGACATTAGTTTTTCTGGTCTCATGGCGGAGATTAATTACGAGATCGACGCAGGTACGTTTACGCTGATCCCAGCTTACAGAGATTCTGAGCAAGATTATCAGTTTGCGGGCCCTGGTTTTGCTCCAGCGAGCACGAAAGAAAACAATAATCAGAAGAGCATAGAGCTGCGTTTCGCATCAGATTTAGAGGGTCCGTTCAATGGTATCGTTGGCGCATTTTACATTGATGAGGAAATAAGCACGAGTACTGTATTTGCGCAGAACTATGCGTCGCCCATCCAGAATTACGATAACGGCGGCGAATCTTGGGCTGTTTTCGGACAAGGCACTTTTGAGGTCAGCGACACGTTTCGTTTGAACGCGGGGCTTCGTTATACGGAGGACAGTAAATTTGTTGACGGGATTAGCGATACTTTCGTCACATTCTGTGGCGGCGCGCCAGCAAGAGGCGACTTCTTGACACCTGGACCGCCCTTCATCGCGAATGCATTCAATCATGGCTGCGCGTCGGGCTTAATTCCTGCTCAACCTGTTACATCGGACCGGGATGCGTTTATTCAGCATTTCGTGGACCGAGGACTGATTGCGGCCGATTCAGTCGCAACGGTACCGGGAATGGGACCACCTCCTGTTTATAATTTCCTTATTCCGGGCTTAAGTAATTTCCCCAACTCGCCAGATCAAATCGCTGCAATTGTTAACGTGGGTGATGGAGCTTTGCGAGCTGATCTTGACTACAGCGAAGTGACCTATCGACTTGGCGCTGAATTTGATTGGGGGTCTAGCAACCTTCTCTACGCAACATATGAGACGGGATATCGTGCAGGGGGTGTGGATTTAAGCTCAGCTAGCCCAACATATGATCCCGAATATATCGATGCATTCACAGTCGGATCAAAAAATAGATTCTTGGACAACACTCTTCAGGTCAACGCCGAAGCCTTCCTTTGGAAATATGATGGTCAACAAGTCACCTATTTCACAACTCTGGATTCAGCGTCTGCTTTCCCAATCGCAAATGCCGATGCAACCATTAAAGGTGTGGATCTCGATGTAATCTGGGCCGCTACAGAAAACACGACAATCAGCGGCAACATGCAGATATTGGACTCAACATATGACGAACTAGAGCTCATTTCTGATCCGGGCAGAGGCCGCTTCGGCTGTTCCTCCAACGGCGTTAATGGTGCTGTGGAAAGTTATGATTGTTCGGGAAGTTCGTTGCTATATTCGCCAGACTTCGGCGCTGATTTGAGTGTGAATCACGTATTTGATATCCAGAGCTTCGATTTATCCCTTACGGCGAATGCTTCGTATCGTGCAGAGCAAGAGACCAACTTTCTTCTGTTGGATGAAACAACGTCC
The DNA here is from genome assembly GCF_014652455.1 of Litorimonas cladophorae. GTDB lineage: Bacteria > Pseudomonadota > Alphaproteobacteria > Caulobacterales > Maricaulaceae > Litorimonas > Litorimonas cladophorae. The sequence continues at coordinate 1,221,080 of NZ_BMYV01000001.1, read as the reverse complement.
GATGCCTACACGACATTTAATATTGACGCGACGCTTTCACCAGATGATGCGGGCTGGATGCTTTCCGCCTTCGTGCGTAACTTGACCGATGAACGGGTCACGACCAACACTAACGTTTCCAATCGGGGACTGGCCTATGCCGTGTTCACGCCACCACAGACCTATGGCGTCAGATTGCGCGCGAACTTCTAGTCGATTTATAATTAGATGACACACCCCATCCCAAAATGCTCGGCATCTTGGGGCGGGGTTTTTACATTGCAGACCCGAGGCTTTTGGTTTGATTTTAGCCATATTGCGCTGCACGCCCACATACCGAGATTGTTTTGGAGATAGAGTCATGAAGAGTTCGATCGTCTTTGCAGCTATAGTCGTTGGAGCCTTCGGTTCTCTGAGTGGATGTGCTCCGTCTAAGACCCCTACTGAATCCTCCCGAACAAGTGTCGTTGAAACAACGCGTCCCAATGTTCTTCTTATCGTTGCCGATGATCTTGGCTATTCGGACTTGGGCGCTTTTGGCGGGGAAATCGAAACTCCTAATCTTGACGCGCTTGCGATGTCTGGAGTTCGTCTTACCAATTTTTATGCTGCGCCCACTTGCTCCCCTACGCGGGCTATGTTGATGACGGGTAAGCCTGCCCATTCAGTAGGGTTGGGGGCGATGGCTGAGGCGTTAAATACCTTCAAGATATTGAAGGGAAAACCTGGCTATGAGGGTTATCTGCACCCTGAAGAAGTAACGATCGCCGAAAAATTCTCCGCAGCCGGTTATCGCACTATGATGACAGGAAAATGGCATCTCGGAGACGAGCCGGATCAAAGGCCGACAGCACAAGGCTTTGAAAAGGCCTATAGTAGCCTGAGAGGAAACCCTGACCATTTTGGCGCAGGGCAAAACGGTCAGCCACATATCATCACGGCCGAGTTCACAGAGAACGGTGCGCCAGTGACATACCCTGTCGGCGCATATTCAAGCGACTTCCTAGCGGAAAAAATGATTGATTATATCGGCTCAGACGCATCTGACGAAAAGCCGTTTTTCGCATATCTCGCTTTCACCGCGCCGCATTGGCCGCTTCAAGCGCCTAAAGACTTGATTGCCAAATATGAGGGGCGTTACGACGCGGGACCGACAGTGTTGCGCGCAGAACGCATGGAAAAGATGAAAGCGCTTGGCCTGCTGGATGACGCAGCCTCGGCGGCAGACCTGCCAGCGTTGGGCGATTGGGAGGCTATGCCAGCACAGCAGCGGGCTAGGTCAGCTCGTACTATGGAAATTTATGCCGCTATGGTCGACTCCGTAGATCAAAATGTGGGCAAGGTTTTGGATCATCTGAAAGCCACAGGCGAATTTGAAAATACGATAGTGATTTTCATGTCAGACAATGGCGCGGAAGGTATTTCACAACGTCCTTTGACAGGTCGAACGAGCAATACCACACGCCCAGACGTTAAAAAGCAAGTACTAGCCGACATCGCGGTGGCCAACCTTGATTTTGATAAAATGGGTACGTCAGAGAGCTTTCTGACATATGGCCCCAATTGGGCTAAAGCCGCGATGGCGCCGCTGAATGCGTTCAAAGGCGCGACGGAAGATGGCGGTATCAAAGCGCCAGCCTTTGTGACTGGCCCAGGAATTAAAGGCGGTCGATTTGCGGCTGGTTCACTTCACGTCATGGATATTATGCCAACGGCGATGGATCTAACAGGTATCACATATGAGCCGAACGTGCCGACTTCGATAAACGGGATCAACGCGCCTTCAGCGATATCTTGGGAGCCCATTCTGGAGGAGGGTGCAAACACTGTTCGTGGCGAAAATGATGCCATGGCTTGGGAGTTGTTCTTTAAACGAGGCGTTCGCCTCGGTGATTGGAAGGCCGTCTATGGTAAAGCTGATCCCGTTGCGCCGCCGAACCGGGCAGAAAAGTCCCAATGGCGCCTCTATAATCTCAAGGTAGACCCAGCAGAGAGTAAGGATGTGCGCGCAGAACATCCCGATGAATTTAAACGATTGATGGTTGCCTGGGATATGTATGCAGAAGAAAATGGTGTCTTTTCGCCAGGACCTCCGAAGACGCCGCAATAAATACCCGATGAGATGCCACCCCACTTCATGCGGAACATTAAAAAAATGCACCGCAATTTCTGTATCCAGATTATGAGAATGGCGATCGTGTCACGGTGCCGATTTTCTCGGTTCTTTGGACAAAGTCCGCTGGAAAAATTAAGTCGGCTTTATTCGCTTTACTCGTAGTCTTCGGTATCGATAGCCTTGCGCATTGCGTCAGGGTAGCGATGTCCTGAGACCGTGCGTTGATTTATCAACTCTGAAATTTCCTGAAAAACACTTGGCTCGATCCTCTTGTCTAGCGTTGCGAGGTTCTCTTCTAAATGCGGAATAGAGGCCGTACCTGGTATCACATGTATATGATCGCCTTGCGCTAAGACCCAAGCTAATGAGAGTTGAGCGGGGGACAGGCCTTCGCGGTCGGCGACTGAGTTGAATTGTGAGATAAGTTTTTGATTCCGCTCCCAATTCTTATCAGAGAAACGCGGTTGTTTTGACCGCAAGTCCTTTGGGTCCAACTGAGCCGGATTTGAAACGCCTCCTGCAAGCGCGCCGCGGGCTACTGGAGAGAAGGCGACAAAGGCCGTGTTGGTTTCCCGACAAGCCTCTAAAACAGCGATTTCTGGGTTGCGTGTCCAGAGCGAATATTCTGATTGCATGGCCGCAATGGGATATTCAGCAGCCGCCATTTTTAAGGTTTTTGCGGACATTTCGGACAGGCCAATCGCGCCAATTTTACCTTCGGTGATCATATCGCCTACTGTCCCAACGGACTCTTCAATTGGCGTGTCGAAGTCCCGTCGATGCAGATAATATAGATCAATATTTTCGACGCCCATTGTTGTCAGGCTTTTCTCTACGGCGCGGCGTATGGTTTCAGGGCGGCAATCAATCCATCGTTTGCCTTCGTCAAATTCAATGCCGCATTTAGAGGTGATAAAAACTTCGTTTCTACGGGTCTTAAGGACCCGAGATAATAAGGCTTCATTATGGCCAAGACCATATAGTCTCGCGCTGTCCAAGTGGTTATACCCAATATCGATTGCCCGATGCAGAAGTTTTTCAGCATCATCGTCGGACGGAAGCGGGAAATACCCTTGGCTCAGGGACATACACCCCAACCCCATAGGGTTCAGTTTTCTTCCATTTATGGTGCGGGTTGGAAAGCTCACAAAGGTAGTCCTATATAGTTCTCGGCGATACTCATCTGCGCAGCTTTTGAATTGGCAATATAGTCCAATTCGGCAACTTGCATCTTACGACCAAACTCACCGTCTTCGGGGAAATTGTGCATAAGAGATGTGAGATACCATGCAAAGCGCGATGATTTCCAAACACGTGCTAAAGCCGTAGCTTCGTAATTTTCGGTTCCAGATGCATCACTATCTTTGAAATAAGATATGAGGGCCGGCGCGAGATAGGCGATATCAGATGCCGCCAAGTTTAGTCCTTTTGCGCCCGTTGGCGGAACAATATGCGCAGCGTCGCCCGCGAGGAACAGGCTGCCATATCGCATCTTTTCGAAGATATAGGATCTCAATGGCGCAATGGATTTTTCAATAGATGGGCCAGTCGTGATCTTGCCGGCGAACTCTGGGCCAAGGCGGACCTTTAACTCATCCCAAATACGATCATCTGACCAGTTTTCTATTTTTTCGTCCGTTGGAACTTGAAGGTAATAGCGACTGCGCGTGTTTGAACGCATGGAGGCGAGGCCAAAGCCGTTATTATGGCTCGCATAGACGACTTCATGGGCGCAAGGCGGGACGTCAGCCAGTATACCTAGCCACCCAAATGGATAGACGCGTTCCACAGATGTTGCCGCGTCCGCGGGGATCGCTTTGCGGGAAGGGCCATGAAAGCCGTCACAGCCTGCAATGAAACGGGCGTCGATGCGGAATTCTTGGCCGTTCTTGTGATAGGTCACAAAAGGCGTGTCGCTTTCGATATCATGCAGGGCTACATCCGCCGCCTCATAAATCGTTTCGACACCTCGCGCCGAAGCTGCGTCCATTAGGTCTTTCGTAATTTCGGTTTGTCCATAAACTACGACATGTTTTCCAGTCAGTTCGCGTACAGGAATTTTGATCAATTTGTTGCGGTTCGTCAGCGATACATAGTCATGCGGCAGACCTTCAGTTTGAAGCCGTGTATCCAGACCCAGTTGGGTCATAATATTGATTGTGCCCTGTTCCAGCACACCGGCCCGAATGCGTCCAAGGACATACTCGCCTGTTTTGCGCTCAAGAATTACGGCGTCCACGCCAGCTTGCGCCAGAAGGTGACCCAGCATTAAACCCGATGGGCCTGCTCCGATAATGACGACGTCCGTTTTCATTACCTAGCCTACCCGCTGATTTGTTTTTCAACCATCTGCTGGATTTTTTCCATGACTTCATGGGTCGCGAGAATTTGCTGAACAGAACCGTTAGGCTCGCGATCTTCCGCGATAGCGGACAGGAACTCGCGCTGCATGAGTTCAATGCCGTTGGTTGAGACGTCAATACCGGATACATCAACGATCTCTCCAGTTCCCGTTTTCATGTCATCATAATATGCGGTGTAGGTGCCTTTGTCGCAGATATATCGGAAGTGCGTTCCGAGTGGTCCTTCGTTATTAAAAGACAGCGATAGGTTACAAACTTTCCCGCTGGGCGTTCGCATAACGATGCCCATATCCATATAGATTCCCAACTCAGGGTGCACTGGTCCTGCAACTGCATAGACATCAGATATGGGCTCTTGTGTCTGGTACATGAATAAATCGATCGAATGTGCAGAATGGTGCCACAGCAAATGGTCAACCCAAGACCGCTTTTCGCCTAATGCATTCGTATTCGTCCGTCTAAAAAACATCGTTCGAATTTGCATTTGCTGGACACTTAGATCGCCAGATTTTACCCGATTGTGAACCCATTGATGGGGTGGGTTGAAACGGCGGACATGGCCCACCATGGCTTTTTTCCCGGACGCGTTCGCAACGTCTGCTAGGCGTCGGGAATCTTCAATATTGTCCGCCATCGGAATTTCAACGAAACAGTGTTTTCCGGCTTCCAGAACCTGAATGGCTTGGGCCGCATGTTGTTGAGTAGGCGTAACCAAGATCGCAGCATCAACATTATCTCGCGCTAATCCTTCCGCGAGATCAAGGCTCCAATGTGATATGTTGCGTTCTTCAGCCATAGCTTTGGTGGGCGCTTCACTGCCGCCGATAATTGACGTCACTTCTACGCCGTCAATGTTGTCCAAAGCGGCCATATGCTTGCGGCCAAAAGCGCCTGTCGCGCCAGCTACGAGAAGTCTCATGACCTGTTCTCCAAAACGATATGTCCCAGGGCGGTATTCGACGCCGGGACGTGATAATGACGGTGTAATTCTTTGGGGTTGGTGAGGGCGCCAAGCATGACGAGCCACATTACCAGTTCAATACCTTCGGAACCTGTCTCGCGTAGATATTCGATATGCTGAACCTGTCGTAAACGATCTGGATCACCCGTCAGGTCGTCTAGAAATTTCTGATCCCATTCCGCATTGATGAGGCCCGCGCGCGGTCCTTGAAGCTGATGGCTCATCCCGCCTGTACCCCAAATTTGAACATTTAATTCTTCAGGGAAACTCTCGACAGCTCGGGCTATGGCTTGACCGAGACGAAAGCAGCGGTCGCCGGACGGAATGGGGTAGGTAACTACATTGACCATAATCGGCACAACGAGGGCAGGCCAAGCGTCAGGCTCTCCGAACATTGCGGAGAGGGGGACTGTTAATCCGTGATCGACAGGCATCTCATTGATGATGGTCATGTCGAATTCGTCGATGATCAGGCTCTGGGCGATGTGCCATGCGAAATCTGGGTGGTTCTTTACGACAGGCACAGGTCGTGGCCCCCAGCCTTCGTCGGCGGGCTGAAATTCCTCGCCGCATCCGATAGCGAATGTCGGTATAAGGTCTTGCCCAAAAGCAGATGCATGATCATTAAACACGAGAATGACGACATCAGGCTTGTTTTCAGGTTTCTTGATCCAAGCCTTGGTCCACTCATAACCTGCAAAAATAGGCTTAAAATAAGGCTCTTCTTGTTTCCCTTGATCGATGCCGACGCCGATTAAGGGAACATGGCTTGTCGCAACACCAGCAGAAATATGGGCCATATTAATTGCCTTCTTTGATTGAGCGTACGCCATCGGGCGAACGCCCTCCGGCATCCATCATCGCTTTGTAATCATCGACATTCATACCGGTCATCGTCGAGACTGCTTGAACAAATGAGAGACCATCTGTCGAAAAAACCTTCGCAAGGTAGTAAATATTCCCACCTAAATCGAGCAAACGGTTATAGTCCCGCGCGAGCAAAGCTTCTTGTTGTTCGTCGCTCATTTTTGATTCCGCGAGATAAGCTTTTTCATCCGCCAACCAACGCTCGCGGTTCTCTGGTTTCATGAGCGTCATGCAAAATTGATTTAGCCAATAGCCTTGCCTTGCGCGCTCCGTCGTGAAGACTCGCGTGCCAGGGATGTCTTCAAACGCATCTTTGTAATTTTGTAGATCTTTACCCATTTTCAGCCTCCATTAGGCGGGTGATGATACGCCGTGCGTGAGCACCACCTGAGTCTATTGAGAGGACACGTAGAGTCATGTCGGGATTATCAGCGATAGACTTTTGTTGTCCTTCAAGAACTTCGATATCTTCGTGAAAGATGTTATCCTGACCCGCTCGAATACGCTCGGTTAGGCCTTGATCATCAATTCTGAAGTTGCGCGCCATGCCCCAGAAGTAATGAGTCGTATTTTCCGTTTCTGGCGTCATGGAGTCAATTACGAAGCCGCGCACACCAGAGTCGTGACTGTCAAGAGTGTCGCCCTCGGATACGGGTGAAACGCCAACGTCAATGTTTACCGAACAAGGTTCTATAAACTCACAGATTTGCCAGCGATCAACGGGCACATCTTGTTGTAAAGCATCGCGCCAAAAGGGTGGGGGTGATATGTTCGGCATCCATCGGGAGAGCGTGACTTTATCGCCATCAACAGATGTCTCCAATGGAGACTCCATCAGTTCTTTTTGCCCAATCGACCCCGCATGGACGTAGGTTTCATGGGTGAGGTCCATCAGGTTGTCTATAAAGAGACGGTAATCACATTCGACCCGCATATAGCCGCCGTCGAAAACCCAATTCTCTTTGTCGCAGGGCCAAAAGTCGGGAATTTTTCCCTCGTCCGCTTTAGTTTGGTCACCAATCCAAACCCAAACATAACGATATTTTTCTGCAACGGCGTAGCTTGGCGTGCAGACTTTCTTGTTCACACGTTCATTCACCAGCGGCATTTCTTCTGGTGTTCCGTCAGGACCGATGAGCATGCCATGATATTTACAGCGGATGTTATCGCCTTCGCGAATACCCATAGATAAAGGCAAAAGACGATGCGGGCAGGCGTCGCGCATGGCGACGACCGAACCATCCAACTTACGGTACATGACAATTGGTTCGCCGCAGATCTTCCGCGAAATCGGTTTGTTGCCGACTTCTCCGTCCCAGCCTGCGACGTACCAACGATTTCTAATAAAGGTCATCGTCCCTGCTCCTTGAGTAATTCGTCTAAACGGGGATAAACGCGACGTGCGTTGCCTTCGAAGATGTTGTGACGGGTCTCTGTCGGTAGGTTAAGGTTCTCGACGTAACGCTTGGTGTCGTCGAAGTAGAATCCTGTTTGCGGGTCGATCCCGCGAACTGCCCCGATCATTTCAGAGGCAAATAAAATGTTCTTGGGATCGATCACATCGAATAGAAGATCGATGCCGGGTTGGTGATAAACACAGGTATCAAAATAGACATTACTCATGATGTACTCATCAAGCGATGGCCGCTTCATCATGTCGGCTAAACCGCGATACCTCCCCCAGTGGTAAGGCACCGCTCCGCCACCGTGTGGGATAATGAAATTGAGGTCTGGGAAATCGGAGAACAAGTCGCCCTGCATCAAGTTCATGAAGGCGTTTGTGTCAGCAGCCATGTAATACGACCCCGTTGCATGAAGGCAATCATTGCAGGATCCAGATACGTGAATCATAGCCGGAACGCGCAGTTCAACCATTTTCTCATAGAGCGGATACCAGTAGCGGTCCGTCAGGGATGGTGCTGAAAAATGTCCGCCCGATGGATCAGGATTGAGGTTACAGCCGACAAACCCCAACTCGTTCACGCAGCGTTCCAGTTCTTCAATTGCGTCCTCCAATCCGACAGGCTTGCCGTCTTTCACCTGTTGGGGAAGTTGACAAACACCAACGAAATTATTTGGGAACAGGTCGACTGACCGCTTGATCATATTGTTACAGGCATGTGCCCAATCGACAGATGTTTCACTGTCTCCGATATGTGGTTCCATGCGGGATGCACGCGGGGAAAAAATAGTAATGTCGGCGCCGCGCTCTTGCTGCAGCTTCAATTGGTTGTTCGCAATAATGCCTTGGAGCTCTTCATCTGCATAGTTTGGTAGGCTTGGACGAGGGCGCGAGGGATCTGCGAGACGAGCCTTTTGAGCCTCGCGAAACTCTAAATGAGCTTCAGGAACCAACGTCTGATGGCCGTGGCAATCAATAATTAAGCTCATGCCGAATTCCCTGTCAGTCCACTATCTGTTTTTACCGTAGGGGAGTTGTGGAAAGGGACCGAATTAGGAGTCTACATTTGGTATTAGAAAATGCTAACCAGTGGGTATGGAGACGTGGCTATTTAATATCCGGCATTTGCGTGCCTTTGTAAAAACTGTTGAGCTAGGGACGCTCGTGTCTGCTGCGAGGGCGGTAAACCTATCGCAGTCCGCCGTTACGCAAGCGATTGCGAAGTTGGAGGACCAATTGGATGTTCGCCTGTTTAATCGACAGAATGAAGGCATGTCGCCGACAAAGGCTGCACGTCTTATTTGTCCGCGCGTGCAAGACATCCTTGGGCACATTGGCCGCCGGAATGTCACTCACACCCAAATTAAAGCCTTTCTAGCGCTAGCATTGGGTGGGAATTATGCTGAAGCGTCTGGGCTAACGGGCTTATCGGCGGCTTCTTTACATAGAGCGATACGCGACCTTGAGATTGTTCTGGGGCAAGATTTGACACGACGAAAAGGGCGAGGTGTTATCCTAACAGACTTTGGGCGAACGCAAGCCCGCCAATTTGGTCTGGCTGCGGCAGAGCTCAGATATATGTTGGAAGACCTCGGAGCGCTGAAAGGTTTGAAGTCAGGACGTATCGCAATTGGCGCTATGCCTTTATGTCGGGCGCGTGTTCTACCCTCAGCTATTGTGGAATATCAGCAAAAGTGTCCTGATGTTGATATCAGCATTTCAGAGGGTTCTTTTATTGAATTGATCGAGCCATTGAGAAATGGTGAGTTGGATTTTTTAATCGGCGCTCTGCGTGATCCTGGGCCAGGACCCGATCTTGTACAGAGCGCTTTATTTGAAGATACACCAGTCATAGTGGCGCGTTCAGGGCATCCTTTGGCGGTGGGTCCTGCGCCACCAATATCAATTCGGGCTTTGAGTGAGTACCCCTGGTGTGTGCCGAAAGCGGGCGTTCCCTTACGGGAAAAATGGGAGAACCTTTTTTCAGATGAGGGTTTATCGGTCCCGCGCATTTCAGTCGAATGCGGGTCCATCATTGCTAATCGGCAAATCCTGATGAAGACGGATTGCTTGACAATTTTGTCTCCGGATCAGGTCGCAGTGGAGCTTGAAGCTGGATGGTTGTCGATCGTATATGCTTTGCCGGTGCGCCTGAACCGCATCATCGGATTGACCTGCCGCGAGGGGTGGCGGCCGACAGAATCTCAATCCAATTTTATGATCGCATTGAACGCGGTGTGTTAAAACAGTTCGTATTTTCTAATGGGGACTACCGACTTCGATATGGAATTGCGGCTTAGACGCGACGATAGTTCAATCAAGGTTCTAGATAGAGGGTTTTATGACAGATCATGTTGTGGTGCAGAATATAGACCGGGTTAGTATTGATATCGTCGATGGCCTTGGGGCGTGCGGCGTTGCGACTGTTTCAGAAGCACAAGGCCGAACAGGCTGTATGAAGCCCTATATGCGCCCAATTTACCCAGGTGCGCGAGTTGCGGGGAATGCGGTGACCGTCTCTATCCCACCGGCTGATAACTGGATGATCCACGTCGTTGTTGAGCAATGCCAGGAGGGGGATTTTCTCGTAATTTCACCCACATCCGAATCTGATGCTGGTTATTTCGGTGATTTGTTTGCAACGGCTTTGAAATTGCGAGGCGTACGGGGCTTGATCATTGAGGGTGGTGTACGTGATTTGGCTGAGCTGCTGGAAATGAATTTTCCCGTCTGGTCAAAATATGTTCACGGTACTGGAACGGTCAAAGAGAGTCTCGGCTCGATTAACGTCCCGATTGTTTGTGCTGGGCAAGCTATCCACCCTGGGGACGTTATTGTTGCAGACGATGATGGCGTTTGTGTCGTCCCACACGGCACGGCCGAAGCCGTTCTTGCGAGCTCTCATGCTCGAGAGGAAAAAGAAGCTCGCAATCGGGCAAAATTCGCGGCTGGGGAGCTTGGTCTGGATGTCTATGGCATGCGTGAAAGATTGAAGGAAAAAGGGCTGAAGTATATCTGATGGCTGCACCGTCGATAAAAACTCAAGCGCAACCTGTCTCCAAAGGGGCAAGGGATGTTCATGAAAACCCTAAGGTCCCGGACTTTCGCGTGCCTACTGGCGCGGTGGATGCACATTGTCACGTTTTTGGCCCATCGGACGTTTTCCCTTACTCCCCGATAAGAAAATATACGCCCTATGACGCGCCAGCGGAAAAGCTCTTTGCGTTACGAGACCACTTAGGGTTTGAGAAAAACGTACTCGTGCAGGCAAGCTGTCACGGCAAGAATAATGATGCGATGGTGGATTGCCTCAATAAAGCTGGTGAAAATGCCAGAGGCGTTGCAATTGTTGATCCATCTATAACGGATGAAGAGCTTCGCGCTTTGGACGCGGCAGGTGTTCGTGGCGTTCGATTTAACTTCCTCAAACGTTTGGTCGATCCCACACCAAAGTCTGAATATTTAGGTATTGCGAAACGTGTCGCCAAAATGGGTTGGCATGTTGTGGTTTACTTTGAAGCCGAAGAGCTGGAGGAGATCGCGCCGTTCTTAGAGTCAATTCCGACTATCGTTGTTATTGATCATATGGGGCGACCCGATGTTTCATTGGGCGCGGATGATCCGCAGTTTGAACGCTTTATTCGGTTGATGGATGAGAACTCAAATTTCTGGGTGAAGGTCTCTTGTCCTGAACGCTTATCTATCTCCGGTCCTCCTTATGAAGATGTCGTGCCGTTCGCGCGAACACTTGTAGAGCGTTTCCCGGATCGTGTTCTATGGGGCACGGATTGGCCGCATCCGAATATGAAAACCCATACGCCCGATGACGGGCAATTGGTTGACCGCATCCCACATATTGCGCGGACGAAAGCGTTGCAGCACAGCCTTCTCGTCGGAAACCCAATGCACCTCTATTGGCCTGGTCATGCTATTCCAAAGTCCGACACATGAGCGGGATACCTTGTATGATGATGCGGGGCGGAACGTCGAAAGGGCCGTTCTTTCTCGCGGGTGATTTACCGGCTGATATTGCTGACAGGAATCAAATGCTCCTAACTATTATGGGGTCACCTGATGCGCGGCAGATTGATGGGATGGGCGGTGCGCATCCGCTAACCAGTAAAGTTGTGATTGTCTCGCCCTCGAAACGCGATGACTCGGATGTGGATTATCTTTTTTTACAAGTTTCGCCAGAGACTGGCGCGATCTCTGATTCCCAAAATTGTGGGAATATGCTGGCGGGTGTTGGGCCTTTCGCGATTGAGCGCGGCCTGGTCGAAGCGGTGGAGGGCGAGACAATTGTTCGTGTCTATATGGTCAATTCCTCTTCTCAAGCAGATTTGGTGGTTCAAACCCCAGAGGGCAAAGTGACCTATGAAGGGGATGCTCATGTTGACGGTGTTCCTGGGACACATGCGCCAATTCTGCAGAATTATTTTGGTACGGCAGGTGCGCAGTGTGGTGCGCTTCTTCCAACAGGCAATGAGATCGATTTGATTGACGGGATAGAATGCACTTTGGTCGATAATGGTATGCCTAGCGTGTTATTGCGAGCGAAGGATTTTGGCCTCAGCGGGTATGAAACGCCAGCGACATTGGAAGCCAACGCAGAATTGAAAACGCGATTAGAGGCTATTCGGCTAAAGGCGGGTGTCCTTATGAATTTAGGGGATGTGTCTGATATGACGATACCTAAGATGTGCCTTATCGCACCACCGCAATATGGAGGCATCGTCACGACACGGACATTCATCCCGCACCGTGTACACCAAGCCGTTGGTGTTTTAGCTGCCGCGTCGGATGCTGCTGGTTGTATGTTTGCTGGGGGCGTTGCCGCGGGCATTGCTGAATTTGAGGAGGTCAATCCTTGTCGCGTGGATGTTGAACATCCGACTGGAGCGTTGACGGTTGAGCTTGCGTGGAAAGGCGACACGGTTGTTCGGACGGCGCTTCTTAGAACGGCGCGCAAACTCATGGATGGGCTGGTATTCCTGTGAAAATTGCGATCATTGGATTTGGTGAAGCCGGCGAAATGTTCGGTGCTCATCTTGCGGCTCATGCTGATGTCCATGCTTTTGATTTAAAGAATGACGCCGCAATCAAAGCAAAAGCGGCCACCGCGAATGTTTCGCTTCATGCGAATCTCGCAAAAGCCATTGACGGTGCGAAGCTTGTTTTGTCTTTGGTGACAGCTGACCAAGCTACTCCCGCTGCCGAGCATGCAGCGCAATATTTGCAGGCTAATCAGTACTTCCTAGAAATGAACTCCGTCGCGCCGGGCACAAAGCTGCGCAACGCAGAAATATGCTCGAACCTTGTTGATATTGCCATTGCTGCGCCGGTTCATCCGTTGAAGGAGAAAGTCCCGTTGTTGCTGTCTCATCCCAATGGAAAGGTGCTAACGGAAAAGTTAAATGCGCTGGGACTTAATGTACGCTGTGTCGGCGATGAGGTTGGACGCGCCGCAGCTATAAAGATGTGTCGTTCCATAATGATAAAAGGCATGGAGGCTCTGACGATTGAGTGTTTTCAAACCGCCAGGTTTTACGATGTGGAAGATGAAATCAAAACATCGCTCCATGGAAGTTTCCCGGGAATGGGGTGGGATAAAGATCGCGTGGAGTATTGGTTCGAGCGCGTCTCGACCCATGGCCTCCGCCGCGCCGAAGAAATGCGCGAAGTCGCAAAAACGGTGAGCGGCGCGAAGGTGGAGTCCAAGATGTCCAGTACAGTGGCGGACACCTTCGAGCAGTTCATGAAAAACAAGGTTTAAGTTCAAACAGGCATCAATAATGAACACAACAGCACATAAATAAAAGTGTTTGAAATATATAAAATCTATCAATTCGGTTTATTGCTGCGAGTTTGCTAGCGAAGTGAAAAGTCTATGCCTTGTCGGATGCTGAAATTTGCGTTTGGCTTAAATATATAGAACTAAAAAAGGGGATTTAGGTGTCTACACAGTCAGTAACTGAAGCCAGACAGGCGACCACGATACATGGGTTGATACTTATTCTCGCGGCGGTCATGCCCGCGATGGCGATTATTTCGCTTGTGCCTGTCATGCCACTTTTGGGCAGAGAGTTCGGTCCTGTTCCCGGCGCTAAAGCCTTGATCCCGATTGCTTTGACTATTCCTGCATTGTGCGTCGCATTATTCTCACCATTGGCAGGTTGGCTGTCAGATCGTGCGGGTCGAAAGAAGCTCTTAGTCTTCGCATTGCTCGGCTATGCTGCCATCGGAATCGTCCCATTTTTCTTAACAGATTTAAAGCAAATCATCGGAGCGCGGATAGGTCTTGGTATTTTTGAAGCTGTCATTATGACAGTCGCAACAGCTCTGATTGGTGACTATTTTAAAGGCGCAGAACGACAAAAATGGATCGGTATACAAGTCGGTTTTGTGAGTGTTAGTGCAATCTTCCTGATAGCAATTGGTGGCGTACTTGGTGAAATGATTGGTTCGCGAGGCCCGTTCTTAATGTATCTTGCTGCGGTTCCGATTGCATTGCTCGCAGGTGCAATTTTATTCGAACCCGCCGTCATAGAAAAGACGTCAGGTCCGAAACTAGCGTTGCCGTGGGCGAAACTATTACCGCTTCTACTTATCACTCTAGGCGTTGGTATCTTCTTCTACACGGCTATTGTTAAATTAGGCGATATCTTAGGCTTATCCGGTGAAGTCAGCCCCGGCGTTATCGGGGGAGTCGGTGCTGCGTTTAATGTCGGCGTCATGCTGGGCACTATAATTTTCTTAAAGCTGAAAAAGTTTTCTTCGGGGCCAAAGCTTCTCGCGATAGGGATGGCGCTATTTGCTGTCGGCTATGGTGGCATGGGGCTCTCCGGGACTTTCTCGATGACAGTGGCATTCGCGATCATTTCCAGCTTGGGAGCAGGCTTGCTGTTGCCAACTATGCTCACTTGGGTGATGAATATTTTGCCGCCAAATGTACGAGGACGCGGAACAGGCCTATGGACGGGCATGTTCTTCTTGGGGCAGTTTGTTGCGCCTCTTGTTGCGGTAGCTATGTACAAACCTGCAGGCGGATTGGGTAACGTGTTGCTCGTCTATGGCGCTGTTGCACTTGTACTTATGATTATTGCTGCAATCAGTGCACGTGGTGCTAAGGTCCTGAAGCAAGAACACTAACTTAGTCGATCCCATGAAAAAAAATGTAATCATTGTCGGCGCATCCCATGCGGCGGCACAAACGAGTGTAAGCCTGCGTCAAGCTGGATGGGAAGGACGGATAACCATTATCGGAGATGAGGCGGTTCTGCCTTATCATCGACCTCCTTTATCTAAAGATTTCCTGTCAGGTCAAAAGGCAGTCGAAGACATTCTTATTCGTCCGGCAGAGAGCTACGCAGCCGCTAATATCCACCTTAAACTGGGCGTTTGCGTAAACGGTATCAATCGTATGGATAAGACCGTCCTGACCGATAACGGAGAAACACTGAGCTATCACAAACTTGTTCTGACGACTGGCGCAAGGATCCGTCGCCTCCCCGTTCCGGGTGAGGACTTGGATAATGTATTTTATCTCCGCGATACATCAGACGTACTTGCGATCAAGCAAAAGGCGGAGACTGCGAAAAAGGCCATCATCATTGGTGGCGGATATATCGGTTTGGAGACGGCGGCCTCCCTGCGTAAGCAAGGACTGGATGTCACCGTTCTTGAGGCCATGCCTCGAATATTGCAGCGCGTTACCGCGCCAGAGCTATCGGTTTTCTATAAACGTGTTCATACCGAAGAGGGCGTAAAGATTGCTGAAAATGTAAGCGCGTCAGAAATCCAAAAAAGCGATGCTGGGCTCACGGTTCTTACATCCTGTGAACAGGCCTTGTCTGCCGATATGGTGATCATCGGGATTGGCGTGATTCCAAATATCGAACTGGCGAAAGAGGCTGACCTGACCGTTGGAAATGGGATCGCAGTTAACGAATTTTGCCAGACATCCGATCCTGACATCTATGCGGCTGGAGACGTCACTTGGCATTACAACGCAATTTATGACAGGCACATAAGATTGGAATCTGTTCCGAATGCGACTGAGCAGGGAAAGGTCGTCGCAAGTCACATTGCAGGCAAACCAAAAGCCTATAATAGTTTACCTTGGTTTTGGTCAGATCAGTTTGACTTGAAACTACAAATCGCGGGCCTGTCGACCGGTTATGATGAGGTCGTGTTACGTGGTGATCTTGAGCATGGTCGAAGCTTTGCAGCATATTATTTTAGAGATGGACGCTTTATTGCAGTCGACGCGGTAAACGCGCCGCGCGATTTCATGTTTGGTAAAATGTCATTGACGAAGGGGGTGAACTTAGATCCGTCGTCTCTTTCGAACACAGAAATTAGTCTAAAAGATTGCGTCTCTAACTAGACCCAAGGTCAATTTAGGCCTCTGAGAGGTGATTAGGTCGTCGTCTCTAAGTCTTCACGTTTTGCTTTTTTATGTTCATCTTCAACCATACCGCGTTTCCAATAACTGGAAATATATAAACGATCTTTTCCAAAGTTTTGTTCTACGCGAAGATATTGACGCAATAATTTCATCGCCTCAAACTCACAAGCCACCCAAGCATATTCCATATCATCAATCGCTAGTATGTCGCGGACGGTTTGGTTCAAAACCTCGGGGTTTGCGCCCAGCTCCGTTTCAACGATCCAGTGGATTTTCATGCCAGTCGGCGCAGTTAGCGTTTGCTCATCAGATTTTTCTCGAATGAGAATGACAACGTGGCCACTGGCATCATTCGGTAAATTTTCCAAGTTGACTGAAATGGCTGGTAATGCCGTCATGTCGCCAACCAATAGGAAAGGGCCTGAGCCTTCTGGGAGAGGCTTGGCAGGGCCAGGGCCGCCGACAAATATCCTATCGCCGGGCACCGCATTCAATGCCCAATCCGTAGCTGGGCCAGACGTGTCTTTTGATCCGTGTAAAGCAAAATCGACGTCGATGCTGGCTTCGGACTGGCTCCGTATGGTGTAGGTCCGCACGAGAGATTTTCCTGTCTCTGGGTCGGATAACCGTAACTTGATGTAGCCGCCGTCGCTATCGGGCGGGAAGCCGACAAAACCTTCGCCTCCCAATGTCACTCTGTGCATATTGGGAGTAAGGCGAACCGTTTCGATAACGTCTAGATTTCGAGGTTCTGGTCTTTGACGCGCCATGTATTGTTCCGTTTAGTGAATCTGAAACCCATTGGTTTCAAGGACGATGACGTCGGTCATGCCAGTTTCTGCGCTGATGATACCAGTCATTAGTCTATTTGGAAAATTGATTGAATGAATTTACATTAATCCGAATTTCGAATGCAACTGATTGTGAAAACACCTGCTGTTGCAGTGAGGCTTTGTCCACGAGCATCATAGCTTGTTGTCTAACCGCTCGACACTTCAGGAGGCCGTATGTCACCAGATGGGAATTGTGAGATCCTTATCTATATGGGGCACTTCTGATAGGACTTCGCGGGTGTACTGCCACCGTCCGCCTCCGTTGGAGAGATGGTGAATCACTTGAGACCTCCACATACACTGATTGTTACACCAAATTTGAGGTTACTTAAGGGTATAGGAAAGCAGAGGGAGGTTATCCCTGACTTATTACACGCTTATGATCCGGTGAGGGGAAGATGGTGGCTCCGCAAGCAGGACTCGAACCTGCGACAAGCTGATTAACAGTCAGCTGCTCTACCAACTGAGCTATTGCGGAATAGACCATTCGAGGTAGGCGCGCCTGATACAAGCGATTTTCGCATTCGGCAAGCGTAGTTTTCACTGTTTTCAAAAAAAAGCAGTGACAATGTTCAGGCCAAAAAAAAGGACGCCGAAGCGCCCGAAAGGTATTAGGTGAATGGTGGGTCCCCTAGAGGAGACACGCCTCCTTATTAACGAACAGGGTAAATAACGGGTTAACGACGCCAATAAAGTTCGATAATCTTAGGGGGAATGGACACAGACGGGGATCATTATTAAGATGATCCAATGAAAACGATCCAAACCTATGCAGAATTCTGGCCTTATTACCTGCGCGAGCATGCCCAAGCGGCGACGCGCGGTTGGCATTATCTGGGGACGGGACTGGCGATCGCCTTGTTAATTTATCTTCTGGCGACGCAAAACTGGCTACTGATTCCCCTAGTCCTAGTTTGCGGATATTTTTTCGCCTGGGTTAGCCACGGCTTGATCGAGAAAAACAAGCCCGCGACATTTACCTATCCACTATGGTCACTTGGGTCGGATTTCAAAATGCTCTTTCATTTTTTGACAGGCACGATGGGCCGCGAATTGGAAAAGGCGGGTGTTTCCGCTGCAACTCAAACGGAATAGACAATCTCGCCGTTTTTGATTGTATGCTGAACGCGGCCAGTTAGGCGGCGACCGTCAAACGGTGTGTTCTTTGACCGACTGCGAAGTTTTTCCGCATCACAAACCCAAGGTTCGTTGGGATCGAAAATCACAAGATCTGCGGCTGCGCCGACGCGAATGCGGCCTGCATCGAGGCCGAGAAGATCAGCGGGGCGGTGGGTGAGCGCGGCGAGGAATGCCAGCAAGTCCAACCCGCCATCGGCAACTTGGCTTAGCCCTGCCGCCAGCAGGAGTTCCAATCCGACTGCGCCAGGGGAGGCTTCGGCGTAGGGCAAGCGCTTTTCTCCGGCTGGACGTGGATCATGATCTGAGACAATAACGTCAATTGTGCCGTCATTGACCGCCGCCAACAGAGCTTGGCGATCGCGTTCTTCCCGCAGCGGCGGCTCTAACTTCGCAAATGTGCGGTAGTCACCAATATCCAACTCGTTCAACGCCAAATGGTTGATCGAGACTGAGGCCGCCACATCTAATTCTTTGGCTTTTGCGCGGCGAAGAACGGGCAGAACATCAGCTGAGGACACCAAATCGAGCAGCACCCGTCCGCCCGTTAATTCGGCGAGCGCGATATCGCGTTCGGCCATAATCCGTTCGGACACGGACGGCGCAGCGGTCAGGCCGAGGCGCGAGGAGAAATCGCTTTCATGGGCGACGGTTCCGCTGGAAAATTCTGGCGTCATACAGTGATTGGAAATTAACGCATTGAAGCTGGCGGAATATGACAGCAATCGCCGCATGATTTGTGCATTGCGAATAGGCTGTTTTCCGCTGGCGAACATGACCGCGCCGGCCTGTTGCATCAGGCCAATTTCGGTCATGGTTTCGCCGTCCAAGCCTTTGGTCAACGCACCGGCGACGAGTATGTCGACGGGCAAAGCCTCACCCCGTCGGATGACGTAATCCACCAATGCCATATCGTCGATTACAGGGTCGGTGCCCGGCATAACGACAAATGTTGTGACACCACCTGCAATAGCCGCATCTGCGGCGGTGGCGAGCGTTTCTCGGTTTTCGCGTCCGGGCTCTCCCGTGGTCACGCGCATATCGATCAGGCCCGGCGCAACGCAGAGGCCTTGGCCTTCGATAACGTTACCATAAACGGCGCAGTCTGGACCGAAGTCTGCGATTTCACCGTTTTCAATACGCAAGTGACCGATCGTGTCGGTACCGCTTTCGGGGTCCAAGATTCGAATATCAGTCAGGGTGATGCTCATAATGCTGACCCTTCGTTCTGCCGTCTGATATCTTGTGCATCAGAGAGCGCGTGTAAAATCGCCATACGCATGGCGACACCTGCGCCGACTTGATTAGTGATGAGGCTGATATCGGGATCATCGGCAACATCGGAACTGATCTCGACGCCGCGGTTCATGGGGCCCGGGTGCATGACCAGCGCGCCAGTTTTGGCGTAGGCGAGCTTGGCACGCGTCAAGCCGTGGAAATGATAATATTCGCGCTTTGACGGAACGAATGATCCTTTCATCCGCTCAAGTTGGAGACGCAACATCATGACCACGTCACAGCCTTGAAGCCCCGTTTCCATATCGTGGAAGACTTCAACGCCCCATCGATCGGCATCGGTTGGAATCAGGGTGGGCGGCCCCACGAGACGCACATTCGCGCCCAAGAGATTCAGAAGTTGCACATTCGACCGCGCCACGCGGCTGTGCAGAATATCGCCGCAAATCGCGATCTGAAGCCCGCCAATATCGCCGTCGAAAGCTTCACGCAGCGTCAGCGCATCAAGCAGCGCTTGGGTTGGATGCTCATGCATGCCGTCACCTGCATTGATCACGGAGCATGAGACTTTTTGGGCGAGCAGGGCGGGGGCACCCGAACTGCCGTGACGGACGACCAAGAGGTCGGGGTTCATCGCATTCAAGGTCGAGGCGGTGTCCAGCAATGTCTCGCCTTTTTTGACCGAGCTGGAGGCGACCTGCATGGAAATCACATCGGCCCCAAGGCGTTTGCCCGCCAGCTCGAATGATTTCTCTGTCCGCGTTGAATTTTCAAAGAACAAATTGATCAGCGTTTTCCCGCGCAGGACTTTGCTGCTGCCGCCTTTTTGATGCTCCAAATTGAGATAATGTGCGCCGAGGTCCAGCAAGCGTTCAATATCAACGCGGTGGAAGTCTGAAATTGATAGGCAATGTTCGCGCGTGAAGGGATAGGCGGCGAAATCATCGGTCATGGGCGTGCGATCCTTTAACTCGCGACGGGTTACCCGTCTGAAAGGATAGCGTCAATGCTCTGACGGACGTGAGTTTCGCAAGCGTCACCGCTTACAGCCGCCGTTGAAACTTTGGTTTCAACATTGGGGTCTGCCGAAATGCGATGTCCAACTAAGTTGGGACGGTCCGCAGAGTTGGCCTCCGCGATGGAGTACCAGATTTGTTGTTTTGTTTTACGCGATAGCCACGCTATCCGTTTGTCAGGCGGATAACGCAAACTCTGCGGCAGTGGTTTTTGAAGAAGCGGCCAGTCATAAACCCCCGAGTTCAGACACTTGGACTGACGGGTCGGCTCTCACTTCAAAAGCCCCGGCACAGTCAAATGTCTCACCATTCAATGCTCAGGCCCACCGTCTCTCGAACCGGCAAGCGAGGCCCCGCCTGTCCCATGTCCGAAAGAACCCCTGTAAATTATCACAGCTTTTCAGGGCGGGGATCAGTTTCTTGCAGGACGATTGATTACAGAGGCTTAGAGGTGTTTTATACGGGGATCATTCCATTTCGGAGCCATAAATGGCCGAATTTAAATGTCTTTGACACACGTAGAGGGCGCCTGTTTTAAAGGCGAAGTGGAGGTTGATAGAACGAGTACCGAGAATAACTTGTTTAAAAACTAACTTTGCAGTAGACATATTTCCACACATTCTCTCGGGGGCAACAGAGTGGTGACAAATCCGATTGTATTTAATCTCGTCTCGCTAATGCGGGCTACGCCTAGATTTGCTATTCGGATTCTCGCTGTAATTTCATGCTTTTTGTGTTCATCTGTAAATCTATATGCCCAGCTTACCGTCGATGATGGTTTGCCGCCAGGATGGGAAAATTGGGAGCGTGAATGTGGCCAGCCAGCCGGGCTTAGTGCCTGTCAAAACTTAGGTAAGGTCTGGGTGTTTGGGGTTGAGAGACCGGTCGATATTACCGAGGGTACGGAAGCGTTCTTCAAAGCGTGTGAAATCTATAAAGATTTAGAATCCTGCGCAATAACGATTGAATACGCGCGCGACCAAGCGCCCAACCCTGAAATCTACGAAAAAACTCTCAATATAGGCTGCAGATTGAGAGAGTTTAGATATTGTATCGAACTTTATGACACTGTCAGGCCCAGCCCAGTGATGTATAAATTATCCTTAGGCGCTGCTTGCAATGCGGGTGATCCCGATGTTTGTGATGTCGCCGCAATGGCATTCAATCCCAGAAAAAAACCTGGACCAAACGACCCTGTTCCAGATGTAAACTTTGCCGTCAAATGGGGTAAAAAGGGCTGTGAGCTTGGAAGTGGTTATGCGTGCAAGAGCGTTGGACAAGCTTATGCGGGATTCCTTTCTAGAGAGCCGTCTTTGCCTAAGAATACCCAAGAGGGGTTGCTATGGTTTCGCAAAGCTTGCCAATTAAAATATGGCAGCGCGTGCATGGAAATTCTCGATTACGCCACAGGATCAGCACAGAACCTCAGCCCGAATGATGATGTTGCTATCAGCATAAATGATATCGAAATGGCTCTTAGATACGGATGCGAAGACCAATTCCCGCAAATGTGTCTAAAGGCGGCAAGTGTTTATCATACGGGTAAATTGAATGTGCCCCCTCGCCCTCAAAAAGCGGTCAAATACGCTATCGCGGCATGCTACACCGAAGATAAATATTATGAGGGTTTCAGGACTCCTGAATTTTATAAAGGGCACATCCGAGAAGCTTGTGACTATGCCGCCGCTCTTACCGCGGATGCATATGAAAGAACGGGTGAGTTGACGTTTGACGATATTTTGACGGCTAAGCGTGGGTGTGAGTTTGGAAGTGCTTTGTCGTGCTACCAGCAGGGACGCTCTGAAATCGTTCACAAACGTTATGAAGCTGGAACAGCCAGCATGCACAAGTCATGTAAGCTCGGCGACAGTAATGCTTGTGATTGGGTTGCAAGTGAAGCTGCACGCGAGCGAAAGGAAAAAGAAGCACGCCTTGCTCGGGCTGCGGCGCAAAAAAAAGCGCGTCAGGAACGGCTCGCAGAGATAGCACAACAGCAAAATTATAGCGCCAGCACCGCAAATAGCTTTTCCTCTTCCTACACACCTCCATCGCGGTCTTATCTCGCACCTAATACCAACAGGAGTTATGCGGCCCAAGAAAGTTCGGCGGCGATTTATAATCGTGTCAGAGTTCGAACACGACAAACCTATTGCAACACAGGCGGCACATATGGCTGTTAATTTCTTTAGAAAGGAAATCTCATGAAAAATTTAGTAGGAGTTAGCGTTGCTATAGCGCTTAACCTGAGCTGCGCGACGCTTGCGTCAGCCAACGAAGATCCAGTCCTTAAATCTCAAATGGACTCATTGCAGAAATGGGGCGCAAGTTGCATGCAGGCCAAAGGCTTGAATGTTGAAGCGGCCTGTAAGTCATCTTTAGATAATACCCTTGTATTGCAGCCAAACATTAATTCACTCGACCATCTGATGATGTCTTTTATGGTCGAAGCACACGCGCGGTCTAATTTGGCTAACGCTTACATCAAAGAGGAAAGGGTCGGGGAGCATTGCGATATGTCCGAAAAGGTTTTGCTTACAGGGTTATATGCCTCAAAAAACAGCGACCATCAGTTCTTTCCGCCCATCAAACAAATCGCTGATCAGCATGTCTCTGATGTCAAAAATTGTCGCAAACTTTTTGGTACGCAACCAGGTACCGTGAAATTAGAGCCTTAAAAAGTTTTCTGAAGCGGGCGATTCCAAGTTCGAATCTTAGTCTTAACGGGACTAAGAAGAAAATACGTGTTCTTGAAAACCTTTATATTTAATTAGATGCTAATGTATTAATTTAGGTCCACTACGGGGATTTATAAATACTATAATCACTAATTCCTCAACCGGTCCAAGACGCCTTGCAGGATATATCCCGCGGCAAGCTTATCGACGTTCTCGGCGCGTTTCTTGCGGCTCATATCGGCTTCGAGCATGCCGCGCGTCACGGCCATCGTCGACATCCGTTCGTCCCAGAACAGGATGGGCAGGTCGCGAATTTTCATGAGGTTATTGGCAAAGTCTTTGACAGATTGAACACGCGGTCCCGCCGTGCCGTTCATATTCATAGGCAAGCCGATAACGAGGCCGACCGCTTCGTTCTTGTCATAAATGTCGAGCAATTCAGCCGCGTCTGGCGTAAATTTCTTGCGATGAATGGTGACCAATGGTGTGGCAATCAACCGTGTTCGATCTGAGATCGCCAGCCCTAAGGTTTTGGTGCCAGGATCAAGGCCGAGCAGGGGGCCCGTAGTCGCGGCAAAGTCTGGAATGGTTTGAATTGGCATATCGCGCCCCTATCGCAGAAAGATCGAGGCGACTAGCACTAGCATGTAAAAGGCCGCCAGCAGACTCAGTAGAACTTTCACCCATCTGGCCGGAAAACGTTTCCATAAAACGGTGATACAAACGACGGCCAGACCGATTTCGATGAGGCTGACCCAGCGCGCATGGTGATCAACGTCCCAATAAGATAGTGGACTGCTAAACCGCCAATCCGTCAGCGGCCAAAAGTGACGATAAGCGTCATCGGCATGGACAGGTAAATCTGTCGCCATATGAATAAGCGCGGCGAGTGCGAAAAAGAGTAAAAGCTTGCCCCATGTCTTTGACCGCGCGGCCAACCCAATCAGCATAAGCGCCGCGTAGATTGGGACTGAATTAAACCAAGCGATCAGGTTCTGCATCGTGTCTTGGAAATACAGCTCTCGCCACATCTCCGCGCCTGATACGCCTTTGACGATTGACTGATACGGCGCCCAAAGAAAAATCGCCAAATCAGGCGTCAGTGACCCAAGAAAAACAAAAAAGTTGCGTTTGCGATCGCCCTTTTTCGAAAGCACAGCCAGGGCAAGTAATGTATGGGTCGGGGTGTTCACCTGTCCGCTCTAGATCTCTGCGATTTACAACGCAAATGGTCAGGCGCTTGATGTGTGACTACTTCTGACGTTCTGGATGCACGCCAATCCAATTTTCATCGACATAGGCTTTAATCGCCTTGGCATCGGCATCGATATTGCCGGTTAATGGAAAGAGTCGATCAAGCACGACATGTTTGTTCGGGCCGTCAAATGCACAAATAAAGACGGGCACATTCGCCGCATAGGCAACGCGTAAGAACCCTGTTTTGTATTTGGAAACTTTCGAACGTGTCCCTTCCGGGGGGAAGCCGATGCAGATTTTATCTGTCTCTTCGATATATTTGGTCAGCTGTTGGACCACGGCTTTGCCGCCGCGTCCGCGATCAACGGGATATCCACCTAGCGCGCGAAACAGCGGCCCCATTGGCCAGAAGAACCACTCTTTCTTGATCAAGAACGTATATTTGAAGCCACTGGCCAGCATGGCGAGTGAGGCGCTGATTGCGTCCCAATTTGATGTGTGCGGAACGCCTATAATCACAAATTTATCGACATCGGGCATTTTGCCCTTCAATTTCCATCCTGTGAGTTTCAAACCTAAGGAGCCAAATCCCCGCGTGAAGGCATTTCCCATGCGGGGGCTGTGCGAGGACATATGTGGATTGTCGTATTTCATGGACCGCGTTCTAACTAGTTTCAATCATTTGAAAAGGTCGTGGATTGAATAATCCAAACTCACATATGATCTATCTCTAGGTAGGGCGACCTAATTTCGTATGCCGACGTAATGGGCATCAATATAGGATTTAATCGCCGCGTTCTCTGTGTCGATATCGCTATGGGGTTCCCAAATTTGATCGAGCACGATGCGTTTGTTCTCAGCATCAATCCCGACGATGAATAAGGGGACGCCGACAGCCTTTGCGATGCGCAAATATCCTGTTTTATAGCTGTCGACCCGTGAGCGCGTGCCTTCGGGCGTGATGCCGAGCCAAATTGAGTCACGCTGGTCAAACCAATCTTTAATTTGGGACATAACATCTGTTTTCGCTTTCCGGTCAATTGGAATTCCGCCCAGAGCTTTCCACAATCGACCTAATGGCCAAATGAACGCTTCCTTTTTCATCATCCATGAAAACTTCAGCCCGACTGAGAGCATTGAGCCCATTGCGAGAAACAGGTCCCAATTGGATGTGTGAGGACCGCCGATGATAATGGCTTTTTTCAGATTGGGGAGCTTGCCGACCAAGGTCCACCCCATCGCTTTCAGGATCACGTCACCGATCCAGCGCGTTACCGCATTTCCCATTCGGGGCGCATTTGGGCCTATAAATTCATTCTCGTACTTCAATGCCATGGTCCCTATTTGGTAGCCGATCGGCAGAGGTAAAATTCGGCCTAGCTGTTTTCAGGTTTTAATCCTGTATAATGACTACGCACGAAATCGCGAACGCGGGCATTATCGACGTCAATATCTCCAGTCAGGTCGATGAATTGGTCGAAAACAAGGGTCTTTGTCTCTGAATTGACGCCGACCACGAAGATCGGGACGCCTGTGGCATAGGCGATGCGCAGATAGCCCTTCTTATACGACTCTACCTTGGTTCGTGTTCCCGCGGGCGTAATCCCGATCCAAGCCTTTTCATTGGCGTCAAACCAATCGGCAATCTGTCCGACCACATCCTTGGCCGCCTTGCGATCAATGGGAATGCCGCCCATCGCTTTGAACGTGCCCGCCATTGGAAAAAAGAATGCTTCTTTTTTCATCATCCATTTATACTCGAGACCCAGTGCAAAGCGCATGCCCATCGCCAAAATCAGGTCCCAGTTGGAGGTGTGCGGCGTGCCCAGCAAGATTACCTTGGGCACATCGGGAACGGTGCCACCCAATTTCATGCCCACGGAGCGCAACATCAGACGTCCAAAGGCGCGGGAAAGCTTATTGCCAAATGCCGGCGCATTCGGTGGGAGCGGTAAAGTCATTGTGGGGCGTCAGCCTAGATTTGCAAAAACTCGATGGCACATCGCCGCTTCGTCTGCCTGCCCGCCCTAAAACGGGCAGAACTGCGATACAAGGCTCTCTGAACCACAATGGGGGTCACAATGTCTTGCGCCTGTTTTTTGCGCCTGCTAACCGCGCACTTCGAGAGTTAAGGACTGACGAAATGGCCCAACCTAAAAACGGCGTCACAGCAGACGACGTCAAGAAAATCGCAAAGCTATCCCGGCTCCATGTAGAGGCTGACCGTCTCCAACCGATTGCCGAAGATTTGAACGGCATTCTGGCTTGGATCGAACAGCTCAGTGAAGTGGACGTCGAGGGCGTAGAGCCCATGACATCCGCCGTGGATATGGCTGCGCCAATGCGCGCCGACAAAGTGACCGACGGCGGCAAACGTGACGATGTATTGAAAAATGCGCCGAAGTCAGACGATGGCTTCTTCGTCGTTCCGCGTAGTGTTGAGTAGGAAGTAGATCATGACTGACCTCACAAAAATGACATTGTCCGGCGCGCTGGACGGCATGGCCAAAGGCGATTTCTCGTCCGAAGAGCTGACAAAAGCCCATGTTGATGCCTGTATGGATGGCGCGGAGTTGAACGCGTTTATTACGACAACTTTTGAATTGGCCATGGATCAGGCGAAAGCCTCTGACGCGCGCCGCGCATCAGGCGAAGTAGGTAAGCTCGAAGGCGCGCCTTTGGGTATCAAAGATTTGTTCTGCACCGAAGGCGTGAAAACCACGGCAGGGTCAAAAATCCTTGGGGATTTCACACCAACTTACGAATCAACTGTTTCGGCCAATATGAAAGCCGACGGCATGGTCATGCTGGGTAAACTAAATCTCGATGAATTCGCGATGGGTAGCTCGAACGAGACCTCGCATTTCGGTCCCGTGATTAACCCTTGGCGCAATGGCGAAGACCTTGTGCCTGGTGGGTCATCTGGTGGCTCGGCTTCGGCTGTGGCGGCGGACTTATGTTTGGGTGCAACTGCGACAGATACGGGCGGTTCGATCCGCCAGCCCGCGTCGTTCACGGGTACAGTCGGGATCAAACCCACATATGGTCGGTGTTCGCGTTGGGGCACTGTCGCCTTTGCAAGTTCGCTCGATCAAGCGGGGCCGATTGCTAAGACGGTTCGCGATAGCGCGATCTTGCTGGAAAGCATGGCGGGATATGATCCCAAAGATTCGACCTCGATCAACGCTGACGTGCCCGATTGGGTTGGTGCCTGTGGTCAGTCCATCAAAGGGATGCGTATTGGTATTCCGAAAGAATATTCTATCGACGGCATGCCCGCCGACATTCAAGCGTTATGGGACAATGGTATTGAGATGATGAAGGCTGCGGGCGCGGAAATCGTCCCGATCAGCTTGCCACACACCAAATATGCGCTGCCAGC
This sequence comes from Litorimonas cladophorae, assembly GCF_014652455.1. Taxonomy (GTDB): domain Bacteria; phylum Pseudomonadota; class Alphaproteobacteria; order Caulobacterales; family Maricaulaceae; genus Litorimonas; species Litorimonas cladophorae. Next base: position 1,193,509 of record NZ_BMYV01000001.1, on the reverse strand, counting down.
CTATTACGTTGTTGCCCCTGCTGAAGCGTCTTCAAACTTGGCGCGTTATGACGGTATGCGTTACGGCCTCCGCGTTGACGGTAAAGACCTGACAGATACCTATGAGCTGACACGCACTGATGGTTTCGGTGATGAAGTCCGCCGTCGTATCATGATCGGAACCTATGTTCTGTCCGCTGGATATTACGACGCCTATTATCTGCGCGCGCAGAAAGTTCGTACGCGGATCGTGCAAGATTTTGAAAACGCCTGGGAAAGCTGTGACGCGATCCTAACGCCGACTGCGCCAAGCGCAGCCTTTGCAGTGGGCCGCAAAGTTAGCGATCCGGTGCAAATGTATCTGAACGATATTTTCACGGTCACGACGAACTTGGCTGGCTTGCCGGGGGTTTCTGTCCCTGCGGGCCTCGACCAAAACGGCTTGCCGCTGGGATTGCAGATTATCGGCCGCGCGATGGATGAGGCGACCGTGTTTAAGGCTGCAAGCGCGTTGGAAGACGCGGCTGGGTTTACAGCTAAACCAGAAAAATGGTGGGTATAGATCATGTTCATAGCACCACGCATTGCGGATAAAAAAGACTGGATCACCACGGATACGGGTGATTGGGAAATCATCATTGGGCTTGAGGTCCATGCGCAGGTCGCGTCCGAGTCCAAACTCTTCTCTGGCTCAGCCACGGATTACGGCTCTGCACCGAATACGCAGGTGTCGCTCGTCGACGCGGGTATGCCAGGTATGTTGCCTGTCGTGAACGAGTTCTGCATCGAGCAAGCCGTGAAGACGGGTTTTGGCTTGAACGCCAAGATCAATCTGTTCTCGCGCTTTGACCGCAAAAACTATTTCTATGTCGACCTGCCGCAAGGTTATCAAATTTCACAATTCGAGCATCCAATTGTAGGCGAGGGCGAGATCGAAATCCTGCCGATTGACGGCGACGGTAATGTCGGCGAGCCGGTAAATGTGGGTATCGAGCGCCTCCATTTGGAGCAAGATGCAGGTAAATCCGTGCATGATCTGTCGCCAGATGAAACTTATGTCGATTTGAACCGCTGCGGTGTGGCGCTCATGGAAATCGTATCTAAACCTGACATGCGCTCGCCAGAAGAAGCCTCGGCCTATGTCGAGAAGCTACGCGGTATCGTGCGCGCGCTAGGCACATGTGACGGCGATATGGAGAAGGGCAACCTTCGCGCCGATGTGAACGTGTCCGTACGTCGTCCCGGCGGAGAGCTCGGCACGCGTTGCGAGATTAAGAACGTCAACTCTATGCGGTTCATCCGTCAGGCCATCAATTTTGAAGCCCGTCGTCATATCGACATTTTGGAAGCAGGCGGCGAGATCGATCAGGAAACACGCCTGTTCGATAGCGTCAAAGGCGAAACACGGACCATGCGCTCCAAAGAAGACGCGCATGATTACCGTTATTTCCCGGACCCCGATTTGCTGCCGATTAAGCTTGAGCAATCTTTCGTTGACCGCATCAAAGCTGAGCTGCCAGAAATGCCTGACGTCCGCAAAGCGCGCTTTATGTCCGATTATGGTTTGCCAGAATATGATGCGCGCATCTTGACGGCGGATAAGACAAAGGCTGACTTCTACGAAATCGTCACCAAGGGGCGGGATTCCAAAATCGCGTCGAACTGGACGATGGGCGAGCTATTCGGTGCGCTAAATAAAGCTGGGCTTGAGCTGGAAGACAGCCCTGTTTCGGCTGATGCGCTGGGCGGCCTGATTGACCGTATCCTCGACGACACAATCTCGGGCAAAATTGCCAAAGACGTGTTTGAGAAAATGTTCGCGGGCGAAGGGACAGCTGACGAGATCATCGAACGCGATGGCCTGAAACAGGTCACGGACATGGGCGCGATTGAAGCGATGGTTGATAAGGTCATTGCTGATAATTCGGGCCAAGCGGCCGCGGCAAAAGAAAACCCGAAACTCCTTGGCTTCTTCGTTGGACAAGTCATGAAAGCTAGCCAAGGCAAAGCCAATCCGCAGGCCGTGAATAAAATCTTGCGGGAGAAGCTGGGATTGTAATTATGACCGAACAAACACGCGAACAAAAAGAAGCTTCGATAAAAATGGTGTCGCTCGTGATGCGCGGCGGAATTCTTATGCTTCTGGTTTTGGCGGTTATGTTTTACAGTGAGATCATCCCATCCGAGATGGGCGAATTGATCGCCCTTGTCATGGTTGGCGTGGCCATTGCCGATTTTTTTGTCCTCAAATTCCTATTAGCAAAGATGCGAGCGGATTTAGACAAGATATGAAAACTCAACCTGGCTCTGACTTTAGACGTCATTTTTAGGTGTATCAATGATCGCGATTGGCCTTCCATTTCTCTTGAATAATGCAGGAAAGCCAATTGGGTTTTCATAATTGAGGGGTGCAGCGGTCGGTATTGCCGATTATGTCTTTTTGATCTGGTCAAAGAGTAGAGGGATAAATCAATGAGCCTAAATACCGATAAGAGCGCGTCTGTATCAGATGCGTTGGACACGCGGATCACATGCCGACAGTTCCTCGACACACCCGTCCCAGAAGATGTGTTGCAAGGATTGTTGACCAAAGCGTTACGCAGTCCGTCTGGCGGCAATCTACAGCCATGGAAAATCCACGTGATGACGGGTGAAACGTTGGCCAACTTCAAGAAGGACGCTGTCGAGATCACATTGGCGGGTAAAACCGAAGAGCCGACGCATCCCGCCTATCCGCAACCCCTTTGGGAGCCGCAGCGCTCTTGGCGGTATAAGCTTGGCGAGGATATGTACGCCAAACTCGGCATTCCACGTGAAAATAAAATGGGGCGTTTGGTTTGGTTCGCGCAAAACGCTAAGTTTTTTGAAGCCCCTGTTGGCATCATCATTACGGGCGACAAGCGCCTTGGCGCGCCGCAACATATGGATATCGGCATTTTCATCCAATCTTTGATGCTCCTCGCGCGGGAAGCAGGCCTGCATACTGCCCCGCAAGGCTGGTGGCGGAACTGGACATCAGTCTGTCACAAATATTTGGACATTCCAGAGGAGGAGGAAGTCATGGTTGGCATGGCGATTGGCTTTGGCGACGCCTCTGCCAACGTCAATAATCTCTATGCTGATCGCGCGTCTTTGGATGAGGTCGCTAAATTTTATGGCTAAATTTCTCGTTTTTTCGTGAAATAAATTTCGCGAGCTCAGGTGTTACTTCGGCGTGAATCTCAAATGGGGTTCGCGCCTTTTGTTTGTCTAGACTTCGTTTTAATTTGATTTTTACCAAGTTAAACTTCTAAATTAACTTGTATTGATCAAGTTTAACTCAAGTAAAGGTGTTTTAACCACGTTTTTCTTTAACTCTATATTTATCTTGAACTGACCAAATTGGCTCATGCCGAAGAGAGGCGCGCCCAACGCGTCCAAGCCAAGGCAACCCCGGGAATGGCCCGAAGGGTAAGGTGAATGAAAATGGGAGGAGACCGTAATGGCCTTTACTGAAATGGAAGTCCGCGAAGCGGAAAACGCAATTGTAACCGCTGCTGGCGCAGATGATATGTTTCGCTTGGGACTGATTTACTCGACGGACATGGAAGATCGTGGCCCGAACTTCGTCGAAGCGCATAAATGGTTCAGCCTAGCTGCAATGATGGGTAGCCAGCCTGCGAAATCTTATCGCGAAGAGTTGAAGATGGAAATGTCCGCCATGGACCTTACGCTCGCTCAACGCGCCGCACGGGGTTGGTTGGCTGAAAACCGAAAATTGCTGGCCGCTTAAACGACCTGCTTAAACGACCCATTTAAATCGACGACGGGTCTGAAAAGACCCCTCGTGGTTTAGGGCGAGACGACAGTTGTTCCGCCGGCATTGCTGCCGAACTGATACGATAAGTTGAAATCGACGGGCAGGGCGCGTCTGAAACCGTCCATAAATGTCCCGACTTCCCCGAGCGTATTTTGTGGAACATAGATGATATCGCCACGGCGCAGCTGGATATTATCGTTATATTCTCGGATGTTGAGCATCCCGCCGCGAATATTGACGCTCCGCATCATCATGCCGCCATTTGGGGCGCGCCGTAAAATCGCGATCTCGCGAGACTTGGCTGTCGGGCGAAGGCCCCCCGCCATCAAAATACCTTCTAAGGCGCCGATTCGCCCAGGGATCGTATATGTGCCTGGCTGTCCGACTTGGCCGCCGACGTAAATTTGTTCGGGGGCATAGGCCCGGGGGATAACCGTAAGACGTGGATCGCGAAGCTGGGTGCCAAGCTCCTGCATGAGAAGCGCTTGCACTTGCTGAAATGTGCGCCCTGCGGCCATGATCGGTTTTGCCATAGGCATGACTAGCCGACCATCGGGCCCAACTGTTAGGGTGCGCGATAATTCTGGCGCGGATGCAACGGCAACTTCGACCTGATCACCTGGCACCAACGAATATTCAGGCTCATACTCGACCCACTGCTGGAACATCCCTGCGGGCGGTCGTTGTTGGTAAGAAATGTGTTTCTGACCGCGTAATTTGTGCCAAATATTTTTATATTTCTTCGGTCCAACCTGCAAAGGACGTCCATAACGGTCGACCAAAACGCCATTTGGAGGCTGTTGTGGGGTTGCCACAGGTGTTTGACCATAACGGGACTGTGCCTCCGCAGGTGCGCTAAGCATCGCCAGAGCCGCGCAAGAGGCAGCCAATAGGGCGGTTTTTTTGATATTGTGCATTTAACACAGCCTTTTTCGGGGCAAAGTGACTTTTTTCAAGTGTTAACAAGAATGGATAAGGAATTCTTAAAATTTAGGATGACATGGTTAACGCGAACCGATTTTTAGGGGATTCGCACATGGCCAGACGTGGTCGTAAAAATTTTGAACCAGTTAGTGCCAGCCAAGGTGGTGGGCATGTTGATCCTCGTGTGGGGGACTTGACCGTTGGCGACTACGCCAATGGCGTACCTAACATCCGCCTGAGCGAGATGTTTAAATCCATGGCTCGTCAGTTGATCTGGCTCATTCCTCTGGGTCTATTAGGCTGTGCGCTCGCATTTTATCTCACCAAAGATCTAAAACGGGTCTACACGGGTGATGGTCGCATTATGGTCCAGCTTGGCGAAGAATATGTCTATAATCCCGTCGGCGGTGCGGCCAATGGCAATGGGCTGATGACGACCATCGATACCATCACGCTGACCGAAGCTGCATTGATGAAGAATGGGACCGTAATCGAAAGCGTTTTAGGTCAGATGACGCCGGACCGACAATCGCAAGATCGTTTCAATAAAGAAGCCTTCGCCAAAATCCGCAACGCAGGATCAGAACGCGCCCGTCAGGATGCCGTTATGGAACTCCGTAGATCGGTAGAGGAGAGCTATGTTGTAATGCCGCGGCCGAAATCGTCTATTATCGATGTGGTGTTCAAACATGAAGACCCCGATGTTGCGGTGCAAACAACCAACGCCTTCATTGACGAATATCTATCGTTTCGTCGTCAGGTTTTTGTAGAAGGCTCCAGCGAACTGATCACAGAGCGGCGCGAGGCCACAGAGGCGCAGCTTAACGCAAATGAACGCGCGATAGCCCGCTTCTTAGCCCGAAATAACGTCGCTGATTTTGAATCCGAGCAGACAGGTTTGCGCAAGCGGACAGAAGATCTGAAGGCGAGCTTGAACACGACGCGGGCTTCAGTCGCGGAAACGGAAGCGGCGCTGGCCCAAGTCGAAGATCGGATGCGCGCCACATCGCCGACAATTGACCTGTATGTGGACGACCGGACCGCGCAACGTATCTCGCAAGCTGAGCTGGAATTACGTCAATTAATGGCGAAATATCTGCCTACCTCCGATCCAGTGCGCCAAAAGCAAACTGAATTGAACGAGTTGCGCGCCCTTCAAAGCTCTTACGGCGGTAAAGCCTCTGGCGGACGTCGCGTAGGCCCCAACCCTGAACACCAAGCTTTGGCGACACAGCGCAATACATTGGCGGCAACGGCTGATTCCTTGCGTGAACGCGAATTCGCGTTGCAAGGACAGCTAAATTCAGCCGATAGCAAAATTCGCAAGCTGACGTCTTTAACGCCAGAATATCAAAACCTTTTGCGCGAACGTGAAACGCTTAATACACGTCTCACGTCCTATAACGCAAAAGAACAAGAAGCGTTGATTGATGCCGCACAAGCCGAAACTCAGGCCGAGAATGTCATCGTTATTTCCCGCGCCGAGTATGCGAACAAAGGCCGTAACACCCGTTTGGTGATGTGGGCACTTGGGACCTTAGGCTTTGGTATCGTTCTGGGATTCTTCGCTCTCATCCGTGTCTTCCTTGATCCTCGCCTATATGTGGAGGCGGGAGCTTCCCGTCGATCCAATCATATGCCGATGCAGGAGCAAGATATTCCCGTTATGGCGCCAGAGTTCGATCCGATCCCTGAGCCAATTCCGACATATGAACCCATCGCGCCAGCTTACGACAATCCCTATGATCAATCTGCGGCAACACCGCTCCCAGCTGAGAATTATGGCGTTTCGCCGGATGCATATCCATCCGTTGCGCAAAGCGGCTATCCTGCGGGACAATATACTGCGCAGGCATCTTCCACAGCCGTTCACGGGTACTCACCCGCAACAGGTTATGATCCGTCGGCTTACGTTCAGTTTGATTCGTCGGGTGAGGTGCATTCTATGCAACATTCTGCGGCCCCTCTTAACCAGCAGCCGACGGCAGGTCATCCTTTGGCGACGCAACCCACTGTGGGGCAGGCCGATTTAGATCATCCGCCAATGGCCTTTCAGTCAAATGCCGCATTGGATATCTCAAGTAACCCATATTTGAACGGAGATGTCCAAGCCGGGTCAATCGAAGGCGCGACGCAATATGATGAATACGGGCGGCCGATCTCTCCTCTGGGGTGATAGGTTTTGTCCATTGAAAAACAGGGTTAACGCGTTCTTAATCGAATAACGCCATCTCACATTATGGTCGTCACCGATTTTACACAGACACAGTTACGGCAGCGCAATTTCGCGATTGCGCAAGCAGGCCGATTGCTAGAATCCGTTCTTTGGGTTTTGATTCTGACTTTCTATTCTGGGGCCGTGATTGGATTGACCTTTGCGGATGCTGCGGCGTTGGATGCAGGGGAAAGCCCCTTTGCGCGAAGCCTTTGGTTTTTCACCTATGCGCTAGTTTTGTTTCTAGGCGTTTTTCGCCTCCCACATATTATTCGACTGGCGTCATTTAACCCCCTTATTATTATTTGCGTTCTCTGGTGCGGGCTCAGCATCTTGTGGTCAATCGACCCGGGCGTCAGTCTGCGACGGGCAATTGCACTTACCATGACGACCTTTGCAGGTCTGGCATTTGCGGCGCGGTACGACTGGAATGAAATGGTCCAGCACATCGCGTTCTGTGCGTTGCTGCTCTGCATCATCACAATTTTACTTGTCGGCCTCAATCCGATGCGCGGTATTATGCAGGAAATTCACCCCGGGGCATGGCGCGGTCCTTGGGTCGAAAAAAACCAACTTGGCGGCATAATGACCAAATGTTTTGCGGTTGCCCTTTGCGCATTTGCGATGCGGCCGAAACGGGCGTGGTTGTGGATTCCCGTGGGCGTTCTTTGTTTTGGGCTGGTGTTGCTTTCAACGTCTAAAACGTCTTTGCTCGCAAGTGTTGCTTGCTTCGGGTTTTTCGTTGCGCTTCGCATTTTCCGACGTTTTCCATTTTTGCGCATCATCGTGATGTTCGGATTTTTGGCGATTGTGACGGTTATCGTATCTGTCCTGCTGATTGACCCTGCGTGGGCGTTGGGCCTTATCGGGAAAGATCCAAGCTTAACGGGGCGAACGGATATTTGGGCCCTATTGATGGAAGCTGTGAGCCAAAAATTCTGGCTAGGATATGGCTATGGCGTCTATTGGTTAGACCCCTTGGGGCCGAGCTACCAGATCAGAGAAATTTTGGAATGGTCTGTTCCGACTGCGCATAATGGATGGTTTGACGCGTGGTTGTCGGCGGGCTTTGTCATTATTTTCTTATTTAGTATCTTGCTCATCATTACGGTCATGATGGCATTGTCCCGCATTAAACATGGCGGGGTCGAGACTTACTGGGTCGTGTTGTCCATGTTCTTTTTCATCACATTCTCGCTCTCAGAGTCGACGATCCTTCAGCAGAATGACCTGTCTTGGTTTCTTTTCGTTGCGACAGCTTCGAAATTGTGGGCACGAGAAAAGCCTTATTGGCGGCCGGGTTCGACACCCTTTGTCGCGCGCATGGGAATTAAGCGAGGCTAGTTGCCCTTTTCTCGGGCTTTCCATGAGAGCCCAGACGCTTACGCAAAGCCAAAAACGGCGTTTCTACAAGATAGAATGAGATACACGACAGCAGAAGTGTCGCGCCCAATATGATCGGAATTTGCAGCCAAATAGGTTCAACAAATTTATGCGTCAAATCCGCAACTGGGAAATGCCAAAGATAAAGCGCGTAAGACAATACGCCGAGCCAAGCTAATGGCTTCCATTCCAACAATCCGAGCGCAAACCTGATCTTTTGGAAGTAATAGAGATTTAGCATCAACACAAAGAGTGCGGCGCCTTGAATGGAATAGCGAATTGTCATGCGGAAGGTTTCATCCCGCAGGACGAAGGTCAGGCCGATGGCCAGCGCGGCCCCTATCAACGGCACCCAGCCCACAAATTTAGACAGAAAAACCTGCCAGTATTCTCGATCCAAGAGGCAGGATAACAGGCACCCCCAGACAATACTGTCAATGCGCGCGTCCGTCATCATATAGGTGTATGTTTCCGCGGGTACATTCGGCAGCACGATTGGCACCAAGGCCCGCCAAATTGGCACGAGGATCAGAACGGCCAAAAGGATAAGCAGCAAACGCCGCGAGAAAGCGCCCGCCAAGACGAGTGTCAGCGGGAAAATAAGATAGAAATGCTCCTCAACGGCCAGGGACCATAGGGGACGCCACGCCATATTCGCATCAACGACACCTGCATCGACCCCGACCTGAAATAGGTTGGACGTATAGAACACACCTGAAAAGAACTCGAGCCAGCTCGGTCCACCGGCGTCCAAAAGACGAAAGATCAACGTACTTCCGAACAGCATAAACAATAGGGCGGGGTAGAGCCGCACAAACCGTCGAAGATAAAAAGCCTTGAGATCAATCCGTCCTTTTAGCTTGGCTTCAGCCAATAAAAGACGCGTAATTAAAAACCCTGAAATGAAGAAGAATGCGGTAACCCCAAAGCCGCCAGGAACGATATGACTCAATCCCATATGCGCGATTATGACGATACCAACGGCAAGGGCGCGAAGCCCGTCCAATGCTGGGATATATCCATAGCCAGCCGATGGCGTTAATGCACCGTGGTTGAGGGAAGGCGCTGGGCTTTCCGATGTTTCCGTGGTCATTTTTTTAAACCCCGTAGAGCTTCGGGGACAGGCGCTGCGCCCAAAACACCTTCCCAACACCTTGCGCCAAGCGGCCAAAATGTTGGACAGATTTAGGACGGCTCATAAGTTTGGAAATGGTCCAAAGCGTGAAGTAAATGCCTGTCTGAACAACGCCAACAGCCATCCATTTGAACACCTCTGGTACGCCTTTGAACCCCTTCTCGGCCGCATGTTTCGTTGGGCCTTGACCCCATGCAAAATTCCGACGCCACACATAGCTCAGCGTTGCGCGTTGGGCAGGCACATGTTCAAAAGTGATGGCATCTTCGATCCACGCGACCTTAGCGCCTTGTTGCATCAGATGATTAAATAAGGCGTCATCTTCTCCACCGCTCGTGTTTAGGGTCGGGTCAAATACTGGCTCAGGCAACGTTTCTTTGCCGCGGTCCAAGTAGCAATTTCCCGTGGCGATACCTTCGTTGATCAATCCTGTTTCATAATCGCGAACACGACAAAACAGGGGCTGCATATAGTCAAAGAGGGCGTTTCCTGCTTCGGGCATGACTGCAAATGCGGGGCCGAAGGCGAGCGTCGCATCGAATTTTTGTGCGCCCGTAAACAAGATTTTCGCCCAATCGCGGTCTGCTTCCATGTCGTCGTCGATGAACAAGATATATCGGCCGTTCGCGGCCTCTAAGGCTCCATTTCGGGCATTGGAAACGCCGGGCTCGGGTACATGCAGATGAATGATTTTTGAGACCGAGGTCTCCATAAATGCGACGATTACATCATTTGCGCTGGCCAAGGGGTCGTTATCGGCGATGACAATTTCCAAGTCGAATCCATCAACTTGGGATCCGTCTATACTCGTGAGCAAGCGTTTGAGCGCCGCAGGTCGTTTATAGGTCGGAATAACGATCGAAATAACGTTGTCTTGCCAGCTCATGAGATAGTCTCCCGCTGTTGCAGTTTTTGAAATGCCTGATCAACGGTCAGAACCAAAGCGCCGCTTGCCTTAACGGCGGAAACAACCCGCGCGAAATTTTCTGGTGTACATCCGTACTGGCTGGGCATGTCTCGCACGTCATGGGTGAAGAGATGCAGCCATTGCGGCGTTTCCGTTAGTTCAGAAATCTGCGCGATAGCAGCTTCAATCGTATCATCCGAATAAAGCCGCATCGCATTTAAAAGATTGGCGTCTTGAGACGGGTTATTCGGTGAAATAACGCCGCGTAGAGTCGCGAAACGCGTGCGTAAGGCCTGTTTTAATGCGGGCGAAACTTCTCCGAAAGGGTAAGCGAAATGGCGGCTTGGCGGCAGACCCAAATTTTTCAGCGTTTTCTGGTTCTTTTTTATATCCGCCAGAAAGGTCTTTAGGCTGACATCTATTGTGTTGAGATGAGAATACGTATGATCTGCAATTTCATGGCCGCTGGAATGAACGGCGACCACGTCTTCCAAACTCATATGCAAACCTAAATGGTTTGTTGTGTCGCAGAGCCCACATGCCACGTAGATAGTTGCACGCCAGTCTTCTGCTTCCAACATGGGCAGAGCCGTTTGGATGGCCGATCGGGGACAGTCGTCAAAACTGAACGTTACGATCGATTGATGAGGTGGCGGCAAAACGGCCTTCTCAACAAACCGAGCCATACGGCGGCTCAACAAATTGCGCAGGGATTTCATGATAAAGCCTCCGCGTAATGCGAAGCGCGCCACAGCTTCAGCGCAAGTAAGCGTAACCGCATCGGCAAGACACGAATTTTCACGCAAAGTTTCAAGACTGGACGCATCAGCGACTGCCCGGGAAGGCGCCCCAATTTTTTTGAAATTTTATAAAGTGACAATTGGGGGGCGAGGTCAGGGTGTGCGTCAATAAACCGACGATAATTGGCTCCAGATGTTGCAAAGCGACGCAGCATCGTATCTGTTGTTTCAAGCCCCAAGTGAATAGCGGGGTTGTCTGCGTGGACCAGCTTGAAATGTTTGGAGACGCGTGCCGCCCATTCACTGTCTTCCCATCCCCATCCAGAAAAACCTCCATCAAAAGGTTGTTGGGCTAAGACATTTCGGCGGACGCATAGGTTTGAGGAGGCCACATATTGCGGCCCTGCGGCTTGTCTCTGCGCAAGACTGAGGCAGTCGGAGACTTCAGAAAGCGCCCGGTGAATATCGCGGTCAGGGTTTTCAGCTTTCGGTTCAACTTGAAATCCCCCGAAAATAACGTCTGCATCTGCCGTATTCATGAGCGTCAAATAGGATTGCAAAAATTCAGATTTAGCAGGCAGCATATCGGCATCTAAAAACAAGACCCAATCCGCCCGTGCGTTGTCACAGAGTGCGTTTCGCGCGGCTGATCGCCCTTGGTTTTCTGAATTCGTGATCAAACGGGCTGCGCCTTGGCAGTCATTGACGACGGCCGACATAGCGTCGGTTAGTTCCGCATCTCCTGTCCCATCGTCATAAATCAAGATTTCTACCGGATGCGTTGTCGTCTCCTGATCCAATGCGCGCAACAAAGCGGACGCATCGTCTTTGAAAAACGGGATGAGCACCGAGAGGGTGGGGCGCGTCGCGTTATAGCTTGTACTGATTATGTTAAGAATTGTCATTCCGCCGGCTCCGGAAGAGGCGACTTGATCAGTCGTTGACGCAAACCTCGAATAAAGCTCCTGCAGTCGGCAGCATTAATGAGCCAACAAGAAAGCAGATAGACAATAATGCCGACCATGGCCTTGATCGAAAGCGTAATGAAGCCAGGATTCATGGCCTCCAAAGGTAACAGGGAAACCGCGCTCGCCATAGCAAGGCTACATACCCCAATTTCAAGCGCCGCACGGATCGGCAGGGGAAGAGGATAATCGCGGCGTGCCAAAATAGTCGCAATAACAATTGCAAGGACATAGGACGAAATGGTCGCCCAAACCGCGCCCATTAACCCATGCGTCGGGATAAGGATTAAATTGAGCGCAATGTTTAAGATGACAGGCAAAACAAGCGCCCAGACATATTTCTGCGTTTGGCCAGACAGCATAAAGGCGCGGTGGACGTAATAGGTCATGAAACCATTGATCAGGCCGGCGATTGCAATCCATGGCATGACTGAGATTGCGCCATCGCGCACCCCTTCACCCAATATAAAGCCAGCGTCTTTCGACACGAGGGCGATACCTGTCGCTGCGGGGACGGTGATCCATAACAATGTCGCCCCATATGATTTCAATACGTCGCGGGAGCCTGCTGTGCCCTGTTGCTCCATCACGGTAATTGCGACGGGCGTCACGGCCATGGAGACCCAAACGAATAGAATCTCAAGGCTGCGGTTAGCGAGATTATAACCCGCATTATACTCACCCGCTGACGCCGTGCCCATAATGGCGGAAATGATATACACGTCCGCTGAATTCAAAGCATATGACATGAGCAAGCCAAGACAAAGTGGAGCACCATATATGAAATATGTCTTCACCTTTTCACGTTGGAACTGCCCGCCTTTCATGTTTCGCCACATGAAGAGTAAGTCGATGCCACCGACGATGATCAGGCCGCAGATCACGCCAATAAAGGGCGCAGATGCGCGCAATGGGGTGACCAGAATGAACAGAATGCCCAGAGAAAAACTGATCAATGTTTGTGTTGAATAGGCAAGAGAGTATCGTTTTATCCGATGGGCGGCCTTGTGGGCCTCCATCCCAAGATTGAATAAAACTTGAAGACAGGTCGAACCTAAGGCGAATGTCAGAACAAAGACAAGGTCATGACTTAAGGGACTGAGCGCCAAAGTAAGCATGATAGCGACAAATCCGAATGCGCCAATAAAAGCCCCCAGACGGTAGAGCGTTACCAGATGCGACGCGACGTCATTTTCACGTTCTGCGCGGGCTTGAAAGCGGGCCATGGCCGCCTCCATCCACGTGAACAAGGCCATGTGCACGAATTGCATCGTGATCATCGCAATCGCGTAAATGCCAAACTCTGTTGGTTCGAGCAGGCGAGTCAGGATCACAATCGTCCCGAACGCCGTTAGAACGTTTGCCAGATTGACCGGCAAGTAGGCGAGTATGGAGCGACCTAGCATTAAATTTAACGCGCGTTGCTTCGGTCGCCCAACAGGACGGGGAGAGTTTTAAGCATGATGAGAATGTCCCAAAGCACGTTTGACTGTTCAATATACTCGACATCTAATCGAACGCGTTCCGCGACGTCATCGGCTGTATGCAATGGACCGCGAGACCCATTGATCTGAGCCCAGCCCGTCATTCCGGGTTTGACCTTATGACGATGCGCATATTCGGCAACGAGCTCGATACTGGCTTTGCCTTCGGTTTTCATTCCAACGGCATGCGGACGCGGTCCCACAAGTGACATCTCACCTTTCAAAACGTTCAGAAGCTGCGGCAATTCATCCAAGGACGTTTTGCGAATAAAGCGCCCGATTTTCGTAACCCGCGCATCACCGACAGTTGTTTGCTGCTCAGCCTTCAAATCCGCTTTATCATTTCGCATAGATCTGAATTTATACACGTCGAAGACGCGGTTGTTGAAACCGTGTCGCGGCTGTTTGAATAATGCAGGTCCGGGACTATCAAGACGGATTAACAGCGCGATCAGAGCCAAAACGGGTGCGCCCAAAATCAGCGCGACTGATGATATTCCAATATCTAGTAGACGTTTAACCGCTGTGTGTCGACCTGACTTTGGGTTACCCGTAACATCGCGCAGGCTGATTTCTGCGATCTCGGAAACGCGTTGCTGAACATGGTTCAAAGTTTCAAATTCGTCGACAACAAAAGCAATCCGGTTAGGCAGAAGGCGCACGCGATTGACGAAATCTTCTTTCCGCTTGTTTGCCATAGACGGCAAAGTCACGACGATGCGATTGACATAGGGCAAGGCATCCCAGGCCAATAGATCGTCAACCGTGCCGACGACGGGCACACCGTGAATATTATGCGGGGCACGCGCCATCCGGTCATCAAAAATGCCGAGGATATTCAATTCTTTCGATTTGGCGTTTTCCTCGATGATTCGACGTGCGCTTTCTGTGGCGCCCAACATGACAATTGTCGGAGCTAAAGCGCCGCGAGAGTGTAAACGTCGAATTTGGGTGTGGTAAAAGCCGTGGAGAACGGTGAGCAGGGCGATAGCGCCCAGCCCAGCTTTTGCCAAAGCATCGGGCAGGAAAGTTTCTGGGCGCACAATCAAAGCAATTGTCAACCAAACCCCTAAGGCGGCGAAACTGGCAATAGCCACAGTCTTTAAGTGGGATGATAACGTTGTCGCGGCATTGAAACGGTAGGCGTTGGACACAAATAATGCGACGATGAAAATAATAGACCCGAGGACGGAGGCAGCAACAGGTGCCGCAATACCGCGATCATTAACGCCAATATAGCCGTTCCAAATTCCGATCGCGATAATTGCGCAGACGAGCATTATATCTAAACCGCGAAGTCCAAAGCGAACGGCGTTCATATTTATCTGTTGCTTGGGCACCGATACGTCCGCCGTTGTCAGGCGTTTACGACGTCGATCAATCATCGGCTTTTTCGCGGGTTCAGGGCGAATTTTATTGGCAAAAGCTTCCAAACGGGAATCCGAGGACCCTCGCTTTTCGTCACCGCGCCGAACAGAGCTATGTTTAGGCGTCACATCTTCCGAACGAGACAGCAAGGCCGCGCTCTTTTTGTTCTGTATTGGCATTCCACTCACCTGTTTTTTTCAGAGTTGTACCCTGACGATGCAAATATCCCGTAAACGACATGGATATTTATCAGTGATGCATCTCTTAAGCCGAGGGACCGGGAGTGTCCTTTCGTGACCCATATTGGCGGGTGTTATGGTTAACAAAAAAGAAACACTGCGATGAACTGTATTGGGCTTGATTAGGGCTTGCGGGCGCGGAGAGGAATCGCTAGTCCCGCCGACGGAGACGTGGCCGAGTGGTCGAAGGCGCTCCCCTGCTAAGGGAGTATGGGTCATAAGCCCATCGAGGGTTCGAATCCCTTCGTCTCCGCCACTACCTTCTGGCGCATACCGACCAATATATTACATTCAAAATTCCCCACTTGAGGGCGGAAAACTAGGTTAGAAGCCCACTATGGGAATCAAAGACTTTTCATTGCTATTCACGGTATGTTTCGTGTGGGGGCTCAATATTGTCATCACGCGCTGGGTCGTGTTCGATGCGGCTGTTCCGCCCATATTCTTTGCCGCGATAAGATTTTTGGGTGTTGCAGTTTTGTTGATCCCGTTTTTACGCCCCATTCCAGAAGATATTAAAACCTTGTTCTTAATATCCTTTTTCATTGGAGCCGGGCATTTTGCGTTGCTCTTTGTGGGTCTTGCGAATGCAGAAGCCTCAGCCGCCTCAGTCGTTAGCCAATTGGCTGTGCCGTTCTCGACCTTAATGAGTATGGCCTTTCTAGGTGAAACGATTGGCTGGCGTCGCGGAATCGGGATCATGCTCGCCTTCGCGGGAGTTTTGCTCATAGCTGTTGACCCTGCGAGCTTCACCGTCTCATTCGGGCTCCTGTACATAGCGGGTGCGGCCTTTATTGGCTCTGTTGGTGGTATCTTGATGAAGAGAATGAAACCAGTTTCGGCGATGCAAATGCAGGTTTGGATTGCTCTATTCTCATTCGCCCCGCTCTTTGTCGTTTCTGCCTTTTTAGAGCAGGGGCAGTGGACGACCTATGTCGCGGGCGGGTGGCTTGTCTGGGTTGCGACCGCATTTGCCGTCGTTGGCGTGTCGATCTTTGGCCATGGCGCCTTTTACCACCTCATCAAGAAATATGATATCTCGTTGCTTTCACCCTTAACGCTCATGACTCCGATTTGGGGCGTCGTTCTAAGTATTGTCCTGTTGAACGACGCAATTACGCCGCAACTTATCTTGGGGGCAGTGGTGTCGCTGGGCGGCGTGTTGGTGATCGCGCTTCGACCGAATAGGACAATGCCGGAGGCCAGCATGGGTGAGAAAATCGGAAGCGGGGGCTCGTAAACCTGTCGGATAAAATCCAATGCAGATATTGTTGCCTGTGACAAAATAGCTTAGGGCGCTTCTGACTTGAAGGAGCCCACATGTCTGATCTGTTGAACCAATGCCCTGTAATCCCTGTCGTGGCAATTGAAGACCCCGATAATGCTGTAGAGCTGTGCCACGCGCTTAATCGCGGCGGGATCAATGCGATTGAAGTTACCCTTCGTACAGAAAAAGCGATTGCGGCCATCAAAGAGATTAAGAAGCATTGCCCTAAGATGATCCTGGGCGTTGGGACAATCTTATTACCGGATGACGTTTTAGCCTCTGAGGACGCCGGAGCGGACTTTTTAGTATCACCTGGATTATCGCCTAACCTGAAAACAGCGTTGCAAAAAACAAACCTATTGGCCTTGCCAGGCACCGCATCTCCCTCGGAAGCACTAAGCGCCTATGAGGCCGGATTTCAAAAGGTGAAGCTTTTTCCCGCAGAAGCGGTTGGCGGCGCACAGCTTTTGAAATCTATCCAAGCCCCTATGCCGAAGGTCATGTTCATGCCGACAGGCGGCGTACGGACATCGAACATGCGTTCTTATCTCGACCTTCCCAATGTCTATGCTGTCGGTGGAACATGGATCGCGACGATGGACGACATCAAGAACCGGGATTGGGCATCTGTTGAGAAAAAAGCCGCTGAAGCGGTTCAAATCGCCTCAGCCAAATAACTTTTACCAACTTTTAGTGAGTTTAGGACGCGAGCTTTAACGACTGAAGTCGTTCCTTCGCGTCCATCGTTACTTCTAAGGACCGCAGTCGGGCGTCCTGATCATAAAAGTTTTTGGCGATTATGATCTCGTCCGGTCTTACATGTTCGCAGAAGAACGAAAGTTTTTCCGCGACAGTATCCGCTGTTCCGACCGCACTGATTTGCAACATCATATCGACCTGTGCCGCGACGTGGGCAGGAACTTGATAACCTTCGACAGGGCGTTTTGTCAGGCCGCGCCGGTTCGTTAAAATGCCGACAAAGGCCTGGATGAGAGTCGAGAAATGGAATTGTGCTTCTTCCTCGGTGTCGGCGGCAAAGACATTACAGGCCATCATGAAGTAGGGCTTGTCTAGATGGCGCGATGGCTTGAAATCTCGACGGTAGATAGCTGCGGCTTGCAGTAAATGGCTTGGCGCAAAATGCGACGCAAAGGCGTAGGGGAGCCCTAACTTCGCCGCTAATTGCGCACCGAACAGGCTAGAACCGAGTATCCAAACAGGAACCTCTGTCCCTTCACCAGGTATAGCACGCACGCCCAAAGCTTGGCCGTGTTCGGGCGTCGAAAGAAAATGGATGAGTTCTTCCACATCTTTCGGGAAGCTATTTGCGGCTTGCTCATAGTCTTTTCGCATTGCTCGAATAACGCCGATGTCGCCCCCAGGCGCTCGGCCTAGTCCAAGATCGATGCGTCCAGGGTGGAGAGTGGCCAAGGTTCCGAATTGCTCTGCAATAAGCAGTGGCGCGTGGTTGGGCAACATGACACCGCCAGAGCCAAGACGGATTTTTTTCGTATGCGCCGCAATATGCGCGATTAGAACCGATGTCGCAGAACTAGCGACACCCGGGATGTTATGATGTTCCGCATACCAAACGCGATTATAGGCGAGCGCCTCGGCCTTTTGGGCAAGCTTGACACTACCCGCAAAACTTTCCGCAGCCGTTTGACCTTCTAAGACTTGCGCCAGATCGAGAATGGAAAATGGAATGCTCACTCTTTTAATCCAGCACCGCTTTTATGCTTGGGCCATATGGCGACTTACCGAGGACGGCGATTTGCGTTTGTGCCGAGACTTTGTTGATCATTTCTTGCGGACGCGCAACGGGATGTAAGGCCACGCGAAGTGGTCGTGAGCCTTTAGGCATGGCAATGGTTCGGGCGATCGCGCGCGGAATATCCATCGGATCGGACTCTCCGCCACCACTCCCAACTTTACCCATACCCGCTGTGAACTGCGGGTAAGCGGCCAGCATGTCGTCTGATAGCCGTGATTTGAGTGCCGCTGTGGGCTTGGCTTGGTTTTCCCAAATTTTCGTCGGGTATCCACCCGGTTGGATGATGGTCACTTCGATGCCATGAGGTTGAACCTCATAAGCGAGCTGTTCGCTCATGGCTTCAAGCGCAAATTTTGTCGGAGAATATTGACCAAACCCAGGAATGATGACGCGACCGAGTTGAGAGGTCACATTGAAAATCTGACCACCTCCCGCTGCGCGCATGGCGGGTAAAACGGCGCGCATCATGCGTTGTGGGCCGAAAACATTTGTATCGAAGATAAGCTGAGTTGCTTGCATGTCTTGCGCTTCGATAGGACCGGATAAGGCCATGCCCGCATTATTGATCAAAACATCTAGCTTTCCGCCAGCGGCCTTCAGCGCCTTTTTCACACCCGATTTTACTTGCCGGTCTTGCGTCACGTCAATTTCAATGACCGTGATATCCAGACCTTCGGCATTGGCGAGCTCTTTGAGTTCTGTCGCTTCAGGTCGAGGGAGATTGCGCATGGTCGCGAAGACTTTCGCGCCTAAACGTGCATAATGCTCAGCGCCTAATCGGCCAAATCCCGACGAAGTGCCTGTGATTAGAATGGACGTGCCTGTCAGATCGAGAGGTGTTTCGCTGGTGTCATCTGCCGCCAGAGACGGGGTTGCGGCATAGGTTGCGGCCAAAACACCTGCGCCGATCATCAGATGACGTCTGTTGAGGTTTGTTTCGTTTGGCATGTCTATCTCCTTGTGCTGACGCGCTTATATCAGGGTTCTTGCTAGTGTCCGCATACGAAATCGTGATGTACGTCCATGCCATGTTTTAGGTGATTAGCTGAATCCACTTTAGCAAAAGCCTCAGAGCGACGACAAGAATAAGCATAGCCGTGAGTTTTTTTACGACAGACTGCGAGAGTTTGAAAACGCCAAACCGATTGCCGATGAACCCGCCGATCAAAACTGCCGGCAGCACGGGCCAATAGGATAGGGCCGCGCCTAAATGTTCAGAAGACGCGAGTTTTGTGAACTGACCCGCAAAGCCCGAAATCGAGTTGACTAAAATGAAAACACTGCAGGTGGCTGCAATGGTTTTCGCATTTCCCCAACGTTTAAAATAAAGAACAGGGGCTAAAAATATACCGCCGCCGATGCCGACTAGCCCAGAATAAAAACCAATTGCTGCTCCAATGACCGCGCTTTGCCAAATTGGAATCGCGTGATCTGCATCGAAGGTGTCTTCAAAATTTATTTTTGAAAACAACAATCGCGCGCCCGCCAAAAGTAGCGCGACCCACAATAGACCGATGAATGTAGTTTCAGAAATGTTGAGGCGTCCACCGATCCATGCGGCGGGTATAGACAATACGACGAGGGGCCAGAGTTTCTGCCAGCGGATAAACCCTTGTTTTGCGTATCGCAGGGCGTTGCCCGATACCACGAGGATATTACAAGTCAGGGCGACCAAAGGCACGATGCGATAGTCTGCGCCGCTGGCGACCAAGAGCGCGGTATAGGTCGAGCCGCCGCCGAAACCGACGCTGGCATACAGAAGCGCGGTAAGGCCGAAAAGCAACGTGAGGAAGGCGAGCTTCACCAGAAGCATCCTCGGCCGTGAAGGTTCAAGGCTTGGATTTTTTGACCTACCTTATAGGGCCCGCCCATGGCAGGGATCCGCAGAAGGCTGTTCGAAGTCGCTTGGGGAAGAAGGCGATAACTGTCCTGCACTGGATAGGGAGCCGCCATCATCACGCCGTCCCTATTGGATATAGTCGCCCTGAGATAGGTCTCGCGAGGTCCATTCTCATCTAACGCTTCCGCTAAAACTACTGTCGTGAACACATTGGGTAGACCCAAAAGTGGACGTAAGAAAACGTGGGCGCCGACGAATGTTGAAGCGGGGTTTCCGGGAAGCCCCAGTATAATTTGTGAAGCCTTCCGCATCATCCAGCATGGCTTGCCCGGTTTCATCGCGACACTTTCAAAAAGACTGTCATACCCCGCCGCGCGGAAGGCGGGACGTAAAAGGTCGTGATCGCCAACGGAGGCTCCGCCAATCGGGATAACGATATCAAACCCTTGAAGTTGTTTCAGTTTTTCCCGAATTTCAGCCTCATCATCGCGAACAATCCCTAGATCTGTTACATCTGCGCCCCAAGCTTCTAGTGCAGCCTTCAAGCCAACGGCGTTAGCTGAAAAAATTTCCCCATGTAAAATATCAGACCCCAATGCGCGTAATTCATTGCCCGAGCTCATCAGAGCTACCTTGGGTTTGCGCTTCACATCAACGGTCGCGTGATTGGCGGCCGCACAGAGTGTCAGATGCGCGGGATTTAGCCTTTCGCCCTTGGAAACCAAGAGCTTTCCTTTCGGAAAGTCAGACGCGCGAGGTCGAATGAACGCATCAGCTCGCGGGGCGCGTCGTACAGTTACCCAACTATCCTTCAGAACAGCCTGTTCTTTACGTAAAATTCGATCTGTCCCATTTGGTGCGATGGCGCCAGTAGAGATTTTCACCGCTTCGCCCGCTTCCACATCAGAACCAAAGGGGATTCCTGCTGACGCCTCGCCGATCAGTCTTAAGGTCTCGCCAAGTTTACAGGCTTGGACAGCATAACCGTCCATGCTTGAACTTTTAAAAGGCGGCATGTCCAAACCGGCGAAAATATCCTTTGCCGTCACACGGCCAAACGCGTCATTTACCGATACCGTCTCTGCCCCAAAATCGGGTCGGTGCTGATCTATCAGCAAGAGGGCATCAGAAACGGAAATCATTTTAAAGTCTGTAGCCTGCAGACGCCGTCGCATAAAGCATTGCCTTAACGGCAGGTCTGAATAGGTTTGATCTCGTGAAACAAACCTATGACCATCCCTATCGCGTTTTGCAGTTTTGCGCGTCAAATTCTGATGCTGCACTTGTAATTGTCACGCAGGTTACAGGCGGAACTTTGCGTTCTTCAGGTGCAATGATGGCCGTGACGGCCCATGACGTCGCGGGTTATATATCCAATGGGTGTGTCGACGCCGATATCATCACTCGGGCAAGAGCAGGTCAGTCGGGGTCGCTCGTCTACGGTACAGGATCTCCATTCCGTGATATTATTTTACCGTGTGGAGGCTCGATCCATGTTGAGTTGGTTCAAAGGCCAGATCGAAAGGCGGTGTTAAGTGCACTAACCGACCTGCAGGCGCGGCGCGCTGCAAATTTAATAATAAACGATATGTCGGTTCGCCTGGTGCCGACGCTTTGTATTCGTATCGCGGGGAGAGGAGCTGCCTTTATAGCGCTTGCAGAGTTGGCGACGGCTGCTGGATTTGAAGTTTGTTTGCAGTCTCCAGATGCTAATATACATCCTGACGCTCAGCATCTGATTGACCCGTCTGCAGGAACTTCATCCGTCGACGATCCATGGACCGCGGTGGTATTGCTTTTCCATGATCATGATTGGGAACCTGAAATTTTGAGAGAAGCTTTGGCTAGTCCCGCTTTTTATATCGGGGCGATGGGGAGCGCCAAAACTCACGCAGCGCGTCGCGACAGGCTTTCGGAACTCGGTGTCCCTAATGTTGAAATTGATCGCATCCGAGGCCCCATAGGTTTGGTTCCAGCGCAGCGTGATGCGCGTTGTCTCGCCGTATCTATCTTGGCTGAAATCATTCAAGCCGCGCCAGTCGAGGGCGTGCTGTGAAGCCATCAGACATAGCCTGCATCATTCTCGCAAGTGGCGTCTCTGAAAGGTTTGGCGAAGCCGACAAATTAAGCGCTAGGCTTGGCGAAAATACGGTTTTAGAAACGGTCATCAAGACCGTTGAGAGCATTCATTTTGGCCAAGTTTATGTCGTCTCACCGATTCAAAAAGAGGGGAGTTTCACTTGGGTGGAAAATAATAACCCCGCTAAAGGGCAAGGGCATTCTTTAAGGTTAGGGCTTCGAATGGCGCGCGACGCGGGATGGAAAAATAGTGTAATTGCTCTGGGCGATATGCCATTGGTTCAATCTGTAAACTTTGTAAACCTGATAACTAAAAACAATAAAAAACAGATGGTTGTAAGCGAATTTGAAAGTGTGCGTATGCCGCCAGTCTATTTAGGAGCAACCGTGATAGACAAGATTTTAGCTCAGCAATCCCCAATTGGCGCGCGTGAAATTTTCGATATGCTACAGCCGCTAACTGTTCCCATTAGTGCAGATTCCGCTCTCGACGTGGACACGCTTGAAGATTTGGATAGGGTGCGGAATATTCTAGCAGCGCGAAAATTAGAAGGGACGGACTTGCATGACTAAGACGCTGAATCCCTCCGCTCCTCTAATTGATCCATTTGGTCGGGCGATCACATATTTACGTCTGTCCGTGACAGACCGATGTGACCTGCGCTGTACGTATTGCATGGCTGAAAATATGACGTTTCTGCCCAAATCAGATTTGTTAGATGCGGTCGAATTAGACACAGTTGCAAGTGCCTTCATCGCACGAGGCGTTCGCAAGATTCGTATCACGGGTGGAGAGCCGCTTGTCCGTCGAAACACCATTGATATCATGCACCGTATATCACGTCATTTGGGTGATGGGCTGGACGAGTTGACGCTTACGACTAATGGTACGCAGTTGGAGAAATACGCCGAAGCCCTTGTCAAAGTTGGCGTCCGCCGCATCAACATTTCATTGGATACGCTAGACCCTATATCATTTTCGCGGATCACCCGAGGCGGTCGATTGCAACAAGTTCTGGATGGTATCGCAGCGGCGCAATCTCACGGGTTAAAGATTAAACTCAACGTCGTTGTCTTAAAGCATGAGAACCTAGAGCAGCTGCCCTCCATAATCGAGTGGGCTCACCGTCGAGATATTGAAGTGACCCTCATTGAGGCCATGCCGATGGGTGAAATCGAAGAAGACAGGTTTGATCAATATACCCCGTTATCGGACGTCCAAAAAAACCTTGCAAAAAACTGGACCCTATCTCGCGATAGTTACCGAACGGGCGGTCCGTCAGACTATTGGCGTGTCGAAGAGACGGGGGGGCGATTGGGCTTCATTACGCCAATGTCCAATAACTTTTGCGGAGGCTGTAATCGGGTTCGATTAACTTGCACGGGCCGATTGTTTCTCTGTCTGGGGCAGAGCGATGATGCAGACTTGCGCGCCGTCTTACGCGGTGGCGGCGATATCCATGCGGCCCTTGATGAGGCCATTGCTCGAAAACCAAAATCCCACGATTTTTTGATCGACGCGCCGGGTCAAAGACCCGCTGTCCCGCGCCATATGTCGATGACAGGCGGGTAGGTAATGGCTGTGATCTTATTTTTTGGCCGATTTTCGGATCTCGCGGAACGCATAGAGGTCGAGCTTCCTCCGTCTGTGACAGATAAAGCCACTTTGACAGCGTACTTATCTGAGACTGTCGAGGGTTTCGCGGCGATTGCTGCGCTTCCAGATACCCGGATATCCGTCAATATGATGGTTTCGATGAATGAGGCTGCGGTCGGGAATGGCGACGAGATTGCTTACATGTCGGCATTATCAGGCGGATGATACGCGTTTCCGACATAAGGTTTGATCCGGCGGCCGAATTGGCAGCGTTTCAAACGGCCGCCTCTGACGCCGGGGCTGTCGTTTCCTTCACAGGCCGTGTTCGAGACGACGGAGCGACAGAAGCGCTCATTCTCAGTCATTATGCTGGATTTACGGAGGCTCAGATCGAAACCTTCGTTGCGGAAGCCCGAAAGCGATGGGGGTTACAAGCCTGCACGATACTTCATCGGGTGGGGGAGATGGTAGTCGGTGAACCGATTGTATTCGTCGCGACGGCCTCGGCTCATCGTCGGGATGCCTTTGAGGCCTGCGACTTTCTTATGGATAAGCTGAAATCAGAGGCGCCCTTTTGGAAGCAAGAAAACAAGGCTGGTAAGCGCGTATGGATTGAACCTCGTGAGCAGGATAAGGTTGGTCTGAAAAGGTGGGACGATGCCCGGAGTTGACGACACCCTGATGTTTAGAAGCCTCGGTATCGCGGTGCTTACGATATCCGATACACGGACTTCTGAGGATGACCGTAGTGGACAGGTCTTAGTGGATCGCATTGTAGAAGCCGGGCACACCCTCTCGATGCAGGCGATTGTGCGGGATGACATCTCGGCGATTTCAGACACCGTTCTGCGGTGGGTCAGCCAGCCAAAAATTGACGTTGTTGTGACGACGGGTGGAACGGGCCTGACAGGCAGAGACGTGACGATCGAGGCAATTGCACCTCTATTTGATAAGACTTTAGAGGGGTTCTCCGCCTTGTTTCACCGCATGAGTTTCGAGAGTGTTGGTCTCTCTACGATGCAATCACGCGCCTGTGCAGGGCTCATAGGGACAACATTTGTCTTTTGCTTACCAGGCTCAACTGGGGCTGTGACTGAAACTTGGGATCACATCATTCGCGATGCCTTAGATAGTCGCTACCGCCCATGTTCCCTTGTAGATTTAATACCGAGGCTTTCCGAATGACCGCACTGACCCATATTGGTGATGATGGCCGTGCAGCGATGGTCGACGTTTCGAATAAGGCGACGACAGCTCGGCGCGCTTTGGCGGTCGGGCATGTGCACATGTCAGACCAAACATTTGAACTTCTTCAATCGGGTGAAAACCCAAAAGGCAGCGTTGAGAATGTCGCCGAACTAGCGGGAATAATGGGCGCTAAACGAACGTCGGATCTCATCCCATTGTGCCACCCACTGCCGCTTTCTAAGGTAAAGATAACAATTGAATTGGAGCCTACGCTTCCTGGATTACGGGTAAGTGCGGAAACGAAAACAATGGGTGTCACCGGGGTGGAAATGGAGGCGTTGACCGCTGTGTCTGTCGCATGTTTGACGATTTATGATATGTTGAAGGCGAGTGACAAATTGATGGTGATTGAAGGCATACGTCTCTTGGAAAAAGATGGCGGTAAAAGCGGTGCGTGGCGAGCCCCTTAAAAAATCTCGTAGGTTTCGCGCTGGACAGTCATCTTGACCTTTATGCAAATGATTGGCATTAACAATTAAAATTGAGGTAAAACTATGTCACCTAAATTACGAAAATACCTGGTGCTGGCTCATTTATGGGCGGCCGGATTGATGGCTCCCGCTTTTGCGCTTCATGCGATTTCGGGCGGCTTATATTTGATGAATATTAAGGGGCAGGTTGCGACGGAACGCGTTCCGCTGCCAGCAAACTCGACTCTCGATTTCTCAAGCGCCACATTGGAAGGTGATGTCCGCCAACTTTTGGCTGATGCTAAGATCGATCATGATTTTCAATATGTACGAAATCGCGGAACGCTTATTCAGTTGCGTCCTACCTCGCGTACTTATTTGGAATTCAAGCAGACAGACGCTGGTTTGACGGCCACTCGGGTGAAGCCTGACGCTGTGAAGTCCATGATGGAATTGCACATGGGACACGGGCCAACCCTATTTAAAACCTATCAAAAGTTGGTGGCCTTATTACTTCTGCTGGTTGTTTTCGGTGGTGTATTAGTCGGCCTGTTAGCAAGGCCCTATCGCCGACAGACAATCACAGCTGTCGTTATTGGGGTAGTGGCATTCATCCTAATCGGGTTCGTAATCTAGTCTCGAAAGATCTGTCGCTTCGGATTTCTTGAGTAAGCAATGTGTTCAAGTATCTCCGCACACCGAAAACTTCCGCATAGGTGAGACCAAATTTTAAGTCTCACATACTTTAAAGCGGGCGGCTTTGTGAAAAGCCGCCCGCTTTTTTTGTGTTTTAAAGTCAGGCTCTCAATGGCAGCCTTATTACGGTTTGGCAGTTGGATGGGCCTAACGCCTATTTGACCGCGTTAGTGATGTAGTTTTCCAGCATCTCTTGCTTTCCAGACCTCACCGCAGGAGAAATATTTTGGTTCAGAGCCGCGTCCGCCATTTCGGTTAAAGACAAGTTACCCGAAAGCATTTGTTTGCCGAGGCCTTCTCCCCAGCCCGCATAGCGCGCGCTTTTGAAGTCTTCCAAGGTGTCTTTCTCAATCATCTCTGCCGCATTGATCAAACCGCGGGCGAGAAGGTCCATTCCCCCGATATGACCGTGAAAAAGATCCTCAGCGTCAGATGATTGACGTCGGACTTTAGCATCAAAGTTGGAGCCGCCCTTTTTGAAACCACCACCCTTTAGGATATAGTATAGAGCGAGCGTAGTCTCGCGTAGGTCGTTAGGGAATTGATCCGTGTCCCAACCATTTTGTGGATCACCTCGGTTGAAATCAATAGACCCGAAAATACCGAAAGCATTGGCCATTTCAATTTCATGCTCGAAGCTATTTCCAGCCAAAGTCGCGTGGTTAGGTTCGATATTGACGCCGACCTCGTTTTCTAAACCATATTGTTTGAGGAAACCGTATACCGTTCCGACGTCTCGATCATATTGATGTTTCGTCGGTTCATGAGGCTTCGGCTCAATCCAGATATCGCCTTTGAATCCGATCTTATGTTTATGCTCAACAACCATGTTCATGAAGCGGCCTAATTGCTCCATCTCGTGCCCGACACGGGTGTTTAAAATAGTGTCATAGCCTTCACGACCTCCCCATAGAACATACCCTGAACCGCCCAGGCGATGGGTGGCTTCTAGGCAGTGTTTGACCTGAAGAGCTGCAAATGCTGTTACATCTGGGTTCGGGTTGGTCGCGCCGCCAGCCATATATCGCGGATGCGAGAATAGGTTCGCTGTTCCCCAAAGAAGTTGAGTTGAACCCGCATCCATCTTGGCTTCAATCTGATCGACGATAGCTGCGAAATTTTCCACATGCTCCCGCGGTGTCTCGGCGGCTGCCATGACGTCCGTGTCGTGGAAACAGAAAAAGGGCTGACCTAAGCGATCAAAGAAATCAAAAGCCGCGTCTAATTTTTGTGTCGCTGCGGTTTGATCCATCGCACCTTTCAACCAAGGGCGACCAAATGTCCCCGCGCCAAAAATGTCATGACCGTCCCAGCAGAAATTGTGCCAATAACAGGACGCAACCCGAAGGTGCTCTTCGATTGTTTTTCCTAGAACGACCTTTTTCGGGTCGTAATATTTAAAAGCCAGGGCGTTGGAGCTCTCGGGGCCCTCATATTTTATTTTTTCAATGTGATCGAAATAGCCGCTCATGACATCATGTCCTTTGTTTGCGTGTATAGGGTTTTAAACTTTTCTCGCCTTGGGCCCAGCTGGGACTGCCATTCTGGGTTAGGGACGATTGTTTGTTCAATTGCGGGGGGCATGCAGACACTCTTAGCGGATTCTCCGGTGAGACCCAATCTGGCTAATCGCGCCGCGCCAAACGCGGGGCCGACAGATGCACCATCTCGAATGTGAAGCGGCAGGTCAAAAACGGAGGCAAGAATTTCCGCCCAATATGTTGAGCGCGCGCCACCGCCGATTATAGAGAGTTCGGTCGGTGCGTCACCCGCTGCTTTGATCGCGTCAAAGCCGTCGGCCAAAGCAAAGCTAACCCCTTCAATAGCGGCAGCCCCTAAATCCGCGGGCGCGTGTTCAAAGGTTAGACCAAAAAATGCGCCAGTCGCTGATGGGTTGTTATGCGGCGTTCTTTCTCCTGACAGATAAGGCAAAAATGTCGGACCCGTTGCAATTGGGCGCTGGGCATCCAGCACAGTGAAAAGTTCGCTCGGCTCAGTAAAGCCTGTCATTTTCGACACAAAATCAACGGCACTCGCGGCGGATAATATCACGGCCATGCGATGCCAAAGGCCGGGAAGAGCGTGGCAAAAAGCATGCACTGCGGCAGAAGGATTTGGCAGGTAGCCGTCATCAGCGGAAAACACGACACCAGATGTCCCCAATGATATAAATCCATCCTTGGGATTAATTGTACCTGCACCGACGGCACCGGCAGCATTGTCCCCACCACCTGCGGCTACGGGCACCTTTTCCATTCCCCATTGATCGGCGATCTCTGCGCGTAGCGTGCCAGCGATGTCCGAACCCTCAAAGAGATCAGGCATATTTTCACGGGACAGACCGCATTGACTCAGGACGTCATCAGACCAGTCGCGTTTCGCGACATCCATCCAAAGTGTTCCAGCGCTGTCCGACATATCGGAGGCATGCACGCCACACATTTTGAGCCGAATATAATCTTTGGGCAAGAGCACCTTAGCGGTGCGTTTGAAAAGGTCTGGCTCGTTATCACGCATCCACGCCAACTTGGGCGCAGTAAATCCAGGCATGGCAAGATTACCCGTAATGGTAGTCAGATCCGGAATAGTCTCCATCATCTCCCTGCATTGACTTGCGCTGCGTCCATCGTTCCAAAGAATGGCAGGCCTGAGCACTTTATCAGACCCGTCTAAGCAAACCGCCCCGTGCATCTGTCCCGAAAGGCCAATCGATTTTACAGCGGCACGTCCTTTGGCCGATAGCGTTAAGATAGCCTCGTTGACGGCGATCCACCACTGCAGGTCTGGGTTTTGCTCAGCGTGGAGCGGAGCAGGGCGATGAACATCCATCTGCGAAGAAGACGCCTGTTCGACGATGACTTGCTTGTCGTCGACGAGAACCGCTTTTACGCTAGAGGTTCCGATATCTAAGCCGAGATACATTATTCGACGATCAATTCGACGGATTTTGTATTGGTGGAGCTGTTGCCGACCATTATGTCAAAGGCACCCGGTTCAACGACACGCTCCATATTGATATCATAAAACCGCAGAGCTTCGGGACCTATCTCAAACGTGACAGTTTTTGTCTCACCTGCGGCAAGGGACACGCGTTTGAAGCCTTTCAACTCTTTGACTGGACGGGTCACGGAGCTGAACTTGTCTCGAATATACATCTGAACGACTTCATCACCGGCTACGTCACCTGTGTTGGACACATTGACGGATACAGTTGCATTGCCGTCGATGCCGATTGTCGTCGTGTTCAAGCTGGGTTCGCTGACATCGAAAGTCGTATAGCTCAACCCATGACCGAATGCGTATAGAGGGCCCGCGTCGCCAAAGGCGTAACCCCGTCGAGCCGTCGGTTTGTGATTATAAAAGGCAGGGATTTGGCCAACTGTATGCGGGACGCTGACAGGCATTTTTCCAGATGGGTTGACATCCCCAAACAGAATGTCGGCAACGGCCGTTCCCGTTTCTTGGCCCAAAATCCAGCCGTAAAGTATGGCGTCCAGATCGGCTTCGACGTTGGTTAGGGCAAGCGGGCGTCCTGAAATAACGACGCCAACCGTTGGTTTGTTGAGTGCGCCAATAGCATCGACAAGTTGTTTTTGTTCGCCGATCAATGTGATATCATTTCGGTCCCCTTGATGTGTTTCAGACCAGGCTTCACGGGAGGTCGACTCATCTCCACCGATTGCCAAAATGATCAGATCGGCGGTTTTTGCGATCTCGACGGCTTTCTGAATATCGCGGAGGTTTTGTTCAGGGGAAGTGAGGTTGACCTCATCATCCCACCAAGACCGATTATCTGTGAGCGTAACGCCTTGCGCATGAACGACAGACGCATTTTGTCCGACTTCTGTTTTGATGCCGTCCAAAATGGAAACGGTCTGCTTCGGCTCGTCTGAATACCCGCCAAGGACTGTGATCGCCGCATTGGGACCGATTACGGCGATCCGCTTGTACTTCGACTTTGAGAGCGGAAGGATTCCGTCATTCTTCAAAAGTACAGGGGCTTTCTGGGCCGCTTCCAGAGCGACGGCGCGCGCTTCGGCATTTCCAGTTATTTCTGTTGCGTAATCTGCATCTGCGTAAGGCGTTTCGAATACACGTCCGCGTTCCTTCATTTCCAAGACCCGTCCGACAGCTTGGTCAACATAAGAAATGTCGTATTCGCCTGAAGTGATGCGGTCTTTTAATGCATAAAAAGCGACGCCGTCAGGGAGTTCTAGATCGACGCCGGAACGCAAGCTCAAGGCACCAGCTTCGCCGATATTTTCAACAATCCCATGACGTTTTTCTAATTCGTTAATTGCAAAATAATCCGCAACCACGGCGCCGTCGAAGTTCCATTCATCCCGAAGAACATCGTTTAAGAGCCAGCTATTGGCATGAGACGGGATGCCGTTGATTTCATTATAAGAGGCCATAACACTCGCGGCGTTTGCTTCTTTCACGGCAGCTTCGAACGGTGGGAAAAAGACTTCGTATAGATTTCTTTCCGACAGATGGGCGGGGCCGACGTTCATCCCAGCTTCGGGTTGGCCATGACCCGTCATATGTTTGAGTGTGGTCAAAACTTTGTCATCTGCAATTGGGAAGCCGCTGCCTTGGAAGCCTTTTACGGCGGCTACCCCCATACGACTGACGAGGTACGGGTCTTCGCCGAAAGTTTCTTCGATACGGCCCCATCTTGGATCCAAGGCCACATCTACAACAGGTGAGAGGACATGATGAATGCCCCGCGCGCGAATTTCTCGGGCTGTAATTGCATAGATGCGTTCTGTGAGTTCAACGTCAAACGTTGACGCTATGGCGATGGATTGCGGAAAACTGGTCGCTTGATAGGCCTGATATCCATGGAGGCCTTCTTCATGGAATAGCGTGGGAATGCCGAGGCGGGTATTTTCGATATGCCAGCGTTGAATGTCATTGACGAGGGCTACAGTATCGGCGGGATTACGTCCTGTGAGCGAACGAATCACAGTCGAATCGTTTACATCCTTGCGTTCGATTTCGGCTTCCATTCCCTGCGTATCTTGTGGGCGGGCATAGCAGCCAACGCCATTAGGGTGGATTTTGGCCACCTCCTCAGGTTGGAAGTTTCCCTCACTGTCGAGGAAGTCACCTTTTTTGAGCCAAACGCAAGAGATTTGAGCGAGCTTCTCATCCAAGGTCATCGATTGAATAAGACCTTCAACACGGGGGCTAAATGTTTGGCGGCCATCAACAACTGATGCTTCAGATTGAGGGGATGTGCAGCCTGAGGCCACTAGAAGTGCCGAAATCGAAGCGCAGAATAAAAATTTTCTCATAGTAGCATCCCATCACAAATCTTAGGTTTGAGTTTGAAGGGTATCTGACAATACATGACAACGTTGTCAAATCTAATTTTATGTTCTAGGTTTAAAACGGTCTGGTTCGCAGGTAATTAGGATTGAACGAGAGGGGGCACCTTGCCAACAATTATCGATGTTGCTCGGGAAGCTGGCGTTTCCTTCAAGACCGTAAGTCGGGTTTTCACGGGCGAGGCGCATGTGCGTGCGGAGACTCGGGATAAGGTTCGAGCCGCCGCCGCGAGAATTGGGTATGAGGTTAATCCCGCTGCGCGTGCATTACGGTCAAAAGCCCCGCGACGCGTGGCGCTCTTACTGAACAACCCTAGTCTTTCTTACTCGCAAAGTACTCAAATTGGCGCGTTATTGGCGACGCAAAAATTAGGCTCGCAACTCGTTATTGTCGAAAGCTTGGCCGCCCTTCAGGAATTTTCGGGTCTAAAGGGTGTGGTCGCATGCCCGCCACTGTCCAATGATCTGGCGGTCACAACTTATTTGCACGCGTCGGGCTTGCCATTTGTTCGTGTTGGGGCCGAGCGTATTAGTGATCTCGGAGATAAAATCGGAATTGATGACAGGTGTGCAGCGCGAGACATGACCGAATACCTCATTGAACTGGGGCACAAACGC
The DNA here is from genome assembly GCF_014652455.1 of Litorimonas cladophorae. Classification (GTDB taxonomy): domain Bacteria; phylum Pseudomonadota; class Alphaproteobacteria; order Caulobacterales; family Maricaulaceae; genus Litorimonas; species Litorimonas cladophorae. The sequence continues at coordinate 1,161,509 of NZ_BMYV01000001.1, read as the reverse complement.
ATAGCGTTCATCAACGGTGACCCTCAATTTGATGTGTCACGACGGCGTCGGGCTGGGTTTGAAGACGCTATGTCGCATGCAGGGTTCTCGAAATATGCTCAGATCGTTAGCGGTTCATTTTCATATGAATCAGGTTTGAAGGCCGCTGAGGACCTATTGTCATCAGAAACGATTCCGACCGCTATTTTTGCGGCAAATGATGAAATGGCCTCCGCTTGTTTAGCGGTCGCTTATAAGCGGAATTTACGCGTACCTGATCAACTTACTGTCGTTGGATTCGATGACTCGCCAGTGTCTCGCGCAATTTACCCCGCGCTGACGACGATAAGGCAAGGGTTGAAGGAGCTAGTACGGGACGCCTTCATGCTTTTATCTGACAGGCTAAGCGGCGACGATGTCCCTTTTCACGATATTGTCCACCAACATGAGTTGATAATTCGCGATTCCGCGGGGCCGCCGCCAAAGGAAATGGTGAGAAACGATTGACACCGCTGTCATAATGTCAACAAATGCCCCTAGAAGACCCGCTTGACGGGCGAGAAAATTAAAAGGGGAACGGCCATGGCCGAAATTACTGCAGAGCAAAGTAAGGCGAATTCAAGCTTCATTTTGCTAATTACAATTGTTGCGACACTAGGTGGCTTTTTGTTTGGCTATGACTCTGGTGTGATCAACGGCACCGTTGATGGCCTTCAGCAAGCCTTCAATTCTGACAGCGTGGGTACAGGATTTTCCGTCTCCTCCATGTTGCTTGGGTCAGCCGTAGGCGCATTTTTCGCAGGTTGGTTGGCCGACAAATTTGGTCGCCGTAATATGCTTATGGTCGCCGCAGTGTTGTTCATTATTTCAGCATGGGGATCTGGTATTGCGGGCTCTCCTGCCGCGTTTGTGTTTTACCGGATAATTGGTGGTTTGGCTGTTGGGGCCGCCTCGGTCATGGCGCCTGCCTATATTTCAGAAATTGCTCCTGCAGAAACGCGCGGACGATTGACGTCTATTCAGCAAGTCGCGATTATCTTCGGCCTGTTCCTGTCATTCCTCTCTAATTACTTCCTTGCGAAACTCGCAGGCGGATCGACAGAGATTTTCTGGGGTGGACATGAAACATGGCGCTGGATGTTTTGGATCGAGCTGATCCCAGCTTTCTTGTTTTTAGGATTGCTGTTCTTGATTCCGAAATCTCCTCGCTTCTCTATGTTTAAAGACGATGAGGCTGGAGCCAAAAAGACGCTTTTACGCCTGTTTGGCGATCCGAAAGCCTCGCAGAAGGTTGAAGAAATACGTCAGTCGCTTGTGCAGGATCACAAACCGCGCCTCAGCGATACGCTTGCGACAGCCAAAGATAAGGGCTTTGTTTTCCGGACAATTGTCTGGGTGGGTATCGGCTTGGCCGCATTCCAGCAACTTGTCGGAATTAACGTCGTCTTTTATTACGGTGCGGTTCTTTGGCAAGCCGTCGGATTTACCGAAAGCGATGCGCTTTTGATCAACGTGCTCTCTGGTGGATTGTCGATTGCGGCTGTTCTTGTAACGCTCATGACGATTGATCGCATTGGTCGGAAGCCTTTTTTGGTTTGGGGCTCCACAGGCATGGCAATTACGCTTGCTGTTGTCGCCTTCGCTTTCTCGCGTGGCACACTAGATGCCGAAGGAACTCTTCAATTGCCTGGAAATATGGGTCTCGTCGCACTTATCGCCGCAAATGCCTATGTCGTTTGTTTCAACATGAGTTGGGGCCCAGTCATGTGGGTGATGCTGGGAGAGATGTTCCCGAACCAAATTCGCGGCTCAGGTCTAGCTATCGCAGGTCTGGCGCAATGGCTGACGAACTTCGCGATTACCTTTACCTTCCCAATTTTCTTGGCGGGCATTGGTCTGGCAGCAGCTTACAGCATCTACGCTGTCTTCGCCTTGATTTCGGTCTTCTTTGTCCTCTGGTTGGTCAAAGAAACCAAGGGCAAAGAGCTGGAAGACATGGTGGGCTAAGGCTCATCTGACTTAAGAATTGAAAAGGCCAGGGATTTAAGATCTGGCCTTTTATCTTTGTGGCGTCTTCGGACTGCGGCAGAGACGAAAATGATTGGGCGCGAAGATCGGCGGCAGTCACGCTTATTCGGCACATTCTCAGCGTTTTGCGTTTTTGAACGATTAAACTGGTCAACAATGGATTTTAGTCTTATGAGGAACCTATGGTAACTATAGCTAAACAGCTACTACTCGCGTTTGTGCTGCTCTTATTGGCCCTTCTAGGCCTTTAGACGCTTCACTCGTTCGTAAAGTAAATCGGTCCCAGTTTGTCGGGACTGTGAGCAACCTATTGCCTTTGACAAAGTAAGAAGCTTCCGCTCCAATTTGTCTTGAACTCATGTTATCCCAATGTCTGTGATAATCGGTTTAGGCGTATTTTCCAATCTCCAAGGGATATATCATGATCCGACCTCTCGTTCTAAAATCCGTTTCAATCATAGCGGTGGCAGCCCTATTGTCAGCATGCGCAAATTCAACAGATGAGGCGGGGGCGAACACCTCAACAGCGGAAGTCCGCGCGCCGGGCACAGTTGATCCCTCAATCTGGCCGAAAGTCGAAAGTCCTGTCGGTCTGGACGAAGCGATGGAATCCCGCATTACTGACATCATGGCGCAGATGACGTTGGCGCAGAAGGTTGGACAAATTATTCAGGCTGACATCGGGTCAATTACACCAGAAGATTTGAAAACATATCCTTTGGGGTCGATCCTAAATGGCGGCAATTCCGCACCAAATGGCGATAACCGATCACCAGCGTCCGCGTGGGTAGAGCTCGCTGATGAGTTTTATGAGGCTTCTAAGGAAGCATATGGGGAAAGCTTTTTCATCCCGATGATCTGGGGCACTGACGCTGTTCATGGGCATAACAATGTGCCGGGCGCTACCGTTTTCCCGCATAACATCGGCTTGGGCGCAACGCGCAATCCCGCGCTTCTAGGTAAAATTGGCGCCATCACGGCCCAAGAAATTCGAGTCGGCGCGCAAGAATGGACATTTGCGCCGACCCTTGCCGTTGTACGAGATGACCGTTGGGGGCGGACCTATGAGGGATATTCTGAAAACCCGGAAGTGACGGCATCCTACGCTGGCGAACTGATCCGAGGCATTCAAGGCGATGTTGGCTCCAGCGATTGGCTAACGGGGGATCACGTTATCGCCACAGCGAAACATTTTCTGGCCGACGGCGGGACAAACCAAGGTCGGGACCAAGGTGACTCTATCGAGACAGAAGAAGAAATTCGTGACATTCATGGGGCAGGTTACCCACCCGCGTTAGAGGCTGGCGTTCAATCTGTTATGGCGAGCTTTTCGTCTTGGCAGGGCGAAAAACTGACAGGCCACAAAGGGCTCCTGACTGATGTGTTAAAAGGACAAATGGGATTTGACGGTTTCATCGTCGGAGACTGGAATGCCCACGGTCAGTTGGATAGCTGTACCAACACAGACTGTCCGGAAGCCCTCCATGCGGGTCTCGATATGTTCATGGCCCCTGATAGCTGGAGAGGTTTGTATGAAACAACTTTGAAGCAAGCTGAAGGTGGTGAGATTGACCTCGCGCGTTTGGACGATGCAGTGCGCCGTATTCTACGCGTTAAATTGCGTGCGGGCCTTTTTGAGGCCGGGAAACCTTCAACACGTGGCGTCGCAGGGCAATATGACCTGCTACAAGACCCTGAATCCAAAGCTGTGGCGCGCCAGGCGGTGCGCGAGTCATTGGTTCTACTTAAAAACGACGGCGTGCTTCCCTTATCCAATGATGCGACAATCGTCGTGGCTGGCGATGGTGTTGATAACATCGGAAAACAATCGGGGGGCTGGACTCTATCTTGGCAGGGAACGGGCAATGAAAACAGTGATTTTCCGGGTGGTTCTTCGTTTTTAGATGGTATTGAGCGTCATCTATCAAATGGTTCGGGTAAAGTCATTCAGACCGACGAGAGTGGAAGTTACACAGGTAACCCGACGGTCGCTGTCGTCGTTTTCGGCGAGGACCCTTACGCGGAATTCAAGGGTGATATAGATACGCTGGCCTATAAGCCCGGCGATGATAGTGATCTTGATTTACTGAAAAAATTTCAAGCTGACGGTATCCCAACGGTCGCTATTTTTCTCTCGGGGCGTCCTATGTGGATGAACCGCGAACTCAACGCCTCAAATGCATTCGTGGCGGCTTGGTTGCCAGGGTCCGAAGGCGGTTACGCCATGGATGTCCTCTTTGGGCAAACTGATGACGGCGCTGCGGTCGATTTTAAAGGTACTTTGTCTTACTCTTGGCCCCGAACGGCGATTCAAACTCCGTTGAACTATGATGATGAAAACTACGACCCACTCTTCGCTTATGGGTATGGTTTGTCCTATGCGAACGCAAAAGTGGTTGGAACCTTACCTGAGGATGCAGGGGTTGAGCTCTCTCAGAAGAACGAAAGTAGTTTCTTCAAGGCCGGCAAAGCTGTATTCCCTTGGGAGATGGTTGTTGGAGACGCGTCGGGTAAAACAACCGTAAAAACCTCGAAAGCGGAAAGCCCAGCAGGAAACGTCAAAATTTTCTCAGCCGATGATGGTGTTCAGGAAAATATCCGTACGCTCGAATTTACGGGCCCAGGACGGTTTGAAGTTCGGGGGACGCCGATTGATCTCCGACGTCAAAACACAGGCGATATGGCCATATACCTGCGTATTAGACCTGAAACGACAACCGGAAATAACTCGGTTCGCCTGGGGCTTGATTGTGGCGGCACGAATTGCAGCGTTGACAACAGGCTCTCTACTATTTTGCAAAACACAAAAGTCGGAGAATGGGCAGAGGTCTCCGTCAAACTGTCCTGCATGGGTGATCCGTCCGGTATGGAGTATGTCTCTGCACCGGTGTTGATGGAGTCTGACGGATCCGCGAAATTCAGTATTTCTGACGTTCGTCTGGTCGCCAATGAGGGACAAGCCGTCTGTCTGAATTAGGCCGAAATTGAAATTGCGAAATTTAAGCCCGCTTAGTTTATCGCTTAGCGGGCTTTTTAGTTGGAGGCTTCGGCTTTTAGGGTTCGGAAATTTAATGCCCAAGGGGCGGGGCGGAAAAGGGTTTCTTGCGAACAGAGCGCAAACCCTCCATAACATAAAAAGCTCATGCGGTTTAGATTTTTGTCTGATTCCTATCGCGTGTGAGCCGTTGAGATAGGGGAGCCTTCGGGTATGAAAGCTACAATTACCGATGTCGCCAAGAAAGCTGGTGTCTCAATGAAAACGGTATCGCGGGTTTTGAATAACGAACCTAATGTTGCTGAAAAAACCCGTGCGCATGTAAAGGCAATCGCCGCTGAACTCAGATACACTCCCAATCTGGCGGCGCGAGGCCTTGCGACATCGAAATCCTACCTAATTGCTCTGATTTATGACAATCCGTCGATAAACTACATCTCGCATATTCAGCGAGGCGCGATTGATGCTTGCCGAGAAGCTGGATATCACCTCGTCGTGGAGCCCCTTTATTTGGAGAAAGTGAAGTCTCGCGCTGAAAAGGCGGATGCCATGCGCATGGTTTTGGAGAAATTACCAGTCGACGGCGTAATATTGACACCGCCCCTTTGCGATAGTCAGGGCGTACTCCAAACCTTGTCAGAGCTTCGTATTAAATGCGTGAGGGTGGCCCCAAGAAACAGAGGCCAGCAGCCGTTCGTTGGGATGGACGATGATACTGCGGCCTATCAGATGACCCAGTATTTGTTAGAGCAAGGCCATAAACGAATTGGCTTTATCAAAGGTCATGTGGGTCATGCCGCTACAGATATGCGTTATGACGGATATTGTCGCGCAATCGAAAGCGGAGGTTTAAGCGTTTCTGAGCAACTCGTGTTCCAAGGAGATTTCTCTTTTGAGTCGGGGGTCGTGCAGGCTAAAAAACTATTGGAACTCCCTGTGTCTGAGCGCCCAACGGCTATTTTTGCATCAAATGATGATATGGCGGCCGCGGTCATATCAGTCGCTTCCCAGATGGGCTTAGACGTGCCCGCAGATCTTTCTGTTTGTGGCTTTGATGACACTCCGCTCGCGCGGAATTTATCCCCTGCGTTGACGACGGTGCGACAGCCAATTTATAAGATGGGGTTCAAGGCAGCCCAGCAGCTTATTGACCCAGATGGTGATCAACAGAAAATCGGTCAAATTCTTGATTTTGAAATTATGTTGCGGGATACAGTGTCTAACCTGAAAAATTAGCCCAAATCTGCTGCTCGAATTCACATTTCCTGCGTCAAGTTAAGACGAAATGAGTTTGACAGCGCTGTCACCTTTGGACATATTCTAAGAACACTGGAATTTGACCCAGAAACCTAGACATCCTTTATTCTCATTGAGGTTATATGGCCGACGACCAAATACCAATTTCAGCTGATCCGAATGCTGAAGGCGAGGCGGTGGAGAACGATCCGCTGGTAGAAGCTGGCTCGGGCTTTGTTCCCGTTGAACCGTTCGAAATTGTTGTTTTTGGCGGTACGGGTGACCTTGCACGACGGAAACTTATCCCGTCGCTGTATCACCGATTCTGTGATGGCCAGATCCCGCCGCAATCCCGCATTATCGGGGCCTCACGGTCCGAGCTGGATCGTGACGGTTACTTAAAACTCATAAGAGATTCCTACATCGAGTTCGCTGGCCAAAAAGGTTTCTCTGAAACCAAATGGAAAAGCTTCTGCAAACTTATCGATTACGCTACCGTAGACGTAACGAAAGACAACGACTGGGGTGGTTTAGGCGAAAAGCTCGATAAATCTGAGAGCCTCATTCGCGTGTTTTATTTAGCCATGCCGCCTGCCTTGTTTTCGGACATCTGCAATGGTCTACAGAAAGCAGGGCTCGCGCATAAACAGAGCCGCGTGGTGTTGGAGAAGCCTCTTGGGCGAGACTTCAAATCAGCTGATGCTATTAATGAGGCCGTTGGCCGCGTTTTTTCTGAAAAACGCATTTACAGAATTGATCATTTTCTTGGCAAAGAAACAGTCCAAAACTTGCTGGTCTTGAGATTCGGAAATGTCCTTCTCGAACCGCTTTGGAACCGAGATTCCATTGAGCATATTGAAATCACAGTTGCGGAAGACATAGGCGCGGGCGGACGTGGCGCATATTATGATAAATCTGGTGCACTGCGTGATATGGTTCAGAACCATTTACTCCAACTCCTATGTCTTACAATGATGGAGCCTCCCGGATCTACCGATGCAGATGACTTGCGTCTTGAAAAGATTAAGGTATTGCGGGCTCTTGCTCCTATCACGCCTGCTAATGTCAAACAAAAGACGGTTCGCGGACAATATGTCAAAGGCAAAGTTGATGGCGCGTCGGTGCCAGATTATCTGACCGACGTAGAGATCGAAGAAAGCACGGCAGAAACCTATGTTGCCATAAATGCGGAAGTAAATAATTGGCGTTGGGCCGGGGTTCCTATCTATATCAGAACCGGGAAACGGATGAAGTCCAGGCGGTCTGAAATCATCGTCCAGTTCAAGCCTGTCCCGCATTCTGTGTTTGGGCCAGATATTAAAGTGAACCCCAACAAACTCGTCATTCGATTGCAGCCCGACGAGGCCGTGAATTTGTGGATGGAGATTAAAGAACCTGGCGCAGGTGGGCTCAGGCTTAAAACCCTACCACTGAACCTGTCTTACGCTGACAATTTCACGGTTCGATACCCAGACGCCTATGAGCGTCTGTTGATGGATGTCGTGCGGGGGCGGTTATCGCTCTTTATGCGCCGCGATGAAGTTGAAGCCGCGTGGCGATGGTGTGACGGCATCCTGGAGGCGTGGGATGAGGTCGATCAGAGCGTGGCATATTACCCCGCAGGGTCCGATGGTCCAGAAGAAGCCAAACGCATGTTGGCGCGACAAGATGATGTTTGGTCTGAAAACTAATGCATGAGTTGCCAAATATTTCCGATATAGGCGAACCAGTTATTGGCGCCGCAGCGGCGATCGAGTCTGTTTTACGGCAGGCCCTAAAAACGCGCGGGCAGGCGAGCTTGATGGTAAGCGGCGGTAGTTCGCCAAAACCCGTTTACGCGCAACTTTCCAAAGCCCAACTCAATTGGTCCAAGGTTACCATTAGTCTTGTCGACGAGCGCTGGGTGGACTCTGGTGAGTCAGGGTCGAACGAAGACTTTATCCGAACTAACCTTATTCAAAATGAAGCGAAACACGCGAACTTTTTTGGGCTAAAGACACCCCATTCTACGGTAGCGGAAGGTTTGGCCGCCGCGGAGGCGAGGTTTGAGAAAATTGCAAAGCCTTTTGATGTTTGCGTGATGGGAATGGGCGGCGATGCGCATACTGCGTCATGGTTCCCAAACTCTAAGGGGCTAGAGAATGCTTTGTCTTCGAATAATGAAGATATTCTTTGTGAAATTGATGCCACGGGTTGCCCCGTGGCAGGGGAGCATCCCTCCCGTATTTCGTTGACTTTGAGCGCCGTTCTTGGCTCGCATACTATAATATTATTTATCCCGAGCGCTGAGAAACGCGCTGTGTTTGCGTCAGCGGGTGACCGCCCCGTATTGGACGCCCCAGTCAAAGCCCTGCTTCAGGCAGGTGACAAATTACATGTCTTCACGAGCCCTGAATTATGACCCACGCCGTTATCAAAGACATCACCGCCCGTATTACGGAACGATCCAAAAAAAGCAGGGCAGGCTATTTAGCCGCCTGTGAAATGCAAATGCGGGAGGGGCCGCGCCGAAGACGTTTGTCCGAAGGGAATATCGCACATGCGTCTGCTGGTTGCGCTGTCTTAGAGAAGGCAGAATTGCTGGGCGCAAAGTGGGCAAATATCGGCATAGTGACCGCTTATAATGATATGTTATCTGCGCATGCGCCTTTCGAAAAGTTCCCTGAATTGATCCGTCATGCCGCGCGCCGCAATGGAGCAACAGCGCAAGTTGCGGGCGGTGTTCCAGCTATGTGTGACGGTGTCACTCAAGGGCGTGACGGGATGGAATTATCGCTATTTTCACGGGATAACATCGCTCAAGGTGCGGCCATCGCGCTGTCACACGATATGTTTGACGCTGCGATCCATTTGGGAGTGTGTGACAAAATCGTTCCTGGTTTGATGATCGCCGCTTTGCGATTTGGCTGGATCCCGCAAATTTTTGCGCCGGCTGGGCCGATGCCGTCGGGTATTCCTAACCCAGAAAAAGCGCGGGTCCGCCAAGCATTTGCTGCCGGCGAAGCGACGCGCGAAGAGCTTCTGGCAGCTGAGGCAGCGAGTTACCACGCGCCCGGGACATGTACGTTTTATGGCACCGCCAACACGAACCAAATGCTGATGGAAGTCATGGGCATGCAGCTGCCCGGATCAAGTTTCGTGCATCCTAACACGCCGCTGCGTGACGCGTTAACGGCGCAGACTGTACGCCGAGCAACACAGATCACGAATATGGCTCAAGGTGATGACGCGGCGTTCACGCCCGCCTGCAAGGTGATTTCCGAAAAGAGCATTGTGAATGGCATTGTCGGATTGATGGCCACGGGTGGATCGACCAACTTGACAATTCATATGGCTGCGATTGCTCGATCTGCTGGAATTATTATAAATTGGGATGACTACGCCGCGATCAGCGCCGCCGTTCCACTGATCTGTAAAATTTATCCAAACGGAATTATGGACGTTAATCACTTCCATGCAGCGGGTGGTATGGCCTTCCTAATCGGAGAACTTCTGAGTGAAGGATTACTGCAAGGCGATGTGACAACAATTGCTGGTGGCGATGGATTGCACGCCTATACAAAAGAGCCTGTCAAAAACATGCATTTGGAAGTCGACAGTGTGATCTGGCGCGACGGTCCAACGAAAAGTCTGGACCCCGAAATCCTTACCACTGTGAAAGAGCCTGTTCGTGAAGATGGAGGCCTTGCCTTGATGGAAGGCAATTTAGGCCGCGCTGTTATGAAAATTTCTGCGGTCAAGCGTGAGAATTGGTTCGTGGAGGCTCCAGCGATTGTGATTGACGATCAAAATGAGCTGATAGAGATGCACAAAGCGGGCGAGTTGGAGCGTGACTTCGTTGTTGTTTTAAGGTTCCAAGGACCGCGTGCGAATGGCATGCCTGAGCTACATAAATTGACCCCTATTTTAGGTCTGCAACAGGATAAAGGCTTTAAGGTCGCCATGGTCACGGATGGGCGAATGTCTGGTGCTTCTGGCAAAGTTCCGGCTGCAATACATCTTCACCCTGAGGCCCTGATGGGCGGTCCGATTGCACAGGTGCAAACGGGAGACGTTGTTCGCTTGGACCCAGCTAATCACACAGTTGAAGTTGTTGGGACGGACCTAGCGGGTCGGGATCTGGCGACCCAGCCATCGCAGCCTCAATTGGCTGCGCTGGGCATGAATATGTTTGCCGCCCAACGTGCCATCGCGACTGATGCGGAAAGCGGGGCTTCGACGCTGGGCGATATGCCGTGGTTCATCTGATGCAAATGCCAGAGCCGCAAACCGTCGACCTTTCACAAGAACTAACATTGGTTGGCGATGTCGGTGGCACAAACTGCCGACTAGCTCTGGCGCAGCGCACAGCTTCAGGGAACATCGAATTACATCATTCAGAACGTTACGCCGTTGCAGAATATGAGCATTTCAATGACGTCGTCGCGAGTTATTTGAAAAAATACGACATCCGTGCCCAGCGGGGGGCCTTTGCGTTTGCGGGTCCAAAATTTGATGACGAAATCCGCATGACAAACATCAATTGGATCGTTTCTGAGGATGAGTTGCGCCGGACCTTCGCCTTGGAGACTGCGGTTGTTTTGAATGATTTTGTGGCTATGGCAAATGGCGCGACGGTTATTCCAGATGATGGTTTTGACGTCCTTATTCCCGGTAAGGTGAACTATAACAAACCTGTGTCGGTACTTGGGCCAGGAACAGGAATGGGGTTATCCTGTATATTGCCTGGTCGGCCGTTGAGGATAATCCCAACCGAAGGTGGCCATACAGCGTTCGCACCAGGAGATGAATTGGAGCGTGACGTCCTGAGATATTGGGCTAATCGAATGCCCTTCGTTTCTGCTGAGTCGCTGATTTCAGGTCCAGGACTCGAACGATTGCACACGGCGATTTGTGCGATCATGGATAAACCGTCCAATGACTTAACTGCTCCAGAAGTTGTCACAGCAGCTCAACTGGACAAAACCTCTACGGCGCGAATTACCGTGACACAATTCTGTTCAATGCTAGGCGGGTTTGCAGGCAATGCCGCAGTAACCCAAGGCGCATCTGGCGGCGTGGTGATTGGTGGTGGTGTGTCTCGGCATATTGCGCCCTTCATTCAATCTTCAGATTTCATTGAGCGTTTTAAGAACAGAGGGCCAGGAAGCTGGTATGTTAAAGATATCCCTGTGCGTCTGATCCGCGCTGACTTTGTGCCTCTTTATGGCGCTGCTGCTATGGTTCTTGATGCTCCAAATTAAAGGTGTTGCTATGCTTAGATTGACCACGACCATGACATGTGTCGCGACGCTTTTGATGGCCTGTAATAGCGCCCCCTCCACTCCCACTACTGTTCTTGACACTCAGATTGAAACCTTGGGGTATGTTGAATCATCGCGTCCTGATCTCATTCAATCCTCTGCCCAAATAGAAAATTTAGGCGGGAATTTTGGCTGGTCTGAAGGCCCTGTTTGGGTAGAAAAACTGGAGGCTGTTCTTTTCACAGATGTTCCTGGAAACACGATTTGGAAGTATAAAGACGGGGAGGGGCTGACGACTTATATGTCCCCCTCCGGCGCGACGCCGCCTCTACCCGAGTACACATCTAGTCCGGGTGCGAATGGTCTGATCTTGTTAGATACGGACACCTTAATCGTACCAGATCATGGAAATCGGACATTGTGGCGTCAAAACATAACGACGAAAGACCGTACGGTCTTAGCCGATAATTTTCAGGGGAAGCGATTAAACAGCCCCAATGATGCCGCTTTGCATAGCTCAGGCATAATCTTTTTTACGGACCCGCCTTATGGGTTGAAGGGGCAAGATAGCGATGCGGCCAAAGAACTCAATTTTAATGGTGTGTTTGCATTGTATCCAAATGGAAGCCTTCAGCTTATCGATGACAGTCTGGCGCGTCCAAATGGCGTCATTTTATCTCCAGATGAAAGAACGCTTTATGTTGCGAATTCTGATCCAGCGACAGCGAACTGGACGGCCTATGATGTTGGTGTGGGCGGCGGGGTCTCAAATCCAAGGGTCATCGCCGAAGCCTTTGAAGAGCTAGCTGCTGGATTGAGAGGAAACCCAGACGGCATGGCAATGGCCGCAGACGGCACTATTTTCGCCACGGGGCCTGGTGGTGTCTGGTTGTTATCTCCAACAGGCGAAAAACTGGGCGTTATTTCGACAGGGTCATCGATTGCGAATGTGACGTTTGGCGGCGCAGATGGCCGCGACCTGTACATGACATCTCACAAAAATTTGGCGCGAACCCGTACCAACATTAAAGGTCACGGATTTTAAACGCGCCGTGCTTTCCATGCGGACTATCAGCTCAGAAGGGCTCCAGGTCAGTCGGTTAATCCTGAGCCCTGCTCAAATTGAATGTTCGCGAGTCTCGCATAGAGACCGTTTTTAGCTTTAAGTTCAGCGTGGTTTCCGACTTCTACGACTTGGCCGTCTTCTAGGACGACAATTCGGTCAGCGTTCAGAACAGTGGAGAGACGATGGGCAATGACCAAAGTTGTTCGATCTTTGGATGCTGTTTCAAAAGCTTTCTGGACGGCCTGTTCTGATTCAGAATCGAGCGCTGACGTCGCTTCATCTAGCAAGAGAATTGGTGCATCCCGCAAAACAGCGCGAGCAATTGCGATACGTTGACGTTGTCCACCGGATAGCATCGTACCTTGTTCTCCAAGGTCCGTTTCATAGCCGTCTGGTAATGCGACAATAAAGTCATGTGCGTAAGCGGCCCGCGCAGCCTTTTCCACGTCATCGCGCGTCGCACCTATTCGTCCGTAGCTGATGTTCTCATAGGCCGTACCAGAGAAAAGCGGAGCGCTTTGTTGAACCACAGCAATATGCGAGCGCAAGCTCTCTGGATCAAAGTTTCTGACATCAATATCGTCCAAGCGAACTGACCCGTTTTGCACATCATAAAAGCGCAATAGCAGTTGGAAAATGGTCGATTTACCTGCGCCACTCGGTCCGACGATTGCGATCGTTTCGCCAGGTTTAATGTCCAAGTTCAAAGACGTCAGCGCTGGTAAGTCTGGGCGTGTTGGATAACTGAAATCCACATTCTGGAACGATAAATTTCCAGTGACATTGGTCAACGAAACCGGAGACTCTGGTGCTTTGATAAGCGGCTTCTCGTCTAAAATTTCTACTAACCGATCAGCTGCACCCGCAGCTCTTAGCAAATTTGTAAAAGTCTCCGTAAGCGAGCTCGCTCCGGCAATTGCCAGAAAGGCTAAAAGAACAAATGCCCCTATGTCGCCTGCTGTCATTCGACCATTTAAAACCAACCAAGCCCCGTAATTCAAAATTCCAATAATACCGAGCAGGGCAATCGTCATCATGAGCGCTGTGAGCGCCGACTGGACAGTGACACGCTTGCGTTGGGAGTTGAAGCTGGCCTCGATTTCTGCGCCAAATTCTCGACGTTCGAACGCCCCCTGCGTGTAGGCTTGAACCGTTTGGATGCTGCCGAGGGCTTCACCTGCGCGTGCGGAAGCGCCTGCGAGGTGGTCCTGGCTTTCTTTTGAATGTTTCTTGATCTTCTTGCCCGTTAATACAAGCGGCAAAATCATTGCGGGTGCGATTGCGAGCACCATCAAAGCGAGTTTCCATGACAAGAAAAACATCATGATCAAGGCGCCAATGATTTGCGCAATGGAGCGCAGCGCGAAACTGACGGATCCAGTAATAACTGTTTCGACAAGGGTGGTGTCTGTCGTTAGTCGCGAAAGAACTTCACCTGTTCGCACTCTTTCAAAGTATGTGGGGGATAAGAAAGTTAGTCGATCAAAAACGGCTTTTCGCACATCGGCGATGACGCGTTGGCCCAATCGCGTAATGAAGAAAAAGCGGAGAGCGCCCGCCAAAGAGAACAAAATTGCAAATAGTCCCGCGAAAACAAAGTAACGGTTGAGCGAGCCCCCCGCATCAGCGGAAATGTATCCGCAAATTCTTATGGTGGAATCACCGTCGCCAAATCCACAATCGATAATCAACTTAAAAATCCACGGCATCATCAAACTGCCAAGTGCGGACAAGATAAGAAATAACAAGAACGCTGAAAGCTGACCGGGATAGTGACTTATAAACGGCCACAATTTTGCCAGTGGCCGTAACGAACGAGCTTTGCTTCGGCTTGCTTTATCTTGGTCAATCTTTGCGATGAAAGCTGCGCCAGAACTGCGGGATGGGTCTGTTGTAGAATTTGCCATATCACGCGCGCTATCGCACTTTGTTGATCAAGTGTAAAAGGGTCATTGTGCCGTGTGCGGAGTGACTTGCACCCTCTGCCAAACCGCGCCACACGCAGTTTATGCCGACCCCGCTAGACATCTTATCAAACCAATTTGGACACAATGCTTTTCGTCCCGGTCAAGCTGACATTGTCGATCATATCCTAAGCGGGAAAAATGTGCTGGCTGTGATGCCGACAGGCGCGGGCAAATCCATCTGCTATCAAGTGCCAAGTCAATTGTTCGAGGGGCCGACCGTGGTTATCTCGCCGCTCGTGGCTTTAATGGACAACCAAGCGGCGGGTTTGCGCGCGAATGGCGTCTCCGTTGCCTCCATTCATTCGGGCCAATCTCGAGAAGAAAATGTCGCGCAATGGAAAGAGATTGCTAACGGTCGTACGAAATTGCTCTATCTCTCTCCAGAGCGGTTGATGCAGCCTCGTATGTTATCTGCCATGCGTGCCCTCAACCCCGCTCTTTTTGTTGTCGATGAAGCCCATTGTGTATCGAAATGGGGCCCTGCCTTTCGCCCTGAATATGCCGAGCTTAGCCAATTGAAAGACTTATTCCCGAATGCCCGTGTCGCCGCTTTTACGGCGACGGCAGATGAGGCGACACGTAAGGATATTGCTGACCAACTTTTCGGGGGCCAGGGCGAAATTATTGTTCACGGGTTCGATCGTCCAAATTTAAGCCTGACAGTCGCACCGCTGTCGAACCGAACCAATCAACTCCTAGACTGGATGGAAAACCAGCGCGGCGCGTGTGGGATCGTTTACTGCCTGTCACGAAAAAACACAGAGAAGTACGCCCAGATACTTCGCGAGAAAGGCTATAACGCTTTGCCCTATCATGCGGGCCTGTCATCCGAAGATCGGTTTGAGAATCAGGAGCGATTTCTAGCCGAACCTGCCGTCGTCATTGTCGCGACAATCGCTTTTGGGATGGGTATTGATAAGTCGAATGTACGTTTTGTTTATCACCTGAATTTGCCAAGCTCACTTGAGGCCTATTACCAAGAAATTGGCCGAGCAGGGCGTGACGGCGCCCCGTCCGAAACAGGAATGATTTTCGCGTTAGATGACATTCGAATGCGGCGACAATTTATTGCTGATGGAGGCTCCGCTGCCGAGCATCAGACGCTCGAATACCGTAGGCTCGACGCCCTGTTGGGGTATTGCGAAGCTGCGAAATGCCGCCGCCAAATTCTAATGTCCTATTTTGGTGAAACGTCTGAACCTTGCGGAAACTGCGATGTGTGTGAAAATCCGCCAGTGCTTATCGACGCCACTGATGCCGCGAAGGCTCTATTCGGCGCGGTAGAACAGACGGGACAGCGTTTTGGTGCGGGTCACGTGATATCCGTCGCCAGAGGAGACGAGACCGATCGCATTTTACAATTTGGACATCAGGACCTGCCCGCGTTTGGACAAGCGAAACAGCCTAAACCATGGTTTCAGGGTCTTCTGCGGCAAGCCGTCGCCTTACGATATCTCAACGTAAATATGGAGGCCTACGGTCGGTTAGAGCTGCTGCCTAAGGCCCGAGCCGTGTTGGAGGCGGGAGAGTTATTTCTGTGCAAGGATCCGACAGTTAAGCGGTCCGGCGGTAAAAAAGTTATCCGCGCGGCTGACCGATATCAAAGTGATTTAGGTTCAGGCGATAGCGAATTACTGTCTCGATTAAAGGCGCTGCGCATGGATTTTGCGCGGGAGCTTGGCAAACCAGCTTTTGTCGTTTTTTCAGATGCAACATTAATCGATATGGTGGAGCGCAAACCTAAGACGCAGGAGGAGATGTTAGCGGTAAGTGGTGTTGGACCGAGTAAATATGAACGTTTCGGTGAAGCGTTCTTATCTGAGATTGCAGGCTAACTTGTTCCCTCAATGCAGCTGGCTGGTGCGCTGACGGAGTCGACGCCCGCCTTAAAGTCAAAGTCTGGACGCGCTTCTGGCGCATAACGAAACTCAAACACTACGGCTTGTTCCACAGGTGTACCTTCGCGGGCGGCCGTTTTCTTATCAGCGATATAAATAGGCGAGGGGAATCCCGTTGTCTGGCTGCATACCGATTGTCCGCCGGGAATTTGAGCCGCCTCTCCAAACCGCGCGGCACCACTGATGGTGCCACTGCGGTGAACCGAGATGTCTACGTCACCAATTACCCCTTTGGCTTCCACCCCGAACCCTGAGTTTGACGCGACGAGGAATCTCGAAAGCCCCGGCTCGGAGGTTGGAATTTCTACAGCAGTTACGATTGGCCGCACGTCGAAGACAACACGATTCACGATCTGAGCTGCTGCGGGTAAGCTGGCAAGTTCCGCGCAAACTACCGCCATCATGATATATCGTTTTTTACCATTCAGCATGGTTAAAGCTTTGTTACGATTCTTCATGTGGATCACGCTGCAATCGTCATGCCGTTCGCAATAATGGGCTTCTGTTTCTTTCGTGATCGTTCTGCTTGGCCCTGAAACGACAATCCGCTATGTGCCCGCCTATGCAGACGAATTCACAAACAGCGGGCATACTCTTTTCTGGCGGACAAGACTCGGCAACCTGTTTGGCGTGGGCGTTAGAAAAATTTGATCGCGTAGAAACGATTGGTTTCAACTACGGACAGCGTCACGACGTTGAGATGCGATGCCGATTGGAAGTGCGAGTTGCGGTGCGTGAGGAATTCCCAGGTTGGGCAGACCGTCTCGGTGAGGACCACATTATAAATCTAGCCGGTCTGGGACAAATCAGCGAAACTTCCCTCACGCGAGCTGTTGAAATCGGCGTGCATGGAAATGGACTGCCGACAACCTTTGTTCCTGGCCGCAATTTGATTTTTCTCAACTATGCTGCGGCCTTAGGGTGGCGACGTGGTTTCTCCGATCTTGTGGCTGGGATGTGTGAGGCTGACTTCTCGGGCTATCCGGACTGTCGCAAAGAAACTTTAGATACACAGATGCGCGCGATATCGCTGGGACTGGAGCGCGAGTTTACGCTTCATACGCCGCTCATGCATTTGTCAAAGGCAGGTGCGTGGGACCTTGCCGCGCAACTGGGTGGAGATGCCTTGGTCGAGATCGTCCGAACCAAGAGTCATACTTGCTATACAGGTGTCCATAGCGATCTGCACGCTTGGGGTTACGGATGCGGCGAATGCCCAGCTTGCGAATTGCGGGCGCGGGGTTGGGCTGAATATGCGGACGGTGCACCATGACCTATTCAGTCAAAGAAATCTTTTTGACCGTCCAAGGCGAGGGAGTCCGGGCTGGAACTGTATCCGTATTTCTCCGATTTGCCGGCTGTAACTTGTGGAGTGGTTTGGAGCGTGATCGCGCGACCGCTGTCTGTAAATTCTGCGATACAGATTTTGTCAAAACGGACGGCCTAAGCGGCGGGAAATATACCGCCGCAGAATTGTCAGAAAAAGTCCGCTCGCTGTGGCAAGGCCAGGGCGATTTGGTCGGAGAGCCTTGGGTTGTCTGTACGGGTGGAGAACCTCTGTTGCAGCTTGATCAGGCACTGATCAAGGCTATCCACTGCTGTGGGTTTAAAATTGCTGTAGAGACGAATGGAACAATTGCAGCGCCCGAAGGCATTGATTGGCTTTGTGTTTCCCCAAAAGCAAATGCAGAACTTGTCCAAACATCTGGCGATGAATTGAAACTCGTTTTTCCTCAGGACGAGAACATTCCATCTGATTTTACGCACTTAGATTTCGCTAACTTTTGTCTCCAACCTCGTGACGACAGCTATCTCGGCGCAGAAAAAAAGGCGACGCATACCGACGCCGCCTTTCAATATTGTTTAGAAAATCCAATCTGGCGTTTATCAATCCAAACGCACAAGACGATTGGCGTGCCTTAGGTGGTACCAGCACCAGCCGCTGCAAGTTTCTTGCTGAGACGGTTAGAGAAGCGAGAAAACGCTCGGTTTGCATCACTCCATGTCGCGGCTGTCATGCCAGGTCTCTCATTTAATGACGGATAATAGTCGTAACTTGCGGTGCCTAAAACGTCTCCGCCAGCGGAAACAATCTCAACCGAAACCTCCGCGCCGCCTATACCAAAGCTCTGGTAAGATAGAGAAACGTCGTGGCTTAATTGTTCAAAAGTTGGCCGGTTTGGCTTTGCCATTTCGATTGTGACTTTCAGAAGCGTCGGCGCGTCATCCGAAAGCGAAATGTTCCGTTTTGAAAAATCCTGTACCAACTCATCCTGAATATCTTCGATTAAATATTCGATGGCTTTGTCGCCATAACGCCCATTATTTGCAAAGGCCGCATTGAGGCGGGCCCCGGACCCTCTGTGGGATAAACGTTTGGGAAGATGATTTGCGCGATGCGCCAAATCGTCTGAAACGCCAATTTCAAGTTTTAGCGGTCCCGTGATCGTTGTTCCAATATCCGATTTGAAGCCCCGCGCTTCTGCATAGGCGGGTGTAGCGAGTAGGGCCGCGGCTGTTAAACAGGTCAGAAATTTACGCATGGGTCACTCCTTTTCGAAAAAGAGTGTAACACAGTAACGGGGATTTGCCAAAGGCTCGTGTCAGAGCCCCTTTGGAAATTTAGGAAGGTTTGTTCCCGTGCGCGCTAAGCTGCGACGTCGACAAAGACTGAGAGTACATTTTTTGCCGTCTTGAGACTGGCCAACTCTGCGTCGAGACGAGCGGCATTTACATTGCGCGAAACGGTTACAACTTTTCCAGTCAAATCGACAGCTTGCGTGGTGATCGTGAGCACTTTGGATGTTGTGTCCAACGCGGCATCTGTGATCTTAACGGGGACAGATCCTACATAGTAGACGCCTTTGCCGGTTGCCCAGAGGCCTTTTCCGACCATTTTGGTGCCGCCGACGGCTGTCTTGCCGACGAATTTAGTTGCGTGATAGGCCCCTTTAACAGGAGTTGTCACAACCTTGTGGACGCCGCATCCCGACAGCGCAAAGCCTGCGAGTGCAATCACGGTAATCAGCGGGGTTTTGCGCATTCCTAGGATTCCTAATTCTTTTTCTTTGGGGAACATAATCCGAGTTGCCTGAATAAGAGGTGAAGATTTTTAGCTTCACTGCCCTTCGCGACGCCAAGCCCAAATCACAAATACGAAGAAGAAAGCAAACAGAAACAGTCCGGGAGCCAAAGGTGTGCGGCGACTTTGTGTAACCGTATAGGCGTCATGCGCAACAAGTCCAATCCAGTCAGTGCCCGATGTCGCTCTGCCAGAGCTTGGTCGCTGTATCGCGGGTAGGGTGGACGGGTCTGACCCGACGGAAAATACGCCACCGCCTGTCCCAATGGAAAGCGGCTCCAAAATATCAGGGGTTGGCAGCAAATTAGCATATTCTTTCGGATTGAGAGCACCGACCGCCGTTATCGTGGAGATACCGTCATTCGACAAACGATATGCGCCTTGTCCTGAAAGCGGAATTGTCGCGCGATAGAGCCCTGGCGCGACACGGTCCAGCTCGACGCGACTTTGGGTGCCGTCAGGCGCAGTCACATCGACAGGAGCGTCAACATCATCAAGGGATCGGCGCGTGATGATAATGTCATCTCCATCCCTCACTGCCGATAAAATGTCGGCATCCAATTCAGGTTCGCCCATCAACCAATGGGCTGTCCGGCGGAACATTTCGCGATAGGGACCGCCGCCGTTGTGACCTTTCGCCCAAAGCCAAGCTTGATCACTCATCAACATCGCAACCCGTCCTTCGCGAACTTTATCAATCACGAATAAAGGAACGCCATCGGGACCATCCATTAGAACGTCGCCACTAATAGGGTCATTGTCGATCGCGCGATACCACGGGCCCCAAGATTGATCTTCGGTACCGGCAAAATCTGCGGTTATCGGATGTCGGCGGCCCTTCTCATTCAGTTCAGGCCTAAAGGCTCCGGTAAGAATTTCACCCGTCGGCCGAGAGGGTAAAACATTCACCAAAGGCGTTCTATACAGACTGGCTTGGGTCGCAAAAGCAGGACCTGTCGCGAGAAGTAGTGCGCCACCATTTTCAACATAGCGTGTTATATTTTGATAGTATTGCGGCGGAATGGTAGGACGAGATCGGCCTCCGCGTTGAGGTATGGACCGTCGCTCATATTGATCAAAAATGATTAGATCAAATTCGTCGAGGCGCTCTTCAAACAGTTGGCGTGTTGGGAATGGAATTAGCGAAAGCTCATTCTCACGGGCGTTTCTAAACTTGTTACTGCTCGTCAGGATCGTGAATTGAACCAGGTCGAGCGCGGGGTCTGATTTCAGAAGGTTCCGCCATGCGCGACCGCCACTGTGAGGTTCGCCGGTTATAAGCAAAACGCGCAAGCGGTCTCTAACACCTTGAATTTCGGACACGAAGAGGTTGTTATTCAGCGTGAGTTCGCCCTCAACACTTTCCACATTTAGTTCGACGGTGTTACTTCCGCGACGTTCGATTTCTAACGGTACAGAGAGCGCTCGCCCGATGGTAATTGGAAAACGCGCTTTTACGGTACCGTTTAGTTTCAGTTCGATACGAGCGCGCTGGCCTTCATAGCCCGGATCATCGACGAGAATTTCGAATTCTGCTTGTTCTCCAACAACCCCAAATTTAGGCGCTTTCGTTGCAAGGATACGACGATCTCGGGCATCTGCTGCGCCAATAATGAGGCTGTGAAAGGGAACGCCTTCTGGCAGATAGGTTGAAACCGCATCGGTGATATCGTGCGCGCGCCCATCGGTGAGGGCGACTACCCCTGCCAACCGATCGGATGGCGCGGCAGCGAGTGCATCCGTCAGTGCAGCGGCCAGCAATGTGCCATCGTCATTCTGAGGCACGGATATAGAGATTATATCAAGTTGTCCGTCGGCGCGGAATTTTGCCTTTAGGTCGGCCGAAATAGTGTCGCGCGTTTCACTTCGATTACCGAATGTCATGCTATCGCTTTGGTCTTCGATAACAATAACGGTGTCGGGTAGCGTTTTGCGATCTTCCTCTAACGCTTGCGGATTTAAAACGCCGATGAGCAAAAATAGTCCAGCTGTGAGACGCGTGAATTGACTGCGCAATCGCCCTGCGCCAGCGGCAATAGACGCAATGAAAACTAGGATTGCGAGACCATAGATCCATGGCGTTGGAAGCAATGGATCAAATGCGAGATTTCCGAAAAGGTTTTCCACGATTATGGCCCTTCCGGTTCTGGGTTGGTCGAGGTCTCGCCGGGTAAGGGTAGGTTTCCTGCGCCCAAACGCTCAACGAGAGCGGCCGCATGAACTTGATCGGCTTTGTAATTCCCAGACAGGGCGTACATCGCAATATTGACGCCAAATCGTATCGACATTTCCCGTTGACGCGGGATGTCCTTTTCAAGCTCTACCGCGGCGCCATCGGCATTTGTGACGGCCCAACCTGCCGCCCAGTCATTCGACCCGATAATCACGGGAGAAACGCCGTCGCGTCCGCCAGACCCGGCTTCGCCCGCTTGAACATAAACAGGTCCATTCGCCCAGCGTCCGGCGAAGACTTGGAGCAGGTAGAATGATTTTGTAAGTACATGGTCTTCTGGAATTTCGACTAATCGCGGAATGTCTAGACCCTCAGTGACGCGTTGCAGGCCGGGGTGCGGTTGTCCCGCGCGTAAAACACGATCACCTTCGTCGCCCGTGTCGAAAATCACGGTACCACTGGCGGCCATATAGGCATTTATTTTCAGGCGCTCTGCCGGCGTCAGAGCAGGTGTGTCCCGCCTGATAGGCCAATATAGGAACGGGTACATTTCCAAGGCTTCTGCATCGGGGGCGACTCCATGAACGCCGACGGGTTCAATGGTTGTCCGCCCTGTGAGTTGTTCTTTCAAGCCCTCCATGGCCAATCGCGATAGGTCATCTCTACGGGCATCCCCAGTTTCGATATAAGCGAAATGAAGTCCTGTCGCAGCTTCCAAAATACGGTTGTCATCTTGGGCAGACGTATCCGTTGAGACAAACAGACCCATCGCAATAATCACGGCTAAGCCACGCACCGGCCGCAGATAATTAAGCCGTCCCGAAGCGATTAGGGCAAACAATGCGTCTATAGCTAAGGCAAAGAGTGCTAGGCCGAGAAGACGGCCCATGATCGAGGTATCGGAAACCTCACCATAGGCTTGGATACGTGTTCCACTGGGCACAGTAATATCTTTCACGGTTGTGGCGTCCCGAACAACAGGAAGAGCCCGCGTTCGTGTGCCTTGACGATAGGTGCCTGGAGGCGTGTCGGCAGAGGCTGTGGCCGCACCGAACGCCGCACTATCAATTGTGAGCAATCCCGGCGGCGAGCTTTGCAATCGCCCAAATGCATCAAGCTCTCGGTCTAATGTCCAATCTGCAGTCGTCTCCGTCGTTTCCACCGTTCGGCCCTTAGCGAGTGGAAGGAGGCGTTGGAGCATGTCCACATAAAGACCCGAAATCGCGAGATTGGACCAAGCTGGGCCAGCCGTGACATGGAAGAGGACGATGCGACCTTGCCCCAAGGGGGCACTGGTGACGATGGGACTGCCATCCTCTAAACGCGCCCATGTCCGGACATCTGTTTCGATTCCAGGTTCGGCCATGACCTGTTTGGAGACGGTGACATCATCTGGAATGGCCAGGCCTGCAAAAGGTGAGTCTGTTCCGAAGGCCGCTAATTTCTGCGGGGACTCCCAAGCCAATGCGCCGCCAATGGCGCGATCGCCGCCGCGCAAACGCACGGGCAGCAATTCATCTTGGCGTTTCGCCAGTCGCGGTCCGGCAAAACGAATAAGAATGCCACCCTCTTCAACGAAATTGCGGACGGCATCATCGTCACTTCGTTGGCTATCCGGCATTACCAAAATCGAAGGTTGGAGGCTTAACAGCGTATCCTGATCGCCTTCGAACACATCGGCAAAAGGCAGAAGCGCCTGCTTGGCGTAGAATGGCTCCGTCAGCAGCGGGCTAGACGTGTCTGCATTCGCACGCAGAACCCCAACGAGTGGGCGTCCAAAGCTATCGTCGAGAAGTTTGAAGGACGCCGCGGCGCGCAATCCTGAGACCCGCAATCGCGAAACTTTAGACCGCAACTGAGCGGGCAAAACAAATCTAACTGTGGCCAGATCGGCTCCAGGCGAAAACTGCAAAGTTTCAGACGCAATCACACCGCCACCCGCACCTAACGCATCAATCGTGTGCGTGAGGGGCGTCGTTGTAGAAGGGCGATACCAGTCGCTATCAAAGCCTTGAGCGGTTTCACGAATACCGCTGGGCAGTAGGGTAGGTTGCACCTCAGGCGTAAAAAAAATGGAGCCTTCGGGAAAATTAAAGCCATCGTCAACGATCAGACCTGATGACAAAACGTAAGCGTCAGCATCCGCGTAAAATGCAGGATCAACAGCCTCCCGTGTTCCAACATAATTCACGGGTTGCAGAGATTTTAAAGTTTCAAGAGCTTCTCGTGCAGGACGGTAACCAAGAGCTTCGCTTTGCGACGGGATGAGGCTTACGTCTAGATTGTTACGCTGCGCGTCGCGAACAATACGTTCGGCCTCATCAATCATTTCGTCCCAGACAGGCGCTGAAAATACGCTTTGATCAATGAAGATCGCAGGACGTTTTTGCGTTTGGGTCTGAGAGGATTGTAAGATCGGTTGCGCTAGTGCGGCCGCGACTAACGCGACCATCAACAATCGGAAGAGCAGCAGCCACAGGGGCGTTCCTGCGGGTGTTTCTTCTTCGGCGGTGACGCCCTCTAAAATTCGTAAAGGTGGGAAAACTTGGTCACGTGGTCGCGGCGGACTAATCCGCAAAACCCACCAAACGATAGGAAGTGTGAGAAGTCCGAATAGCACGATAGGTGCAAGGAATGTAAATCCCACAAAGCTCATGTTTGGCCACTTAAAGTTTGGTAAAGTGCATTTAGAGCCATCGTGGCAGGTTCATCCGTGCGGTGGCGAATGAGCGTCCAGCCTAGGCGGGAGGCCGTGTTTGCGATTTGCGCGTTGTGATCTGCGAGACGCTTTTGATATTCCTCGCGGGCGGTTTCTGCCCGACCTAGTAAAAACCGTCGTCCGCTAGCTGGTGCACTCATATTAACACGACCTTTATAAGGAAACGCTTCCTCAGCCGGATCGATTATTTGCAGCATAATCCCTGTCACAGGGCGCCCAGACAGGCGCGACAGACGCCTGCGCCAGTCTTCGACGGGATCGAGAAAGTCAGACGCAATAACCAAGCGGGAGTGCGCCGCAATATCGGCATCCAGCGCGCGTTCATCTGTTTGATCCCGCATCATGGCCTCGGCCAGCCGTTCATATCCGACGCGGCCTGATCTCGCGCGGTCTTGTAAACCGATGAGCGCACAACGCTCGCCTGCCTTCATCAGCAGATTCGCGATTGCGAGGCTTAACACACGTCCGCGATCGGCTTTTGTGGGGAGGGTTTTGTCACTCCCCCACTCCATCCCGGGGCGTGTGTCGGGCCAGAGGTAGACTGTATTGGCGGCTTCCCATTCATTGTCGCGTACAAAGACTTGGTCGCCGCGTGCGGACCTGCGCCAGTCAATCTGGCTGGCAGCGTCAGTTGTTTGGTAATTTCTATATTGCCAGAAAGTTTCGCCTTGCCCTGCGCGTCGCCGACCATGCACACCCGATGCAACAACTGCTGCAACACGCTCTGCTTCGGCGAGTAGCGCGGGGTAACCCTGTGAAAGGGACAGGGCCTGTGTACGAATATCGCGGTGTCGGGCGAGACGCGCCATCTTAGCGGATGCGGTCTTTCAGTGTTTCAATGACGCTTTCTACAGATTGCCCATCAGCTCGTGCCGCAAAGTTCAACGCCATGCGATGTTTTAAGACAGGTTGAGCCAGCGCCAGAACGTCATCAATAGATGGCGACAAACGTCCGTCAATCAGTGCGCGCGCGCGGGAAGCCAGCATGAGGGCTTGTCCGGCGCGCGGTCCTGGACCCCAACTCACTTGGTTGCGAACGCTTTCGATTTCGCTTTGCGCGGGTCGGGCATTTCGGACAAGCGATAGAATGGCCTCGAGCACATTTTCGCCGACAGGCAATTTTCTAACCAAGGCTTGCATCTCGATTAGCTGTTTCGGCGTAATAGCCTTCTTCGCTTTGGCGTCACTCGCTCCCGTCGTGCGCACTAAAATATCGCGTTCCGTTTCGAGCGTTGGAAAATTGACGTCGATGCGCAATAAAAAGCGGTCGAGTTGAGCTTCTGGAAGGGGATAGGTGCCCTCTTGCTCTATTGGGTTTTGGGTTGCGAGCACATGAAACGGTTTTGGCAAGCTGTGCGGAACACCCGCAATCGTCACCATTTTTTCTTGCATAGCTTGGAGAAGGGCAGATTGTGTGCGCGGGCTAGCACGGTTGATCTCGTCTGCCATCAGTAGCTGCGTGAAGACAGGGCCGGGAATGAACCGAAATTCGCGTTTGCCTTTGGCCGTTTCTTCGAGGACTTCTGAGCCCAGAATGTCCCCAGGCATCAAGTCAGGTGTGAATTGAACACGTTTTTCATCAAGTCCCAAGACTGTGCCAAGCGTCTCCACGAGCAGTGTCTTCGCCAACCCAGGTACGCCGACGAGAAGGGCATGCCCCCCTGATAGGATCGCTGTAATAGCCAGCTCGACCACTTGATCTTGGCCATAAACAACCGAGCCGATGTTCTCCCGCGCCGTGCGAAGGCGCTCGCTGGCCACCCCTGCGGCATTTTCTATTGTGGCGGTAATGTCTTGCATCGAATTGGTGGCCTGTGAATAGTGTTCGGGACTCATTTAAACACCCGCATGAAAGCTGATAAAACCATTGTCCACCCCAAACACCTTAAATGGCGGTAAGTCGCAGTTCTCTCTCAAAGATTTGATGGACGCCTTGGCCGACACCTCCGACGATCGCCGGCCTGTTGAGCGCTGGAATCCCGAGTTTTGTGGGGAGATCGATATTGTCATCAAACGCGATGGATCATGGTGGCATGAAGGATCCAAAATCACGCGCAAGGGCATGGTCGAACTCTTTGCCTCTGTTTTGCGTAAGGACGAGGACGGCGTGACCTATTTGGTGACACCCGCGGAAAAGCTGTCCATTACCGTTGAACGCGCTCATTTTATCGCGGTTCGTGTTGACGCGAAAGGTAAGGGTGAAGCGCAGAGGTTATTTTTCACGACAAATCTGGGTGATGTCGTCGAGGCTGGAAAGGACACGCCAATTCGAGTTGAGACGGATCCTGTCACAGGCGAGCCTGACCCGTACGTGGGTGTCTGGGGGCGGCTAGAAGCGGCATTATCCCGACCTGTATTTTATGAGCTTGTAAATTTGGCCGTCGAACGAGAGACTGACGATGGTCCGCAATTAGGCGTTTGGGCAGGCGGTGTTTTCTTCCCACTTGGTCCTGCTGGGTCTCATGACCTTTGATGCGGAACTGACGGGCGTCCGCCGAGCGCTTCTACCGCTTTCTATAACCGATGGAACCGACGAGGTTAAACGCGACGGTCAGCGTGTTGCCGCTGTATTATGTCCGCTGGTCATGAGGTCAGAATGGCAGGTGGTTCTGACTCAACGTCCTGAAACAATGCCATCTCATCCCGGGCAGATCGCGTTTCCTGGTGGAAAGGCGGAAGACGACGAGGCGATCGCTCAGACCGCACTTCGTGAAACGGAAGAGGAAATCGGCGTGGCAAACGCTCATATTGAACTTCTGGGGCGTTTACCGAGTTTCAACGCTGTCAGCCAGTACCGCATTACGCCATTTGTTGGGATTATCGACCCCAATGCCACCATAACGCCCGACCCACGGGAGGTCGAGAGCGTCTTTGAAGTGCCCTTGTCGTTTCTAATGAATAAAGCCAACCACGTCCGCAGAGAGGTCTTTTTTGACGACCAAACACATGTGCTTTTCGATATGCCCTATGATGAACCTGACGGTACGCATCGAAATATTTGGGGAATGACAGCCATGACTTTATATCGCCTTTGGCAACGCGGGTTTGAAGAGGGTTCTGATTGATGAATAGAAGGTATTTCTTATGGGGATCAGCCGCTCTGTCGGCCTGCGGCCCTCGCGTTAAAATGGCTGAAACGCCAGCGTCAACTCATGTGAAGCGCATAGCCATCACGATGGATGACTTTAATCAAAATTTTGACATAGGTCTCAGCCTAGCCGCGCGGAATCAAAATATTCTCGCGGCCTTTGATGCCGTCAACCA
This sequence comes from Litorimonas cladophorae, assembly GCF_014652455.1. GTDB lineage: Bacteria > Pseudomonadota > Alphaproteobacteria > Caulobacterales > Maricaulaceae > Litorimonas > Litorimonas cladophorae. The sequence goes on along the minus strand of NZ_BMYV01000001.1, from coordinate 1,133,859 downwards.
CAAGGCGGCTGGCTTTGTGACGGGATCATTTGTCGATACATCCTGGGGTAAGGCCGTGCTTTCGAGTTGGCGAGAGGGAGGACATCTGATTGAGAACCACACGTGGTCGCACACGCATGCGAATGAGACGACTTCATTTTCCTATCTTGCGGATATTGATCGAAACAGTGAGTTTTTAGCGGCGCAGGGATTTGCGTCCGAATACTTTCGGTTCCCGTTTCTAGACGATGGCAAAGACCGCGCGACACAAGAAGCTTTGTTCGCAGGGCTTAAATTTGCGGGACTTTTGAACGCGCCGGTCACTTTTGACACCGTGGATTGGTACACAAGTAGCCGTCTCGAAGCGCGTCTGCGGGAAGACCCCAATACGGACCTGACGCCTTACCGTGATTATTATGTGAACATGTGTGTTAGGCTTGCCAATCATTGGGACAATGCTGCCCAAGCCCTTGGCTATATCAATTTACCGCACCTCACACTTATGCATCACAATATTCTCAACGGATTATTTTTGAAGGATGTTCTGCTGGCGCTTAAAGATGATGGATGGGCGTTTGTAGATGCGCGTGATGCACTAAGCATGAAATCTTACCATGATGTTCCACCCGAACCGACAAATGGACGAAATTGGCTGACGCTCAAAAGATTAGAGAGTGGCCTCGACCTTGCGCCTTATCCGCAAAAATACAGCAATTTCGGTCGAGCGACCATGGACGCCTTGGGTCTTTAGAGTAAAGCGCAATGATGAAACTCGATCCGAAGCAATTTCCATGGATGCGCGATGCAGCCATAAACGCACTCTTCGATGCGATGCCCGAAGGCAGCCTGCGTTTTGTCGGCGGGTGCGTGCGCAATGCACTCTGGGGTGCGCCTGTGGCCGATACAGATTTGGCATGCCAGTTAGAACCCACAGAGGTGATCGCCGCCCTAAATCACGCCGGCATTCGCAATATTCCAACAGGCATTGAACATGGCACAGTAACCGCTGTGATCGCAGGGCAGCCGTATGAGATTACAAGTTTGCGCCGCGACGTAGAAACGGACGGCCGCCGCGCGACAGTATCATATACGACCATATGGTCTGAGGACGCGCAGCGCCGCGATCTGACGATTAACGCCCTTTATGCCGATTGGGATGGCGTTGTGTATGATCCTACTGGGTTGGGCCTAGAGGACATTCAAACGCGCAAGTTTCGTTTTGTAGGCGAAGCGGCAGCGCGCGTCCAAGAAGACTATTTGCGTATACTTCGCTTCTTTCGATTTTTAGCTTGGTATGGGGGGCAAGAGAAGGTCGACGCCGCGTCCCTAAAAGCGTGTCGCGAGCATCAAGCCGGATTGAAAAAATTGTCCTCCGAACGAGTTTGGATGGAGGTGAAAAACTTACTCTCCGCACCAAACCCAATTCGGGCCTGTCACATCATGTTGACGAATGGGATTTTGGAAACGATTTTGCCCGAAGCTAATAATGTTGACGGTCTGGAAGCCATCATCCGGTTAGAAGCGCGCGAGGGATTAAAGCCCGATCCGCTATTGCGCCTCATGGCCATGAGCCCGCGCGAACCTTTGCAAATGGCTTTACTCACTAAGCGTTTGAAGATGAGCAAGTCAGAGACAAATCGCCTGCGCGGATGGGCTGATGACGGGGCGCAATTGTCAACAGATATGCCGGAACGCGATCGGCTGGCCGCCATTTACCGATCAGGTAAACAGGTCATTTTGGACCGATCGCGTTTGCGTGCGGCCGGCGAAAGTGATCCGATCCAATCTTCGCGGTGGATGGTTTTGGCGGATTTAGCGATGGGGTGGCAGCCCCCCAAATTTCCGATCACAGGGAAAGATCTAGCGCAAGCTGGAGTTCCCAAAGGCCCCGCCATGGGCAAAGCCATGCGGGCTCTTGAAGCGCTTTGGGTGCGGTCTGGCTTCTCAACTGAAAAACCGCAGCTTCTCGCTGCGTTGAAATTTATGGGTTACTAATGTCAAATCTCACACTTTATATCGGCAATTACAACTACTCGTCATGGTCGCTGCGGGCCTGGCAAATTCTCCGGAAAACGGAGTTGCCGTTTCAATCTGTCATGATTGATTTGGATGTTCCGGGCTACAAAGATAAACTTTTGCAAATCAGCGATGCAGGGACGGTTCCCGCCTTGGACGTTAATGGGGCCGTTATCCCGGACAGTTTGGCCATAGCGGAATTTTGCGCAAAAGCTGTACCTAATTTGTGGCCAAAGGACGAAGCGCTTTGGGCCGAGGCGAAGGCTGTCGTGCAGAAAATGCATACTGGATTTGAAGCTATTCGCCGCGAAGCCCCGATGAACCTGCGGCGCCGGACCCAGGGTGTCATGCCTGCCGACTGCCTTGTAGAGGCGGCTGAGATCTCTGACATGTGGGACGAACTATTGGGCCGTCACGATGGACCATTTCTATTTAACGAATGGACAATAGCGGACGCATTTTACCTACCTGTCGCGACCCGCTTTGAGAGCTACGGACTGCCACGAACAACGCGTTCAGACGTCTATATTTCCGAACTGATGAGCGATCCGCACTATTTGGAATGGGAAGCTCTTGCGTTCACCGAAGCGCATATTTTGCCCGAAACAGATGCCGTGAATAGCTAGGGCTCACGTGTTTCGCAGGCTCGCCTATTTTATCATTGCGCGAACCTGAATTTCTGCGGTCGTATCGATTGGAACATCTCCGCCTGAATATCGAATGACGCAAGACGTTACGGCGCAATCTGTGTTAGGCGCTGGAAGGGGAGGAGACCCGAATGCGCCGCCGGAGAACCCAGTCGTCGTTGCAGAAACAAATTTCAAATTTTCTGGAAGCGTATCGCTGATATCGACATCCTCGGCGTCCGCGGTTGCTGCTGCCGAGTTTGTAACCGTGATTTTGTAAAGCACTTCATTTCCAGGTGTCATGTAAAGCCCTAGTGCGCCAGGATCATAAACTTCGACGGTTTTCACTGCGCTCAGATCAGCCACTTTTGCAGGACACATCGTGATCCGCTGGAGCGATATGATTTGCACGGCCAATGTCGCGGTTGTTCCGCTGTTACCGTAAGTGTATCCGACTGTATCGACGGGTGAGGTGAAACTGATAAGGACGTTACCATCGCTTGAGCCTGTTGCGGAGCCTGCTGTTCCGAGAATTGTGTTTCCCGTACTGGTATTGGCTGAACCGGTCGTGATTATGGGGGTGACGTCGGTTCCATTAAACGATCCGCTGACCGTGATACGGTCTGCCCATTCAAAGCCGCTACCATCCGTACCGTTGTCGACGTCTCGGATTTCGAACTCTAATTGGTCAACGCCTTCTCCGAGGGTTCCAACCGTAAACTCGACGTCCACCGTCTCGCCGGTATTGTCCATTTGAACATATTGCAAGACACCAAAATCAGCGCTTCCGTTGGCGAATTGATCCTCGGATGCGGGCGTTGCAAATGTTGCCCCGCCATATGTTCTTGGGATGAAGCGTGTAGTGGCGCCGTCGATTACAAAGTTCATCTCGCGCCCTTCTACAGTGTAGTCTTCCGTAAGCTCGCCCGTTGTCCAGCCGCGTACTGGATCGGTCCTGTCCGTCCAGTTTAATGCAAACTGGTCAGCGGTGGGGCAGGTCAATTGAGATATGAAAAGCGGCGGCGTAGGTGACACTGTAAGCGTGTCATCGTCATCTTCCGTTGTGGAATTATTGCCTGGCGTGGAATCAGGGTCTACCACAGAGCTTGTTTTTATTTCGGCTGTTGTCACGTAACTGCCGCTGGGGTTTGTCAACGTGTTTATTACTGTTTGCACATTTGCACCGCTGGCGACTGTAGATGAAATCGTGACGATTTTTGTGACGGGGTCATAAGTGCCAGGCCCCGTATGAGATATATAGGACAGGCCCGTTGGCAGAGCGACTTCCGCCGTCATGGCCGAGGATATCGGGCCCGCGTTATTGATCTGGGCGGTAAGGTTAAATGATGAGTTTTGTTCCGGCGCTGGGTTTGACGTCGACAGCGCAAGGGACAGGTCGGCGGAAGGCGCCGAGAAAATAAGCTCCCCGCGTATAAAACTTCCCTCTTCTGTCCCGGCACCGTCGCAAATAATCATCTGCCAGGTGCCATTTGGATCCGTACCATTAAAACTGCTAAGCACTCCCGCGGTGCTAGGTCTCACAGTGAATTGATAGGGGGCTATTGCTGTATTGTTCGCAACGTCATGCGAGCCTGTGTTCACTGTTGGCGTTGCCTGATCACTTAGACGGATATTGTAATTATCGTCATTCCCAGCGCCAGAGGTGTCAGACACGAGCAGCGTAACCTGATCGGCGATTCCGCTGGGCGGTCGTAAAATCAACCGAATATCACCTCGCCAAGTGTGAGAAGCGATGAAACCTACGTCCAGATCTGCTACGTTTGGTTCGCCAGCGACAGTAAAACTGCGAACGAGGTTGCCAGTGGTTATCGTTGCACCAAAATCTGGAGCGCCTGCACAAGCGGTCGCATTACCGATAGCGCCTGTTGTGGTATTGGTAAATGTACCCGCATGTGCGGTTGTGGCGTTCAGCGTCGCCACCGACACCAAAGCGAGATACTTCCAAACATGACTCAGCTTTAAATTCATTTTCCCGGAAAACTCGCTTCTACCCACAATCCCACCGCATCATATGCAGCGCGTCGTTTTGAAAGTGTTAAAGCCGCAGGCTTTAAGCAGTGATCTGGCTACTCGACGTCTGGAACTCTCGCGACCGAAGACCGTCGCATAATTTTAGCTGGAATTCGCGCTTTTGAGGGCTTTGCCTTATTGGCCTGCCCAGGGGGTGTGTCGACGGATTTATTGCCGCGGCGATCGGCGGACACGTAAATACCGCCTTTCTGATCAGGTCCGCACATAATGGTTGTAAACGCGGCTTGGTCCGAACGGGGTGTCTCATTGGGGACTTCCCACACCTTCAATCCACTACGCTGTACCACGGGGGTGCCAAACAGCTCCGAAAATTTGGCGTCAATCTTCATCGCTTCGGTTTGATCGATCGAACTTTGCAGTTTGATGTAATCTGACGTTTTTGTAGACGCTGAGAAATCTGACAGCAAATCAAATGCGGTTTGCGCCGGTTCCACCGCGTGAGCGGATGCGGCCGTAGACACGGCTATGAAGGCGGTCAGCAGAAATTTACGCATAGTTTTTACTCGAATAGGGTTCATTCCGAGACTATGACGATTGGACGTTAAAATCGCCTAAACGTTGAATTTGAACAACATGATGTCGCCGTCTTTAACGATATATTCCTTGCCCTCTTGGCGGACTTTACCGGCTTCTTTTGCGCCTGCTTCGCCGTTATTGGCGACGTAGTCTTCATAGGCCGTAGTTTCTGCGCGGATGAAGCCTTTTTCGAAATCGCCATGAATGACGCCCGCACATTTTGGCGCTGTCCAGCCGTCTTGGAATGTCCAAGCGCGGGCTTCTTTGGGTCCGACGGTAAAATATGTTTTTAGGCCCAGTAGCGTGAAACCTGAACGGATAAGGCGGTTCAACCCTGGTTCCGTTAGGCCGATCGCGTCTAGGTATTCGGCTTGTTCTTCATCTTCCAAAACGGCCATTTCGGATTCGATCTGAGCTGAAATCACGACGGCTTGCGCGCCTTCAGATTCGGCGTGGGCCAAAACTTTGGCCGAGAAGTCATTGCCTGTGGCGGCGCTGTCTTCGTCAACATTGGCGACGTAGAGGACAGGCTTGGACGTCAGCAATTGTAGCATGCGCCAGGCTTTCGCGTCATCTGGATCGATTTCCAATGTGCGCGCAGGCTTCCCGTCTTCCAGAACGGCAATCGCCATTTCGATCAAGCGGATGGTTTGCTGGGCGTCTTTATCATTCTGCTTAAGCTTTTTTTCCAGACCTGGCTTGCGCTTTTCAAGGCTTTCCAAATCGGCCAGCATCAATTCTGTTTCGATCGTCTCAAAATCCGACATCGGATCGATACGGCCTTCGACATGGGTGATGTCGTCATCTTCGAAACAGCGCAAAACGTAGACGATAGCGTCTGTTTCGCGGATATTGGCAAGGAATTGGTTGCCCATGCCTTCGCCTTGGGACGCGCCCTTAACGAGGCCCGCAATATCGACAAAGTTCATCCGAGCGGGAATGATGGACGCCGAGCCGCCAATCTTGGCAATAATGTCCAAACGCGGCTCTGGCACGGCGACGTCGCCGACATTGGGCTCGATTGTACAGAACGGATAATTGGCCGCTTGAGCATTGGCTGTTTTGGTCAGCGCATTGAAGAGTGTGGACTTACCGACATTTGGCAGACCCACGATACCGCATTTGAAACCCATCAGGTTCTCCTTTTCGACGCCCGCACATACGGATTGATCAGATTCAGTGCAAGACGTCGTGAGGGCTAGATTGCAGAGATTTTGCCCTTGTTTTTTGGTCGGGTTCTTTCAATATTTTCTCATGGAAACCAAAATTGTCGATATTTCCGATCCACAGGTCCAAGAACTCGTCGAACTTCATCTCACGGGAATGATGGATAATTCGCCGCCGGGACATGTGTTCGCGCTGGATAGTTCGGGTTTGGCAGACCCGCGCGTTACGTTATTTGGGGCGTGGGACGACGAGGTTTTATTGGGTATTGGCGCGCTTAAATTAGTCTCGGATACTGTGGGCGAAGTCAAATCTATGCGTGTTCGTCCAGACGCAATAGGGCGTGGTATTGGTAAAGCCATTTTGGAAGCGATCATTTCCGAAGCGACCGCTTGCGGCTTTAAACGATTGAGCCTTGAAACAGGGTCAGGTGCGGGCTTCGACGCGGCTATCGGGCTCTATGTCAAACGGGGTTTTGAACGCGGTGATGCGTTTGGCGAATATACAGCGTCGGATTTCAATCAATTTTTCCACTTAGATCTTTAGTCTCCGCCTCATCTCGGCCAAATTGCCCCATACCCAAGGTGTCGATACAGTCGTATGAAGGTGTATGACACCTGAAACACTTGTCAGAAATCATCTTTGCTTGCGGGTTTGGCTGCAACGGATTGCGCTGCCGACGATGGTGGTGCTGATCGGATTTCTTGTTGCGTTTTCGATGATATCAGACGCGCCGCGCTTTCGCGATCACAACGCGACGATTGTTGGGTTTTTCGCTTTTTACTTTGTGCTGGTGCGCGGGGGTCACATGTTGATGATCCGATCGATGCATCAAGATATGATGCGTAAATATGAACCCGCCTATCGGTATGAATTGGCCGCGGTGGACCCGATCTTATTTCGTAAGCGGACGCTGGGTTTCACGCTCGCGCAGATCAAACGTCGAATTTTGGAGGACGCCCGCCGCCCGAATGGAGAGCGTTCCAAATACGGGTAAACAAGCGACATCGTTCACAGCCGCTCTCCCGTCTCTTGGGGCGTCTGCCAAAATGCGTGTCCGAAGAAATGGGACTGTCCGCGTGGTTGATATTCGCGATGGAATACCAGAATAGAAATGTTGTTTTACGCGAAAATCAGGAGTCGGGTTGTCATGCCAACTCGCCACGCGGCAGCGGTTTTTGATGAAGCGGCCAGTCATAAACCCCCGAGTTCAGACACTTGGACTGACGGGTCGGCTCTCACTTCAAAAGCCCCGGCACAGTCGAATGTCTCACCATTCAATGCTCAGGCCCACCGTCCTTCAAACCGGCAAGCGAGGCCCCGCCTGTCCCATGTCCGAAAGAACCTAACAAACTTATCATAGGATTTGGCGACGGGGATACGATTGTATGAAAAGGCTTTGTTACAAGGGTTTAGCACACAGAAACGACGGGAAAGACTTTCAAAACCGCCCATTTCATTCTCGTCGTCGCACCCCTGTCTTGACTTAACATACCCCTGTGGCACTCCCGCCCTATGGATGAGACACCTGAAAATACAGTCATGCAAGATTGGGCGGAGATCGAAGCGCTTTTCCCGACGCGGGGGGCTCTGCGTCCCAGCAAGTCGTGGACAAATGGGATCAGTACCCGTGCTGGCGTGGGCCGATTGTCGCGTATGTTGGACAATCGCGGTGCAGGGCCTTTGGCCGCCAAATTGGACCAGATGGATGACGCGCGCGTCAAAGCCTTGCGGACCATCGCTGCCGTGAATTTAGAACAAGCCGCACAAGGGTTTCGTGTCTCCTTGGTCGCCAATGTCACTGTGCCTGTTCTGATTTTAACGATCTTGAACCAGCTGACAGAGCAGGGGATCGGGCATTTCCTCAAATCTGCTTATGGCGAAGCCGCGCTATATGGATTGATTGCGGGGTTTTTGACAACGGTCCTCTTAGTTGGGCTTATGATAGCGTTCACGCTTGCCAGTCTAAACCAAGCCCGCGATATTCGCCACATCATCGATCTGCAAGCCGCCGAGAGAGGCATTTATTTTGGACTGGAAGATGCGGGCGACATGACGAGTGTCTAGGTTTTGCGGTTGCCGCATGAAATTATGGACCTGTTTAGCTTCACCTGCTAACGCGCCCCTATGCACATGAAGGCCTTACGAATACGAATTATTGGCCCGGTCGGCCAAACCCTACTCAAATAGGGTCACCGTCCGGGAACACGCTTCTCTTCGCCTTCAAATTCCTCTCTTATATGAGACATCCATGACAGATTCTAATTCAACAGCGCGCGACTACCGCGAGACGCTGTTCTTGCCCAAAACTGATTTCCCGATGCGGGCCGGATTGCCCAAAGCCGAGCCAAAATGGCTGGAGCGGTGGGACAAGCTCGATCTCTATGGCAAGCAACGCGCCGCCGAAAATGCCAAAGGCCAATGGACGCTGCATGACGGTCCGCCATATGCCAACGGTCACATTCACATGGGCACAACACTGAACAAGGTGCACAAAGACATCATCAACCGCAGTCAGCAAATGGCGGGTCATAACGCGAATTATGTTCCGGGTTGGGATTGTCATGGCCTGCCGATTGAATGGAAAGTCGAAGAAGAATTCCGCGCCAAAGGCCGCAGCAAAGACGATGTCCCCGCCAGCGAATTTCGCGCGCGATGTCGCGAATATGCCGCCCATTGGGTCGATATCCAAAAGGCCGAATTTAAACGCCTTGGCGTGATCGGCGATTGGGAAAACCCCTATCTAACGATGCGTCCAGAATCAGAGGCGCGTATCTGTGCCGAGCTGCTGAAAATCGCTCGCACAGGTCAACTCTATCGCGGATCAAAACCAATCATGTGGAGCCCTGTTGAGCAGACCGCTTTGGCTGAGGCCGAAGTTGAATATGCGGATCGTCGGGCGACGGCGATTTATGTGAAGTTTCCAGTTCGAGAAAGAAGGGGAAGAGCTGTCGACGCTAATATTATCGATAAGATTGTCGGGAACTCGGAGAGTCTTGATCAAGACGAACAAGGCTATGTCGATGCGTTGAAAAACTTCATTTCCTCCGGTCAAGGTCAAATGGAAACGGGCGGAGAGTTCTTACAAGATGCAGAGTTTTCCATTGTTATCTGGACGACTACGCCTTGGACAATTCCGGCCAACCGGGCTGTCAGCTATTCTGCAAAAATCAAATATGGCCTCTATGAAGTCGTCGAAATGGAGGAGAGCGAGTTTGAGCCTTGGTCAAAACCTGGTGATAAACTCATGGTGGCGGACGATCTTTGGACCACCGTCGCAAAAGCGGGTTTGATTAAATCTGCCAAACGCCTTGATGACGTCAATCCTGAAGGTTTAGTTCTCGATCACCCGCTCAAAAATATGACGGACTCCGAAGGCAAATACGACTTCCCCGTTCCACTTCTTGAAGGCTCACACGTCACCGCCGACGCAGGTACGGGATTTGTCCATACGGCGCCATCGCATGGTGAGGATGACTATATCGTTTGGACGTCAAACCAGATGAAACTCGAAGGGCTGGGTATCGACCCTGTCGTGCCAATGACGCTCGACGATAAAGGATGTTACACCGACATCATGCCGACGCGGTTCCAAGGTCTGGATGTTATTCGTACCTCTGGCAAAAAACGTGGCCAAGACGGTAAAGCCAATGGGGAAGTCCTGAAAGCGCTGGTCGAATGTGGGAACTTGCTCGCGCGGGGTGTATTGACCTTGCGTGACGCCCATAGCTGGCGATCCAAAGCGCCTGTCATTCGCCGCGCCACGCCGCAATGGTTCATCTCTATGTCCAAAGCGGGCTTGCGCGATAAAGCGATGGCCGCGATTGAAGAGACACAATTCTGGCCGCCACGTGCCAAGAACCGCTTGTCCACTATGGTTGCGGATCGTCCCGACTGGCTGATTTCTCGCCAACGCGCCTGGGGCGTACCGATCACGCTAATGGTCCACAAAGACGGGGCGTTGCACACCGAACGTGCCGATGCCGACGCGATTGACGCGCGTATCCTCGCCGCTGTCGAAAAAGACGGCGTTGACGGCTGGTTTGACACGGATGCGTCTGTCTTTCTCGGTGAAGATGCGAGTGATTGGGAAAAGGTCACTGACATTCTCGACGTGTGGTTCGACTCGGGCTGTACGCATGCTTTCTGTTTGAAGGAACGCGATGATCTGCCTGATCGCGCCGATCTATACCTCGAAGGCTCCGACCAACATCGCGGGTGGTTCCAATCGAGCCTCCTTGAGAGCTGCGCAGTTTATGGCGAAGCACCCTATAAAGGCGTCATGACCGATGGGTTCGTCGTCGATAAAAACGGCATGAAGATGGGCAAATCCCTCGGCAATGCTGTCAGCCCCGAAGACATCAACAAGCAATATGGCGCAGAAATCCTGCGCCTCTGGGTCGCGTCCTCTGACACAACGAATGATCTAAAAATTGGTGATGAGATCATCAAAACCAATGTCGATGCATACCGCAAACTGCGGAATACATTGCGCTATATGATTGGCGCATTGGATGGTTATTCCGATGCGGACGCCGTGTCTTATGATGACATGCCTGCGCTCGAAAAATGGGTCCTACATCGCCTGTCTGACCTAACAGAGCAGCATAAAGGCTGGGTCGCAGATCACGACCATAAGCGGATTTTCAGCACGCTATTTAATTTCTGCACGACGGATCTGTCGTCCTTCTATTTCGATATTCGCAAAGACGCGCTCTATTGTGATCCGCTGGACAGCACCCGCCGCCGGGCCTGCCGCACTGTTATGAATGAGATTTTCCTGCGCTTGACCACATGGCTTGCCCCGATCATGTGCTTCACCATGGAAGAAGTCTGGCAAGCTCGCTTCCCATCCGAGGATGGCTCTGTGCATTTGGAAGTCTTCCGCGACGCTCCAGCCGCGTGGCAGAATCAGGCGATTGCGGAGGCGATGACCGGCATTCAAACCTTCCGCGACCAAGCCTTCGATTCCATCGAAACGTTACGCCGTGAAGGAGTGATTAAATCCTCGCTCGAAGCCAGTATTCGGGCCAGCAAGTCTTGCCTGTCCGACGAAATGGCCGCCTTGGGCCTGACGGATGCCACAGATTACACTGACCCCGCGAATCCATCCGACGTCTTGGCAGATTACCTGATCGTGTCGAAATGCCAGCTATCGGTGGATAGTGACGACATGTTGGTCACGGATTTGAAAGCCGCCAAAGGCTGGACGAAATGCGACCGCAGTTGGAAATATTTCCAAGGCGAGGGCGATATCACCCCGCGTGATGCCGCTGCAGTCGCCGCCTTTGACGGCTAGTAAATTATCGTTTTTCGATAATTATATTGACGTGCTTAGGTTTCTTTCCTATATCGAATATCGATAAAGGAGAGACTTATGTCGTTTAAAACATTGATTGGAGCCGCCAGTGCCATGGCCGTTCTATTGACTGCCCCTTCTGTCTTTGCGCATGACGTAGAGGTTGAAGTCGAAGAATCCTATGACCTCAAAGGGTTCGACAAAATCACCATCGAGGGTGTCTACCATCTGGACGTGAAGGTCGGCGACGGCTTTTCCGTCGAAACCTCAGGCACCAAAAAAGACATGGATAAAATACATGTCTATGTCGAAAATGGTGCCCTCGTTTTGGGCCGCAAAGACAATGAAGGTCGCAAAAACAATAATAATCACGGCGTGAATGCAGTCGTGACCCTTCCGAGCCTTAAGGCGATGGAAATTGCGGGTGTCGTCTCTGGCGATGTTTCTCGCATTGACACCGATGAGTTCGAGTTGGAGTTCGCAGGCGTGGGAGAATTAGACTTGAGCGGAAAATGCGGCGATCTCGTCATTGATATGGCGGGAATTGGCGAGTTGGACGCGAAAGACCTTAAATGCCGTGACGTCGAAGTGAACTTAGCCGGAATGGGCGAAGCTTCGGTCTATGCCTCTGACCGCGTCGACGCGAATGCGGCAGGCATGGGACAGATCGACGTATACGGTAATCCAGATGTCGTGCAAAAGTCCTCAGCCTTCTTATCCAAGGTCCACATTCGCTAGCGCGATTTCGTTCCTTTTTTAGACGTAAAACGCGCCTGCTTTCGTCGGGTGCGTTTGGCTGCGACTTTCCCGTGGAGTGGCTTGCCCCGCATCAAAAGGCTCGCATCATTCAAGGCCCAAATATCGACGTCGCCGTTCAAAATCCCTTCGCCTAAATCTATTGCAGTTTGCAAGACGGGCAGTGGCGTATTTTTCCATGCAGGCGGTTTTATAACGTCGCGCCAAAATTGTCCGACCGCATTGTCTAAGAGAATGCGCCCAAAACAATGGTTGCGATAAACAGGCCAACCCTGATGCAGATCAGCGGCATCGGGGAGGGTCCGTTCAACCAAAATGCGCCAAGCTTGCCTGATCTCGATCTCATCCGTGTCGGCGTCTTCAAAATCGAAGGCCAGGCTCTCCACAGAAGGCGAGGTATCTGAGGACGTTGTTAAAAACTCTGCGCTGCGTTTATGTCGATAAGGGCGGGCCATGTCGCCTCTATTGGTTGGTTTTCCTTGGATGAAAAGCGGAGAGTCAGGTGAAAATTCAGCATAGGTTAATGATAATTAAGCCTATGGTGCCTCTATTCGGCCCTTAACTTGCTTATAGGGAAGGCTGTAACTGGACTTTGTGGGAGCCTCACATGAAACCTACCTTTAAAAACGCCTTAAATTCGGCTTTAGCCTCTATATGCATCGCGGGATTTTCCGCGCCTGCTTTTGCGCAATCTGCAGACATCAGCCCGATTCTTCTGATCGAGTCTGGGCCTAGCGATAATGCGCAATATCGCCGTATGGTCTTCGTTAAATACCTGGCTGGAAACTATGTCAGTGTGAATTATCGCGCTTACAACCGCGCAGAATTCACCCAAGTTCCAAATACAACACCAACCGATGTGATCGCGGCCTGTGCAAATGGCGCGGCATCTACCCTGTCTGAAATTCGTGCTTTTGAGCGGGCAGAAGCCAAACGCGAGGCGCGCGGGCAAGCGCCTGAAATCAAGCGCTTTTGCATAAAGAATGTTTCAAATTGGGAAGGCGGTGGTCGATCCACTTACCTCGATCCAATCTTTAATGGCATGCCGCATGCGGCGACTTTGAACAACTAAGCTAACCCTTCACGTTCTGAAACTGATTTTGAGCCCGGGCTTTGTCTCGGGCTTTCTATTTTTTCATTTGACTACATCTGTGGTCTTTAATACGACTACATGTGTAATCGATAATCCAGTCGATATCTAAGGATCCGTAGTGAAAGCAAAGATTAGCCAATCTGAACTGGACGTGATGAATGTCCTCTGGCGCGAATCGCCGCTGGGTGCGTCTGAAGTTGCGACGCGATTGGCGACCAAGAAAGATTGGTCCGATCGAACCGTGAAAACGCTGTTATCGCGTTTGGTTGAGAAGGGCGCTTTGTCAACGGAACTGGATGGACGACGTTTCCTCTACACGCCCGCCATCAGTCGGGACAGTTACGCTGGCCCCGCAACCCGCAAATTTGCGGAACGTTTATTTGGCGGCCGCGCCGCGCCATTGGTTGCGCATTTGGCCGAAGGTAACGGTCTAACGGATGAAGATATTGCCGAAATCGAAGCGCTTTTGGAAAAGCTGAAAAAATGATCAGCGCCCTGTCAGACACCGAACCCTTTGTTCGCTGGCTCGTCGAGACGGGGCTGGTCGTGAGCCTTTTGATCTTTGGCATCCTTCTGATCCGTCGGCCCTTTGCACGTTGGTTTGGGGCCAATGCGACCTATGCTTTGTGGAGCCTGCCGCTCATTCGAATGTGCCTACCTGTTTTGGCTATCCCTGAAAGCTGGGTGCCGGCTGCGTTTCGTCCAGCTGCCCAGCCTGCGGCGGCGGTTGATTTGGCAGCGGGCTTACCTAGAACGGTCGGTCAATCCCGTCCAGAGGATCTGACGCCCTTCTTATCGGATGCCTCAGTTTTTCAGGGGTCAGCCTTTCAGGGGAGTGATGTTTCGATCTTGATGGTAATCTTGGGCCTCTGGGCAAGTGTGGCGGTGCTGTGGTTGGGCTATCAGCTTTATCAGCAGCGGCAGTTCAAATTGCGTTTATTCGCCAATAGTGACGTCACCAGTGCTGCGCTTCTCGCAGAAGTAAAGTCGGCAGCAACGCGCGTATCGCTTTCAAAATCCCCAGACGTGCGCATCTCTCATCAGAATGTTGGACCGCTGATCACGGGTGTATTCAATCCCGTGGTGGTCCTGCCCAAAAGTTTTGAGACTGATTTCAACCCGCAGCAACGTAACTTCGCGCTGATCCATGAATTGTCGCATTTAAAGCGCAAAGATTTATGGGTGGCCTGCGGGGTCCTGATGTTTCGTGCGGTGAATTGGCCGAACCCCTTGGTTCATTTCGCGTCTCACCGATTGCGCGCCGATCAAGAAGCCGCATGTGATGCCTATGTGGTCAAAGTGACTGGGCAAGCCACGACCCATTCCTATGCCGAGACATTGGTTAAAGCGGCCCGCCAAACGACTGGAAATAGCGGCAAACTTGGCCAATTGGCTTTATCCTTGGCGGACACACAGGCCGGTGCCGACACTGAAATTTCGAATGGAGACGAAATATGACTAAAGGAGACGAAGAATGAAAAATTGGCTGAACTTCGGGGTGTCTGATCCCCTGACATTGGGCATGGCTCATCCTATCGCCGATCGCTTGGAAACATTGGGTCGTGCCAGACCTGTGACCAAGCGGAGCCGAGCGATGGCCTTGGGCCTGATCGGGGCGGTGGCAATGCTCACCGCGCCGATCACAATAGCGGCTGACCACCCAGACAAAATTATGGGCTTCGATATACATATCGACGGTGAGGCGATGAAAGGTCAAAGCTACGAAATCATCGATGAAGACGGAGAGAAGAAGGCCTATCGCATTCTTGAAGGCGGCGAGCGCCAGCAAGTTGACTTGGAGATGAAAGAGGACGGGTCCTACCAGCTGACCTATGAAGACGGTCAAACCGTTGACATTCCCAACATCGATTTAGACGGATTGGACAGTCTAAAGTCTCTGGAAGGACTGAAAGCCTTAGAGGGGCTAAAAGGGTTAGAGGGATTAAGCGCTCTCAGCAGCTTGGAAGGGCTGAGCGAATTAAAAGGCGTCAGCCGCATTATCCTCAAAAACGGTGAATTCGAAAGTCCTGACTTTCCCGAAAATGTCAAAATCATTGTGGGGAATAAAACGATAGACGTTGCCGGCGACGGTGGCACCCTTGACGGTGACAGTCGTGCGAAAATTCAGGAATTTATCCGGGGCGCAATGACGGGCCGCCTCTCGGATGAGGATGGCGGCTTTGAATGGATTGATGAGCTTAAGTTTGGTGAAAACGGCGATGTGCGACGGTTTATTTTAGACCGTAAGGATGGAGCTGTTCTAAACGACACAATTATATCCGGGTCGTCAGTTGACGCGTTTAGCTTCGGTCCAGCCCCCGAATTTTACGAGGATGTAGACGCCGAAATTGAAGCGCTGATGGCCGACAGTTCTGTCGATATTCGAACCCGCAAAGCCAAAGCGCGCCGCATGAAAGCAGGTGCCTTACAGGCGGAATTCCGTCGCAATAATCCGGCGGCAACCGCTGCGCAAAAGGTTGAAAATTGTATCGCCATTCTTGATCGATTGAACAGGGACTATCGCTATCACAATCAAACTGATCGGGGCGAGTCGGCGCAGGCCAAATGTGAACGTTCGAACGTCTCTGTTCGTTCGTCCTTTGTCTTCTCCTCAACTGACGAAACGGAATAGTTAAAACTGAGAATCCGAACTTGGTCCTGTCATCGCTGGATGTGATTACAATAGGTCAAGATTCTGCGCCCGCCCCTTTGAACCCCGGGGCGGGTGCTCCTATGTTGTGTGCATGAAAAAATTATTGCCCTCTCTTCTTGCCGCAACGGCGCTTCTGACATCGCCATCCGCGTCGGCAGATCAGGTCACGCGAGTCGTTCCAAGTTCCCAAGTCGAAGTTCAGCTGTCCTATTCGCCCGTTGTCAAACAAGCCGCGCCAGCGGTGGTCAATATTTTCACGTCTCGAACTGTGCAAACTCGTGGTCGGTCGTCCTTTTTTGATCAGATGTTTGGGATGCAGCGCGCCCCGCGTAGCCGCGTTGAAAACTCCCTGGGCTCGGGTGTAATCGTTCGCAGCAACGGCATTATTGTGACGAACGCCCATGTCGTCAAAGGCGCGGATGAGCTGAAGGTCGTCTTAAATGACCGTCGCGAATTTGAAGCGAAAGTTATCGCGCAAGACGAAGAAACCGATCTCGCCGTTTTGCGGATTGATACACAGGGTGAGCAAATGCCAACTTTGCTTGTGGGTGGCGAAACCGAGCCAGAAATTGGCGATATCGTTCTGGCTATCGGCAATCCCTTTGGCGTGGGTCAGACCGTGACGTCGGGCATAATTTCGGCGCTGGGTCGAACAAATGTATCTGATATTTCCAGCGCTATTCAAACCGATGCAGCCGTTAATCCTGGCAATTCCGGGGGCGCTTTGGTCAATCTCAAGGGTGAGTTGATTGGCGTGAATACCGCCATTTTTTCACGCTCAGGTGGATCAAATGGGATTGGTTTCGCCATTCCGTCTGAGCTTGTTGAACGGGCGATCGACTCGGCCCTCTCTGAAGGTCGAATAGTGCGCCCTTGGATTGGCGCACGTACGAATAGTGTCGATGCGACCATGGCGGCCGCCTTGGGGCTGGACCGTGCACGCGGCGCGGTGATCAACGAGATCTTGATCGGCGGTCCGGCTGAAAAAGCAGGCTTAGATAAAGGCGACGTTATCTTGTCTGTTGGCGGAACCGATATCAATGACGACAGTGGTTTGCGGTTTAAGCTTGCGACACTGCGACGGGATGAAGTTACGCGTGTTGAATATGTGCGTAATGGGGCCAATCGTGTCGCGCGCGTCCGTGTGGATACACCGCAAGAATCTCCAAAGCGCGACGAACGGGCGCTGGAAGGCGTGCATCCGTTTAACGGTGCAGTGGTCGTCAATATGAGCCCTGCCTTGGGCGAAGAGCTGGGCTTTGATCCCTATTTGTCGGGCGTCATGGTGTTGAAGGTCCGTCGTGGGTCGGCGGCAAATTATAATCGTCTCCGTCCGGGGGACTTTATTCTGAACGTCAATGACAGCGATATATCTTCGACGCGGCAGCTTGAATCCCTGTTGAAATCTGAGCCTTTTGACACAGTTTGGGACGTCCAAGTTGACCGTGATGGTCGTATTGGCGCGCTGCCCATCCGCTATTTGCCACCGCAAGATTAAAAGGGGCTCTCGCCACGTGAGGGCGCTGACGCCAAGGTGAACACTGCGCAGCGCCGACATTGGGGCCCCTTTTAGGTTGGCCTAGCGCCGCCCCGCGGGTAGGACGCGCTCATGAGTTCATTTTTGACAGTTGCGTTGGGCGGCGCCTTGGGTGCCAGTGCCAGACACGGTATTGGCCTTGCGGCATCGCGTTGGTTTGGTGCGGGCTTTCCGGTCGGGACCTTGTTCTGTAACGTTTTGGGTGGGTTGCTAATGGGCCTTCTTGTGGGTTGGCTCATTCGCGACACGCCGGATCATGCAGATACCATACGTCTGTTTGCGGGTGTCGGCATTCTAGGTGGATTTACAACGTTTTCAGCCTTTTCATTGGAGGCGATGCGCATGATCGAAATGAAGGCTTATGGGCCGTTTATTGGATATGTTAGCGCGTCTGTCCTCTTATCTATCCTCGCCGTTGCACTCGGCTTAATTCTAATGCGGGGGACGGCATGAGCGGCGTTCAGAAAATTACGATTCCAGATCATGATGCGGGCGGACGACTTGATCGTTGGTTCAGACGTCAGTTTCCACATATCCCGCATGGGAAAGTCGAAAAGCTGTTGCGAAAGGGCGAAATTCGTCTGGATGGCAAACGTGCAAAAGGCAATGTGCGGATTGAGGGCGGTCAAATTGTGCGCGTGCCGCCGCTGCCTGATCCATCGGATATGGAAGGTCCGCCACCCATCCCTGCTGCTGACGCAGAACTAATCCGCTCGCTTGTCATTTACGAGGATGAGGAGCTAATTGCGTTGAACAAGCCTGCTGGCTTGGCTGTGCAGGGCGGTACAAAGACGGCCCGTCACGTTGATGGCATGTTGCCCGCCTTGGGCGAAGGCTGTCGCTTGGTCCATCGTCTTGATCGCGACACGTCTGGCGTTCTTGTCATTGCCAAAACGGCGGCGGCGGCCAAATGGGCGGGGCGGGCGTTTCAAAGCCGTCGCGCCGAAAAAATCTACTGGGGCATTACCAATGGTGTGCCGCGTCCGATCTCAGGCGAGATTAAAGGTTATATGGCCAAAGGCCGTTTGGACAATCGCTTTGGCAATGTGAACGAAGGCAAAGAGGTCATGATGGCTGTGCGTCACGGTCACGAGGGCGCAAAACATGCGCGGACACTTTATGACGTGCGCAGCCAAGCTGGGCAAAAGGCCGCTTGGGTCGCCATGATGCCCTTGACGGGGCGAACCCATCAATTGCGTTTGCATATGCAGCTCCTTGGCGCACCAATTGCTGGTGACCCGCGATATTTGACCGATCGACCCGCACCAGGCGGCTTGGCACATCGCCTTCATCTTCATGCACGCTCTTTAGAGCTTCCGCGTGAAGGGAAGCCCCCGCTTAAATTCACGGCTGAAATGCCTCCACATATGAAGAACGCTTTCATGACGCTCGGGTTTGATCCCAGCAATGACGTTGTCGACTGGGAAGACTTGATGTGAGCAAGGGCCGACTGAATAAGCGTTTTTACGAGTCTGTCACCGTCGACAAAATTGTCGAAGATGATGCGATTGCTTGGCGGGTGTTGCTGGATGGACGGCAAATTCGGACGCCCGGTAAACTTCTTCTGACTTTCCCAACGAAGACCTTGGCGCAGCGTGTGGCTGGGGAGTGGGAAGCCCAAGACGAACGTATCAATCCGAGCCTGATGCCACTGACCCGTTTATTCAACGTGGCCACCGAACAAACGCCAAGCCGACGTGAAGATTTGTTCGCCGAAGCGCGGCGATATGCGGCGACAGACCTAATTAGTTACCGCGCTCCAAACCCTCGTATTCTTAAGGAACGCCAAAGCGCGGCGTGGGACGTTTGGCAGGATTGGGCGGCAGCGCAGGGCATAACCCTAAATGTAACTGACGCTTTGCAAGCTATCGATCAACCTGAGGGGAGTTTGGACGCTGTCGAGGCATTCGCACGACAGCTTGATGATGTGCGACTGACGCTCTTTGTGCATTTGATCGCGGTTTACGGGTCGGTCGTCTTATCCTTAGCGGTTCTCAAGGGGGTGCTATCTGCTGAGGCCGCATTCGATATTTCACGCGTCGACGCCGATTATCAGATTGAACTCTGGGGCGAAGATGAACAGCAAGCCGACATCACGAATGCGCTGCGGGCCGAAACAATAGCCTTGGGCGGAATTTTGGAGATCTTATAATGGCTTCACCTGTAACAGTCACAGAACGTCCTGGTGGAAAATACACGCTGGATGTCGAAAATGGTCGGCATAAATTATATGCGGATGAACCGCTGAGTTATGGCAGCGCCGATTTAGGACCTTCACCGTTTGAATATCTTTGCGCCTCTTTGGGCAGTTGCACCGCTATCACCTTGCGCATGTATGCGGGACGTAAAAAATGGGACGTTGAGAATATCTCCGTCACAGTCACACATAGCTTGCGCAAAACGACCGATAACGAAACGCACAACGTCTTTAAGCGGGTGCTGTTTGTAAGAGGTGATTTAGACGCGGATGCGCGAAGCCGTTTGGTCGAAATCGCCAATAAATGCCCAGTTCACAAAATCATGGAACATGGGAACATCATTGAAACGACGCTGGGCGAAGTCTGAGCGATCGCATACCATAATCGGAGAATATGATGGGTACTGATCTTTTATTTTCCGTTTTCGTTTTTTTAGCTGCCGCTTGCGTTCTGGTTCCGATTTCCAAACTGACCGGATTAGGGTCAGTGATTGGGTATCTTATCGCGGGTGTATTGATCGGACCTCACGTTCTGGGCTTGATCGCAGAACCTGAGACCATCCTGCATTTTTCTGAATTTGGCGTCGTGATGATGCTGTTCCTCATCGGTTTAGAACTCCAGCCTAAGGCGTTATGGGAGATGCGAACGCGCCTGTTAGGGCTGGGGGGCATCCAAGTCTTTGCGACAGTTGTCGCGATTACAGCGATCGCAATAGCCCTCGATGTACCTACGGCTGAAGCCATTGTGATCGGCATGGCCTTAGCATTGTCTTCCACCGCGATTGCCATTCAAATCATGCAAGACCGATCAATTATGGGGCACCCTGAGGGAAGATCCGGGTTTTCGGTTCTTTTGTTCCAAGATGTTATTGTCATTGCGATGATCGCGGCGCTGCCGCTTCTCGCGGTTTGGGGGGCAGGGGTCGACCTTGGACAAGAGGCGTCACAGGTTCCGAGTTATGCAGGCGATCATGGCGGGGCGTCCGACCATGGGGCTGTGTCTGGCGGCATTCCAAAGCCCGAGGGTATGTGGTTACCTGTCGCCATTTTCGCGGTGTTTGGCGGGATGGTCCTTTCTGGGCGGCTGCTGTTGCGACCCGTATTTCGCTTGATTGCACGTTCAAAGGTCCGCGAAACCTTTACCGCGATTGCTTTGCTGCTGGTGGTTGGCGCCGCACTGCTGATGAATTGGCTGGGCCTGTCCTCAGCTTTAGGGGCCTTTATCGCAGGAGTCGTCTTAGCCGATAGTGAATATCGCCATCAGTTAGAATCCGACATTGAACCCTTCAAAGCCTTGCTACTTGGGCTGTTTTTCATCAGCGTGGGTATGAGTTTAAACTTCGAAACGCTTGCCCAATATCCGTTGGAAATTTTGGGCGTTGTGAGCGGCTTGCTCATTCTGAAATTTGCGATTTTATTCGCAATCGGCACAATATTTAAATTGGATTTGTCGCCTAGGATCCTTTTCGCGGTGCTTCTCTGTCAGGCAGGGGAGTTCGGGTTCGTTTTGTTCCAGTTTGCGATTTCCGAGGGTGTTCTGCGTCCTGAAACAGGCGGTTTCCTCAATGCTGTCGTTGCGATCTCCATGGCGCTGACGCCGATCCTTGTGCTGGCTTATGACAAATTGATCGCGCCGCGATTGCGCACAGCGGCCACGACAGGTGAGGGGCCGCAGAACCATCAAAACCCTGTGCTGATTTTAGGGTTCGGGCGGGTCGGTCAGATCGTCGGTCGCTTGCTACAGACCCAAAATATCGGAACAACCATTATCGATAAAGACGGCGACCACATTGAATTTCTAAAGCAATTTGGTCACAGGGTTTACTATGGTGACGGGACGGATATGGACCTCCTGCGCATCGCCGGCGCCGATGACGCGCGAATTGTGGTTGTCGCGATGGATGACCGCGAGGCCGTGACGACGGCGGTGAAGGCGATCAAGCATAGCTTTCCGCATCTTAAAATTCTCGCACGCGCGCGGGGTCGAACGCATCTTTTCGATCTGTTGGCCGAAGAGGTTGATTACGTTGAACGAGAAACAATTCGTGGGGCGCTGGCGATGGGCGAGAAGGCTCTAACGCTCTTGGATTTCGATGATATCCGTTCCGCGCGTCTGGCCAAAGATTTCCTGGCCTTGGATTTTAAGATGGCGGAGGAGACCTACGAAATGCGCGACGATATCGCGGCTCTGGCAGAGCGCTCTGACAGGCACCGTGCATTGCTCATGGATACGCTCAATAAAACGCAAGACGCGGCTCAAGATACAGGGGGTTAACCGCGGCATTTTCGTCGCGGAGCGGGTCGATACAGGTCGTAGGGCTTGCGCCGCGCGAATTGGGCGGTAAACCGCGACTATGCCAAATTTAATCAAACTTCTGTTTTCCCCCAGTGGACGTATCGGACGCCGAGATTATCTGATCGGTATAGTCGGGCTTGTCGTGATTTTCAGCGGTTATGGTTTACTGATTAATGCGCTGGGCGGTTCTATGGCGGGTTTCTTTGCCGTATTGGCCTTTCCATTTGTGATTTTGCAGATCGCCTATAGTGTTTATGGTAAACGCCTGCACGACATTGGTCGGACACTTTGGCCCGTCACTGGCCTCATTTGCGCGATGCTCGCAGCCATGATCATTGTCATGCTCGTATATGGTGGAGCCGAATATTTTGCCGCCTTTAGCGAATATACTCAGGATAATCCGCCACCCCCAGAAGTCGTAGAACGCCTTAACGCCGAATTTGGACCGCGACAAAAGCAAGGTGAAGCCATCTTGAGCTTCACAATTGTGGCGCTTTTAGCGGGATTCACGCTCTGGTTAGGGCTCGCAAAACCCGATGCAGATACAAATCGCTACGGCGCCCCAATATCGAAATAGGTTCGATTTTTCTTGCTTTTTTGTAAGATTACGTCAATCTCTTATTGCTAAACAATAAGAGGGAGAGATTCTTATGGGTAACCTACTATTTTCACCATCGGGCCGTATTGGTCCCGCCGCCTTCATGAAAGGCATGATGGTCCTTGCCGCCATCAGTGCAATTATATCTTTGACTGGCTTGTTCAGTTTTCAAATATCTCAGCTTTTGGGCTACGTATCGTTTTTACTAATTATTCCGTCTTTCTTCTTACTGATCAAGCGTAGCCATGATGCAGGAAAATCAGGTTGGATGAGTATCGTTTGGTTCCTGCTGTGGCTTGTAATCGTGATCGTTATTTCAATGATCCTTGGCGCGGTGATGCCAGGTGCCGCCGAAGCTGAAATGAAGCTCGCGATGGAAGCCCGTATGGCAGGTGCTACAGGCTTTGGAGAGATTATGGAGATCACCAAAGAGATCACCGACGAGTTTGGCCCCGCTCTCGCAAAGCAAGCTGCTATCCCTAGCGCTATTGCTAGTCTTGTTGCGACAGGTATAGCTGCCTTCTTGATCAATATGTTCAACAAATCAGATGCGCATGACAACCAATTCGGTCCAGCGACAACGGGCGACTCCTAGGTCGCACTTTGAAAAATGATTGCGAAAGGCCCGCCATTCGGTGGGCCTTTTTTTGCGGAAAAATTTGTGATCAGCTTTATCAGCTTGGCCTAGGATTTTGTTGGGCTGAAAATACGCTCAAAGCTGGATTTTAGCGCAACGTCCAATTCTTCCATCGACACGTCACGCCCCAAAGACGCCAGACTCGCCACGCCATGTTCGCGAATGCCGCAGGGCACGATTCCGTCAAAATGCGAGAGGTCAGGGTTCAGATTAATACTGATCCCATGAAAGCTCACCCATTTTTTCAAACGAACGCCGATCGCTGCGATTTTCTCTTCGCGCCCGTCAGGTCTGACAATCCAAACACCGACGCGCCCGCACCGCCGCTCTGCGGATACATCAAACTCCGCCAATGCGTCGATAATCCATTGCTCTAAACCGCGTACAAATGCAGACACATCGCGCCCCCGTTTGCGCAGGTCCAGCATGGCGTAGCCGACGCGTTGTCCAGGCCCGTGATAGGTGTATTGCCCGCCACGGCCAATCTTGTGAACCTCAAACCGATCAGGAGCTACAAGGTCCGCGGGGTTGGCGGATGTCCCAGCTGTATAAAGCGGTGGATGCTCAAGCAGCCAAACCAGTTCATCCGCGTCCCCCGCCGCAATCGCAGCGGCGCGGGTTTGCATACGCTCATGTGCAAATGGGTAAGGGACACGGTCTGACGCGACCTCCCAAACAACGGGGTCGGAGCTGTAAATCGAATTGGTTATTTGAAGAGGTCCAATTCATCGAATTCTTTTTCCAATACGGCACGCGCCTCTGGGATTTCCGAAATTCGCTTCACTTCTGTGATCAACTGGCTTTGCTTTTCTAACATGGCAGGCATCTTCTTTAGCATCGCAATGCTCGCCTTCATGTCGGACATATCCTGATTTTGGAAGGCTTCGAGCGTTGCGTTTAGACGTGGAATTGTTGCGCGGACGTCTGCGATAGCGGCCTCAGCTGTCGGGCCATCGACGACCTTTTTCAAGACGACGGTGATTTCTTCAGCCTCGTCTCCGAAATAATCGATCAGCTCACCCACGTCTTTCGTCGACACTTCATTCGCCGCCTTGGCCTGTATCTTCTCGGCTTTCGCCTTAACGGCGGCCGGACCTTCTGCTTCGAGTGTCGTGGTCTCACTGCACGCTGCCAGGAGTAACGTGCCGCATAGGGCAGGGATCAGAAATAGCGCTTTCATGGGACAGCTCCAAGTTTGTGTTGGGACCGTGTATAAGCCGAATTTTACGGGCGACATAGGATGAATTTCCGGATGGATGTTGACAGAGCCGCTATCCGGCAGCCCATCGCCAAAGGTGCACAGAGCTCGCGATTTGGGGTGATCTAAACAGTTTGCAGTGTCTTGGTATTTTTCGCTTCACATTTGGTGCGGGGCTGTCTATTGCGCGCCAACCTTAATGTGCGGCCGTGGCGGAATTGGTAGACGCGCAGCGTTGAGGTCGCTGTGGGGTAACACCCGTGGAAGTTCGAGTCTTCTCGGCCGCACCAAATTTCTTCTGACAATGGACACGTAAGTCCTTGTAATTGTTTAGGTTTCCTGTGGAAACTTGTAACTACTTTTACTTGTTTTCGTGTCCTGATGCACAAATTGGTACACAATCTGTACCACAAATGAGTGCACCTAACCTCTAACCCCAAGAGGTGCGGCCATCGGGAGAACGCCCATGAAAACGATACGCCGCCCTAACCAATACCTAAAACTTCGCGGGGAGGTCTGGTACTATGTCCGCCGCGTTCCAAACCTTGTAGCTAGTCAAATGGGCCAGACGATTATTTCGCGCTCGCTTGAAACTGATAGTGTGAGTCTGGCTCGGAAGCGCCGTGATATGTGCGTAGAGGCCGACAACGCCAAATGGCACAAGCTGAATCCATCCACTTTCACGCGCCCCAGTGTTGACCGCTCCCTGCGCCAAGCCCGTCAGGATGCAAGCGCGATGGGCTTCACCTACAAGCCCGTAGAAGAGCTAACAGAACCTCACAACTATGAAGAGCTGGCATATCGTTTATTGCACCTAGAGGCGCTACAGACCCGCCAGAGAGTAGATATAGAGCGCGCCGCACCCGTGCTGATTGGCACGGTGAAACCCGATAAAGTGACGATTACCAAAGCACTCGAAATATACTTAACCGAGATTGCCTTGGACGAGGTCGCGGGGAAATCGCCAGAGCAACGCGCCACATACGAGAAGGTAAAGCGGCGCGCCGTGGCTAACTTTGTGAAGCTCAATGGCGACGTCGATATGCGCAAGATTGACCGCGAGCACGGACGCAAGGTCTATAAATTTTGGGCTGACAAGGTGTATCCCAAGAACGGGGCAAAGCCGTTAAGCGGAAGCAGCGCCAATAGAGACTTGGGCAATCTGCGCAAGCTTTACCGAATGTATTTTGAACATGTGGGCGAGGAAGACCGCCAAAACCCGTTCCGAAATTTGCGCTTTTCGGCCAAGAAGATGAAGCAAGTGAAACCGTTTACGAATAGCTTTGTGCGCGAAAGCATCATGAAACCGAATGTCTTTGAAGGGCTAAAACGCGAGGCCGCTTTGCTTTGTTTGGCCCTAATCGAGACAGGGTGCAGGCCCAGCGAACTGGCGAATATCTTGCCAGAAAACATCCGTCTGGACGATGAAGTGCCGCATATTCGCATCCGTTCAACGGCTGAAAGGCAACTGAAATCAGAGGCATCAATTCGAGAAATTCCGCTTTTAGGCATAAGCCTAGAGGCTATGAAACACGCCCGCGACGGCTTCCCACACTACCGAGATCGCGGCTATTTACTTTCGCAAACGCTGCAAAAGGCGTTCAAATCGCGCGGCCTTTTGCCGAGTTCTAACCACCGCATTTACAGCTTTCGGCACAGCTTTGAGAAGAGAATGTTGGAGGCAGGGCTGGACTACGGCTTGCGCTGCACCCTCATGGGACACCGAAACCCACGCCCTTATTACGGCGATGGAGGCTCGCTAAGGTACCGCAGAGACGAGCTGCAAAAGATAACCCATCCCGTCACACCAGAGCTACTCGCGGGCTTTCCTTTTGTTGCTAGTGCATAATCTGCGAATTCCCTTTCGCCTTAGGGTAAAGGTAGTTAACTTACGCAAGCGCGCCAGTAATCAAGCAATATCGGTGACAACTTGGGTCGTAAAATCGTCCACCCAGTAGCGGTTGAGGGTAACCGCCCGACGCGCCTTACTAAATCAAACTACAGCAAGAGACCTATGAAACCATCACTATACTTAATCGCAAACTGTCCTGCTGGATGCCTCTTTATTATGCCAAAACCATCAGGGGAATGGCTGGAGGATGATATTGCACACTATAAAACGGTGGGGCTTACTGATGTTGTTTCTTTGCTGCGAAGTGATGAAATAGATGAGCTAAACCTATTGGATGAAGAGTTTTTTTTGCGCCAAAGCTAACATTGGTTTTACTCGACTTCCGATACGTGATCGCGGCTTGCCTGATCTGAATTTACTTAAACAGTTAGCACTTAAATCAGCGGAGCTTTTGAAAAATGAAGCGAGTTTAGCAATACATTGCCGCGCGGGAATTGGTCGAGCGGGTTTGTTATCGTGCTGCATATTACAAGAGCTAGGAATGGATGCTGCGGAAGCAATCAAGAGCGTAAGTGATGCTCGTGGCGTGACTGTTCCTGATACTGTGGAGCAACGAGAATTCATTTTAAACTACATGAAGCAATAAAATTCATAGTGTTCTTTTGCCGCTATCGCGGCAAGCACGGCGCGCCTGCCTGCACTCGTGTGGGCGGCTCCAGCAGTCCCGCCGTGCGGTTCTATCCGTAAGAGTTTAGTTTGCCGAGAGTGCGTTTTGGAGGCGGTTTTCACGCCCGCGACGGCTCTCCAACTCGCGGTCGAGGCAGTCAAAAGCTGGCCAGTATTCATCACCCAAAGTTTCAACAAGTTGGGCCGCTATTCGGCGGGCATGTGTGAGGTCGGAAAATGAAAGCAGGCGGGGTGTAGCTGTTTTTGTCATGCCCAAACTATAGCATTTTGATTAGAAAATATCATTCGAAAAGCTGGTGGAAGTTCGAAGTTTGCGGGACTTCTAGAAGTTGCGCGATAGGTGCGATGGAGGCAGGGCGCGGGTGGAAGGCGCGGAAGGCAAGATAAAAGGGGGTGGTGTCATCCCCATGCTAACGCATTGTCTGCACATCGTTTTTCGTGACACCACTGCCAAGAGGCCTGGTGTCACCGTTTTGGCGTTATTCCTTGCTATGCTTAGGAAAAATGGGGGTGACACCTTGCATGAGGCCTACGCATTATCTCGGGTTACAACTGTAATTTATGAGAAAATACTTTCGTCTGGCACTGGTTTTGACGCAAATTTGGTTGATAAATGTTCTATATTTGTTCACAGTAAAATTTGTGGGATTGTGAGAAATCAAACCTTGTCAAAAGGGTCAAATCGCAGTCTTTTACAATTGGGAGAAAAACATGGCCAATCGCCTTACATCAATTGAGCTTTTTGCTGGCGCTGCTGGACTTGGCCTTGGGGCTAAACAGTCGGGCGTTGACCCTGTCGCAGTCGTCGAGTGGAATAAAGATTGTCGCAATACAATCGCTCTCAATCGTGACGGTGCAGATGGAACGCTGAAAGCTTGGCCCAAAAAGATTGGCCGTGATGTTAGGGAAGAAGATTTTAGCGAGTTTGAAGGTAATGTTGACCTCGTTACAGGAGGGCCGCCTTGTCAGCCATTTTCGATGGGGGGAAAACACCAAGCGCACGCTGATAACCGTGATATGTTTCCAGAGGCAGTGCGGGCAGTACGGCAGACGAGACCTAAGGCATTTATTTTTGAGAATGTCAGAGGTCTAACACGTGAATCATTTCAGCCCTATTTTGAATACATCACACTCCAGATGCGTCATCCGCAACTGACTGCCAAAGAGGGTGAAGATTGGGCGGAGCATCTTGCCAGGCTTCAAAGCCACCATACGGGTCATTCTGATAATGCCGATGATTACCGCGTTGTGACACAAGTATTAAACGCAGCCGACTATGGTGTGCCGCAGCAAAGACACAGGGTTTTCTTTGTGGGGTTCAGAGCCGACCTAGGAATAAATTGGCACTTCCCTCACGCGACACACAGTAAGCATGCGTTATTGGTTGATATTGCGAGCGGTGCATATGAAGAGCGACACGGCCTTGCTAAGGGACAGCTCGCACTGTCCCCTCAAATTTCTAAGTCAGTAGAGCGTATGCGTGAGCGTGACCTCGAACCCAATTCTTTAGCCGCTTGGCAAACTGTCAGAGAGGCTTTGAATGATTTGCCTAATCCAACACAGAAAGCGCACTCCAGTATCTTGAACCATAAGCTACAAAAAGGCGCTCGCAGTTATCCTGGCCATACTGGCTCACCGCTCGACTTACCTGCCAAGGCTCTTAAGGCGGGAGTTCACGGCGTTCCTGGTGGTGAGAATATGCTTAGGTATGCAAATGGTAAGGTTCGTTATTTTACTGTTCGTGAAAGTGCACGTTTGCAAACCTTTCCTGACAATTTTGAAATCTCTGGAACATGGTCGGAGGCTATGCGCCAACTCGGCAACGCAGTCCCTGTTAAATTGGGCGCGGCTGTGACTTCAAGCGTCAGCACTGCATTAGCTGAGGCAAATACCTAAAATGAGTGGTGGGATTCAACAGCCTGGTTTCAGACAATTTGAATTTGCATTGACAGATGCGCTCATTGCGCAGTTGATCACCTGCCTCGACGGAATGAAAACAGCAGAATTGACACCAAAAATCACTGCAGGAATCCCAAATGGTCAGGGCGTCTATCAGCTCTTTTTAGATGGCAATTTAGTTTATATCGGCAAAACTGATAATGAGGCTGGTTTGCAAAGACGCCTGTTACGCCACGCTAACCTTGTTCTATCGCGCAGCAACTTAACAGGCGGTCGCGTGACATTTAAAGCCGTTCAAGTTCTGGTGTTCTCGGCAATGGAACTGGAAAGTATGCTGATTAAGCATTACATGGTCGATGGAAAAGTGCCACCTTGGAACAATAGCGGATTTGGTTCTAACGACCCAGGACGTCAGCGCGACACGACCAAGTACAAACCTGACCATTTTAATGTTCTTTATCCAATATGTTTGAATGGCCTTGTAGCCACTCCGCTCTCAGCCGGGTTGACAGTAAAAGAAGCGGTTAAACTTTTAAAAAGCGAACTGCCTTTCCTCTTACGGTTTGAAGGAAAGAAACCAAACGTGTCAGACTTGGAAGCCACAGTTTTGACAACTGATATTTCGGGTTTGAGCGTAAGCGATACTTTGAAGGCCTTGATCGCGTTGTTGCCTGCTGGATGGCAGGCAACTCACCTTCCTGGATATATTATTCTGTATAAAGAGGCGCAAAGTTACGCCCACGGCAAGATTATTGCCCGAAGTTAGCTTTTGCTTATTTGGTTCAATAAACTTAAAATCTACCAAGGCTTACACACAGGTTGTCTTTCGGCGGTTTAGTGCAAAGCGGCCATTGGCTAAATTGTTTATTGCCCTTAATTGAAATATGGAGGCAGCACCTCTATCTACAACCATAAGCATAGTCGATTCAATGGTGACAGACTTTTGTGTTAACGTGGATTCTAATATGCATATTGAGAGTATAACTCTGAGAAATTTTCGTTGTTTTGGGAATACCCCAGAAGAATGTACCTTTGAAAAAGACCTAACAGTTTTCGTAGGGTCAAACGGCGCAGGTAAGACGACGATCATAAAGGCCTTGCAACGGCTATTCGGCACCAATTCTCATGACAGGCGATTAACACGGGAAGATGTCCATTTTGGGCCTAAGGAGATTGCGGGCGTCGCTCCGGTAGAGCAACCAACTGACGAAGCCACTCAGCCCACCTTATCATATGTTTCTTCAAAGGAGATCATGATTGACGTAACTTTGGCTTTCCCAGAGTTGTTAGGAGACGGAAGTAACTTAGATTCCATCCCGGATGTATTCAACGCAATGTCAACTGCGGGCGTCGGTGAGCCTCTTAAGGCTAGAATTAGGCTGGAGGCCAAGTGGACCTGTGGGCTAGATGAAGATGACATCGAACAGAAAATTTACTGGATAACTACCTTAGACCCAGTTCCGTTTGGCGAGGAGGACATAGCCAAGATTCCAATGTCGTCTAATCAAAGACAACGTATCCAACTTAGATATTTACCTGCAACTCGCGATGGTGCCGCGATCGTAAGAACCGCTCTGAAAGAACTTTTGAATTGGCTCGAAAAGTTTGGTGACTGGGAAGGTGGCAGGAAACCGATGGAAACCCAATGGAAGGATTTGCAAGGTTTGTTTGACTCCATGCCTGCTATCAAAGCTGTCACAGACCAGTTGTCAGATTACTGGACGCAATTGTTTGATGGGAAACACTTACAATCTGCTAAATTAACGGTTTTATCAAGGGAAATCCAAAAAGCACTACGTGACTTGACTCTATCTTTAGGGCCGGGGCCAGCAGGTAAAGACCACGCTATTGATGAACTGAGTGAGGGGCAGGCCTCGCTGTTTTATATAGCGTTAGTCGCCACTTTGCTGAAAATGGATAGCGCACTGGAAAAAGGCCCAAAGTCAGGGTTCAAAGAGATTGCGATGCTTCGGCCATGGTTCACTATCATTGCTCTTGAGGAACCTGAAAATCACTTAGCGCCATTTTACTTATCGAGAATGATAAATTTAATGAAGAGCTTAGCCTCTCATGATAAGGCCATGGGCATCTTAACATCCCATTCGGCAAGTGCTTTGGCGAGGGTTGAGCCCACCCAAGTGAGGCATGTAAGGCAGGATATAGAGAAACAAGTTTCGTGCATTAAGCCTATAAAATTGCCCGTCACAACCGATGTTGCAAATAAGTTTATTTATGAAGCAGTGAAGAGCCACCCAGAGTTATACTTTGCTAAATTGGTGATTTTGGGAGAGGGGCGATCCGAAGAAATTGTTATCCCTAAGCTCGCTAAGGCGTTTCATAAAGACTTAGAGCTTGACCCTGCATTCGTTTCATTCGTCCCATTGGGAGGGCGTCATGTAAATCATTTTTGGAAATTGCTTTTTGACCTTCAAACTCCTTTTGTAACCTTGCTTGATTATGATCTGGGCCGTTACCAAGCGGGGCATTATCGATTGAAGTATGCTGTCGATCAACTTGAGCAAAATGGCATAACTCACCCGTCCTTTGTGAAGCCAACGGATGCTCAAGCTTGGAAGAACTTGATTGTCCAAAATAAAACTGAAGCGGAAGCGTGGTGGAATTGGCTGCAAGAGAACAACGTCTATTTTTCTTCGCCGTTAGACCTAGATATGATGATGCTGTCCGCCTATCCTAGTGCTTACAGTGGCATTGCATCATTACCAACCCCTTTACCTCCCGGTGGTTATGACAAAAGTGTGTTTGGCGAAAGTGGAGAGGGGGTGCAGGCATATCCCCCAAACCTAGTTCCAACACCAACAGAGTTGGCCATCTACGACGCACTTTTTAAAAAAGGCAGCAAACCTGTGGCGCATATCGAAGCTTTGTCGACTCTGACCGATCAGCAAGTCAAGGATGGATGTCCGCCCCCCTTGAAGACCTTATTCGAGCGTTGCGCGCAAATTTTGAATATCGCTTTGGACGTGCCATTAGTCGTTGACAATCAATCATGATAACGGCGGGCGAGGAATGGACCCCTGCGGACGGAATGCAGCTAGATGCAGCCACTATGAATGCTGTAAAAGGGCAAATGAATGCAGCAATACTTGCAGGGCCGGGAGCCGGTAAAACTGAACTATTAGCTCAACGTGCATCGTTCTTATTGGAGACAAATACTTGCGTCTCGCCTCGTAAAATACTGGCTATTTGCTTTAAAAGAGATGCCGCTACAAATTTGAAAGAACGAGTTGAGAAGCGTGTTGGTGAAGGTTTGAGCGATAGGCTTGACAGTAAAACTTTTGATGCATTTGCTAAAGGCATAGTAGATCGATTTGGCGGAAGTCTGCCTGAATGGTGCAGACCTTCTCGTGACTATCAGATAATGTTTCCAAGTTGGAGAGATTGGTCAGATTTTGGCAATCATTTAAGTCTAGACCCGCCCTTTAGTGAGGAACGGTTTAACGGGGAACAAATTAAAAATTTACATGCTAAGTTTGGCCGTGCCTGTGGGACTTTGCCATTAGTACGACCCGAACCAGAAAATGGCGCACAAGCCGCATCAATTCAGTGGTGGACGAGTTGTATGGATTCTAATCCTTCCAAATTAACTTTTGGAATGATTTCAACTCTTGCGGCCACAATCATCCATCATAATCCGTCTATCAAAGCAGCTTTGCAACAAACCTATTCAAATGTATTCTTGGACGAATTCCAGGATACTACGCCATTACAATATGCACTTTTAAAAGAAGCATTTTGTGGTTCTACGTCCAACCTTACAGCTGTTGGCGACATAAAACAGATGATTATGGTTTTTGCGGGCGCAACGCCATATCGCTTCCAAGAATTCATTAAAGACTTCGCCGCACAGTCAATTCCGCTGACAACTAATTTTCGTTCAAATAGGAGAATAGTTGCGATCATCAACTCGATGGCCCGTATAATTGAACCAACGGCAATGGAAGTGACATGTGCGCGTGTGTCTGACGACCTACCCGAAATAACGGATAGTATAATCAATTTTGACAATAAGGAGACGCAGTCCAAATCATTGGCAACATTTATCGCCAAGCAAACTCAAGAAGGTCAAAACCCGTTAAATCAGAATGACTTCATATTGCTCGTAAGGCAAAAAGCCAACGAATTTGAACCTGACCTTAAAGAAGAATTTGAGAAATCTGGATTAACTCTCAGGAACGAAGCGCGCACTTTCAACGGTATATCCATTCAAGACTTTATGAGTGAACCTCTTGCAGAGCTTGTAGGTGCATTAACTCAGATGGCGGTGGGCGACCGAGACGACTCTCCTTATCAGCGAGTACTAAACCTTATTGGTGTTCCAATGGGATTGCGTATGGGCAGGGAAGCGACAGATTACCAAATTGAACAGTCCGTGAGATCCTCGGTAAAACTCTTTAAGGGCTTTGTCGCTGGTAAATTGCCTAGGGAAGTCGATTTTAGTGAGGTTTTGGAAAACTTAGTCGAATGTTTTGGAGAGGATAACGTTCGTCGTATGTCGAGCGAGTACGCAAACCTTGAAAGATATCGAGAAATTAAGCTAGCCATAAGTGAGTACCTAACTGAATGCGGCCAGAAACCTGTTTCATGGATAGATGTGATAAATGAGTATAGGGGTAAAAACCAAGTTCGCCTGATGACCGTTCATAAAAGTAAGGGCCTAGAGGCTCATACGATAATTTTCTTGGAGTTACAGGATAGCTCGTTTTTCTATAAAGCAAATATGGAAGAGGAAAGGCTCGCTTTTTTCGTCGCCGTATCAAGGGCGCGCGAACGATTGTTTATTACTACGACTTCCAGTGTCCGGTCAAATACTAAACCGCTATTCGATATGTTGGC
This sequence comes from Litorimonas cladophorae, assembly GCF_014652455.1. Classification (GTDB taxonomy): domain Bacteria; phylum Pseudomonadota; class Alphaproteobacteria; order Caulobacterales; family Maricaulaceae; genus Litorimonas; species Litorimonas cladophorae. Next base: position 1,099,950 of record NZ_BMYV01000001.1, on the reverse strand, counting down.
TGCAGCAGGCGTTGTTGCTAGTTAACCCGAGCGTATCCTAATGGGAGCGCTGGTGATGGGTTGAAGCCTACTCTTAAGTTATTTACATCCTATCCACTGCTACACATTTCATTCCCACATTGCATAACAAATGCCTTGCGCATGGCCATAAGTCATTGTATTCATTGAAAATAATGAAGAGATTTCAGTCTTCTCGGCCGCACCATTTTCCTAGTAATGCTAATGGCTTAAGCCATTGTCTGCACATTGTTTTAGGTATGCACAGGCATGTTTGAGTGTGCACACTAATATTCTTTCTTTAATTTTTCGGTTTGCACAAAGTGCAAAGGAGCTCGGTTTTCTTAGATATCCCGTTTTTATGTAAGGCCGAAGGTCAGAGGAAATTTACAGGCTCTGAATCGTGTTCAGTCGTGTCGAAAGCTAATGAAGAAGTCGGGTTAACTGGATGTTTTCTGATTGCCGGACTGAAGAACTGACAGGCTGTGATAGTCTCAGTCTCGGAGCGTTGATGTAGATACCTGCGTCAGCGCAAATAACGCCATAGACTTGTGCAGCTTGATAAGTTGAGCGCGTGTTGGCTGTTCCCAAAAGCCACGGCAGGATTGATTGGCATTTCTCTTTGTTCCCAGCTTGAGCATGGGCGAGGGCGGCTATGATGCTCAGTTCATGGCGCGTGATGCGCATAGTTCCTGACTCGGATATTTTGATCGTTCGTCTCCCAGTATTTCCCATTTGATGGCAAAAGGTCATCAAGGCTGACAGGGCACGCTTTCCAACTGTTGAGCCTTCTGCCTGCCTAACGGCTTTGTTGTTTGCTACGAAAGCTCGCTCAAAACCGTGTTTGAGTTTGCAGCAATGACCCCGTCCAGATGCGATGGCTCTAAAGCCCCATAGGGAAAACCCGCCTCCAAACCCCAAGTCAGTAATCGACATATTTTCAATGAATGGTGACATCTTTTTCCCTTTTTGCACTTGCGAGTCATTCTTATTTACACTAATGACCGCCTAACACTAGTTGCAAGTAATTCGCAACTGCAGAAACTATGTTGATAAGGATGAGACGATGAACTCCAAATGCGCAGTACTATTAGGGACGGCACTCGCCACAACGTGTGGTCTGCCAACGTCAGCATTTGCCCAAGATACAGATGAAGACGTCATTGTCGTAACGGGGCAGGTTTCAACCTTCGGTGCGGTCAAATCAGAGATACCTATTTTGGAAACGGCGCGCTCTGTCAGTGTTATTACGGATGAGGACTTCATCGATATTGGCGCGCTAACGCTCGACGATACGCTTGGGTATACCGCTGGGGTTGTTGGCGACACATTTGGTTTTTCAACACGCGGCGACTTCCCGCGTGTCCGTGGGCTAGATGTCCCAGAGTATCTTGATAACGTGCAAGTCCTCTTTGGGTTTTACAATAATGCGCGTTCTGATGTTTATACGTTGGAGCAAGTCGAAGTTCTAAAGGGGCCAGCATCTGTTCTGTATGGCTCAGGTTCCCCCGGCGGCATATTAAACACGGTATCGAAGCGCGCGTCTAAAGAGGCTCTTGGCGGCGAGGTCGTTTTCGATATTGGGACGAATGACCGCTACCAATTGGCAGGTGATTACGGCGTCGATTTGTCAGGCGACGGGTCCATTACGGGGCGTTTAGTTGGCGTCTATAGAGATGGCGGTACTCAGGTCGATTTTGTGAATGATGATGCGATAATTTTTGCGCCATCCGTCACATTCGAGAGTGAACGCTCGCGCATTACCGCGTTGGTGAATTATACAAACCGCGAAAGCGACACAGCGCATCAGTTTCTTCCTCTTTCTGTAACGGGATGCCAGTCTGGCGATGTCTCAATTAGTGAAACCAATGTGTGTGCGAATGCCCCCACTGATTCCGTCGGCGAAAGTCTCTATGTGGGTGACCCCAACTTCAACACCTACGATACAGAGAGCGTCTCCGCGACGCTCTTCGTCGAACATAAAATCAACGAGAGCCTGACATTCGAGGCAACTGCGCGCGCACGAGATAACTCTGCTGACTATAAACAAACATGGGTTGCGTTCTTAGGAGCGGGAAACCCTCGCGTTTTATCCAATGGTGATGCGGCGGCGCGCTCTTGGTATGATGCGCCAGCATCCTCCACCCAGTTCGCGATTGATACTCGCATGAGGGCGAAATTTGAGACAGGCGCGTTACAGCATGAGGTTCTTGGCGGAATAAATCGACAAGACGTTAGCACTGACCAAGCCGCCTCATATCTTTACGCATTGCCCACGACCTTTAATCTCTTCAACCCTGTTTACGACGGTTCTGAAATCCCAACAGATACGATTTTTGATGCCGCAAGAGGGGCTACTTCTAGTGATATCGAATTCACTGGTTTTTACTTGAACGATTACATCAGTGTCGGTGACTTAGAGCTGACAGCAGGAATTCGTTTCGATGACCTGAAAAACAACGACGGGACGACCACCCAAAACGACAATGCCGTCTCGCTAAGTTTTGGGGCGCTTTACAAAACAAAGTTCGGTCTTAACCCGTATGTCAATTATGCTGAGTCATTTGAGCCTGTCATTGGTAATGACGGTGTGACGGGTGATGCTCTTGAGCCGCAAGAGGGCGAGCAGTTTGAAGTTGGCCTGAAATACAAAGCGCCTGATCTGCCAATCTACTTCACAGCAGCTTACTTCGATATCGAGCAAAGCAATCTCGCAAACCCCGCAGGTCTCCCGAATGCAGCATCTCAACAAGAGGGCGTTTCGAACGTTCAGGGTTTCGAATTTGAGGGCCGGGCGTTCCTTGGGGACTTTGATGTTCGGGGTAGTTTCAGTACGCTGGACACAGAAGATCCGAATGGTCTTAAGTTCTCATCAATTCCAGAAACACAAGCGGCCGCTTGGGTTGGGTGGAACGCTTCATCCGGAGCGCTAAAAGGTATCCGTCTAGGCGCGGGTGTTCGTTACTTCGGTGGCAACGAGAGCGAAGGCGAAGCGTTCCTTGCCGCCAATAGTTTTGCGCCGACGCCTATTCTAGTTGAGACGAATGGTGCGACATTGGTTGATGGTCTTATTGGCTATGATTTTGAAAAAATCAGTCTGACGCTTAACGCCCGAAACCTTCTCAATGAAAATTACTTCGGCACCTGTTTGACGCGTGGTGATTGTTTTCCTGGCGAGTCCCGCAGCGTTGTCGCCCGCGCAGCCTACCGTTTTTAATTCCCTTAGACTGGTGGCTTTCTCAAATCAGAGGAGGCCGCCCCTTTTTTTATGACCTTATTCGAATTTATACATGGTGTAATCGGCACTGGTCTGAGTGGGCTAGGAGTGTTCGGGCTTTATCGCGCTTGGCGGTCAGCCCAAAAGCGAACCCTGCTAGTTTGGGGGTGTTGGCTCGCCATTGCCTTAGCCTTAATCCTCTGGACATTCTCAGGCGGTAAAGACCGAGGTGTCGCGCTTGGCGTAATGGTCTTCATCATTCAGGCGCTAGGCTTGATCGCTTACCAAGCTTCAAAGGATCGCAAGCCGGCGAAGCCACCAAAGCCCGTTAAACGCCGTGTGCAGGCTAAACTCAAACTGAACAGCCACGTAATTGCGAAACGTATTGGTTTGGCTCTGTGGGTTAGCCTTGGCTGCGGAGCGCTCGCGTTCTTGGTGGCGATGGGCCTTCACGAGGTGTTTTGGCAATCTGGCGTGCACGCATCCAATGCGTTGGTCATTGCGCTGTTCTTGTTTCCAATCCTTTGGGCGGGATTGAGCGCACTGTCTCTCACATCACAAAACAAGACCCTTAAGCTTGTCATGTGCCTAGGGTTAGCACTGCCCAGCCTTGCAATCATCATGATCGGAAATTGAGATTACTATGCTCGACGCAACGCTTACTGAAATCCCGAAAGTTCCGGTTCAATCCTTGGTCAAGAGAGCATTGTCTGCGCATGCCACGCTTGGCATAGCGATCTCCGCCGTACTCTACATCATTTGCCTCTCGGGGACCGTGAGTGTCTTTAAAGATGAAATTCACCGCATCGAGCAACGCGGCGAGCCTAGCGTCAGTTTTCTTTCACCTGCAGCAGCCCAAGTGACAGCTGCCAATGGGATGCTTGCCGAGCCAGAGACAGCGCATCTCTATATTCATATGCCAACCGCGCAATATGACCGCGCGATAGTCGAGACAGACAATAAGGAGACCTATGTCAATGCGGAGGGGGTAATGTCTGGCAAGGCAGCGCACCCGTGGAGCAATTTCCTGATTGATCTACATTATTACCTGCATCTTCCAAAATCCTTTGGCATGATCGTGGTGGCCATCTTTGGCGTTTTCTTATTCGCGATGTCGATAACGGGTTTCATTGCGCATCCTCGCGTTTTCAAAGACGCATTCGCATTTCGGCGGTCCAAGTCGGAACAGATCAAACAGGTCGACTTGCACAATCGCTTGAGTGTTTGGACCGCGCCGTTTCACATCTCAAATTCTCTGAGTGGCGCAATGATTGGCTTGGCCGTATTTTCAATCGCTGCGCTGGCCCCGTTAAAATATGACGGAGATAGGGAGGCTGTCTATTCGCCCGTCTACGGGGCCGAGCCTGTCGTAGATGCAGCGGTCGCGCCCTTAGCACGTATAGACCTCGCACTCGAATATATGGCTGAACAGCATCCCGACAAGCCAGTCGTATATGTGATATTGCACGACCCTCAGACAGCTGGACAATATTTGCAAATCATGGCGGCGCATCCGCGTCGTTTGATCTATGCTGAAAAGTATAATTTTAACGGGCAGGGCGACTTCCTTGATACGACAGGTTCTGCAGATGGCACCATTGGCCAGCAGGTTGCTGATTCTGTTTACAAGGTTCACTTCGGACAGTTTGGGGGAATGCCCGTAAAAATAGCATTTGGTTTCTTCGGGATATGCCTCATGTTCATCATATCGGCAGGTATGAATATCTATTTCCTAAAACGCCGCAATAAAGGCCGCGCGGCGGACGGATTACAAGGTGCCTGGAAAGGTTTCATCTGGGGCGCACCCATACTCTTATTCGGCACATTTGTCGCAGTAGGTTTTTATCCCGCGTTGGCGGGGTATTTGGCTGTAATCTTCTGGATTGGATTGGTAATTAGTGGGCTAGCAGGAGCGTTGACAGCTCTTCGTTGAGTGCAATAGCCCAATGCGTACCTATGTTAGCCGTCGCCAAAACGCCAGGCTGTAAAGCCGCTTGATAACGCGAGGAAACGGGCCGTGTGCTTCAATTTGAGGGGGCATTGCGCTGGGCCCTATAGGCCTAATTTCAGTCCAACAAAATTTCATTGAGACTAAAGTCTAAGGTATATTTCCTTGACCCGCTTATGGTTAGTGGTGAAACTTTGCGTATGAAAGCTCATCTCTTTATTGCTTCAGGACTGCTGATCGCTGCGATATTTTTCGTGCGCGGCCTTGAAGCGTTGAGCGAGCCTGGGTTGGGTCTACGCGAAGTTTACATTGTTGGCGGGTTTTTGCTTGCAGGCTTCTTAATCCATGCGGGTTTGAAAGAACGCAAAGCGCGTCACTAGGTCTTAGACTAAAGTCTCCCTACCTTTCCATTTCCAATTTGGCAGTGTCGATGCGAGTTAAACTCACAACGCTCGCGATTCATAATTTTCGCGAACTAAATGCAATAAATGCAAAAAGGGGAGGTAGATTTGGAACCAACAAATACACATGACGCAGCAGGGTATTGGAAGGCCACCTTACGGCTTACCATATCGCTGTTGGTCGTATGGTTTCTCGTGTCCTACGGCGCGGGTATCATATTTCGAGAGGCGCTAGATAATTTCTCTATCGGTGGCGCACCGCTGGGTTTCTGGTTCGCCCAGAACGGCGCAATATATGTCTTCTTAGCGCTCATCGTGGTCTATTGCCGCAAGATGACCCAATACGAGAAGAAATTCGGGATTGAGGGGTGAATCATGGTTGATCCTTGGACAATTTTTTGGGTCGTCCTGACCTTTGGTATTTATATTGGCATCGCAATTTGGGCTAAAGCCGGTTCGACGGAAGAGTTTTACGTCGCCGGTCATGATGTTCACCCGACCATAAACGGAATGGCCACAGCAGCGGATTGGATGTCCGCCGCGTCATTCCTCTCTATGGCAGGCCTGATCGCGTTTCTTGGCTATGGCGGTTCCGTCTACCTTATGGGTTGGACCGGCGGTTATGTGCTGTTGGCCTTGCTCCTCGCGCCATATCTGAGAGAGTTTGGCAAATTTACGGTGCCGGACTTTGTGGGAGATCGCTATTACTCCAAGGTCGCGCGCGTTATCGCAGTTGTCTGTGCGTTATTTGTCTCCTTCACGTATATTGCGGGGCAAATGAAGGGTGTCGGCGTGGCCTTTTCGGGCTTCCTCGGCGTTTCATACAACGCGGGTATTCTGATCGGTATGGCAATTGTCTTCGTCTACGCTGTTATGGGCGGAATGAAGGGCATTACATATACGCAAGTAGCGCAATATGTGGTGCTGATCTTTGCCTATACGGTCCCAGCAATCTTTATGTCTCTTGCGATTACGGGCAATCCTATTCCGCAGCTAGGTTTCATTGGGAACGCCGCTGGTACCGACGTCAGCATGCTCAATCAGCTCAATACGGTCGTCACCGATCTAGGCTTTACTGAGTATACGTCGACGACGAAATCCAAGTTAGATGTCTTCTGTATTACAGCGGCCTTGATGTTTGGTACGGCGGGTCTGCCGCATGTTATCATTCGTTTTTTCACGGTGAGTTCAGCGCAAGCCGCGCGTAAATCTGCCGGGTGGGCGTTGATGTTCATTGCGCTGCTTTACACAGTTGCACCTGCTGTTGGCGCCTTCGCGCGGATGAACTTCGTCGATACTGTCAATGAAGCTGTCTATATCACGGACGCCGAAAACTATGACCAACGTGCCGCTGAAATTTTAGCGGATGGTAAAAAGCCTGTTCCAGAATGGTATAAAAGCTGGGAAAAAACAGGTCTTCTTAAATATGATGATCTGAACGGTGATGGCGTAATGCAATATCGTGGTCCAGATGCACCAGATGGGATTAAGAACGAAGTCGTTCCAAACCGCGACATCTTTGTGCTTGCTAATCCGCAGATTGCTAAGCTTCCAAACTGGGTTGTCGGCCTTGTTGTCGCAGGTGGTCTTGCTGCTGCGCTTTCAACAGCGGCGGGTCTCCTTATGGTGATTAGTTCGGCGGTCAGTCATGATCTGATGAAGCGAACCTTTAAGCCAGATATGTCAGAGAAAGAAGAGATGAGGGTGGCACGAATAGCGGCCGCAGTGGCCGTAGTCTGTGCCGGACTGACCGGGATATACGCCTCGCAACTGCCCTTTGTAGCGCAGGTGGTCGCCTTCGCCTTCGGACTGGCTGCGGCCTCTCTGTTTCCCGTCATATTCCTAGGTATCTTTTGGAAGCGGATGAATCGTGAAGGTGCCATTGCGACCATGCTTGTCGGTATCATCACGACTTCGATGTACATCGTGTACTTTAAGTTCATGGGCGGTACGGCAGCAGGCTGGTGGTTCGGCGTCTCGCCAGAAGGCATTGGTTTTGCCTTCATGTGGCTCTCGACGGCAGTAGGTGTTGTCGTGTCTCTGATGACAACCGCTCCCCCACAGGAAATCCAAGATCTCGTTCAGGATATTCGTATCCCGGGTCAACGGAAATCCCATGGCATGGCAGAGGGCGGCATGGCTCCCGCCGAATAGGCGTCCTCCAAAAACGCCAACTAACTGCCCGCGTCTCCGAGAGGCGCGGCCTTTTTTTTAGCGTACGACTATCGGCGACATTGCCATCATACCCATTAATGCACATAGTCGAGGTGTAAGGATCAACTATGCCCGTATGGCTCATAATCGCCGTGACAACGGCCTATGTATTGGGGCTGTTTTTTTTATTGCCTGGAAAGGTGATCAGGACGCTCAGCATGGTTCAGCCACATCTTGATGGGCGGAAAGAACTTCTTCCATTCCGCCAGTCGACAGCCTGTGACCCGCAACATTGATGATATCATCGGTTCTGGACATGATGGATATATATCCGTCGTCATCGATGAACCCCGCATCGGCCGTTTCATAATAGCCTGGAAATGTCGATAAGTAGCTCTCTTTAAAGCGCTCATTTTTCTTCCAAAGTGTGGGGAGACAGCCTGGAGGTAATGGCAATTTTATCCAAATCGCACCCAGCTCATTTGGACCTAATTCTGTGCCGTCTTCGGCAAGAATTTGAACGTCGTATCCTGGCATGGCCAGACACGGCGATCCGTATTTCACGGGCAACTTTTCTATCTCCATAGGATTTGATGCGATTGGCCAGCCCGTCTCGGTTTGCCACCAATTATCGATGACCGGAACGTAAAGTTTGCTTTCTGCCCATTGTATGGTGTCGGGGGCCGCGCGTTCACCCGCAAGAAACAACGTCTTCAAGGAAGAAATATCATAAAGCTCGAGATGCTTTCCTCCGGGGTCTTGTTTCTTAATCGCGCGAAGGGCTGTGGGCGCGGTGAATAAAGTGGATACTTTGTGTTCTTCTATAACGCGCCAAAACGTACCCGCATCAGGCGTTCCCACAGGTTTGCCTTCAAACAAAATTGTTGTGCAACCTTGGAGAAGGGGACCGTAAACGATGTAACTATGCCCCACGACCCATCCGACATCCGATGCCGACCAATAGACTTCACCAGGGTCGGTGTTGTAAATATTCCCCATACTCCATTTGAGCGCCACCCTATGTCCACCATTGTCGCGGACCACACCTTTGGGTTCTCCCGTCGTGCCAGACGTATAGAGTATATATATAATGGATCGGTCGCTTTTACCGCCACACAGTCAGGACGAGTGTCTACCGTAGGCGCGGCAGAGACAACGGTCTGCCAACTTTTGTCGCGCATTTTATCGAGAGCAGCGGTGCATTCCGGTCGTTGATATATGATAAAATGATCAGGTTTGTGATCGGCAATATCAATTGCTTCATCCAAAAGGGGTCTATAGGCAATCGTACGCTTTGGTTCTAATCCGCAAGAGGCGTTCATTATGACTTTCGGCTTTGCATCATCAATGCGTGTGGCGAGCTCTTTAGGCACGAAACCCCCAAAAACAACAGAATGAATAGCGCCGATGCGCGCGCAGGCCAGCATTGCAAAGGCGGCCTCTGGGATCATGGGGAGGTAAATGATGACGCGATCACCTTTTACGACCCCTAAGTCTCGTAAAACCCATGCGAGCGCGGTGACTTTATCGAAGAGTTGGTTGTAGCTGTAGGTGAGCTTTCGGCCCGACATAGGGCTGTCATAGATGAGGGCGGCCTGGTCACCGCGTCCCGCAATAATATGACGGTCCAAACAATTGTAACAAGTATTACCAATCGCATCAGGGAACCAACGCTCATACACCCCACAGTCAGGATCGAAGCTTTGCGACGGCGAGGTGATCCAATCAATTTCCTTAGCAGCATTCAACCAGAAATTATCCGAATCCGATTGCCAATCTGAATAAACGTCTTTGTAGTTTTCCATGAGCTCTACCCGATAGTTATACTTCTCCTAAGTTTATACAGTCTGGGAGAAGGACGCCTTGAGACTTTCGGACTATACGGTTTTCAGATGATACGTCCGTGGACAGGATAGCCTTCGCTTTTTCGGATCCTGTACTTTCGATAAAGAATTTTGACTTTGGGACGGGTAAATTGTGTGACTTATCTGAAGGCGTTCCGCGCGAAAGATATGGCGGTATCTTGCTCTTTATAGCTTGCACCGCGACAATAAAGATAATGCAGACGCCGTACTTACTGTCTATAGCAGTCGCGATGCTGAATCGTGTGACTCGAGACACCGCACATCTCTGTGCGAGACTGTTTATTTGCTTGCAGCTCTTGTTGCCGAGCGCACTTTCATATGCAGCGCCCAGCAATCTGCATCTCTCTTCGTTACTATGCTCGCCCTCAGGTCAAACAGTAAGCCCGAGCGCCGCTTTAGCGCTTAAAGAGCTGGCTGAATTGCTGGGGGAAGAAAGTGGCGACGAAGAGCCAAACAGCGGTCAGTGTGATAAATGCACGCTGTCATCTGTTGGGCTTCCATCGCCAGCGCACATCGCTGTCACGCGTATTTCACGGACGCAGTCTACGATTTATGCGGCCTTTGAGATTGGCCTCGTTGAAAAGGCTCAGGGGCCACCCACGGGGTCCAGAGCGCCACCAATCTTCCTCTAAAGTAACTTCCATCCTGCGCGTTTCTGCGCAGCCTTAGGGCTATGTGCCCACTTTAGACCTGAAGAGAATATAATGAAATCCCAACGTATATGCTGCCTCTTATTGGGGGCGGCCACAATTGCATTGGCTATGCCTGCCAATGCTCAACTCTCCGAATCTGCACTTGAAGATGTGATTATCATGACCGGGAAGCGGTCCGATGACGTAAATGAAAGGAAAATTTCGCCTGATAGAGCGCCCTTACAAGGCGGCGATATTACATATCTGACGGCGCGCACGCCTGGTGGTGCGCGCATCGGTAATGGTGAGCTTTCAGGACAAATGCAATATCGCGGTCTTTTTGGCGAAAGGTTAAACCTGCGCGTCGATGGCCAAGGTTTTGCGTCTGGTGGACCAAACCTCATGGACCCTGTTTATCACTATGCGCCCGCGCCTCTGGTTGATACCGTTGTCATTGATCGCGGCGTAAGTCCTGTGTCCAAAGGGCCGGGACTAGGCGGCGGGGCGGACGCCATCTTTAAGCGTGTTGATTATAAAGAGTTAAAAAAAGCTGAGCTGGGCTATGACCTTATGATCGGAGGACGGAGTGTTAATAGCAGCGTCTCTGTTGGCGGTGTCATCGGTGCGTCAACAGAGGTTTGGCGTTTCAACGTCTTAGGCGCGTATGAAGAGGCGACCGATACAAAATTTGGTAACGGAACAATTGGCGGCACAGCTTTTGAGCGCGCAGTCTATGGCCTCTCGGCCGGAGTGAAAACAGATCTGGGCGCGTTTTCGTTCGACCTAAGGCGACAGAATACGGACCCATCGGGTAACCCGCCATTCCCAATGGATATTCAATATTTTGACACTGATTTTGCGAGGGTTGGCTATGAAAATGGTTTAGGCGAAATTCAGTTCAAGGCGAATATTAATTACAGCAATGTCGCTCATTTAATGGACAACTTCTCTCTTCGCCCTGCGCCTGCCGCCATGGGCCAGCGTGCGACCTTTGCAGATGCCAAGACGTTTGGCGGCGATGTATCTGTTGCATTTGATCGCTTCGGCGGGCGTTTGTCTTTCGGTGTTGACGTCCAAGAATCTGAGCATGATGTGGTGATAACGAACCCCAATTCTGCCGCCTTTTCGGTCACGCCCTTTCCAGACATTGCTATGAACCGCATTGGCGGTTTTGGGCAATGGGACGGTGCGACAGGCAGAATCAACATGCAGTTAGGCTTGCGGCTTGATAAGCATAGCTACAGCGCGGGTGAGGCGACCCTTGGGGTCACGCTACCTATCGGACCTCGGGGTCTTGCTGCGGCTTTTAACAGCGCGGAGCGTTCAGGAGACGGCACGACGCTTGACGCTGTCCTGCGCCTATGGACGCCCCGTAAGGCGGGCATAAGCTGGCGGGCGACACTTGCCCATAAACAACAAATGCCAGGCTATATACAGCGTTATGGCTGGCTGCCAATTAATGCCAGCGGTGGTCTAGCCGATGGTAATATCTATGTCGGCAATCTCAATCTTGAAAAAGAATCAGCCTGGATTGCCGAAGGTGGCTTTGATTATGCAAATGAACGCGCCTATTTTCGGCCCACCGCATATATTCGATCTATAGACGATTTTATTCAGGGCACCCCCTTTGACGAGACCGTCGGCGTTATAAACAGCGCTGTCGAGATGATTGCGTCTGTGAACGGTGATGCGACACCGCTGCGTTGGCGCAATGTTGATGCGCATTTAATTGGGATCGATATGGATACGGGCTTTAATGTTCACGGTCCAATCCGCGTTGACGCTGTTGCGAATTATGTCAAAGGCACGCGGCGTGATATTGAGGACAATCTTTACCGCATTTCGTCGCCTAATCTAACCGTTGGTATGTCTTATAAAGGTGAAAATTGGTCCGCGACAATAGAGGGGCGCGCTCACGCAAAACAAAACAATGTCTCCCTTACCAATAGCGAAAAACGGACGGCCGGATATTCTTTACTGAGCTTCTATGGGGATTGGCAGATCAAAGATGGCGTAAAGTTATCTGGAGGTATTGAGAACGTCTTAAACAAAACCTACGCCGATCACCTCTCAGGTTACAACCGCAATGGATTCAGCGATGTCCCAGTCGGGGAACGTATCCCCGGCGCAGGGCGTGGTGTTTTTCTTCGGCTGAGCTATGTGAGATAGGCCCTAAGAAAATGGCGCGGCCAGGTCCGGGCCATTTTTTCGATGTTTGAATTATTCGCCTTATTGACCTCGCCAAACTAGCCAAAGTGGGATCCATATCAGTGTCAAGGTCGTCATGCCCTTGATGCACTGATATGTTATCCAGACCCAAAAAAGTTCTTTTTTATGGTCTTTGATATAGCGAATGGCTCTCATGGGATTAAAGCGAGACTGAGATAATCGTTCGCTCATTTCACGTCCTCAAGAAAAGTTTTATAATTGCCCCGACGATCGTGATTGTGACGAAGCCAAGTGCCCAAAGGGCGACAAACCATAGGAGTTCCTTTGGTCCCGTCTTTTCAATATGGGTGTCTTTTTCTTCCAGAAATTTAAACTTAAGCATTAGTGGTACCCCGCTTCAGGATCGACCTTTCCTCTGAAGACCCAGTAGGCATAGGCCGTATACGCCAAGATCATTGGAAGAAGAATGAGCGCGCCAACGAGCATAAACATGAGGCTCTTATCCGGCGCTGCCGCTTCCGCGATAGTGACGGCGCGCGGCACGATATAGGGGGAGATGCCAATCCCCAATCCAGCAAAACACAAAAGAAATATGCCTATTGTTGCCAAGAATGGAACGTTGTCTTTGCGTTTGATTATGCCCCATCCGAGCACGACAGCCAAAATGAAGACTAATGTCGGTACCGGCAGAACAAAGAGAAGCTGCGGAAATGTAAACCACCTCTCAGCGATTTCGGGTGAGAGAAATGGCGTCCAAAGACTTACAATTCCCATAAAGGCTAAGGTCGCAATCGCCATGGGTTTGGCAATAGCATAAGCTCTGTCCCTCAGAATGCCCTCGGTCTTCATAACGAGCCATGTGGTGCCTAAGAGCGCGTAACCCGCAGTGAGCGCGACGCCACACATCAATGAAAAAGGTGTGAACCAATCCCACCAGCCGCCCGCATACGCACGGCCTTCAACGTCTATGCCTTGCACGAAGGCCCCTAGGACAATTCCTTGGCTAAAGGTTGCAAGAAGTGATCCAAAGAAGAATGAGCGGTCCCACGTCTTCTCATGGGCTTTGTCACGCCACCGATATTCAAATGCGACTCCGCGGAATACCAAGGCTAAAATCATAACGATAAAGGGTGCGTATAGCGCAGGTAGAACGATAGCATATGCTAAGGGAAAGGCTGCAAGCAGACCCCCGCCGCCCAAAACAAGCCAAGTTTCGTTTCCGTCCCAAACGGGTGCAACAGAATTCATGGCAACGTCGCGACATTTATCTGTTTCCAAAAATGGGAACACTAAGCCGATACCGAGATCAAAACCGTCGAGAATAACATAGATGAAAATAGCTAATGCCAAGAGGCCAGCCCAGATTGTTGGTAGTTCAAACATAGCGTCTCTCCTATTCCTCAGGGTTCATAGCATCGGGGTCCAGTGAAGCTGCGGGCGTTATACCCGCAGTTCGCGTGACAGTGCCCGGCAGTTTATCGAGGTGGCCAGGTGTCTTGCTCATCATTTTGATAATGTAATAAGTTCCCGCTCCAAAGAGAGCGAAATAGACAATGATGAAAGCCAAAAGCGAGGCTGCAACTGCGGGGGCTTCTACAGGTGCAATGGACTCGCTGGTCCGGAGTAAGCCGTAGACTGTAAAAGGTTGGCGACCGACTTCGGTCGTGACCCATCCCGCCAGAACTGCGACGAAACCGCTTGGTCCCATGATCAGGGCAAATCTGTGAAATAGTTTGGCTTCGTAAAGTCGTTTGCGCAACCGCAAGAACAGGCTGGTCACGCCGACGAGTAACATCATCATGCCAATACCGACCATAATTCTAAAGCTCCAGAAGACGATGGCCACAGGCGGTTGATCTGCACGAGGAATGGTATCTAAACCCGCGAGCGGCGCGTTTAAATCATGCTTGAGGATAAGCGATGAGGCTTTTGGAATACCGATCGCATATTTGAGCTTTTGGTTTTCTTGGTCCGGAATGCCGAACAAATAGAGCGGGGCGCCATGATCATGACTTTTAAAATGACCTTCCATCGCCATGACTTTCGCGGGTTGGTGCTCAAGCGTGTTAATGCCGTGAAAATCACCCGCAATGATTTGCAGAGGGGCTACAATCGCGGCCATCCACATCGCCATTGAGAACATCTTTTGAGCCTCCTTGTTCGACTTGTCTTTGAGCAGATGCCAAGCGCCGACAGCGCCGACAACAAATGCTGTCGTCAGGTAGGCCGCGAGCACCATATGTGTCAGACGATAAGGGAAACTTGGATTAAATATAATCTCCATCCAGTTTTCGGGGACGAACTGGCCTACCTCATTGATCGAAAATCCCGCAGGCGTTTGCATCCAGCTGTTCACTGACAAGATCCAAGTGGCCGATATTAAAGTTCCGAATGCGACCATGATCGTCGCCATGAAATGTAGCCGTTTAGAGACTCGCCCCATACCGAATAACATGATGCCTAAGAATCCAGCCTCTAGGAAAAAGGCCGTCAAAACCTCATAGGCCATGAGCGGTCCAATCACTGGTCCGGCTTTGTCCGAAAAGACACTCCAATTTGTCCCAAATTGATAAGCCATCACAATGCCAGAGACGACCCCCATACCAAAAGCGACGGCGAAGATTTTCCGCCAATATTTAAATAACTTTAGATAGGTGTTGTTTCCAGTTTTCAGCCACAGGCCTTCCAGCACCATCAGGTAGCTGGCAAGGCCAATCGAGAAGGCTGGGAATATGATATGGAAAGAAACCGTAAAGGCAAATTGAGCTCTTGCTAGGTTTATGGCGAGTTCGCTGACTGAGGGGTCCATGTCAAAATCTCTATTTTAAAGAGTGTGTGGGGGAGTAAGTTAGAAATTGTTTTTATAAATT
The DNA here is from genome assembly GCF_014652455.1 of Litorimonas cladophorae. Classification (GTDB taxonomy): domain Bacteria; phylum Pseudomonadota; class Alphaproteobacteria; order Caulobacterales; family Maricaulaceae; genus Litorimonas; species Litorimonas cladophorae. The sequence goes on along the minus strand of NZ_BMYV01000001.1, from coordinate 1,084,697 downwards.
TTTAGGCTTCATAATTCGCGCCCGATGCCGTCCATGCTGCATAGGAGCCGTAGTAAACGTCGATGTCAGTGATACCAGCTTGTTGCAGTCGTGAGGCTGCGACCGTTGCTCGCGCGCCACTTCCGCACATGACTGTAACAGGTCCGACGAACGTCAACGCCTGAGGATCTTGAAGAATTTCGCCCACGTAGCAATGTTGCGCAGTCCTTATATGCGCAGTCTGAAATTCGTCTAGTGAACGGACATCCAATAATGTCCAAACCTCGTCGGATTGCAGTCGATGAAGAACTGTTTCGGTGTCAATGATGGGCACCGAAGATATCTGAGCACCACCGGCGGCGATTCCGACCATATTCTTGGAAAAGCCAACAATATTTGAATACCCAATACGGTTTAAATGACGCGCGGCGTCGGATGCCTCCTGCTCCGCGTCACATATTAATCCAATCGTATCGCTCTCGTTCATCATCCAGCCTGCGAATGAAGAAATCATGGCAACAGGCAAACTGATGGAGCCTGGAATATGCGCGGCCAAGAAGCTCGAGACAGGACGCACATCAATCAAGTGTTTTGGAGCCTTATTCCGCAAAGTGTCGTAGCTGAGTGCTGGTAGATTTGGCGAAGGATCTAATGCCGCGGCTCCAAAAACATTCCGGCGTTCCATTGTCTTGAAATAGGGCGGCTTGTAATGATGCTCAGTCAATTTGGCTTTAATGAATTTATCGCGAGTTTCTATCTTAAGGCGGTCATTGTTTCTTCGCTCATGTCCAATTGTTGAAAACTCTCTGTCGGCCATTCCCGCACCGCAGACGGAGCCAGCACCATGCGCGGGATAAAGAATAGCTTGATCGCCCAATGCCAAGAGCTTTTGTAGACTATCGTAAAGCATGCCCGCCATTTCTTCGGCGCGCTCGGGGTAAAAGTCTGCTCTGCCGACATCTCCAACAAAAAGCGTGTCGCCCGTAAAAACTCCAGCGGCGCCGTCTTCGTGGGATAAGTCATACAAAGCGATTGAGATCGAGTCATCCGTGTGACCGGGCGTTTCCAAAATCTTGAGCTTTAGGTTGCCCGCAAAGATTTCTTCGCCTTCAAGGACTGTGCGAGCATAGTCAATCGGTTGCTGAGGGTTAGGTCCGTGTAAAGCCTCAGCTCCTGTTTTCGCTGCCAAAGCATAAGCGCCAGAAATGAAGTCTTCATTTCGATGGGTTTCGATTACGGTTTGAATCTGACAATGGTTGGCCCGTGCAATCTCCATATATTTAGTTATGTCGAGTTGCGGGTCGATCACGACGGCGCTCCCGCTATCGCCAACTATATATGAGAAATGAGCAAGCCCATCTGTCTTGATTTTTTCGATAAACATAAATTTATAAACCTCTACTTTTTGTGTAGACCTGCTCGCCCATTAGACGATTTCTTTTTACTAAGTCGAAGACGCCGTCAGACGCGTGTGCCAGCCAGCTAAGATCAGTCGATTTCGGGGGCATCAGAGATGGAACTCAATTTCGGTATCGAAAGCATTGCCACATATTTTTTTAATAGCGTCATGCTGGCTTAAGAATACTTCGCCTGTCAGGTCATGCAGCAGATGTGATTTTTGCAATTTATCCATGACAGGGCCTTTTACCTCAGAGAGATGAAAGGAGATTTTGGCAGATTTGAGCCGTTCATTAATCGCTTCAAGGCTTTCCAAAGCGCTCAGATCAATATCGTTCACCGCGGAGCACATCAGGATGACGTGCTCGACCTTTTTATTTTCCAGCGCGCGTTCGTAAATTGCGTCCTCCAAGAAACGCGCATTGGCAAAGTAAAGCGACTCGTCCACGCGCATTGTAATAACCCGCGGGCTTGTGACCACATCATGACGCTCTACGTTCCTAAAATGCTCCGTATCGCGAACTTGTCCGACTATCGCATAATGAGGGCGGGAGGACCGATATAAAAACATCGCGACGGAGATAATGACGCCGGCCATGACGCCAGCTTCTACGCCAATAGCGAGGGTCAGCAATATCGTTGCGAGCATTGCCGCAAAGTCACTTTTAGAATAATTCCACGCCTGCTTGATATCCGGGATGTTCACAAGCGAAAGAACGGCAACGATGATCGTTGCGGCAAGTGTTGCGATAGGAAGTGAGAACAGTAGCGGCGTCAAAAATAAGGTCGCTAACGCAATGCCGATAGCCGTGAAACCGCCAGCGGCGGGTGTTTCTGCACCCGCATCGAAGTTAACTGCGGAGCGCGCAAAACCACCTGTCACGGAATAACCACCTGAAAAGGCGGACGCGATATTTGACGCGCCAAGAGCAATCAATTCTTGATCTGGTTCGATACGTTGACGTTTCTTAGCGGCGAGCGTTTGGGCAACGGAAACGGATTCCACAAACCCAATAATAGCGATGATGACGGACGATCCTAAGAGGCTTATCCAGAGGCCCATGTCAAATTCAGGCGCGGCAATAGGCGGCAAACCTTTAGGTATATCACCCACAATTTTTACGCCCTTATCGGCAAGATCCAAAACGATCACGGCCAGTATCGACACCACGACTGCGATAACGGGGCCAATGCGCGTTCCGATACCTGCAAGCTTTTCAGATAAGCCGACTTTGATTAGTAGAGGTTTTAAGTTTCCGCGAACCCAAAACAAGAACGCGGTTGATAGCGCGCCAATAATGAGCGTAGGAACATTCGTGTTAGGAACTTGCGAAATCAGGGATTGCCCGATTTCCAATAAATTGTGCCCTGTAACCTTCACGCCTAAAATATGTTTGAGTTGGCTAACCGCAATCAGAATACCTGAGGCGGTAATAAAACCCGAAATTACGGGGTGGCTTAGAAAATTCGCGATGAAGCCCAATTTGAACAGGCCCATGACCAGCAGCATAATGCCCGAAATGAGGGCCAACAGGATGGCGACGGCTAGGTACTCGGGAGAGCCTTGAGCTGCCATTTTACCAGCCGCTGCGGCTGTCATTAATGAGATGACAGCAACGGGACCGACAGCAAGTGTCTTACTTGTGCCAAAAATAGCATAGGCGACGAGGGGCAGTATACTGGCGTAGAGTCCGACTTGGGGCGGCAGGCCTGCGAGTAGAGCGTAGGCCAACGACTGCGGGATGAGCATAATTGTAACAATGATGGCAGCGATGCCATCATTGACAAATGTCTCGCCTTTATATGTGCGACCCCAATCCAAAATTGGGAAATAATTGGAAATTTTCATAGACATCGTCGTCCCGCTTGGCGCGTTAAATAATCGCCTGAAACTAATCTAAGGTAATTTCGGGTTTTGCGAGAAACTCTTTACCTTTGAGCATTTGGTTCCAATATACGCTAGGCAAGAGGTGATCCTTCATGAACCATGCAGCCCGCGTGGCCTTTGTTCCGTTGATCATCCAGACGGGCACAGATGGTAATAATTTTCCACCATAGCCGAACTCAGCGAGTACAACTTTCCCTTTTTCGACTGTTAAAGGGCATGCGCCATATCCGTCATAATTGGCACGCGAGTTGTTCCCCTCCATTTGGAAAATGATATTTGAGGCAACAATTGGCGCTTGTTTACGTGCCGCGGCCATCGTCTTGGCATTAGGTGTCGATCCTGCATCACCCAGTCCGTAAATGTTGGCGTATTTATTATGCTGTAAAGTGTGCTGATCGACATCGACCCAACCAGCATCATTCGCAAGCGGGCTGGATTTGATGAAATCTGGAGCCGATTGCGGCGGACAGACATGAAGCATATCGAACTCGCGCTCCACTTGGCTTTTTTTGCCATCGGCATCTGTCTTCTCAAACCAGGCTGTTTGCTTGGGACCGTCAACTTTCACGAGGGTCTCGCCAAAATTAAGTTCGGCATTATAGCGTTTCACATATTCCATGAGCGCAGGGACAAAGGCTTTGACGCCGAAGATGGCGCCGCCCGTGTTGCAAAATTTGATATTGATCTTGTCCAATACGCCGGTGCGTAGCCAATGGTCGCCCGAGAGATACATGGCCTTTTGCGGCGCGCCCGCGCATTTAATCGGCATTGGGGGTTGCGTGAAAATTGCGGTGCCTGATTTTAAGCCCTGCACGAGCTTCCATGTATAGGGCGCGAGATCATATCTGTAGTTGGAGGTGACGCCATTCTGACCCAGTGTCTCAGTCAGGCCTTCAATTTTTTCAAAGTCGAGCTGCAGACCCGGTGCCGTGACCAACATCTCATATCCAACGTTTCGCCCATCCGCGAGGGTCACCGCGTTATTGTCGGGATCAAAGGTCGCGACCGAGGCTTTAATCCACTTAACGCCTTTGGGCATAAGTTCCTTCATCCTACGGCGCGTTTTCTCGGGCTTGAAAACGCCGCCGCCAACCATCGTCCAGCCTGGCTGATAAAAATGCTCGTCTCTCGGTTCAATAATCGCAATGTCGAGCGAAGGCTTTCGTTTAAGTAAACTGGCTGCTGTTGCAATGCCTGCAGATCCGCCGCCAACAATAACGATTTCATGCGATAGATTTGGAGCGTTCACCCCCGGCATATTCGCCCCCTTTTCCTCTACGGTTTTTGTATTTTGATTGTTGGTGGTTGTGAGGACTGATTTCATTTCCGATAAATCATAGCCAGCGCTCGACGCTATTTTGATGATGGCATCGGCGGGAAGACGTCCTTTTTGCGACTTGGCCCAAAGCGTTGTTGAGCGCGTACCTGTGCGGCAAAACGCTAGAACTGGACCTTCGCTATTTGTCATGACAGTTGCAAAATCAGCAACATTAGCATCGGTCATTCCGCCTGGGTTCACCGGAATGTAATGGTAGCTTAGGCCAAGCTCTTTGGCGCGTTTAGCTAAAGTTTCTGAACGCGGTTGTCCTTTCGTTTCACCGTCGGGGCGGTTGTTAATAATGGTCTTTATCCCATCAGCTGCGATCAGTTTGAGGTCAGCAAGCTTGATTTGTTCCGAAACAGAGAGGGACTCGTGGAGAGGTTTGAGATTCATGACAGTGGCCTAAACAGAATTAAGGGGGATTTTGAGATAGCGGACACCATTCTCTTCCGGTTCGGGCAGCTCACCAGCCCGCATGTTTACCTGAATAGAGGGCAATATAAGCTTTGGCATGCTAAGTGTTTTATCGCGCTCTGTGCGCATTTTGATAAACGCGTCGCGCGTGACGGATGTGTTCAAGTGAATATTGCTTTTCTTTTGATCACCGACCGTAGTCTCCCAAGCATAGTAGTCTCGTCCTTTTGCCTTGTAATCATGGCAAAGAAACATGCGGGTCTCGTCAGGCAATTCATAAAGCTTTTGAACCGAGTCATAGAGGGTTCCTGCGTCACCGCCCGGAAAGTCGCAGCGGGCTGAGCCATAATCGGGCATAAAAAGCGTGTCGCCAACAAAAACGGCATCGCCAACGTGATAAGCGACGCAAGCGGGGGTATGTCCTGGCACGTAAATGATTTCAGCATCAAGGTTGCCAATTTTGAATCTTTCATTGTCTTTGAACAAACGCCCAAATTGGCTCCCGTCTTGCTTAAATTCCTCACCGGTGTTGAACAATCCGCCAAACACCTTCTGAATATCGGGAATATGCTCCCCAATCGCGATTACGCCGCCAATTTGCTTTTGCAGGTAAGGTGCGGCTGAGAAATGATCGGCATGGGCATGCGTTTCCAAAATCCATTGCACGGTCAAACCGCTGGTCTTGATGAAATCAATGACCTCATCCGCAGACGTCGTTTTCGTTCGTCCTGAGCTGGCGTCATAATCCAAAACAGAATCGATAATTGCGCAGGACTTAGTTTCAGGATCTGCAACGATATAGGTGACGGTATTTGTGGGCTCGTCAAAAAAGGAAATGACTTCTGGTTTGTGTGCCATGACTAAACTCCTTGTTTTTTGGTGGAGGCGAAAACGCTGTAGCCGCGATCTTCTGAAGAGGGCGATCCGGATTTTGTGAATTTGGGACGGGGGTTGAAGGCAATCGCTTTTTGGCCCTTCGTGCCTCTTGCTGGGACGCCTAGTTTTTGACGATTTCGCGACCCGCCACCACTTGCTTCGCAAATAGCTTCGATTAAATTGCGCATGGGGGAGCTTGTTAGAGAGTAAAAAACGACTTTTGACTGGCGGCGAGGGGAAATTATCTCCGCATCGCGAAGATGACCAAGTTCACGCGAGAGGGTCGGCTGACGTATTCCCAACTCTTCCTCAATATCGCCGACGGATAGTTCGCCCTCTAAGAGGCGGCAAACAATCATTAAACGATTAGGGTTGGACAGTAATTTGAGTTGGGCCGCGACCTGCGGGGCCTTTGCTATCATGTCCTCGCTAAAGCTCATGAGGTCACCTCATCCTGCTCACCTGTGTCATTTGCAACTTTGCGAAAATACCATGCCTGACCATCGTGTGCTTTAATGGCATCGTTAAAAAGGCAGGGCGCATTGTACAAAACCTCACCGCCCGGCTGCCATTCCGCGGGAATGGCCACGCTCTCTCGTTCAGAAAGCTGGAGGCCTTTCAAGAGGCGCAAAAGTTCATTTACCGAGCGACCGACGGTTAAGGGATAATGCGTAAGGGCTTTCAATATACCGTTGGGGTCAATGATGAACACTGACCTCACCGTTGCCGTGCTCGAAGACCTTTCGTGGATCATGCCGTATGCGGTGGACACGGCCATGGAGACATCTTCGATCACAGGAAACGTGATTTTGACATCAAATTTTGCCTCAATGCTCTCCAGCCATGCAATGTGGGAATACACACTGTCGACGGACAGGCCAATCAAAGCGCAATTTAACGCTTCAAATTCCGGCAACGCGTTCTGAAAAGCAATAAATTCAGAGGTGCAAACGGGTGTGAAGTCGGCGGGGTGTGAGAACAGGACCACCCATTGCCCTCGATAATCCTCGAGAGCGCACGTGCCTAGCGTTGTCCGTGCGGTAAATAATGGGGCAGGCTCGTCGAGCTTAGGTCCCACGTTCGCACTTGGAGCCATACCATCAAAAGGGGCGCGATTTTCAGGTAATGTCACAATGTTCTCCAACGGCTAGTCATATTTCTCCGCTTCTATAAAATACATTATACAAAATCAATAATAAAATTACGTAAAGTGTATATTGACTAAATTCTTTCCACGTCTTAATTGGAGCTGACAATTAGATCGTATCGGTAGCTGAAAAAGGAATTTTACAATGAGTTTGCGTATTGGAGACGTCGCTCCCAATTTTACCGTGGAGACGACAACTGGTGAGATCGATTTTCACGATTGGATTGGCGATAGTTGGTGCTTTTTCTTTTCTCATCCAGCCGATTTTACGCCTGTTTGCACGACTGAAATGGGCCGTACGGCTCAGCTCGCGGACGAATTTGCTAAACGCAACACCAAACCCCTCGGCCTCTCAACTGATGGCGTTAAAGAGCATTTGGCGTGGATTGATGATGTCAATGACACGCAAAATACGACGCTGATATTTCCTATCGTGGCGGATGCAGACACCAAAATTGCGCAACTTTTCGATATGATCCATCCAAATGAAAGCGATACAGCGGCTGTTCGATCGGTGTTTATTATTGACCCTGACAAGAAGGTTCGTTTGACAATGACCTATCCTATGAGCGTCGGGCGAAACTTCGATGAAATTTTACGTGTGATTGATGCGTTACAAGCTGGCGACAAGAATGGGATTGCGACGCCAGCTGATTGGAAAGTCGGCGACAAAGTTATTATTCCCCCGTCTGTCTCAAATGAGGATGCGGTTAAAAAGTTTCCGCAAGGCTTCGACGAAATCCGGCCCTATCTGCGGTATACATCCATCAGCTAACCCCCCTTACAACTAGGCTTCCCCTGACATTTTCCTCTCTGTCAGGGGGCATTTTTTAGGACAACAAATGGAAAATTTTACGCCATATTCAGCCGCCATTGGCGGGGCCATGATCGGGCTGTCAGCCGTTTGGCTTATGGCCAGTGCTGGTCGCATTGCCGGTATTAGTGGTATTTTGGGCGGTGCGCTCAACGCGGACAAAGGTGATAAATCATGGAGGTGGACCTTTCTTGCGGGACTGATACTCGCCCCATTGATTGTTGGTTTCTTTCAACCCTCACGTCTTGAGATAGAATTTCCAACAACGGGGCCGTTGTTAATACTGGCTGCCGTGCTTGTCGGTGTCGGCACGCAATTAGGAAACGGCTGTACGAGCGGGCATGGTGTTTGCGGGAATGCGCGACTGTCCATGCGATCCCTGCTAGCGACGCTCACTTTTATGACCACCGGTATTGTCACGGTCCTCATTATGCGCAGCTTTGGAGGGTTGTAAGATGCGGCTTCCCGTTTCGACTTTCATCGCAGGCCTCTTATTTGGCGGGGGTCTAACAGTGTCCCAAATGGTCAACCCTGAAAAAGTTATCTCATTCTTGGATATCACAGGGAATTGGGATCCAAGTCTTGCATTCGTGATGGGCGGGGCGCTTCTCGTGACCCTTGTCGGTTATCGTATTGTACTTAAGCGCAGCGAACCTCTTTTTGATGAAAAATTTCGTCTGCCAACTCGCAAAGATATCGATGCGCCGCTTCTCGTCGGGGCGGCTCTGTTCGGCGCTGGGTGGGGGCTTGCAGGTCTTTGCCCAGGTCCTGCCTTGGCGGGTGCGAGTTTTGCGGGTCTGAACGCCTATATTTTTGTCGGGACGATGATCGCTACGATCTTCACATATAGATTCCTCAAAGCGAGAACATAATGGTCAGAATCCCCGTGTTTTCTTTGCTGGGTGCGGCAGTTATCTTGGCTGCATGTGCTCCGTCAGGTTTAATGTCGTAAACCCTATCTGCGCCTTGTCAAAAAAAAGAAGCGCTCCGGAGACAGCATTCTCTGATCTTTCTAACTTCAGTTAAGGTTCCCCAGATTTTATTAAAAACTCCTTGCATATAGCAATATTCTCGTCAGAAGCTTGAGGTTGCAATATATTGGGAGCGACAATGACGCGCAGCTTTTTTTCGGGTAATCAGAAAGCATTGAGTGGGTATAAAGCCCGCCTGAGTGGAGTGAGCCTAGCGGCCCTTGCGCTTCTGGGGATTGCAGGGCCAGCGAATGCGCAGGACGTTGGCGTGGAGGTTGTCCCGGATGGTTTCCAAGCTGCTAATTCAATCAAAGATTTCAAGAGCATCACATCCCTAGCTGACGGAACTGTCGAAGTCCTATTGGCAAGCGGTGAAACGGTATCCTTTGCGGCGGCGGAAGTCGCCATCGTCGGCGGACAAGTTTTTGTCGCAGAAGCCGCGATTGCTGCTGCTGGCCTCACAATCGGGTCTGCTGCGATCAGTACGGTTGCGATTGCAGCGGCTGGTGCCGCTGCAGCAGGCACCGGTGCCTTCGCATTGTCGAAAGGTGAGAGTAATGATGCTCCTATTTTCTCTTCCCCGTTAACGACGACAGCTTCAGAAAACCAAACTTCCGCTTTCACAGCGACTGCAACAGACGCCGATAATGACTCTCTGACCTATACGCTCTCAGGCACAGACGCAGGTCTCTTCACAATCAATGGATCGACGGGTGTCGTTACGTTTAATGGTGCGCCCGATTTCGAATCACCAGCCGATGCGAATGGGGACAACACTTACACCGTGACAGTAACGGCCTCAGACGGCGCTGAACAAGTCTCCCAGACTGTCAACATTTCAGTGACCGACGAAAATGAAACGCCTGTCATTTCCGTGGTGGAGGCTACTACCGTCGACGAGAATCAAACTGCTGCTTTCACGGCCACCGCGACCGATGTTGATGGCGATGCGCTGAGCTATGCTCTGTCGGGCGCCGATGCCGCGCTGTTTGCCATTGATGCGGCGACAGGTGTTGTCACCTTTATCGACACCCCAGATTTTGAAGCGCCTGCCGATGCGGATGGTGACAATGTCTATGATGTAACCGTCACCGCAACGGATGGGACACTCTCAACGTCACAAGATGTGGCGATCACGGTTGCAGATGTGAACGAAGCGCCTGTTGTCACCAGTGGTCCAGCTTTCACAGCTGCCGAGAATCAAACCGCTGCTTTCACTGCCAGCGCCACAGATGTTGACGGCGATGCGCTGAGCTATGCTCTGTCCGGCGCCGACGCGGCCCTCTTTGCCATTGATGCGGCGACAGGTGTTGTTACCTTTATCGACACCCCAGATTTTGAAGCGCCTGCCGATGCAGATGGCGACAATGTCTATGATGTAACCGTCACCGCAACGGATGGTGAGTTGTCGAGCTCTCAAGACGTGGCGATTACAGTCACCGATGTGAACGAAGCGCCTGTTGTCACCAGTGGTCCAGCTTTCACAGCTGCCGAGAATCAAACCGCTGCTTTCACCGCCACCGCGACCGATGTTGATGGCGATGCGCTGAGCTATGCTCTGTCCGGCGCCGACGCGGCCCTCTTTGCCATTGATGCGGCGGCAGGTGTTGTCACCTTTATCGAGACCCCAGACTTTGAAGCGCCTGCCGATGCAGATGGTGACAATGTCTATGATGTAACCGTCACCGCGACAGATGGTGAATTAATTAACATTGAAGCCGTCTCCATCTCTGTAGCGGACGTTGACGACACAGCCCCAGATGCGCCCATTATTCTCTCCGTAGGTTTGGTCAACATCTTCACGGCCAGTGAAAACGGCGATGGCGGCTCTGTACAATTCTTGCCGGCCATAACAGGTACGGCAGAGGCTGGTTCAACCGTTGAAATTTTCGATGGGACCACCTCATTGGGGACAGCGATAGCCGATACAGATGGGGCCTACTTCCTCTCCACATCAAGCGCGAGCCTTAGGGGAGATACATTGTCTGCTACAGCGACGGATGCGGCCGGAAACTTATCTGAAGCTGCAATTCTCGCGGAGCAATATGGGTATAATCCTGGGGGGTATTTCGAAGAGAATTCTGCGCCGTTTGTCCTTGAAGACGGCATTGGGGAGGATAGCGGATTTATCGTCTTGCAGATCGACGGACAAAACTTTGCGCCAATCGTCTCAGATGCGGGCGATGTGAACAATGACGGCTTTGACGATATTCTGGTCGGTATTGGTGAAGCGGATGCCAATGGTGAAGACTCAGGTTTAGTTGCTGTTGTTTTCGGCGGGGAGGGCGGCTTTGGAACTTCGGTCGATGGAGTTTCAACCATCAATCTTGATACGTTGGCAGCCGAGGACGGGTTTTTGGTAGCAGGGGAAGCCGGTGGTGATTACCTTCGCCCCGTTTCGTCGGCTGGTGATTTTAATGGTGACGGAATTGATGACTTTGTGATCGGTGCGACGGGTGTAGACCTGTTCGCTCCAAATGCGGGTGCCTCTTACATCATTTTCGGTCAAGAGGGTGACTTTGCCGAAACGGATGAAACCGGTCAACAAATCATCGACTTATCCGCTCTAACGCCGGCGCAGGGACTTGTATTTGTGGGCGGTGAAGACTCTGGTCGACTGGGATATGACGTGTCTGATGCTGGAGACGTTAATGGGGACGGCATCGCAGACCTCCTCCTCTCCGATACAGATTATCTTTCAGACGGTGGCGTTTTTGTCGTCTATGGTACGACTGAGACGCTTGGCGAAACCGCGGCAGATGGACGGCACGTTGTAGACTTATCAAACCTTACGGCAGATCAAGGTTTTCTCGTCACAAATGCTTCATCAGGGTACTTTCTTGGATTCACAGTCGCCGCGGTTGGCGATATTAATTCTGACGGCATAGATGATTTTGGTTTGAGTGATCCAACGGGCCAGGGCGCAGCTTATGTGATCTTTGGTAGTCCTGACGGTTCGGGCACGCCAGACAGTTCAGGCTTATCCGTTCTTTCCCTCGCAGAACTTTCTGCGTCTGAAGGAATTCAAATTATTGGCACGGACGCTAGCCCTACAACTGTTGGCATATCCGTGGCTGGCATTGGTGATTTCAACGGCGATGGGTTTAATGATGTTTTGGTCGGTGCCTCCGACTCATTTGGGAGTGGAACTGGCGAAGCCTACGTTATCTTTGGCGATGAAACAGGATTTGGGTCAGATGACGGCGAAGGGGGATTATTATTAGATGTCTCGACGCTTACAGCTGATCAGGGCGTTCTTTTGAGCGGCCTTCCTGGGAGTTTTGCGGGTTTCCGAGCCGAAGGTATTGGGGATTTTAATAATGACGGATTCGCCGACGTCATCATAACATCCGCGAATTTAAGTTTCTCCACGATTATATTCGGCGGTGACGAAGTCGGGGCCTTAAATGACGACGGCCAATCGGTGGTGAATTTAGGCGATCTTGGCGCGCTAGAGGGTCTAACACTCGTCGGAAACCGTCTAGGAGATGGCCTTTCGGCGGCTGGGGATGTCAATGGCGACGGTGTTGACGATGTAGTTGTTGGCTTATTCGGACAACCCAACGGGTCTGCTTCAGCACTCGTTTTATTTGGCGGACAGCAATTCGAAGGGCTCAGCGAAACACTCGCTTTTGTTGATGAAAATACAACGTCTGCATTTGTGGCGACGTCTCTTGGAGAGGGGACAAGCTATTTGCTTGAAGGCGAGGATGCAGAACTTTTCTCAATAAACCAAGACACTGGTCTCGTCAGCTTCATTGTCGCACCAGATTTTGAAGCAATCTTCAACACAGAAAGCTTAAACGGCGTGCTTGCGGACGCGGATACGGTCGAAGACTTGGAAGCTCTCGGCTATAATGTTTCCGTGGTGGCGATAAATGGCGATTTTGTAACCCATCAGGATGCCTATGTCACAGTCACAGATGTCAATGAATTCGCCCCCTCTATAAATGCGGCGGCAGACTTGGCCAGTTCAAACGGTTTGTTTGCTTTCCGAGCGGCGGATGAAGATGGATCTTACATCAGCATTTCTGGTTTCGAAATTGATGAGAATGGGATCAAGATTCCAACTTTCGCTGAAAACCTCACTTTTGAGATCGTGGGCGGTGCGGATGCTGATCTCTTTGTTGTGGCAAACTCATTTGGGGCCCAATTTTATACGGGATTGATTGGTTTCGCAGATTTGTTCGGTATCGACGCGCCTACGGATGCAAATGGCGACGGTGTTTACGAGGTTGAGATTGCCGTTTCTGATGGCGATTTCACAACCACGCAGATGTTTAATCTGAACTTGGTTGAGGGCGGGGAGAGTCCTGTCTTCACGAGCGACATATCGTTCAACGTCGATGAATTTGAAGGGGAAGCATCTTTTCAAATTAGCGCTATCGATCCAGAGGGTGCGGATATTCTTTATTCAATTATCTCTCCTGACGAGGGTGACGCTAGCTTGTTTTCGATCGATTTGTTGACAGGCGAGCTGATGCTGAATGACGCTTTGTCTTTCTCTACGCCGCTCGACGCTAATCTCGACAATGTTTACAATGTTACGATTGCTGCATTCGACGGGACAAACTTCACGCTTGAAACATTTGACATTGCTGTAACCAACCTCGAATTTGCGCCGACCGTCCCAGTGGGGGCCACGGACCGCAATATTTCTGAAAACAATATAGCTGGCTATGGTGAAGTTATTGTTGCGACGGATCTCGACTTTGATGTTGTGTCGGCAACTATCACAGGGGGCGCAGATGCAGCGTTCTTTTCAGTAACGCCTGAGTACACCACGTCTTTTGGAGAAACAGGTTTCGACCTTAGGATAAATCAATCTTTTGATTTTGAGGCGCCAGACGACTCTGATGCTGACAATGTTTACGAGGTGGAGATCACATTCTCTGACGGATTAAATGAGACTGTGGAATTGATACAGTTTACGGTTTTGGATCTGTTCGAGAGCGCAAATGCGCCAATTTTCTCTACTCCGAATTCGGTAATTGTTGAGGAGGGGCAGACCACGGTCCTGACAATCAATGCGGATGACGCCGATGGAGAAACGCTAACATATTCTCTTGCTAATTCGCAAAATGACGCAAACTTTTTTGACCTCGACTCGGCGACGGGCGAGCTAAGCTTTGCCTATCCCATTGATTTCAATCAGCCGGATAGTTCCTACGACAACATCTACACAATTGACGTTATCGCCGATGACGGTTCGTTTAATCAAACGGTTCAAACAATTACCATTGAAGTTATTGATGTCGACGTTGCCCCGACGATAGACGTGCAAACAGAGATCGTTATTGACGAAAATGAACTGGGTTCATTTACCGTGTCTGCAAGAGAGAGTTTTGACGATCAGCTAATTACTTTGACTTTGCAGGGTGGGGATGAGGCGGCCTTTGGTCTCGTCAACGGTTATACTTCGTTGGGCTACGCCAGCGGGCAAATCGAGTTTCAACCTGTAGACTTCGAAAATCCAACTGATGGTGACGGTGATAATGTTTACACCGTTGACGTGGTAGCTTCTGATGGTGTGAACACTGTTAGGGAGACAATTACGGTCACGGTCCGTGATGTTTTCGAAAGCGAGAATGCACCTGTCTTCACATCCGTTAACGCCGTCGTTGTGGATGAAGGACCAGGGACTGTCCTGACTGTCGTTGCAACAGATGCAGATGGCGAGATACCGACTTATTCGATTACGGGCGGCGAAAATCAGTTCGTATTCGACATAGATGATCAAACGGGTGAGCTAGGGTTCAGTCGCGTTGTAGCTTTTGATCCGATTGGTGATAACACCTACGAAGTTGAAGTAACGGCTGACGATGGTTCCTCAAACCAAACGACCCAGACTATCACCGTTGAGCTTTTAAATGCTGACGTCGCACCTGAGTTCTTTTCCAACGGCCAGACCGACGCGACAATATTCGAGAATGATATGTCGGCGCCATTATCTTTCCAAGTGCGTGATAATTATGACAATGCACAGCTAACTATCTCACTGGAAGGTAATGATGCCGATTTATTCGAGATTCAATTCTCCAGTAATAGCGGCGGATACGCAGCTGGGGCACTCAACTTTATAATTCCACCTGACTTCGAAATGCCGCGCGATGCGAATGGTGATAATGTTTACGAATTAGCTGTTGTCGCGTCGGATGGCGTCAATGTCGTGACGCAAACCTATAGCGTGACTGTGGAAGACCTCTTCGAAAGCGCGAATGCGCCAATCTTTTCGACACCAACGTCTCTGACCGTTGATGAGGCTCAGGCTTTTATTGCCTCTATTAATGCAGATGACGCAGATGGGGAGGCCGTTGCTTACTCAATTACGGGTGGGGCGAGTTCCTATCTGTTCGGAATTGACAGCGAAACTGGTGATCTAAACTTCATATATACCCCGCCTGAATTTAATCCATATTTTCCGGAGAGTAATATTTATGAGGTCGAAATTACGGCTGATGATGGGTCGCAAAACCAGACCGCTCAGATTTTCACGATCGAGGTTTTGGATGTAAACCTTGTTCCGACTCTTACGATACCAGACTTCGTCACAATTATTGAAAATGAAACCTATTCCACTTTTGTGTCTGCGAGTGATCGAGATAGCGATTCACTACTGCAGCTGTCCCTTGGCGGTGCGGATGCAGACCTCTTTTCCCTGACGATTTTTACGGATTATAATGGGTATTCTACCGCTCAATTGGAACTGATTTCGCCATTGGACTTTGAGACCCCATTGGATGCCGATGGTGACAATGTCTACGAGTTGGAAATTTCCGTTACTGATGGTGTGAATATTGTCACGGATACGATTTCGCTCACTGTAGAAGATCTCTTCGAAACTTTGAATGCGCCGGTCTTTACCACGCCGACAGTTCTTTCCGTTGATGAGGGCCAAGACAGCATTTCAACGATTAATGCGACGGATGCCGATGGTGAGCTTCCGATTTATTCCATCACGGGTGGAGAAGACGGATTCAGATTTGCGGTCGACCCTGTTACGGGCGAACTTTCGTTTAGCCAACAAACGAGGTTTAATCAGCCTGACAACAGCTATAACGATAATTTCTATACTGTCGAAGTGACCGCCGACGATGGGTCGGGTAACCAAACAAGCCAATCTATAACTGTTGAGGTCTTAGATGTAGATGTGGCTCCGACGCTCTCGGTTCCCGAAACAAGAGTCGTCGATGAGAATGAGAGTTTATCATTTTCAGTGACGGCCCGTGAGGATTATGACCGCCAAGTGCTTACCCTATCGCTAGGGGGAGACGACGCTGAATTCTTCACTTTGACTGGCGGTTATAATTATTCTGGTTATGCTTTTAGCTCTGTAGAACTGATCGCGCCATTAGACTTTGAGACCCCCTTGGACGCCGACGGCGACAATGTTTATGAGATAGAGGTTATCGTTACTGACGGCGTTAACATCGTCACGGAAATAGTTTCTATTACTGTAGCCGATGTATTTGAGTCTGCTAACGCACCCGTCTTTACGACGGCCACAACCTCCATAGTTGAAGAGACGAACACATTTGTACTTACTGTTAGTGCAGATGATCTGGACGGGGAAACGCCGACATATTCTGTTACGGGCGGCGAGGATCAGTATTTTTTCTACGTCGATTCCTATACTGGCGAATTGAATTTCTATAATCCGCCTCGGTTTAATCAAGCCGACGACTTTGCGGATAATGTCTATACAGTCGAAGTGACGGCTGATGACGGGTCAGGCAATCAGACCACACAGACGATCACGATTGAGGTCACTGATATTGATGTTGCGCCAACAGTTAGCGTCTCTCCAACTTACTCGGGAGATGAGAACGAGAGTTTGTCGTTCTTCGTTTCTGGTCGGGATTTCGATCTAGACTCTGTTACACTCAGTTTGGGTGGTGAGGATGCCGCAGCTTTTGAATTGATTAATAGCTTTGGGTATGATGGGTATTCTCAGGGTACGATTGAATTCATTGGACTTCCCGATTTTGAAAATCCGACAGACTCTGATGGTGACAATATCTACATCCTAGAGGTGTCTGCGTCTGATGGGACTAGCGTTACGACTGAGACCATCGCGGTAACTGTGCGGGATGTATTTGAAAGTGCCAACGCACCTGTCTTTGTGAGCCCGAATTCACTCGTCGTGGATGAAGTCCGCGAAATAGATCTTGATGGAGCTTATGACTTTTTCGTAACTCAGGTGAGTGCGACCGATGTTGACGGTGAAACTCCGACATATTCTCTGCCATATGATCCCCAGACCGCTGGCTTCTATATCGATTATCGGACGGGCGAAGTCTCCCATAGCGGGCCACTTTTATTCGATAACGCGGGTGAACCAGGCGACAATATCTTTAATTTGTTGATCCTGGCTGATGATGGCACTGGAAATGTCACCGAGCAGATTTTGTCTGTCGAAGTCGCAGATGTGAATTTCGCACCTTTCCTGGATCGCTTGGGACAAACAGAGTCGGACGATATTTTCGTTCCGGAAAACCAAGTTCTGACGACGTCCTTTAGCTATTCCGATTATCCTGATTTTGATGACTTAACTGTAACCTTAGGCGGAGAGGACGCATCCGCGTTCGATTTTTCCGCTGTATCTTCAAGCCCAGGTTTTATTACAGGGCACCTAAATCTTGTCTCGCCACTTGATTTCGAGTCGCCAACAGATAGCGATGGTGACGGAGTCTATCTAGTAGAACTAATTGTTTCAGATGGCGTGAACACTTTTGTGGATAGCATTGCGGTCACCGTTACCGATGTCTTAGAAATCGGTGCACCACCAGCGTTCGTAACACCAAGAGCGCTGTCGATAGATGAGGGAATAGCCGTCGTTGGGCTTATAGAAGCGACAGACGTGGATGGGGATGAAATCTCTTATGAAATCACGGCTGGCGGTGATGACCGGTTTGAATTCTCACTTGGCGGTATCGATGGGAACGAGCTATCATTCAATTTTGCACCTGAATTCGATTTCTTAAATGATTTTAATGGTGACGGCGTTTTTGAAGTCGAAATCTCAGCATTCGATGGCGATAATACAACGACGCAACTTTTCGAAATTACGATAAATGACGTGAACTTCACGCCAACATTATCCGTATCAGACGGGTTCACCTATGAGAACGAAGTCGATCCGGCGCTCTTTGTAAACGGTAGTGATTATCGCGATTTCAATGACGTCTTAACCTTGTCGCTTTCTGGCCCTGATGCTTTGCTATTCCAGTTCGTGAATTCATATACCTATCCTGGCACCGTTGAGGCGAGGATTGAGTTCGTCGCCGCACCAGACTTTGAGCTGCCTTTGGATGCGGATGGTGACAATGTTTACGAATTGACGGTTGAGCTTTCCGATGGGGTCAATACCGTTAGCGATAACTTATCGATAACGGTGGGTGATCTCGACGACTCACCGATAAGTGCAAACGCTCCCGTATTTGTTACAGAACCTTCTCTTTCTATCGATGAGGGGCAAACCACGGTGACCTCTTTGTTTGCGACGGATGCCGACGGTGACAACGTGACTTTCGAGATTACGGGTGGTGACGATAACATTGAGTTTGCATTGATCGGACCTGATGCTGACACGCTGGCTTTTGCTTATACGACAGATGCCACATTCTTGACCGACGCCAATTCCGATGGCGAGTATGAAGTCGAGGTAACGGCTTCGGATGGCGGTAACACTACTACGCAAACCTTCTTTGTACGCGTGAACGACGTGAATACACCGCCTGACTTAACTGTAAATAATGGCACTACTCCCGAAGGCGATGTTTTCACTGGTTCAGTCATTGCTGCCGATGATTTCAACGACTTCGGTGACACGTTGACGATCAGCCTCAGCGGCGACGACGCGGCATTCTTTACAGTCGCGACGAGCTTAGACGGCCCTGGTTCATTTTTTGGTGACATTGAATTTGTCGTAGCCCCAGATTTTGAAACGCCCCTCGATGCAAATGGTGACAATGTCTATGACGTCACAGTCGAGGTATTTGATGGTTTGAATACGGTAACGCAGGACATCACGATCACTGTGGATGATATGCCAGAGGATGAGAGTGGAACTGTTAAAACGGGTGATCCTGCGCTCTCAAGTTTTAGCGTAGAAGACGATGATGTGATTGATCTGACAGCAAATGGCCTCGAAACCTTTACTGCCGAAGAAATATTTCCCGCTGAACTGGTCTTCAAGAATGCGCCTACCGCTGAGATAGGGCCGGAACAGGCGTTATTTGAACAAGATATCAACGCTATGGAGATGCAATTCATTGCTGACCTGCTTATGGTTCAAGACAGCGGGGCCGCAATAGACGGATAATCGTGCCTAAATCAGGGTCATGATTGTCTATTGGGTGAAAGTTTACGGGGTTATTTGTGACATTTAGAGTGCTGAATAATGTCGCAAGGCTGGTTTTACTTATCGCATTGGTTTGCCCGCTATCTGCCGGGGCGCAGGATCAAGACGAGTTTGAGCCTGTCGTCCTGACGGGTCAAACATCCTCCACAAGCTCGTGCCTCTCATTCAAAACGGCGCTTCGTTTGGCGGCCGCAAATAACCCAAGCGTCTCCATAGCGCAGTCGGATTTGGAAGCCGCGCGGGCAGGGCTTACGGAAGCCAAGTCATTGCGCCGCCCGCAGATATCCGTTTTTACCCGATCAGGTATCGGGGATGAAGGGCTCGTGAACTCAGCGATTGAAAACCAAATCGGTTTGCGAGCTTCGCAACGTGTTTTTGATTTCGGGGATTCCCGTTTAGCGAAAGAGGCGGCCAAACAAGAGATATTAGCGAAAGAAAGCCTCGTCCTGAGCGCGGAGGCACGGGCAAGACTTGAGGCAGGTTTAGCATACATAGATTGGCTGGATGCATCAGAGCGCTTGATGGCGACGGTTGAACGCGCCGATTATTTCTCCCAAGAACTCTCCGCATTAGAAATTGCGCTTGAGTCCGGAGGTGCCACCCGTTCCGAGGTGGCCGAGATTTCAGCCGAAGGTGCGGATGCTGAAGCTGATCGTTATGAGCTGGAGTTTGAACAGCAGCAGGCGATTTCGCGCCTTCGAATTTCCACACGCTCTGATGGCCTCCCGTGTCCAGATGCACGCGCAAGTGTAGAAAAAGGTGTTGATGTTCTGTCGGGCGGACAAACATCGCAAACATACCTAAGCGATGCGCTTGTCGGCAACGCTCAGGTTCAAGCTCTGACTCGCACTGCGAGTAAACTTGACCTGGAAGCCGAACGCCAAAGTCGGTCGCGCCTGCCGGTGATAGAAATAGTCGGGATTAGCTCTCTGACAACGGACCGTCGTTTTGACGGCTTAGAGGCAAGGGAGCGGATTGGTTTTGATGCTTCAGTACCGATCTTCACGGGCTCAGCCCTTTCAGCGCGAACAAATCGTGCGCGTGCCGAGGCGCGCCGCGCGGAATTTCGGGCCGATGAGGAACGTAAAATGCTGGAGGAACAAGTTACCTCAACGCATAGAAGAGCGTTATTGCTCAGCGCACAGCTGGGGCGGCGCCAAGCTGTTATCGAATTCCGAACTGTCGAATTTGACGCCGCGCAAACGGGGTATGAAAATAATATCCGCACTTTGCCAGAAATGGTCGACATTCGATTGGCTTTGGAAGAAGCGCGATTAGCGGAGATACGTACGCGCCATAATTATTTCCGGCAGGGTCTGACCTTAAAGAGTCTTACAGGGGCCCTCCAATGAGCACCGAAACGTTTTCTAATAAAACTGGTACAGTTGACTGGGCGCTAAATAAGTCATCGGTGAAACCATACATCGTTGTGACGCTCCTGTTCTCACTCGTGGTAAATTTACTGATGCTGGTGTCACCGCTTTATATGCTTCAAGTGTATGATCGCGTGTTGTCATCTGGTTCGGTAGAGACTCTGATTATGGTGAGTATTGCCGCTATCGGGTTGTTGAGCGTCTACGGCTTCGCAGAAGCGGCGCGGCGGAAGACACTGGCGTTGATGTCTGAGCAAATTCAAAACGAGTATGGCCCAGTTGTCTTCATGTCCAGTTTTCGCGATGAAAATTCCCCTCAACTTCTGCCGAAAAAGCTGGCGGATTTGTCGACGGTACAAAACTTCCTGCGACACGGCTTGTTGTTACCGTTTTTTGATTTGCCCTTCACGCCCCTTTTTCTGCTGGCGATGTTCCTAGTTCATCCCATTATCGGATGGATCGGAGTTATTGGGGGACTTGTACTGATTTTGATTACCGTTTTTACCGAGCTATCTTCACGCAAATCGGTCGAGGAGGCAATGCAGGCAGAAACTGTGGCGAATAATTTTGCAAATGAGATTAGCCGTAACCGCTCTGTCATCTCCAGCTTGGGGATGGTGACACCGCTTTTGTCGAACTGGATGTCTTATAGAAAACAGTCGAGTAAGATGACTATGGATGGCTTGGGTCGCTCAACGTTTTTCAGTGCTCAGGCGAAGGGTCTTCGTCAAATGCTTCAAGTCGCGGCTTTGGGCGTAGGGGGCTTTCTGGTTCTGCAATTGGAAATGTCTGCAGGCGCAATCATCGCAGGCTCTATCTTAATGGGGCGTGCTCTAGCGCCAATTGATCAAGCTCTGGGCGCGTGGCGTCAACTCATTCGTGCGCGTAGCGCATGGTTTAGTCTAGAAGATACTATGGCACGATCTGGCGCGTCTGACGGGGATTTCACGCCGATGCTGCGGCCAGACGCCGACTTATCGATAGAAAGCTTGATGATTGCAAGTCCCGGATCGGACGCGGCGCTCCTGCCAAAGTTCAACGTCAACCTTAAAGCGGGCGCGTCGATCGCAATTCTGGGCCCTAGTGGCTCTGGAAAGACCTCCTTGTTACAAACGATAGTCGGGGCGTGGGAGCCATTAGACGGGCGTGTAAGGCTCGGAGGCCGAGACATGCACAACTGGGATGCTGGTGACCGAGGGAAATATATTGGCTATGCGCCACAAGATGTCGAGCTTTTGCCCGGAACGATCGCGCAAAACATTAGTCGTTTCTCGGATGGTACGCCAGAAGACATAATGGGCGCCGCGCAAAAAGCTGGGTTTCACGATATGATTTTGCGACTGCCTGAAGGTTACGACACGCGTGTCGGGCCAGGTGGAAGCCATCTCTCGCAGGGACAACAAAAGGGGGTCGGGTTAGCGAGAGCTATATACCGCGACCCGGTTCTTCTCGTATTAGACGAACCTGGTACCAATCTTGATCGTGCCTCATTATTAGGCCTACAACGCGGTCTCGCAGAGATGAAATCGAATGGTAACATCCTAATTTTTGCAACGCATGATATGCGGCTTTTATCCTTGGCCGATAATGTGCTCTTGCTCGATAACCGGTCCCTGAAAATGGTCTCAACACAAGACTATATGGCGACCATGGCGCACCCACGACAGATCGCGACGAGCGCAAAAGAGGGGGCCGCGTAATGGTGTCGTCGTCTGATATCTATTCTATGCTCTGGAAAAGTAAAACCATCAAATTGGGTGCCCTAATTTGTACATTTGCCTTTGGTGGATTTCTTGTTTGGGCTAGTTTAGCCCCTCTCGCAGAAGGCGTGATCGTTTATGGGACGGTCGCCGTCGAAAATAATCGGAAAACGATTCAACATCTCGAAGGCGGGATCATTCAGGAGATCCTTGTCCGAGAAGGCGACGTTGTTGAGACAGGCGCGCCGCTTATGATTTTGACAGATGTCAGTGTCGCCGCAGGGCGTGACCAAATCGCAAAAGAGCTTGCAAATGCAGAGGCGACAATCGATCGTCTCGAGGCGCTTTTATCGAACAAATCTAAATTGATTTTTCGCGATTTGGAGCAGGATATTGTCCCAGAAAATGTGTTGATGACAACGCGCTCTAGGCAACACGAATTTTTTGCACAGCAAAGAGGCAAAATCAAAGCTGATATCGACGTCTTGGAAAGCCGACGTGCAGGTTTATTGCAACGCGCTGAAAACCATGAGGCACAGATCGAAAGCACACGTAGAGCCAGAGATTTGGTGCAAGCCGACGTTGAGCGTAGTCAAAAATTGCTGGAGCAACGCCTTATCCGCGCACTTGATCTTTCTGGATTGGAACGTGATGAGGCCAGACTCAGTTCAGATCTTGCTCGCTTGAAGTCTGAGCAGAACACAGCCGTTGCGCAGGCCGACGAAATTACCCAGCAAATCATACAGACGCGAGCTCAGTTTACAGAACAACTAAGTGCTGATTTGGTAGCGGCTCGTGCCGAGATATTGAGCAATCGGGAGAGACTGATCTCTGCGCAAGATGTGGTCAATCGTACCATTCTTTACGCACCGCAGTCGGGTGAAATTCTCAATTTAGCGTTTTCAAATGCGGGCGCTGTCGTGCGGCCTGGAGAAACTATTCTAGAAATTGTTCCTGACAATCAGGATTTGATCGCGACGGCCGAAATACAGCCTTCTGACCGAGACTCAGTCTATGAAGGTTTGTCTGTGGAAGCGCGTCTCTCTGGCCTCAAGGCTTGGGATTCACCGCTTCTCGCCGGCACGATTTCCGATATTAGCGCGGACCTGAAAACTTCAGCCGATGGACGGTATTCATATTATGAAGCGCAAATCACGATCGGGGAAGAAAAGCTCGGAGAATTGACCACACCGTTGCTTCCAGGAATGCCTATCGAGGCCTTTATCTTTTCCGGAGAGAAGCGAACTTTCCTCGAGTATCTTCTGGAACCGGTAAACGCGACGATGCGCAAAGCGGCCCGGGAATAATGGCCGGTAGGCTTTCCTGAAACGGGACATATGTCCCGCTTCATGCCTCGGGGAATAGCGGTTTTTCGCTCTTTTCCATTTCACTAGACTCTACGAAAAGACTACAATCTAAACTTCGTCTCATCTAGGACCAGATCCGTTGCAAAAATTTCAAATTGGCATTGAGCCCGACACGGTGATTGGTCAGGTGCCACGCCGCGTTTTGCGGTGGAAAACCACACTTGCGGTCGCTTTGGGTGTATGCCTTTTCATCGGGTCTCTGTTTGTGATCTGGCGTCAGATTCAGACGGTATCCTATGGTGAAACGGTACAGGCGTTGGGTCAGTTAACCTTCACGACGCTGGCCATTTCTTTTGTTTTGATGATTCTCGGATTCGGGATAGCCAGTTTTGAGGACGCCACTGGCGCTCCTGAGCCCTCAAGGATGTCTCGCTCCAGACGCATAGCTTTGGCATTTGTGGCGAATGCAGTTTCCAACATCACCACTATGGGCTCCCTCGCAGGTCCAGACCTTCGAGATCGACTTTTTAGTGCTTGGTCAATGACACCTCTTGATTTGGCAAGATTGGGCCAACGTAATCAACTCTCGATTTTTATGAGCGGAATAGCGCTTTTGGTTCTGTCCTTAATCGTGGCTCAAGGTGAGATCAGTTCTGAATTGAAAGTCAATTCATTCATCGTTTACGTTGTCTGCATGATTTTAAGCGCGACCTCTGTCGCAATCTCAAGGCGGCGTTTGAGTTTTGAAGAGCCGTCCCTTGCGGGGGTTATGTCAAGTTCCTTTGGAATATCGCTCCTGCTTGGATTGGCAAAATGGCTGGCTGCCGCAGGGGCTCTATATGTCTGCCTTGGGAACGGAATCGGTAATAGTCTTTCTTGGTTTCTCGCTGGGTTTGTCATCGCCCATAGCCTTGGCCGGTTGAGCGGGTTGCCGGGCGGTATTGGGGTTTTTGAGGCCACTTGTTTTGTTTTATTTGTAAACACCAACCCAGTCGACCTGATGGTTGCCCTGATCGCTTACCGTGGCCTTTACTTCTTTACGCCGCTTATCTTATCAGCTGTCATAACGGGCTTTATGAAAGCGCGTCCTTTTACAGGGCAAGTCGCGCGTGGCAGTACGAAAGTTCTAGATGTCTTCGAACTTATTGCCCCGCCTCTGTATGCCGTTCTGATTTTTCTAACGGGCGGCGCAATGCTTATCTCTGCGGCGACGCCTAACTCGTTTGCGAGCCTCCCGTTTTTAGGCGCGGGGTTTAGTCTCGCTGTCACGGAATTCTCTCATTTGACGGCCAGTTTTATCGGTAGTCTCTTGTTGATCGTCGCAATGGGCCTAAGGCGGCGACTTAAAAATGCTTGGTCGCTCGCGGTCATTTTTCTATTTGCGGGCGCTATTTTCACCCTGTTGAAAGGCGCTGATCCCAAAGGCGCATTTGTTCTATTTGTGCTTTGCTTCAGTCTTTTCACGTCCAAGGGTGCCTTCTACCGAAAAGGGAGCATTCGCGACATTCCGCTCAGCTTGCCGCGGTTAGGCGTTATTTTAACAACCATTGGGTTTGCCATTTGGATCGGTTTTTTTAGCTATCTGGACCAGCCCTATAAGGCTGATCTTTGGTGGCAGTTTGGGCTGGAAAGTGACGTCTCTCGATTTTTCCGTGCCTTTGTCTTAATTGGCACTCTCTTCGCTTTTTATGGCTTTTGGCGGTTGTTACAGCCCGCACCAAACCTGAGACGCGCCGCATCAGATGACAGTTTGATGGACAGGGTAGGTGCGGTCCTACAGACGGCCGAGAAGGTTGGAAGTGATGCAAACCTTGCTTTGATGGGCGATAAGCAATTTCTGTTTTCAGAGAGTGGAAAATCCTTTCTGATGTATGGTGTTAAGGGGCGGACTTGGGTCGTGATGGGAAACCCTGTTGGCTTGGCAGCCGAGCGCAAAGAGTTGATTTGGACATTCCGTCAGCTGGCGGATCAGTGGGATGCTTGGCCCTGTTTTTACGCGGTGCGCGGTGATGATCTGACCGATTTCATAGATGCGGGCTTAGCTTTGCAGAAAATCGGCGAGCTGGCCCTGATTTCGCTAAATGACTTCACCATGGAGGGTAAAAAGCGGAGTGAGTTAAGAAATTCCAAAAGCCGCGCCCTCCGTGAGGGTTGTGCGTTTGAGATCCTGTATCCTTCGGTGGATAGCGACGATATGGATCGCCTTGAAAGGGTATCTCAAAACTGGCTCGAAACTCATCAAGGGAAAGAGAAGCAGTTTTCGTTGGGTAGGTTTGATCGGGATGTTCTCAGTCGTCAACCTGTCGCCGTTGTGCGTCGCGCAGGTGAGATCATCGCTTTCGCTAACTTATGGACAACCCATTGCAAGACGGAAGTATCCATCGATTTGATGCGCTATAAGGACGTTAAAATTAACGGATTGATGGACTACTTGTTCACCGAAATCATTTCGTGGGCCAAAGCTGAAGGTTACGGTCGCTTCAGTCTCGGCATGGCACCCTTGGCTGGTTTAGAGGGGGATAAACTTGCACCCTTTATGACGAAACTTGGCGCTTTAATTTTTGAACATGGCGGGCGGTTTTACGGATTCAAAGGCCTTCGAGCGTTTAAGCAGAAGTTCACGCCAGAATGGGAGCCTGTTTACATCGCGGCCCCAAGCCAACTCACCATGCCTGTGGCGCTTGGGAATTTAGCGCTATTGAGCAGTGGCGGTATCCTCGGCATTATTCAGAAATAAGGGTGTGGTGCGCCCCTCTCAGCCGGACGATTTCATGATGGCGAAAAACAGACCGTCCATATCTTTATTTAGATCATGTCCACCCGGTAGGCTTATGAATTCGAGGTTTTTGTGAGGTTTGAGATACGCCCGCGCACCGACATAGTCATCCTCTCCGTAGACGTATAGGACAGGTTTTACTTCCGATAATTGCTGGATTTCAGGTGCTGTCGCTTTTGCCTTTTCCGTCGGTTTGTGAAACCAACTTCTGAAGAAAAATTTGAAATCGGCTTGTGCCGGTGGAGCGATTAAAATCACCTTTTCAATATGCTCTTTGAGCCGGGGTGAGAGTAGATTTAGAGCAAAAGGTAGGGTGCCAGCCCCAAAGGAGTATCCGACGAAGGTGAATTGAGCCGTAGGCACACGCTTCAAACGCCGTCGCATATAGCGTTGCAGGTCTTTGGACATGTGTTGGGGAGATCTTTTGTCCCAAAAATACGCGATCGCTTTCACGCGTGCCGCTGCATAGCCAGCCCCCGCGAATCTGACGGCCAACGCTTTCGCGATAGGGTTGAGAAGGCCGTCACCACTGATGATGCAGACGAAACGATCGGTTTCAGTCGTCTGCGTGCGGTGCAATGTAAATTTCATCGATAATTGACCTAGAGAGAGGATTGTCGTGGCGGTCTGCTAACGACGGCGACGCTTCAAATTATATCAGACATTCGGCGTCCACCTATCTCTTTTTTGAGTGCATTCGCTTTCCCGTGAGTATTTTTTCATAAGCGTTAAAAAAAAGCTTGCAGGTTTTTTATTTCTGCTTTAGCGCGCCGTTTGACGATAAAGCGAGCTACAGCGAGCCCTGAACAGTCAGCTTTTTAGCGTGATTGAATGGGAAATCTGTCAGCCGTGATGGTGCCTCAAGTATCATCTAATAGCCGCCGGTAGCGTCTTAGTTTGTTTGCGTACCACCTTTTCACAAAGGGGACGTTCGGGAATTGAGAGTTAGTGGTATGGCCAAGGCCTTGCATCACAGACTTAAGCCTACATCCATCTCACTGCAGGCGCAGTTGGGAGAGGTCTTCCTGTCGTCTAAACATCAAGATTGTCAGGCCGCTATCGCGGAACTCAGTAGTGAGGTGCGGGCTTAAGCTCGCCGACCCAACCTCGCCGCTGACAATCTCACTCCTGATTTTGTCATTTCCTAGAATTTGACCCGTTATTTTTTGAACCGGGCTCTTCGGAAATTCCAATCATGTTGAATACCTATCTCGCTGCTTCAACCGCTCCGTCTGTCGAGCAACCTACGCAACTCCAACCTTACGGATTGCCGACCTATGTTACTGCATCAGACGCTATCGCCGACTTTCGCGGTGACGACCAAATCTATGTGCTTTACCCACGGAAAATTGAGCGGGCTGCGCGGACATTCGTGTCAGGTTTCCCAGGTGAAGTGATGTATGCGGTGAAGGCGAATCCGCATCCGTCTTTGCTCAAAATTCTATGGGACGAGGGTGTCCGTGATTTTGACGTGGCTTCGATCCGCGAGATTGAATTAGTTCGGGATCTATTACCCGCAGCGAAATTATTCTTGATGCATCCGATCAAGTCCCGCGCCACAATTGCTCGGGCATATGAATTGGGCGTCCGAGATTTCTCTTTCGATCACGCGGATGAGGTTCAGAAAATTTTGGACTCCACTGAAGATGCAACAGATCTAAGTTTGCACCTGCGCTTGGCTTTGCCAAAGGGTGATGCAGTGATGCCTTTGTCAGGTAAATTTGGAGCGGACTACGACACCGCTGTCAGCTTACTGATCTCAGCACGCGCGGTTGCGGCGAAGCTGGGCATTTGTTTTCACGTTGGATCTCAATGCCTGGCCATCAATAATTATGACAGAGCCATCGCGTTTGCTCGCCGGGTCGTCGATGCAGCAGGCGTCAAAGTGGATTCCATTGATGTGGGAGGGGGCTTTCCCGTTGCTTATCCAGAAATGCCAATTCCCCCAATGTCGGACTACTTTGACGCAATCGGACAAAGCGTGAAAGCTCACGGGTTCGACGCAATTGCCGTTTACGGCGAGCCAGGTCGGGCGCTGTGTGCCGAAGGCGGCTCAACTCTGACACGCGTGGAGCTTCGAAAAGGCTCAGACCTATATCTCAATGATGGAACTTATGGATCATTATTCGACGCAGGTCAGTTTGGCTGGAAGTTTCCAGTCAAACTCCTCAGAAATCGTCCGCCTGCACCTTGCGCAAACACCATCGGATTCCGCTTTTTCGGCCCCACATGCGACAGTTCTGACACAATGATCGGCCCTTTCCACCTTCCTGCAGATACTTGCGAAGGTGATTGGATCGAGGTCGGACACTTGGGCGCATATGGTCAAGCTCTTGCCACTCAATTTAACGGATTTCACTCACAACACACCGTCATTCTGTTGGATGACTGAAGGTAATATCATGACAAAAAATACAAAAGCACAATTGCTCTCCAATGTAGTGGAGCATTTCGACATTACGAAAATTGACGCCCGCCCAATTATTGAAGCGATGGGCAAAATGTCTTTCACGGCGCGTGATCTGGGTCGGGCGACAGACATTTTTAAACAGGCTGTGAACGATCCCGAATGCTCCGTCATTCTTACGTTAGCAGGGTCAACATCTGCGGGCGGATGTATGCATGTTTACCGAGATCTCGTGAAATACGGTATGGTCGACGCGATCGTCTCAACGGGCGCATCCATTGTCGACATGGATTTCTTTGAAGCCCTTGGGTACAAGCATTATCAAGCTGATAGCCAAGTTGATGACAATGAATTGCGCGATCTTTACATCGATCGGATCTATGACACCTATATTGACGAAGAAGAGCTGCAAGCTTGTGACCATGTCATTAAAGACATCACAGACAGCCTAGAGCGACGCCCCTATTCTTCTCGGGAATTTATCTGGGAAATGGGTAAATGGCTGAAAACGCATGCGGTTAAAAAGGGTAGCCTGATTGAGACATGCTACGACTATAACGTCCCGATTTTCGTCCCTGCGTTTTCGGATTGCTCGGCCGGGTTCGGCTTGGTGAAACATCAGGTCGAAAACCCTGGTAATTACCTTTCCATCGATAGCGTTGCAGACTTCCGTGAATTGACTGACGTCAAGATTAAGGCTGGCTCAACCGGCTTGCTGATGATTGGTGGAGGTGTTCCAAAGAACTTCGTCCAAGACACAGTCGTCTGTGCGGAAATCCTTGGTGTAGAAGCTGAAATGCATAAATATGCGGTCCAGATTTCTGTTGCCGATGTTCGTGATGGCGCGTGTTCGTCTTCAACACTCAAAGAAGCGGCAAGTTGGGGCAAAGTACAAACGACGCTCGAGCAAATGGTGTTTGCAGAGGCAGGTTCTGTCGTGCCATTGCTCGCGTCTGACGCCTATCACTCTTGCGATTGGAAAAACCGTCCACGTCGCGAATATGCAAAGATGTTCGCGAAATGAAAGCGCCATTCCCCCTCTTGAAATCTGAAGATGGCTTCCTCTCCTTGGGAGAGGCGCATTCCGTTTCTTATGAAGAAGCTGGTGCGGTTATCATCCCCTTTGGTTTAGAGGCTTCGGTCTCGTACGGCGGCGGGACAGAAGCCGGGCCAGCAGCTATGATCGCCGCTAGTCACGAAGTTGAGCTCTTCGACGAGGATCTCTGGTGTGAACCGATTGAACGCTATGGCCTTGTGACTGCGCGAGAGCCTGTGATCGATAACTCTGACATTGAAACGACGCTGAAGACGCTCGAAGCGATGACAACTGCGGTGTTGAAAGACGGGAAATTTCCACTCGTTTTTGGCGGAGAGCATTCGATAACGCCAGGCGCTATTCGGCCTTTCTTGAAGGAATTCGATGACCTAATCATTCTGCACTTTGATGCTCACGCTGATCTTCGCGATGGATATGAAGGAGAACATTTTTCGCATGCGGCGGCTATTCGGCGCGTGCTGGATCACCCGACTGTCGCGATTGTATCTTGCGGAATTCGTAATATCTCGAAAGAAGAGATCCCGTTTTACGAGGCGAACAAGCACCGCATCACAATTCATTGGGGCAAAGATCGCGCTAAATGGAATGCGGATGAAATCGTTGCACCGTTAAAAGGGCGCCCGATTTACCTCACTTTTGATTTGGACGGTTTCGATAGCTCGCTCATGCCGTCCACAGGGACGCCTGAACCGGGTGGTTTATTCTGGGAAGATGCCATGGCGATTATCAAAGCGGCCTCTGAAATCGGAACAATCGTGGGTGCAGACATTAATGAGCTGGCGCCGATAAAAAAACTTCATGGGCCAGACTTCTTGGCGGCCAAATTGGCATATAAAATTATGAATTACGCATTGGGCCGGGCTTAATTTATGGCGCAGACACGCGAGAGCGCGCAGCTCACTATTCGTCTTGCAAACATTCAGGATGTGAAAGGCATCGCCGCGCTAGTCGACCGGGCGTACCCTAATATGTCCACATATGCAGTTGGCGTATTGCGCGGACAGATTTCCAATTTTCCAGAAGGGCAATTTGTCGTCGAGTATGAGAGCGAGATCGTGGGCTATGCCGCCAGCATCATGGTGCGCGAAGACATCGCGCTTGCCCCTCACAACTGGTCTGGCATCACCGGCGGTGGCTATGGGTCCTCCCATAACCCAAATGGCGATTGGCTTTATGGCATGGAGGTCTGCGTTGACCCTGAACGCCGGCGCTTGCGAATTGGTGAACGTCTTTATGATGCCCGTAAGTCTTTAGTAGAGGACTTGGAACTCAAGGGCATCGTTTTTGGAGGGCGTCTACCGGGATGGGCGAAACGCAAAAAAGCGTTCCCTGATCCACTGGACTATCTCAATGCAGTTAAGGAGCGCAAAGTCAACGACCCTGTCGTGAACTTCCAATTTCGACAAGGTTTTGACGTGCTTGGTATTCTCGAAAACTACTTGCCTACCGATAAAGCGTCAGGCGGTTTTGCGGCGCATATGATATGGCGAAATGCCTATGCTGTGGAGAGCCGTGATAGTGTTCATTCCGAGACGGCGCAGAAGGATATTGTCCGCGTTGCCACGGTTCAATTGCAAATGCGGAAAGTCACGAGCTTCGACGACTTCATGAGCAGCGTCGAATATTTCGTCGATAGTGTCTCGGCCTATAAATCTGATTTCGCGGTTTTTCCTGAGCTTTTCACATTGCCGCTCCTGGCGCTGGCCGAAACGCGCCTACCGCCATCTGCCGCGATTGAAAAGCTAACCGAGTATACGCCGCGTTTCATCGAAGCGATGCGTAAACTGGCCGTCAGCTACAATATTAACATCATTGGTGGGTCTCATCCGACCCGAGCCGATGATGGGGATATTCAAAACATCGCTTATGTTTTTCTGCGGGACGGGTCCGTTCACGCGCAGGAGAAAATTCACCCAACCCCGAATGAGCGCCATTATTGGAACATTAAGGGCGGAGACGAGGTCAGTACAATTGACACCGACTGTGGTCCTATCGGTATCTTGATTTGTTATGACAGCGAATTTCCTGAACTCGCGCGGCGAATGGCTGATGAAGGCGCTCGAATTCTGTTTGTCCCATTCTGCACGGATAATCGCCAAGGCTATTTACGCGTCCGTTATTGTTCGCAAGCCCGCGCGATTGAAAACCAGTGCTATGTTGTGATGTCAGGCAATGTCGGGAACCTGCCAGGCGTTGAGAACATGGACGTGAATTATGCAGAAAGTTGCATTCTCACACCATGCGATTTCCCATTTGCGAGAGATGGCATCGCTGCCGAGTGCTCAGAAAACGTTGAAACCGTGGCCATCGCGGATTTAGATCTAACAGATCTATCTTGGGCGCGGGCCAATGGGACCGTCCGAAATCTACGAGATCGACGTTTCGACCTCTATCAAACCCATTGGTCCGACCAATAATATGGCGGCGACGGCGCGATCAAAGTCGATAAGGATTTTGCGAATATTTAGCTTCGGTCTGTGCTTGATTATCCTGCTTAGCTTTCTGGCGCAATATTTCGCCTGAGGCAGCCAAATGGGCAGGGGGTTCGAACAAGGTGTCCGTTTCAGAATTGAAACCCGTGCGCCCAGCCTTGCCATAATGGCGCTGAGGCGTTAAGTAATTAACATGTTAACTAGCGAGCAGATTCAACTTTCCGCGCGGATGCACCACGCCGCTGAAAAGGCTAGGAAGCCGTTTGCTGCATTTTCGCAAACCTATCCTAATATGACAATTGAGGATGGCTATGCGGTTCAGGCCGCGTGGATAAAGATAAAAGAGGGTGAAGGACGCAAAGTTATCGGGCGTAAAGTCGGGTTAACGTCCCGCGCCATGCAAGAGGCCATGAAGATTGATGAGCCAGATTTTGGGACGCTTCTTGATGATATGTTGTTCGAAAATGGCGCGATATTGCCAGCGTCAGATTTCATAGATCCGCGTGTCGAGGTCGAAATCACCTTTGTGCTGAAACAGGATTTGTTCGGTGATGACCTGAGCGTCGAAGATGTGTTGGACGCGACAGATTACATCGTACCTTCATTGGAATTAATCGCTGCCCGCAGCCATCGTGTCGATCCTGAGACAGGCTACACCCGCAAAGTTTATGATACCATCTCCGACAATGCAGCAAATGCAGGCATCATAGTTGGGAGTCAAAAGTTTGACCCGCGAGACGTCGACCTGCGATGGGCCGGTGCTATTTTATATCGAAATGACATCGTCGAAGAGACGGGATTGGGGGCTGGTATTTTGGACCATCCCGCACGTGGTCTTATCTGGCTAGCAAAACGGTTTGCGCCGCATGGCGTTAAGCTAGACGCAGGTCAGTATATCATGTCGGGTAGTTTCACGCGGCCAGTTATGGCGAGCGCAGGTGACAACTTCAAAGCCGACTTTGGTCCACTTGGGTGTGTATCGTTGGGCTTCTCATGAGCCTTTATTATGTTCAAAAACTTCTGTTCAATTTGAACCGAGACACGGCGGTCCAAGCGCAATTTAAAACAGACCTTGAGGGTCTTCTTGCGGAATACAGCCTGACGCCTGAAGAGCAAGATTGGTTAAGGAATGGCGACGTTGGAGAGCTGTACATTCACGGCGTGAATGGACAAATACTGATGCATTATGCCGCCTTTATCGGACTGGAATGGGATGAGTATATTCAGGCCATGAAGGACGGATTGTCCGTCCACGGTCAAGTCCGTGACGGTATTTACCGCGCGGTTGATGGCGGAGAAGGCGGAGCAGTTTAATGGCACTCGTATTTGCAGGTATTTGCTCACATGCGCCTGGAATTACAGGCCGCGCGGAACGTGCTGACCCCGCCGTGCGCGACGCTTTCTACGCACAGCTAGACCGAATGCGAAAAGCGATTGAAGACAGCGGCGCGGAAGCGTTGGTCGTTATCGCCGCAGAGCATTTCGCGAACTTTTTCATGAACAACATGCCCGCTTATGCCATGGGCATGGGTGAGGAATATGAGGGTCCAATTGAAGACCCAGAATGGCTCGGCATTCCCCGCACAAAGATCCCGGGAAATCCTGATTTATCCCGACGAATTATCACAGAAGTGATGCAGAGCATCGATGTTGCTTATGCTGAAGAATGGAAAATGGACCATGGGATTATGGTTCCGCTGCATTTCCTGACGCCAAACTATGACATGGATATAATTCCGGTAAATATTAACTGCCAAGGTCCGCCCTTAACACCACTCCATCGTGTGTGGGAATTCGGTCGAGCGCTGCGTCGCGCCTGTGATGAAATGCCTGAAAAAATTGCGGTCATAGGAACCGGCGGGATCAGTCATTGGCCCGCTACACCAAATAGCGGCAAAATTGTCGAAGAGTGGGACCGCGAGTATCTGGATGCTTGGGTAGCGAATGATAAAGAAAAGCTGCTGTCGTATACGGATGAGGACACGCTGAAAGATGCAGGGCAGGGCGGATTTGAGATTCGAACCCTGACCGCAATCAGTGGGCTTTGTGAAGGCGCGAAGGGTGATCTTTGGTTTTATGAACCTATTCCGATATTTTCCGTCGGGTGTACCGCCGCGGTTATGGCTATCTAATCGGAGAGGTCGTTGAGTAACTGGTAGAGGGTTTTTAGTTTCTTTGCGCCAAGTTTGGCTTCAATTTTTTTATATTCTGCCTCGCTGAGAGGGGACATCATTTGATGAACTGCGCGACCTTTGTGGTCCAGTCGAATAAGCTTCCGTCGGTTATCGCCTTCGACCATGGAGCTGGTCACAAACTCGCGTTCCTCCAATGCCTTTAAAATGCGCGTCAGGCTCGGCATCAGCAGCAGGGTTTTGTCCGCGAGCGCCGAGACCTCAAGGCCAGGTTTTCCGTAGAGCGCTCGGATGACGCGCCATTGTTGTTCCGTGATGTCATGCAAACGCAGAAGCGGACGAAAATGTCCCATGACAGTCTCGCGCGCCCGTAAAAGTGCCATGGGTAAGTTTTTTTGAAATGCTCTAAGTTCGGAGTCCATCATGCAAATCTTAGCCTAAACGACTTCGTCTCTAACTTCATTGCGCAAGGTACCGATGCCAGGGCAGGTCACTTCAACGACATCGCCAGGCACCAAATATTTGGGCGGATCAAAGCGAGCGCCTGCACCGTTGGGTGTACCAGTTGCGATTACATCACCGGCTTTGAGTCGGGCAAATTTAGATAAATATTCGATCTGGAATTCGATGGGAAACATCATATTTGAGGTATGGTCGTCTTGGCGGAGTTCACCGTTGACGCGGGTTTGAATTTGCAAATCTTTAAGATCTATATCGTCAGTAAGCGGCACCATCCATGGGCCCAATGCTCCAGATTTTTCGAAGTTCTTGCCTTGTGTCACATTAAATTTGGCGTGGCGTACCCAATCGCGCAGGGTGCCCTCATTCATAACGCAGAGCCCTGCAATGTGATCGCGTGCATTTTCACGTTTAATGCGACGACCCTCTTTCCCGATGATCACAACAATTTCGCCCTCATAATCAAGCTGATGGGATTCAGGTGGGCGTTCAATGTACTGGCCATGTCCGACAAAACTCTCACGCGATCGCATGAAGACAGATGGATTTTTTGGGGCTTCTGAACCGTCCTTATACTCAGCATTTCGGTTGGCATAATTGACGCCAATGCAGAAGTATTTTTCCGCTGTTGTGATGGGCGGCAAAAGCGTCACGTCGGCAAGATTGATCGTTCCTTTTCCACTTTCGACGGCCGTTTTCGCGGCGTCTAATCGGTCTGATTTCAACACACTATGCAGGTCGCTGAAATTGGCTGTAAGGTCGACGATTTTGCTTTCATGCGAAGACGTAATCCCCCCGAAACGTTGCTGCTCATCTTGTAGGAAAGTGACGAATTTCATTTTGGATCCTTGACATTTTCGAGGTGCAATGTACTTAACATGTTAAATAAAAGGGTCAAGGAGATTTCGTGCCACATATTATTGTTGAGCATTCAAAGGGGATCGCAAAGACCCTTTATATCCAGCGTTTGTTGGGACACCTCCATGAAGCGGCCATGGCTATGCCTGCGCTGCCAACAGGGGGTATCCGTACGCGGGCACAATCCTTCGAACGATACCGCGTCGGTGACGGCGTTTTGGGTCGTGAATTTATCTATATTACCGTTCGGATCGGGCAGGGCCGCGAAGACGCGACCAAACGTGAGATTGGCGATGTGTTGTTTAAAGTCCTAACTGATTTTACCAAAGAGCATTTCGATGCGGGAAATCCGTTGTCTCTGGGATTGGAGCTTCAGGAGATTAAGAAAGACTGGACCTGGAAGAAAAACAATATTCACGACATCATTAAAGGCACGTCCAATGGCTAAAGTGACATTTAAAAAAACCGATCTTGAGAAACGGGTTGCTAAAGCCCGCAAACATATGGCGCGGTTCCGCAAGGAACCATTAGGTCATTTCATCAATGGAAGATTGGTGAAGGGTAAATCGAAAGAGACATTCGAAAACATTACGCCTGTCGATAATTCTCGGTTAGGTGATATCTGGTCGGGAACAGCCGCAGATATCGACGCGGCTGCAAATGCGGCGCATAAAGCTTTTCTCGGCGGCTGGCGCGATTTGGATGGCGCTAAACGCCGCGAAATTATGTACGCAATCGCCGACGGAATTGAAGCCCGAGCGGATGAAATCGCGATGATCGAGTCCATGGATACGGGTCAACCGATCCGTTTCATGCAAAAGGCCGCCATTCGTGGCGCTGCGAACTTTCGGTTTTTCGGTGACAAAGCTGTCGAAGCAGGCAAGGGTCTGAGCTTACCCGCTGAACACCACCATAACTTTACAACACGGCATCCTCTGGGCGCTGTCGGTGTCATTACGCCGTGGAATACACCCTTCATGCTGTCCACCTGGAAGATTGCTCCGGCGCTGGCGAGTGGCTGTACAGTCGTTCAAAAACCGGCTGAATTCTCGCCCTACACTGCAATGTTATTGTGCGAGATCGCATATGAGGCGGGCTTGCCAAAAGGCGTGTTGAATGTGGTCAATGGCTTAGGAGAGAGTGCGGGCAAAGCCCTAACCGAGCATGAGCACATTAAGGCGATTGCCTTTGTTGGGGAGAGCTCAACCGGCTCCCACATCCAACGCCAAGCTGCGCCGACCCTGAAACGGTTGCACTTGGAACTCGGCGGGAAAAATCCCTGCATTGTGTTCGACGATGCGGATATGGAGCGCGCGCTGGACGCGGCGGTCTTTATGCAATTTTCGCTGAATGGAGAACGCTGCACATCGTCGACGCGCCTATTAGTACAAGACTCGATTTATGATAGCTTCACAGCGAAAGTTGCCGCGCGGATTAGAAGGATCAATGTCGGACATCCGCTTGATCCCAACACCGAAATTGGTCCGCTGATCCACCCGACCCACCATGAGAAAGTCATGAGTTATTTCGAAATAGCTAAAGAAGACGGTGCGACGGTCGCGGTTGGCGGCGCGCGCAAGGGCAAAGAAGGGTGTTACGTTAAGCCAACGCTATTCACGAATGCGACGAACGATATGAGGATTGCACAGGAAGAAATTTTCGGCCCCGTTCTCACCGCTATTCCTTTCAAAGATGAAGCCGAGGCTATCAAGATCGCCAATGATACGGAATATGGTCTGACGGGTTATGTCTGGACCGAAAATTCTGCCAAAGGGATGCGCGTCGCTAGAGAGTTGGAAGCCGGTATGATCTGGATTAATTCAGAAAATAACCGTCATTTGCCAGCGCCGTTCGGCGGTATGAAAGCCTCAGGCATCGGGCGAGACGGCGGGGATTGGTCCTTTGATTTTTATATGGAAACAAAGAACACCTGTATCGCGTATGGTACGCATAGCATTCCGAAACTAGGCACGTAATCGCGAGACATCTTATGGCATTTGCATCCACCAATCCCGCCACAGGCGAAGTCGAAGCGACATTTGACAATATCTCTGAATCCCAAATCGAGGACGCTCTGGTTGCGTCTTGGGCGGCGCATAAAACCCTCAAGTCTTGGTCTATGGAAGACCGTAAAGCCGCCATGCATCGTATCGCAGATATCCTTGAAGATGAGGCGGATCGTCTCGGCGCTATCATTACGCTCGAAATGGGTAAGACGCTGAAATCCGCAATTGGCGAAGTTAAAAAATGCGCGATGGGGTGCCGCTACTATGCGGACCACGCCGAAAGCATGATGGCCGATGAGGTTGTCGAGGCCACGGATGCACAGACATATAAGAAATACCTGCCGCTGGGGCCGATCATGGTTGTGATGCCGTGGAATTATCCGTTGTGGCAAGTTTACCGCTTCGTCGCGCCTGCGCTGATGGCGGGCAATACGGGGTTATTAAAACATGCGTCAAACGTGCCGCAATGTTCACTGTCGGTCGAAGATGTGGTCCGTCGCGCTGGCTTCCCTGAGGGTTCGTTGCAGAGTATGTTTATCACCACCGATCAGGTCGGTGATATTTTGCGGGATGATCGGGTTCGCGGCGCTACCCTCACGGGCTCAGAAGGTGCAGGATCGTCCGTGGCGTCAATCTGTGGGGAAGTGATTAAACCAACAGTTCTTGAGCTTGGCGGCTCTGATGCTTTCATCGTGATGCCTAGCGCCGATCTCGATAAAGCCGTCGAGGTCGCCGTCACAGCGCGGACGCAGAATTGCGGGCAGTCCTGTATCGCGGGCAAACGGTTTATTATACACGCCGATATTTACGACGAATTCAAAGCCAAATTCAAAGTAGGGTTTGAAGCCCTCGTGGTTGGTGATCCAAACAGTCCCGCAACAGATATTGGACCTATGGTGACGGAGTCCGCACGGGATGAAATTGCGAAGCAAGTCGAAAATGCGATTAAAGATGGCGCGGCGCGCGTGACAGGCGCCGAAGTCATTGACGGCCCCGGATTTTTCTATCGACCTGGGATTTTGGAGCATATCCAACAGTCATCAAACGCCTACCATGAAGAGATTTTCGGGCCTGTCGCATTGTTATTTAAAGTTCACTCTATTGAAGAGGCGATTGAACTTGCCAATGACAGTCCATTTGGACTGGGCTCGTCGATTTTCACCCAAGACTCCGACGAGCAAGCGTTCGCGATTAATGAGATCGAAGCTGGTGCGACCTTCGTCAATTCTATGACGGCGTCCCATCCCGCCTTACCGTTTGGTGGCGTCAAGCGTTCGGGGTATGGTCGGGAATTGGCCGCAGAAGGTCTTCGGGCCTTCTGCAACATCAAGA
The DNA here is from genome assembly GCF_014652455.1 of Litorimonas cladophorae. Lineage (GTDB taxonomy): Bacteria > Pseudomonadota > Alphaproteobacteria > Caulobacterales > Maricaulaceae > Litorimonas > Litorimonas cladophorae. The sequence goes on along the minus strand of NZ_BMYV01000001.1, from coordinate 1,045,687 downwards.
CCGTCTCTATCTCTTAAGACAGCGAAGTTTAATCGTAACGCGGGTTTTAATTTCCGCGTTTCGCAGCTTCGATATCTGCGATCTTGTCGGCATTTCCGATAAAGACGGGTGTTTTTTGATGCAGGTCGGTCACGGGCACATCCAACAAAGATTGGTCACCATCTGTCGAGGCTCCACCCATCGCGCGAATCAAAAACGACATTGGGATCGCTTCATAGACGAGGCGCAAATGGCCCCTTTCATACCCCTTACGATTGGCTGCGGGGTAAGCGAAAATACCCCCTTGCAAGAGCAAGCGTTTTAGGTCCGACACCATAGAAGCAAACCATCGCATATTATACGGTTTGACCGTTCCATTTTTCGTATCAAGCAGTGAGAGATAGTGATCTTGTAACCACTGATCCCAAACCAATTGGTTTGCACCATTAATGGCCAGAATGTCTGCACTTGGCATGGCGTCTGGCAGAGCGATGATCTCCCATGTGCCTGCATCTTGATCGAAAAGACCTTTATAAACGTCAGGTCCGTCGGCAAAATAAGCCTCTAAGTTCATGCCGAAAACGAAGAATCCGCCACTAATAATATTTTGGCCATTAAAGTCCTTGGCGACTTCCGCATTTTCAAAGACCCCAAAAATCGCACCAGAGGGAATCCCAATCAATGCGGCCTTTGACCCATCCAGCGGGTCCAGCGCGATGGAGTAAGGCCCGTCGGATAATTTGCTTAGGCCAGGACGCTCTTCGGAGACGACATAGCGGACGTGGTTGTCTTGGCTTAGGGTTTTGAAGAAAGCTTCATCGGCGATGATGTCGAGTTCGATCTGTTCATCGCCTGACTCATTTCCGCTTGCCGCGAATTTTAACCCTGAGCCTTTTTTCAATTCGGCATAGATGGCTTCACCCGCTGAAAATAGAGCGGCGTAAATACCATCCAGTTCGGAATTACGGCTATTGAATGAGAGAGACATGAAGGAGCTTTCGTAAGATATGGGGGCTCACTAGGCGATGCGCGCCCAAATTCCAATACGGAAGGCGCGGCGGACCTACTTCTTTTGGAGTAAATCCAACGCTGCGAGGACTGTAGCTTCCGTTCCCAATGTGATGGAAGGTTCAGGTTCGACCTTAAAAAAGGGTGAGTGATGGGACGGGGCATCTTCTACGTCTTTTTCGGGTGTTCCGCCGACCCAGAAATAGACGCCTTTGACGCCTGTTTCAGGTGTGATGAAATAGGAGAAGTCTTCCGCCCCCATGCCTTGGCGAGGCTGGCTGAACAGCGTGCCATTTGGTAGCTTCTCCTCAAAAACGGAAATGACCCGCTCCGCTGTGGCGCGATCGTTAATCGTGGGAGGCGTCGTTTGTGTCTTGGATCGAATGACTTCGGGCATCAATTCTTCCGGAACATCCAATGAGATCGCGACGCCCTCGACAACACGGTCGATACCGTCCAGCAACTGCTTGCGAATTTTGGGGCTATCAGAACGGACGGTCAGTTGCATCTTCACTTCATCCGAAATGATATTGTGTTTGTTTCCGCCATGAATCGATCCAACGGTGATCACACCTGGTTCGAGAGGCGCTATAGATCGTGAGACGACAGATTGTAGAGAGACAACAATCTGTGAGGCGACAAGAACAGGATCGATGCCTTTATGAGGTGACGCGCCATGAGCGCCGACACCTTTGACAATTATGTCGACACTGTCAGAGCTGGACATTGCAATGCCTTGGGCAACTTCAACGCGGCCTGAGGGAATGCCTGCCGAAACATGAAATCCGAGCGCGTAATCTGGTTTTGGAAAACGGGTATAGAGGCCGTCTTCCAACATCGCTCGTGCACCGGAAATCAACTCCTCTGCGGGTTGTCCTATCAGTACAAGCGTGCCTGACCATCGATCTTTCCGCGCCGCCATTTGCCGTGCAGCGCCGACGAGAGAGGTAATATGCACATCATGCCCACAAGCGTGCATCACAGGCTTCTCAACGCCATCCCTGTCGATTTGCAGGGCAGTTGAGGCGTATGACAGTCCGCTATCTTCTTTGACGGGTAGGCCATCCATGTCTGCGCGAATCATGACAGTCGGTCCTGCCCCATTTTTCATGACCGCAACGATACCTGTTCCGCCGACGCCTTCGGTGACGTCATAACCAAAAGCTTTAATTTCGCTCGCCAGCCGCGTTGCAGTCTTGCTCTCTAAAAACGACAGTTCTGGGTTTTGGTGAAAATGGGTAAAAAGGGATTCGAGATTGGCGTTATAATCGGCCGCGATATCTTTGCGCAATGTGTCATCCGCAAAGGCTGTGACTGGCAATGTTGCCGCGGTAAGAAGGAAACCCAATGTGATTGATTTAAACGCCATGTCCGACCCCTGAGTGTTTAATATACTAAGCTACGATGCGCGTAGTGGCGCCGCGAGTAAAGTCTATCAACGACATTCGCCCTAAAATTTCCCAATTTTTACTTTGAACCATTGTTGTGGCAGTTTTTAAGAAAACAAATAAGGGGCCGATTAACGCGTGCCTGACAGCCTGTAACAGCAGCCATCGGGTTGCCATTGCGCGGACGTCCCACAGATCAGGCATTGCATAAATGGGTAGGTCCCCATTTTGAAACTTTAGTTTTTACGGGGCTTGAGAGCGTAGGCGCTTGGGTTGATCGGTTCGAAGGCAAAGAAAAACCCGACTTCGAAAAGTCGGGCCAGATGTTTAAAACAGGTTTGGAAGCGCCAATGAAATTTGCGGAACAAATGTGATCAGCAAAAGCGCTGCGACGAGGGCCAGATAAAATGGCCAAATCGTTTTGATCGCCTGTTCGACCGGGATTTTCCCCACCGCAGCCCCAACAAAGAGAACCGCGCCGACGGGCGGTGTCACCAATCCGATACCCAAGTTAATCATCATAATGATCCCGAAGTGCACAGGATCAACACCCACTGCCATTACGACAGGCAGCAGGATTGGCGTCATGATCACGATTAGCGGTGACATATCCATAAAGGTGCCAAGTACCAATAAAATGACATTGACGATCAATAAGACCGCTATCGGATTATCTGTGACCGATGTGATCAGGCTCGCCAGTTGTGTGGGTGCCTCAAGAATGGCGAGGGCGTATCCAAAAGCTGTGGCCGAGGCGATGATGAGCATCACCATCGCTGTGATCTTCACAGACTCTTTCGCCGATTTGAACAGCGTTTTCAGACCGAGCGTGCGGTAGATAAAGAAGCCAATCAGCATTGTGTAAATTACGGCGATAGATGAGCTTTCGGTCGCCGTGAAAATGCCAGACAAAATGCCGCCCATGATAATGATCGCCGTCATCAAACCGGGAATCGCAAACACAATCGCTTTGGCAAACGCGCGCCAGCCTGGGAATTTACCGCCTGGATAACCGCGCTTAATCGCGACGCGCCATGCCACGAACATGAGGAGGCCCGCTGTCAACACACCGGGGACAACGCCTGCAAGGAACAGATCCCCAATCGAGACACCAATCCCGGATGCCGCAGAATAGATAATCATATTATGCGACGGCGGAATAAGGAGGCCAACAATCGCGGCGGTAACCGTCACGTTAACCGCATAATCACCGTCATATCCGCGTTCTTTCATCAGAGGCATCAAAGTCGAGCCCATAGCCGAAGCGCTAGCAATCGCAGAGCCAGAAACGGCGCCAAAAAGGGAAGATGCGCCAACATTGACCATACCAAGACCGCCACGTGGACGTCCGAATGTACCTTCGGCAATCTGGACAAGGCGTTCGGCAATCCCCGATCGATACATCAGGTCGCCGGCAAAAATGAAGAATGGAATGGCCATGAGCGAGAAGACGCTGACCCCCGCCGCCATGCGCTGAAAGGCAACAACAAGTGGAATGTCGAGAACAACAAATGTCGCCATTGCGGAACCTAGAAGGGCGTAGGCAACGGGTACACCCATCATCAGAAGAACGACCAGAACAACTAATAGGACAAGAATTTCCATTATGCGTCTCCCTCTTCAGTTTCGACCCCGAACGCTGACATTTCGCCAATTTTGGCTTTTTCAGCTGGGTCATCAAAGATGCGTTCCAAAGAAAAAATAGTCGTCAATGCGCCCGCGATCGGGATTGCGAGATAGGCCATACCGCGAGGAATACCCAAGGACGGAATAACGTGGCTCCAAGTTCGAACGACAAGTTCGCCGCCCCACCAAAGCATTGCGAGGCCACAAAAGCCTACAACGGCGTTGGAGGCGATCCGCATTTTCTTTCGTGTGGATTTAGACACCATATTTTCGACCGCGATAATGCGGATATGGAACCCATCGCGAACGCCGGCCGCGCCGCCCAGAAAGATAAACCAAATCATCAGTGTCAATGCGCTTTGCTCGGCCCAAGATGGACTGGAGCCCAAAACGTAACGGCCAAAAACTTGCCAGCCAACAATGAAGGTCATCATCAGCAACGCAATGCCAGAAACAATGAGAAGGACGTCAGCCGCTTTGTGCGTGACGCGTGCGAGCGTATTATCGGACATTATAGCTCCATGGACTGGATAGATTTCACGAGCGCTTTCTGTTTGTCAGAGACGATATAACGCTCCCAAACAGGTTTCATCAAATCGCTAAAGGCGGATTGATCTTCAACCTCATTGGCTTCGACGCCTGCAGCCAAAAGCTCAGTCCGTGCTGAATTAACGCGCGCGTCCCAGAGGTCGCGCATCATCGGCACGGAGTCTCTGGCGGATTGCTTGACGATTTCTTGGTCGGCTTTGGATAATTTATTCCAACGGCTGAGTGACATGACGAGGATTTCAGGCGCCATAACATGGCGGGTGAGGCTGTAATAAGGGGCCGCTTCGAAATGGCGTCCTGTTTGATAGGACGGCCAATTATTCTCCGCGCCGTCGATCACGCCTTGGACAAGGGATTGATAGACTTCCCCCAGAGACATCGGTGTAGGATCGGCATCGAGCGCTTTGATCATTGATACATAAAGGTCAGAGTTCTGAACACGAATCTTCATGCCCTTCATGTCAGAAGGCTTCAGGATAGGGCGTTTCGTATTGTAAAAACTTCGTTCGCCTGAATCGTAGAAACAGAGGCCTACCAATCCATGTGGTTGAAGTGCATCCAAGATCATCTGTCCGGGAGCGCCATCCATCGCGCCGCGCATATGGGCCGTGGAGCGGAAAAGGAAGGGAAGGGCGGGGATGATCGTCAAAGGCTCAAACGTATTAAGCGGCGCGATAGCGATACGGTCAATATCAAGTCCGCCAAAGGTTGTGATCTCAAGCGTGTCACGTTCAGAGCCTAGCTGTCCGCCTGCGAACATTTTGATGCTGAGGCGTCCGTCGGTCCGCTCACTCATGAGCTTGCCCATATATTTCACGGCCTCAACCGTTGGGAATCCGTCGGGCAAAATATCGGCCGCCAGAAGTGGTCGGTTGACATCGGCCGCTCCGCACCCTGTCAGCAGAGCGGCGGCGCCACCAGCTGCAAGGACTTGGCGTCGGTTCGCCATTGGCAATTTAAATTTGGGATTAAGTTTTGACGGAGTAGTGGTCATGACACGGTCCAGATTTTTAATTAATTATATGCGTGGCCGAAACCACTCAGCCGCGCAAGAGTACGCCAGAATAAAAATGGGTAGGTAGTTGTTTTAGAGACTAACGCGATAGCCAGCCTCCATCGACAGGAAGCGTAATGCCTTGCACATAGTCGGATCCTGCAGAGGCCAAAAATACAACAGCGCCACTCAAATCGGAAGGCTCTCCCCAGCGTTCACTCGGGATACGCCTCAAGATTTCGCTGTTACGCTTTTCGTCGGCTTGAAGAGCTGCGGTGTTATTTGTGGCAAAATAGCCCGGGGCGATTGCATTGACGTTGATGCCGTGCTGTGCCCATTCATTCGCGAGGGCTTTCGTCAGCCCTCCAACAGCACTTTTGGACGCCGTGTAAGAAGGCACCCGAATGCCGCCTTGAAAAGTCAACATAGACGCAATGTTGATGATCTTACCCGTTTTTTTCTCGTCAACGAGATGCCGAGCAAAGGCTTGGGACAGAAAAAATAATGTCCGCAGATTTACGTTCATTACCGAGTCCCATTCCTCGGGTGTAAATTCGATCGCTTCGTTTCGTTTAATAATGCCTGCATTGTTCACAAGGATGTCGACGGAACCAAATGTGGCGGCGGCTTCGGCAACAATGCCAGCGACGTTGTCCGCACTACCTAGATCTGTCAGGATTGAGTGAGATTTGACCCCTAGCTTCGCGATTTCGATGAGGGTTTCAGTCGGTTCGGACCGTCCGATCAAAACTATATTTGCGCCAGCTCCCGCAAGTGCGAGGGCCATGCCCTGCCCAAGACCCGTATTGGCCCCGGTAACAAGTGCGACTTTACCTGAAAGATCGAACATAGAGGACACTATTGAAGCTGGCAGATATCGCAGACATTGAGATCGGTGTAATCTAAGTTTTCACCGCCCATACCCCAGATAAAGGAGTAAGCTTTCGTTCCCGACCCCATGTGGATCGACCAAGGCGGGGAAATCACAGCTTCCTCATTTTCCATCACAATGTGACGAATTTTGTCCTCTTCACCCATAAAGTGAAAAAGACGGGCGTTTTCATCGAGGTCGAAATAGAAATAAACTTCAGAGCGGCGATCATGAAGATGCGGTGGCATCGTATTCCACACACTGCCTTCGCTAAGTATGGTGAGACCTAGTAGAAGCTGGCAAGACTTGGCCGTTGTCGGGACAATATATTGATAGATGATCCGCTCATTACTTTCAGCCAGTGAACCGCGCTCCAGCGGAACGGCTTGATCGATTGAAATTTTGACTACCTCATATGCTTTGTGAGCAGGTGTCGAAAGTAGGTAGTATTTAGCAGGGTTGGAGGCATCATCTGACGCGAAGACGACGTCATCGCTGCCCATTGGAATGTAAAGACCGTCAAGTTTATTGAGATTATGGGTCGTCCCATCAATCGTAACCGTACCGGAACCGCCACCCACGTTAATTACGCCCAGTTCGCGACGTTCTAGGAAAGGGTGACCTTCGGCAGACGCCGGAACGGTTTGTGCCGGAAGTTTGATCGACTTTGAAACAGGGGCCACACCACCAATGACGAAACGCTCATTGTGCGAATAGCTCATGTTGATCTCGCCCGCTTTAAACAAATCAGGCACGACATAGCGATCACGCAGTTGCTCATTGCTCACGCCATCCATCATGTCTGGATGGGTCGCATGATATGTTTTGTTAAACACAAATCTCTCCCGCACTTTTTCGTCTGTTTACGGTAACCGGTGTCATTTTAAAGGGCTATTTGTAATTTTATTCTTGTTTCATCGTATTTCTGAAACGGGCGCGGTTGTCGACTCGCGTATAATAAGGTCGAGCTCGACGATTTGTGGAACGGTGCGCTGTTGGGCAGGGGGCATCTTATCTGAGTCGATTAAAAGCGTAGCTACGTCGAAACCTAAATCCCGAATAGGAAACCTGACAGACGTCATAGGCGGCCAAATGCGGGAAACGATTGGGGTGTCGTCAAATCCTACAACGGAAAGGTCTTGCGGGATCCGCAAGCCTGCCTTTCTCGCGGCAACGTAAACGCCAACGGCCATTTCATCATTGCCAGTGAATATGGCGGTGGGGCGCTCTTTTCCATGCAATAGCGTTGTCGCGCATTTGACGCCTGAGTCAAATGTGTAGGCGCCTTCTATCGTGAGTTCGGGGGCTAAACTTAAGCCAAATTCAGCGAGGCCAGCTTTGAATCCATCCCGACGTTCATGCGTTGATTGGAATAGTTCGGGCCCGTGGATATGCGCAACTTTAGTATGCCCAAGTTGCGCCAAATGCCGCGCAGCCAGTTTTGCACCCTCGGCGTCGGCGGTCTTAATTTGATGGGCTGGGTCCGTTAAATCCACAGATGCGATACGAACGAAGTGACAATTTCTTTCTTTGAGCTTTCGCGACAGCTCAATGTCCTCTGACATAGATGGGACAAAAATTAGGCCGAACGGATTGTGTTGCTGGACGAAGGATAGGATTTTGTCGTGGTAGTTAAGCTCTGCTCGGTCGCATGGCCGTAGGACGAGTTGAAACCTCGTGCCTTCCAAAGCCTTGAGGACCCCGCGCTGAATATTCGCAATATATTGCGGGCTTGGGTTGTCGTAGACGAGGGCAATTAAGAAGGAGCGACGAAAGGCGAGGGCTTGAGCTTGCGGGTTGGGGATGAACCCGGTTTCCTCAATAATCTTTTCAATTTGTTTGCGCGTATTTGCGCCAACCGACGGGGACTTATTTATAACGCGTGAGACGGTTTTCTTCGACACGCCGGACATACGGGCGATATCGTTGATGGTAATTGTGCCCTTGTCCCGCTGCGTCGTCATAATCTTGCATTAGGGGTTCAGCGTTGTCCTTCAAGGCTTTATTTTTTTGATGCTCTGGGGTGATTCGCCAGCGCGACCAAAGTTACGCATTGAAATCTGCGGATTAGGCTGACCGAGTATTTGCTTTATGACACCGGTTACCTATAAATTGGATTGACGCTAAACTTCGATCTAAAAATGAATGAGACTTCTACAATGACCGCCACCCTTTCAGATCTTGAGGCCGTTGCTGACGCTTTCACATCGGCGCGTCGCAATTGCCGCGGACTGACCGAATATCCTGGAAAGTTCCCTGCATCACTTCCAGAGGCTTATAGGATCCAAGATATCGCGATATCGAAATGGCCTCACAAAATTGCGGGGTGGAAAGTTGGCGGCATCGGGCCTGAGCAGGCTGCTGAAGTTGGAGCGTCTAAGCTCGCAGGACCTGTTTTCGCGCATAATGTTCATCACAGTACAGGTGAACGGATTCCCATGCCGATTTACGCCGAAGGCTTCGGCGCAGTGGAGGCGGAAATCGTGTTTGAAGTGAGCAGAGATGCGCCTGTGGACAAGTTGGACTGGACGCTTGAGGCGGCCAAAAAGTATATTGGCGACGTCCGCCTTGGGGTCGAGGTCGCCAGTAGTCCATTCCCTCATATCAACGAGATGGGAGCCTTCGCACCGATTTCGGATTTCGGAAACAATCACGGTCTCATATTGGGGGAGATACTTCCAAATTGGAACGAGTCTTCATTGGACGATTGGATCATCGAGACCGTGATTGAGGGTAAAAGCATGGGGGCTAAAGCCCCGCCCGAGCCGTATGAAGCGTTCCGTTTTATTTTAGAAAACACAGCGCGGCGAGGCATTCCGCTTAAAAAGGGCATGTTGATCACGACCGGGGCCGTGACGGGTGTCCATCGAGCCTATTCCGGGCAATCCAGCACCGTAAGTTGCACCGGTGTTGCTGATATTGATCTTATACTGACATCCCAAAAGCCTGAGTGAGGCCTTTTAAAAACGAGAGCGCTGCGAATAGCATGAAAAATACCTTCAATAATCGCATATCGATTTTAGCTGCCTTGGGTATAATTTGTGCAAGCGCATCGACCTCAGTTCAGGCCCAAGGGCCTATCAAGATTCTCAACGACGCGCAGGTTATGGGGGAAAACTACCTACCAGATTTTTCTTTTGCGGGATATAATCACGGCGTAGGCGAAATCCCAGTTTTCGATGGCCAGGTCATTGATGTTACAAAATTCGGCGTGATCGCGGATGACGTTATCGATGACTCGGCGGGATTACTTAAGGCTCTGGATGCCGCGCATAAGGTAGCGGGTCCTGTGGTCGTCCAACTTCCAAAAGGACGAGTTATTTTATCTGAAGTCCTGAAAATCCAGCGTAGCAATATTGTTCTGCGAGGCTCCGGCGCTGGGCCAGCTGGGACGAATTTGTATATACCGCGCCCGCTTCAAATGGTCGAAACGGGTGATCATTTCGATGAAATTCGTCGATATTTAAAGAAATACGACAAACGTCAACGGGAGAAAGACAAGAACATAGATGTGCTATTTTCCGAGTATTCTTGGACGGGTGGTTTCATCTGGGTTCAGAAGGAAGGTACGCGTGCGGCGTCCTACCTCGAAAGCGAGGACCCAAAAATCATTGTGTTGGCGAACGTCACAAACGGGGATGTAGGTACCCAAATTGTTAGCGTTGATAAAGGCAGTGAGCTCTCCGTTGGGGATGTCGTGGAATTGCAATGGTCCAACCGACGCGGGGAGAAGGGGCCTCTGATCCGAGAGATGTATGGTGACACAGACGTCAAAATCGGCTCTCGACATTGGACAAATAAAGATCGTCCGCTCGTACGTCAGAAAACTGAGATCTTATCGGTTGAGGGGGATCAGGTCGTCATCAGCGACCCCTTGCTTCACAACATTTCTGCTGATCTTCCAGCGCAATTTGCGAAATGGGACCACATAACGGATGTCGGCATTGAAGATTTACACATCTCCTTTCCTGACTCACCTGCGTTTGGGCACCACATGGAACGCGGCTATAACGCCATTTACCTGACTAGCGTGTTCAACGGCTGGGTCCGAGACGTTAGTGTCCACAATGGCGACACCGGGATTCTGAGTTATAACAGCGCGAATGTGACGATCTCCAACATTGAAACAACCGGAAAGCGTCGTGCGCATTATTCGGTTCACGCGGGCAATGTTCACAATATGGTCGTGAAAAACCTGACCGTGAATAATCCAAGTGTGCATTCTCTCAGTCTCAACACCCAATCGACGAAATGCGTTTTCCAAAATGCAATCGTGAATGAAACGGCTGTACTGGATCAACACGCTGGTGCTAATCATCAGAACCTTTTTGACAACATCACAGTCAAAGTGGCGGCGGATCGAGATGAGAATGGGCCATTTTACCCGATTTGGGATGGCAGTGGCGCGGGATATTGGCAGCCGGGCCATGGTCGCTTCAACACGACCTGGAATTTGAGGGTAAATGTACAAAGCGGTGCGACGCGCTCGGAGAGAGTCATGTTGAGAGGAATCGCCGAAGGACCCGATGCGCGCCTGGTCGGCATTTCGGGGAATCGGGAATTTGACGTTGATTATCGGCCGTCCCCCTACATTGAGCGCCTCAACGTACCAATGACCGATGTGCCATCTTTATATGACTATCAATTGCGTAAAAGACTGACCCCTTAACCCGCAAATTTAGGGTAAAGGTCTAATTCAGCTGTAGTTTCCTATATTGGTAGGACCAATATAGGAAAAATGGTCCTGTTAAGGGGTTGACTGTGCGTGCGGCATTGGTCCACTGGTGTAGCAAATAAGACGACTAAATAACAAACAAGACGAGCAAACGAAAAAGGGGGAGACGAGATGTCTCATGATATCACAAGCACGACCGCTAACTCGCGTTTTTACGCTGGTTTGAAAAAAGGATTGGGCGCGTCGACGTCGATTCTGATTCTCAGCCTCATGGCACAGCCTGCTATGGCACAGTCTTCCGACACGGAAGACGAGGTTATCGCGGTTGGGACACGCCAAGTTATTCAAGACACGATTGCTTTGAAGCGCAACAGCACGCAAATCGTCGACGGACTTTCGGCCGACGAAATCGGTGACATTCCAGCCCTTTCAATTGGTGAGGCGCTCGAGAATATCACGGGTGTTGCCTCACATCGTGAAAACGGTGGGGCGACTGAAGTTTCAATTCGGGGCCTCGGTCCGTATTTGTCTTCAACAGTTGTCAACGGCCGAGCCGCAACAAATGGTTCGGGCGATCGTTCTGTCAACTTCTCTCAATTCCCATCAGAGTTGGTCAATAAGCTGGCCGTTTTCAAAACGCAGGACGCCAGCCAAATCGAAGGCGGCGTTGCGGGTCAAATTCAAATCGAAACACTCAAGCCACTTGATTTCGGTAAACGCCGCATTCAGTTCGACGCAAAAGCCAATGTAAACCCCGATCAGTTGAAGCAAGATGATACTGAAGCTGGCGATTTGGGTTATCGCCTAACAGGCAGCTATGTTGATCAGTTTGAGCTTGGCAATGGCGACATTGGATTTTCCTTAGGTGTCCAAACCAGTGACATTTCCCAGCCAGAAGCTGAGGCACGTCAAACCAGCCCGCTTGGGACTTCGCGACCTGCTTGCCTCATTTCAAACGGACGTGAGCAATATACGGATCAGACAAATGGCGGAACCTTCACAGGGTTCTCCAACAACCCAGAAACTAGAGATCGCGGTGACGATGATTGTGATGATTTCAATGATCGCCGTAACTCAGAAAACTTGGACACACGTGGATCAGACACAGAGGGCTTTGATACGTCGCTCACCGACAATGGAACCAGCATAGATGGAAACACGCCATTCGCATTTGCTCCATCTCAGCGTCACTTCCGTCAAAACGATACACGTGATCAGCGCGACTCCATTTTTGGCGCGGTGCAATGGGCGCCAAATGACCGTTTAGACATTAACCTCGATGCACAATGGTCCGAACGTATTCAAACCGAGCAGCGCAGCGACCTGACCTTCAATGGTGGTCGTCGCAATGATACCAGCTTGGGTGCAGACGGCTTGCCCTTCGACACAACTTTGGATGCCCTTCGCACCACGTCCAGCGGCGCGATCTTATTCGCGGCAACCGACGGCAACATTGAAGTTCAAGGCGGTGATTTCGAACGTGAAGAAACGTATCTAGGTGGCGGTATCAACGTCGCTTATGAGGTCACGGATCGTCTATCAATCGCAGCGGACTATGGATATTCAAAGACAGAGCGGAATGAGAAAAACCGTGAGTTCCGTATTCAATCTGACCGTTCTCCCGTTATCACATATGATAATGCAAGCGGCGGCGTTCCACTCTATGGCCTCTATGGAAGCGATGCATTTGATGTAAACGATGCATCAAACTATGTAGATCGTCTCCGGGTCCGTATTGATCGCGATGTCGAACGCGAAAACACAATTAATTCAGGCCGCTTCGACGCGACTTATGAGTTAGGCGACGGGTTCTTCCAAGATTTGGAAGCCGGTATTCGTTGGTCACAACAGGATTACGTCGATCTCGGTGGCGGAGGCGGCGTTGACTCTGGCAATCCTCTGAACGCGAACCGCGGACGTTTCTCGTTCGAGATTGAAAATGATGGTGAGCTAACAGTCAATAACCGCGAAGTCCTTGATGATTCTAACGACAGCGGCGCAGCAGGTGCGCAACAGCAGGCCTTAGAAGCCGCGCTTGTTGGTATTATCGGCTCTACACGTGACGCGTGTTATAATCCGTTCGTGGAAGGTAACTCTTTCCTGAGCAGTCAGCGTAGCGGTGATCTCGTCACGATATATGATGATGATGGCAATGTTGAATCTTCCACAAATGGCTGGGCGCAATTCGACGCGGGTTGTGTTGCCGATACGGCTGTCGAGTCACTCAATTCTATTTTGGGCGACATAAATGCTTATCTCAGCAACCCCGACGCGCGTGAAAATTCATTTGGAAGCGCTCTGGATGCATTCTCTAACATTGCTCCAAATCTTTCAAAGGAAAGCCTCGACGTCATCGATGTTGAAGAAACGACGAAATCTTTCTACCTGATGACCAATTACGCAGGCAAAATTGACGGAACGCTTCCAATCTCCGGTAACATTGGTGTTCGTGTCGTGGACACGGATGTTAAGGCAACTGGCTTCAGAAGTGCCTTGAATGTGAACACCGGTGATGACGGTGAATTGACGTTGTCCTTCGGAGATTTGGAGTCCGTTTCATCCAAGCATTCCTACACTCGAATTCTGCCAAGCGCGAATTTGATCATGGATATTTCGGACACGAAAATCGTACGTCTGGGTGTATTCCGCGCGATGTCGCGTGCAGACCCAGCAGATATGGGCTTCAGCCGGACCCTGTCTTCAAACCAAGGTGATGATGAAAATCCAATCACTACAGTTGAAGAGTTGATCGGTAGCGTGAGCGCGACAGGTAACCCAAAAATCGATCCGTTGATGTCATGGAATTATGACGCCAGCTTCGAATATTATCCGAACCCAGATACAATCCTGGCCCTCGGCGGTTATTATAAGTCCTTCCAGGGCGGTTTCGAAAACATTCGCCAGAATGAATCCTTCAGTGTGAACGGTGCCGATATTACGCGTGCTGTTTCAGTCTCGCAGACAAGCGACGATCAGAGCTCACTCTTCGGGATCGAAGTTACGGCCTCACATGGCTTTACCTATCTTCCCGGTCTCTTGAGCGGTCTGGGTGCGAAAGTTAGCTATAACTACGTCACATCAAACTTTGAGTTTGAAGATAGCCGTTACGGCGATGCTTTTGAGCGTCAGTTGGACGGATCCGTTGTTCAGACGAACGAAGGCATCATTGCGCCAGCTGGATTGCCAGGTCTGTCCGAGAATACGCTTTCCGCACAGGTTTATTACGGCGTTGGTGATCTCGATCTGTCGGTGAACTACAAGTACCGCGATAACTACTTCCAGCCGTTTACATCGGACGGCACCCGTTTGCGTTATGTTGGTGAAGTTGGTGTCTGGGAGGCGCGCGCGTCTTACAACATCAACAAAAACTTCCGTGTCACAGCCGAAGCGATCAATATTCTTAGCGAGCCTAAGAACCAGTACGCCTTCGTCCAAGATGATCGTTATGAGGTCAATGATTACGGCCCGCGCATCTTCTTTGGTGTACGGGGTCGCTTCTAAACGGGCGATTTAGACTAAAATATGTGGCGGCTAGCACGTCACTTCAGAACAAAAGGTCGCCTAAATGGCGGCCTTTTTTATGTACCGATTTTAAACAGACAGCGGTGTCATTTTCAAATTGGTATGGACATATTGCTCATTGACAGCATAGTGCAAACTTGGACGGGAATATCAGGGTTGAGTAATGACTGAAAAGAGACTGTATCATACGGTGGCCAATAAGCTTTTGGAGCTGATTGACTCTGGCGTGTTTCCGCCAGGTTCGCGTTTGCCGGGTGAGCGCGACCTTGCAAAGCGTTTCGGCGTGAGTCGGGTTTCTATTCGCGAAGCCGGCATTGCGCTTCAAGCGCAGGGTCGCGTGGAGATAAAAGTAGGCTCTGGGGTCTATGTTCTGGATCGCTCAAATTTGCCGGTTTACGGTCTGCCTAAGGTCGGCCCTTTTGAGCTGACAGAGGCGCGCGCCTTATTTGAAGGCGAAGCGGCCGCCTTAGCCGCACCCATGATTACAGACGAAGATCTGGCGCGCTTAGAGCACCTTATCGATATTATGACGGGTGCCGTGGAAGACGAAATGAATCCCGAAGAGGCCGATGCGGAATTTCATCTGACCATCGCGCGGGCCACGAATAACCACGCGATCCTGTTTGTTGTCGATAGTTTATGGAAAATGCGAGAGGAAGCGTCGCAGCTTCAAGCTGTCTATGAAACGGTCTGCCATAAAGACAAAGGTCATCGGGAAGACGAACATAAGCGTATTCTTGAGGCCCTAATGCGCCGGGACTCTTCCGCTGCGCGTGTGGCAATGCGTGCCCATTTCTCGCGCATGATTGAAGCGCTGCTGGTGGAGTCGGAGGCGCAAGCGTTACGTGAAGTACAGCGCAAATCATCCGAAAGCCGGTCTCGTTACACATTATCACAACAAATCGAGTAGGTGACCTATCAGAATATACCAATTGTTTGAATTGGTCGTATTAATTGGTTGACAGGCGTTGCTTTTATTGGGCTATGCTGTTTTACATATGATCAGAAAGCCGACTCCTATGAAGGAGGTTGGCTGTCTGTGTTCTTAAGAGGCTTGGCATGAATCAGCGCGGAAATATTCAGATGTCTCACGGGCGCCTTAAGCCCATTACCCTGACAGCGATCGCCACGGTCCTCCTGATGTCTGGGGCAATCTCCGCCTGTGCGCCCGCGCCGTCTGAAAACGCCTCTCCAGCAACCTCGACGTCTGTGGAGCAGGGCGAGCGGGTTCTCGTTTCAACTCAAGACGAATATGCGGAGGCCATGAAATCTTTGCAGCCAGGGGATACCTTAGTGCTCGCGGATGGTGAGTGGGTAGATTTTGAAATTCTTTTCACTGGCGAAGGTACCGAAGACAAGCCGATCTCACTAACGGGCGAAACGCCAGGCAAAGTTATCTTGAGCGGTCAGTCTAATCTCCGACTAGCGGGCGAATGGTTGGACGTCTCAAACCTCGTCTTTAAAAATGGGTTTACGCCCACCAGGGAAGTGATTTCCTTTCGACGGAATAAACAACACCTCGCCAATCATTCGCGAGTCCATAATGTTGTAATTGACGACTACAATCCACCAGAGCGTACGTCTGGGGATTTCTGGGTCATGATGTATGGGCAAAACAATCGCTTTGATCACAACACTTTGGTGAATAAGCGTAACCGTGGCGTGACCATGGCTGTCCGTATGGATAGCGAAGCCAGCCAAAAGAACAATCATCGCATTGACCATAACTATTTTGGTCCGCGCCCTATCTTAGGTTCAAATGGGGGTGAAACGCTTCGTATTGGAACCAGTAAATACTCCCGCAGTGACAGCCTGACGCTTGTTGAAAATAACTATTTTGATCGCTGTGATGGCGAAGTTGAGATTATCTCGTCCAAATCAGGCGGGAATGTCTTCCGCAACAACACGTTTTATAAATCTCGGGGGACGCTGACACTTCGTCATGGGAATGGCAATCTTGTGGAGCGAAATGTCTTCTTGGGTGAGGGCGAAGACCACACAGGTGGCTTCCGCGTTATCAATGCACGGCAAACCGTGCGGGATAATTACATGGAGGGGCTGACAGGGTCACGCTTTGGCGGCGCATTGGTCGTGATGAACGGCGTCCCGAACGGACCGATCAACCGTTATGACCAGGTTAAATCTGCCGTCATTACAAACAACACATTGGTCGACAGCGATAATATCCAACTTGGCGCAGGTAGCGACGCCGAACGTAGCGCTGTGCCTGTCGACACCCGGATGGAAGATAATTTGATCGTCCACCGCAAAAACCGCAATAGCATGACGGTTTATGACGACATGTCGGGGATCGCTTTCAAAGGGAATGTTAGCAACGTAGCGCTTAAACCGCTTGAATCTGCATTTGAAGTTCATGATGTCAAACTCGAACGCGGTGCAAACGGATTGCTCTATCCGTCGGGTGCCGAAAAAGTTGGTGCTCCGCGTGACCTAGTCGTGACGCAGGCGTCTGACACCGGCGCGTCTTACTATCCGAAGGCCGGCTCGGCGACCGTGTTTGGATCCGGAAAAGTTCATACGGTGAAACCAGGCGAAAGCAATCTCGCGAAACTCGTGGCTCAAGCCGAAGATGGCGACACAATCCGTTTATTGGCGGGTACACATACCGCAGATCGGGTCATCCCTGTCACAAGCGCATTGAAATTTGAGGGCGAGGGCGACGTTACCCTCCTTTACGAACGTGATGCGTTGTTCGAAATACAAGACGGGGGTAGCCTTCGGGTGGAGGGCCTAACAATTTCGGGCGCTGATACACCCGATAGCGCGGGCAATGTTGTTATCCGCACCAGCCCATATTCAATGCTGGAAAATTACCGCTTAGAAATCGCGGATACGGTTTTCGAAGATCTCGACGTAAATCATTCCTTTGACGTGATTTCTACGGCCAAGGGCACGTTCGCCGACAACATTAGTTTGGAACGCGTCAAGGTTTCTGATGCCACGGGGCATGTCTTGAGACTGGATCGTGAAACCGATGACTATGGTATCTATGGCGCTGAGTACCTAACTATCTCCGATAGTGAGTTCTCAAATATTGGTGGTACCGTCGCAACAGTTTATCGTGGTGGCACAGATGAAAGCACATTTGGTCCACATGTCACTGTCACGGGATCAACCTTCGAAAAAGTAGGCGCCAATAAGCGTAATAAAACGGGCGGCAGCTTCTTAATACATGGAGCGCAAGTCACGCTTTTCGATAAAAATACATTCTCGGACGCCCGTCCGCTTCTTATTGATCACACTGTTGGGGAACCAAAGACCCAAATTTTGAACAATGATTTCGGTGGCACGGCGGCCCCGCGCATTCGTGAACTCAATAGCGATGCAGAGAATACAGCAATTCTATCTGGTAATCAGGGGCTTTGAAGATGATCAGAACGTCAACATTAGCGCTGGCGGCAATGGCGCTGGCTGCATGCGCAGCAGAAACGCCAAGAACGTCAGGGTTGGCAACCAATCAATCGGCTGATCAACTCTTCGTGCCGTCCGTCCAACCGACAGGTTTCGATAAAACGCTGAGTTCGGCTCGCGAAGCGGTTGACGCTGCAATGGCAGCGCCGATTGCTGTTCCCGTGCCAAAAGATGCTGGGGGTGGATACACCCATGAAAAGCATAAAGACAATGCGCGCCTAATTTTCAATGCTGGAGCCCTCTACCGGTTTACGGGCGAGGAAAAATACGCGAGCTTTGTTGCTGATCTTCTCGAAGAATATGCTACGGTTTACCCAAATTGGGGACAGCATCCTGCGAAAAAAGAGCAATCGCCTGGTCGTATGTTCTGGCAAAATTTGAATGAAAGCTGGTGGCTGGTTCATGCCGCCCAGGGTTATGAATCCATTCACGGGACGTTGTCCGAAGAGCAGCGAGAGCATATTGAAGCGAACCTGCTCCGGAATATGTCAGACTTCTTGTCGGAAGGCTCACCTGAAACCTTCAACAAAGTTCATAATCACGGCACCTGGGCGACTGCGGCGGTGGGTATAACGGGTTACGCCATTGGTGATGACGCCTATGTCGAAAAGGCCCTCCTGGGGCTCGATCTCTCTGGTGAGGGCGGGTTTTTGCGGCAGATGGACGTGCTGTTTTCTCCAGACGGATATTACAACGAAGGGCCGTATTATCAGCGTTACGCGTTGATGCCTTTTGTGTTGTTTGCCAAATATATTGAACAGAATGAGCCTGAGCGGGAAATTTTTGAAGTCCGCGACGGTATCTTGAAAAAAGCGATCGAGAGTACGATCCACCAAAACTACGGCGGTTTGTTTTTCCCGATTAATGACGCGCTGAAGGACAAAGGTATTGCGACGACTGAGCTCTTGCACGGTGTCGCAATTGCATATGATTTGACAGGTGACCCAGGTCTCTTGTCCATTGCCGAGGCCCAAGGAAAATTTGTACTCACCCCCGAAAGCAAGAAAGTCGCGGATGCGATTGCCGCAGGGAAGTCTAAGCCTTTCGACTATCGCTCCATGCGTCTGTTGGACGGTCAAGGCGGTACAGAAGGGGCCCTAGATATCCTTCGCGTATCAGACGATCCAGATGATCAGGCGCTTGTGATGAAGCATACAAGCCAAGGCTTGGGTCACGGTCATTTCGATAAATTGGGCATGCTGTATTATGATAATGGAAACGAAATTCTTCGGGACTATGGTGCAGCGCGTTTCTTGAATATTGAAGCAAAATATGGGGGGCATTACCTCCCGGAAAATAATCTGTATGCGAAACAAACGATTGCTCACAACACATTGGTTGTCGATGAAACGAGCCATTTCAATGGCAAAACAGCGACGGGTAATAAATTTGCGCCTGAATTAGGGCCTTTTATTACGACCACCAACCTTCAGCTTTCTTCGGCAAAGACGTCCGACGCCTATCCTGGAACCGAATTGTCACGAAAGACGGCCATCATTAGAGATGCCGCTTTTGCGCGTCCCGTCATCATCGACATTGTTCAAGCCAAGAGCAGTGGCTCGCATCAATATGATCTGCCGTTCCACTACAATGGGCAATTGATCGATACAAATTTTGAGATTTCAGCAGATAGCCAATCACGCTCTCCTTTGGGAGAAAAGAATGGATATCAGTACATCTGGAAGACGGGACAGGCTGAGCCTGTGAACGATTTGTCTCAATTGACATTCTTGCTGGATGATCGGTTTTACACGCTGTCGACAGCAACCCCTGATAACACAACAATCTTGTTGGCTGAAACCGGCGCAAACGATCCTAACTTCAACCTTCGTCGCGAACCTGCCTTAGTTTTGCGGGCTGAAAAAGTGAGCGACGCGAGCTTCGTCACTGTCATTGAAAGCCACGGCGAATATGATCCAACCTTGGAGTTCACCGTTAACAGTCATAGTAGCGTGGCATCGGTTTCCCATCGTGAAGAAACAGGCTATGACCGCGTGGATATTTTGTCCAAAGCGGGTCAAACTGTGACGCTTTTACTAGCCGATTCAAATGAAGAATTTGAAACCACTGATGCTTCTGGCAACTCAATCAAATGGCAAGGGCCAGCTCACCTCTTGAATTCTCAATAACCACCGCGGCGACAACCTCTTTCTCGCCATTAAAATCAATTGAATACGAAACTAATTTTTTAAACCGAAAGATACGAATATGACTGACTTATCAGGAAAAATTGCAATCGTCACAGGTGGCACACGTGACATTGGCCGCGCTTGCTCCATCCAACTCGCTCAAGCGGGCGCAAAAGTTGCTGTAAACTATTGCAACAATAAAGCCGCTGGCGAAGAAACAATGGCTGCAATTAAAGCCGCGGGCGGAGAAGCGATCCTCGTAAAAGGCGACATGACCAAGAAGGCCGATGTTGATGCACTTGTCGCGGCGACAACCAAAGCTTTCGGGAATGACATCCACGTCCTCGTCAACAATGTGGGTGGATTGGTAGCGCGAAAGAAATTGGCTGAAATGGACGAAGAGTTCCTAAACCATGTCGTCAGCCTCAATATGAATTCGACTTTCTTGGCCACACAAGCTGTCGTCCCGCACATGCCAAAAGGCGGCTCAATCGTGAACCTCGCTTCCCTCGCTGGACGCGACGGCGGTGGCGGCGGATCGGCAGCTTACGCGCTGTCAAAAGCTGCGGTCATGGCGTTCACGCGTGCAATGGCGAAGGAACTGGGCCCAGACGGTATTCGCAGCAATGCACTTTGCCCAGGCATGATTGATACAACGTTCCACGACACGTTCACCCCAGACCACGTGCGCACACATGTCGAAAATAGCGTTCCTTTGCGCCGTCAGGGTAAATCCGAAGATTGCGCAGATCTCGTTGTTTATCTTGCCTCCGATAAGTCCAGCTACATCACGGGCGCAAATATCGACATCAACGGCGGTATGTTCTTTAGCTAGGCATGAAGTTCCTGGCTTGGATATTTAGCGCCCTAATATTGGCGCCTGCGCTTTTGGCAAACACCGCCACTGCGCAGATATCCAATCCCGGATTTGAGTCGGGCTTTGAAGGCTGGACAACTGATGGTAAAGCAGGCGCGGTCGCATTGTCGGATGACGGCAAAACGGGCGCGCATTCTGCTAAATTGGTCAGTGAAACGGGCCTGTTGAAGCAGGTCATTCAGGTGACGCCTCAGCGTCATTACAAACTCTCCGCTCAATTACGCGGGGCGGTATTGATTGGTGTAAAAGTCGATGGACGTCTGTATTTTGACCGTATCAAGAGTAAGAAAAAGTGGACGTCGACAGCGTTAAATTTTAACTCAGGCCAATCAGCGTCGGCGACACTCTTTGTTTCTTATAATGGGAAAACGGGTCGACTGGACGACTTTGTCCTAAGGGATGTTGGCGCCCAAGGGGATCAGAAGCTAAGTCACTTTGTTCTTTCAAAAACATCTGGGGGAACAGGACTTTCCCCAACTTTGCCGCCCTCCGAAAATTTCGATTTGTCGAAATGGTATCTCTCTATTCCTATCGATGAAGATAAAAACGGGAAGTCGGACAGTATCTACGAAACCGCCTTGACCTCTGGTTTTGAAGATGAACGGTTTTTTTACACCGCCGAAGACGGCGGTATGGTTTTTCGGTCAACGATTGCGGGCGCAAAAACCTCAGAGAACACCAAATATACACGATCAGAACTGCGGGAGATGTTGAGAGCGGGAGATACTTCAATCTCGACCGCCAAACCCGGCTTGAACAATTGGGTGCTTGCCTCCGCTTCAGAGTCCGCGCGTGCCAAAGCTGGAGCTATAGGTGGGAGATTGGAGGCCACGTTGAAAGTCGACCATGTCACGACCACTGGCGCTGAAAAAGAAGTGGGTCGGGTAATTATTGGACAAATCCACGGATGGAAGAACGAGCCGATCCGTTTATATTATCGACGACTTCCAAACCACGAGAAGGGCTCGATTTATTTCGCCCATGAGCGGCAAGATGTCGGCGGCATGAAAGGCACGGACGAATATTTTGATCTGATTGGGTCCCGGGCGTCAAATGCTGAGGAGCCAGCAGATGGCATTCGCTTGGGTGAAACATTTTCCTATCGTATAGATGTCACCGGAACGACCCTGACGACCACAATTTTACAAGACGAAAATATCCGCGCCGAGAAGGCCTTAGATATCAGTCAAAGTGGATATAATATCGATCAGGAATACCTCTATTTCAAAGCAGGGGTCTATATTCAGGATAAGACTGGCAAGCCGGACGATTATGCGCAGGCTACCTTCTACAAACTAGAAACTACGCATTAAATCCCTTAGCTCTATCGTTTGACGTCGCCACCCGCCGCAAGATCGAAAGTCGCGACTTCTTCCCAAGTGGATCGTGTCGCGTCGCCGCGCCAACCATGCTTCAGTACCATTGATGCAAAAGCGTGATCTAAGATGATCTCGGGCGCGAGTTCTTTGGCAAAACTTGCAATTAAGCCCGCCGCAAAGGCGTCTCCGCCACCGACACGATCCACGACATTTTCTAATATGATTTCTTCCGTCTGCGCGCGCATGTCTCGCGTCACGAGCTCGCCGCGCAGGCGATGTTTCTCATTACGTTCAACCGTACGATAGGCCGATGCAATAGCACGTAACCGCGGGAAGGTCGCCAGGGCTGTGTCAGCCAGATGTAGGCTGCGCGTAGCGCGGGCTTTTGGCTCGTTTAGGACCTTCATCAGGTCAAAATCATTGCCCATAACAACCGTCGCTGTTTCCATCATTTGCTTGAGGAATGGCGCGGGTTCGCCGCCCCAAGCGGCCCATAGTTTTGCGCGATGATTAAAATCAAAGGAGACATCAATATCGTTTCGGGCGGCAGCTTGTGCCAGTTTTATGGCTGAATTCGCGACATCTTCGCCTAAGGCCAGCGTTACGCCAGAGATATGTAGCCAATTACAACCTTCTAAAATGTCGTCCACATCAATGGCGTTTGGTGTGATTTTCGCAAAGGCAGAGTCCGCGCGGTCATAAACGATGTTGCCCGCGCGCAGATCAGATCCAGGTTCTTGGAAATAAAGGCCTAGTCGGCCTGATGCGTGAGTTAGGTGTTGTACGTCCAACCCGCGCCCTGCGACTTCGCGTCGAGCTTCGTGTCCCAGGGCATTATCGGGAAGGACCGAAATCATCCGCGCAGGGAGACCGTAGGCAGCCAACGCAGACGCCACATTTAATTCCGCGCCACCTACATGGGTGGAAAGGGCAGGAGAGGACAGAAGGCGTTCGCCCGCAGGCGCCGAGAGACGGATAAGAACCTCACCAAAACAAGCGATTTTGGGGGAAGTGAATATGGTCACGGCGGCAGTCCTCAAGAAATTTATCTAGTCCAATTTGTCCTACCGCATATGGATAGCGGAGGCGACCAAAACTATTATATTCGGCGAGAAATCGATACATGGCACCAAAAGCAGGCTTATAGAATAGGCTTTATGGCGATTGAAAAGAACGTTCTCGCTGAATTACTCTTCAGAAAATGGGGCGTTATTGTCCAGATGTGTGGTAATCTGGCAACATATTCTCATAAAACTTAATTGGTCATACCAATTAAGTTTAATTGGTTGGAGTATAGGCTTGACAGTTTCCCCAGTTTTGGTGCCTAACGGATTCGGAATAATAACAAGTGCAACTCAGGGGAAAGCCTACAATGTCACAACCAACCATGAAAACACGCGCGAAGACGCCCACCTCGGGCTCTTGGCTTAAATCGTCACTCCTCTTCGGTGTCGGCCTATCTACAATGATGCTCGCAACCGCGGCATCTGCGCAAGACGCCGATTCAGAAGGTGATGTCGTTATCGCAACAGGTATTCGTGCGTCTCTAGAAAACGCTCTGGTCGAAAAGCGTGAGGCAGATAGCCTCGTCGAGGTGATTTTCGCCGAAGACATCGGTAAGCTCCCAGACCAAAACCTGGCTGAGGTATTGGAAAACATCACGGGTATCCAAATCACGCGTACAGAAGGCGTCGGTACAGGCGTTCAGATTCGTGGTTCCGATCAGAACCTGATTCAGTTCAACGGCGTGACCACGGTCGGCGCTGGTAATGGTCGCGGCGGCATCAACTTCACAGACGTTAACCCAGCCATCATCGCCGGTCTTGAGGTTATTAAAGCCCCTGAAGCTCAGCATATTGAAGGCGCCGTTGGCGGTACAATCAACCTGAGAACAATCCGCCCGCTTGATCTGAAAGGCCCTCTGGCCTCTGTCCGTATTCAGGGTGAAGATAGCAGTCTGACATCTGGCATCTCGCCAAGAGTTTCAGGCGCTCTCGGTAACAACTGGGAAAACGCTAAAGGCCAAGAGATTGGCTTCGTCATGAGCGGCAGTTACACTGAATCAGAAAACACCGCATTCCGTCCGCGTCTTGATCGCGATAATCTGACCGATTGTACGGTGGCGGTTCCTTCCACAGCCTGTCCATCAGGCGTAGATCGCTTCTTGGGCGTTCAATTCTTGAACCAAGTTCAAAGAACGCAGGAATTTGAAACCTTAAACTTAGCTGGGTCTTTCGAAGCCAAACCGACCGATGATTTGAGAATTTTTGCGGATATCGTATATAACGATCAGCAGCAAAGCCTGTCGGGTTCTCGAGTTCAGGCCTCCAACGTTAGCCGTCTTAACGGCTCTGGTGATCGCGCGGTCGTTCCGGGTGGTAACATCAACTTTACAGGGTTCGAAACCGTAAATATCGGTTCTGCCATTGGTGAAAATGGCACGCAGAACTTTGGCGATATTGCCATTGTTACGCAGGGTACGTTCACACCACTACAAGCTGACGCGCAAGTAAATGATGGGCGTGGCGCTCCATTCTTCCGGGTTGGTTCGGATGCGGGTTCCCGCTTCACTGAGACAACAACTGTTAGACTTGGTGGTGAATGGGAAGCGACAGAAGCTTTAACGGTCAATGCTGAATTCGCTAGATCAAGTTCTGATACAGTCAATCCAAACCTATCCGTCAACTTGAACTTCATAAACCCGAATTCATTTATTGCGCCAAGTGGTGATGGCCTCAGAGATGAAAACGGTACGCCGATCATTTTTGATCTGAGCAACGGTTTTGGGTTTGATGTCAATTTTGCGGACCCATTTGCTCCATCAGAAGCGGATCTTTTGGACCCGAACAACTATGTATTCGATGGTACTCCGACCTACAGTGGTGACATCCGTGAAAATGCTGATCGGGCCTTCCGTCTAGACGGTAGCTATGACTTTTCAGAAACAGGTCTTTCTGACTTCCTAACTTCCGTCGAAGTTGGTGTTCGCTTTGGTGAGCGGTCTAGCCTTAGAGATGACCGGGACGCGCAGCGCAGTGGCAGCAGCAGACTTGAAGGCAGCTTGAACGCGGGCGGGATTTCTCAGCTACTTAGTGAAATTCCTGATAATTTCGCTTCAGGGACCGGAAACGCTTTGGCCGTCGACGGGGTCTTGCAAGTAGATCCGAATTTAACAAGAAATACGAGAGAAGCCGTCGCGACAATCAATGCGGCCGCTGCAGCTCAAGGTCTTGGACCGATTTTCCGAAGCGATCTAATTTCGGATGATGCCGCTTTCTTTGATATCACAGAAGATACGCTTGCAATTTACGGTCAGGCGAATTTCGACCTGGGTCGTATTCGGGGTAATGCGGGTCTGCGTTATATTGACACTCAACTTGAGTCGACGGCGAACCAGTTCACAAATGGCGTCGCAACATTGGTCACGGTTGACAGCAGCTACGATCACTTCTTGCCGCGCGTAAACGTTGCAATTGATGTCACTGAAGATGTCGTCCTTCGTGGATCTTATACAGAAGATATTCGCCGGCCAGACTTCACAGCGATCACAGCCGCAAGAACATTCCCGGACTTTGGTGGTGTTAACGGTAACTCTGTAGGTGGTAACCCATTCTTGGTGCCAGAAGAGGTTCAGAACCTTGATGCATCTTTGGATTGGTATTTCGCACCAGAGGCCGTGTTTAGTGTCGGTGTTTTCCGTAAAGAACGTGATGGTCTATTTGGAGCCGTCGTAGATACACCAGATGAAACTGGCGGTGTACGTGACACGACTGCGCCTTGTGAAAATGGCGGTATCTTCTCTCCAGGTACAGAGGCCGGTATTTTCGGTAACGGCGAAGTCGGTGTTTGCGTTGGCAACCAGTCGACCTTCAACTCCGATAATTCCACCACGCAAGAGGGTATTGAGGTTGCAGTTCAGTACAACCTTTCAGCTTGGGAAGATCAGCTTGGGTTTGCATCTGGTTTTGGTATGACTGCTAACTACACGTACCAAGATGAGAAAAATAACACGGGCTTTGTACCAGTTTCGGGTAACCGAAATAACGTTATCTTCGGGGCGCAAGGTTTCCCTAATGCAACGCGTGAAGCGGCTACTTTACTGAACTTGTCCAATCACGCTTATAACTTGACAGGCTACTACGAGAAGTATGGCCTATCGGCCCGACTTCGGTATACGTGGAGAGACTCCTTCGCGACCAGCAATCTGCCAGGAACAGGTAGTGTCTTCACGCCGTTTGGTTTCAGAGGCATTCAAGAATCTCGTGGTCAGCTAAACGGTAGCGTAAGCTATGAAGTTCTTGACGGTCTTACTCTGCAAGTAGACGCAATCAATCTGACCGAGGCATCTTCCGATGTTTATTGTCTCAGCGATGGCGGACTGAAGTGTTACCAAGGTATCACGGACCGTCGTGTCGTCTTCGGTGCCAGCTACACATTCTAAAGCTAAAACCGCAGATCGACTGCGGTTCCAATGAAAACGAAAACGCCTCACTCTGTGGGGCGTTTTTTTTTGGTCTGATTTCATTCTGAATCTGATCACAGCTTTTGAGACCAGTTCACTCGCTTAAATACCTCTAAAGGCAGGCGAAATCGCTGGCGGTGGCGGAGGCGTTTGGTGGAGTGTTGCACGCACTTGCATGTGCCAAAATGCAAGTTGGTTGAGACCCGATAACCAAAGATAGACGATAGATCGGCAGCTAAGGTGCGAGATCCCAACAGCGTTCTTTATCGGCCAATCAGCACGAGAGCGAAATGCGAAAGTCTCGCCTACTCAGCCCATCCTGTGCGAGCGATGATCGCTTCTGCCTGCTCTGGCAGGGCTTTGCGCAATTCAATCAAATCATCGCGCGCAAGGTCGTCTTGGCCCAAAACTTTACGTGATCGGAGCAATTGCTCCCATCCTGCCGGATCGTTAGGGGCTTCGCGCAAGCGAGCGCTTAAGGACGCGACCATGCCTTTTATCGCATCCTGGCGCTCTGCTTCCGAGAGGCTTTGCATAGCGGCGATATCTTCGGCGCTTGGGCCGCGCTGTCTTTGCTCGGCATAAGTCTTCGCAGCTTCATATTCTTTGCGTATTTCAGGCGTGTCCGATAGCTCTAAAGCGCGTTCATAAGCTCTCAATCCGGCGGTGGGTTGACCCGAAAGCATGAGGGCGCGCCCATAAAGATACCAGCCTGTGACGTCCTCTGGGTTTTCCGCGAGTTGGGTTTCAAACCGAGGGAGAAGTGTGCTGAAATCAGGGCCTTGGGATGCGCCTGCCATTTCTGGAGGTTGCTGTCGGATCATAGGCTCAAAATCAGGCGAGCCTAATTTAGCGTAGAGGCCCAAGCCACTGCTGACCAGCAACAGGCTAACCGCCACTGGCAGTGCCGCAGAACGCCCACCCGCGCGCGGTGCATCGGCCTTGGCCGCTTTCAAAAGACGAGCTTGCAGGATTGCAATCTCGGCCTCAGCGCCGTCTTCACGAGACTGAAGTGCCCGCAGTTCTTCACGATAAGCCGTAATTTCATCTGTTTCAAATATGTCGACATCGCGGGCTAAAAATGGCGCGATGAGATAGAGGCTGACCACCAGAGCCAGGCCGAGGCCAAGGAACCAGATCATGTATCTTCCCGCATCAAATCATCCAATATAGCCTGATCTTCGGCTGAAAGTGCGGCCTGTGTTTCCACAAATTGCGATTTGCGTTTTGAGCGCAGGCCAAACCACAACAAGCCAAACAGGGCGAGGGCAAAAGGAAGGAACCACAACACATAAGTGTTGGCTTGCACGGGCGGCTTTAGCAGCACGTAGTCGCCGTAATTATTGCGCATATAGGCAATGACGGCTTCATTGCTGGCGCCCGCTTCAACTTGTTCTCTGACAACTAAACGCATGTCCTCAGCGAGTTGGGCATCCGACTCTTCGATCGACTGGTTTTGGCAGACGACGCACCGCAATTGCGCGCCGATCTCTCGGGCGCGATATTCTTCGGGCGTAGTTTGTGCGTAAGCTGGGTCGACGCAGAAAAATACGGATGCGAAGATTATGAAAAGATATCGCGCCATCACTGGACCGCCTGCAAGCTCTCGACGAGCGGTCGCAACGTATCGTCCCAGATTTCGGGGGTGATGACACCGATATGTTTGTACCGGATTTGCCCAGAACGATCGACGACGAAAGTCTCAGGGGCGCCCGTGATACCCAGTGGCACGATCAATTTCGAATGTGGGTCAAACACCACGACATCATAAGGGTTCCCGTGACGGACAAGCCAGCGGTTCGCGTTCTCGCGCGTGTCGCGCCAATCAACGCCAACGAGCTGCAAATCTGTCTCGTCTTTTAAAGCCATAAGCTGTGGGTGCTCGACAGTGCAGGCCACACACCAAGATCCAAAAACATTGACTAGACTAACTTTGCCTTCAAGCAATGACGCGTCGAGTGTGTCTGTTTCCGCTAGATTGGCGAGCTCGAATTCAGGGAAGGGCTTGTCGATGAGTTCTGAGGGTAAGATGCTAGGATCGCGAGTTAAGCTAAACGCGAGAAAACCCACCAGCACGAAAAAGCCCGCTAAGGGTATTAAGCCCCGCAGGTTCATTCTGCGGCCCCCACTTTAGCCGTCAGATTTACTTCCTTGGCACGGGTCGGCAGTCTCAAACGGCGATCGGCCAGCGAAACAAAGCCTGAGAGGGCCATCAGAACCGCGCTCAGCCATATCCAGACGACAAATGGATGCCGATAAACTTGCACGACAAATCCGCCTTCCGGGTCGCCCTCGCCAATACTCGCAAACAGAGTTTGCCCGAAGGACAAATGCAATCCAGCTTCTGTGGTCAATTGGTTGCGCACGGGGAAGAACCGACGTTCCGTGGCCAGTGTTGCAATGTGTCGGCCACCTTTCGCCACCAAGACGTCACCGCCGTAATAGTCGTAGTTAAACCGTTTTCCGCCTGACACGTCTTGCAGGGTGTATGTGTAAGCCCCCAAGTCCAAAGACTCACCAGGTTTCAATGTTCCGATTTCTGTATCCGCCCAAACGCTCATTGACGTGACGGCTGCGGTGAAAATCGCCATTCCCAGATGCGCGCCGACAAACCCCCATGTCGCGGCGGGTTGAGCGCGGAGACCTTTGAGGCTCCAATTTGCTTTTCGGCCCAAGGCGATGAGTGTGCCGACCGCCAACCAAGCGGCTAACCCCAATGCAATCCCGCCGAGGACAGATTTCCCAAAGAGGGCCGTCAGGAGGAAGACGACGCCGAAAGCTTTCAGAGCAATCATGATGGGGCCGCGCACGCGCTTCAAACTATCCTGACGCCATTTGAACATCGGCCCTATACCCATGAAGAGGATGAGAAGGCACATGATTGGCGCAAAGGTCAGATTGAAATAGGGCGCACCCACACTAATTTTCGACCCGTTGATAGCGTCGATAAAGAGAGGGTAAAACGTGCCAAGAAAAACTGTCGCGAGTGCCGTAATCAACAAGATATTGTTTAGCACCAACGCCCCATCTCGGGAGGTTGCGTTTAAGGGTTTAATGTCTCGCAGACTATGACTGCGCATGGCGTAGAGCGTCAGCGCACCGCCGGTGGCGAGACCCAGCAGGGCGAGCAGATATACGCCACGCTCTGGGTCCACGGCAAAAGCATGGACGCTCACCAGAACGCCAGAGCGCACGACAAATGTCCCGACCAGCGACAAAGCAAAGGTCGTGATCGCCAAGAGAACCGTCCAGCTCGCCATACTGTGACGTGTGCCTAAGACCATGATCGAATGGAGCAAGGCCGTGCCCGCAAGCCACGGCATGAAGCTGACATTTTCAACGGGGTCCCACATCCACCAGCCACCCCAACCGAGCTCATAATAGGCCCAGAAGCTGCCAAGTGCGATCCCAATCGTCAGGAAGCTCCAGGCGATCAAAACCCACGGGCGTAGCCATTTGGCCCAAACCGCGTCGACGCGACCTTCCAAGAGGGCGGCAATCGCGAAACTAAAAGGGAGGGAAAAACCGACGTACCCGAGATATAAAAAAGGCGGATGAAAGGCGAGGCCGGGGTCTTGCAGGATTGGGTTTAATCCACTGCCATCCAAGGGCACAGGGTTAAGCCGCTCAAACGGGTTTGACGTGAACAGGATGAATCCCAAGAACCCCACACCGAGCATGGCTTGAACGGCGATAGCGCGGGCTTTCAACCCTTTTGGCAGACCTTTGCCTAGAACCGGCACGAACGCGCCGTAACCCGCCATCATAACAACCCAAAGCAGGATAGAGCCCTCATGGTTGCCCCAGACACCGCTGATTTTGTAAAGCAGAGGTTTGTCGGAATGGCTGTGATTTGCCGCGAGTTTCACGGAGAAATCCGACACGACAAATGTGATCGTCAGGCAAATAAAGGCGAAAGCTAAAAGCAGAAATTGTCCGACCGCGGCGCGGTCACCAAATTCCATCAGACGCGCGTTATTTTTCTGTGCGCCGACAAGTGGAATAACGGACTGAAACAGCGCCACACAAAAGGCGAGAATCAGGGCGATATGTCCAATTTCTACGGTCATTAGCGGTGCTGTTAACGAAAGCCGTCGACCGCCTCAATGGTAGAGGTCATTGCAGGCGGGATTTGCCGCACTTTGGCTTCTCGCTGTGAGCAAAGATAACTGATGACCGCGCGATTTAGGATGCAAGATAAAAAAAATAGCGTGATATTATGTAGAGATGGAGACCCCTATGAAACTTGCTTTACTCTGCCGTAACCCACGGCTCTACTCGCATAAACGCCTTGTGGAGGCGGCCGAAAAACGCGGCCACACGATGGATGTGATCGATCATTTGAAATGTTTGATTGATGTCGCATCGGGCGAACCAAATGTCGTTTATAATGGCAAACCTTTGCCGCATTATGATGCCGTCATTCCGCGTATTGGCGCGTCGGTCACATTTTACGGTACGGCGGTATTGCGTCAGTTCGAAGTCATGGGCGCCTATCCCGTCAATGAATCGGTTGCCATCACGCGCTCTCGGGACAAGCTGCGCAGCCTGCAATTGCTCAGCAAGCGCGGCATCGGCCTGCCGCGTACAATTTTCGCGCATAAAATTAACAAGCCGCGCCAGATTGTTGAGCGCTTGGGCGGCGCACCGGTCGTCATCAAATTGATCGAAGGCACGCAAGGCATCGGTGTCATGTTGAGCGACACAGACCGCGCAGCGGAGAGCATCATCGAAGCCTTTGGCGGCGTGGGCAGCAACATTCTCGTGCAGGAATTCATCAAGGAAGCGGGCGGCGAAGATGTCCGCTGCTTGGTGATCGGCGGTAAAGTCGTCGCGGCGATGCTGCGTAAGGGTGAGGAAGGCGAATTCCGCTCTAACCTCCATCGCGGGGGTTCCGCCAAATCGATCAAGATCACACCAAAAGAGCGCGAAACGGCCGTCATGTCAGCCAAAGCCATGGGGCTAAATGTCTGCGGTGTGGATTTACTTCGCTCCGCCCGCGGTCCTGTGGTGATGGAAGTCAATTCTTCGCCCGGCTTGGAGGGGATCGAGAAAGCGACCAATATCGATGTTGCTGACCAGATCATCGAATTCATTGAGAAAAACGCCAAACCCGGCAAGACAAATACGCGAGGAAAAGGCTAAATGCGTCCTGCCTTTGAGATTGGCAATTCGTCCGTAAAGCCGGGGACACGCGAAACCGTTCTGATCCCAATCAGTCGCTTGGCCGATCACACGGACATGATGCTTAAGGCTTTGGTTGTGCATGGCAAAGGCGAGGGGCCGACGCTCTTTGTCAGTGCTGCTATCCACGGTGATGAAATCATTGGCGTAGAAATCATCCGCCGCATTTCCCGCATGAAAATGTTGTCGAAACTCAAAGGCACGCTCATCCTTATTCCCGTTGTCAATAGTTACGGGTTTCTGGGCATGTCGCGTTATCTGCCTGATCGCCGTGACCTAAACCGCGTGTTTCCGGGCTTTGAGACAGGCTCGCCGGCCTCTCAGCTCGCCTATACGTTCATGCAGGAAATCGTCTCGAAATGCGATTTCGGCGTCGACCTTCACTCTGGCGCAATTCATCGCGAAAACTTACCGCAAATTCGCGCCAACCTTGATGACCCAATCGTCAAAGACATGGCGACCGCCTTTGGCGCGTCTGTGATGTTAAACTCAAACCTTCGCGATGGGTCTTTGCGCGAAGCGGCGCAAGGCGTCGGCTGTAACATGTTGCTCTATGAAGCGGGCGAGGCGCTACGGTTCAACGAGACCGCCATTCGTATCGGCGTAAAGGGTGTCTTGGGCGTCATGCGAAACATTGCGATGCTGCCGAAACTCAAGCCCAAGAAATCCGCCATCGATCCGATCCAGCCCGACTCCAGCCATTGGCTCCGCGCGCCCATGTCGGGCCTTATGCGCGCGGCCTATAGTTTGGGCGATGGTGTCAAAAAAGGCGCAGTTATTGCCAGTATTTCCGGGCCATTAGGAGAGATCGAAGAAGACGTGATCGCCAAATATTCTGGCGTCATCATCGGTCGAACAAATTTGCCCATCGTCAATCGCGGCGACGCCCTATTTCACATTGCCCGCGTCGATGATCTAGAAGACGCAGAAACCACAATCGAAAACCGCGTAGACAACGCCGAACGCGACCCACTTTTTGACGGGATTGAAATTGTTTAGGGTTTCTCGCAATGAGGTGCACAATAACAAGATTTTCTATTGGATCAAAACTTACCGATGAGACTACCCGCAACCGTGTTGATTTTATCATTACCGCTTTTTGGAGCTGCCGCTCATGCAAAGCCTGATCAAGAGTGCGCGGGAACTTGGTCTATCGAAATGCTGAAGGACGAAAATTATACGCCTTGGCATGCTTACACCCAAAACCCACCCTATCCTGTAAAACTAATCTTCAAAATCGATAGACCTAGAGCTGCGATATTTACGGACAACAAAGGTCGTGATTGTTCGATTGGGTATTTAAATGATGTCGACAATGATGTGGTGGTGTTCAGGCATTGTTTAAAACCTAAATATCCTGAAATTATCCCAATTCATTACAAAGTCAGCTGTAAGGGCGATCAACTGGTCGGGAAAATAGTCTCATACAAAGATCTGTTTGAGATTAACGGAGTAAGAATCGATATTGGCGAACCTTAGAGCCTCTCCGCAGTTTGCCGAAGAATAAGGTGTTCCGTTTCAGTCTCTTAACGTCACCTTTAATAGACTGCTCCCCGCTCTCCATTTTACCCCTATGTTTAAATGGTTCTTTCGGACACGGGACAGGTAGGAGCTCACCTTCTGGTTCGGAGGACGGTGGGGTTGAGCAATTTGGCTGTGTAAATCGCGTTTGCGAAATGCACAATGAGAGCCAAATCTGTGCCGGGCCTTTTGAAGCGAGCGCACGACATTGCGTGTCTGGGTCTGGAAGGCAGGCTCCGACGTGTAACTATGATCAGCCGTTACCGTTTCACCAAAAACCGCTGCCGCGTTGCTGATCTTCGCGTAAAACACTTTTTTCTAACTCGGTACTCCGTCGCGAGTATCGGCCACGCGGACGTCCCATTCTATTGAGGCATCGCATAATTCGGTAGTTCCTCTTGTTGAAACCAAAGTTTCAACGGGGGCTATGAGCGATGACGCTTGCCTGCACCCTATTGGGTCACATCCAGATACAAAAAACCCTGCCTCGTGAGAACACAAGGCAGGGTTAAATTTAGGGTCGGTGTTAACCGAGCGGTGCGATTAAGCGTCCGCAGCAGGAGCTGCAGGGGCGTCTTCGGCAGGCGCGTCAGCCATAGGCTGGTCGCTACCGAAATCTTCACCGGGGCCGTCGCCTTCAAACATAGACACAGCGTTGGCAGACCGCTCGCGGTTTGCTTCTTCGATGTCAGCTTTTTCTTCAGCGAGTGCGACAGCAACAACGTCTTCGCCTTTGGCTTGACGTTCGGCTTCGTCTTCTGAACGGGCCACGTTGACTTGGACGGAAACGATAACTTCAGGGTGAAGTTTGACGTTTACGTCATGTAGGCCAAGCGTCTTGATCGGGTTTTCCAATACGATCATGTTGCGCTTAACGCCTTTGTCTTCGAGGTGCTCAGCGATGTCGCGTGCAGAAACAGAGCCGTAAAGGTTGCCTGTATCGCCAGCTTTGCGGATCAACGTTACGGAGGTTCCGTTCAGTTTTTCACCATCTGTCATCGCCGCAGCGCGGTTTTCTGCGTTGCGTTGCTCAAGATACTCACGCTCAGCTTCAAAGCGGGCGAGGTTAGCTTTTGTTGCACGAAGGGCTTTTTCTTGCGGAAGCAAGAAGTTGCGGCCGAAACCAGGTTTGACGTTAACAACGTCGCCCATGTTTCCGAGCTTTTCGATACGTTCGAGTAGGATCACTTCCATGGTCGTTCTCCTTACTTCACTTCATAGGGCAGAAGGCCCAAGAAGCGTGCGCGTTTGATGGCTTTTGCCAGCTCACGCTGTTTCTTATGTGTGACAGCCGTAATACGAGCTGGCGCGATTTTGCCTTTTTCGGACATGTAGCGCTGCAACATCTTAGGATCTTTATAATCGATCTTGATGCCATTGTCGCCAGAGAACGGACAGACCTTACGACGACGGCGGAAGCCGGAGCGGGAAGGGAGGTTCTCAATTTTGATGGAGTCTTTTGCGGCCATGATCTAGTTCCGATCTCTACGCTTGCGCTCTTCGCGCTTCTTCAGGATTGGGGATGGGTCTTCGTTGAACTCGTCAACGCGGATCGACATATAGCGAAGAATATCTTCGTTGATGCGGTGCGTGCGCTCGATTTCGTGGATGACGTCGGAATGCGCGTTCACTTTCAACAGTGAATAATGCGCCTTACGGTTCTTATTCATGCGGTAAGCAAGGTTGCGGAGACCCCAATATTCAGCGCCTTCGACAGTGCCGCCCATATTTTCGATTTTGGTGGCTAGGTTTTGGACGAATTCTTCGACGGCGCTCGAAGATACGTCTGGTCGTGTGATCACGACATGCTCATAAAGAGACATTCAATAGTCCTTCAGACTTGGGATAACGGCAGATGTGCCCGAGAAGGTGGGGCATTCATCTGATGGATGGAGCGATCTGGATCATTCCAGACTCCACCGTTATCCAGTGAAGCCGCGCGAATAGAGAAAGGCGGGACGGATCGCAAGCAGAAACTTCCGCTGGATTGAGAGTTTATGCGGCGTCTTGGCGATAGCTCATGCGCTCGTTGACGCCGCCATATCTGCAGGGGTTGCGGATTATGTGATTTCGTTACGTAGGCCTAAGCGAAAGTCCATAATGCGGTCTTCGATATCTTCGGTCGAAAGATCGTCGAACTCGTCTGGCACATGCGGCTGGATGTCCGGCTGAGCGGCGGGCTCATTCGACATACGGCGCGCCTGGGAAACGGATAGGGCTGTGGCAACATCGCGATAGCGTCGGTCAAAATCGGTCACATCCTGTTTGGTCTGCAGCAGATCCGAACTGGCCTGCTCAAGCTGGTAAGCCTGTGTCTGGATGTGGGCTTCAAGGCGTTCGCGCTCAAGATCTTGCGCCGTTCTGATTTTTCGGAGCTCTTGAACATCGCGCGCGGCGTTGCGGACGATTTCATCTTTAATCTGTAGTTGCTTGGAAAGTTGATCGACCTGCTGTTGCAAGGCGGTCATTTCGTCTTCACGGCTAATAATTGTGAATTCGGACTGGGTTTTGAACGCACGAATGTCTTCATGCATACCCATCATCTCAGCTTTCATTGCATTGTTTTGCGTTTGCGCCGTGGCGAGCGCTTTGCGCAATGCGTCTGCGTCTTTTTCTGCTGTTTCAGATTGATGGCGGAAATCTGCGCAATCTTGCGCGAGGCTATCGGCGATTTTTTTAGCTTCAATATAAGCTGTCTGCTTGCTGTCCATTTCTCCGACAACGGTAGAAAGGCGGTCGCGAAGCACTTCGTTCTCGCGTCGTTCAACGTCTAAAGAGGTTTGGAGGCGTTCAGCGTTCAGCGAGTTACGGTCTGAACTTTCGCGGCTCGTTTTGAGGGCGCGCTCATATTCCTGCAAAGACTTTTGCACGACAGCCAGCCTACCAGCCGCAGTTTCGTAAACGCGGGACTTTTCGGCTAGTCGATTTTCCTGATCCTTCAGGTCTGCGCGGAGAACCTCGATCTTCTGCGCATTAGCATCGATTTCGCGCTCTAATGTGCGATTGCGGGCTTTTAAACGGCGGTTTTCAGGCTCCAGCCGATTAAGCATGGAAAAGTCAACTTCCGCGCGTTCGACAAAACTGGTGAGGTTTTCGATCCGCTGCTGCGCACGACGATAGAGTTCTTCGCCGCTTTGGATATCCGCAGAGATGCGCGCAACGTCTAAACGCATGGCACCAATGTCGGCACGCTCAGGGCGGCGCACCGGCGGTGGTGGCGGCGTAAAGCTTTCAGATGCATCCGTTGATGGTTCTGATATCGATTCTGCTCTGGCTTGGATGTTTTCCACTGAAGCGGTGCGGGCTTCAGTCGTCGGCGCTTTAAATGCCTCAGACGGCATCATCGCTTCAAAAGATGGGCGCGCATATTGTGTGGGTTCCGGAATTGATACGTCTGGCGTGACGTCCAAATATGTGGAGTCGGCAGGCATATCGACTTTCAGATCTGAAGCAAAAACAGAAGTGTCTGTTTCACGCAGGTCATGTCCGCCAAATTTAGGGCTCGGGGTTGAAGCGGTCTCACTGCGATAGGATAAATCGTCTTGTGGTGTCGTTGCGATCGCAGATGGCTCAGCTTCGGGTCGTTCAGACTTGGCGCTGACGAGGCGCTCCAGTTCGTCCCATTTCGCTTGATTGTCAGCGTCTAGCGCCTTTGCGCGTCGATCTGAACTTGTTTCCATGTTCTGCTGTTTCTTGCGAAAAAACGCCATACCCGCCACTCTCGAATCAATTTCCAACCCTCTGCGTGGCTAATTAATCATAGTTAACGAGAATTTAAAATGCGTGATTAAACAACGGGTTTAACTTGAGTTTTCAACTACCAAATTCGGATAGACCTTCAATCGTGATTGACCTTGCGAAAAGAAGGCCTAGCTTGCGCGGCGAAACGGTAAAAAAGGACGCATCATGTCGTTTGCATTTATTTTCCCCGGTCAGGGCAGCCAATACATTGGAATGGGGCAGGCTTTGGCGGACGCCTTTCCCTCGGCAAAAGCTGTTTTCGACGAAGTCGATTCGGCACTAGATCAAAAATTGTCGACGCTAATGTGGGCCGGTACGGCAGATGAGCTAACGCTCACTGCCAACACTCAGCCTGCCTTGATGGCCTGCTCACTGGCGGCCATGAAAGCGCTAGAGACTGAGTTTGGCGTGAAAGTTACCGACGCCGCCTTCGTCGCGGGACACAGTCTGGGAGAATATTCCGCACTGGCAGCCGCACAGTCGATCTCGACCTCCGACACAGCCAAGCTGTTGCGTATACGCGGCGAAGCAATGCAATCTTCCGTACCCGTCGGGGCTGGCGCTATGGCCGCGCTTCTTGGTGCTAGTGTTGAAGATGCGGAAGCGGCCTGTGTTGAGGGATCCAAGCTGGGTATCGTCCAGATCGCAAATGATAATGCGACGGGGCAAATCGTGATTTCAGGAGAGAAAGCTGCTGTGGAAGCCGCCGCTCAAGCCGCGCGGGATGCGGGCGTCAAAAAAGCGATGATGCTTAATGTCTCCGCACCCTTTCATTGCGATATGATGAAACATGCTGCGGACGCGATGGACACCGCATTGGGGAATTATACTGTGCTGCCGCCATTGGTGCCTGTCGTTAATAACATCCAAGCGCGCCCCGTCACCGACCCCGATGATCTACGACAAGATTTGGTCAAGCAAGTCACAGGTCGTGTGCGTTGGCGCGAAAGTGTTGAATGGATGGCGAGCGAGGGGAATATTGACACATTCGCCGAGCCAGGTTGTGGTAAAGTCCTTACCGTCATGCTGCGCCGAATTGTTAAAGGTCTAAATGGCCATCAACTGGACACACCAGAGGCGCTGGAAGCCTTTGCAAAGCTGATTAAAGGGTAAATCATGTTCGATCTGACAGGAAAACGTGCGCTGGTGACTGGTGCGACGGGTGGTTTGGGCGGCGAAATCGCTCGCTTGCTACACAAACAGGGGGCGCATGTCGCGCTCTCGGGCACGCGCGCCGAAAAGTTAGAGGGTTTAGCTGCCGAGCTGGGCGAGCGGGTCGCTGTCACCCCCTGTAACTTGTCTGATGGCGAGGCTGTTGATGCCTTGCCTGCGCAAGCGGCCGAGGCTTTAGGTGGCCCGTTGGACATTCTTGTAGCAAATGCGGGTATCACGCGCGACGGTTTGTTGATGCGGATGAAACAGGCCGATTTTGATGATGTTATCAGGATTAATCTCGAAAGCTATTTTCGTCTGACCAAAGCGTGTTTGCGTCCCATGATGAAGGCCCGTTCAGGGCGTATCATCGGAATCACCTCAATCGTTGGCGTGACAGGTAATCCTGGCCAAACCAATTACGCAGCGTCCAAAGCTGGCATGATCGGTTTTTCAAAATCCCTAGCCCAAGAAGTCGCCTCGCGCGGCATCACCGTGAACTGTATTGCACCTGGATTTATCCGGTCGCCGATGACTGACGCCCTAAATGACGCGCAAAAAGAGGCGACATTGTCCCGAATCCCGGCCGCCAAATTAGGTGAGGGTGCCGATATCGCGGCGGGCGCACTTTATTTAGCGTCGGATGAAGCCGCCTATGTGACAGGGCAGACCCTGCACATCAACGGCGGTATGGCTATGATTTAAAAGCGTTTTTGCGAGGGTAACGGGCTCTGCGGCTGAGGTTTTAAATCTCTAGGCACGTCCCTTTCCCTATGCTAGATCGCCTATCAACAGGGCATAGGGGTTGAATTCGGGGCAGATTGTCCCATCTCGTGCCAGTAACCGCCGGAAACTGATTATCCGGCAATGACTAAAGGAATACATATGTCAGACGTACTCGAGCGCGTGAAGAAGATGGTTGTTGAGCATCTAGACGCTGAAGAAGCCAAAGTAACAAACAACGCTCACTTCATTGATGACCTAGGCGCTGACTCACTTGACACTGTCGAGCTAGTTATGGCCTTTGAAGAAGAATTCGATATCGAAATTCCAGATGACGCGGCAGAGCATATCCAAACTGTCGGCGACGCTGTGAAATTCATTTCCGAAAAAGTCGGCTAGGTTTCGCCTAGGATGAGACGGGTTGTTGTTACAGGTCTAGGCCTCGTTACACCCGTCGGCTGCGGCGTGTCCGCAGCGTGGGATAATTTACGCTCTGGCAAGTCTGGAGCCTCCCGCATTGAACATTTCGACGTCAACGACCTTGCATGTAAGGTCGCTGCCGTCATTCCTCGGGTTGATGGTCGCGCAGGTGGCTCCCCCGAAATGTCAGGCGTCTTTGACCCTGATACCGTCATGAGCGCGCGAGACCGCAAGCGCATTGACGATTTTATTCTCTACACAATTGCTGCCGCCGACGAAGCGATCGCTCATTCGGGTTGGGAAGCGCAGTCGACAGAACAAGCTGAGCGTGCTGGCGTTGTGCTAGGTTCCGGCATTGGTGGCCTGCAAAGTACTTATGACGCCTCAATTCTTTTGAAGGAACGCGGGCCGCGTCGTTTATCTCCATTTGTTGTCCCAGCTATGTTGATCAACCTCTCTTCTGGGCAAGTCTCAATGCGTCACGGCCTGAAAGGGCCAAACAGCGCTGTGGCGACGGCCTGCGCGACAGGTGCGCATGCAATTGGGGATGCGGCTCGCATTATCGCCTGTGGTGATGCCGATATGATGGTCGCGGGCGGGGGCGAAGCTTCCATTACCCGCCTCGGTATTGCGGGTTTCGTAGCCTGCCGCGCGATGACAACGGCATATAATGATATGCCAGAGAAAGCTTCTCGTCCCTATGACGAAGGCCGAGATGGATTTCTGATGGGTGAGGGCGCGGGCGTCGTGGTCTTGGAAGATTATGACAGCGCAAAAGCGCGCGGTGCGAATATTTTGGCGGAACTTGTCGGCTACGGCATGTCGGGGGACGCCTATCATATCACAAGCCCCGCACCTGAGGGCGAAGGCGGCTATCGTGCTATGAAAATGGCGTTGAAAAAGTCCGGCCTAAAACCGTCCGATATAGGGTATGTAAATGCACATGGAACGTCCACACCAATGGGCGACGAGTTAGAAGTTCGCGCCGTAGAGCGTTTACTCGGTGATCATGCGCCGAATGTAAAAATGTCGTCGACAAAATCTTCAACTGGGCATTTGCTTGGTGCGGCGGGCGCTATCGAAGCTATTTTCTCAATTCTGGCTTTGCGCGATAAGATTGCGCCGCCGACTCTCAATTTGGAAAATTCCAACGTAGAGACAGAGATTGATTTGGTGCCATTAAAAGCGAAAGCATTTGAAGGTAAGGCTGTTCTATCCAACTCCTTTGGGTTTGGTGGAACGAATGCAGCTTTGATTTTCACCGAAGCGGAATAGCCGGGCCGTGGCCCGTTCTGATAAAAACTCGGATCAACCGAAGCTGCGTAAGCGTGACAAGCGTGCTCTAACGTTGATCGCATTAACGGCGTTTATTACCTTTTTTGGTGGCTTGGCGCTCGCGGGTTACGCGGCGATAAATTATAAATATGAACGCGCATTAGATGGCTCTTCTGATCAAATAGCCTTTGTTGTTCCCAAAGGCGCTGGCTTAAGCTCAATCGCCAAGCGCCTTGAAAAAGAACAGTTTATTGACAGTGAATTTGTATTTAAGGTCGTGACTAAACTCCGTGGCAATGAAGCAAATTTTAAAGCAGGTGAGTTTTACTTATCAAAGAATATGTCGATGTCAGCGGTCTATGAAGGTTTGGCAAATGGCAAAGCTGTTCTGTACCCGTTTACGGCAGCAGAGGGCCTGACCTCGTCAATGATTGTCCGCGCTTTGGATGATATCGAAACCTTAATTGACGATGATCCTCCCGTTCCTGCGGAAGGCACGCTCCTACCTGAAACCTACCTCACACCGCGAGGGATGACCCAATCACAACTACTGCAAAAGATGATGTTGGCGCAAAAACAGCTGTTGGATGGCGCGTGGGAAAAACGTGACCCGACGATCCCCGTAAAGACGAAAGCAGAGGCCATCATTTTAGCCTCGGTGGTCGAGAAAGAAACGGGCATTGGGATGGAACGCGGCATGGTCGCGGGTGTGTTCACCAACCGATTGCGCAAGGGCATGAAGTTGCAATCCGACCCAACTATCATTTACGGGATCACCCAAGGCGAACCTTTGGGCCGGCGCATCCGTCGGTCTGAAATTGATCGGCGGACAGATTGGAATACTTATCAAATTCCTGCTTTGCCAAAGACACCAATTTGCAATCCTGGCGCTGATGCGATTTTGGCGGTTTTAAACCCGGCCGAGACAGATGCGTTGTTTTTTGTAGCGGACGGCACAGGCGGACACGCCTTTGCTAAAACGCTAGCTGAGCATGAGCGCAATGTTGCAAAATGGCGTAAAATACAGCGCCAGAGGGGGCTTCGCTAAGCTATGACGCTACGAGAGAATTCACATGAGTAACTTGGACGAGCTGAAAAATGACCGTCGTGGGTTGATGGTTGTTCTTTCGTCACCCAGTGGCGCAGGGAAAACCACGCTCACACGTCGATTGTTGGCCGATAATCCAAATATGGCCATGAGCGTCTCCGCAACCACGCGCTCACCACGCTCGGGTGAGCGCGACGGGATCGACTATTTTTTTGTGACGAAAGAGCGCTTTGCCGAGCTTGAAACTCAAGGTGAATTTCTCGAGCACGCCAAGGTCTTCGACAATTTCTACGCAACGCCCCGCGGGCCGGTGGAAGAGGCTCTATCGCGCGCACAAGACGTTGTATTTGATATTGATTGGCAGGGCGCCCAACAATTGACCCAAGCTGCGGCAGACGATTTGGTGAAAATATTTATCCTTCCCCCAAATATGAGAGAGCTAGAACAACGTTTGCGCACACGCGCCCAAGACAGCGACGCAGTGATCGCGAAACGCATGAGTAAGTCCGAAAATGAAATCAGTCATTGGGCGGAATATGACTATGTGATCGTGAATGAAGACGTCGAAACTGCGCTTGCGGAGCTCCAAACAATTGTGGCGGCCGAACGCATGCGCCGACGCCGTCAAATGTGGCTTGGCGGCTTTGTCAAAACTTTGGTGAATGGCGGGTAAACTCCTGCTTAATTAGACGCAAACCCTTTTCATCTAAGGCCAGTCCATGATTGAGATTGGATTCGCCATTATTCTGGGGTTTGCGGTTACCTCAACCCTATCTGGGTTGTTGGCCGATGGCTCTCGTGGCGACATGATGACCATCCGAACATTGGTTTATCTGGCCGCACTGGCGACACTTATTGCGCTATATCAAGGCGATGCCGCTCGGCTAGATCGTGTGATCGTTTTTCTCGCTGTCTCGAGCGTCGCTACACATCTGTTTTGGTTTGTATTAGGGTCGACCGCGGCTTTATTGGCGCAGCTTCTCGTTGAAGGTGTCGCTAAAAGCCTCTGGATCAGACTTCATCCGCAGTCAGCGCCGACGCCAGAGGCCAAAATGGGGCAGCGCTGTCAGAATAGCACCGGACAAAAGAAAGCTGTTCCCGCGGCCTTGGTGGGCGTTTCGACAGAATACCTCACATCAGATTTGGACTTGCGCACGGAGACCCTGATCCGGCTTTCCTATTTTGCCTTTGAAGATCGCGGCGCGCTCATGATGTCACGGCTAGAATCCAGCCTACGCTTGGGTACTGGCCGTCGACAACGCGCGTTTCACAAATTGGCCGCTGGTATGCGGGGGCGACCAAAGTTAAAACCAACGGTTCATCGGTATTGGCGAAGTGTGAACGGGTCGTCTCGTATGGGGCAATCCTTATTTGCGGACCTCTGCAGTTTAGCGAGTGATACCGGCAACCAAGACCGAGCCACACTTAAACGTCTGTCTGATGTGGGTGTGGCGTTAGGTTTAAATGCCGACGAAATGCAACGCGCGCTCCGAAGCGGACATTAAGTTGTTGATTTGAGCGTTTGTGCTAGTTTTTGAAACGCTGACACAGGTAATATCTCAGGACGGGCTTGGGGGTTGACACCCGCACCTTCCAGCCAATCTTCCAAAACAACATCATGTTGTTCAGCCAGGCTTCTTAGGCTTCTCCGCAGCATTTTACGTCGCTGGCCAAAAGCGGATTGCGTCACGCGTCCGAGTGTTTTCAGATCAGAAAACGGGGTTTCAAGCGGCTCTAAAACGACAACAGCGCTGTCCACCTTGGGCGGTGGAGTGAAAGCCCGCGCCGGGACCTCAAATGCCAGACGACAAGACGCGACAGACTGGCAAAGGACAGCCAGTCGGCCATAATGCGGCGTGCTGGGCTGAGCGACGACACGTTCGGCAACTTCGAGCTGGAACATCAGGACCAGTTGATCCCAGAAAATGGGCGATGCCGTGACCCAATCGATCAACATCTTTGTTCCGACGTTATATGGCAAATTCGCGACGATCTTACGCGGCGCTGCCAAATTTTCTGCGATGTTGTAGCACAAGGCGTCTCCTTGCGCGATTTCTAAACGTCCATCCGCTCTGTCGCCAATTTCCGCTAATGCGGGGATAAACCGCTCGTCCATTTCAATGGCGACGACCTTCTCGGCCCCGCGCAATAAAAGCGCGCGTGTCAGCCCCCCCGGCCCAGGTCCGATTTCTGCGACAGAGTACCCACTGAGCGGATCCGCCAGACGGGCGATCTTATCTGTTAGATTCATGTCCAGTAAAAAGTGCTGACCCAGCTTTTTATTTGCGCCCAGGTCATGAGCTTTCACCGTCTCAGAGAGGCTAGGGAGGTCCCGAATGTCGTCTATGGTCTTATCCATTATGGTCGGTGTCCATGGCGATTTGTGGCGATGTCATGGGCTTTTCGAATGGCTGCAATCAGGCTGTCTGGGCGTGCGATGCCGCGACCCGCTATATTAAAGGCTGTGCCGTGATCGGGGCTCGTTCGGATAAATGGTAAGCCAAGGGTGATGTTCACACCACCATGAAAATCTAACGTTTTCACCGGAATGAGACCTTGATCATGGTACATGGCGAGTACTGCGTCATAGCCCTCTCTGGCTTTCGCATGAAACAAGGTGTCTGCAGGTTGGGCATCCGTTAC
The DNA here is from genome assembly GCF_014652455.1 of Litorimonas cladophorae. Taxonomy (GTDB): domain Bacteria; phylum Pseudomonadota; class Alphaproteobacteria; order Caulobacterales; family Maricaulaceae; genus Litorimonas; species Litorimonas cladophorae. The sequence continues at coordinate 1,001,149 of NZ_BMYV01000001.1, read as the reverse complement.
GTCATGGCCTTCCGCGCGCAGGATTTCTGCCGCGGGGTTAATAAACTCAATTTCTTCATGGCCCAGCGCTCCATCTTCGCCTGCATGAGGATTTAGACCCGTCAGTGCTAATCTAGGCGCTTTAACGCCAAAGTCAGTTTGAAGCGCGCCCAGCATTACGCGAGCCGTGCGGAGAATAGAATCTGTGGAAAGCTCAGCGGCAGCCGTCTTGAGTGGCAAGTGAACCGTGACCAATCCGACGCGCAAATTTTGGGCGGCTAACATCATCACGGGGCCCTCAGCATAGGGGGCGTCATGGCCTTGCGCCAAATGTCCCAAAAATTCAGTGTGGCCCGGAAATTTGAATCCCGCGTCATAGAGAACATGTTTCGCGATAGGGTTCGTCACGACAGCGGAAGATGCACCTGTAAGGCTCAGCTCAACCGCCTTTTCGATACTTGCAAGGATTGCTGGCGCATGCGCCGCGTTGGGGTGTCCGGCCACGGCTTTGCCGCCTTCGATGGGAAGGATGGGTAAAGCGTCTTTGAATATGCCCGCGGCTTGGCCGATATGATCCAATTGCTGGTGGGGCACGCCGGCAAAATGGATTGGCGGTGCGATAACGGCAAAGGCAAACTCAGGATGCTCTCTAAGAGCTTCCCACGCTTTAATCGTGATCTCTGGGCCAATTCCGGCGGGGTCGCCCATTGTTATCGCAAATGGGGGCCGCACGGATGTTTCTGGCCTTTGCGCCGTGGGTTTATCTGACAACGAGTGTGGCTTGGCGTCTAAGATCGCGGAGCGCACGTTTGGACGCTTGCGCGAGTTGCTGATCTAACAACCGATCTTCGATTTGGTCGCGTGTCGGAATATCAGTGCCAGTTGTTTCACGTTTACAAACCATGATTGATGTTGCGCCAGTCGGGCGTTCGATCGGGTCCGATAGGCTGCCGACATCTGTTTTTTCGAGTGCGGTTACGATGCTTTCATTCAAATCGGACGATTTCAACTCGCCCATATCCGTTGAGGAGACATCATCAAGTGAAGAGACATCGGCTTCAAGCGTTTCACATCCAGAAAGCTCGCCGCGTAACGCAATGAGACGGGCCTTAGCGACATCTGTTTCCGCTTCGACGGTGACCTGCTTGAGTTTGTATAATGTGTCGGCCTCGGAGATTTTCTTATCGACCAAAGCAACCACGTAAACACCGCCCGGAACTTGGATGGGCTGAGACACACTACCTGGATCCATCTGACGGATTACGGTATCGATTTCAGGACGGAGTTCACCTTCGCGGACCCAGCCAACATCTCCACCTTTGGCAGAGGAAGCTGCCGATGAAAATTGCTGCGCCAATAGCGGGAAGGGCGCGCCGCTTTTTACTTGAGCGATCATGGCGTTGGCGCCTTCCATCGCGCCGTCCATGCCGCCGATGTCAGCAGTGGCTTCGATGTAGATTTCTGCAACGCGATAGTTGGGTTTGGAGGCATTGGCCGTGATTTGGTTCAGTGTTTCATCAATCTGTGCATCTGAAATACGAATCCGCGACCCGTAAAGTCCATTCACGATACGTTGCCAGGCGATTTCTGAGCGAACTTGATCGCGAAGAGTTTCGATGGAGACACCTGCTGCAGCCAAACTTGAAACGAGTTCATTCGGGTCTGCGCCATTGCGAGAGAGAAGGCGCCCGACATTGCCGTTAACTTCTTCATCCGAAATCGATTGCTCGTATTTTTCGGCTTCTTGCATCTGCAAATGTTCGTCGACCAGATTGCGTAGGGCCTGACGTTGCAAACGTTGAATGCTGGCCTCATCCGCTTCTGCGCCTGTCGTAGCCATCATGAAAAGGACACGTTGACGCAAATCGTGAATTGTAACGATGTCAGAATTCACGACAGCGGCAATGCCATGCGGAGCCGATTGGGAATAGGCGGGTGTGGACACAAAAAGTGTCGTGGCCAGCAAAGCCGCAGAGATAGCCGTCGTTTTCAAAAGGCGCATAGGAGTCGTCTTCTTCTCAGTTCGGGGCGTTTATAACCCAACATTTCAATGTCGCAAGTTTAGGACGCTGTAGACCGCTTTAGGATTAAACTACGTTCAGACTTCAGCCGTCTTCGATACGGGCCAAATGGCTGATCGCAAGAAATAAAACAAGCGCTGGGACTGTCCACGCCGCGAGTGCCACGGGCAGAATGGAAACCTCACCAAAAGCCGTGATCACGCTATCGGCGAAAAACACGGCAAAGCCGAGGACAGCGCCTGTCACGAGCAAACGGAGCGTGCCGCCTGAACGAACGGACCGCATGGAGACGCCCGCCGCAATAAACGTCATCGCGACCAGCAGGAAAGGGAGAGCCAGGAGCTTGTGCAATTGCAGACGCAGCTCTCTCGCGGAAAATCCAGCTTGTTCATTGGCGGCGATTTCGCTTCTAATTTCCCAAAAAGGAGGGCTCACACGCTGTCCAGACTGTTCCCGTAAATCTTCAATCGCAATATTTGTGGGAAGCGTGATCAGCTCTGTTCGCTTTGTTGGTTCCCCCGGAGCATTCTCGATTACATCGACCAAGGTCCAGTATCCTGGTGTTAGGAGGACTGCAGTTGTTGCATCAAAACGACGTTCAAACGTGGTCGTCCCGTCGATTTCTACCCGCATTTCGTAGAAGGTTGGCGCGTTGAGCTTTTTGCCTAGGATGTCGAGGCTACCCGCCTGAATTACGCGCTGCGCCGTATCTGAACCTTCACGCAACCAAATCTCATCGGTTTGCACGTTGCCGGTGATTTGGGACGAGCGTGTCTCATATTCGCCAATCATGCGCGATGCGACAGGGTTCACGACGGTGGACCATAATATACCAATCAACGCCGCGACGATTAAGGCAGGGCGTAAAAACCGCCATGCGGATAAGCCAGCTGCGCGCATAACTGTTAATTCTGACCGTCGATTCATACCTGATAGGGCGCCCATCACGCCGAATAAGACAACAAAAGGCACAGTCTGTTCGATCAGTTTGGGTACCTTAAGGGCAGTTAGCCCCAACATTTGCAGCGGGGAGAGTGCCGCGTCTGCGCCGAGGTTGCGGGAACCTTCCACATAGTCAACCAGCGTAATAATGGCCGTTACAATCAGGAAAGCTAAGCCGATTCCCCGTAAAGAACGGCCCGCAATATAGCGTCCCAATGTTGCGCGCGTGATCATGCCGACTCCGCCAATGTCTGAGCATTTCGATAAGTCTTCTCACGTCGTTTCCGTCCGAAGCGAATACGCTTGCGCGTAATGATATAGCTGGCACAGACAATGATCACGAGGATGGGTACGAGATATTGAACAGGATTCAGGGCCGCGTCGCTTTCTGCGGAGGAGGCGAGCGCGAAACCAATCAGTCGAACGGTGAAACCTGTAACGGCACAGACAGCGATCTTACGACCATTGCCTAGTTTTGAATGTTGGCCTCTTAAAATAAAAGCCAATGCAATCAAGACCAGGGCAAGGTTCCAAAGTGGGGCGGCCAATCGCGCATGTCCCTCTGCCGCCATCTCGCGCCGTGATTTTGGCGTGATGTAATCCCGCGGGTCGGGGCGGAGCAGTTCATGGAGAAATTTGTCCGACGATTTCAGACGCAAAACATTGTCCAAAGCTACCACATCGGAGAGGTCGAGCTGATAGGTTTCGAAATCAATGACATCCAATCCACCGTTTGACAGCGGCGTCTGAACCGAGCCATTATACAATATGAGGGAGGTGGAGTTTGTGGAACGCTGCAACCGCCCCGTTTTGGCAGTGTGTGTCGACTTTGACTCTGGGTCGCGTCCATCATGAATCAAAACGTCGCGCAATTCGCCTTCTGGCAAAATCTCTCGCGCATAAACGGTGAGGTCCGGTGCAGGCGTCACAAACCGCCCCGCCTGAACCATTTGGCTCGCGATATCCGTTTTCACCATCAAAATTTGCGACCGCATTTGCCGGAAAGACAGGGGCTGAAGCACGAGATTGATGATCATATGCAGGATCAACGCATAGACGCCCAAACGAATAATGGGCGTTCCCATGGACCATGGCGATACGCCTGTGGCTTTTGCGACAACCAGTTCCGAATCATTCGTCATGCGGTTGAGCGCGTAAATTGCCGCCATAAAGACAGCGAAGGGAAGGATGATCCCAATAAGTTGGGGTAGGGCGAGAACTGTAATGTAAAAGAACGTCGTCGCGCTTTGCCGATTTTCAACGATGAGGTCGAGCGTTTGCAAGGACTGCGTTAAAAGTGCCAGCAAAGCGAGCGCAGATAGTGACAAAACGGCAGGCGAAAGTGCTTGCGAGAAAATGTAACGCTGAAGCAGTTTCATCAGTGGTTGCGCCGACCTGTTCTCTGCGACGCAAAATTACGTCCATCGTGAGTTTGTCCCCTTCTAATACGCTGACCCTTGCTTTACCAGTGCGGGAAACAAAGGTTGAGGCATTTTTATGAAAGTTAGTTTTTCTAAGTCGGGAGCCGCTAAATCTGGTTCAGCGCTCGTGATTTCCGCCAGTGGCGTTGATCACGCCTATGAGGAGGCCGTAACAACGGCCGCCGCCAAAAGCGCAGGTTTCCATGGGAAGGCCAACGATGGCTTTTCCACATATGTCGAATCAGGTGTACGCGTTATTATGCGTGGCCGGGGCGATAAAGACATTTTCGACTATGAGATGGCTGCTGCAAAAGTCGCGAAATCTTTGCGCGGTACGGGTGAAACAGAGCTGACAATCCATCTGACTGGAACGGATGCCACGGCGGATGATGCGGCAAGGGCTGCGCTGGGCGCACGTCTGGCCAGTTACATCTGGAACAAACATAAATCCAAGGCGACCAAGTCCAAGAAACCTGACCTGAATTCTATCACAGTAGTTTGCGATAATGCCGACGCGGCAAAATCCGCTTATGAGAATTTTTACGGTCCCGCTGGTGACGGTGTCGTGCTCGCTCGTGACCTCGTCAACGCACCGCCAAATGAAATTTATCCCGTTGCTTATGCAGAGCGGATCAAAGGCCTAGAGACGCTCGGCCTTGAGATCGAGATCCTCGGCGAGGCCGAAATGAATAGGCTGGGTATGCACGCTCTTTTGGGTGTCGGTCTTGGCTCCGAGCGTGAAAGCCAATTGGTTGTCATGAAATGGAATGGCGGCAAAGACGGTGACGCGCCTGCGTGTCTGGTCGGGAAAGGTGTCACTTTTGATACGGGTGGCATCAGCCTGAAGCCTGGTGCGAATATGTGGGATATGAAAGGCGATATGGGCGGTTCCGCTGCGGTCGTCGGCACAATGTGCGCTTTGGCGACACGCAAAGCGAAAGCTAACGTCATCGGTATTGTTGGCCTCGTTGAAAATATGCCAGATGGTAAAGCCCAACTTCCAGGCGATATCGTTGTCTCGATGTCGGGTCAGACAATTGAAGTGCAAAATACGGACGCCGAAGGCCGCTTGGTCCTTGCCGATGCGCTGCATTACGCCGTGACGAAATATAAGCCAGCGGCGATGATTGATCTTGCGACGCTCACAGGCGCCATCATTGTGTCATTGGGTGACAAATATTGCGGCTTGTTTACGCCTGATGATGATTTGGCGAAACAGATTTCCAACGCGGGCGAAACCTCGACGGATTTGGCGTGGCGTCTGCCGCTCGACGATCATTATGACAAAATGCTCAACAGCCCGAATGCCGATATGAAAAATATTGGCGGACGTGCGGCGGGATCGATCACCGCGGCGCAATTCCTCAAACGTTTTGTCGGTAAAGATACGCCTTGGGCGCATTTGGATATCGCGGGCACAGGCATGGTCAATGGCAGCAAAGACCCGCGCCAGCCCACCTTTGGAACAGGTTTTGGCGTGCGATTGCTCAATCGATGGATCGCCGATAATCACGAAGGTTAGCGGCTTTGCCAACCGACTATTGGTTTTATCACTTAGAGGCCTCGACGCTGGAAGGCGTCTTGCCAGGCTTGTTGGAGAAAACCTTACAAAAAGGCTGGCGGGCGCTTGTGAAATTGCCCGCTGCCAAGCTAGAGCAGATGGATAAATTGCTCTGGACGTTTCGCGACGACTCCTTCTTGCCTCATGGCCGCGAAGACGAACCGCAGTCCGACCTCCAGCCCATCCTTCTAACGGCAACGCTGGACAGCGCAGCTGGATTTGACGCTGTGTTCCTGATCGATGGCGCGGAAATGAGAGAACTGGCAGACGCTTCCCGCGCCATGGTTATGATCAACGGACGATCGCAAGACGACATTGCGCGCGAACGTGAACGGTGGAAGCGATTGAAAAGTGAAGGGGCGAGTTTGGCCTATTACCAACAAGATGATCGTGGGCGCTGGACGAAGAAGGCCTAGCGAAAGCCTTGCGTCTCTCAAACTTATCGATTATCGATAAGTCAAAGGGAGAGTGCTATGGGATGGATTAGAAAAACAGCTTTGGGAACTGCGGGCCTAATCGGACTTGGCGCGTTTGGGGGATATCTCTGGTTCTGGGGTGCGCCAGTCGGCGTCAATAATTACATCAATAAAGCCTCTCTACAGATGGTCGCCGATAGCCCAGAAATGCTGAGCTATATGGGGATGATTGATAACACCGTTCTCGATTTTCACTCCGATAAGCTCGGGAGTTATACCAAAGAGCAAGACGAAATCTCGCTTGAAAAGCTCAAAGAGGCCCGTGCTGGCATGGACAAATACGGTCCAGACGGATTGGAGGGGCAAGAGCTTCTATCTTGGAAAATTACGGCGTGGTTTTTCGATGATTTAATTGCGGGCGAGGAATTTGAATATAGCGGCTACCCAATGAGCCAGCTGAGCGGCCCGATGGTCGACATGCCGCAATTCCTGACTGACACCCACGTTATCAAGAGTAAGAGAAGTGCAGAGCGCTATGTGTCCCGCGTCGCTGAATTTGGCCGTGTGATTGGAGAGATGGAAGTCCGTGTCCGTGAATATGCCGATAATGGTGTGATCGCGCCTGACTTCGTGCTCGAGAAATCCATCACGGGCATGCGCAGCTTTATAGACGGCGGTGCCAGTGAAAACCCGCTGGTGACGACACTTCCGGCGCGCCTCAAGAAAGTCGATGGGCTTTCGGATGATTTCAAAAATCAGATGATCGCCGAAGTCAAAGCGCTTGTGGAGAGCGACATAATTCCCGGCTATGAAAGCATGATCGCCCTGCATGAAGACCTCTTAAAGTCCGCTACCCATGACGCGGGAATTTGGCGGATTCCAAATGGTGAGAAAATCTACAAAACCGCGCTGCGTTCCAACACGACAACCGACATGACGGCCGACGAAATTCACAACATCGGCCTGTCCGAAGTCGCACGTATTGAAAAAGAAATGGACGCAATTCTTCAAGGTGAAGGTCTTACGGACGGTCCGCTGTCCGAACGTGTCGCCGCGATGATGAGCCGCGCAGACCAAATTTATCCTGATAATGATGCGGGCCGAGCCGCCATGATCGCGGAGCTTGAACGCTTGAACGAAGAAGTCATGGCAAAGGCTGGTGATTATTTCGTCACTTTGCCACCACAACCGCTCGAGATTAAACGAATTCCTGAATACTCCCAAGACGGTGCGCCCGGTGGCTACTATAGCGGCCCTGCACTCGACGGGTCTCGTCCGGGGCAATTCTACATCAACCTTAAGGATCCCGTTGATAATCCTAAATGGACCCTTCCAACGCTGCTTTATCACGAAGCTGCGCCAGGGCATCACTTCCAAATTTCGCGATCGCAAATGATCGAGGACGTTCCAATACTTCGCAAGATGAGTCCCTTCACGGCCTATACGGAAGGTTGGGCGCTCTATGCTGAATATCTCGCAGCAAATGATATGGGCATGTATGACGATAACCCCCTGGGAGACTTAGGCCGTTTGCAGGCCGAAATGTTTCGCGCTGTGCGCCTTGTTGTCGATACGGGGTTACATCACAAACGCTGGACCCGTGAAGAAGCGATTGACTATATGGCCGAGAAAACGGGCAATTCGGCGGGCGATGTTGAACGCGAAATCGAGCGATACGCCGTTTGGCCAGGGCAGGCGACAGCCTATAAGACAGGACAGCTCGCCATTCTCCGTTTGCGTAAACATGCAGAGGATGAACTGGGTGAGGACTTCAACTTGCGTGATTTTAATGAGCTGATCTTGGCGAATGGCGCCATGCCGCTCGGTATTCTCGATGAGGTCGTGAAAGCTTGGGTGGTCGACGAGAAACAGAAATAGTTCGGTCTTTACTGGAGGCAGTGATGATCTTGCCTTCAGTCAACAAAATCACCAATTTCAGACAACATATTTCTTGATTGCTGCATGGATATTGACCGAGGCGCGCAGACGCGTCGCCAACATATGAATACCGCCAAATTTGCGCTGCACGAAGATCATCTCGGCGGGCGGTACGTGCCAAAGATCGCGATTACCTGCCAATTCCATGCCTTTATCTCGCATCTCGATCGCGATTTGATTGTTACCAAAGTCAAATGGCGCGTCTTGGCTCAACGGTTCTATCGCGAGGCGCAGAATGTCCATGATCGCATGTTTGGTTTTAGGGGGCATATTTAAAGGTAGAAGTCCCATTTGCTCCGCGACGTCAAAACTATCCTGAGTGTTTCCCGTCAGAGCGGCGCTCATGATTTCCCCATAGGACGCAGATAATGCATCGCTGATATCGCGGCTTGCGCCGAAATCGAGCAGGACAAGCTTATCTGATTTTATATTATAGCGATAATTGGCAAAATTTGGATCGGTCTGCATGACCTTAAATTCAAATAATTCGCGTAGGGTGAGATCAATCAAAAGACTGATGACGCGGTCACGGGTTTGTTGTGACGCAATTATCAACTCCTCAATAGGCTTGCTCTCAATATAAGACATAGCAAGAATTTTATCGGTTGAGAATTCAGGGTAAAATACGGGGACTTCAAAGTTATCGTCGTCTGCTAAGAGGTCCCCGAAGCGAGTAAGGTATTCGGCCTCTCGCGTATAATCTGCCTCTTGGTGGAGTTGTTGCCGGCCCTCCTCAATGATGGGTTTGACGTCCAGTGTCGCGGGTACGAGACCTGTCATGGACAGCAGTGCAGCGACGTTTTTCACGTCACTGTCGATGCTCTCCCTTACGCCAGGATATTGCACTTTAATCGCGAGGGTTTCACCATTTTCCAAATGAGCGCGCTGGACTTGCCCGATAGAGGCAGCAGCGATGGGACGATATTCGAAGGATAGGAATTGGTTTTCCCAATTTTCTCCCCATTCTGACCTCAGGACCTTACTCAACTGTGCGCGGGGCATGTGCTGCGCGTCAGAGCGCAATTTTGCGAGAATATCAGCGAGTTCCTTGGGCAGAAAGTCGCCACTATCCATGGAAATCATCTGACCAATTTTCATGGCCGCGCCGCGCATATTCGAGAGTTGTTTCGTCAATTTCAGCGCATTTGACGGCGTGAGAATCAGATCAGAAACCCGTGGCCGTTTCCCCGATGCGAGTTGCTTTGCGCCATTCATTGCAATCCCTCCCGCAATATTCGCTGCCATACCACCAAGTCCCGCCAAACGAGACAGCCGCCGAGAGGGAACCGCGCGTCCGTCTTTGTCTTGGGGAGATTGGGGCATAAGGGACGTCTTTCGCAATTTGGGCGCGTTACCCGTGAGCGCTAAATACGTCGCGAATATGATTTAAGTTGGGTCTGTTTTTGAATGCGTCGGCTTACAAATGAGAAAGCCCCGCCAACTCTCGCTGGCGCGGCTTTCGTATTCTTGATGTCAGTTTGGCTTAAGCGGCTTTTTTACCTGCCTGCGCCGTCAGGATTTTGCTGACTGTATCTGCCTTCAAATCATCAACGCTAGCGGCGATGCCCATAGCGTTTGCGATTTTAACGACTTCAACTTCGAGCATCCGGCTCAAAGCACTGCGTGTGTAAACACGTTGCGATGACGGTGTGCTGTCAGGGTAAAGTGTCTGTCCTTTCGCCGCCATGTCACGAAATATTTGCGGTGGCGAGAAACGTGCGCCGTGGCGCTGGGCCAGCATGTCAGATGTCGCGACATAGGCATCGAGACCAATCGTGTCGATATAGGAAAGTGGACCGCCCGTATAAGGGGGGAAGCCTAATCCGAAGATCGCGCCGAGGTCTGCACTTTGCGGATCAGGCACAACGCCTTCCGCAAATGTGCGGGCTGATGGCGCGACGAGAGAGTAAAGCAAACGCTGCATCACTTCTTCCGGGGCAGGTTGCTCTTCTAGCAATGGATAGTGATCCGTCATGCCTTTCCAAAGGTCCAAACGCTTTCCGTTTTCATCATAGTTGTAGAAGCCCGCGCCAAGGCGACGACCGCCACGGTCCCATTTGGTGACCATGTTAGTGATGAACTCTTCTGCGCCGGTTGGCACATATTTGTCGCCCATTTCCTCTTGGGTTGACGTCATGATGTCATAGCCAAGTTTCAATGTTGTATCGTCGGAAACAGCCAATGGTCCGATTGGCAAACCAAGGTTGGCGGCACAGTTTTCGATCAACGCCATTGAGACACCTTCGACAACCATCAATGCCGCTTCGTTGATATAAGGCGGGAAGACTTGGTTCGTGAAGAAGCCGCGTACATCTTTGACAATGATCGGCGTCTTGCGGATTTTCTTGTTGTAATCCAACGCAACGGCGAGGGCGAGATCGCCTGTGCCTTCGTGCGGGATGATTTCGAGAAGTGGCATTTTGTCGACAGGCGAGAAGAAATGCATGCCGATATATTGCTCTGGACGGGACGAATGTTTCGCCAATCCACCAATTGGAAGTGTCGACGTGTTGGTCGCAAACACAACGTCTTTGCCGATAACAGCTTCAGTTTTCTTGATAACGTCGGCTTTGACATCTGGACGCTCAAATACGGCCTCAATGATGAGGTCGACATCCTTGAGCATGTTGTAATCATCGGTTGGTGTGATGAGCGCGAGGAAAGCATCCGCTTTCTCTTGCGTCATGCGGCCGCGTTTGACTTTTTTCTCGAGGATTTTCTGCGAGTAAGCGATGGCCTTCTGCGCTTCTTCCATATTGCGGTCTAGCGAGATGACTTCCATGCCAGCTTTCGCCGTGACGTGCGCGATACCGGCGCCCATCAAACCACATCCTAGGACGCCGACTTTTTTGATGTCTTGTTTTGGAATACCTTCTGGACGACCTGCGCCTTTATCGGCGGCATTCTTGTTCAGGAACAAGGTGCGGATCATGTTCTTGGACGTCGCACCCATGAGCAATTTCGTGATGTACTTACTCTCGATGACAAGAGCCGTGTCCATTGGAACGATAGAGCCTTCATAGAGGCAGGAGAGAATCGCTTCGACGGCTGGGTAATTGCCCTTGGTCTGCTTGAGCGCCATTGCGCCGGAAGCCATGAAGAATTGAACCGATTTCGGGTTCATGGCGCCACCGCCGCCAGGAATTTTGAAGCCTTTCACATCCCAAGGCGCAACGACGCCTTTTTCGATGTTGGCTTTGACCCAAGCTTTTGCGGCGTCGGCTGTTGTGCCAGCTGGGACAACGTCATGGACGAGGCCTTGAGCTTTGGCTTTCTGTGGGTTCAGGTTAGACCCTTGCGTACACATCATGGCCGCAGGTTGCAGACCCATCAGACGCATTGTCCGCTGCGTTCCACCCGCACCGGGCAGAAGACCGACAAGGACTTCTGGGAGGCCGAGTTTGATCTTTGGATTGTCAGCCACAACGCGGTGATGCGAGGCCAGGCAGATTTCCAGACCACCGCCAAGGGCGAGGCCTTCGATAGCGGCCGCAACAGGTTTGGCTTTTTTGCCTTCGCGTTGGATTTGACGTGTCGTCCAGCCGCCGTTCTCCATCTTGCGGAGGGCGAGTGTGAGCTTCATGCTCTCTTGGAACGCTTCTTTCGTTAGCGTTTTACCCGCAGCGTTGTTTTCGCTCATCATGTTCAAATCTGCGCCCGCGAGGAATGCGTTTGCTTTGCCAGATGTCAGCACGAGACCTTTGAGGTCGTCATTCGTGTTGAAGTCCGTGATGAAGGCGTCGAATTCATTGATGAAGTCTGGCGTCCAAACGTTCATTGTTTGGTTTGGGACGTCGATTGTCATCGTGACGATGCCGTCAGAATCCGTGTCGAGTTTAAAGTTGTTATATTTAGTCATGTTCTTTTCCGTGCCTTATCTATCTTAGACGCGTTCAATGATTGTAGCTGTGCCCATGCCACCGCCGATACAGAGCGTCACGAGGGACGTCTCTTTATCTGCGCGCTCAAGCTCATCGACCATCGTGCCAAGGATCATCGCACCTGTCGCACCCAGAGGGTGACCCATCGCAATGGCGCCGCCATTGACGTTGATGTCGCCGTGATCGATGTCGAGGGCCTGCATGAAGCGGAGAACAACAGCTGCGAAAGCCTCGTTCAGCTCGTAAATGTCGATGTCGTTGACGTTCATGCCAGCGCGTTTCAGCGCCTTTTGTGCCGCAAATTCTGGACCTGTTAGCATGATAGTCGGCTCGGAGCCGATGGAGGCCATAGAGCGGATGCGGGCGCGTGGTTTCAAACCAAGACGCTCGCCTGTTTCTTTGTTACCGATCAGGATCGCCGCAGCGCCATCAACGATACCCGATGAGTTACCCGCATGATGACGATGTTCGATTTTTTCGACGCCTGGGTATTTTTGCTGAGCGACATTATCAAAACCGAAGTTCTCGCCCATCATGGCAAAAGCTGGGTTCAGCGCGCCAAGGGACTGCATGTTTGTATTAGGACGGATGGTTTCGTCATGGTCCAAAATCGTCAGACCCAAGATGTCCTTCACTGGGACGATGGATTTCGCGAAGCGGCCCTCTTTCCAAGCTTGTGCGGCGCGTTTGTGCGACTCCACAGCATAGGCATCCAGATCGTCGCGGGAGAAACCGTATTTCGTTGCGATCAAATCAGCGGAGATGCCTTGTGGTACGAAGTAATTTGCGAGCGCCACTGCTGGGTCCGTTGCCATTGCGCCGCCATCGCTGCCCATCGGGACGCGAGACATATGCTCGACACCGCCGCCGATGGCCATGTCACATTCGCCAGCCATAACTTTGGCCGCTGCGATGTTGGAGGCTTCCAGACCTGAACCACAGAAACGGTTGACCTGAATGCCAGATGTTGTTTGCGCGTAACCCGCTTGCAGGATTGCAGAGCGCGTGATGACCGCGCCTTGTTCGCCGACGGGGGAGACGCAACCAAAAGCAATGTCTTCGATCTCAGCTGAATCAATGTTGTTGCGGTCGCGAACGGCCGACAGGACTTGAGCTGCAAGATCGACAGGTGTGACCTCATGCAGGCTGCCGTCGGATTTTCCTTTGCCGCGCGGTGTGCGCACCGCGTCGTAAATATAAGCTTCGGTCATGTGGGTTCCTCTTGCGTTAGCGCGCCAAGTGTTCGGTGTCTTGAATACGGTTCTAACGCGTAAGGGGAGTCCCCGAACGCGCACGTTCCCTATTCAGCTATGGGGTGCAGTTAACGTTCACGTTAACGTAATGCAAGGGGAGACGCGTCAATTGGCTGTGATTGTTCTTTAAATCCTGTGCGGATCGCCGAGTTGCACAAAGCAAATATTTTGAAAATTTTCTCCTGTTTTCAGGTCTGGTTCAGGCCTGATAGCGAATAGGGGTTGGATAAGTGGCGGGCGCACTGTCCTCCACAACCTAAAAAGGGGACGCATATGACATTTCATTTTCTTAAAGCGGGTAAAACTTTGGTATCTGGCGCGACGCTGGCGCTTATCATGTCTTCGACCGCATTCGCGATAGGCGGAGACGACCCGATTGACGGCATTGATATTATCGTCAAGAAAAATCCGGCCAGCCGAAAGGTCCAGCCCGGACAGTTCGGTGCAGAACAAGTCGGCCTGACCTATAACGCCGATGTGGAAAAGCTGAACGCGCGCCTGCAAGACTTTGTCGGGCAAACGTTAAAGATGAATGATTTCGCCGAAGACCGAAATGCCCGCGCCTTTATGAAAGGCGATGCGATTGCCAGCATGTCAAAAGACCTGTCCGCCCAAATCTCCGAAGGACATGCGGGGCAATCCAGCTTTACCTTTCCATCCGCAGACGGCGAAAGTAAAATGACTGTGACGATATCTATTCGGGGCGATGCGGGGACGGGCGAAGCACATCCTGAAAAAGCCATTTCTTATGGCTCAACGCGCTCCAACACTAAGGAGTAAAGAGAGTCACCAGCTCTTTTTTCACCAGTGTTGGACAAGGCTTCAGCACGGTGATAACCCTTCGCCATGCGCAAATTTCTTCTTTTGGCCGCTGCGGCCCTCTCTTTAACGGCAACGTCGGCCAACGCATGGGGGCCAACGGGTCATCGTGTCACGGCTAAGATCGCCCAGACCTATCTGACGCCTCAAGCCCAAGCTGGAATTTCTGAAATCCTTGGCGTTGAAACATTGGCGGAAGCGTCCAATTGGCCAGACTTCATGCGGTCTGCGGATGATAGTTTCTGGCAGAAGGGCTCGCCGCCCTATCACTATATCACCGTTCCGCCGGGAACGACCTATTCAACGGGGATGGCGCCGCCCGAAGGTGACGCGGTTACAGCGCTGGCGCAATTCACGCAACAAATCCGCGATGAAAGCCTGCCGATGGCGGATCGCCAACTCGCGTTGCGCTTTGCCGCCCATATCATCCAAGATCTGCATCAGCCCCTACATAATGGCAAAGGCGACGATCGCGGCGGAAACTCCGTGCGTGTCCTCTTTATGGACGAACCGCAAAATTTGCATTGGGTGTGGGATGAAGGCCTGATCGACAATCAAAAGTTGTCCTACACTGAAAAAGCCCATTGGCTGCAGCGCCGCATCACCACAGCGCAACAAGTGGAATGGACCGAAACGAACCCGCAAGTTTGGATCGAAGAGAGCATTGTCATGCGCGATAAAATCTACGCGGGCCTGGGTCCGATGGCGCCGAATACAATTCCGAACCTGCGCTATGATTATATCTATCAGCACACGGGCGATATTGACCTACGCTTGCAGCAAGGCGGCATCCGTTTGGCGGCCTACATGAATGAATTGTTCGCGGAGTAGGGCCGAACTATCCCGCTGAGATTTCAGCGGATTCATATAGCTTCATATCGGGCTTTGCTGCGAGAAGCGGAGTAAGCTCCGCGACAAATCTCTGCGACGCTTCGAGAGAGAAATGCACCTGTACTGCGGTCATGTCCGACCATTTTTCGACAAACACAAACCTTCGCGAATTCTCACAATCGACGGACACCGTGTGGCTTATACACCCAGGTTCGAGTTGCGATCTTTGGACATGTTCCAAACTGAGCGCCAGAACCGCCGACGCATTGTCCGCTTTCGCAATGATGCTGCCTAATATGATGATCATCTGAATGAGCCTTTCCATTCCATAGAAGACTTGAAATCCATTTGTTTCAACCCTTTACGTAAACGAGCATGCGCAAGGGAGTGTAGACGGCTATCCATGGATGACCGTCTACACCGCCGTAATGCGCTAGCCTAGACGATCGCTTCGACTGGCATCTGGTGCGCGTGGCGTTGGTCCCAAGCGCGCAATAAAATATCGCAATTGGTCGCCATATTTCTCATCCTCTCGCCAAAATCTGCTTTTGTGTTTTAATTTCCGAAGTGACAAAATCGTCTCCTTTTCGACATTTAATTTCCGGTGAAACGGCACTTTCACCACGAGGTTACAGCGCAAGGAAACAGCGGGGCCTTATGCCCCGTATGGGGGATATCACCTTGCGCAACCTCTGTAGGCCCCTGGATTCTCAGTCTCAAATGACGAAACGGATAACGACAATTTTGTAACCTCGTCTTGAGTCTCACGTAATGAAACGTCCAAATCGGGATCATTTTGTCATTTCTAAAAGTCTTTCCCGTTTTAAAATGAACCTTCGCGACGGAATACCCATTGAAATCAACGCGTTGAATTTTCTTTTAGGAGTTGCGTCCCCGCTCTGGGATTTCGTGTCATTTTAAAGCTGTCTTCTCACAACGGGCGACCAAGCGTACGTTGGCTTGTTCGGTGGGAAGCGGCGTTTGTCATTGGAGTTTTGCGGGTAACGTTGTGAAACTTGGGTGGCCTGCCGCGAGCTGATTCAGACGAGACTTCTGTGTTCGGCCGATTCGTGCATTTCTGTTTTCACAAAAAATAGAACCATCGAAAAATGGGCAGCCTTGGCCCAATTTTCGATTCCGAATAAACAGAATTGCACCAGGAAAAAGGCGTCGTCGCGTGGGTCCCTTCGGGGCCGAAAACATTTTTACTAACTCCGGTTCCGCCGGGCCCTTTGAATACCCACGCGAACATCCCGACTTTTCGGGAAAATTTTCCAACGCAGATTAAGAGATACAAAAGGCCAGATGAGTGATTAGGGCCTTTGAGGATAAAGAACGCGTCTGAACTAGACGGGCGTGACACCCCTTATTTGGAACCAAATTCCAAAGGGGCAGGGCAAATGTTTGAATAAGCAGTCGGCCGACGGGCTTATGTCTTCAGTTGGAGTGTCTGCGCGCGCATGGCTGCGCTGACGCGGTCCGTTGTTTCGAGTTTCAGGAAAATGTTTTTCACATAACCATCCACCGTACTTTTTGAAATTTTCAAAACAGTGGCGATCTCTGCATTTGTCTTTCCGAAGCTCATGAGCTCCAAAACCTCCGTTTCTCTTCGCGTAAACTTAATCTGCCTCTGCAAGCTCTTGATCATCTTACAATATCTGACATGCATCAGTTGGACCAAAGTTTGAATCTGGTACGGCATAATAGGCGCAAATTCTGTCTTGTCTCGGCCAAAGCCAACGAAAGCGTAGCCTCTGCGGTTGTCTGGGCCGTAAAGGGGACAGCATAATCCGTCTCCAACCTTTTTAAGCGTCCAGTTGATCATAGCCTCATGTTTGACTTCTTTCACATAGGGTTCATTGATGGTGTCCGAGAGCCAAATAGATCGTCCCTTGGCAAAGGCTGCGACGATAACTGGGTCTCGATCATATTTATTGTCCTGAGAATAGAACTCTAAAATTTCTTCAGGAACTTTATAGGGGTGGAAGTTTCCGTAGGTATTGAAGTCGAATGCACCGACAGCCGTGAAGTGTTGATAAAGGCTAACTTTGACACCGAGCGCTTTGGCTGCCCCCGTTAGCAGGTCACCGACCGTGGTCGCTGATTCAAGTGTTTTGATGACACCCAAAACCTCATCGGGCGACAGGGCCGTCTTTTTTTCGTTTCCGAGCATTAATACCCCCCTCCCGAGGGTGACGTGAATATTATATAGAGTGCATTAAATTTTTCTAGCCACCCAAGATTGAAAAAACTGTGATAGGACAACGTAGTATCAACTGACCCAATATTTACGGTGGAAGATGGCTGGGGTGATTCGCCGTAAGGGACAGCCCCATAGGCTTGACACTTTCGGCCTATCGGCTAATCCGCGCGGACATTAACCTGACGCTGCGGACCGTTTATCCGTTGGCGTCTCAAGAGCCCTGAACGCGGGCTAAAGGACTATATCATGCACGCCTTTCGCACACACACTTGCGGCGAACTTCGCCAATCCGATGTTGGGTCAACCGTCAAATTATCAGGTTGGGTCCATCGTAAACGCGAACATGCCAATGCGCTGTTCATCGATTTGCGTGACCATTATGGCATCAGCCAAGTCGTCGTTTATCCTGACGCGGAATTTTACGAAGCCGCTAAGCGCTGCCCGTCCGAGTCTGTCATCACTGTCACCGGTGAAGTCTTGGCCCGCGATTCTGAGGCCGTGAACAAGGATTTGGACACTGGCGATGTGGAATTGCGCGCCGCGACATTCCTGATCGAGAGCCAAGCTGACCCGCTGCCGTTGCCTGTGTTTGGTGAGCAAGAATATCCAGAAGATATCCGTTTGAAGCATCGCTATCTCGATCTTCGTCGCGACACATTGCACAAGAACATCATCATGCGCGGGCAGGTGATCAACTCCTTGCGTAGTCGTATGATCGCGCAAGGTTTCACGGAATTTCAAACGCCAATCCTGACAGCGTCCTCGCCAGAAGGTGCGCGCGATTTCCTCGTGCCGTCTCGTCAGAACCCCGGTAAATTCTACGCGCTTCCGCAAGCCCCGCAGCAGTTCAAACAGCTTCTGATGGTTGCTGGCTTTGACCGCTATTTCCAAATCGCCCCATGTTTCCGTGACGAAGATGCGCGCGCGGATCGCTCACCAGGTGAGTTCTATCAGCTCGATATGGAAATGAGCTTTGTCACCCAAGAAGACGTCTTCAACACGATTGAGCCTGTTATGGCGGGCGTTTTCGAAGAATTTGGCGGCGGCAAAGCCGTCACCGCACCGTTCCCGCGTATTCCGTACAAAGAGTCGATGGAGAAATATGGCTCGGACAAACCTGATCTGCGTATTCCATTCGAACTCACGGATGTTTCAGAGTTTTTCTTGGACGAAACCAAAACAGGTTTTGGTATCTTTGCGAAAATCACCAAGGGCGGCGGTAAAGTTATCGCGATTCCAGCTCCTGGCGCGACAGACAGCCAGTCTCGCAAATTCTTCGACTCCATGGATAAGTGGGCGAAGAAAGAAATGCAGGCTCCGGGGCTCGGCTATGCGCGTTTGAAAGAAGAAGATGGCGTTGTGTCATCCCAAGATCCAGCGTTGAAGAACTTTGATCCCGAATTACTGAAATCGCTTCTCGATGCGATGGGCCTCAAAGCGGGTGACGGCGTCTTCTTCTCTGCGGGCAAAAAGGCAGCGGCCTACAAGCTTGCGGGTGCAGCGCGGAACAAAATTGCGGCTGATCTGGGTCTGATCGACGAGGACGCAGGTTTCAAATTCTGCTGGGTTGTCGATTATCCGATGTATGAATGGGATGAGGACAACAACAAAGTTGATTTCTCGCATAACCCCTTTTCAATGCCGCAGGCCCCAGAAGGCAAGACGGCAATGGACGTGTTGCTTGAAGCCGACACGGATGAGAAGAAACTCGACATTCTCGCCTATCAATATGACATCGTATGTAATGGCATCGAGCTGTCTTCGGGCGCCATTCGGAATCATAAAGCCGACGTCATGTATAAGGCGTTCGAGATCGCAGGTTATGGTCCAGAGGTCGTAGACGACAAGTTTGCGGGCATGATTAACGCGTTCAAATTCGGCGCGCCGCCGCATGGTGGCATCGCACCGGGTGTCGATCGCATGGTGATGTTGCTCGCGGGTACTGACACCATTCGTGACGTGATCTTGTTCCCAATGAACGGCCAAGCGCAAGATTTGATGATGAACGCGCCAGCCGAAGTGGAGCCAGCCGCGTTGAAAGAGCTGAACATCAAGACAGTTCCCGTCGCGCCGAAAGACTAATCGGCTTAATTGGCTGTGAATTTTGAGATCTCATCCCCGTGAGAGCGGGTATGGCAAAAAACTGGGTCTTCTGCCGTGTCGCTAATGCGCCATCGCGGCTTTGGTTTGGACTAAGTCGCTATGGATGCGTTGCAGACGTGTGCGTAATGCACGGTCTCTTGGCCCTGATGCGGCGAGTAGATTCTCGACATCGGATATCGCGCGGTCGAGCCGTTCGGCGGCGTGGGTCATTTGCTCGCTCATGCCATCATGCCCGTGTTCAGCCATTTCGACGGTGACGCCTTCGCAATAAGGCAGGGACAAACCAACAGGCAGCCGCGTCTTCTCATCACCGCAGGCGACATCAAGTTGAACTTGTTTGAGGCCTTGGCTGGTCGAAAGGTCAGCGCCAGAGAAATTGGCACCATCAAATTTTGAATCAGACAATATGGCGCCTGGGAAATATGCGCCTTGAAATTGGCCGCCTTGGAACTCGCCTGCCGTCAAATTAGCCGAGTCGAAACGGACGCGCGCGAAATCAGTATTCGTGAAAGTCGCGCGGGACAGGTCCGCGCGGGAGAGGTTCGCGTCAGCCATTTTGGAATTCGGCAAACGGGCTTCTGTCAGCGTCGCATCCTCAAATACCGTGCGTGGCATGATCACGCCATTGCCTTCGACGCGATACATTAGGGCGCTTCTGAAATGCGCGCCAGTCAAGTCTGATCCGTCAAGTGAACCACCTGAAAGGTTTGAGTTATTGAAGATGCTATTTGTGAAGTTTGCATTGTTCAAACGCACACCATTCATGGCCTTTTCAGAGAGATCGCAGCCTGAACACGACCCTGCATTCATCTGAATACGGGCGTCCACGCGAATTTGCGCAGAAGCGTGTCCAGCGATTGCGACAGCTGGCAAGAGGGTGAGGATAAAGGTGCGGATATGGGTCACGGGCATCTTGTACGATAGTCGGTGGACTGAACTCTATTAAATTGATCGTAAGGTTCTGCTTCTTTACAGTGGGTGTGGTAATTTTGCCGCGCCTCTATCCTGACCATTTCTGGTCATGATTGGCACACATTGGCGCTTTACGCTGACGCAGTGCAGGCCTAGAACGCCAATGCACTCGCACATGAACCGCTTATCCGGAGTCGGACCCTTGGACTTTATAAAACGCTTATTCACATGGTGGAATGGCTCGACATTGGGCACATTGCTACAAATCCGCAGTAAAGCCGTTCAGGTGGGCGAAGACGAATATGGTAATCGCTACTTCGAAAGCGAGAAGCTGCGTTATGATGGCCGGAACCGCCGCTATGTCCTCTATTCCGATTATGCCGAAGCGTCCAAAGTGCCGCCCGTATGGAATGGTTGGCTGCATCATACCTATGATGAGCTACCGTCAGAAATCGACATTAAAGTCCACGGTTGGCAGGGAAGCCACGTACCAAACATGACGGGCACGCCTTTCGCTTATAAGCCGAAGGGTAGCTTGGATCGTGGTGGTGTCCGTGATGCCGTTGCATCAGATTACGAAGCGTGGTCACCGGGCGAATAATGCGAATTTTTGCTGCAACCGCTCTCGTCCTGCTTTCTGGGATGTCCGCTCATGCGGCCAATATTTCAGGATCAGCGGTTATTCTCCGCGCCTTGGATAAGGTGACGGCGACAACTCAGGATTATACCGTCGAAATTGGCGACATTTTACAATATGGCAGTCTCTCTATTGAAGCTGTTCATTGCGAAAAACGTCCGCCCGAAGAATTGCCAGAGACGTTCGCATTCTTGAAGATCAAAGATGCGAAGTTAGATGGCAAAGGCGGTCGTGCCGAAGAAGAGACTGTATTCTCAGGTTGGATGTTCGCGTCTCGCCCTGCGCTTTCGGCATTGGATCACGGCGTTTATGATATCTGGGTGATTGGTTGCCAAACCCCAGAACCTGTCCTGCCAGACTTCACACAATAGAGACTAGGCTACCGGCGCGTGCCGAATGACGTGATCGAGGACTGACGTCATCTTTCGTTGCGATGTCTCAACGGTCTTCCAAATCTCCGCTTCATCGACGGCTGGCTGATTTTCAGGATCCGTGATTACGGGATTGACGATTAAGCTCAGGCCTAGGACCTTCATGTCGAGATAACGCGCCATGATCGACTCATGTACGGTCGACATTCCGACCATGTCAGCCCCCAATAAGCGCAGCATTCGGCCTTCCGCGGGCGTTTCAAAATGCGGCCCCGCCAAGCAAGCATAGATGCCGCGCTGCAGGGTCCCAATCGTGCTTTGATCTGCAATCTGAAGCCAGTCGTGATCATAGGTTCGTGTTAAGTTCACGAAGGGAGATTTGTTCACATCCCGACGACCAACCAATGGGCTCTGACCCGACAGGCCGGGAAGATTGATATGATCAGAAATTCCGATGATATCACCATCCGCAAAGTTGGGGTTTAAGCTGCCGGACACGTTGGTTAAGACCGCAGCTTTTGCGCCTAAAGCGTGAGCGACCTCTATCGGAAACGCTGCATCCTGCGAGGTGTGCCCCTCATAGAGGTGCAAGCGACCCTGCATCGCGACGACGCGGCGGCCGTGCAGCGTGCCAATATGGAGGACGCCCTTGTGATTGGGCGCAGTCGAACACGGGAAACCGTCAATATCTCCATAGGGGATGCGTAGCCCCTCAATTTGATCTGCGTAATCACCGAGACCTGATCCAAGCACGATAGCGAGGTCTGCTGTCAGGTCAGTGTATGCGCGGATTGAGGTGAGGGCGCGGACTGCCCGACTTGAAGCATGCGGTACAGGCGTCATCAAATATCGACGTCTTCAACAAATTTCGCATGTTCTTGGATATATTCGTAACGCAGCTCGGATCGTTTCCCCATCAGGGTTTCAACGAGGCTTTCGGTCGTGGCCATCTCATCCGCGTCAAGCGTGATGCGGGCCAAGGTTCGCGTCTTTGGATCCATTGTCGTGACCTTCAATTGGGCCGGGTTCATCTCACCCAGGCCCTTGAAGCGCCCAATATCAATCTTACCTTTGCCCGAGAATTCTGTGCGTGTGAGCTCCTCGCGATGCTCATCATCCACAGCGTAAATTGTCTTATTGCCTTGGGTCATTTTGTAGAGCGGTGGCATCGCCATGTAGAGACGCCCCGCTTCAATCAGGCCAGGTGTGTAGCGATAGAAGAATGTGATCAGAAGGGCCGCGATATGCGCACCATCGACGTCCGCATCGGTCATGATGACCACGCGTTCGTAGCGTAGATCGTCGACGTCAAATTTTTTACCAAGCCCAACGCCGAGAGCGACGGAGAGGTCGTTAATTTCATTATTGCGCTGGATTTTTTCCATCGTCGCGCTCTCGACGTTGAGGATTTTACCCTTCAACGGCAGGATCGCTTGTGTTTCACGACTGCGCGCTTGCTTGGCGGAGCCTCCCGCGGAGTCCCCTTCGACGATGAAAATTTCAGTGTCGTCGCTGCCCTTGCGGGAACAGTCGGCGAGTTTTCCGGGGAGGCGTAATCGCTTGGTCGCCGACTTCCGTTTGACGTCGCGCGCTTTGCGCCGCTTGACCCGCTCATCGGCGCGTTCAATCGCCCACTCAAGCAGGAGGGTTGCATCCTTTGGGCTGCTAACAAGCCAATGATCGAATTGGTCCCGCATCGCAGTTTCAACCAAACGCGTGGCTTCTGAATTCGATAGTCTGTCTTTGGTTTGACCTTGAAATTCCGGGCTTTTGATAAAGACAGAAATCAGGGCGCCAGCGCCAAACATAACATCATCGGGTGTGACGTGACTGACCTTTTTGCCCATTCCCGTTAGGTCAGCATAGGCGCGTAAGCCTTTGGTGATTGCCGCGCGCAGGCCCGCTTCATGCGTGCCGCCACCGGGAGTGGGAACTGTGTTACAATATGAGCGCACGAAGCTGTCAGCTTCGCCAAAGCCCTCTGGTGACCAACTGACGGCCCATTCGACCCGTCCGTGACCCGTGTCTTTCTTGGACTTTCCGGCGAAAAGGGTTTCAGTAATTGTGGCTTTGGTCCCCAGCGTTTCGGCGAGATAATCCGCCAATCCACCGGGGAAATGGAAGACCGCTTGTTCAGGGACTTCGGGTGAGTTTTTGAGTCTTTCCGGCGCGCATTTCCAGCGAATTTCGACACCGGGCTGCAAGTAAGCTTTGGCGCGCGACATGTTGAAAAGTTTGATCGCGCGGAATTGTAGGGACTTGCCAAAAATCTCAGCGTCGGGGTGAAATCGAAATTTAGTGCCGCGACGATTGTTAATCGGGCCCATATTCCTGATTTTGCCAATCGGTTTGCCGCGTTCAAATCGCATGGCGTGCAAAGTTTTATTCCGCGCGACTTCGACTTCCAGTACGTCGGAGAGCGCGTTTACAACGGAGACGCCAACCCCATGAAGGCCGCCCGAAGTTTCATACGCTTTGTTTGAGAATTTACCGCCTGAATGAAGTTCTGTGAGAATGACTTCGAGCGCTGATTTCTCTGGGAACTTCGGGTGAGGACCGATTGGAATGCCGCGTCCATTATCCGTCACAGAGATGTAGCCCTCGGCATCCAATTCAATTTCGATCCGTGTCGCGTGGCCTGCGACCGCTTCGTCCATTGAGTTATCAATCACCTCTGCGAAGAGATGGTGCAGGGCGCGATCATCCGTGCCACCGATATACATACCTGGGCGCAGACGAACGGGCTCTAAGCCCTCCAGAACTTCGATGGAGCTAGCGTTATAATTGTCTTGGGCTTCATCGCCGCTTTTACCAGCGAAGAGGTCTTTTTTCTTGGCAGTGGCCATAAAGTTCGAGTTTCGTTCCTCTGAGATTGAAACCTAATATGAGGTGATTTGCGTGGCTCGCAAGGCGTTTTCCATAGCTAAACTTGGGTTTTACACATGAGTTATAGAATCCCAGGGCCGCGGGCATAAAAAAACCGGCCTTTCGGCCGGTTTGGATACTCATTTCTAGAGCACGCTCTTACTTCGCTGGCAAATGTTCATCGAAGAAAGCGAGGAGGGCGTCGAAGAACTCATTGCGAACTTCATCTTTTTCAGTTGGCCAAGAATGCCCGATGTCATTCATCTTAATGAACGTGACGTCCTTGCCGGCTTCTTCCATCGCTTCGACCATGATCTCACCTTGTTCGAAAGGCACGATAAAGTCTCTGTCGCCGTGATGAATTAACATCGGATCGTCAATATTGGCCGCAAGCTGAGCGGGTGAGACTTGGATGATGTCTTGGGCGTCATCCGTCATGTGACCGATGTGACGTGTCCAATAATTATAACCAAATTCGCCTTTGCTCTTTTCAGAGCGAAGCATTTGGAAAAGATCAGCAGGAGCGGCCCCTGCGACCACACATTGATACTGGTTAGGTGTCAGCGTCGCCGCGGCTAATGCCGCATAACCGCCGTAAGAGAAGCCCATGATACAAGCTTTATCTTTGTCAGCGATACCTTGGGCGACGAGATGAGCAAACCCATCATCGACGTCATTTTGCATCGCTTTACCCCACTGACGACGACCTTTGTCGGCGAACTCAAGTCCACGACCCGTTGACCCGCGGAAGTTTGGTTCAAAGACAGAATAGCCTTTCCAGTTCAGCATTTGGACAATGAAGCTGTACCTAAAATCGGATCTGGATTCAGGTCCACCATGCGGGAACATGATCAAGGGCGCTTTTTCGCCCGGTTTGAGGTTCTTCGGTTGGGAGAGGTAACCGTAAAGCTCCAAGCCATCGCGGGCTTTATACGTTACGATTTCCCCCACGCCGTAAGACTCAAGCTCTGGCATTTGTTTGCCGACTTCTCGGGCGTAAACCTCAGATTTGTCATAGACGTGATAGGTCGGCGCCTGACCGGGACCACTGGCCGAAAACAACATTTCGTTCTTATCCGTACTCACGCCGAGAATGCGCGGCACAACGCCGTCTCCGAAATATTGTTCGAGCGCTTTGATATGGGCTTGATCTCGTTTGCTCGCCATCTTGTAGCGGACGCGGCCTTTCTCAAGATATGTTGCGCCCTCGAATGTACCGGTTCTTTCGTCAATAAGAGCGGAAACGATATCGGAGTTTGGTGGTGTGAAGACTTCTTTGATAAATTTGTTCTGCTCGAAATCATACAAATGGACGCCGGCAAAGTTTGCATCACCAGGGCGCGCAATAACGTAATATTGCGTAGGGCTTGCAGCCGGGCCTACTGGGGCGAAATCTAAGTTTGTCGAGTTTGAGGTCGTATCGCGTCGCACAGTCTTCGCGAGTTGGAACTTGGCATTTTTGCCGTTCGTGCCTGGAATGCGTGAGTAATAGTTCAGGGTCGAACCATTGTCAGTCACTGTGATGTAGAAAGCCGCGTTGCCATTAATATCGGCAAGCCAGCCGCGGGTGCCAGATGACCCCTTGGCCGCGAGGCTCGACTTTCCTGTTTTGACGTTGACTTTTAGGACATCAAGATCGTCGCCAATTTGCACTGGGACCATCACATGGTCTGGGTCGTTAGGTATAAATGATACGGGAGATTGAATAACCTGAGAACGGCTGATTTGTTTGTTATTTTTAAAGAACAGAAGATTGTTTTTACCGTCTTTATCCATGCCGAACATCCGAATGATCGGGCGGCTGTTCAGCGTGCCTCTCCATGGTTTGAAAACCGAATAGAGAACGCGGTTGTCATTGGCCCAATCAACCCATTGGACTTCTAGCTCATCGCCCAAGTTAATACCTGTGGGTTGCGCATTCGGGTTTTTTAAGTCTTGGATAATGATGAAGTTATTATCGTCTTTGTCACGGCGCGCCATGGCAAGATGGGTTCCATCTGGCGAGAGAGACGCAGACCACATCATTGGCCGCTCAAAAAATTTGTCATACGGACGATCGTATTTTGAATCGTCCTTCTTTTTTGCGAATGCGGTGGTTGGTGTCAGAACCAAGGCAATTGCGGCTAAGCAAGATCCAAGAAACCTCGTTTTCATATCATACTCCAAAATAACTAGGAAAAGTGTTACGGCTGTTGAAGGGCGTGTCAATCATCTGGGGCAGATTAGCAGAAGGACATTTTGTCAAGGTTTCCGCCAAATCACGGGCCCGGGTGCTGGAGATTTAGACATTTTTTGATCGGCAAAGAACTTGGCAGTAAGTTCTTTAATCATCTTGTCCTGCTCTGCCCAAAGCTGGGGCAATGTTTCGATCGAAATTTTTTGCGCAAAACGGGCGGGCGTTTCTGAGACGGGTTTTCCCGTCAGTCCCAGCAGTCGTTCCCAGATAATAGATTCGTTCCAATTCTCCATGATTGGAGCCAATTCGGTCGGAGGTTTGACGGCCAAAACGTCGAAACATGCATGTATGTAGTCGGCTTCCATTAAGCCGCCACGGCGTAGCTTGGTTCGCCAGATGTCGGGCGGCGTTTCCTTAAGGCGTTCTTCGGCTAAGCGTTGAAACATAACGTAAGCGTCAGCTTTAAAGGCAGCCGTGTCTCTAGGGCGTGTCAAAATTTCTTTCTTGATGGCCATGACTTTCGACCCGAGAACTTCGTCGCCTCCAACAATACGCGCAGGGGCCAACGCGATGTGCTCCCAACTATGGGCGCGGTTCATGTGATGGTCATGAAAGGCAGAAAGTTTTACAGCCGGGGGGCCTGAGCGCCCAGACGGGCGAAGCCGCGTATCTAGCTCATATGCGATTCCTTCTCGCAATTTGGTGGTCAAGGTCGTGCGCATTCGGCGAACAGCTTTGGCGGCCAAATCAGGGTCACAGTCGTCGGCAAATAGGAAAATCAGGTCCAGGTCGCTTTTCGGCCCCATTGCGCGGGTGCCCATTTTCCCGAGTCCCAAAATGGTCATCGGGATGGACTCCACCTCTAAGTCATCAGCGACAATTCGGAGCGATAGCGTTAAAGTTTCTTCGGCGATGTCGGTTAGTTTTTGTTGCAGCCCTCTCGCCGTCGTTTTTCCGTCAAGAAAATGCGTGTAATTTAGAAAAAGTTGCTCGTTCACAAAACGACGCAACGCCTCCAATCGATGTTCGTAGTCGGGCGACGTCAACACAAATTCGGATTGCTCTCGCAATTCGGAGTCTTCGGGCGATAAGAAAATATCGATGATATGGGGAGATTGCGCCAAAATCTCGCTCATATGTGGACTGTGGAGGAGGGGGCTCACCAATTTGTCCAATAGGTCTGGATGTCGAGACAGCAACGCGAAATATTGCTCGGAACGACCCAGTTGTTTGAGGAAGCTGTCGATCCGTTCAAAAGCGTCAGGGCGATCTAAACGCTGGACACGAGCCACCAAATTGTGACCCAGCTCCTGATATTTATGCCGCGACGTCGCAGGGACGCCATGGTCCTGGAATCCGCGAGTCCAACTGCGCGCAATCAGTGTCGCGTGCTCGTCTAGAGTCGAGAGGTTGGTCGTTTTTTCCGTTTGGGCATTGTCTCTAAACAGTGTTGAGAACCGAGCGTGAACTTCTTGCCGCCGCGTCGAAATTTCTTTGTCGAAATTTTCGGGATCCCCGATTAACGCGCGCATTGCGACGTTTGCATCACCGTCTGGAATAATGTGTGTCTGCTCATTTCTAAACATTTGGACCGCATTTTCCACCTTGCGGAAATAGGCGTAGTGCGCCCGCAGTTCATCCGCATCCTGTTGTGTGATTAGTTCAGTTTGGGCCAAGTTTGACAGGGCCGCGCGAGTGTTCGTGACCCGCAAATCCGGGCGTTTACCGCCATGGATAAGCTGTTGTGCATTTGCGATAAATTCTATCTCGCGAATCCCACCGCGACCTAGTTTTAAATTGAAGCCCACTGCGGCGTCTGTAATCGGGTCGGGCGCCGCGCGTTCTGTTTCCAGACCGGGGTGCTCATTGTTGATCCGCGTCTTCAGCGCAGCAAGTTCATCCAAAGTCGTGAAATCCAAATTTCGACGCCAGATAAACGGTTCCAAACGATTTAAGAGCGCTTGACCCGCCTCCACATCTCCCGCGACGACCCGCGCCTTCATAAGCGCCAGACGATGCCAGGGCAGTGAGCGGAAAAAGTAGAAAGTCTCTGCTTTGGCAGAACTTATAGCTAAGCCTGTCCCTGAACTTTCGGGCCGTAACCTCCAGTCCACACGCCAAACAAAATCGGGCGCATTTCGCGGTTGGAGAATTTGCGTCAGGCGTTTGCAAACTTCCGATGCAATGTAAGCCTGCCCCTTATGCGCTGGTACGGGCAGGGTTTCGGCATCATAAAACGCAATCAGGTCAATGTCGGACGAGAAGTTGAGATCAAAGCCTCCGAGCTTCCCAAGTCCTAAAATAAATAATCCGGGCACACTCGTTTCGGGTAACACCAACTTGTGGCGTTTGCCCACGATTTGCCAAGCTAACTGCAACGCGCGATCAATAGTGGCATCGGCGAAAACCGTCCACGTTCGCCCCATATCGTCAAAATCTTGAAAGTGGGTGCGGGCAAATCCTAAAGAAAATTGCCCTTTGATCTGGGGCAGGTCCTCTGCCTCAGCGGTTGCTAAGCGGGAATGCAGGCCCTCTAAGGTTTCGGAATTAGGGAAGCGCTCTGCAAGGTCACTCAAATAGGGGTTTTGCCGCAGCGCTTCATTGGAAAAAGCTGCGGGCATTAATGTCCTAGAAGAGCAAACGAATGACGACACGGCCCGTATGTCGGATAAAGCCATCTCGGATGTCACTATCAAAGTCAAAGCCGATAGATGAGTATTGCGAGCCTGCGGCCATTGTAAAGCCGAGGATAATGCCTTGATCTGGCATTGCGAAAGCTCTCAAACGCGCCAATTCTGAGTCAAATAACTCTCCGTCAGCATTTTGCAGTCCCGTAAACCGGAAGGATGTCTCCGTCGGATCAGAGATAAATTCATTCCGATAGCCCACCCGAACAGAAGGTCGGAGCCAAGTACGTTTACCTTGGAACTTTGCGCCAACGTTCAGCATCGCTGTTGCAGCAGCCGTCTCGGTCCGGCGACCGTCAACACGAAGGCGAATGCCCTGTGTTCCGCTGTCGGTGTGACCATATTCATTCAAATAAAGGTAGTCTACGGACAGGCTTGGACGGGCCCAGAATTTTTCGCTTATGGGTAGCGTATATCCTGCGCGGACCGCGCCATTTGCGTGCAGCCCGCTCCAATCTGCATTCGCAACGCCGCCGAAGTCGCCGACGATGACACGACGGTTTTGCTCGAATTCATTGTGGCCGACGCCACCAAAGACATCGAAATTAAACCCGTTGCTTTCATATCCAGCATAGGCGCCAAGTTGGTAAGTTTTGACGTCCAATGGATCATCGATTCCGACCACATCTTCAACCTCTGTGCTCGCAAATCCTGCATTAACGCCGACGGCGTGGAACGGGCCGAACGATGTGTCGATCCCGCCTGCGAAGCCGAAACCCGTCCCGCGATATTGTTCTGAATTTCCAGCGCGTTCGCGGTCTGCAAAGTAGAAAAATTCTTGAATCCATGCCCCGCCTGGTTTGTCAGGGGATCGTCGTGTGGCGTCTAAGTGGTTACCAACTGCGCCGACGGCCCCGTCCACATTAGCGAGAACAAATTGATGCGCTGCGCCTGAGAATTCAGGCAAAATTTGATTATACGCCGCGTAAAAATCATTTGCATCCGTGATGTTCGAAAATGCGTTACCCAGCGTCGCAGTGCTGGCAAGGGCTTCCATTACAGCGCCGTTTTGGAATACGCCATCAACAACTTGACCAAAGGCCGCGGCTTGGACTTGATCCAAGCCCAATCCTCCGGCCTCAATAGACTCAGTCGGATTCCGCAGATCCAAGGTCACGACCAGTGTGTTGTCGTCTGCCAAACCTAAACTCGTTCGATAAAGGAACGGTGAGTCGCCTGCGCCCAACGATGTTAGGTCGCCAATCGTGAGATTGCCCGCATTCGCCAAGGTGTAGGATAAAGTATTTGTCCCGACGATCGAATTTAGGATCGGATTGATGGTCGATCCTGCTTCGAAAGTGATGTCGCCCGTAGATGTCAGTGTCGAGGCCGTGCCTGTCGCGCCATTGATCACCGGACGGAAAACGGAGGTGCTATCGATAAGGGCGCTGCTGACTTGTATCTCATCTGCACTTCCCAGCGCTAGCGTCGATCCGCCTGTGACGGATAATGCGAGACTATCCGTGTTTTGAATAGCACCTGTAAATACCGTGCCACCAGACAGTGTTAGCGTATCAGCACCACCACCAAAATCGACGTCGCCTGTTATGGAGCCCGCGCTCGCGATCAAGCTATCGTCGCCCGATCCGAAACGCAGGTCGCCGCGAATAAGAGGGGCCGATGTCACATCGGGGTTTTGGGATTGTGTGAGAGTTGCACCAACGGTAGCTGCACTCAGGTCGATAGCAATGAGATCAAAACTTGTTTCTTCTACACCCAAGGTGTCAGATGATGTTCCAAGAGCTGCGATCGCACCTGTATTGGACAGCGTACGAAGTGTCCCAGACGCATCTCGAATAGCGACGGCTGTACCGTCGCGGCCCGTGATAAGCGCTGTGATCGCGCCCGTGTTAATGAGGTCTGTGACAGACGCGCCTTCGCCAATATCAATGCCAATGGCCAAAAGCGATTGAGGGGCGACAATATTGGCTCTGTCAAAATAGATTTCGTCTATCGCTTCTGATGCACTCGCGATCATCACGCCGGCATTATTGATCCGATCTGCGATTGCCTGATCACCAAGAACCAAAACGCGCGCAACACCATCGCCATCTGTCAAATCAGTCGCATTCGGTGCGCGGAATGTCGTCGCTGATAAATTGCCCGAGTTTCGGATGCCGCCCTCAAAGGTGACGTTGGCAACGGAAATGGCGGTCGCGTCAAAATCATCATAGATGCCAGAGGCACTGACTGACCCTTGATTGATAAAGCCATATTGCAGGTTTTCGTCAAAGTCAGCGTCATTGGGGTCGGTAATCTCAGCTACGATTCCCACAGCAATGGGGTCGCCATTCCCATTTATCAGAACAGCAGGGGCCGATCCGAATTGCGAAATTGTGCTTGTGCTAGCCAGTGTGAAGAGCTGCTCGCCCTCATCATTTGTGACCAGGTTACCATCAGCATCTACGGTTTCGACAAAACGTTGGCTGAGCAGAATCCCGCCTGACACATCGCCCGAAATCGAGAGGGCTGATCCAGCATTGCCGAGATCTTCTGCGGTCAAATCATCTCGACCGAAGGAATTATCGCTACCGCTGAAATTAGGGCGTTGAGCAAATCTGAACCCTGATGAGCTGAGCGTGCCGCTCGTTGCAAACCCGCCTTGGATATCACCGCTGACGGCGTAAGCTTGGGAGTCTGTACCGCGGGCTGTAATGCTGCCGTTGTTTGTGACGTCACCAATGACGTTAGACGCCAAATTCGCACCAATGGACCGATCGCCCACCACGCTGATTTGACCTTCAGTTAGGAGATTGCCGGTCAGCCCTTCAGTCATCATGGGTGTGTTTGCCAAATTGATACCGAAGCTATCATTGCCTTCAACGGTGATTGAAGAGGTGCTGGCGAGCTCAACATTCCCACGAAACGGGGAGGCCCCTGAGATCAAAATACCTGTGCGGCCTTCACCTTCCGCGAAACCGCCGTCGGTGAAGGGATCATCGTCAGTATCTGTTGGTTCGAAATCTTCGATGAGCCTAATCGACCCGGTTTGGGTATATGAACGGTTGTCACCGCCTTGCAGCTCCACACCCGTCGATCCGTTCACACCATCTGATGTGACGATGCCGTCTAGAATTAGCGCATTGTCGGAATCGACAACAACACCTGCGCGACTACTATCGACTGTGACGGTGGCGCTCGCGTCAACGGTGACGTCAGACGGTGCGCCATTCGCACCTGCGGTCGAGGTTAGAATCTGCTCGGACGTATCGTCAGTGACGGAGACTTGAGCCGCAGCGCTAAAGGAAAGCGCGCCAAGCAGGGCGGCGGTTGCCGTACTGCGGAGAGCGAGGGTCTTAAAATGGCGCATTGTTATCTATTCCCGGCGACTATCTTGTGACGCAAAGCGCATTGCGAGCGTCTGTCATATTGTGGGTTTAGCGAAAAGGCAGGTGAGGGCCAATGAAAACATGGTTATTTTACAGTCAGGGTAGGGTTCATCATATCTGATAGTATATTGGCGCCAAGAATTGCTTTCACGAGTCTCCTCTGGCATGGGCGCAAATATGACAAACCTTGCAGAAAATCCTCAATCGACCGCAACCGATAAACCACTTGGGTGGGCGGGATTTGCTCTCTTGGGAGGAGCGATTCCTGCCGTTTTGGTGGCCTTGGATCAGCTCTCAAAATGGGCGACAACCCGCTTCTTTGATCTTCCGATGAGCATTTGTTCAACAGCGGATCCACGGCTCACGCATGAAGTTTCGCCGATCGCGGACCTTTCATTGCTCTGCAATCGCGGAATTAGCTGGGGGCTTTTGCAGGGCGATTCGTCAGTAAAACGCTGGGCTTTGACGGTCTTTGCGTTCCTGATGACCCTTGCCTTGCTTTATGTCCTGCGGAAAACAAAAGATCGATTAGGACAATTTTCGCTTTGTCTTGTGATCGCGGGCGCTGTTGGAAACGCGATTGATCGCCTTTTCTTTGGAGCGGTGACCGATATGATCGACTTTTCCGATATCGGGTTCAAATTTGTTTTCAATGTGGCTGACAGCTACATCACTATTGGGGTGATCGGGCTATTCGTCTCCTCATTCATCAACGATAGGCGCGAGAAAGCCGCGAACTCGCCGAAATCCGAAGACTAGTTGTCATGTTTAGAATGCGCCAGTTCTAGGGGCATCGCTGTAGAATAAAATTTTGGTCACTTGGCGCGGGGCACGACCCGCGCTAAGCCGTGACCAGTTCAATTCAGAGGTTTTGCCACATGCGCACCACACTTCTTCTTTCCGCTCTTGCTTCAGCTGCGCTGGTTGCAACGGGCTGCACGTCGACATCTCGGGCCTTAGGTCTGGAAAAATCAGCGCCAAATGAGTTCAATATTCTCACAAAAGCGCCATTGATCATTCCGCCGGAGTATAACTTACGTCCTCCAGCTCTTGGTGCGTCTTCCGCTGACAATAATTACACACAGCGTACTGCCCGCGAAGCGCTTCTTGGTGATATTGATGACGCAGAGCCGAGCCGCGGCGAACTTGCGTTGATGGCAAAAGCTGGCGTGAACCGTGCCAACCCTGAAATTCGTCTCGAAATAGACGGCGCCAATTCAGTCGAGCGAAAATCTGCAGGCTTCACGAGCCGGGTCTTGTTCTGGAAAAATGGTCAAGTGGTTGATGCTCAAGGTAATCCTGCGCCGATTGACCCCGATGTAGAAGCCCGTCGCGTCGAATCCGTGAATTCCGCCACGGGTGGTGGGGATGTAGAAATTTCCAAACGTCCGGGTGGCCCAAAGCTTCCAGGTCTTTAAATTTTCGGCCACAGCATGGCCCAAACGCCTTAATGCGTAAATCAGCCCGTCCACCCTATTAATCGGGGAGGCGGGCTTTTACGTTTAGGACGTATGACCGACACTTCTCACATGATTCGCCGCCTGCCGGCGCAAACCGTCAATCGTATTGCGGCGGGTGAAGTCATTGAGCGCCCCGCAAGCGTGATTAAAGAGATTGTCGAAAACGCCCTCGATGCGGGCGCAACACAGATTGATATTCGCTACGAAGATGGCGGCCGAACGGTCATCACAGTCACCGACGATGGAAGCGGTATGGACCAGGCCAATTTGTTTTTGGCGGTCGAACGTCACGCGACCTCCAAGCTCCCCGATGATTCGGACTTGCTGAATATCGAGACGATGGGCTTTCGAGGCGAAGCCTTGCCTTCAATCGGCTCTGTTGCGCGTTTGTCGCTGACATCTCAAACTGAAACAGATGACAGCGCATGGGAGTTGCGCGTCGATGGCGGCGCGAAACAAGAGCTGCGTCCTGCGCCACGTTTTGGATTACATGGCACGCGGGTCGATGTGCGCGACTTATTCTTCGCGACGCCCGCGCGTTTGAAATTCCTCAAATCCGAGCGATCTGAATCTATGGCGATCAGCGATGTCGTCAAACGCCTCGCGATGGCCAACCCACATGTCGGATTTACGCTGACGAATGGCGCGCGAACCTCGCTGCGCATGAAGGGGATACCGCTTTCAGAAGACGGGCGTTTGGTTCGTCTGTCGAAGATTTTGGGCGATGATTTCGGAGCAAATGCCGTGGCCGTGGATGCTGACCGCGATGGCATCGTGCTGACCGGTTTCGCGGGACTGCCGACGTTTTCACGCGGTAACAGCGCCCATCAATATCTTTTCGTGAATGGGCGGCCTGTTCGCGACAAGCTTTTGCACGGCGCTGTGCGCGGGGCCTATCAAGACTTTCTCGCGCGGGATCGTCATCCTGTTGTCGCTTTGTATGTCGATCTCCCGCATGAGCATGTTGACGTAAATGTGCATCCCGCCAAAACCGAAGTCCGCTTTCGCAATCCGGGCCTTGTACGCGGCTTGATCGTGAGTGCGTTGCGTCATGCGCTGGCTGATGCAGGGCATCGCGCCAGCACAACGGTTAGCGATTATGCGTTGGGGCGCATTCAAACCGAACAACCGAATTATGCGCTTCAAGGACGCTACTACAGTCAAGAACGTGGCGGTCCGCCGCCCGGATTTGCGCCCTATCGCAACGACCCTGCGATGCAGCCGCTCATTGACGGTATGTCTGGCATGTCCGCGCGGGTTGAGGAGACGCCTGAAGGGTACGACACGGGAGCTTACGCGCCGCATCCATTCTCGCCGTCCAATATTCCGCCGGTGCCGACACCAGACTTTCCACTCGGGACAGCCCGTGCCCAATTGCATGAAACCTACATCGTTGCGCAGACGCGGGATGGTATTGTTATCGTCGATCAACACGCCGCGCATGAACGGCTGGTCTATGAGCAGATGAAGGCCAAAATGGCGCGCGCCAAAGAAGGGGGGCAGGGCGTGGCCCGTCAAACGCTGCTGATCCCTGATATTGTTGATTTGGGCGAAACTGATGCGGCTCGCGTGTTATCGCGTGCGGAAGAGCTGGCCGAAATGGGACTAATCCTTGAGCCATTTGGCGTCGGCGCGATCTGTGTACGCGAAACGCCAGCGTTGCTTGGCGAAATGGATGTGCAGGGTTTGCTACGCGATTTGGCTGATGATTTGGCGGAATATGACGAAGCGCTCAGCCTGAAAGAACGATTTGAACATGTCTGCGGGACGATGGCCTGTCACGGTTCGGTCCGCGCAGGACGCCGTCTCAATGCTGACGAAATGAATGCAATTTTGAGGCAGATGGAAGACACGCCGCACAGCGGCCAATGTAATCACGGACGCCCGACATATGTGGAATTGAAACTGGCGGATATTGAGCGGTTATTTGGACGGCGGTGATGCCTTGCTTCTGGCTACGGTCCATGCAGCGAAGCGATACATAAGATAGATTGATATCGACCCAAGCAAAAATGTGAAAGCGGAAGATAAAAAACCCATTGAATTGGGAAGAAGTTCTCCAACGCCTTCGCCAATAATTCCGAAAGGGGCGCTGATCAAAAACGTACCCCACCAGATAAGGCCTTCGTTTCTGCCTGCATCATATTGTAAATTGAAA
The DNA here is from genome assembly GCF_014652455.1 of Litorimonas cladophorae. Lineage (GTDB taxonomy): Bacteria > Pseudomonadota > Alphaproteobacteria > Caulobacterales > Maricaulaceae > Litorimonas > Litorimonas cladophorae. Next base: position 965,186 of record NZ_BMYV01000001.1, on the reverse strand, counting down.
TATGAGACCGAAAAAATTCCAGAAATTGCTAAGAACCACCAGCTAAAAAATAGTGTCCGAAGGATGTTTTTCATACCGTCATTTTGATGGTTGCGAGGTGAGGGGTCAACATTGGTCAAAAATGAGGTATTTGTCTGAAGCTTAGATTTTTCAAGCACTCGGTTTCAAAAACAAAACCCTAGCCGCGCCCCACGTCTTATCCGCCAATACCTCAAACCCGCGGGGTTCGACTTCGGCTTCGATACTTTCTTCTAAAATGATGACGCCGTTTTCCGCCAAAAGGTTCTGGTCAACAAGACGTCTCAGGACAGGTTTCCAGAGGTCTTTATTGTAGGGTGGGTCCATGAAAATATGGGTGAAGGGGCCGCGTAAGTTTCCCGGTGCAATTTTCAATTTACGCGCATCATAGCGGTGGAGGCGCGCGACATCATTTAGCCCCATCTTGTTGATATTGTTGCGAATTGAAGCGCGCGCTTTGGGTTCCATTTCCGCGAAAAGGCAGAACGCCGCGCCGCGTGAAATGCCTTCAAGTCCGAGTGCGCCCGAGCCCGCGAAAATATCCGCAATGATCGCGCCTTCTAGGGGCGGAGACCATGTAGCGTGAGAGAGAATATTGAAAATAGACTCACGCGTTTGGTCACTGGTCGGGCGGGTCGTTTTGCCCGTTGGCGTGTCAATATTTCGACCGCGAAGAGAGCCTGAGACAATTCTCATTTTTTACCGCGTCCTTGACCTTTAGGGGCGAATTTTCCTTGGAATTTACCGCCCGGCTTACCTGTCGATTTGACGCCAGACTTGCGGTTCGGCTTTTTCGCGAATTTTCCTCGCCCTTTTGGTTCGGCCTTTTTCTCTTCAGCCGTTTTCGACTCGGCAGGTTTGTTTTGGAAGCGCTTGGCGCTGGCGAAACTACCGCGTTTGGGTCCGCGTGTTTTCGGGACGGGCAGGTCCGGGAAGTCCATCAAATGACCCAGCTGCGTTTGAATGACGGAGTATTTTACTTCTTCCGTCAGGCCTTTGCGCAGATCGCCCAGCATGAACGGACCATAGCTGACACGGATCAATCGGTTCACTTTGAGGTCCAAATGTTCCATCGCGCGGCGGACTTCACGGTTTTTCCCTTCGCGCAACGTCACAGTGATCCAAGAGTTGTCCCCATTCGTGCTGTCTAAGACCGCTTCGATCGGTGAGGTCATAATGCCGTCGATCTTGATACCGTTTTTGAGCGTGTCGAGTTCTGTCTGCGTGATGTGGCCATAACAGCGCGCACGGTAGCGGCGGGATAGACCTGTCGACGGATGCTCGAGGTGCCGCGCCAGTTCCCCGTCATTCGTCAGCAAAAGCAAGCCTTCGGAGGTAATATCCAAGCGTCCAACAGAAATCACGCGACCCAAATCTTTGGGTAAAAGATCAAAGACAGTCGTCCGTCCTTTTTCATCCTTATGCGACGTCACAAAGCCATCGGGCTTATGATAACGCCACAGACGAGTGTGGACTTTTTTGCCAACAATGGCGTCATCATATTCGACTTTGTCTTTGGGTCCGACTTTAGTAGCGGGTGTGTCGATGACCTTGCCATTGACCTTAATTCGGCCCTCGGCAACCAGCTTTTCCGAATCTCGGCGTGACGCGATGCCAGCGCGCGCTAAGAATTTCGCGATGCGCTCTAGATTGGGTGCGTCAGGCTTTTTATCGTCTTTTGCGGACGGTTTAGCCGATTTTTTTGAGTCGCTCATATCAGGCTTTTCTTGACGGTTGAGGCACAACAGGTGAAAGCCCGCGACCATGGATGATAACCACTATATGCGGCTAGCGTTAGCAGAAGCCAAGGCCGCAGCCGCGCGCGGCGAAGTGCCCGTGGGCGCAGTGCTTGTCAACGCTGCAGGTGAGGTGGTTGCTCGAACGGGAAATGCGCCGATTTCCATTTGTGACCCAACGGCGCACGCCGAAATGCTCGCATTGCGTGATGGCGCCTATAAGTCTGGCAACTACCGATTAGGCGGCATGAGCCTGTATGTGACGCTGGAGCCTTGCACCATGTGCGCGGGGGCGATCTCTAATGCTCGAATTGCGCGGGTTATTTACGGGGCAACTGACCACAAAGGCGGCGCTGTCGAAAGTGGCGTCCAGTTCTTTGACCAAGCTAGCTGTCATCACCGCCCACGCGTCACAGGGGGTGTATTGGCCGATCAGTCGTCTGAAATGCTCAAGGCCTTCTTCCGCGCGAGACGAAAGAAATGAAGTCGAACCTACGTGAAACCCTAGCCGCGCCCGCTTTGTCCGAAGATGGCGCCGTTCACGGCGCGGCATGGGTCGGAATAATTTTGGGCGTAATCGCTGCAGTTTTATATTCGCTGAAGGCAGTCTTCGTGAAATTGGCATATCTCCCAACTGAGGGCGTAACTGAACAGGTTCCGCCGATCACGCTGATGATGCTGCGTCTGGGGTTCTCCTTTCCCATCTATCTCGTCATTCTGTTTTGGGTTTGGCGGCGCACAACGGTGAAACCAAAGGCCAAACACATCGGGTTGGCAATGCTGGCGGGGATCTTGGCTTACTATGTCTGCACGCTCTTGGACTTCACGGGACTGCAATACATCACGGCGCAGTTGGAACGGCTATTGCTGTTTACCTACCCTGCCTTTGTGATTTTGTTTGGAGCCATGTTTTTTGGTGGACGGCTCACTGCATGGGGTATTGCAGCTGTTGCGTTGGCCTATGCAGGGCTCGCGATCGTCTTTCTGGGTGGAGATATCACCGAAAGTGAGAACCTCTGGCTTGGTAGTGGCTTAGTATTGGGGTGCGCGATGTTATTCGCTCTGTTCCAATTGATCGCAAAAGAATTTATTGACCGCATGGGCCCACCGCTTTTCACCTGTTTGGCCATGTTAGGGGCGGCGACAGCAATTTTCCTACATTTTGTTGTCAGCGCACTTGCGACAGATGGACTAGTTGATGCCTTTGACCTGCCAGCACGCGTCTATTGGATCGGTCTAATTATTGCTGTGTTTTCGACCCTCTTGCCGAGCTTCTTTATGAATATTGCGATGGGTCATATTGGTGCCCAACGGGTGGCGATATTGGGGATGTTTGGTCCTTTGGCGACGATTATTGCAGCCATCGTGGTGCTTGGCGAACCTTTCGGACTATGGGACGCCGTTGGAACGCTGGTGACCTTTGTCGGTATCGCGCTCTATATGAAATCGAGTAGGACCAAGCCGCGCCAGACATAAATAGCGCCGATAATCGTCACGAGTATTCGCGTATACTTCCGAAAGCCGATATCAGAGAACCGCTCCAGAAGCAGGGTTCCTAGTTTCGTGCCTAAAACGACCACAGGCATTGCGATTATCAAAACCCAGATTGGGGGCAGGTCGTTGACGCCCGATAGTTTCAAAAGCGGGATCCCGAAATATGCGATCTTCACCAGGTGACTGGCAAACATTGTTACTGCTTTGGTCGCTACAATGGCTTTGCGCGTGAGCGTCGTTTTTACATAGAAGAAATCCAGCGCAGGCCCCGCCACACCCGCGCTTAAGTTTAGTCCCATGACCATTGCGCCGCATAGAACCGCGTGGGCAGGTTTTTCAGCGTCGCCCGCTAACAATTTGCGGGGCAACCAGAGTAAAAGGGGAATGAGGCCAAGCGCGAGAAATAGCTGCGCCTTATCTGGCGTAAAAGCGGCCCAAATCATTAGGGCGATTGCCGGCAAGGCGCCCAATAGCTGCCATCCCAAGATATCCCACCGAATATACTCCCGAAGGATAGTTGACCTTGACCCGTTGGAAACGGACTGCACGACCCCATGAACGACCATAGCTGCGCTGACGGACATCAAACTTGCGATGATGCCCATGAAGACAAGTCCGCCCGCCATACCGAAGAGCCCAGAGATGACGGCACAAAGACCTGCGGCCAAAATGATTAACAATCCTGTCTGCATTTAAGACATGGTTAACCACGACATGGTTACCAAAACATTATGTGGAGTCGTTCGGGATGGGCGATTCGGGAGATTGTAAAATAGGGTGGGTACAATGCGTTTGTTCAAAAAGGATGCGCCGCAATTTGATGCGGATGATGTAAAGGCAACGCAGGATGTCGTTGAAGCCATAACGGCGGCTCTGAAGACAGGAGCGGAACAGCAAGATATTGCGGCAAAACGCCTAAATTCATTGACGAAGGCGATGGGTAAGATGGACGCCAATGTGCGTCAGGCGACACGCTTGCAAGCTGAGACTGAACGCTTAGAAGCTGACGTGAAAACTCTCCGCGGGGATCTGGATAAAAAACGCGCTTGGGCGGAAGAACAATCGGCCAAGTTGGCGAACGTCCAAAAGGAACGCGACAAGTTGCGTAATGAATTGGAAAGCGCCAAATCAGAAATTTCTGCGCGAACTGAACGTGAAACTGGTTTGCGTGAAACTGAAATAAAACTGCGTCGGGACTCAGAAGTTCTGACGCGTGAACTCGGTCAGAGAACAGACCGTTTGGAAGACTTGGCTCTTACACAGCAGCGTTTGCAAGAAGAACTCGCACAAGCCAAAGGCGCAGTTTCCTCTTACGCTCACAAAGCGCGTGAACTTGAAAATGCTGTCGAAGAGTTGACGGCGCGTTTGGATGAGAAAACGAAAGCCGCTGACGCCTCCCTTTCGGCTCTGCGCGATTTGCGCCTGGATCATCATGCTGTAAAAGAGCAATTCGTCGCGACAAGCACGCGTCTGCAATCTACGGAATATGAGCAATCGAGCCAAAAAACACTGTTTGAAGATACACTAAAGCGACGTGCCGACGAAATTCTAGCTTTGAAAACACAGATCGAGCAGCTGACGACGCAGCTCCGTATTAAAGATACCATGGGCAGCCATTTTGACGAAGAGACAGCTGGGCTTCGCCAGGCGCTCGAGACCGAACGCGAACGCAATGCGGTCAATGAGCAAAGATTGCGTAATCAAGCGGAAGCTGAGGCCCGCCAATCACGGGCGCTAGGGCAAGCGAAGTCAGAGTTCGAAAGCCTCCACGCGAAATTTGTCGACGCGATGAAAGACTTAGACACGCTTCGTCAGGTCAATCGCGTGCAATCGCAAAAACTCGAAAATTATGCGCAACTCAATTCCGCGCCAGCGCCAAAGCGTGATTATGCACCCGTTGCCAGAAATGAAGATGCTGGACTTCTCAAGGTCGTGAAATAGCCATTCTCAAAACCAAAGTTCCAAAGAAAAACCCGGCTTAATCGCCGGGTTTTTTGTTTTTGAGCTTTCGGGTAACTCTAGTCGCAATCTGCATCGGGCAATTTCAATCTTTGTCCCACATCGATGACATTCGCGCGTCCTAAGCCATTTAGCCGAGATATATCTTTTACGGTGGTGCAGTGTTCGCGCGCAATATCCCAGACGGTGTCGCCGCGCTGAACGATATAAGTGTAACGGCTATCTCTTTTCACCGATCGTGTTGGCGCGGGCGTATCTTCGCGTCTGACGCGCGGGGACGCTGTACGAACAACCTTCGGGGTCGACGGGGTGAGGGATTTGCGAAGGTAATAGTCTCTACAATCAACTTCTACCTCTGATAATACACGAGTTTCATTATCGCCGTCTTGAACGACCATGACGCGGACCTCATCATTGGTGGAATCTTGATCAATGACGTTGGCGCGCATGTCGTCCGTTTCACAGATCATGGCGGCTTCGTTAGGCGCCGAATTCACCATGTAACTCGCGTTTTGTACATTTGATTTCGATTGCCGTTTCTCGATTTTTACCGTCGGAATGCTCTCGGAAACAGAGGAGCAGCCCGTCAGAAGAATGGCGGCGGTTAGGAAGTGTAATTTCATTTTCATATCTGTCAGCCCGGACAAGAATAGGTTTGGCCCTCAAAATGGCACGATTAGGGTTAGGAAAGCTTTAAACTGTTCAGCCTTGTCGTCTTGACCGTTAATTTTCATGGGCTAATTCATCGATATGTCACGTGTCTTGAACAAATATCTCACTCGCATTCATAAATGGGCTGGATTGGTCCTCTCGCTTCAAATTATTTTTTGGTTCGGATCTGGGTTTTTCATGACCCTTTTTCCGATTGATCAAGTCCGTGGGCAGCATTTGGTTGAAAAGCAGGTCTTTTCGTTAACAGACACCGACCTCATTCCGATTGAAATTGCGATGACGGCCTATGATGGGGCGTTAACAGGCGCACGATTGGCCAATATTGCTGGACGGCCCGCTTATATTTTATTGGGCGATAACGGCACGATTATGTTGGACGCGCGAACGGGACTCAACTGGGATGGTGTGGGCCATTCGGATGTTCGACAGGTGGCTTTAAGTACCTATAGAGGTGAGGGCAAATTACTGGACATTCGACAGCTCGATATTGCGCCAAAAGACTATCGTGGCCCATTACCTGTTTGGCAGGCCAAATTTGATGATGCGGCCAAAACTCGCCTGTATTTGGATCCAGATACCGCCGAAGTTCGCAGCGTAAGGACGCGTCTCTGGCGGGTCTTCGATCTGGCTTGGAAATTTCACATAATGGATGTGACGGGGGACGACAATTTCAACAGTTGGTGGCTGCGCCTTGCGAGTGGCGCCGCCTTACTGTTCGCCTTGAGCGGCGTAGGGTTGCTTTGGTTCCGGATTGTGGCGCGGCCGCGCAGACGGCGACCGCGTTTAGTATAGAAAAGCCGTTTACAGAATCGATTGGCCTGTCGCGTTCCAGTCTTTCATGAAACCTTCCAAGCCTTTATCTGTCAGGATGTGGTTCGCTAAGGATTTTACAACAGCAGGTGGGGCCGTAATCACATCCGCGCCGACTAAAGCGCAGTCTTTCACGTGGTTTACATTGCGAATCGATGCGGCGAGAATTTCAGTCTCGAAGCCATAATTATCATAAATTGTACGGATGTCTTCGATCAGCTCAAGACCGTCCAAAGTGATGTCGTCCAAGCGCCCGATAAAGGGCGAAATATAAGTCGCCCCAACTTTGGCGGCCAACAGCGCTTGATTTGGAGAGAAGCAAAGCGTGACATTCGTCGGAATTTCTTCTTTCGTCATTTGGTTGCAGGCTTTGAGGCCTTCCATGGTGAGTGGTAGCTTCACGCAGACATTGTCAGCAATTTTCCTCAACTCACGGCCCTCGGCCAACATGTCTTCAGCTTTTGTTGCGATAACTTCTGCAGACACATGACCTGGTGTGAGTTTACAGATTTCGGCGATGACTTCTTTGAAGTCGCGGCCTGATTTTGCGATAATTGACGGATTAGTGGTGACGCCGTCGACAAGGCCGATGTCTGCAAGTTCGGCAATGGCGTCGAGGTCTGCGCTATCGATAAAGAATTTCATGAGAATATGTCCTGAAGGTCTGTTCGTTGAGTTCAATCGCCTGCTATCACGCAACCAACGTGAATCAAACTGCCCAAATTCTCTTTCCCGTGAATGTACCCACGGCTTTTGACTATGCTGTTCCAGCAGGGTTGGACCTCGCGCGTGGGGATTTCGTCTTCGCGCCTATCGGTAAGCAAATGAAGCTAGGTGTCGTTTGGGGCTTTGGGACGGCTGAGCCCGGTCGAGAGCTTAAATCCATTGTCGATCGTAAGGCGACGCGTCCCCTGTCTCCCGATATGTTAGACTTCATTGATTGGACTGCACGTTACAATGGCGCATCGCTTGGAAATGTCCTGCGGATGGTCATACGAAATTATAAAGCGCTGGACCCGTCAGCGATCGTGACGCTGTATCGCCCGAGTGGAAATTCGCCGAAAAATCTTACCCCGTCACGTGCGGCTGTGTTGCGCGAAGGTGGGCCGTGGCCGGCTAGAGCTTCTGAGGCGGCGGCGCGGGCTGGGGTTTCAACAGGGGTTGTTAAAGGTTTGGTGAAGGCGGGAGGGCTAGTCGCCGAGAGCGGGCCTGTTGATCCACCTTTCCCTGAACCGGACGCGGACCTTTTGGGTCGGGAGCTGACAATCGGGCAAAAAGAAGCGGGGGAGGATTTAGCTGCACAGATCCGAACAGGTCGCTTCAATGTGTCACTTCTAGATGGAGTGACTGGGTCTGGCAAAACAGAAGTCTATTTCGAAGCTGTGGCAGAAGCTCTCCGACGTGGGAAACAATGCCTCATCCTTGTACCAGAAATTGCGTTGACCCAAGCAGGGTTACGTCGGTTTGCTGAACGGTTCGGCGCTGAACCCGCGAGTTGGCATTCCCAAATGGGCGAAGCCGCTCGTCGCCGCGTTTGGCGTGAGGTCGCCCAAGGGCGATGCAAATTGGTCGTAGGGGCTCGGTCTGCCTTATACCTTCCGTTTCCTAAACTAGGCCTGATCGTCGTCGATGAAGAGCATGACACGTCCTACAAACAAGAAGAGGGTGTTATATATAATGCCCGAGATATGGCCGTTGTGCGCGCCCATCTCAGCGGACATAGCGTCATCTTGGCATCCGCCACGCCAAGTCTGGAGTCACTGCATAATGCGCGAAACGGTAAATTCGCCCATATCATATTACCAGAAAGACCAGGCGCCGCGGTGCTGCCGGAAATTGGTCTGGTGGATCTCAAAGAACATGTCCCTGAGAAGGGTAAGTTCCTCTCGCAGCCTTTGCTCGACGCAATAGATGTTGTGACGGCCCGCGGGGAGCAAGCATTATTGTACCTTAACCGCAGAGGGTACGCGCCGCTTATTATTTGCCGGTCCTGCGGGGAAAAGTTGAAAAGTCCTGATACGGATAGTTGGCTTGTTCAGCACAAACGCACGGGGCGCGCGATGTGCCATCTCACAGGGTTCTCTATGCCCATGCCGCGCGAATGCCCCAAGTGTCACACAGAGGATAGCCTGACATCGGTCGGGCCAGGTGTCGAACGGGTGGCTGAGGAGGCGCAAGAGGCGTTTCCTAATGCGCGTGTGGAAATACTGTCTTCTGATACCGCTGGGAATCCAGCTGAACTTGCAGAGCGCATGCGTCGTATGGAGCAGGGCGAAATCGACATTCTGGTTGGGACCCAGATGGTGGTGAAAGGGCATAACTTTCCGAAACTTACATTTGTCGGTGTCGTAGATGGGGATTTGGGTCTGGCGGGCGGAGATCCAAGGGCTGGTGAACGCACTTATCAAACCCTGGTCCAAGTCGCAGGCCGCGCAGGGCGAGCGGACAAGCCGGGGCATGCGCTCATTCAGACCCATCAACCCGAACACGAGGCGCTCGTTGCATTGGCGGCGGGGGATCGTGAAATGTTTATCGGTGTAGAACTGGCTATGCGAGAAATGTTGGGGTTGCCGCCTTATGGCAAGTTGGCCGCAGTTATCTTCTGGGGGCCAGAAGCGGCCAAAGTTGATGCATTGGCGAAGAAATTTTTAGCCGCGGCCCCACGCGCCGATGGTATTGAAATATTGGGGCCAAGTGAGGCGCCCATTGGGCGATTGCGCGGAATGTTCAGGCGCAGACTATTTGTTCAGGCTGAGGCAAGCGTAAACTTATCCAAATATATGGCGACTTGGCGTTCAAAGATTCGCACAGCGTCGAAATATAAAATTCAAATTGATATCGACCCTCAAAGTTTCATGTAGCTTTCGCGGAAAAGTCCATATTTGTGACATTTTCGATGTTGGTGGTGCAGATTTGACACAGTCGATGAAAAAAATCCGCAATTCCGTAATTTGAATGCGGTTTCAAATTGAAGACATTAAGTTTCTGTCATAGCGACACCCCCAACTGCGTCGTGGGAGAGGCTCGCGCCGCTAACACCTGGGTTTTCCAGGAAACACAAAGGGAAGTTTTGCACACATGAAAATGTCAACAAAATCCAAACTGTTATTATCAGCTGTTTCATTCAGCTTGATGATGGCAACAGCCGCGCCAACATACGCACAAGATAGTGATGAAGATGTTGTCGTAACAACAGGTACACGTTTGAACGTGAACCCAAACTTGACAGCGGCTCAGCCTGTTCTGTCAATTGATGCTGGTGAAATCAGCGCTCGCGGTATCGTGAACATTGAAGACCTTACAAACTCTTTGCCGCAGATTTCTGCTGCTCAGACATCCGAGCAGTCAAACGGCGCTTCGGGTACAGCACAACTTGACCTTCGCGGTTTGGGCGCACAGCGTACGTTGACATTGATCGACGGTCGCCGTCTTCCATACGGTGATTCCTCTTCTATCGCGGTTAACTTGGACCTCGTTCCAACAAACCTTGTAGAGCGTATCGACGTTCTTACCGGTGGTGCATCGGCTGTTTACGGTTCTGACGCGGTTTCTGGTGTTGTTAACTTCATCCTTAAAGACGATTTCGAGGGCGTTGAGCTCGACGTTCAGTACGGTTTTGCTCAAAGCAGCAACAGCGGTCAGTCAATCTTTAAAGATGTTCTAAGAGCAGCTGAAGTGCCTGTTCCTGGTAGCGTCACAGATGGCGAAGAAATTACAGGCTCTGTAACTTTCGGTACAAATGTTGACGGCGGACGCGGTAACATTGTTGGTTTCGCTTCCTATCAAAACCGTAACGACATCATCGGTGCTGACCGCGTAGGTTCAGCATGTACATTGGGTAGTGGCTCAGTGAACGGTTTTGGTTGTGTCGGTTCGTCAAACTTCCGTCGTTTCAACAACATCTCTGATTTTGGCGGTACAGACTTCTTCCAGCAGGAAGACGGAACATTCACACCGTTTGCTGGTGGACCAGCTGAAACATATAACTTTGGTGCGTCAAACTACTTCCAACGCCCTTCCGAACGTTTCCAGCTTTACACAAAAGCAAACTACGAAATCGTCGATGGTCATGAACTCTTCTTGGACATGGGCTTCACTGAGTCGACATCTGACGCACAAATCGCGCCATCTGCTTCATTCGGTTTCTTCCAGCGCAGCATCAACTGTGACAACCCGCTTCTCGGAACGCCAGTTACTGAAGATGGTCGTACAGCAGCAGAAGCTGTCCTACTTTGTACACCTGATCAAATCGCAACTGGTTTGAACCCAGATGGTTCACGTGCATTGATCGGCGGAATTACCGCAACTCACCGTAACGTAGAAGGTGGTTCACGTAATTCCCGCCTTGAAAACCAAGCCATGCGTTTGGTTGGTGGTGCACGCGGTTCGTTCGCTGAATTCTGGGACTACGAAGTCTTTGGTCAGTATTCCAAAACAAAAGACCAGGATACATCCACGAATGACTTCTTGATCGACAACTTGGCTCAAGCCATCGACGTTGTGACAGATGCAAACGGCAACGCTGTTTGTTTCGATCAATCTAACGGTTGTGTACCTTACAACATCTTCCAGCGTGGCCCGAATGGTGAAAGCCTTGTTTCGCAAGACGCGCTTAACTTCATCCAAGGCGTCGGCATTACAACTGGTCAAACAGATCAGCTTGTCTTTGGTGCAAACGCTCAGGCTGACTTGTCTAACTACGGTTTTGTATCTCCGTATGCGGAAGGTACAGGCGTTGGTTTCTTGATCGGTGCAGAGTATCGTAACGACGGTCTAGAAGCACGTCCTGACCAAATCAGCCAGCGCGCTGATGGTGGTTTCACAGGCGTTGGTGGCCCGACACTTCCAGTGGCTGGTGAACTTGACGTTCTCGAAATCTTTGGCGAGATCGAAATTCCACTCGTCACAGGAATGCCATTCGTCGAAGAGCTCGTATTTAACGGTCAATATCGTTATTCCGACTACGACGTGAGCGGCAACGGCGTTTCCAACAGCTTCAGCACAGACACATATGGTCTACAGCTCACATGGGCTCCTACCAATGATTTGTCATTCCGTGGTCAGTTCCAGCGCGCTGTTCGTGCACCAAACGTTGTTGAGCTGTTTACAGGTCAGTCAACTGGTCTTCCTGAGCTTTCCGAAGCTGGTACAGATTCAGCTGGCAACACAGTGTTTGACCCGTGCTCCAGCACGTCGACAACAACTCCGCTTGCTTCGGCTGCAGCTTGTGCAAACACAGGCGTATCTTTGGCTCAGTACAATGCAGGTATTCCTGATATTGCCGCTGGTCAGACACAGGGCCTCTTCGGTGGTAACCCAAATCTGACACCAGAAACGTCCGACACATTCACAATCGGTGGTGTCTTCACACCTGGTTTCCTTCCTGGTTTCTCCGCTTCTGTTGATTATTTCGACATCACAATTGATGACGCAATCGTCTCCGGTATCGGTTCGCAGAACATTCTTGATGGATGTTTGGAAACTGGCGAGGCTGTCTTCTGTGACCTGATCCAACGTGATGGTGCTGGTTCTTTGAACGCATCTGGCCCAGGAATTGGCTTCCAGTTGACAAACTTGAATGCTGCGTCAATCGCAACAAACGGTTTCGATCTACAAGCTAACTATGCATTCGACGTTGATGGTCTTGGTGACTTTGGTCTTCAGTATGCTTCAACAATCCTGACAGCATCAGACTTCACACCATTCCTTGGTGCGGAAACTGATCAGTGTGAAGGTAAGTTTGTTGGTAACTGTGGTCAGCCAACAGCTGATTATCGTCACCGTGCAGTTGCAACTTGGAACACACCCGTTGAAGGCCTTGGCGTAAACGTCAGCTGGCGTCATTTCGGTAGTGTTACTAACGAAGGTAACCCTGACTCACCAAACGAAGGCAAACTCGATGCAGCAAACTACATCGACGTGTCCGGTTCTTGGGAATTCCTCGACGGAATCACAGCCCGCGCGGGTGTGAACAACGTCTTTGAAGATGCGTTCCCAATTTCTGTGTCTTCTGGCCCAGCGATCAACGGCAACAACAACACGTACCCAGGTGTCTATGACACAGGTCGTTTCTTGTTCGTCGGCTTGAACGTTAAGTTGTAAGTCAACTAAACTTTAGAATACGAAAGCGGCCTCTCGGGGCCGCTTTTTTTTATGCCTAGATTTTGATAAACCTGAGTGTCGGGAACTGGGAGTCTCTAAGGTTTTGGCGGCGTCGATAGTTTCTAGGTCTTTAGGTTCTTCAACTGGGACTTCGCGAGCGAGCTTACTCTGTCCAAGCCTAGATTTATGCCACGCCAGAGTCTTAGAATGAGGTAGCTCAGCCCTAAAGGAATAACCGACGGAAACCAAAAGGCCCAGTGGCCTGCGAGTCCCAACCAAAGGAGGAGAGCAGCAAGCAGTATTGACGCTAGGAGCGCAACACACATCCAAAATTTTGCCAAAGTGATAGGCCAGCCAAACCGCCCAATAGCGCCATCGACTATTATGTCAGCTGCGACCGCCTTCGCGAGGGTGGAATCATTTCTAGCTCTAAAAAGAGCAATCGATTGCTTAAACATGCGTTGATTGGCAAGATTGAGTGAAATATGTCAAGCCAAGCGTCTTCGCAGAGGGGTAGATGTGGCAAACTCGACACGGACTGCATGCTGTCGAGATTCATACCTTGGCATTCGGTTTTTTCCCTGCTAAGGCCCGCCCGATTGAGGGAAAGGTCCTACTTCCGACCCCTTGAACTCCAGTATTCAACGGCACGTTTTGTGCGTCCGCCATAGCTCAGGATTGACCCGTCTTGTCCGATACCGACGTCATCACAGGTGAAGCACCACGACGCTACGCCCTCGCACTTCTTGAACTTGCGGAAGAGGCCAAAGCGCTCCCGCGTGTCGAGAAAGACATTAAATCGTTTAAGTCGATGTATGACTCAAGTGGCGATCTTCAGGCGCTTGCTGAAAGCCCAGTGTTTTCCACTGAAGACAAGGTTGCTGCGATCTCTGCTGTCACTAAGAAGGCAAAATTCTCGCCATTGACCCAACAGTTCATCGGTACTGTTGTCGGTAACCGCAGAGCGGCTGATCTTCCCGGTATTATTGCGGCCTTTAATGAAATGGTCGCGCGTCGTCGCGGTACCCAAGTCGCCAAAGTGACATCCGCCGCCAAATTGACGGCGGCCCAAATTACTGCGATTAAATCGCAGCTCAAGAAGACACTCGGCCGTCCGGTCGATGTTGAAACATCGGTTGATCCCGATCTGATCGGCGGATTCGTCGTTCGTATCGGCTCTCGACTTTATGACAGTTCCCTCAAGACAAAACTTGAGGATCTCCGTCTCGCCCTCAAAGAAGCATAAGAGGACCTGTAAGTTATGGACATTCGCGCCGCAGAGATCTCCACGATCCTCAAAAAACAGATTAAGGGCTTTGGTAAAGAAGCCAAAGTCTCCGACGTCGGGCAAGTGCTCTCCGTCGGTGATGGTATTGCTCGTATTTACGGGTTGGACAATGTCCGCGCTGGTGAAATGGTTGAATTCCCAGGTGGAATCAAGGGTATGGCTCTGAACCTTGAAACTGACAACGTTGGCGTTGTTATTTTCGGCGATGACCGCGGCATTAAAGAAGGCGACACAGTTAAGCGTCTCGGCGAAATCGTGGATGTACCTGTCGGAAAAGGCCTACTTGGACGCGTCGTAAACCCACTTGGCGAGCCAATTGATGGTAAGGGCCCGATCGAGGCGACAGAGCGCCGCCGAGTTGACGTCAAAGCGCCAGGCATCATGCCGCGCAAGGGTGTTCATGAGCCTGTGCAAACTGGTATCAAAGCGATTGACGCGCTTATCCCGGTTGGGCGTGGTCAGCGCGAACTTATCATTGGTGACCGCCAAACTGGTAAAACTGCTGTAGCGGTTGATGCGATCATCAACCAGAAAGCGGCCTTCGACGAAGACCGTGATAATGATAAGCTATATTGTATCTATGTCGTTATCGGCCAGAAGCGCTCAACAGTTGCGTCTCTGGTAAAGACTCTCGAAGAGAATGGCGCAATGGATTACTCCATCATCGTTGTTGCTTCAGCTTCTGAACCTGCCCCTCTGCAGTATCTCGCGCCATTCGCGGGTTGTGCGATGGGTGAATATTTCCGTGACAATGGCATGCATGGCTTAATCATTTATGATGATCTTTCCAAGCAAGCGGTCGCATATCGTCAAATGTCCCTTCTGCTGCGTCGTCCTCCGGGCCGCGAAGCTTATCCGGGTGACGTTTTCTATCTTCACTCCCGTCTTCTTGAGCGTGCAGCGAAGCTGAATGAAGCAAATGGCGGCGGTTCTTTGACTGCGTTGCCGATTATTGAAACTCAAGGTAACGACGTCTCGGCGTTTATTCCGACAAACGTGATTTCGATTACAGATGGTCAGATTTTCTTGGAAACTGATTTGTTCTTCCAAGGTATTCGTCCTGCTCTTAACGTCGGTTTATCCGTGTCCCGTGTTGGCTCCTCAGCGCAGATTAAAGCGATGAAACAGGTCGCGGGTCCCATTAAAGGCGAGCTCGCTCAGTACCGTGAAATGGCCGCCTTTGCGCAGTTTGGTTCCGATCTTGATGCGTCTACACAGGCACTCTTGGCGCGGGGTGAACGTTTGACAGAACTCTTAAAGCAGCCTCAGTTCTCACCGCTTCAGGTGGAAGAGCAAGTTGTCGTGCTTTATGCGGGTACGCGTGGATATATTGATGGTATCGCTGTTGGTGATGTCCAGAAATATGAAGCCAAATTACTCGCGCATTTGCGTGGCGAGCAGAAATCTCTGCTTTCTGACATCGCAACAGGTAAGAAGCTCACGGATGAGATCGAGCAAAAGATCAAAGACGTGCTCAAATCCTTCACGGAAAACTTTGCCGGTTAAAGGTCGCTTCGATGGCATCTCTTAAAGAGCTAAAAAACCGGATTGGAAGCGTAAAGAATACGCAGAAGATCACGAAGGCCATGCAAATGGTTGCCGCAGCAAAGCTGCGGAAAGCGCAAGAGGCTGCTGAGGCTTCTCGTCCTTATTCGGATCGGTTGAATTCAATTATTATCAATCTCGCTGGATCTATGGCGGATGCTACAGATGGTCCTGAATTGCTTGTTGGCAATGGTAAGTCTGATAATGTCTTACTCGTCGTCGCGACCGCGGACCGTGGTCTTTGTGGCGGTTTTAACACGAACATCGTGCGTAAAGCGCGCGAAGAGATCGTCGCTCTTGAGCGGGCTGGTAAAACTGTAAAGCTCTACCTGATTGGCAAAAAGGGGTATGACCAACTCAACCGGCTGTATGCTGATCAGATCGTTGAATTTGTGTCATTGAAAGAAGAGCGTAAACTGCACGCAGGCATCGCGCAAAACATTGGTGAGAAAATCACATCGATGTTTGAGGCCGGCGAATTCGACGTCTGCAAGTTGATATACTCCAAATTTAAGAATGTGATGGAGCAAGATGCGGTTTCAACGACCATGATTCCTGCAATCGCCGCAATCGGGTCCAAGGACGACGCGTCTGGTGAACATGCTGCGGATGAGGTTTTTGCCCCAGATCTTGACGGTGCTATTTACACATATGAGCCAGATGAAACTGGCATCCTTCGTGTTCTATTGCCCCGTAATATTAACACCCAAATATTCTCAGCTCTCCTGGAAAACCAGGCAGGCGAGATGGGCTCAAAAATGACAGCCATGGATAACGCTACGCGTAATGCGGGCGACATGATTGAGAACTTAACAATGCAGTTTAACCGGACGCGTCAGGCACGTATTACGTCCGAGCTGATCGAGATTATTTCAGGCGCTGAAGCGCTGTAAGATTACACCTGCGCGAAAGCGCTACGGATTTAAGAGGCTAGAGGAACGTACTCATGGCAAAAGCACCTACGAAGAAGCCGGCGGCTAAAAAGCCTGCTGCAAAGAAACCCGCCGCAAAGCGTAAACCTGCTGCGAAAAAGGTCGTGAATATGTCCGTAGCGGCAAACACGAACAAGCTTGGTACTGGTCGCATCAGCCAGGTCATCGGCGCGGTCGTCGACGTGGAATTTGAGGGTGGAAATCTACCTTCCATTTTGAACGCGCTCGAAACCGATAACAACGGCAACCGCCTTGTTCTCGAGGTCGCTCAGCATCTTGGTCAAAACACCGTTCGTACGATTGCTATGGATGCCACTGAAGGGCTTGTCCGTGGACAGGCCGTGACAGATATCGGCGAGCCCATCACTGTTCCTGTTGGACCAGAAACACTCGGACGTATCATGAATGTAATTGGCGACCCGATTGATGAGCGCGGCCCGATTAAATCTAAAATGAAGGCGTCAATTCATAAGCAAGCCCCTGCGTTTGTCGACCAAGCGACAGATACAGAAGTGCTTGTGACGGGTATCAAAGTTATCGACCTGCTTTGTCCTTATTCTAAAGGCGGTAAAATCGGTCTCTTTGGCGGTGCCGGCGTTGGTAAAACTGTTTTGATCATGGAATTGATCAACAATATCGCGAAACTCTTCGGTGGTTACTCTGTTTTCGCCGGTGTCGGCGAACGAACACGTGAAGGTAACGACCTTTATCACGAAATGATCGAATCTAACGTGATCAACCTCGACGGTGAAAGCCGTGCAACATTGGTCTATGGCCAAATGAACGAGCCTCCAGGAGCGCGTGCACGTGTTGCTTTGACAGGTCTGTCACAGGCTGAATATTTCCGTGATGAAGAAGGTAAAGATGTTCTATTCTTCGTCGATAACATCTTCCGCTTCACACAAGCTGGTTCCGAAGTGTCCGCGCTTCTTGGCCGTATTCCTTCCGCTGTGGGCTATCAGCCTACTTTGGCGACCGAAATGGGCCAAATGCAGGAACGCATTACATCAACAAACAAAGGTTCGATTACTTCTGTTCAGGCTATTTACGTGCCAGCCGATGACTTGACCGATCCAGCGCCAGCGACATCATTCGCCCATTTGGACGCAACGACAGTTCTGAACCGTGCGATTTCCGAGAAGGGTATCTACCCAGCTGTTGATCCGCTCGATTCGACATCGCGTATCCTAGAACCTCGTACAGTTGGCGAAGATCATTATCTTGTTGCTCGTCGCGTGCAGGAAATCCTTCAGCGTTATAAAGCTCTGCAAGATATTATTGCGATTTTGGGCATGGACGAACTATCCGAAGAAGACAAAATGGTCGTGTCTCGTGCCCGTAAGGTTGAGAAGTTCCTGTCGCAGCCTTTCGACGTCGCGGAAATCTTCACAGGTTCCCCTGGTATTCAGGTTCCGCTCGCAGATACAATCAAGTCCTTCAAAGGTCTTGTTGAAGGTGAGTATGATCACTTACCAGAGCAGGCTTTCTATATGGTCGGCGGCATTGATGATGTGTTGGAAAAAGCGGCCAAAATGGCAGCGGCAGCGGCATAACGCCTTAATCTCTCTCTACGGGGAGAGTGGAGACTTCTTATGGCTGATAAAATCAACTTCTCACTCGTCTCACCAGAGCGTGAACTTTACGCTGGCGATGTCGACCAAGTCGATATTCCTGGAACAGAGGGCGATTTGGGTATTTTGCCAAATCATAGCCCGCTCATGGCGGCTATTCGGACGGGCACGATTAAAGTTTATGAAGATGGCTCAGAAACTGAATTCTTCGTTCAGGGCGGATTTGCAGATGTTACCCCAACAGGCCTAACCGTTTTGGCGGAACGGGCCGTTAGGCTTGAAGACGTTGATCGCTCGTCAATTGAGGCGCAGATTACTACTGTTGAGGCGAGCCTTGAAAATCTGACGGGTGAGGCCGCACTGGCTGCGCGTCAAAATTTGGACGGTTTGAGAGCAGTTCTCGCCGTTTAATTTTCACTAGATATTTTATTTAGCGGCCTCCCACTTTCAAGTGGGGGGCCGCTTTCGTTTTGACGTTTGACCGTTGCGCGTTAGTAAAGCGTATGACCCAGCCCAAAGTTGTCGCTGTCGCTTGCGACTCTACCCATAATATTATCAAGGCCGTACAAGCCGAAATTACCTTGATTGCTGGCTGGGGCGTTGAAGGCGACGCCCATGCTGGAGAAACCATTCAGCATCGGTATGACAAGCGCCGAAATCCCACTGCGCCGAATTTGCGTCAGATCCATCTTATACATGCTGAATTATTCGACCAAATGGCGGATCAGGGAATGACCGTCCGTCCCGGGCAAATGGGGGAGAACATTACAACGCGGAATATTGATATCTTGGGTCTACCTCAGGGTACCCGTTTGAAAATAGGCAGCGCCGTTATCAAGGTAACAGGTCTGCGCAACCCTTGTAAATATTTGAACACGATAGCGCCGGGATTGATGAAGGCGTGTTTGGCCAAGCATGAGGACGGCACACCGTTTCCGCAAAGCGGTGTCATGGGCGTGATAATAGCGGGTGGTGTAGTGAAAGCCGGCGACGCCATAGATATCATTCTTCCTCCAAAGCCGCACCAGAGATTGTCACCAGTTTGAGCCATGTCTTGAGACGAATTTTCCGCGAAAGTTTATGGGCTTCGGGCATCGCTGTTCTATGCTTAGTTTATGGCTTTCTCATTGAGCCCCACAGATTAGTCATTCGAGAAATCAGCCATGTGTCGCAGTCCTATAAAGGCCCCTCGCTTCGCATTGCATTAATAACGGATATTCACATCAACAGTCCGTCGGTTCCCCCAAAGCGCGTGGAGCGTCTTGTAGAGCAGGTGAATGCGCTGGGTCCCGATCTTGTGGTGATGCCGGGAGATTTCATTGCAGGACATATCGCGCGGGGAGCGCATGGGGCAGATTTCAACACGGGTATTGAAACAGGTTTGGGACATTTATCGCGGATAGCTGCGCCAGCATTTGCAACGATTGGCAATCATGACGCTTATTACGACGCGACTGCAGTTGCTCGAATGTTGGAGGATGCAGGTGTATCTGTCTTGGAGAACACGTCTGTGACGTTCGGAGACTTGTGTCTCGTGGGATTAGCTGATGCGCTGACGGCCAGCCCTGATGTGTCAGCTTACGCGAATTGTGAGACTGGCAAGTCCCCTTTGGTCATTACCCATTCGCCGGATGCGTGGCGCGCTTTTAGGCGTGATACGGTTCTCGTGCTTTCTGGGCATACACATGGTGGACAAATCAACTTGCCGATAATTGGTCGGCGCGTGAATAGCATTAGTCTCGGCGTAGAACATAGCTACGGGTTTTCGCGTATTGCTGGCGTCGACATGTTTGTGAGTGCAGGCGTCGGAACCTCTATCCTACCTGCAAGATTTCGCGCGACCCCTGAAATTGTTCTCATCACGCTGCAGCCCCAGCCTTAAAACTGATATCCAAACTGGGCGATGTCCCCTCGGCAGGCTTCTGAAATAGTTTTCTGAGCAACATCGGTGTAATAGTCCTGATACCGCTTTTCCGAGGTTACGTTCAGCTTTGGAATCCTGTGGATGTCATGCCCTAAAGTTTCAAAAATATCTATGACATCAGTCTCAAATGACTCGAAACGCCCAATTTTATCGAAATGCGGTTTGCCGTTTTTATCTGTGAAGTAATCCAGTTGGTTCATGTGAAAGGCGTCATCGTGGTCGTTCTTTGCTAAATCGATCAGAAAGGCTTCAAAATCTCGTCGAGTTTCCTCAATCCCAATTTTCGTATCTGCAGGTTCATAAAGGCGGCTATACCAAGAGAGTAGTCTGTCCCAAGGATTGCGAACAAAGCCGAAGGTGAAATAATTAGGGTGCGCCTCAAGCAAAGCCGACTCTTCGGTCTTCGCATTGCCATGCTGGCTAATGGTTTCAACTTTATTGCCCATTTCCTCAATCAGCAGATTTCCGATCGTCGTCCCGCCTGTCCGATGTACATGGATAAAAATGGTTTTGTATTTGTGAGATATGATCATGGTAAATCTTCACTCTCGATTTGATTTGTCGGGGCATAACGCGCGTCGCGATCTGCCTTCTTTGTCACGAGTAGGAAAGTCGTGAGAGCCAAGAGCGACAATCCTGCGGCCAGAAGAAAGGGTGACCCTGGAATGTAAGGGATTGCCATATCCCCCAGCATATAGCGCGATAGCCCAATAATATTCTCTGGGAATGCCTGCATCTGTCGTGCGGCTTTGTTCGCTGTGTCTCCAAAAGCCGCGAAAATGCCTGTCATGGCTAATGGGCCCGCCATCAGGGCCAAACCCTGAGCTGCGCCAATTGCGCCTTGCAGCTCGCCTTGCTCGCTCTCAGAGACGCGACTACTCATCATATTCGTCAGTGCCGGTCCATATAGGCCAGCCAGCGCGGCAAACGGTCCAGCAGCATAAATGACCCACCCCGCATCCGCACTACCCATCATTGTATATGCGAGGACCGCAGAAAGCATTCCAATGAAGCCCGCCCAAAATAACCCGATCTTGGGGATAATGATGCGGATCAGGCCGCCTTGAACGACCATAGAGGCAACGGCAAAAGCGCCCAGAGAAAAACCTACATTCCCAGAGGTCCAGCCCAAGCCTTCCATCGTCGAAAACGTATATGTCGTCGGGTAAACAGTGTGTGCCGTTGCGAGGATAAATAAGACGAATATGAGACCTTTGACGCCTTTGATCCGGCCGAGGGAGAGTAGAGATCCAACTGGGTTAGACCTTAGAATTGAAAAAGGGCGTCGCTTTGTCTTCGCGAGCGTTTCGGGTAGGAAAATGAGCCCGTAAATTACGTTGATCAGTGATATCACGCCCGCCGCAAAAAATGGGACACGCGTTCCATATTCCCCGAGAAGGCCTCCGATTACGGGGCCAAGTAAAAACCCAACGCCGAAACTTGCCCCAATCAAGCCAAAGTTCTGCGCCCGTTTTTCTGGTGGGCTGACGTCGGCGACATAGGCATTTGCCGTCGAGAAGGTCGCGCCAAATATGCCAGAGAATGCCCGCGCGAAATAAAGCCAAATGATAGTAGGGGCGAGGGCGATCAGGAAGTAATCAAAAGCCAGTCCCCCAAGAGAAAACAACATGATCGGGCGTCGCCCAAATCGATCTGAAAGTCCGCCAACAATTGGCATGCAAATGAATTGTAAGAAGGCAAAAGTCAGTGTCAGAAAACCACTGTGCCAGACGGCTTGACTGTTTTCTAACCCCGTCAATTCTTTGATCAGATTCGGGAGGACCGGAATCATGATGCCAAAGCCTATCGAATTGATCATGACAGTGATCAAAACAAATATTAGCGCATTCTTAGAAGTTTCAGCCGTCTCCGTCATGCGAAGGCCCTAAGCTATTCCGCTGGCTTTGCGAAGTCTGCAAATTCGATGATGAGCCGTTCATAGACAGGGCGCTTAAACGGAATAATTGTTTCCGTAATCGTCTCTAAATCCGCCCAGCGCCAATCCGAAAACTCCTGCGGGCCATGTGCTTTCAAATCTACATCAGAGCCGTCACCGTGATAGCGGAAGGCATACCATTTTTGACGTTGTCCCAAACTGGAGAAACGTCTCCGCTTCTTCGCGAGAAGCTCTGGTGGAAAATCATAATATAGCCACCCTTTGATGCGGCCTAAGTATTCCATTTTATTCGCGCGGAGTCCTGTCTCTTCAAAAAGCTCTCGACGCGCTGCTGCCTTTGGCTTTTCTCCACGATCAATGCCACCTTGCGGGCATTGCCAGCAATAGGGACCGTCTTCACCAAACCGCTTGCCCAGCCATACTTGACCTTTTGCATTGAAAACGGCCACGCCGACGTTGCGACGATAATCTTTTTTATTGCGTTTCATGACTTTACTTTAGGGATGCCGTCGCAGGTGCCAGCTGAAGTCCCTCCGACTCGAGTGTTGCAATCCATTTTGTAACCTCGGACAGTGTTTCTTGGTAATAGAAACCAACACCAAGGGGGTGTGGTTCAGTGCTTGCAACCTTGGTTAAGTCCGCCAAACGCGCGGAAATCACCTGAGGAATGGGGTCAGGGTCGATTAAACCGTTTCCAGTTTTGAAAGGTTGGCCGACCGACCTCGAAAGCGCGGAAAGGGAGGGGGTCTGGAACGAGCCATCCGTGATAAAACCCAAGCCCGTTTTGGAAAGATGGTCGATGAAAGGTGCAGCTACGTCTGTGCGACGTAAAAACAGATCGCCATTGAAATTGATGACGCCTGCATATCCCTGGGCTCTCGATAAAATCCAGTCCAAATTGCGTTTCATTTCGCGTTCTGATGTGGACACACGTAAAGCTCTGTCAGCGCCGGGTTCCGATGGATCAAAACCCTCAGACTCCATTGGAATTTCTATCAAAACTTCATGACCGTCGGCACGGGCCATATCGATCCAGTCTTGCAGTCCGACACTGTGAGCCGCGAACGAAAGCGTTACATCGGCAGGTAGGGCTTGAATGGCGTCCTGAGTGAGCCGTCGATGCACGCCGAGACCGCCAATAATCAGGGATACAGGCCGTTTTCCAGTTTTTTGGGTATAGGGTCGTTTATAAGCGGCCAAAGCATTGCTAGCGCCCTTATTGGGGACGGGGCCGAAACTACTTTGACGGGTCAAGCCTGGTATCGGCGCTGATCTCAAGGCGCGCCTTTGGTCGATAGGAATCGTAATCGTTTTAGGTTCGTTCGACTTAGAAACGGAATCGCCGACTGCGTCCATATCAGAGTTTGAAGAGACAAGGGCATCGGTTGGGTTGACACCTTCTGGCACATCACCCGCTAATAAATCAGGTGTAGCCAATGTTTCATCTTCCAGAGGGGAAAGAGTAGCCAAGGTCGGTAGTTTCGCGACAAGGACACTTCCCTCTGCGCGGGCATCCGTCGGGTTCCCAAAGAGAGACACTGTGGCGACGGGAAGCAGAAGGCCGCCCATCAGGACTAACGTCGCCAGAGCGACGTGTTTACGACGCGACGGCAGATTTAAAGCAGATCGACGAGTCGGGTGTTTAGCGGACATGCACTGTTACTAAGTTGATTTTGAAAGAACGACAATGCGTGTCTTTCATCCGAGTAGGGCCCGCGAAGTAAGTGGACGAAACACGGTCAAAAGCGATTTTCTTGGGCTTCCAGCAGGCGTTCATATTGCGACGTTTTCAGGACCTCGACCGCTTTACGAAGTTGAAAGTCCTCGTCATCTGGAAAGATCTCGTCGGGAAAGAGAATATCTTCATACTTCTCTTCATAGTCGGAATCGTCTGGGTTGCTAAGAAAGTTCCTGAGGGAGTCTTCGCGGAAACGTTTCCGAATTTCGCCTTTATCTTCCAACCCTGATACAAGTAGGTCTGGCATGATGCCGCGACCCTGAATGGATTGCCCCGATGGCGTATAATAGCGCTGCGTGGTTAGGCGAAGCGCGCCTTCTTCCGGGCCCAATGGGATTACAGATTGGACAGAGCCTTTGCCGAAACTTCGTCGACCTAGGACGACGCCGCGGCCGCGATCTTGCAGAGCCCCAGCAACGATTTCTGCTGCAGAAGCGGAACCTGGACTCATGAGAATGACTATTTTCGCGTCGGGATATAATTCCCCCGCTTCAGCGTTATAGCGTTCATTGTCGCTGGCATCACGCCCACGCGCGGAGAGAACTTCGCCGCCATCCAGGAATAAGCCGGAAATACTGACCGATTCGGTCAGCAAGCCCCCACGGTTACCGCGAAGGTCGATTATCAATTTGTCGAGTTTACCCAGTTGTTTTTCAAGGTCCGCGAGTGCGCGGGTTGTGTCATCCGTCAACCGATCATTGTTAAACGTTTCGATTTGGATGTAGCCAACACCTTGTTCAACACGATGACGAATGGCACGGCCGCGGACAGTGTCTCGAACAACGACAACATCGCGAGACGTTTTGCCAGGCGAAAGTACGGTGACGGTTACCGGCTCCCCCTTCAAACCACGCATTCCACTTACCGCATCGTCGAGGGTTTTCCCGCGTATGTCGATACCGTCAACGGCCGTAATCAAATCGCCACCGCGTATGCCAGCTGCGTAGGCAGGGCCTTCTTCAATGGCATGATTAACGCGAACTAATCCGCCTTCTGATTGAATCTCGATTCCCAAACCACCGTATTCGCGACGGACGGCTTCGCGTTGTTCGGTGAATTGCACAGGCGCCACATAAGACGAATGCGGGTCGAGTGACCCCAAAGCGCCATTGAGTGCATTTTCGATCAAACTCGCCGAGTCGACTTCTTCGACATATTGATTTTGAACGATTGCGAGAACGTCGGAAAAAATCTGCAACTCGTCGTAAATGGCTTGCGGGTTTTTCTCATCGGCGATTGCAGCGAGCGGCAAAGTCGCAGCAACCGCGAGGGCCGCCCATTTTGTTCCTGACCAGAGTTTATTCCGCACGTTTTAGCCTCGAGCTGCCGCTAACTTTTCGGCATATGTGCCCGATTTCAGGAGCGCGATCGCTTGCTGCAGTTGATAGTCGTCTGAGATCTCAAATCCTTCTGGTGGATAATCAATCTTCAAGTCAACAACATCTACTTCATCTGCCATCTCTTCCGCAGTGTCCTCATTCTCGATAGCATTTGGAAGACTGGCTTCAGAAAAACGTTTGTGTTCCTCTCCGTCGTCAGGGATCGCGGAAATCGTCAAGTCTGGCACAATGCCGCTAGATTGGATACTACGACCATTCGGTGTGTAATACCGCTGCGTTGTGATTTTCAACGCGCCGTCCCGACCGCCTCGCAATGGGATCACGTCTTGCACAGATCCTTTACCAAAGGTCGTCATGCCCAAAATCAGACCGCGGCCTTTATCTTGTACCGCGCCGGCCACGATTTCCGAAGCAGAGGCGGATGCACCGTCAACCAGCACAATAAGTGGGACATCTTTGGCCATTTGGCCTTTTTCTGCATTATACACGTTCACATCGTCGGACCGACGACCCCGCGTTGAAACGACTTCGCCGCCGTTCAGAAATACGGATGAGACTTCGACAGATTGCGTCAGCAATCCGCCTGGGTTTCCGCGTAGGTCAAGAACTAACCCAGGTAGACGCCCACCGCTTTCTTTTTGTAAGGCGGCGATGGAGTCTTTTAGGCCATCTGCGGCTTTCTCGTTAAATTGTGCGATACGAATATAGCCGATGCCGTCTTTCATTTCATGTTTAACGGTCTGCCGTTTGATCACTTCACGAACAATATCAATGTAGAGCGGGTCTTCACCTTCGCGGATAACCGTAATGTTGATCGGTTCGCCAGGTTTCCCTCGCATCTGACCAACAGCTTCGCTTAGGGTTGCGCCAATAAGGGATTTGCCTTCGATTTCGGTGATGTAATCGCCAGCTTTAATGCCAGCGCGTTTGGCAGGTGTGTCATCGATGGGAGAAATGACTTTCACAAATCCATCTTCCATCGTGACTTCCATCCCCAGGCCACCATATTCACCTTTGGTATTCATCCGCATTTCGCGGAAAGCCTCGGGATTAATGTAAGAGGAATGAGGGTCGAGGGATTGGAGCATGCCGTTCATGGCATCTTCAATCAGTTCACTGTCATCGACTTCGACAACATATTGACTGCGAACACGGGCAAGAACATCTGCAAAAAGCTCAAGTTGTTCGAACGTCTCATCATATGCTGGACGTTCGACGGCGACGGCGGATTGATACGTCGTCGAGAAGGCAAAGAGGGCGATAGCAGCAACGCTTCCGAGCGCAGGCAGTACAATTTTCACGTGGCGTCTCCAATGTAGGTCTAACACTTAGACAGCCCATTCAGGCTTTGCCAGTCAAATTGCTGCGAATAATTGCCGTGTTACCCCGATTTAACATCGGCACTGGCCATCCAAGGCCCTGGGTCAACAGGCGAGCCGTCACGCCGCAGCTCTATGTAAAGTTCTACACCCGTGCGGTTGGGTAAAGCCCCAACGGGTTCACCGCGTTGGACTGTGTCTCCCGCGCCGATGTAAAGTTCGTTAAGCCCCGTAAGCAAGACAAAGTACCCATCGCCAACGTTTAAGATAACCACTTGGTCGTAATTTTTGAACGGGCCTGAAAACTCAACACGTCCAGCGTAAGGTGCAATGACTTTGCCGCTGGGACGTCCCGTGTAGGTCAGCCCTTTTTCGCCGCGCCCGAACTTTTTGCGCAACTGCCCCGCGACAGGTGTAAGCATGCCGCCCTTGGCCTCCGCGAAACGCTTTGTGCCTTTGGGAAGAACGACTGCGGGACTGGCTTTTCGCCCGGGTTTTTGCCGGGGGACGACTTTGGCCGCTTCCGACTCAAGCTTGGCGATCAACTCCAATAAACTCTTGGACTCAGCGGCTAGTCTGTCGGCTTCTGCAGCAGCGGCTTTGCGTTCGTCAGAAAGTTTCGCTTCCAATTTCGACTTTTCCCCTAGCCCCGCCGTGATTTGAGAGGTCTCACGATCTAACTTTTGTCGCGTTTGGCTGAGTTCCTCACGCTTCAAAATAATTTGAGATTTAGTGACATCTAAGGCTGTCAAATTAAGGGACAATGCTTCTGCGCGTTGCTTTAGGCTATCCGACAGCGTTGCCATTAACAGGCCTGCGTCGGCTGCGCGTTTCGCATTTTCCGGTGACAATGCGAGCGTGGGTGGAGGACTGGATTCAAGGCGCTGAAGGGCAGCCAAGAGTTCGACATATCGTGATCTGTCTTCCGAAATTTGGGTTTTCAAACCTTCTTCCCGTCGCGTGAGACTTTCCGCTTCTCGTTCTAAACGGCTGAGCTCAGACTCAACATTTTGGGCTTCGCGCGCAGTTTTCGCGAGTTTTTTCTTCAAATTTGAAACATCGTTGCGGACAGATTTACGTTCTGACTCCAACGCCTCGGATTTTTCCCGAGCGACTTGTTCTTTTTTTGTCAGCGCTTCCACGTCTTGGGGGCTCTGAGCGAGCGCGGGGAAAGCGATACAACAGAAGATAAAAGTGAGGACAGCACGCATAGAAAGGATATGAAACACAACGGATTTACCGCCCGTTAATTATAAATCATAATTTCAGTGCGGCGTCGTTAGAAGGGCAACGTTTTTCCGACCACCATTAATCACGATGATAGGGTGTACCCGCCAGAATGCTGAGGGAACGATAGATTTGTTCAGCCGCCATGACACGCACCATTTTGTGTGGCCAAGTTTGGGCGCCGAAACTCCATTTCGTAATGCGACCCGGTCGCATTTCTTTCACCATGGAAGGTTCAAATCCATCTGCACCACCGATTAGGATATAGCAGGCACCGACGCTATCATCCCGCAGTCTGGCAAAATGCTTTGCGATCTCGCGAGAGCTGGGGCTTTTTCCCCGTTCATCAAGTAAGATCAGTTCGTCAGAGGTCCCGATACCTGAGAGCAATTTGGCGGTCTCGGCGGATCGATCATTTTGACCTTTTAGCTCAATACCTTGTTCTTCCACAGATAGAAAACCTGTGCCGCGGGCAAGACCTTTGGCGCGGGCAATATAGTCGTCAATCAGGATTTTTTCCGGGCCGTTGCGTAAAACATTGCCCGCCCGGAGTATGATTTTCATGGTAGTTGTCTAGCGTTCCGTCATGGGTGTGTCGTCAGGCGCTTGCTCGGGAATATTCTGCAAACCTTCTGGCAACGGAACGGACCATATTTTCTCAAGGTTGTAAAAAACACGAACTTCTGGGCGGAAAACATGCAGGATCACGTCACCCGCATCGATAAGAACCCAGTCAGACGCTGTCTGCCCCTCGATAACAAGTTCTTTCATGCCGCGTTCTTTCAACGCGCGTTGGACATAGTCGGCTAGCGCACTGACGTGACGGTTCGATCGCCCAGAGGCGACAATCAGGTAATCTGCGATTGAGGATTTTCCGCGAATATCAATTTCAATGACGTCCTGCGCTGAGTTTTCCTCAAGCACGTCTTGGATAAAGTCTGATAACGCTTTGGCTTCTGGGCCGTTCTCAACGGAAACAGAAGCGGGGGATTCGTAAGGTGCGGCGGACAGAAGTCTCTCCATATGGGCTGTAATATAAACGCCTTATCACACTCAAAAGCGTTCTGCTACCGCTCTAACCAGACCGTTTTGCGCGAATGGCAGATGAACTTTGCGGATCAAGGGGCAGGGTGAGATATGACCAAGCCGGTGCGGGGCGAGTTTTCAGCGTATGCGCATGACTTTCACCTATGCGATGGTCGCTGTACTGGCGGGCGGCTTGGCCCAAACGCGCCCTAATTGGGGAGCCTGGCCTTGCGATCACCGCGATCGGAACCGTTTCGACGATCTTCTGCCAGTTTTTCCATTTGGGTAACTGAAGAAGATTATCCGCCCCCATCATAAACACAAAATCCATATTCTGATGTCGCTGGGTTAGGCGGATCAGTAAATCGGCTGTGTATTGCGTTTGATAACGCAGCTCTATGTCAGAGACGCGCATTTTCGGTGGGAGGGGAAGGTTACGAATAGTTTGCGCGCGTGATTCCCATGAGGGCTGCGATGGTTTGAGGGGGTTTTGCGGGCTGACCAACCACCATATTTCGTCCAATTGGAGCTGGCGCAAGCCAGCTCTAGCGACGTGAAGGTGACCGCCATGGGCCGGATTGAATGACCCGCCAAATAATCCGATTGATCTGCGGTTGGCTGTCTTCAAGGTCGGATATGTCCAGTGCCGCGCACTTGGTATTTATAGGTCGTCAGATGTTGAGCCCCGACTGGTCCGCGCGCGTGTAGGCGGCCTGTCGCAATTCCGATCTCCGCCCCGAAACCAAATTCGCCGCCATCTGCATATTGCGTAGAGGCATTGTGCAAGACGATCGCGCTGTCGACGCTGTCGAGGAAAATTTTCGCCGCATTCTCGTTCTCCGTCAGGATCGCATCGGTATGTCCGCTACCATATTTTTCAATATGCGCGAGAGCGCTTTGCATGCCGTCGACGATGGCAACATTCAAGATCGGCGCGAGATGTTCGGTGGCGAAATCGGTTTCGGTTGCGGCCGAAATTTTGGTTAACACGAGACGCGCTCGCCCATCCCCACGCAATTCACAGCGAGAGCCAATTTGGGCTTCAAGTGCTGGCAGAAATTTTTCTGCGATAGCGTCGTCAATTAAAATTGTTTCCGTTGAGCCGCAAACACCTGTTCGCCGAAGTTTCGCATTTTCAATAACTTGGACCGCTTTGCTTAAGTCAGCGTCAGCGTGAACATAGCTGTGATTTAAACCTTCCAAATGCGCCAAAACAGGCACGCGAGCATCCTCCTGCACACGGGCGACAAGGCCTTTCCCGCCCCGCGGAATGATAATATCAATAGTGCCGTCCAATCCGCGTAACATGTCGCCGACCGCGGCGCGGTCTGTCGTTTTGACAAGGGAGATTGAAGCGTCTGGGAGACCTGCCTCTTTGAGCCCTGCTTGCAGAGCTGCATGAATAGCTTGATTGGATCGTAGGCTCTCGGAGCCGCCGCGCAACACACAAGCGTTCCCTGATTTCACGCAAAGTCCACCGGCATCAGCCGTCACGTTTGGACGGCTTTCATAGATCATCCCGATCACGCCGATGGGGACGCGCACTTGTGAAAAATTTAGGCCATTCGGTTGTGTCCATTCGCGTTCGACCGCTCCAACTGGATCGGGTAGAGCAGCAATGGCATCAAGTCCGTCGGCGATACCCGCAACCCGTGCGGAGTCCAATTTTAGGCGATCTAACATTGCGGCTGAGAGGCCTTTGTCGGCAGCAGCGGTCATGTCGGTCGCATTTGCCTCGAGTATGGTAGCTTCGCTTTGTCTGATTTGCTTCGCCATAGCGCGCAGAGCTGCGTTGCGTTTTTCACCGCTGGCCAAGCGTAAGGTGGCCGATGCGGCTTTGGCTGCATGTCCGAGCGCATTCATATCAGTTTCAAGGGTCGTCATAGCATTACCAGATTATCGCGGTGGATCAGTGCTGCGCCATTATCATAACCAAGCACATCTGCAATTGCGCCAGATTGGAGACCTTTGATTTGGTCGGCTTCATGACCGTCATAAGAGACGAGACCGCGCGCAATTTCTGCTCCGTTGACTTTAATAGAGACCGCATCGCCTTTGCCAAACTTACCGCTTATGGAGATGACACCAGCCGGGAGAAGACTGCTACCGCCTTTCAGAGCTTTCAACGCGCCAGAATCAATAGTTAGAACGCCACGCGGTTTCAAGGCGCCCCCAATCCATTGGGCGCGCGCTTTGCGTGGATTGCTTGTCGCTTCAAAGCGCGTGTGTTTTGCACCATTGCAAAGCGCCGCAATTGCCCCTGACTCTCGGCCGTCGCATATAATCATGTCACAACCCGCATTGGTCGCGATTTGGGCGGCTGCCAGTTTGGTCGCCATGCCGCCCGTGCCAACGCCCGCTCCGAGGTTAGATCCCCCGCCCATGGCGAGGATATCGTCAGTCACCCTTGGGACGACTGGAATGTGTTGAGCCGATGAGTTTGTTCGCGGGTCGGCAGTGTAGAGGCCGTCAATATCGGATAAGAGGATCAGAAGATCCGCGCCGATCATTTGAGCCGTCCTTGCGGCCAGACGGTCGTTATCACCATAGCGAATTTCGTCCGTGGCGACTGTATCATTCTCGTTGATAATAGGTATCGCGCCCAATCCAAGAAGCGTTTCCAATGTAGACCGGGCGTTCAACCACCGGCGTCTGTTTTCAGTATCATTGAGGGTCAGCAGCGCTTGCGCCGTGACAATGCCTCTCTTTTCGAGCGCGTCTTCATAGGCACGCGTCAAGCTAGATTGTCCGGCCGCAGCGCAGGCTTGTTTCTGCGCAAGCGAAAGGGACGGATTCGATAAGCCTAATCTTTCGCGGCCGAGCGCAATGGCGCCAGAACTGACCAAGACAATGCGCTTATCCGTGAAACCAGCTAAATCATGCGCCAAGGCGTCGAGCCAACCAGCACGCAATGCATGGGTTTGGCCGTCGACGAGGATCGCCGAGCCGATTTTGATGACGATTGTTTTGGCGTCATCAAACATAGTTTAGGGCGACCAACCTTTGACGTCTTCAATTGCACCGACCGCAATTTTTTCCTGACGCCTTTTTTCTTCTCGCTCGGCTTCTTCACCCGCACGACGACGCTCTACGTGTTGATAGAGGGCAGACAGTACAGGTTTTAAGCCTTGCTGCGCCACGGAACTGATCGGGAAGGGTCTTTGACCACAAACCGATTCTAGCGCGTCTTGAAGCTCTTCAATACGCTCAGGGGTCAGGGCGTCACATTTTGAAATAGCAACGATTTCGGGCTTATCCTCAAAGCTCTCGTGGTAATCCTCAAGCTCCTTACGGATTGTCAGATATTCGGAGACAGGGTCTTCAGAGGTGCCCGGCACGAGATGTAGGATGGCCGCACAACGTTCGGCATGACCCAAGAAACGATGACCTAGCCCAGCTCCTTCGGCCGCGCCTTCAATCAGACCCGGTAGGTCGGCAATGATGAAACGATCAGCAATACTCATACTCACCACCCCAAGATGGGGGTGAAGCGTGGTAAACGGATAATCTGCAGTTTTTGGTTTCGCCGCGGTGACGGTTGAAAGGAATGTAGATTTTCCGGCGTTTGGCAACCCGATTAAACCTGCATCAGCAATGAGTTTTAGGCGGAGCCAAAGCCAACGTTCCTCGCCGTCTTCGCCAGGGTTTGCCTTGCGCGGCGCTTGGTTTGTGGCACTTTTGAAACGTGCATTGCCCCAACCGCCATTTCCGCCTTGGGCGACAAGAACGCGTTCGCCATCTTCCGTCATGTCGGCGAGCACTTCATCAGTTTCGGCGTCAATAACTTGTGTCCCAACAGGCACCTTTAAGGTGATATCGTCGCCAGCGGCGCCGTGACGATCCAATCCCATGCCGTGCATGCCTGTTTTAGCTTTGAAATGCTGTTGGTAGCGATAGTCGATCAATGTGTTGAGACTGCGCGTAGCCTCAAGGTAGATATTACCGCCACGTCCGCCATCACCGCCATTGGGGCCACCAAATGCAATGTTCTTCTCCCGACGGAAGGAGACGCTTCCGCCACCGCCCGCGCCTGAGCTCACATAGATTTTCGCTTGGTCTAGAAATTTCATGAGCTGTCCTTACGCCGCGTGGTGCGCCTTGGCTAGCGCCGCCTGCGTCAGATTTGAGAGTGTCGCGCAACAGATCACGAATCGGCTCTCAAAACGAAATTTATTCCGTCGGCTTTGCATAAACGGGCCATTGAAAAATGCGTGTCTGGACCGCCATGGACTTCGAATCCTAGTTTTTTCAAAACGTGAATGCTGCCAGGGTTATCTTTGAAAACGCCAGCAACGCGGTCTTGTTTCCCCAAACTTGCGTCAGCTTCAGACAGAAGGGCTTTGCAAGCTTCCGTGACATAGCCCATTCCCCAGAAGGGGCGAGCTACCCAATATCCGATCTCCCACAAACTGTCCTTATCCCGCTTGAACAGATCCGCCACGCCGATGAAGGTGTCGTCCTCGGGGAGGGTGATGGCATAGGGGTGCGCTAAACCGCGCCGCTTCAGCGCGCGAAGATGAAGCACTTTGAATTCGGCAGAGAGCAGGGGAAAGGGGTGCGGGAAGCTGCCTGTCATACGCGCAATATCAAAATCCGAGCCATATTTTGAGAATGGCACAGCATCACGGTCCTCTAATTGGCGTAGGACGAGCCGTTCAGTTTCGATTTGATCACGCATGACAATCTCCTTGATCGTCAGCAGGGCCCCGTTTCGAGGCAATAAAAAAGGGAGACCGGGCGGACCCGATCTCCCTGCTATTTCGATACGGGTCGCCTTGTGGCGGTTGACCCGAAAAAGCTCAGGTCTCTATTCAGCGGCCTCTGGGAGGTCGACAGAAACATACATGCGCTCGTTGCGTTTGCGTTGGAAAGATACGCGACCTTCGGTCAATGCGAAGAGTGTGTGATCTTTACCCATGCCAACATTGGCACCAGGATAGTACTTCGTACCGCGTTGGCGAATAATGATGTTACCTGGAATGACAGCTTGGCCACCCGCTTTTTTTACGCCGAGGCGACGGCCAGCACTATCGCGACCGTTATTGGATGAACCACCAGCTTTTTTATGTGCCATGACGCACTCCTGAAATTAGTAGAGGGGCGAGACCCCAAAATTGAAGGTTTGAGCCTTAGCCCTTAATGCCTGTGATGCGGACCACTGTCTCAAACTGACGGTGGCCTTGCTTACGACGATAGTTTTGACGACGCTTCTTCTTGAAAACGATAACTTTATCGCCTTTGCGTTGTTCCAGGACTTCGCCTGTTACGCTTGCGCCTTTGACGAGCGGAGCACCGACTTTTACGTCGCCCTCTGCGCCGTGCATGAGAACATCACCGAAAGTGACGTTTCCGCCCGTTTCGCCGTCGAGTTTCTCGACGATGATGATGTCGTCTTTAGCGACTTTGTACTGCTTACCACCGGTCTGGATGACTGCGAACATGGTCTTGTCCTATAAGTCTTGGTGGGACGAACCCTACCATCAAAATACATAAAAGCCGCGCTGGGCGAATCCCACGGCGGCCAATTCGACGCCCTTATAAGCCCTCGTGTCGGCCTGTCAATCCGCTTGGGCCAAACTTGTCAGAAGACAGGGAGGGCATCCAAAACC
The DNA here is from genome assembly GCF_014652455.1 of Litorimonas cladophorae. Classification (GTDB taxonomy): domain Bacteria; phylum Pseudomonadota; class Alphaproteobacteria; order Caulobacterales; family Maricaulaceae; genus Litorimonas; species Litorimonas cladophorae. Next base: position 930,979 of record NZ_BMYV01000001.1, on the reverse strand, counting down.
AAATCGATAGGTCTACGACAGGATCAAAAGCAAGATACTGGCACCAAAAAACCCCGCTGACGGTGAACGCCAGCGAGGTCTGAAAGTCTTAATCTAACGCCGAAGCGTTAGAAGAAAGCCTAGTTACGTGGGCGAACCCGACCAATGACTTGGCCATTGGCGATGATTTCGCCGTTCGCATTGACGCGACCGATAACAGCACCGGATGTGTTCACAACCGTACCGTCAGCGCGGACTGTGAAGTCACCCGCAGACATGGCGCCCGACGTTGTTGTCGTGGCTGTACCATTGTTAAGGACCGTGCCGCCGGAGCGTCCAACGTTTGAACGTGTGTTCAAGCCGCCAGTTGTCATAGAGCCACCGGACATAGAGCCCGTTGTCACCGCGCCGCCCGTTGCGGATAGACCGCGAAGGATGACTTGACCTGCACTGTTCACAACGTCGCCATTCGCACGAAGTGTGCCAATCATGACGCCGCTTGCGTTGCGGACCGAGTTATCGGAGCCGATTGTGTACCCTGCTGCGCCACCGCTTGCACCGCCAGTCGTTGTTGTGACTGTGGTGCCTGTAGTGAAGCCACCAGTTGTACCCGTTGCGACGCCACCTGAAGTGAAGCCACCCGAGCTAAGCTGGTTGCCAGAGACCATTGAGCGCCAGTTAACACCCAAAGCGTCGACCGTACGGAGCGTCAGGCCACCCGTGGACAGTCCACGAGCCTCTTGGAAGCGCTCGACTGCGGCGTAGGTCGCGCGACCTAGCTGTCCGTCAAGTGCGCCAGAGTAGAAGCCTTCTGTCTGTAGAGCGCGCTGGATGGCGCGAATGACAGTTGGGCTTGCGTTGGCTTCACAAAGAACCTGGCGCCATTCGGCTTTTTCCGGGCTTGTTTGTGTACGACGTTCGATCGTTCCGAACTGCGCCGGGATAACAACAGTTTCTGTCCGTGCGGGCTGAACCACGCGCTGAACTTGGACTGTGTCATAACGGGCAGGGATGACGCGGCGCTCGATACGTGGGGCACCATCAACCACACGACGTGTGATCTGCTTGGTGACCGCTGGGATCGTGCGCTCTGTCGTCCGCGCTGGTGTCTTAACAACACGACGTGTGACCTGCTTCGTAACAGCCGGGATACGACGCTCTTGCGTCGATGCCGGTGTCTTGATGCGACGGCGAGTTTCCGTCTTTGTCACGGCTGGGATCGTACGCTCAACAGTTGACGCTGGTGTCTTCATGACACGACGCGCGACCTGTTTCGTCACAGCTGGGATCGTCCGCTCTGTTACTTGAGCCGGTGTCTTGACGACGCGGCGAGTAACTTGCTTGGTCACAGCTGGGATTGTGCGTTCAACCGTACGAGCCGGTGTCTTGACGACGCGGCGCGTAACAGCCTGCATTGTTGCCGGAATAGTCCGCTCAACAGTGCGTGCAGGTGTTTTGACGACCTGACGGCTGACCTGCTTGGTTACAGCTGGGATCGTACGTTCCTGAGTTGACGCTGGCGTACGCATCACACGGCGTTCAACCTGACGCGTTACCGCTGGGATCGACCGCTCAGTCACACGCGCTGGTGTCTTAACAACACGGCGGGAGACTTGCTTGGTGACCGCTGGGATAGCGCGTTCGATTGTGGACGCTGGTGTTTTGACCACACGACGTGTTTCCGTCTTCGTAACAGCCGGGATCGTACGCTCTTGCGTGCTGGCCGGTGTCTTGACGACGCGACGTGTTTCCACCTTCGTGACCGCAGGGATACGACGCTCAGTCACGCGGGCCGGTGTCTTCACGACGCGGCGTGTGACAGGCTTGCTGATGGCTGGAACCGTACGCTCTGTGACGCTTGCCGGTGTCTTGACGACGCGGCGTGTGACAGCCTTCGTAACGGCCGGTGTTGCACGTTCGACTGTGCGAGCCGGTGTCTTGATGCGACGACGTGTTTCCGTCTTCGTGATCGCTGGGACACGACGCTCTTGTGTAGAGGCCGGTGTCTTAACAACACGACGAGAGACTTGTTTCGTCACAGCTGGGACAGTGCGCTCTACAGTGCGAGCTGGCGTCTTAACGACACGACGTGTTTCCACTTTCGTGACCGCTGGGATCGTCCGCTCTTGCGTAGACGCTGGTGTTTTCACGACGCGGCGAGATACCTGCTTCGTGACCGCTGGTACAGTCCGTTCGATAGTTGACGCTGGTGTCTTAACGACGCGGCGTGTTTCCATCTTTGTGACAGCTGGGATGGCACGTTCAGTTGTCCGCGCTGGCGTTTTCACGACACGACGGGAGACCTGCTTCGTAACGGCCGGTGTTGCACGTTCGACTGTGCGCGCCGGTGTCTTGATGCGACGACGTGTTTCCGTCTTCGTGATGGCTGGGACGCGACGCTCTTGTGTAGAGGCCGGTGTCTTAACAACACGACGAGAAACAACTTTTGTGACCGCCGGTACTGTCCGCTCGATAGTTGACGCTGGTGTCTTAACGACACGGCGTGTTTCCATCTTTGTGACAGCTGGGATGGCACGTTCAGTTGTCCGCGCTGGCGTTTTCACGACACGACGGGAGACCTGCTTGGTCACAGCTGGTGTTGCACGTTCGATAGTTGACGCTGGTGTCTTAACGACGCGGCGTGTTTCCATCTTTGTAACAGCTGGGATTGAACGCTCTTGTGTCCGTGCCGGTGTCTTAACAACACGACGGGACACTTGCTTGGTCACAGCTGGGATTGCACGTTCGATAGTTGACGCTGGTGTCTTGATGACACGACGCGCTTCCATCTTGGTGACGGCTGGAACAACACGCTCAACAGTCGACGCTGGCGTTTTCACGACGCGGCGGCTGATTTGCTTGGTCACAGCTGGGACACGACGCTCAACAGTGGCTGCTGGCGTGGCGACACGACGGCGAGCTTCTGTCTTCGTGATAGCTGGGACGGCACGTTGGATTGTGCTGGCTGGCGTTTTCACGACACGACGGGAGACCTGCTTGGTCACAGCCGGTGTTGCACGTTCGATGGTTGACGCTGGTGTCTTAACGACGCGGCGTGTTTCCATCTTTGTGACAGCTGGGATTGAACGCTCTTGTGTCCGTGCCGGTGTCTTAACGACACGACGGGACACTTGCTTGGTCACAGCTGGGATTGCACGTTCAATGGTTGCCGCTGGTGTCTTAACGACGCGGCGTGTTTCCATCTTTGTGACAGCTGGGATTGAACGCTCTTGTGTCCGCGCTGGTGTCTTAACAACACGACGGGAAACCTGCTTCGTTACAGCCGGTGTTGCACGTTCGATTGTGCGAGCCGGTGTCTTAACGACGCGACGTGTTTCCTGCTTGGTCACAGCTGGGATCGTACGTTCAGCAACAGAGGCTGGCGTTTTCACCACACGACGTGTGACCTGCTTGGTTACAGCTGGGATACTACGCTCGACAGTACGCGCTGGTGTCTTAACGACGCGGCGTGTTTCCATCTTCGTAACAGCTGGGATTGAGCGCTCTTGTGTCCGTGCTGGTGTCTTAACAACACGACGGGACACTTGCTTGGTCACAGCTGGAACTGAACGTTCGACAGTCGCAGCCGGTGTCTTAACGACGCGGCGTGTTTCCATCTTCGTGACAGCTGGGATGACACGTTCCTGAGTAGACGCAGGGCGGTCAACAACGCGGCGCGTAACAGTTTGTGTTACGGCTGGGATTGTCCGCTCTTGTGTCGACGCTGGTGTCTTAACGACGCGACGTGTCCGGGTTTTCGTAACCGCTGGAACCGCACGCTCAACCGTGGAGGCTGGTGTTTTCACAACACGACGAGAAACCTGCTTCGTGACCGCTGGAACGCGACGCTCAACAGTTGCTGCCGGTGTCTTCACACGACGACGGGTCTCAACTTTAGTCACAGCTGGGATTGTCCGCTCTTGTGTCGACGCAGGCGTCTTCACGACGCGACGTGTGACAGTCGATGTTTTCGCAGGGATTGTCCGCTCTTGCGTGCGGGCCGGTGTCTTAACGACGCGGCGTGTCTCAACCTTAGTCACGGCTGGGATCATACGTTCCTGTGTGGACGCTGGACGGTCAACAACACGACGGGACACAGTTTTTGTGACGGCTGGGATAGCGCGTTCAACTGTGCGAGCCGGCGTCTTGATGCGACGACGTGTTTCCGTTTTTGTGACGGCTGGGATCGAGCGCTCAACCGTAGCGGCTGGGCGGTCAACAACACGGCGTGTCACTGTGGACGTCACGGCTGGGACAGTACGCTCAACTGTGCGGGCTGGAGTTTTCACAACGCGCTTGCTGAGTGTTTTCGTTACAGCTGGGACGCGGCGCTCAACAACTTTTGCTGCTTCTGCAACAACACGTGTTGAAACGGAGCCCATCTTCTGACCGAACTGACCGCCGGAGTTGCTTGCGCCGACAAGACGCTCACCACCGGCTGTACGATCCGCGTTCAGCGCATCGCGTTCACCCAAACCATCACGGTCATCACGACCGTCGCGGTTTGCATCAACGAAGCCACGGATACGTGTTCCGCCAGCGAAGGAAGCGCCAGATGCGTCAACGACGCGAGCTGGTGTCTTAACAACGCGACGTGTCAATGTGTCTGTGACGGCTGGAACAGCAACTTCGCGTGTCGACGCTTCGCGATCAACAACACGTTTGCTGATTGTACGTGTGACAGCTGGAATACGACGCTCAACGGCACGAGCCGGGGAGACAACAACCTGTTTTGTGATTGTTTTGTATTTCGCAGGGATCAAGACGCGGCAAAGGATTTCACCCGTCTGGTTCACGATAGTCTCTGTGGATTCGACGACCTGGTTAGATACGCCGTTAAAGACAGTGAATTGACCGCGTGTTGCAGTGTTCACACGTCCGCCAGAGAAAACGCCGGAGTTGATGGCTTGTGAGCCTGGCTTCCACTCTTCGCGAGCTGGTTCAATCAAAACGCGCTCTGAACGTGTTTCGTATTTCGCCGGGATCACGTCGATTTCGGTGCGCTCTGGGGTGACAACAATCGTCTCAGTGACGGTTTTGTATGTCGCTGGAACGACCTCAATACGTGTGGAGGCTTCTTGCGTCACAATCGTTTCCGTCACTGTCTCATAGACAGCTGGGATGATTGTCAGCGTGTTAGCCGCTTCCTGTTGGACATATTGCTGGTTCTCAGTGCGGAACTGCGCTGGAACGGACACATACTCAACAGTTTCAGGCTGAACGACGACTGTTTCTGTAACAGTCTCGTATTCGGCCGGAATAGAGACGAGCTCTGTGCTGGCTTCCTGAACAACAATTGTTTCTGTGACATCGCGATATGTTGCAGGCGTGACGACGAGTTCAGTCGACGCTTCCTGAACAACGAGTGTCTCATTGTATGTTTCGTATACAGCAGGGACAGTCTCATAAGTGACAGATGCAGGCTGCACGACAACAGTTTCAGTAACATTTTTGAATGTCGCTGGGACCGTGATCAGCTCGGCTGTCGCTTCCTTAACAACAACAGTTTGAGACACGGTCTCATAAGTTGCTGGGATGACGACAAGTTCTGTTGCAGCTTCCTGAACCACGACTGTTTCAGTCACGTTCTCATAAGTCGCTGGGATAGAAACGAGCTCTGTGCTGGCTTCCTGAACAACAACGGTTTCAGAGAAAGTCTCATATTGCGCTGGAACAGAGACATATTCGACTGTTTCAGGCTGAACGACGACTGTTTCAGTCACTGTTTCAAACGTAGCGGGCACAGTGACGAGCTCTGTTGTGGCTTCCTGAACGACGACTGTTTCAGTCACGTTCTCGTAAGTTGCCGGAATAGAGACGAGCTCTGTGCTGGCATCTTGAACAACCACTGTTTCAGTGACGTCACGGAAGGTTGCTGGAACAACAACGAGTTCAGTTGATGCTTCTTGAACAACAATCGCTTCTGAAACTGTCTCATAGACAGCTGGGACAGACGCGTAAGTGACGGACGCTGGCTGAACGACAACGGTCTCAGTGACAGTTTCGAATGTCGCTGGGATTGTGACGAGTTCAGTCGATGCTTCTTGAACGACGATGGCTTCGGACACAGTTTCGAAGACAGCCGGGACTGTTTCATATGTGACGGACGCCGGTTGAACGACAACTGTTTCTGTCACTGTCTCAAAGACAGGCGGGACAGTTACGAGTGTTGTGGACGCTTCCTGGACAACGATAGTCTCAGAGACGGTTTCAAAAACAGCTGGAACGGACACATATTCGACGCCAGCAGGCTGAACGACGATAGTCTCAGTTACAGTTTCGAATGTCGCTGGGATTGTGACGAGTTCGGTCGATGCTTCTTGAACGACAACTGGCTCTGACACTGTCTCATAGACAGCTGGGACAGAGACGTACTCGACGGATGCTGGCTGAACGACAACAGTTTCAGTCACAGTTTCGAATGTCGCTGGGATTGTAACGAGTTCAGTCGACGCTTCTTGAACGACGATGGCTTCGGACACAGTCTCAAAGACAGCTGGAACCGTTACATATTCGACGCCAGCAGGCTGGACGACAACGGTTTCAGTGACTGTTTCATAGACAGCTGGGACAGAGACGAGCTCTGTGGACGCTTCCTGAACAACGATCGTTTCGTTGTAGGTTTCGTACTTGGCTGGGACAGCTGCATATTCAACCGTAGCAGGCTGAACGACGACGGTTTCAGTCACAGTCTCATAAGTCGCAGGGACAGTTACGAGTGTCGTGGACGCTTCTTGAACAACGACTGGCTCTTGAATTGTCTCATAAACAGCAGGGACCGAGACATACTCGACGGACGCTGGCTGAACGACGATTGTTTCGTTCACTGTTTCGAATGTCGCTGGGATTGTGACGAGTTCAGTTGACGCTTCTTGAACGACAACAGCTTCGGATACAGTCTCAAAGACAGCTGGAACCGTTACATATTCGACGCCAGCAGGCTGGACGACGACGGTTTCAGTCACAGTTTCGAAGGACGCTGGAATAGTAACCATCTCGGAAGAGGCTTCTTGAACAACGACGGCCTCTGACACGGTCTCATAGACCGCAGGGACAGAGACATATTCAACTGTTGCAGGCTGAACAACAACAGTCTCGGAGACAGTTTCGAATGTCGCAGGGATCGTAACCAGTTCGGTTGACGCTTCCTGAACGACCAAAGTCTCCGTGTAGTTTTCATACTCAGCAGGGACAGACACATATTCGACGCCAGCAGGCTGAACGACGATTGTTTCAGTGACCGTTTCGAATGTCGCTGGGATTGTAACGAGTTCAGTTGAAGCTTCTTGAACGATAACTGGCTCGGAGACTGTCTCATAAACGGCTGGAACAGTTACATATTCAACCGTAGCAGGCTGAACAACAACTGTTTCGCTGACTGTTTCGAATGTCGCTGGAATAGAGACAAGCTCTGTAGAGGCCTCTTGAACAACCATTGTTTCCGACACTGTTTCATAAACAGGTGGGACAACTTGATACTCAACAGTTGCTGGCTGAACGACGACTGTTTCAGTGACAGTCTCGAAGGATGCAGGGATTGTGACCAGCTCAGTGCTAGCTTCCTGAACAACGATCGTTTCTGCATAGTCTTCGTACTCAGCAGGTAGAACTGAATACTCTACACCAGCTGGCTGAACGACAACGGTTTCAGTAACGTTTTCGAACGTCGCTGGAATTGTGACCAACTGCGTGCTTGCTGCTTGGACGAGGACGCTTTCAGTGACAGTTTCGAACACAGCTGGAACTGTGACAAGCTCTGTTGACGCTTCCTGAACAACAACTGTTTCGCTGACTGTTTCAAATGTCGCTGGGATTGTGACGAGCTCTGTCGAGGCGTCTTGAACAACGATTGTTTCTGAAACTGTCTCGAAGACGGCTGGAACAGTTACATATTCGACGCCAGCTGGCTGAACGACAACTGTTTCAGTGACGGTTTCGAAGACCGCTGGGATTGTCACAAGCTCAGTAGACGCTTCTTGTGCGACAACTGTTTCGCTGACTGTTTCAAAAACGGGCGGTACAGTGACGAGCTGAGTTGAAGCTTCTTGGACAACCACAGTCTCTGTGACTGTTTCGTAGGTCGCTGGTACAGTGACGAGCTCTGTTGCCGCTTCTTGTGCAACAACTTGCTCAGTTACAGTTTCAAACTCCGCAGGGATGACTGTGTACTCAACAGACGCAGGCTGAACGACAACTGTCTCGGAAACTGTTTCATAAGTTGCAGGAATTGTGACGAGCTGAGTTGCAGATTCCTGAGCAACGATTGTTTCTTGAACTGTTTCAAAAACAGCTGGGACAGTGACGAGCTCTGTGCTGGCTTCCTGAACAACGACTGTTTCTGTGTAGTTTTCGTAGACAGCTGGGATCGTGACGTATTCAACCGACTCTGGCTGAACGACGACAGTTTCGGAAACTGTTTCGTATACAGGCGGGATAGCAACGAGTTCTGTGCTGGCTTCCTGAACGACAACAGTCTCGGAGACTGTGCGGAAGGATGCGCGGCCAGATGTGTTACCACCTTGATAAGCATTCACAGCGGAGCGTGAAACAATGTTGCCACCAGATGCGACGATGTTGCCTGATCCGTCAAGTGAACCAATGCTGGAGCCTGAGGCGTTGTAAACAGTCCCGTTAGAGGCAACCGAGTAAGTGGTGCCGCCGACGACGAGACGTGTACGTGAAGACCCTGTGCCGATGAGTGTGAGGGGGTTAACGGCATTTGCGGCCAATACGCTGCCATTCGAAGCAACAATATTACCGGAGGCATCAACGTTACCGATGCGCGCGCCCGCAGCATTCGTAACAGTTCTGGAGGAATCGATTGTGTAGGGTGTTCCGTCAATCGTGACAGTTACACGGCCCCGGCCTGGAACGACAGAACCGCCGCCAGCAACGAAGAGCTCATAGCTCTCTTCTTGGACAAGAACGCGTTCTGTGACTGTTTCAAGCTGAGCAGGGATCTTTTTGATCTCTTCACCGGCTTGGCGCAGAACAACCTGCTCAGTCGAAGTTTGATACTGTGCTGGTACGATAACACGAGCAAAGCATTCGCCTGGGAGCGGATTGCCCGGTGGCAGCTCCTGAGCGAGTGTTGGTGCGGCTAAAACCGCGGCCGATGCGGCCAGTAAAAGAGTGCGTTTCATATTACGAAAACCCCCAAAGTCTTCCAGTTTCGTTATCCGCGACATGCGGATATCTCAAAATAGCCCAAATCGACCGCGTAAGCGGACCTAGGGCGTTAACTTCCTCTTAAACTCTGAGGAAGGTAATTCAACGGCTAAATGGTGTTACGCGAAAAGGTCGGAAGAAAGACGCCTTAGCGGCGTGTAACATCTCCTGATCTCCTCTCGTATCACCATAAGCCTCAAGTATGCTCACAGTGTGTGGTGCAAATTGGTCTAAAATGCGGCGAACCTTGTTTGCACCCCAAACATTATAACCATCCAATTCGCCAGTGATTCTGTCGTCTTTGACGGCTAATTCTGTGGCCATGACGTGATTTGCCTGAATGCCACATGAACCTGCCCAATAACGGAGATATGGGCCGATCGAAGCGCTGCATATATATAATGACTCTGGACCATAATTTTTATCGGCTAATTTTGCGTTGATATGTTGCAGTGCAGCTGGGCGGATCAGGCCCGGTATAACATCGCGCGCAAAGTCTGCGGCGCGGTTGTCTACATCTTTGGCCGATTTTCCCGTAAAGAAGCGTTTGACCACGGCTTTCTTGACTGCGTGGCGATCGATACCGCCTAGCTTATAAGCAGCAAAGGTGGGGAGGAGGCGTAGAATATTGCCTGCCCATCCAAAAGGCCCCGCATAATACCGAAGGAAAAGTGCGAATGTGTCTCGAGTTGTAATGGTTCCGTCGAAGTCAAATACAATGATCCCATGCTCGTCATCTGCATTAGACGAATCAAGGGCGCTGACTTTCAGGGACGTAGTGGTCGTGCTTGGCATTGGGCGCGTGATACTTCGAAATGGAAATCTTGCAAGCGCCAAATAGCACCGTGATTTCCAAAATGCTAATCTCTGTAAAGTTGTGGAAAACTGGACTGCTTAACAGCTCTTGCTCTGAAAAGCGGTCCCCTTCAGAGAAGTGCTCAGCGAATCTAATATTGACCTGTTTCCGGATTTATCATGCGTATCTCATTTTTGACCCAAGTCTCTGTTGTCGCTCTTGTTTTCCTTGGCGGGTGCAGGGCGGCGTCGCCTGAAATAGATCCCAGCCTCGATGCGCCTTTTGCGCATATGGCGTCCGATTTGCCGGTTGATCCCGCAATTACCTATGGTGAATTGCCAAATGGGCTTCGCTACGCTGTCCGTCAGAATGCGACGCCAACGAAAACCGCGTCTCTTTTGATGCGGGTCGATACCGGGTCTTTGAACGAAACAGATGAGACACGCGGGTTAGCACATTTTCTTGAGCATATGGCCTTTAACGGATCAGAGAATATCCCAGAAGGTGAAATGACAAAGCGTCTGGAGCGTTTTGGCTTGGCCTTTGGTGCTGATACGAATGCGTCTACTGGGTTCACCGAAACAACCTATCAGTTGGAACTCCCTGACGTCTCAGAAGAGATGCTCAATGAGACGCTAGGGATCATGCGGGAAACAGCGGAGCGTTTGCTTCTGGCTCCTGATGCGATTGAGAAAGAACGTGGCGTTATTCAAGCCGAACGTCGGGCGCGCTCCAATCCAGCGTTTCGCGCCTTTCTGGATCAACTGGATTTTTACGCAGGTCATACAGTTTTACCTGCGCGCTTACCGATAGGCACTGAAGCCACGATTGACACTATTCAACCCGAGCAGTTCAGGGAATTCTATCGTCGCTTTTACCGTCCTGAAAAGACCTTCATCACACTCGTTGGTGATTTAGAGCCCGCTTTTGCCGTTCAGAAGATTGAAGAATTTTTTGGGGATTGGACCGCTTCTGCAGAATTTGAGGCCGGTATGAATGTCGAAATCGACTCTGTTGCGATTACCACTCCACGCGCGCGTGTTTATTCCGATCCAGAAATCCAAACCTCTGTCAATTTGGCGGTGTTGAAAGCGGTTGAAGAGGAACGCGACACGGTTGCCACCCGCAAAACAGGCCGAATCGAAGCTATGGGAAATCGAATGCTCAATCGACGGTTGGGTAAGTTGGCGCGTACTGAAAGTGCGGCCTTCATTTCGGCGGGTGTTGGGCGCAGCAACTTCTTCGACGTGGCTGAGGTGTCGTCTTTGACAGTCAACGCGCAACCCGAAAATTGGGAAGCGGCGCTGGCCCAAGGTGAACAAACGCTTCGTCAAGCTTTGGAGTTCGGCTTCACGCAAGCGGAATTGGACGAACAACTCGCCAATGACGAAAATTCTCTCAAAGTCTCCGTACAAACTTCGCCTACACGCCGTACGCCACGGCTGGCGCGTCAAATTATTGGCGCATTTGGCGGAGAAGCGGTTGTCACTACGCCTGAAACGGCGCTGGAACGTTTCATGGCGAGTAAAGATGAGATCACCTTGGACGCTGTCACCGAAGCCTTCCGCGAAGGCTGGGCCGGTCTCGACGCCGCGCCCCAGCTATATTTGCAAACTTCTGACATTTTGGAAGAGGGCGAGACCAAGCTTTTGGCAGCTTATAGAAAATCCGCCGCTGTCGAGGTTTCACCACGTGCAGAGGATAAGCAATTATCCTTCGCCTATAATGACTTTGGGCCCGCAGGAACCGTCACTAAACGCGAGCGGATTGACGATTTAGACGCGACGCTCATCACCTTCGACAATAATGTGCGTTTGAATTTCAAAAATTCTGATTTTGAAGAAAATGTAATTCGCATGTCCGCAAGGCTCGGTGCCGGCACGTTGAGCGCACCCATCGCCGATGCGCCTGGGTTTGAGACTTATGCGACGAACATGCTCTCTCTTTCTGGATTGGGTCAGCATTCCGTGGATGACATCAGAACATTGATGGCGGGACGGTCCGTGGGCGTTGGCCGCGGGCTAGGCGATACAACAATGACCTTGTCAGGTTCGACAACGCCAGACGACCTTGAACTGCAATTTAAGCTCATGGCGGCTTATGCCACCGACCCGGGCTACCGCCCAGAGGCGCAAGCCCAATATGACAAGTATATTCGATCTTGGTATCCGACGCTGGACAGCACGCCTGCTGGCGTTGCCAGCCGCGATCTTGGACGGATCTTGCGTTCAGGAGACAAGCGCTGGGGCCTACCAGATGAAGCTGATCTTTTGGATGTAGATTTCGATTTGATTAAAAGCTGGATGGACGAGAATGTTCTCAACGGCGCGATTGAACTCACTGTCGTCGGGGACGTCGAGGAAGATGTTTTAGTCGACGCCGTTGCCAAGACTTTCGGCGCGTTGCCAGAACGTCCGGCCCAAAGTTACGTGCCTGATCCTGCGTTAACGGCAATCAAGTTTCCCGCTGGGACCAAGCGTCCCATTAAATTGACTCACGCAGGCGATGCAGAAACAGCGCGCCTATATATTTATTGGCCTGCGCCCGACGGAAGCGATGTTTTACAATCTCGCCATGCGCAAATGCTATCCAATTTGTTTGAGCTGCGGTTGACGGAAGTTTTGCGCGAAGACGAGGGGGCGACCTATTCCCCCGGTGTGTCGCAATCGAGTTCTCGTCTTTACCCCGGATATGGTTTTATCGGCGCGCAAATTGAGGTCAGCCCGGACCGGATTGATTTGATGGCAGAAGAAATTCGCGAAGTTGCGGAGAGTTTTCGGGCTGGAGATATTGATCCCGATGTTTTCGAGCGCGCAATCAAACCCATATTGGAAAACCTTGAAACAAGTCTTGAAAATAACAGTCTTTGGATGAGCGTCTTGCGCGAAGCCCAATCCGACCCTTCAGGCCTTGAGCGTTTTCGCTCGCGAGAAGACACGTATCAAAATATGACACTTGAGGACCTGAAACCTTTGGCGGAACAAGTGTTTATCAATGCATCAGCGGTTGAGATACAGATTTTGCCTGGCGGCTAAGGTCAAATGAGCTCACGGTTGAATTTGGCTTGGCCTTTGCAAACCTCCGAGAGTGACTGAAATTAAACCATTTTTTGTCACACTCTGTTTAGAATTAAGAGCTTTTTAACCACGTTTTCCACCTTTGTGTTTCACAGTTGGACAGTTTCTCCTTCTGGCAGAGCGGATGCAACATCACTCCCATAACGCAGTCACACCGTTCCAAAACGGGCCCAAGTCGGGCGAAGTGACTAAATAAGGATGTGGATGATGAAACGGACCTTTAATCATATCGCTGACCAATACCGGACTGAAACACGCGGCAATGTCGCGGTTATGTTCGCGATTAGTACATTTTTCATCATTGGATGCTTGGCAATTGCTGTTGATGGCTCCAACGCCTTTTTCGCCAAACAGCGGTTGCAAGACACTACAGACGCTGTGGCTTTAATGGCTGCCAAAGATAAAACCTTGGACACAAAAGTGAAGCTCACAGAGGCGGCGCAGGCACTTTACGATGCTACTTACCCCGACCAAGCCGGTATTCGAATCGAAGTGCAGGATGTTGTTCGGGTAGGCGATGCCGTCACCGTCACAACCAAAAATAATATCGATACTTATTTTACGGGCATCTTTAATCGCAAGGATATGAATGTCGGTGTTCAATCAACCGCCACTTATGCGGACAAAGCTATGGATGTTGCCCTTGTCCTAGATACGACTTTCTCCATGTCCGATAAAAATAAGATTGGCAGCCTGAAGGCCGCCGCGGGTGGGTTGCTCGACACATTTGATGATCTTAACAATAAAAATCTTCGGGTCGCAGTTGTTCCGTTCTCTGAGTACATCAATGTCGGAAAAAGCCGCCGCAATGCGGCATGGCTGGACGTGCCAGCGGATGAGAAGGTCTGTTGGATGAAGAGAGACGTTCTCTCCAGCTCTAACTGTCGCCGCATCCAAAAAACCTGCACAAATGACGGCGTGTCTTATGACTGTTCATATAACAAATGTGACAAAACTTACAGCGCGCCTTATGAAAAGTGCTCTACGCGAAAATGGCAGGGGTGTGTCGGATCGCGGACAGCAGGATATGATGAACGCGTCGAATTTAATGGGCGGAAAATCCCTGGTCTATTAAGCGTTAGCTGCGCGACGGAACTACAGCCTTTGAATAAAAGCATGAAGACAGCCAAAGCCACAGTCTCAGGCCTTAAGGCGCGCCAAGAAACTTACATCCCAGCCGGTATTCTTTGGGGATGGCGCACATTGGACGAGAGCCTACCGCTGTCTTCCGCAGGCACCAAAGTAAACCCAGATCGTGAGAAAGTGATGATCGTGATGACAGATGGCGAAAACCAACGGTCCAAGAATGGCGAGTATCACAACGGGAAAGATATAAATGCCGCCAATGCAAAAACCGATAAGCTTTGCTCAGAAGCTAAGCGCGACAAGGTCACGATCTACACGATTGCTTATGACGTAAGTGACAGCACAACGAAAAACATGCTCAGCCGTTGCGCGTCTGACAATTCCAAATTCTTTGACGCCAGCAATGCGAGCGAATTGAACAAGGCGTTTCAAGATATTGGAGATGCGCTAAACGAGCTTCGTATCTCTGCCTAAGGCGATTTCGATCTACAGACTAAAAAGCCGTCTCATGTCACATGAGGCGGCTTTTCTATTTCAATAAACTGTAGGAAAAGAGGGTTAGTAGTCTTCTGGTCCCGACAGAATTTTATCCTCTGGGCAAACCATCTCTAGGTCACCATCTTTCGGTCCGTCGACTGCCAATAGCTGCATGTGGAATAGGAGTGTTGCGCCACCCGGGATAGACCCGCGTCCACGCGGACCATAAGCGAGGTCAGAATTAATATAGAGCGTGCGCGCTTCACAGACTTTCATCTCGCCTAGCGCTTCATTCCAACCTTTGATAAATCCGTTTGAGGGGCCGACCAGCGGTTGCCCACGCGTGTAAGAACTATCGAAGACTTCTTCATCAAGGAAAAAGCCGTGGTAATTCGCGGCAATTGTCTGACCAGGCGCGGCGGCAGCACCATTTTCTAGTCCGGCTTGGATCACCTTATACTGCAAACCAGAATCTGTCGTGACAACGCCGTCTTCTTTAGCATTATCGGCCAACCATGCGGCGCCAATTGTTGCAGGTGTCTCGACAGCGGGCGTTTCCACCACGGCGGGGGCAACCTCTGTTGTTTCAGCTTCAGTTTCGCCTGCGCCACAAGCGGCGAGGGCAAGTGCCGCAGCACCTAAAATCAAGACATGTTTCATTGTATTCTCCAAAGTAAATCTGAGTTTAGAAAGCGCTAGCGCGCAAGTTCTTTCATGGCGGACTCTAGCCCGCTGAGGGTCATAGGGAACATGCGATCTGCCCCGATAATATCCTGAACCATTTTCGTTGATTGCGAATAAGCCCAATATTTTTCTTCAGTCGGATTGATCCAAACAATGTGCGGATAAATGTCCGTTAAGCGTTTCAACCAGACAGCTCCGGGCTCTTCGTTCCAATGTTCGACTGACCCGCCACGCATGGCGATTTCATAGGGGCTCATCGCGGCATCTCCGACGATGACAACGCGGTGGTCAGACCCGAACTTATGGAAAATATCCCATGTCGGCGTGACCTCGCTCATGCGGCGCTTATTGTCTTTCCAAACTTGCTCATAAAGACAGTTGTGGAAATAGAAATATTCTAGGCGTTTGAATTCGGAACGGGCAGCGGAAAATAATTCTTCGACCTGTTTGATGTGGCCGTCCATCGATCCACCAATATCGAAAAAGGCCATGACTTTGACAGCGTTACGGCGTTCAGGACGCATTTTTATATCGAGCCAGCCTTGCTTGGCGGTGCCATTAATCGTGCCCGCCAAGTCTAATTCATCGGCGGCTCCATCGCGCGCAAATTTACGGAGGCGACGAAGGGCGACTTTGATATTTCGTGTGCCGATCTCTCGGTCGCCGTCTAGGTTTTTGAAAACGCGTTTATCCCAGACTTTAACCGCTTTACCGTGGCGGCCTTCTTTCTGGCCGATACGCACGCCTTCTGGGTTGTAGCCATAGGCGCCGAAGGGCGATCTGCCCGCCGTGCCAATGTTCTTATTGCCGCCTTCATGGCGTTTGTCTTGGTTGTCTAAGCGCTCTTTCAGCGCTTCCATAATTTTGTCGAGATCGCCGAGGGCTTCAATCTCTGCCATTTCTTCGGGCGTGAGGTGAAGTTCCGCCATTTTCTTGAGCCAGTCGGCGGGAATATCAGCATCGTCTTGGCCGAAGATATCAGCCAGATAATCGACGCCGCGAAATACATGGCTAAAGACTTGATCAAATTTATCCAGATCGCGCTCATCTTTCACCAATGCGGTGCGCGAAAGGTAGTAAAAGCCGTCCAGACTCTCATCTGGAACGTTTTTTTCTACCCCCTCAAGTAGCGTCAAATATTCGCGAATAGAGACGGGGACACGCGCGCGGCGCAATTCACTGAAAAAATGATGAAACATTTATGGCTTTAATTCTTCCGGCAAGGTGGGGTCAGGATCAGATGGAGCCTGTATAGACTTGCCTGAATATTTAAACACGACAAATTCTAATGGGCTATCTGCAGCCGCTCTCACCCCATGATAATCCCAAGCCCGTGCAAACAGAATATCGCCTTCTTTGGCCTCTGTTTCGACGCCGTTGAGATACCACGTTCCGCGACCTTTCGTGACCATCAGGTATTCTTCATCGGCATGACGGTGAGCAGGGTGAACTTCTTGGCCTGCATCAATTTTAGCCACACCCACAAGAACAGGTTTCAGGACATGTGTGTCCTCGGTGAAGTAGGGGAAAAAGGTTCCCCAGTCTCCAACATTCCCGGTCACCTCAGATTGCGAGAGGATGACGGATTGGCCCGCCGTGTTTTCTGTTATGGAGTTTGTGTCTTCACCAGCACCGCAAGCGTTCATTGCCAACACACATAGGGAGACCAGCGTGAATTTGGTGAACTGTCTCATGTCTCGCAAGCTCCAGCGGTTGATGCGCTCACACCGTTCGAATTGGCCACACATTCATTGCTATAGGTTTTTCCGTCACAGCCGCATACGGGGCGATATTCTCGCGTGCACATCTCTGGGATAGGTGTACAGATGCCAGGCGCGTCCGCCGCGCCGCACATATCGCCAATCGTCCGGCGACAAAATTCACCTGTTTCGCATACATCCGCGCCGCCGCCCACCATGCGCACGCCGCAATATCGGGCATCAGCAGGAGCTTCACTAACAGGAAACCCTGGCGGTGGCAGGTGGGGCTGATTCTCATGCTCCGTCGGCGTGTTTGGTGCGGCGCAGGCCATCAGGACAACTGCCGTTAAAGAGAAAACGAGAGCTTTGAAAGTTGTGCGAAGGGACATCAGCCAGTCCTCACATCAGTTTCGATCCGCGCCGCCATCTCTGGGTCGAGGCGGAGCTCCATGGCCAGTCGGTCCAAATAGTCCCGCTCGCGGGGGTTTAGGCCATTGGCAATTCGGCAGGACACGCCGTAAATTTCTAACGCCATTTGATCGGATTTCGCCAAAGC
Source organism: Litorimonas cladophorae (assembly GCF_014652455.1). Lineage (GTDB taxonomy): Bacteria > Pseudomonadota > Alphaproteobacteria > Caulobacterales > Maricaulaceae > Litorimonas > Litorimonas cladophorae. The sequence goes on along the minus strand of NZ_BMYV01000001.1, from coordinate 913,456 downwards.
CGCAATGGCGGACGGGTCGGCCTGCGCCGATAGGACTTCACGGACGTCTTGGGCTTCAACGCCTTCTAAGGTGTCGAGCATAGCCAACTCGTCATCAGAAATATCGCCATCGGCTTTTGCTGCGGCCACCATTGCTTGCAGTAAGATATCTGCGTGGTTGGCGGGCGTTCTACCTTTCAGCAGAGCCATAACCTCATCGAAAGATTGTGGCATTTTTCCCGCTTGTTGCGCCTTATAAGCGAGGAAACCTAAGCCCCCCAATCCGCCCAGCGCGGCGAGCTTACGGTTTGATCTATCGCGCAGAATGAGGGCGAGCGCGCCTGCGGTGACGGCTGTTCCAAGGCGTAATTTTTTTCGCGAGTCTGCACTATCATCGACACCGAGTTTGTCCGCCAGCGCATCTTCAGCCTGTTTGAACATCGCTTTGCCTTTGGTGGTCAATTCTGCGGTGTCGGTCGATTTGGCCTTATTTATCAGCTCTTGACCTTTGCCCAAAATTTCGGGGCCTAAAATTTGTTCTAGCAAGTCTTGCGCCGAAGAGAGTGTCGAATTGGTCATGAGAAATCCTTTAGGCTGATGCGTCGCGTCTTGCCTTCATACCCGCAGGGCGGGGTGGTGACAAACGGCTCTTGATTTTTATTCGAACTCACATGAATGGTCACTGCATGAAAAAATATCTCTACGGGGCGGCGGCGCTCATCTCTGTTGGCCTAATCGGCTCGGCGGTTTACCTGCGGACGCCAGCATCGCCAGCCTATAGTGCGTCAAAAGCGCAAGCCGTCGCCGCGAGTTACGACGCGCGTATTATCAGGGACAAATTCGGCGTCCCCCATATTTTCGGGCAGACAGATGCGGATGCGTCTTTTGGGTTCGGCTATGCCCATGCCGAAGATGATTGGGCGACCATCCAAGACGTGGTTATCGCAGCACGCGGGATGAGCGCGCAATATAAAGGTAAAAATGTTGCCCCGCAGGATTACCTGTTCGATTTGTTCAAAGTCGACGAAGTGGTCGCGTTAAATTATGACGATCAAGTCAGCCCAGAGGTCAAAGCGGTGGCGCAAGCCTATGCTGCCGCGATCAATTTGTATGGGACAGAGCATCCAGATGAGGTTCTACCGGGGCTTTTGCCTGTCACGGAAAAGGATGTGCTGGCAGGCTTCGTTTGGGCCACACCCTTTTTCTATCGTCTGGATGGGTATTTAGAGGACCTGTTTACTGCGGAAGACCGCCCGAATGTCTCGCCTTGGGGCCAAACGTCCTCTTTGGATTTGCCTGATGCGGTTCGCGGTTCGAATGCCTTTGCGATTGCACCCTCACGCAGCGCCGATGGTCATACCCGACTGATCGCGAATTCTCATCAACCTATGTCTGGACCCTATGCGTGGTACGAGGCCCATCTCGTCAGCGAGGAGGGCCTAAATACGCTGGGTGCGACATTCCCCGGCTCGCCGATCATGTCCCAAGGCGTGACGCCAAATCTCGGTTGGACGCACACGGTCAACCGCCCCGATCTGATTGATATTTACGCGTTGGAGGTCAATGACCCCAAAGCACCGACGCAATATAAGTTAGATGGCGCGTGGGTGGATTTTGAACGGACGAAATCGGATTTCCGCGTGAAACTTTGGGGGCCGTTCTCGCTCCCTATCAAACGCGATATCTTATGGTCTGAACATGGGCCGGTCCTGCCAACGGAAACAGGGTATTACGCCATTCGATTTGCAGGGTTGGGGACATTGGAGCCGGGCGGTCTTGGCGCACTGGATCAATGGTTTGCCATGAACAAAGCCGCCAATATGGCAGAGTGGCGGGCCGCGCTGGAGCCGCGGGGCGTTTTGTCCTTCAACATTGTTTACGCCGACAGAGAAGGGAACATCGGCAGCGTATATAATGCGCGTATGCCAAACCGTATAGAAGGCCCAGAGTGGCAAGAAATTCTGCCCGGCGATCGCTCGGAACTTATCTGGGATGGGTTCCGTCCTCTGTCGGACATGCCACAAATCTGGAACCCTGATTGTGGCTGGTTATTTTCGGCCAATGCCACGCCATTCGATTTGACGGATGAAGACTGCGACAATGACAAAGCTGATTTTTCGGACACATTCGGCCTAGAAGACCGCGTCACCAATCGGTCCCGCCGCGCCTTGGAACTCTTTCGAAATGACAAGTCGATTAGTCGCGAAGAGCTGCTGAGATACCGTGCCGATACGCGATACGCCCCCGAGAGCGACCTGATGAAACTCGTCGTGGAATTGGTGGCGACGCCGAGTGAGGATCCGCTGGTGAAATCTGCGCAGGAGGTTTTGCGGAATTGGGACGGCGACACCGTGCGGACCAGTCGCGGCGCAGCGCTGGCCGTTATCACAGGCACGCGTGTTTTGGGCTATGAATATATGGAACGCGAAGTCGACGACCCGATGACAGTTTTGGCCCAGAGTGCAAATGATCTGATGGATAAATTCGGCCGCGTTGATCCGGAATGGGGCGAGGTTAATCGCATTATCCGCGGAGACGTCAGCGTTCCCATTGATGGCGCACCTGATGTTTTGCGCGCTATTTACGCAGATCGTGACGGCGTCGCGACCGATGGCGTCATGAACGCGTTCGCGGGCGACACGCATATTATCGTTGCGGATTGGGCGCCTGACGGCACCGCGCTTGTCGATAGCATCCACAATTACGGCAGCGCCACGCTCGACGAAACATCCCCGCATTATAACGATCAAGTGCAAATGTTCTCTGATGGGAAATATAAGCGGGTGGCGATGACACTCGAAGATGTGCTGAAAGAAGCCACGGCCGATTATCGTCCACAAGACGGGCGGTAGGGTCTCGCTGATTTTTTAGTGGAAGCTGACATGCAGAGAATTTTGGAAAACGGCTAATTTATTTCCACAGCAGACCTTAGCCCAGTGTCTTACTTTGGGCGATTTTAGGACGCTCGGTTGATGCCGACTAAAGCATAGCCATGTAAACTCACTGAAGTCAGACTTTAACGATGGCTAACCAACGCCCTAACCAATATCAAAAGCACCAAAGTCTAAACACGACGTTGTCGTGGAATTATGTCGGAGAACGAAGCACCGCTTGAATTAAAAATAATTATTGCGTGAGTGGCGGAGTTTGTAAGCGGGCGTTTAGATTTTGGGCTAATTTGCGAAACTGGGTTTGATCCAATTTATAGACTCTGCTTACCAACGGCCCATTCTGACCCTGCCTTACACCAGAAGACCTGAGGGTTAAATAATATGACCCTCCGGGAGGAAAGCCGATAATTTGATTATCCGCATTGCTACTGGTTGTAACGGAATAAGTCTTTTCGGTGAAGCCAGATAGTAATGCTGGCGTTTTGTGCAAATTTGTAAAAGCAGCAAGTTCCGTATCATTTTTGGGAGCATACCCATCAAAAATAACTGCAATCGACGCGTAAAAATTTGCATAAGGCCCACTGTTTTCGGGTTCTTGTCTTTGCAGCGTATAGAAACAGCGTCTGTCTTTTTGACGCTGCGAGACGTGTGTATCTGCTGGTAAATTAAAGAGAGATACCAAAGCTTCGTCGCTAAAAACACAAGACTCGAACCCGTCCGCAAAAACTCCCAATTCTGTTTTTATGATTTGAATGGGGGCTGTCGAAAGTTGCATTTGTGAATGCTTTGGAAGGTTTTGCGCCCCCGACACTTTTTGGTTTTCTGCGCCCCCGTCCTTTCCACAAGCTGTCAGAAGTGTGATGAGAGCTAAAGTAGTGATAGAGAAGTTTTTCATAAAAGAGCTTTGACGATTACTGGCTTTTTGTAGAGTAAGCAAAGCTAAAGAATAAAGTCTCATGAATGTAAAATGAATAATTGCTTCAGCATTGACTAAGTTTCATTTATCTATTTAGATATGGCCAAACAAGGAGGGCAACAAATGAAAAAGCTAGCAAAACTTTTTACAGTCGCATTAGTAAGTGGAGGCTGTTTTATTGGGTTAGCTCAAACTGCAAGTGCATACACGATAAAGGAAACTGTATCGTATAAAGACAAAAATACAGGGGAAATAAAACAGTCGCATCACCTTATCTGTAATGATGGAACAGACATGGGGTGGTATAGTGGAGATATGACTCGGATTGGACCTAGTAGATGCGGCCAATATGGGGGAGTTATTAAAATTGAAGACCCCGATAAATATAAAGATGCAGTAAATATAAGTCAGTCCACTTCTAAAGTTCGCGCGGCAGCTCCTGTCATAGGCAATGTCGCCCCTGATGCTAACGGTAACACCTGTACTGGCCCGCGTTGCGTCAAACCGGGTAAACCATTCACACGTCCTCAGATGAAGCGCGCGCCAGCCACCAACTTGATAGCGGCATGTCCCAGAGGAACAACGACTCAAAAAGACGGAACCTGCTTACAGGGCTAATATCGATATCGGGTACATAATTGGGCCGCACCCCCGATAGGGGGTGTTTTAGTTTGTGGGATTGGCAGTAAACAACGAGCGGCCTATTTTTGGCGTTTTAAAACACTCACTAACGTCTGCTCCGCCCTCTTACTCGGTATTTCGAAACTCTTTCCGCGATTATAGAAATATAGAAAATATCTATTTCAATGCCTTACCTCTATTTTTAAGAGAATGATCCCCGCTACCAAAACCTGTGATACCTTAAACAGGTTCTTTCGGACAGGGGACAGGGTAGCGCTCTCTATCTCGTTCGGAAGACGGTGGGTCTGAGCGTTGGGTGGTGAGACATCCGAGTGTGCCGGGACTTTAGAAGTGAGAGCCGACCCGTCAGTCCAAGTGTCTGAACTCGGGGGTTTATGACTGGCCGCTTCTTCAAAAACCATTGCCGCGTGGCCTAGCACTTAAGCGAAAGCTTGAATGCGGGGCATGTTTGATTAGCAACCAAACATGTTCGGTCTTTGCGTAAAACAAAATTTCTATTCTGGTATTCCGTCGCGAATATCGACCACGCGGACTGTCCCTTTTCACAAGGGCTTCGCCCTTGATTTGCGGGTTGCCGCCCCCCAACCCGCGCGTTGAGTTGAAATCGGTTAGTTGCCACCAGATGGGCTGTGAGGGAAGACGCATGGAACGACTTCAACACTATCCTGTCGCAAAGAGGGTCTTGGAAGAGCACCAAACATTCGCAGTGCAGGGAATTTATGCGCGACCAGTACCCCAGTCTTCGGAGGCCACCACTTGATCGTAAAAGGCGCGGTCAGCAATCATCTTATCTGCCTGATCGAAGCGTGTTTTCAGTTCGCCTTTTTCGACTTTGGACAGCAACTTGTCTTCCGTCGCGTGCCTAAGCTTTTGAATTTGCCCCTTCAAAATTTCAACATGTTGAGGATGCGTGGCCTCAGCCGTCAGCTCAGTCAGGACGGTGAGCATTTTGATGCTAACGTTTCGGTCGGTCGCAATATATGGACGGCTTTGATCGCAGATGACGCTCACGAAGCGCTCAAATGAGACGGGGTAGGCAATCACCCGCAGCTTGCCATCTTCATCTTGACGAAAGGGGCTGGGCAGGGTGACGCCTTCCATGGCGCTGATCGCACTGTGGAACCAGTTGATGCAATTTATCGCCGTGAATGGGTCGTTGATTCCAGGCGAAAGTGCCCGCGCTAGGATTTCGACGAGTTCGTCGGCGAGAAACAGAACGTTCTGATGCTCCGTTCGATCTTGACCCATTGCGTATTTCCCGAGCAACGCCTTTAATGCCGCGTCGTCAATGTCTTTACCGCCCGCTTCGTCGGCCCAGACCTGCATCAAAGTGTTGCCTTTTACCGCGAAGTCGCCGGGACGGAATTGAAGACGGACAATCGCATGATGGTCGATGGCCCATTGCATGATGCCGTCTTCGTTCACGGCCTGAACATAGCCTTCTGCTTCGGCCTTGATTGCGTGGCAATTTTCATGCGTATAAGACTCCAGATCTACGGTGTGATCGTTAGTCGAAGTTTCGCTGTCTGCACCGAAGTTGTCGGGGAACATTTCATTGATCCGTTTGCGTAACTTTCTGCCAACTTGTCCTGTGATGTTCCCAACGTTCAGCGTTTCAGGGATGTGGTGGATAAAAAAGATCATCACGCCCACGCTGAACAGGGTCAGGGTCATTGCGACCAGGAGAGAGGCGTTGGGTACAAATTCCGCAACGGCATTTTCAACATCAGCGCCATCCCCTGTGCGAGCGACGCGTAAAATTAGGAGACAGTAGACAAAGGTGGATGTGAAAGTACCCAGTGTCACTTGGTTTGCGCGATCGCGCATAAAGTTGCCGATCAAACGGGGGCCATACTGACCTGCGGCGCTTGTAACAGCGACCATCGTGATGGAGAAGGTTACAGCCGCAACAGTCATCATAGACCCCGCTATGGTCGTTAGGATCGCACGGGCCCCGTCGGCTTTGTTCGCGTAGAACCAGCCTAAATTTTTAGCCCCGCTATAGTCAAAATTCTTATCAATATAGCTTGTCAGGGCGGCGAGAAGGATAGCGCCAAGCACCATTAATCCAGGGATGAAATAATAGCTACTTTGTAGGTCGTTCCAGAATTTGATAAACCGCGCATTCATGGAACTACCTTAACCGTGTGTAGCGCGCTTGATAGCGCACCCGTGTCTAATACGCACAGAAATGAAGACCGTTGCAATGCAATTCGAGCGGAAGGTTTTTTACATCCGCCGAGCAGAGACGAGTTACTCTGACTCTTTTTTCTTTGGCTTCCAATAATCGCGACGGCAGCGTTGACCAAGGCGCACGAGAAGTTCGTAATTAAGGGTGCCGGCCTCGCGGGCTTCAGTTTCCAAATGGTCACCTCGGAAAATCACCACGCCGCCAACCTCAACGGAGAGATTGGCATCCGTCGCGTCAATCATTGTCAGGTCCATGCTAACGCGACCTACGATTTTGACTTCTTCGTCATGGAGGATCGCTGTCCCTTTATTGCTCATACTGACCGGAACGCCATCTGCGTATCCTGCGCCCACAATCGCGACACGCATGTCACGCGGTGCGATATAGGTGCCATTATACCCGATGGCTTCGCCAGCTTTTACCCATTTGACCTGTAAAATTGGCGCCATCAGTGTGGCCACGGGGCGGCCAATTTCTTGTTCGGGTTTATTCGTCGCCACACCGCCATACAGCCCAATGCCTGGGCGAACCATTTGGAAATGATAGGGCTTGCCGAGATAAATGCCCGCAGTATTTGCCAATGAAAGCGGCGTTAAAGGTAATTGAGCGGCCGCTTTACGGAACCGCGCAAGTTGCGTTTTGTTCATCGGGTTTTCCGCATCACTCGCGCAGGCGAGGTGGCTCATGACCCATTCGGGGTTTAGCGCGCTCCACATGGACTTGTCACGACCCAGCTCAACGACATCGTCAAAGCTCAGGCCCAGCCGGTTCATGCCCGTATCAATGTGGATGGCTGTATATGGCGGCTCGTTGATACTGCGCGAAACATCCGCCCAATACCGGGCTTGCTCAAGGGAATTGATTACGGGTTTGAGTTTCGCACCAAGCAGGACGCCTTTATCACGCGGGGCAGGGCCGTTCAGAACATAGATGGCAGCATTAGGGCCGACGCCATCGCGGACCATTTTGCCTTCACCAGCTGTGGCGACGAAGAAAATCCTGCACCCTGCGCCATAAAGTGTCTTGGCAACGGGGACCGCGCCAAGGCCGTAAGCGTCCGCTTTGATGGACGCCCCAATTTTAGCGACGCCAACTTTGAGCTTCAGCGCTTCATAATTTATGCGAATTTGAGGCAGATCGACACGCAGGGTCGGCCGCGTCGAGTAGCTAGGTTGATAAGATTGTGAATTGTCATGGGCCATTTGAGGGGCGTAGACGGTTTTGGGGGAGACAGGAACAGGAGATGCAGATGCGATACATAATTTTACTTGGGACAATTGCGCTAATGACGGGGTGCGCGAGTGCGGGCGGGGCGTCGTCGTCAGAGCATATTGCGGAAATCTTGGCGGACCGACGCGTTGGCGAGCCCGTTGACAAAGTTTGCTTCGCGCGAACCATCGATGGGTTTCGCGAGAATACGCGAGATAGTGTCGTGCTGACGCGCGGCGCAAATTCGGACTACCTGGTCACAGTTAAGGGGTGTCCGCGATTGGATGACGCGCAATCCATTGGGCTTACAAGCTCAACAAGTTGTCTGCGCCGTTCAGACAGGCTGATCGTGAGTGATTCTGCGTTTTCGCTGTCTGGCCAAACCCCGCTTGGTCCCGACACATGTTGGGTAGATGCGATTTATGAGTGGAATGAGGATGCCAGCGACGACGCCGAAAAGGGCGAGGCGCAGGATGAGGTGGAGAATAAGTAATTTGAGCGCAAACGGATGTTCAGCTTCTGTTCAATGAATTTCTCATAATGAGAGATGCGCGCGTCCACTCCGTGAACGAAACCTTCCGGTTCTCTCCCTGTCCGGATTAGGTCGACGCAGACACTTGATTGCTTCTAGCAATTGTCCTGGCACGGACGCGAGTGACTGGCACAATGACCCACGGTTTCGCGTAGCAGGGCCGTGGTTGTCCGAGGAACTCTCTCCCCCGGACAACCCGGCTTCTGTCTTTTAAGGCCCGAACGTGTCGGGCCTAATGTTTATCTATCAGTCCTAGGACGAAGCTGTGCTGATCGCAGGAATGCGAAGAACTTGGCCAGGATAAATCTTATCTGGATCGGACAGCATCGGCTTGTTGGCTTCGAAGATCTCGGGGTAGAGCTTCCAAGTGCCGTAATATTTCTTGGAAATGGCCGAAAGAGAATCGCCGGACACAACTGTGTGGAATTGTGATTCGCGACCGCCCGTGCGAGATGCGGATTCGTCTTTCACGCCTCCAACACCTTCGACATTGCCAACTGCGAGAATGATTTTCTCTTTCATTTCCTGCGTTGCGGCTTCGCCTTTGACTGTCACGACACCATCTTCATCCACGGAGATGTCCATGCCCTGTGTGTCGAGGCCATAGCCTTCAACCTCTTTCTTCAATTTTTCATCGGCGTCTTTGCCTTTGAAAATATTGCCCATGGCTTTGCCAGCGGCTTTTGCAAACGGAATCATTCCAAACATATCAGGTCCTTTAATCTGAGGCGCGCGAACAAAAAAGCTCGCTAAGAACAGTCTGTCACGGGGACGGGGTGAAAACCAAGCGAAACTTGGGTCTGGCGCTGGAAAATTCCTCATAAGCAAGTGCGCGGTGATCTGCCATAAGGCTTGGCCTTTGTTAGTCTAATGTCTATAGAGCGGCGCAAACCATCGCTTAAGGGCTTTTGACATGACACTCGTTCAAGCAGGCATTTCTATTTTCGGTCTGTTCCATATGGATCCGGCCCTGTTCGCATTTGCGTTTATCATCATCGTTTTCGGTGGCTTGAATCTGCTCGAGTTCAAACGCTTCGATTAGAGACCTCTTTGGGAGGTTGCTCTTGTGATTACTGAATTTCTAATTCTCGTCATTGGCTTGGTGGTTTTAATCATCGCTGGCGACATAATGGTGCGTGGTGCAGCAGCGCTGGCGCGGCATTGGGGCGTGCCTGCGCTTATCGTCGGACTGACGATTGTTGCCTTCGGGACATCTGCTCCCGAAATGGTCGTAGGCGTCCAAGCCGCGCTCATAGGGCAGGGTGATTTGGCCGCCGGCAATGTCGTCGGATCCAATATCGCCAATGTGCTGTTGGCGTTGGGGTTACCGGCGCTGATACTGGCTATCCCAACAAATATGTCTGGCGTTGCGCGGAACAGCTTTATTGCGGTTTTTGCGGCAACCTTATTCGTTGTACTTGCTTTCATCCAATCTCCGCTGATGAAGTGGCAAGGTGCAATTCTATTCGGGGGCATAATTGCTTACCTGATCTTCATGTTCAGCCTCGCCAAAGCTGGAGCCGATGACCCGATCTTGGAAGAGATGACAGAGATTGATGAAGGTGAAGATGGACTGCCGACCAATATGGTCAAGTCACTGGTTTATGTCATCTTGGGCATTGCAGGCCTGATTTTAGGCGGCAAATTAATCGTCGATAATGCAGTAGCGATTGCCGAAGGCTTCGGCATTTCTGAAACGATTATTGGTTTGACCATTGTTGCGGTCGGAACGTCACTACCAGAAATCGCGACGGTTGTTGTGGCGACATATCGGGGGCATCCTGAGGTCGCGATTGGCAACGTTCTCGGCTCCAACGTCTTCAACGTCTTTGCCGTTATGGGGGCGTCTGCTCTGGCCGGCCCCATCGCAATCGACAATACCCTCAAAGTCTTCGACTTCTGGGTCATGCTTGTGTCGAGCTTTGTCTTGCTCTTATTTGTGCTGCGGCGTCAGCCGATTGGGCGCAAAACAGGATTAGCCTTCACCGTTGCTTATGCGCTCTATATCTTGGCGGTTGTCGCCCGCGTGATGTGATGCGGTTCGAGATAGAAAAAGACTTCCAATTTGAAGCGGCCCATTACTTCGGCCACCCCGACGCCAATGATGTATTTAAGCATGTTCACGGACACAGCTTTCGCGGAACAGTGACTATCATTGGTGACGCGCAAGAAGATAAAGGTTGGGTGCGCGACCTTTGGAAAATCGAACAAATCGTCAAAGAAGTGGTCGCGCCGCTCGACCATGCTTTGTTGAACGAGGTTGAAGGCTTAGAGCAGCCCGCGCTTGAGCGCATTGCCGCCTGGATATTCGAACGTCTTGCGCCGCAATTACCGGGCTTGGCATGTGTCGAGGTTGGCCGTCCGAGTTGTGGCGAACGGGCTCGGGTCAGGGTATCCGATGGGGCGTAGTGTTCTCATCACAGGCGCGGGCGCGCGTGTTGGGGCGCATTTAGCCCAAGGCCTGGCCGCTGATGGCTGGCACATTTGCATACATTATCTGCGCAGTGAAACCCGCGCTCAGGCACTTGCAGATCAAATCACCGCTGCGGGGGGAACCGCCTCGACTGTCAAAGCGAACCTCTCCGTCCCGCAAGAGATCAATAGTTTGATCGAACGTTGTGAACGGCCGCTGGATGCCTTGATCAATAATGCCTCGACTTTCGCGCCAGATACCGCTCAAAATTTTACGACGGCCACTTGGGATTATCATCGTGCGGTCAATTTGGATGCGCCTTTGCGATTATCCGCCGATTTCGCTGCGCAAGCCAAAGCTGGGTCATCAATTATAAACATGATTGATCAACGCGTCCTGAAGCCAAACCCGCAGTTTTTTACCTATAGTCTGGCGAAGGCAGGGCTTTATTGGGCAACAAAAACAATGGCACAAAGCTTTGCGCCACACGTTCGCGTAAATGGTATCGGTCCGGGACCAACGCTGGAAAACACAGAACAGGCAGCGGGTGAGTTCTCCGCCGAAGCTAAAGCCACATTGTTAGGTGAGGGCAGCCCACCTGATACCATTCTGCATAGCGTCCGCTATCTGTTGTCGGCCGAGGCGGTGACAGGTCAAATGATTGCCGTCGATGGCGGGCAACACCTCGTTTGGCAAACGCCAGACTTGGCTTTTGGAGGTGCGCTATGAGCGACCGGAAAACCATGCTTCAACGTTTTCGCGAACGCAAAGCCTTACCCGTATCGACGCGTATATTTGTCAAAGGTCTGATGATCCAAGCCAGTATCGGCGTGCACCCGCATGAATATGAGGCGGCCCAACCCATTATTATCGACGTGGAATTGGACATGGCGGACATGGTTCTACCCAAAGATGATCGCCTCCACGAGACGTTGGATTATGGCTTTGTTGCGGAAAAATGTGAAGAGCTAGCTCTAGAGGCTCACGTCCAACTGGTTGAAACATTGGCTGAGCGTATTGCCGATTGGGCACTCTCTGCTGATGCCCGTGTGCAAAGTGTGGCGGTGCGTATCGCAAAGCCACAAGCGCTTTTGAAAGCCGACACAGCGGGCGTCGAGGTCGTCAAAAGCCGATGACTTCAACACGCGGTAGTAAGAACATTCTCGGCGGCGTACTTCAAAGCTGTTCGACCGATCCCATGACCGGTTGGTTTCGCGATGGATGCTGCGAAACACAGGCCAATGATCGCGGGCGGCACCTAGTCTGCGCTGTGATGACGGATGATTTTCTGACGTTTTCAAAGCGTCAGGGTAATGATTTGTCGACGCCGCGACCTGAATATGCCTTCCCTGGTTTGAAGGCGGGAGATCAGTGGTGTCTATGTTTGGAACGCTGGAAAGACGCTTATGCAGCGGGGTGCGCTCCGAAGGTTGTCCTGGAGGCAACGCATCAAATCGCGTTGGAGCGTGTTTCTCTTGCGACGTTCCAAGCATTTGCGGTTGATGCAAACACACCCTAACTAGGGCCGATGGCCAACGACTCGTCCCAAGATAAACCGAACGTATCAGAGGTTCCGAAATATGGGCCAAAGCTGATCGCGAATTATGTTAAACGCTTGCCGAATAAGCCGGGCGTGTATCGCATGTTCGATCAATATGGCACTGTGCTGTATGTCGGCAAAGCCAAGGATCTAAAAAAACGGGTTACCGCTTACACGAGCTACGATCGTCACCCTTCGCGATTGCGCCGCATGATACGTGCAACTTCGGCAATGGAATTTGTGATTACCGAGAGCGAGACCGAGGCGTTGATTTTGGAAGCGTCGCTGATCAAGCGCCTTAAGCCGCGCTATAATATCTTGCTACGGGACGATAAGAGCTTCCCATATATTTTAGTGCGTAAGGACCATCCCGTCGCGCAAGTGACCAAACATCGCGGTGCGCGCAAAATTAAGGGGACATATTATGGACCTTTTGCGAGTGCGGGAGCTGTAAACCGAACGTTGGACACGCTGCAGCGTGCATTTCGATTGCGGAACTGTTCGGATAGTATTTACGACTCGCGGACCCGCCCATGCCTGCAATATCAGATCAAGCGCTGCTCTGCGCCCTGTACAGGCGAAATTTCCGAGGCCGCCTATCAGGAATTGATCGATGAGTCCGAGGACTTTTTGAAGGGTAAATCCGATAGTCTACGGCAAAAGTTGCAAGCGGAGATGCAGGCCGCATCGAAAGCGTTGGAGTTTGAGAAAGCTGCAGAGCTACGCGATAGATTAGATGCAATCGCGCAAGTTCTCACCAAATCAGGGGCGTCGAATGTTAATCCAAAAACCTTCTCAAATGCGGATGTTTTTGGCTTGCACACGGCCGGTGGGCAAACCTGTATTCAAGTGTTCTTTTTCCGCGCAGGGCAAAATTGGGGGACAAATTCCTACTTCCCGAGACACTCATCCGATGACTCTATCGCTCAAGTTTTGAGCGCCTTCATCGCTCAGTTCTATTCGAACAAGCCTATCCCAAAACAACTTTTGCTGTCTCACGAGGTGGATTCTTTTGACCTTCTCGTCAGCGCTCTATCAGAGCGCGCGGGACATAAAGTTGAGGCACTTATCCCGCAGCGCGGTGAGAAGAAAAAGATTGTTGGGCAAGCGGTTAAGAATGCGCAGGAAGCTTTAGGTCGTAAATTGGCCGAAACGGGCGCGCAGAAGAGACTTCTAACCGAAGTCAAAGACCTCTTTAATATGGATGAGGTTCCGAGCCGTATCGAAGTTTATGATAATAGCCACATCCAAGGCACGAATGCGATTGGCGCTTTCATTGTTGCCGGCGAGGAAGGGTTCCGAAAACGCGATTATCGAACATTCAATATACAGGATGAAAGTATAACGCCAGGCGATGACTATGGGATGATGCGCGAAGTTTTGTATCGACGATTTGCGCGCCTGTCCAAGGATCCAAAACTTGAATGGCCCGATCTCATCATCATTGATGGCGGGAAGGGGCAGCTATCGGCTGTGACCGAAACTTTGGAGAAATTGGGAGTTTTGGCGCGGGTGACCTTGGTGGCTATCGCAAAAGGTCCAGACAGAAATGCAGGGCGTGAAACCTTTCACATGAACGGGCGTGAACCGTTTACACTGCCGCTTCGAACGCCATCTCTCTATTATCTTCAACGTTTGCGCGATGAAGCCCATCGTTTTGCCATTGGGACACATCGGGCACGGCGGAAGAAATCAATGGTGGCAAATCCACTAGACGGGATTGACGGCATCGGTCCGGGGCGCAAGAAAGCCTTATTGAGCCATTTCGGTTCGGCGAAAGCGGTCAAAGGGGCCACAGTCGCTGATTTGGCGTCGGTAGAGGGTGTCAGCCAAAAGCTGGCACAGACAATCCATGACTATTTCCATGAATGATTCTGATGAGAACGTCGACTCACCTGAAGCCGCGGGCGGGGCTTTTGCGGATGCGCTGACATGGCTGCGGATGTTGCTCATGCCCGTCGTTGTATTTTTAACATGGAAGGGCTGGCAGCCTGTTGAAGTGGGCGGTATCGACCTTGGCCTGACAATATTAGCTTCCGTTTTATTTGCCATCGCGGCGATCACTGACATTTTTGACGACTTTATGGGCGGGAATGAACGCTCTATTCACAGGCGTTTTGGCTATCTGGACGACGTTGCAGATACGGTTTTAGTGGTCGGGACTTTGGCAGCGCTACTCTTCGTTGTTGCGAGAGCGGACTTCCTAAGCTGGACTTTCATGATTCCTGCTGTGATCCTTATCGGACGAGAAGTGGTTGTTGGATTGCTCAAAGGCTTTGAGCTTTCACGCTATATTCTTCCCGACACGCGCCTCTCCAATTGGAAATCGGGTTTGTCCATGTTGGCGACCTGTCTATTGCTGGCTTCTCCTTGGCTACAAACGTGGTTTGATAAAATTCGGGCGGGCGACGCGCAAGTTGCGGAGGTTTTTGCGACAACCTCACCCTGGGTCTGGATCGCGGGTGAGGTCTGTCTTTGGATAGCAGCCCTATTGTCAGTTGTGACAGCTATCGCAATATTCCAGATGGATTTTTCCGAAAGCGCAATTGAGCCCGAGGTCGTCAAGAATACAGGTGACGCGGCGTGAGCGAGCCTTTGATTACCGCACCAAGTGACCGGCACAAGCTGTGGTGGGTGCCCAATGCTTTGACCATCGGTCGTATTATGGTGGTTCCCATCTTGATGGCGGGAATTTTGGCACTGGGTTTGCGGCAGGACAGTCTTTTCGCGAGTGTGCCTATCGTTGGCGGTCTTTTCATTGCCGCGACCGCCACGGATTGGCTGGACGGATATCTGGCGCGCAAATGGAAGGTTGTGTCTGGTTTCGGGCGCATGATCGACCCGATTGCCGACAAATTACTGGTCGCAGGTTGCTTAATAGCGTTAGTCATTGTAGCGCGCGGTAGTTGGATATTTATGTATCCCGCCGTAGCCATAATTTTTCGAGATATTTTGGTTTCAGGCGCTCGAGAACACGCGGCCCTGACGGGACGGGTCATGCCGCCAACAAAATTAGCGAAATGGAAAACAGCCTTCGAGATGGCATCTATTGCGGCATTGATCCTCTGGACAGTGGGACGCGCGACACTGCCTTTTGATGATGCAGTGCCCGTTATCATGGACATGTCGCGTTCTGTCGGACTCGTCCTTCTTTGGTTGGCTGCCTTGCTCTCGGTTTATACGGGTTCGCTTTATCTGCGCGCGGCCGTCGCAGACTAGTGACAAAGCAAGGCGAGTCGGGATAGTCGCGCCCTCCGATGTCTCTCTGGACCAACATATCAACCGCAGCCGCCCGCCTATTTGGTCCCCCTAACCAAGATGATGGGAATGGACGCGCCGCAAATGTGGACGAAGCGAAGCTCGTCGCCGCGCTTGTGGCATTGGGCGCAAAAATGGCCAAGGCCGACGGACAGGTTCGGCGCGAAGACATCCTTGCGTTTCGACAGGTGTTTCGAACCGACCCGCAGACTGAAGCCACCATTGGAAGGTTTTTTGACCTCGCGCGTCAAACGACACTGGGATTCGAGCGTTACGCGCGAATTGTAGCAAAAGCCTTTCGCGCGCAGCCGGGGATTCTCGAAGATGTCATGGACGGATTGTTTCACATCGCCTTGGCAGACGGCATCGTAACCCAAGATGAAGCTGAGTTTTTAGAGACTGTCTCACGTGTCTTTGGGTTTTCGGAACGTGAATTTAAACGCATAAAAAGCGGTCATTTGGGCCAAGATGCCGATGACCCTTATCTCATTTTAGGTGTAGATCCTGATATATCTGACTCAAACTTAAAACGAGCCTATCGCAGACAAGCCGCCGCCAATCATCCCGACCGCCTGATGGCGCGGGGTCTACCCAAAGAAATGGTGGGGTTGGCAACGCATAAAATGGCGATCATCAACCGTGCTTACGCCCAGATTTTGGACGAAAGAAAGTCTCGAAAACCACGTTTGGCTTAAATGTGTAGAATTTGACACGAAAGCTTGTCTTGACGAATGGCGCTTTCGCAACGACATATAGGGCATGACACAGACTTTTTACATTCAAGGCCGCCGTCCCGGGTTTATCTCCACAGTTGCACGTACGGCATTCCTAGCTGTTGCCGCTATTGGTGGGCTATTTATGATTGTTTTCTCGGCCGCCTTTGCGCTCTTCGCCGTCGCGGGTATCGCGGTAATCGGATTTCTTGTCTTTGCCTTCTTCTGGGCTAAGGCAAAATTGCTAGGAAAACCCTTTGGTCCAAAAGCGATGATGGGGGCACAATTCGAGCAAATGCGAAGAGATATGGAATCTCAGCTTGGTGGATCACCACAAACAAGTTTTGAAACCAAGGCTTCGGGCCCTAAATCTGCGCAAGGCCCTGTGGTGGACGCACACCGGACGCCTGATGGCTGGTCCGTCGACGACTAAAGACTTTCATTCGAAATTTTGCCTGCTAAGCCCGCTTCATGCGGGCTTTTGATTTTTGGGTTATGATGTTGTGTTGCCTCTGCTGGGGGGGGAACTTCGTTATGACGGCATGGGCGTTAGGCGGGTCTTCCGTTCCGCCCTTTATGTTGGCCGCAACTCGGGCACTTCTTGTCCTAATTTTGATGGGGTTTTTCCTATTCCGCCCATTGCCTAAGCAGTTTTTACGGCTTCTGTTTGTCTGTTTTTGCGTGGGCCCGTTGCATCTGGGCTTGCTCTACACTGGATTGCAAACAGCACCGGCCTCTGGCGCATCTATCATCTCTCAATCGCTAATTCCTCTCGCTTCCATCTTATCCGTGACTTGGTTGAAAGAACGCATCGGGTGGCGGCGCAGCTTGGCCATTATAGGGGCGCTGCTCGGCGTCTGTGTCATGATCTATGAACCTGGGGCGCTAAGGCTGGATGTCGGACTATTGTATATTCTTGGCGCTTACGCGGCGTTGGCCGTAGGAACAGTCGCAATCCGCCGCGTTCCTGACGTTGATTGGCGCGTATATGTCGCGTGGACATCTGTCGTTGTATTCGTTTTTTGCGTCATGGCCTCACTGCTATTGGAACGAGATCACGCCGAAATTTGGAATGTGGACAAGGGCCCGCTCTTGATTGCGGCGACCTATGCTGCGATCAGCGTATCCATCATCGCCCACGGCCAATACTTCCGAATATTGCAATCAAACCCAGTAAACTTGGTTGTGCCCCTTACAATCATGGTCACCGTTTTCGCCACGATCCTTGGCGTGGTCATATTGGACGAGACACTTCACTTCCGTTATATCATTGGGGCAGCTCTAATTTTGCCTTGTGTCTGGTTCATTGCACGTAGGGGCGGGCCTGCACCTGTGGAGATAGATTGATGCCGAACAAAACTGTGCCTGCGGGTTTGAAGGTGAGGGATTACTTGGATCAAATTGAAGATCCATCTCGGCAGGCCGATTGCCAACGTATACATGATATGATGCTAAAGATTGTTGGTGAGCCAGCGAAAATTTGGGGGAGTAAACTCTCAAGTGGTATCGTGGGCTTTGGAGAATATCACTATAAGTATGAGAGCGGCCGAGAGGGCGATCATTTGCGTTTGGGGTTTGCAAGTCGTGCGCAGAATATTTCAATCTACATCATGCCCGGGTATCAGGATTTCTCCGATCAGCTTGCGCGATTGGGAACGCACAAAATTGGGAAGTCTTGTCTCTATATCAAACGCTTAAGTGATATTGATGAGGCTGTGCTGCACGAGATGCTTGTTGAAGGTCTACGGCAGATGGATGAAAAATACCCGCGATGAAGAGCCGGAACTTCAATGATCGTAAGCTGCCGATTACCATGGTTGTATTGCATTATACGGGTATGGAGACGGCTGATTGTGCCCGTGAACGTCTGTGCGACCCACAAGCCGAGGTCAGCGCGCATTGGCTTGTCACAGAAGCCGGCGAGGTCGAGAGCCTCGTCGATGAAGATAAGCGGGCTTGGCATGCGGGCGTCGGCAGCTGGAATGGCATCTCCGATGTGAATTCAGCCAGCATTGGCATTGAGATCGTAAACGGCGGGCATAATGTGCTGACGGCAGACGGAAAATTGCCAGCTTACCCCGACGTGCAAATTCTCGCTGTTATCAAGCTGTGTAAAGAAATTGTCGCGCGTCATAACATAAGGCCCGCAAATATCGTTGGGCACTCGGACATTGCACCAGACCGCAAAGAAGACCCAGGTGAGCATTTTCCTTGGGCTGGACTGGCTGCAGCCGGCATTGGGCATTGGCCGAGTGACCTGACCGAAGATGAGCGGATCGTATTTGAAGCGGGTGACCGTGATCGGGGTATATCAATCATTCAGCGCGGTCTCGCCGATCTTGGGTATGGGGTCAGTGTGACAGGTTGCTTGGATGATCAGACACAAGCCGTTATTCGGGCCGTTCAACGTCGCTATCGCCCGGGCAAAATTAATGGCGTGATTGATATGCAGATTTTAGACGTGCTTAAGCGCTTAAGTCTCTTGGCCCGCGCGGTTGCCGCTTAACGTTTTAACAAAGTCAGGCTCAGGGCTAAGAGCGCGGGAATAGCCTGAACGACGAAGATGGTTGGACTGACGGTAATGGCACCGAAAACACCAGCTACGATTACGCAGAGCAAAAAGAAAATCCGAACGTCGCGCTTCGCGGCGATTAGGCTCCAGATTAACCCCGCTGCTAGGAACCCGTTATAGAGTCCCTGATTTTGCGCCATGAAGGCCGTTTCCGCGGCGAATTCCGCGGTTGTATTGAACATGGCTCGACCAACTTCATGTTCCCATAAAAACATCTCGACGACCATAAAGCCAACATGCTGGCAGGCGACGAAACCTGCGAGTATCGCGGCGAGTTTTTTCATGCGCTTACACCGCTGCGCACCAAGCGTCCGGGCCTTGCTTTTGTCAATTCGTCATTGGTGATGACCTGTTCGCCATTTACGAAGGTCGCCATATATCCCTCGACGGGTTGTAGAAGTCGTTGTCCACCTGCAGGTAAGTCTTCGACCATTACCGGGACGCCAAGGCTCAGACCTTCGTAATTTATCACATTGATATCCGCTTTTTGACCGACAGCGATGCGTCCGCGGTCTGCGAGGCCAAGGTAATCAGCAGCATCTGCGCTCAGCATTTGCACTGCGCGTGAGAGCTCTATGCCTGCTTTTCCACGCTTCATGCGATCTCTGGTCCAATGTGCCAGCAGGTAAGTTGGAAAACTTGCGTCGCAGATGGTGCCGACATGTGCGCCACCGTCGGAAAGACCAGGTAGGGCTTTCGGATGACGCATCATAGTCAGGACGTTGTCGTAATTCATATTGGTGTAATTGTAGACGGGAAAATAGAAGAGGGCCTTGCCTTCATCTTCAAGCAGTAGGTCGTACGCCATTTCCCAAACGCTAACGCCGGCGTCGCGCGCCAAACCTGCAATTGAGGCTTCAGAACTTGGTTCGTAATCAACGGACCCTTCATGGCGGTTCATGGGAAATATTTTTTCAGACAAATGCGGGAACGTCGCGATCATCATGTCAACAAGAGGCGGTACGGGGCTGTCATCACCAGATAATTGAATAGGTTTTTCAGAAAGAAGCTGCGTCTTGAATGCTGGGTCACGCAATTTCTCGACCCTCTTTGCGAGCGGGAGGTTAGCGATACCAAGATAGCTCGGGAAAGCCATAATCGGGTGGAAGGTACAGTTCAGGCCGTTGATTGCGCCAATTGCACGTGGTGCGACTTGGAATGAAATATTCAGTCCGTCCGCATTCAAAGCTTCGGTACTAGTGATAATTTTCTTCCAGTCATCAGGCGCGAAGTCTCGTTCCATAAGGCTCATTGAACCTGGCCGACCTGCCCCCGCGCGGAAGAAGGCCTCCATCAACGCAAATTCCGTCTCGAAGGTCTCGCCGGGACGGACCATATCAAAATCATTAACCGCTTGCAGGACGCCGTGACCAGATGCTGCAACGGCGCGGGCCAGGCCTTCAAGCTCATCTTTTCCAGCTTCTGAGGCGGGCGTCCAACCCCCATCGCTTGATTTATGAAAGTCGCTTCGGCCTGTGGAAAGGCCGATTGCGCCTGCGTCCATGGCTTCGCGGACGAGTGTTTCCATTGTGGCAATGTCTTGGTCGTTTGCGGGTTGATTAAAAACTGCGCGATCACCCATCGCAAAGACCCGAAGTGGGTCATGCGGGATCATGGCGGCAATGTTGATCGTACGTGGGTGAGAGTCGAGGGCGTCCAGATATTCTGGGAAACTTTCCCATTCCCATTTGATGCCTTCGTGTAGGGCCGTGCCAGGAATGTCTTCAACGCCTTCCATCAAGCGGATGAGTTTATCACGGTCTTCTGCGCGGCAGGGTGCAAAACCGACCCCGCAATTGCCCATAACTGCGGTGGTCACGCCGTGATTGACGCTGGGTTGTAACGCATCATCCCAACTGACCTGTCCGTCATAATGTGTATGAAGATCGATGAAGCCTGGCGTCACAATATGCCCGCTGGCGTCTAAGATGTCTTTGGCTTCTCCTAAGTTTTGCCCGATGGCGACGATGTGACCATTTGAAATCGCAATATCGGCGATCCGCCCTTCTGTGCCAGATCCGTCAAAAACAGTGCCGTTTTTAATGAGTAAATCGTGCATCTTTCCATCTCCACATGAATGCCAGTAGCCCGCCTCCGATAAGATGCCAGACTCCCCATAATCCTGCAACCGCGGCCGCGCCGCCCAATCCGTCAAGCTGAGTAAGCAAGATTACAATTCCAAGCCCTGAGTTTTGGATGCCAACTTCGATCGTGAGCGCCCTACGGCTTGGTGTATCAGATTTGATCAAACGCGCCGCAACGTTGCCGAGCGCAAACGCGCAAAGATTGTGCAAGATGACGATCCCGAATAACCCAAGGCCTAATGCGATAAAGACAGGGTAGAGCCGTGCACTCGCGATTAGTATGATGGCGAGTAGAGCCAAGCCTGAGAGAACCGCTAATGGCGTTTGGAGCGTGTCCGCAATCTTCGGTGCAAAATGCCTCAACAGCATTCCGAGTAAAAGTGGCAAGGCCAGAATGACCAAGGTTTGGATGAGGAAAGCCACCACATCTATGTCAATTTGCGTCAGAAGTTCTCGCGTTGGCGGATAGAGGCCGCTCCAAAATAAAATGGATATTGGCGTCAAAAAGGCTGCAAAAATAGAGGAAGTTGCGGTTAGGCTGACTGAGAGTGCCGTATTTGCGCGGGCGAAAAGCGCAATCAAATTTGATGTGTTTCCACCAGGGCAACAGGCAATCAAAATCATTCCGAGCGCGACACTTGGATGGGGATTAATCAGAAAACAGAGGAAGAGCGTCAAGAGTGGGAGCCCGACGATCTGCGCTAACACGCCTGTCAAATAAAGGCGGGGCTGAGTTCTAAAAAAGGAAAAGCTGTTAGGACGAAGTCCGAGTGCGACAGCGAACATCATAACGGCGAGAACGATAGCCATACCCGCTTCTGACGCCGTGCCCAGGTCAAGTTGAAAATTATCTAATGTATCAGCGCTCATGATGGGCGACTGTCATTTTTTGGAACCAAAAAAGACGCTGGAACATTATAGAGGGGTAACATGCCGACGACGTTGTCTGGCGCCGCGTCGAAACGCAATAGTGGATTTGTGTTGGCCGCCAATTCCGACCTTAAGACTCAATCTACCGCGGACCTTCATTTCTGAAAGGACATCATGACAGACCTAAAAGACTCCAAAATTCTCATTCTTTCGACAAACGGTTTTCAGCAAGAGGAGTTGTTCGAACCTAAAGCTTACTTTGAAGAAAAAAATGCAACGGTGTTATTGGCCTCGCCGGAAGCTGAAAAAATTCAAGCAGGTGAGGGCGATGATCGAGAAATCAAGCCAGACATGACTATCGAAGGGGTCGTTGTGGGTGATTACGACGCTCTAATTCTGCCGGGCGGATTGGCCAATCCTGATGTCTTGCGACAGAATAAAAAGGCGATTTCTCTTATTCGTGAATTTGCCGAAGCAGGTAAGGTCATTGGCGCGATCTGTCACGCGCCGTGGCTGTTGGTCGAGGCGCAATTAACGCACGGGCGAGAAATGACATCATTTCCTTCTATCCGAACAGATCTAGAAAATGCGGGAGCAAATTGGATTGACGAGCAGGTTGTCTGCGACAATGCGATCGTGACCAGCCGCAACCCTGATGACATTCCTGCTTTTAATGCGAAAATTGCGGAAGAGATACGAGAAGGCAAGCATGAGCGAGACGCCTTGACGCAAGTTGCCTAACCCAGACGCGACGTGCGGATGTAATCGCACTTTTTGACAACTTTCACGCCAGACCCGCGCTGCGGGACTGGCTTATTTATTACTTAAAACGTGATTTTGGCCGCCCAGCATAACGCCTTTAACTGGAATCGCGCCCCAGCTTTCGCCCGGTAGGCTCATTGGATTTGCGGCAAGAATTGTAAGATCGGCGCGCTTTCCGACTTCTATTGACCCAATTTCATCTTCCAATCCGAGAGACCAAGCCGCGTCTAGAGTTATCGCTCGCAACGCTTGTTCGGCATTCAACCGCTCTCTCGCGGTACTTACGCCGCCTTCGCGAGTCGAGCGGGTCATGTGTCGGCCAGCCGCAACGAGCGGCATGGGCGGTGCGAGAGGCGCATCGGAATGCAACGTAACCCGAAGTCCCGCCGCAAAAGCTGACGCGAGCGGTGTGATGTAATCGGCCTTTTCAGCAATGACGGGGCGGTAATCCGCTCCCATGTAATTGACGTAATGCGACGCGGCAGAAATGCCAATCTCTAGCTTTGCGGCTTTTTCAAGCTGTGCAGGTGTGATCAACCCGCCATGTTCAATGATCAGACGCTGTTTGGGCTGCCCTTTCGATTGCTTTGCAAATGCTGCTAGCGTCGAATCTTGAGCCGCATCGCCATTGGAATGGATGTGGATGTCCAACCCCGCATCCCAATAGCGAGACATTAGGCCCGATAAGTCCTGCGGTTGGGTGACCCATAATCCGTCGGTTCCTGCAGACTGTCCTGACAAATACCCTGGCGCTGCGAGTTTCATTGTTTGCGAGTAAAATGCAGCATCCGTAAAAAGTTTGACCTGGGGCAGGATGCGCGGGTCCGCGGCGGCCATATCGACCATCGTTTGTGCGCTAGCGTCGCCAAATTCTTGTGCGAAAGCCCTGTGTTCTGGAACGAGATACAGACTGTAAGGATCTTCTTTCGTGTGGTGTTTCGAAAGATAGCTGTCTTCCAGCAGACGTCCAAATATTCCATATCCCATCTCAGCCACAGTTGTGACGCCGCCTTGGGCGAGAAGAATCTCGTAACCGTCAAACCCTTTTTCAATATGTGCGGGGTTCAAGAGATAGGGTCCAAGTTTCGAGAGCAATGGCGCGAGCGCGTCTTCAAAAATTCGCCCTGTCAACTCTCCCGAAGCGTCTAGCGCAACGCCTTCATAACGTTCGTGCATGTCTGCCGTGATTTCAAACAACTCCAATGCGGGCGTATTCATGTAGAAATCATGACCTGAATAATGCCAGATAATGATTGGCCGTGTGTCCGAAATTTTGTCCAAGTCGGAACGGTCAATGTCACCCTGAACGAGGTTGTGGTAACCGTAAAGGATCAAGGGGCTTTCGTCTGATTTACGCGAAGCCTGCTTAGCAATGCTTTGTAATAAATCGGTTTTATTGTCGATACCCTTAACCAAACCGTTCGGGTGGGGCATGTCCCAAGGAGGTACCCAGTCCAGACCATACATCATTGCACCTAATGTCATGTGGATGTGCGGGTCGATTAGGCCTGGGACCAAGACATTTTTCTCGTAACGCCTATCTATGTCTGCGGCTTTGAAGTCAGACTTTAAAGACTCCAGCGTCCCAACGCCGACGATCCTTCCATCTCGCACAGCTATCGCTGCGGCCGTGGGTTGCGATATGTCGACAGTAACGACGCTCTGTGCTGGGTAAATGATCGTGCCATCGGGTTCAGGCGCAGTACAGGCCGCCAAAATTAGAGATGTCGTAAGCAGTGCAAGGTGTTTCATAAGGTGTGCATAGCTTGACATTGGGCGCTGCGGCAAACACTTAGCCGCTTGTCAGGAGGCTGGACGATCGCGGGTGCTTGCATCTGAGGAAAGTCCGGGCTCCATCGCGTACAGGATGCCGGGTAACGCCCGGCCGGTTTAGACGTAAAGTCTGGGCTGAGGGACAGTGCCACAGAGAGGAGACTACCCAAGTGCTTTGCTTGCAAACACGAGGGAAAAGCTGAAAGGGTGCGGTAAGAGCGCACCGGGCGACTGGCAACAGTCGCCGCAAGGTAAACCCCATCCGGAGCAAAACCAAATAGGGACGACATTGTGTGTCGCGTCACCGTCGTCCGGGTTGGTTGCATGAGGCACGTCGCAAGACGGGTCCTAGATGAATGATCGTCACCTGTTTTCGGACAGGGACAAAACCCGGCTTATAGGCCTCCTGACATTTTTTAATTTTATTCATCAAAATTTGTATGGTTAACCACAGTTTAACTGCCTGAATCCTATGGTGATCTTGAAGTTGTCCACATGATTCACAGGGTGTGGAGTAAGAGCAGGTAAGGTTAACAGATCGTTCCCAATGGCGTTGTTTCCCATGAAATCCCATACTATCCCATACGTGATCTCGAGATGTTCGAGAGACTTGCGGAAAGGTGGCCTGCTGCGTGTTTGTCTCCAGTGTTACAAACAACCTAGATGCCAAGGGACGGATTTCCGTGCCTGCTAATTTCCGTACGCAATGCGCAAGTGTCGGGTTCGAAGGTATCGTCCTTTGGCCAAGTTTGGATGGTGCTTATTTGGAGGGTGGTGATCAATCCATTCTTCGGCACTACCAAGATATGCTCGATCAAATGGATATGTACGATCCGGGGCGTGAGGCATTAGAGCTCGTGATTTTCGGTGAGAGCGAGACGCTCACATTCGATTCAACGGGTCGCGTGAGCTTGCCTGCAAAATTTCGGGAGTACGCAGGATTGGACGGCAAGGTGACATTCGTGGGGCGTGGCCGCAAATTTGAAATCTGGGATGAGGGCGCCCATGAGGCGCGGCGGACTGAACTCAAAGCCAGGGCGCTGGCTAATCGTCATCGAATGAAGCCAGTATGAAACACTATCCGGTCATGCTGCCAGAGGTCCTGACGTCACTGTCTATGGTGGATGGCGAAACGTGTGTCGATGGCACTTTTGGAAATGGCGGGTATTGCGCGGCGATTCTCGATAGCGCCGCATGCTCTGTGGTGGGGTTGGATCGTGATCCAAATGTTTTGCCGCGCGCTCAGGAGTTGGCTGCGGAGTGGGGCGATCGGTTCCGACTCATTCAAACGCCCTTTTCGAAAATGGATGAAGTTGGCTTGGCTTCTGTGGATGCGGTGGTTTTAGATATCGGTGTATCGTCGATGCAGCTAGATCAAGCCGAGCGTGGGTTCTCATTCATGCGCGAGGGTCCGTTGGATATGCGCATGGAACAGGGTGGAGGGCCCTCTGCGCGCGATGCGGTGATGCATCTGAGCGTGGCTGAGTTAACTCGGGTTTTCCAAGTTTATGGAGAAGAGAAACGCGCGCGACATGTTGCTAATTGTATCGTCTCTGCTCGAGAGGCTGAAGACATTGTGACGACCGCGGATTTGGCGGCGATTTTGGAGAAAGCGCTAGGGCGCCGGGGTAAAACTCATCCTGCGACACGCGTGTTTCAAGCTCTGCGTATCTTCGTAAATGATGAGCTGGGAGAGCTCTATCAAGGTCTTTGTGCGGCTGAGCGAATTCTGGCTCCAGGTGGGCGTCTCGTGGTTGTGACGTTTCATTCTTTGGAGGATCGCATTGTTAAGTCGTTTTTCCGTCGTCGCGCCGGCGAGGTTAGCGGTGGGTCGCGTTATGCACCAGAGGTCGTCAATCTTGGTCCTGCCGCCAGTTTTACGTTGCCAAAACGAAGCGTGACCAAGCCGTCCGATTTAGAAGTCCGTGAAAATGCGCGTTCACGGTCTGCGAAGCTGAGGCTTGCCGTGCGAACCGAGGCTGGTGTTTTTGAAGCCGATGATCGTTTGCTGCCAAATGTTCTATCATTATCTGAGTTGGAGGCTCGGTTATGAGCTTTTCTCACTTAGGGTCATATGTTGGTCCAACACGCGCGGCGCGCCGTGTGTCATGGTTCCTGCTTTTTCTCGTCGGAGTCGCGCTAACTGTGACTCTCTATTTTGTCAAAACTCACGCGCAATCTGCGAAGCGAGATGTGCGGGTCTTAACCCGAGCGATAGCTGCAGAGGATGCCGCTATTCGCGTTTTGCGGGCTGAATTGGCTTATTTAGAGAGTCCGACACGACTGTCCGAGTTAAACGATTTGCACCTAAACTTGGCTCCCATTCGGCCAGACCAAGAACGTTCTGCCGATGCGATCGAGCAGCTTTTTCCTTTGATTAAATCTTCGAGTGTGGAGGGTGGTCAATGACCCAGTCTTACACGTTTCAAAATCAGCAAACCTTAACTTTGGCAGATGAAGAATATCGGGCGGTGTCTGAGGGGCGTATCCGTATCCGTATTGGTGTTGTTGCCTTTCTTTTTATGTTGCTCGTGGCAATTGTTCGCTTGGCGGAAATTTCGTTGTTTTCGGATGGTGCGCACCAGCGCGTTCTACCGCAGGCGGTGCAAATGCAGCGCGCGGATTTAACGGACCGGAATGGTGAATTGCTCGCGACAACGTTGGAGACTTATTCTCTATATGCTGAGCCGCGGCGCGTTTGGAACCCATCTGAAACGGCTGAAGTGCTACAGCGTCTGCGTCCGCATTTGGATAGGTCCACACTACAGCAAAAATTAGAGCTCGACCGCAGTTTTGTTTGGCTGGAGCGCGGTCTGACGCCGAAAGAGCGACAAGCTGTTTTCAACTTAGGTCTCCCTGGTTTAGATTTTCGGAAAGAGCCCAAGCGCGTCTACCCCCGCGAGGCTTTGGCCTCTCACGTTGTCGGATTTACCGATGTGGATATGGCTGGTGTGGCAGGCGCTGAGCGAGCGTTCGATGACGAGTTAATCGCCGACAATGCGCCGTCCATCGCATTGTCGATTGATTTGCGTGTGCAATTTGCGCTCACGGATGAATTGACAAAAGCGCGCGAGAAGTTTGACGCTTTGGATGCTAGTGGCGTTGTCATGGATATTCAGACCGGTGAAATCATCGCAATGGCCTCAGTTCCGAACTTCAATCCAAATGACCCTGGCGCAACATTGCCTGCTACTCGCTTTAATCATGCCGCAATGTCCACTTATGACTTAGGCAGTGTCTTCAAGCCGCTCACCATGGCGATGGCTTTAGAGGATGGTGTTGCAGATCAAGTGGAGATGTTCGACGTGCAGAAGCCTTACCGTGTGCTGAACAAATATATTCGTGATGATCATCCCTCGGAA
This sequence comes from Litorimonas cladophorae, assembly GCF_014652455.1. Taxonomy (GTDB): domain Bacteria; phylum Pseudomonadota; class Alphaproteobacteria; order Caulobacterales; family Maricaulaceae; genus Litorimonas; species Litorimonas cladophorae. Next base: position 885,749 of record NZ_BMYV01000001.1, on the reverse strand, counting down.
GTGCCTCTGAATATGTGGGGCGTTTTGGGTGAAAGTTCTAACCGAGGCACAGCTATGATTGCGCAACGCATCGGTGCGGAGCGTCAGCGGCATCACTTAAGAAATCTAGGTCTATTAGATCGCGTCGGATATGAATTGGCTGAGAGCGCCAAGCCGCAAGTGCAAAAGCGCTGGGGTGAGATGGCGACGGTCACTGTGTCCTATGGTCATGGTTTGTCCGTGACACCTTTGGCGTTGACTTCGGCAATTTCGGCAATGTTGAATGATGGCGTCTATGTGACGCCAACTGTCCGAAAAGCGTCTATGGCGACCCCGCCCGTAGGGCGTCGTGTGTTCCGCTCTGAAGTCTCCCGCGATATGGTCGATATGATGCGTTATGTTGTGACGGATGGAACAGGGCGCAGAGCCAATGTCCCCGGATATGGTGTGATGGGTAAAACTGGCACAGCTGAAAAACCTTCTGCAACGGGCGGATATGATCAGAAACGGCTGGTTACCAGCTTTGTCGCGGCCTTTCCTCATTCAAATCCTCGCTACGCCATGATCGTAACGCTTGATGAGCCGAAACCTATTGAGGGAACATATGGGTATGCGACGGCAGGCTGGAATGCGACACCAACTGCTGGGAACGTGATCCGTCGGATTGGGCCGATTTTGCCTGGCGCGCGTGACACCAGTAAATACGCACAGGTACAGCCATGATTCAGCACACCCTCCGCAGTTTGTTTGGCTTGGATGACGATACGGCCGTAACGGGCCTGAGTGCCGATAGTCGTCAAATCAAAACGGGTATGGTCTTCGCGGCGTTGCCTGGGGTGGCAATGGATGGACGAGATTTTATTTCAAAGGCTGTTGATCAGGGGGCCGTTGGGATTCTTTCAATTCCAGGAACCAAGGCTGACGTTCCAGTCGTGGAAAGCGCAAAGCCTCGCTTGGCCTATGCGCGTGCAGCTGCAAAGCTATTCCCAGGCCAGCCAAAGACTTTGGTGGCGATGACTGGAACAAATGGGAAGTCTTCCACGGTTGATTTTCTGCGTCAAATTTGGGTGCATGCGGGCCTCAACGCGGCCTGTTTCGGTACTCTGGGTGCGACGTCTCCTGCTGGGTATAAGCCCATGACACACACAACACCCGATGCTTTGGCACTACATCAAACTCTGTCATCTTTGGAGAAAGAAGGGGTTACCCATGTTGCAATGGAGGCCAGTTCCCACGGTCTGAAGCAATATAGAATGGACGCGGTCAACATTACGGCCTCAGGCTTTTCCAACCTAACTCAAGATCATTTTGATTATCACCCGAGTATGCAAGATTACTTCGCCGCAAAGGCGCGATTATTTATTGACCTTACGCCACGGGGCGCGCCTGTCGTCATCAACACGAATGATAAATATGGACAGCATTTGGTGGAGGTTTGCCAAGGGTTGGGTCAAGACGTCTTGCAAGTTGGATGGACGGGTACGGACATTCGTATCGATGAAGTCATGCCGCATTCAACGGGTCAAAAACTCACGCTCATCGTGCGTGGCGAGCGACATATCGTTGATCTCCCTTTGGCGGGCGAGTTCCAAGCATTAAATGCGGTAGCGGCTCTCGGTTTGGCATTGAAAACGGGTGTCGAAGTCTCGACGGCCTTAGACGCACTTGCTCATCTAAAAGGCGTGGCAGGACGTTTGGAATTGGCTGGCGTAAAGAACGGTGCTTCTGTCTATGTCGACTTTGCGCATACGGAAGACGGGCTGGACAAACTCTTGCGTTCTGTGCGTCCGCACACCGCTGGGGACATCATTGTCGTCTTCGGGTGCGGCGGCGATCGCGACGCTGGCAAGCGTGCAAAAATGGGCGCTGTCGCGGCTAAGCTGGCTGATCAAGTCATTGTCACAGATGATAATCCAAGAACTGAAAACGCAGCGGAAATTCGCAAAGCTGTATTAATTGGGTGTCCCGATGCGACCGAAATCGGAGACCGGGCGATGGCTATCGCGGCGGGTATTGAACGACTGAAACCTCAAGATTGTCTCGTCATCGCGGGGAAAGGCCATGAACAAGGTCAAATTGTTGGCGACAAAATTATTCCTTTTTCCGATGTCGATGTTGCCAGAGGGCTTCTCTCATGACGCTGTGGACATCGGCAGAAATTGCGCAGGCGACAGGTGGCGTCGCGGTACAGGATTTCACTGTGACAGGCTTGTCTATAGATACGCGAACGCTGCAGCCGGGTGATTTGTTTGTTGCCTTAAAAGATGTTCGTGACGGGCATGATTTTATTCCCGCTGCGGTTTTGGCAGGTGCAGGCGGCGTTTTGTGTGAGCGTTCAGACAAAGGCGTGAATGCGGTCATCGTTGATGATGTTTCAAACGCCCTAGAGGTGCTGGGTGTTCATGCGCGGGATACACGCAAAGCTCTGCGTATTGGTGTGACGGGAAGCGTCGGGAAGACATCGGTTAAAGAGGCGTTGGCGGTGATGCTGGGGACTTTTGGACTGTCGCATAAGTCTTTAAAATCGTTCAACAATCATATCGGTGTGCCGATTACACTTGCGACCCTGCCAGAGGGCGCGGATTACGCCGTATTCGAAATGGGCATGAACCACGCAGGGGAGATGTCTCAGCTTTCGAAATGGGTCCAACCTCAAATCGCATTGATCAACAATGTCGTCGGCGCGCATCTCGCAAATTTTGAAAATGTGGAGGGTATCGCTGATGCGAAGGCCGAAATTATTGACGGTATGGTCCCAGGTAGTCTTCTTATCCTAAATGGCGATAATCCTTATACGCCTCGCATTCGGGCGAAGGCTGAAGCTGCAAACCTTCGCGTTCTAACGTTTGGGCATTCTGACGCGGATGATGTCGCAATTGTCAGTGCTAACTCTCATGCTTTGGGCGGCAATGTTCGTTTGCGAATTGCTAAGCAGCAAATCGACGTAACCTTGATGGTTCCGGGGGAGCATTGGTTTATGAATGCTGCGGCCTGTATGGCTGTCGCCTATGCCGCGGATTTGCCATTGCGCAAAGCCGCGATGGCCCTTCGAAAGATTGTTCCTGCGCCAGGTCGAGGTGACACGCGCACGCTAATTATTGACGGTAAGCAAATCACTTTAATTGATGAGAGTTATAACGCTAATCCGACATCCATGCGTGCGGCTTTCGCTGCTTCGGCATTGCGGCCCGGGCGCAAATTAGCTCTGCTGGGCGACATGTTCGAGCTTGGCGCGGATGAATTAGAGCGCCACCGTGAATTGGCTGAGCCATTAATCACGGCGGGATTTGAGCGTGTTTTCGTCGCTGGCGAATGTATGCGGTTCTTAATGGGAGCGATGCCGCAACCTATGCGCGGAGGTTGGTCGACTAAACCTCAGACTTTGTTAACCAAACTGAAAGGCGAACTCCTTGACGGAGATATATTGCTGATCAAAGGGTCTAACGCGTCGGGCGTCGGGGCAGTGGCAGCCCAACTCAAAGGGGAGAGCGTCTAATGCTCTATGAATGGCTCGCACCGATGGGCGATGAGTTTCAACTCTTCAACCTGTTCAATTACATCACATTCCGAGTTGGTGGGGCGCTGATGACGTCGCTCATCATATTCTTCCTGTTTGGCGAGAAGATGATCAATGCTTTGCGCGCGCGTCAAGGCAAGGGCCAGCCGATCCGTGAAGATGGTCCAGAAGGCCATATTATAAAAAAAGCCGGCACGCCTACGATGGGTGGCTTGATGATCCTTCTGGCCGTTGTGATTTCAACATTGCTCTGGGCCGATTTAAGCAATCCGTTTCTCTGGGTCGTTGTCTTCGTGACCGTCGGTTTTGGCGTAATTGGTTTTTATGATGACTATTTGAAAGTCTCGCGTCAGTCGCACAAGGGATTTTCGGGAAAAATTCGCCTCATTCTTGAATTTGGCATCGCTGCAATCGCTGTGTGGGTTTTGACAACGGCGTTCCCGCAAGGCGATGATTTTGCAACAGGACTAGCCATTCCTTTGCTTAAAAACTTCACGATTAACCTCGGTATTTTCTTCATTCCGTTCGGATGCCTTGTCGTTGTTGGCACGGCCAATGCGGTGAACCTAACAGATGGTTTGGACGGTCTAGCAATTGTGCCCGTTATGATTGCTTGTATGAGTTTAGCTTTCATTGCTTACCTTGTTGGCAATTTCATTTTCTCAAATTACCTCGGCGTTCCACACATTCCGGGAAGCGCAGAAATTACGATATTCTTGGGCGCGATCATCGGCGCATCATTGGGTTTTCTTTGGTACAATGCTCCACCTGCAATGGTCTTCATGGGTGACACAGGGTCGCTCGCGCTCGGGGGCGCTTTGGGTGTGACGGCTGTTGCCGTGAAACACGAAATCGTACTCGCGATTATCGGTGGCCTATTTGTCCTCGAAGCTGTGTCTGTGATCGTTCAAGTCGCCTCGTTTAAACTTACGGGTAAGCGGGTGTTTCGTATGGCGCCCATCCATCATCATTTCGAAAAGAAGGGGTGGGAAGAGCCGACGATTGTTATTCGTTTCTGGATTATTGCGATCATTCTCGCTCTAATTGGTCTCTCCACGTTGAAGCTGCGTTAGGTTGATTAAGGCGGACACATTCCGCGGCCGCACGGTCGCTGTCTTCGGGCTAGGACGCACAGGCGTTTCGGCTGCACTCTCGCTTGTTGCGGGGGGCGCGACCGTTTGGGCTTGGGATGATAATCGGGAGACACGAGAGGCTGCACAGCAAAAGGGTGTGCCGCTTAAGAATTTGAAAAAGGTGGACTGGTCAGAGGTTGATGATTTCGTTTTGTCGCCTGGAGTGCCCCATCACCTTCCAAAGCCGCACTGGTCTGCAACGGCGGCGCAAGCGGCCGGTGTTCCAATCATTTGCGACATCGAAATTCTCGCCCGAGAAGTGGCCGCGAAGCCAGACAGAGCGCGGCCGAAGATCATTGCCATTACTGGGACAAATGGAAAATCAACGACGACATCTCTAATCGGGCATATCTTAAAGACATGCGGAAAAGATGCGCAAATCGGCGGCAATATTGGTCGGGGCGTTCTAGATTTGGACCGCATGCACAGCGGAATGTTCTACGTCATTGAACTTTCCAGCTACCAACTTGAACGGACACATTCTTTGCGCGCAAATTCGGCTGTTTTTCTCAATCTTTCTCCTGACCATTTGGATCGTCACGGAAGTTTGGAGGCTTATGGCGAAGCCAAACAGGCAATCTTCGCGAACCAAGACACTGCGGATACGGTGGTCATTGGCGTCGATGATGAATATGGCAAGGCGCTTTGCACTGAATTGAAGGTCCGAAATGGGCGCCGTATTATTCCTATTAGTGCTCGCCGGGCGGTTGGTCATGGTGTCAGCGTTTTGGGCGGCAAGTTGTTCTGCAACATGAGCAAAAAATCTATCGAGGTCTGCGATCTGCGAAAGGCAACCGCATTGGAAGGCCAGCATAATTGGCAGAATGCTGCCGCCGCTTATGCGGCCGTGAGTGCTTTCGGTCTTGATCCGAAAGAGATCGGCGAGGCGATTTTGTCCTTTCCAGGCTTGGCGCATCGTATGGAGACGGTGGGGACTTTGCGAAATGTCCGCTTTGTCAACGATAGCAAGGCAACAAACGCAGACGCGGCGCGGCAGGCGCTGGCGAGTTATAACAACATTTTCTGGATCGCGGGTGGCGTCGCAAAAGAGGGCGGAATTGATCCGCTAAAAGACTTATTCGGGAATGTAAGAGCCGCTTATCTGATTGGTGAGGCCGCAGAGGACTTTGGTGTGTCACTCAATACCGCGAAATGTCCAAATCAGAATAAGAAAACCTTAGAAATGGCATTACTCTGCGCGACCAAGGATGCCCTAGAATCGGGTCTGAAAGATGCCATTGTTTTGCTCTCTCCCGCGTGCGCCAGTTTTGATCAGTTCAAAAACTTCGAGATACGGGGTGACGCATTTCGGTCTCAGGCTCAAAAGTTGATGGGAATTGACGTGACTGGATCGGTCGCCACGTCCGAAGCTGGAGAGGCAGCATGATCGGCACTCTCCCAAATTTGATTGCCTCTCGCTCTCGCAGAAACTTGGTTGGCGAATGGTGGCGCAGTGTCGATCAGGTAACGCTCTCTATTTTAATTTGCTTGCTCGGTGCAGGTCTCATCCTGTCCATGGCCTCCAGCCCCGCTGCTGCGGCAAGATTGGATTACGACAACGCCTTCTTCTTTTTATATAAACATATGATATTTGTTGGTTTGGGCATTTTTGGGATGTTTATCGTCTCACTTTTTGACGCCGTGAACGCTCGGCGATTGGCAGTTTTGACTTTGATCGGCTCTATCATTGTTATGTTTGCGCTGCCTTTTATTGGGTATGAGGTTAAGGGCGCGACGCGCTGGGTGCGCATTGGGCCTTTGGGTTTGCAGCCCTCTGAGTTTGCAAAGCCTGCGTTTATTGTCTTCGCGGCTTGGATGTTCTCGATCCGTCATCGCGACCAGAATGTACCCGCCGTAGCCATCGTGTTTGGCGTCTATATTACGCTTTTGGCTCTTCTAATTTCGCAGCCCGATTTTGGTCAATCCTTCCTTTTGACGTTAGGATTTGCGGCCGTTTTCTTTTTTGCGGGATTGTCCTTGGGGTGGTTGCTGATCATGCTCGGCATCTCAGTAGTTGGGGCTATCGCGGCTTATATAACCTTACCTCATGTTCGGGCGCGGGTGAGTGCCTTCACCTCGCCAAATACGGCTGATAGTTATCAAACAGATAAAGCGCTCGAAGCGATTTCTTCCGGCGGGTTTTTCGGGCGTGGTCCTGGTGAGGGTCGCGTGAAATATTCGCTACCCGACGGGAATACAGATTTTATTTTTGCGGTGACCGTCGAAGAGTTCGGCTTTTTGATTTCTGCAATTCTGGTCATTCTCCTAGCCGCCTTTGTTGTGCAGACCTTCCGCAACGCGCTGCGCTTAAATGACTACTTTTGCCAACTTGCTGCCGCAGGTCTGGCGACCATGGTAGGTATGCAAACAATCATCAACCTTTTCGTGAATCTGAACATGGCGCCTAGTAAAGGGATGACATTGCCGTTTATTTCAAATGGCGGCTCATCGATGTTGGCGCTCTGTTTCACTGCAGGTTTGATCTTATCCTTCACACGTCGTCGTCCAGGGGCGTATGAATATGGGCGGTAAGATTCTCCTAGCCGCAGGCGGGACAGGCGGTCATATGTTTCCCGCTCAGGCGCTTGCCGAAAGTCTAAAAGCGCTGGGCTGGGACATTGCGCTCATGACGGATGCGCGCGGGTTGAAGCACTCGAGACGAATTCCTGCTGATCCGATTGTTGAGGTGCAGGCGGCGTCGATTTCACCGCGAAAACCTATTCAAGCTATCAAGGGCGCGTTGAAACTTGCAAAAGGTGTAAGTCAGGCCAAACAGTTCATCCGTGATTGGAAGCCAGATATTGTTGTCGGCTTTGGCGGCTATCCAGCGTTCCCGGCAATGCGTGCCGCCCAGTCAGCTGGGTTGCCCACGATATTGCACGAGCAGAACGCGGTCTTGGGTCGTGTGAACCGAGTCTTCGCGGCCAAAGCCAACCATGTTGTGTCTGGGTTTGAGATCCTCAAAAAAGTAAGTGCTGACGCGAATGTCACCTGTCTGGGCAATCCGATGCGCGCACAAATTTCGGCCGCGGTACCCACGTCATATGATCCCCCCGAAAATGAGATAAACCTGCTGATCGTCGGTGGAAGTTTGGGCGCGAGAATCCTCTCTGAGACTTTGCCAAAAGCGATCGCGCTTTTATCGCCTAACCTACGCTCGCGATTGAACGTTGTTCAGCAAACGACGGAAAGTGCGCAATCGACGGCGCGTCAAGCCTATAATGACGCAGGCGTTTCTGCGCTCTGTGAAACTTTTTTCTCCGATATCGAAATTCATCTCGCTAAAGCACATTATATTGTGGCTCGGGCAGGCGCCTCATCCGTGTCCGAAATCGCCCTGATGGGAAAGCCGTCTCTCTTAATTCCGCTCGCCATTGCCATGGATGACCATCAAACCATCAATGCGCAGTCATTGGAACGTCACGGTGCTGCCGATATTCTGCCGGAATCAGAGTTTACCCCAGAGTCTGTCGCGAATATCTTAGAGGACAGATTAAATGATTCGAGCTGGCTTTCTTCCGCCGCCACTGCTGCCCGTTCCCTTGGGCGTCCGAACGCGGCCCACGATCTCACACAGTTGGTCATCTGCACCACCACCTAGGGTTCCCATGCCAAACACGACGCTAAAACAAAACGCTCTTGCCACGAAGGTGCCATTTGATTTGGGGCCGATCCACTTTGTGGGTATTGGCGGTATTGGTATGTCTGGCATTGCCGAGGTTATGTTGAATTTGGGATATCAAGTTCAAGGTTCCGACGCCCGAGAAAGTATAAATACTGCCCGTCTGAAAGGCCTCGGTGCAACCATTTTTATCGGTCAAAAAGCCGAGCAGGTTCACGGCGCTGGCGCGATTGTGATGTCATCCGCGATTAAGGCAGACAACCCAGAACTAATGGAAGCGCGCGCGCGCGCTATCCCTGTGGTTCGCCGCGCCGAGATGCTCGCTGAGTTGATGCGTTTGAAGTGGACGATTGCTGTCGGCGGGACCCATGGCAAGACGACAACAACAACAATGATCGCAGCCTTGCTTGAAGGTGGCGATCTGGACCCGACCGTCATTAATGGCGGTATCATCAATGCCTATGCGTCTAACGCTAAACTTGGTTTGGGCGATTGGATGGTCGTTGAAGCGGATGAGAGTGATGGCACGTTTCTGAAGCTTCTGCCAACTGTCGCCGTCGTCACAAATATCGATGCCGAACATATGGAGCATTACGGGGACTTCGAAACCTTGCGAAAGGCGTTTGCTACTTTTGTAGAGAACTTGCCATTTTATGGCTTTGCGGTCTTGTGTATTGATCATCCCGAGGTCCAAAGCCTCGTTAGTCGTATCAGCGATCGTCGCGTTGTCACCTACGGCTTTAACCCTCAAGCTGATGTTCGAGCAGAGAACTTACGCTTGGAGCCAGGGGGATCTCGATTTGATGTGGTATTCCGAGGCTTAGACGGTGAAGAGGATCGTTGGTCCGACTTATTCTTGCCCATGGCTGGTAAACATAACGTCCAGAATGTTTTGTCCGCGATTGCTGTCTCTCGTGAATTGGGTTTGAATGCGGACAAGGTTCGTACTGGGCTGGCGAGTTTCGCAGGCGTCAAACGACGTTTTACCCATGTTGGTGAATGGAACGGCGTAAATGTCATTGATGATTACGGTCATCACCCTGTCGAAATATCGGCGGTTCTGCAAGCTGCACGGCAAGTCGTCTCTTCGGGCGAAACGGGTGGTAAAGTTCATGCCGTGATGCAGCCACATCGTTATAGCCGCTTGCGGGATTTGTTTGAGGATTTCTCCACCTGTTTTAATGATGCAGACCGCGTCTATATAACCGACGTGTATGCGGCGGGCGAGGACCCAATTGAGGGCATTAGTGCGCCATCACTTGCCGAGTCCTTGCGGAGTCACGGTCACCGCGATGTCGCCCTCACGTCCAAAGCCACACTGGCCAAAGACCTCCATCCATATCTCGAACCGGGCGACCTTATCGTTTGCCTCGGCGCAGGTGACATCACCTATTGGGCGGCAGAACTTCCTGAAAATCTCGGCAAGTTGTGAGCTTTCTCGACCAATTACCTGAGGTCCGTGGAAGCCTGAGAGCTAACGTCTCGCTCGCGCCATTTACGTGGTTACGCGTGGGCGGTGTGGCAGAGGCTTTGTTTATGCCGAAAGATGAAGCCGATCTTGCGCATTTTCTGAGCTCAACGCCAGACGATATCCCTATTCAAGTTCTAGGCGTTGCCTCCAATACCTTGGTTCGCGACGGCGGCGTCAAAGGCGTTGTCATCCGTTTGGGTCCCGCTTTCGGTCAGGTTGAAACAGACGGTTTGCTAGTTACGGCGGGCGCGGCTGCTTTAGATAAAAATGTCGCAAAAGCCGCCGCCAAGGCAGGAATTTCGGGATTGGAATTTTACGCAGGTGTACCCGGCACAATCGGCGGAGCCTTGCGGATGAATGCGGGGTGCTATGGGGGCGAAACAAAAGACATATTGAAAAGTGTTGTCGCCTTGGATCGCTCAGGTCGCAGACAGGTTATGGATCTCGCGGAGATGGACTACAGCTATCGGCACTGTGGCGCTTCAAAAGACCTTATCTTTACGCAGGCCGTCTTTGAAGGCACGGCTGACACGCCAGCCACTATTCAGGCGCGGATGGATGAGATCACGGCCAAGCGCGAGGCCAGTCAACCTATTCGTGAAAAGACCGGCGGCTCAACGTTTAAAAACCCAGACCCGAAAGAAAGCGGCGGTCGTGGCGCATGGCAGGTCATAGACGCGGCCGGTTGTCGAGGATTGCGGGTCGGCGGTGCGCAAATGAGCGAACAACATTGTAACTTCATGATCAATGCTGACGGCGCGACGGCCAAGGACCTTGAAACGCTTGGCGAAACGGTTCGGGCGAAGGTCTTACAGACTCAAGGTGTCGATCTACACTGGGAAGTTCGCCGGATTGGAGAGCAGGCATGACCCGCGTTGCCGTCCTTAAAGGCGGAATGTCATCCGAGCGAGACGTTTCACTCGTCACGGGCGCAGCCTGTGCGGAAGCTTTGCGCGGTTTGGATTATGATGTCGTTGAGATTGATGTGACCCAGGCCCTTTGGGAGCAATTGAAAGCCGCCAATCCGGATGTGATTTTCAATGCGCTTCACGGGGATTGGGGCGAAGATGGTCGCGTTCAAGGGGTGCTGGATATGTTCGGCAAACCCTACACGCATTCAGGTGTGATGGCTTCTTCCTTGGCGATGGATAAACATCGCGCCAAACATGTCTTAAAATCTGTCGGCATTACCGTCGCAGATGGTGGCCTATTTGACCGTGTTGAAATCTCGAGAGAGCATCCGATCGCTTTACCATATGTCGTAAAACCTAATGGACAGGGGTCTTCTAAATCCGTCTATATTATACGGGGCGAAGACAGCCAACAGCGCGCGGCAATTGCTGCAGATGTTGCAATGGGCGAACACGTGGTTGTTGAAAGCTATATCCCAGGTCGAGAACTGACAGTGGCCGTCCAAGACGGCAAAGCCATTTGCGTGACGGAGATCATTCCGAATGGCTGGTACGATTATGAGGAAAAATACGGAGCGAATGCCGCTAAACATGTCTGCCCAGCCGAATTGCCCGACTATGTGACCGCAATTTGCCTCGATTGGGCCGAAAAAGCGCACGACGCGTTAGGGTGTCGTGGCGTTTCACGTTCTGATTTCAGATTTAATGATGAAAATTGCACCCGCGACAATGTGGTAAACAAAATCGTAATGCTTGAAGTGAATACTCAACCCGGAATGACCCCGACATCGCTTGTCCCTGAGCAAGCGGCTTATGTCGGGATCGATTTTGCCCAGCTTTGTCGCTGGATGGTTGAGGACGCTTCATGGCCGCGATAAAAAAAGGACAATCTAAATTTGGTGGGATGATGCGAGTCAGCCCTCTTAAACCTGGGTTGCGCGGTTCTCAGAATTGGATGGCGGCGCAGATGCGTGCGGCTAAGCATTCACCGAAAGCGTTTATGCGCTTCGTCTTGAAAATAATCGGCACTTTCGGATTTCTCATTTTCATAGCTTTGTGGTTGGGTGGGTACTTGCCAGCTATCCGTCAAAACATGGATGCGTGGAAAGTTGACCGCCTGATGGCTGCGGGCTTCGTTGTCGAGCAAGTTGATGTAATGGGCGAGGGACGTCTGAATGAGCGAGACATTCGGATCGCAGCACAAATTCAGCGCGGGACTTACTTCTTTGGTGTTGACCTCGATGCAGCGCGCGATCGAACAGAAAGTTTGCCGTGGGTGGAAAAGGCGGTCGTTCGTCGTCTTTGGCCAAATCGTATCGTTGTCCAAGTCGTAGAAACGACGCCCTATGCGCTTTGGCAGCATGAGGGCGTGCTGCATTTACTCGCAGATTCGGGTCAGCCTATCATTCCTGTATCCGAAGCTATTTCCATTCCTTTGGGTCTAAAAACTTATGTCGGAGCTGACGCACCCGCTGACGCCCGTAACATTGAGGCCTCACTGGCGCCGCATCAGGAAATTTGGACACGCGTTGAAAGCCTCGTACGCTTCCCGTCGGGGCGATGGGATTTGCACTTGCGAAATGAAACGATTGTTCAATTGCCTGCGGAAAACGTAGACATAGCATTACGTAAATTAGCGAGTTTGGACCGTGAAACTTTTATCCTCTCGCGCGAAGTGGGTTCGATTGATTTACGCTTGCCCGACCGTATTGGCTTGAAGGCCAAAACTGCCGACGCGCTTCAGTCTACATAGCCAGTGTTTGGAACCTCTAAAAAGCGGCAGCCGGAGACGGTCTGCGTTCTTGATATTGGCTCAAATAAAGTCGTTTGCTTGATTGGCCGCGAAGAGCCGGGGTTGGGTGTGCGTTTGATCGGGTCAGGCTTCGGGGTATCTGCAGGGCTGAAAGGCGGCGCAGTAGTCGATCTTGAAGCTGCCGAAGTTGGTATCCGCGCGGCGGTAGAAAAAGCCGAACGCGCAGCCGGCGTTACCGTCCAAGATGTGTCGGTAAATGTAGCCCTGCGCTCACTTCGTTCCAAGCATATGACGGTTCAAACAGAATTCGCAAGTGGTGCCGTAGTAGATCGCGATTTGAAGCGCGTCTTAAATTCATCGCTTTCAGAACTTTCGCAAGCTGAACACGCTATCCTTCACGCTATCCCGCTCAATTGGCAGGTTGATGGTGAGGATGGTATCCGTGACCCCCGCGGTATGTATGGGCGTCAATTAGGCGTTGATATGCACTTTATTTTGGGGGGGATTGGTCCACTACGCAATCTGGCGCATTGTATTGAACGCTGTCATCTGACCATTCGCTCAGTAACAGTCAGTCCATATGCAGCGGCACTATCTGTGCTGACAGACGATGAGCGTGATTTGGGTGTGACACTCATTGATTTGGGCGCAGGCATCACGTCGGCTGCCATTTTTCGTGACAACACTTTGGTGCATGTCGATGCTTTGGGCGTTGGCGGTAGAAATATTACGTCCGATATGGCTCGTGGGCTTTCAACGCCTTTCGAGGCGGCGGAGCGTATCAAGATGATTTACGGGTCGTGTTTACACGGCGCTGATGATGAGACTGTGATGGTGCCATGTCCGCCAATCGCTGCGCAGGACGAATTGCATCATGAGCCTCGTTCTCTTGTGACAAATATTATCCGCTCTCGTGTCGAAGAGACATTGGAGCTTTTACGCGAGCGTATTCACAAAGCGGGTCTCGAAACTTACTCTGGCCGCCAAGTCGTTCTGACAGGTGGGGGCGCGCATTTGAACGGTGTGCGAGAATTAGCAACACATGTCTTAGGTAAGCGCGTGCGTATTGGGCAACCCCACGGGGTGTTTGGCTTGTCTGAAGAATTGAGCCAGCCAGATTTTGCCGTTGCGACCGGTCTATTGAAGGGTGTCTTCGATGATCGCCCCGAAGTCGTCACAGGCCCCCCAGATTTATCGGGACGTCGGCTTCGCGCACAGCGGTATTCGGGCAACGCTATGGCGCGCTCTGTTCAGTGGTTGAAGGAAAATTTCTAACCTGCTTTTTTGGCTTTACGATTTTATCAGCGTTTTTGCTCAAAAGTTAACGCGGTTAACAGGGCATTAAGTCTTTACGCCCAAGGTCTGATTCACCAATCATTGACCATAATTTGGGTGCCGCTATGTCCATAAACTTCCATCTCCCGCAAGCTGTAGAGCTTAAGCCTCGTATCGTTGTTATCGGCGTTGGCGGTGCAGGCGGCAATGCCGTCAACAATATGATCGCATCGGGCCTCGACGGCGTCGACTTTGTCGTCGCTAATACAGATGCCCAAGCTTTGGCTCTAAACGCGGCGACGCGGAAAGTCCAAATGGGTGGCGGCATTACTCAGGGGCTAGGCGCTGGCATGCGTCCCGAAGTTGGCGAACAATCGGCTGAAGAAAGCATGGACGAAATCATGGAGCACCTTGATGGTGCGCATATGTTGTTTGTGGCAGCGGGTATGGGTGGCGGTACGGGCACTGGCGCGGCGCCTGTTATCGCGAGAGCGGCGCGTGAACGTGGCATTCTAACCGTTGGCATCGTCACAAAGCCGTTCATGTTCGAAGGCTCCCGTCGCATGAAATTGGCTGAGCAGGGGATCGAGAACCTGTATGCGGCCGTCGACACAATGATTACAATTCCAAATCAGAACCTCTTCCGCGTTGCGACAGAGCAGACGACAATGTCGGATGCCTTTGCGATGGCTGATGAAGTTCTTCATTCAGGTGTTCGGGGCGTTACCGACCTTATGGTTGTGCCTGGTTTGATCAATCTTGACTTTAATGACGTCCGCACCGTTATGGATGAAATGGGCAAGGCGATGATGGGGACGGGTGAAGCCACTGGCGAACGCCGTGCCGTGGAAGCCGCCGAAGCCGCGATTAACAATCCGCTCCTTGATGACGTGTCTCTCAAAGGCGCAAAAGGCGTTTTGATCAATATCACGGGTGGACGCGATTTAACGCTTTATGAAGTCGATGAAGCCGCTCAATTGATCCGAAACCAAGTTGACGAGAATGCGAATATCATCGTCGGCTCAGCGCTAGACAATGATTTGGATGGCATAATTCGCGTTTCAGTCGTAGCAACTGGCGTTGATGCCGTTGCACGTGTTGAAGCTGCCCCAGCCCCATTTACCGCGCCAGTTGAAAAGCCAGCGGCTCCAAAAGTTGTTGAATTGGGCGTTCACGAACGCGCCCAAGAAGCAGCCGCTGCAGAAGCAGAGGCTCGCAAAGCATTCGATGATTATAATTTTGACCGTGAAGAACCGCGTGTCGCTGTGAATGCGCCGCCGCCTTACACGGCGCCGAAACCATATCCGCCGCGTATTCAACCTGAGGATCAAGCGGCAGCACCGCAAGCGCTTGCGCCAGCGCCTGCTCCAATTCCAGAAGCGGCACCGGCAAGTCATATCCGCAGCCCATTTGGCTTTTTTGGGCGTCGTAAAGCTGCAGCGCCGGCACCTGCGCCACGCCCCGCTGTACAAAGTCGTCCAGCGCCAAGTGGTGATCTATTTGGAAGCGATGCAAATGATGAGTTGGAAATTCCAAGCTTTCTGCGCCGTCAAAATAGATAATCTGATCAACCGCAAATGTTGAACTAAGAGGCTGTCCTGTCAAAAGGATGGCCTTTTTGTCATGAAATGAAACAATTCGACATGGAGCGTTTCTTGTTGTTGAGGCGTTGAGAAGTTACCAAACTTATGCGCAATGAAACATTAAGAGACCAATTTTCACCATGAATATCCGTCGCCAATCCACTTTACGTGCTCCCGCTGTCACAGCGAGTGTGGCGTTACATAGCGGAAAACATGCGCGATTAGCGATGCGTCCTGCGCCCGTCGGGTCGGGCCTGCGATTCGTTCGCACGGATATTCAGGATCGCGACAACATTATTCCAGTGCGCCCTGATCTGGTAACAGGTGTGCGGAACTGCACAACATTGTCTAATGCGGCGGGTATTACCGTCTCAACAATTGAGCATTTGTTAGCTGCGTTAAGCGCAGCGGGCATCGATAACTTGGACATTGAACTAGACGGTCCTGAACTTCCTGCTTTGGACGGGTCAGCGGAGCCTTTCTTTAAGTTGATCGAGCAGGTGGGCGTGTACCGCCAGCCAGCACCGCGACGTTATGTGAAAGTGTTGAAGACTGTTGAGGTGGGTTCCGGAGACATGTTTGCTCGCGTAGAGCCCTCTGATCGCCTAGAGTTAGATGTGACGATTGATTTTGCTGAAGAGGCAATCGGCCGACAACGCCTTGAAATCGTTCCAGATGTTCGATCTTTTCGCGACCGCATGGCAAGTGCACGAACTTTTGCACGTTTGCATGAAGTCGCAGCCCTTCAAGCTGCTGGGCTGTCAAAAGGCGGCTCCTATGACAATGCGATTGTTGTAGATGAAGACAAAGTTCTCAATCCGAGCGGTTTGCGTTTTGACGACGAGTTTGTACGCCATAAGGCTCTGGATTTGATGGGCGACCTCTATCTTGGCGGACCGATTTTGGGTCGTGTAACGACCGTCAAGTCGGGGCACGGGTTGAACCATGATCTCTTGATGAAGCTATATGGCACGCCATCTGCGTGGGAATTTACAACGATGCCTATGGATGAGGTCGATTTTTCGGATGCGCGGTACCTGACATCCCTTTCGGCCTAACGCTTTTCTCACTTTCCGCGCTCTTTCTAAACCTCTAAGACAATCTCAAAGTAATAGCTCTCGCATTGACTCGACCGTCAGGATTGCAGAGCAAATCAAAGATTGAACGGGTTTCATGTCCATCGTCTCGCGCTTACCATCTACGCTCCGTCTCACCATTCTAGGTGCGACTTTGTTTGCAATAACAGGCTGCGGGTCCTTAGGCGGAAAAAAAGAAAAACTCGCTTACGTCGAACGTCCTGCCGAATTGATCTATAATCAGGCGCTTGAAGAGATGGCGCGTAGTGATTGGGCCGACGCCAAATTGCTTTTTCAAGAAGTTGAACGCCAGCATCCCTTTTCAAAATGGGCGCGTCGCTCCATGTTAATGAGCGCCTACGCATCTTATCGTTCCGCCGATCATGACGAAAGTGTTGCTATGGCGCAGCGCTTTGTCGGTCTTCATCCGGGCTCAGACTCTGCGCCTTACGCCTATTACCTTGTCGCGATGAACTACTACGATCAAATCTACGACGTAGGTCGTGACCAAGCGACGACAATTGCGGCAGAAGCCGCCTTGCAACAGGTTGTACGTCGTTACCCAGATAGCGACTATGCTCGCGATGCGCGCTTGAAGCTTGAGCTAACTCAGGATCATCTGGCCGGTAAAGAGATGTCTATCGGCCGCTACTACCTCAGACAAAATCAGCATCTTGCTGCCATTGGTCGGTTCAAGTCCGTTGTTTCCAAATATGAGACCACATCTCAAACCGAAGAAGCTTTGCATCGTTTGGTCGAGAGCTATGTCTCAATAGGTGTGATCCAAGAAGCCAAACTTGTGGGATCTGTCCTTGGGTATAATTACCCAAACAGCGAATGGTATAAAGACAGCTATAACCTACTACAAAACTATGGCGTCAATCTGGACGACGAAATTAACAAGCCGCGTAAACAGGGCTATTGGACACGCTTGAAAGAGCGTTTGTTCTAAGTCCGATGTTATCGGGGCTATCTGTCCGTAATGTTGTCCTGATCGAACAACTCGATCTGGACTTTACCCGGGGCCTTACCGCTTTAACGGGTGAAACGGGTGCGGGTAAATCGATATTGCTGGATGCATTAGGCATGGCAACGGGCGCGCGGTCAGACCGGGGGCTTGTTCGCGCGGGAACAGACAAAGCGCAATGCAGCGCAAGTTTCACATTGTCCGACACGCACGTTGCTTGGTCAATCTTGCAAGATCAAGACATCGAGTATGACGTATCCGAGGACCTGACGCTCCGTCGCACGGTGACAGCGGACGGGCGTAGCCGGGCTTTCGTAAATGATCAGGCCGTGAGCGTTAAACTGCTCTCAGAGCTTGGACGAAAATTGCTCGAAGTTCACGGTCAGCACGACGGTCGTGGCTTGCTGGACCCGACAACACACATCGAACTTCTCGATCAATTCGGAGGTTATACGGCTGAGGTCGACGCGGTGCGGGATGCCTATGTAACGCGGCAAGAGACGAAGCGTGAATTAAGTGCGCTAATGGCGCTTCAAGCCAAAGCCGGCGAAGATCGTGAATTTCTAGAACATGCTATTGTGGAGCTTGACCGCCTCGACCCACGCGAGGGGGAAGAAGATACGTTGGCGGAAGAGCGTCGCTTCTTACAGGGCGCAGAGGGCGCACTCTCGGAATTATCAGCGGCAGAAGATGCGCTGGGTGAAGACGGCGCGTTCGAGGCTCGATTGTCCACTGCGCTTGCTGGGATCGAACGCTTGCGCGCGAAGTTCGGAGACGGAGAAACACCTGCCGTTCGCGCGCTTCAATCTGCTTCAGAAGCCTTAGAACGTGCGATGTTAGAAACGCAAGAAGCCCGCGAGGCCGTTGCTATTGCCGCGCAAAGTTTTGATGTCGAACCAGGGCGATTGGAAGAAACAGAAAAACGTCTTTTTTCTTTGCGGGCTGCGGCTCGGAAATATAATGTGTCGGTTGCTGATCTTCTCAGCAAGCGGCAAAGCTTTGCCACTGAACTCGATGCGATAGATTCCGTCGTGTTGAATATTGAGAAAACTCGCAAACGTGCCGAGCTCGCCAAAGCCACCTATGATAAAGCCGCAAAAGCACTGACGGACGCACGCATGGCCGCTGCGAAAACTCTGGACGCATCAGTTGCTGTCGAGTTGCCGCCATTGAAAATGGAACGCGCGCAGTTCAGAACTGATTTTGCATCTGCGCCCGAAAGTGCGGCAGGCGTCGATCAAGTTCGCTTCCTCGTTTCGACCAACCCTGGCACCGCGATTGGTCCGTTAGACAAAATTGCGTCCGGTGGCGAGATGGCGCGTTTCGCCCTCGCGATCAAAGTCGCTCTGGCGGGGCAGAACAACGCGGTCATGGTCTTTGACGAAGTCGATCAAGGCGTTGGCGGGGCGGTTGCCGCTGCCGTTGGTAAACGGCTCGCGCGATTGGCAGATCATGCTCAGGTCTTCACGGTCACGCATAGTCCGCAAGTGGCCGCCTGTGCTGATAGCCAGTTTCGGATTAAAAAACTCTCCGTCGGAGACATCACGACGACCTGTGTTAAACCCATCTTGGACAGTGAACGTGAAGAAGAAATTGCGCGGATGTTGGCAGGCGAAACCATTACACAGGAAGCCCGCGCGGCAGCACGGCAATTAATGGCATCATGAATTCAGACCAAGCTAAAAAGCGTGTTGCATGGCTCAGTCGGGAAATTCGGTCCGCCGACGCGCTCTATTATCAAGATGACAATCCTGCGATCTCTGACGCAGAATATGATGCGTTAAGAAAAGAACTGATCGCGCTAGAGACTGAGTTTCCACATCTGGTTCGCAAGGACAGTCCGACACAGTCTGTGGGCGTCAAACCGACCGGAAAATTCGGCAAGGTTAAACATAGCGTGCCGATGCTCTCGCTTGATAATGCCTTTTCTGACGAAGATGTTGTGGACTTTTGCGCACGCGTAAAGCGCTTTTTAAGCGTCTCCGATAAAGAAGTCGTGGCCTTTACAGCTGAACCGAAAATCGATGGGTTATCGGCGGCGTTGCGATACGAAAATGGGAAATTCGTCAAGGGCGCAACGCGCGGAGATGGACAGGTTGGCGAAGATATCACCGCTAATCTTGCAACGTTAGACACAGTACCCAAACAGCTTAAGGGGCAGGGGTGGCCTGATGTTTTAGAAATTCGCGGCGAAGTTTATATTAGCCACGTTGATTTTGACACGATGAATGCGAGCCAAGTCGCTTCGGGAAAAGCTGAATATAAAAACCCGCGTAACGCTGCGGCCGGCAGCCTCCGTCAGATTGATCCGTGTGTCACAGCTGCGCGACCCCTTAAATTCTTTGCCTATACGTGGGGCGAAATCAGTGAGCCTTTCGCGGAAACCCAAACGGAAGCCGTGGCGCGCATGGCTGATTGGGGCTTTGATGTGAATCCTCAGATGCGTCGGCATGAAAGTCCACAGGATATGATCGCGCATTATATAGAAATTCTGAATGCGCGAGCGGGTCTCGGCTATGACATCGACGGTGTCGTCTACAAGGTTGACGACCTTTCACTCCAAGAGCGGTTAGGCTTTGTCTCTCGCGCGCCGCGTTGGGCCATTGCGCATAAATTTCCTGCGGAAAAAGCTATTACTATTGTCAAGGATATCGACATTCAAGTTGGTCGTACCGGGTCGCTGACGCCCGTTGCGCGCCTGACTCCTATCACCGTAGGTGGTGTCGTCGTGTCGAATGCGACGCTCCACAATGCGGATGAGATAGAGCGATTGGGTGTCAAGATCGGCGACAGCGTTGAAATCCAAAGGGCGGGGGACGTCATTCCGCAAGTCTTGAGAGTAGTAAAAGCTTCAGATGGCCCGCCATTCATTTTCCCCACCCAATGCCCCGTTTGCGCTGCGCCTGTGTCATCCGATGTAGATGAGAAAACGGGCCGACAGGATGTTGTGCGCCGTTGTACAAATGGACTGTCTTGCCCCGCACAGGCTGTCCAGACCTTGGTTCATTTTGTGTCGCGTCAGGTATTCGACATTGACGGTCTCGGTGAACGTCAGATTGAGACATTTTACGAAAAAGGGTTGATTAAAGAGCCCGCCGATATTTTCGCGCTCCGTGCTAGAAATGATGAGATCAAGCTTGAAACATGGGAAGGGTTTGGCGAAACAAGCGCGATAAAACTATTCGATGCGATTGATGAACGGCGAACTATTCCCTTTGACCGGGTCCTTTATTCTTTAGGCATACGGCATGTCGGCCGAACCAATTCAAGATTGATTGCCCAGCACTTCGGACAATGGGACAGGTTCTGGACTGCTGTGCCCGAACTACAAAACCCCGTCAGCGATCCCTATATGTCCCTCCTGGGCATTGATGGGATGGGCCAAGCGGCCGTTGGATCTCTCGCCAGTTTTTTTGCGTCTCAAAGCAATCACGCGATTGTCGCGAACCTCGTTCAGCAGCTGGATATTCAAGATGTGGAGGCACCCAGGTCAGACTCGCCCGTGGCCGGAAAAACCGTTGTCTTCACCGGGAAACTAGAACGTTTCTCTCGTGACGAAGCCAAAGCCCGCGCGCAATCACTTGGCGCCAAAGTGTCTGGCAGCGTTTCCGGCAAAACTGATTATCTCGTCGCGGGACCAGGGGCAGGATCAAAGCTGAAAAAGGCCGAGGCCGCGGGCGTGACCGTTCTGAGCGAGGATGAGTGGCTTACGCTTATCGGCTAAGGGTCCTTCTGAGTAATCCGATCTATGCCTTTATTCACGACCAGTGACATGAGGCTTGGAATGAGCTGGTAGAGGATCACCAATAGAATAAGTCCGATGATACCCAGCGTTTTGAGCAGGGCCTGTTTCGGACTGAGCGTAATTTCAGCATATCCGTCGAAGAAACGGACGTCTTTCAGCGCCAAGCTAGCGATCGTCCCTTTGTAACCTGCATTGTTGAGATCATAGATGGGGATGATTTCGAAAAAGGCGTAGGTGGCTTTTGTGATGGCCGCTTGAAAGGCTTCGTTATTCTTTCCGATAATATTATCAATCGTCGACACTTTTTCTTCGGATGTGACCTTCTTTTTCTGACGTTCCAAAAACTTCCGCGCGGCGGATTTTAATTCGCCCAGCTCATTCTCTGTTTCTGTGTCGGTGGTGATTTCAACCGCAACGGGTTGGATATTGTCCAAATATAGGCGCGGCATATTATAGCGAATTCCACTTTGAAACTCGCCTTTGATCTGGCCCGGATATCCGAGGGCGACTGCTGAAAGGTCCGCCTGCAGGGACATAGTGTTATCGGATTGAAATTTGATCACGGCTGAGTTCAACTCAATCTCGACACCAAGTCTCTTAACGGGGCCTTGGGCATTAATCGCGTCTTGCGCCATTTGCTCTGTGACTTTGACCGTGAAATCTTCCGCAAAGAAGAACAACCACGCCATCCCAGCAAGCAGTAGCGCGATGGCTGCGAGAATAATTTTTCGGAGCATAAGAGGCGTTCCTACAGTGGGGCGCAAGCCGATTGCAGCCAGTCTTTAGCCTCGCCATTTACAAGCGGTCCGACCACGTTCCAAACTCTCGTGTGATAGGCGTTGATATAGTCGCGTTCGGCTTGCGTGAGCCTATCAAGGACAATGAGGTCACGATGGATCGGCGCAAGCGTGAGCGTCTTAAACCCAAGCATATCACGTTCTCCGCCAGTAATAGCTTCAGGCTCGGTGACATATTGTAAGTTCTCAATGCGAATGCCGTATTCTCCCGTCTTATAATAGCCGGGTTCGTTGGAGACAATCATACCTGGTTTCAACGCGATAGAATTGGGGGCCTTTGAAATTCGTTGCGGACCTTCGTGCACGCCAAGGAAAACGCCAACGCCGTGACCAGTTCCATGATCATAATCCAGACCAGCCTGCCACAGGGGATATCGCGCAAGGGCGTCTAGATTGCTTCCAGTTGTTCCGACCGGAAAACGAACCGTAGCGAGAGCAATGTGGCCCTTCAGGACAAGTGTAAATCGCTCACGCATTTCCTGTGTCGGCTCACCAATGGGAACCGTGCGCGTGATGTCTGTTGTGCCGTCGGGATATTGTCCGCCGCTGTCGACCAAAAAGAGCGACCCACGGTTTAGCGGTAGAACCGTGCCCGTGTTCACACGGTAATGCACAACCGCGCCATTTGGTCCCGCGCCAGAAATTGTTTCAAAGGACAGGTCTCGAATTGAGCTATCTATGCGGCGGAAGCGTTCGAGTTGAGTTGCCGCTTCGATCTCGTCCACCTGGCCTGACTGCGCGTCGGTATCCAGCCAGTGCAGAAAACGAACAATCGCCGCGCCGTCACGAATATGGGCGGCGGTCGTACCTTGAATTTCCGTCGCGTTTTTGGTCGCTTTGGGCAGGGCGACTGGGTCTGCCGCTGATTTAACAATCGCTCCAGCGGCCTTCAAACTATCCACGTGCCAAGCTGACGCTGTGTTGGGATCGACGATGACGGTTTTGCCTGCCAGATTTCCTATAGCACCTTGGAGTGCGTCTTCCGTTTGAACGCTAATCTCATTCCCAAGATGTGAGCGAACGTCATCGGTCAGTTTTTCAGGAGCGATGAAAAGTTGCACTTGCCCAGTGGCATCGATCAATGCGGTCGAAAGCGGGAGGGGTGTGCATTGCACATCTTGTCCACGGATGTTCAAAAGCCAAGCGATAGAGGCGGGTGCCGTGATTAGAGCGACGTCCGCGCCAGAGGCGGCTATGCTATGCCCAATTTCGCTGCGTTTCTCTGCATGGCTTTTACCTGCTAAATCTAAAGGCTGAACCGTCACCTGTGTGAGCGGGACGGGGGGACGATCGTCCCAAGACTGATCAATGGGGTTTGTCGAAAGGCTGCGTGTTTCGCCGCCAGCAAGTTTGACGGCGTCGCGAATTTTGCCCAAGGCGGCGGGGCTATGCAGGCGCGGATCAAAGCCGATAATTTGGCCGCGCTTCACATGCGTGCGCAACCAAGCGGCCATGCCGCCGCCTTCCATTTTCGTGAAGGTAAAGAGGTCTTCGGCGACTTGTTGACGGACTTGCAGCGTGTAACGGCCGTCTACAAACATTGTGGCGTCATCCAACCCGACGATGGCGGCCCCCGCCGAGCCCGTGAAACCACTGACCCACATCAAACGCTCATTGCAGTCAGGCAGGTACTCGTTCTGATACTCGTCCTCATGCGGGACCAAGAAGTAGTCAATACCAAGATTTTTCATGACTGAGCGCAGTTTAGGCAGGTTTCGATGCCCATATTCTGGCCCACCCGTAACGTCATAAGTTTGAAACTGGTCAGCTATTTGGTTCATTTAGAGAGTCCTAGGATCGGCATTGGCGCACAAACCGTAAGCCGAAGAAATCATGTGAAGTAGGTCCGTTGGTGCACGAGCGCCTTAACTTGCCAGCAACGGTAGGGAGACCACCCGTCTATGGCAAACAGTTTTCGAATAGGTAGCGACCACAAATGGAGGGCGAATTTTTAAAGGGTTAACAAATTCATGCGGTTCATTGCAATTCTGCATAGCTCGTTTCCCGCAACGACGGTTCTGTATTTTTCCATTCAACCTACATAGCGCGTATTGAAACGGCGATGAAATAAGTCATTGCCAAAAATGTTAGAGAAGTAAAATGACCACCCAATTGAATGGCACTGAATTTGTCTCCGCACCGGTAAACAGCCGTCGCACAGCGAGCACGTCGCCGGTCCGTAATGGTTTGGCTGCACGTCGCGACACCCGTCGCAATCGTCGCGCAACCCGCGCGATTTAAAAAAGACATAGATTGAATAACGGGCCGTCTCGCGATTTGCGAGGCGGCCTTTTTTATGCCTACCTAAGAGGTTGGCCTCTGCGCGAGCAAGGATGTCCAACCTTCCAAGCTTGGTTGTGGAACGACACTCAAACCTGCCGCTTCAAAACACTTTGCAACTTGTTCCGCTTTTTCGTCCAAAATGCCGGATAAAATCACCCTTCCACCGGGCGTTGCCGCCGACACAATATCATCGGCAAGCGTCATCAAAGGCCCTGCGAGAATATTGGCAAAGATGAGTTCGAACTGACGCCCTGACAATTGGGGGCTGTCAAATCCGTCCACCACATGTGCGGCAACCTTGTCTTGTACATGGTTCAAGACTTTGTTTTGGTCCGTCACCATTATGGCATCTGGGTCAATATCTGTTGCGAGTATCTCTGCAGTGTCGAGTGTTTTCGCCGCCGCAATGGCCAAGACGCCTGCGCCGCAACCCAGGTCTAGAACCGTTTTAGGACGGATGCCTTGGTCTAGAAGCTCACTGTAAATTCGGAGGCAGCCTGCGGTGGTTCCGTGATGCCCCGTCCCGAAAGCCAACCCTGCGTCGACATGGATAGGGATCACGTCATTGGGGACCGTTTCGATATCGTGGGAGCCATGAACATGAAACCGACCCGCCCGAACTGGGGCCAAGCCGGCTTGGGTCTCGCTCACCCAATCTGTGGCGGGCAAGCGCGATATCTTCACCTCAGCCGATGATGGTATGCTGAGGGCCGCGCGCGAGGCAATCGCAAGCGCCTCACTCTCATAGAGCGCTTGCACGAGCATTTGACCATTTGGCGCGTCGAAGAGCGTAACACTCAATGCCGACATATGACTGTCCATACCCAAGTCATCAGATAAATCAAAGGCTGTGTCGGCCTCCGTGTAAATATCGAGTGCCCAAGGTCGGAACCCATCTACGAATTCGGTGTCCATCAGGAACCACTCCTTGCGGCGGCTTCGCCCTTTGGCGACGGCAGAGGCGGGTCGGCAGCCAATGTTCGTTTGAGGTTCTTCCCAACCAAATTCGGGCTGCTCAATCCGCGACATCCTTCGACGTTCAACTGACCGTTTTGAGCGCCACATAATATATAGGCGATGAGTTCTGGCTGACGCACATGTCCATTATGGGCAAAAAGGGGATCAACAAAACCGCCGATAAAGGGAAAGACAGGTCCCGCAAATTCGACACGCATGTCAATAACGTTGAAGCCTAGTAAATCGATCAACTTTGCGCGTTCAGAATCTTGAGACATGTCAATTTGGCCATCGAGGCTGCGTTGGCTACGGCTCAATAGGTTGCGATAGAATGGGACCAGTTCATATGTCAGAAAGTCGTTGATTTCTGACATTGCGATGATGGTCGGGCGTTCGTCATCTGAATAGGGCTCGGGAACAACGCGCTCGGTTTCTGTTATATCGGAGAGGCTTAGCAAGGGGATTTGGTTGGCCAGCATAAAAAACTGTGTGCCTTTAATCATGGTATCGTAAATGTTCCCGCGGCCGTCCGTCATCGCGTCGCGCATAATGTCAAAAGCAATCTTTGATCCTAGGGACTCTGTGACAAAGGCGAAGGGGTCCGTTTCGATATCTTCCAGCGCTGCAATTTGGCAAATGTCGATGTGGTTGACCCGGACACCTTGGTCTTCAAAACCATAGCCTGAGGCATCGAGTGCCGCACTGCACATCGCGCCGCGGACGGCATCGCGGATTTGTTCACCTGCGGGCCCCAGATAAAGAACGGCATCGGAGAACCCGTAATTGACCAATTTATCCTTTAGTTGCCCATTATATTTTCGACGTTGAAGGGCAAGTTTTCCACCCTTCGTCGCGCCAAGCGCATCCTGTCCGACGTGGGGGGCTTGCAAACTTTCCCAAAAAATATCATCCCAAAAAACGCGGTAAATCACATATTCAATGTTTCCGCCGACCTGAAGAACTTGGCGATCCATACAAGCTAAATCGGTGAGTTGAAGGTTGGAACCCGGCAGCGTCGTCCGATAGTCGCGTGTCTTTGTGTCCGTAATCATGATCGAATTAGACAGTTTTACATTCTCATTATCATCGTCGCGTCCGCATTGGCTGGCGACAGCTTTCTCTTCGACTTGTTTGTTATAGGCATCGGCCACGCCTGAAATAAAGGCGTTGGCCAGGGGCGCATCATCCGGATTTTCAACATATCCGATACCGTGAAGGTAGATGATGTTCACGCGGATTTTGCTGGCGTCATCGGGTGCGCGCTCGGCGATACGTTCTAATCCCCGAAACGACCCGCTATCGTTTCGATCGGACTCTAAGGTGTTAATGTCCAACACGTTGAAGCCTGTCGTAGAGCAGCCTGACAGAAAAAGCGTGACGAAAAATAGGAAGCAGAAACGTAACATATAATCTACCTAGGCGCGTTCGACGAAGCCGTCCAAGACCTTTTTCTCGCCAGCTTTCTCAAAAGCAACAGTTAGTTTCGTGCCGTCAGTTTCCGTAACAAGGCCATATCCAAATTTTTGATGAAACACGCGGTCGCCCTTATTGTAATTTGACGATTTCCCCTTTGCGGGACGGCGTACGGCGTGCCCTTCGATATCCTTTGGCGCGCGTCCAAAACTCTTCGTCTTGTTTTGTTGAAAACGTTGCCAGCCAGGGGAAACGGGACCTGATTTATTCTCCTCGAAACTTCGGGCAAAACTGCTGGCTACACGTTCGGCAACCGCGCCGCTATCATGTAATCCTGATTCACTGGCGGCTTCCACGTGAGCCGGCGGGAGCTCATCGATAAAGCGCGAGGGCAGGGATGATTGCCAGCTACCATAAACTTGACGGTTGGCCGCGAAATAGATCTTAGCTTGCTCGCGGGCGCGGGTGATGCCTACATAGGCGAGGCGGCGTTCTTCTTCCAATCCCGCCATGCCGCTTTCGTCCATGGACTTTTGCGAGGGGAACATGCCTTCTTCCCAACCTGGCAGAAAGACGAGCGGAAACTCTAGGCCCTTCGCGGAATGCAGCGTCATGAGAGAGACTTGGTCTTCTTCGACGCCATTGCTCTTATCGACATCCATCACGAGGCTGATGTGTTCCAGATAGGCGGGCAGCGTATCAAATTCATTCATCGCTTGAATAAGTTCTTTGAGGTTCTCCAAACGGCCGGCAGATTTCGCGTCTTTATTGTCTCGCCACATCTGTGTGTAACCTGATTCATCGAGGATTTGCTCAGCAAGATTTGTATGTCTCATCGTGCCCTGCATTGCGCGCCAGCGGTCCAAGTCGAGACAGAATGCCCGAAGCGACGAGCGGGCCTTGCCGCGAATCTCGTCCGTCTTCGTCAGTTCTCTCGTTGCGGTCTCCAGCGAGACACCCATACTGCGGGCCGCGCGTTGAAGCTTCTGTATTGAGGTGGCACCAATGCCACGTTTCGGCGTGTTGACGACGCGTTCAAAAGCCAAGTCATCCGTATCGTTAACGAGCAGCCGCATGTAGGCATGGGCATCACGAATTTCTTGGCGTTCGAAAAACCTTGGTCCGCCGATAACTTTGTAAGGCAATCCGATTTGAATGAAGCGTTCTTCGAAACTCCGCATTTGACGAGAGGCGCGGACAAGGATCGCGACATCGGAATATTTACGCCCTTTGGAATACCAATTTTCGATGTCAGTGCTGATAATTCGAGCTTCGGCGGGGGCATCCCAAACACCCGTTACGCTGACCTTGTGACCCCCGTCATCTTCTGTCCAAAGCGTTTTGCCGAGTCGGTCTTTGTTGGAGGATATCAAGCCGGAGGCAGCGGCCAAAATATGCTCCGTGGAGCGGTAATTCCGTTCCAATCGAATGACCTTCGCGCCAGGAAAATCGCTTTCGAAGCGTAGGATATTGTCCACTTCGGCACCGCGCCAACCATAGATGGATTGGTCATCATCCCCGACGACGCACACGTTGTTCGACCCTTGGGCGAGCAGCCGCAGCCAGAGATATTGGCAGACGTTCGTGTCCTGATACTCGTCGACTAGAATATATCTGAACTTGGCGTGATAGCGTGCGAGCACATCAGGATTGTTCTGAAAAATCGTTAGATTATGTAGCAGCAAATCGCCAAAATCGGCAGCGTTCAGTACCTTCAAGCGATCCTGATAGGTCTTATAAATGATCAGACCTTTGCCTTCAGCGAACTTATATTTCTCGCTCGGGTCGCATTTTCCTGGCGTCAAGCCTTTGTTCTTCCATGCATCAATCAGGGATGCCATGTACCGCGCGGTCCATTTCTTATCATCGATATTTTCGGCTTTGATAATCTGCTTGAGCAAACGGATTTGATCATCGGTATCAAGGATGGTGAAGTTGGATTTCAATCCGACGAGCTCTGCATGAATGCGTAGGATCTTGGCTGCAATCGAATGAAACGTGCCGAGCCACGGCAAGCCTTCCGTCGTTTGACCCAACAACTCGGACACCCGATGGCGCATTTCGCGCGCGGCCTTATTCGTGAAAGTCACTGACAGGATTTGCGACGGGTAGGCCATGCCATTGTTAAGGATATGGGCGAGGCGACACGTTAAGACGCGGGTCTTGCCTGTACCCGCTCCCGCCAAGACTAAGAGCGGTCCTTCGACGGAAACGACAGCGTCCCTCTGCTCTGGGTTCAACCCCTCCAGGTAAGCCCCAGCTGCGGGCGCACCGGGCCGCGTCGGCATCGCCATTTGCGATATTGACCGACCAGACGGTGGAGGCGGCGCGGGCGTGAAGGAATCAGGTTTGGACATTGGGAAAGAACATAGAGGCAACGTCGCCGCTTGGCTATGGTCTAGGCGGCCTGAGCGCAGACGCTTGGCAAACTGACTTGTCAAACTTCGCCTGATATCTGACAAAGATGTGAGCGTGAGGCAATCCCGCGCAATTTTGGGAGAAATTCATGAAAATAGGCTTCGCCATTGGATCGTCACTTCTAGCGCTAAGTGCCTGCGCGCCTGCTACAGTACAAGTTGGCGCCGAAGACCCGAACCCCTCAGCGCTATCCTTGATGCCGCCAAAAGAGATCGAAAAAAACCGCCTGATCGTGCTGTCTGATATCGAAGCGGACCCTGATGATGCGCAGTCTTTCGTTCGGTTGTTCCTCTATGCAAATGACATTGATATTGAAGGGATCATTGCGACAACTTCTGTCCATCAGAAAGCGGAAATTCGCCCAGAGTCGATCCATGAGATCCTTTCAGCATATCGCGATGTGCACCAAACATTGACGCAACATGACCCAGATTTTCCTGCGCCCGAAACATTAGGCGCTCTCGTGAAATCGGGCTCGGCAGAATATGGCCTCTTTGGTGTCGGAGAGGGGAAAGATACGGAGGGGTCCGATTGGATCATCGCGGCCTTAGAAGCCGAGGATGATCGCCCGCTATGGGTCTCTGTTTGGGGTGGGCCAAATACGCTGGCTCAGGCGCTTTATAAAATCCGATCAACGCGCACACCAGAAGACGAGAAGCGTCTGACAGATAAGTTGCGCGTTTACACAATCAGCGATCAAGACGATAGCGCAATCTGGATACGCAAAGAATTTCCCGATATCTTCTATATTGTGAGCCCTGGCGGCTATGGAAATGGAACATGGATGGGGATTTCGACTTTCATTCCAGGATATTCCGACTCCATCAAAAATACTTGGTTTGCGGAAAATATTCAGCAAGGCCACGGTCCTCTGGGTACCAAATACCCAGATACGGCCTATGGGTATGAGGGTGATACCCCTGCTTATCTCTCGCTTATTCCGAACGGGCTGAATGCGCCCGAGCATCCCAATTGGGGCGGGTGGGGCGGACGTTACGCCCTTGCAACGCCGGCGCTGGAAGATATTGATCCCGATGGGTTCACAGGCGGTGTGCCCGTCCTGGCAGAACCGCGTCCGATCTGGACCAATGCAAGTGACAAATATACCCCATGGAAACCGAGTGATTTCGGACGCGTCATAGAGAAAAGCAAAGAGACCTTTGACGGTAATCGCGTCACGCTTTGGCGCTGGCGTGATGCTGTTCAGAACGATTTTGCCGCGCGCATGGACTGGACGGTTTCCACCTATGCCGAAGCCAATCATCCGCCCCTTCCCAAGATCAAAGGTCCGAAAACCTTCAGCGTCGCATCAGGCGAAGTCTTCCGCTTGGATGCGTCCAATAGCGTAGACCCAGACGGGGATAGTTTGAGCTATCACTGGTTCAATTATCCCGAAGCCGGGACGTTAGAGACACCCTTTGGCATTGAGGCAGACGGGGTCATTAGCGAAACCTTTGTGACCGCCCCAACCCTAAGCGAAACGCAGACAGGTCATATCATTCTGAAAGTGACAGATCGCGGGACGCCACCTTTGACACGTTACGCGCGGATAATTGTCACAGTAGAAGCCGAGTAGGGTGGCTCACGTCTGGTGAGTCGCTTTCCAGTCGGCGTAACGCCCGTGTCGTACAGGGCGACCATCATCATCGACATTGACGAAAACTATTTGGTCAATGCTGACAATTTCCTGATGCGTTTGTTTGATGCGGACATGACATTCAACAGTAATTGTCGTGTGACTAACGCCTACCGTTTCGACGCCGATCTCAACCACGTCCCCTTGAACTGCTGGGGCGAGAAAATTGGTGGCGGACATAGATTTGGTAACTAAGGTCTGCGTGCCCATCTGGCAGGCGGCATAGACTCCGCATTCCTCATCTATCCATTCGAGTAAGCGCCCCCCAAATAAAGTATTCCGAGAGTTCAAGTCAGCGGGTTTGACAACCTTACGCGTACGGTATTGAAGCGACATGCCTACATCCAAGGTATATTCACCCATGAGTCAAGGTTGAATTGAACGGCAGTGGCCGACCTATGCGCGACGCTCAATTCTCAGGCGGATGAGCCGATCTCCTCAGAAGCCGCTAGTTTGTTTGGCCTCTTGTATCTCTTAGTCTCTGCTGTCTTCGTTGGAAAAATGTCCCGAGTGACGGGATGTTCGCGAGTGTATTCTAGGGTCCAGCGGAACTGGAAAAAGCTTGGTTTTGGTTTTCGACCCCGAAGGGACACTCGCGACGACGCCTTTTTCCTGGTGCAATTCTGTTTATTCGGAATCGAAAATTGGGCCAAGGCTGCCCATTTTTCGATGGTTCTATTTTTTGTGAAAACAGAAATGCACGAATCGGCCGAACAACCCAGTCGTGGGGTAATCAGCTCGCGTTAGGCCACCCAGATTGACCGACATTACCCGATCTCTCCCAATGACAAGCGTCGCTTCTTTCCGGTCCGTGCAATTCTGTTTTGCTGTTAGCAAATGAGTATCGAAAAATGGGCTAGCTTCGCCCAATTTTTGATCCCCAATAAACAGAACTGCACTTTGTCAATGTGCACATGACCGCCCGTTGAAAGAAGACCATCTTAAAATGCCACGCAAATGAGAGGGCGGGGATGCATCTCTCTGACAAAAATGCAATTCATTGAAAACAAACGAGAAACTAGATGCAATGAGCTATTTTATTGTGGAGCAGTTTTTAAAAATTCGATGTTCGCCTCTTAAGAAAAAACTGTTCGAAGGTTGTCTTTATAAAGAGTACTGAATCTATGTGTTGGAGCGCCTTAATGTTACTGAAATGACAACCCAATATTTCATTTTTTCAATCGGAATTAGGATTTTCGAAACGCGTCATTTTACCTATTGAGTTGACGAAAAATTTCTATACCGACGCGCGTTTCTTAGCTTTTAGAAGCGTTTTTTTGATCAGGAATTATGCCGTTTTCACACAAATTGTTCGTCGGGCTTTTGACCTCATCATGCCTCACCGTTTTTACAGGGTTTTCTGCTTTCGCACAAAGCCAGCAGGATGAAATTGTTGTCACAGCGACAAAAATTGAGAAAACATCCCAACAGCTAGGCCTCAGCGTTAGCGTTATAGACGGAAATACCCTCTCTGATTTTGACGGCGCGGAAGAGCTCTCTCAGCATGTAAATGGTTTACAGGCAGCTGTGGCAAACGGGAGTCAAATCGCCTTCCAAATTCGCGGGATTGGTGCGGTAGACCATCAAGCGCTCACACCAACAGCCGCCGCGATTTACGTGGATGGGACTTATCAAGCCACGAATGTGCAGACGAGCCCTCTACTCTTTGACATCGATCGAGCTGAAGTCCTGAAGGGGCCGCAGGGGACGCTTTATGGTCGAAATGCATCTAGCGGAGCTATCAATTTTAATTCCGTTCTGCCTGGGGATCAGCCAAGCGGATATCTGGGTGCAGAATATGGACGGTTCAACCGCTTTAACTTGACCGGGGCAAAGACGCTTCCCGTCAGTGATACTTTCTCTCTTCGTATTGCCGGACGGTATTTGGCGCA
Source organism: Litorimonas cladophorae (assembly GCF_014652455.1). Taxonomy (GTDB): domain Bacteria; phylum Pseudomonadota; class Alphaproteobacteria; order Caulobacterales; family Maricaulaceae; genus Litorimonas; species Litorimonas cladophorae. The sequence goes on along the minus strand of NZ_BMYV01000001.1, from coordinate 853,321 downwards.
GGACGCCACGTTGAGAAATGTTGATACAAACGCAACTGTTACAGAACCTAAGGATGCGGGCGGAAAACGCGATGAATTTGGGCTTCGAGCAATTGGCCACCTCCAAGCTTCGCCGACAACCGAAATTCTTTTCAATGTACATTACGCGGAAGATAACGGGATCAATCAGTCCCCACTTAATGATAGCCTTAATCTCGCGGATCACGAAATTTCAATTGGTGACGACGGCGTCCAGGACACAGACAATGAGTTCTTTGGCGGCTCTGTCAATATTACCCGTAACTTCGGCGATTTAGCTCTCGTTTCACACACAGCCTTTGAGGGATATAACCAGGAATACGGTTTTGACTTTGACGGGACACCAGCTCCTTTTGACGTCGCAAGCCTGAATGCTAATCTCGCCTATGACCGTGATTTTGCCCAATTTAGCGAAGAGCTGCGATTGAGCTATGTCTCGGATACCTCGGAGCTAATGGCGGGACTATATTTAGAGGCTGAAGACTTCGATCAAGACTACCTTATTTGGTGCGGCGTTCTGAACCCTGATACACTACTCGGGACATGTCGCTATGTGGGCGCCCCTGGCCGTGCAGGGCCGGCACCCGCTTCCGAAGCAACTGCTACCACGCTGCAGTCAGTCATCACGCAATCTCGCAAAACAGCTGCATTATTTAGTTATAATACGGTCAAAATCACGCCGCAAATAGACCTCGTCGTCGGCGCTCGCCTCTCATATGAAACCGTAAAGGCGAGTGGCGAAGGGCGCCACATTTTTGATGATGGCGTCACAGCGCTTAACAATCGTGATGGACTAGGTCTCGCTAGCGGTGGGAATAAAATCACTGACACCCGGCTATCTGGCAATTTGGGCGTGAATTATACTTTAGCAGATAACACATTGATTTACGGTTCTTATTCCAATGGCTTTAAAAGCGGTGGTTTCAACGGTGAAGTTATCAATAATTCAACGCACTTCAGTGATGAGGGGCTGTTCGGAGCGGAAACCGTCGATGCTTTTGAATTCGGTTTGAAATTTTCGCGTGAAAACATTCGGGCTAATGTTGCCACATTTTACCAATTTTACGACAAGCCGCAGGCCCGTATTTTTGTACCGTTTACCACAGGCGATGGGGGTTCGTTTACGTCAAACTCTCTGTCCAATTTAGATGAAGCCACATCATATGGTTTAGAAGCTGATATTACATGGTCGCCCTTGGCTGGCCTGGATCTATTTGCGGGGTTGACGCTTTTGGAAACAGAGATTGCGCAAAACGAAAATCCCGCCGTACCCCAAAATGCTGAAACCTTTGATGGAAACCCTTTACCATTTGCGTCGGATGTTTCGACTGTATTTTCCGCTCGCTATGAGTGGGCACTCAATGACGCCTTAAGTGCCTCCATAGAAGGGAACGGGAAGTATCAAAGCGCTTTTTATCTGGATGCGGAAGGGCGCGACGATCGCCGCCAAACTGGATATGAAATCGTTGATGGGGGTGCCTATTTACATTTTAAAAACGGCGTGGATCTAGGTGTTTGGGGGCGAAATCTAACCGACTCAGACTACGCAGTTTCAGGGTTTGGTTTTATTGGGTACAATACCTTTAGAGGCGCGCCACGTAATTACGGTATTGCTGTAAAATACAGCTTCTGATCTTGCAGGGATAAGTTGAGGCGGCTCAATCCCGCCCAACTTGTTTCGGTGTTCTTTAAGTCGAGGTTGTTGTTTTATGAAGCTTGACCGAACTGCGAAGACTCCCGTTTGTGGGTAGCTAATCTTCAAAGTTTGGTCTGAACATAGCCCAAACACCACACCCGTAAATGGCTGGCGAGGTTGCGGGTTGCACCGCCTTCCATGCGTTCGTCGTCGCGGGTGCGGATAAAGCTAGCAAAGCTCTCACCGCTGGCGTCGACGGCGGCGTCGATGACGGCCCAGAACTCGGCCTCTAAGGCCACACTGGTTTGGTGGCCATAAAGCGAGATGGAGCGTTTAAGCATCATCTTTAGATGCGGTGTCGTCGGGGTTGGTATTCTCTGGCGGTGTATCAAGCTTATGGGCGTTGAGCTTGGCTTGAAGTTTTTCCGTCAAAGCTGCTGCGCGCTCTTTTTGGGGTTTAGACGCCCCATATTTCACGCGGTTATTGGCTGCACGCTTAACTTTAGCGTGGCGTGCAGCGGCCTTTTTAGCCTTGTTAAAATTGACGATATCGCCAGCCATTAGCGTGGTGCGATCATCAATTCTGGGCGAACAACTTCGTCAAATTCGGCTTCCGTTACAAAGCCAAGCGCGACGGCTTCTTCGCGCAAGGTTGTGCCGTTTTTATGCGCGGTCTTGGCGACCTTCGTGGCATTGTCATAACCAATGGTCGGGGCCAATGCGGTCACGAGCATGAGCGAGCGGCCCATCAAATCGGCAATACGGTCTTCATTGGCCGTGATGCCAACGACGCATTTATCTGCAAAGCTGCGCGAGGAGTCTGCCAGCAAAGTGATCGATTGGAGCATATTATAGGCCATGACAGGCTTGTAGACGTTCAACTCGAAATGACCCTGGCTGCCTGCGATGGTCATGGTCGTGTTGTTCCCCATGACTTGTGTACAGACCATTGTCAGGGCTTCGCACTGCGTCGGATTGACCTTACCCGGCATGATGGAGCTGCCCGGCTCATTTGCGGGAAGGGAGATTTCGCCAAGGCCCGAACGTGGGCCTGATGCGAGGAAGCGAATGTCATTCGCGATTTTAAAGAGGCTGGCCGCAACTGTGTTCAGCGCGCCATGTGCGGAGACGAATGCGTCATGCGCGGCGAGGGCTTCGAATTTGTTTTCTGCAGTTTTAAACGGCAGGCCTGTGTAGTTGGCGACTTCTTCGGCAAAGCTTTCTGCGAATCCAGGCTTGGCGTTCAATCCTGTTCCGACAGCTGTGCCGCCTTGGGCGAGCGGATAAAGCTCCAGCAGGCCACGTTTGATACGCTCAATACCGAGGTCAAGCTGCGCCACATAGCCAGAAAATTCTTGGCCGAGTGTCACGGGTGTGGCGTCTTGAGTGTGTGTCCGGCCGATCTTGATGATCTTGGCAAATTCATTCGCTTTGTCATTCAATGCATTGCGAAGAACTTGGAGCTGCGGGAGGAGGTTGTGGTGAATTTGCTCCGCAGCGCTAATGTGCATCGCGGTTGGGAAGGTGTCGTTTGACGACTGGCTGCGGTTCACATGGTCATTGGGATGCACAGGAGATTTGGAGCCAACCACACCGCCGAGAATTTCGATGGCTTTGTTGGAGACGACTTCATTTGTGTTCATATTGGACTGCGTGCCAGACCCTGTCTGCCAAACGGAGAGTGGGAAGTTATCGTCCAGCTTACCTTCAGCGACATCGCTTGCAGCTTGGACAATCGCGTCTTTGATGTCGGCTTCGAGATTGTCGGCCTTGTGGTTCGCAATCGCGGCAGAACGTTTGATGATTCCCAGTGCGCGGATGAGAGCGGGCGGCATCGTCTCAATCCCAATCGGGAAGTTGATCAACGAACGCGCAGTCTGCGCGCCATAATATTTGTCAGCAGGAACGGTAAGTTCGCCAAAGGAGTCGGATTCAGTGCGGAGGTTGGTCATCGGAAATATATCCTGTTTTTCGTAGATTGGCGTAAATTATCGGGGTCAGGCAAAGTCCGAAGTACGACACGGTAACAACAGTAAAAAAAGTGAGGTCGTTTGAAATCGAATACCATACGGTTGGAAAGATCGGAAATGCCAAAAAGAATCCTGAAAGGCAGATTTTCTTTGCAACTGGATTTATCCATTTGAATGTCTGACCGAATTTATATGGGTCCCCATCGTAGAGAATCCAGAATGGCGGTTTAGAAAACATATCGGGCTTGATGTCAGCCAACGATTCTACTTCTTCCGAAAACTATCCAAGCTGACGACCTTTGGGCCGGAATCTTCTGGCGGTGTATCGTCTTCTGGCGTTTCGTCCTTGGGTTTCTTCGCTTTGACTTTTGATACAGTTTTCTTCGCGACGGCACCCAGACCTGTAGCCTTTGGGGCTGTGGCGGGCGTTTTGGCTGGCGTGATCTGCGCGATAGATTCGGAGCCTTCAAGCTCAGCCGGCGGATCAAATTGTAGAGCAAAGCCAACGCTGGGATCATGGAAACGTGTGATCGCGTGATAGGGGACTTTCAGGTATTTCGGAATGCCGCCAAATTTCAACGTCACTTCGAATTCCGTATCATAGGCGTTCAAATCCCAATATTGATGTTCCAGCACGATTGTGACTTCGTCGGGATATTTCCGCGCGAGGCCTTCATCGACTTCGACGCCAGGATAACGGGTCAAAAATGTGATGTAGAAATGATGTGCACCGGGCAGGCCATCTTCGCGGATAACGCGCCGAATAGCGTCACGCACAACCCCGCGGAGGGCGAGTTGCGTCATTTGCTCGTAATTCATCAGGTCAGAACTCATGGAAGGCATCCTATCGTCGCGACGCTGGGAATCAACAGCCATAAGGCCGCGCCGTGTCGTTTTTTCGCCCATAACACCTGATTGACACGTAGGAAGAGCTATGAGTACCCAAACTGAACCCCTTGATAATCCTGCTGATGGTAAGACAGGTTTGTTTTACCCGCCTCACGCGCAACCGCTGCGGGGGGATGAGGGATTTATTCACGCGACGTGGAAATTCTTGCGCAACCCCGTCGAGGGATTCGGTCCATTGGCCTATAATCAACCCATCGTCAGCGTGCCGAACTTTGGGAAAAAACTACACGTCATTACCGACCCCGAAGGTATGATGCAGGTCTTACAGCATGAGGCGACTAAATTCACGAAAACGGCCATCGATGCGCGGATTTTGGGGCCAGCGACCAAAGAGGGCCTGCTCTCCGTCCATGGTGAGCAATGGAAGCGCCAACGCAAAGCCGTCGCGCCGATGTTTCGCAAACGTCATATGGAAGACCTCGCGCCCATTATCTCCACCACCTTGGATGCCTTTTGCGAAGGGTTGGACGCCGAGCCAGATGTCGAGCTGAACGCCGCGATGGCAGAGCTGACATTTGACGTGTTGGCTAAGGCCCTGCTGGGTGACCCGCAAGGGATTGACGGCGAGCGGCTGAAATACGCGACTCGCAACATGGTCACGAGCGCGGGGACATTGCGGCCTGATGATTTGATTCCCTTTCCCGCCTGGGTGCCGCGTCCGATTTCGCCAAAGGGATCGCGTGCGCTGAAAAAGCTAAAAAAGGCTGCCGATGTGTTGATTGCCCAACGTAAGAAAAGCCCCGTTGAAAATGATCTCGTGAGCCTGCTGATCGCCGCCCGCGACCCAAAAACGGGCGAGGGGCTCTCGGCGCGTGAACAGCGCGACAACCTAATCGGATTCTTCATCGCGGGGCATGAGACGACTGCGCTAACTCTGACGTGGGCGCTCTATTTAATCGGAATGCATAGGCCGACAGCGGAGCGCATCCGCGCCGAGGTCATGGCGATCTGCCCCGAAGGGAATGTGAGTTATGATCAAATGGCGGAGTTGAAATTCACTCAAGCGGTGATCGACGAAACCATGCGCCTCTATCCGCCCGCACCTATGCTCAACCGGTTATGCCATGAAGACACTGTGGTGTCGGGTCGAGAGATCAAAGCGGGCGACACGTTCTTGCTCTGTAATTACGTCATGCATCGCACCGAACGCCTATGGGATAATCCGTTGGCATTCGATCCTGATCGGTTCATCCGCGACCCAAAATTAAAAGCCAAAGGCGCACCCTACATGCCATTCGGCGCAGGCCCGCGGATATGCGTCGGCGCAGCCTTTGCAACGATGGAAGCCTTGATGTCTCTGGCGCGATTGGTACGGGATTATGATGTAAAAATACCTGAGGAGTGCTATCCTAAACCCTTGATGACAGTGACATTAAGACCGCAGGGTGGTGTGCCTGCACGCATGGTGAGGAGATAGCAAAATGAAATACCCTCGTGATTATGTGCGCCCGCCCTATGTGCAGATTTCCATACGCACACGGTTGAATATGCGGGATAAAGATTTTGGCACCCAATTGGCAGATATTTTGTGGTCATCCGAACCGCGCTATATTCCAACAAAGATTGAGTTGGATTTTGAAAAAGGGACACCTTGTAAATCTCGAGATCACTTTTTGGATAATTGGTGCGTAATCAAAACGAGAACATACAATGGAACAGACTATCAATTCCCACGAAAGTTATGGTGGAAAAATAAAAGCTCACTCAAATGCGACGGATCTTTTGGACATTCATTTAAAGCGACGACGGGTGCGAAGGTTCCTGGGTATTTGAATGTGACTTTTGCATATCGTAAGAGGATTGATTGGAAACATATGTTCCTCTCCCTTTGCAAACTAATGCAGCCCCAACTGGCAATGATGCATGTGTTTACGGAGGAAACTTGTCCGCCAAGCAAAAGAGAAGGAAATTTTCAAAATGGACGCTTCGCAGCTCTCTCCGATCCAAAAGTTCCGGGTTTGGGGTGGATGTTTGCGGCGGGTGAAGAGTTCTATAAACCGTTAGCAGATTTTGATCTTACCGATTTGGATGTGCTGCGGACGAATTACGGATCTTATTGTGTCATTGAAATTGCTAAGAACGCGGAAGAAATAATTACAGATATACAGAAATTTGAAACCCGAAGAGACAAGCTACTGGAAATTTTTTCACTACCCATCATGGAAAATCACGACTCGTTGTTGGACTGATAATGAAATGAAAAGTGGAGAGTTTCTGTTGCCAGCTACTCTCCGGAGCCCGCCTAGGGGTCTGACGCCCTAGGAGTTAAAGTTGGAATTACCCGAACCGCTTACGCAGCTAGAGCAAAATCCTCAGAATAATTGTCATTTGCAATTATAATATACGAGCATTTATCGGTGCTCACACGAACGAAAGCTAACATCTTTAGACGTCTGTCGATCCTATTTCGACCCCACTGAAAAGCCCTCTCTAATCCGTGGAGAAAAGAAAGGACTTATTGGTGGAGTCGTCGGGTACCGCCCCCGAGTCCAGTCCGCTTATTGCATGCGCGTTTATCGTCATATCTGGCAAGCCAGCCCAAACTATATGGGCCGTCCAGTCAGCATATGCAATGGGGAAGCGCGGAGATTGCGCAGTATAATTGATTGGCAAAGCCGCATGTTTGTCAATTGCGCGAGGGTTGTTGCGTCTTGGGCCTCTGGCGATTAGTTTACGCGTAAGAGGAGCCCCACGCATCGACTCGATCAACACATCTTCATTGCTCGACCACCTAGAGACGCTCGTATCTTTCGATACGCGAAATGGCTCTGGCGATGAGATGATCTGCGTGCGTTATTTGGAAGAAACATTAAATGGTTTCGCTCCCGATCAGCTGCATGTTGCTCAAGTGCCGCGCTCGCGCGGAAAAACGGACTCGGGCTATGTTCTCGCGATTTGGGGAAAGCCCGAAACCTTGTTGAATGTACATATTGATACGGTCCCCAGCGGTGCGGGCTGGACCGCGGACCCGCTTGACCTTCAGCGCGAAGCCGACCGCGTTGTCGGATTAGGGACCAGCGACATTAAAGGGGCTGCGGCCTGTATATTGGCAGCGCTGGAAACCGTGGCGCCGAAAAATGTGGCGGTTTTGTTTTCGGGTGATGAGGAACATGGAAGCGAAATCATGCCTGCCGTGATTGCATCGGACCGTCTGGACGGCGTGAAGCGCGCCATTGTGTGCGAGCCCACATCTTGCCGCGTCGGTCGCGCCCATCGGGGGATGTTGGCGATCTCGGCAGGTTTCTCAGGACCCGGCGGGCACAGCTCCTTGGCAGATGTCACGGCGCGACCCTTACTGGATGCCGCGCGATTGGCCGCAAAGATTGGTGAATACGCCGATGCGTATCTGAATTTCGGCGCTGCCCCGTTCAAAGGGCTGTGCGTGAACATTGGCGAGATCGAAAGCGATGGGGCCTATAATGTTATCCCAACGCAGGCCAAACTCTGGCTATCGTTACGGCCGCCCCCTGGGGATGATGTGGGCAAACGCGAAGCCGATATTTACGCCTTGGCAGGTCAGGCGGCCCTCGACACAATCGTCGCCTTTGAACCTTTTGCGACGAAAGACATGTCGAAATTTGCCGATATATTTGGGGAGACAGAGATCGTCGATCTGCCCTATTGGACGGAAGCGGCGATGTTGAGCCAAGCTGGGGTCAATGCCGTTGTCTATGGTCCTGGAAATCTTGAACAGGCGCATAAACCGAACGAATATGTAGAGATTGAGCAATTGGAGGTGGCGGCGCAGCGCTATGCCATCGCTTTGCAAGGGTCGTGAAAATGAGTGTGCGCGAAACCGTTTTACAAAGCCTGTCTGCGGTCGGCGCGCAGCATGAGGCAAAGTTTTATGCCGAGCTTTTCGCCCGCCAAGATGCCGAAACCTTTGCCATGTTGGTGCTCGACCCGCGCTGTTTAAAAGACCCTTTGCTCGAAGCGCTGATTACGGCATTGCGGATTTTGGCAAACCTACAACTCACGCCGCTGCTGGTTGTTGGTGCATTGGGCGATGAGCGCACCGCGACAAAGTTTCAGGCGCAGCGCTTGTCACGCGATTTGGACAGGTCCGGTGTCAGGTCAGCGAAACTGAACACGGCGAGTTACGGTCTCATCAAAGAGGTGCGGAAAACGGCTGTGCAAGGCAAAATGCCGATCTTGGAAATGACGGACCGTCGTGGAAAGATGAATTTGGCCGCCTTGGTGTCGGAACTCCAACCCAAGAAAATCATCTTCCTGCAACCCTCTGGGGGCTTAAACCAAAACGGGATGCGGCTCGCGAATTTGACCGTCGCAGAACTTCCATCCTTCATGGAAACCGAAAATTTCTCCGCTGGGCAGGTACGCTTCCTAGATTGCGTCTTAGAGCTCGAAACCTCAGCCAAGGCAAAGCGCAGCTATATTATCGCGTCGCCGCTGAACCTGTTGAGCGAGCTATTTACGACGCGCGGATCAGGGACACTTATCCGACGCGGGATTACGGTCAAGACGGGCGACAGTTTCAAAGATTTCTCTAAGCCTGATCTGACGCGCGCGCTGGAAACCGCGTTCGACAAACGGTTGAAGGAAACCTTTTACGAGACACCGCTGCACAAAGGTTTCGTCGAGGCCGATTATCAGGGCGGTGCTTTGTTCATTGAGCAAGCTGGCTATCCCTATCTCTCGAAATTTTTTGTGTCTCGGGAAACGCGCGGTGACGGCATTGCGCGGGATATTTGGGATGCAGCCTGCGCCGAAGTCCCCGCGTTCATCTGGCGGTCGCGCATGGGAAACCCTTTCAACACTTGGTATATGCGGCAGTGCGATGGGATGCAGCGGACCAATAACACGTCTGGGGCTTGGCGTGTGTTCTGGAAGGGCCTAGATGCAGCACAAATCGGCGACGCGATTAAAGCTGCAGCTTCCGCGCCCGATGATTTTGAAGCTTAAATTCGTTCTAAGGACACCCCCATGGCCCTGAATATCAATGCTGCATTTGACTCTGGAAACATCCTTGTCGAAAGCGCCGACGACCCGCGCGATATCCGCTTGTCGATCCGCAAGGACTCTGAGTCAGATTTTTACCAATGGTTCCACTTTCGTGCCTCAGGCGCAAAAGGCACAGCGTGCACCTTCCGCATAACAAATGCCGCTGGCGCTGCCTTTACTGGCGGATGGGACGGCTATCGCGTGGTGGCCAGTTATGATCGCGAGACGTGGTTCCGTGTCGATGCGACTAAATATGAAAATGGCCACCTGATTTGGAACCATGCGCCAGAGCAGGACTCGATCTATTACGCATATTTTGCGCCTTATTCGATGGAGCGCCACGCCGATCTGATTGCAGATTGTCTACAATATGACGGCGTCTCGCTCGAGGTTCTCGGACAATCCGTCGAAGGGCAAACGATTGACTGCCTGACCATCGGAGAGGGCGACAAAACGATTTGGGTTATCGCACGCCAACACCCTGGTGAGAGCATGGCCGAATGGTGGATGGAAGGTTTCCTCGCGCGCCTGCTGGACGAAGAAGATGAGGTCGCCCAGCAACTTCGTCGCGATGTGAAATTCCGTATTGTGCCGAATATGAACCCAGACGGTTCCCGTCACGGTAATCTACGCACCAACATTAAGGGCGCGAATCTTAACCGCGAGTGGGGCGTGGCTACGCCAGAGCGGTGTCCAGAAGTCCTTTGTACGATTGCGGCGATGGACGCCGATAAACCTGTACTATGTCTGGATGTGCATGGTGATGAGTCGCTGCCGTATAACTTTATTGCCGGGGCTGAAGGCATCCCGGGATATACGCAGAAACAAGCCGATGATCTGGCGGCTTTTCTGACCGCCTATAAAAAGGCGTCCCCTGATTTTCAGACCGAGCATGGCTATGGCCTTTCCCCTGCTGGAACGGGTAACCTGACGATGTGTACGAACTACACGGCCCATCGTTACGATTGTCTCGCCATGACCCTCGAAATGCCGTTCAAAGATAACGCTGATGCTCCAGACGCCGCAGAGGGCTGGAGCCCAGACCGGAGTGCACAATTGGGCGGCGCCGTTCTTGACGCCATGGCGGACGTCGTCGGGCAACTTTAGCGCAAAAAAAAGCCCCGATCTAAGTCGGGGCTTTCTGGTTTTTAGTGCGCGCCTAGCGACGTTGCTGACGTGGCTCTGGACGCTTGCGAATGTCGCGGCGGTCAAAGCGGTTTTCCTTAGGCTTTGTTTCCAGAACTTCACTGGATGTGATGCGGCGACCATCACTTTTCTGTAGGATAAATCCACCGTTGCTGCCTTGAGCAGGTCGTCCGGCAACCATTGACCGTGCCCCGCCCATCGATTGAACGCGGTAATAGACGGTCGTCGGCTCACAGCTTTCTTCGAACAGACCTAAATCATTGCGCTGGGCGTCCCGGGCGATAACCGTTGTGGTAAACCCGTACCAAGTGTTTTGCTGGAATGGGAAGCCGGACCAGAATGCATTTGAAGGATAGGTTCCGTTGGTTCCGCCCCAATTGACTTGCTGTTGTCCTGCGCCGGGCACAGACACACCGGAGGAGTTCGGCGTCGCGCCGTTGCCGTAAGCGGCGACGGTAAATGTGCCTTTCAAATCTTCAAAGGCCGGGTCAACGACGTCCAGATAATTGGCATAGGCAACCATCTGAGTGTTGGACGATGCTATGGCTTGATACTTTACCGTATAGTTAGAGAACAAGCCGCCTGGTCCCGGAACAGGTTGTAGTGCCGCGCCAGACTTGGTTTCGGTCCAAGGTGTACAACAAAGGTCAATCATTGAATCCGTGCTTGGGCAGTTATCAAACTCGACAAAACCATCATCAAAGTTGGAATTGTTATCCATCGTGACAACAAAGCTGTAGGTCTGTCCAGCTTGCAAAGCGGTGGTGTAACTTACCTGACGCCAAGGATCGGTCATTGATGTGCCGCGCGGCAGGCTGGTCTGCTGTGTGGTTCCTACCAAAGTGCCGTTAAGTCCATTACCTTGACGAATAGCGATTGACGCACGCGCCGCGCCATTGCCGCGCGTTGAAAACGCACCGCCAAATTCAACATTGCCGCTGCAGGTTGGCGTGAAGGTTTGGTAAAAGCTGTTTCCGCCATTGGCGATATCCAAATAATGTTGGATATTGCCTGTACCGGTCGCGTCGGATTGCGGGCCGTTTGTTCCGTAATTATAGCCGCCAGGTCCGTCGACAGTAACCACATTGGGGCTTTGACCTGGACCAAAAGCCCAACCGGGTGGGGAAAATTGATTGACGTGATTGCCCATAGTTGAGGGAGCGCCTTGCGAAAAGTCAGAATTGACCAGAACGTTTTGTGCATGCGCCATCCCGGCAGGCATTATGCCAACCGCAGCAATTGTCGCGAGTAAGAGAAGTTTAGATTTAGACATGGTGCCCTCCAAATGCCCGCGGGCGTTTTGCCTGCGGTTGATGAGTCGGTTGTAAGAAGGGGAGCGAGACGCTGCCGTGATGCCGATCACGCAGCGTTAATATTTGTAAACAGGGCAAAGGGGCGGGCGACTTTCCGCGGGCACAGAATCACCTATAGTCGCCCAATGCAACAATATCTCGATCTTCTGAAACACGTGATGGACAACGGCGTTGACCGTGGTGACCGCACGGGCACGGGCACGCGCGGCGTATTTGGCCATCAGATGCGCTTTGATTTATCGGACGGCTTTCCGATGGTCACGACCAAGAAGTTGCATAAAAAATCTATCGTTCATGAGCTGATCTGGTTTCTCGCGGGCGATACGAATATCAAATATCTACAAGATAATGGCGTTAAAATCTGGGACGCATGGGCCGATGAAAATGGTGACCTTGGTCCTGTTTACGGCAAACAGTGGCGACGCTGGGTTGGACCCGACGGCGCGGTGATCGACCAAGTCAAAAACGTCGTCGAAGCAATCAAAACGAACCCCTATTCACGCCGCCACATTGTCAGCGCGTGGAACCCGGCCGATGTCGATGATATGGCGTTGCCACCGTGTCATTGTCTGTTCCAGTTCCATGTCGCGAATGGCAAATTGAGCTGTCAGCTCTATCAACGCAGCGCTGACATCTTCCTCGGCGTGCCGTTCAATATCGCCAGCTATGCGCTGTTGGTGCATATGATGGCGCAGGTCTGTGACCTCGAAGTCGGGGATTTCGTGCATACCTTTGGCGACGCGCATATTTACGCCAACCATTTCGAACAGGTGAAGTTGCAATTAACCCGCGAACCCATGCCGCTCCCGCGTTTGAGGCTGAACCCAGACGTCAAAGAGATCGACGGGTTTACCTATGAGGACGTGAAAATTTTCGGCTACAAAGCGCATCCGCATATTGCTGGGAAAGTGGCGGTTTGACTTTATCAGTGCAAAAATCATTTCAGATTTATGAGTGTTTCAAATTTGCTGTTAAAACGATTGAGCCAAAGTTTTTTTCTTCATTTCACGGTCCCGAGCACTCTAACAGAAGCGATATTTTACTTTCTTTGCCTTGGGCAACTTTGGCAGCCTTTCAAATTGAAATCGCTTTAAAACACCTAGTAACTATTTCGGGTACGATGCCTCCAAAGGTCCATAATTTAGAGAAATTATTCGGCCTTTTACCTTTAGAAAATTCTGACCCGATTCGTGCGAAGTTGAACGATTTCAATTTTGATAGTGAAATGAAAAAAGTCTCAAACATGTTCATTCACGCACGATATCTAACGGAGGATGGTGAAACCTACTTACCTATCTTTTTGAAGTCTTTGCGCGATGCGGTCGAAATTGAAATGCGCAGTGATGAACTTAAGGGAATAAATGTTTATAGAGGTGTAAACGGTGAGTGGAGAGAAGTTTCGTAAGTGGGACTTAAGCCTTCTTCACAAACATCGTCTTCAGCTTCATCACGCCAATCCCGTCGATCTTGCAATCAATGTCATGGTCTTCGTCGATGAGGCGGTTGATTTTGACTTTTGTTCCGACTTTCGCGACCTTTGATGTGCCTTTGACTTTCAGGTCTTTGATAATCGTGACCCAATCGCCATCGACCAAAACATTGCCATTGGCGTCTTTATAAACCCTTTCGCCTGGCGTCGGCATTTCGGGGTTCCATTCATGGGCGCATTCGGAGCAGACCAGCAACGCGCCGTCTTCATAGGCGTAAATGCCTTCGCATTCGGGGCAGGGCGGTAGGGCTTGTTGGTCGTCGGACATCTTGGCTCACTTCACATTTCACGTCACGTAATTCGAATATGGGCCTTGCCCCGCTTTGCGTTCTGGGTCACCTAAAAAGGAGAGACAGCTTAAATTTGAACCCAAATGCAAGAGAGACAGCCCATGACCCGATACCTCACCACGGCCGCGATGTTTACCGCAATGATGCTTGTTGCGCCCGCCTATGCTGCGGATTTGGCGGAAACCGTCGCAGATGATCATGCCTATATTCTGGACCTATATAAGCATCTTCACGAGAACCCAGAGCTATCGTTCAAAGAGGTTGAGACCGCCGCGCGCCTCGCGAAGGAACTCAAATCACTCGGCTTTGACGTCACCGAACGTGTCGGCGATGCGTGGGTCAAGGACAAGGTCATGAAAGACGAGGGCAAACTCTTGCCAGATGTAGGCGGATATGGCGTCGTTGCCGTGATGAAAAATGGCGACGGGCCAACCGTTATGTTGCGCGCCGATATGGACGCGCTGCCACTAGAGGAAAAAACGGGTCTGGATTACGCCTCAAAAGTCATGAGCCAAACTCATACGGGTAAAGATGCACCCGTCATGCACGCCTGCGCCCATGACAGTCACGTCGCGATTTTGGTTGGCGCGGCGCGTCAGCTCGTCGAGCGAAAGGACGAATGGTCGGGCACGCTGGTTCTGATCGGACAACCGGCAGAAGAGATCGGTTTGGGCGCCATCGCCATGTTGGAAGACGGGCTCTACACGAAATTCCCCAAGCCTGAATATGTGCTCTCGACGCACACATCAGGTTGGGGTCCAGCGGGTAAAATTTCATATACCTCTGGCTACGCCCTTGCGAATGTCGACTCGGTCGACATTACAGTCAAAGGCGTTGGCGCACATGGGTCAGCCCCACATATGGGCAAGGACCCGATCGTCATCGGCGCGCAGATCATCAATGCGTTGCAGACCTTGGTTTCGCGCGAAGTAAACCCATTAGAGGCAGGCGTCGTAACAGTCGGCAGTTTCCGCGCGGGCTTCAAACACAACATCATTCCTGACGAAGCCAAATTGCAGATCACTGTGCGCTCCTATGACGATGGCGTTCGCAAGACATTGCTGGACGGGATTGAACGAATCGCCATTGCGCAGGCGCTCTCGGCGGGTTTGCCTGACGATCTTATGCCTGAGATTAAAATGGAGAGCGACTACACGCCGTCCACTTATAATGACCCCGAAATGACAGAGCGTGTCATGGGCGCAATCGGCAAATCCATCGGTGAAGACAAAGTCATGACCCAACCGCCCAGCATGGGCGGCGAGGACTTTTCCCAATTCCACCGCTATGACAAGGACATCAAGACGGTGATATTCTGGACGGGGGGATCGGACCCCAAAGCGTTCCAAGATGGTTTAGATGGCAAGGGGCCGATGCCGTCAGGTAATCACTCGCCGTTTTTCGCGCCACAGCCTGAACCGGCTTTGAAACTCGGTGTTCAAGCCATGACCGCTGGAACGATTGAACTTTTCCAAGAATAAAGACGTTTAGTTTGATCTGGAAGCGGGCGTGGTTTGGTTGCGTTCGAAACGGCTCCGCACGATCCACCAGATCACGACAGCTCCGACCATCTTTCCGATAATGCTCATGGTAATATTTGGCCCGGTCAACTGATCGGGCCTGATCATTTCTGCCCCGTAAAGAAAGATCGTCGTATCGAGTGGCGCGGCAATCGCGGATGACAACAACACGCGCGTGGACAAGCGGTATTTGGTAAATGTGAACATCGCCCAGTCGACCATTTCGGCAATGGCAAAGGCCCCACCACTCGCCAGCGCCAATTCTGGGCCTGCGGCAAATGCGGTCAAGACGAGCGCAATTGCCATTGCGATCAGGACATAATGTCCGACCTCCCGTTGCGCGAAATCTCTGACGACTAAAACAAGACCTGTAACAATTGTGACGGGGTTAAACGCCCAGCCGGGCAAGACTTCCCACATAGGCGCCCAAGTGAAAGACCAGTTGATGAAAGGGATCAGCGCCACATAGACGATCGTCATGATCGGAAGGCTGAATTTACGCTGGGAAGTTTGGCTTGCTGTCGACATAGGGTCGTGGCTTAGGCTAGGGCCATGCCCATGTCTACGAATCCAAAACTCTGTGCTGTCGTTGCGATGGATAACAATAATGTCATCGGACGAGACGGTGATTTGCCGTGGCGTCTCCCGTCTGATCTCAAACACTTCAAACGCGTGACCCTTGGCAAACCCTGTCTGATGGGCCGGAAAACCTGGGAAAGCCTGCCGTTTCCCCTACCGGGACGGCCCAATCTCGTCTTGTCTCGAAATGCTGATTATCTGGCCGAAGGTGCGGAGGTTTTTACCGATCTACACGCGATGATCGGACAAGGGTTTGAATTGGCGGGTAAATCGGGCGTTGATGAAATCATGCTGATCGGTGGCGGGCAGCTTTACGCAAGCCTATTGCCGCATTGCGAGCGCCTTTATGTCACGCAGGTCGATACAGAGGTTGAGGGTGATGCAGTATTCCCCGAGATTTCACGGGATGACTGGCAAATGTCTTCGAAAGAAGGCCCGATTCAGGGACCCAAAGATGATCACGCATTTTTCATCACAGTCTTTGATCGCGTCCATTAGTCCTTACTACGCGTAATCACCTTGAAACCTGCGGTGGGTCACTCCACATGTGGCGAAAGAAATTTTCGGAGAGAACATGTCTGATAATAACAGTCCTTGGGGTCCCAAACCGGGTTCCAGCAATGGTGGCGGAAAAGGGGACGGCAATTCCCCATGGGGAGGCGGACAGCGTCCCAATCGACCACAACGCCCCTCACGTGATAATGTGATCGAGGGCTTTAAGTCCCGCACAGGCGGCGGCGGTAATGGCGGCGGCAATAACGGCGCCCCGCAAATGCCAGATTTTAATATTCCAAAATGGGCTTTTGTTGCGGTTCCGATTGTTTTCCTTTTGGCAACCTCAGTGTTCACAGTTCAAGGTAACCAAGAAGCCGCGATTCTGCGATTTGGTGATTACCAACGCACTGTCGGTCCAGGTCTGCATTTTAAATTGCCCAGCCCAATTGAGACAAAAGAAATTCAAGACGTCACAAACCAAAGAGAGACAATTGTCGGCATCAGCAACAATGCTGAATCACTCATGTTGACGGGCGACGAAAACATTGTCGACATTAACTTTGCCGTTCTGTGGGTGATTAAAGATTTGGAGAGTTATCTCTTCAAAGTCGATCAACCCGAAGACTTGGTCAAATCAGCAGCTGAGTCAGTTGTGCGTGAGATCATCGGTAAGAATGAGTTGGACCCGATCATCACCACGGGCCGTCAGCAATTTGGTGGCGAAGTCCGTGACCGCCTACAAGAGCTTCTGGACGAGTATGAAGCTGGCGTTTTGGTCAATGATGTTCAGTTCCAGAAAACAGATCCACCGGCTGAGGTCGTAGATGACTTCCTTGATGTTGTGAACGCTTCTCAAGAAGCAGAGCGTGCAATTAACGAGGCCCGCGCTTATCGGAACACGAAGGTTCTAGAAGCTGAAGGTGAAGCCGCAAAGATCATTCAACAGGCCGAAGGTTATCGTGATCGCGTAATCGCCGATGCTGAAGGTGAAGCTCAGCGTTTTGAACTGATTTATGGGGAGTACAAATTGGCCCCACAAGTGACCCGTCAACGCATGTATCTAGAAACAATGGAACTTGTATATGGCGACGCAGAAAAGATTGTTTTGGACGGTGACGCTGGATCTGGTGTTGTGCCCTATCTTCCGCTTGATCAACTCAACAAGAAAGGGAACTAGTCATGAACCAGAATAAACTATTCCTCTTTGGCGGCGTTGCCGCTGTCGCATTAATTCTCGTGAGTCAGGTTTTTTATACGACGCGCGAAGATAAACAGAGCCTAGTGCTGCGTTTTGGTGAGCCTGTCCGAACGGAAAATGCATTTGGCGTCGAAGAAGACGCGGGTCTAAAGTTTAAGGTCCCGTTTATCGAAGAAGTCACGCATTATGACCGCAAGAACTTGGTGCTCGATCTCAGAGCGCAGCCTATCTTGGCCTCTGATCAAGAACGTCTACTGGTCGATGCCTTTATTCGCTACAGAATTACCGACGTTCGATCTTTCTACGAGGCTTTCGCAACTCGTTCCCGAGCTGAAATCCAGCTCGGCAACGTGCTTGATTCATTGATCCGAGATGTTTTGGGGTCTGTTGAATCTCAGGAAATCATTTCTGGTCAGCGTGTTGACCTGATGAACGCAATCGAAACGCGTGCGAATGCGCGTGCGACTGCTGGTAAATTTGGTCTGGTCATTGAAGACGTGCGCATCAAACGTGCAGACTTGCCGCAAGAAAACGCGGATCGGGTCTTCGAACGAATGGCAGCTGATCGTCAGGAACAATCAGCGGAGAAACGGGGTGAGGGCGAGCGGTCCAAGCGGACCATCACAGCCCAAGCCGACAAGGAAGTTGAAATCCTTCTGGCGAACGCACGTCGTGACTCGGAAATCATTCGCGGTGAGGGTGACCAGAAGCGAAATGCGATTTACGCTGAGGCTTACAACAAAGACCCAGAGTTTTTCGCCTTTTACCGCTCGATGCAGGCCTATGAAAAAGGCCTAATCGGCAGCACAACCTACGTCCTGTCTCCTGACAGTGACTTCCTTGGATATCTTGATAGCCAAGGCGGCCGACGCTAGGCCGCTTTCATGGGTGCGGTTATATTGATTGCCGTCGGCGGGTTCATCCTGCTGGAGGGATTGATGTGGGCGATATTGCCTTCCGCTATGCGGCGCACCTATGATGAAATGATGAAGCAGGTCTCGGATCGGGACCTGCATATTGCGGGTGCTATCGGGGTTTTCGTCGGTACGTGTTTACTCGCTTACGGCGCGAAACTCGTGCTCTGATGACGCAAATGTAAGCCCGCCTGCGGCACTCAACCCCTTGGCAGGGCGTTCCATATCGCTAGGGTGTTCTTATGAAATTACTTCGTACCGCTGCTGTGTCTTTGATTTTTGCAATGTCGGCTGTCGCCGTCACGCCGCAAATTGCTGATGCCCGTGGCACGCCAGAGGGCTTCACCGAGCTTGCCAAGCGGCTTTCTCCGGCGGTTGTCAATATTTCGACCGCGCAGACGATCGAGATAGACACAACAGAAGCCAAACCTTTCGAAGAAGGCTCCCCGCTCGAACGTTTCAACGACTTTTTCGGAGGGCGCAATGATCGGGACGGTCGCGTCAGTAAGTCTTTAGGATCAGGCTTTGTCATCGATGCCGAAGGTCACATCGTCACTAACAACCACGTTATTGAAGACGCGGATCTGATTGAAGTAACTTTTCCGAATGGGGATACCTATGAGGCAGAGTTAGTCGGCCGTGACCCCGCGACGGATATCGCGGTTTTGAAGATCGACACAGGCGTTGAAATGCCCGCTGTCCCTTGGGGTAACAGCGATGAGTCTGAAGTTGGCGAGTGGGTCATCGCGATTGGTAACCCCTTTGGCTATTCCGGCTCGGTTGCGGCGGGTATCATCTCTGCGCGTAATCGGAATATTTCGTCTGGAAATTACGACGACTTCATCCAGACGGATGTTGCGATTAACCGAGGCAATTCAGGCGGGCCCCTGTTCAATATGGACGGTGAGGTGATTGGCGTGAACACGGCGATTTTGTCGCCTACAGGCGGTAGCGTGGGCATCAGTTTTTCGGTTCCAGCTGAACTGGCACAATCCATCGCGACACAGCTGATTGAATTTGGTGAAACACGCAGAGGCTATCTCGGCGTCCGCCCGCAGGTCGTCGATAATGCTATCGCGCGGAGCTATGGTCTCAAAAAAGCGCAGGGGGCATTGGTCGCTTCCGTCGTGAACGATAGTCCGGCGGATAAAGCGGGTTTGCAGCGCGGAGATTTGATCCTCTCTATCGGGGGGAGGCCGCTTGAGGCTTCCCGCCTATTGTCTCGTCGCGTTGCGGAAGCCGAAATTGGCAAATCTATTCCAATTGACATTCTCCGTAAGAAAAAGCGAAAAACGATCAATGTAACCATCGAGCGTTTAGAAGAGAAAATTACGGTAGAAGAAAAAGTCAAACGCGAAGCTGAGGCGGGTAATGCTGAGCGTTCTATCGCGGGTATTTCGGTTGAGGCCCTTACGGAAGATGTTCGAGACCGAAATCGGATCAAGAAAGACATAAATGGCGTTCGCGTCGTGAAAGTCGACAAGCGCGCTGCAGCTAGCGGTAAAATCCTCAAAGGGGATATTATCGAAGAGGTTGGGTTTGAGGCTGTTAAAACGCCAGCAGAATTCGAAGATGCGATGGAAGCCGCGGCAGAACTAGATGAGCCTGTAACGCTGCTCGTCAATCGGAACGGGAATTACATCTTCTATGCGTTGAACCCGACGAGTTAGGCGGGGATTTATCCGACTTCGACAAACTCGTCCTCTGAGAAGCCTTGGAAATAAAGGACCGTCCGCAAATCGGTGAAGCGAATCGCGGATTGAGCCGCAGCGGCAACGGCGGGTTTCGCGTAATAGGCGACGCCCAATCCTGCCGCTGTGACCATGGCCAAATCATTGGCGCCATCGCCAACAGCCACGGCGTCCAAAGGATTTCCGACATTGGCTTTTAGTGCATCTAACTTTGCTTCACGTCCCAAAATAGGATCCGCCACAGTCCCAAGCAAATTCTTCCCATCGTTCAAAAGTATATTTGCCTGATGATCTTCAAAACCCGTCGCCTCAGCGACGCGTTGCGAGAAAAATGTAAAGCCACCCGAGACAATTAAAGTCTTTGCGCCCGCGGCTTTCATTGTCGCGCAAAGCGTTTTTGCGCCGGGGTTGATGTGAATACGTTCTTCAAAACAAGTTTGAAGCGTTTCGAGTGGCAGCCCCTTCAAAAGCGCCACACGCTCTTGCAATGCACCGTTAAATCCAATTTCGCCGCGCATGGCGCGTTCGGTGATGGCGCTTACTCGCGCTTTGACACCTGCGAAATCAGCAAGTTCATCGATACATTCTTCGCCGATTAACGTGGAATCCATGTCACAGATCAACAATGACTTGCGTCGGTTCTGCGATTTGGAAATTGAAACGTCTGCCTGAATATTAGCCGTATTCAAAATTTCAGCAGCCGCGTGAGAGTCGGAGAAATTTGTCTTTCCCTCGATAGCCAGCCCTTCCGCGAGGGTTTTTATCTCGGCCATTCCAAGCGCCGCCTGTGCAGCTTGTAACTGTTCGGGGTTACGCTTTTTGAGGACAAGTGTTGTGATCGTGTCTATGGACGGTGCTGACATGGAAGATGCTCTAAAAATGAAGCCAGTGATCTGTATCGCAGGACCGACGGCCAGCGGCAAGAGTGCCTATGCGCTTGAAGTCGCAGAAGTTGTGGGCGGTGAGATTATCAACGCAGATGCTCTTCAGGTCTATGAAGACCTGCATATTCTGTCCGCCCGACCCCTCGACTCCGAAATGGGTGGTGTTCCGCATCATCTCTTTGGTCATATCTCTGGTGAGATACGCTATTCCACAGGTGAATGGTTGAGATCTGTTGAACTTTTGATCCTAGAAATCTTGGCGCGCGGGAAGGCGCCCGTGTTGGTGGGTGGTACGGGTCTTTACTTCCGTGCGCTTTTGCAAGGTATGGCCGATATTCCCGCTGTGTCAAAAGCTGTGCAGGACCAAACCAAGCGGCAATTAGAGGTGGGGGGCGTCGCGGCACTGCGACAACGCGCAACGGAATTGGACCCGATTGCGACGGCACGCGTTCTTGGTAACGATCCGCAACGTTTACAACGGATTGTCAATGTTGCCGTCGGCACGGGTCAGGCCCTTTCGACTTGGCAATCCGAAACGCATCCGGTCGTTCCGTCACGTTTCGCAAGGTTTTGTGTTCTGACACCGCCGCGGGAAGTACTCTATGATCGGATCAATGCGCGATATGACCAAATGCTAAGACAAGGTGGTTTGCAAGAGGCAAAGGCGGTTTTCGACAAGGCGTTCGATAAGGGACTACCCGTGATGAAAGCTATTGGACTCCGTCAATTGGAAAGATATTTCAACGATTTATGCTCTTTGGATGAAGCGGTCGAAGACGCCAAACGTGAAAGTCGACGATTTGCAAAGCGCCAAATGACATGGTTCCGAAATCAACCTCCCAAAGGCGTTTTTCTCGCCAATAGGTCTGATCGCGGTCGATTTACAAAAGGGCTTGAGGGACTTACGTTTTGAATAAACGCGCCACAATTTGGTTGATCGTCAGCTTATTGACACCCGTTCTTCTGGTTCTGCTTGCGAAACAGTTTCTAGGGGTCAACCAATCTGACTTCATTGAAATGATGACCTCTTTGCGAGACTCACCTTGGGCTGTTCCCATCACAATCGGTTTGTTTTGCGGATTAGCCTTTATCGGCGCTCCCCAGTGGATGTTAGTCACAGGTGCCGTCGTTGCATTTGGACCGTGGGAGGGAAGTCTGCTAGCCTGGATTGGAAGTTTAGCGGCGGCAAGTCTTGGATTCTGGGTCGGGCATCTTGTGGGAGCCGAGCGACTGCAGCGTATCGATGCGCAACTCATCCAAAAGCTGTCCGCAGCTGTCCGAAAAAATGGGTTCATGACGAGCTTGGTGATCCGTCTTGTTCCGACAGGGCCCGCGATTTTGGTGAACTTAGCTGCGGGTGTATCGCGGATGAAATTTAGCCATTTTGCAACGGGTACGGCGATCGGGATTGTTCCCAAAATTGTCGTCATCGCGATGATCAGTCAGGGCATAATATCGGGATTGTCGGGCAGCGTGATGGCAATAATTTTTGCGGCGCTCGCCGTTGTTGCAATTGGTGTGTCATGGCTGGCACGCAAACGATTAGAGGCCAGATCGTCACTTTAGGCCTAAAAAAGCAGTGTTTTCGCGGAATTACGGCGTCGGTTGCTTGCAAATTAGTGTAAGGTTAATAATGACCTTCGATGAACGGGTCTCGGTAATAACTGATTCACGAATTTAATTGGGCTCTCGTAGTTAGCATAATTGCAGGCCCCCGCGCTGGAATGACCATGTCCATCTTTGACAGATTTTCAACTGATCTCGCAATCGACTTAGGAACAGCAAACACGCTGATCTACGCGAAGGGCCGAGATATCGTTTTGAACGAACCGTCCGTTGTTGCCTATTCTGTACGTAACGGTCGAAAAGTCGTTCATGCTGTGGGTGAAGATGCGCGCATGATGTTGGGCCGGACTCCAGGCAACATCGAAGCTATTCGCCCGATGAAAGACGGTGTGATCGCAGACTTCGAAGTTGCCGAAGCCATGATTAAAACCTTCATCGAAAAGGTGAACAAGAAACGGTTCAAATTTGGCGGTACGAAAGTTGTAATCTGTGTGCCTGCTGGTGCAACTGCGGTAGAAAAACGCGCGATCTATCAATCCGCTCAACAAGCGGGCGCATCTAAAGTTTATATCGTCTATGAACCCATGGCGGCGGCGCTGGGCGCAGGCCTACCCATTCACGAACCCTCGGGTTCAATGGTCGTGGACATTGGTGGCGGCACCACCGAAATCGCAGTTCTGTCGTTGGATGGAATGGTTTATTCTCGATCTGTCCGCGTCGGTGGCGACAAGATGGACGATGCGATCATCCAATATGTTCGTCGTACAACGAACTTGCTTTTGGGCGAAATGAGCGCCGAGCGCGTGAAAAAGGAAATTGGCTCCGCGACGATGCCAGAGGACAATGAGGGCATGACGGTCCTTATCAAAGGTCGCGACCTCATGAATGGCGTGCCACGCGAAATCGCCATCAACGAAGCGATGATCGCTGAAAGCCTGCAAGAACCCGTCGAACAAATCGTAGAGGCGGTGAAACTCGCACTTGAGGCCACGCCACCAGAACTGGCCGCCGACATTGTCGATAAAGGTATCATGCTAACAGGTGGCGGTGCGTTGCTTCGCAATCTGGATGTAGAGCTGCGCGAGCGTACAGGCCTGCCTGTTTCGATTGCAGATGATCCGCTATCCTGCGTCGTGCGCGGATCAGGCACGATCGTTGAGAATTTGAAAAAATGGAAAGTCGTCCTCGAAGCTGGCGTCTAAGCATTTCCGGAGGCCACAATGCGGCACGGGGAGCACCCCAATAGTGGTTGGACCAGGATAGCGCTCTCCCTAGCGATCATAGTTTCATGCTTGCTTATCAGTTTTAATCGCGGTGCCATGCGCGAGGCGTCAAAATTAGAGATGGCGACACAAGAAGGTGTTTCGCCACTTGTTGGTGCGCTCTCAGGACCGATTAGAAATGTAGAAAACTTTTTTTCTTCTTTTGCAGAGCGCGCGCGCGCTTTTGAAGAAAACGCCCAGCTCCGAAGCGAACTTGTCACCTTACGTGACCGTCAAGCCCGTTACGAAAATCTTGCAATTAAAGTGGCGCGCTACGAGGCCATCCTCGGTGTGGATACCGAAACAGATGTGCCGTTAAAAAAAATTGCGGCGCGGGCGGTTGGCGAAGTGGACGGCCCGTTTGTGCGTTCGCTATTGCTAAACGTCGGCGCCAAAGACGGCGTGGCCATTGGTAATCCAGTCATGTCCGTCGATGGCTTGGTTGGACATGTAATCAATGTCGGGCCGCGATCTGCGCGCGTATTGCGTCTATCGGACTTGAATAGTCGCATTGCAGTAGCGTCCGCGCGATCTGAGGCCACTGCAATACTTGCGGGAGATAACTCGCCACGACCGAAGTTGGATTTTATCAATCAGGCAGAGAATTGGGCTGAAGGGGATCGGGTCATTTCATCCGGAGACGATGGTGCGCTTCCCAGAGGTCTAGCCGTTGGTGTGGTGATGATCGACGAAACGGGTGCGATGAGGGTGGACTTATCCAGTGCCAGTGCCGCGACCGACTGGGTTTGGGTTTCACCCTACAAACCGATCGAGCCTCCGGCTGAGGATGAGGTCACGCCATGACCTATCTCGATACGCAAGCCCCTATTCGTCGCCTCTGGCCCGCCGTTGTCGCGGGGATTGCACTATTATTCGCGAGTGCACTGTCAGTTGGCGGTGTCCACGTCTTCGGGGCTTTTGCTAGATTTGGTTTTTTTCCGCTTGTGGTTTTGGCGATTTGGCCGCGACAGGCCAACACGCTTCTATCCATCGCATTTCTGTTCTTTGCTGGCATCTTTACGGATTGGGCAACGGCAAGCATTATCGGCCAATGGGCTTTGGTTTATCTTGTTATCTGGGGTGTTCTCAGACCTGAGCTGCGGGGTTCTCCCTTTGCGCCTGTTAGCCTGTTTCTATTTTGGCTCGCAACATGCGGGCTGGCAGTCGTATTGTTGAGCGTAACGGGATGGTTCGTTTACGGTGTCTTGCCAGATTTCGGGTCTTTTGGACGCCAAATGCTCGTGGCGACACTTATCCTACCTGTCTTGGGTGTGATGCGAGGCGTCATCTCCAGACGATTCTCTGACAGTGAAGATTGGGAGCGATAGAGTGTCATCGCTAACCAATCAAAACCAAAACGATAAAGCCAAAGTTACCAGACGCACAGCGATCCTCGGCGCGGGGGGATTGGGTGTATTCGGCGTCTTGGCCGCCCGCCTATATCAGCTCCAAGTTTTGCAGGCAGAGGACTACCGCACTTTATCGGAAAACAACCGCTTCAATTTCAACATGCTCTTGCCTGAACGTGGAGAAATTCGAGATCGGTTTGGACGTGCGCTAGCGAAAAACCGTCAGAATTTTCGACTTGTGATGATTCCAGAGCGCACGCCTGAGATTGCGCTGACTTTGGATCGCGTGGCGGAAATTAGCCCTTTGTCAGATCGCCAACGCGATCGAATACTGCGAGACATTCAACAAAACCCGAAGTTCATTCCTATTCTCATCGAAGACAATATGGATTGGAAAACATTTAGCGCGCTGAACATGCGTCTTCATGATTTGCCGGGCGTTGTTTCCGAAGCAGGTCAGGGTAGGGCGTATCCCGAAAACGGCGTCTTCTCTCACGTTTTAGGGTACATCGGACGCGCGGGTGATCGGGACATTGAGTCCGACCCTGATCCGCTCTTGCGGCAACCAACGTTTCGTATCGGAAAAACGGGAGTCGAAGCGTCTCAGGAGAAAACCCTGCGCGGTGCGTCAGGACAGTTGAAAGTTGAGGTGAATGCCAAGGGCAGGATTGTGCGTGAATGGCCCGACCCGAAGACGCGCGCGGTCCCGGGCAAAGACGTCTGGTTGACCCTTGACGCAGACTTACAAGAATTCGCAGCCAAGCAATTTGCGACCGAGGACGAGGGCGACGATAGCGGCGGAATTTGCGTGATCGACGTGATTACGGGTGAGCTGCGGACCATGCTGTCGATGCCAACTTTTGATGCAAACCTCTTTGTATCGGGTTTGACGCAGGCTGATATGGATCAACTTAATAATGACCCAAAGCGCCCTCAATATAACAAGGCAATAGCAGGGGGATATCCGCCCGCCTCGACCTTCAAGATGACAGTAATGTTGGCCGCGTTGGAATCTGGATTGATCGATCCAACGGACGCCGTTTTCTGCGGCGGAAAGATCAGACTGGGTAACCGAAACTTCCATTGCTGGAAGCGTCAGGGTCACGGCAAAATGGATATGCGTGACGCGCTTAAACATAGTTGTGACACCTATTTTTATGACATTTCGCAGGTCATCGGGATTGAAGCGATTGCCAACGTGGCGCGACGTTTGGGACTGGGCGAGAAATACCAGATTGGCGTCGGCGGAGGTATTTCAGGAATTGTCCCTGACGCTCAATGGAAGCAAGACCGCTTGGGCACGGGTTGGCGCATGGGGGACACATTAAATTCCTCGATCGGTCAAGGGTTTGTTCTGGCCACACCTTTGCAATTGGCCGTTATGACTGCGCGGATTGCGAATGCGCAAACCGCTGTCATGCCTCAGCTGATTATTGGGCAAGAGATGGAACCCTTTAAATCGCTAGATTTTGATCCTGCGCATATCGCTTATGTTAGAGATGCCATGTGGTCGGTAACTTCAGAACCTGGTGGAACGGCCTATCGAAACCGCCCTTTCGCTGAAGACTCAGGATTAGATGGTGTTCAGATGGCGGGGAAAACTGGGACAGGACAAGTGCGTGGGATAAGCATGACAGAGCGGACATCCGGAATCCGCCATAATTCTAAACTGCCTTGGAAACTAAGAGACCATTCAATTTTCGTAGGCTACGCGCCGTTTGATAACCCAAAGTTCGCGGTTGGAACAATCGTTGAGCATGGTGGATCTGGCGCAAAACGCGCGGCAGATATTACGCGAGCGGTTTTAGGCGAGGCTCTTCGTCGTGATGGCGTCGGGTCTGGGCCCAAAAGCGAGCAAGGTGCCTTGAGATAATGCGCGCGAGAGGTCAGGTATTTCAGGGCAAAAGATCAACGCCAGGCGGGCTCCTTACCAGCAAGCTATTTGAAATCAATTGGCTATTGCTCACGCTGGTCGGCTTAGTCGGTCTGGTCGGGGTCGTTATGATTTACGCTGCCACTGACGGTGTCTGGCAACGTGGGGCTTTTCAGCATCTTACCCGTATTGCCCTGGGCGGAGTGGCAATGCTCGGAGTTGCGATGATCGATATACGTATTTGGTATCGTCTGGCGTATCCCATTTATTTTGTTGGTATCATATTGCTGTTTGGCGTCGAGTTTTTTGGCCTGTCTGTAAATGGCTCCGTCCGCTGGATTGATTTGGGTGTATTCCGTTTCCAGCCATCGGAGATCATGAAGCCTGCTATCGTTTTGGCGCTTGCGCGTTATTACCATGACCTTCCAGACTGGCGGGTTAGCAACGTTTGGGGTTTACTCGGTGCTCTAATTTTACTGATTGTGCCGATGGGCCTTATATTTCGTCAACCGGATTTAGGGACCACCTTGTTGTTGGCGGCAACAGGTGTTGCGATAGTCTTTTTAGCGGGTATCTCTTGGCGCGTGATCGGACTGGCCAGCGTTTTTGCGACGATTGCGATTACGATCTTTTATCAATTCGGTCTCAAGGCCTATCAGAAAGAGCGAATACTGACCTTTTTGGATCCATCACGTGATCCTGCTGGTGCGAGCTATCATATTACCCAATCAAAAATCGCCTTGGGCAGCGGCGGGGTTCACGGAAAAGGGTTTATGAAGGGGACGCAGCGACAGGGCGAATATGTTCCGGAAAATAGAACTGATTTCATCTTTACCGTGATCGGTGAAGAATTTGGCTTGGTTGGTGGTCTGATGACTTTAGGGCTCTATATGGCCGTTATTGGAGTGTGCATTTGGTTGTCGCTCCAATGCAAAGAGGTTTTCTCCAAGCTCATGATATTGGGGCTGACAACGACCTTCACGCTCTACATTTTTATCAATCTGGGCATGGTGATGGGATTGGCACCAGTTGTCGGTGTGCCTCTACCGCTTATCTCATATGGCGGCACTGTCATCATGGCGGTCATGGGTGGATTTGGACTAATTTTATCCGCGCATTTGCATCGGGGCGTCGAGCTGCCTCGCCCCGGTTGAGGGCTCTGTCTGGCTCAAGGCTGCGGTGAGTGCCGGGCGGCTCTCTGTCAATGCATCAGCGAAAGCGCGCATAAGTGGAGCTATATCCGAAGGTGGGGCATTTTGGAGGTCCCGAGCGATATGCGCGACTCGCGATAGCCCAATCGCCGCACTTGCGCCTTTAACAGCGTGAACCGCTCGCCTGAATTGAGATAAAAATTGCCCGTCACCCCGCAAAGCATCGGGCAGGGCACGTTTGATCATCTCGCATTTGGTCTCAATTGATATCCAAAACCGAGATTGGATGGCGGCGAGCCTTTCCGCGTCGGCGACTTGCGATAGTTGCGAGATCATCTCGGCGTCTAATAAGGGAACCCCTGCGCTCGGACGATTATCGGGTGCCTGAACCACAGGAGAATGCCGGTGGTCCTTGTGCCGAATATACGCGTTTTCGAGATCCCCTGGACGCAGTGGCTTTGAAAGAACGGAGTCAAATCCAGACAGAAAATAACGCTGACGATCTGCGGCGCTGCAATAAGCGGTTAAGGCAAAAATGGGTGTTTTCTCATTCACGGAATTACTGCGTCGCAACTGACGCAAGGCCCGCATACCGTCCATAACGGGCATCATAATATCAAGAATGATCAGTTCAAATGTGGCGAATTTTGCGAGGCTAAGGGCGTGACTGCCGTTGCGAGCGGTTGTGACGCTGTGACCAGCCCGTTCCAGAATTGTACGCGAAATAAGACGGTTCGCGTCGTTATCATCGGCCAGAAGAATCTGCAGGGGAGGAATTGTCGGAACTTCAACCATGGGATATTTTCACATACACAACCTAAAATTTAGTTATCAAAACCATCCTGTACACCTGTTCATCTTGACCCCTCCTAAATTCCCGTTATGCCACATTTCAAAGCGTCTTAGAACGTCTCAGAATTTTAGGGGTTATCCAATGGCAAGCATTCCTATCGAACGCGGCACAGCGCAGTGGTCATCACGTTTTGCATTCATCATGGCTGCGGTGGGTAGCTCTGTTGGTTTAGGCAACCTTTGGCGTTTCTCCGCGGAGCTGGGAACCAATGGCGGTGCAGCCTTTTTGATGATTTACATCGCTTGTATCGTTTTTGTCGGTATTCCTGTCTTGATGAGTGAATATATCATCGGACGTGCGGGTAATGCTTCATCAGCGGTTCGTTCAAGTGATGATTTGGCCAATCGGTCGGGTGTCTCCAAAGTCTGGAGTTCTGGCGCTTGGTTCGGGATGATTGCTTCATTTCTGATTGTTAGCTTTTATTGCGTGGTTGCCGCTTGGGTTCTGGCCTATATTCCAAAGTTCCTGTTCGGAACATTCCAAGGCATGCCTGCTGGGGAGATTGAGCAGCAGTTCGGCTTGATGCTCGACAACCCAACCACTCAGGTTTTACCTTGGTTCTTGTTCTTTGGCCTCGTGACATCCTGGCTGGTTGCACGTGGCGTTAATAAGGGCATCGAGCTTGCGGCGCGTTTGTTGATGCCGGTTTTCTTCCTGCTTCTGATCTGTTTGGCGGCCTACTCAATTATCTCATCTATGGGTAATGGGGGCACATCTGACGCTCTGGCATTTATGTTCACGCCCGACTTCAGCAAAATTAATGCCGAAGTTGCGCAGTCCGCTTTGGGACAGGCCTGTTTCTCGATCGGTATCGGCAATGCGATCATGATCACTTATGGGTCTTATTTGCCCAAGAATGTGTCCATTCCCAAATCCGCCGTAACTGTGTCATTGGTCGACACCGTCGTTGCGATTACAGCGGGTCTTGCGATTTTCCCTGTAGTCTTTGCGAATAATCTCGATTTTGAAGCTGGGGCGGGTATCTTTTTCACGACATTGCCGACGGCTATGTCAAATGCTCCGGGCGGTATGATCGTTGGTGCAGCGTTCTTCTTCTTGGCCTTCTTCGCAGCAATTACATCATCTGTTTCTCTGCTCGAGCCATCGGTGGCGTATCTAGCAGAAAAGACAGGTTGGGCGAAAAAGAAAGCGGCATGGATTACGGGTGCCGCGATCATGACCCTCGGTCTTGCGTCAATTTATGTGACAGGGTTCATGGACTTCATCGACGGCGGCCTTGCGGGTCCAGTCTTGGCCCCGCTATCAGCATTACTAATCGTCTTGTTCACAGGCTGGCGCTTGAACAAGGCCATTCTTGCGGACGAGCTATCTGGTCCTGGTGAAGGTCTTGGACGCTTTATTCTGTTCTTTGTGCGGTATGTTGCGCCGATCTTTATGGGACTTGTCCTCATCTTGGGAACATGGAGCCGGTGGATTGCGCCGCTCTTCGCTTAAATCTACGTCTGTCTTCAATTTAACTATTGAATGCAGTTATGGGCTTGTAACGGTTTGATTAGGAAATAGAGCTAAGCTGTTCAGATGTTATTCAACATCCATTCGTTAGGGGATGTTGAAACATCGGTGACTGGCGATAATTTCGTCGGGCTCTTTTGAAGGATTTTTTATGCGGCTTCGCATCGCGATTATGACAACCGCTGCGCTTCTGGCGAGCGGCTGTGCTACCGTAGATATGACGGAAATGGCGACACCCATGTCGTCAAAGGCTGAGGCCCCATCGGAACAGAATATCGTCCTGAGAGCGGCTAATAAACTCTACGCCGCCTTTCGTAATAAAGGCTTCGTGCCCAAGACATCTCGGAAAAAAATGCAATCGGCGGCGTCCATTCTATTGAACGGCTTAGAAGAGCGTGATTTGGCGTCGCAAGATGCGGGCTACGCGTCGCAAGAGCTCCCGCGGTCCGTCGTTATCGCCGATATTGCGTTCGCGACACAGCATGTAGAACGCGCCAAAAACGCCGCAGAAGTCTATTTTGAAATGACCGATGGTTCAGAAAAGCTTCGCAAAGAATTGGATAGTCTAGAAGAAGCCTTGCTCTCTTGTCGTGAAGCCTCTGCGGCTTTTGAAAAAGTTGTAGGTCCAGAGTCTTCAGAGCTACGAGCTTTGAACGCAGAAATCGCGGGTTTGACGATTGTAACGGACAAGTTTGGCGATCGCGTGCGAAATGATGCTGCGGCAGAAATGGCTGCGCGCCGTAACGCAACGTCTTAGCCCCAGAGGGTTTTGGAAGGTGGCGAAACATTCGCTCCGTCATAAATTAGGCCGTCCTCAATATCTGTAGCCAAGAGCAATGGCCCGTCCAAATCGATAACATCGCATAGGCTTTCCAACGTCAGCATGGGCGCCATGGCTAGTGAGCTGCCAACCATACATCCCGCCATGACGGTAAAGCCCATTACTCTGGCTTCGCGGATTAAATCTAGGGCCGCGAGTGGGCCACCGCATTTATCCAACTTCACATTCACGGCGCGGTAGCCCTGCGCCCAAAGTCGGGCAAGATCATCGATTGAGTGCAAACCTTCATCTGCGCAGATTACAAGTGCGGTTTCTGGCAGATTTTCCTCGTGATCGGCTGGCAAAGGCTGCTCAATCAATGCGATATTCAAATCGGCAAGCTCCGCCAAAAATGAGGGCAGGTCGGAAGTGGTCAGGGCTTCATTGGCGTCAATAATCAAACGGGCGTCAGGGCGCGCAGACGCGACGGCTAAAACTTGCGCCAAACCACCAGCCCCGATTTTTATTTTAAGCCACGGGTAAGCGGCGGCGTCTGTTGCAGCCTTCGCCATTTCATCGACCGATCCCCACGATAAGGTAAAAGCCGTCTCACGGGCGATGGGCTGTTTCACACCCATTAATTCGGCAGCGGTGAGCCCTGAAAGTTTGGCCCGTAAATCAATCCAAGCTGATTCTAACGCATTTCGTGCGGGCCCTTTGGGGAGCTTTGCCAGAACAGCCTCAATGTCATCAGATTCCACATTGGCGCGATGGGCTTCCAGTGCGGCAATCACGCTCTCGACGGTTTGATTGTAGCGCGGGTAGGGGCGACATTCGCCGCGCCCTGTGGCGCCTTGATGGTGAAGGTTAACCTGAACGACATGGACCGAGTTCACGGAGCTTCTGGATATCCTAAATGCCCCAAATGTTGGGTAGGTTTTCGCCTCGATAACAAATTCAGTGGGCATAACAGAAAGTCGCAAACTTAGCGGTATAAGAAGCAATAAGGGATTGACCCCGACACGCCATCTTTGCACCCTGTATTACATGTTGGCAAGCTCCACAGATTATGAACTTGAGATGCGGGAAAACGCTCTCGTCGTTCACCCGCGCGGTAGCTGGACGATTTCGCAAGCGAGCCAATTAGAGGGCCGTTTAGCCCGTGATGTCGCGTCTTTGACTTACACCCATGTCGATTATGATATGACCGGACTCGTCGAATTGGACACGGCAGGCGCCTATCTTTTGGCACGCGCGATTCGGCATGGCGTTGTTCCCGCCGAGAGCTGGGATGTGTGTAGCGGTTCAAATGGGCATAAAACCTTGATGAGCGCCGCAACCTCAGCCGTGTTGGGCAGAGAGCCTGAGACGCGTCGTCAATGGTACGATGCCTTTGCGCGTATTGGGCAAGCGACGATCCGGTTCTGGGAAGAAACTGTCGCTTTTTTCGCCTTCTTAGGCCAGTTTTTCGTGGTCATGGCGAAGGTCATTGCGCAGCCCAAACGTTTGCGTTGGCGTTCAATTGTAAGTCTCGTTGAAAGCGTTGGCTTTGATGCCGCGCCCATCGTCATGCTCTTGTCATTCTTCATTGGTGCCGTGATTGCTTATATGGGCGCAAATTTGCTGGCGAGTTTTGGCGCTAGCGTTTTCATGGTCGATCTCGTGGGCTTCTCGATCCTGCGTGAGCTCGCAGTCATTATTACCGCTATTTTGCTGGCGGGTCGTTCAGACTCGGCTTTCACTGCGTCGATCGGGGCGATGAAGATGCGTCAAGAAATCGATGCAATGAAAGTTATGGGCTTGGACACATTTGAAGTGTTGGTGGTGCCGCGCGTGATTGCTTGCTTAATTGCGATGCCAATTTTGACATTCTTGGCGATGATGAGCGGCTTGGCTGGCGGCCTTCTGGTGGCGTGGGCGACGGCCGATATTACGCCTATACTCTTCTTTAATCGATTGAACGCGGCGGTCGGCATTCAAAACCTTTGGGTGGGTCTGGTTAAGACGCCCATTTTTGGGGTGATGATCGCCATTATCGGCTGCCGTCAGGGTTTGGCCGTAACCGGCAGTGTTGAAAGCTTGGGGCAACGCACGACCACAGCCGTGGTTCAGGCCATATTTTCAGTAATTCTCGTCAACGCCATGTTTGCGATTCTCTTCTACCAAATGGGGGTCTGACGCGATGGCAGGTGAAACGGAAATCGACCCATCGGCACCGCCCATGCGCGCTGTTGGTATACGCACCCAGTTCGGGCCAAATGTCATTCACGACAACTTAGATTTTACGGTCAATCAAGGCGAGATCGTGGGTTTGGTTGGGGGATCGGGTTCTGGCAAGTCTGTGCTGATGAATACGATGCTAGGCCTCAAAGAACCCGAGGGCGGAACCATTGAATATTTCGGGCGGGATCGAAACGCTTTAGCCCCTGAGGTGCGTCGCAAGATCAACAACGGCATGGGCGTCTTATTTCAAGGTGGTGCTTTATTTTCCTCGCTGACGGTTCGCCAGAACATTATGGTGCCAATGCGTGAGAACACAGACATTTCACAAGGTTTGATGCGTGAATTGGCCGATATGAAAATCCATATGGTTGGCCTTCCGCCTGAAAGCGCAGTTCTGTATCCGTCAGACCTCTCTGGGGGTATGAAGAAACGCGCTGGTTTGGCGCGGGCTTTAGCTTTGGACCCCAAATTGCTCTTCTTGGACGAACCGACAGCTGGTTTGGATCCCGTCGGTGCAAATGCCTTTGACGAGCTTATCTTGGGTCTTCGCGAAGCGATGGATCTGACCGTCTTAATGGTGACGCATGATCTGGATAGTCTGTATCACATCTGTGACAGGATTGCGGTTTTGGTTGATAAACGCATCCCCATCGCCGATAGTTTGGCTGTCGTGAGTCAATACGACCATCCTTGGGTGAAGGAATATTTCGGTGGCCCTCGGTCCCGCGCGGCAATTGCTGCGAAAGAGACACAGAGTCGGGAGACAGGGTAAGCATGGAGAACAAGGCAAATTACGCATTGATCGGCATGTTCGTCGTCGTGGCCGTTACGGCCGTGCTCGGTTTTGCGATATGGCTGACTGGCGCAAGTATAAATCGGCAATATGACACCTATGAGGTTGCATTTGATGGCGGCGTTCGCGGCCTCAGCAAAGGCTCGGAAGTCCGTTTCAATGGTCTAGGCGTGGGCGAGGTGACTAACTTGGCCTATGATAAAGATGATCCAAACCTCGTGCTTGCTGAAGTCCAAGTTACGGAAAACACGCCAATTGATGTGAATGCGAAAGCCCAACTGACCCCTCTGGGTTTAACGGGGTTGAACTATATTGAAATCACGCCAGGCTTTGACTCCGGTGCGCCCTTAATGGCGGATATGCCAGGCCGTGGGCCAAAGCGTATCGTGGGTACTGAGAGTTCTGTTGATGAGCTGCTAACGGGCGGTGGCGATGTCGTCGTCGCGGCGCAATCGGCTCTAGCCCGCGCGAATATGTTGCTCTCCGAAGAGAACCTCGCGACCTTCAGCAGTATTCTTAAAAATGTGGACGCCATTACAGCGTCCGTCGATGTATCAGAATTAGAGGCCTCTAAGCTGAACGATATGATGGATAGCTTTAAATTGGCCGCAGATGCGATTGCCGAAACCGCGCGTTCAATAGAGGGCACTTCCGACAGCATTGATGTGGCCGTGAAGGAAGACTTCAAAGCGCTACTGATGAAAGCCGAAGATACGCTCAAGACAGTCGATACAACCGTCTCTAGTTTCGACGGCACAGCGCAAGGTATTGATGAAATGGTCGTCGACGCGCGGGGGGCCGTGAACCGCTTGTCAAATTCGGGGCTCACCGATTTGGAAGAAACGGTCGACGCCATCCGGCATTTGGTCACCACCTTGGGCCGCGTGGCCGATGGACTGGAACAAAGCCCGACACAGTTTTTGGTCGGAGCAGAACGTGAAGAAGTGGTCTTGCCGCAATGATGATTAGATCTCTTTCAAGTCTTGGCCTTATTCTCGCATTGGGAACGGGTCTTGCTGGCTGTGTCTCAATATTGCCCGACCCAGAACCCGCGCCATCCGTCTACCGATTAGAAACGACGATTGAGCCTGTCGCTGCTGCCAAAGGGGCTGAGCTTGTTCGCGTAGATCGTCCGGCGGCTTCGCAGGTCTTTAGTTCCGACGACATTGTGGTCAGCATGGATGGAAAGAAGCTTTCTGCTGTTGCCCTGGCAAATTGGTCTGAAGCGACACCCATCATCATTCAAAGCTCGTTGATCCAAGCTCTAGAAGGGTCATCTCAGTTCATTGGCTTGGCACCATCGTCGGGGGCGCGAACGCAAACACGGCTCAACCTGACCATCAAAAACTTCGAAGCCAATTTTGACAATGGCGCCAAGATGGCGCCGCAGGCTGTCGTTCAATATCGCGTCACATACACGCGCGCCGAAGACAGAGAGCTGATCGGAACCCATACCGTGCGCCAAGCGCGACGTGCTGATTCGATCAATGTGTCCTCAATTGTGGATGCGATGGAAAAAGCCAATCAAGCCGCCATGGCTGACATCGTGAATTGGCTGGAAACCCAGCGCGATTCAAACGCCAGCTAATCCGCTTCAAATTTGGATCGGCGACGCTTGATGAGTGCAACCGAACCGACGGTCATGATGATGGCGACAGCAGCCAATCCTAAGCCAACTCGCATTTGATCTCCAAAGATTTCGCCCAGAAAATGGATGAGGGCGAACATAGCCATGCAGTAGAGCAAGGCCGTCACAAAAATGATCACGCAAAACTTCACATAATTCATCTTGAAATAGCCACAGGCGACATAGGCCGGCACGCGCGCCAAAGGCAGAAACCGCGCCGCCAGTAAGGTCATCACGGCGTGACGTTGTACCCGGTCCGACATGGCCATAACGCGGTCTTTCTCGGCCCATTTGCGGGCGCGGGAGGAGGCGTGGGCGGAATATCCGATCCAATATTTCCAGATGTCCGATACAAACAAACCAAACAGAATGACAAAAAATACGGTCGGGAAATGCTGCGGATCAGATGCGCTCAGTGTCGCGGCGGCGATCACGGCGGCGTCTTCCTGCACGAAAGGGCCAAAAAAAATACCAGCGTAGAGATACCAAGAGGGGTCCATAGGTCATCCTCGGACCACAGGGTGCTGGTGAGGTCAAGTCACGGGCCTGACAAGAGAACGGTAGGCAGCCGCGGGGTAGGGGCGAGAACCGCGCAACGGCAAAAGCTTTCCCAATGAAGGTGAGCGATTTTCCTCTGTGGCGGCCCAATATAGATTGACTGAAATAAGCCTTGTCTAAGGCGTTGCGGTTCCTGAAAGGTCGTGACATAAGGCGCGAAATTTTCAAACTCCTCGGCAGGGGCTATTCGCGCTTGCCCAAACTTGGTGACATCATCATGCAGATCAAAGAGCTCTCGGCCGAAGGCCTTTCCAAGACGTTTGCCATCACGGTCCCGAAAGAAGACCTGGCAGAAAAGCTGGAGGTCAAAATCAAAGAGATGCAGCCTCAAGTGTCTCTCAAAGGCTTCCGCCCTGGTAAAGTGCCAGCCTCCCACATCCGTAAGATGTTTGGCCAGTCCATCATGAATGACCTCGTACAGGAAGTTCTCAATGAGAGCTCGCAAAAGGCGATCAATGACAACAAGCTGCGCCCAGCCGGTCAGCCAAAAATCGACCTGCGCGCCAATGGCGAAGAAGTCACGAAAGGCAAAGCCGACCTTGAATACACAATGGTCGTCGAGTCGATCCCTGAGTTCGAGCCTGTCGATCCAACCACATTGAAGTTCACACGCCTCGTGCATGAAGCCGATCAAAAAGACATCGACGAGCGTCTTAAAGAGTTGGCGTCTTCACAGAAGTCGTACAAGAAAAAAGCCAAAACAGCGAAAGCCAAAAAGGACGATGCCGTCCTGATCGACTTCGTGGGTACAGTCGACGGCGAAGCCTTCGAAGGCGGCGCGATGGAAGGCCATCAGCTCGTTCTCGGTTCCGGCACATTCATTCCTGGCTTTGAAGATCAGTTGATCGGCGCAAAAGCTGGCGACGAATTGGACGTCACAGTCACATTCCCAGACCCATATCAGTCCGCTGACTTGGCGGGTAAAGAAGCTGTCTTCGCAACGAAAGTTCTCGAAGTGCAAGGCGCCAAAGATAGCGAAATTGATGACGACTTCGCCAAGAAATTTGGTCTTGAGTCCGCAGACGCCCTGACGACGGCTGTCAAAGAGCAATATGAAGCTGAGCTGGAAGGCCAGTCTCGTCTTCGCTTGAAGCGCGCAATCCTCGATGAGCTAGACAAGAAACACACTTTCGATCTGCCACCGGGCATGGTCGAAGCTGAGTTCACAAACATCTGGACACAGGTTCAGGCTGAAAAAGAAGCCGGCAATCTTGACGAAGAAGACGCCAAGAAGACTGATAAGCAGCTTGAAAAAGACTATCGCAAAATTGCAGAGCGCCGCGTGCGTTTGGGCCTCGTTCTCGCCGAAATGGGTCAGAAGAACGAAATCCAAATCACAAATGAAGAGCTGCAAACCGCGATGATCGCCGAAGCCCGTAACTATCCGGGTCAAGAGCAGCAAGTCATCGAGTTCTATCAGAAGAACCCACAGGCTATCGCTCAACTTCGCGCGCCAATCTACGAAGAGAAGGTCGTCGACCTGATCGTTGAGAAAGCCAAAATGACAGACAAGAAAGTCGATAAAGAGACTCTCTTCGAAGAAGACGGCATGATTTAGAGCCATTCGCCTTTAAAGGCTCGGCGGGGCGAACAGCCCTAAGAAAACCGCCCGCTTACAGAAATGTGAGCGGGCTTTTTTGCGAGTAAATTTTCACCTTTCGGTCGGTCTGGAGGCGAGCTTTTAATGATTTGGTGCTGGGGCTCTAAAGACCTAAACACTTTTCATGAGACGTCTTATTTTTATATCCTGGTCCTGCATAATCGCGGGAATCGTTCTGGTGATCTTAAATCCAGGATGGGACGCAAGCCGTTTGACAGGGTTGCTTTTTGGGTTTGGTCAAACGGCTCTGATGCTACCATACGCATTTTGGATCATTACGGCTGATCAAATGTCGTCCGCGGCTTTGTCCAAACCGCCCTCAAGATTGATTTTAAGTCTTGCTATAGCGTTTGTTTTAGCTTGTTTTTTTTCGTTCGGACTTATCGGCATGATGCCTTTGAGGGGTATGCCTATTTTAGAGTGGGCTTTAATGGTCGCGGCTCCAACTATGTTCGTATCCTTGATCGCCGCTATTGTTATGGTCTCACGCCGCGTTGTTGACAGCGAAGACAGCCCTCAATTGGCGCGTGGAAGTAGGATATTCGTTCTCTGTCTCGGGTTTTTCTATATCGCGATCGGGATGTTCTTTATCGCGCCCAGATTGAAGCGGCTGCGGGCAAAGACAGACGGCTTATCCTGATTGCCACGACCTTCATTATGTCCCCCTCTATGATCCTCATTGAGGCGGAGATTGGAAGGTGTAGGTCTTAGTTTTACGCCAAATTACCTTTGGTTTAGCCTGTTGTAAGCCTCAACATATTTCTCCGCTTGGGCCACATTGCCTTGTCGGTGTGTGATGTTCGCGAGGTAGTGAAGTGTCGCGATATCCAGCCCTCTGGATCCATCGGCTCTCAGGACCGCTCTGAAATGGCGAACCGCCTTATCAAGGTCTCCTTTTTCGACGCTTTTCACACCCTTCTTGTAGTAAAACGTAGCGGTCCGACTTGAGCCCAAGTATCTTTCACCGCGAAGCGGCAGGGCACTGACGTCAAACAGCCGCAAATTCTGAACGTCACCGTCGTTGACGGCCGCTTTGGCGAGAAAGGCGTTCGTCGTATTGACACCATTGGCAGAATTCGCATGGGCCGTGGAGGACAACGTCAGCATTGAGGCTGTGGCCAGTGAAAAGAAAATCTTGTTTGAAATGGTCATATCTTTCTCCTGAGGATTTTGTCTCACGACGGACCTCAGCATGTCAAATCACATTCAAGGCTTTGATTTTGGGGTGTTTCGCAGGGGTGAATGCATTGGGTCAACGTCGCGTGAATCCCATCACTGATAATTGCGGTAGTCATCTTCGGGGCGGCGGGTGTCGCCGATGCCGCCATCCATCGGGAGAACATCAATAGCTGGCAAGCCGATCATGAGCCGATCGGCGTTGACGAGGCGCAATTCCATAGCTTTCATTTCCAGCTGAATGTCCAGCACGGCGGTTTGCTCACGCAGTTCGGCATAGCCTGAAACCTGCTGTTTCAGCTTCAAATCTTGCTGTCGTGCGTGTTCGGCGCGTCGAGTCGCGCGAATGTCATGGCACATTTGTTCGAACCGCAGCGCCGAAACGGCTGTGCGGCGGGGGCGAGCCCCTAAACGTCCTCGGGGCATGTCGCCTCCTGTATGTTGTCTTGTATTGCGTTTCAGGCGGAAAAATCGGGATGTTAGCGAGTGTATCAATGGGTCCAGTGGAACTGGAATAAGCTAGGTTGGTTTTCGACCCATGAGGGACACTCGCGACGACGCCTTTTTCCACTGCCGGCCGAACACAGAAGTCTCGTCTGAATCAGCTCGCGGCAGGCCACCCAATTCTGCTGACATTACCCAGCGTCCTCCAATGACAAGCGTCGCTTCTTTCCAGTTAAGTCAATGTGCACCTGACTGCCCGTTGAAAGAAGACAACTTTAAAATGACACAGAAATCGGAAGCGGGGAGACGATTGTCGAATCTAGGCTTAAGCTGTTGAAAACACGGATTTTCGTTTTTGCTTAAGGCGGGAAAGGTTTTTGAAATGGGAGATTTTAGTGGTTTTCCTCTGCAAGATCGGAGCTAAGGGGGGGCGGTATGTCGCGTGATTTCTGGCCTGACGAAAAATAGCATATTGACTCTATTTGTATAAAATATTATACAATATGTATCAATTAAAGGAGACTTTATCGTGCCAGATAAAACCAACAAGCCCAGTTCATATGATGCCTATGCGCAAACGTTGAAGACAACTTTCAACAGCCCCATGGTTGAGAAATTCCAGAAACGCAAAATCAGACGCCTCCTTGTTTTGGGGCTGGTGGGCTGGTTCATCGTCACAAATCTTGTGGCTTTCAATTTCCCCCATTTGATTTGGGCGTGGGGAATATTGTTCCTCGGGTTCTTCCCCTTAGTTTCCATGATCAACATGTCGGTCCGAGGCGTAACAGAAATTCCCCTTGGCGCGCTGGATGAGCGTCAAGGACAGGTGAAATCGAAGGCTTTTCTTGGTTCATATGTGCAAGGCGTCAGTCTTGCGGGTATTCTCGGATTTATGATCGCCCGCGTGGGCGGGGACGGCCCGCATACCCTGCCAATGATTGCGGGGGGCATTGGGATTGTCATTTGCTTGCCTGCGATGCTGCTCGCGTGGAACCTGCCGGATGAGTTAGACGCGGAGGGCTAGGACGTGGCGAAAGAAATCAAAATCTACACGCGATTGCCCATGCTCCGTAGTGAGCGGGGCATTTCGCGCAAGGAAATGGCCGATATTTTGGGCATTCACTACCAAACCATCGGTTATGTCGAACGAGGCGAATATATGCCTTCGCTCGATATCGCGCTGAAAGCGGCGGCCTATTTCGAACTGCCCGTAGAGACGCTCTTCTCGCTCACACCATTTCCGTCGTTAACGGCGGATATGTTGAAGGGGTAGGGGGAGTATTTTACGATCTATTTTGTCTGATGAAAATTAGGTGAGATGATCCGGTAAGCTTTACATTGTCCATGATATAATATAACATAAATTTATGCTGAAGGGGTCGATATTTGTTGGTTTTTTGCTCGCCTTCATCGTTGTCGTCGCGGGTTTATTCTTGGCACAGCAAAAGCCTGTCGAATTGGTTTCTCAGAATTTGGGCTCCTTGGAACGTCAACCGGAGGTGAAGGTGACTCTGGACCGCAAAAACTACTTGCCCGAAAAACCACAGATAAACGTGTTCCCACCTTTTAATGAGCCAGGGCACTCACTTGAAGGACGGTCTAGTCATCCCGCTCCGCCTGTGTTTCCGGCTAATGCGGAAAGGTCAGGGCATTGTGTTTACACGGCTCAAATTGATAGAACAGGGTCCGTCAAATCCGTCTTGAGCCTAAAGTGTAGCGATGTTGTTTTCGAAGAGCCGTCCAGAGCGAGTATTTTGAAAACGCGGTTCCATCCGACGAAGAATGATATCGGTCAGACAGAGCCGTTCGAAACAGAACCAAGAACAATTAGGTTCCAGCTGTTAGACGAAGCAGGTGAAATTATCCCAGAATGACCATATGATGGTCCGACCGACCGCCACAATTAACCCCGTGCCAACATAACCCATGCTCCGCACTTGAAAGCTGGGACGGGTAGGGCAATATGGGACTAACTGATTTGCCTGCGTGCGTTCTGCCGCTCGGTTCCAAAGGATAGACTATGATGATGCAAGATCCCCAAGAAACACTGATGAACCTTGTTCCAATGGTTGTCGAGCAAACCTCACGCGGCGAACGCGCGTTTGATATTTTCTCGCGCCTGCTCAAGGACCGTATCATCTTCCTGACCGGTGTTGTCGAAGATGGCATGGCCGCCTTGATCACATCGCAGCTGCTCTTCCTCGAGTCAGAGAACCCGAAAAAAGAGATCAGCATGTATATCAACTCGCCCGGTGGCGTGGTGACAGCTGGCATGGCGATCTATGACACGATGCAATATATCAAATGCCCAGTCTCGACTGTCTGTATCGGCCAAGCTTGTTCCATGGGGTCCTTGCTTCTCGCGGCGGGCGCACCGGATATGCGCGTGGCTCTGCCAAATGCGCGCGTCATGGTGCATCAGCCATCAGGCGGTTTCCGTGGTCAGGCGTCTGACATTCAGCGTCACGCCGACGATATTCAAGCGATGAAGAAGCGTTTGAACGAAATCTATGTGACCCATACTGGGAATAAATACGCTGTGATTGAGAAAACACTCGATCGGGATCACTTCATGAGCGCGCAAGAAGCCAAAGATTTCGGCATCGTTGACCATGTTTATTCCAAGCGCGGCGAAACTTAACGCACGCTTGACTGTAACGCAGGCTTTCACAGGTCTATTTTTCTTGTGTAAGCCTGAATTTAAGATTTATCTGCGAGATTGAGTCAAAGTCTCGCAGTACCACCCGTCGTGATTCGGCAGGTAAGGATATTGGGACGCATTCGGCATCCGACTTGCAAGGTAGCGCCATTGGCGATGCGGCGCGGTTTAAAGCCGAGGAATGAAGGTTAAACGATGAGCAAGACGACAACTGACAGTAAGAATACGCTCTACTGCTCCTTCTGCGGCAAGTCCCAGCATGAGGTCCGTAAACTGATAGCTGGCCCGACCGTATTCATCTGTGATGAATGCGTCGAACTTTGCATGGATATCATCAAGGAAGAGGGCAAAGGCTCTCTGGCGAAAACTCAGGAAGGTGTTCCGACACCCCAAGAGATCACGCAAACCTTGGATGATTACGTCATTGGCCAGAAATACGCGAAGCGCGTGCTGTCCGTTGCGGTTCATAACCATTACAAACGCCTGAACCACGCCGCGTCTAATCCAGATGTGGAGCTCGCGAAATCCAATATCTTGCTTGTTGGCCCAACAGGTTGCGGTAAGACATTGCTCGCCCAGACTTTGGCGCGGATTTTGGACGTGCCATTCACAATGGCCGATGCGACAACCCTGACAGAAGCGGGTTATGTCGGTGAAGATGTCGAGAACATCATTCTGAAGCTGCTGCAATCTGCCGATTACAATGTGGAGCGCGCCCAACGCGGTATCGTTTATATTGATGAGGTCGATAAGATTTCACGCAAATCCGACAACCCGTCCATCACACGTGACGTGTCGGGTGAGGGTGTGCAGCAAGCGCTTCTGAAGATTATGGAAGGCACAGTCGCCTCCGTTCCGCCGCAAGGTGGGCGTAAGCATCCTCAGCAAGAATTTTTGCAGGTTGATACAACGAACATCCTTTTTGTCGTGGGCGGCGCATTCGCCGGTCTTGATAAAGTGATCGCGGGTCGTGGCGACGATAGTTCGATTGGCTTCGGTGGCTCGGTTAAAGAGATCGACCAACGAGGCGTCGGTGACATTCTTCAAGGTGTAGAGCCAGAAGATCTGACGAAATTTGGTCTGATCCCAGAATTCGTGGGTCGTTTGCCTGTCATCGCAACGCTGACGGATCTAGACGAAGATGCTTTGATCACAATCCTGACCAAACCGCGCAACGCGCTCGTAAAGCAGTATCAAACACTGTTTGAGATGGAGAATGTCAAACTGACCTTCACCGAGGACGCGCTGAAAGCGATCGCCAAACGTGCCTTGGCACGGAAGACTGGCGCACGTGGTCTACGCTCCATCATGGAAGGCATCCTGCTGGACTCGATGTTTGATCTGCCTGCCTATGAGGGCGTCGAAGAAGTCGTCATCAATGCTGAAGTTGTCGAAGGCAATGCGGAGCCACTCTTGGTGCATGCGAAAGCCTCGAAAAAGGCAGATAAATCTGCTTAAATCCAGACGGCAGCTGAAAGAATCATCGCGGGGGCCTCACGGGCCCCCGTTTTCGTTCGTATAGTGTTATATTGCTGCGCATATGCGGATGAATGCATCCCATGCACCTTGTCGAGCCTGTTTATGTCACCACATAG
Source organism: Litorimonas cladophorae (assembly GCF_014652455.1). Taxonomy (GTDB): domain Bacteria; phylum Pseudomonadota; class Alphaproteobacteria; order Caulobacterales; family Maricaulaceae; genus Litorimonas; species Litorimonas cladophorae. The sequence goes on along the minus strand of NZ_BMYV01000001.1, from coordinate 809,345 downwards.
ATAGGGAACGCCGAATAGGACTGATTAAAAATGAGCGACACACAACGCCTCCCAATTCTACCGCTGCGCGACATTGTGGTTTTCCCGCATATGGTCGTACCGCTCTTTGTTGGCCGCGAGAAATCTATCGCTGCCCTCGAAGATGTGATGAAGGCGGAAAAACGTATTTTCCTGCTTACTCAAAAGGACTCCACCACTGACGATCCCGTTGGTGACGATCTGTTTGAGCGCGGCTGCATCGCCAAAATCTTGCAATTGCTAAAACTGCCTGATGGGACCGTACGGGTCCTCGTCGAAGGCGAGGACCGCGCGGCGGTGACCAATCTGTCTGTGGGTGATTTCCTCGAAGGTGATGTGCGCATCACTGAAAGTGAAATGGCTGATAAGGACCACGTTGCAGCAATGGCTGTCCAAGTCCGCGAAGGCTTTGGCTCTTATGGCAAATTGAACAAGAAGGTGGCGGATGAGGTAATCACCTCAGTGACTGAAACAACGGACGCTGCGAAGCTCTCCGACATCGTGGCCGTGCATTTGGGCGCAGATATCGCGCGCAAGCAATCCCTGCTGGAAACCACAGAAGTGGGCGACCGTCTTGCGCAAATCCTAGAGCTCTTGGATGGCGAAGCCTCCATTCTCAAAGTCGAGAAGAAAATTCGGGGTCGGGTAAAGCGCCAGATGGAAAAGACCCAGCGCGAATATTATCTGAACGAACAGATGAAAGCGATCCAAACAGAACTCGGCGGCGACGAACCCGATGAGATGGAAGAGCTGCGCCAGAAAGTCGAAGATACAAAACTGACCGTCGAGGCCAAGGAGAAGGTCGATAAAGAATTATCGCGCCTCAAGAAAATGTCGCCGATGAGCGCGGAAGCCAACGTCTCCCGCAACTATATCGACTGGATGCTCTCTGTGCCGTGGGGCAAGAAAAAGCGTGTGCAGCGTGATCTTGCCAAGGCGCAGGAAATTCTCGACGCTGATCACTATGGCTTGGATAAAGTCAAAGAGCGGATCATCGAATTCTTGGCCGTGCAAACGCGTACCAAAAAGGTCAAAGGCCCAATCCTCTGCCTCGTTGGCCCTCCAGGTGTGGGTAAAACCTCGCTAGGTAAATCTGTTGCACGTGCAACAGGTCGCGAATTCGTACGCGTATCCCTCGGTGGTGTGCGTGATGAAAGTGAAATCCGCGGTCATCGTCGGACCTATATCGGGTCCATGCCGGGACGTGTCATTCAGTCGATGAAGAAGGCGAAATATAACAACCCGCTCTTCCTCTTTGATGAGATCGACAAGATGGGACAAGATCATCGTGGTGATCCATCTGCGGCGCTGCTTGAGGTCCTAGACCCAGAACAGAATGACACCTTTAACGATCATTATCTGGACGTGGACTATGATCTGTCTGATGTCATGTTCATCACGACGGCCAATAGCCTAGATATGGCGCAGCCTTTACTCGACCGTATGGAGATCATTCGTATTCCCGGTTACACCGAGGACGAAAAAGTCGAGATCGCTAAGCGTCACCTCATTCCTGAGCAGACGAAAGAACATGGGTTGAAAGCCAGCGAATTTACGCTGTCTGAAGACGCTGTGCGTGACATCATTCGGTATTACACGCGTGAAGCGGGTGTGCGGGGATTGAAACGCGAAATCGCATCGCTTGCGCGTAAAGTTCTGACCAAGATTGTTTCCAAGGCGGAAACACGCATCGATGTGACATCTGAACATCTGGATGATCTGCTAGGCGTGAAAAAATTCCGCTATGGCAAGACCGATACAGAAGACCAGATTGGCGTTGTCACGGGTTTGGCTTGGACGTCCGTTGGCGGTGATATCCTCACAATCGAAGCGCTCGCTATGCCTGGCAAGGGCAAGATGACCGTGACAGGAAATCTGAAAAACGTAATGAAAGAGTCCATCTCTGCGGCGAATTCCTATGTGCAGGCGAAGGCGCCCGAGTTGGGTATTTCCCCACGGAAATTCCGCTCTAACGATATCCACGTTCACGTCCCCGATGGGGCGACGCCCAAAGACGGGCCAAGCGCAGGTATTGGGATGGTCACGGCAATTGTGTCGGTTCTGACTGAAATCCCTGTGCGTAATGACATCGCCATGACGGGCGAAGTAACCTTGCGTGGACGTGTGACGGCCATTGGTGGATTGAAAGAAAAACTACTCGCAGCCCTTCGTGGTGGCGTGAAAACTGTATTGATCCCAAGTGAGAATGAGAAAGATCTCGCCGATATTCCAGACAATGTGAAAGCGGCTTTGGAAATCATTCCGGTCACACATGTTAGCGAAGTTCTTGAGCACGCGCTGACCAAGAAGATCACGCCGATGGAGTGGACGTCTGCTGACGAAGCTCAGCTCGCGGGCATCATGATGGGAACGACAGGTTCACAAATGCCAGAAGGCGGAACTGCTGCTCACTAGCGATCAATATCGCCACGTAAATTTTAAAACCCCGGCCAGTGTGTCGGGGTTTTTCGTTTTGGTTAGCGAAAGTTATTCTTATTTATCAGCGGGGCTTAGTCTTAAAATCTGATCTGATGTTGCAACATAGATTGCGCCGTCGGGCCCAGTGGTGACGTCGCGGATCCGTCCTTCTTGCTGCAAAATCATAATTTCAGAGCCGTATTTGTCACCGTCGACAGTGACCAGACGGAGTTCTTCGAAAGCCAGTGCGCCGACCATCAATCGACCGTTCCACGCTGGGAATAGGTCGCCTTTATAAACCTCAAGGCCGCTCACCGCGATGGATGGTGTCCACTGACTGATGGGTTGGGCCATCCCTGGTTTTTGTGTGAACTCCGTCAAAACTGAACCGTTATAATTGATCCCATAGGAGATTTCGGGCCAGCCATAATTGATGCCGCTGCGAATGACATTCAGCTCATCGCCGCCCTTTGGGCCATGTTCGGTCGACCAAAGGACATCGGTATCCGGATGGACGATTAATCCCTGTGGGTTTCGGTTCCCGTAGCTGTAGATCGTGGCATAGGCATCAGCTGTGTCGACGAACGGATTATCAGCCGGGATCGTCCCGTCACGATTGATCCGATGAATTTTTCCATTTGGTTTAGAGATGTCTTGCGCATCGGACATGATCCCGCGGTCACCGATGGAGAAATAGAGGTGCCCCGCCGCGTCAAAGGTGATCCGAGACCCATAGTGAAAACCAGCGTCCACATAATCGGCCGCTTTGGCTTGGAACAAAGTTTCAATATTCGTCAGCTTCGTACCCTCTAATTTGGCGCGGATAATTTTCGTCATGGCTTCACTCGACCCCGAAGTTTTCGGGTCAGAGAGGGACAGGTAAATCCAATCCTCATTCGGCCAATTTGGATCCAACGCGACATCCAGCAAGCCGCCTTGACGGGCATCATTCACCTCAGGGACATTGGAAATAGAGGTAAGCGTGCCGTTTTGGTATAGGAACAATTCACCAGATTTTTGAGTAATCAGCGCCGTATTTTCAGCGGTGAAAACAAGTCCCCAAGGTTGGTCCATGTCGTCAATCCAGGTTTCGATCTTGACGCTGCCAGTCATGTCCTTGACCTCTGCCACAGGCGCAACATCGACCGTCTCATTTACAGCGGTCTCGACGGGGGCCTTTTGCGCTGTGGCATTACCGCAAGCCGTAAGTGCGGTGCAGGCTAAGGCTACGAAGAAAAATGATTTGGGACGGGTGAAGGTAAACATCATGAATTGCCTCGAATTGATGAAGGTATGGATCGGAAATGTGCCGACCTAATTTGCCTTCCTCTTACATTATCAGGGATGAAAAACCACGATAGAGTTTGTCGGCCGAATTTAGCTCGTCACAATATCAATCGACCTCCTTTTCGGAAGTAACCATAAACGCGTGTGTTACCCCATAAAAAAACCGCACCAGCCAAGAGGCGAGTGCGGTTTTCTGGTCCAAAATCTAGGGGGAGATTTAGAACGCTTGTCTAATGGAGAAGCGCGCATTCAGCGGCGCACCAGTTGAGATGTTGTCATTACTATGGGCATCGGGGAAATAATCCGTGTCCAGCAGGTTTTCTATATTCACCTGAAGGCGAAGATCATCCGAGACCTCATAATAGGCGGACGCGTCAAAGCGTATGAACGCGGGAACTTCCACGGAATTATCTTCGCGCACGAAGAAGCTGCCCTGGTGCGTTGCGCCCGCGCCGATGCCGATCTGATCATTAATCTCATATTGGCTCCAGAGGGAGAACGTATGCTTTGGCGTCTGGCGCGTGCGATTTCCGCTCGTCCCGCTTCCATCTACGCGGTCAACGCGACCATCTAGATAGGTGTAGCCTGTATTGACGGTCCATTTATTCGTGAACTTTCCGCTGAGTTGGATTTCAGCACCTTCGGTTTTTGATCCCTCGATGACGATGACCTGTTCGCTGTTTTCGGGATCGACAGAGGTGTAACTCTCGCGGTCAAGTTGGAAAACGGCCCCGGTCAGGCTGAGACCAGAGTGTAGGTCCCACTTTGCGCCGATCTCTCGGTTTTCAAAAGACTGCGGCCGCGTGCTTTCACTGTCCAGATCGAGCGTGAGGAATTGATCGCCCGAACGCGGGAGGAAGGATTCGCTGTAGCTGGCATAGATAGACACATTTTCTGCGGGCTTGTAAATTGCGCCCAAACGCGGAGAAATTTCTTCATCTTTGCGCGAAAACTCTGCGTTCGCTTGGAGATCATTCACGGCAATGTCGAAACTATCATAACGACCACCCAAGATGAGTTTGAACTGATCTGTTAGGTCAATTTGGTTCTGTGCATAGGCTGAGAACGTCGTCACGTCAGAGGCGCGATTTCGCGAGGCATTCGAGAACGCAAAAGCGGGAATATCCAACGGATCAGAGAAGTCGATGAAAAGCTGATCATCGCCATTGGCCTCAAACACCGTGTCTTGACGGGCATTTGACGTATCTTGATTTCCGTATTCAACGCCGACCAAAACGGTATGGCCAATTACGCCTGTCTCAAATTCTCCGACAAGGTTGCCTTGGAAAAAGAGATTCTGGCGATCTGTGGCGTCGCGATACCCATCTAACTCGACCTGATCAAATCGACCATCCGCCCCGACTTGGACTTCTTCGCTGGCGTATAGATTCTGATAGAGCTTGTCGTAATCCGCATATTGAACGTTGAAATTACCGCGAAGCATTTCGTTGAACTTATGATCGACATGCCCGCGCAGGATGTGGGCTTGCAAGGTCGTGAAGTTCTCATCCGCAGACCCAAAGAACGTATTGTCGAACCCTTTCAACGGCACATCTGGACCGCCTTCAAAATTGCGGGATGGAACGCCACGGTCGACTACACGATCATCGTCCAAATACTCATAGGAGAGGTCGATTGTTGTCTGTGGAGAGACGTCGAACCGAACCGTTGGGTTGATACCAAAACGGGTGCCGTCGAAAAAATCACGGTGATTGTTTAGTTCCTCGTAAAACCCATTCAATCTCACGCCTGTCGTGTCGTTGACCGTGTAATTCGTATCAACAGCCCCGTAAAACGCGCCGAAAGTATCAATGGCTGCGTTTAGCGTTGTGAATTCATCGCCCAGCACCGGTTTTTTCGTGACGCGGTTGACGATACCGCCTGTGCCGCCACGCCCAAAGAGTAGGGCATTCGACCCACGCAGTATTTCGACCTGCTCTAAGTTATAAAGCGGGCGGAAATATTGGACGTCATCGCGAATACCATCTTGGAAAAAGTCCGCCGTCGTTTGCTGTCCACGAATGATGATTGCGTCTCGGTGACCTTCGCCTTGGGAGTTGGTCAAGCCTGGTGTGTAACGAGTGATATCACCGATATTCGTGAAGGCTTGATCTTCGATCTGGATCTTTCCCACGATAGACAGGCTTTGCGGAACATTGATAATCGGGGTTGGGGTTTTAACAGCATTGACCTTGTCGATCGACAAGAATTGACCTGTTACAATGATGATGTCTTCGTCGTCCGAAGCGCTATCTTGAGCATAGGCCGACGGTGCGAGTGCAAGCAGGAGCACTGCTGCACTACAAAAGGTTTTGCGGGACATGTTGTCTCTATCTTTTTTGGTGGGGAAGGGCGGTACGATCATTGCTGATCGCGTCGGGTGTTGGCGATGCCAGCGCGGCCTCGCGAGCCATGATCAATGCGTCATGAACGGCGTCGATAAACGCAGCGCGATCTTGCCGGCATTCGGCCTTCATCAGCTGCGTGAGAGTCGAGGCTTTAGTTTGGACGATCATGCGTAGCTCTTGCGAATAATTCTTAATTGCGTAGTCTCATTACGGAGAGTGAGAATGAGTTGCAAGAGGCTTTTTAAGAATTATTCGCAAAAACTGAACTAGACAAATGTGACAAAGGGGAGCGTGAAAACTTCGGTCGGAGAGGGCGGGGAACACCCATTGGCTTTTCGGCACGCTATCAAAATTTGGAAATTGGTGGTCCCGGGTGAGGGCCAGGTTGAATGGTGGGCGGTAACGGGTTCGAACCGCTGACCCTCTCGGTGTAAACGAGATGCTCTACCAGCTGAGCTAACCGCCCGACGCATTCAATCGAGAAACAGGCTTATACGTATTTTGTTCAAACATGCAATTGCTCTATGTCGTTTCTATGGACACAAAACTGACAAAAATTGCACTCGCATTTCCCGGTACTTATATGACCGAACAATGGGGCGGGGCGCATGTATTTAAAGTCGGTACGCAAACGCACTTCAAAATGTTTGCGATTCTACGGCCAGGGGCAAACCGCCTGACGGTGAAGGCGCCCAATGCTGAAATTCGCGCGATGTTATTCGAGGTTGGTGTAGCAGAGGCTCATTCCCACATGCCGCGCGGCAACTGGATGGTTCTGCTGCTGGATAAACTAGATATTGATGATGTGTCGGAACGCATGCGGGCATCTTACGATTTGGTTTTACGCGGTTTGCCAAAGCGGGTGCAGGCGACATTATTGTGATGAAGGACGATGCGCCATTACCTTTAGAATTGGTTTTAAAGGCCCCCAAATGGGTTAGGTTAAGCTCTTCACTATATTGGTTGTCGCTGGTCGCTTTGGCTATTCTTAGTGTTTTAACTCGGAATCAAGGTCTCATTTTCGCCTGGAGTATTGCGTTTGGCGCGGTGTTATTGGCTATTATTTTCTGTGCTTTCCGCCCTGCCGGTGTGATTTTGTCAGAACAGGCTCTAAATATAAGGGGAGTTTTATCTGATCGTCTTTACCTTTGGGAGGACATTGGAAATATCTACGCGCCGGAAATCCCTGGAAGCTATGATTGGCCTGGGGTCGTCTGGTTGGAGCTAAACGAATCGAACGCAAATTTACCTACCGCTACGGTAATAGATAAAAGACATCGCGAGGTACGAGTCTGGTCAAACTATGGGTATAACGCCAATGATTTGGCCGAAATAATGCGGGCTTTCCGAGACCGTTCCATAGCAAATGCAAATCAGTCAAAATAAACTGAGAAAACTCACTATTCCGCGTTGACCAATCGAAACCTCATGGCTAATAGCCCCTCACATCTTAGCGGGTGTAGCTCAGTTGGTTAGAGCGCTGGCCTGTCACGCCAGAGGCCGCGGGTTCGAGTCCCGTCACTCGCGCCATTCTCCTTCGGGAAATGGTATTAAGATTAAAACGCCTCGATCTTCGGATCGGGGCTTTTTTTTTGGAAGGTTTCAAAGCCTGTTTGACCTGTTATGTCTGTGCCAATGAATACGACCCCAAATATCTCCGTTGCGCCGATGATGGATTGGACAGACCGCCATTGCCGGTGGTTTCATCGCCAGCTTTCGGCCCAGACACGCCTTTACACCGAAATGGTGGTCGCAGATGCCGTGATCCACGGACCGCGTGATCATCTACTCGGGTTTCACGACATCGAACATGTTGTGGCTCTGCAAATTGGGGGCAGTGACCCTGCAAAACTGGCGCAGGCCACGGCAATTGGCGCGGGGTATGGGTATGATGAGATCAATTTGAATGTGGGCTGTCCTTCCGACCGCGTCCAAGCGGGCCGATTCGGCGCAACATTGATGTCCGAGGCGCCATTAGTTGGCGAATGTTTTCGCGCAATGGCCGACGCAACCGAGGTCGAAGTGACGGTCAAATGCCGACTTGGAATCGATGATCAGGATGTTCACATTGAACTGCCGCGTTTCATCGAAACCGTGGCGAGCGCGGGATGCAAAACCTTTATCATTCATGCGCGTAAAGCCTGGCTCAAAGGTTTATCGCCCAAGGACAACCGTACCATCCCCCCCATCGACTATAATTTAGTCCATGCGATGAAGGCGCGATTCCCAGATCTGGAGATCATTGTGAATGGGCAGCTGGAGGATGTCAGTCATGCGGCGGAAATTATGGGCGAAAGCTTGGACGGCGCTATGTTTGGCCGCGCGGCCTATAATACGCCATGGATTTTGACTGAGGTCGACTCGCATTGGTTTGCTGCTGACAGTTTCCAACCGTCACGACTCGAGATTGCGGAGCGCTTGATTGGGTATGCTGAGTCTCAGGAAGGCTCCGATCGCTCGACCAAAGCCCTTATCCGCCACGTTATGGGCCTGTTTGCGGGGGAACCGGGTGCGCGTCTATGGCGGCGGACACTGTCTGAGAACCTCTCTAAGAAATTGCCGCCATCAGAAATACTGCGTGAAGGTCTGTCCGCTATGTTGGATGTGTCTCGCGCTGCATGATTGATCAGCTCATCCAACATTGGCCCTTGATCGTCGCTCTCATATTCGTGGGCGGTGTCGCAGGACTGACATCTGGATTGTTCGGCATCGGTGGCGGTGCGGTGATGGTGCCGGCCTTATTCTTTGCGTTTTCTGAACTGGGAGTGCCGCAGGACATCGTCATGCATTGCGCGATTGCGACGAGTGCGGCCGTTATTATCCTTAACGCCTCACGCTCTACGCGGGCGCATCACCAACGCGATGCGGTAGATATGACTCTGATTTGGCCCCGCGAAAACTGGTGGCAAAGTTATGGTCTCTGGATTGGTGTCGGCGCATTTGCGGCCGCGATCTGGATTGCCCCGCGACTGTCCAGCGCCGCATTAACGCAGATTTTCGCGGCGATCGCATTAGTTGTGGCGCTACAATTCATCTTTGGGCGTCCAAGCTTTGTCTTGCGCCATGACGTCCCGCGCGGACCTGCGCCGATGATAGCGGGCGGGGGTGTCGGCATTTTATCATCACTGATGGGCATTGGGGGTGGATCGCTGTCCGTCCCATTGCTTTCGCTCTGCGGCGTTCCGATCCACCGCGCCATTGGGACGGCTGCCGCTTTTGGTCTGTTTATCGCCGTGCCAGCGACGTTAGGATTTATCATTAGCGGGCTCGGCGTTGCGGGTCGTCCCTTCGGATCACTCGGCTATGTCAATGGTCTAGGCTTTGCGCTCATCACTGCGGCAGCGTGGCCGATGGTGCCATTGGGGGCGAGGCTAGCCCATAGGATGGATGCCACGCTTTTGCGGCGCGTTTTTGGAATATGCTTGGCCTTGGTTGCCATAAATATGGCGCGAAAAACGGGACTTTTCTAAAGTCGCAGCATCAAAGCATTCGGCGTGGCGCGAACTTCTTGCAGTTGGCCAAGCCAAGTCATGCCCAAGAGAGACGTCTCTAGGCCTTCGGGTACAACCAAAGCCTCCACATCGCGGATGATAATCCCACCCAAGGCTAATTGGTCCAAAGTCACGCGCGCAGCATAATTCCGACCACCAGCTGTGCTAATTGGCACATTATAGGTCAGGTCGCGTTCTCTAATGCCAGCCTTACGCGCATCGGCGAGCGTAAGCGCCACAGCGGACGCGCCTGTATCAACCAGAAAGTCGACATACCCAGAATTCGCGCGACCTTTATAATGATATTGCCCTGATCGAGGGTCTTTTGGAATTGAGACTACAGAAGCCGAGACCCGCTTTGTCTTCGCTTTTGGCTGCGACTTTATGGGCTCAACGGCGGCCGCCGCTTTTTTAGCCTCAGCTTCTTTAGCTTGCGCATTGAGATAACTTACCCCACCGATTGAGACGGCAAGAATGACAACAGCGTTGAATATGGTCTTTGAAAGCATGATATGCCTATACACGCGAAAATTTGAAAAGAATTTAAGGCGCGGGCAGTCTAAGCCACGTAATGAAGACAGGGTTAATAAATTGATTCTGTTTCAAAGCGTTGGAGCACCGCGTTTTGGCAAAAGGCATGACTATGACTGAGACAAACACAGCTGGACAACCCTTCGACGACATCCGCGCTTTGATCAAAAATATGCCGAATCTGTCTGACGGATTTGTGTCCGACGTTTCGCGTCATTCCGCAATTCTTGGCCGAGGGCTTCGTCCCATCGGGCAGCTGGAAGAATCGTTAGAAGCGATCGCGCATTGGCAGGATAGTCCGATGCCGCGCTTGGCCCGTCCGCTTATTGCTGTTTTCGCGGGCACACATGGCGTTGCCGGCAGAGGGTCCGATCAAGATATTGTGCAAGCCTCTCAATCGCGCGTGGTCAGTTTGACGGAAGGCGCCGTTGCCGTTCGCGGTATCGCGGCCGAGCTGGGTGCGGCCTTTAAGGTCTATGAATTTGGTACAGAACACCCGAGCGAAGATTTCACGCAAGGCGCGAGTTTGACAGAGCGAGAATGCGCCGCCGCAATCGCGTTCGGTATGGAAGTCGTCGCTGAGGGCGCAGACGTCATAGTTTTAGGTGCAGCAGGGCTGGGAGCGGCGACGGCCGCAGCGGCGATTAACATCGCGCTTTATGGCGGGGCGGCAGAGTATTGGGCCGGTGGCAATGGAGCTGCGGAACGTATCAAGGCCGTCGAGGCGGGCATAAATGCCCATCGCGGTGAAACCTCAGATCCGTTAGAAATTCTGCGCATCTTTGGCGGTCGTGACATTGCGGGCTTGGTTGGCGCGATCATCGCGGCACGTCACCAACGCATTCCGATTTTTCTTGATGGCTATGTCAGCTGCACAGCCGCGGCGATCTTGCATGCTATTTTGCCAGGGGCAACGCAGCATTGTCAGGCGTCCCATTTATCCGCGGAACCCGCACATGACGCTTTGCTGTCGCGATTGGACTTGGACCCCATCCTCAATTTGAAAGTTAATATTGGAGACGGGACAGGTGGCGCATTGGCTCTGTCCGTTTTAAAGGCTGCTGCGGCAGGCCTGACAAGCTTGAAAGACTAATATGTTTGATCACCCTGATTTTGATGATCACGAAGGCGTTCATGTCTTCAGTGATCCGGCAACAGGCCTGCGCGCGATTATCGCTGTGCATAATACTAATCGTGGACCCGCTGCAGGTGGGACACGGTTTTGGTCCTATGAGGACCCAAAAGACGCCGTAACGGACGCGCTACGTCTGTCCAAAGCCATGAGCTTTAAAAATGCCATGGCGGGATTAGACTTAGGCGGTGGCAAAGCGGTTATATTGCGGCCTGAGGGTGATTTTGACCGGGAAGCTCTCTTCAGGGCTTATGGCCGGGCTGTAGAAGCAGTCGGTGGTAGATATATTACAGCGGAAGATGTCGGCGTATCGCCCACTGATATGCGTGTGATCAAAACACAAACCAATCACGTCGCCGGCTTGGATGAGGGGCCCGCCGCCTCTGGTGATCCATCACCTGTCACCGCCGAAGGCGTGTTCCGAGGTATCAAAGTCGCCGTGCGTCACGCGATGGGACTTGAGTCGCTAAAAGGCCTCCGAGTCGCCGTTCAGGGATTGGGACATGTCGGATATGGTCTATGTCAGCACCTTCATCAGGCGGGTGCTCACTTGATTGTGACAGATATCAATCCAGACGTTTTAAAACAGGCGCAAAATGACTTTGGCGCCGTTGTTGTTAAGCCCGATCAAATTCATGCTGTTACCGCAGACATTTTCGCGCCTTGCGCGTTGGGCGGAGCTGTCTCAAATTCGACTTTGCCCGCCATTCGTGCGTCTATAATTGCGGGCGCTGCAAACAACCAATTAGCAACTTCTGATATGGCGGAGGCCTGTCGACAACGTGGGGTTCTGTACGCGCCGGATTACGTGATCAACGCCGGAGGCATCATAAATGTGGCGGCCGAGGTCAGTGGAAATTATGATAAGGTTTGGGTTCAAGAAAAGCTGGAAGGCCTTGAAAATACATTGAAAACTATATTTGAGCGCGCCGCAGAGCAGGGCGTAGCCACGACCGTTATTGCCGATGCCATGGCCCGCGAACGCTTGGGCGTATCTTCCTAACTCTGTCCGATCAGGTTGACAGTTTCGTGCAAGGCCCTATGAGGCGCGCACGTCATATTTTGACGGGCGATTAGCTCAGTGGGAGAGCACTACATTCACACTGTAGGGGTCACTGGTTCAATCCCAGTATCGCCCACCAGAGTATGATCAATCGGGATAGGATTGGTCATTTTTGCTGACGCGCCCGTGCGCATTTGCATTCGACTTCACTGTCATAAACTGCCACATTTCTGTTACATTTTGTAACATCGCGTGAAACGTTCAATGCCATCAATATGTTAGGGCGTTGTGATTGAATACCGAGCCTTGTGGGGCCGAATTTGAGACTGCCGCATCTGCGGCGATGAAAATGAGTGAGTTGATGAGCCAGACGGACCTACAGACCGAGTTGCCTTTACCGACCGCGCGCGGCATCCCGCTGCGCCATGGCGATTTCGAAACGCTCCCCGAAGCGCTAGATTATGCAGCTTTGGCGGAAACGGGGTTCAACTACTTCGACGGCAAAGCGGCGTTGAAATCGAAACTTTCTTACAAAGACCTGCATGAGCAGGCTGTCGCAATGGCCAAACGCCTTGTGCCATTTGCTGAAAAGAACGCGCGGATTGGTATCGCTGCGGTCTCTTCACCTGAATTCGCGATTATGTTCTTTGCTTGCCAATATGCGGGCGTTGTGGCTGCGCCAGTGCCTTTGCCGGTAACTTTGGGCGGACGTTCCTCATATGAGCGTCAATTGCAGCGGATGGCCGATACGGGCGATTTCCATGCTTTGTTCACACCGGCCTCGATGGAACCGATCATGCGATCGGCCTTAAATGACCAAGCTATTCCAGTTTTGACATTCGCTGAAGTCGGCGAGTTACCCCAGGGCGATAAATTGCGCCCCTTCGGTAAAGATGACCTCTGCTATATTCAGTACTCGTCGGGGTCTTCGTCCTCGCCAAAGGGCATTATCGGAACGCAAGCGTCTGTCACCGCAAACTGCCTCGCCATTTCAAAACATGGCATGAATATCACAGAAAAAGACCGTGCGACGAGCTGGCTTCCGCTTTACCACGACATGGGTCTGATTGGGTTCATGATTGCGCCACTGGTCAGCCAGCTAACGGTTGATTTTATCGACCCGCAAGACTTTACACGTCGCCCAATTACATGGTTGCAAGTGATCTCGGATAATGAAGGGACAATGTCTTACTCACCGACCTTTGGATATGAGCTTTGTGTCCGTCGTTGGCGGAATGACCGCAAGCTTGATCTCTCCAGTTGGCGCGCGGCGGGCATAGGCGGCGACATGGTGCGGCCAGAGCCTTTGACGGCTTTTGAGGAGCTTTTTGGCGACATGGGCTTCGCCCCAGGTGCCTTTACACCATCATATGGCTTGGCCGAGACGACATTGGCGGCAACGTTCTCACCAGCAGGTCAAGGCCTCCTGAAACATACAATTGATATGGCGCGTTACACGCGAACATCCGAAGCGGTTGAGGCGTCCGACGTCACGCGGGAAGAGGACCGCCGAACATTTGTTGCATGCGGTAAAGTTCTACCCGATCACGAGGTCCAAATCCGTGATTTTGATGAGAATATTCTAGGTGAAAAGCAAGTTGGCCGCGTTTGCTTACGTGGCCCATCGGTCTCCCCAGGGTATTTCCGAAATACTCAAGCCACCGAGGCTGCTTTTTACAAAGATGGATGGTTGGACACGGGTGATGCGGGCTATTGGCTTGAAGACCAATTGGTCGTCACTGGCCGCTTCAAAGACCTTATCCTCTGGCATGGCCGGAATATCTGGCCACAAGATATTGAATGGGCGGCTCAAGCGGCAGCACCGCAGCGCGGTGGTCGCGCCTGTGCGTTCGCAATTGGTGGCGCTGGCGACGAAAAAGACATCATGCTTTTGCTCGAATGTCGCACACGTGATCAAAAGGTTCTCGAAGAAATCTATGCGACAGTTATGGCGGCTATTCGCTTAGAAGTTGGGGTGCCAGTGCGCCTTATGCTGGTGCCTAAGTCGACAATGATCATCACGAGCTCGGGCAAGCTGTCGCGAGCGCGGGTGAAAGCCAAGTTCCTCGCAGGGGGAATCATCGATCTTCAAGCTGAGAATACGCTAAGAGTTGTGAAGGATTCTGGCGAAACTGCCTGACGGCTTCGCTGGACGTGCCGCTGCGCGTTTGGTATCGCGCTGCAAGTTTGAGAGAGATACAAGCATGAGCGCGCCTACAGATTCAGATATTTATGACAAAATCTGTGAACTGCTAAAGCCATATAACCCCAAAAACCTTCCGATTGAGCGCTCATCTGGCATTATGTCAGACCTCGAGGTCGATTCTGTCGCGGTTTTTGACTTGATTATGGAATTGGAAGATCACTACGATATCTCTATTCCCATGGAGATGGTCTCCGACATCAAAACAGTCGGTGAGTTAGTAAATGCGGTTAAGGGCCTGACGGCTGAGTAACAGCCCAAGGCAAAGGGAAACCAGATGACAGCCTTATTCGACAAATACGCGCCGCTGCAGGCTCGCATCGATATGATGATGAAGATCGGTTCTGACGCCTTAGGCGTGAAATTCGACGATATTATCTCAGCGACACGTGGCCGAATTGGGAACCGTGAAATTCTATTGGCCGGTACCAATAATTATCTCGGTTTGACTTTTGACGAAGATTGCCGCGCGGCTGCCAAAAAGGCGATTGATGATCACGGGACGGGCACGACAGGATCTCGCGTCGCAAATGGTACATATTCCGAACATACAGATCTGGAAGAGGCGCTAGCCGACCATTTCGGAATGCCATCCTGTATTGTTTTCACAACAGGTTACCAAACAAATTTGGCGGCGATTTCTGGACTTGCGGGTGACAAAGACGTCATCTTCATGGACGCTGATGCGCATGCTTGCATCATCGATGGTTCCCGTTTGACGAATGCGTCGACGATCCGTTTTCGTCATAATAACCCTGAGGATTTGGACAAACGTCTGCGTCGTCAGGGCGAAATTGAAGGCGGTAATGCGCTGGTCGTAATCGAAGGCATGTATTCCATGTTCGGTGACATCGCCCCCGTCGACGAATTCGTTGATGTGACGCATCGTCATGGTGGTTATCTCTTCATCGACGAAGCCCATAGTTATGGGACTTTTGGACCCACAGGCTGCGGCATTGCGGAGGAGCAGGGTGTCTTGGATAAAGTCGACTTTATCTCCGGCACGTTCTCAAAATCCTTGGCGTCTGTTGGGGGCTTTTGTGCGTCCAAGCATCCCGAATTTGAGATTACGCGCAAAGTCATGCGTCCCTATATGTTTACAGCGTCAGCGACGCCCTCAAACATTAGTGCGGCGCGGGTTGCCGTTGAAAAAATCAAGAGTGGCGGACATTTACGCGATAACCTTAAAGCGCGTGCGCAGCAATTACACGCGGGTTTGTCGGCACTTGATTTCGATCTCTGTGCAGAGCCTAGCCCTGTCATCGCCGCGCGCCGCCCGAATGAGGGTGTAGCCGCCATGGAATGGAACTGGCTGATGGAAAACGGGGTTTATGTGAACCTGGCTGTCCCGCCCGGAACGCCACAGAGCTCAAGCCTTTTGCGGATCAGCCTATCGGCAGCCCACACAGAACAAGATGTTCAAACGATCATCGATACGTTCGCCAAGATGAAAGCCAGCCAAGGCGAAATCATGTCTGGGATGATGAGTAAGCTCCAAGCTGCCGAATAGCAAATTCGCGAAAGCGTAACGACTTCATACGTTGGCGCTATATAGCTTAACGAAACGCACCTTTGCGCCACATCTTCCAGAATAGGAAAGGTGAATGAAGGACGGGGTGTTTGCGTTGAGCAGGCGTGGGGTCGAGTTTTACGCCCGAATGATTCTCAACTTTGCGCGCGATATAATCTATTCCACCATCAAATGTCGCAGCTCCGTTTAAAACGCGAATCGCTGCGGCAGGCTTTCCTAAAAGTCGCCTGAAAAACCATCGGCGTTTGGCGCGACTTTGACCGTCGATCGGGAGCGCAAATCGACCCTCTTTGTCAGCTTGTCCATAAAGTGCAGCGGTGATCGCCCCATAGCGGTCGGCAAAGCGCGCAACGATTTCTTCGCTTCGGCCCGTTGAGCTCTCTGGGCGCAATTCTGTTTGGTAACTCTCGTAAAACCCGCGGCCCCAAAGCTCGGGAGCCGATGCTGAGCCCGCCATGAGGGGGGCCGTTTCGTTCACCATGGTTTCGACTGCCGTGACGCGTGCGGCCCAAACACGGTCGAGCACCGCTTGATCTTTGGACCAGAGCACCGCGCAGGGTTGCGAGAAGCGTCCCCAGACTTGGCTTAGGAAGGCGCGTGAACTGCACCGCTTTTCAAATTCGGAGAGCGATAGAATGGAATATTTACACGTCGAAACTGTTCCATCGGGTGAGGTGTGTTCGACGTAATAGACTGCGGGTGGAATGAGGCGATTGAGCAGGGCGCGAAGGCCTGTTCCGTGGGTTTTGCGGTAGCTGTCTACTAAGACGTAGAAATCCAGCATCTTTTCTGGATTGTCGAGTTCGCGCAGTGAACTGCCGTAATAGACCATGGCTTGCACGCGTCCTGCGTGGCGCGCCTGAATGATGCTCATGACCTCTGTCACACGCGCAGGTGGGTCGAGTGTCTCTGACTTGATGATGTCCAATAGGGTCTGCATGTCAGCGAAGAAATGTCACATCGCGCGTGGGACGGACAGTAAATTTACCCGACGGAAATGAAAGAAATTCGCCGTCCAAAACGACGTCCCCATGATACTGGTAGGAAAGGGCAGGGAATCGTCCAGAATAATACCCGTCAGGTGAACGGTCTTTCTGCTTCCTGCCGATCCAGATGCCGCAAATATTGCGGGCCAAACGACGATAGCTCCCGGTTACCCAAGTTGTGCGTAGCGGGCCGTTACCATCGCCCCAGAAGGGGTCAATCCCGAGGATAAGGCTGGGCAGGGTGGTCACAACGGTTCCTAAATGCAGGCCGTCATACAACTCGGCAATTTGGACAGGGGTAACCTTCATCAAGGCTTCATCGTCGCCGCGCATGCCCTTGAGGATGCCGCCCAGAACAGCGAGTGAACCGCCAATGCCTTTGCGGTGAAGTTCCCCCGTCGTGTAACGCGTGATTTGCGGAATAGCCCCAGTTGAGAAAAGAAAGCCTGCATAGGTTGGGCCATCGCTGTCCACGACTTCCAGCAGAGGCGTTACAATCGTCCTTTCGGAGATTTCCAAAGCGGCCTTAACAACGCGTGGGGAGGCTGATTTAAGACCGATATTCTTAGCGACTTGGTTCGTCATGCCACCTGGAACGATTGAAAAACTTGGAAAGCTCGGAAAGGAGTCCGCTTGGGTCAAGAATTCGGAAATCACACCTTGAACGGTACCATCTCCGCCCTCAATCACGACATGGATTACCCCATTCGCGGCGGCTTGTGTGACCGCGTTGGGAAGGAGATCAAAGCTATCCAATCGAACTAAGGGAATACCTGTTTCCGAAGCGACAGTTTCCAAAGTCGAGCCTTTTTTGGCAACTCTGGCAGACTGCGGGTTGACGATGAACAGGCGGGACATGGGCAGCTACAGCGTTTCTGTGCGCAACAACATGAAGGCGCCAGCAATCCCAAATAATAGGAGGGGTAAGGCAATTGCGGGCAAAACGGCAAGACCTCCAGAGGCGGCAAATGTGGCCATCGCCCCGTCAAATATTAGGAATATGAAGGCCATTGTTATGCCGATAATGAGGGTTTTATTCCCCGTATCTTCACGTCCAGTTCGTTGCATCAGGGCCGCGCAAGCGATCAAGAGAACAAAAGCGGCTATGGGTCGAGTGAGGCGATGGGCGCTCCAAAATTTGTAGGCAAAGCTTGGCCTTGACCCGCTATTCCCGCGCTTTGAAAAGTTACGCATCTCGGAGAGCGACAAGTCCCGCGGTTCCGCCGCTAATCGGGCAATTGAGCGCGGAGTTTGGCGGGTTTCCCAAACTTTTGTGCCTTCGATTGTGCTGAGCGGTCGAGATTCGCCATCCGCGCCTTGAACCTCTAGCTCTTGAATTCCCGTCAATTGCCAATTTGGACCCACGTAACGGGCCTTTTCGACCTCCCAAATACGTTGGACCGCTCCGAGCTCATCTCGGAAAAAAAAGCGCATATTGCCCAAACCATCATATCCTAAACGCTCAGTTGCACGGATAATCTGGCCTTTGTCTTCGAGCCATAGTGGATTTTCTGGCGTGATATTTTTCACCTTATATTCGCCAATTCCCCAAGCTTGTAGGGAGCGGACAGCCGGCGCCATGGCAACATCCACGAAAATGATAGAAGCAACGGACGCGCCAATGACGGCCGGAGTGAGCAGCATAACTTGCTTTGTCGCGGAGATGCCAAAGCCGAGAAGGGCAACCAGTTCGTGTTGGCGGATCAACTTCACGAACGTCATCAGAATGGCCACGACTAGCGTGAAGACGAAAATTCTATCAAAAATCACGGGTGCCCGCAGGAACATATAGCGGAATGTATCGGCGAAACCGCCGCCACTTTTTACAATATCAGCGCCGTTGGCAAGGCTGTCCAAAAGTCCGATGAGGGTCAAAAATCCGAAGACCAGTGTCAGCCATGTGAAGATGAACATCTTCGAGATATAACGCGCGAAGCTAAACATGTGGCGTGGCCTGCTTTCGACGTAAAATGCTCTGTATCCCGCTTAGAATTTCGCCTTTTATATATCCGACCCATTGTGAGAAAGCCGTCAGCGGCGGCTGTCCCATTTTATAGGCGCTTTTCCAAAATATGATCGCGGCAAAAATCGAGACGGCGAAAATGATTCCCCAAATGCCCAGCCAAGGCGGAATTTTGCCCGCAGCCCCGAGCGATTGTCCGAACTCCAGTGCTTTCTGGAGAGAAACAAGAAACACAATCCCAACGAATATCCCAGCAGAGGAGGGATTTCGGCCATAGTTCAAGCCGAAGGGGACGGCGATAAATGGGAGGATCAGGAGCAAAGCTGCTTTCGACAGTCGAAGATGTAAAGTCGCGTTATTCGTATTTTTATCAATGACTTGAGTGACATTACCCTTGCGGTTCGCAAAAAGTTCGCCAGAGGTCATTTCACGCTCATCATCGCCTCGGGCTTGGTATTTTTTGACTTCGACCACGCCTGTAATGGCGGTTTCTTGAACGCTCAATTGACCAGACATTGTTCCGTCAATCACGTAAAACCCTCTGCTTTCTGCGAGATTCAAGACGGGTGAGTTGTCTATGACAGAGATCTTTCCGATGTTCGCGGTTGTGATGCGATATCCCGTCCCGCCGCCAGAGCCATCTGAATTTTGGTCAACTTCCTCGTGGATAAAAATAGGTCCAGTTGCGCCGTCCGACCCTTCAGTGCCCGCGAAAAAAGTTCGTGAACCAACTGTCGTAAAGGTGCCTTCCCGTAAGGCTGCGGTCGCGCTGGTTTGTCGAACCTTATATTCAGTGGCTCGATATTGGTAACGTCCAATAGGTTGAAGGTAGCCTTCGACAAACATCGTGATCCCCGCAAGAAATATGGAAATCAGGATAAAGGGCTTCGTCATGTGGAATAGGGAGACACCCGCGCCGAGTGCGGCTGTTAATTCTGAAGACTTGGATAACTTATCGACTGTGATGATTGTACCTAGCAGAAGCGCAATCGGCACAGCAATTCCAAGGTAATAAGGCAGAAGGTTCACGACCATCCGTGACGCGTCGACACCAGGATCGGACGAGACCGTAACAATCTCAAAAATACGCAGCAGACGTTCAAGCAGCAGGACGCAGCAGGCGAATATAACGAGACCGCCAATACTCAGCGCCGCATTTTTGAGGATATATCGATTAAGTCGGCCCATATAACAGGTCTGTGATTATGCCTTTACGCTGGGGATTGGAATTCCCATATTATCATTGAAGGCCCCTTTGGGTCTGTGCACTGGCTTAGGAAAACACTGTCGTGAAATCAAACGCCTATATGAGTAAATTCACTAAAGCTTTCGTCATGATGGCTGTAATCGCGGGGTCTTCTACTGCGGTGGCGCAATCCACCGATGAACAGGATGATGATCAACCGGTTGCGGAGGCCTATTCCGATATTGGGTTAGCGACAGGGCTTAAACTCTACGATCGCGATAAAGCCGATACATGTGTTGAGGGGGCCCTTCAAATTCGTGCGTCTATCCACAATGTTTCGGCAGAAGGCATACTCAAACTTGAGTTGTTTGGTGAGCAAGATTTTTTGAAGAGAAAAGGTAAACTCCGCCGTATTCGCGTTCCAGCAGATGAAAGCCCACAGCGGATCTGCATCAATTTGCCTATGCCTGGCGATTATGCCGTTGTTGGGTATCACGATAAAGACGGTGATCGTCGTTTGAAAAAAGCGTGGAATTTTAAGCCTAAAGAACCTTACGGCTTGTCGAATAATCCAGAAATCAAATCACTACGCTTGCCAAAATTTTCCGAAGCCGGGTTTTTTGTTCCGATGGAAGGTGCGGATATCGACATCCATTTGGTTGACCTTTCCTAATCATCGTTTGATACCCCTCGACTAATCGCCGCACGGCAAATTATGGGGAGGGGTCTGGTGCAGGCTTCGACAACACAGCTCGATATTATAGAGGTTCGGACGCCGGCTCAGACGAAGCGGTTTCTGGACCTCCCATATGATATTTATCGCGGGCAAAGCGCATGGGCGCCACCTTTGCGGATCGAACGTAAAGAGCAGCTGGACCCAAAGAAGAACCCTGCGGCGCGGGATTTGGATCGACAACTCTTCCTCGCCATCAAAGATGGCAAAGACGTGGGACGGATTGCTGCCTTTTTAAACCCGGCACACGATCTACATCACGACAAGGACACAGCCTTTTTCGGTTACTTTGACGCCATTGATTCTCCTGAAACGATGACGGCCCTATTGGACGCGGCGCAGACTTGGGCCCGAACGAAGGGGCGACGCCGTATGGTTGGGCCCGCGCAATGGAGCGTGAATGAGGAAGTTGGGCTTCTGGTCGATGGGTTTGATGACACGAATGTTGTTCTGATGTCCTATGGGCGACCCTATTACGCGCCAGCCATAGAGTTGGCTGGTTATTCGAAAGCCGTGGACATGTTGGCGTTTCAAGCCGACCTAAATGCGGGTTATCCGCGTCCGAAAATCACCCAGATGATGGTGGATTACGCGCAGAAATCAAAAGCTATTACGTGGCGAACCCTGAACCCAAAAGACTTTGACGCTGAAATTGCGCGCGCGATGCACATCTTTAACGACGCTTGGTCTGAAAATTGGGGGTTTTTTCCATTTCCAGACGATGCCATCCGACATCTGGCCAAAGAGATGAAGCCGATTATCGCCCCTGATCGATTCTGGTTTGGTTCGATTGACGGCGAATTGGCGTCATTTCTGTGCTTATTGCCAGATTTAAATGAGTTGGCCGCAGGCTTTGATGGAAAACTTTTGCCGTTTAACTGGGCAAAACTGATCTATCGATTGAAAAAACAAACGGCCAAACAAGCCCGCATCCCGCTAATGGGATTGATGCGAAAACACCACAACACGCGTAAGGGCCTCGCGCTGACGGCCGCGCTCTGCGAAGAATCCTTTGAGGCCGCGCGACAGGCTGGATTTACCCATTGCGAGCTTTCTTGGATTTTAGAAGATAATGACGGCATGGTCGCGATCTGCGAACAAGCCAGTGCTGTGCCGTATAAGACATACCGCATGTATGAAAAACGGATCGGTTAAATGATTGCAAGTGTACTGATACTCGCCGGACAGCGTGCCGGTGTAGTCGATCCGTTGTGCGAAGCTGCAGGTGTATCGCACAAAGCTGAAATCCCCGTAGCGGGTGTGCCAATGCTGCAACGGGTGGTCTCTGCTTTGCGGGATGCCTCGCTACCAGAACCATTTTTTGTCTCTGGATATGACGGCAGTAACCTCTCTGAGGTGCCTAGCGGCGCAGGGCCGGCTGATAGTGTGCGGCTGGCGCTCGAACAGATTGATCAATACCCTTGTCTTGTAACTACCTGCGATCATGCACTTTTAACCGAAGAAATGGTCAGAAGTTTTATAGAGGGCGCAGAGGCTGCGGGCACTGATATTTGTGTGGGATTGGCAACAGAGGCCGTTATCCAGCCTGATTACCCCGAAACGAAACGGACGTATCTACGGTTCTCGGATGTGGCAGTATCTGGATGCAATTTGTTCTATATAGCCAATGCTGAAGGTTTGAAGGCCATCTCCTTTTGGCAATCGGTTCAACATCTGCGCAAGAACCCGCTTAAACTGGCTCGAAAAATCGGCGTTGGCATTGGCATCAAATTCGCGACAGGTCGATTGAGTTTGGGGGGCGCGTTCGAATATGCGGCGGACAAAATTGGTATCACCGCTGCACCCGTCCTTTTGCCCTTCGCTGAGGCGGCCATCGACGTCGACAAACCCTCTGATCTTGCGTTGGTGGAAACGATATTAGGCGACCGCTCGGCATGACAATACCTCATCTTGACATTGCATCGAGCAAAACTGTTGGAAAACGGATTGCGGCCAACACAGGGTTGATGGTCGGCTCCAAGGCACTTGCCGCGGTCTTGGGTCTGGCAAGCCTAATCATTGCGGCGAAATCGATAAGCATCACCGCGCTAGGCGTGATCTTCTTTCTACACTCCTATCATTTGTTTTTCGCACAATTGGCTACCTTTCAGGCGTGGCAGACGATCATTCGGTTTGGGATGGATGACGTAAAAAATAACGATGTGAACAGCCTCTCTCGGTTGATACAATTTGGATACAAACTGGACGTTTTATCCGCAATCGTCGCCTTTATTGGCGCCTTGCTCTGCTATAAAATCGTTTTGATTTTCGGAGATATTTTCCCCAATTTGCTGGGCCGCGAAGCGGGAGAAAGCGACGTATCGGCCTCCTTTGGCATGGTGGCGCTCTATTGCTCTCTGCTAATCATTCGCCATCGCGGGGCGTCAATTGGCGTCTTCAGATTGTTCGACCGATTTGATGTTTTGGCGTGGCATGGCGTTGTCATGACGGGCGTTCGGTTCATTGGGGTCGTCATTGCTGCATTGCTAGGTGCAGGAATGGAGGGCTTCTTGTTGGCGTGGTTCGTCGGGTCTCTGGTGGACTACTTGTCTTTACCCATTTTGGCCGCACGAGAATTGTCGAAACGAAATTTGCTCAAACCTGTTCTGCAGGCCAAAGCCAGCATTCGTTCCCCGCGTAAAGGGGTTTGGCCTTTTGTCTGGAAGGCGAATGTCGATTCGACCCTAGCGGCTTCCAATGTGCATCTGCCTGTTTTGCTGGTCATGTTTGTGTTCGGGCCGATCTGGGTCTCGGTTTACCGCACGGCCGAAGAAATTGCGAAACTCCTATCCGAAGGTTTCAAACTGTTGGATCAAGTCATTTACCCCGAATTGGCCAAGATGGTCAGCGTAGGAGAAGTTGAAAAAATCTGGCGTTTAGTAATGCGCGCAGCAATTATCCTGCTTGGCGTCGGGCTTTTGGCGTCCCTATTCATCTGGCTGTTCTTTGGCACAGCCTTGGGTGCGGTACTCTCGGAAGAATATATGGAAGCCGCGCCATTGGCCTCGCTTCTTGTTCCGGCTGCGGCATTGCTGGGTATGGCCGCGCCGCTTTACCCCGTACTCTACGCGACCGATCACCCCGAACGAGCGATTTACGCTCGTGGTGCGGGCGTGATCATCTATATCATAGCTTTTTTCGCTTTGAGTTTAACGATCGGGCATATGGCCCCAGGATGGGCGGCAATTGCCGGCAACGTCGTGGCCGTCGGACTAGTGATGTGGTTAGCGAAACAGGCATTGGATAAAATTGTGAAGCAAGAACAAGAAGGAGGCGTTTCAGATGAAGTGCCAGCGCCTGGCTTTGGCTTAATTGGGGACAGCAAGGCTCGGATTTGGGGGCTTCCTTTGCGGGAATGGCAGACACGTGCTTTCAAAAAAGCGGGCGCCGATGTGACGTTACCACTGGCCGTGAATGATATTGGGATTTGGCACAACCTCGACTGGGTGATGAGCGCCGAACTATCTAAATCATTCGCCGTAACGACCGACTTGGCGCTGGTGGAAAATGATACGATTGTCAGCCTATCTGGCGCGACACGGTCCGAAGCCGAAGCACTTATCGGGAAAAGTGCAGACGCACTCGACGGCTATGATTTCAAACAAGTGGCCGCCGGCGATGTGAATGACGGCTATATCAAGTCCTTGCGGAAACAGGAAACGCCTTACGTTCTCGACACCAAAGTAACCCCGATCTTAGATATCATGCGTCAGCAATTTAAGAGCTCCTACAAAGGCATAACTGATTTCGTGACGAAATGGTTTTGGCCAATTCCCGCATTTTACGTCACGCGATTTTGTGCATTTATCAAAATGAGCCCCAATCAAGTTACAACCATCGGATTCTTTCTGATGCTCGCGGCGACTTGGTTCTTCTGGCAAGGCCAATGGGCGCTGGGGTTTGCTTGCGGTTGGATGATGACCTTCTTGGACACGGTCGATGGGAAATTGGCTCGGACCACGATGACCTATTCCTATTGGGGGAATATCTATGATCACGGCATCGACCTAGTGCATCCTCCGTTTTGGTATTGGGCCTGGTTTGTCGGTCTGGGTGGCGTCTATTCGATGTCCGAGCCGCTCTTCATCGCTCTGATTGCCATCTGGATCGGCTATCTGGTTGACAGAATTATCGAGGGTATCTTCATGCGTCAGCATGGATTCCACATCCATGTTTGGACGAAATTCAACTCAGGTCTTCGCTTTTTTATCGCGCGGCGAAATCCGAATACGTTTATTATGATGATTGGCATTATGTTGACGCTAGTATGGGCTGATGCGGGTGTTTGGGCTTTCCTCCTGATCGCAATTTGGACCTGGATCTGTATCGCAGCTAATTTCGTCAGCTTGATCGCTGGCTGGTTGGTAAAACGTCCTTTAACCAGCTGGATGGATGCCTAACTCATGCAACGTTACGCCGTTTTTGATCTGGACGAGACCATTACGACACGTGGCACGTGGGGACGTTTCGTGTCGTTATCCGTAAAAGGACAGCCTTGGAAACTTATTGGCCTTTGGACAAGAGCTGCCATCGGGCAAGTCCTTTACAAAGTCGGTCCTCAAGAACGCATTTCGGTCAAACGCGGTATGTTGCGATGGAGTTTGTCAGGACAATCGCGGACAAAACTTGAGGCGCTCGCTTCAGATTTCGCGGATGAAGAAATCCGATCAGGACTGCGTTCTGGCGGAGTACGGGAAATTGAAGCACGCCGGGCCGCGGGTGATCGGCTCATCATTGCGTCGGCGGGTGCGGATTTGATTGTCGAGGCGATCGCGGCGCGTCTTAATATTGATACCGTGGTCTCAACAAAACTGGCTTGGGATGGGGACATCTGCGCCCGAGATTTCGGTTCAGAGAACTGTTACGGGCCAGGAAAACTTGCCATGCTTCGGAAATGTTTGGAAACATTTGATGATTTTCAACGCGAGGCGGCACATATCACAGTGTATTCTGACAGTTATTCCGACTTGCCCGTCATGAAATTTGCGGACAAAGGCGTTGCCGTCAATTCTGACCCAAAGCTGACAAAAGCAGCTGAGGTTCACAATTTCGAAATCGTAAACTGGTCAGTTTGAGATAAAACGTACAAGGGTTGTTCGGATGCACGCTATTATTCTTGCCGCTGGCCGGGGGTCTCGCCTTCTGCCGCTTACTACAGATTTGCCAAAATGTCTGTTGCCAATAGGGAACACGACGGTCTTGGGGATGCAGCTCGACACATTATATGCGCAAGGTATTCAGACCGCGACGGTCGTCACAGGCTTTAATAGCCATATGGTCAAAGCTGAAATCGAGGCTCGGAAATCGGGGCCGCGCGTGAAGATCCGTTACAATCCTTTCTTCCAAGTTGCCGATAACCTCGCGTCTTGCTGGATGGCGCGAAAATCGATGAAAAGCGACTTCTTGGTGATTAACGGCGACACCCTGTTCACACCCGAGCTCCTGCAACGCATCTTATCGGCTCCCGCGAAAGACATTTCCGTGACGATTGACCAAAAGGGATACTACGATGGCGATGACATGAAAGTGTCACTCGATGGCACTGTCTTGACGGCAATAGGGAAGACCTTGCCTCTGACAGAAACCCACGGGGAATCGATCGGCATGCTGCGTTTCATGAATGCTGGCCCGAAGATTTTCACTGATGAACTAAAGCGGTTGATGAAAACGGCCGATGGCACAAAAAGCTGGTATCTGTCCGTTATTCACGGTTTGGCGACGTCAGGTGTGCAGATCGATACCACCAATATCAAAGGCAATGATTGGTCCGAGCTGGATACGCCAGAAGATTATGAAGTCTGCCGATCCATCTTTGGTGATTCTGAGATGGCGCGAAAGCGTTTCGCCGTTATCTAATGCCAAATTAATGATATCATGTCCTCTGCTGCGGGAATAGACAGTGGACGACATTGGGTCTTAGGCGTAAAGCGCTCGACGTTATGGCTACTCCTGTTGAAAAACCCGCTCATCTAAAAAACAAGCGTCGCGCGTTTATTAAAACGAACGGCAAGAAGCTTGTCAGGAAGATTGCAACCTACCAAAGCAAGCAATCGACCGTGCCTGACACGCCTAAGATCGATAACTCGCATTTTCCGTTTCTAAGCGATTTCACCGATAATTGGGAAGTCATCCAAGCCGAAGCGCGCGAAGTTCTAAGGTACAGGGATGCAATCCCAGGGTTCCACGAGATTTCGCCTGATCAATATCGTCTGTCGACTGAAAATAATTGGAAGACTTTCGTGCTGTTTGGTTTCGGCCAGCGTTTAGAGAAAAATGCGGCCCTCGCGCCAAAAACCTCAGAAATCCTCGAATCAGTTCCGAATTTGCAAACCGCGATGTTCTCTATTTTGGCGCCCGGCTATCACATTCCAGCCCATAAGGGCGTGACGAAAGGTATTTTACGCTCTCACCTGGGTTTGATTATTCCCAAAGACCGCGACCAATGCCGCATTCGCGTGGATGACACGATCACGCCGTGGAAAGAGGGCGAGATTTTTGTCTTTGATGACACATATGAGCATGAAGTCTGGAACGATACAGACGAAGAGCGTGTGATTTTGCTCTTTGATTTTGATCGTCCCATGAAGTGGGGCGGTCGTGTGTTGAACAAGACGTTCCTTAACATCATGAAACTGACCGCCTTTTACCAAGATCCAAAGAAAAACCTTCAGACCGCTGAAGAGCGCTTGGAAGCGGCGATTCGAACGGCCGATGCGAATATGGAAGCGATGAGCGACCCCGCCAGTTAGCGGGTAGACGCTAAACTTGCTGTCCAAATCATCGATCGCCAGTTCCGTATTGTTCAGGCTGCATTAACCCCGAATATCTGAATATCAAATAATCGCGAGAACTCGTAATTTGGGGGTGTTCACTGTGTATAACTTAGATTATGTGCCCCATCCAATTAGCCCCGTGTACGTCAATGCAATGCAGCATATGAAATGCATCTGCGCAAAGATTACGAAAGTTTATAGGAATATCTGCCTGTTTCCGCTGGAAATCGACGGGTCTCTTCTTATTTCGAGTGCACGGGATTAGATATAATTTGCGACGTCGTCTTGGACGGATGACCCGCACAGACACAAGAGGACCTTATGAAAGGTGATTACTGTACGCGCGAAGGCGCAGAACGATTGAAAGAGCAAATCGAAGCCTATTGGGCAGAACGTGGACATGATGTCCGTGTCAACCTGATCCAAGGTGGGTTTTTGGCGTCCATGCGCTCGGCGCGCACGGATGTACGCTCAAATTTGGTCAATGGTGTTCCAGTCAAGTCGACTGAAAACTTCGGTTAGACCAAACCACATTACGAACTTTGTCCGCTAGTGATAGCGGGCCAAAAGGGTCGGCACGATATCGCGGAAACGCGACAATCGTGTGTCGGCCCTTAATCGTATTTGGGGCAAGGGTGTGTAGCCATAGGTCATGAGAATAGCGTGCACGCCCGCGTTTTGGGCGGCTCGCATATCGGGCCAACTATCGCCCACCATCACGATTCGTGCGGAATTGCGGTGGCCCGCCGTCGTGAAAATATGACCTGCAGAGGGTTTTTTCTGTGGTGGTTCATCGCCGCCAATCGTGCGGATAAAATACTGATCTAAAGCGAGTTTCTCTAAGAGGGGCCGCGCCAACCAGCCGGGCTTATTTGTGCAAACCGATAGTTCTGCTCCCAATACGGTCAGCCGAGCCAACGTCGGTTCAACGCCCGCAAAGGGCCGTGAAAGCTGGTCGAGTGTATCGGCGTAGCGGCTTAAGAATTCAGCCTGCATCGCGTCAACTTCTGCCTCCGTCGCGTGGTCGTTAACATCGGCGAGCGCATCGGTGATCATTCGCCGCGACCCGTATCCGACTGCGGCACGGGCTTTGCGGTAGTCCACGGGTCCATGCCCCCTTGCTGAAATAACTTCATTTGTGACCCGAACAAGGTCAGGCGCCGTGTCAACCAACGTGCCGTCGAGGTCAAAACAGACGCTCAATCCCTGTAAAGGGCGTTTATCAAACAAGCTTGTCTTCGTTTTTTTCATAAACCGTTAGATTCTTCCGTGCGGTGAGGGATGTGATAGGCTAGGTCGCACTCAGAAATTTCGCCTAGACGAGACCTCATACAATGACAACCAAACGTGCCGCTATCATCCTTGCCGCAGGCAAAAGCACGCGGATGAAGTCCTCACGCTCTAAAGTTCTACACCCCATCGGTGGTCGGCCTATGATTGAATGGGTCACCAACCTCGCAAAAGGGGCAGGGATCGAACGCATCGTTTGCGTGGTGGGCGAAGATAATGCTGATGTTCGTGCAGCTGCTGAGGGCTTAGGTTTAGATATTGCTGTTCAAGAGCCGCAAATGGGTACGGGTCATGCGGTGCAATGTGCCAAGGCGGCACTGGACAACTTCGACGGACAGGTGGTCGTTCTTTACGCTGACACGCCCCTCATATCAGGCAAGACTCTAAACCGCGTTTTTGAGGCTTTTGAAACCCATGCTCTGGCCGTTCTCGGTTTTGAAGCGGCAGATCCTGCCGCATATGGCCGACTGGTTACACAGGGAGCGGATCTTCACGCAATTGTCGAAGCGAAAGAATGCACGGCCGAACAATTGAAAATTAGTCTCTGTAACTCGGGCGTTGTCGCTGCAAGTGCCGCTGACCTGTTTTCGGCCTGTGACCGGGTGACCAATGACAATAAAAAGGGCGAATACTACCTAACGGATATTGTCGAAATCCTACGGGGCGACAATAAGGGCGCGACCGTTGTTCATGCGTCAGAGGCCGAAGTTCTCGGCGTGAATGACAGACGTGATCTGGCCAACGCCGAAGCGGCGTTTCAGGCCGTGATGCGCGAAGCCGCTATGGTTTCGGGCGTAAGTTTGAAACACCCCGAGACTGTCTATTTTGCTTATGACACGATTTTGGAGCCTGACGTGACTGTCGAAGCCAATGTCGTCTTTGGTCCCGGAGTGACGGTTAGACGAGGGGCGACCATCCATGCTTTCTCTCATCTCGAAGGGGCAGACGTCGGTGAGGGTGCGAGTGTTGGGCCTTTTGCCAGATTGCGGGCGGGCACAGTTTTGGCCGAAAACGCCAAGGTCGGAAATTTTGTTGAAACTAAAAAGGCCAGCATTGGCCGAGGTAGCAAGATCAATCATCTGTCCTATGTCGGTGATGCGGAACTTGGCGACAATGTGAACATTGGCGCAGGTACGATTACGTGTAATTACGACGGCTATAAAAAGCATAAGACGACCATCGGCGATGGTGCCTTTATAGGATCAAACAGCTCGCTTGTCGCTCCTGTGACCATCGGGGCTGGGGCGTTCTTGGGCTCAGGTGGCGTTGTGACAAAAGACGTCCCCGACGATGCCTTAGCGTTGGCGCGCGCCGATCAAGTGAATAAACTCGGGTGGGGCGCACGATTCCGTGCCGTGCAAGAAAAATTGAAAGCCAAAAAGTCATGAGTGTAGTCAAAGAAAACGCCGCATTGGCCGCGCTTGATTTTGTCGAGGACGGCATGGTTTTGGGCCTCGGCTCTGGATCAACGGCTGAAATCTTCATCGATGCCTTGGGCGAACGGATCGCGGGCGGATTGAAAGTGTCTGGCGTGCCAACATCTAAACGCACTGCGGAATGCGCTATCGAGGCGGGTGTCCCGCTGGTTGAACCTGATAAAGTGGACCGCATTAATCTGACGGTTGATGGGGCGGACGAGGTCGATCCCGCGTTTAATCTAATCAAAGGCGGCGGCGCGTGCCTGCTGCGTGAAAAGATTATTGCCCAAGCCAGCGACCGTATGATTGTCATTGTCGATAGTTTGAAAATGGTCGAAATGTTGGGTCGCTTTCCGCTGCCAATAGAAGTCGAACCTTTCGGAATGGCGCTTACGGCGGAACAAGTTTTTGACGCATTGAAGTCAACGGGCTGCGAAGAGGCTCAGACGGTCTTGCGGCAAATGAAGGATGGTTCTGGTCCTCTGGTCACAGATGGCGGAAATTACATTCTGGACAGCCGCTGTCGGAAAATTCCCAATCCCGCTGACACAGCTCTCGCGCTCAGCCAAATTCCTGGGGTGATGGAGCACGGTCTATTCATAGATCTGGCAGATGTCGTTATCGTAGGAGAAGCTGACCATGCCCGTGTCATTGAACTTTCGCGCGACTAGCGCAGGATTATTTTGTTTGTTCTTGGCAGCTTGTCAGCCTCCGACAAAGAAAGATGCCCTAGATGTATCATTTGATGAATTATCTGATCAACTGGGAAGTATTGAGGTTAAAGCCGTTCCGTTTGATGAATTGGCCGGAAACACTCGCGCCGAGAAACTCTTGTATCAGGCGGGTGTCGTCAACCAAACCAAGACAGCAATGCTGGTAATATTCGACACTCAAATTAAAACGATGCGAATGGCGGGCAATGAAGAAATGGCAGATCAACTTTCTGCAAATCGTTCGCTACTCATGGCTGCATTGGACGAAGAAATGCCAAGTATGATCGCAGACGCTGGAAGGCTCTATGAAAAATATCTAACGCCAGAAGAAATTGAGCGTTTGATTGTTTTACATACTGACCCTGCAATGCAGAAAATGATTGTGAACCAACCGAAGTTGTCTCGTGATATGTTGCCGGTTGGGGAGGCCTTTGGCATGCGTGCAGGCGCAAGATATGAAAAAGCTTTGCGTGAAAAAGCCGCAGAATGAGGCCTACATAAATGAGACCTATATAGATGCAACAGAGTGTTTGAAAAATCCTCCCATTGCTGTGTTTAACCGAATCCGTTCAACGTTGTCGTCCGGTCGGATAATCTAGGCTTTGGGTTGGGGTTTATGTTTAGTTTCGCTGTTTCCATCATCGTCATTCTGACGGGTGTCTTCTGTCCGGGCCTGTTAAATTTAGATTTTTCCATATTAGAAAACGCAGCCTGCGCTCGCCGAAAAAGTTGCTGAAAAATGCGGCCTATATGACATATATTTCCAGCTAAGCGCGGCGCAAGATTTGGAAATGATCCGCTCGCTTCGCCACTATGAAGGCGCTTATGTTGATAACGTAATTGATATGGTGTCTGAAACGCTCTCGATCCCAGAAATGTTACCTATTTTAAGTGTGGCAAAAGTGTGTGAGGTCTTGAATCGCCTGGCGATCTTTCCCAATTTAACAGCCCAAGCGCGGAAGACCGCGCATTTCTATATCGACGTTGCCAAACATCGCCTATGGCAGTCGTCACCTCCATCCGGCCCACATGCCCAGCGACTTTGCAGCCGCTGGCGTCGCCGCTCTAGCTAGGACTACGCCATGTCAGATTATGATTTCGACCTCTTCGTCATTGGCGCGGGGTCAGGCGGCGTTCGCGCAGGGCGCTTGGCAGCGCAGCTCGGTAAACGTGTCGGCGTTGCAGAAGAAAGCCTGCCAGGAGGCACCTGTGTTGTTAGAGGCTGCGTCCCGAAAAAGTTCATGGTTTATGGCGCGGATTACGGCGCATCGATCAAAGAGGCTGCGTCCTATGGCTGGACAGTCGGTGAGGTTTCATTTGATTGGCCGACCTTGCGCGATGCCATCCAAAAGGAAGTCTCTCGCTTGTCCGGAATATATTCCACGATCTTGGAAAAAAATGGCGCAACTTTGTTTCGCGAACGCGCGGAATTCATTGACGCTAACACCATACGCCTGTGTGAAAGCGGGAAAACCTTCACGGCGGAGAAAATTCTTATCGCTGTGGGCGGAACCCCTTGGGCGCCCGGTATTAAAGGGGCCGAACACGCGATTGTCTCCGATCACGCCTTCACTTTGGATAAACTCCCAGAGCGCGTTCTCATCATCGGTGGTGGATATATCGCCTGTGAATTTGCGGGCATTTATGCGGGCATGGGTGTGAAAACGACGCAAGTTTATCGCGGTGGACGTTTGCTCAACGGTTTTGACTCCGAAGTACGCGACCAGGTCGGCGAAGTTCAGCTTAACAACGGCATCGATTTGAAGTTCAACATCAGCCCGACAGAGATTAAGCCGACGAAGGGCGGCTATATCGTGACATTCGACGACGGATCCAAAATTGGCACGGATGTGGTCTTTATGGCGACGGGTCGAAAGCCAAATACCGCTACACTTGGCTTAGAACATGCGGGCGTTGAGGTAGAAGATAGCGGCGCAATCAAGGTTGATGCGCTTTCCAAAACTACTGCCGATAATATCTATGCCGTGGGTGATGTGACCAATCGTGTAAATCTGACACCTGTCGCAATCCGAGAAGCTGCCGCTTTTATTGAGACCGCATTCAAAGATAATCCAGTTGCCTATGATCACGACAATATTGCCAGCGCCGTATTCACGCGTCCTCCTGTTGGGACTGTTGGCTTGAGTGAGGGACAAGCGCGCCAGAAATTTGGCGAGGACATGACGGTGTATACGACGAAATTCCGCCCGATGAAAAACACACTGTCAGGCAGTCCGCAAAAAGTCTTCATGAAGCTGATCACTCAAGGGAAAGACGAAGTTGTTGTAGGTATCCATCTTGTCGGCGATGACAGCGGCGAAATCATTCAGGCCCTTGGGATTTGTGTGAAGGCGGGTCTCACCAAGGCTGACTTTGACGCGACCTGTGCGGTGCATCCCACGATCGCAGAAGAGATTGTCACGCTAAAACCGCGCGAACCCAATAAAACGACGATTGTGTCTTAGGCTTGCGAACATCCTGTTTTTTCTCGTTGAGATGTCAGGGTGCCATTTGCCTAACTTGAGAGTCGTCTTTCCACGGGTCTGCCGACCCTTTCACTTCCCTATGAATCCTATTCACCTCTGATCTGACATTTTTGCGATCTGAACTCATCCAAGGCTGGGCAAATTCTTCTGCAGCCGCTATGAGCACCCCTCGTTGACGCAAACATCTTGCGCAAAGGAAGACAATCATGACCAAATGGACGCCCTCAAGCTGGCGCGATAAACCCGCAAAACACATCCCGACTGACTATCCAGACGTGGCTGAACTGTCGGATGTTGAGACAACCCTGAAGGGGTATCCGCCTCTTGTCTTTGCGGGCGAAGCACGTCGTTTGAAACAGCGTTTGGGACAAGTTGCCATGGGCAAATCCTTTTTGCTGCAAGGTGGTGATTGCGCCGAGAGTTTCAAAGAATTCCATCCTGATAACCTGCGCGATATGTTTCGTGTCATGATGCAAATGGCCGTGGTTCTGACCTATGGCGCGGGTCAACCCGTCGTCAAAGTTGGTCGCATCGCAGGCCAATTTGGTAAGCCGCGCAGCTCGCCCGTTGAGGTTCGTGATGGCGTAGAATTGCCGTCCTATCGTGGGGATAACATTAACGGCATGGAGTTCAGTCCTGAGTCCCGCATTCCTGATCCGCAACGTCTCCTCAAGGCTTACGGACAATCGGCGGCGACGATGAACTTGTTGCGAGCATTCGCGACAGGTGGTTATGCGAATCTGCGGAACATTCATCAATGGACGCTTGGATATGTCGATGGATCACCACAAACTAAAAAATACAAAGAGCTTTGCGAGAAGATCGAAGAAGCGCTGAACTTCATGGAAGCCTGCGGGGTGACACCTGAGTCGACACCACAGATGTCTGCGACGGATTATTACACATCTCACGAAGGTCTGTTGCTTGGCTATGAAGAAGCCATGA
The DNA here is from genome assembly GCF_014652455.1 of Litorimonas cladophorae. Lineage (GTDB taxonomy): Bacteria > Pseudomonadota > Alphaproteobacteria > Caulobacterales > Maricaulaceae > Litorimonas > Litorimonas cladophorae. The sequence goes on along the minus strand of NZ_BMYV01000001.1, from coordinate 774,890 downwards.
CCCGTATCGATAGTACAACGGGGCGTTGGTACGATACATCGGCACATATGCTGTGGATCGGAAACCGGACACGGCAACTTGACCATGCACATGTTGAATTCATGCGTGGGATTGAAAATCCAATCGCGATGAAAATCGGCGAAGGCCTAGAGCCGGATGAGCTTATGAAGCTGCTCGATGTACTCAATCCTGAAAATGAAGCGGGTAAGATCACGCTCATCGCGCGTTATGGCCACGACAAAGTTGCGCAACATCTGCCGACTTTGGCGCGGGCGATCAAACGGGCCGGGCGGCACGTTGTTTGGTCTTGTGATCCCATGCACGGCAACACGATTAAAACCGATAGCGGATATAAAACACGTCCGTTCGACAACATCATGACAGAGGTTAGCCGCTTTATGCAGGTGCTTCATTCTGAAGGTTGTTGGCCAGGTGGCGTTCACTTCGAAATGACAGGCCAAAATGTGACGGAATGTTTGGGCGGCTCTGCTCGTGCCGTACGCGAAGAGGATTTGTCCTCGCGTTACCACACGCATTGCGACCCCCGTCTTAACGCAGATCAGGCATTAGAACTTGCGTTCTTGATTGCGGAAGAACTGGGCAGTTATCGCAAGGAAGAGGGTGCACGTCTGACAGCGTAACGCGCGAAACTGATATCGAAAGCTGCGGGCTACTCTCCCGCGGCTCTCATCGCTTCCAATTGCGATCCAAGCGTTTCGGTTTCTTCAGCCCCAACTGGAGTGATGGAAATCAGGCCGTAGACTGACCCAGGGACTATGATCGCGAAAAGATATCGGCGACGAACAACAAGCCCGACTGCCGGCTTCCAAACGCGGAAAAAGAAGACGAATACGCAAATCGTACCGATAAAGAAGAACGGGTATATGAATGCCCGCAATTCAAGGGCCGTTTCTCCAAGCCTTCTTTGTCTAAGGCCTCCAGTGAAATAACGACGCCATCGGCTTAAAAATAATCAGCTGGCCGTTGGATTAATGTCCAACAGCATTTTAGATCCTTAGTCGTTCAACTTTGTACCCAATGTCTTGGCTTGCTTGTGCCAATAAAAAAGCCGCCCCAGATGGAGCGGCTTTAAGTCAATTTATCAATCCAAAACCTAGAGGTCTTTAAGCGCAGCGGCTGGCTTAAATGCTGCCGATGTTTTCGCTTTAGACATCATCATTTTGCCTGTCGCAGGGTTACGCATTTCGCGGGATTCGCGATGCTTAGCGACGAACTGACCGAAACCTGGGATGACAACCTTGGAGCCGTCGCCTTGTTTCATTTCGTTCGTGATAACTTCAACAAATGCGTTGAGCATGTCGCCAGCAGCGGCCTGCGTTGCGCCTGTGTGTTCAGCCAATGCGCTGACGAGTTCTTTCTTGTTCATCTGGATTCTCCCTCGTGATGAAGCGAGCCGACTATGTTGTCGGTGCTGACGTAATTCCTAAGGATTGCGATTGGCGTGTCACCCAAAACCACAGTTTTACTGGTATTTTGGGCATATTTAAGCAGATTTCGGTGTGAAAATCGGACCGTGAGCCCTCCATTGTCGACAATTTTGTCCATTGCTGGACCGACTCAGCCAAAAGTGATTCTCACCTTTTCCCTTGCAAAAGCTTTCTCAGACCGCGTTAAGGCCCCTATGACAGAAAGAATGAAAACAGGATTAGTCGGCGCTGGTGTCTTCGCAGGATATCATGCGAATAAATTGGCGGCGCATCCGCGCATTGAGTTTTTAGGGCTCTATGATCCAGATACGGCGCGTGCGCAGGGTTTGGCCGAAAAGCATGGCGTCCAAGCTTGTGAACTAGACGCGCTTTTTGCGGCTTGCGACGCCGTCATCATAGCGTGTCCAGCCAGTTACCACGGGGATGTAGGACGCAGGGCACTAGAGGCAGGGTGCCATTGCTTGATTGAGAAACCCATTGCGACGAAGGTCGCCGAGGCAGAAGCGATTGTGCGTCTCGCGTCAGACCGAAAATTGGTCGTTCAAATAGGCCATCAGGAGCGCATGGTCCTTCGCGCGATTGGTTTGGAGCAAGTCGGGCAGAAACCGCTCTCAATTACGGCGGTGCGGTCAAACCCCTATTCGGTGCGCGGAACGGATACGTCCGTGACGATGGATTTAATGACTCATGATATTGATCTCTGCACCGCCTTATTCGGGCAAGGACCTGATCGGGTTGAGGGGACATCAACGCCTGTCAAATCCAAGACGCCAGATGAGAGTCAGGCGACGCTCCGATATGGACGCGCCATCGCGAAGCTCACCGCCAGTCGGGTCGTTGAGACAGGCGCGCGACATATGACAATTGCCTATCCATCGGGCGAGGTTCGTATTGATTTCAACGCCAAAACTCTTGTGCATTCCACACCGTTCGATTTGAATGTGGACTTTGCGGATGATCCGCAGGCAAAAGACAGCCTAGGCGCGGCGACAGATATCTTCGTCGGGGCGGTGTTGGACGGGACGCCTGTTCTGGTCAGCGCCGTAGACGGATTGATTGCGGCGCGCGCGGCCGTTGAAATTGATGGGGGTGAATGATGCGCATATTTAAGTGGATTGGAATGGGGCTTGCGGCCCTTGTCGCGCTGGGGCTTCTTTTACTGGCGTTAAATTGGACGACTGTGAAACGTCTGATGACGGTGAACACCTTATTTGACGCGGATAATATCGTCACAAACTTCTCGAATATGGACGCGGCGTTCTTGCACCATGATCTCACCATCGGTGAACCCCAACCGTGGGAAGAGGATGTCCAGCCTTTGCCAGAGACGGTCAATGTGCAGGGCGAAGAGTTGATTTTAGCTGACGTTCTGACAGAGCTCGACACTACGGCCCTCGTGATCATCCGCGATGGCAAGCTCATCCATGAAAGCTATTATAAAGACACAGGCCCCGATGATTTGCGTATCAGCTGGTCAGTTGCCAAGTCATTCATGTCGGGTCTCTACGGACAGGCTATCGAAGATGGGTTGATGGATATTTCCAAGCCCATCGAATTCTACCTCCCGCAGCTAAAGGGTACAGCCTATGAAGGTGCGACGGTTGCCAATATTTTGAACATGGCCAGCGGCGTGAAGTTCAACGAAGATTACATGGACCCGAAATCTGACATTAATGACATGGGCCGTGTCTTGGGTCTTGGCGGGTCTATGGATGAATACACCGAGACGCTGAAAGACCGCCAATATGAGCCGGGGACAGTCTGGCAATATGTCTCCATCGATACGCATGTTGCCGCGATGGCATTACGCAAAGTGACGGGAAAATCTCTGCATCAGCTTTGGGAAGACACCTATGGCGAAAATCTTGGCATGGGGAAGTCGCCGTTTTATTTGACGGACGGCGAAGATGTGGCCTTCGCCTTGGGTGGGTTGAACCTGCGCACGCGCGATTATGCGAAATTCGGGCAGTTGTTTTTGCAAGGCGGGGAATGGCAGGGCGAGCAGCTCGTGCCAGAGGCATGGGTAAAAGATTCGACGATCAACCACGCGCCAAATGTTCATCCTATTCGTGGTTCGGGCTATGGCTACCAATGGTGGGTGCCGATGCCGCAAGAGGGGCCGAGCAAGGGCGATTTCTTCGCCGTCGGGATTTACGGCCAATATATATATGTGAACCCCGCCATGAATATCGTCATTGCGAAAAACGCCGCTGACCGCGAATTTACGGTTGAACAAAGCAATGGCCAGCACAGCATGAATATGAATATTGATATGTTCCGGAGTTTGGCGGAGCAGTTAGCAATTAGGCAGAAGACAGATTTAGACGCGGAAGCTCTTAGACAAGATGTAAAAGTTTGGTTGAAGAACTCCCAGCATGCGCCCTTTCTAATCCACGCTGTTACGGATGATATTGAAAATGGTCGAAACTTTGCGGAAGTGTTTGGAATTGCGAGATCCAAAGATGGTGCCTTTGATGAATTGTTAGAAATGGGATGGCTTGATACAGATAGTGCCCTTCCAAATGCCGACGAATTAGAGATAATTTGGAAAACGATGCTTGAAGAGATTAAATCTCAGAGAGAGCTATCTAAACAACAGGATTAAACCCGCCCCGACATAACATCGGGACGGGCTGATTTTACTTCGCCTCTACTTCGTAGACAGCGAAACCAAATCTTCCATCAGGCCTTTTGTGCCTGAGTGGACGGTTAATGTGCCGACCTTTGCGGAGATCGACTCGAGCGCTTCGAGCTCTTTCAACCGCATCATGGCCGGGTTATCCGCCATGACTTTGGCTGTGTTGAGCAAGGCCCGTGTTTCGGCAGCGTCTTCCCGCCGACGGATTACGCCAGCTTCGGCTTCCTTTTCGGCCAATACAACGGTGTTCAAGATATCCCGCATCTCGCCCGGAAGGATGATATCCTTCAAGGTGACGTGTGAGACTTTCACACCCGCTGCGGCCATTTCAGCCACGACAGCCGCCATGGCCTCAGCGTCAACCGCGCCTTTCTCGGCCAAAACCTCATCGAGTGTTTTGGTCGCCAAAGACCGACGGAACGCCGAACCCAAGGCCCGGTGCAACGTGTCGACAAAGTCCTTCACCGCAGTCACGGCAAGAACGGGATCGACAACACGGTACGTCGCAGACAAGTTGGCCCGGATCGAAACCCGGTCCTTTGTCAGGATTTCTTGGCCCGTCACATCGAGCGCGTTTTCACGCGTATCGACGAGTTTGACCGCGATGACCTTGCCGTATGACCAGACCGCGTGCCCACCCGGGACAAGCTCTCCAACCACTTTTCCATCAACGTGGAGCAGGCCGATTTGACCGTGCTCCACCTTGAACCGCTTGATGAAATCTGACCGCAAGGTCATCAACCGTCGCGACATGGCGTCGGTCATGACGAAACCATCTGACAGATTGACGATCTCGGTCGACCACAGGCCAGCATCCGTCCAGACGACTTTCCGTGTCAAGGGCGGCACAAGAAAGGCAGGTGTCCCGTCGAGCGAGACAATCGCCATTTCATCGGCGGCCGTTTCAAACACGGTCAAATGATCCACCACGGCGGGGCCGTGATTCCGCAGGATAGACGTTAAAAGCTCGCTAATGACGGGCTCCGCATTTACGCGAAAGTTCCGAACATCGTAATGCGATTGCGTTCCCAAAGTGCCTATGGTGTGCCGACCTGGATTGAGGATAATCTCAAAGATGCCATCCTTGAGAATAACAGCCCGTTCCATTTCGGGGATAACGACCCGAAGGCCTAATAATTTGTGTGTCACTTTGGTCATAACGATACTCCTGTGTTGTCTAATTCACCTGTGACGGTCCTTTTGAGTTTGGGCCCAAATGAGGGCTCGCGGTGTTGAGGGGCGATTTGCCCGGTTTGGCGGTCCTCCCCATGAGGGCCGCGTGAATTGCATAGACATCCGGGCGAGATGCTGACGCGAGGACAACGGATCCGCGGGGCACCGCATATGGCGGGCCGTGTGGTCTACTGTCGTGTCTGCGATACCTGTGAACAGGCAACGCATTTTCGTCATTGTCACACGTGGCGCACCAAAGGGTCCGCCGCGTGATCGGTCATCTCTCGTAAGGTCGGTGGATGCGGGTCGCGGACAGGTCGTCGCCCACGCCAAAAGGCATGTTCGGGACAGTCTTTAACGCCGTATCTACCTCCCTGACATCCGCCCGGATGCCGTTATGAGAAGCGATTTACAGTCGCTTGGCCGTAAAAGGGCCTATGGTGTTACTGGAAGGATTCGAACCTTCGCCAGCTAGATTACTAATCTAGTGCTCTATCCAGACTGAGCTACAGTACAAATTGTGATGGGAATCGAACCCATGTTCATCGAATCTAAATCGAGCGCCTTACCACTTGGCTACACAAGACCCGCAACACGCCATCCGGCTCACAGCATACGCATCCGTCAGAGACAGGGCGCACTGGTCGGGAATTCAAAGAACCCGAACCGTAGAAGCTCGGCTGCCGGAGCAGCGGGAGGCGGCCTCTAGAGCTGAGAATAATTTTGCGCAAGCGAAAAAATGAAAAAAGTTTTCGAAGGTGAATCGGAGTATTTGCTAAATTCGACGGGCAGGGGTACAGCGCAGGCCTATGACTCAGCGCCTCAAAATAGCTTCCATCCAAGCCAATCCAGTCGTGGGCGATATCGCTGGCAATTTGAAAAAAGCCCAATTGCATTACGCCAAAGCGGCCGCCGATGGAGCCGATATTGTCGTCTTCTCCGAGCTCTTCATTATCGGTTACGCACCTGAGGATTTGGTGCTGCGCCCGTCGGCTGTGACGGATTGTAAAACGGCCTGTTTGCGCCTTGCGGCGGAAACAAAAGACGGACCTGCGATTGTCTTTTCCGCGCCATGGTTGGACGCGGGAAAATTGTACAATGCCGCGCTATTCATGCGTGAGGGCTTGATCACAAATGTGCGGTATAAATATCATCTCCCGAATTATGGCGTCTTTGATGAAGCGCGCGTATTTACGGCAGGACATCTGCCTCAGCCTGTTGATTTTAATGGCATTTCTATTGGTCTGCCTATTTGCGAAGACCTCTGGCAGGACACAGTTGCAGATCATTTAAAAGACGCAGGCGCGGAGATTATGATCTCGCCAAATGGGTCGCCCTGGCGCCGCACGGCCCTGACCGAACGGGTCGCAGCCTTGGGCGAAAAAGTCATCACGGAGGGCCTGCCTCTGGTCTATGTTAATCAGGTCGGTGGCCAAGACGAACTTGTGTTCGATGGCTCATCATTTTCAATGGCCGCAGATGGGTCGATCGTACAATCGCTCAAGAGTTTTGTCGATGATTACGATCTCGCGACGTGGGAAAAGATTGACGATGTCTGGACCTGTGTTGACGCTAAAAAAGAGGTGCAACTGTCGGGCTATGAAGCGGATTGGCGCGCCATGTGTTTGGGCCTTGGCGATTACGTCAATAAGAATGGATTTAAGCAAATAATTTTAGGGATGAGCGGCGGCATTGATAGTGCCATGGCGGCGACAATTGCGGTCGATGCGCTTGGTCCCGACCGCGTTTGGGCGGTGATGATGCCCACTAAATACACGTCGGGCGACTCACTGACAGATGCGGAAGCCTGCTGCGAACGTCTGGGATGTCGGTATGACTCAATTCCGATCAAACCGGCCATTGACGCTTTCGACGAAATGCTTGAGCCCTTTTTCAAAGATCTCGCACCCTCAACAGCGGAAGAGAATATCCAATCGCGTAGCCGCGCCCTGACCCTGATGGCTCTATCAAATAAGTTTGGGCCCATGCTCGTCACGACAGGGAATAAGTCCGAAATGGCGGTCGGTTACGCCACACTCTATGGCGATATGTGTGGCGGGTATAACCCGCTAAAAGACGTCTATAAGACCGAAGTTTTCGCCCTCGCCAATTGGCGGAATGAAAACACGCCAAAGGATTTGCTCGGGGCGGAAACGCCGATCCCGACGCGGATTATCACAAAACCGCCGTCAGCGGAGCTGCGCGATGATCAAAAGGACAGCGACAGCTTGCCTGAATATGACGTATTGGATGATCTCTTGCTGTGCCTGATTGAACTGGAATTGCCGATTGAAGAGATCGTGGCACGCGGCCATAGCGTTGCCGATGTAAAGCGGATCCAAAACTTGCTCTACATCGCTGAATATAAACGCCGACAAGCCCCGCCGGGTGTAAAGATCGGTACAAAAAATTTCGGACGCGACCGCCGTTATCCGATTACAAACCGCTATCGCGATAAAATTCCTGAAGGTGAAATCTAATGACTAAACCTATTGTCAGATTTGCGCCGTCCCCGACGGGACGCCTCCATGTTGGTAACGTCCGCACGGCGCTTATGAATGTTCTCTTTGCGCAGGCAGAAGAGGGTATGTTCATTCTCCGCATTGACGACACGGATGTTGAACGCTCAACTGCCGAATATGAGCAAGGGATCAAGGATGATCTGACTTGGTTGGGGGTTTCGTGGGGCAAGACCTTCAAGCAATCCGAACGGTTTGATATGTATGACGCGGCTGCAGACAAGCTGCGCGCGGCAGGATTACTCTACCCTTGTTATGAAACCGCAGATGAGTTGGACCGCCAACGTAAATTGCAACGCGTCGCCGGGAAGCCACCCGTTTATAATCGCGCCGCGCTAGAGCTGACCGATGATCAAAAGGCGGCTTACGAAGCCGAAGGACGGACACCGCATTGGCGATTTAAGCTTTCTGGTGGGACAGTCACTTGGACTGACATGGTGCGGGGCGAGCAGAGCATTGATGTATCATCGCTGTCTGATCCGGTCCTCATCCGTGGTGACGGCTCTTATCTCTACACGCTTCCCAGCGTTGTCGACGATATCGAAGCCGAGATCACCCATGTTATTCGTGGTGAAGACCATGTGACCAACTCCGCGGCGCAGATTGAAGTCTTCCAAGCGCTGTCGACACATCTCCCGACATTCGCGCATACCCCATTGCTCGTGGGTGCAGATGGGAAATCTCTCTCCAAACGTTTGGGATCTCTATCCATGTTAGAATTGCGGGACCAAGGCATCGAGCCTATGGCCGTCGCGTCGTTACTGTCCAAAATCGGAACCTCCGATGCAGTAGAAATTCGCCATAGTCTTCAAGCGCTTGCGTCGGAGTTCTCATTTACAAAAATTGGCCGCGCGCCCGCGCGTTTTGACGAAAAAGATCTGATCGCGTTGAACGCCAAGCTTCTACACGAGACACCTTACGCAGAGGTCGCCGACCGTATTCCGGGCGATGCAGCCTTCTGGAATATCGTGCGTGCTAATATTGAGAAAATTTCGGACGTAGAAGCATGGGCAGACATAGTCCTGAAGCCAATGGCGGGTGAAATCGCTGCCGAGGATGTCGACTTCTGCAAGTCTGCAGCGTCGTTTTTACCCGATACCATCCTTCCCGAAACTTGGTCGGAACTCGTTGGGCATTTGAAAACGGAAACGGGGCGCAAGGGCAAAGGCTTGTTCATGCCATTGCGTTTAGCCTTGACGGCGCAAGGTCACGGACCTTCCATGGATGATATGCTAGTCTTACTCGGGGCTGAGAAAGCCAAAGCCCGTTTGAGTGGCGACGTAGCTTAACTTCACGGAAACGCGCATTCCGCTCGCGCGATTGTGAGTCCCTGTTGATGTAGGTCGCTGTTATGGCGCGCGAAACTCAACAGGGGGCTTTTATGCCAAACTTACGTCTACCACTTTTTCTGACGCGTCTCTCGATATTCTATTTTCTTCTGCCTTGGCAGTTGATGAGGTTTACTAAACCTGAGTCGGCGAGCGGCATCGCTGAAAAATATTATCATCTGCCAGGATTGTCGGCCTCACTGGGCCTCGCCATCGGCATTTTTTGGATGGCGCTTTTGATTGCATTTTTGGTCGGATTTAAAAAGACGGTCAGCTACGGTCTTGTTTTCGCCCTCCATGCAGGCGGAATTCTGCTTGTTCTTCCGTCCTACATTCTCGGCACAGAGGTTTATAATCAGTTGTTCTTAGCGGCCATTCCTGCCGCAGCAGCAATGGGTTTATTGTGGCTTCTACGCAAGGAAGATACGTTTCTGAGTATTCAAGGAAAACTAGGATAACCCCAATTGGCGGCTGGTCGCTGGCTTCACCGGGATGTGAAGAAGCCAATGACCAGCCCACCTGTTACGGTCGCTAACGTGGGGTAGGGCGACCATGTCGACAATGGTGAGTTGGGATGGTTGCATCACCGACAAATTCAGAATTATACCAAGGGTTGTATTTTGTCACGCATTTCTTTCACAAACACAATCTTATGATGAGTAAAGTCTTACCAAGCTATTTTTGCGCATAATCAGCGCCTTTGGAGATGTATATGTCGCGTATTTTTGGAAGCAAACTTGAGTTTTTTACCGCCTCGTTGAACTCTTCTATTTTGGGTGCGGTCGCCATTTTAGGATAGAACCTAGAACAATGCGATAAATCGGGTCTAAAACGACGACCGCTATGATTACGGCGATTCCCCAAGCCCAATGCTGGCCCGTGACGGTTAGCCAGATCATCAAACCAAACGCGGCGGGGTAAAACAGGGTGGCTCTGGTGAGCCGCCAGACCGCTCTCAAGAAATCGCGGTTCAAACCTCTAGCTCTCTTGGCAAAATGAGGGCGGTAAATGCCCACGCTGATGGCGCCAGCCAATCGCTTTGACCGCCCGCTTTGCGTGTCAGGACAGTGCAAGCTCCAGTCGGATAGTCGATATATTGCCCAGTGAAGTAAGTGTGTAGTTCGGCCCACCCTGGATTATGGCCTAATAGCATCAACGCGCCGTCGGGTTCGACGTGCTGTCCGCAAACTCGCAATACGGTTTCGACGCCAGCGTGATAGAACTCTGGCGTATAATTTACGGTCTGTCCGCCTGGGATCGCCCGAATGAGACGCATCGCTGTTTCCCGAGTCCGTTTCGAATCAGAGCTCCAAATCGTGTCGGGTGCAAATTTTCGGGCTGTTAACGCTGCGCCTACGGCTGTCGCAGCACGCCGCCCACGATCATTTAACGGCCGTTCATGGTCACTTTGACCGCCGTCCGACCAAGAAGATTTTGCGTGGCGCATCAAGAGAAGTCGGGAAAGCATAGGGCTATATGCGCCTAATGCACTTTATAGACAATCCCGATGCGGCTGATAGTATCTGTCTTTTCCCGGCCTTCTGGAACATCGGTATGCGTTTCGACGCGGAAACTGGCGCGTAGGGACAGGCTCTCAAACATTTGAGATGTTACGCCCACCTCATTGGTCACGAATGTGTCGATGTCGGAGTAAAATAGCTCTGTATCATTGGTCAGGCTGACGCGTTCGTTAAAGTGATGTTCTAAATCCGAATAGGCTCGCGCAGAGACAAATGCCTCTTTTCGACTTGCCAGACCGCTTACGTCATTTGCCTGCAGGCGTGCCTTTTGAGAGCGATAGCCTGCGCCGCCCTCAAGGCGCCAAAGGGTCGGTTTATCGATCAACACAGAATAACCCGCGCCACCCCCAGCGTAGTACCCGTGTTTGAAGGCTCCGAAATCATCGCTGTAATAATCGAGGTTGGCAAAACTATAAACGCGCGGGGCGAGGTCGCGCCCAATCTTATATCCCAAGCGATAGCGCCGTTTATTCGTGCTGCCTTCATTGCGTCCAAAATCGGTGGTCCCTTTCAGGCTGTGGCGCCAATCCGCTGAGCGTTTGTTGACCTTAAACGCCAGACCCACATCGGTTGTGTCATTATTGCCGGTCGTCTTGGCCCCATTCAGGGCAATCTCCCCCGTCCATCCGGGGTCGTCCTGCGCAGCGGCAGTGCTCGCAACGCAAAGCATGACGAAAGACGGAAGAAGACGCGATAACATGTAGGACTCCGAATATGCCAGTTTTGGGTGATGCGTTAGCGGAACTTCTGAGGGATTTCAAACCCTCGCAGAAGGCTATACTTTACCCCAAGGCACGGCGTAGCTATAGCGGCGCAAACCACTCAATAACCGCCGGATTCCCGACATGTTCGATCTTAAAGCCATCCGTGAAACCCCCGAAGAGTTTGACCGACTCTGGGCCAAACGGGGGCTGGAGCCGCTCTCCAAGAAAATCCTCGATCAGGACAAGCTGATCCGCAAGGCAATGCAAGTTGTGCAAGAGGCCGAAGCTGCGAGAAATAAAGCCTCAAAGCAAATTGGTGCGGCCATGGGGAAGGGCGACAAAGAAGAAGCCGAACGCCTTAAAGCCGAAGTCGCAGGCGCAAAAAATGTGATCGCGGCTATGGGCGCGCAGGTCGACGGCGAAAAAGCCCAGCTCGATGATCTTTTGGCCAGCTTGCCGAATGTGCCTTTCGAGGATGTACCAAATGGCGCGGACGAGGACGAAAATGTAGAGCTCACCAAATGGGGTACACCGCGTGCGTTCGATTTTGAGCCTAAGGCCCATGATGATCTCGGGACTGAGCTTGGCCTGATGGATTTTGAAACGGCCGCGAAAATGAGCGGTAGCCGCTTTGTTGTGTTACGCGGGGCGCTGAGCCGTCTTGATCGCGCTTTATCGGCCCTGATGTTGGACATGCAAACGGCAGAGGGTTTCGAAGAAACAAGCCCGCCGTTTCTCGTGTGGCCTTCCGCTCTTCATGGAACTGGCCAGCTTCCGAAATTTGCTGAGGATTTATATCCCGCAGGTGAAGATCATTACCTGATTCCAACAGCAGAAGTCTCACTCACCAATACGGTGCGTGAATCTATCCTTGACGAAGACACACTCCCAATTCGCATGACTGCGCACACGCCGTGTTTCCGTTCCGAAGCGGGCTCTGCTGGCCGCGACACAAAAGGTATGATCCGTCAGCATCAGTTCAACAAAGTCGAACTGGTGACGGTTTGTAAGCCAGAGGATAGCGAAGCCGAGCATAAAAATATGTTGCGCTGCGCCGAGCTTGTCTTGCAGAAACTTGAGCTGCCTTATCGCGTCGTGGAACTCTGCACGGGCGATCTGGGGTTTGGTGCGCGACGAACTTATGACTTGGAAGTTTGGTTGCCAAGCCAAGACACTTATCGCGAAATCAGCTCCATTTCGAACTGTGGTGAATTCCAAGCGCGCCGTATGAATGCCCGTTATAAGCATGCTGAAAAAGACAACCGCTTCGTTCACACATTGAACGGATCGGGTTTGGCAGTTGGTCGCACCTTGGTGGCTGTTCTGGAGAATTATCAAAACGCCGATGGCACAATCATGGTTCCTGAGGCGCTTGTGCCTTATATGGGCGGTTTAGAGGTTATCGGGTGAAAATCCTTCTCACCAATGATGACGGCGTAAATGCGCGTGGGATCTCAGTCCTGCGCGAAATCGCGTTGCAGCTGTCAGATGATGTTTGGGTTTGCGCGCCTGACACGGAACAATCTGCGGCCTCTCGTGGTGTGTCGCTCCACAATCCAGTCCATTTGAAAAAGCTAAACGATCGGATTTATTCTGTCACAGGCACGCCGACGGACTCCGTGATCGTTGGCCTCAAAGCCCTGATGCCTGACGCTTTGCCAGACTTAATTCTATCGGGAGTGAACCGGGGTCAAAATCTCGCCGATGATGTGACATTTTCTGGAACGGTAGCCGGGGCGTTACAAGGAATGCAAATGGGTATTCCTTCAATCGCCTTGTCATTGGCCCGCGGTTTTCAAGATGCCAAAAGTCTTCCGTGGGAAACCGCTTTGGCCCATGGCGCCCCCACTATCCGCACCTTGTTGGACAAAGGCTGGGGCAAGCATGTTATTCAGAATGTGAACTTCCCAGATGTTGCGCCCGAAGCCGTTAAAGGCCTGCAATACACGCGACAAGGCCACCGCGACTTCCAGATGACAGGCGTTGACCGTCGTGATCACCCCAGGGGCGGCGATTATTTCTGGCTGACCTATGGAGCAAAGCGATCCGACCCAGCGCAGGGCACAGACCTTCGCGCGATTTATGATGGTTATATTAGCGTGACGCCTCTGCATACGAACCTGACCCATGAAGATAGTCTTGCGGTTTTAAAATCATGAGCGCTGTCGGGTGAGCATTGATCCTGGCCTCATTGATATGATCATGCGGCTGCGTGGTCGTGGTATTTCATCCAATGCCGTATTGCGCGCGATTGAACTCACACCGCGTCGCTTTTTTGTACCTGATGACAAACGTGGCGTCGCCTATGAGGCGGTCAATGTTCCCATTCCATGCGGTCAAACTTTGCCGCCGCCCATGACCGCGGCTTTATTGGCGCAATTGCTGGATGTGAACCCAGACCATAAAGTCCTGACACCGGGATTGGGCAGCGGGTATCTGGCGGCGGTGTTGTCACGCATGGCGACCCGAATTTACACCGTGGAACGCTATAAAACCCTCATTCGCGAAGCCAATGAACGGTTTAAACAGCTTGATATTTATAACGTCGTGACGCGTCACGGCGATGGGCGTTATGGCTGGCTCGGACAGGCGCCGTTTGATCGTATCGTTATGGGATATGCTCTACGCGCAGAACCCGAAGAGATTTTAGAGCAACTCGCACCAAATGGTAAAATGCTCGCCGTTATCGATGGGACATTGACGCTTTTCGAGAAGCCGCGCACAAAGGTGACGGCAACGGAACTCATGCCGCTTGATTTGGATATGGCGGAAGCAGGGAAGTCGCGCACACTTTGATTTTTCGATTGCGAGCGTAGCTGCAAGGGATTCCAACATGTCCGAGAACCACCACAAGCTCCACTACATCGAACTGCCGGCTGTTTCCGTCACGGCGATGAAAACCTTTTACGGCAACGTTTTTGGGTGGACCTTCACCGATTATGGTCCCGGCTACGCCGCATTTCATGGGGCAGGCGTCGAAGGCGGCTTTGATGAAAGCCGCGAATATATTGCGCCACATCCTGCGGGCGTTTTCGTCATTCTTTATTCAGATGACTTAGAAGTCACTGAGGCCGCAATTGCGCAGGCAGGTGGAAAAATATCGACGCCGACTTACGGCTTCCCTGGCGGACGGCGCTTTCACTTTCACGACCCGTCTGGGAATGAACTAGGCGTCTGGACGGAGGTGAAGGAATAGCAACATGTCTTTGAATAAGAGCATTGTTTTCTGCTTCGCTTTAGGTTTGCCTTGTGCCGTTTCGGCGCAAACTGTGGTGCCTTCGCCCGGCGTGAGCCAGCCGATTTTGCACGACTTCGTCCCAGACTCGCGTCGGTTAGAATTGGTCACGGGAGAGGAGCTTAAAGCGCAATATTCGGGTCAGACCATTGCAGGAATTTACGACATTACCCGCCATAGCGATCAACGTTATGTCGAAACACTATCGACCAATGGCAAAATTTCCTACCGAGAGCGGGCGTTTCAATCCGAAGGCAAGTGGTTTGTCCGAGGCAATAACCTGTGTTTCATTTATGATGAGCAGCCGGGGCGCGAACATTGTTTTTATGAGTTCCGCTACGGGGATTGCATCATATCCTATTCGGACACGTCCCCAGTTGTTGCGGGAAAGCCGTTACTTACGCGGGACTGGTCCTCTGTTCAGAAATTCGTGGCTTCCGACTTCCGTTGGCCAGATGTCCCTGCGGACGAAGCCGATGCGTTTGCGTGTTTCTTGTCTTTCGTCTGAGCGGGCGTTAAAAATTAAAACGTCGCGCGATGCCAACTGTCGCAAATACACCTGCCGCCGTGCCATCTTCGGCTTGGATAATCGGACTATCGCGATAGTCACCCAAGGCTTCGCGGTAGCTAATAAGACCCGTTAAGCTCCAATCCTCATCTAGGTCTATGCCGCCCAACAGGGTGGCTGAAACTTGGTGAAACCCGCTCTTTGTATTGAACTGGTCAAGCGCGGAAGTAGCCGTTTGAGCTTGAGAAATGCCGTAGATGTCTTGCGTAAAATTTTGATTGGCCCAGCTAAGGGTAACAATAGGCGCCACAAACCAGCCCTGACCCGGGTAGCGTGTGCCCACAGACGCGTCAGCGACAAACCCGTCATGGCCACCGATCACATCCTGACCAACAGCAAGGTCAAAGCCAATAATTCCATATGTGGCGCGCGTGAACCCGCCCAACAGTAGGCTGGAGTCGATATCGTCCAAACCAGCCAGTGTGGGACTGTCGCTGCTGTCACGACCAAAATCAAAGCTCACGCGCGGCCCAGCTTCTAACGACCATTTCCCAGGTCCTTTTCCCGTGCCCATCTCGATCACGTCTGAACTGATCGCAAGGCCGCGCATGTCGAACCCGTAAAGATTTTCAAATCCGATATAGGGCAGAAGGTTGGTTTGGTATTGATCGGATCCGACATAGGCTGGGCGCGTGAGAACCGCGCCGCCGAGGTCGACGGTTGTCTCATCCCCTCCCGTCTGAGCGTCCGCTGAGATTGGTGCAAAGGAAATGACCAAAGCAGATAGGAGTGCGTGGGTGAGGTGTTTCATATGTTTGTTACGTTCGAAGGCGGTGGATGGCTTCATATAAGCGTTAAACTCATCGGATGAGATCTGCATCAACCAAAAATGATCAAAGTTCTGCCTTGATGTTGCCCTGTGCCGACAGGATAGGCGTTATATGGCTGACCCGCTCTTATTTCTTCACGCTCAAAAAGCGGCGCTTCAGACGCGGTTCGTTAGAGGCCCGTGGACGCTTGCTATTTTTGAATTTGTCGCCTTTGGGATCAAGCAAGCTTGGGCCTGTATCTTTGGCGGGCTAATGCTGGCACTACTGATTGGGACGTTCCTGTTCTACCCGGAAGACGCGGTCGTAACACGGTATGATGTCATCACGATAGGCGCGATCCTGATTCAAGCTGCAATGTTACTGACGCGCTTGGAAACGTGGGAGGAGGCAAAAGTTATCCTTGTCTTTCATATCGTCGGCACAATCATGGAAATCTTCAAAACCCATGTGGGCAGCTGGGTCTATCCCGAAGAAAGCCTTTTACGGATTGCGGATGTGCCGCTGTTTTCTGGGTTTATGTATGCGTGTGTCGGTAGCTATATCGCGCGTGTATGGCGTTTGTTTGAATTCCGGTTTGATCGATTCCCGCCACTTTGGGCGCAGGCGCTCTTGGCGTTGATGATTTATCTGAATTTCTTCACCCATCATTTCGGTCCCGACCTCCGCGTCCTCCTCTTTTTGGCGGCGGCAGGACTTTATGGTCCTTGCGTGATTTGGTTCAAACCAAATGAAGTTCACCGCCCCATGCCGCTGCTTTTGGGTTTAGGGTTGGTCGCATTATTCATTTGGTTCGCTGAAAATATTGGCACCTTTACCCGGGCCTGGGCCTACCCGGGGCAGGAGACGGGATGGCACTTGGTCAGTTGGGCGAAATTGGGCAGTTGGTTCTTATTGATGATCATAAGTTTTGTCTTGGTGGCCTGGCTTCACCGAAGGCCCACACATGAAGCTAGCCAAATTGACGGACTTTCATGACCGACACACCGGCTTGCGAAAAATATCATCAGGATTTTTGATTACACTTTGAAACAGTCGCCTATTTCTGTAGGTAGGCCTCTCTAAGAGACCCTTTCCGATCCTGTCTATGCATGACGTTGATCACTGAGAGGCGAGAATACTTTGAAAAGCCTAAGAGATCGACCGATATGACAAAGACCACAGCCGATATTATCTATACAATCGTCGACGAGGCGCCCGAGTTAGCGCGCAATTCTTTGCTGCCGATTATTTCAGCTTTCGCAGACGCGGCTGATATCAAAATCGAGACTCGCGATATTTCACTGGCAGGTCGCATTCTGTCTTTGTTCCCTGATCTTCTATCTGACGAACAGCGCGTGTCCGATGATTTGGCGGAGCTTGGTAAGCTTGTTAAAACGCCGGACGCAAACGTCATCAAGCTGCCAAATATCTCGGCCTCTGTTCCTCAGTTGCAAGAAGCGATCAAAGAGCTTCAGTCGCAGGGCTATCCCATTCCAGATTATCCAACCGATCCTCAATCAGATGCGGAAAAAGCGACACGGGCGAAATATGATGGGATCAAAGGCTCCGCTGTGAATCCCGTCTTGCGTGAAGGGAATTCTGATCGTCGTTCGGCTAAAGCTGTGAAATCTTATGCCAAGCTCAATCCGCATCGTATGGGTGAGTGGACTGCGGATAACAAAACGTCAGTCGCCTCCATGCCAGGCAATGATTTCTTTGCGAATGAAAAATCCGTGACTATCTCCGCCGCTCAAGCTGGCGGTGCAAAAATTCTCTTCACGGACAAGATTGGCGCTGAGACTGTATTGAAGGACGGCCTATCTTACGAAGACGGGACAATCGTTGACGGAACATACATGTCCGCAAAAGCCTTGCGTGCCTATATCAAGGACGCCGTTGAAACGATTGAACCGGGTGTATTGTTCTCCGTCCATCTCAAGGCGACAATGATGAAAGTCTCTGACCCCATCATTTTTGGGCATTTCGTTTCGGTCTATCTCGAAGACTTCCTCGCCAAACATGGCGATAAGCTGGATTTCAACCCCAATTCGGGCATTGGTACGCTGGAAAAACTTATTGCCGGTAACGCTGAGATGGAAGCGGATTTGAAAGCGGCACTTGCCGCCAAACCACCGCTCTATATGGTCAATTCGGATAAAGGGATTACAAACCTCCACGTTTCGTCTGACGTCATCATCGATGCATCGATGCCTGCAGTGATCAAAGCAGGTGGTATTGGTTGGGGCCCTGATGGCGAGCCAGCGAACACAAAATGCTGTATTCCGGATAATTGCTACGCACCCGTCTATGACGAGACCGTCGAGTTTTTCAAAGCGAACGGAAAACTAGACGTTACGACATGTGGCGCGGTTTCGAATGTCGGCCTGATGGCGCAAAAGGCCGAAGAATATGGGTCTCACCCCACGACCTTCACGGCCAGCGCGGACGGAACAATCTCTATCGTGCTTGAGGGCGGCGACGTCATCATAAGCCATGACGTTGAGCAAGGCGACATCTGGCGTTCTTGCACAGCCAAAAAAGCGCCAATTTTGGATTGGATCAAGCTGGGCATTGAGCGCTTTGATGCAACTGGATTGGCCGCATTCTGGCTGGACGAAAACCGAGCCCATGACGCAGAGCTGATCAAATATATCAAACCCGCTTTGGCCGCAGCGGGTAAAGACATCCCGATCCTCGCACCGCGCGAGGCGACGCGATACACGCTAGAGGAAATGACCAAAGGTCATGACGTCGTAACGATCACAGGCAACGTCCTGCGCGATTACCTGACTGACTTGTTCCCAATTCTGGAACTTGGCACGTCCGCTAAGATGCTCTCCATCGTGAAACTCATGAATGGCGGCGGTTTGTTTGAAACGGGCGCAGGGGGCTCAGCACCGAAACATGTGCAGCAGCTTCAAGAAGAAAACCATCTTCGCTGGGACAGCCTCGGTGAGTTCTGCGCCCTTGGTGAGAGCTTTAATTTTCTCGCCACGAAGGACCGCCCAAAGGCGGCTGTTCTTGGTAAAGCTGTTGAGCGTGCCACAGAGTTCTTGTTGGTCGAAGGGCATTCACCAGGACGTAAAGTCGGCGATAATGACAATCGTTCATCCCATTATTGGTTCGCCCGTTTCTGGGCGGAAGCCATCGCATTGCAATATGAGGATGCCGATCTGAAAACGCACTTTGCTGGGATCACAAAGAAGCTGATCGAAAACGAAGAGACAATCTTAGCCGAGCTGAAAGCCGATGAAGGAAGTCCTGCCGATATGGGCGGATATTATCATGCTGACGCGAAAAAGGTAACGAACATCATGCGTCCGTCCGCGACGCTAAACGAAATTATCGGTTCTATTTAAAGGGCTTACGCGCAAATTCTAATTTTAAAAACCACCTTGTCGGATTGATCTAATCAATACGCCAAGGTGGAAAACGCCGGGCTGCTCCAGCTTTAAAAATCCGAATTTTGTTGCCTGACGGGTCCAGAATATCGGCCTCTTCCCACAAGTAAGATTTCATTTCTGGTGAAGCCAAGGGCACTATACCTGCGTCCGTCAGAAACTCCGCAACATCATCCACTTCAAAATAGATTAGCGGCCAATCCGCGGGCGCGGTCCAACCCGCCTCTACGCCGTGCAGAGACAGCGTTGCGGGGTCCGAGACCTCAGCTGAGGCGGGAAATTCAAATCGCGCGTATCGGGGCGCGCTGTCCACGATCAATTTCAAACCCAAATTTTGATAAAATAAAACGCTCGCCGCGAAATCAATCGCGCCGAGCGTTACTTGATTGAGACGAAGACCGTGCATGACGACCTTTCGAAATGACCTAAGTCATTTTCCGTTCAAAGTTTTCAGCGATCGCTTCCAGATACCCTTCAGTCGTCAACCAGCCTTGCTGATCGCCGACGAGGAGGGCGAGGTCTTTTGTCATTTGGCCGCGTTCGACGGTTTCGATGACGGTCTTCTCGAGGCCTGTTGCAAAATCGATGAGCTTTTGGTTGTCGTCAAGCTTGCCGCGGTGGGCAAGGCCGCGAGTCCACGCAAAGATAGACGCCGTCGAGTTCGTTGACGTCGCTTCACCCTTCTGGTGATTGCGATAATGGCGCGTCACCGTACCGTGAGCCGCTTCGGCTTCCATGGTCTTGCCGTCTGGGGTCAACAGGAACGACGTCATTAGGCCCAGAGAGCCAAAGCCTTGGGCAACTGTGTCTGACTGAACGTCGCCGTCATAGTTCTTACACGCCCAGATATAGCCGCCCGACCATTTCATGGCGGCTGCAACCATATCGTCGATCAAGCGATGCTGATACTCGCCACCAAATTCAGCAAATTTCTCTGCGAATTCTGTGTCATAGATTTCTTGGAAGATATCTTTGAAACGGCCGTCATATTTTTTGAGGATGGTATTCTTTGTGGATAGGTAAACGGGCCACTTGCGTTGCAAACCGTAGTTAAATGTGGCGCGCGCAAAGTCACGGATAGATGCGTCGAGGTTATACATCCCCATTGCAACGCCGGCCTCTGGGAAATCAAACACTTCGCGTTCAATCACTTCGCCATTTTTACCTTCCCATTTCATTGTTAGCTTTCCTTCGCCGGGGACGAGGAAGTCAGTCGCTTTATACTGATCACCAAAGGCATGGCGGCCAATCACGATAGGTTGGGTCCAACCCGGCACGAGGCGCGGAACATTGTTACAGATGATCGGCTCGCGGAAGACAACACCGCCCAAGATATTCCGGATTGTGCCGTTTGGCGAACGCCACATTTTCTTGAGGTCAAATTCTTCAACACGTTGCTCATCTGGGGTGATGGTCGCGCATTTGATGCCGACATTATGCTTTTTGATCGCATTGGCTGCATCGATCGTGATTTGATCATCTGTGGCGTCGCGCGATTGGATGGACAAATCATAGTCGAGCAAGTCGATGTCGAGGTAAGGGTGGATCAAGCGGTCTTTGATCATGTCCCACATAATGCGGGTCATTTCGTCCCCATTCATATCAACGACGGGGTTTGCTACCTTGATTTTGGCCATGTTTTCCTCATTAAGCGGACGGATAAGAAGTGTTGGGCGCGCATTAACACCCAGCACCGACAAACGAAAGCCGAGATTCATGGGTAAAGCCATCAAGGACCAACTGGGACGTGTGATTGAGCGCGAGGACGCGCCGCAACCTGCGGTCATACTTGTCCGCCCCCAACTTGGCGAGAATATTGGCGCGGCCTGCCGTGGGATGTTGAATTTTGGCCTGACAGAATTGCGTTTGGTCGCGCCGCGCGATGGGTGGCCCAACCCAGCCGCGGATGCGATGGCCGCAGGCGCGGTCGAATTGATCGAAAATGCGAAGCTGTTCGACACAGTTGAGGCGGCCGTAGCCGATTTGTCCTATGTCTTGGCCGCCACCGCGCGCCGACGAGAGCTGGAAATACCCGTTGTCGGCACGACAGTGGTCGGCCGTGAGATGCGAAGCAAAGTCGAGCAGGGGGTCGGCATTCTGTTTGGGCCTGAAAAAGCGGGGCTAACCAATGCCGACGTTGTTCTGGCTGATGCGATTCTCACCTATCCCGTGAACCCCGCGTTCCAATCGCTAAACCTTGCGCAGGCGGTGAATGTGTTCGCCTTTATCTGGGCGCAAAGCGAGTTCATGTCGGACGCTGTGAAACCAGATATGGGGGCAGGCGTTCCCGATTATTTTGAAGGTGTCCGCAGCGATGTCGCCCCGCGCGAAGACCTCACGCGATTGTTTAACCACATGGAAGAAGAGCTTGATAATGCAGGCTTCTTTTTCCCCGCTGCCAAGAAACACCTGATGCTCCAAAATATCCGCGCGCCGCTGACACGGGCGCAAATGAGCGAACAAGAAGTCCGCACATTTCGCGGAATTATTAAGGCGCTGGCCAAAGGACGAGGCAACGCGCGGGGCGGTTAGATTGCGATTTTGAGGTCAGACTCATTGGCGCAGTAACCCTCATCCAAAACCCTGTTTGGGTGCATTTAGAAGACCCATCAAAACGGTAGATAAACCCGCTTAGCAGAGGTCAGCCAGCGTCTTACTTTGGGCTATTTTAAGACTCTCACATTTTTCTGGATAAAATCTACAGAGGGATAATTGATTTTGGAAGACTCAGCTGCTTTGGGCTTAGTAACTATAATCTTGAACGCATAATTGAACCACCTATGGGACAAATCAGGAATGGAAGTGGGGTTACGGATTTTTGGTTTGCTGTTTGTCTCAATCGTAATTGGGTATTTTACGATGCGTTCAGCTGCCAAACCCGTTTTTTATAACGGTGATGCATATGAGCTCAAGCAAAGCTCAATGTCGAAAATTTCTCTCATACTGATTTGGGCCGCGACTTTGGTCTTCTTCGTTATGTTTTTTATAGCCCTTCAGGGTGAAATCACCATGAGGTCTAACGTGTTTTGGTCGGGCATTTTTATCCTTTTAGTACTAGTCACGATAAGCTCATTAACGACTAAAATAACTTATGATCATCATACTCTTTATATCAAAGGGTTGGGAAAACCTCGTCAGTATGATTGGTCGGATTTAACGCGGGTTTATAACTATAACGCGGTCAGTTCAGCGAGTGTGCTTTTGTTGAAATTCAAGGGAAAATCCTGGGTCGGCATTCCGACTGACTATGAGGGCTTCGATCACTTTCAAAGAATCGCGAGGCGGTGAATTTCACGTTGTAGTTTATGTGTCTCAATAGGCCAGACGCGTGAGCCTAATGTCTTATTTTTGGGCGATTACCGCCTCATTGCCAGAACACTTCCAGCGGCCTTCTTTGGGCGATTTAAGACACTGTTAAGGGTCTGCTTTGCCATTGCCGGGGACTTATCCGACTAAAATCGGTTCACAGGATCGATTTTTAGGCTATCGCGTAACGTCCCCTAAGCCCCAAAGGGAACATCTTTCCCGTTTTTGAACCTACACAATCCGCCATAACACCGCAGTCTCAAAGAGAATGATCCCCGCCTCAAAAAGTCGTGTCATACTACACAGGTTCTTTCGGGCATGGGACAGGTGAGACGTCGCTTACTGGTTCGAAAGGCTGTGTGTGAAATAGGACTGGTTTGACAGCTTCGCCTATTATCTTACGCATTGGAGCCTGACCGCATACGCGGCTGCGTTCGATGAGTTGAAACTTTGGTTTCAACGAGACGGCGCAAGCGGTGAAGCGGGAGACATACTAACGAGGCCTTTGCGTAAAACGTCACAGCCGCAGGGTTATCTCTTGCGTAAAACAAAATTTATTATCTTCGGTACTCCGTCGCGAGTGCTGACCCTGCGGGCCGTCCCGCTTATGATTTTGCCTTGGCAGTCACGAGATGGGCTGTAAGCCTTCGCGCTTGGCCGTATGTTTTAGGGCGCGGCATATTCGGCTTGCGCCAACGTGATTAGTAAAGCGATTTGGATTGCGATGTGTGCGTCTTTATCCGTCCAGGTTTCTTTGAAAGAATGCGCACCTGCGCTAATGCCGCCGCGACTGATTGTAATTGCGGGCAAGCCTTTCGAGATCGGAATATTGGCGTCAGTCGATGAAATCCGTAATTGCGGATCAAGGCCAAAGGCGTCGATTGCCGCCATCGCTTGCTGGACGAGGGAACTGCTGGCGTCGCCATTTGCAACGGGACGATCTCCCACTTTTTTGACGTCGACTGTAATTTCACCGCCACGTGTGCGGGCCGCGTTTTCCGCCGCAAGTCCGTCTGCCATGGCTTGTTTGAACACAGCGTCCATCTCATCGAGTTTGGCGACATTGCCCGAGCGCATGTCGACCTCCATCCAGCTCTCAAATGGGATGGAGTTGATGGAGGTTCCGCCGCCAATACGGCCAATATTAAAGCTCGTTTTTGGGCCTTCACTGGCAACTTTTTTAGCGCGTTCGGCGAAAAGCGTGGAGGCGCGCCCCAAAGCATGGTGCGGATTGGCATCACCGAAATCTCCCCAGCTATGCCCGCCTGGTCCCTTGAAGGTCACGCGGTAGCGATAGGATCCGACACCGCCGTAAACCACGCGATCATCACTGCCGCCATCTACCGCAATAAACGTGTCGATTTTCGGCGCGCCGTCGCGATAAAGATGCTTGATACCGCGCAAATCACCCAAGCCTTCTTCGCCAACATTTCCGACAAACATCAAATTATGCTCAGTTTGAATATTGTGCGTTTCGAGGGCTTTGAGCAGGCTAAGCATCACGACTACGCCACGCGTATTGTCGCCAATGCCAGGGGCAATATAAGTGTCGCCTTCGCGTTTGACGGTGACGTCCGTTTCAATCGGAAAGACGGTGTCGATATGTCCGC
This sequence comes from Litorimonas cladophorae, assembly GCF_014652455.1. Lineage (GTDB taxonomy): Bacteria > Pseudomonadota > Alphaproteobacteria > Caulobacterales > Maricaulaceae > Litorimonas > Litorimonas cladophorae. The sequence continues at coordinate 750,691 of NZ_BMYV01000001.1, read as the reverse complement.
CCATCGCGATTGTTTTGGCCCCCGTCCGCCCGGGTCGCATCGCAATAACATTGCCGACTTCGTCAATTTTCACATCGGTGAGTCCGGCCTCGCGAAACATTTCGGCGACACGTTTGGACCGTGCCTCTTCGCCAAAGGGTGGCGCCGGGATTTCGTTGAGTTCGATCATGTCGCGATTATTTTCTTCACGGTGTGATTTGATGGTATCAAACGCAGCCTGAATAGCCGCTTGGGTTTTGAGCGCGAAGATTTCAGTTTTATAGACCGTGTTGATCGCAACATCGTCGGTCTGCGCTTGAGCGGTTGCCTTGGCTTGCATCGGTTCGTTTAACGCGACGCTTGAGCATCCCGAGAGTAAAATAGCTGATAAAACAAAAGTTCGACAAAGATGTTTCGACTGAGATTTCATAATATTCAACCAATATTTTGCGCAGGGATATCCCGATCCTGTTACACACCCACGCTCGCATGTGGAAATATATATTCCAACAAAGGAGGCAAAATAGAATAGAACATGTGAAGTTCAGAAGTCTGACCTAGGAGGCGTCGAAGAAACCCATTAGGGTCAGGCAACGCATATTGGAGTCGCAGAATGTCGAATACTCGCTTGGTCACCCTGTCCCTCGTCACTGCGGCGGGCTTCGCCCTAGCGGCCTGTTCGCCGAATACGTCAACGGCAGAGCCGACAGAGGTCGCGACGACTGAAACCGTGGCGCCTGCCGAGCGTTTTTTCACAGCAGACAAATTCACCTACGCGAATTACCAAGAGGTGGTCGTCAAACATGCGGCGCTCGACTTGGATGTGAATTTTGATCGCAAGGTTCTAGACGGTGCGGTGACGCTCCGATTTGAACGCCTTAAACCTGAGGCTCAAACGCTTACACTCGATACGAAAGACCTTCTGATCAAAGCGGTTGCGCTTGAGACCGAAGGCGGATGGATGCCGGCTGATTATACCTTGGCTGATGCGGACTCCGTTCTGGGTTCAGCCCTGAATATTTCCATCGGGACCGAGGCGGAGCATGTTCGGATCATTTATGAAACCAGTCCGACAGCAGAGGGATTGCAGTGGCTGACCCCAGCGCAGACGGCGGGCAAGAAGAAGCCGTATCTCTTCTCGCAAGCCCAAGCGATCAATGCGCGAACGATGTTGCCTGTTCAGGACACACCGGCCGTACGTTTGACTTACGAAGCCTCACTGCGTGTCCCTGACGGCTTGTTACCTCTGATGAGTGCCTCGCAAGACGGGCAAGATGCAGATGGCAATTGGACGTTCTCCATGCCGCAGCCGATCCCGAGCTATCTTATCGCGATCGCGGTAGGTGATATCAAATTCAAAGCGATCAACGACACGATTGGCGTCTATGCCGAAGACTATATTTTAGACGCCTCGGCCGAAGAGTTTGCAGAAACGCCCATGATGGAAGTTGCCAATACAGAACTTTACGGACCCTATCGCTGGGGGCGTTATGACTTGATTGTCTTGCCACCGAGTTTCCCCTTTGGCGGAATGGAAAATCCGCGTTTGTCCTTCATGACGCCAACGCTGATTGCGGGTGATAAATCTCTGACAAATGTTGTAGCCCATGAGCTGGCCCATAGTTGGTCTGGCAATCTCGTCACAAATGCGAGCTGGCGCGATGCGTGGTTGAATGAAGGCTTTACGAGCTACGTCGAAAACCGCGTGATGGAAGAGCTCTACGGAGAACGCCGCGCGGTGATGGAACAGGTGCTTGATATGGAGGGTTTAAAACGGGCCATTTCCGAGGCCAAGCGGCCAGAGCTGACGCATCTGAAACTGCCTGATGACATGGCGCATCCTGACGACGCCTTTACCCTCGTGTCTTATCTGAAGGGCGCAAATTTTCTGTTTTTCCTCGAAGATCGGTTTGGACGTGAGGCCTTTGATCCCTTCCTAAAGGCTTGGTTTAACGACAATGCCTTCCAATCCGTGACCACGGAAGATTTCATCGCCTATCTGCACGAGAATTTGCACAAAGATAATCCAGACGCTTTAACCTGCGCAGAACTAGACGCCTGGGTGTATGGGCCTGGCCTTCCGTCGACCGCGCGGACACCGCAGTCTGATGCGTTTGATGAGGTCACTGGACTATTGGGTACTTGGCTCGCTGGAGATAGCAATGGCGATGAAATGCTCGCGGCCTCCAAAGAGTGGAGCACACATGAATGGCTTCACATGCTAAACAGTCTCGATGATTTCGGCGATGTCGGTGTTGAAACCCTAGACGTTCTCGATGAAACTTATGCTTTCACAGGCACCGCAAACGCCGAGACAGCCTTTGCATGGTACATGCAAGCCATTGAAGGGGGGTATGAGCCTGCCTATCCTGCGCTGGAAGAGTTTCTCATGACCGTTGGCCGCGGTAAATTTATCTACCGTCTCTACGGCGCGCTAAAGGAGAATGGTCAAGCCGAGATGGCGAACCGCATCTTCGCTGAAGCCAAAGCTGGATACCATCCGATCGCTCAACGCCGTATCAGTGACATTCTTGCAGAGTAGTTTGAGTGTGGCCGTCCCGCTGTCTAATGCAGCTTAGGCGGTCACTTCATGGGCTGTGAGCAATACGCGGTGAGCACTTTACTCTCTGGGCCAATTCAGTCAGTGAGCCCAATATGAAATATCTTGGTTATCTCTTACTCCTGCTTGGCGGTGTCGCTGGTTATTTCGGCGTCCGCGTCTGGTTCGTTTTCTTGATCGCTTTGCTGTCGACACTCGTTTTTGCTTCGGCGCGGCGAAAAAATCTAAAAAGCACGCCCCAGGCCCCTGACCAAAATATGTTAATCGACGGTGTTTATCTCTTTTTCGGGCAACTTCTCATTCTGTTTGCCGTCTATTTATTGGGTGTGTTTATCGGAAGCCCGGGCGGGTCGTTCTTCACAGACTTTATGACGGGGAAGCGGGCTTAGGCGTGCGTTTGTTCTTTCGTATTGCATCGAAAGCGAAGATTCCAACGCCCAACCAGATAAAACCGAAGCACCATGCATGGGCAACGGTGAATGGCTCGCCAAAGTAAATGGCGCAGCCAAATTGCATTGTTGGTCCAATATACTGCAAAATACCCAGAGTAGACAGCTGAATGCGTCGCGCGGCAAAAGCAAAAGCGAGGAGGGGAAGCACTGTCAGCGGCCCAGCCAAAATAATCAAAACATCTGTTTTTGTGTCAAAGTTCCCCCACGACAAGCTGCCTTGGGTTGAAAGGTACCAAAGCATGCCGGCAGCGGGCAAAATCAGGACGAGGACTTCAATGAACAAACCCGGCATCGCGCCAACGTCGATCTGCTTGCGCAACACGCCATAAACAGTGAAGCTAAAGGCCAAGAATAAGGAAATGCCGGGAAATACGCCGCCTTTGATTGTCAGTATCGCGACGCCGATGAATGCGAAGGCAATCGCCAAACCTTGCAGGGCGCTGAGTTTCTCCTTGAAAAAGACCACCGCGACCAAGACGTAGAGTAGGGGATTGATGTAATAACCTAGGCTGCCTTGGAAAATCTGGTTCTGCTGGATGGCCCAAATATAAACACCCCAATTTGCGGCTAAGGCGATGGCAGCTATTGTCAGCAAAGCAACGGTCTTAGGCTTAGCTAGCGCGCGCAATGTGTCTTTGATTTGCTTGCGGAACAATAGGATCAAAAGACCAAAAGGTACCGACCAAACAATGCGATGCGCGAGGAGCTCCAGCGCGGGCACATGCCGCATAGCGACAAAATAAATTGGGAATAACCCCCACATCGTATAGGCGGCAAGACCAGAGAGAAATCCAGCCTTGCTGTCTTTGGGGTCAATTTGTTTGGGTGCGGATGCCATAAATGCCAATGTCACCAATAGGCGGGTCTGCCAACCCAAATTCGAAGTGATTAGGGCGGTTGACTTGAAAGCATAATCCGCTACTTACCCCGCCATTACGGGAAGGTGTGGTGCCGCCGTCGAAATCGCTACCTCATAGGTGAGGTGAGCCGGGCCACGTCAAATCAGAAAGGACGCACATGTCTAAGCGTCATTCAGCTAAGTATAAGATTGATCGCCGTATGGGCGAGAATATCTGGGGTCGTCCTAAGTCCCCAGTCAATAAGCGTGCATACCCTCCGGGACAGCATGGTCAAAACCGTCGTGGTAAACTTTCCGATTTCGGTACACAGCTTCGCGCTAAGCAGAAGCTTAAAGGCTATTATGGCAACATCACCGAGAAACAGTTCCGCAAGACCTATGATCAAGCGACACGGATGAAGGGCGATGCCTCTGAGAACCTAATCGGTCTTCTTGAGCGTCGTTTGGATGCGGTTGTTTACCGTTCTAAATTCGTTCCAACCGTTTTCGCCGCGCGTCAGTTCGTGAATCACGGCCACGTTCTCGTTAATGGTAAAAAGGTCAACATCCCATCTTACCGTTGTAAAGAAGGCGACGTTATCGAAGTTCGTGAGAAGTCACGCACAATGGCACTCGTGCTTGAGGCTCTTGAGTCTTCCGAGCGTGAAATCCCTGATTACATCTCTGTCGATCCAAAAGCGATGCAAGCGACTTTCGCGCGTACGCCTTCGTTCGACGAAGTGCCTTATCCGGTACAAATGGAACCAAATCTGACAGTGGAATTCTACTCTCGCTAGAGAGACACTTCGGTTACAGATTTCGAAAAGCCCGTCCGGTTCGCCGCGGCGGGTTTTTTATTGGACGCTCCGCTCCCAAACAATACGATAGGGTTCGTCATTTTGAATGCCGTGCACTTGTTGCCTGAAATGATAGAACCCGCCCTTCTTTAACGTGAAGGACTCAACGCCTTTTTGCCGTTTTGTACGTGCATCATATTGGCTAACGACTTTGCATTGAAAAATTTCAACGACCCAAGCGCGATGACATTGTATGATATTCAGATCGGCATAAGCTCCAGCAGGAAGGTCATACTTGATACTTACACTTTGACCGTCGCCCATATAAGCACGATCCAATTGAAACATCTCAACATAAGGCGCGATAACATTGTGCAGTTTTGAGCTTCTCTCGAAATCATAAGTCTTGCTGGCGGCAGAGTCGCCCGAGGCAATCTTGAGGATTTTTTTGGGCTGAACCAACGCGGGAAGATAGTGCATTGCGACGTAAATCATAAATGCGCCGAAGAGCAACGAGAGCGCGGAAAAAATGGAGCGGATATAGCCTATTTGCTTACGCTGTCGGATTGCTGTCTTGTTGTTCAGGTATTCTACATTGAAACCTTGTGCGCCCGCCTTTCGGCGCGACTTCACTTTCATTCCAAACATCGGCATTTCGATATCTCCTTTTGCTCAGCCCCCACAGCGTCGCAGGTAGGAGGTTAGCACACAGGCAGTTATCGTCAGTTTAAGCTGAAGTTAGTGAGTCAATAACTACGTAGGAAATTGAAACTCTTGTATTTATCGGTAGAAATTGGTGTGACAGGTGCAGGGTGCGAGGATATCGCAACCTGCAAAGCTGGGTAAATTCGTCGAAGTACACATCTTTGACGGTTAAAAATTGCGTGTTTTTTAGTTCGCGGTTGCGACACCCTTTTCAGTGAGCAGAGCTTTAAGCTCGCCATTTTCGAACATTTCGCGGACGATATCACATCCGCCAATGAATTCGCCTTTAACGAAGACCTGAGGGATCGTCGGCCAGTTATTGACGTCCTTAATGCCTTGACGAATTTCCATATCCTCAAGCACGTTCACGCTCGCGTAATTGACCCCCAGATAGTCAAAAACTTGAACGACGGTCGATGAAAACCCACATTGTGGGAATACGGGCGTTCCTTTCATGTAAAGGACTACGTCATTTTCACTGACGGTTTTTTGAATTCGTTCTGCTGCAGACATGTCGGTCTCCGTTTTGGCTTGCCACGTGCAAATGGGCGTTCGCGCGAGAATATCAAGATAGGCCCAGTGACGCGGTTTAAATGTTTACTTGAGGCAGGTCGGTTAGGGCGTTCGGGTCTCAAGAGCGAGAGCATGCAAAACGCCACCCATGTTTCCCTTGAGGGCCGCGTAAACCAGCTGATGCTGCGCAACGCGCGATTTGCCGACAAAGGCTGCGCTTGTCACTACGGCCTTCCAGTGATCATTGTCGCCCGCCAAATCAGTCATCTCGATTTCAGCATCTGGTAGCGCCTGCTTGATCATGGCAACGATGTCATCTTCTGACATCGCCATCTATTTATCTCCAGCCATGAGGTTCGGGAGCCAGTTTTCATTGGCCTGCCGCAAATCAGCAATGGAGAGATCAAAAGCACCTTCAGCCGTCAAACGGTCCCCACCTACGGTGCCGACGATCTGGGCTGAAATACTCTTCGCTTTCGCAGTGGAAAGCACAGGATTTACTGAATTCTTTTCAACTGAGATCAGGTAACGCGCTTGGTCTTCGCCAAACAGCCAACCGTGACGCTCAGCGAGAGGCGATTTGGCAAGCTTAATACCGAGTCCACTCGCGAATGCCATTTCGCAGGCCGTAACCGCCAGACCACCATCGGAGAGATCGTGCACCGCGGAAACCCGACGACTGCGAATAAGTTTGCGAACAAAGTCGCCGTTAAGTTTTTCAACGGATAAATCGACAGGGGGCGGTGCGCCGTCTCCGCGAGATAGTATCTCGGAGAGATAAATTGAACAGCCTAACCAACCCGTAGTTTCACCGATCAAGATGAGCGTGTCGCCTGATTTTGCGCCAGAAAGCGTTGCGAATTTATGTAGATCTGGAATGAGGCCTACGCCGCCAACCGCAGGTGTTGGTGGAATGGCTTGACCATTGGTCTCGTTATAAAGGGAGACATTTCCCGAAACCACCGGGTAATCAAAAGTATGGCAAGCTTCATTCATGCCTTCGATAGCGCCAACCAACTGTCCCATGATTTCTGGACGTTCGGGATTGCCGAAGTTCAAACAATCCGTAATCGCAATGGGGTCTGCACCCACACAGGTCAGGTTCCGCCAAGTTTCAGCAACGCATTGCTTGCCACCTTCATAAGGATCTGCCTCCACATAACGCGGTGTACAGTCTGTCGTAATTGCGACGGCTTTATTTGTGCCGTGAATACGCACGATGGCTGCGTCGCCGCCACTTTGACTGCTGTCAACGGTATCGGTCATAACATGACGGTCATATTGCTCCCAAATCCAGCGTTTGGAGGCGATATTCGGCGATGAGATGATCCGCATAAGCGCATCATTATAATCCTGCGTCTCGTGTATATCTGCAGCATTTAGAACAGGGCGGGGAGCTGTCTTGGTGTGAGGACGGTCATAATTCGGCGCATCATCCGCTAGCGGAGAAATCGGGATGTCGCAGACCTTCTTCTTGTGATGTTTTAAGACTAGATGACCAGTGTCTGTCGTCTTCCCGATTTGGGCAACATCAAGTTCCCATTTCTCAAAAACGTCAAACGCCAGTTGCTCTTTACCTGGTTTAATAACCATTAGCATGCGCTCTTGGCTTTCAGACAACATCATTTCGTAAGCCGTCATATTCGGCTCGCGTTGTGGGACCTTATCCAGGTTTAGCTCAATACCTACGCCGCCCTTATCCGCCATTTCAATAGACGAAGAGGTCAGGCCTGCTGCTCCCATATCTTGGATCGCGATGATTGCATCAGTCGCCATCAACTCGAGGCAAGCTTCGATCAATAACTTCTCGGTGAAGGGGTCACCGACTTGAACAGTCGGGCGTTTTTCGTCGCTATCGTCGTCAAATTCTGCCGACGCCATTGTTGCGCCATGAATACCGTCGCGACCAGTCTTAGAACCGACATAGAAAATTGGATTTCCAACACCTTTTGCAGCGGAATAGAAAACATTATCGGCGCGAGCCAAGCCAACACACATCGCGTTCACAAGGATATTGCCGTTGTAACCTTTATGAAAGTTGGTTTCTCCGCCGACAGTAGGAACCCCCACGCAGTTCCCGTACCCACCGATTCCGGCGACAACGCCGCTGACAAGTGTGCGGGTCTTAGGATGGTCTGGCTCACCGAAACGCAAAGCGTTCAGCAGCGCGATGGGGCGGGCGCCCATTGTGAAGACGTCGCGCATGATACCGCCAACGCCCGTAGCTGCCCCTTGATAAGGTTCAATGAAGGACGGGTGATTGTGGCTTTCCATCTTGAATATGATGGCGTCACCATCGTCGATGTCGATTACACCTGCATTTTCGCCGGGTCCTTGGATCACCCGATCACCCGTCGTCAGAAATTTTCCGAGGTGACGTCGCGAAGATTTGTAGGAGCAATGTTCTGACCACATGACCGAGAAAATACCAAGCTCGGTTAGATTTGGTTCTCGGCCCAGTCTGTCCAAGACGATTTCATATTCGCTTACCGAAAGTCCGTGCTCGGCCACAATTTCGGGTGTAATTTCAGACTGTTTACGTGCCATCTTTAAAGTGTCTCCAAGATGGATTTGAACAAGTCAATTCCGTCTGTTCCGCCATGTAGGGGATCAATTGCGCGTTCTGGATGCGGCATCATGCCAAATACATTGCCGCCTTCATTGACGATTCCTGCGATGTCATTGACTGAACCATTCGGATTATCTGTATAGCGGAAGAGTACACGACCTTCTTTTTCCAACCTGCCAACAGTCTCTTTGTCGGCGAAATAGTTGCCGTCATGGTGGGCGACTGGGAAAACGACCTCAGACTTGGCTTCATATTTTGACGTGAATTTAGAATTTGAATGGGTGACGGTTAGCTTTTCTGGGCGGCAGACAAATTTGAGGTTTTTGTTTCGCATCAACGCGCCTGGTAACATTCCTGCTTCTGTTAGAATTTGGAAGCCATTGCAAAATCCTGCGACGGCAAGGCCGCGTTCTGATTTTGCTTTGATGTCCTGCACGATAGGGGACCGGGACGCGATCGCGCCACTGCGCAGATAATCGCCATAGGAGAAACCGCCAGGCATGACGACGAAACCCACGCCCGCAGGCAATTCAGTTTCGCGGTGCCAAATAATCAGCGGTTTGCGTCCTGTGAGCTTTTCTAGGGCGACGGCAGCATCGCGATCACAGTTCGACGCGGGAAAGCGGATGACAGCAGTTTGCATGGCGCTATTCCGCGCGCATTTCGATGCGATAATTCTCGATGACGGTATTCGCCAGAAGTTTTTCGCACATTTCAACGACGCGGGCTTCAGCCGCCGTCAGATCATCGCCAGTTAGATCCAACTCAATCACTTTGCCCTGAAGGGCGCTTTCGACCTCACCAAACCCAAGATCATTAAGGGAGCGAGCAATTGTCCGACCTTGAGGGTCGAGGACGCCGGGCTTAAGACCGACATAGACGAGCGCTTTCATAAAACTTCCTTTAATCGTCGTTGGACACGACCGAAAGCTTCGGTGCATGCACATTATTGGCTTCTTTGAGGATGCCCAACCTTGTCGCGACTTCGGTATAAGCTTCTGTCACCCCGCCCATATCCCGGCGGAAGCGGTCTTTGTCCATCTTTCGATCGGTTTCGCGATCCCAAAGGCGACAGCTGTCTGGGCTGATTTCGTCAGCAAGAATGACTTGATGCGCCACCGAGCCGTTTTCCATCGTGACATCGAGGCGTCCAAATTCGATCTTAAAGTCGATGAGGTTAATGCCAATGCCGCCGAACATCCCGCGAAGGTAGTCGTTGATACGCAATGTCATCGTGATCATTTCGTCGACTTCGGCATGCGTCGCCCACCCGAATGTATGAATGTGTTCTTCCGCAACAAGAGGGTCACCTAAGTCGTCACGCTTTAAGCAAAATTCTACGACCGAGCGTGGCAATTTTGTCCCTTCATCCAAGCCTAATCGTTTTGCCATTGTCCCAGCGGCAACATTTCTACAGATCACTTCAAGCGGGATAATCTCCACCTTTTTGATCAATTGCTCTCGCATGTTCAGGCGTTTGATAAAGTGGGTGGGGATACCAATTTCTTCGAGGCGCAGCATTACAAACTCGCTAATGCGATTGTTCAGTACCCCTTTGCCGTCAAGAACAGCTTTCTTTTGGGCGTTGAAAGCCGTTGCGTCATCCTTGAAATATTGAACAAGCGTGCCTGGTTCAGGTCCTTCATAGAGGATCTTGGCTTTGCCTTCGTATATTTGTTTGCGGCGGCTCATGTGCGGCTCCGACAGTGAGGCGCGAGTCAGCCCCGCGCCATGGTGTGGGACCCATAGACGGTGTTAAGCCTCGGGACAATGCGAGGCTGTGTAGATTTTGGGGGTTTTCCAGCTTGAAGCGGGGCAGGGGCATCCATAGATGTAAACCACGGAACAAAACCAATCAGGATTTTTTGATATGAGCAGCTTTGATGACCGCGCGAATGCGCAAGAAACCAAGTTCGTACTAGACGCCGCGAAAGAATTTAAAGCCGAAGCTAAACGCAATAAAGCCTTAGGGCATTGGGCCGCGAGTCTGATGGGCAAAACTGATGCTGAAGCTGATAAATACGCTTTGGAAGTGATAATGGCGGATATGGAAGAAGCCGGCGATGACGATGTCTTCCGCAAACTTCGTAGCGATCTGACTGCAGCAAATTGTGAGATCACTGATGATGCGATTCGTGCGCGTATGGCTTTAGAGCTAACAGCGGCTCGCGAGGCCGTCTACGGCTCGTAAAAGTCTGCGTTTTATAGGTTGTTGGCAGCCGGGCAGGTAAGATCAAAGCTCGGCTGATTTCTTTGCGCTGCTGCTTGCAGGTTGCGTATATGCATCGCCATTGACTGTGTGTCGTAAGACATATTGATACAGCCTAATGTCTGTTTTGTGTCGCCATCAATGATGGCGGCAAAGCCCGTGACGCCCAACCACATATTATATTGGTTCACAAGACCGCGGTCGAAAACTAAGTGCGCGTTGCGCTCGCCGTAGCCCCCGCCTGTATCCAGATGTACATACTCGATTCGAGGGTCGGCGATGCTACGAAGGGCTTGATCAAGGGCAGGTTCAACAACCTTGCACGGGGCGCAGTAATCGGCACGGAACATCACAACATACACGTCTGGCGCCGTGTTTTGATACGCGTTAGCGAGGCTCCCTAAACCAAAGGTGAGGGCAAAAGCTGCTAAAGAAGATTTCAAAAACTTGTTCATGGTCATAGGTTTACTCGCTGTGCGTGAACATGGCATGAAACTTTGTCTCACTTTTCAGTGAACTCAAATTCTTGGCAAAGTCAGGTTGCTAGAATGAGAAAAGCCCGAAACCATTGGCTTCGAGCTTCTCCCTAGTCGGTATTGGCGGGTTTTAGTTTCCGCCTGGATCAACGTTATGCGCTGCCGGACAGCGAGTTGTTTTGGTCGAAACAGAAGCGCGGCTCATGTAAGCTGAACCTGTCGAAGTAGATGCCATCTGGCGGATTTTCTCAGCCATCTCGTTGGCTGTGAAGGTTCCGTTGACGCATCCGATGACGCGCTTGGATTTAGCATCAACAACAGCGGCGAAACCTGGAAGGCCGACCCACTGATTGAAAACAGGGACGATATCGCGATCAAAGGCTTCATGTGCGCCTTTTTCCCATTTTGCAGCTGTTGATGTATCGATAACGACTTCTTCAGCGTTTACACCAGAGATTGCCAACGCTGAGGCAAGCTGGCCGTCAAGGCGCATTGAATTTGTGTCCTGTGCATTGCGGAAATTGACGACATAGACGTCTGGTGAGGCGGCGAAGGCAGGCGCTGCAAAAGCTGTTGAAAGCACAGCCGCAGCCAAAATGGAGGAGATGAGTTTCATGGTTTCAATCCTTGGTCTCGGTTAGGTCTAGGGTTCACAATTGTTATTGTTCTTATGACCCAAGCTATAACGCCGATTGGTAAACAGCGTCCGAATCAGGCGTTAGGGTGTCGTTTAGGATAGTTTCCACAATCGTTAATTTTGAATCTAACGCCCTGAAAATGCAGAATAATTTTTTTCTGAAAAAATCTATAACTTCTACACAAAAACGCAAAAGGCACCCTCAAGGGGTGCCTCTTTAAACTGAAATTAAGGGCTTTATTGCTGAAGCCTTACTGGAAAGTCAGGCTTCCTAACGGAATTTAACCGATTTAGGCGGTTCCGAAGACCCGAGCAAATATCGTGTCGACGTGTTTCAGATGGTATCCATCGTCAAACATGTCCCGTATCTCTTTTTCAGAGAGCAAAGCGCGAACATCTTTGTCTTTAAGTAGCAGTTCAAGGAACGCGCCATCGCCGGCATCACCCTTTGTCCGAAAAAGCTCCCAGACCTGCATCGCGTTGCGTTGGACCAAACGATAGGCGCTTTCACGCTGTTCACCGGCTTGAGTTAAGGCAAGAAGAAAACGTTGCGAGTTATGCAGTCCGCCAAGGCGATCCATATTGGCTTTCATCTTGTCGGGATAGACCACCAAATTCTCAATTACCCCTGCCAAACGGTGCAGCGCAAAATCGAGATGAACCGTGCTGTCTGGGCCAATTCCGCGTTCTACCGAGCTGTGGGAGATATCACGTTCATGCCAAAGCGTAACGTTTTCCATCGCTGGAACGACTGCCATACGCACCAGACGCGCGAGACCTGTCAGGTTTTCTGTTAGAACTGGATTACGCTTATGGGGCATCGCCGAGCTGCCTTTTTGACCTTTGGAGAAGAACTCTTCGGCCTCCAAGACTTCGGTGCGCTGCATGTGGCGGATTTCTGTTGCAATATTTTCAATCGATGACGCTATGACTCCGAGTGTCGCAAAATAGGCAGCGTGACGATCCCGCGGGATGATTTGTGAGGATACGGGCTCAATGCCTAATCCCATCTTATCGGCGACATGGGACTCTACGATTGGGTCAATATTGGCGAATGTTCCGATTGCTCCAGAGATGGCGCATACCGCGATCTCTTCACGAGCTGCTACCAAGCGTTTGCGTCCGCGAGCCATTTCGGCGTGGAACCGCGCGAGCTTGACCCCAAATGTTGTCGGCTCAGCATGAATGCCGTGGCTGCGCCCGATTGTAATTGTGTGTTTGTGTTCCTGCGCGCGTGTTTCGAGGGCAGTGAGAACGCGGTCCATTCCTACGAGGAGTAGGTCGGTTGCCCGTGCTAGCTGAACCGATAATGTGGTGTCTAGAATATCTGAAGACGTGAAACCCTGATGAACGAAGCGGGCGTCATCACCAATGAAACTTGCGAGATGGGTGAGAAACGCGATCACATCATGCTTAACTTCGCGTTCGATCTCGTCAATTTTTGCAACGTCAAATTCCGCTGAACCGCCCCGTTCCCAGATGTTTTTCGCCGCTGACTTTGGGATCACCCCGATTTCGGCCAAAGCATCGCAGCCGTGAGCCTCAATTTCAAACCAAATTCTGTACTTAGAAGCCGCCGACCAGATGGCCGTCATTTCGGGGCGGGCGTAACGTTCAATCATTTCAGACTCACCTATATATGCGCGCCGCCTTGGACATCAGGCGGCGCGGCAGGTCAAGTCTACTCTTGGTTTGCCATTATTTTGTTTCTGGATTCGGCCTCTGCCCAGTCCTTTGGCAATGTCTTAGCCGCCAAAAAAAACGCAATTATTGAAATGACGTAGGGGACGACCAAAGACGATATCGCCAAGCGTAGGGCATGCGTCTCTCCATGAGCCTCGGTCAAGAAGGTGCTCATCCAACCTACATAAGTTGGTCCGCCACCCAGTGCGATAATGTTGAGAATCAGAAAAAATAGAGCAGTCGACATCGCCCGCATATTGATCGGTGCCAATGTTTGGGCCGCAGCGAAGCTCGGTCCAAGATAAACGCCAGCTGAGAGCAGATATATGGTCACGAGCAACAAGTGCAGATGGATATTTTGAACCCAAAACGCCCCAATCAAGGCTGGAACCCCAATGAACAGCACGGCTCCAGGCATAATCCCGTAAAAGCTAATGTTTTTCTTCGCGAGCTTCTCTGTAATCACAGCGCCAAAATACGTACCGGCACCATAACCAAATAAATGAATCATGCCGAACCAAAACATTAGCCATTCGAAGTTATTGTTGTCGGGGTTGGGCATGTATTCTGGTTTAAACCGCATGACGTAATCAATGCCCCAAGCGGAAACTGCGTATCCGCCGAAACTGACCCACGCGATGCCCATACACATGGCCCACCAGCTTGGGATCTTGGCAAGGGTGGAAATGGATTCGCCAATGCCTACAGACTTGAGCTGGATGTCATGGCCGTCCAGCTGCCCGCGTTTGGGCTCTTTTATGACAAGTGCCAAAACGATTGCCAGCGCGATGCCTGCGATACCCAAGAACAATAATGTTCCGCGCCAGCCAAGTGATTCGACGAGCGCGCCCGCTAAGAGATATGAAAAGCCAATTCCAATCGGAATGCCGAGAGAGTAAACCCCGAGCGCCGAAGCTCGTTGTTCTTTCGGATACAAATCCGATATCATGGAATGGGCCGGAGGTGAGCCGCCAGCTTCGCCAATTCCGACGCCAACACGCGCGAGGAACATGTGTAGGAAACTATTCGCCGTACCCGTGAGCGCCGTGAAGGCGCTCCAAGCAATCAAAGAAATCGTTACGATTTTTTTACGGCTATAGCGATCGGCCAACCATGCGATTGGAATACCAACTATTGAATAGAGCAACGCAAACGCCAGGCCTTTTAGCCAGCCGAGTTGCGCGTCGGTGAAGCCCATTTCCGCCTTTATAAATGGCGATAAGATCCCAATAATTTGTCGGTCGATGAAACTCATGACATACATGAGTGTAAGGAGCCAAAGGACAAGTGTGCGATAGCGTTTGCTCTCGCTCATTACCGGTGCGTCTTTCATTGAATTTCCCGTCTCGTTTTCTTTTACAAGAAAGGCAAAGCAACGAGGGGTCAAGTCACATAAGGCCTAACATTTTGAAACTTGCTATTTTCTCCCGACCAATAATGAGATGGTCGTGCACAGATATCCCAACGGCATTGCAAACCTCTGTGACGGTAAAAGTCATGTCGATATCGGCTTTGCTTGGAGTTGTGTCCCCGCTGGGATGATTATGAGTCAGTATTATAGCGCTCGCTTCTAGTGCGAGGGCGCGTTTCACGATTTCTCGCGGGTAAACGGGGGCGCGGTCAATCGTGCCTCTGCCAAGAACCTCGTCGGCGATCAGGCGATTTTTATTATCCACAAACAAAACGCGAAACTGCTCCACAGCTTCGTATTGCATGGCTGTCCGACAATAATCGAGGAGGGCGGACCAGCTTGAGAGAATAGGACGGCCAATGATTCGTTCGCGGCCCATGTGGGCGCCAATTGAGTGTAGGAGTTTCAAATCTAGCGCAGTTTTCTCGCCAATGCCTTTAACCTCGGTCAAGCGATGAAGCGGGGCGCCACACACCTCGCCCAAATTCCCAAATCGGGAGAGTAAGTCTTTTGCGATCGGTTTGACATCTCTTCGAGGGATGGAGTTGAAGAGAAACAGTTCTAACAACTCATATTCTTGCAGCGCAGATGGCCCTGCATCGCGAAACCGCGCGCGCAAGCGGTCACGATGGTCCGCATAATGCGGTTTGGGTTTGGGCGCCTCAGAGATAAGGCGGGCGGTGCAATCCAGCCGGTGAGCCTGTGAAAATCTCACAGCCAGTGGCCGTAACACCAATCGAGTGTTCGAATTGCGCGGTTAATTTTCGATCCCGCGTGACCGCAGTCCAGCCGTCCGAAAGAATTTTAACGTCGGGGCGTCCTAAGTTGATCATGGGTTCTATCGTAAAGAACATGCCTTCACGCAAGACTTCTCCTTCGCCAGGGCGGCCGTAATGCAGGATATTGGGGCTGTCATGGAACAGCTTGCCTAAACCATGGCCACAGAAATCTGTCACGACCGAACAGCGCTCGGCTTCAGCAAATTTCTGAATAGCATGACCAATGTCGCCGGTGGTCGCGCCTGGTTTGACGGCCGCAATACCCAACATGAGCGAATCATAGGTTATTTGTGTTAGCCGTTCGGCGCGTCGATTAACTTCGCCCACGGGATACATGCGAGACGTGTCGCCATGCCAACCATCGACAATCGCTGTCACATCAATGTTGACAATATCACCGTCTTTAAGCGGCTTATCATTTGGAATACCGTGGCAAACGACGTGATTAACTGACGTGCAGACGGTATGTTGATAGCCTCGATACCCTAAACATGCGGGAACGCCGCCATGGTCGAGAATAAATTCCATTGAAGCGCGGTCCAACTCACCTGTCGTCACACCTGGCTTAACCATGGGAACGAGCATGTCGAGGCATCGTGCGGATAGCTGCCCAGCCTTACGCATGCCTGCGAAATCTTCAGGGGTGTGGATTTTAATCGCCCCATCGCGAAGGTCGGGGGCGTCTGCTGCATCTATATAATTCATAATATGCGATATAGGGGGCTCTTTGACTTGTTGCCACCAGAAATGCAGAGTTGTAACGGCGCAGTCATGACAAATTTTAAAACCGTCACCGCAGGCGTACTCTTAATTGGCGATGAGCTTCTTTCAGGCCGCACCCAAGATACAAATTTGGCGGAAATCGCTAAATTCCTTGCCCCTTTGGGTGTTCAAGTGGGTGAAGCGCGTATTCTGGCAGACAACGCTGAGACGATTCGTGACAGCGTTCGCGCTTTTTCGGATGCGTTTGACTATGTGTTCACGACGGGCGGCATCGGTCCGACCCATGACGATATAACCGCAGATTGTATCGCGGCTGCTTTTGACTTGGGCATATCAGAGCGAGAAGATGCGTTGGATATGTTGCGTCAGCGTTACGCAGAGGAAGAGTTGAACGCGCCACGGCGGCGAATGGCTCGCATTCCCGATGGGGCCTCACTCATCGACAATCCAGTTAGCCAAGCGCCAGGATTTCAAACCCGCAATGTTTTCACGCTCGCGGGTGTTCCGCAAATCATGCGCGGAATGTTGGCTGATATTACACACCGTATCGAAGGCGGGGCGAAGGTCTACCAAATCACGATAAGCACCTCAAATATAGGCGAGGGCGACGCGGCCGAGGGGTTGGCTGAGGTTGAGCGGCAGAACCCTGGCGTCTCAATCGGGAGCTATCCTTGGTTTAATGACGACCTCCGAGGAATCAACTTCGTCGCGCGCGGGAGGGACAAGGCCCAGCTTGAGCGCGTTCGTCTGCAGCTTGAGGCGCTGGTGAAATCGCTTCTCTGAACTGCCTTAATACGATGATTGACAAGACTATATCGCTTTTGCCCTCAGGAACTCTACGGAGGCGATAAGTACTGGCACTGTCGGGGATGAGTAAGGGGATGGTGCGGCCGGCGGGAATCGAACCCGCACTCCATTACTGGAACAAGATTTTAAGTCTTGCGTGTCTACCAATTCCACCACGGCCGCAGCGGAAAACACGCCATATCAAAGCCTGCGAAAGGCGCAACACTTTTTAGTGAGTGGGATATATCCCACTTTGAATTGACGTTTGTGTTTATCTTGCCTATCTAAAGGTTCGTGGGATTGGTCCCACATCGTCAAGCGAGCCCGTTATGAGTCTAATTGAAACATTCCTAAGCCGTGTCGATGCACTGTCTGATCGCTCAGGCCAGTCAGTATCCACGTTGTCTCGTAAACTTTTCAATGATGGCAAAGGCGTCGCTCGCCTGCGCGAAGGTGGGCAAATGACCATTAAAACGCTGGACGCGGCAATGAATAAATTGGCCGAGCTTGAAGCACACGCGGACGGTCGAGACGCTTTGCGGATGACGCATCTGGATCGGTTGGAAGCTGAAAGTATTCACATCATGCGTGAGGTTGCCAGTCAGTGCGAAAATCCCGTCATGCTTTACTCTGTAGGTAAAGACAGTTCAGTTATGCTGCATTTGGCACAGAAGGCCTTTTATCCCGCGCCACCTCCTTTTCCACTCATGCATGTCGATACGACTTGGAAGTTCAAGGAAATGATCGAATTTCGCGATCGGCGTGCCAAGGAAGCTGGTATGGAGTTGATTGTCCACATCAATCAAGATGGCGTAGACCAGGGCATGGGGCCGTTCACGCATGGGTCTGCTGTGCATACCGATGTCATGAAAACACAGGGCCTCAAGCAAGCGCTGGATAAATATAAGTTTGATGCGGCCTTTGGCGGCGCGCGCCGCGACGAAGAAAAGTCTCGCGCTAAAGAACGTATTTTTTCATTTCGTTCGGAAAATCACCGCTGGGATGCCAAGAACCAACGCCCAGAGCTTTGGAATATTTACAACACGCGCGTTCACAACGGTGAAAGCATGCGTGTCTTCCCAATCTCAAATTGGACCGAGTTGGATATCTGGCAGTATATTGAGCGTGAAAAGATCGAAATCCCAGATCTGTATCTGTCGAAAAAACGCCCTGTTGTAAAAAAGGATGGGGTATATTTCATGGTCGATGATGATCGTATGCCGATTGGACCAGATGAGATCATTGAAGAGAAAATGGTCAGGTTCCGCACGTTAGGCTGCTACCCGCTGACGGGCGCTGTTGAGAGTGAAGCGGTCACATTGCCAGATGTTATCCAAGAAATGTTGCTTACGACAACCAGCGAGCGTCAAGGCCGCGTAATTGACTCGGACGCAGGTGCTTCGATGGAGCAGAAAAAGCAGGAAGGGTATTTCTAATGGCCCACCACGATGAACTTATCGCCAGCGATATCCACGCTTATTTACGCGCGCAAGAGAACAAATCTTATTTACGTTTCATCACTTGCGGCAGTGTTGATGACGGCAAATCGACGCTGATCGGTCGACTGCTGTATGACTCAAAACTCATCTATGAGGATCAACTCGCAACCATTGAGAAAGATAGTAAAAAGTCAGGCACGCAAGGCGATAAAATTGATTTAGCGCTTCTCGTAGACGGGCTCGCAGCAGAACGAGAGCAGGGCATCACGATCGATGTAGCTTATCGTTTTTTCTCAACGGACAAGCGCAAGTTTATTGTCGCGGACACGCCGGGACATGTGCAGTACACACGAAATATGGCGACGGGGGCCTCGACAGCGGATGTCGCAGTTCTTCTGATTGATGCGCGCTATGGCGTTCAGGAACAGACGCGTCGACATTCCTTTATCGCGTCATTGCTCGGCATTCGTCATGTTGTTGTGGCCGTCAATAAAATGGATTTACTTGATTTTGATCAACGCACTTTCAATGATATTGATGCGAGTTTTAGGGAGTTCGCTGCCGATTTAGGCTTTGACGAAATCACCTGTATTCCCATGTCAGCTTTGGACGGTGATAACGTGATCACGCCATCTTTGAACACGAATTGGTATAACGGCCCGACTTTGTTAAGTTATCTAGAGTCAGTGGATGTAGAAACCGCGTCGTTGGACGCGCCGTTCCGTCTGCCTGTACAATGGGTCAATCGACCGAACCTTGATTTTCGGGGTTTTAGTGGAACCATCGCATCTGGGAAGATTGCGGTTGGTGACGACGTAATTGTAAGCCCCTCAGGAAAGCGCTCCAGCGTCAAGGAAATCGTGACCTTTGACGGAAACCGTGAGTTAGCTCGCCAAGATATGGCGATCACCTTGACCCTCACGGATGAAATCGACATTTCGCGCGGTGACGTCATTTGCAAAACTGACGCGCCAGCTGAACAAGCCGATCAGTTTCAGGCTCATGTCATCTGGATGTCTGAGCAAAAGCTCTATCCCGGTCGTGAGTATCTATTAAAAACGACGAATAAGACCGTGCCTGCAAGGGTCAGTAAGTTAAAGCATCGCGTTGATATCAATAATTTTTCTGAAGTGTCGGCGAATACGTTAGATTTGAACGAAATCGGCACTGTCACATTGAGTCTGAGCGCGCCGATCGCTTTTGACTCCTACGCGGATAACCGCGCTACCGGAGCATTCATTCTCATTGACCGGCAAACTCACGAGACGATCGGTGCGGGAATGCTCGATTTCTCTTTGCGACGTGCGAAAAATGTTGTGTGGCAGGATCAAGATGTAAATAAATCCGCCCGATCAGATCAAAAAGGCCAAAAGCCCGCTCTGTTGTGGTTCACGGGACTATCTGGTTCAGGGAAATCGACAATTGCTAACCTTGTCGACAAACGCCTCATGGACATGGGGCGTCATGCTTATACGCTGGACGGAGACAATGTTCGTCATGGATTGAACCGTGATCTAAACTTCTCCAAGGCCGACCGCATTGAAAATATTCGTCGGATAGGTGAAGTCGCAAAATTGATGGTAGATGCAGGTTTGATCACCATGGCGAGTTTTATTTCGCCTTATCGCGCAGAACGGCAGATGGCTCGCGAGTTATTGGAGGTTGGGGAATTCATTGAAATTCATGTCGATACGCCGCTGGCCGTCGCTGAAGCCCGCGACGTAAAAGGCCTATATGCCCGCGCCCGTGCTGGCGAAATCAAGAATTTCACAGGCATTGATTCCGAATATGAACCGCCAGTCGACCCAGAAATTGTTGTAGATACCGTCAAGATGAGTGCTGAGGAAGCCGCCGACATGGTGATTGAGTATCTGTCGGACCGTGGCTTCTTTAACGTTGGCGGGTCTTAATTGTGGATTATGATGTCTTCAACGGAGACGCCGACGGAATTCTATCTCTCGTTCAGCTGCGACTGAGCGACCCCCGTGAGTCCAAACTCGTAACTGGACGAAAGCGTGATATCAAATTGCTTGATCGTGTTCCCGCAATAGATGGGGACCGTGTAACGGTTTTAGATATCTCTATGCGCTCAAATGAACCTGAGCTGCGGCGTATTCTGAACGATGGGGCTTCGGTTCAATATTTCGATCATCACAACGCGGGGAACGGTATTGAGCACCCTGATTTAGACGCTCACATAAATACGTCGAGTGAGGTTTGCACAGCCGTCCTCGTTGATCAATTCCTCAAGGGTGCCTATCGGGCTTGGGCCATTGCTGGATGCTATGGTGATAATTTCCCCCGTATGGCAGAGCGTTTGGCCGAAGGTCGTGATCTGCCTTTGTCAAACCTTCGTGAATTGGGCGAAATGGTGAATTATAATGGTTATGGCGGGTCGGAAGCTGACCTTCACTTTCATCCTGCCGACCTTTATCGTGAGATGGCCGGGTTTCCGACGCCTATGGCCTTTTTGTCATCCAAACCTGAAGTCGTTCAAAAGCTAACTGACGGATATTATGATGACTTTTTATTTGCAGATAAGTCGAAAGTTCTAGTTTCGGAAGATTATGGTGAAGTCCGGGTCTTGCCTGACGCTGCCGCCTCGCGTCGCGTTTCAGGTATGTTTGGAAATCAGCTCGCGCAAGAATACCCTGATCGCGCGCATGCGATCCTAACTGCGCAAGAGGGAGGCTATCTTGTTTCCATCCGCGCACCACTGGCGCGCCGTTCTGGTGCTGACAGCTTGGCTCTACAATTTGAGACTGGGGGTGGCCGTTCAGCTGCAGCCGGTATTAATCATCTTCCAGACAGTGAGTTGGACAGGTTCTTAAAAGCATTTCGCACGGCGTTCTAACCTATAGGTGTTGAGCGCTTAAGCTGATACGCTCCTCGCAAAGATCAGTAATCGGACAAACCTTATGCCTAGCGAAAGAGTTACGTTTAAAGGCGCTTTAGGCGACACATTATCCGCAAAGATCGATAGCCCCGATGATGGAAAAGTAAAATCATGGGTGCTGTTTGCTCATGGGTTTTCGATTGGAAAAGATCTGAAGCCCATCCGAACAATATCTCGTAGCCTCGTAGAAGACGGATTCGGCATGTTGCGTTTCGATTTTACTGGGCTTGGCGAGAGTGAAGGTAATTTTTCCGACACGAATTTCACGACTAATTGCGAAGACATCCGACAGGCAGCGAAATTTTTGACCGAGAACTACGGTCCCCCGTGTGTCTTGATCGGGCATAGTTTTGGAGGCACCGCGGCGCTGAAGGTTGCTGATGAGATCCCACAAGTCAAAGCGGTTGCGACGATAGGGAGTCCCTGCGACACGACCCACATCGTTCATCAGTTCGCCGATCAGCTTGAGGAAATTGTCGAGGAGGGCGAAGCCAAAGTGCTCCTTGGGGGGCGACCGTTTGTTATCAAAGAGCAGTTTTTGGAAGACATTGAGAACCATGATATCGCCATGGAAATTAGCAATCTTGAACGCGGTTTGTTGATTTTTCATTCCCCCCAAGATCGCGTCGTCGGGATAGACAACGCGGCGCACATTTACCGTCACGCGAAACACCCGAAAAGCTTCGTCAGCCTCGACGGAGCGGATCATTTATTGCTTCGAAATCCGGCGGATGCAGAATATGTGGCGCATGTTCTGGCTGCTTGGGCGCATCGCTACATCTAATCACTGAAACTTGGCGGGAATTAACCTGATATTGGCCTAAATCTCCTATGCCATCGTTATGAACGCTAGCGGATCACATCAAATGCGGGAGACGACCGAATATTTCGCCGCACTGGATGGGTTCCGAGGGCTTTTAGCCGTTTTTGTCGCGATTTACCATACGATCTGGCTGAGCCATCCCAATGGCTGGGCCTTCTTTAACAATGGCCCTGTGATCATTGATCTTTTTTTCGCGCTGTCTGGTTTTCTCATGTGGCGTTTATATGCCGAAAAACTTGACTCTGTGGGGGATGCGCGGAAGTTTCTAAAACGGCGTTTTGCACGGCTTTATCCGTTGCACCTTTTCATGCTGATTGTGTTCGTTGCCTTTGCTATGACGCGACTATTGGCTCACAAAGTGGGGCTTGCGGAGCACCTCCCTGGCGAGATTCTACCGTTTCATGACGGTGCGCAGGACAACTGGTTTGCTCTCCTGCAACACTTAACGCTCACCCATACAATGGGGCTTTCAGATAGTTTGACCTTCAATCCTCCAAGCTGGACGATTGGAGCGGAGTTTTGGACGTATATCGTATTCGTGTGCTTGATGTTGTGGGTGAAGCCAAAACGGTTGACTCATTTTCTGATCATAGGTCTCGGCGTCGCTGTAATTTATTTCGCGCTTTCCCGCGTAAAACCGGACATGAATATCACATATGATTATGGTTTCTGGCGCTGTCTCGCTGGATTTTTTACGGGTGTTCTCGCTGCTGCGAGTTTTAACCGCGTTCGCAACGCTTTTAGCAATCTTCCGGGTTTTGGTCGCACTATAGTCGAGTGCGTTGTCGTCGGCGCCAGCATTTGCTTTGTTATTTATTCGGGCGGTTCCGGACAATTCTTCGTCGCGCCGATCCTTTTTGTCTTCATTTTGGTCTTTGCTATGGATGGTGGCGCCATATCACGGTTCATGTCGCATCCAATTTTTCGGTATCTCGCCAAGATTTCCTACTCAGTTTATCTTACGCACGTAATCATTGCGATTGGTTTCGCAATATTGATCAAACGACTGACGGGAGGACTGCCCTCAGGTTGGGAAGGCGATGCGTGGCTAATTTTATACCTCTGCGTTGTTATCGGCGTGTCAACTTTGACCTATCGATTTGTTGAGTTGCCGGGTGGCCGGATGATCCGGAACTGGCCTGCGTCTGAAAAGCGGGTTGCGAATTCAGGTTCTTCAGGTTAACGCGCCCGTTATGTCAGATCGTTACGAAAAATTAGACCAGTTGGGCCAACAGCAAGGTCTCCCGCAAAATCCAGATGAAGCGATTTTGGAACGTGTGAAAAACCCATGTGATGAGCAGTATATGGTCCGCCTCGTTGCGCCCGAATTTACGTCAATTTGCCCTGTGACAGGTCAGCCTGATTTCGCGCATTTGGTCGTTGATTATTGTCCTGACGAATGGATTGTCGAAAGCAAAGCCTTTAAACTGTTCCTTGGAAGTTACAGAAATCATGGCGATTTTCATGAAGCCTGTACAACAGGTATTGGGCAGCGACTTGTAAAAGAAATTGCGCCTAAATGGCTCCGTATTGGCGGATATTGGTATCCGCGCGGGGGGATTCCGATTGATGTGTTTTATCAATTCGGCAAAGCCCCTGAAGGCCTGTGGATACCAGATCAAGGCGTGCCACCATACCGAGGTCGCGGTTAGGGTCACGGAATCGTAATATAGCCATTTATGGCTTTTTACTTGGGTTTGAGCCGCTTCACATCTAGGTTAGGGACGAACCGCGTTAGGACGCCGACTATGCCGAGCTTGATTGTTTCAAATCATATGGAAGACTGTAACGACACAAAGGACGTTTGCGTCTGGTCTGTTTTGCAAGAAGAAGCAGCATCCTATGCTGTGCGCGAGGTCGCAATGTCTTCGCTGTTACATGCGACGATACTAGACCAAAACGATTTGGGTGGAGCACTCGTCAATCACTTGTCCGAGAAACTCGCGACGTCTGATTTTTCGGCACTGAAAATGCGCAAAGTGTTGAGCGAAGCCATATCAAGTGACCCCAGCCTTATTGCGTGTATTGCACGAGATTTGGAAGCCGTGCGGGAGCGTGATCCAGCCTGTCAAACCTACCTGCAATGCTTCCTTTATTTCAAAGGTTTCATGGCAATCCAAACGCATCGATTAGCTCATGCCCTGTTGAATGAGGGCCGGGATCTCGTGGCGTTCCATCTGCAGAATCGCAGCTCTGAGCTTTTCGGCGTGGATATTAACCCAGCCGCTCGTATTGGCTGCGGCGTCATGCTTGATCATGCGACAGGGTTCGTCATGGGTGAAACTGCGGTGGTCGGCGATGATTGCTCAATTTTGCAGGGCGTTACATTGGGCGGTACGGGCAAAGCAGAAGAAGACCGTCATCCTAAAATCGGTGATCGCGTTTTGATTGGCGCAAATGCATCGGTTCTCGGAAATATTCGCATCGGAAATGGAGCAAAAATTGCGGCTGGGTCCGTCGTTTTGAAGCCTGTGGAAGATAATTGTACAGTGGCAGGTGTACCTGCCAAACCTATCGGCGGACCGTGCTGCGGAAATCCTGCCGATTCAATGGATCAAACACTTTAGGATAGAATTATGACTCCTCAGCAAATCTCTCAGGTTCAGTCTTACTTGCGCAAACGTTTCGGAACAGAAACCGTGACGTTAAAGCCGCGGAAGGTCAAAGACAGTGTTGAAGTCTATCTTGATGACGAGATTCTCGGACTTTTATATATTGATGATGAAGACAAAGATGACATCTCTTACGACTTGAATATCTCTATCCTGCAAGACGATTTAGACGCAGGCTAGGGGGCGTAAATGGCTGTTTATCGACTCGATTCGCATTCGCCTGATTGCCACGACAGTGCTTGGGTTGCGGAAACGGCCTCAGTTATCGGTAATGTTATCATGGCCGAAGGGAGTTCGGTTTGGTTCGGCGCGACAGTTCGTGGCGATAATGAGCCGATCCAAATTGGCGCTCGCTCAAATATTCAAGATGGCTCTGTCTGTCATTCCGATCCGGGATCGCCTCTAAAAATAGGCGAAGATGTGACGATTGGGCATTTGGCTATGATACATGGCTGCACGATTGGAAACGGAACCCTTGTCGGGATCGGTGCGACGATTTTGAACGGGGCGCAGATCGGGGAAAACTGTCTGATCGGCGCGCATGCCTTAATCACAGAGGGCAAAGTCATTCCAGATAACTCTGTCGTCATGGGTTCGCCAGGGAAGGTCGTAAAGACCCTAACGCCCGAGCAAGCGGCTAGAGTGAAATTAGGTGCGCAGTTCTACGTCGCAAATGCCTCTCGTTTCCGCAAAGGTCTAGAGCGCGTCGATTAAGGTCGTTCGATATCCCAGAGCGCAGGAATTTGGGTATCCATCTCGGGTGACAAATTGAACCAAGCGGTTTGATTGGCAAAACTGTCTAAGACGAATAATCGGTCGTTTGAAGATAACGGTTGGCTCAGAATATCGCGAAGCGTTTCGGCATCCGTTCTGGTCTGTAATAACCAAACCGTTGATCCTAGACGCTGTGTCGGCCCTAGGCTTTGTAACGTTTGCATGAAATCCATCCCGCGACCTGAACGGATTTCGCCCATGATCATGAATACGGTCGGCGCGGCGTCTTTTTCAGGCTCGGCAGGGGCGGCCGCAGGAATCTGCGCCAGCCAATTCATCAGGCTAGGGTCGGCAGATACGGGAAGATACCCTGTGTTTGGCGCTTTGCTGATCAGAGACTGAGCACTGACACGTCCTTCATTCATATATTGCCACAACGTGCGGTCTTCGAATGGCCCGTAGGCTTGGCCTTCAACTTGGATGAACCACTGGCGCTGATCGCCGGCGGGTGGTTGTGAGTGTCCTTCGTTAGGCTGCATAGGCCCTGATACACTTGATTCGAGGCTTTGGGATAGCTTTAACCGTAGCGCTTCGCGGGTCTGGCATGATTTAAACTCGTGCCTGCGATTAGCCCGCTAACACAGAGGGCGCAGATGAGTGCCAGAGTGAAGACGATTGCAAAATCCATCGTCATAAAATTTGGATTGAACAGGATTAAAACCTGCATCACGATGACCAGTGCTCCGAGTGTCATTTCAAAAAACTCTGATTTTCGAATTCCATTCACGACCCACGCGACGCCGCTGGCAATTATAACAGCGCCAATGAGAACGCCGAAACCGGGGCGTGCTGGCAAACCTGGCACAGCGTCAAATACAAAATACAACAAGTCGGGGCGAACAGACGCGACAGGAATTACGAGTGCAGAGGAACTGACCAGAAATATCCCTGTGAGCGTTATCTGGGAGTGCTTGTATCTCATTATTGATGACAAAAAGAGCGCGAATGCAGCTAGTCCGACTGCTGTCATCCACATTCGGTTGGCAGGCCAAAGCGTTTCTGTGTGGCTGGCGTCTGCAGTTAACCAATGAGACTGTACATAAAAGGCTGCGCCCAAAGCCATAACCCACCCTATATTGATATGCAGCCGCGCGGCGAAGACAGCAGTATCAGCCCAAGCTTTCCCTAGACGATAATGGGCTGCAGCCACGGCAAATATAAACCCTGCAAGCGGTAGGGGCGGAAGACCAGAACCGATTGTCACAACATATCCGTAAGCGGCGACTATCGTGACAAACAAAGTGCCATGTGAGCCGACTTTCATGGCTAAGAGTGCCTGTGCTCCGATCAGCACGGGAAACAGGGGTAACCAACCTTGTGATGTTGGTGCGCCGATCCCTAGTCCCGTACTGATTTCGGGGGTTAAACTGGCCAACAAGACCAAGGCCGAGAACCCACTTAACATCAAGGCAGGTCGGGATTTAAAAACCCATGCGAGTGTAATAGACGTTGCAGAGGCTATCACCGAAATGTCAGTCGCATATAGCGTTATTCCCGCTTGAGATGCGGCCGCGAATAACGCGGTGGAAAAGGCGCCTATCGCCATGAGTGTGCTGAAGTTTTTGATCCGCCAAGCCGAACGAGACAATGCGGCAACACCGATCAGTATGGTTCCAATTGAAGCGGCTGGCCAAACTAGATTTTCGGCTGGTAAACGATACCACCATGCGGCCAGGCCGGCTGCAAACGCGGCTAATGGAACTAGCCACATGAATCCCGTTGCAAATGACCGCTCTTTTTTCGGAGACGGAAGCAATTGCAGACGAGGGGCAGTCTTCTTCCGATCAGGCAAGTGCGAGCGCATTACCCAAGCTGGGGAATTGTCATTGGCACCGATGAAAGACTGCAATTGCGACATGAATTGGTCTTTGGCATTGAAGATCAAACCACGCGAGTAAGTTCACCTTAAAGGCGAAGACTTTGTCGATGAGGAAGCCGCGGGGAGAAGATTAACCACCCTAGCTTTGTTTAAAGACGCTTTTTACTTTGTGGAGGCGTTCTGGGGCGGGGTTTCTGCGTCGGCGAGTGGCACAGCAGAGGGCATTTGAGACAGCACGTCCATTACGGACCGAATCAACGGAATTTCATGTTGCATGGCGGCGTAACCGCGTTCGATCAACTCATCTGCTTTTGTAAATTCCAGCATGCCGATGTGACCGATTCGGGGCGCGACGAAGACATCTGGCGGGTCACCCGCCAAACGAGAACGGGAAATTCGATCCATAACGATATTCAGTGTCCCCATCATCACAGACCCAATTTTTGGGCTTTTGCCAGGTTTAACGCCACCAAGCATAGATTTAAGAAGCAGTCGATCGGGCCGCAACTTGTTTAGACTGTGACTTGCAATTCCGAAGGGGTCGGTGTCGTCCTCTTCCCCATCATCATCCATATCTAATTCGTGGCTGGTTCCCATCGGACCGAAAGCATCGCCATTCAAACTAACAGCAATCACCATATGTGCGCCCAAGGCGCGGCAGGCGGAGACTGGAACTGGGTTGACCAATGCACCGTCTATCATGAAGCGGCCGTCGACTTTGACGGGTTCAAATGCACCAGGTAGGGCATAGGAGGCGCGGATGGCTGGAACTATGGGTCCGCGTTGCAACCAGACTTCATATCCAGTGCGGAGATCACATGTGACGGCGGCAAACTTTCGGTCGAGGTCTTCAATATTTACGTCGCCCATATAATGGTTCAAAACTCTGGCAAGCCGTTCGCCGCGCATGAGGCCTGATCCTCCCCAGCGGACGTCCATATATCCCATCATCTTGCGTTGCGTGAGAGATCGCGCCCATTTCTCCAATACGTCAAGTTTGCCTGATAGATAGGCCGCGCCAACAATTGCGCCAATTGACGTTCCGGCAATAATATCGGGTTTGAT
Organism: Litorimonas cladophorae; assembly: GCF_014652455.1. GTDB lineage: Bacteria > Pseudomonadota > Alphaproteobacteria > Caulobacterales > Maricaulaceae > Litorimonas > Litorimonas cladophorae. The sequence continues at coordinate 722,146 of NZ_BMYV01000001.1, read as the reverse complement.
GCCAGCCTCAATCAAGGCTCGCATCGCGCCAATATGGGCCCAACCTCTCGCAACTCCGCCACCTAGGGCTAATCCAATGGGGGCGCGTTGGCCTGTTCCAAGTGAGTGTGGTTCGATCCGCATTGTGTGACTCTGTACAAAAGATGCCTCATGCGCAAGATGAGTTGAGAATGAACACGGGCTTCAGGCTTTATTTTGGTGGAGTATGGTTCAACAGGGTAACTGGAGGGCAAAATGTTACGCACATCTTGGATATTGGCGAGTTTCGCGGTTCTGTCGACGGGGTGCGCAACCATCTCTGAGGATAGCTGCATCGCAGGGAGTTGGGAATCCCTTGGGTATGAAGATGGTCGAAATGGTGAGTCGCGGGGGAGGTTTACCAAAATCGCCGAAACCTGCGCCAAATATGGCGTGTCTGCCAATGCGGCCCAATACCGACTGGGTTATGACCAAGGATTGCCGCTATATTGTTCATATGACCGTGGGTTTAATCACGGCGAAGATGGAAGTTCTTTGAAACCTGAATGTCGTGAAATCAATGCGACCCCATATTTCGATGGATATGATGAAGGCCGAGTCCTCTATGAAATCCGACGTGAATATGATGATTTGTTAGAGGCCTATGAGGCAACGCGAACGGCTTTGATGAATGTGTCAGGCCGCCTCTCAGTCCAAACATTAGATGCAGATGAACGCAAGCGCCTGCGCAAGAAAGAACGTCGATTGCAGCGCGAGCTAGATGAAAACCGAATTGATATTCGCGCCTTCGAACGGGTTCAGGGCTGGCCAAAAGTCGACCTCAAACCGCCCTATGAAGATGGGGCTTAGCTAACGGCTTGTTCGCAGCCAGCTCGTTCTCCCTTTTTAACTGAGCGAGCCGTCCAATAGTCTTCTCCTAGCTCATGCTGCGCTTGCTGCCGCAATGTTGAATAGAAGTAGTAACAGTTCTTTATTTGGTAAACGCGAAAGCAGCCCCCGGCGAGTTGATTGGACGGATACATATAGCATATGGCGTCGCGCCGAACGAACCAACGCCCCGGCTCTATGTCGTCACCTTCACGGTAAGTTAGAGTGCCGTCCGGCTTATGTTCCTCCACATAGAAGGATTGCGCCATACCGTTACGACCGAAATTATAGGCACCGTCCATTGTTGCGCCAGAGAATACGGATTTAATCTCATCTCCGACGAGTTGATTGGCATTGGGCCGAATATCTGTGTCTTGCGTTTGTGCCACACCGCTTTGCGGCAAAGCCCAACAGGCGATGGAGAGAATAGTGCGCGGTATGACATGCGGCTTAAACAAGGGACGGCTCGCAACTTGGTGTCTGACCAGCAATGATTGTTCGGGCGGTGAAACCGAATTGAGGCGTGCCTTCAACACTGACTTGGTAATGATAATAGCAATTACCACGCGCATAGATTTTGAAACAGGCCTGAAGCAGTCTTGGATCGTCATAATTATAACAGATCTGATCTCCCGCAATGTTCCAAGTCCCAGTGTCCACATGCCCTTGTTGAACGTGACGAATGCGACCGTCTTTGGCCGTGGTTTCTTTAAAGGCGAAGGTTGAAATGTCGCGATTGAGGAAATTATAGCTGCCTTGATGGGTCTTGCCGCTGAAGACCAAGCTGAGCTGTTCTTGGGAAAGTGGCTTTTCATATTCGACATCGGGATAGCTCTCATCAGGTCCCATATTTTGGGCTTGAGCGCTAATGCACAACGGCCAAGACAACGAAATTGTGATCATCAGGAGCAGGGTGACATATCTCATAACTGAAGCTTTAGCATGGATTTGCGCAGATGCCATGTTAGGGTTCGGTCATGACGGATCCAGATAAACGCCTCCGCCGCGCATCGCGCTATCAACGTGTTCAAGAACGTAAAGCGAGCCAGCGTGCGTCTGATCAACGGTTCTACAACGCCATGTTTATGATCATGGGCGTTTTAGCACTTTTCGCAGTGCTTTTAGGCGTAATCATGCTGAACGGTGTTTCGGGTGGATTTGAAGGCATGTCGGGCTGGACGTCCCCTTGGTTATTTGGCGTGACAAAGCTGGAAGCCGCAGGCTTTGGCTTCGTTGGACTGATTGCATTTTCGGTTTGGCTACGGATGCGCCGAAAACGGTAATTTGACGGCAGAAAGCCTTGCGATTAGCGGGGCTTCCGCGTATGGCCCGCACGCTTTTCTTAACCGATCATATTGGAGATCATCATGGGCTATCGTATCGCCGTCGTGGGTGCCACAGGTAACGTCGGGACAGAAATGCTCACGATTTTGTCCGAGAGCGACCTTCAAGTTGACGAAGTTCACGCCGTTGCCAGTCGCAAATCCGTCGGCCGCATTGTCAGCTACGGCGACAAAGACCTCAAATGCGTCGATCTCGATAAGTTTGATTTCACCACAGTTGATATCGCGTTGATGAGTGCTGGCGGTGACGTATCGAAAATTTGGTCGCCTAAGATTGCCGCTGCGGGCGCAATTGTGATCGATAACTCCTCGGCTTGGCGTATGGACCCAGACGTGCCTTTGATCGTGCCAGAAGTGAATGCCGATGAAGTCATGAATTTCAAAAAAGGGATCATCGCAAATCCGAACTGTTCGACAATCCAAATGGTTGTTGCGCTAAAGCCGCTGCATGATCGCGCCACGATTAAACGCGTTGTTGTTTCGACCTATCAATCCGTGTCGGGTGGAGGGAAGAAAAATATGGATGAGCTTTGGTTGCAGACCAAGGGCATTTATTCCAACGATCATTTCCAACCGATCAACTTCACCAAACAAATCGCCTTCAACGTGATTCCGCATATCGACATCTTCATGGATAGTGGTGAGACGAAAGAAGAGTGGAAGATGAATGTTGAGACGAAGCGCATTCTCGATCCAAAGATCAAAGTTACAGCCACCTGTGTCCGCGTGCCTACATTTGTCGGCCATGCCGAAGCTCTAAACATTGAGTTTGAAAATGAGTTGAGCGCAGAGGATGCGCATGAGTTACTGCGTGAAAGCCCGGGTATCATGGTTGTCGATAAACGCGAAGACGGCGGCTATGTTACACCCGTTGAATGTGTGGGCGAGTTCGCAACATTCGTTTCTCGTATTCGCGAAGACAGCACGCAGGATAACACGCTGAACATGTGGGTTGTGTCTGATAACCTCCGCAAAGGTGCAGCCTTGAACACCGTTCAAATCGCAGAATTGCTCGCCAACCGTAAATTGCCACGGAACGCGCAGTCTAAGTAATGTGTCTGGCAGGCGGAGACGCCTGCCGTCCATCTTGGGAAAGGCCGAAAGTAGGCGGGACAGTCCGCGTGGCCGATACTCACGACGGAGTACCGAGATAGGAAAGTATTTTACGCGAATATCGATGTGCATTTTAACTCTCGCTAAATTGCACGACCACGCGGCGGTGTTTTGCGGAAGGCGGCCGGAATTTATATCCTGTCGTTCCAGACAGTTCTGCTCACACCCTCAGGCTCCTGTATATTCGCATTACCAAATATACCTAAGCACACCGTCTTCCGAACGAGCTAGCGCAATATACCGAAGGTAAAATGCACCAGTGCGATGTTTTTTAAAAACACTGCACAGTCAATGATCACTTGCCTGTCCCGTGTCCGAAAGAACCATTTAAACATAAGGCTGAAAAGCAGAGCGGGGACGCATCTCTTTGAAATAGTTTCAAATCCTTGATTTCATTTGTTCAATATCTCTGTTTACGCTGGAAAAGTGCGGATCAATAATCCCGTTCACTGTTTCTACCGGTTTTAGAATGCCTCTCATTGAAAGGCGTTATCCATCCAGACTTCAACACTGTGTAGCTTCCCGCAGTTGAAGTGATTGCACTGCCTCGTCTTTTGTCCCTAGATGAGATCATGGAAAAATTTAGCTTTTTGGATGATTACAGCGAGGGGTGTCACCCTACGATATTGGAAGCGTTGGCGCGGACGAACATGTCTCAGCAGACGGCCTATGGCGCAGATGACTTCTCCATTCGCGCTCGAGAGCTTATCCGCGCGCATTTGGGTCATGCAGATTCCAACATTTTCTTCGTCGCGGGAGGAACGCTTGCAAATCTGACGATCATCGCGAGTCTTTTAAGGCCGCATGAAGCCATCATCTCCGCTGCAACGGGTCATATCGTGTCCCGTGAGACAGGGGCGGTTGAGGCGGTAGGGCATAAAATCCTGACCGTTGACAAGCCTTGCGGAAAGCTCGCGCCAGAGGATGTCTTGTCGGTGTTGGCGCAAAATGCGCAAGCCCCCCACATGGTGAAGCCGCGTCTTGTTTATCTGTCAAACGCGACCGAAACTGGACGCATCTACACCAAATCAGATTTGACAGATTTAGCGCAGGTGTGTCGATCTCATGATTTGCTTCTTATGGTCGATGGCGCGCGATTGGGGGCCGCCCTGTGCGCGGCAGACAACGACCTGACCTTGGCTGATCTGGCTGAACTGACGGATGTATTTTGGATTGGCGGGACAAAAGCCGGCGCGCTGATCGGGGAGGCAATCGTCATAAATCGTCCTGAGTTTGCGAAAGACTTTGCGTTTCACGTCAAACAACGCGGTGCCTTGCTGGCCAAAGGGCGGCTATTCGGGCTCCAGTTTCAAATTTTGTTCGAAACGGATTTGTTTTTCAATGCTAGTCGCTACGCGAATGATTTAGCTTCCAAACTATCAAAAGGTATTGTGGCGAATGGCTTTGCGCTAGCCAGTCAAACACAGACAAATCAAATCTTCCCAATGCTTCCCAATCATCTTGTGAAATCTCTGGAAGCGGATTTTAAGTTTTATGTTTGGGAACCTCATGGTGAAGATCACGCGACCCTACGATTGGTCACATCATGGGCCACGCCAGAGGCGCAAGTCGATCGCTTTATCGCCGCACTTTCCAAGCGGGTTTAAGAAAACTCCAAGCCGCGAAAGCCTGGCCCCAGAAATAAACATGTATGACGAGATCGCGCGGAACGGGGTGCAATCCGATATTGATAGAATACAAAATGTAATTCGTAACGATGCCGCAAGCCCCCAGGAAACCGATGAACCGCACTGGAGTTGGGTCGACTGCATTTCCTCTGCTGATGACAAGAGAAAGGGCTCTCCAGAGTAAAAGAGATGAGATTAGCAAGAGAGCGGCACCAACCGTAGCGGCATCTGCTAATCTTGGCGCCATGAAAAGATGAAACCCCACGGCCAGCGCAATGATAGGGAGCAACAGCAGCAGGTCTTCGCCTCGTCCAAGGTTGACGTCCAAAGCATGTCCTCGAAGGTGGAAAGCCAGCGCTAAGAGTAACGTCGACCCCAGAAATGGTAGCGTTGCGATCAGCAACCAATCTGGCCCTAGGTCCAATAATACGTCGCCAAGAGCTGCAGCAAATAGATTTGCGACCACCCATTCTGCAGCAGGACGTTTCGCCGAAAACATTACAACCAACGCCCAGAAGATGATCGGCAGGGGTTTAACGACACTTGACCATTCTGTGTTGCGCAAGAGGCTGTATAGCCCTGTCAAAAACAAAGTCATTCCGAAGCGAAAGATGTTGTTTCGGAAAAGAGATCGCATCGGAAACTCCTGTTTGGCCGCCTCAATCAATGAGCATAAAAAAGCCCGACGCTCAGGCCGGGCTTCAACGAATATTAGATTGGTTTGACTAGATCGGGTTACCGTCCGCGTCGATTTCTACCATTGTATATCCGAGGGCGGCAACCTCGTCGTAAACTTTGGCTTTGTCCCCGACGACGATCATGATCATGTCATCCAGGTTGAGATGCGTTGCCGCCAATTTATCCATGTCAGCTTTGCTCATTCCTTCAAGGATTTTCGCTTGCTCGTCGACGTGGTCGGCTTTCAAGCCATATGTCGACATACGCGAAAGGAAACCCAGCTTTTGACGCGGGGTTTCATAGGCTCTGGCGTCGGACTGACCCAGAGACGCTTGCGTAAATGCAAGTTCTTCGGCGGTAGCGCCATCTTCATGGTAGGATCTGATTTCATTGACAAATTCGACGATCGAAGCGGCTGTTGCGTCGGCGCGGACACCAGCACCTGCGCGGTACCAGCCGCCTTTTTCATCGCCGTTGAAGAAGGAGCGCGCACCATAAGTGTAGCCCTTATCTTCACGCAAATTCAAATTGATCCGACTGTTGAACGCGCCGCCGAGCGGATAGTTCATGATGTTGGATTTATAGTATTCGCCCGTTGCGTCGTAAGGCAACGCGCGTTTACCGATGCGGATTTCGCTTTGCGCTGCATCAGGCTTGTCGACGAAATAAAGCGTACCACCCGAGAGTTGCGGGAAGGGCTTCATTTCCGCTGCAGCCACGTCGTCCCCTGTCCACTGCGACAGAGGCGCGAGGGCTTTTTTCATCGCGGCTTCGTCCAAGTCACTTACGGCGACAATTGATGCAATCTTTGGCGAATAATGCGCGGCATAGAAGGCTTTAACATCGTCCAGCGTGATATTCTCGACAGTCTCTTCGGTACCGGTACCCGCATATGCCGTCGGATTATCCGTACCATACATAATTTTGTTAAAGAGGTTGGAAGCAACGCCACTGGCTTCTTTCTTATTGGCTTTGATGCCCTGCAAAGCGTTTGCTTTATCGCGATCAAAATCGACCTGATCAAACTTGGGCTTGAGCAGTTTTTCCATCGCAATCGCCATAGTGGCGTCGAGATTCTTGGATAGCGTTCGAATATACATCGTTGAGAATGTGTCTCCGCCGTTAAACGAGACAGATGAGCCAAGTTTATCGAGCTCATTGGATAGCTCTTCGACAGTGCGTTCCGTGGTCGCTTCGTTCAACAAGCCTGCCGTCATTGCCGCTAGCCCCAATTTATCGAGGGTTTCATGGGATTGACCCGCTTTGATGCGCAAGCTGATGGTCGTTGTGGGGACTTCTGTGTTGCGCGCACCCAAGACTTCAATGCCGTCGCCGACAGAGAACTCATACGTATCTGGGGCTTTGATTTGCGGGTTGTTCGGGCCGGGTTCAGGCATAACAGAACGGTCCAAACCTTCTGGGTCCGTTGGTCGCGTCCAGTTGAATTCGTCAGTTTCGCCAGAGAAGTCGGGGAGGGTGCGCTCGTAGCGCTGCCACGTATCGGCTTTGGCGATCATTTCGGGCTTGCCCTTTGGCACGATGGACATGACGACAGCTGGTTTGCTTTTGATATATTGCTCATAGACCCGCAGGACGTCAGCTTTTGTAACGCCTTCATAGCGGGCAATATCGTCGCCGATCCCGTTTGGATTATCACGATAGGTTTCATAGGCCGCAAGTTGGCTGATCTTCCCCGAAACAGACTCGAGGCCATAAATCATGCCCGATACAATATCGGATTTTACGCGAGTCAGATCATCATCCATCACGCCCCTGGCTTCAAACTCTGTGAAGGCTTCACGCATGATGGCTTCAAGATCGCCAAGCTTTTGGACTTTAGCCGGGTTGGCAACACCGAGTAGCGTCAGCGTACAGTGAATTTCGCGACAGCCATGACCTGAAGACGCTTGGACTGTCAATCCAGGTTTTACGACACTTTGGTAGAGCAAAGATGTTTGGCCTTGGCCGAGGATATTGGCGAGCACATCGAGAGGCGCTTCGTCGGGATGGTTCGCATGGACGGTTGGCCACGCCATATAAATTAATGGCAACTGCACATTATCTTCCAGCGAAATATAACGATCTTGGTCTAAAGTGATCGGCTCAAAGACCGGATCGTCATGTTCTGGTCCTGCGGGAATTGTACCGAAATAAGTTTTGACCCACTCCAGTGTTTGCACAGGGTCCATGTCACCGCCAATTGTGAGGGTCGCGTTGTTTGGACCGTACCATTTAAGGAAGAATTTTTTCAGGTCTGTAAGGCTGGCGCGGTCAAGATCTTCGAGATAGCCGATTGTTGACCAGCTGTAAGGGTGGCCCTCAGGGTACATGGCTTCGCCCACACGTTCAAAAAGAAGGCCGTAGGGACGGTTATCTACACGCTGGCCGCGTTCGTTTTTCACAGTCTCGCGCTGAACTTCAAACTTTTGTTGCGTGACGGCGTCGAGGAAGAATCCCATGCGGTCGGCTTCCAACCAAAGCATTTTTTCCAACTGGTTAGACGGAACAGTTTCGAAATAATTTGTACGGTCCGCATTTGTCGTTCCGTTCAGCGTACCGCCAGACTCGCTGATAATTTTGAAATGCTCTTCGTCGGCTACGTTCTCTGAGCCTTGAAACATCATATGTTCGAAGAAATGCGCAAAGCCAGAGCGACCAGGTTCTTCACGGCCTGAACCTACGTGATAGGTGACATCGACATGGACGAGAGGGTCGGATTTGTCCTCGTGGAGCACAACTGTCAGGCCATTGTCGAGTTTGTATTTAGTGTAGGGAATAACGACTTGATCGCCTGTTGCGGGACTAACCGTTTCGACTAGCGTAACGCCCGTGGGTAATGAAATTTGTGTTTCAGGGGTGACACTATCTGTGGCGCCACAGGCCGAAAGTGCGAGACCAATTGCTGCTGATGCTAAGAGTAATTTGATTTTGGACGTCATTTAGATCCCCTGAAGGCATGTTTTGGTTTATCGTTTAGCGCTATGCCTATCAGGCAGTCGGCGGCAAAGCCATGCTTAACGTTGCCACGGATTGACGCGTGGTTTGCCAGTTTTCTGTGCATTTAAGGCATTTGTTTCCACCGTCTCGCGTAATCTTGAACGCGGGGCACTTTGTGTTCCGCGACGACCACCGCCAAATTTGACGATCGCGTCTATGCGTTTTTCGATAGGGGGGTGGGTTGCAAACGCACCCGCAAGACCGACACGTGGATTATGCAGGGCCATCTCGCGGATTTCATCAGGCACGTTTTGCAATCGTGCATTCCCGGAAATTTTCTCGAGCGCGCGTATCATGGCGTCAGGGTCTTTCGTCAACTCGACGGCCCCCGCATCTGCCATATATTCGCGTTTCCGACTGAGCGTAAAACGGATCAAAACCGCGAAAAGATAGGCGACGGCGATAATGACAAATCCGAAAACGATGAGGGCTCCCGCGTTGCCGCCACCGCTGCGCCGATGATTATTCGTGCGTCCGAGATTGGTTCTGAATATGCCCCGCACGACACTTTCACCGACAAAGGCAAAAATCCCAACGAAGATAACGGCGATGATCAACATGCGAACGTCTTTGTTCCGTATGTGAGAAAGTTCATGGGCGATGACGGCATTGAGCTCCGCATCGTCCAAGCGATCCATAAGGCCGCGGGTCAGGGTTATTTGATAATTACTGTCGCGTATTCCCGAGGCGAAAGCATTCATCTGCGGGGTTTCAATGACATTCAAGCGCGGCATGGTCTGGCCGCGACTGATGCAAAGCTCTTCCAACATGCGGTAGGCGCGGGGTTCTTCAGACTCGCTCAGCGCCCGAGATTTGACAGAGGCGCTGATGATTTTTTGATGGCCGAAAAAGGCGATACCAAACCAACCACCCGCAAGACCCAGTGTGGCTGGTACTGCCATCGGAATGGCGTTTGTCGCGGCTTGCAGACCTTGCTCAATATTTCCGTCACTTGTGAAGCCGTAGAACACAAGCAGGATGCCATAGGCCAAAAACAGAAGCAGAATTGGGAACGCGATCAGCAGGAAAATGCTGCGGAGATTATTGTTCCAAATATGCGTCCTGAGGCCATAGGCTTCGAGCATGGGCGGTCGTTTCTAAAAATTCAGGCGAGCGTGGTTAACTGCCTTAGTCAAAGTTGATTTCGGGGGCCGTTTGCAAGACTTCGCGACCCTCAGGGGCTTCGAAGAATTCACGCTCACGGAACCCGAAAGGTCCAGCAATAAGGACGGCTGGGAACTGTTCACGGCCCGTATTATATTCTTGTACGGAGTTGTTGTAGAAGCGGCGCGCAGCGGCGATCTTGTTCTCTACATCTGAAAGCTGATCTTGCAGTTGCAAGAAGTTCGTATTGGCTTTCAATTCCGGATAAGCTTCGGCCAAAGCAAACATTTTGCCAAGGGCGGCGGTGAGCATGCCTTCTGCTTGCGCTTGGCCTTGAACCGTCGTGGCCCCCATTGCGGCGGCGCGGGCTTGGACGACTTCTTCGAATGTCGACTTTTCGTGTTTGGCATAACCTTTGACGGTTGCGACGAGCTGCGGGACCAGGTCTTGGCGTTGCTTGAGTTGGACTTCAATATCCGACCAAGCTTGGTTGGTCGTCTGACGCAAGGCGACGAGGCGGTTATAGATCCCGATAATAAACACCGCGAGCAGCGCGATGATACCGAGTATAATTAGAAGGACGGTCATAGGTATTCCCCTTGTTTCACTACAGTCGAAATAGGGCCGAATACCCTATCAGTGCAAGCCATTCTTGCGAGTCGCTTTACTTCTGTAGGCTCTCAGGGATGGCTGTGGCGAGCTGGGGAAAGACGATCACAAGTGCGATGACAGCGATTTGTATCGCGATGAACGGAAGGACACCTCTGTACAGCGCCGTGGTCGTGACTTCGGGGGGCGCAACACCTCGTAGATAAAATAAGGCGAAACCAAATGGCGGTGTCAGAAAACTGGTCTGTAAGTTTAGGGCCATAACGATACCTAACCACACGGGATCCATTCCAGTGGCTAACAAGGGCGGGGCGACAAGCGGGACGATAACAAAGGTAATTTCGATAAAGTCGAGGAAGAAGCCCAAGATAAACATCATCACCATAACAAGGATAAACGCGCCAGTTGGCCCTCCAGGGGCATGTTCCAGCATACGGGCAACCATCTCATCGCCACCAAAACCGCGGAATACGAGGCTGAAGATCGTTGCGCCGATAAGGATGACAAAGACCATAGCTGTGATGTGCAGGGTCGAGCGTGAGACATCGCCCAGCGCACCTGTCCGACCTAATCGCAACATTGCGATCAAGGCCCCCAAACCGCCCAAGAGGGCTAATGCCCCGGCCATGAAAACAGCAATGCGTTCTTGGCCGGACCAGTCCGATTGCGACAAACGCAAATCGATACCCGTCAGATCAAGCGCGACCAGACCGAGGAGCGCCCCCGCCGATATAAATGCTAAACGCCGCGCCCAGCGCCCCCATCGCGTTGGAGTTTGTATTTTGTAGCAAGCGAGCAATATCGCCCCTAAGGCGCCCAGAGCAGCCCCACGAGTTGGCGTCGCATATCCCGAAAGAATTGAGCCCAGCACGGCGATGATCAGGAAGATGGGAGGCAGCATGGACAAGAAGGACTGCCAAAGCAGGGCTTTTGCATTTGCACCCTCGGGCCAGTCTTGTGCAGGGGCGTCATCTGGACGGATAACGGCAACAAAGAAAATATAGAGCGCATAGGCTCCCACAAGGATGAACCCTGGTAAAAGCGCTCCCGCGAAGAGGTCGCCGACAGATACAATTTTGTCGGTATCTAAGCCATAGCTGCGTTGAGCTTCCTGGAAGGCATTTGAGATTTGGTCGGCCAAAATGACCAAGACGATAGAGGGCGGGATGATTTGCCCCAATGTCCCTGAGGCGGCAATTGACGCAGAAGCCAGCGACGGCGCGTAGCCTCGATTTAACATTGTCGGCAAAGATAAGAGGCCCATTGTGACGACCGTTGCGCCGACAATGCCCGTACTTGCCGCCAATAATGCACCGACGAAAATGACAGAAATACCAAGCCCGCCCCGCATAGGGCCGAAAAGCGTTCCCATATTCTCTAGCAAATCTTCCGCGATGCGGGATTTCTCTAGCATCACCCCCATGAAAACAAAGAGGGGCACAGCCATGAGAATTTCACGTGTAATCAAGGGATAAATCCGGCCCGGTGTTGAGAGCAAATAGACCGCATCAAACGTGCCCGTCAAAACGCCGATGCCTGCAAAGAAAAGGGACACACCCGCCAATGTAAAGGCAACATTATAGCCTGCCATGAGTGCGCCGCAGACCGAGATAAACATCATTGCGGCGAGAATTTCTGCGCCACTCATTGAGGCCTCTCCCAAGGTGATCGGAAGAAGGGAGGTATCCCCCGAGGACGCAAGGGACGGTCCTGACCAGACAGGCACATGGCGGCGCGGGTCGCTATCGCGAGGCCTTGCGCCATCATGGTAATCGCAAAGACAGGAATGAGCGTTTTCAGAAGATATACACCCCGAATGCCATTCGCTTCGCTGGAGCCTTCACGAATAGCCCAAGCAAAGGCGACAAAGCTCTGCGCGTTCCAAACCAGCAAGATGCAGACGGGTACCATGAGGAGGAAGTATCCAAAGAGGTCCACGCGGGCTTTGCCAATATCCGTCATGTTTGTGTGGAAAATATCTACGCGAACGTGCTGGCTTGCCAGCAAAGTTGCGCCCGCGCCGAACATAATGATGATCGCTTGTAGGTATTTTGCCGACTCTAGCCATTTCGTGGTGGTGACGCCAAAGATGGAAAGGGCGAAGACAGACGCCGCAACAGAGATGACCAGCAAAGGTAACAACCACTTCGTCGCCTCGCCGATAAAAAAGGTGATCTGGTCAATGAGCGTGATCAGCGCTTGGCTGAAACTCAGAACCCCCTTTCTTTGGCCTGCGAGAAGATGAACCAGTGGCCACGCGATAAAGGGGAGAAACGCCCAGCCAATCGCTTGCAATATCCCCCCAGTCATATCGGCTATTTTCCTAGCGCGGCTTCGCGCGCGGCGATAAAGCGACCGTCGGACATTTCCGTCCAATAGCGCATTTGGTTCCGCGTTTTGAAATAGCTATCCGCGATGCGCCGTGTCAGCTCATCTGAACTGCCAAAATCATCAACGACGGAATCTGATATTTCACCGACACGCTTTAGAATTTCTGTGGTGAAGAATTGCGGTTCGATACCGTATCTTGTCTTCAATTCCTCGAGCGCTTGTGCGTTTTTATAAGTATATTCGCCGATGGATTGGTCATTGGCGGCCTTACAAGAAAAACGGATCATATTTTGATCCGAGAGGCTCAGGCCGTTCCAGACGTCAAGGTTTACGCCTAAAGACAAAGATGCGCCCGGTTCGTGAAATCCCGGGGCGTAGTAATATGGGGCCTCGCGGTAAAACCCGAGGGCGAGGTCATTCCAAGGTCCCACCCATTCGGTCGCGTCAATGCTGCCCGACTGCAAAGCTTGATAGATTTCCCCACCTGGTAAGGTGACGGCGGTCCCGCCCAACTCGCGGATGATCTCTCCGCCGAGGCCCGGCATTCGCATCCGCAGCCCTTTGAAGTCGTCCAGTGTTTCCATTTTCTTACGGAACCAACCGCCCGTTTGATGACCTGTGTTTCCAGCTTGGAAGGCCTTTATGTTGAATTTTGCGGATAGCTCATCCCAAAGTTTTTGTCCGCCGCCGAAATCGACCCATCCCATAATTTCAGCTGCGGTCATGCCCATGGGAATAGCGGTGAAGAAAGAAAATCCGTGGGATTTACCCTGCCAGTAATATTCGGCGGCATGATACATATGGGCCGCGCCTGTACTGGTGGCATCAAAGCATTCAGTTGCGCCGACCAATTCACCCGCCGCGTAAACTTTAACCTCAATGCGGCCATCACTCATCAGTTTCATCGCCTCGGCGAAACGATTGGGCATTTGCCCAAGACCAGGGAAATCCTTTGGCCAGCTTGTCGCCATGCGGAATTGCTTACGATTCTGTGAGAGATTTGGCGCCGAAAGTGTGTCGCTGCGGTTTGGCGCGTTTCCGCCAGTCCCTTTTGGGCGAAGGGCGCCTACGACCCCTGCGCCTGTCGCGAGGGCAGCCGCACCTGCGACAATATCGCGGCGTTTAATGCTCATGATTGGATTCGCTTTGATTGGGTCGTTGTCATGTCGAGCTCGGGAGAGTGCGCCATCCGGCATGCGTCAAAGTCTGACAGGGGCGGAAGCGGGCTTTGTATGACATCTTCGGGCTATCTGGCACCCAATAGCCGAGATAGAGAAAGTCCATATCTTGCTCTTGGCACATCCGCAAATGGGTCAGGACCATAAAATTACCCAGAGAACGGTCTGAGTAATCAGGGTCAAAAAAGCTGTAAACTAGCGACATCCCATCGGTCAGATGATCGACTAACATGGCCGCAATCAATTTACCTTCGGGCGTTCTATATTCTGTGATCTCAGTTTCTGACGCGCATTCCTCAACCATCATTTCATAACGTTCGAAATCCATATTCGTCATGCCGCCATCGGCGTGACGATGATTGAGGTATCGTTGGAGTAAATCAAATTGCTCGTCCGTGGCAGCCGCAAATTTGATAGCAATTTTCAGGTCGGCATTCCGGTTGAGTGTCCGCCGAAATGTTTTTCCCGGCGTGAACGCGCGCGCGTCGACTCTCAGGCTGCGGCATTCGCGGCAGGTCTCGCAGGCGGGACGGTAGATTACGTTCTGAGACCGGCGAAAGCCCGCATGTGTCAAGTAGTTGTTGAGGTGAGGTCCATCGAGCGGATCTAGTTGCGTGAAGATCTTTCGCTCCATCCTGTCCGGTAAGTAAGGGCAGGGGGCAGGAATCGTCAGATAAAACTGCAATTGGTTCGGGTCGAACGGGTGGCTCATGCGTCTGTGTTAGAGCTGGAAAAAGACGGGCGCAAGCAGGGTGTATGAAATCCAAAGCAACAAGATGAGAGGCCCGCCAAATCGGATAAAATCCCCAAACCGATAATGTCCCGGCCCAAGAACCAGTAAATTCGTCTGATAAGCAATAGGTGTGGCAAAGCAACAATTGGCCGCAAAGATCACCGTGAGCACCATTGCAATCGGGTCGATTCCCGTTTGGGCGCTGATCTCCAATGCGATGGGGGAGAACAGGAGTGCTGCCGCGCTATTGCTTATAATGTTGGTGAAGAAGGCGATAACGATAAAGACTGCGCCGATTAAAATTTGATTGCCAAATGGCATGAACGCATTGACGATCAGCTGCCCAATATGAGCCGCGCCACCTGTTTGTTCCAACGATAAACCCATCGCGAAGGCCGCGCCAATCAAGAGGAAGATTCGCATATCCAATGCCCGTATGGCTTGTCGGACATTTAGACAACCTGTTGCGATCATGCCTAAGGCGCCGCCGAGTGCTGCGATCTCGATAGGCAGAATTGATGTCGCGGCAAAGGCAATCGTTACGATAAAGATCACTCTGGCAAGGAATGATTTTCGGATGTCTTGTAGTTCGACCATGGACCAATCCAATAGCAGAAGATCGCGATCGTTCCGCAGCGCGCGCATGTCGCTGTCATACCCAAACAAGAGCAAAACATCGCCCGCTTCCAAGCGAATTTCCAACATGCGTTTTCGGATCATACGAGAGCGACGTTGAACACCTAGAACCAAGGTCCCTGTTTGGCGACGAAAACCAATTTGTTCGATCGTTCGCCCGATCATCCGCGAACCGGGCGCGACGACGGCTTCGGAAATGACAATGGGTTCGGCAGTATCTGCTTCGGCTTCAAACCCGCCAATATTTAACATGCCCCGTAAATATTCTGGCTGAGAAGACAGTAGCTTGGAAAGGCTTCCCCGCGTCGCAGCTACGATGAGAATATCACCTGATTCCAGTGCGTCTTCGAAAGGGGGTAACATTGAGCGCTCGCCGCGTTGGACCATACGAACTGTGACATCGCGCAAAGTCGGGAATAGGCCCGCGACAGGCTTCGCGCCAATAAGTGGGTGGTTTGGAGATACCTGAATCTGCGCAATATATTGGTGGCCCGTCGATGTGATTTCGGCGTCCAATCCTTCACGTTCTGGAAGCAGGATAGGGGCCATAATAATGATATAGATAGCGCCGATAATGGCCAAGGTCATACCAGGCACAAACTGGCTGAAGAATGAGAGTTCAAATTCTGTCGTGCGGACTAAAACATCATTGACCAAGAGGTTCGTTGACGAGCCGATCAAGGTCGTCATTCCCGCCAAAATGGATATGAAAGACAGCGGCATCATATATCGGGAAGCCTTTTTGCGCAGGCGCGCCGCCATGGCCGCCATGACTGGAATGAACATGACCACGACAGGCGTGTTGTTCATAAACATCGACACCGCAAAGGCGATGGTAAAGACCATGAGAAGGGTTCGACGTGGAGACTTGTCCAGAGAGCTATTGATTTTCAGTATTGGGCCTTCCAGCGCCCCTGTCTGAAACATGCCTTGTCCGACGACCAGCAATGCCATGATCGTAACGAGCGCAGGGGCCGCGAAGCCTGAAAGCAACTGTCCATTTTTGATCGTACCAGGCGCGCCAAACAGATGGAAAAAGACCATGAGCGCAAGGATGATACCGACACTGATCGCTTCAATGGTAAAACTCTCACGCACATAGAAAAACACGCCCACGGCAACGATGCCGAAGACCGACCACATTTGCCAAATTTCAGGTAATGCGATCATGGAACGAGGGGGTACTGTCTTGCCATATTGTCATTTGAAGGCATAGGGACGGACAAGACAAGAACTGAATGAGGATTAGTGATGACTAAAGTGGCGTTTTTGGGTTTGGGCGTGATGGGCTATCCGATGGCAGGGCATTTAGTCGCCGCAGGACATGATGTGTCAGTTTGGAATCGCACGGCATCGGTCACGGAACGATGGGGGTCCGAGTATGATGGATCAACGAATGGCGCAGTCGCAGATGCCGTTTCGGGCGCGGACGTCGTGATGATGTGCGTGGGTCAGGACGCTGACGTTCTGGACGTTGCCAGCCGCGCGGTCCCGGCGATGAAGACAGGGGCTATATTGGTCGATCACACAACGGCATCTGATGGATGTGCCAAGCAAGTCGGCAAATTATGTGCCGAGGCCGGTCTTGGGTTTATTGATGCCCCTATTTCTGGCGGTGAAGCTGGCGCGGTTAAGGGCCAATTGACTGTGATGTGCGGCGGCGACCAAACCCATTTTGACGGCGCTAAGCCCGTCATTGATGCCTATGCGAAAGCCGTGAAACTGATGGGGCCAGTTGGGGCGGGTCAGCTCACGAAAATGGTCAATCAAATCTGCATCGCAGGGATGCTTCAAGGGCTTTCTGAGGCCGTAAATTTCGCCCAAGCCGCAGGTTTGGATATGGATGAAGTCGTCGGGGCGATTGGAAAAGGCGCCGCGCAAAGTTGGCAAATGGACAACCGCGCCACAACAATGGCCAAGGGTGAATATGAATTTGGCTTTGCCGTCGATTGGATGCGTAAGGATTTAGGTATCGTATTGGACACAGCGAAAGCCTTGGACCTCGACATGCCCGTGACGGAGCTTGTTGATAGCTATTACGCAGAGGTTCAAGCCATGGGTGGAAATCGTTGGGATACGTCTAGTCTTTTAGCGCGACTGAAATCAAAGACTTAGTGAGATTCTTTCAAGCGTTCTGCAACCTCAATCGCGGCATAAGTCAAAATGCCGTCGCATCCTGCGCGTTTGAAGGACATCAAAGATTCCATCATTATGCGATCATAGTCCAACCAGCCATTTTGCCCTGCGGCTTTCATCATCGCGTATTCGCCAGAGACCTGGAATGCAAAAGTCGGCCGCGCAAATTCGGCTTTGATCGCAGAGATCACATCGAGATAAGGCATGCCCGGTTTGACCATGACCATATCTGCGCCCTCAGCGAGGTCCAACTCGACTTCGCGTAAGGCCACATCAATATTGGCGGGGTTCATTTGATAGGTGCGCTTGTCACCTTTTAAGGCGGTTTTCGTTCCAATCGCGTCGCGATAGGGGCCGTAAAACCCAGAAGCGAATTTTGCAGCATAGGACAAGATCGATATATCTGTGTGGCCTGCGTCATCCAAACCCTGGCGCACAGCCTCTATTCGACCATCCATCATGTCGCTTGGAGCGACAATGTCTGCGCCAGCATCGGCCAGCATGACACCAACCCTCGCCAACATCTCGACGGTCGGGTCGTTGAGGATGATGTCCCCTTCCATCAATCCGTCATGTCCGTGGCTTGTATAGGGGTCCAGCGCCACATCAACGATGACTCCGATCTCAGGGACCGCGTCCTTGATTGCCCGAACGGCTTGGGGCACCAAACCTTTGGGATTGGCGGCTTCGGCCGCGTCTTCTGATTTTTCATTTTCTGAAATATTTGGGAAAATAGCCATCGCAGGAATGCCGAGGTCGGCAGCGCGACGCGCCTCTTCGACGAGGGCATTCACGGAAAGACGCTGTACGCCTGGCAAGCTCGGTATATCTACGCGGTCAGGACCCGCATCAGAAACAATCGCCGTGAGAACCAAGTCATTCACTGTTAAATGTGTTTCGGCGACCATGCGGCGCATCCAATCGGTGCGACGGAGACGGCGCAGGCGCATTTGCGGAAAAACAGACATAATCGGCCCTTATTTAGCAGTCGGCGCGACATAGCGGCCATGCAAGCATTTGTCATTGGAAAAGCGACCATACCTATATATACGACTGATGTCAGAAACGGCCGCGTTCGGTCGACTAAGGACTGGGCATGGAAACCAAAGCCGTCAATTACCGCGCAGCATTCGAGGCTGCAGTTGAAACTGTCCGCGAGGAAGGGCGATATCGCATTTTTCGCGATATTCGCCGTAAAGCTGGGGCTTTCCCCCGCGCCACATGGTTTAAAGATGATAAGTCCGAGCAAAATATCACCGTTTGGTGCTCCAATGATTACTTAGGAATGGGGCAAAACCCTTGCGTCGTTGAGGCTGTGAAATCTGCAGTGGACGCAGCAGGTACAGGCTCTGGTGGTACACGTAATATCTCCGGCACCACGCGCTATCATGTGCAGTTAGAGGCCGAATTGGCCGATTTGCATGACAAGGACGCTGCGCTCGTTCTAACCTCTGGCTATGTGGCAAATGAAGCAACCCTTGGTGTCATGAGCAAAATTCTGCCTGGTCTTGTGATTCTCTCTGATGAAATGAACCATGCGTCGATGATTTCGGGTATTCAACGTGCGCGATGTGAGAAGGTCATTTTCAAGCACAATGATTTGGCAGACCTCGAAGCAAAGCTGAAAAAAATACCGGCAGATCAGCCGAAGCTTATCGCTTTCGAATCTGTCTATTCAATGGATGCCGACATTGCGCCGATTGAGCAGATTTGCGATCTTGCGGATAAATATGGCGCATTGACCTACATCGACGAAGTCCATGCTGTTGGCATGTACGGCCCCCATGGGGGTGGTGTCGCCGAAGAGCGCGGTCTGATGGACCGCATCGACATTATCCAAGGCACGCTTGCCAAAGCCTATGGCATGGTGGGCGGCTATATCGCCGCTGACTCCGTCATCATCGATGCTGTTCGTTCAACGGCGTCTGGTTTCATTTTTACAACATCTATTCCGCCGTCCACTGCCGCGGGCGCTCTGCGTTCCGTCAAGGTGCTCAAGCAAACACCGGAAAAGCGCGAGCAGCATCAAGAGCGCGCGAATGAGTTAAAATCGCGCTTACGGGCAGGCGGCTATAATTTCATCGATGGCGACACGCATATTGTGCCGCTCATGGTGGGTGATCCGGTGAAATGTCAGGCCATTTCCGACACTTTGATCAATGATTACGGGATTTACGCTCAGGCGATCAATTACCCAACTGTTCCACGCGGGACAGAACGCCTGCGTTTCACGCCTAGCCCGTTCCACGATGATATCATGATGGATGAGTTGATGTCGGCGCTTGAAACGGTCTGGGCGGAATATGGATTGAAGCGCGAAAAAGTCGCTTAGTTTGAAAGCTTGCGCTTTTCTTTTTGCCTTCGTGGCACTTCTCCTTTGCGGGTGCCAATCACAAGCGCTGAACGTAAAATCTTTGACGCTCAAACAGGCGACGGATAACACTGTTGAATATCGCGACAAACTTGTAAAAGTTTGCGGTGTGGCGACTAAACAATTTGAGAATGTCCGAATTACGGAGCATCGCGACGGGAATTGGCGCGATACCGCCGCTGGACTAGGGGTAAATTGGTTGTCCAATGAGCCTATAACAAAATTGCCTGAACAGCGTTGTATAACAGGAAAATTAGAGCCGCTTGGTGGATGGGCGTTGTTTGATCGTAGGTCTTCTGGCCAAACAGAGGATATCGTCATTTCCACGGGTCACAGCCATGACGTGGTCATAACCCAGTATTCTCGAAAACGCGATTAGTCACAGCTGCGTTGCATCGCCCCATTGCGTCAAGGCCGTAGTTTTCCTATCCCGCTCCCGTATCGAACTCGGAGACTTCCATGACCGCCGTTGCCAATGACCAAGGTGTTGCACATTTGAGCAACTATTTCACGCAAAGCCTGAAGGATCGTGATCCTGAACTATTTGCATCTATGCAGGACGAGTTGCATCGTCAGCAGCATGAAATTGAATTGATTGCCTCCGAGAATATTGTCTCAAAGGCTGTCCTCGAAGCGCAAGGGTCTGTCCTTACAAACAAATATGCCGAGGGTTACCCAGGAAAGAGATATTACGGCGGGTGCGAACATGTTGATGTCGCCGAAAATCTCGCGATTGAGCGTGCGTGTAAGCTCTTCAATGTTGGTTATGCAAACGTTCAACCGAACTCGGGCTCACAGGCCAACCAAGGCGTCTTCCTCGCGCTGCTTCAACCGGGCGACACTATCCTCGGTATGGACCTCGCATCGGGTGGGCATCTGACCCATGGCGCACCGCCAAACATGTCAGGGAAATGGTTCAATGCCATCACCTATGGCGTGCTCGAAGACACGCATTTGATTGATTATGATAATGTCGAAGCCCTTGCCAAAGAGCATAAGCCCAAACTCATAATCTGTGGCGGCTCTGCTTATCCGAGGCAGATTGATTTTAAACGCTTCCGCGAGATTGCTGACATGGTTGGCGCTTATCTTCACGTGGACATGGCGCATATTGCTGGCCTCGTAGCGGGCGGAACGCACCCCTCGCCATTCCCACACGCACATGTGGCAACGACAACAACACATAAGACATTGCGCGGCCCACGTGGCGGTATGATCCTGACGGACGACAAGAAGCTTGCACGCAAGTTCAACTCAGCGATTTTCCCAGGCTTGCAAGGTGGACCATTGATGCATGTCATCGCAGGTAAGGCTGTCGCCTTTGGTGATGCGCTTAAACCCGAATTTAAAGCTTATTCTCAACGCGTTATCGACAATTGCCAAGCGATGGCGGCTGCTATGGTTGAGGGTGGTTACGCCGTTGTTTCTGGCGGCACAGATACGCATTTGGCGCTCATCGATCTCTCGCCTAAAGGCGTGAAGGGCAATGCCGCTGAAGCCGCGCTCGGACGCGCTTACATTACCTGCAACAAGAACGGCATTCCTTTCGATAAAGAGAAATTCACGATCACATCTGGTATCCGGGTTGGTTCGCCAGCGGGAACAACACGTGGCTTTGGTCCTGCGGAATTCCGCGAGATCGGTCAGTTGATGGTCGAAGTCCTCGACGGATTGGCTGCAAACCCAGAGGGCAATCCAGAGATCGAAGCCAGTGTGAAAGACCGCGTCATCGCACTGACCTCACGCTTCCCGATTTATGCGGACTGATAACCACCAAAAAAGCGCTGTAAAAAAATCGTTGATTCGATCATCTCCTATTTCGGTGATGATCATTTTGGGTATGATTTACATATCGGTGAGCGAGCCAAATAACTCTGGTCATAGTGACTTGGCTGTATCACTTGTCGGATGTTCTATCACCTTGGTATTGTGCACCGTGGTTTTTCTAGTTTATCTCTATGCGTCTGTTAAAGAGAATAGCGAATGAAGACTTTGCTTGAACCGACAGACTTCGAAACACTGCACGCGTTAGCGGCTCACGGTGATAATAAAACCGCTATCCGCGACGTCATCCACTACACTTATTTTGAAGAAGAAGATCAAGCACGGTCCTTTGCTAAATCCCTCTTTAGCAAAGGCTTCCATGACGTCGCATTGGGTCAGCCCGGGGCGGACGAGGGAGATGATGGATTTGTTGTACGCGCCCATCACGACGGAACACTGATCGAAGCCGACATTGGCGAACGTTTGTCGACCATCCGTAATTTGGCAGCTGAGTTCTCTGGCGATTATGAGGGTTGGGAAGCCGCACTAGTGTTGGATGAATAGGGCCTATGCCTCCCGCAGGGAGCTGATTTGAATTGGTCTTTTAGTCCAACTCACCCTATATCGCTAAAATGCGCTGCCCATTCTGTTCCTCTGAAGACACACAAGTCAAAGATTCTCGCCAGGCCGAGGATAATACGGCCGTGCGCCGTCGCCGACAGTGTGGCAGCTGCGCCGGGCGTTTTACGACCTTTGAACGTGTTCAGCTGCGCGAATTGATGGTCATAAAAAAATCTGGGCGAAGAACCCCGTTTGACCGGGATAAGCTTGCGCGATCCGTTTTGATTGCTTTGCAAAAACGACCTGTTGACCCTGAGCGCGTTGAACAAATGATTTCTGGTGTTGTGCGTCAACTAGAGGCGGGGGGAACACCTGAGATAGAATCTGATCGCATTGGTGAGCTTGTGATGGAAGGTTTGTCGAGCTTAGATAAGATTGGGTATGTCCGCTATGCGTCTGTTTACAAAGACTTTCGGGCGACAGAGGATTTTGGAACCTTCATTCAAGATGAAAAACTTTCGGATGAGGATGAATAGGTTTGTTTCCTAAAATCACACTTAAACTGGCCACCTCTCTTGATGGCAAAATTGCGCTCGCCAATGGGGAATCCCAGTGGGTGACATCAGAAGCGTCTCGCGCCCATGGTCGCTATTTGCGCGCCGATAATGACGCAATCGCGGTTGGCGCAAATACAGCAGAACTTGATAATCCACATTTAACAACCCGCGTCTTGGGGCGTTCAAACCCCATTCGAGTCGTATTCGATACGACCTTGCGGCTTGATGTTACCTCACACCTCGTCACCACGGCTAAGGACACGCCGACCTGGGTTTTTACCCGCGAGGGGACTGAAGCTAAGGCAGATATTCTGCGAGAAAAAGGCGTTATCGTACATTCGGTCACGGATAAAAACGGACTGAGCCTAACCGAAGCGCTTTCACGCCTCGGAGAAGCCGGGGTTCGGTCTCTGTTGGTTGAGGGGGGCGGTACGCTGATTGCGAGTTTTATTCGGGCAGGTCTCTATGACACTTTGCATTGGTATCGTGCTCCTGTTTTGCTGGGCGGGGACGGTCGGGACTGCGTAGGTGCGCTCAGCTTAACAAATATGGGCCAAGTTGTGCGTCTGCACCGTATGAAGTTTACTGAGGTCGGGCATGATCTCCATGAAGTATATATAAAGGCAGATTGATGTTCACGGGGATCATTACGGATATTGGCACAGTTCGCGCGATCACACGCGACACTGGGGGCGAGTGGGGTGATACTCGCATGGAAGTCACCTGCGCCTATGACACATCCTCAATCGATATTGGCGCGTCCATTTCTCATGCAGGGGCCTGCATGACTGTCATTGAAAAAGGCCCGAATTGGTACGCTTTTGAAGTTTCTGACGAGAGCCTGGATAAAACGACTATGAGTGCGTGGAAAGTTGGTCAGAAGATCAATTTGGAGCGCGCCTTGACTGGTGCGGACGAATTAGGCGGTCATTTGGTCACGGGACATGTCGACGGCGTTGGGACTTTGACGGCTCGGGAAGAGATCGCGGGGTCAATCAAATTGGATTTCACTGCACCGGCGCACATCGCATTTGGCATTGCGCCCAAGGGGTCAATCACCATTGAGGGCGTGTCGTTAACTGTGAACACCGCGAAGGGGTCCACATTCTCCGTAAATATCATCCCGCATACGGCCACCGCAACGACATTGGGTGGATTACAGGTCGGGGACGAAGTAAATCTGGAAATCGACCTGATCGCCCGCTATGTCGCGCGTTACTTGGGTCATATGAAAGACCCCAGCGCCTAAGCGCCGATAGGAAAATGATTTGACCGAACCGAATACAACGACCTTTGACGGCGATTTTAAACTCGCATCGCCTGAGGAGATAATTGACGATGCGCGCAATGGACGGATGTATATTCTTGTCGATGCAGAAGATCGCGAAAATGAAGGCGACCTGATTATTCCAGGTGAATTTGCCACGGCAGAAGCCGTCAATTTTATGGCCAAACATGGCAGAGGTCTGATTTGTTTGTCTCTTGAGGCCGCTCATGCGGAAAAACTCGGATTAGAGCCGCAGAATAAGAACAATGGATCGCGGTTCGAGACCGCATTCACGCAGTCGATTGAGGCTCGCGAAGGTGTAACCACAGGGATCAGTGCAGGCGACAGAGCCTTGACGATTAAGACGGCGATTGACCCGAACAGTCGCCAAGACGACATTGTAACGCCCGGTCATATGTTTCCGCTGATCGCCAAGGATGGCGGCGTTCTTGTCCGCACAGGCCATACCGAAGCGTCCGTTGATATATCACGGATTGCGGGTCTGAACCCATCGGCTGTTATTTGTGAAATCATGAATGATGATGGCACTATGGCGCGGTTACCGGATCTGATCGAATTTGCTAAATTACACGGTATGAACATTGGTACGATTGAAGACCTCGTTGCCTATCGTTTGCAGAAAGATCACTTCATTCGCCACATCGCGAGCAGTGATTTTAAGTCTCAGAATGGCGATGAGTTTAAAATTCACGTCTATCGAAATTTCCTAGACAATAAGGAACATGTCGCGCTTTCCAAAGGAAGTGCCGTGAAAGGCAAAGAAAGCCTTGTTCGCGTCCATAAAATTGATTTTGCTGGCGACATCTTATCGGAAGCTAGCCCGCGATCTGGTTTGATTTGGGACGCGATGAAGCAACTGGCAGCTCATGACGGGCATAGCGTTTTGGTTCTGATCCGCGAGGGTTCAATTGACAGTTTACTCGAACGTCTCGGCGCGCGACAACCGTCGGGTGACCGAAAGCAACAAACAATTCGTGAATATGGCGTGGGTGCACAAATCCTATCCCATCAAGGCGTTACAAAAATGCGCTTGATTACGAATGTGATGCCGAAGATTATCGGCCTTGAAGCTTATGATCTTGAACTCGTGGGCATCACTCCATTGAAAAACACAAGGGCCTAGCGCCATGAAAATTCTTGTCATTGAAGCTCGCTATTACGAGTCAATTTCCGAAGATCTTCTGCAGGGCGCATTGGCCAAGTTGCAGGCCGCTGATGCTGAAATCGTGAAGGTGAATGTGCCGGGCGCTTTGGAAATTCCTCATGTTATTTCTTATGCGGAGAAAGCTGGGGCAGGTTACGACGGATATGTCGCACTAGGCTGTGTGATCCGAGGTGAAACAACCCATTACGACTATGTTTGTGCCGAGTCTGCACGCGCCTTGATGGATCTTGCGGTCGATCATCAACTTGCCATCGGCAACGGTATCATAACCGTTGAAAACGAAACGCAGGCGATCGCGCGGTCCAAGCCGGATCAAAAGGACAAGGGCGGCTTCGCAGCGTCTGCAGTCATCCGAATGATCCAACTTCGCGATGAGTTGAATAAGTCGTGAGCGGCGCGAACCCAAAACTGCGCCGCGTCTCACGCGTGAGCGCCGTTCAAGCACTTTACCAGATGGACGTTTCTGGCGTTACGAATGCGCAGGTTGTCAAAGAGTTTTTGGATCACCGCTTCGGCTATGATGAAGAACCCGGCATGGTCCATGCCGACGAAGCCTATTTTGAAGATATCATGGCAGGTGTTGTGGCTAACCAAGTCGACATCGACACAGCAATATCCAAACATCTGACAGAGAAGTGGCCTTTGCGACGTTTAGATGCAACTTTGCGCGCGTTGCTACGCTCAGCAACATACGAGATCATGCGTCGTCCAGACGTGCCCGCCGTCGTTATTATTACAGAGTATATGGCAATTGCGACGGATTTCTTCTCCGGCAAGGAGCCAGGAATGGTCAACGGGGTTTTGGACAAAATCGCGAAGACCGTTCGGTCCGCCGAGTTTGGTCTGACAGCCTCTCATATTGCGCCTGATACAAAGTCGACTGTGGTGCCTTCACCCGTTCCTAGCGCTGAAAATGAATGAATTTGAGCTGATTGAACATTGTTTCGCCCCATTGGCGGGACCTGAAGGCCTACGGCTTAAAGACGACACCGCGTTATATACACCACGCGATGATTGCGAACTCGTGATCACAATGGATACATTTGTGGAGGGCGTGCATTTCCCGGATGGAATGTATGGGGCCGACGTCGCAGAGCGACTTTTAAGAACAAATTTGTCAGACATTGCGGCGAAAGGCGGCACACCGCGCGGTTATTTACTAAGCGTCGCGATGAATTCTGAGCTAATGGAGCAGTGGCTTCCCGCATTTGCGAAGGGCCTCGAAACGACCCAATCCGAATTTGGATGCACCCTTTGGGGAGGCGATACGACGGCGACGTCGGGGAAAGCCGTCTTTTCGATCACGCTTATTGGAGAGGTTCCCAAGCACGGAATGGTGCAACGCAATGGGGCGGTCATCGGCGATGATATCTGGGTGAGTGGCGTCTTGGGTGACGCAATGCTGGGCTGCCATTTGGTGACGAACCAACTCATTTCTCCAGCGCCGAATGGTCAGGACATTTACCGTTTTGAATCAGCTTACTGGCGACCAGAGCCGGCGGTGAAACTCAGAACAATCTTGCGGGAATATGCGACGGCCGCTGCCGATATTTCTGATGGCCTGATGGCGGATGTCGCTCACATATCTCGTCTATCCAAAGCCTGCGCCGCATTGAATTTTGACGCTTTGCCATTTTCCATGGGTGGAGAAATTTGGGCCGATGGGCAAAATGACCCAATAGCCGCGCGCATCGAGCTCGCGAGTTTTGGCGACGATTATGGAATTGTTTTTACGTCGTCGCCTAAGGACAGACAGGCAATCTTTGACGCAGCTAGGGAAGGGCGTCTCCAGATGACACTTGTCGGATCGATCCTGCCGGGCGAAGGTTCAGTCTGCATTGATGTCGAAGGTCAGGAAATAGCGTGGCCGAAAAAAGGATATCGACACGTCTAAATTCTGAGGGGGTAGGCGCGAAAGTTTAGCGCCCGCCAGTTTGGCCAGCACCGCCCCCGCCGCCTGTTGGGCTATTTGCGCCAGTTAAACGATCGGTTGGCAAACGACCAATTGTGCCGAAAATTTGCTCCAAGGCCGACAACTCACGACCCCGGGTGGGTGTTGTTCTGTCGACGTAATTCACAGGTACACCGTCTTCTAACCCATATTCTGCGACTTTTTCGACTTGTCCGTCTGGATTAAAATGAATGGCCGTGATGGTGCGGTCTTCAATTTGTGGACGCAGGTAAGCGTAACGCTGTCGCACCGAGGTGATGTAATACCAAACGTCGTCGTCTATATCTTCGTCAAAAGTAGATTTGACCGACGGGTTTCCTAAACGAGCCAGAACAGACGACTTCGTATCTGTATCAGGGTTGACCTCTTGCGGAAGTTCGGCGGTCGGCACATAGCCATGCGTTCGCAATATTGGGTTGCACGCGGTTGAGAGCAAAGCCGCGCTCAGGAGAATTGCAATTTTGGTTGGCACGTTCATAGGGGTTCGCCCGTAGAGTCTTTGGTTGTGTACGCCCTAGCCCTCCACCATATGAAGGGCAAGACTCCAACTGCGTGAAGATTTGGTCACGCTTAGTCAAAGTGAACGAAAAACCAGGCTCAAGAAGGTTAAGACTTATGGGATTTTTGAATAAGCTATTCCGACGCGATGACGCAGCGACCATTGATGCGCGGCGAATTTACGGGAAACTTATGGCGCAATCGCGTGACCCCCAGTTTTACGCAGCAGGGCGTTTCAACGATGATTACGATGGACGTATCGATGTTTTGACGCTGCACATCGCAGCGATCCTGTCTAATCTGAACCGTTTCGGTCAGAATGGGGAGCGTTTGGGGCAGGCTTTGTTCGATGAAATGAAGGACGACTTTGAAATCGCTCTGCGTGAGGAAGCGTTATCTGACGCCAGTGTCAAAAAACGCATTCAACCCATGATCTCGTTATTTTACGACCGCGTGAAGCGATATGCTGAAGCCCTTCACGCCGATGACCCTTCGGTTGCCGTAAATTCTGTTTTTATTGAGACGCTTCCAGATACCGCTAAAACGAAGTCGTTTGGGGATGGTGGCCAGCCATTTTCTGTACAGATTTCAAACTATTTGCAGACGTTTGATCAATCGCTCAGTTCGAAATCTATTGGCGATATTGCGCTCACCAATTTTGAGTTTCCAACTCTCTCCGCTTAACACACGTTTAGGGCTTTGCGTCATGCGCCTCGATGATTATACCCGCCCTTCAATAGGAACCCGGAATGCTTGACGGAATAATCATATCAATTGACGCGATGGGGGGCGATAATGCGCCTGATATCGTGATCAAAGGCATTGAATACTTCTTGAGCCATGAAGGTTCGGGGCGTCGCGCGCGTTTCCTATTGCACGGTGATGCCGAAGCTCTAGCTCCACTTTTGGAAAAAGCACCGCGCACGCGAGAGCGATCTGAAGTTTATCACACAGAGTCCGCCATCGCGATGGACGACAAGCCCTCCCAAGCTCTCCGGAAGGGTAAAGGCACAAGTATGTGGAATGCCGTTGCCTCAGTAAAAGGCGGTCAGGCGGGTGTGGTTGTCTCGGCTGGTAACACCGGCGCATTTATGGCGATGTCTAAATTGCAACTCCGCGCGAAGAAGGGCGTTCAGCGTCCAGCCCTAGCAGCTAGCTGGCCGAATCTCTCTGGCGATATGACGGTCGTTCTAGATGTTGGGGCCAATGTTGAATGTGACGCCGCGCAACTCGCCGAATTTGCTGTTCTCGGTGAGGCGTATTATCGGGCTATTTACAAAAAGAGTGAGCCTTCAGTCGGCTTGTTAAACGTCGGCACTGAAGAGGGAAAGGGAAACGCCGTCGTCAAGATTGCTAATGAACGGCTGTCCCAATCGCAACTTGGCCTGAATTATCTGGGATTTGTTGAAGGACACGACATTTCCAAAGGGACCGTCGATGTGGTCATCACAGATGGCTATACGGGAAATATCGCACTGAAAACAGCGGAAGGTACCGCCAAATTGGTGGAGAGCTTCGTCAAGGAAGCCCTGACACGGAATATATGGTCGAAGTTTACGTCGGCATTGAACGGATGGGCTCTGCATAAGCTTAAAAAGAAGATGGATCCTAGACGGGCAAATGGCGCAGTTTTCTTGGGGCTCAATGGGGTCGCCGTCAAAAGCCATGGCGGCACGGACCGCGTTGGCTTTGCCAATGCTCTAAACATTGCCATGGGATTGGCCGAGAGTGATTTCCAAGACGTAATCGACGCGCGCTTGGATGCTTTGCATGATGAAGATGACAACATCGGTTTCATATCATGAGGGCCGTCATCCGCGGGATCGGAAGTTATCTGCCTAAGCAAGTTCTGAGTAACGAGGACTTATCCAAACGCGTCGACACTTCGGATGCTTGGATACAAGAGCGAACTGGTATTCGGAAGCGGCACATTGCTAGCGAAGGCGAGTATACCTCTGATCTGGGTTACGAAGCGGCAAAGCGCGCTTTAGATGACGCCGGAATGCGGGCGGCTGACATTGATTTGATTATTGTCGCTACTTCAACGCCGGACCTTACATTTCCTTCAACAGCGACGATTATCCAAGAGAAATTGGAAATGCACCACGGCGCTGCCTTTGATATTCAAGCAGTATGCTCTGGTTTTATCTATGGCATGCATGTGGCGAATTCGCTTTTGCAGTCTGGGGGCGCAAAACGCGTCCTTTTGATCGGTGCTGAAACATTTTCGCGCATCCTCGACTGGACCGACCGCGGAACCTGCGTGTTATTTGGCGATGGGGCAGGGGCGGTCATCATGGAAGCCGTTGAAGATACCGAGCAAGGTGTTTTACGGACCTTTGTTAGATCAGACGGTCGTCATCGTGATATGCTCTACGTCGACGGCGGGCCGTCTAGAACTCAAACCGTTGGACATTTGAGAATGTTGGGGAACCAAGTTTTCAAACATGCTGTGACAGATATCGCACAAGTTATCCGCGATTGCGCGGAACAAGCAGATGTCGAAATGTCGGACATTGATTGGTTTGTGCCGCATCAGGCGAACCAACGCATTTTGACCGCTGTCGCAAAGCGATTGAAGCTTAGACCTGAACAAGTCGTCTCGACAGTCGGTGACCATGCGAATACGTCCGCAGCCTCAGTGCCCCTTGCGATGGATTGCGCCGTTAAGGATGGACGCATAAAAAGAGGCAATTTGGTGATGCTGGAAGCATTTGGTGGCGGTTTCACATGGGGCGCTGCGTTGCTGCGTTATTAGGCGTCGTAAAATAATCTAACAATTATCAAAGTCTTAGCTTGCGCTATGGCGCTTAGATTTGCTTTAATGCGCGCATGGCCGGATCAACTGCAAACACACAGACCGTTACACGACAAGATTTGGCCGAGGCCGTTTATCGGGAAATCGGCTTGTCACGCTCGGAAAGTTCGACGTTGGTCGAATCTGTAATCGACCACATCGGCGACTCACTCGAAAAAG
Organism: Litorimonas cladophorae; assembly: GCF_014652455.1. GTDB lineage: Bacteria > Pseudomonadota > Alphaproteobacteria > Caulobacterales > Maricaulaceae > Litorimonas > Litorimonas cladophorae. The sequence goes on along the minus strand of NZ_BMYV01000001.1, from coordinate 691,682 downwards.
GTGAGCACGTTAAGCTAGCAGGATTCGGAACATTCTCTTTGCGAGATAAAAGCGAGCGTATTGGTCGAAACCCGAAGACAGGTGAAGAAGTTCCAATCACACCGCGCCGCGTTTTGGTCTTCAAACCTTCGCAAGTTCTGCGTGAACGCGTCGATTCGGCATTATCCACCAAATCGTGATAGCCTGCGACTCGCAGTCGAACGATTCGGCGTAGCGGGATGATGCAGCGAGAATGAGCCAAGCAAAAACAACACGAGCGTTTAGAACCATCAGCGAAGCTGGCGAAGAGCTGGGTTTGCAGCCACATGTCTTGCGTTTCTGGGAATCTAAGTTCTCCCAAATCAAACCAATAAAACGTGGGGGAGGACGTCGTTTTTACCGACCCGAAGATATCGAATTCATTCGCGGTATCAAAAAGCTCCTCCATGATGAGAAACATCCGATAAAAGATGTTCAAAAGCTAATTCAGAAAAAGGGTGCGAATCGCATCATTGAGCTTGGGCGCTCTGTTGAGAAAGCGGCTAAAGATCGACCCGTTGCAGAGACAGACCTTCTTCCGAAGCGTATTAAATCCGCCGATCGACCCGCAGCACCACTGTCAAAGCCAAGCGTCGCCACTCCTCCGAGGCCAGCGAAGGTCGTATCAGAACCCATTATACGGCAGACCGTTCAGCCTGAACGCCCGCTGGCGCCACCCGCCACCCCCAAGACCTCTGATCAAGATGCCCTTAGAGCCGCCCTCGAAAGTTTGCAGGGCCTAAAGTCGCGGTTGGCCGCTTTCCGCGAAGACGGTAAATCCTCATAACATTAGCAGGTAATCACTCCTTGCTTGCCTCATCGGTATTTTCTATAGCGCCACTCACGAGATGGACGGCGGAGTATGGCGCAGTCCGGTAGCGCACACGCCTGGGGGGCGTGGGGTCGTAGGTTCGAATCCTACTACTCCGACCATCTCGTTTTTTCTTCAGACTGCGACTGATTTGACGCGTCGACTCTGGCGTCTCTCGCGCTATATGCGTTCTATGACCGAGACACGTTCCAAATCTGTGGAGTATTGGCTCCTATTCATGATGTTTTTAGTTGCCGCGATGATTGTCGTGGGTGGCGCGACGCGACTGACAAACTCAGGTCTTTCCATCACTGAGTGGGCGCCAATTCGCGGCGCGCTGCCCCCCCTGTCAACAGAGGCGTGGAAGGCTGAATTTGAAAAATATAAACTTATTCCAGAGTTCGAAGCCGAGCATCCTGGAATGGACCTTGAGGGGTTCAAATTTATCTATTTTTGGGAGTGGGGGCATCGCCAGCTAGGTCGATTTATTGGATTGGCTTATACGCTGCCACTTTTCTTTTTCCTCCTGCGCGGGAAATTCGCGAGCGGCCATAGGTGGAAATTTTTCTCCGTCGCATTGCTAATTGGCATGCAGGGTGCAGTAGGCTGGTGGATGGTTCACAGCGGTCTTCAGGAGGGTATGGTCAGCGTCAGTCAATATCGTCTAGCGACCCATTTGGGCATCGCCTTCATTATCTTGGGTGTTCTCTATTGGCTATATAAGCGGCAGGCGAGTGGTTGGGATCGTGCCCCGAGTATGTTGGGGCGAGGGCGAACGAAACTACTTGCTGGTCTCGTTTATCTTCAGATTATCGGTGGGGCATTCATGGCGGGTACATATTCTGGCCATACTTATAATGAATGGCCGCTGATGGATGGTGACTTTATTCCGCAAGGTTACGGAATACAGACCCCATTCTGGCGCAATATGTTCGAGAACTCTGCTGCAATTCAATTCAACCACCGGACTCTGGCATATATATTACTGGCCGTCGCGATTTGGGTGGGGTGGTCGATGCGGCGAAGTCGTGCGGTTCAGCCGGCTATGGTCGTCTTTTTTGCGGTCTTGCTCTGGCAGGTAGGATTAGGAATCTGGACCTTATTGGCAGTAGCTCCTCTCAATTTGTCGCTTTTGCACCAGTTCTCTTCGATCTTCGTCTTTCTGGCTGTTATTGGCGTTAATTGGCGCTCTCGATATACGGTAAAATAATACCTATTTCTTAACCCGTTGTTTTAAAATAGCTTTTTAACAAGGGTCCCTGATTTGGCCTGTTGACGATAGGGTTTGCCTTGCGTAGGTAGCGCCATCGCAGTTCGGCCCACTTTGGGTCGTACACATTCTAAGGTTTATCATGAAAACGACAAAGTTTTTGAAAACCGCTGAGATTGAGAAGAAATGGATTCTCGTCGACGCGGAAGATGTCGTCGTCGGTCGTTTGGCTACATTTGTTGCCATGCGCCTTCGCGGAAAGCATCGCCCCGACTACACGCCACACATGGATTGCGGCGACAATGTTATTATCATCAATGCTGACAAAGTTCACCTCACAGGTAAAAAGCGCGCTGACAAAGTTTATTATCGTCACACGGGGCATCCGGGTGGTTTGAAAGAAACAACAGCTGGCAAAATCCTCGACGGGCGCTTTCCTGATCGCGTGATGCGCAAAGCTGTGCAGCGTATGCTGCCGAAAGAAAGCCCGCTTGCCCGCAAGCAGCTCTCCAACTTGCGCGTTTATGCTGGTGCGGAACATGAGCACACGGCGCAGACGCCAGAAGTTATCGATTTCGCATCGATGAGCCCTAAAAACGTGAAGCGAGGTTAAGACCATGGCTGACACAGATACAGTACAGTCCCTTGCGGACCTCAAAAACGTTGTTGACGGAACTGTTGGCACTGCCGGCGGTGACGTTAAGGCCATCGATCCTGCGACATTACCTGAGCCAAAAATTGACGAACTTGGCCGTGCTTATGCTACGGGTAAGCGTAAGAACTCCATCGCCCGCGTTTGGATCAAACCTGGCAATGGCAAGATCACGGTAAATGGCCGCGACGTCGAAGTATATTTCGCACGTCCAGTTCTACGCCTTATCATTGCTCAGGCTTTCCAAGTCTCTGATCGTGTTGACTCCTATGACGTCATGGCGACTGTCAAAGGCGGCGGTTTGTCCGGTCAAGCGGGCGCTGTGCGTCACGGCATCACAAAAGCTTTGACGTATTATGAGCCAATTCTTCGCGCGCCACTCAAGGCGGCTGGCTTTATCACACGTGACTCGCGTGTTGTTGAACGTAAGAAGTATGGTCGTGCCAAGGCGCGTAAGAGCTTCCAGTTCTCCAAGCGTTAATCGTTTACCGACCTTTTTGGTCTATGTTTTCAGGCGCTTCGGAATTCCGAGGCGCCTTTTTTTTTGTGGGTGATTTAAGATGAAAAATGCAGCTGTTTTAGGCGCGTCGGGATACACGGGCGCAGAAGCCGTGCGCCTTATTCTTGGCCATCCAAAGCTAAAACTAACGGCTTTGACGGCCTATAGTCGTGCGGGCGAAGTGTATTCGGATGTTTTTCGAAACTTTGCGGGGCAGGATTTACCCGCTTTGGTGACCGCCGATGAGGTCAATTGGGACGAGATTGATGTCGTCTTCGCCTGTTTGCCGCATGGCGCCAGTCAGGAAACGATTGCTAAGATTTATAACCGAGTTGAAACGGTCATCGACCTCTCAGCTGATTTCCGTCTGTCTGACCCAGAGCTTTATGCCGATACTTATGGGCGGCCACACGATTTCACGGAACTTCTATCGCAACGGGTTTATGGCCTGAGCGAGTTTGCACGGGACCTGCTCAAAGGTGCGAAGCTCGTGGCGTGTCCGGGGTGTTATCCAACGTGCACGATGCTGGCGCTATTGCCGGGTCTCGCAGAGGGACTCATTGACCCAGAGCGCCTCATTGTGGACGCGAAATCTGGCGTTACTGGAGCAGGGCGCAAAGCGTCCCTGAGTTTTGCTTATTCAGAAACAACGGATGGTGCGCAAGCCTATGCCATTGGAGCGCATCGTCATGCGCCAGAGATGGACCAAGCCATGAAAGACTTCGCCGGCGTTAGTGCCAAGGTCCGGTTCACGCCGCATCTTCTGCCGATGAACCGGGGTATGATCGCGACCTGCCATGTGGAGCTTTCGGACGGCGTGAGCGTGGATACGCTGCGTGCGCATTATGAAGACACATATAAGTCTGAACCGTTCGTCCATGTCCTGGCCGCAGGACAAGTTCCGCAAACACGTCACGTTCGCGGCAGTAATCATTGCCAGATCGGCGTATTCGCAGACCGCACCCCCGGATCAGCTGTCATCGTTTCTGTTATTGATAATTTGACCAAGGGGTCATCTGGTCAAGCCATTCAGAACTATAACTTGACCCAAGGTTGGGATGAAACGTTAGGCCTGACAGGTGTTGGCGTATTCCCATAAATCTGGACGATTATTAGGATGACGTTCAGGCCGCTTTGTCGCATAAGAAAAACATGATCATGCAACCAAAAAATTTTCGGATTCTTCTGGCTCCCCTTTTGGGGCTGACATTGGCGGCTTGTCAGACTGTATCAATGCCGAAAATTGACTTGATGAAGTCTTCCGAATTTAGCGAAGAAGCAAAAAACATTGAGACGAGTTATCCGAGGGTCAAAGATGCACCTTTAGCACCAGACGATATTCGTTCGGCGGAGCAATGGGATCAAGATGCCATTGCACTGCAGAGGCTACGCGATGAAAATGGCCAATATAGTTTGGTGTCTGGCCCCGATCCCGAACAATCCAAAGCAGATTTCGACGCTTTGAAAGCCAAAGTTCAGGCGTACAAGAAAGATGATCCCGCGACGGGACCCATACAGGGCTTCCCTGCATACAAACCGAGACAATAAATTCAGGCTATAGGGAAACGCCCCCATGCAGACCAATCCAAAACTTTCAGCGGACGAGTTTTATCGTATCAAGCGTTTGCCGCCTTACGTGTTTGCCGAGGTTAATAAACTAAAGGCGGAGCTGAGGGCTGAGGGTCACGATATCATAGACTTCGGGTTCGGGAACCCAGATTTGCCCACACCTAAGCATGTGATCGATAAGTTAGTCGAAACGGTTCAAAAGCCAAAGACGACAGGCTATTCGGCATCACGCGGCATCAAGGGGCTGCGTCAGGCGTGTTCACGCTACTATGACCGACGGTTTGGAGTGGAGCTTGATCCTGAAGACCAAATTATCGCGACGATCGGCTCGAAAGAAGGGTTCGCAAATTTGGCGCAGGCCATAACCGCGCCCGGCGATGTCATCTACGCTCCAGACCCATCATATCCTTTACACGCCTATGGATTCATTATTGCGGGTGCCAAAATACAGGGGATCCCAGCCATCACCGCTGATGAGTATTTGGCCGGGGTCAAAGCCGCATTGGCCACAGCGGACAAGCCGCCTATGGCTATTGTCGTTTGCTTTCCATCAAACCCAACTGGAGAGATGGCTGATCGTGCTTTCTATGAAGAGATCATTCAGATCGCGAAGGCCAATGATATTATTATCCTGTCTGACCTCGCTTATTCTGAAATCTATTTTGGCGAAGCGCCGCCCTCTATTTTTGAATTTGTCGATCCCGAGGACATTATGGCGATCGAAATGACGTCATTGTCAAAAACTTACTCTATGGCAGGTTGGCGTATGGGGTTTGCGGTTGGAAATCGTCGTTTAATCGCCGCCCTGACACGCGTAAAATCATACCTCGACTATGGTGCGTTCACGCCGATTCAAGTCGCGGCCTGTGCCGCGCTCGACGGACCTCAAGACTGTGTTGCCGAAGCGAGAGAAATCTATCGCAAGCGCCGAGACGTTTTGGTCGAGAGCTTCGGTCGCGCGGGTTGGGATATTCCATCGCCCGATGCTTCAATGTTTGCTTGGGCGCCATTGCCGCCCAAATATGCTCATTTAGGGTCAGTCGAATTTTCTAAACTCTTGATGGTCAAAGCGGGTGTCGCGGTTTCCCCGGGTGTCGGCTTCGGCGCCAATGGTGAAGGTTACGTGCGGATCGCGGTTGTTGAAAACGAACAACGTATTCGTCAGGCGGCGCGTAATATAAAGCTCATGATGCAAGAAGCGGTCGAGCCTGCTGTCGCGGAGTAATTTTTCTGCATTTCCGGCGTTGCTCTCTTTGTAACTTCTGCGCGGGAGTATTCGCACGCGTTTTTAATAAATTCGATAATGTCGCTTACGAAGCGACCTAGGCAACTCATGACTGATAGACTTTGTTTGAATGTGCGGAGCTCGATCCGTCAACGTAAGTGGACATTTCGGTATGATCCAGAGGCACTTGAGTCTTACGCGTCGGACACCGGTTTGCCTCTGCTTCAAGCGGCTCTCCTCTTGGGACGGGGTGTAACTGCCGACGAAACGGAAGTTTTTCTGTCGCCCACATTACGAAACAGTCTGCCTAATCCGTCTAGCCTCAAAGATGTCGACAAAGCTGCAGCGCTGATCCTCGATCATATCGCGGACAATAAGACCGTGACGCTATTTTCGGATTATGACGTTGATGGTGGGACGTCGGCGGCCCAATTGATTCGTTGGGGTAGGGGTTTAGGCTACAGCTTCGGCCTCTACGTTCCTGATCGCGTCAAAGAGGGATACGGTCCGTCTATTGCTGCTTTCGACCAACTGAAAGCTGAGCAAACGGACCTGGTTATCACATTGGACTGTGGTGCTGCGGCTCAGGCCGCGTTAGAACACGCTGATCAAATCGCTCTGCCCGTTATCGTGGTTGATCATCATTTGATGGGCGATACGCCGCCGCCTGCCTTGGCGCTCGTTAATCCGAATCGCCAAGATGATGGGTCTTGCCAAGGCCACCTCGCGGCTGCCGGCGTGACATTCATGTTGCTTGTTGCCTTGCAGCGTGAGGCGCGGGCGCGGGGCCTGGAGAATTCCGTCGACCTGAAATCGCTCCTAGGCCTGACGGCTTTGGGGACGATTTGCGATGTAGTGCCATTGCGCGGCTTAAATCGAGCTATTGTCCGTCAAGGATTGAAGGTTCTGTCGTCAAATAAGAACATTGGGGTGCAAGCGCTCGCAGATGTTGCCAGTGCTGAGCCCCCTTTTACGACCTATCATGCAGGATTTGTATTGGGTCCACGAATCAATGCTGGAGGCCGAATCGGACGCGCCGATATGGGTGCGCGATTGCTTTCGACTGAGGACTCTCAAGAAGCCTACGCTCACGCAGCAGAGCTAGACCGCGTCAATGCGCAGCGACGTAAAATGCAAGATCATATCCTCAATGAAGCCTTGGACGCGGCGCAGACTCAAAAAGATGAGGCTGTGATTATTGTTGCGATGGAAGATTGGCACCCAGGAATCATCGGGATTGTGGCGGGCCGGCTGAAAGACCGTTTCCGAAAACCATCAATCGTCATTGGAATTGACAATGATGCGAATCCCCCGGTCGCGAAAGGGTCTGGCCGATCCATCAATGGTGTTGATTTAGGAAGTGCGATCTCCGCAGCGGCTGAGGCCGGCTTGCTTATCTCCGGTGGTGGACACGCTATGGCGGGGGGGCTCTCTATGGACCCAGCGCAAATCGATAATCTCCGCGCCTTTATGGCTGGTGAGCTCGGTGAAGATGTAATGGAAGCCTTGAGCAAGGATTCGTCGCGGGTGGACTACGTTTTGGGTTTATCCGCCGTTAGCGAGGGGCTGATGGACCTGGTCGAACGTGTTGGTCCTTACGGTGCAGGCAATCCCCAACCTGTTTTTGCGTTCTCCGATGTGCGGGTGACATTCGCCAAACGGACGAAAGGGGATCACGTGAGATTCTCTCTAACCGATTCTGGGGGAGCAACTATATCAGGCATTTGTTTCAGGGCTGGCGAATCAAGACTGGATGAAGTCCTTCTGACGGCTGGAAATACCCGTTTTCACGCTTTGGGCCTCCTAAAACCCAACGTTTGGCAGGGTCGGACCCGTATTGATTTTCATTTGTCTGATCTGGCTGCAGTAGAAGACTGATTTTTCATATAAAAGCCACTTGCAAGGTTGGAAATCCGTCTATATATCGCGCTCCACTGACTGATGCGGTCCCTTCGTCTATCGGTTAGGACGCCAGGTTTTCAACCTGGAAAGAGGGGTTCGATTCCCCTAGGGACTGCCATTCAGTAAACAAGCGCGTGGTGCGCTTTCGGCGCTGTATATCCTTTGCATTTGTAATTTACATCCATGCCAGTCGGACTGTATGTCTGCGCCATGAAACGTCTTATCTCACTATCCATTACGTTCGCGCTATTGGCGGCACCTGTGTTTGCACAGACGTCCCGAAATGATGTTGTCGATTTTGGCGCTCCTAAACCCCTGACGATTGTAACGGAGCAGGGTGACCACGCGTTCATGGTAGATGAGGCGAAAACTCTGGCGCAACAAGCGCGCGGCATGATGTTCCGTGATTCTATGGATCCAGATACAGGAATGATATTTGAGTTCGATGAGCCGAAGATCGCAACCATTTGGATGAAAAATACATCCATTCCCTTGGATATCTTATTCGTCCGATCAAATGGCAAAATTCTGAAAATAGAACATTCTCACACGCCCTACACTCTGCGGAGCGCGTCCTCGGAGGCCGTTGTTGCGGCGGTTGTCGAATTGAAGGGCGGCGAAGCGAAGGCTCGCGGCATCCGCCCTGGCGATACAATCAAACACCCGTTTTTTGGTAACTGAGATAAATACACAAAGAACTGAATTTCCTTGAACTCTTTACTTGCCTTTTACGGCGGTCGCGCTACTTAGCGCTCCACCGTGATCGGGGCGTAGCGCAGCCTGGTAGCGCACCTGTTTTGGGAACAGGGGGTCGCAAGTTCGAATCTTGCCGCCCCGACCACGGTTTTTCCCATATATTTTGATTGAGCAACGTAAGGCTTTGATAAGCCATTTGCGTTAGATGTGTCCCTGTCGTTGGGAAAACATCTATGAGCATTTCAGATCAGTCAAAGCGCGTCGTACCGCTCGAACGTGCAAAAGCGTTCAAACAAGTCGAAATCGGCCGCATTCGTAACGTCGGCTCATCTGTTGCGACAATCTCAATAAACAAGTCCATAATTCGGAACAATCAGCTCCAACTCGCCCAAATTGGCACAATCCTAAAAATTGTGACGAGCAAATCCATTGTTGTCGCTATGGTAGGGTCGCTCAAGATTGGCGCCGCTGACGATGAAGGCATGTCGGATGGCTGTCTCGCGCAATTGAACATCATGGGCGAAATCACAACCAATGAGACAACACGTGAGACGAAGTTCTTCCGCGGAGTTCGGTCTTTCCCGGTCTTAGGCGAGGCCGTCTATAATATGTCTCCGGCTGAGCTTACTTTAATTTTTAATCGAGAAGGCGAGGCCTGTATTGAGGTTGGACGCCTTCAGCAGGACAGCTCAATTGTCGCGAAGGTCCGCGTTGATGATCTACTCTCAAAGCATTTTGCGATCATCGGCTCCACGGGGTCAGGGAAATCCTGTACGGTTGCGCTCGTTCTTCAGGCGATCCTGAAGGAAAACCCGATGGGACATGTTGTTCTGTTTGATCCGCACAATGAGTATTCAAAGAGTTTTGGTAATCGGGCGGAGGTCATTGATCAGGATTCCCTCGACCTACCTCTGTGGATCTTTGATTTTGTTGAAACGTGCGAATTGTTGTGTTCAGAAATTGAAGACCAAGCCCGCGAAGAAACCGAGATACTTCATGATGTTTTGCTGAAGGCAAAGCGTCTCTATGATCGATCTGTTCAAAATGGCGACGTCAGTAGCCAAGTGAAGTTGGATGACGTTGAATCGGAGCTTCAACGCGCGACCCATATTTCGTTGGATAGTCCAGTGCCTTACCGCATCCGCGATGTCGCTAAGCTTATCGATCATGAAATGGGGAAGTTGGAAAACTCCAATAATTTGGCACCTTATAAGCGGCTAAGACGCCGCATCGCCACATTAATTGCTGATCCTCGCTATCAGTTTGTATTTAAGAACCAAGCCTCACCGCGCCCGATCGAGGATATCGTAGGGCGGATTTTTCGCTTACCAGTGAATGGCAAGCCGATTTCATGTTTGGATTTCTCCGGCATTCCATCTGAAGCGCTGAATATCGTGGTTTCTGTGGTGAGCCGTCTCGCATTTGAACTCGCGACATGGTCAGAGCGGCAACTTCCTATTTTATTGGTCTGCGAAGAAGCGCATCGCTACATCCCGCGTGATCGGGGACTTGGGTTTAACTCGACGCGCCGGATTATTTCCAGAATTGCGAAAGAAGGCCGTAAATATGGGGTGTCTCTCGCGATTGTCTCCCAACGCCCATCCGAACTGGAACCTTCCACGCTTTCACAATGTTCGACAATTTTTTCTATGCGTCTGTCTAACGAGTTGGATCAAAATTTTGTTCGTGCTGCCGTTCCAGATGGTGCAGCAGAGTTGCTCTCATTTCTGCCCTCGCTTGGGACTGCGGAGACGATGGTGTTCGGCGAATCAGTGAATTTGCCTATGCGCGTGATCCTCAATACGTTGCCTGCTGAATATCGTCCGCATAGTTCAAGCGCCCAATTTACCGATCTGTGGAAGCGCGACGTAGCGACGCCAGAACTCATGACGCAGGTCTTTGAGCGGTGGCGGGCACGGAGTTTGACCCCTGGTGGACAAGGAAACCAGTCGGGGCCGAGAACGCCCACGGTGCAGGATACGCGCGCGGCCTTGCGCAAACGTATGCCGCAGGCGGCCCAACCACAACACATGCAGACCGCCGCCACGCAAACCAGTGCCTTAGCCGCGCAAGTGCGGGAACGCCTGCAGGCCAAATCGGCAGCGGCTCAAACGCGGCCACAATCGTTATCCGACGTTAAATCGATGCTAAATTCTGCTTTTCATAAGAACATCTAATCATTCGCTGGATTGACCCTTGGTCGGTCCAGCGCTATCGCGTCTTTATGTTTGCTAAAATCTATAAACCCGAAGCGTCAGCAATGACATCTGGTCGAGCCAATCTGGATATGTGGTGTCTCGAATACCAATCCGCTCAGCCCAGCATTATCGATCCGTTGACGGGCAATGCGCGGAATGTAGATACACGAGAGCAACTCGAGTTGAGATTCGATTCTCTTGAGGATGCTGTCGCCTATGCAAAGGCAAACGGTATTCCTCATCGGATCGTTGATCGCCCAAAAAGCAAACGCATTCCGCGGTCCTATTCGGAAAATTTCGATTATGATCGGAAGTTACCCTGGACGCATTAGCGTCAAAATATCAGGACCTATAGCTCAACTGGATAGAGCAGCCGCCTTCTAAGCGGCAGGTTGTAGGTTCGAGTCCTACTGGGTCTGCCATTTTCTATTTAAAATGCGCATCGAGGAAATCGAGGAAGGTCGCCCAGTCTTCCTTCACAACGCCATGGGTGCCGGTCCGCGTCCAAAACGCAATGTCATCTGTGGGTTGAAAGTCATCTAAACGTTGGGACGTAAATGTCTGGTCCGTATTTGCGGCGGCCCATTGCGCCGCACGAAACGCCCCCTCAGGATCTGACCAAACATCACGCCGCGCATTCCCCAACAGGATGGGTTTAGGACTGATCGCGGCGAGCAAGGCATGCGCGTCGGTCGGCAGGCTTCGGGGTGTGTCAGCATATTCGGCTGCCGCAGGACTAAGCCAGTGCGGGTAACCGCGAACGACATCTTTGATGCTCTCACCCGTCTTGTCCCGCATCAGCGACGCGCCTGCCGTCCCCGATTGATGGGATACGGCAGCGTCAATGGATTGGCCATATGCCGCCGCTAGGAGCGCTGTCTTACCATATCTGGAGTGCCCGTAAGCGATCACAGGGCGATCTGGGTTCTGTTGTTTAAGCTCTGTCGCAAGTGCAGTTGAAAGAGTCGCCCATATTGTCAATGCACCGGGACGATCAGACCTTTCCCCAAAAATCAGATTGAGCTCTTCTGTCCCTTTTTTGCTTCTGTCGGCGATATAGTCAGGCGGATGCATCGCCACGAAACTGTAGCCGCGGTCTATGATATTTTCCAAGGGTGGCTCTACAATGTGTCGGCCGAAGAAGAATTTGAACACCGGCTCCAGCAAACCCATGTTTTCGTTTTCGCCTGGGAGAGGTGATTGCTCGTCAGCCGCGATAACGGATCGGTTAGGGGAAAAATTCTGAGAGATGATGACTGGCGCGTCGGGCGAAGCATTGGGGGTTACGACGATAACTTCGAACGCTTGTGGCGTCTGTCCGTGAGACACATCATAAATACGTTGCTCAACCGTTGCTTTTCCATTTAGCCAATCCGTAGCGAGGATGTTGGAACTCGAAAGATCGAAAACTGTTGGCTGTGTGAATGGTCCGTACAAGGCCGTTTCAAGCTGTTTGAAACTCTCTGGCGGGTTATCGAGCCGCGCAGACGCAGTTCGATTAGGGGACAGATCAGCTTGCTGTAAAATTGTACGTGCTGGTGCGCATGATCCCATAGCGATGACAAGCCAGAGCAGAACTGCAAAAGCAAGAAACCGAACGATGTTAGAAAACTTTTGCAAGAGCCTGTTCTATATCATCTTTTAGGTCGGTCATGGCCTCTAATCCGCAGGCAAAGCGTATCAGCGGACCTTCAAGGGGCTTTGCGCAATTCCGCTTGAGTTGCGGATCGCAATGTATCGCGAGGCTTTCGAACCCGCCATATGAGTATCCGATTCCAAACAGATTTAAGCCATCAATAAAACGCAGAACCTCGGCTTCCGAAAGTGGCTTGAAAATGACAGAGAATATGCAGCCACCTCCCGTAAAGTCACGTTTCCATATTTCATGGTCAGGGTGGTCTGTGACGGCGGGGTGAAGAACCTGTTGAACTTCGTTTCGCGTCATCAACCATTGAGCTAAAGCGAGAGAGGTCGCTTCTTGTTGACGGAAACGCGGGAGAACAGTGCGAAAGCCACGCAAAATCTGATAGGCGTCATCAGGTGAACTCGCATTGCCTAATTGTTTTGCCGTCATTTGAGCGCGTTTGAACTTTGCGGCATCTGCAAAAATTGCTGCGCCATACAGGACATCGCTATGGCCGCCAAAATACTTGGTAGCGGCGTGGATGCTAATATCTACGCCCATCGAAAGAGGAGAAAGCGTCAGGCCTGCCGACCAAGTGTTATCGATGAGCGTGGTCACGCCCTTGGCCTTTGCAACTTTCGCAATCGCAGGAACATCTTGGATTTCGAAAGTCAGAGATCCCGGACTTTCCAGTAGTATCAATGCCGTATTGTCTCGGATCAACGCGTCTATTCCAGCCCCAATCCGTGGGTCATAGAATGTTGTTTCGATGCCCATGCGCGCGAGAAATGTAAGACAAAAGTGACGTGTCGGCCCGTAGGTTGAATCAGTCAATAGGACGTGGTCGCCAGGCTTGACGATCGATAAAATCGGGCCCGTGAGCGCCGCTAAACCAGAAGAATAGAGCAGGGTGCCAATGCCACCTTCTAATTCGGTGAACAGGTCCGCAAGGGCATCGTGAACGGCCGCGCCGTGTCGTCCATAACCTCTAACATCATTGCGATAGAGGTCTTTGGCTTTGTCGAACAAGAGCGTGGACGCACGGGTAACAGGATGGCTGACAGATGTGCCAAGACCTGCTGGGGGCCTTCCCATATGCGTAAACTTGGTATCCCGCTCAAGATCGTTTTTCATGGGCTAACAAATCCAATTTGGGACGGGCAGGCCGCGCTCACGCAGGAATTCAGGATTATATATTTTCGACTGATAGCGTTGCCCATAGTCGCAAAGAATCGTGACAATCGTATGCCCTGGGCCCATTTCGCGAGCCATATGTATCGCGCCAGCCACGTTGATGCCTGACGACCCACCAAGGCAGATACCTTCGAGTTGGTTGAGTTCAAAAATGATTTGCAGGGCCTCTGTGTCGGAAATCTGATATTGGCGGTCAATCTGGACGTCCTTCAGGTTTGCCGTGATACGGCCTTGCCCAATACCCTCGGTGATGGAGTTGCCTTCGCTTTCCAATTCCCCGCGCTCATAATAGGCGAACATTTTGGATCCATAGGGGTCGGCTAGGCCGATTTGGACCTCTGGATTTTGGGACTTTAGATACATCGAAACCCCACCAATTGTTCCACCGGAACCCACGGCGCAGATGAAGCCATCTACTTTACCTTCAGTCTGTTCCCAGATTTCTGGACCTGTGGTTTGGATATGGGCGTCACGATTGGCTGTATTGTCAAACTGATTGGCCCAAATTGCCGAATTTGGATCTTTGTCGTTCAGGTCTTTCGCCAATCGCTCAGACACATGAATATAATTCCCCGGATCGGAATAGGGCTTTGCGTCAACTTCGATCAATTCCGCGCCAAGCAGTTTGACAGAATCCTTCTTTTCCTGACTCTGCGTACGGGGCATTACGATTTTACAACGATAGCCTAAAGCTGAACAGACCATCGCGAGGCCAATACCCGTATTACCTGCGGTACCTTCAACAACGATGCCGCCGGGTTTGAGAGCCCCAGATTTTTCGGCAGCGCGAATGATCGAAAGAGCGGCGCGATCTTTTACCGATTGCCCAGGGTTTAAAAACTCTGCTTTTCCGTAAATATCACAGCCCGTCATCTTCGACGCGTCTTGCAAGTACAGCAAAGGCGTATTGCCGATCAAATCGAGGACGTTCCTGGCTTTTATCATAGTCTTTCTCGCATCAAATATTGCGATAGGTTTGCCGCAGCCAATCCGCAAAATCTACCGCTATTCGCCACATCTTAGGTGTGTGCACTGAGTCTCCGCGCAGATTTTTTCATCGGCGACGAATTTAGGCTCAAATTTCGGCGATTTTTCCATAGTTTTATTAGAAAGCTGATTCGGCTGGGTAGAGCCGCCTCCCGCTTTGTGGCAGTGACAGGTCTTAAACCACCTCGCGAGTCGTCGCCCCAACACGCTGGACACAGTATGACCAACCTGACTTTCACTGCGGAACAACACCGTGACATGGCCAATGCTATTGCCGCATTGTCAATGGATGCGGTTCAGCGCGCCAACTCGGGTCATCCGGGTATGCCTATGGGTATGGCCGATGCGGCAACCGTTTTGTTTTCGCAGTTTTTGAAGTTCGATCCAAAAGCGCCAAATTGGGCAGACCGCGATCGCTTTATTTTGTCGGCGGGTCACGGATCGATGCTGATTTACAGCCTTTTGCACCTGACAGGGTACGAAGCCGTCACAATGGATCAGATAAAGAACTTTCGTCAGCTCGGTTCAATCACAGCAGGACATCCCGAGTACGGTCATGTGCCGGGTGTTGAGACGACAACGGGTCCGTTGGGACAAGGGATTTCTAACGCTGTTGGTTTCGCCTTGGCCGAGCGCCATTTGAACGCGCGTTATGGCGATGATTTGGTAAATCACCATACATATGTGATCGCGGGCGACGGATGTTTGATGGAAGGGGTCAGTCAGGAAGCCATCGGCTTGGCTGGGCATTTAGGATTGAACCGCCTGACCGTTCTTTGGGACGACAATAATATTACCATTGATGGGCCCGTTTCTCTGTCAAGTTCAACAGACCAAATTGCGCGATTTAAGGCTGCGAATTGGAAGACGATTGCGGTCGACGGACATGACCGCGACGCCGTGGCTGACGCCCTCCGCCAAGCAAAATCGTCAGACAAGCCAACCTTGATTGCTTGCAAAACGACAATCGGGAAGGGTGCGCCCACGAAGGCAGGACTGAATAAGGCACATGGTTCGCCACTCGGTGATGAAGAAATTGCTGGCACCCGTGCTGCACGCGGATGGTCGCATGCGCCGTTCGAAATTCCAGACCATGTCTATGCGGAATGGGCTAAACCTGGAAAAGCTGGCGCCGAAGAACATTCCAAATGGGCAAAACGCCTTGCCACTGACGCAAATTCTGCTGATTTCACACGCGCCATGTCGGGCGAGCTGAATGCGGGCTGGCTCGAGGCTTTCCAGAGTTATAAAGACAGCGTTGCTACTGATATGCCAGCAATGGCTACGCGCGCGTCTTCGGGTAAAGCGCTTGCACCGCTGACCGAGTTGCTCACCGATATGATTTCAGGTTCTGCCGATTTGGAAGGATCCAATAAAACAAAGACGCCTGTGACTTCGGTTGAGATCCAAGCTGGAAATTACGGGGGTCGGTACGTCAACTGGGGCATCCGAGAACACGGCATGGCCGCTGCCATGAATGGTATGGCACTGCATGGCGGCGTTATCCCATACTCCGGCTTATTCATGGTATTCATGGATTATTGTCGTCCATCGGTTCGATTGGCTGCGCTCATGGGCATCCGCACAATTTACGTTGCCACGCATGATTCCATTGGCGTCGGTGAAGATGGCCCAACCCATCAACCTGTCGAACATCTTGCCAGCCTGCGCGCCATTCCCAATTGCTATACCTATCGCCCCGCTGACGCGCTTGAAGTTGCTGAATGTTATGAAATCGCGTTGCAAAATAAGACTGCGCCAGCGGTTATGGCGCTCACCCGTCAGGGTTTGCCGGCTTTGCGTGATGACGCCTCTCGGAATATGTCAGAACGCGGCGGTTATGTTTTGCGTCCCGGTAAAGGCGCCGATGATATCGTGTTCTTAGCGACTGGGTCTGAGGTCCATATCGCCGTAGAAGCGGCCGATCGCCTCGAAAAAGAAGACATTTCTGCGCGCGTTGTTTCAATCCCTTGTATGGATTTATTCCTCGAGCAAGACGAAAGCTATATCCGCTCCGTCATCGGAAAGGACCTTCCAAAGATTGCGGTCGAGGCCGGTATTCGCCAAGGTTGGGATGGTTTGATCGGTCGTGAAGGCGGGTTCGTCGGCATGAATGGGTTTGGGGCTTCCGCGCCTGGCGCTGAGTTGTTCAAACACTTCGGTATTACAGCTGATGCCATTGTCGAACTTGCGAAAACGAAACTTGGGTAGCGATATGAAAGAACTACCCGGTGATGTTTTTATAACAGGGCAATTATTGTCAGCTCAAATGCAGGCCTTGGCAGAGCAGGGTGTGATGGGGTTCATCAATAACCGTCCTGACATGGAAGCTCCGCTGCAACCTCTATCGCAGGAAATGGAAGCGGCGGCTCACACTATCGGCGTGGACTATCATCACATTCCAATGTCGGGCGGACTGACACCTGGGCTCATCGACGCGTCGGTGACGGCTTACGAGACGATGCCTCGGCCAATCGTTGCATTTTGCGCGTCAGGAATGCGGTCTGCGGCCCTTTGGGCTTTTGCACATGTTGAGAAGATGGGCGTCGATGGCGTCCTAGATGCCATATCAGCTATCGGCATAAATCTCGAACAGCTTCGGACGCCTTTGACTGAATTTGCCGAACAAAAAAATACTGGATGAGCCACTGCCCCCCATATCGTAGGGCAGTCGGTCGCAAGGCATATCTATGGGCCTGAAGCGCGCCATAAGATCACAATATAGCTGGCTCGAAGGCTATAAAACGTCGATTTTTGCGGATGATCTTCTGGCTGCAACTGTGGTAAGTATCTTACTGGTCCCGCAGTGTCTCGCTTACGCCTTTTTGGCGGGACTTCCTCCACAGTTGGGAATCTACGCGTCTATTTTCCCGCTCGTCGCATATGTGCTCTTTGGGTCTTCTAACTATTTAAACGTCGGGCCGACTGCCGTCATTTCTCTGATGACCGCAGCGTGTATTGCGACACTGCCTGCAGAAACACGGGTCGTGAGTGCCGGTGCCTTGGCGTTACTGACGGGCGGTCTGCTTATGATCGCGGGCGTTTTGAAGGCAGGGTTCGTTATGAACTTCGTCTCGCGACCCGTGGTATCGGCCTATATAACTGGCGCTGCGCTGCTCATCATATTTAGTCAAGCCAAACACATACTCGGTCTGCAAGTGGACTCGCGGACAGCGTTCGGCATGGTCGCTGAACTCATCCGACAGGTGCCTCAATCTAAACCACTGGCGGTTTTGACGGGTTTCATCGCAATAATGCTGTTTGTGTTAGTTCGTCGCATGCTTCCGTTTTTACTGGTCAAATCTGGCTTTCGCGCCAAAACGGCAAAGCTTTTGGCACGCATGGCGCCCATATTGATTATCGCCGCTTTCGTCGGATTAAGCACCTTGTTGAAATTTGGTGAGACGTATGGCCTGTCCATTGTCGGTTCTGTGCCCGCAGGTTTGCCGCCGGTTTCTTTTCCAGGTCTGACTTTGGTTGGGTATGAAGAGCTTCTTATCCCTGCCGTGGTGATTGCCATTGTCGCTTTTGTAGATAGCACCTCGACCGCGCAAGAGCTCGCCGCGCGGAAACGGGGTCGGGTTGATCCGAACCGCGAGCTTCTTGGATTAGGCGCTGCGAATGCTGTCGCGGGGATGACGGGGGGGTATCCGATAAACGGGTCCATGTCGCGCTCTGCTGTCAATTTTACCGCTGGTGGCAAGACCCCATTGGTGGGTTTGATGGTGGCTGGATTTATGGCGCTAACGGCTTTATTTTTGACGCCCGCGTTGAAAAATCTGCCATTATCCGTCCTATCGGCGCTTATCATTGTGGCCTGTTTGAACTTGCTCGATTTCCGAAGCATCTGGCGCACTTGGACCTATTCCCGTGCCGACGGGATTACAGCGCTTGCGACATTCTTTTCCGTGATCATTCTTGGTGTGCAGTGGGGTGTTTTGGCGGGCGTTGTGCTGGCGATGGTTCTTCATATTCGGGTTAGTCTGACGCCACATATGCCACTCGTCGGACGCTTTCCTGGAACCGAACATTACCGAGATGCGGATCGGTTCAATGTGGAAACGGATGAAACAGTTAAAACCTTGAGGATAGACGAGGGTCTTTATTATGCGAACGCACGTTTCCTAGAGGACCGCGTTGCCGAGGTTGTGTCTGAAAACTCAGATATGACCGATCTGGTTTTGATGTGTTCCGGCGTAAACCATATTGATGCGAGTGCGCTATCCAGTCTGGAAGAAATCAATCGGCGTCTAAAGGGCTTGGAAATCAAGCTTCACCTCTCAGATATGCAATCGGCCGTACGTGAACGCATGTATCGCTCCGACTTTTTGGACAAGCTAAATGGTCGGGTTTTTCTGTCACAGCATGATGCGATGACAGCCTTGCAGCCAGAGCCAGACTGGGCGCAATTTTCTGACCACATTGATATCCATTAGAGCCGACCTGAATAAGAGCTTTACGGCTATGGTCTTTTTGCCCTAGCAGTGTCGAGACGAAGCCCTGTGCGCGCGCGATTTTCGCGACCCTTGGCCAAAAGAGAGACCTATAATGCCGGATGCGCATCATTCCGGCTCCGATCAACCTGCGCCCACGGGGCGGAGTTCTCGGAGACGGCCAAGACATAAACGCGGAAGCGGAGGCGGTAATCGTGCAAACGGGCGGCAGTCTCCTAATTTTGCTGCGATTGACCTCGGAACCAATAATTGTCGCCTCTTGATCGCGCGCGACGCGGGCGAAAGTTTCCGTATTGTCGATAGCTATAGCCGTGTGGTCCGCTTGGGGCAGGGCTTGGCGGCGACAGGTCGTCTTAGCGACGAAAGTATGGATGCGGCCGTTGAAGCCATGGCCGTCTGCGCGGCCAAGATGAAAGCGAAACGTGTCAAACGTTGGCGGTGCGTCGCGACAGAAGCTTGCCGCCGTGCCAGTAATGGGGAAGAATTTCTAAACCGGGTTAAAACTGAAACAGGTATTACGCTTGAGGTGATTAGTCCGCGTGTCGAGAGCCGCCTAGCGGTCATGGGCTGCGTCAATCTTGTGGACCCGACCAAAGATGTCGCGCTGGTTATCGATATTGGCGGTGGGTCGACAGAGTTATCTTGGGTCGATGTAAGAAAGCTTCGCGATGCGCAATCAGAACATAGGCTACATCGTCCGCCTATTAGCGCCTGGGCCTCGCTTCCCATTGGTGTCGTGACTTTGTCCGAACGTGTTCCTGAAATTGATGACAAAGCCACTTGGTATGAGTCGTTGAAAACGGTGGTTCGCGACACAATCGTCGAGCAGGGCTGTGAAACGCGGTTCACCAATGTATTTCAGCAAGGCCGAGGGCATCTGATTGGGACATCTGGGACCATCACTTCATTGGCGGGCATCCATCTGAAGTTACCGTATTATCAGCGCGCAAAGGTTGATGGTCTGTGGTTGCGTTCAGCAGACGCTGTCGCGGTCGCGCGTGACATGGGATCTCGAACTTTCGCTGAACGCGCGAAGGAGCCTTGTATCGGAAAAGACCGTGCAAATCTTCTTGTGGCCGGATGCGCGATCACCGATGTTCTGTGCGAGATGTGGCCATCGAAAATGATCCGTGTTGCGGATCGCGGTTTGCGCGAAGGGATGCTGATTGGGCTTATGCAAAAAGGCCAAACACCCCAAAAACTCGAAACAGCGCAAATTAAGTCAGTCGCCCCTAAATTGCCTGAAGAATCGGAGCCACCAAATGGCGCGTAAACCCCCAACACATCGCCGCTCAACACGCAAAATGTCTGGGTCGAAAACCGAAGGCGATAAGCGTTCTCGTGTCACGGCTAAACCCGAACAAGATGACGCGACGCGCATGCTTCATCGTAAAGTTAAAACCGCGAGCGGTCGTAAAATATCTTCTAAACTTTGGATCGAGCGCCAAATCAATGATCCCTATGTCCGCAAGGCCAAAGAAAAAGGCTATCGCTCTCGCGCTGCGTTTAAATTGGAAGAACTGGACGATAAATTCGGTTTGTTGAAGCATGGCTCCTTGGTCGTTGATTTGGGATGCGCACCTGGTGGTTGGGTGCAGATCGCCATGAAGCGCGGTGCGGACCGGGTTGTCGGCATTGATCTGCTGCCCGTTGATCCAATCGCTGGCGCGGATTTGATTGAATTCGACTTTATGGACGAAACGGCGCCTGCGCGGATCAACAAGTTGTTGGGAGCGGCACCGGATATCGTCGTATCTGATCTTGCTGCGAATACCACGGGGCATCGCCAGACGGATCATTTGAAAACAGTCGCCCTTGTTGAGGCCGCGGCTGATTTTGCGTTGAAAACGCTCCGTCCCGGCGGGCATTTTGTCACGAAAGTATTTCAAGGCGGCGCAGAAAAAGTCTTGCTGGAGCGTCTGAAAAAGAATTTCCAAAAAGTGCAACATGCTAAACCAGAGAGTTCTCGGAAAGGGAGCCCGGAAATCTACTTAGTCGCCATGAATTTGCAGGGTCGCGAAGACTAGGCGGGCCACCTGTGTTAAGTGGCAGGTAGGAGCGCGGAATTTCTTTGCGCCCATGAGATATTACTGATAACCGCCGCTTGCAAAAGAGATGGAGACTCCAATGGAGATTCGTGAAGGATTGACCTTCGACGATGTCCTTTTGCAACCAAAGGCATCTGACATTTTACCTGCCGACGCGTCGTTAAAGACGCGATTGACGCGTAATATCAATATTAATGTGCCATTGGTGTCTGCTGCGATGGATACCGTTACAGAAGCGCCCCTTGCAATTGCAATGGCGCAAACTGGTGGTATCGGTGTGATTCATCGAAATTTGTCTATCGAGGAACAAGCGGAAGAAGTCCGCAAGGTGAAGCGGTTTGAGTCGGGTATGGTTGTCAATCCGATCACGATTGGACCTGAGGCGACGTTGCGGCAACTTCGCGATCTCGGGCAACATCACAACATTTCCGGTATCCCAGTTGTTGAGGTTTCAGGAAAATTAGTCGGAATTGTCACCAATCGCGATGTTCGGTTTGCGACGAATCCAGAAGAAAAAGTCTCAGACTTGATGACGACGGACCTCGTGACCGTCAAAGTAGGGGCGACAGAAGATGAAGCCCGCGCTCTGCTGCATACGCATCGTATTGAACGTTTGATCGTCGTCGATGATGATTACCGATGCGTTGGTCTGATTACCGTTAAAGATATGGATAAAGCCGCTAGCCATCCTAACGCTTGTAAAGACAGTAAGGGCCGTTTGCGCGTTGCTGCCGCTTCGACGGTTGGCGATGCGGGGTATGACCGCGCCGTCGCACTAATTTCGGCTGGCGCCGACGCTATCGTCATTGATACGGCGCATGGTCACTCGTCCAAAGTAATTGAGCAGGTGAGGCGGCTAAAGACGGATTATCCTGATGCTCAGATCATCGCGGGAAATATTGCGACTGAAGCCGCCGCTATCGCATTAATCGAGGCCGGTGCTGATGCGATTAAAGTAGGTATCGGGCCAGGCTCGATCTGCACAACACGCATTGTCGCCGGGGTTGGCGTACCTCAGCTCACGGCGATTATGGATGCTTGCAAAGCGGCCCATAAAGCGGGTGTTCCCGTGATTGCTGACGGCGGCATCAAATATTCAGGCGACATGGCCAAAGCTCTCGCTGCGGGTGCAGAGTGCGCAATGGTGGGTTCACTTCTCGCGGGCGCAGAAGAAACGCCAGGAGAAGTCTTTTTGTATCAAGGACGTAGCTACAAGTCCTACCGTGGAATGGGCTCAGTTTCCGCTATGGCGCGTGGTTCGGCGGATCGTTATTTCCAGAAGGAAGTCAACGACACAATGAAACTCGTCCCAGAAGGCATTGAAGGTCGCATTGCATTTAAAGGGCCCGTCGCCCCAATCTTGCATCAGCTGCTGGGCGGTATCCGCGCCACAATGGGGTATACGGGGTCCGCGACGATCCAAGATCTTCATAAGAATGCTGAATTCGTTAGAATCACAGGTGCTGGACTGCGCGAAAGCCATGTTCATGACGTGCATATCGCCCGCGAAGCGCCGAATTACTCGATGCCGAGCTAAGCCAAAGCGCTGACCCTCGACTAATTTTTCGTCAGAGCCATTCGCAAATCGGCTCTGACTAACTTGATTGGAATGTCTCGATGAGACTTGGTGGAAGAATACAGGCTGCGGCTGAAGTTTTAGAAGACGTCATCGAGCGACGGACGCCTGTCACGATGGCGTTGCGCGATTGGGGTAAGGCCCACCGTTTCGCCGGGTCCAAGGACAGATCAGCGATTGGAAACATCGTCTTGGATGCCCTCCGCCGTAAATCGTCAATTGGTTTCCGTATGGACGATCTCAGTCCTCGCGCTCTTGCTATAGGCGCTGCGGTTTTTTCTGGCGGGATTACGGTCGAAGACATCCTTGAGCAAACCGAAGGCGACGCCCATTTCGGGACGCCTCTAACAGAGTCCCAAATTGCGAAGCTGCGCGGACAGATCAATTTAGAGACAGCACCTGAATGGATAAGGGCCGACGTACCAGATTGGTTATGGCCAGCGTTTGAAACCAACTTTGACGAAGAGGCTGTCATTGAAGGCGAAGCCCTAACGCATCGTCCGCCGCTAGATATCCGCGCAAATGCGATCAAAGCGACCCGTGAACAATTAGACCTTCCCAATGCGATCCCTACGACTATCTCGCCCGTTGGTATGCGTTTTGCGCCTGTCGAAGGCGCAGCTCGTCATCCGAATATTCAATCGGATCCCGATTTCATGACTGGAAAGTTCGATATTCAGGACGAGGGCTCGCAGATTGTCAGTCTTTTGGTAGCAGCGAAACCCGGCGAAACGATTTTAGATTATTGCGCGGGTGGGGGCGGCAAGTCACTCGCCATCGCTGCTGATATGAATAATGAAGGCGCGGTGCACGCCTTCGATATTGATAAACGTCGTCTGGCGCCAACCTATGAACGTGCGATGCGCGCAGGTGCAACAATCATCAAAGTGACCCAACCGCCCGCCAAGAGTTTGAACCATCTGCGTGGCAAGGTGGACCGCGTTCTTGTCGATGCGCCATGTACAGGTGTGGGGACTTGGCGTCGGAAACCTGATGCGAAATGGCGTTTGACCGAGGATGCCTTGGGTCGGCGCATGCAAGAACAAGTCAAAGTTCTGGATGAAGCCAAGAACTTCGTGAAGCCTGGTGGCTTTCTGTTTTACGTGACCTGCTCAATGTTGGCCGCTGAAAATGAAGCGCAAGTCTATGCGTTTCTCGAGCGAACATCCGATTTCACCCTGCTTTCTGCTGGTGAGGTTTGGGAAGATCGCTTCGGAACAGAAGTGAACAAGCCTTGGTCTGCCGATGGCTGCACACTGACACTCAGCCCCGCATCAACCGATACGGATGGCTTCTTCTTTGCCGTGATGGAGAAATCTGCGTGAATACCTCGAACCAAGATATTGTAAAAGCACATGAAAAACTGCTGATCATTGATTTTGGATCACAGGTTACAAAACTTATTGCGCGACGTGTCCGCGAAAGTGGTGTGTATTCAGAAGTCCATCCTTTCAACAAAGTCGACGCGAGCTTCATCTCGGAATTTGCGCCGAAGGCGATCATTCTCTCAGGTGGGCCAAGCTCTGTCACAGGGACAGGAACGCCGCGTGCTGATGATGCTGTTTGGACTTACGGCGTACCCGTTCTGGGCATTTGCTATGGTCAACAGACTATGTGCGCGCAATTGGGCGGTGCGGTTGAAAGTTCTGAAGAGCAAGAATTTGGCAGAGCTTTCGTTGACACATCGGGTGACAGCCCGCTCTTTGAGGGTTTATCCGACCGCGAAGAGGTTTGGATGAGCCATGGGGATCGCGTAAGCAAGTTACCAGAAGGCTTTGAAGTTATTGGTGTTTCACCAAATGCGCCATTCGCGGCAATCGCCGATGAGGCGCGTGCTTACTATGGCGTTCAGTTCCATCCTGAAGTCGTCCACACGCCGAGCGGTGCAGCCATGCTCCGTAACTTCACGCATAAGATTGCGGGCTTCCAAGGTGATTGGACAATGGCCTCGTTCAAGGGCGAGATGATACAAGCCATCAAAGACCAAGTCGGTGATGGCCAAGTTATCTGTGGTCTCTCTGGTGGCGTTGATAGCTCCGTCGCGGCCGTTCTCATCCATGAAGCGATCGGTGACCAATTGACCTGTGTCTATGTGGACACGGGCATGATGCGCAAAGGCGAGAGCGATCAAGTCACCGCGCTTTTCCGCGATCATTACGATATTAATCTCATACATGTGGATGCCGGCGACCAATTCCTTACATTACTTAAAGGTGTCAAAGACCCTGAAAAGAAACGTAAAATTATTGGCGGAACGTTCATCGATATTTTTGAGGCGGAAGCCAAGAAGATTGGCGGCGCAAAATTCTTGGCTCAAGGAACACTCTATCCTGACGTAATTGAATCTGTTTCCTTTGACGGCGGCCCGTCTGTGACAATCAAATCCCATCACAACGTGGGTGGCTTGCCAGAGCGTATGGACCTCGAACTGGTTGAACCGCTGCGTGAGTTGTTCAAGGACGAGGTGAGAGCCTTGGGTCGAGAGCTAGGTCTACATAGTGATTTTGTCGAACGTCATCCATTCCCGGGTCCTGGCCTCGCCATTCGCTGCCCTGGTGAGATTACGAAGTCACGCTTGGACATTCTGCGAGAGGCTGATGCGGTCTATCTAGATCAAATCAAAAAACACGGTCTTTACAATGATATATGGCAAGCTTTTGCAGTGCTTTTGCCTGTGCAAACTGTCGGCGTTATGGGCGATCAGCGGACATATGATTTTGTTTTGGCGCTTCGTGCAGTGACGTCAACGGACGGTATGACAGCAGATTATTATCCTTACAGCCACGAATTCCTTGGCGAAACGGCGACACGGATCATCAACGAAGTCCGGGGTGTAAACCGCGTTGTTTATGACGTGACGTCAAAACCTCCCGGAACAATCGAATGGGAATAGGGTCTGAGGAAGAGATTTCCGGACCGATTGACCCAAGATTGCTGGCTTGGCCAAAAAACCTCTTAGTTGTCCTTTATCTGGCAATGGTTCTGTGGAGCGCGTTACTGCTCTACAGCAAGCCTATGTATGACGAAGAGTACATTATCCGCCAGATTTATATGATTATTTTGCTTCCGCTGATCGGTTTCATAGCGGCATCGCACAGATGGGCAATGTCGAGCGCTTGCGCCGTTTTCATATGCTATATCGCCGCCATGTTTTTGTTTTCGGGCGGGTCGATAACGATAGGTTTGGGGCTGTTTACCTCGTTTTTGGTCGCGCTGACTTGGCGATCTATTGTGGCGTGTGACCAGCTGGATATTATCCGGTCAGCGCCGCAAGTGGATGTTTTCGAGTAATTCTACCGCAGCGGGTTAACTTTTAACCCAATAATACCGCCATTTATGACGCTTTCGCTGAATCCCGCATATACGCGATCTAAACCATCATTCGGTAGGTTCTCACCATAAGCGGCAAAGACCGCGATTATGGTGTGAATGGTAAAAAACGACTGATTGATGAGAGTTATTGTACTCATATCACTGCTCGTCTTAGGTCTCGGCCTAAGCGGAGCAGACGCAGCGACCCCGAAAAACGGGGCGTCTGGCGCAGTTATGCTTGAAATCCTGGATGGCGATACTGCCTTCCTGGTCGAGGCGCGTACAAAGCGGGCATGGTGGGTAGTTGGCGAATGTCGCCGAAATATCCCTATAACCGCTGAATCTACGTCTCAAACCTTGATGTCCCGACCAATCGTCGAGGACGTTGAACTCGGTTCACGCCAAATCCGACTGCGTCAGCAGTTCCGCTTTGACTTGGCGTCTACCCCTCCTACTGTTTCCGTCTTCAGCTCCGTTCGGAGTGGATGGTCGCCTGTCTTAGTTAAGCGTAATGACGCTTGCCAAACACAGTCCGACTGCCGCGCCCGAATGGAGCTGCCGGAGTGTTAGGGCGGTCTTCAAAACATAAAAGCGCTCTAAAACAATGGCTAATGGCTATTGTCTTGATGTTTATCTCAGGTTCCGCCTTTGCGGCTGATGTCGATTCGCCGACGGAGGTCACTAAAACGGCGGCTGTCGCAATTCCGACCGAGGAAAGTCCTGCGAAAGCCGAGACACCTGATAAAATTCAAACCGTGAACACCAAAGTCATCGCAGAGATCGACAGCACAATCATCGTCAAACTTGATGGCGAGACCTTAAAGAGCACGGAAGTTCACCGCACTGCCGATGGCAATCTTTACGTCAATGCCATGCCGATTTTCCAGCATTTAGGAAATGACGTTGAATATGACGATGTTTCCAAAGCGCTGATCGTCCGCCGCAGCCAAGACAATGTCGTCATGGAGCTTTATACCGATACGGGCATCGTGAAGGCGGACGGTAAGACACTCGGCAAGCTAGAGCATTTTGGTGAGGTCGAACCAGAACATTTCATTCTAACGCCCAACGCCATCGCCGTCTTAGCGGGTACATCCGGCCGGTTCGATCCCGATAGTAATGAGTTCAAGTTTAAGCTTGATCCACGCCTGCGTGTGGCAACAGGTTTCGATATCTTCGTTGACGATATTCCCCTTGGTGCCGTGGAGCCAGAGCCTAAGTCGGTCGGTCCGGTTCTACTTTTGCCTTTGCGCCCGATCGCGGAAGCACTTGGAAATAGCGTCCAAATATCAGGTGATGGCTCCGTTGTTGAAATTCGACGCGTACAAGACAGCGTAACGATGTCTTTGAATTTGGCGACGGGTTTGGTGAGCACCAATGGTAAGCCGGTCGGCCTATCCAAAGATATTGCCTATATTGATCAAACCAACTTGCTTCTGCCAGTTTCCGCCGTTGAAGCTTTGACTGGAACGAACATTGACGTCGAGGGCGGCACGGACCGCATTAACGTGCGTTTGGACGATCGTTTGGCGGGCTCTATCGCGCCACGGCAGTCAATTGATGATCTTGTGAAGGACGCGCCGTTCACGCCAGAATCCCTGAGCTTCCGTCTTTCGCCTGATACAGGCGCAAGTGTTCAGTTTGATGCGCATATGGGGCGCGTCAATGGACGTTTGCGGTATGAACTTGCTGACCTTCCATCAAATGAGAAAGAATTGCGTCCGAATTGGCTGTCTGTTGATCTAGCCCATACGAGCGGTGCAACAGGGTCAATTGGCGACTATTCAGCAAATTTGCGTGAACTAGACCCAGTGAATACGCGTCGGATTATGGGCGTGTCGGCACAGCATCAAACCGAAACAGGGCGTTGGGCATTTGCGGCGGGTTCACCCGTTACTGGCGCATCGACCATATCTGAGGACCAAACCCGTAATGAGTACAATGGGTTTGTCGCAGGCCTACGCTACGCCAATATTGACGGCTGGGAAGCAGGCCTCGCGGTTGCCAATGACACGCTCACCGATGATCAACGTGCCGTACTCGAGGTTATCTCGGGACGGTTAGGTCGCGACGAGCAAAAGAAGTGGCAATGGAATGCCAATGCGGGCGCGGGCGTGTTCAAAGGGCCATCCCGAGAGAGCGCCGTTGACTTTCGTCTAAACGCTGATGTGCGGCGTCAGTTAAGTGATGAATTGCGCCTCAACATGAGCGGCGGGTACATTGGCGCAGAATTCCTACGGTCAAATTTGGTTGCTGAAGAGCAGGCGGAAGAAATCGCCCGCGTTATAGACCCCAATGCGGACTTCGAAGATCTAGAATCACCCCCCGACATCCGTCGGAAGGGATCGGATGAATTGGACGCGCGCGCCAGCTTGTCATATTTCCCCAAGGGGGATTTTGGCTTTTTGAACAATCCTGCGGCTTCGGTGTCTTCAACTTACCGCAAGGTCGGGTTCCTCAAGTCGGGTGAGCAACGATCCGAGCAAACATCACTATCTACGTCTCTAACGGCTGGAATTGGCGAGACTGGCATCAATGTCTCAGGCTCGCTATCCGCTTTCGAAATTCAGACCAAAAATGTGGGTATTGAAGAAGAAAATATAACGGGAACAAACACATCAGTTCAAGTTTTCAAGCAGTTTAACACGCTGACTGTGCGGGGCCAATATGGCCGCGCGACACGATCTGACGCCGACACACGCGAGTCGGCATCTGTGACAGTCAGTCGCTCTGCGTTTGGCTTCAGCCTGCCAAAAGAATCCAGCCTCACTGTCGGCCCAAGCATAAGTGGCGTGTGGAATGGTGATGAGTGGCGTGCCCGAGGCGGCATCAACGCCGGTTTCAATTCAGGTGAGGTCTTCGGCAAGAAAAACGTAGTAACCGCGAATTTGGGTATTCTGCAAAGTCTGTCGACACGTGGACCGGCACAGAGCGACCGTTTTCTGACCCTTTCAGCAGCGCGCCGTTTGAACGTCGGAAAGAATATGTCCTTAGGTCTTGCCTATCGCAACGACTTGCGGGGGAACCAACGCTTGGGGCTTCAGCTTGACGGTCACTTCAATTTCAATGCGAAGCGCGGAATCAAAAAGGCCAAGGATGGGCGTGGTATTTTGAAGGGACAGGTGTTCCTTGATAAGAACCGGGACGGTGTTCGCCAAGCAGCCGAACCAGGAATTCCACGCGTTATTGTCCGCGTTAAAGGAACGCCAATGGTTCTGCGTGCCGGTGCGGATGGCTTTTTCACAATTCAGAATGTGCTTGAAGGGCTTTATGAAGTGCAAATTGATGCGCGTAGCCTCCCGATTGGGTATGATCTGTCTGCCGAGATAAAGACACGGGTGACGGTTGCCGAAGGTCAAATCACGGATATCCCATTAGCCATCGTTCAGCGAGGCCAGATCCGCGGCTTCGCTTTTGAGGATGATAATGGGAACGGTGAATATGATCGTGGCGAAACACGTGTCGAAGGCGCCAAACTTCGTCTCACATCGGACGAAACGGATGTTGACGTCGAAATGATGACGACCAGCTTCGGTCAATATGCGTTTGATGATCTGCCGCAGGGTAAATACACAGTCGAAGTTTTGCCCCTAAAAGGCGCAGATATTGCGGGCGGTCAGTTTTATACCGTTGAATTGGATGCCGAGGCGGACCTCATGGCGCGTCAAAATTTAGTCATTACCCGTGGTGATGCGCCCAAATTTGTGGATGTCGAAGTGACTGTGCCGAACGTGGATGAAACAGCACCACTGAAATATCGCACGGGTACGGTGACGATCGTGGATCATGAGACACCGTCTGGACTGGAAGCTTCGGCCGAAACGTTGCCTTCAACAACGGCGCCCTTTGCGCCAATTCCTCGCTTGAAACCTTTTACCAGTGGTTCGCCTCCGGACGTCGTGTCCGGAGCCGCCCCACCATAACTTGGCGGGTCGTCGGAAATCCCGGCGGCCCGTCTTTTTTTATTCGTTGTCGGAGGCTACACTCTCGGCATGAAACTAATTTGCTCTCCTATCTCTCCATATGCGCGCAAGGTCATGATATTGGCCCGCCTATCCCATGTCGAATTGGAGGAGGTAGAGCCTCAGAAAGCGGGGGCCAACGGATATTTGGCAGGCGATAACCCTTTAGGCAAAATCCCAGCTCTAGAATGGCAGCCCGGACAATTTCTTTTCGATAGTCCTGTGATTTGCCAATATCTAGATAGTCTCAGAGAAGAACCGCTTTTACCTGAAAAGGGTCACGCCCGGTTTATTCAGTTGTGGCAGCATGCGCTTGGCGACGGATTATCCGACGCCGTTTATAATTATCGTTATGAAACCGTGCGGCCGGCGGAACTCCACTGGGATGAAATGATCGAGCGGCACGATCGGGCGATCCGCAACGCGATTGCGACACTTGAAAAAATCAGTCCATGGCTGGGGGCGAGTTGGACCTTTGGAAATATCGCGATTATCTGCGGCCTCGACTATGCAAGCTATCGTGCGTCTCATTTTAATTGGCAGCAGGCTCACCCAGATTTAGCCGCGTGGCATGCCGCTTTGACTGATGATCCTATCTGGCGCGAAACCTATGCCTATGGGATGACCAGCGGATGAAACAGATTCTCTTCGTCTTCCTTGGGCTTCTATTACTGAGCGTGATCGCCTTTTTCGCTTGGCCAGAACGCGCCTATGAGCCCTATCAGGTAAGCCCAGGATATGCGGCACAAGTTGCTGCGTTTAATATTCCAGACATGCCTGACGATTGGACATGGGATATGTTTGCTAGCGATGACGGCGTGAAGATGCGGTACGGGCAAACGGGTAACGCCGCTGCAGCCAAAGCGACCGTAGTGATTATCCCAGGCTACACCGCCACAATGGATATGTATGGTGAGCAGGTCGGCGTTATCGCAGCGCGGGGCTACCACGTCGTCGGTTTTGATCTACGCGGTCAAGGTGGATCAGAGCGTTTACGTCCGAACCAACCCGAAAAGCTTTTGATCGATAATTTTAAACGCTATTCCAACGACTTAGCTCTGTTTTTGGAGGCGATGGACGTTCCGGAAGGCCGACCTGTCATACTGATGGGCATGTCGTTCGGCGGACATGTTGCGTTTCGAATAGGCGGAGAACACGCTGACCTCGTGGATGGTCTGCTTCTGCTTGCCCCAGCCTTGCGGCCTGATAGCGGGGAACGCACATTTGCGGAGGCTCACCGTATGCTGAAGCTAGGGGATGCGCTTGGGAAAGACGTAAATTATCTTCCCGGCGCGACAGACTGGCGGCCTGCAAGCGAAGGGAATCTACTGCGTGCGGGGATAGAATATTGCGCCTCGTCGCCGATCCGACTGCCGATGCGTGACGCGATTTTCACGCGCAAGCCAGAACAGCGGGTCGGGGGCGTTACGATCAATTGGGGACGCGAATTTTACCGGAGCAGTGAATTTGTGTTGCAGGACGGTTATCCTGAATCCATCAAATTACCTGTCACGATGATCCATGCTGAGTTGGATAACTTCGTGGTGACAGACATCAATAAAGATGTCTGCGACAATCGGATGTCAAATTGTGTCGGATTTACGCCACCCA
The DNA here is from genome assembly GCF_014652455.1 of Litorimonas cladophorae. Classification (GTDB taxonomy): domain Bacteria; phylum Pseudomonadota; class Alphaproteobacteria; order Caulobacterales; family Maricaulaceae; genus Litorimonas; species Litorimonas cladophorae. The sequence goes on along the minus strand of NZ_BMYV01000001.1, from coordinate 660,134 downwards.
ACTCAGGTCACTGCCTCATGCAAGAAACAGATCCGGTTTTGGCCGCAATCTATCAATCCTTAGATGATTTGTTGGCGCGCGTCGTGAAAACGCCCGCCAAAAGGTAAGCAAACTAAAACTTCAAGAAATCGGGAATGTCGTCGCCGAAGGGCGTTTTCCCTTTGGGCTTTTCCCGTTTAGAATCCGGTTTCTTTTCCCGGGCTCGTTTTTCTGAACGAGGTGCCTCGGACTTATCCGTCGACTGGCGACTGGACGGCTTAGACGTTGTGCTGTCACCAGAATTACGTCCGCGTCCGCCACGAGACCGACGTGGTTTCTTATCCGTCTCATCAGACTTAGGGAAAGCGGCCACGGCTTCTGATTGAGCGGATTTTTCGACACGCTCTGTTTTGGCTTCGGGTTTTTCTGCCCCAGGCTTTTTAGGAGCAGCGCGGCGGCGTGAGGAATTTCGTGGCCGCTTTGGTGCCGCGCGCTCTTCTGTGACTTCAACTTCCGAAATAGCTTCGGGTTTTGGTTTATCGCGACCCGGAGCCGCTCTTCGGCGGGGCGCTGGACGGCGTTTTTCGGCAGGCTTACGGGCCTCTTTGACAGGGGCTTCGGTTACCGCCTCTGATGGAGTCTCTTTTTTAGGCGCCTTTGGCCGTGAGGGTTTCGATACCTTCTCGGTGGAGACACTATTCTCGTGATAAGAGCCATCGGCGCGTTGACCGCGATTGCGTCCGCCGCGACTGTCATCTTTGCGCCCTCTACCCCGACCGGAGTCCCGACCACCATTGCGGCCTTTTCTGGCTTTGCCACCATCTTTGGGAAAGTCTTCAATTCCAGGAATTTCAATCTCTTCAATTGAGTCCATATTTATAAGGTCGAGAATTTCCTCGTAATTTTTCTGGTCTAGACGCGCGACCAACATGATTGCATCGCCTTTTCGTCCTGCACGACCCGTGCGGCCAATCCTATGCACATAGTCTTCGGAATGGTTTGGAACATCATAATTGAAAACATGGCTGACCGTTGGAACGTCCAAACCGCGAGCGGCCACGTCGGAGGCCACGAGATATTTTATTTCGCCATTCCTGAACCGGTTCAATGTTTCCGTACGAAGGCTCTGGGCTAGGTCCCCATGGATCGGCGCGGCGTCATGCCCATGAACATTCATCGACTTTGCGACGATATCGACATCCCGTTTCCGATTGCAGAAGATGATACCATTATCGACATTTTCCTTCTCGATAATCCAACGCAACGCAGTCCGTTTTTGTTTTGGATCGGAGGAGGGCATGCGCACGATGCGTTGGGTGACAGTTTTTGCTGTCATATTCTTCCGCGCGATTTGAATGCTAACAGGCTGATGTAGGAACTGGTCAACCAGACGCTTGATTTCAGACGGCATGGTTGCGGAGAAGAAAAGAACCTGACGCGTAAAGGGCGTCATATCGAAAATCTTCTCAATGTCGGGGATAAACCCCATATCTAACATACGGTCAGCTTCATCAACGATAAGGGTTTGAACACCCGTCATCAGAATTTTGCCGCGTTCGAATTGGTCGATTAGACGACCTGGCGTCGCAATTAAAATGTCGACACCCTTCATCAATTTACGGTCCTGTTCGGCAAAGCTAACCCCACCGATTAGAAGCGCCATCTCCAGCTTCAGATATTTACCATAAGCCTCAACATCTTTTGCGACCTGTGCGGCGAGTTCGCGCGTCGGGCAGACGATGACACAACGTGGCATGCGTGCACGGGCGCGCCCTTTGGCCAGCTTATGCATCGTGGGGAGAGTGAAGGCACCCGTTTTCCCGGTACCTGTTTGTGCAATGCCCAGCACATCACGCTGTTGCAATGCGGCAGGAATAGCTTTGGCTTGGATTGGCGTCGGTTTGACGTATCCCAAATCGCCGAGCGCTTTAAGGATTTTAGGGTCGAGTCCGAGATCCGTGAACGTCACGTTTACCTCGGCATCTGCATCAATTTCTTCAGGCGTATTGGTGTCGGTCAAGCTATATCGGCTTTTCGGTCGGTGGCGCGCGGACGGTCCGCGGGCCTTTTGTGAATTTGTCGCAACATAGGCAGAAGTGCTCCGAGGTCAAGCACAGTACGCGCTACCTATATTTGTGTGGGCGTTTATCTGTATTGGTCGGATTGTAACGGTCACGGAGAGCTTTCTGCCGAGATGTCATGGACTGAGGCGCTCCATTTATAGACATAGAAATCGGCGCGGATGTGACCTCAAGCGGATCACCGTCCCAAACAACCGTCGTCTCGTCTTCCACACCAAACCAAGAAGCTGGGATGGCGCTTATGGAGGCAAACGCGTCGGCCCAACTCAAACCTTCGACAACAGCGCCGCCGGCATGTTGGGCCAGTGTTGCGGGTTTCGTCACGCCTAGCGCACCGAGGTTGGAAAACGCGAAATCCACGCCAGCGTTTTTCAGGAACATAACATTATCAAGACGGGCGCCGACGGATTCAAATGTTTCAGGTAGGTTATGCAAGGGGTCGAGGATAACGCGGACATTATTCGCGGCGATTTCGTCAGCGACTTCCCAAGCCTCAGCCGCGCCGACGATAATGATATCTAAAGATCGGTTGTCTTTCTTTATGTCGATCACGCGCATAATATCAGCGGCGCGATCAACCCGAACGACCAAAGGGATGTCCCCGCGCGTGGCTCGGTTGAAGGCCAAAGCATCTTGGCGCGAAAGAATGTCACCGCCATCGGGCGAGTCCGCATAACGTTTGAAAAAACCATCCGCATCGTCGATCGCTGCCCGCAATTGGGCCATCGCGGCCGCGCGTGAGCCGCCCGCTCTGCGCGTACCCGTTTCGCCCAATTCAACCATCACGAAAGCGTCTGAGATCAAAACCGAATCAAATTTGCCTGTCAGTGAAACAATCGCGCCCGTACCGGCAAAGATGCTGCCGCTTCCACTGCGCGGCGCGACGAGTGCATGGGTAATGCCGCTTTGACGCACGTTATCAATGTGAATTGACCGCGGATTGAAACTATCGGCGACGCGTTCGGATACATTTGTCAAAGAATCTTCAGAGGCGGCATCATTCCCGGGACCACCAGATCCGATATCAGTTAAGCCAAGCGATGACATGGGCGCGAAGAGCCCAGATGTGACCCAAGCGCCTTCGACGGAGCTGGCACCACCAGGGGCGTTCAACGTTGCGGCTTGCTGGATGATCACGCCGTCAGTGACGATGAGGTCCGCGGTGGATTTTTCGCCTTTGGCGTCCACAACGGTTGCATCATCAAGAAATAACGTTTGCGCAAATACTGGCGTCGCGGCGAAAGCTAAGACTGAGGTCAGAAGGAGCGTTCTCATTTCGATGCCTCCGTAAAATCAGCATATCCGAGACGGAAATCGCTTTTCGGTTTAAGACCGGTTTCACGGTCAAATAGAACTGCGCCGTCCAACATAACTTTGCTGGGACGTCCATAAGTGGAGAAGGGGTCGCCTTCCCAGATAACGATATCCGCACGTTTGCCAGCTTCCAAGGTACCTGTTTCGTCTAGGATACCGAGGGCCTTGGCTGGATTTGTGGAGAGCCACTTCCAAGCTTCAGCCTTAGTGATATTCAGACCCGCTCGGTTTCCGTCAGCCCAAGTTTTTGCAACTTCCTGGTTTAAGCGCTGAATATTGTTTTGATCATCGGAATGAATCATTGCGCAGGCGCCAGCGGCGTGAACGAAGGGCACATTCTCATTAATATAGTCAAAGCTCTCCATCTTAAACGCGCCCCAGTCGGCCCACATGGCCGCACACGTATCACTGGCCGCAAGCTCAGGCGCGATTTTATAGGCTTCGACGGCGTGGTGAAAGGTCGTGACTTTATAATCGAATTCCTTGGCAATATCGAGGATTTGGATCATCTCATCCGCGCGGTAGCAATGCATTTGAATAAGAATTTTGCCGTCCAAAACATCAGCCAATGTTTCGAGTTGCAAGTCGCGGTCATAATCACCGCCCTTGTCGCGCTTTGCTTTATATTGCGTCGCTTTTATCCAATTCTTTCGGTAGCCCGAGACATTGCCCATGCGGGAGCCGGGGCCACCTTTGCTGCCGTAAACCCGCTTTGGGTTTTCACCACAGGCCATTTTCAAAGTGTAAGGCGCATCGGGAAATTTCATGCCCTGAACCGTCCGTGATGGCATGTTGCGTAAGGTGACGCCGCGTCCACCAAAAAGGTTGGCCGAGCCCGGTAAGATGTGAAGTGTTGTGACACCACCCTGTAGGGCTTCGTCAAAACCTGGGTCTTGTGGCCAGACACCGTGTTCAGCCGAAACTTCCGATGTGATCGGGCTGGTGACCTCATTCCCGTCACCATGTGCGGTTACGCCAGGCGAGGGATAGTTTCCTAAATGCGAGTGAATGTCGATGATCCCGGGTGTTACGAAACGCCCCTCAACATCAATTTCGTCAGTACCCGCGGGGACGTCTCCCGCGCCTACAAACCCAATTTTTCCACCCGAGATCAGAACATCACCTTCGCGGATTTCATTACTGACTCCGTCAATAATTTTGGCATTCCGCAACACGACATCTGCTGAAGGCTGTGGCGTGTAAGTACTGGGGAAGGCGACCGTGGCTTCATCCGAGGTCGTTTGTGGCGTGTCCTGCGCCTGACAGGCCGCTAGAACAGAGAGGGGGAGAATAAGGGGGAGAAATGTCTTCATGGGACTGTATTGTGCAATCCCGCTGCAGACGTCAATCGAAACAGGCCTCAATTTCGAGCGCGAGCTTTAATTTTTCGAGATATTCGGCTTGAGAAATTTCAATGGCGCCAAGCGAGGCTAAATGCGCGGTGAGAAATTGGGTGTCGAGCAGAACGAACCCCCTTTCTTTCAGCCGCTCAACTAAATGAATGAGGGCAAGTTTAGACGCATTGCTTCGGCGTGAAAACATGCTCTCGCCGAAAAAGGCCCCGCCTTGGGTCACGCCATATAGGCCGCCCACTAGGACGTCGTCTTCCCAAACCTCCACACTATGTGCTTCGCCCCGCCAATGTAACAATGTGTAGAGGCCCTCGATGCCCAGACTGATCCACGTATTGTCCCGCTCGAGCGCGCAGGCTTGGATGACCGATTGAAAGTCCGTGTTGACGGTCACTTTCAAAGGCGTCTTGCGCAGGAACTTCTGCATCGAGCGTGAGACGTGAAAGGCGTCCAGAGGCAAAACCCCGCGGAGTTTCGGTTCAACAAGATAGAAGAAATCGTCTTCACGATTATCTGACATAGGGAAAACACCGCGCCGATAACAGTCGATCAGATCATCAGGTCCAAACCCCTGTGCCACGTGAATTACTCCGCGATATCAGTTTGATGGGATCGGCCTTGGCGCGACAGATTCTGTTTCAATTCCGCTTTTAGCTTCCGCACATCCTGCGCCCAGATGAAACCAAAGCTGACGCAACCGTCTTTTGTGTGGGCGGCATGGTGGAGACGGTGAGCTTGCACGAGGCGTTTCATGTAGCGACCTCTGGCTTTGCGCGGAAATGGCAGGCGCCGATGGACTAAGCCATCATGCACCACAGCATAAAGAACGCCGTAAAGTGTCAGGCCAAGTCCAACATACCAAAGCCAGCTATGCCCCATCGACCCGATGATAAAACAAGCCGCTGCGATGCAGCTGAACACGACAGCATAGAGATCATTCTTTTCAAACAGGCCGTCCGTTTCCGTGTGGTGGCTTTCATGCCAGCCCCATCCTATTCCATGCATGACATATTTGTGGATAGCCCATGCGAAGATTTCCATGCCGATTACGGCCGCCAGAACGATCCCCAAATTCAACAAGATACTCATCCGCCAGCTTCTTGTTTTCGCGCAGGTAATCGCCACCAAGGCTCATGTGGGAACAAATGATGTTCGTGATGATAGCCAAAATGGAAGCAACTTATAAGCGAGGCCAGACGAGTGAAATTGTTCGTGCGGGCGTTGTGATGGTCCGGGAAGGCGTCGGACTGTCGATGCGTTAAATAGGTCCCGAAATAGAATAGCTGCACAGATGACAGGATCGCAGGGACGGCCCACATGATAATGGTGTTCGCATAACTTGCCCCGATCAAAATATAAGCCACTGTAAATCCGACGAGGATAAGAAGCTGTCGCCATCCAAAATAGGTCAGAAAGAACTTGGTGTACCACGGCCAAAATGCGTTCGGATTAGTGGCATTGAAATCTGGGTCTTTCTCCGTCCCAGAAAATTGATGATGCGCATGATGGGCTGTGCGCATCGCTTTCCAGTCGAAACCAGCATAAACAAATAAGATAGCGGTGCCGATGGCCGCATTCAATTTCTCGCGACCCGGCATGAGTGAACCATGCATCGTGTCATGGGCGACGATAAACATGCCTGTATACAGCCAGCATTGCAGAGCGATCAGGCCGAGAGTTTGCCAAAGGGGCGCGGATAAAGCGTGGAAAAACACGCTGTAGGTATGAACAATCGCCCACCCGCCGACGATCAGGGCGGCGTAGATTAAGCCCCTGTTCTGTTTCGTCTGCTGAGATACGGCGGTTTGCACTTAGACCCTCATTAATTTGTGCGACATCAACGCAGCGAGTGCGAGGCAGAGAAGACCTCCGCCGAACAATATTCCCCAAACCCCTAACAGGTCAAAAACAGACTGTCCCCGTGCCAAAACGCCATAGAAGGCTTCGATAGCCCAATAATTTGGCGTCGCTACCCCCATTTGTTGCAGCCAAGCGGGCATCATAAACCGCGGCACCATTGAACCGCCCACGGCAGATAAGAGCAGCACGGCAAAGGTGCTGACGGTATGCATTTGCGCCTGCGTATTGCAGAAAGACGCAATCAGAAGCGCAAACCCGGACGCCAGCGTCGCGGTCCCTAAACAAGCCAGCGTAACTGCGCCGAGATGCTCTAAAATCGGGACTTCAAAGAAAACCTGAGCAACCACGCAGATGATCGCGGCTTGTAGAAACCCGATCCAAGTCAGAAAGACGAATTTACCCGTTAGTATGCCCATGGCGCCCATCGGGCCGACCATCAGTCGGTCACTGATTCCGTTGCGGCGTTCGTCAATCGAAATGGCTGCGCCCTGCATAGCCGAGAACAGCAGAAACAAAATCGCCGTTGCGCCAATATAATAAGTGACCGACGGGTCTTCCATTGTCGTGGACGCGTCGGCCCCCAACGCCGATTTGGTATTGAATAATGCCGTGCTTTTGACCCCAGAGGTGGTGGCCAGCATTTGCCTGATTTGGCCCTTTAAAACTGTTGCAGCGACGGTCCGGCTTGGGTCCTCAATGATTTGAATGGAGGGGGAAGAGGCATCGGAAAAGTCACCCGTGACAATCACGCCTACATCATCTTGACCGAGTCGGACACGCTCTATCACGTCCGCTGCGCTCCACGTTTCATCATAAGTCATTGAGATCACGTCGCTTTCCGACAATTGCTGCGTAAAGGAAACAGCGGCGGGCGCATCTGAGATACTTCCCAGCGCAACACGAAGATCAAGACTGCCGCCTGAGGCATTTGAAAAAATGGCCGCGAAAACGGCGAAGATAAATCCAGGCAGAACAAAAGCTAAGACTAAAGCGCCCTTGTCGCGCCACAGACGCAGCCACATAATCCGAAAGACGGCGCCGATCATGCTGCGATCTGACCCGTTTTTTCGACCCTATGCATCAGGGCCGTTAGCCCTGGGCGACGGACGCTGATTTCACGCACAAGATCATTTTCGCCTTTTAGCGCGGTTAAAAACGCCGAAACGAAACTCACTTCATTCGCATTGGTCATAGCAACCCAAATCGTGGGCATTTCGCCGGGCGTAAAAGCGAATGGTTGCATGGCATTCAAAACTTCAGGCTCGGGAGGTGTGGCATATCTCACCATAACTTCTCGCTGGTTCTCGAAGCTTCGCTCTAGGAGGCGGGCAGGCGGTTCGAATGCCAGTCGTTTGCCTTTGCACAGCACTAGAATTTTATCACAAAGGGCCTCGGCTTGTTCTAATTCGTGGGTGATCAAAATGACCGCTTTTCCCTGATCGGCCAAGGCGCGAGCTAAGCGGTGAACTGTATCTCTGGCAGGGGCATCCACGCCAGCGGTCGGTTCATCGAAAATGACGAGTTTTGGCCCTGTCATGATGGCCGCGGCGACATTAATGCGCCGTTTCATGCCGCCTGACATTTCTGAAACTCGTGTCTTGGCATGCTGGGACATCTCAACTGTCTCTAAGGCTTGGTTGATAGCGGCTCTATCTTTTAACCCCAAAAGCCGACCAATGACGGTTAGGTTTTCGCGAGCCGTGAGGTGAGGATATAAACCTATATCTTGCGGAACGAGGGCAATATGACGCCGACGATCGGTACTGCGGCGGAGGTCTGTGCCGGCGACGTTAAGGTCACCCGTCACGCGTGTTCGTCCGCACAACGCTCTGATAAAACTCGTTTTACCCGCGCCATTTGGCCCAATGATTCCGACAAGTTCACCTTCTCGAATTTCTAAATTCAAACCGTCCAACGCTTTGTGTTGACCATAGGCCACGGTCACATCCGTGGCGCTCAATATCAGTTCACGCGTGGCTGTATCAGGTGCGGAGAAAGGCAAACTGATGATCCATGATGGCGGTGAGCATGTCGAGATTTGAGAGCTCTGCCCGTTGAAGGGCGGCAGAGGCGTGATCAAGATAATCTTGTAGCTTCCGTTTTGAAGCCTCTGACCCTGCCAGCGCTAATATCGTCGCTTTGCCGATGTCACGATTGACTGATTTTTCGGCTTCAGCATCGCTCATGACGACGTCTTTGACATCATCCAGTAATTGGAAAGCTAATCCCAAATGGTAGGAAAAATCTTTCAATGCGGCGCGTTGGGAGGCTCGCATGCCAGCCAATATCGCCGCAGCTTCAACACTGAAATCGAATAGCGCGCCTGTTTTGAGCGTGTTGAGCCGCTCAATTTCCGCGATGGTTGCGCCTTGATCGACATTGGCGAGATCGGCCATTTGTCCCGCAATCAGTCCCTTTGACCCAACCGCATAGGACAACAAATCGATCATTTCGATACGGCGTTGCGCGGGGACTTGGTCCAAGCGCGACAACACACCAAAAGCGCAATTTAGCAGCGCCGTGGCCGATAAAATGGCTGTGCTTTCGTCAAAGGCGATATGTGTCGTGGGTTGGTTCCGACGCAAATCGGCATCATCCATACAGGGCAAGTCGTCCAAAATCAGGGATGCGGCATGCACCATTTCAGCCACGCACCCCGTTGAAATGGCTGCGTCCAATTCGGCACCGGCTCTTATCCCACCGCCTTGGGCGATAAAAACGCAGAGCAGCGGTCGAAATCGCTTTCCGGGAGACAGCAAAGCGTGACGTTGGGCTTCGTGGAGACGGGCGGGCCAAGTGGTTTCAGACGGCACAAGGCTCGACAGACGGTTTTCGATCAAACCTCGCATGGTTTGGATGGCCGTCGGCGTGTCCGTAACTGAGAGAGGAATTGCCAAATTATCGTCCTAAATTGAGAGTCGGACACTGTTTGGCACAGGCAACAGCGCGGTAAAAGCCTCCTCTTGCGTCTAAGGCATTTAAGCGTCTTCAATGCGTCTTTCATTCACGAGAAACAGAAGTTCTGCGGCGGCTTTGGCATCACACAGCGCGCGATGGTGGCTCTTCAAATCAATATGAAATTCGCGGCATAAATTTTTCAGGGAATAGGACGGATAACCCGGATATAATTTCCGCATGGATGCGCAGGTGCAGATTTTTGGATGTCGGAATTTTTGGTCGATCATTTGGAATTCTGCACTGATAAACCCGTAGTCAAAATTCACATTATGAGCGGCGAAAATGGCGTCGCCCATAAATTTCGCAAAGCTCTCTGCCACTTCAGCAAAAATGGGGGCATCCGCGACCATCTCATGTGTGATGCCTGTGATGCGGGTAATATTGGGTGGGATAGAGCGCTGTGGGTTTATTAAAGAGGACCATTCATCGATAACTTTCCCGCCCTTTACCTTTACGGCACCGATTTCTGTGACGCGGTGCAGACCTGGACGTCCGCCCGTGGTTTCGACGTCAACGACGACATAGGTTTGATCGGGATCGATGGTCCATTCCACTCGAAGTATGTCTGCGCGGTATCCGGCTGCACGGAGTTGGCGCAGGCGGGTGAGCTGATTGCGGCGTATCACATCACCTGTGGCTTTGATTTCGACAAGTCGACATGTGCCATCCTGTATGACGAGGAGGTCCGGGAAACCGTCTTTGGTTCTTGTCCACTCCTGCGCCATAAGCCGAAGCATATAGGCCGCTGAACCTTTAGGAGAGTTTTCAACGAGGGCCTGAATACGATCCAAGGATTTCGACCTCCACTTCACGATGGATTGCGGTTCGCCATAATGGGCGGTCAATGTTTTGAGAAGTTTGATCAGTATGAGGTGGGGCGTGTCCAGGTCGCGCAATTTCGCCTCAATCGCGGCTTGATTATCAGCGTAAAAGTCTCCCGACTTTAATGCCATTGGCGTTCTGCGGGACACGGTATCTGGGAAAAGCTCGTCCCAAAACAAAAGACCGAACAGGTTTTTCCAAGGCGTGTTCTCGGCGCGAAAACATGTGAGCCCTTTGGCTCTATAATGTTCTGCTGCTGCGCGTTCGGGTTGGTTGCGAAAAGCTTCGTCCAATTCCAATACTTCGGAATCCCGCAATATGTCCGTGATGATCGACGTGCGTTTCTTCTTATATTTCCGCGCGTAAAAATCCCGAGCAAAGGCATGTTCGTCGTCGGACGTTGGATTCTCAATCATGGCCTCCAGACGGGTTTGCACCCAGTCTTTTTCGCCCAACTTATACTTTAGACGTACAACGCGCTCGTTGCATCGGGGTGCATCGGATTGATCATAGCAGCGTAAGGCGGCTTCGAGTTGGCCTTTGCGCTCCAATAGACCGCCAATACTCTGAACAAGCTTGTCGCGATCTCCTGTGCTTTGCGCACATAATGGTTCAGGCCATGTTTCGATACTTGCCATCAGGCGTTGAACCTCTGCGTGTTCCTCACGACGAAAGTTTTGCAAACCGCTGGCATAGAACCATGCGGTCTTTGCGGCCCTTAAAGAACCGAAGCGCGTACCAAAATGCTGCTCAGATTTTTGCATTTTGACTAAGCCAAGATCGCGAAGCGTGAGATTTTGGAGACTCTCGTCAATCCGACCTGAAAACAGGTAAAGTAGGTAGTTCAAAGCGTCTAACCGTCCCTGAACAATGACGGTGTCTGGTATGGATAGCTCATCAAACGCGATGGCTTCATAGGCGATCTCTACGAGTACGTCTTTCTTCCATGATTTCTTATATAGAGTTGGGCAAGCATGGTCTGAAAGTACGCCAACCAAATCAGGCTTTGAGAGACTGGAAAGATAGTCGCGGAAATCCCCCGGCGTCACACGCGAGGTAAATCCGGATTCTGTCAGCAGATCATATTGCGCGGGCAGGTCTTCAATCTCGTCATATTTGAATTTGTCGACGTGAAAGACTCGTCCTTTGCGGCCCGCCAGGCGCACATAAGCGCATTGAGATGCGAAGGGTAGGGACTTAAAATCATTGAGGAAAGATGTGTCGCGTGAAGCTAATAATTCCTGCAGCTCTGAAGCCACTCCATCAATGATTTCGGAAAAATTTCGGTGGTAGTAAAACTGCGGAAGGTCACGCACGGTCCAAGCTTGTCCGTTCTGTGCGCGGCGAAATCGTCGCCTCTCAGCGCGGATATGAGCCTGTGACGCTAAAGTCGACATGCCGCCGCACTTTTTCTTGCCTGATTAAACCGCACGTAGATCTCCCTGTTCCACGTGGAACAAATACGGAACGCGCGCTTAGGTCAAGTGCGATATTTGACCATTCTCAGTGCGCTGGGTCTCTAATTAAAAGCCTGCTGACCAACTCTCAAGTCGCGCTCTATCTGGTTTGGGTGATAGTTATTGTTTAAGCGGGCGCGATAGACCTGCATATTTTCTAAAACCCGCATGACGTAATTTCGCGTTTCGGAAAATGGAATTTTTTCTACCCAGTCGATAGCGTCAATTTCGCCGGTACGGGGATCGCCATATTTCTCGATCCATTGCTTTGCCCGATGAGGTCCCGCGTTATAGCTGACAGCGGCGAGGATATAGGAGCCGTCCCAGCGGTCTAGCAGGTCGTTGAGATGGAGAGCGCCCATTTTTGCGGCATAATCGCCGTCGGACGCCAAGCGATTTACATCGTAGGGTATCCTGTGCTTTCTTGCTGTCGCTTTGGCGGTCGCATTGATCATTTGCATCATACCATAAGCTCTCGCCGAACTTACGGCATTGGTAGCAAATTCACTTTCTTGCCGCGCTATTGCGTAAACAAAGGCGTGTTCAAATTCAGTTTTCGAGAGGGAGTCGATGGCTGAAACGGTCGGGTAACCGCTTTCAGTCAACATGGATTGAAACCGTCCTGCTTGCTTTGCGGCGCGCAGTGACGGACGCATAAACCCGTAATCAGCGGAGAGTTTCGATAGCAGGGAAAGTTTCGACAAGCTGTCGACTTCGTCGTCTAGATGAAAAGCGATCTGAGAAAAATATCGCTGCTCGCCAGCTTCGCCAAGAAGGTGCAGGGCGCGTACACGGTTATCCGCTGCGAATGAGGCCGTGTCTTCTGGCGAAATATACTCCTGGGGAAGAGCGATCGCGTGGCTCGCCCCGTCAACTTCCAGTCCAGCGAGCATGCCGTAATAGGTGTTTCGATATTGTGCGGCGGCGCGGTAATGGATGTCTTGTTGTCCGTCCCGCAAAGTCTCGTGCGAGCGGCCGATCCAGTAATGGGCGCGCGCAAGCGAAATGGGAGAGCCAACGCCGTCACGTAAACGGGTGAAATGCCGTAATGCTCGCTTTGGTTCCCGCATCTGCGTGAGCGCGAGCCAGCCACCCAAAAACTCCGCTTCCGCGAATCCCGTACCGCGTTCAAATCCATGATGGAGGGTCAGCTGATAGGCCTCCTTCATGTCGTTTTCAGCGATGGCCCAATAGGCCATGAGCTTTTTCTCACGCCACATAGCAGACTTACCGATGTCGGACACCGGCGCTGTTCTGGCGGCCATATAGATCGGAAGCGCATATTCTTTCGTTTTTCTCTTCCGCCGCCAGCGCGCGCGTTCGTAGAGAAGGCCAGGATCAGACAATTTATCGTCTGGGATCAAACGCAAAGCCGCGTCCATGCCAGACCCATTTTGCCGAAGCTTCATTCGGGCATTCATCAGTCGTCGGTCGGTGCGGCTCATATGGGGTAAAAGCGCGCGGGCTTTATCAAAATGACCCGTACCGGACCAAATGAGATGATCCGCCCGCGCGGCATGATCTGTTTTCGTTAGCCTTTTGCTGTAGCGTCCAAATATCTTTTTTTGACGATCGCGCGTAAGCTTGCTTTCCGTCCAAGCTAAACGCAGATATTTTTCGGCATTGGCTTGATCACCGGTCGCGAAATATGCGCGGGCGAGGGCGGCGCGACCTTCGCCTGAGACAGGTTCCGTCCCCGCAAACCAATTCAGAACCTTTTGCGTCGTCCAATCCTCATCAAACATTCGCCGCTCAGTTTCCGCTCTTACGGTTGTGAGCCGAGGCCAGTCAGGCATATTTTTGTGAACATAGGTCAAGGTGTCAATCGGGGCGTTCCGATCTCGCGTCGCGCGCAACCAACGCAAAGTATCCTTCGCAACTGGATCATTTGTTCGCAGAATCGATCGCTCCAGCTCAGCCCAACGATTGGCTTTGGCTGCGCTCAGGCCAGCCCTGAATATTTTTGCATCAGGTTCGCTTAAAAATGCGGACATCGCGGGCGGGGTCGGCTTTAATCTAGGCGTTGGTGCGGCGGCAAAACTCGCGGAAGATGCGGCAACTGTGCAGACAAATACGAAAATCGCCTTCTTTAAGCCAATTTTTTGGCGTGTTGCGACTTTACGACTGGCCCACATATACATTCTTCCAATAGAGTAGTGTAACTGGGTCAAACCATTTCTTGAACCCGAGTCTAAATCGACGCTATCAGGCGGCGATATATTGAGGCCTACACAACCGCATCGCGAAAGACAAACATGATAAAAGGGTCGATTACAGCTCTCGTCACGCCATTCAAAGATGATCGGATCGATGAACAGGCCTTCCAAGATTTTGTCGAATGGCAAATCGATAGTGGGACGCACGGTCTTGTCCCGTGTGGGACGACGGGAGAGAGCGCCACGCTGACGGACGAAGAGCATCAACGCGTCATCCGTCTCACCTCTGAGGCCGCAAATGGTCGCGTTCCAGTCATTGCAGGGGCGGGGTCGAATGAGACGCGCGTGTCAATCAAATACGCGCAACACGCCAAAGCCATGGGCGCCGACGCGGCACTGGTTGTCACACCATATTACAATAAGCCGTCGCAAGAAGGTATTTTTCAGCATTTCAAGGCAATTTCGGAAGCCGTCGATATTCCGATCGTTGTCTATAATATTCCAGGGCGGAGTGTCGTTGATATTGAACAAGACACAATGGAACGCCTCTCCAAACTCCCCACCGTAATCGGCTGTAAAGATGCGACGGGCGACATTGCCCGTGTGGCCGGTCTGACCGTACGTTGCGGTGAAGACTTTATTCAATTGTCTGGGGATGACCCAACTTCATTAGGTCATAGCGCACATGGCGGCCACGGGGCCATTTCGGTTGGCTCTAACATTGCACCTGCGGCTTACGCGGCGTTTCATAATGCGCTCCTTGCGGGAGATTATATCTCAGCCCGCGCAATGAATGGAACGCTCGACCGGCTGCACAAAGACCTATTTGTCGATCCAAGCCCGGGACCCGCGAAATATGCGTTGTCCCTGATGGGGAAAATGCAGCCTGACGTCCGTCTACCGATTACGCTTTGCCGCGAGAGCACCAAAGATATTGTGAAGGCCGCAATGGCCCAAGCAGGTGTGACCTACTGATATGTCGAGCGCAGCTGGAGGCAGGAAAAAGAAGGCAGGTGTCCACGATCAGGTCCTCGCGGAAAACCGGAAAGCGCGCTACGATTACGCCGTCGAAGACACGATGGAAGCTGGCATCATGTTGGTCGGGACCGAGGTCAAAGCTCTGCGCGAAGGCCGAGGCAATATTGCAGAG
The DNA here is from genome assembly GCF_014652455.1 of Litorimonas cladophorae. GTDB lineage: Bacteria > Pseudomonadota > Alphaproteobacteria > Caulobacterales > Maricaulaceae > Litorimonas > Litorimonas cladophorae. The sequence goes on along the minus strand of NZ_BMYV01000001.1, from coordinate 645,005 downwards.
AGCTACATCTCCATAGAGAACAATGAAGCTTGGCTCATTAACGCCAACATTCCAATTTATGCGCCCGCGAGCCAGTTTAATCACCTGCCCACGCGCCCACGCAAACTTCTACTAAAGCGCAAACAAATCAATCAGTTGCTGGGTGAAACGCAACGTAAGGGCCGCACAATTGTCGCATTGAAAATGTATTTCAATGAAAAGGGCAAAGCCAAACTCCTGATCGCGACAGCGACAGGTAAGCAAAATTACGACAAGCGCCAAACCGAAAAGAACCGCGATTGGCAAAAGCAAAAATCCCGCCTAATGCGTGAAAGAGGGTAGCGCGGAGCGTTTTAGGCGCTGGTTTGTGCTACGAGCTTCTACCCGTCACTGTCTGCTATGCGGGTAAAAGTCTATCCTAGAGTATTGAAGTCGCCAGTTTATCTCCCTGATGGCAGATATCGGCAATACAATTTATAGAATGTTTTGAATGAGTCTTTACTCCTCAAGATAGCACGGAATGACGTATTTTTTTTGCGCAGCGACCAAACGCCTATTTCTATTTTCGCTCGACTGAACTCTCAATCTTTCATCGGCCTTTTCGGTGCTCAAAATGACACCGAATATCAAACCAATTGCGTAGCTAAGCGTCAAAGCGATTAGATGAACAGGCTCGTATTTTTTGTAGTAGACGATGCAAGCGATGAGAAAAATAGTGGCAAAAATATTAAATGATACACCCAAATTCTTTTCAAAATTCATGCGCATTTGCATGAGATTTTGCGTCACCACAAATGCAACATCCCGTTTGTCGCGCGGATGAAACATCAGCTCTATGCTAGAATTTATCGGGTATTCATCAATATCGCAGCTTTGACCTTCGGCCCAAAGGAGGTGCCCATCATCAGTTTTGTATTCGAAAATCGGATAGTATTGGCCTATGCTTTCGGAATCATATCTGCGCTTTGTGTATCCAACGACGCGCCCCGAGGAATGCTTTGCTTCCGAGATTAGAGACTTGATTTCCCTCCTATTACGAAGGGCTCGTGATAAGTTCATGCCTATCGCAAATGGAATGGCCAGAAGTACCGCAACAAAAACAAAGGTGAATATGGCTTCCGGATTTATCATGCGGTACTGGTTTTAGTGTCCATTATTAAGAAAACGCTTTTAAATAAATTATTGAACTAAGCCTTTATAAAAATAAAACATGAATTTCGTTTTAGGCAAATTTATGGTGATCCCTCGAAAGCTAAACTGGCCGCACTTTGCTTTTTTAACCGGCCGCAATTTAGTGTTTTAACATATCTCGTCGTCCGCTTTGCCTCTGAGGGAGAAATAGGCGCGCCGTCTTTATCGAGAGCTCTGCGACACACAGCGTTGCCTGCTTTCGGTAAGAATTAGACGCATTTTACTACCAAGGCATAACCTCGCTATCCGTCACAAATCTCCCGCGCGCGCGCGAATATCTCAAAGAACATGGGTTCGGTTAGGCGGTTGGTGTTCGTATTGTAGCGAGAGCAATGATAGCTGGATAAGATTGTTCGCCCCAAATCGTCTACATACTCTGTCCCGTGTCCGAATTTGTGCGTTGCAAGCCGCATTCCCAACGACCGCAAAGTGCTGTCATGGCTGATCTTTCCGAGGCACAACATCACCTTTAGATTTGGCAGGGCCTGCAATTGCGGGGTGTGGTAATTGTCTCGACAGGTGTTGATTTCAGCCGCGACGGGCTTGTTCTGGGGTGGAACACATCGAACAACATTGGTGATCATGGCCGAATTGAGCTGAAGCCCATCATTTTTATGTTTGTCATAAGTGCCCGTCGAAAACCCATATTTTTCAAGAGCCGCGTAGAGCAGGTCGCCAGCAGCATCACCTGTGAACGGACGCCCCGTTTGATTCGCCCCATGCAAGCCAGGCGCGAGGCCAACAATGAGGAGTTTCGGGTCAGGCGAATAAAAGTTCGGCACAGGTCCATTGAAATAGCCGGGCAAAGCAATGCGCTGCGCGTCTAAGAACCTCGCGAGGCGAGGGCATTTGCGACAGCCATAGGGGGCGTTGATATCAGTCATCATCGTGATCCGCATAGTCGCGGCGCGGGCGTCCGATGAGGTCAGCCATATCCGCTACTTCTATGACCGCATTGGCCTGCCGCCGCAGGTCGTCGGAGAGCATTGGGGGACGGGTCTTCAGTGATGAGACAACGGAAACGCGCGTGCCCTTGCGCTGAACCGCTTGCACGGCAGCGCGAAAATCACCGTCACCCGTACAGAGAATAATGTGGTCAACGTGGTCTGCCAGTTGAATCATATCGACCACCATTTCGATATCCATATTCCCCTTGATGCGGCTACGGCCATCGCGATCAATCTGGGTTTTTGCGGGCTTTGTGACGACATTAAAGCCGTTATAGTCCAGCCAATCGATCAGCGGGCGTATGGGGGAATAGTCGTCATTTTCGAGAAGGGCTGTGTAATAATTTGCACCAACTAATCGACCTTTGGTCTTAAAAAGTTCAAGCATCTTCTTGTAATCAATGTCAAAATCGAGTGATTTTCCGGTGGAGTGAAAATTTGCTCCGTCGACAAATAGCGCGATGCGCTCATCTGGGTAAAAGGCCATATATGTGTTCTCGATCAAATATCAGTCTATGTGGGATATCATAGGTGATGACGGAGTGCCTTATTGCATTTGGCGGCAATCTATCCAGTCCAAAAGTCACGTTTCAGATTGCACTGGCCATGCTGTCGACCCGCGGATTTGAATTCACGGCGAAATCTGGTTTGTGGCAATCACCCGCCTGGCCTGCGGGAAAGGGCTATCCAGATTACCTAAATGCCGTTGTTTCGGGGCGATATTCTGGCGAGCCAGAAGAATTGATGACGGAACTGCTCTCCGTTGAGGCAGCGCTTGGGCGCGAGAGAAGTGTGGCCAATGCTCCGCGTACGCTAGACCTTGATCTTTTGATCTTCGGGGATGAGACCCGGAACAGCGATCACCTGATCTTGCCGCATCCTCGCATGCTGACGCGTAGTTTTGTTCTCATTCCCGCGTCGGAAATTGACGAGAACTGGCTGCAATATGCCGACGCATTGCCAGAGGCCGAGGTGCGTGCGATGCGTTATGTCGAGCAGTGGTAAATATGGTTGATTAGGCGGGTTTTTTTGCCTAAAAGGCTTCCGACCTTAGGCCGTTTCGATACGGCCTTTTTGTATTGGAGTGAACATGGCCCGCGTTACTGTCGAAGATTGCGTCGAAAAAGTCCCTAATCGTTTTGACCTTGTGCTTCTTGCATCTCATCGTTCGCGCAACATCGCCGCAGGTTCGCCTCTGACGATTGACCGTGACAACGACAAGACCCCTGTTGTGTCTTTGCGTGAACTTGCAGACGAAACACTTGATTTGGCTGATTTGCGCGAATCTCTAGTGGTTGGTCTCCAACGCGTCATTCAGGACGACGATCTGCCAGATGAGGAAAGTGATGCACCTGTCTTGGCGCTTGGTCATGGCGACGCAGAGCCACAGGCTGAAATGTCTGAAGCTGACGTGCTTCGCGCCCTGCAAGGTGATCGCGACAACGACAGTTCCTCACGTTTTTAAGCGAAAACGAAATATAGTGAAAATGCCGCCCTTCGAGGCGGCTTTTTTATTGGCTGTTATTGGCCGCTCCCTCTATATCGGTGGTTCGTGAGTACACTTGTCGAAATATCACAGGCGCATAAGCCACAGCGTTTTCTGCGTCAGTACGAGTTGGTTGATCTCGTCAAAAAATATGACCCCTCTGCGGATGAGGCTTTGCTGAATAAGGCTTACGTCTATTCGGTCCAAGCCCACGGCCAACAATTGCGTCATTCAGGGGATCCGTATTACGCGCATCCGATTGAAGTGGCGGGGATCGTCGCGTCCTTACATCTGGATGTGGCCACGATTTGTACCGCGCTCTTGCATGATGTTCTGGAAGATACTGACGTCACCGTTGAGGAACTCGCAAAAGAATTTACGCCAGAGATCGCCGAATTAGTCGATGGGGTTACAAAGCTGGGTCAAGTGGAGATGTCACGGCCCAACTTATCGCGCGAAAGTGCGCAAGCCGAGAATTTTCAAAAGTTCATCCTCGCGGTTTCCAAGGACGTTAGAGTGCTACTGGTCAAACTCTGCGACCGCCTGCACAATATGCGCACGCTCGAGTTTCACCCGAAGCAATCCTCTCGGGAACGTATCGCGCGCGAAACGCTTGAGATCTTCGCACCGCTAGCGAGGCGTATCGGTGTCGACAAAATCTGTTCAGAGCTCGAGGATCTGTCTTTTTGCCATATCAACCCGGCCGCTTACGAGAGTATTGAAAAGCGTCTTGAGGTCTGGCGATCCACGCAAGGCGAGGCCATCAGCCAAGTTTTCACCGCCCTCAAGGACGTTCTGGCAGCAGGCGGCGTTGAGGCTCGGGTTTATGGTCGAGAAAAGCGGGCTTATGCGATATGGCGCAAGTTACAGCGTCAAAACATCAGTTTTGATGACGTCGCTGATATCTACGCGTTTCGGATCATCGTCGAACGTCGGGAGACCTGCTATCAGGTTTTAGGTGTTCTTCATGGCGCGTTCCGTGCGATGCCGGCCCGTTTCCGAGACTTCATCTCAGTGCCAAAACCGAACGGATATCAATCGCTTCACACGACAATCCAGACGTCTGAAAACCGTCGCGTGGAAATCCAAATACGAACAGAACGCATGGAAGACGTCGCCGTGCGCGGCGTTGCGGCGCATTGGGCCTATAAGGACGAAAGCTACGGCTATGACCCGGACCGCGCTAACGCTTCAGGCGGGGATCCTTTAAAACGCATTCGGCCACTTGTCGAGATGATGGAACATAGCGGTAACGCGGATGAATTCCTCGACAATGTAAAGCTGGAGATGTTTACCGATCAGGTTTTCACTTTCACACCCAAGGGCGACCTAATTGCTTTGCCGCGCGGCGCATCCCCGATCGACTTTGCCTATGCGGTGCACACGAAAGTGGGAGACACTTGCATTGGGGCCATCGTGAATGGCCGCGAGGTTCCCCTTCGGACGCGACTGGAAAATGGAGACGTTGTCAAAGTAATCCGGGGTGGCGCGCCAGAGCCGCAACATGGCTGGGAGAATATCGCAATCACTGGCCGCGCCCGTCAGGCCCTCAGACGTTTGACGCGAACAGGTGAATCGGAAGAGTTCCGACGCATAGGCGAAACATTGGCTCTTCACGCGTTCAAACGCGAAGGCAAATCTTTGGATGTCGCCATTCTTACGGATGCGTTGAAACGTCTTAAAATTACAGATGAAGCCACGCTCTACGAAACGCTAGGCCGCGGCGAGTTGTCGATGAACCGCTTTATCGAAGCGGTCTTCCCGGGACAGTCCACTGCGAAACGAGAAGGCGGGGTGCAAGACCTCGACCTTATCGATGATGAAAGCGCAGCGCTTTATATCAAAGGTGACGGCTTAAACCCTGGCCACGGTCTGCATCTTGCGCCTTGTTGTTCACCTCTCCCAGGGGATCGGATTATCGGACTTCAGGAAGCGGGACGCGGCATTGATATTCATACAATCGACTGCGACGAGTTGGCCGCAAAGGAAGACCGTATTGAAAGCTGGATCGATCTAGCGTGGCGTCGCGCGGCCAATCAAGCTGCCTCAATGGGACGCATCGTCGCCACGGTGCAACATGTGCCAGGAGCCTTGGCCGACGTCACCAAAATCATTGGCGAGTCTCAAGGCAACCTGACCAATATTAAAACGATGCGGCGCAGTCCGACCTTCTTTGACATGATTATTGATATCGAAGTGCGCGATAACCGCCATTTGATGTCCATTATCGCCGCGTTGCGCGCGTCGGCTTTCGTTGTCAAAGTCAACAGAACTCGCGCGCTTCCTGCTCATTTGAAAGTCTGACCAATGAATACTGACGACGTACTTGATGTCTTCCGCGAAGCAGGAGCCTTACTCGAGGGACATTTCATTTTGTCCTCGGGACGCCGCAGTTCTGTGTTTTTGCAAAAGGCACTCATATTTCAAAATCCGCGTTTAACGGAAAAAGTCTGCAAAGCCCTTGCGGAGAAAGTCCAAGCCACCCTCGATGTGCAACCTGATGTCATCATTGCCCCCGCAATGGGCGGGGTTATTCCAGGATATGAGACCGCCCGCCATTTGGGAATTGACTCTTTGTTTGTCGAACGTGTCGATGGCAAGTTCACTTTGCGTCGTGGCTTCACGATTAAGCCAGGTGCAAAGGTGTTGATGGTAGAAGATATCGTCACAACGGGCCTGTCTTCGCGTGAGTGTATTGCGGCCATCACGGCCGAAACTGGCGCTGATATTATCGCGGGGGCGTGTATTTTTGATCGCTCCAATGGCGAAGCTGATATTGGCGTTCCACTCGTCAGCCTCGCCGCCAAAAGGTTCCCTGACTACGATCCTAATGATCTTCCTGAAGAGCTGTCAAAACTTCCGGCCGTGAAACCTGGCAGTCGAGGGCTGTCGTGAAAACTCTGCCGCGCCTAGGCGTCAACATTGATCACATCGCGACGATCCGGAACGCCCGTGGTGGTGAACACCCTGATCCGGTCGCGGGGGCTTATGCCGCCATCCAAGCGGGGGCGGATGGTATAACTGCCCATTTGCGTGAAGATCGTCGCCATATGCGCGATGAGGATATGACACGTCTTCAAATGCTGTGCGAGAGCCAGAACATCCCATTGAACATGGAAATGGCCGCCACACCTGACATGTTGGCGATTGCCTTGAATCTGAAACCTAAAGCCATTTGCATCGTGCCAGAACGCCGGGAAGAGCGCACGACCGAAGGCGGTCTGGACGTCGCATCAGGTCATAATCAGATTGAGCCCATTACGCGCGCTCTCAAAGAAAACGGATCTCGGGTCTCTCTGTTTATCGAAGCGACCGAGGTTCAGATACGCGCCGCTGCCAGCACTGCGGCTGAAGTTGTCGAGTTTCACACTGGGGCTTATGCGCATGCGCTAGATGACGGAGATCAAGCCAAAGCCGATGCATATATCGAAGCCTTCAAAAAGAGCGCTAAACTGGCGGACGAACTCGGCTTAGAAGTTCACTTTGGTCACGGTCTCACCTTTGACAACGTGGCGGCCATCGCGGTGATCCCTGAATGTATGGAGCTCAACATCGGCCATTTCATTATCGGGGAAGCCGTTTTTATGGGATTAGAGGCTGCGATCACTGAAATGCGACGTGTTGTGACGGATGCGCGTGCGTCGTGATTTTAGGTATCGGCACGGATATATGCGATATTCGTAGGATTGAACAATCCATTGATCGATTTGGTGCGCGGTTTTTGAATAAGACCTTCACCCAGCATGAGCAGGCCTATTGTGAAAGCAAAGCACGTCCTGGAATGAGTTATGCAAAGCGATTTGCAGCGAAGGAAGCTGTGGCAAAGGCCATTGCGGGGCCTGAGACAGGGAGCCTAAGCTGGTTATCAGTCGAAATAGAGAATGACCTATCGGGGCGTCCCATAATTACTTTACACAACGAAGCCTTGAAGCGTGCAGACGCGCTCTCTCCTGAGGACCACATCACGGCCATTCACCTGTCGCTTTCCGATGATTATCCTTATGCCACTGCATTTGCGATTGCCGAAGCCGTACCAGACGTTAGACAGGGCGCATGAGTAAAACCGCCAAAACAACAGACGATGACAAAACCGACGTAAAGGGTGGCATCGTTGAAACCCTGTCGACGATCCTGTGGGCTGTGGGGATTGCCTTGGTTTTGCGGACTTTTGTTTTCCAACCTTTCCATATTCCCTCGGGCTCCATGGTACCAGGTTTGGTCAAAGGTGATTATATCATCACCTCAAAGTTCACAGTTGGTTTCGGTAAACATGCGGCGACGCCATTTCCGTTTCCGGTTAAAAAGGGCCGACTTTTCGAACGAGAGTTGAACCGCGGCGACGTGATTGTTTTCAGGCCCGAAGGCGATGATAAGAATTTCATCAAGCGCGTCGTTGGATTACCCGGCGACCAAATCCAGATGAAGCAGGGTCTTTTATACATCAATGGTGAACGCGTGGCCGTTGAGACTGCGGGTACACAGGAATATACAAATCAGTTCGGCAATGTGGAAACAGGCGATCTTTTAATCGAAACATTTTCTAACGGGAACGCCCATGAAATTCTCGATGCTCAAAAGAATAGCCCTCTCGATAGGACAGAGCTGCGGACCGTTCCGTCCGGATATTATTTCATGATGGGCGACAATCGGGATCACTCCTATGACAGTCGTGTGTCGGTGGCCCAAGGCGGAGCAGGCATTGTTCCGAAGGAGAATATTATCGGCAAAGCTGAAATCGTTTTGCTGTCTGTGAATGAGGACTTTGTTCTATTTAAACCTTGGACGTGGTTCAACATGCGCGGCGACCGATGGTTCAAGGGTATCAAATGACCGCGATTGGTGAAGGTCGGTATCCGCGCTTAAGCGGTCTGGAGTCTCGGATTGGCTACACATTCGAGAACATCAGTCTACTTGTTCGTGCAATGACCCATAGCTCCTATGGCGATGGTCAGCGGGTGACGCCAGACAATGAGCGCCTAGAGTTTTTGGGTGACCGTGTTTTGGGGCTTATGACGGCCGATGCGCTTTTCCATCATTCAAAAGATGCCGAAGGCACGCTTGCGCGTCAGTTAAACGCTTTAGTTCGCAAAGAAACCTGTGCTCAGGTGGCCAGACAAATTAGCTTAGGCGATGCGATTTTGGTGTCGTCAGCAGAAGACCGCCAAGGCGGCCGTGAGAAGACCTCCATTCTAGGAGACGCGTGTGAAGCGCTGATCGCGGCGATCTATCTGGATGGTGGTTATAAAAACGCGAAGAAATTCTTTGATAAATTCTGGCAACCTATATTGGCTGAAGTCGTCCAGAAATCCGCCAAGGATCCGAAAACGGAATTGCAAGAACGAGCAATGGCCGTAGGACAGAATCTGCCAAAATATGAGATCATTGAACGAAGCGGTCCGGATCATCGACCACTATTCGTTATTGAAGTCACCGTTGATGGCATTGGCAATGCTCGAGGGACTGGAAAATCAAAGCGTGACGCTGAACGTTTCGCCGCCTTACATCTCCTCGAAGGATGGCCATCATGACACGTGCAGGTTTCGCAGCAATCGTTGGCGCCCCGAATGCGGGGAAGTCGACCCTGACGAACGCTTTGGTGGGGGAGAAAGTCTCAATTGTAACCCACAAGGTCCAAACGACCCGTTTCCAAATTCGTGCGATTGCGATGCTTGAAACGCGCGAAGGCCAAGAGGCGCAGGTTGTCCTCGTCGATACGCCAGGAATTTTCTCGCCCAATGAATCCGATCGCCTTGCAAAGTCCATGGTCCACGCCGCGTGGACAGGGGCAGACGATAGTAACCTCATCGTTCACGTCGTCGACGCGCCGGCTTGGCTAAGACAGCAAGATAACGCAGGCAGTTCGCAGGATCGCTTGTCCGTCGATGATACGAAGAACGTGGCGGCTGGTTTGAAAAAACGTCGGGCCAACGCTTATCTTGTGTTGAACAAGATCGACGAAATTGCTCATGATAAGGTCCTACCGTTGATCGAAGAATTCAACGCGATGGAGGTTTACTCGCAGATATTTATGACGTCGGCTCGTAATGGGGAGGGCGTTGAAAATCTTGCCTTCGCTCTTGCGGATGCGATGCCAGAAAGCCCGCTGCTTTACCCGACCGATCAAGCTGCCGATATTCCGTCGCGCCTTATGGCGGCAGAGATTACACGCGAAAAACTCTTCCTGCGTCTCCATGATGAACTACCCTATATGAGCATGGTCGAAACAGAAGCTTGGAAAGAACTCAAAGGCGGCGACGTCCGCATTGAGCAAGTGATCTATGTGCGTCGTTCCTCACAAAAGCCGATTGTACTGGGTAAGGGTGGCAAGACCATCAAGGATATTGGTGCCGCTGCGCGCCGCGACATGCAGGATTGGTTAGGTCGCAAGGTGCATCTGTTCCTCTTCGTGAAAGTTCGCGACAAGTGGAAAGACGACCAAGCTCGCTATACGGGCATGGGATTGGAATTCGACGTCTAATCAATGGATTGGTCCGCAGACGGATATATTCTGAGCAGCCGCAAACACGGTGAGACGTCTGCAATTATTGAAGTCTTCACGCGCGAAAAAGGGCGTCATCCGGGATTGGTCAGAGGTGGCACAGGTCGGCGTATGCGACCCGTCCTGCAACCCGGGAATCGGGTCACTGTAGACTGGCACGGTCGACTAGAAGAACATCTCGGATATTATACGTTGGAAGCCATCGACAGTCGTTCAGCCGAATTGATGGATGACCGCCTGAGTCTCGCGGGCTTAAACGCACTCTGCATCATGACGCGCGATCTCTTGCCAGAACGGGAGGCTTATCCGCCTCTGCATGATGTCTTTTCGATTGTTGTGTCGCAATTGGATAATCCTGACGTCTGGCCTGCGCTCTATGTGCGTTGGGAAGCGGGGCTTTTGGCGGCTCTTGGCTATGGCTTGGACCTGTCCACTTGCGCAGCAACGGGGGGTTCGGAAAATCTGACTCATGTTTCCCCGCGCTCAGGGCGGGCGGTTTGTACGGAAGCGGCCGCACCTTACGGAGATAAAATGTTGCGTTTGCCAGGTTTTATGCGCGGTGAGGGGCAGGCGACACCTGAAGATATTTGGGATGGTTTGCGGCTGACAGGCTATTTTTTGGAAACACGGGTTCAATGGGAGGTCAATCGAACCTTACCCGAAGCCCGCGCGACCATGATTGAGCGCCTAACCTCTGAAGGTTTTGCCGCTAATCCCCAATAAAACTGAAGTTTAGTGCACAGTCCGTCGCTTGGTTTGGTAGCGTAAAGCAACTGATTCGAAAGGCGCGTCTGTTTCCATGGCGAAGACACCTAAAACCAAATCTAAGAACGGCGATAAGGGCGTACCCGCAAACGCGATTATCGAAGAACATTTCGATACGGCGTTATCGAGCCGCTATCTCGCCTATGCGCTGTCGACCATTACGCAGCGCGCTCTGCCGGATGTTCGCGACGGTATGAAACCTGTTCATCGACGTATTCTCTATGCAATGCGCCAGTTGAAGCTAAACCCAGAAAACTCTCACAAAAAATCCGCGCGGATCGTGGGTGATGTGATGGGCCAATATCATCCCCATGGCGACGCGTCGATCTATGACGCTCTCGTGAAACTCTCACAATCCTTCGCAACGCGATATCCGCTTGTCGACGGGCAGGGTAACTTCGGGAATATCGACGGGGATAGCCCAGCCGCTATGCGCTATACCGAGGCTAAGATGACAGCTGCGGGTGTCGCCCTTTTGGCGGGCTTAGATGAAGACGCTGTCGATTTCATCCCGACCTATAATGAGGAAGACGAAGAGCCCTTAGTGCTTCCAGCGGGTTTCCCGAACCTTCTTGCCAATGGCTCCCAAGGCATTGCGGTGGGTATGGCGACCTCAATTCCGCCGCATAATGCGGCCGAGGTTTGCAACGCAGCGCTCCACTTGATCAAAACACCCAATGCTCGGGTTGAAACATTGATGAATTACGTATTGGGGCCTGACCTGCCGACGGGCGGCATTATCGTTGAGCCGCAAGAGTCGATGCTGGAAAGCTATAAGACAGGCAAAGGCGGCTTCAAAGTACGCGCAAGATGGCATGTCGAGGATACAGGTCGCGGCCAATATCAAATCATTGTCACCGAAATTCCATATCAGGTTCAGAAGTCCCGCCTGATTGAAAAATTGGCTGAAGTGATTGAGCTGAAGAAATCTCCGGGTCTCATTGATGTGCGCGATGAAAGCGCGGAAGATATTCGTATCGTTCTCGAGCCTCGCAGCAAAAACATCGACGCTGCGCTGCTGATGGAAAGTCTGTTCAAGATATCTGAGCTCGAAAGTCGCGTTAGCTTGAACATGAACGTCTTGGATGCAACCCGCACGCCGCGCGTGATGGATTTACGGGAAGTTCTTCAGGCTTGGTTGGATCATCGCCGTGAAGTGCTTCTGCGTCGCTCTAATCAACGCTTAGCCAAAATCGCGGACCGATTGGAAGTCCTCGACGGCTATATGATCGCGTTTCTCAACTTGGATGAAGTCATTCGGATCATCCGATTTGAAGACCATCCTAAACAGGAACTGATTAACACGTTCAACTTAACTGAACGCCAAGCCGACGCCATTTTGAACATGCGTTTGCGGGCCCTGAACAAGCTGCAAGAAATCGAGATTAAAACTGAACACGACAAATTATCCGCCGAGCGGGATAAGCTGAACGAATTGGTTTCGACGGAAAGCCTGCAATGGGACGCGATTGCTGATCAAGTTCGAGAGATTCGCGATATTTACGGACCGAAGACAGAACTCGGGAAACGCCGTACAACCTTTGATATTGCGCCAGAAATTGATGTGGATTTGGCAACAGCCTTCATCACGAAAGAGCCGATTACGGTTGTTATGTCTGAAAAGGGTTGGATCAGGACCCTAAAAGGCAAGGTCGACGATTTATCGACATTGAAGTTCAAAGAGGGCGATCAGTTGAGTTTCGCAGTGCATGCGGAGACGACGGACAAAATTATTGTCTTCGCCACTAATGGTAAATTTTACACGCTGACGGCTGACAAGTTGCCGGGTGGTCGAGGCAATGGTGAGCCGATCAGGCTTTTGGTTGATCTCGAAAATGACCATGATCCAATCGGGATGTTTGTGCATGACCCGAAAAGAGAACTCATTGTGGCCAGTAGTGACGGATATGGGTTCCGGGTCGCAGAATCCGATATTATCGCAAGCACGCGGGGTGGACGTAAAACGCTCAACGTCAAAGGTGATGTTGAAGCCATTCGCGTTATTGAAGCCAAAGGTGACCGTATCGCGACGATTGGGGAAAACCGTAAGATTCTGGTTTTTGACCTTGCCGATCTTCCTGTAATGGCGCGCGGTAAAGGTGTGCGGTTGCAGAAATATAAAGATGGTGGCCTAGCTGATATCACTACATTTAGTGCGGACGACGGGCTAACTTTCTTGGACACCTCAGCGCGGCGAAATGAAGTGTCGGACTGGAGCTTGCTGGTTGGAAAACGCGCTCAGGCTGGGCGACTTGCGCCACGTGGCTTCTCTCGGAAATCAAGTTTTGACCCATCTAGAGGTCTTTAGGTTCGCGGCCTTCTATTGAGCCCCATCAAGTGACAAAAAAGCCGCCCAGAGAGGCGGCTTTTCTATTTGAATTAATTTGGTAGAAAAATCTAAGCCGATTTTTTTGCCGCTGCCTTGATTGGGGTTGGGCTGGCCGACTTACGGGCGCATTTTCCGTCAAAGAAAGCGCCATTTGCGATCATAAGCTGATCTTGAACAAGGTCGGCTTGCACATTCGCGGTTTCAGAAAGTTCAACAACAAGGCTTTCGACCTTGCCAGTAACCTTGCCGCGAATATGGACGTTCTGAGCGACGATTTTGCCGTTCACTGCACCCTGCTCACCAATCGTGACAGTTCCCGCCGTGATGTTTCCGTCAAGGCGACCATCAATTTGCACGTCGCCATCCGTTTTAATGTCGCCTGTGATCACAATGTCGCGGCCGAGAATAGAAGGGGCATTGTTAGAGGACATACGAGGAGCTGCCGCTGGAGCTTGAGCTTTGGAGGCGGACGGCGTGCCAGACGGGCTATTTGTTTTATTGAACATAGAGACCTGCTTTCAGAAACTTGTTCGGGTCATATGCCCGGCCTTGGAAATGTACTTCGTAATGTAGATGCGTCGCGGTGCTGCGTCCAGTCGTTCCCATACCGCCGATCTTTGTCCCCTTTTCTACGGTCTGCCCGCGTTTGACAAAGGTCTTATGCATGTGGGCATAGCGGGTCTTGAATCCGTAACCGTGATCGATCTCGACGAATTTTCCATAAGCGCCATTTCGCCCTGCACGAATGACAACCCCATCGGCTGTCGCCACGATAGGTGTGTTGCGTTGGCCGCCAAAGTCTAAGCCGTGATGCATGGTTGGCCGTTTTGTGAAAGGATCTTGCCGCAAACCGAAGGTAGATGTCCGATAGGTCTCTGCGCCCACCGGATGACCAAGAGGGAGCGATACAATAGCAGAATTCAAAGCTTCCGCCTCTGCTGCACGCGCTTGAATGGCGGATACGCGAGAGACGAAGCCCGTTGTGTCAGTGATTAATCCTTCAACTGGGATATAGGGTCCGCCCTTACCAAAGCCGGCTTCTGAAAGAACAGTTTCAACATCCATGTCTGTGGACTGGATGAGTGCGCGATTTCGCTCAATACGGTCAAGTGTTTCACGCTCGGCAGAAATCAGGTAAGCGTCTTGAGTTTCACCTAATGTGTTTAGGGAATTATCTAAATCTAGACCGAGACCAGTGGAAAGTGATGCTGTCTTCACAATGTTACGTCTAGACTGGCGGGGGGTGGCATCACGGGCGGTTGGAGACATAAGTACCCGTCCGTCCGCATATTCCACTGCATCGGGGCCTGCAGGCACGACGGGGAAGGATTGATTACCCATCATTTGCGCCAGCGTTTGATGTTTCTCTTCAATTTGACGCGCCATCGTCTCAAAGTTGGTACGCTGTTCCGCCAGCATCAACCGCGTATTTTCTTCTTTAGCTCTTGAGTCGGCGAGCATGCGCTCAAAATTTGCTTTGTCCAAATTCATTTGTTGACTGGAACTGCGAAGCGGATTGTGGCCAACCACCAAATTAATCATGGTGAAAAGGCACCAGAGTGCCATCACGGTCAGTCCTGACACTACCGCCAATTGCAGGCGGGTCGACAGAACGTAATATTTTACTTCTCCGCCAGAGCGAAGATAAATTTGCCGTTCTGGAAAATGGCGGAGGACATACGAGCGCACGTCACCGATCATATCGTTAATCATAATTCCCCGAAATTCGTTTTTCCCTAAACGCGTAGACCATAACCCGCCCTACGGTTTCAAGTGTGATTGGGTGTGTTAAGAGTTAAAATTCGCTTAGTTTTACAGTTCTCAAGTAATTTAAGGCCCTAAAACAGCTTAGTTTACTGACAATGGCTCGTAATATGTGCGCGCAAGGCCTGCTAACGTGCGCGCTTTCTCATTGAATGGAGACTTAATTTGGCCCTTAAAGTGGGTGCGAACAAGTTCGTGAAAGTACGATTCGGCGGAATCGGCTTGCTGTGCGGCGAGGTATTTAAACCACCGTGCCCCCGTTGCGACATGGCCGATTTCTTCGTCATAGATCACCTGCAACATCTGGGCACTTTTATGATCACCAGCTCCATTTAGCCGGTTAATCATGTTTGGCGTGACATCCAAGCCGCGCGCTTCGAGGACCAAAGGCGCGATTGCGACCCGGGCGGGGAAATTGTCCCGCGTCGAGTGGGCCGCTTCCCATAATCCATTATGAGCGGGATAATCGCCATAGGAGAGCCCAAGCGCTTCCAACCGATCAGCAAGCATTAAGAAGTGCCTCGCTTCATCGTCGCAGACGCTCGTCCAGTCAGCGGCAAACCGCTTCCGGTCACTTTCTCTCAAGGCAGGATGCAGGGTGAAACGGGCAATCATGTCAGCTGCCAGGTCAATGGCATTTAGCTCTATATGTGCGACGGCGTGCAAGAGCGCGCCGCGTCCTTGTGATGACCCAAGCCGACGACGGGGCACATCCATCGGGGACACAAGCTCCGGCTTTGCGGGCCGGGCAGGTTGATCGGGAAGGGTGGTCGGTGACTTTCCGACCAGTTGCGTGTCCCGCCACGCAGACGTCATTTCGCGCGCGCGGGCGGCCTTGGCTCGCGGATCGGCGGTTGAGAGAACCCTTATTGCATCAGAAATAAGGGGCAATTTAAGCGGAGATGGCTTGTAAACGCGCGAGGACGTCTTCGACGTGTCCTTTGACCCGAACTTTCGGCCAGACTTCTACAATCGTACCGTCAGGGCCGATCAAAAATGTCGCCCGCTGTATTCCCATATAGGTTTTTCCGTACATGCTCTTCTCAACCCAAACACCATACGCGTCGGTCACATCGCCGGTGTGGTCAGAACCCAAAGCAATTCCGAGGTCTTTCTTTGCAATGAACTTGTTGTGTTTCTCAATCGTGTCGCGCGATACGCCCAATATATCTGCATTTAAGCTTGCGAAAACCGCTTTATGAGCCGTGAAACCAAGGGCTTCTGTTGTACACCCTGGCGTGTCGTCTTTTGGGTAAAAATATAAAACCAAATAGCGACCAGAATATGTGCTGAGTGTCGCAGGCTCATCCATGCCAGTGACATCCATCGAGAAATCCGGGGCGGATTGACCCGCTTTCAAATCTGTAAGTTTTGTTGGCATCGGTTTTAATCTCTCTGCAAGTTAATCAGTGTGCTATATGGATTTATAAGCATTGAGCCTATAGGCGGAGCCCAGATTATGAGCTCATCATTAAACACGTCTGAAGAGTTAGCGGCAACCCCTACGCGGGGATTACGCGACGTGTGGTATTCCAAGACTGGAACTCGTATTCGCCGAATTATAGGCGCCGTATTTTACCGAATTTTCCGACTCGGTGGAGAGTTCACGGCGGTTGTATTGGGCCTTGGTATCTTGTTGCTTTGGATCGCAGGGTCAGTCTTAGATCGACAGTCTACCGATCTGACGATGTTGCGTCCGAATCTTAAGATCTGGTTCGCCGATGCTTTTGACGGACAAAGCGCTGAATTTGGGCGTTTGGACCTCGCTTGGCTACCGGCCGGTAACCATTTGGTCGTGACCGTAGAGGACGCGGCGATTTTTGACGACGACGGACGAATTCTGGAAAAGTTTGAGCTCATCAAGACCACAGTGGCTCAAAACGAACAAATGTCTTGGCGTCCGAGGTTCATCAGCGCCCAGATCAAAGGCGGCGTTGTCAGTTATGTCGAGGATGAGGCAGGCGGCGTTATCATCGGCTTGGGTCCTCCGGAAACAGTGGGGAGTGTCGGGCCATCCTACCGAAATGATGAAACGATGCAGCGAGGCTCTCCGCTTCCGCTCGATTTCATTCAGTTTGTGCAAATATCGGACGCATCTGTGTATGTGCGAAATGCCGTGTCAGATGTCGACCTGAAGGCTGACGTCGAACAATTGACGGCTTCTTTTTCGGGCGATGGAAGCGTTATATTATCGGCGAAAGGGGCTATAGATCAACCGACCCGCCCCGCGCCATTTTTGATTGATACGATCGCTAAAACCGATCTGAGCGAGATCAAACTTGCTGTCACCGTCACTCAGGCGCGTTTAGACGAAATTGCCCCAAAAAAGGGCCGATTTTGGGAATTGCAAGGCGTCGCTGCGCCGCTGGACCTAAAAGCAGATATCGACTTTTCCAGGCGTGAAGGCTTACGATCCGCTAAGGTCAATTTGACCGTTGGTGCTGGTGATATCGTTGGCCTTAGAAGTACTCCGCCTGCGACCTATAAAATTCAGGGTTTAAGTGCCTTGGGTACGCTGGAACCAGGCGCTGAACGCATGCAAATTGAGAAGCTAGCCCTCACGTCGCCAAGACTTACTTTTCAAAGCTCAGGCTTCCTGACCGAATTGGGAAACCTAAGCGATGGGGACCCAAATACCTCGCCGATCTTCGATCTGACATTTCCAAAATTTACTGTGGATATTACGCCTACTTTCGCAACTCCATTGACCTTAAATCAGGTCAAGTTGCGCGGACAAGCGGACATGGACGGACGAGTTTTAAATATCGATCAGGGCGAACTTGGGTTTTTCCAATCAAAACATGAGTTTACAGCTGATTTTGCATTCGGTGACGGTGATGAACTTCGGCGTCTCGTTTTGAAATCAAACATGTCTGGGGCGATTTCACCTCAGGAGTTCATAACGCTCTGGCCAATAGACGCCATTGGCGGGGCGAGACGATGGCTAGAACGTTCAATATTGGCGGCTGAAATCGATAAACTCGATATTGATGTGAACCTCGATGCGGATTTCTTTGAAAACCCGGTTCTCACGCCCGATCGTCTGCAGGTGCAATTTGGCGGACGTGAGGTTGTCCTAAAATTCATGGAGACGATGCCCGAAGCGGATCAACTTATTGGCCAAGGCTCCATTCGCGGAAATCAGCTGGAAGTCACGATGGATAGCGGCCGCTTGCTCGGACTCTCACTCACGGGTGGACTCGTAGAGATTCCGCAGCTGGTTCCACGCGGAGGAGACCTGATCGTCACTGTCGAGGGTAGCGGTGAGGTCGCCGAAATGTTGGCCATTGCCGATAATGACCCATTTCGGTTTGCGACCCGATATGGCGTTGATCCAAAAAATTTAACGGGTCGAGGCGAGGTTCAGTTACAAGTGACGCGGCCATTATTAGAGTTTTTCCCTGCCGAAAGAATTTCTTATCAGGTCAATGGTGACTTTACAGAGGCCTCCGCGCCATTCTCATTTGGTCGTTTCGATGTCAAAAATGGAGACATAAAGCTTGATGTCAATCGAGACAGAATGCTCTTATCTGGACCTGTTGATATCGGTCCTTGGCGCGCAGACATGCAATGGCGAGAAACCTTTGGCGAGAACAGTCCACCCACCCAATATAGCCTTTCTGGAAGAATTGGGTCTGACGAATTGGATGGACTAGGTGTTGCGTCTCGGGGCTGGTTTGATGGAACCGCCGACGTGGCTGTCGAAGCAGAGGGGCGAGGCCTAAATGTCACGGACGCGACCCTTAATGTTGATCTCACAAATTCTGCGCTTTCGTTAGAACGCATTTGGATGAAACCGGCTGGCGAAGCCGCCAACTTGAATGGCGCTGTGAACCGCCGAGACGACGGCAGCATCACAGTCGACAAGGCGCGCTTGTCTGGTACTGGTATTTCAGTCGGGGGGCGTATTGAAATTGAACCTGATTTCCGACTGAGATCTCTGCAATTGAGCGAAGTCGAAATTGCAGGTCTGATCAAAGGGGAATTAGGTCTTGTACCCGATACTTCCAACGGGCGTCTCGATTTGTCCATGAGCGGACCTTGGCTCGACTTAAGCCCCTGGACACAAGACCTATTTCAGGAGCGGCAATCGACGTTAGACGTCCCGTTGCTTCTGACGGGGAAGTTCGAAACGCTTTTTCTCGATCCTGAGTATACCGTCACGGATGCGGAGTTACTGTTTTCTCATACGGGGGACGTTATTGATGCCGCGCAATTGACGGGTCGCTCTGGTGGGGCAGATCTATCCGTTCGTCTTGAAACGCTGGAAGATACAACCCGAGAATTGCAAGCTCGCGTTCCTGATGCCTCCAATGCCATCAACGCGTTTCTCGCTCTGTCGAACACGTCGGGTGGGGAGCTCCGATTGAACGCAACTCTGCCGCCAGCTGGCGAAGTTGGCGCCTTTGTCGGCGAGGCCCAGATGCGGGACTTCAAACTTAAAGAAGCTCCCGCACTCGCGCAGTTGCTGTCTCTTGCGTCACTCACAGGCCTGGCCGACACGCTTTCGAGTGGAAGTATGCAGTTTGATCAATTCAGAATACCCTTCACTATCCTCGGGGACGACATTGCGATCCGAGACGCCCGTCTTTACGGCCCCGCATTGGGAATGACAGGGGACGGCGATATTGATCTAAAACTAAGGGTGCTCGATTTCGATGGCACAATTGTGCCAGCCTATACGGCGAACTCTATTTTGGGCGACATTCCGATCTTAGGCGACATTTTTGTGCAAGAGAAGGATGGTGGATTATTCGCGCTGACCTACACGGTGAGCGGGCCATTTGAGCAAACCCAGATCGCAGTAAATCCGCTATCCGCGCTCACGCCAGGCTTTCTGCGGCAGATCTTTAAGCGCGACCGAACAGATGTCGACGAAGAGCTTAAACGCAAGATCGAAGATATTGCGCCTAAGCCATCGGAAACAGAGACTGAACCGTCGCCTGATCCTTAGAAACAGACGGTATTTAAGCGTCAGTTACCTTCAGAAGTGCATGTTTCTTTTTGCCGACGGAAATTTTTACAACACCGTCAATGATGTCGGATGCTGAAAGCGATAATTCGTGAGAGTCTATTTTCACATCGTTCAGCTTTAACGCGCCCTGCTTGATATGACGACGTGCTTCTCCGTTGGAACCCGCTAGCCCAACAGTCGTGGCCGCTGTCAGAATTCCCATAGCTTCAAGTTCAGCTTTTGTGACATCTACCGAAGGCAGTCCTGCCGCAGTTTGACCTGACACAAAAGTCTGCTGAGCCGTAGATTCTGACGCCTTCGCAGCGGCTTCACCGTGGAGCAGGGCCGTCGCAGCATTTGCGAGCGCAATCTTTGCTTTGTTGATGTCCGCACCTTTAAGCGCCTCAAGGTTCAAGACCTCATCCTCTGTCAGATCGGTGAAGAGGCGCAGGAACTTTCCGACATCGGCATCTTCGGTGTTTCTCCAAAACTGCCAGTATTCGTAAGGGCTACGCGTGAAGTTTTCGCCGAGCGACGGATCGCCGTTCAGCCAGACGGCGCCATCGGCCGTTTTGCCCATCTTACCGCCAGACGCCGTAGTGATGAGGGGCGTCGTGAAGCCATAACACTCGCCGCCTTCTAAACGACGCGTCAGATCAACTCCGGTCGTGATATTGCCCCATTGGTCGGAACCACCAAGTTGAAGCCGACAATTATGACGTCGGAATAACTCAACAAAGTCGTAGCTTTGAAGAAGTGGGTAGTTGAATTCGAGGAAGGTCATCGGCTGCTCATTTTCCAAGCGGCGTTTGACAGTTTCCATTGTGACCATGCGGTTGATCGTAAATTCCGTTCCGACGAGGCGCAGAAATTCTAAATACCCAAGCTTTGCTAGCCAGTCATCATTATCGACCATGATTGCTGCATTCTCGCCCTCAAAGGACAGGAACTGCGCGAAGACACGGCGAATGCCAGCTTTGTTGGCGTCGATCTGCTCTTGCGTCAGCATCTGGCGGGACTTGTCTTTACCAGACGGGTCGCCGATTTTTGTGGTGCCACCGCCGAGCAACACGATGGGTGTGCCACCACTTTGCTGAAGATGACGCAGCATCATGATTTGGACAAGAGAGCCGACATGCAGGCTGGGTGCCGTACAATCGAAGCCGATATATCCCGTCAATTTATTCGTCGCAGCCAGCTTGTCCAAGCCAGCCTCATCCGTACATTGATAAAGGAAACCGCGCCCGACGAGGGTTTGCATGAATTTGGAAGCGTAATTGGTCATATTTTCGGCTTCTAACGAGCGGGAGAGTCGTGTCAAAGCCTATCCTATGGATAAAGACAGATACATCGCACTTGGCCTGATGAGCGGTACATCGCTCGACGGCGTAGATGTGGCTATTATTGAAACAGATGGCTTTGAGATTTTCGGTTTTGGCGACACCGCAGAGAGCAATTTTTCCAAAGACGACAAGACTATATTGCAAGCCGCGACCCAAGACGCACTTGATTGGGGATTTGCGGGTCCGCCGCCAAATAGCTTTGCGCGCGCTGAAGATGTCGTTGACCGTGTTCATGTTGATGCGATTGGCGCGCTTACTGCCGATATCATTGGCTATCATGGACAGACGATCCTCCACCACCCACCCCTAAACAGCCAAGATGGACAGACTTTGCAATTGGGACGGGGGAGAACACTCGCAGATGAACTGGGCGTGCCTGTCGTCTATGATTTCCGCACCGCCGATGTATCCGCTGGTGGACAAGGTGCACCGCTCGCGCCCATCTATCATGAAGCGTTGTGTCGATATTCAGGGCTTTCCGGTAGGAATGCCGTTCTTAATATCGGTGGGGTTTCTAATGTCAGCTTAATTGAAGATGGCCAATTGCAATGGGCCACCGATTGCGGACCAGGGAATGGTCCTTTGGACAGTTGGATCGTATCGAATAGTGCGGGGTCATTCGACCGCGATGGCCTGCTATCGTTCGAAGGTGTCGTTGATCATGCTATGATAAATCAATGGCTTGAGCAGAGTTTCTTCGCGCGACCTATTCCCCGTAGCGCAGACCGATATGATTTTGATGTGTTAGACGATTTGCAAGGATATTCACTTGAAGACGGCGCAGCGACGCTTGCGGCATTCTGCGCTCAATCAATCGCTACCGTTCTTGAAGCTGGAAACGTCGATCGGGTTATCGTTTGTGGCGGCGGACGCAGGAACCCTGCCATTGTGACGATGCTTGATATTCACACGGATGCAGAGGTTATTCGAGCAGAGGATGTTGGATGGGATGGTGATATGTTAGAGGCCCAAGCCTTTGCATATCTCGCCGTTCGGTCACTTAAAAATCTACCGATCAGTTTCCCGTCAACCACGGGCGCACCCGCCCCAAAGACGGGCGGGCGAATTATTTATCCGAAGGCTTAGCCTTCGAGTAATTTTTGCTCACGCGGCGGCGAATAACGTGGGTCAAGCGTATCATCGAGATAATCTTCGATCACGTCCATCGCGAGTTCGAGGTGGTTCGAATAGAAGTGATCCGCGCCTTCGATACGCACGGTGTCAATCTCATGACCCTTTTGAACGCGAATTTTGGAGACAACACGATCAACATCATCTGCCGGAACGATTGGATCTTCACTGCCATAGGTTACCAGACCAGAAGCTGGGCAGGGTGCGAGGAATGCGAAATCATATGTGTTTGTCGGGAGGCTCATTGAAATAAAGCCAGCGATTTCAGGTCGGCGCATTAAAAGCTGCATCCCAATCCAAGCGCCGAAGCTGTAGCCAGATACCCAGCTGAACGGGGCGTTCTGGTTGAAGCTTTGCATGTAATCCAACGCATAGGCTGCATCTTGCAATTCGCCCTGCCCATTGTCGTAGACACCCATTGAACGCCCAACGCCACGGAAGTTAAAACGTAGGACTGAGAACCCACGGCGCTTATATTGCTCATACATCGCAACTGGAATGCGATGATCCATGTGTCCACCGGCTTTAGGATGCGGAGGAAGGATTAGCGCGCAGGGGGCTTGCGGATCATCAGATGGATGATAACGGCCTTCAAGACGGCCTTCGGGGCCGTTAAAAATCACTTCTGGCATAACTGCAGCCTTTTACTTTGGGTCGAGTTTGCCGCAGATTTATGCGGCATTTCAATCTTGACTAAATCAGTCGGAATAACTACCTCCCGCCTGATGATTTGGATTTCGTGCGCGCTCTATCAAGAGCCTGCGCAAAAATCCAACGAAACCTGCACGTTATGTAGGGAATTGGGAGTAAAAGTCGCGCTGTGAAACTAACGGCTAAAGGACGATACGCGGTTATGGCTGTGGCTGACTTGGCTGCACAGGGCGAGGGCGCGTGCGAGTCGCTCTCTGCGATTGGCGCGCGGCAAGCCATTTCCGTAACTTTCTTAGAGCAAATTTTCGCCAAATTGCGGAAGGCGGGCTACGTGGAATCGGTCCGGGGCGCGCAGGGCGGGTATTCCCTTGCTAGATCAGCACATTTGATTTCCCTAGATGGTGTCATCCGCGCCGTTGATGCGGCGCCAAAAGCCCATGGTTGCACACCAGAGAGCAAAATTGCCTGCACGGGTCGCACGGACCGCTGTCTGACCCATGATCTTTGGGGCGCTTTGGAAACACATATCGAAGGTTTTCTGTCTTCGATCTCGGTGCAAGATGTTGTCGATGGTCGCTTGCCAATTTTGGAGGCAGCCGAATGACGAAGCGCCTTTATCTCGATCACAATGCGACAACGATTACCTCTCCTGACGTGGTTGAGGCAATGATGGCGGCGTTGGCCTTAGACGGTAATCCGTCGGCGCAACATGCAGACGGTCGGGCAGCCAATGCGATTGTTTCCCGCGCGCGTGAGACCGTAAGTCTAGCTATGGGCGTTTGCTCGCAAGATTTGATTTTCACGAGCGGCGGCACGGAAGGCTGCAACACGGCGATTTGGTCCGGACTGAAGGCGGGATGCCGGCGCTTGTTGATCTCGCCGATGGATCATCCGGCAACCATCAATGCAGCTGAGAATTTCTGCGAGATTTTTGGTGCGCGCACGGAGATGATCCCTGTCGATGCGCAAGGTCGGACAGATATGGTTTGGTTGAAAGATAGCCTCGCAAATTGGGAGCAGGCAGATGGCCGTCCATTTGTATCCATAGTCGCCGCAAATTCCGAGACTGGCGTTATTCAAGACATCGAAACGGCCACTGATTTGGTGGAGGCCGCAGGCGGATTGTTGTTGGTCGATGCAACGCAGGCCTTCGGTAAAATCCCGATGACCTTTCAGGCTGATTATCTTGCCGTATCCGCACATAAAGTTGGCGGCCCTAAAGGTGTCGGCGCACTCTATGTGTCCGCAGATGCGCCATTTGCACCTTTGCTGAGCGGCGGTGGGCAGGAACGCCGCAGACGCTCTGGCACCCATAATGTTGCGGGCATAGCCGGGTTCGGGAAGGCCTGCGAAAAGTTGATGGATTTGGGTCATTCGCAATCGTGCCGCGACAGACTGGAAGCTGAACTAACGGCTATCGAGCCCAACATCGTATTCTTTGGGGCAGAGGCAGCGCGCTTGCCCAATACCTCATTTTTTGCGGTCCCCGATGCGTCGTCGATGACGTTGATGATGGGATTGGATTTGCAAGGAATATCCGTTTCAACGGGTACAGCTTGCTCATCTGGAAAGACAGGCGAAAGCCGCGCCATTCGCGCAATGGGCCGAACTGCGGAGGCGCCCAAAGGGGCGATCCGTGTCAGTTTCGGCGAAAATGCAAATGTAAATGAAGTTGAGGATTTCCTCACCGCCTGGATGAAGATCAGACGTATCAAGTCCAAGAGCGAAGCCGCATGACCGAGGATGCTATGAACGAAGATGTAAAAGTAAAAGACAGTATTGATGAGAGCACCGTTGAAGGTGTGCGTTCACTCGAAGCTGACAAATATAAATATGGGTTTGATTCCGATATCGAACAGGAGTTCGCGCCCAAAGGCCTGAACGAAGACATTGTTCGGTATATTTCGGAAAAGAAGGATGAGCCGCAGTGGTTGTTAGACTGGCGTCTTGAGGCTTACCGTCGTTGGCTCACTTTGGAAGAACCAGAATGGGCTATGGTGGATTATCCGAAAATCGATTTTCAGGACATGTATTACTACGCGTCACCGGTGAAAAAGAAGGAATTGAACTCCCTCGACGAAGTCGACCCTGAGATTCTGGAAATCTACAAAAAACTCGGTATCTCGCTGAAAGAACAAGAGGTTTTAGCGGGGGTGAAAGGTGCGCCTAAGGTCGCCGTGGATGCTGTCTTTGATTCCGTATCCGTTATTACCACGTTCAAAGATGAGCTGGCGAAGCATGGCGTGATTTTCTGCAGCTTCTCCGAAGCCGTCAAAAACCACCCTGACCTTGTGCGGAAATATATGGGCTCTGTGGTACCAGTTACTGACAACTATTATGCGACGCTTAACAATGCGGTCTTTTCCGATGGGTCTTTCGTCTACATCCCGCCGGGTGTGCGGTGCCCTATGGAGCTCTCGACCTATTTCCGGATGAACGCGCAAGGCACAGGGCAATTTGAGCGGACATTGATCATCGCCGACAAAGGCTCCTACGTGTCCTATCTAGAGGGCTGTACGGCGCCGATGCGGGATGAAAATCAGCTCCATGCGGCGATTGTCGAGATCATCGTCCATGACGATGCCGAAGTGAAATATTCGACAGTCCAAAACTGGTGGCCGGGTGACAAGGACGGCAATGGCGGCGTCTATAATTTTGTGACGAAGCGCGCAGATTGCCGTGGCACGAATTCCAAAGTCAGTTGGACGCAGGTCGAAACGGGATCTGCCGTGACATGGAAATATCCGAGCTGTATTTTACGCGGCGATAACTCCCAAGGCGAATTTTATTCCATCGCGATCACTAACGGCCATCAACAAGCCGATACCGGCACAAAGATGATTCATTTGGGCAAAAACACGAAATCACGGGTGATTTCCAAAGGGATTAGCGCGGGCAAATCAAATTCAACTTATCGTGGTTTGGTGAGCGCCCATAAAAAGGCCACGGGTGCGCGAAACTTCACCCAATGTGACTCCTTGCTGATCGGTGACCAATGCGGTGCGCATACTGTGCCTTATATTGAGAGCAATACGCCAAGTGCGCAATTTGAGCACGAAGCGACGACCTCAAAGCTTTCTGACGATCAACTCTTTTATTGTCGTCAGCGCGGCCTGTCCGAAGAAGACGCTGTTGCACTCTTGGTGAACGGTTTCTGTCGTGACGTTTTGCAAGAACTTCCCATGGAATTTGCGGTTGAAGCGCAGAAGCTAGTTGCGATTTCGCTAGAAGGTAGCGTCGGATAATGAAACGTCTCGTCCTCCTTTCTTGCGTTGCTCTAGCGGCGTGTTCTGCAGAGGTTCAGCCGCCGGAGCCGCCAGTTGTGCCCGTGTCTGCTGAATCGCCCATGCCAAAAGTGCGAAATATGCCCGCCGTCCCGACGATAGGCGCGTCTAATGTTTCAGATATCGACTTCGATCAATACTCGCCCGCGCTCGCAGGCGTCATTGGGTTGACGGAAGGCGAAACCCGTTTAGAGGCCGTTGACAAAATACGGCTCTTCTTCGCGCCTGAGGCGGGCAGCACAATCCTCAGCACAGCTTCCGCGACCTTTGAAGGTGACGACAATGCAGTCATGCTTTTCAGTGTCAAAGGCTTGCCCGACGATTCTGTAAAGGCGCAGGAAGTTTACGCAGTTTTCACAGGTCCCGGTGGGGCCAACAAATTCAATCAATCGCTCGCGGCATATGGCATGCGTATCAAATGCTATCGCGGTTCAAACACAACGGAATGGCAGACCGATCTCTGCCCTTAAGGGAAATTTCTAATGGCTACTAAAAAACCAACACGTCAGTTTATCCAGCTTTCCGAAGGTGAGCTGAACTACGCTATGTCTCGTGCCGTCGTTCAAGGCGATTGGTGCTTTGTCTCCGGCACAATGGGCTATGATTATAAGAAACAGGAATTACCTGAAAGCGCAGCGCAGCAGGCAATGAACACCTTCACAAATATTCGCCAAGCGCTCGACGCGGCAGGGTTCGAACTGGGTCATACCGTACGTGTTCAATACACGGTCTCCGATCGGAAATATGTCAAAGAGGTTCTACCTATCATCAAAGCGCATTTCGATAAAATCTTACCTGCGGCAACAATGGTCTTGGCTGAAATGGTTGATCCAAAAGGCAAGATCGAAATCGAAGTGACGTGTTTTAAGGGCGCGTAACGCCCGAATTTGATCCAGTGGATCAAATTCAGTGAACCGCCGAACCCACATGGGTTCGGGACTCTAAGGTAAATATGACGCACCCCATCAACATAGATGAGAAGTTCTCGAAGTTCAGCGAGCACTGGCGACCAAAGATCGTCGCGCAGCTGAATGGACAGGACTTCAAACTCGCCAAGATCAAAGGCGAATATCCGTTTCATGCCCATCAGGGTGAAGACGAGATGTTCTTCTGTTGGAAAGGCGAGTTTATTTTGGATTTTGAGGCGGGCGAAAGCGTCCCTGTCAAAGCCGGAGAATGTATCGTCGTTCCCAAGGGCATCCGCCATCGTCCTCGCGCCGACGAAGAATGCCATATCTTCCTAATTGAACCGCAAGGCGTGAAGAATAATGGCGATGCGGTGGTCGATGCCGTTTACGATGCGCCCATGGGGGAGTGGGTTTGATGGCGTATAAGCTCTCCGACAGACCTAAGTGGTGGCTACCTCGCTTATTTAAGTTCCTTGGCTTACCCGTCGCAGCAATCGGTATTCTTTCCTATCTCGCTAGTTTGTCCTTTTACGCTTCAGCTGACGCCCTCCATGGGGAATCTGAAGAGTGGCAAGAGTCTAGAGAGGTCCTGCTGGGATCACTTATGGAAGATACCGCGACCCTGGCCATTGATGCATTGTTTGCGCTGGCGTTTTTGTGGTTACTGGCCATCGGATTAGACAAATTAGACCAACTTGTTTGGTTGAATGCCTCGGATGAGGATCGCGAAGATATTCTCGCGAAAAGAAAGAAGAAAAATGCTTAAAATCAACAATCTACACGTCTCCGTTGATGACGGACAGAAACCTATCCTGACGGGTCTTTCGCTTGAGGTTCCCAAGGGGGAGGTTCATGCGATTATGGGGCCGAATGGGGCGGGGAAATCGACCTTGTCCTACGCGCTGACAGGGCGTGATGGGTATGAAATCACCGACGGAACCGTCACATTGGACGGTAAAGACCTGTTGGATATGGAGCCAGAGGAACGCGCTGCGGCGGGTGTGTTTTTGTCGTTCCAATATCCGCTGGAAATCCCCGGCGTGCCGACCATGACCTTCCTCAAAACCGCGCTGAATGCGCAACGCAAAGCGCGCGGTGAAGAAGAAATGAAAGCACCTGAGTTTCTCAAAACAGCCCGCGCGCTTGCCGCCGAGCTAAAGATGAAACCTGAGATGTTGAAGCGTCCGCTCAATGTCGGCTTTTCGGGCGGCGAGAAGAAGCGCATGGAGATTTTCCAGATGATGATGATGGAGCCTAGTTTCATTGTCATGGACGAAACAGATTCTGGCCTAGACGTTGATGCCCTACGCATCGTTGCCGATGGCGTGAACAAGCTGCGGTCGCCAGATCGCGGTATGCTCATCATCACCCATTACCAGCGCTTGCTCGATTATATCGTGCCGGACCGCGTACATGTCCTTGCCAATGGTGGGATTGCGGCCAGTGGCGATGCCGAGTTTGCGAAGAAACTCGAACGCGAAGGCTATGACGCATATGCTGCATAAACTTCCCAATCGCCGAGACGAAGCTTGGAAATGGTCTGACGTCAGTCGGGTCGTCTCTGACGACGCCAAGGGTGCGGAAACCGCCGCTCCGTTGCAGATTTTCGTTCCAGAAGGCGTCACCGTCACGCGCACCGATGGCGAAACCGCCGCGAATGATACGACACTCCTGAAGCTTGTTTCTGAGTATGCAGGACAAGTTTGGAATATCGTTGTGCCCGACGGACTCGCATCTGAGAATCCGATCCAAATCGAAGGCCTCACCCACGGTCATGCGCAAATTTCCCTAACCATCGGAAAGGGCGCGAAGATTCAACTCGTCGAGCATTATGACGGGCAGGCTGGCGCGTTTGTGAACTCTCACATGAATATCAAACTGGGTGAAACTGCCGTCTTGGACCGCGTCATCGTACAAACCGATCCAGAGGATTGTGTGCGAATCGCGACGACACATGTGACAGCGTGGGCAAATTCAGAAATACGTCAGCACACTTTGGCCTTTGGCGGTAAACTTTCGCGGCTCGAAACGCGCATGGCGGGCATGGGCGACGCGGTAAAAGCCACTATTAACGGGGCTTACCTTTTGGACGGCAAACGTCATTGCGACATGACGAGCTATATCGACTTGGCTTGCCCGAATGGACATATCCGCCAATCGGTCAAAGGCGTCACAGCCGGTAAATCACGAGGTGTGTTCCAAGGCAAATTCCACGTCCGCCGCCCCGCGCAACATACAGATGCAGAAATGCGGCATGACTCGATTATGCTGTCTGACACATCAGAAATTCGGTCCAAGCCCGAGCTTGAAATTTACGCGGATGATGTGGCCTGCGCGCATGGCAACACGATTGGCGCGCTCGATGAAAGCGCCCTGTTCTACATGCGTCAGCGCGGTATACCTCTCGCGCAAGCGCGAGCTATACTAACAGAAGCCTTTCTCGGAAGCGTATTTGACACATTGGAAGATGAAGTCATGCGTGAGAGTTTGTTGGACAAGTTGCGCGGTTGGTTGGCTTAGTCGTGAATATTGAAGGATTATTCCTGATCGCTGCTGGTATTGTCATCAGTATAACCTTCTTTTCGGCTTCATATTGGGGGTTGAGAACATTGACCCATAGAAAGAATTTCAGTGAAAAGTCTGAGGATAGAAGTCAGTTTATCGCTTTTTTTGGCGCCGTAATCCTCACCAGCATCTTCGTTTATATATTAGTGAATCTATGACCTTCGACGTTCAACAAATCCGTAGCCAATTCCCCGTGCTTGCACGTGAAATCAACGACTACCCGCTCACTTATCTCGATAATGCAGCCTCGGCGCAGAAGCCGACGGCGGTCATGGATGCCATGACGTCCCAGACAGAGCGGGCCTATGCCAATGTACATCGCGGCCTGCATACAATGGCGAATGAGACCACAGAGGCGTTTGAAGCGGCGCGCGGCAAAGTCGCGTCATTTCTCGGCGCGCCATCCGATAAAAACATCGTCTTCACTCGAGGCGCGACAGAGGCGTTGAACCTTTGCGCCTATGGTCTGGCCCATATGATCGAACCGGGTGACGAAATCATTATCACGCAGATGGAGCATCATTCCAACATTGTCCCTTGGCATTTCCTGCGCGAGCGTCATGGCGCCGTAATCAAATTTGTGCCCGTCACAGACGAGGGCGCACTCGACCTTGGTGCCTATAAAGCCATGCTGGGCGAGAAAACGAAAATCGTTTCTATCGTTCATATGTCCAATGTTCTCGGAACCGTGAACCCGATCAAAGATATGGCGACGTGGGCCCATGCGGCTGGTGCTATCTTCATTTCCGACGGCACTCAGGCTGCTGTCCATATGGATATTGATGTTCAGGACTTGGGCGTCGACCTCTATTGTATGACAGGGCATAAGCTCTACGGGCCGACCGCAATCGGCGCGCTCTACGGGACATCGGCAACCCTCGATAAAATGCAGCCCTTCAACGGCGGCGGCGAAATGATCGAAGATGTGTTCGAAGACCGCGTGACCTATAACGACGCGCCCTATAAATTCGAAGCTGGCACACCGCCTATCTTGGAAGCGATTGGACTAGGCGCAGCCATTGATTGGGTGCGGCAGTTTTCGTCTGAAGATATTCGTCAACATGAAATGGCGCTCTATCACGCCGCGAGAGACGGTCTGGCCGATATGAACTCCATTCAAGTCGTCGGCACAACGGCCGACAAAGGGCCTGTATTGTCGTTTAACCTAAAGGGCGCGCACGCCCATGACCTCGCGCAAATTCTGGACAAATATGGTGTGGCCGTTCGGGCAGGGCAACATTGTACGCAACCCCTAATGGCGCGCTTTGGTATTCACTCGACGGCTCGAGCCAGTTTCGGAATTTATAACACACTGGATGAAGCCGAGCGTTTTGTGGAAGCTGTGCGCAAAGCCGCACGTTTCCTCGCCTAGCTTTAAATCTCGGGGCAAAAGGACTATATAAGAGCCATGGATAACACGATGACAGATCGAGCAAGACAAGCCGAAGCTTTGGCGAACGCACAGATTCCGGGCTTAGAAAGCCATAAGGAGCCCGTCGCCGCCGAGGCTACGCGCGATATTGTAGACGTCTCTGGCGCTCCCATTGAAGCGCCGACAGAGGAAGAAATCGAACGGATCACGACCGACGTCGTTGGGCAGCTGAAATCTGTCTATGATCCAGAAATTCCGACTGATATCTATGAGTTAGGGCTGATTTATAAAGTCGAATTGGAAGACGATCGCACGTTAAAAGTCCTGATGACACTCACCGCGCCAGGTTGTCCTGTTGCGGGCGAAATGCCTGTTTGGGTTCAAGAAGCCTGCGAAGTTGTGGCAGGCGTCCGTCGCGTAAAAGTCGACATGACATTCGATCCGCCATGGACACCTGACCGCATGAGCGACGAAGCTCGGCTTGAATTGAACATGCTATGACCCCAGTCACCGAAACGAAAACCACCACACGAACACGTCGTCCACGACCCAAGCTTGTCACCCTAACAGATGATGCGGCTGCCCGTGTGCGGGAGATATTGGACGAGCGTGGTGAGGGTTACTTGCGCGTGGGCGTCACCAATGGCGGTTGCGCAGGTATGGAATATCTCATGGATTATGTGGCAGAGCCTGAAAAATTTGACGAGGTTGTCGAGGATAAGGGCGTGCAGATCGTTGTGGACTCAAAAGCTGTTTTGTTTCTTTTGGGTTCCGTGGTGGATTACGAAACAACCCTGCTGCACAGCCGTTTCACCTTCACCAATCCGAACCAAACCGATGCGTGCGGATGCGGCGAGAGCGTGACGATCGTTCCAGCTGTTCTGTGAAACAAGACTATTTTAGAGTTGGCGTTTTTCAATGCGTAATGGCGGGAGTTTGCTTCCTGCTCGTATTTTCAGGAATTACTGGAACGGTGCCATTATTTACGGTGATTGGGGTAAGCATATTTGGATCGCGCTTCATTCTTAGTCAGGGGGCAACACTGCAAATGCACAAGGAACAACGCCGGGAGGTTTTCAGGAAGAATCCGGCGCTAGTTTGGAAATTTTTCGCTGTTTCATTAGTAGTCCCAGTGGCGCTCGCGATATTCTCTTTTTACCAAATGGGCATTGATTATGATGCGAGTTTACTCGTATTTTTGGGGCTAAACTACTTGGGACTAGTTCTTACAAATCAGATGATACTGCCATACTTGCAGAAAGTTGTACCAGACACATTCGACTGACCTTAGTCCTCGCGGTAGAAATCAAACGCGACATCGACGTTCAAACTACCCGTACCCATACTGAAATCATAAGCAGGCATTTCGTAGAGGAAATCTAGGCGGATCGTTTGTTCATCAATATCGCCATTTCGTTGACGAATGCCTTGCCGACGACCAAAGTTCATAATTTGTGTCGGGATACCTGTGAGATCACCTAAATCGTCAACGCCGCTTACGATTTGGATGTTGGACGTGTTGGCTCTAGATCCATATTGAAACCCGCCATCATTGCCAGATTCCGATACGCTGGGCGTGAGTTTGATGTCACCGAGTTGAAGCGTATTGGCGAAATCTCCCGTCGCGTTATTGATTGACGCTAAAGCACGGAGGCTAAATCGCGTACCCCGTGAGCTTATGAAGAAGCTATGGGAATAAGATCGTCCCGGTCCATCTAGTAATATATCGGTATTTGGGTTGAGCGAAAATGCGCCAAAGCTGTCGCTCGCATCCAAAAATCCGTCACCATCATCGAAAGCCGATTGGCTAATATTGGCGCCATCTTGGGATATTCCGAACATGAAGCCCTGACCGTCGTTTGGGTTGATGGCGCCATTACCACCAATTTGTCCCGTGACATTCGTGTTTTCAGCACGAACGTAGAAGTCAATCATCTGCCCGCCAACAGGCACGCAGCAAGAATTGCTCGCGAATAGATAGTTGTCGTAAATATCGTAGTTCTGACCGTCATGAACGACGGCACAGCCATAGGTCCGACACCAGAAATCAGTATCCAAAAAACTGGCTTGCGCGTTGGATGCCACGCAGGCGAGGGCGACCCCCGCCAAAAATATGTGCTTAGTTCGCGACATAATCCAATGTGTCGACAGGGACATCCGCCGCACGGAATTTATTCTGCGGAACGAACGTATTGCTGAGATCAAAATCAATGGTGTAATTGCCAGCTTCGACCGTTGTCATATCGCTCATCGTGACATTATAAGTCCGAGTGCCTCCGTCTAGAACAACAGCATTTAGCGGTGTTTCAGAAACAATTTCACCTTCTTTGTCTTTCAAAAACGCAGTGCCTTGCAGACGCGCATGCGCATCGCCTTCATTCTTGATTTGCATGGTCACAGTGCCAGGTTGTGCCGCGTTGAGGGCGACACTGGTGACCTTGGGTAGGCTTTTTGAGGGCGTGAGCGTGAGGTAGAATAAGGACGCCAGCTGATATCGATTCCAAACGCCCGAAACTTCGCCTCTTTCATCAAGTTCTGGCAACATGGTTGTGGCAAGGAGTGCAAAACGGTGGTCACCCTTTTCCCCAATCTTGTAGGGAGCGGAGATCTCAACTGTAATATCCTGAGAAGTTTCAGGTTTCAGCGTCACGGCCGCAGGCGAAAAGCGTACCCATTCGGCCGCGGAACGACGGGTGTCACCGGGTGCATCGAGGATAAGTTTGCCGTCTTTGTCCAAAGTCCAATCTGCAAGACCCATTGTAAGGCTGATGGTCTTAGTCTTGTGCACATTGCCGACTGTAACGATCTGGCGTTGCTGATCGCCTGGTTTGATTGTCATCTCCACTGTGGACGGCTGCACACCGACGCCAAAGGCCTTCGCCATTGGGGCATAGGCAACCGACAGTAATAATGCGGAGCTGCAGGCTAAAGCCAGTAAAGTGCGAGAACGGAGCATATGATCATCCCAAAATAACCGAGGTATTCTGACCATATGGTGTCAAAAAAGGCTTTCGGGTCAGTTAATTTTGAGATGCCATATGAATAACGATTCCGTCATTCATATTCAGTTTGGATTAGGGTCTTTTTATCATTAGGTGTTCGCTCAGAACAAATAATCCCGCCAAAGCGGGATTATATACGACATTCAGATCAGGTCGTTTCGACAGACCTTAATTAGCTTTTTGTTTTTTGACTTCTGCTGGTTTGCGCTCAGCGAACTTTTCGCCCATCGCTTTTTCTTCCGCTTCCGAGAACAGCTTTTTCGCTTTCGGGAAAAATTCTGCCTCTTCTTCATCGACGTGATGAACTACTTTATGTGCTAGCTCGTCAAATTTGTCTGCCCAAACGTCGGCGTCCATGTCGAGATTGTCTAACACCTCAATCATCTCTGTCATGAGCTGATGTTCCTCAACTGCGTGACGTGTTTCGTCAGTGCCGTCTGGGTCCTTCATCAGTTCGGAATAAAACGATTGTTCTTCTGCAGACGCATGCGCTTCCAGCTCAATCCTGAGCTTTTTCCAAAGACGGTTGCGATTTTCGGAGTCGCCCCGGGTATGTTTGAGATCCTCGCATAACTGACGTTGAGTCTCATGATCTTTTTCTAAAAGCGTGTAGATGTCCATTTTCTATGTCCCTGTGAATGTCTCAGGAACAACGTCGTTATGAAAATATAGTTCCCGATTAGCCCTCGATTAGGCCCGGGCCTTTAGCAGCGGCGGCGATCATGGCCGCTTGAAGTTTCTCAAACGCGCGTGCCTCGATCTGTCGAATACGTTCCCGAGAGACACCGTAAATTTTCGCAAGTTCTTCTAACGTCATGGGCTTTTCGGCCAGCCGACGTTTAGAAATAATATCCTGCTCACGTTCATTGAGATCAGACATGGCGTCCTTCAACAAATCCATGCGGGCTTCGTGTTCTTGGCTTTGACCCAGAAGTTCTTCCTGTGACTCAGAATCGTCGGTCAACCAATCCTGCCATTGCGCGGACCCATCTTCGCCGCCAATAGTGACGTTCAGGGAGCTGTCGCCACCGCCTGACATCCGCCGGTTCATTGACGTGACCTCGGATTCTTTTACCCCAAGATCCGTCGCAATCTTGGTCAGGTGTTCTGGACGCAGATCGCCGTCTTCCAATGCCTTCATTTCGCCTTTCATGCGGCGAAGATTGAAAAACAATTTTTTCTGAGCCGCAGTCGTGCCCATTTTTACTAAGGACCATGAACGCAGGACGTATTCCTGAATAGCGGCGCGAATCCACCACATGGCATAGGTCGAGACGCGGAATCCCTTATCGGGATCAAATTTCTTAACCGCCTGCATCAGACCCACATTGCCTTCTGAAATGACTTCGCCAATTGGCAGGCCGTAGCCACGATAGCCCATGGCAATTTTTGCGACGAGGCGCAGGTGAGATGTCACCATCTTTTCTGCCGCTGCCGTGTCGCCATCTTCGACCCAGCGTTTGGCCAGACGAAACTCCTCGTCTTTCTCGAGCATAGGGAACTTTCGAATTTCTTGGAGATAGGCATTCAAACCCTGCTCAGGCGAAAGCGTCAGGGACAATTTCATATTGCCTGAGTAAGACGCATCTCTCGCAGATGGGGTCGTTGTTAGTGTTTTTGTTTCAGCCATGTGTAAATGCTCCTCCAAGCGGGTACATATGGGGTACGTATATCAGGTTTAAAAGGTTGCTGACCCTGAATTCTTTTTAATGCCTAAGTGACGGGAAGGTCAGTCAGCACATCTAAGAGATGTTGCATGTCCGGCGGAAGCGGAGCGTCAAAACTCATATGCTCTTTCGTCACGGGATGTATGAAACCAAGATGCCGCGCGTGCAAAGCCTGACGCTTAAAAGCCGCCACGGCGATCCTCACCGCTTCTTCTGCAGGATGATTAGACAAAGCGTAAGCGCGCTGTTTGCCGTAAAGGGGATCGCCCAAAAGGGGGCAGGCAATATGAGCAAGGTGCACACGAATTTGATGCGTCCGGCCCGTCTCTAGCTGGCAATCCAACTGGCTTACCTTTGGTGTGCCAATGCTTGTGTGCTTCGCTCTGCCAAACCCTTTGACGTAGCGATAATGCGTGATCGCATGTCGGCCAACTTCCGAGGCATCAATATCGCCATAGGTACCGCGAACAACGGATTGTTTTTTCCGATCATTAGGTGAACGCGCAAGGCGAGAGGCAATGCTGCCCGAACGCGGTTTTGGCATGCCGCGCACAAGACAAGTATAAATGCGGTCGATCGAATGTTTTGCAAATTGTTTGGACAGGCCTTGATGGGCCTTATCAGATTTCGCCGCGACCATGACACCAGATGTGTCTTTGTCTAAACGATGGACGATACCTGGACGCATAACCCCACCAATGCCGGACAGGCTTCCCGCGCAATGGAAAAGCAAGGCATTGACCAATGTCGCGCTTCTGGAACCGGGGGCAGGGTGTACCGTCATGCCCGCTGGTTTGTTCAACACGATCAGATGGTCATCTTCAAATAAGATATCCAGCGGTATGTTTTCGGGTAATGGTGTGTCGTCCACGGGCGGTGGAACACGGACCGCATATTCCACATCAGCGCGGACTTTGGCCGTGACTTTTCCAAGCAAGTCACCGTCTGCGCGCACGTGCCCTGTCTCGACCAGGTCTTTTATCCGAGAACGAGATAGACCCGTCCAAGTGGCAAGCCATTTGTCCAAACGTTGACCGCCATCGGCGATTTCAGCGGTTCGCGCGTCCCATTTTCCAATTTCATCACTCATGGCGCGGCCTTAGGCATTGATGAAGGGCAGGGCAACATCATTGGGCCGATGATGATGCGTTCACCCCAGCAAGGCGGCAGTACAGAGCAAGTAGGCGCGGCCATCGGGAGAGCCTAAGGCTGCGCGCAACGCCGGCGCCGACGGCGGCGTATTTCCAATGGTTTTGGAAAAAGCACTGTGAAAACGCTTCACGTCTTCTGCAAGCTGCTCATCAGAAAAAATATGCTGACGGAGATGCGCGACCGCATCGGGGAGTTGTTTCGTAACAGCTGCGGCAATGCCCGCTTCACCACTATTAATCCTGGCCTGGGTTGCATCAACGACCATGCCTTCATCCACAAAGGCAGAGGGGGATAATTTTATAGTGCTCAACAGACTGACAATATCGACGCTCGGTAAATCGACATCGGCTATGTTTTTCGGTGAGAGCGGTTGGCTTGAAACCCGTTCTATCTCAAGGTCGGGGCGTTCCAAGCCACCTAACATATCGCGCCAACGCCATCCGTTCGTCTCCTTCTCAGATTTTCGGCCAAACCCTTTTTTCGGTGCAGAAGGTTGACCAGGCCGCGTCACGACATCGGGTTCGAAGTTGCTGATTTCGGATAAGGGGGACTCGATCTCTAAATCCATACCAAGATTAAAAGGCGTCTCGCCAATCTCTTCAGGTTTCTGCGCAAGTTCCGTATTTATGTGAGGCGGTTCGACAGGTGGGAAATCGGTATCTAAAGGTTTCAGATTGAGGCGCGAGGGCAGAAAACTGGGTTCTTGGGTGAATTGGAGCGTCGCATCCGCAGAGTCTCGAAGCCTGTTGATTTTAATCTGTAGCGACTTCAGTTCGGTTTCCATGCTTCCAAAGTCTCGCCGCATTTGCGCAAGGTTCGCCTCTACCACTCGCGCTGTGTTGCCTTGGGTGGAAAGCGTGTCATTCTCGGATTTCTTCAACTGGGCTGACAACCGATCATATAGAGATTTCAGCTCTGTTTCGCGCGTATTGGCTGCCTCTTGCAGATCGTTGAGCAACTTATTGCCCTCCTGAACCGTCGCTTGCAGGTCACCTATTTTGGTTTGTGTGCCTGAATTGAGGGTGTCGAGTTCGGTAATGCGTTCGGCTAATTTCGCTTCGAGCGCGATAAGTTGTTGGGCCGATGAACCCAGGTCGGAGGTGAGGGCTTCACCGGAGTCATCAAGCTTACGACTGACATCTCCAAGTTCTAAAATTTTGCCCTGAATTTGGTCTGTGCCCTTTGAGATTTGGGTTTCAGTATTGGTGGTGGCTTCGGATAAACGCGCGCCCGCTTGGGTTAAACGGGACTCTGCGTCGACACAGACGTTCTGAAGCTCTGAACTCGTTTCGGCAATTTTGGCTGATAGTGTTCCCATGTGTGCATCGAAAGTTCCCGAAATACTTTCAAGGGCTTGGCGTTGCAAGGTGAGGCTCCGTCCGACGTCTTCCGAACGTTCTGACAGCTTCAGTCCCGCCGTATCTAGTGCCTGCCTTTCTAGGGAAACCGCAGTTTGTACGCCTTGCAAAGCCGTCACCGTATCTTTGAGCTGTCCGTTAAATTTTGAGATTTCCGCCTGAATACCGCGAGCCAAAGTTTGAGTGCGGCCGAGCGCTTCGGTCTCTGGTGAGACGAGCAGGTCTGCCGCTCGCGCGAGGTTTTGACTTTCGTCGTTTAACTTTACGAGGCGCTTGAGCGCTGTGCCCAAAAGAAGCAGAAGGATCACGGGCAACATGATCAACACTGCCAAGCCAGAATATTGAAACAATGTTCCGCTTTCCTTTAGCAAAGGCGGGACAAGCAATAGGTTGACCCCAATCACATATAGAAGCGAAAACCCAACTAAGGTCCAGGTGATCCAACCGGTTCCTGAAGCGGATACTTGCGGGTATGCCGAGGAAGAGGGAGGAGTTTGCAAGGGGTGTACCGCTTGGCGGGTGACGAAGTCTGGAACTTTCTCGGTTTTGACGGCCTCCTTTTCGGAACGAATATCTGATTTCTGATCTACGGCTTTCTCACCCTTGGGGGAGACGCTGATAGGACGGATAATATCCGACGCGTTGGGTTCTTGGTTTGACGTAACCCCTTCTGGTTCAATCGAGAAAATCTTTTTGGTAATATCTGACACGCTCATTCCCTCCCTGTTTCCAACGTCGCCGAAAAAGTGGGGTCGCTTAACAGGATATTTTATCCTTTGCACTATCAGAGCCTTACGCAAGGGGAAAGTGGCGAAGACCGCATCCACCCCTGCGTTGTGAATGGGCTGGGAATAGACATGAAAACTCAACAATCGCGCTCGGCTGGGCGTGTCTCTGAACGTGAAATGCGGCAGTGGCTGTCTGGTGGACTGATAAGACCTGAAAGCCGATTGGCACTTTTTGATCAATTTGGGGAACCGATTGATCGGGCATTGGTTCGCGAAGCCATCAGGCTTGGGTATGCGGAACCTTGGTTTGCTAACCCTATGCGTCCAGAATGGATGGTGTGTCGGTTAACCGCTCGCGGGCGCGCTGCTTTGGGCCGCCACGACGCCACCAGATAGTCGCGACAAGTGTCGCCAGAACCAATATTGTCGATAATGAATCCTTGATCGGGTCCGTTCCGGTCAGGAACACCGAGGGTGTCGGGAGAACTGAATTTTCGTAGTTCATAATAACGGCTGCGAAACAGTTGTTGCCTGCATGGATGCCGATGGCTGTCTCTAGACCGTCATCCAGCCAAACGATTAAACACATCGCGAAACCAAAAAAGAAATACCCACTCATCACTATGGGCAGCGTGCCCAAAGCTGCTCCCTCAAGAGCTTCGGGGTTAGAGAGATGTAGCGCCATAAACGCGGCCGATGTCACAAAAAACGCGAACCACTTGTTTTTCAACACATGAGTTAGACCCTGATTGAAATATCCACGAAAGACGATTTCTTCGGCCGCGGCCTGAAAAGGTATGAATAAAAGCGAGACCAGCGCGTATATCCAAAATTTTCCACCCGCGAAGATGTATTTCACCTCAATAATACCCAATGCGTTCGCTGCGATAGAGAATGCGCCCAATACAACCCAAGTCAGAAAAAATCCTTCGACAACGCGCGGAATTCTAAATT
Source organism: Litorimonas cladophorae (assembly GCF_014652455.1). Classification (GTDB taxonomy): domain Bacteria; phylum Pseudomonadota; class Alphaproteobacteria; order Caulobacterales; family Maricaulaceae; genus Litorimonas; species Litorimonas cladophorae. Next base: position 604,976 of record NZ_BMYV01000001.1, on the reverse strand, counting down.
TCTTCGCCGCCGTGTGGAGTGACGTGATGGTCCGTTTGTGTACTTTTCTCTGACAGACAAAGAGCACGATAAGGCCAGCTGGAAAGGTTAAAAGGAAGAGGGCGAAGGCAAGAGGTGATGCCCCCATGATTTGCCCGACGACATCCATGATCGCGGAGCTGTCTGACCCTTGAGAACTAAGAACAGACGTCACGACGCAAATCAACATGCCAATAATCGAAAGATTGCGCGCCGTCGTCTTTGCCGATCCCGCCACCATAAGAGAGAGTATTATTCCGCCGGTCGCACCGAGGCCGCTCAAGACTGAAATTGTGCCAAGTTGTGACGACGCTTCAGAGGATGGATTGCTGGCGACTGCTGCCATAAAACTGTCAAATAAGGGTGGCGTTGTAAAATTTGCGATGATCGGTAGCGGCATAAGTAAGATGGTTTGCAAGACAAGCCATCCGACAAAAGCTAACCACGAAACCGCGATCCATGACCACCAATGGGATTGTCCGTGTTTTGTTTGCTCAAAATAATCCATCATAAAGCGCTAACATATGCGCGTGGGATGTCTAGTATCGCAAACCATGACTGATTCACCTGAAATAGATTTTGATCACCTCAATCGTTATGTCGGCGGCGATGCCGATCTGACACGCGAAGTTTTTGGACTATTCCGAAATCAAGTTGAAATGTGGGGTCGAGGCTTGCGCGCCGATTCTGATGACGAGGTTTGGTCCAGCGTCGCACATTCCCTGAAAGGCTCAGCTCGTGCTGTCGGTGCGATGGAACTCGCGAATTTGTGTGAGGGCGCAGAAACTCTTATTGGCGATGACCGACGCCCGGGCGCACGCGAAGTCGCCGTCGAGAAGCTAGAACATCGGATCTCGCAAGTTTTGGACGAGATCGCGCGATGGGAATATAAGGACGACATGCGTCGATTGAAATCCCAATAATCGCATTCGAGTAACGCGCAGAGAAAAGGCCACTCCCGAGGGAGCGGCCAATCCTGGAAACAAAGCGTGCGTGAATACGCTCGTTTAGTTTTCGCCTATGGGACGAAGATCGTGTAGGTGACCTGAGCGGAAATTGTACCCGAACCCATGGAGAGATCGTAGCCGCTGGCTCCACCGAAGTCATAAACGTTGTCGAAACGAACAGACTGATCAGCCAATGAACCTGGTGTCGCGGCAGTGCGCTGCGTTCCGTCAAAGACTTTCAGACCAGTTGCACCTGCAGCGGCAACAACGGAAAGATCAGTACCTGTTGCAGTTTCAACACCACCGACAAATGCGCCTGGATCTTGTGAATTTGCGCCATAAGTAAGGCCACCAACAGTGTTTGCAACACCTGTTGTGTCAAAGCTCATTTTCAAAGAAATGTCTTCAAGGCCAATGTCAGTATCTGCGGCAAAGTCACCAGTTTTAGCAAGACCACCAGCAACAGCATTAATGTCGAAGGCCGCGTTTGAAGCCACAAAGAAGCTGCTTGTGTGTGAAGACGTGAGACCTGAAACGTCAGTGCTTCCGTCGATGCCGAAAGCTGACAAGGAATCAGAGGCGTCCAGAATACCTGCGCCAACGCCAGCTGCGTCAGTCAATGCGCCACCGCTAGTCGCGCCAGTTACAGGGTTCGTTGCCGTACCGGAAGCGGCTGGGCCTGTGCCATCAACAGGTGTCAAGGACCCTGTGATAACAGTATTTACGTTTTGACCACCGATAAGGTCAGCACCCGCACTGCCTGAAGCAGGGGTGAGCAACACAAAGTCGGAGACGACAGGTGCAGCAGTTGCCGCATCATCTGCGCCCCATACGACGACGACGCCGAGGACTTGAAAGAAAGGACGGTCGATAACGGACGCATAAGCCGTTCCAGCCATCAGCGAAGCGGCGACACCGCCCGCAAGAGCAATTTTTTTGATAGACATTTAAATAGTTCCCAAAGTTGAGCCGGATCATCCTCCCGGTTGACATTGGAATAAACGACCTATCTTTCGATCAAGTAAGGGAACACGGTCAACCAAATTTGAAAATTCACGGTTAAAAAAGAACTTATAACCGGCCAATGGACTCAGCTTGGCCGCAGAACAAGCGTCAGAAGGTCCAAGATAAGCCCCAATCTCGACACGAATCATATATACCCCAGAAGCTATCAAGACAGCGGTTCGGGGTTCGTAATGCAACATTCAGTCATCAAGGCCTTTGTAGGCGTCGTTTTGTTTCTTGCAGCGGGCGTGGCGGGATTTCATTTCTTTCCTGAAGGTGACAATCAAGTTGAGCCGCAGTCACCTGCAACGCTCGAAGCTGTCATTGACGACGCCATTTCCGCAAAGGCACAGACAGGTGATGTAGAACCTGCAGATGTTGCAGACGCGACAGATGCGGTGCGAGACCCGTTGCCAAAGGCGCTTCGCTTTTTATCTATCGACTCTCAAGAACAGAATGGGGACATGCGTGCGTGCTTGTCTTTCGACGCGAATTTCTCGCGGGTAAACGAATCCGAGTTGAAACCCTTTTTCAGAGTTTACCCTGATGTGCAGTTCTCTCTGGATGGACAAGATTCCCGCATTTGTATTCTGGGCCTAGACTATGGGCAAAGTTATTCCATTGATGTCTTGAAAGGCCTCACGTCTGACGAAGAGACAATACTCAAGACGACCCGAAAACTTAGCTTCACCTTTGAAGACAAGCCATCATTTGTTGGGTTCGCGGGTGAGGGGATCATCTTGCCAGAAACAAAAGGCGCGCGAGTTGTACTTAAAACCGTCAATGTAGATCGCCTAGCTTTGACGCTATTCCGGGTCAATGATCGGATTTTATCACAACATTCGCCAGATGCGGGTGAGAGTGGAACCGCCGAGGACTATGTCAGCACTTATGAAGCCAGCTCCCGTCGTGTCGAAGTCTGGTCCGACGAGATCGATGTGACGGAAAACAAAAACGCGATTGTTGAAACGCCTTTCGACTTGCAAGACAAAATTTCGGGAAAAGGGCCGGGCGCCTATATTCTGATTGCTGAGCATATTGTTGAGGGTGAGCCTGAATACCGAAGGGCCAAAGCCATACGCTGGCTCATCTCGACAGATCTCGCACTGTCCAGTTACCGCGGGTCGGATGCTCTGCACGTCGCTGTTCGGTCTATTAAAGCAGCCCGACTAAAAGCTGGCGTGCGGCTTGACCTAGTTGCGAGTAATAATGAGCAACTCGCAGAAGTCATTACAGACAGCCAAGGCCGTGCCGTTTTCGACAATGCAATCCTGTCGGGAACTGGTCCGCTGAAACCTCGCATGATTATGGCATATGGGGATGATGGCGATTACGCGGTATTGGACCTCTCTCGCGCGCCCCTCGATCTTTCTGCTATGGACGTGCAGGGCCGAGAAATCACGGGACCTTTCGATCTCTACGCCTTCACAGATCGCGGCATTTACCGCCCTGGACAAACCATTCGTCTGACAACGCTCCTACGGGACGGCGATGCGCGCGCTATCGAAGACCGTGTCTTGGCTCTCACGCTCACCCGTCCTGATGGGTCAGCAGAATTATCCCGCGTGTTGAAAGATGAAGATGCGGGCGGTTATGTCACCGATCTAACAATCCCAGCTCAAGCGGCCCGGGGAATGTGGACCATCGAATTGGCAGTAGAAGGCACAGATGCGCGTATTTTCAAAACGGTTTCAGTGGAAGACTTTGTTCCCCAACGTTTGAAGCTCACCTTGAAACCCGAAAAGCAGCCCGTTCTTCGTGCGGAAGAAACACGTGATATCACCCTTGATGCACAATTCTACTATGGCGCGCCTGGGTCTAATTTAGAAACCGAAGCCGAGGTCCGTTTACAAAGAGACCCAAATCCGTTTGGTCAATTTAAAGCTTATAGTTTTGGCGACGTGAGTGAAGATTTTCGCGAGCGTATGATTGATGTCAAAGTCCCCGCAACAGGCGAAGACGGTACGGCTCTCGTCCAATTGAGGTTGAGTGAAGAGGAGGCGAAGTCCTCTCACCCGCTGCGGGCATCCTTCATTGCTGGCGTTTCGGAACCAGGTGGTCGTTATGTACGGGAGAACCTATTCATTCCCGTCAGAGGGCAAGAAACCTACATCGGGTTCAAGTCCCAATTTGGTGAGCGTGCAGAACGCAACAAGCCCGCGAAAATCGATCTGGTCGCATTGGCCGCCAGCGGTGAGCGCCGAGGCGCAAAGGTGTCATGGACGCTTAATGAGGAAGATCGTGACTATAATTGGTATCGCTATCGCAATCGCTGGCAATATCGTGTCCGGACTACGGATATCTTCATTGATCAGGGTGAGATTGACATCACGGCCGCTGCACCCGCCGTTTGGTCGAAATCCCTGAACTGGGGTCGCTATCGTCTCGATGTGAAAACGGAAGCGGGAGACACCGCTTCCTATAGATTTGGCGTCGGCTGGTCCAATTGGGGTGACAGTGATTCAGACGCCCCTGACCGCATTTTGGTCGGCGCAACGGACCTTCCGACAAAACCGGGTGGCGCGGTCACGCTTAACCTGAATGCGCCTTATGCAGGTCGCGGTGACATCGTAATTGCAGATTATACTGTGCGCTCCATTCGGACCATTGATGTCCCCCAAGGTGCCTCCTCAGTGCGCATTCCCTATGATCCGTCATGGGGCCACGATGTTTATGCGATGGTGACGCTATATACGCCGTTGGATTCGGCAAAGCGAGATGGCGTGAAACGCGCAGTCGGGTTGACCCACATCGCGCTGGACCGCGGCCCACAAACACTGGAACTGGCAATCAATACCCCAGATCGCGTATCGCCTCGCACGAATTTGCAAATCCCAATTGAGCTCTCGGGCGCGTCCGCCCAAGAAACGGCCTGGATCAGTTTGGCGGCTGTCGACGAAGGGATTTTGGCCCTAACCAAATTCCAGTCACCCGATGCACCCGCGGCCTTCTTCGCAAAGAAGGCATTCACGCTGGACATTCGTGACGACTATAGCCGTATTCTCAATCCATTCCTCGCCAATGGTCCGACGCGCAGTGGTGGCGACAGTATTGGAGGCGCAGGCCTATCCGTCGTGCCGACCAAGACTGTTGCGCTCTATGAGGGACCTGTTTTGGTGAAAGACGGCAAGGCTGTGATCTCGCTTGATCTACCCGACTTCAATGGCGAGTTGCGGATAATGGCGACAGCTTGGACAAAGTCCGCGATCGGGAGCGCGTCTACGCCGATCAAAGTTCGAGATGCTGTTCCAGCCAATCTAGCTTTACCCCGCTTTCTCGCACCGGGAGATAAGGCGGTCGCGACATTGTCTTTGGATAATATTGACGGTGAGGGTGGCGCATATCGGACCATAGTGTCTGGTGAGGGGCTATTAAGTCCAAAGCAGACCGTGTTTGATTTAACACCCGGAACGCGGGATCAAACCGGCATTAACTTGAGCGCGGAAGATGTCGGAATCTATAGCCTGACGTCAGACATTTCAGGGCCAAAGAATTACAGCATTCAGTCAACCTACCCAATTGAGGTTCGGTCTCCTTACCGTCCGATCACGCGGCGTCTCATTAGGGGGATTGATCCGGGTGAAACCTATACGCTGACATCTGATATTTTAGATGGCTATAGCGTCGCAGGTGCTGATCTAGAGCTTAGCGTGTCTCGGCTACCGGGCCTATCTGTGAAACCTTATCTCGCCGCTCTAAATCGGTATCCTTATGGTTGTACCGAGCAAACTGTGAGCAAGGCGATGCCCTTACTCTTCGTAAAATCTCTTGGCGGCTTTAAGGACACATCAGAACGTGAACTACGCGACCGCATCCAAGCTGCTATTGCGAAAGTGGCCTCGCGACAAGACGTCACCGGTGAATTTGGCTTGTGGCGGCAAGGCGACGGGAATTTATCACCTTGGCTTCAGCTTTATGTTTCGGAGTTTTTGGTTGAAGCGGATCGCGAGGGATATGACGTCGCGTCTAGCAGTCTGACATCTGCGATTAACGCGGCTAAGATGTTGTCTCGCATGGAAGATTATTCCTCTCTAAATCTGGACTTTCCGAATACAGAATCCCGCAAGGACGGGGAGCGACAACGTGCAGAACGCGCCGCCTATGCGCATTATGTCATGGCACTTGCTGGCGAAGCCGATGCGTCAGGCATCCGATATTTGGACAAGGCCTTTGGAGATAAGCTGACAGACCCGCTGGCAATGTCGTATCTGGGCGCGGCCTTGGAGCGAATTGGAGATGAAGCCCGTGCGGATAAAATGTTTGCGCGCGCCTATGCGGCACTGGGCGAGCAGGACAGCTATAATTACTACAGTTCGGCAGAACGCGACGCCGCCGCACTATTGGCGATTGGCGGTTCGAGCTTAGATGACGAAATTACCGAAAAGGTCCTGCTTGGATTGATTGATTTAGATCCGACCAAAACTTCCACACAAGAGAAAAGCTACATTGTGCGTGCGATGTCGAAGCTCAATGCGAACTCCGGCGAAGTTAAGGTGGAAACTAAAAATCTGACGCTAGAAAACAAAGCCACAAGCTTTTTGGGAACCGATCTTGTTCGGTCGCCCTCTGTTAAAAATACAGGTGACGCGAAAGCTTTCGTGACGCTTGATATAACCTCAACCCCTGAAACGGCCACGGAAACTGTCTCGGCTGGGTTTGCCGTCACGAAAACACTCTATACGCCAAAGGGCACGGAGATTAGTCCGTCAGGCTTGAAGAAGGGAGATCGCGCGATCGTTCTTGTGACGGCCAAGTCAAAGTTCACCGCCGACAGCATGGTCGTCATTGCCGACCTTTTACCTGCGGGACTGGAAATCGAAACCCTGCTGAGCCCATCAGATGCAGGCAAGGAAGGCGCCTTTGCCTTCCTCGGTGAGTTATCGGATTTTGACATGCAAGAAGCTCGTGATGACAGGTTCATCGCATCTGACCGACGCACACGCTATGATCGCGAAGGCAGCACATTCCGTGCGGCCTATGTGGTGCGAGCCGTGACAACGGGATCCTTTGCTTTCCCTGGTGCTGTGGTTGAAGACATGTATCGTCCCGCACGCGTCGGTACCTCGGAGTATGGTCAGCTAGACATTACGGATAGCGGGGCCCTGTAAAGGCGATGCGTTCCACCGTTCGTCGTCGATTGGGGTTTGCCACTCTCGCTGCCACAGCTGCTTTCGGGCTCTGGTTTGCGCAAGCGCCTGTGTCACAAGCTCAGTTGCGTGCGACCTCACCCATTTTGACCGATCGGCATGGGGCGCGGTTAAATGTCCGCACGGTTGAAAATGGCACATGGCGGGTTCAGGCTGATCTGGACAATATTGATCCTGCTTTCGTTGAGGCTTTGATAGAAATAGAAGATCGCCGATATTACAGCCACGCGGGTGTCGACGGGGCGGCGATCCTACGTGCATTGCGGACATGGCAGAAAAGCGGTGTAGCGTCGTCAGGCGCATCTACCCTGACCATGCAGTTGGTTCGACAATATAAACCTAGACCCCGCACATTGCGGTCTAAGGTTATTGAAAGCTTTGAAGCGCTTCGGTTTGAACTCCATTTTTCGAAACGAGAAATTTTAGAGCAATATCTGACCCGTGTGAGTTACGGCGGGAATATTGAAGGCATTGATGCGGCCAGCCAGATTTATTTCGGTAAATCTCCGCGCTATCTGTCCACGGATGAGATCGCTTTGCTGATCGCTTTGCCCCAAGCGCCTGAAGCCCGTCGCCCAGACCGAAACGCACAAGCGGCAAAGGTCGGGCGAGAACGTATTCTCAAACGATTATTGGCAGCTGACCTCATTACACTTCGCGAGTTTTCCAATGCAAATACGGCCCCTGTTCCGCTTGAAAAGAGTCGCCAACCTGATCAAGCGTGGCTGACCGCCCAGAAACTGGCAAGGTCCGGCGATCTGACCAAATCTTGGTTGGACCCACGATTGCAGCGACGACTTCAGAATCAGCTTTCGCTTGCGGTGGATCGTTTGCCCTACGCAGTGAATGCGTCCGCGATCCTTGTTCACGCGCCGACTCGCGAAGTCAGGGCTCATGCCGCGATCGGGCGACGCGATCATGACGGGGGGTGGCTGGATATGACAGCCGCCATCCGCTCGCCTGGTTCGACTTTAAAGCCCTTCGTCTATGGTCTGGGCATGGATGACGGTTTGATCGGGACGCAAACGCGTTTACGCGACGCGCCCAGCCGCTTTGGTAGCTATCGCCCCGAAAATTTTGATCGCCGTTACTATGGGGATGTCACCATGGCGCAGGCGCTTCAGCACAGTCTAAACATTCCTGCGGTAGGCGTATTGGACCATGTTGGGGGAAGACGGTTAGATTCGGCCTTGCGGGCGGCGGGGGCGTCGCCGTCTCAATCTGGGCCGAATGAGGACGGGAATGAGGCTGGGTTGTCGCTAGCATTGGGTGGCACAGGTTTGCGTGCCACTGATCTTGCCATGCTTTACACGGCTATCGCCAATGACGGCATTGCGGCGCCTTTGAAATGGACGCAAACTGATACTCCCGAAGATCACGGATTTGAATTGCTTCAAGCTGATACAGCACGGTCACTACGCCGCGTCATGTCAGCGGCGCCCAGACCCACTGGCGTGATGCCTGCGCATTTGAATAAGCATGCACCTGACGTCGCCTATAAAACCGGGACCTCTTACGGGTTCCGAGACAGCTGGGCCGCAGGGATCAGTGGCGACTATGTCATTGTCGTTTGGATGGGGCGCCCCGATGGCGGCCCGCGACCCGGTGTGACAGGTCGAGAAGCCGCAGCGCCGCTCTTGTTTCAAATTGCCGATAGTCTGGCCCGTGATGACAGAGCGCCTGCACTGCACCGCTCCCAAAAAACGGCCGAGCGGTTGAAGTCCCCAGAGGAAATCGCGCCCGTCATCCTGTTTCCAATGAACGATACCGAAATTGCGATGAACGCCTTTGGCGAAGCCTCTGAAGGCATTGACCTTTTGGTTCAAGCCGAGGGCAGCGACGTGCGGCTCTATGTCGACGCGGAGCCCATAAGAAAAGGGCGAAACGGATATCGGTTTAAACCAACGTCTCCGGGTTTTTACGACCTTACTGTTATTGACGAGGTTGGACGAAAATCTGAGGGCAGGTTCCGTGTCGTTTCATTGCAAGATACTCGCCACCCGGGCCTTTAACGCGATCAATTCTTCGGCGAACCAGTCATGCCGTTTGATCCATCCATTATTCCGCCAACTCGGGTGCGGAAGCGGCATGATAGACGGCCCCAAATCCCTCCAATGTCGAACTGTGTCAGTCAGGTTACGGTAACCGTGATGACCTAAATGCCATTTGACCGCATACATTCCCACGACCAAGGTCAATTGAACATTCGGAAGCGCCTGATCCAATTGTTCCTGCCAAAGCGGAGCGCATTCCGGTCTTGGTGGCAAATCGCCACCTTTGTTATCCTGCCCAGGGAAACAAAACCCCATCGGTGTTATGGCGAATTTATCGGCATCATAAAATGTTGGCTCATCCACGCCCAACCACTCACGCAATCGCACGCCTGAAGGATCGGTAAAGGGTTGGGAACTGGCGTGCGCTAGGGTGCCGGGGGCTTGCCCGATGATCCTTATTTTCGACTGTGCGCTGGCTTGGAGAATGGGATTTGGGTTTACGGGTAAGGGCGGCGTGGCGCTTGCGCAAACCTGACAGCCACGAATGTTCGATAAGAGGGGCTTTAATTGGCAATTTATATCGGACATGGGGAAGACTTCGGGTTTTCAATGCGCGTTGATGAATTTATAGCGAAAGACGTTTCGCAAGCGAACCTGCATGACGTAAGAAGACGCACGGAGAACACAATGTCCAATGACTTTTACAATGAGATTGCAGATACCCTCGACGAAATTCGAAATGAGGGACTGTATAAGACTGAACGCCTGATCTCCGGCGAACAAGACGCAACTATCGATGTCGATGGGCAAATTGTTTTGAATTTCTGTGCAAACAATTACCTCGGCTTAGCTGATAGTCCAGAACTTGTGTCGGCGGCCAAAACAGCCCTAGATAAATATGGGTTCGGCATGGCTTCGGTTCGGTTCATTTGCGGGACGCAGGGCCAACATCGTGAGTTAGAAATGGCGCTCGCAAATTGGCTCGGTTTTGAAGACAGCATTCTCTACGCGGCTTGCTTTGATGCCAATGGCGGCGTGTTTGAACCCTTATTGGGGCCTGAGGACGCAATCATTTCCGACGCGTTGAACCATGCTTCCATCATTGACGGAATCCGTCTGTGCAAAGCCAAGCGTTTTCGTTATGCCAATAACGATATGGCTGACCTTGAAGCGAAGCTGAAAGACGCGAAAACTGCGGGGGCGCGGCGCATTATGATTGCCACAGATGGCGTATTTTCCATGGATGGCACGATCGCGAACCTGGCGGGTATTTGTGACCTTAAAGACAAATATGACGCCCTGCTGATGGTCGATGACTGTCACGCGACGGGGTTTGTAGGCGCGGGCGGTCGCGGTTCGCCCGAACATTGCGGTGTTGAAGGGCGGGTCGATATTCTAACAGGGACTTTGGGGAAAGCCCTTGGCGGCGCGATGGGTGGCTTCACCTGCGCTCGGAAACCCGTTGTGGACCTATTGCGTCAACGTTCGCGGCCGTATCTATTTTCAAACAGTCTCGCTCCGCCCATCGTGGGCGCGAGCTTAAAGGCGATTGAACTTGCCAAGGCTGGCGATGACCTGCGTCGCCAAATCCAAGCCAATGCCAAACAATTCCGAACTGGGATGGAAGCCGCTGGTTTCACGCTAAAACCTGGGGATCACTCTATTATTCCTGTCATGCTGGGCGATGCAAAGTTGGCGCAGGAGATGGCCACGAAACTTATGGACGAGGGCATTTATGTCATCGGGTTCTTTTTCCCCGTCGTCCCCAAAGGCCAAGCGCGGATTCGGACTCAAATGAGCGCCGCCCATACATCTGAACATATTAAAACCGCCATTGCCGCCTTCACCAAAGTCGGTCGCGAGTTGGGAGTGATTTCATGACACAGATGATGAAAGCACTGGTCAAAGCCAAAGCAGAAAAAGGGCTCTGGATGCAGGATGTTCCCGTTCCCACCATAGCGCCCGACGAAGTTCTCATCCGCATCGAACGCACGGCAATTTGCGGAACGGATATGCATATTTACGGGTGGGATGAATGGGCCCAGAAAAACGTACCTGTTCCGATGGTCGTTGGTCACGAATATGGCGGCACCGTTGCGGCGGTCGGGTCTACAGTCAAACGCGTTAGCGTTGGCGACCGCGTCACTGGCGAGGGCCACGTTGTGGGACGACGCTCTCGTAACGCGCGCGCAGGAAAATTTCATCTTGATCCTGACACAAAAGGAATTGGCGTGAACCTGCCCGGTGCCTTTGCGGAATATCTGCCCCTGCCTGAATTCAATGTCATCCCTTTGCCCGAGACGCTTTCATTGGATATTGCGGCAATCATGGACCCTTTAGGGAATGCCGTACACACAGCCTTGGCTTTCGATTTGGTCGGCGAAGACGTGTTGATCACGGGCGCAGGTCCGATTGGAATTATGGCAGCGGCGGTTGCAGAGCGCGCAGGCGCAAGACGGGTTGTTCTGACCGATATTGAAGATTGGCGTCTGGATTTCGCTAAGAAAATCACGACCCGCACGCGCATGGTCAATACCATGAATGAAAACTTGCGCGACGTGATGTCGGAAATTGGCATGAATGAAGGATTCGATGTCGGCCTTGAGATGAGCGGAGCTAAACCCGCATTCGAGCAAATGCTGGACACGATGTTGATGGGCGGGAACATCGCCATGCTTGGAATCCCTGCCGTGCCATACCCCGTCGATCTCTCCAAAATAGTGGGTAAGGCTCTGACCGTGAAAGGCATTTACGGCCGCCAAATGTATGAAACATGGTATAAGATGTTGGCGCTTCTCGATAGCGGATTAGATATGTCGGAAATGATCACCCACCGTTTTGCGGCGCGAGATTGGCAGAAGGCATTTGACCTGATGGAAACCCGAAAAGCTGGGAAAGTTGTGTTGGACTGGACCCAATTGTGAGCGAACCGCACGTCCCGCTTACTGGCTACCCACCCGTGGACGATGGCGACATGCGTCGCCGCGCGGACGCCATGTTGAAGGTGCTGAGCACGCGCCGTACGGTTCGAGACTTCTCTTATCGAGCCGTCCCGAGGCAGGTTATCGAAACGGCAATTAAAGCCGCCGCTACGGCGCCCAATGGGGCAAATCAGCAACCTTGGCATTTTGCCGCAATTTCAAATCCCGAGATGAAGCGCCGCATTCGCGAAGCCGCCGAAGAGGAAGAGCGGGCATTTTATGGCGGCCGCGCCTCGGACGAATGGCTGGACGCGCTCGCACCTCTGGGTACGGATGCATCTAAGCCATTTCTGGAGACCGCGCCCTGGTTGATCGCGATTTTTGCGGAGAAAAAAGGACCGAAGGGCGAGAAGCATTATTATGTCACCGAAAGCGTCGGTATTGCCATCGGGATGTTGATCACCACCTTGCACAATGCGGGTCTGGCGACGCTAACGCATACACCTGCGCCAATGAATTTCCTGCGTGAGATTTGTGGGCGTCCCGCCAATGAAAAACCTTTGGTTTTGTTAGTTGTCGGACACCCAGCCGACGGTGCCACTGTCCCAGCACATGCGTTAGATAAGAAGACCTTTGATCAAATCGCCAAGGTCTGGGATTAAAATTTTAGACGTCTGCGGCAGATCAGTCTTTGTGGAGTTTCTTGGGTTGCCTGACTCTGCAGGCGGGCGCATAGCGCGTGCCCAAGGAGATCGCAGTGAGCGTCGAACAATCATTCAGTAAGTCTAGTCCGCCGATGCCCATTCCCCGATGGGAATTTGTTGCAATGATGGCGGCGATTTTTGGCCTTCAAGCTATGGGCATCGACGTGATGTTGCCGGCCCTCGAGATCATTGGCGATCATTACAATCTCCAAAACGAGAACGACCAACAACTTATAATTTTCGCATTTATTCTGGGTTTCGGTTTTCCCCAGCTTGTCTTTGGCCCGATATCAGATCGGTTTGGGCGCAAAATTTTACTTCAACTTAGCTTGGTCGGATATTTCATCACAGGTTTCGCCTGTATGGTTGCGCCAAGTTTCGGCAGCCTATTAGCTTTGCGCTTGCTGCAGGGGATTTGCTGTGCCGGGACTCGTGTCTCCGCCGGTGCGATCATTCGGGATCTCTCAAAAGGACGATCCATGGCAAGCATCTTGTCACTTGTTTATACGGTTTTCATGATCGTTCCCATTATCGCACCCGCGATTGGAACCGCAATTATGGCGGTCGCAGACTGGCGTTGGGTATTTGGGATGTTGGGAGTTTTCTCGGGGTTGGTGTTCATCTGGACACAGTTTCGTTTGCCATCAACTTTGCGGGTCGAAGATCGTCGCCCCTTTTCTGCCGAGAAAATCATAGGTGGGTTCAAACAGGTTCTCACCCACCGCATCACGATCGGCTATATGTTGGCCAGCGGTCTGATCTTTGGGTGCTTGTTCGCCTTCATCGGTGCCAGTGAGCAAGTCTTTGATGAAGTCTTTGGACGGGGTGAAAAGTTCTACCTCTATTTCGCCGGCATCGCGGGCCTATTGGCGGTGATGAACTACTCGAATAGTCGTTTTGTCGGGCGATTTGGGATGAGGCGTATCAGCCACGTCGTTGTCTTCACTTTCATTTTTCTCTCCCTGATCAATTTGGCTTATATGCAATTCTTCGGGCAGAATTTCTGGGTGTTTTACATCCTATTCGTGCTGACATTTGGGTGCTTCGGGATGATGGGCGCGAACTTCTCAAGTCTGGCACTGGAATATATGGGCGATATCGCGGGCACGGCCAATGCGATTTATGGCTTCGTCACAATGACACTTTCGAGCTTCCTTGGGTTCTTGGTGGCCCGTAGTTTTGACGGGACCATCCGACCCCTTTTGATCGCCTATGTATTATTGGGCGTCAGTAGCTTGATCGTCATCTTGATCACGGAAAAGGGAAAGCTATTCGGCGTCGGGCAGGGCAAGGAATAGTCAGGTTTCAGAGCCCTGTATTTCCGCAATCAAATCTCCGATGTCCTCAATGATCCGTTGATCGAACAGATTGATATAGCCCTTTCTGTCGGGCCGTCCTGTCTGCGGTGACTCAAACATCCAAATCCGCCCGACATTTATTCCAACTAATCGATGTTCACCCCCAACGATGCGGGTCACAGGAGAGCCAGATTGGCCAGGAACACCGCGACAGTCATGCGCGACTTTTTGATCCGTCTCGCTAAACCGTAAGAGTGTTAGCCTGCATTTTTGACTGTTTTCTGACAGCCCTAAAGCCTTCGCAAACCTGACTTCGACACCTTCCAAATTTTCAAGATCGGCGAGCGGCTCTAGACGATATCTGACGAGGTTTGGGTTATCTATCCGCGGAAAACGAATAACCGCCCAGTCGGATTTTTCACCCGCGCGATAGTTTGGTGGAAAGCGAATGATGTCAACGCGTTCACTAACACCATTAAAGTCCTGTGCATCACATGGACGGTCTTCGGGCACAGCGTGACCCGCCGCCAAAGCATAATCATATTTTGGGTCGGCAATATCCAAAACGGCAATACGGGATTGTAGCGAGATATTGACTTGATAGGCGCATCGCAAACGCAACATGTGCGTCTGCTGAGAATTTATCGAGGTTGATTGGCAAGCCGCCCCCACAAGGAGAGCGAAGCCAATCCCGGCGCTAGGACGCCGCTTCGAGGTCAAAGTCTTTGTACTGAATCTTAAGTTCCCGCTTGAGGATTTTACCTGTCGCGCCAAGAGGGAGTTCTTCAACGAAGACAATCGCATCAGGCATCCACCATTTTGCGCATTTTGCTTCGATGCAGGATTTAATCTCATCAATGTTGGGCTCTTTGCCTGGCACGGATTGCACGATCAACATTGGACGCTCTTGCCATTTCTCGTGACGCACACCGATACAGGCCGCCATCTGAACATCAGGATGGTCACAGGCCGCATTTTCAACTTCAATTGAGCTGACCCATTCGCCGCCCGATTTGATCACATCTTTCGACCGATCCGTGATTTCCATGTAACCACGCGGATGGATCGCCGCGACATCGCCTGTCGCGAACCATCCATCATCTGTGAAGCTGTCGGAGCCGACGCCTTTGAAATACCCAGACGCAATCCATGGGCCACGTACATGCAAATGTCCTGTGGCTTCACCGTCTTGTGGCAGAACATTGCCTTCATCATCGACGATGCGCATGTCTACGCCAAAGATGCGACGACCCGCATATAGCTTGTCTTTGACCGTCGCGTCATAGTCGGACAAATCATCACCAGGGTAGGGCGAGTAGGTTGTGCCCAGCGGGGAGGTCTCAGTCATGCCCCAACCTTGCTGCATCGGAATATCAAGTTCCAACTCATAAGCGCGAAGCAGGCTTTCTGGCAGAGCCGAGCCGCCGACAAGCGCCTTCTTCACCGTTGGTAAGCTCAAGCCATTGGCTTTGACATGGTTGTAAATGCCAAGCCACACCGTCGGGACACCCGCCATTAGCGTAACTTTTTCTTGGTTGATCATTTTGGTCAAGTTTGGACCATCAAGGCCTGGGCCTGGCATAACCAATTTCGCGCCGACCATCGCAGCCGAATAGACCAAGCCCCAAGCCGAGACATGGAACATGGGTACTACGGCCAAAATCGTGTCGTTTGATCCCCCGCCGATGACGTCTTGGAAGCTACCCGCCATCGCGTGCAGAATTGTGGAGCGATGAGAATATAGGACGCCTTTAGGATCGCCAGTTGTGCCGGAGGTGTAACAGAGCGTACACGCGGTGTTCTCGTCAAAACGTTCCCACGTGATTTGGTCGGACTGATCGGCGATGAAGCTCTCATAGTCTTCAACGTCGGTTTTATAATCGGGCTTACCCTCCGCATCCGTGAGACAAATCCATTTTTCGACTGTTGGGCACATGGCCCCGACACCTTCGATAATAGGGCCAAAGGTCGTGTCGAACATAACGAACTTGTCTTCGGCGTGATTGACCATCCAAGCGATTTGGGCAGGTTTCAAACGCGGGTTGATTGTATGCACGACCGCGCCAATGGAACTCACGGCATAGTAGATTTCGATGTGGCGGTAATTATTCCAAGCGATCGTCGCAACGCGGTCGCCTTTTTTAACGCCAGCCGCCAGAAGCGCATTTGCCAGCTTACGCACGCGCACAGCACATTCGGCCCATGTATAGCGATGCTCTTTCATATCGGTGGTCAGCGTGTAGATTTCGCGGTCCTTGTGGACCGTAGCCGCGTGCTCGATCAGATCACTGATCATGAGCTCGTGTTTCATCATGAGGCCTAACATGGCATCTCCCCGGAGTTAGATTTAGTCTTGTTGCGGGGAGTATTTTCATTATTCCCCGACAGGGTCAACAAAGGAGCGAGGATGATCGCGAATATGTCAGAGGTGCCGACGTTTCAGGATGTTGTCGACGCTGTCGTCCGTTTGGACGGTCACGCCGTAAAAACCCCGCTTTTACGGTCTGATACACTCGATAAGATGACGGGCAAAAAACTTTGGTTCAAAGCTGAATGCCTGCAGAAGAAAAATGCATTCAAATATCGCGGCGCATTTAATCGCTTATCGGCGTTGACCGAGACGGAACGCGCCAAAGGCGTCGTGGCCTTTTCGTCTGGAAACCATGCTCAGGGTGTCTCTTGCGCTGCCAAGGAACTTGGCATTGATGCCATCATTGTTATGCCCACTGACGCGCCAAAGGTAAAAGTTGCGGGCGTTCTTGCCGACGGCGCGACAATCATAACTTATGACCGCCTTAGCGAAAGCCGAGAAGATATAGCGGCAGACATTGCGGCGCGAGATGGACGAATTATTGTGCCTAGCTATGATGATGCGTTCGTGATTGCGGGACAAGGCACAATTGGCGTCGAACTTGCCGAAGCGGAACCTCGTTTTGACGCGATGATCACATGTCTGGGCGGGGGCGGAATGTGTGCTGGAATTTCTTTGGCGCTAAAGGCGCTTTCGCCGCAGACCAAAATATTTGGCGCAGAACCGACCGCCTATAATGATCACCAGCAGAGCCTACGCTCGGGACAGCGGGCAAAGCTGTCCGAGACGCCACCGACACTCTGCGATGCGATCATGACACCTATGCCGGGCGAAATCACTTGGGCCATAAATGGCCAATCCCTCAGTGACGTATTTACCGTCTCCGATGAAGAGTGCCTAAACGCCATGCGTTTGGCGCATGAACACCTTGGCGTCGTTTTAGAGCCGGGCGGGGCAGCCGCAATAGCCGCGACACTTGGAGGCAATTTTCCAGACGAAGTCACAACGATTGCTGTGGTGTTGTCCGGCGGAAACGTCGATCCCCAGCTATGGGAGCGCGCCATTAATGGTAGCTAAGTCTAACCGCCCCCCCGAACTTGGGGTGTGCTATTACCCCGAACATTGGCCTGATGAGATTTGGGCCGATGACGCGCGCCGCATGGTCGAAATGGGACTGTCTTGGGTGCGCATCGGAGAGTTCGCATGGAGCCGTTTAGAGGCGGAACCCGATTTACTGACCTTCGACTGGTTAGATCGCGCAATCAATACTTTGGCCGCCGCAGGGCTCAAAATTGTTATGTGCACGCCTACAGCAACCCCGCCACGCTGGATGGTCGATAAATATCCTGATATGTTGGCCTGGGACGCGGACGGACGACCTCGCGGTTTTGGAGGGGCTAAAGGTTACGGCCGTCGATACGCTACGGAGCGATACGCCGATTGCCTTAAAGTCTGGTGGCCATTTGCAAATCTGGCGCGAAGACATCGAAACAAGCTGGACGGTGATTGATGAAACGATGGAGGGCAAACCCGCGCGTGTTAAGTCGGGGCCTGTAACCTATTGGGCAGGATGGCCCGACAGTGAAGCTTTGGATAAGTGGCTGGCCTGTCTTGCCCCAGAGAAACACCAAAATTAATAGCTGATATTAGCCTTAAAAAGACCCCTTGAATAATGTTAGTCGGTAGGAAAAACTCAGCCGCGAATAAGAACACAAACGATAGATCGGATATGATATGAAAACGATGCGCACCAGAGCCGCCGTTGCCCTCGAAGCTGGTAAACCGCTTACTGTTATGGACGTGAACTTGGAATTGCCGAAAGCGGGTGAAGTCCTCGTCGAGATCAAAGCGACAGGCGTTTGCCATACCGATGAGTACACGCGATCTGGTGCGGACTCCGAAGGTGTTTTCCCCTCCATTTTGGGTCACGAAGGCGCAGGCATTGTTCTGCAAGTGGGTGAGGGCGTGACCACCCTAAAACCTGGCGATCATGTGATCCCGCTCTACACCCCTGAATGTCGCGAGTGTTACGCGTGTACGTCTGGCAAAACGAACTTGTGTACCGCTATCCGCGGCACCCAAGGGAAAGGCTTGATGCCGGATGGTACGAGCCGTTTCTCCATGCTCGATGGTACACCGATTTTCCATTACATGGGCTGCTCAACTTTTGCCAATCATACGGTCATGCCTGAAATCGCCCTCGCGAAAGTTCGGGAAGACGCACCGTTCGAAAGCATTTGTTACATCGGATGCGGTGTCACGACAGGTATCGGCGCGGTCATCAACACGGCAGGCGTGGAAATCGGCTCCACTGCGGCTGTATTCGGTTTGGGCGGCATCGGACTAAACGTTATTCAAGGTCTGCGCATGGCAGGGGCTGACATCATCATCGGTGTCGATCTGAACGAAAATAAGCGCGAAATGGCTGAAAAATTCGGCATGACCCATTTCGTCAATCCGAAAGACCTCAAAGCAGGTCAAACCGTGGTTGAAGCGATCATTGAGATTACGAAGACTGAGAAAGACGAATTTGGCGGCGTAGACTATTCCTTTGACGCGACGGGCAATGTCCAAGTCATGCGTGACGCGTTAGAATGTTCCCATCGCGGTTGGGGCGTTTCCGTAATCATCGGCGTGGCGCCAGCGGGCGCTGAAATTTCAACTCGTCCTTTCCAACTGGTCACGGGACGTGTTTGGAAAGGCACAGCTTTCGGCGGTGCTAAAGGCCGTACAGATGTGCCGAAGTTCGTCGACTGGTACATGGATAAGAAAATCGAGATTGATTCCATGATCACCCACACAATGCCGCTCGATGACATCAATGACGCTTTTGACCTGATGCATAAGGGTGAAAGCATTCGCGCTGTGGTCACGTTCTAATGGCATTGGAAACACTGTCAGAGGTTCGCGCGCATGACGGCGTACAAGGCGTCTATCGACACGATTCCACAGCGACGAAAACGCCTATGGAGTTTTCGGTTTTTGTCCCACCACACGCGGCTGGCGAGAAACTGCCTGTCGTTTGGTATTTATCGGGCCTGACCTGCACGCATGCGAATGTCACAGAGAAGGGCGAGTTCCGTGAAATGTGCGCTAAACGCGGTCTGATTTTCATTGCGCCCGACACATCACCACGGGGTGAGGGCGTCGCAGATGATTCGGATGGGGCCTATGATTTTGGTCTGGGTGCAGGATTTTACGTCAACGCAACCAAAACGCCTTTCGCGCAGCATTACCAAATGCGGGATTACATCGAAACGGAATTGCCTCACGTCATCGCGAAGAATTTTCCATCCGCGGATATGTCGCGTCAATCCATCATGGGGCATTCCATGGGTGGTCATGGGGCCTTGACGATTGGCCTACGCAATCCTGAGCGTTATCGCGCCGTGTCGGCCTTTGCACCTATTGTTGCGCCAACGGATGTTCCCTGGGGTCAAAAAGCACTCTCGGGTTATCTAGGTGAAGATCAATCGGCTTGGTCTGAATATGACGCCTGTGCGCTTGTCAGAGGCGGAGCGCGACTGCCCGATATTCTCATTGACCAAGGCACAGCCGACAACTTCCTCGCCGAACAGCTGAAACCGCATCTTTTTCAGAAAGTTTGTGACGATGCGGGACAATCTCTGACTTTGCGCATGCAGGACGGCTATGATCACAGCTATTACTTCATCTCATCGTTTATGGCTGACCATTTGGCTTGGCACGCAGATAGACTGAAGTCTTAGACCGACAGCGATTCAACAGGACGTTCCTCGTAGTTTGAAAATATAAAGCAAGTCATTTCAGTGACTTACTAATCAATTCGGGAGATTGATCCTCCGTCTCAAAACCTATGGCATACTACACAGGTTCTTTCGGACATGGGACAGGCGGGGCCTCGCTTGCCGGTTCGAGAGACGGTGGGCCTGAGCATTGAATGGTGAGACATTCGACTGTGCCGGGGCTTTTGGAGTGAGAGGCGACCCGTCAGTCCAAGTGTCTGAACTCGGGGGTTTATGACTGGCCGCTTCTTCAAAAACCGCCGCTGCGTGGCGAGTTGGCATGACAACCCAACTCCTGATTTTCGCGTAAAACAACATTTCTATTCTGGTATTCCATCGCGAATATCGACCACGCGGACAGTCCCATTTCTTCGGACACGCAATTGGCAGACTCCTCGATGGGCTGCAGACCAGGGCGCTCGCGTGACGTACAACGCCATCTCTTGAATGCGCGCGGCTCAAAACCAGAAACAACGAATCCTTACATGGATCACGCTCAAACCTGAGGACTTCCACCTTTGCTACGTTGTTGTTCGAGTGATACGAAGTGTGGTGATCAAGGTGGTAAGAAGCCTCGTCTATAAATCGCATAATGAAGATTATGAGAAATAATATATATAGGAAATCAGGCTCTCACGCATATGGACGCATTCCACACAATCCCAACGACGCCCTATGAAGATCAGAAGCCTGGCACGTCTGGGCTACGCAAGCGCGTTACGGACTTCAAGCAACCACATTATCTCGAGAATTTTGTACAATCGATATTTGATACCGTGCGCGACTTCCGCGGCGGGAAAATTCTGCTGGGCGGTGATGGGCGATATTTTAACGACGAAGCGGTTCAAATCATTCTTCGGATGTCGTCAGCCAATGGCGTCTCAGAGGTCATTCTTGGGAAAAATGCAATTTTATCAACGCCTGCCGCGTCTCACTTAATTCGAAAATATCACCTAAATGGTGGCTTGGTACTCTCCGCCAGCCATAACCCCGCGGGCCAAAACGGTGATTTCGGTGTCAAGCTTAATCTCGAAACTGGCGGTCCAGCACCGACGTCAGTCACGGATGCCATTTTCGCGCGGAGCCAAACGCTCAGCCATTACAGGATCGCAGATGGAAACATCGATACTTCGCGGATCGGCACACAAAATTTGGGCGATATGCGTGTCACTGTCGTCGATCCTGTCGAAGATTTCGCAGAGTTTATGGAAGAATTGTTTGATTTCAGTGCTATAAAAGCTCTCATTGAAAGTGGATTTTCTATAGCCTTTGACGCTATGAGCGCTGTCACGGGGCCTTACGCGACTGAAATTTTCGGCAATCGCCTCGGCGTTTCACACGATCAGCTTTACAATACGCGCCCCCTTCCCGATTTTGGTGGGGCTCACCCAGACCCTAATCCTGTTCACGCCAACGCCTTATTCGACCGTATGTTTGGCCCCAATCCGCCAGATTTCGGCGCAGCCTCTGATGGGGATGGCGATCGATACATTGCGCTTGGGCCGCATTTCTACGTCAGCCCTTCCGATTGCCTCGCTGTCATCGCGGCCAATGCGCATCTCGCGCCCGGCTACAAGGATGGCATCAAAGGGATCGCGCGCTCTATGCCTACGGGGCGCGCGGCCGATAATGTCGCTGCACATCTCAATATCCCAATTTATGAGACCCCAACCGGCTGGAAATATTTTGGAAATCTCATGGATGCGGGCCGCATTACGATTTGTGGCGAGGAAAGCGCCAGCACATCATCGGATCATATTCGTGAAAAAGATGGCCTATGGGGCGTCCTTATGTGGCTAAACATTATCGCGGCGAAAGGCGAAAGTGTTGAGGCGATCGTCCGCGCACATTGGCGACAGTTTGGCCGCCATTATTACACGCGCCATGATTATGAAGAGGTCGACAAAGCGTCCGCTGAGTCGATCATCGCGACCCTACACGGTCAGCTTGAGACCCTCACCGGTCGGAGCTTGCAGGGCGAGACGATAGAGGTCGCAGATAGTTTCACTTACACCGACCCAGTTGACGGAACTGTCACTAAAAATCAGGGGCTTCGTGTCTTTTTCGAAAGCGGCTCCCGACTCGTCATGCGTCTTTCTGGGACGGGCACAAAAGGCGCAACTTTACGGATTTATCTGGAGCGTTATGTCGGACCCGAGGGCGATCACGATATTGATTTGGCTGAAGCCACCGCCGGCCTCGCAATGATTGCAGACACTCTTACCGATCTGAAACAGACATTAAATCGGGATGCGCCCTCGGTGATCTCGTGACATGCCCCCTCACTTCACGCTAACAGGCCACTATGAGTTCTAATAAAGACAGTCTTGGTATTGGTCGAAACGTCATTCGCGTGGAAGCGGATGGCTTGCTCGCCTTGGAGAAGTCCTTGGACCAAAGTTTCATCAAGGCCGTGGACTTAATCCTCGCCTCTGACCAACATCTTATCGTCGTTGGCATTGGTAAGTCAGGACATATTGGACGAAAGATAGCCGCCAGCTTCGCCTCCATGGGAACACCCGCTTTTTTTGTGCACCCGTCCGAAGCCGCACATGGCGATCTCGGCATGATTACAAAAGGCGCAGTTGTTTTAGGGCTGTCCAACAGCGGTGAAAGCGCCGAGGTCAATGGTGTGATCGAATATGCGAAATCCCTTGGAAATGAAACTTTGGCCATAACGGCAGGCGCCCAATCCACCCTCGCAAAGTGCGTCGACATCGCCCTCCTTTTACCTGACGTGCCAGAGGCGTGTCCGAACCGTTTGGCCCCGACAACATCAACAACTTTGACCCTCGCCTTGGGAGATGCTCTGGGCGTTGCGGTGATGGAGGCGCGCGGGTTTACGGCAGAAGATTTTGGCCGACGTCACCCTGCTGGAAAACTAGGCTTTGGTTTGAAACGAGTCGCGGAATATTTGGCGGGCCAGTCCGACGCCGTGCCGTTCATTTCTCCTAACGCAGAGATGGCTGATGTGATTCTCGCGATCACGGGCGGCGGTAAAGGCTGTGTCGCCGTCGTGGAAAACCAACACCTCATTGGCATCGTCACAGATGGTGATCTTCGTCGCGCGATGGGCCCTGACATCATGTCCCAAACGGCCCAAATGATTATGACAAAAGATCCCTTCACGCTCTCTCCCGAGATGCGCATAAAAGATGCAGTCACCGCTTTTACGGAACGTAAAATCGGAAATGCTTTCGTGCTTGAAGGCCAAGAGATTCTCGGCCTCATTGATCTAAAAACATTGTTGGCGACGGGTTATGTCTAAGCCACTTATCGTCATACCCGCGCGAATGGCGTCCAAACGCTTTCCGGGTAAACCCTTGGCAGAGATTGCGGGCATCAGCATGCTGCGCCGTACGGCGAATGTTGCCGCCAATGTGGCCGGATCGGAATTTGTGGTCGCCACTGATCACGCAGAGATCGCCCAACATTGCGACGAGCACAGTCTGCCTGTCGTCATGACAGCCCCTGACTTGCCATCGGGAAGCGACAGGGCTTTGGCCGCATCGCAAGCTTTTCGTCCAGAGGCTGACATCATCATCAATCTGCAAGGCGACGCGCCCTTTTCTGACCCCGCCCATATTGCCGCAGTTATTGACCGCTTGAAAGACGATGCATTGGACATTGCAACACCTGCGATCGAGTTGTCGTGGGCCGAATTAGACGTGCTGCGCGCGACCAAGGTGTCCACGCCGTTTTCAGGCACAACCGTCGTTGAAAAAGATGGACGCGCATTTTGGTTTTCAAAGACAATTATTCCCGCAATGCGTAAGGAAGCTGAGCTGCGGGGGGCGACCTCTGTCTCGCCCATTCTTCGGCACGTCGGGCTATATGGTTTTAAACGCGCCGCCCTCGAACGGTTTAATGCGCTACCCGAAAGTCACTATGAAACCTTGGAGGGGCTTGAACAGTTGCGCGCAATAGAAGCCGGCATGCACGTCGCGATTGTGCGGGTTTCGACGCCGCAAATTTCTTCCCCGGGAATTGATACGCCAGAAGACTTGGCGCGAGCCGAAGCATTGATCCAGAAACTTGGCGACCCATTTTTATCATGATACTTATGAAGACTGGTCGCGTCTATATCGTGCGTCACGGAAACACTTTCGACAAGGGCGAGACTTTATTGCGCGTCGGCGGCAAGACGGATTTACCGTTGTCCATATCAGGGCGGGAACAAGCGAAGGCTTTGGCGACTCACTTTGCGGGCGTGAGCTTTCAGCAAGCCTATTCCTCGGATTTGAACCGCACACGTCAAACGGCAGAGGCCATTCTGGATGGACAAGCATTTGAACTCGCCCATTTCCTTACAGAGATTGATTATGGTCCTGATGAGGGCCAGCCCGAAGACAAGGTGATTGCCCGCCTCGGACAGTCGGCTCTAGACGAATGGGATCAGCACGCCGTGCCGCCCAAAGATTGGCATGTCGACCCCGACGCGTTGCGGACAGCTTGGCAAGCGTTTTTAGCGAACTGTTCCCCTGGCACCAACACTCTGGTCGTCACTTCTAATGGTGTGGCGCGGTTCCTACTAGACGTCGTTGAAGTTAATCAAGACGTGCCGCGTAAGTTACGAACGGGCGCATACGGCACGATCGACTTAACACCAAAAGGGCCAGTTTTAACGTCCTGGGACGTCAGACCCTAACTTCCATGCGATCATAAGCGGGCACCGCGATTGGCGGCAATTCAGCCTTCAATGTAGCGTAATCCATATCGATATGAAGGTTCGTCAGAACAGCAGATTTTACCCGCGACTGCGCCAACCACGACATCGTTTTATCCGCATGCGCATGGGTGGGATGCTGGCTGTACCTGAGCGAATCGACGATCCAACATTCGAGCTCGCTCATGCGTTCAAGCGTCTCTTCTTCAATCCCCCAAACGTCAGGCATATAGGCTATTTTGTTGTCGAAAATGAAACCTAGCGACGGTGTCGGTCCATGACTAACTTCCATTGTCTCGACTTTAACAACGCCGCCAGGCCCCTCAATCTCGGTAACGCTGTGATCAGAGATCAAATCTTGCAGCGCGAGAATGGGCGGGTGGACACGTCCTTCAGGCATCTCAAAACAATAATTGAAACGCTCAAAAACATGGGTCTTCGTATGTTCATCCATATAGGTCGGGATTTGCCCGCGCATCCGATAGGCAATGGCCCGAAGGTCATCAATCCCGTGAGATTGATCTGCGTGATCATGGGTATAAAAAACCGCGTCTAAGTGACGAATATCTTCGCGAAGTAACTGAACACGCAAGTCAGGCGACGTGTCGACCAAAATATTGGTGCAGTCTTTCGAATCAGGGTTACCGTTGCCATGCCACTTTTGAACCAAAATTGAACTTCGCGTCCGCTCATTTTTGGGTTCGTTAGGATCGCAAATCCCCCAATCTCCACCAATCCTCGGGACACCGCCAGAGGAACCGCATCCCAATATAATTGCCCGCATTCCCATTATTCTGACGTCATCTCATTGGGCCTCTGGGCTTTGTTGAACAAATTGAAAAAGGCATCCGTTGTTTTCTGCGCGGTTTCCTCGATGGTCCAATCGAATAACGCCGCGAGAGATTTACAGACTTCAACAACATAGGCGGGTTCATTCCGTCGTCCCCGATAAGGTACAGGCGCAAGATAAGGGCAATCGGTTTCCAGCATGATGCGGTCCTTTGGCATCGTCAGAATGCGTTCACGTACTTCATGTGCGCTTTTGAAAGTCATGATACCTGACACGGAAAAGTAAAATCCCATCTCAGTCGCAGCATCTGCCAAACGCTGGCCAGAGGTGTAACAATGCATGATCGCTGAAAACGGCTTTTTGGCATAGGCGGTCTGGAGCATTTCCAGCATGTCGTCATCCGCTTCGCGTGTGTGAACAACCAGTGGGAGCCCTGTCTCTTGCACAGCTTCGATGTGTGCTTGAAAGTTAGCTTTCTGCACATCACGCGGCGACCAGTCATAATGGTAATCCAAACCCGTTTCGCCAATCGCAACCACTTTTGGATGTCGCGTGAGCGCCGAAATCTCTTCGGCTGTCACATCAGGGTTATCTTTGGCATCATGCGGATGCGTTCCGACAGTGGCCCAGATATCGGCGTCCATTTGCGCCACATCCAAGACAGCTTTGGCGTCCTTCAAATGGCAACAAATATTGAGCATCGGTCCCACCCCAGCAGCCCGGGCGCGTAAGATCGTCTCCGCAAGATCGTCTGCAAACTTCTCGTCATGGAGATTCACGTGGCTATCGACGATCATCACGCAGCCCTAATCGAAGACAAGAGTTCAAACATCGTTGCGGTTTTGTCCAAGTTGATTGCCTCTTCTGCGCGACGAACATCTCGTAATCGGGCATGGTTCTCTTGCCATGCTTTCGCAGACCGATTGACTTTTGCCGGCGCAAATGGGCCTTCATATTGTCCTGTCGCTGCGAATAGTGCGTGTGCATGGATTGTGTCATCCAAACTATCCCAGAACAAGCCGCGTGAAATCTGATGCCGCTTCTCCGCCATGCGCTTTGCGATCGTCATATCGACGCCCAACGCAGGGGCACCCAAAGAGTTCAAATAATCCGAGATGGATCGCAAAACCACGTCTGCGTTTTGGACCAATGCCAGGGCTTTCCCTGGTGCGCCGCGCGAAAGTTTAACGGCTGCCTTTAGGAGATCAGATGATCCTGAGCCTTGATCTGACAGCCAGCTTAGAATTTGGTTATCTGGCACAGCGCGCAGTTCAAGTGCCATACACCGCGAGCGAATGGTTGGGAGCAATCGACCGGGCGCCGATGAAATTAAAATGAAAAGCGTATTGGACGGCGGCTCTTCAAGAAGTTTGAGAATAGCGTTTTCAGAGTTCCGGTTCAGCTCGTCCGCGCTGTCAATGATACACACACGCCATGTGCCAGTTTCGGCCGCCGTTTCTTGAAAGAACCCCGAGACCTCACGCACGCGGTCCACTGGGATATCTTGTCTAAATCGCTTAAGTTTAGTGTCGTAAGGACGACGTAGGACGAACAGATTTCCGTGTGTCAGCGCCTCAACGCGTTGTGCAATCGCATCGGACTCTGGGATATCAAGAGATGACGAAAGGAGCGATTCACCCCCCAAGAGTTTGCGCGCCATGCGATAGGCCAGCGTCGCTTTCCCGATCCCCTTGGGCCCAGAGAGCAACCATGCGTGGTGCATTCGCCCAGATCGCATTGCCTTTAAGAAGCGAGATTCAGCGGTCTGATGTCCCAGCAGAGAATATACTTCTCGCGGATGGGGACATCCATCCGCGCGGTCGGCTTCGGGTAGAGCCTCAGCATTCTCAATGGTGCGCAATTAAGCCCCCACTTTTCCTGCGAGGTCTGGAAACTGTTTTGTGAGGGCGAAAAGAATGCGATTCTGAACATTTCCTCGCGCGCCATCTGCGTCAACCGTGTGAACGCGGTTCGGATTTTCATCCGCAATTGCGAGAAAAGCCGATCGCAAGGTTTTGTGAAACTCCAGACCCTCAGCATCAAACCGCGTCAGATCTTCACCGCGCGTCTCGACTCGTTTTTGGGCGAGCACCGGATCCATATCAAACAAGATTGTGAGATCAGGTTCAAACCCACCCATTACGGCCTCATGGACGGCTTTGACGCGATCAGCACCTAAACCACGCGCATAACCTTGATAAGCTAAGCTTGAGTCAGCGAAGCGATCCGAAATCACCCAAACACCGCGATGTAAGGCGGGCTTGATCAGTTTTTCAACGTGATCCAATCGCGCGGCATACATCAATAATAATTCGGTCATACCGGACCAGCGATCAGACGTCCCCTCAAGGACCAAATCTCTTATAGCTTCAGCGCCAAATGTTCCGCCAGGTTCGCGTGTGAGCAAAGTTTCAACACCCGCTTTTTCCAACGCCTCAGCCAAGAGTTTAGCTTGAGTCGTTTTACCTGCGCCCTCGCCACCTTCAAACGTAATGAATTTACCAAGTTCCATGATTAGCCTCTGATTTTCGTCAATAACCCAGTCCAAGCTCTTGAGAACAAGCCTTTTCGGGCAACATCTTCCATGGCAACCAAATCATAAGTCTCTTTTGGTCGACCTGGAATACTGACCTCTAATTCAGCAACCTTATCGCCTTTTGAAATAGGGGCTTTCGCAGTGGTAAACCGTACTGACGAACTCACATTCTTTCGATCTAGAACAGCCAGTCCCTTTTTAATGTCTTGCGTTAAAGAAACAGAAACTGAACTTTCTTTGCCCATATAAACATCCACTTCGGCAATTTCAGTCCCGCCTTTATGAAGGTCATAAATTCGAAATTGAGAAAAAGCCGCCTCCATTAATTGGGTTGCGGCGTCACGTCGCTCTGTTTGGCTGGATAGGCCATTGATAACGATAATGCGGCGATCGTCGCCTCTGAGTGAGGACCCAACAAGACCGTAGCCAGACGCTTCTGTGTGTCCCGTTTTAAGTCCATCAGCGCCATTCACCCGCCCGAGAAGGGGGTTTCGATTGCTTTGTTTAATCCCGTTCCAAGTGAAATTGCGTTCCGCATAAAGCGGATAATACTCAGGATAAGTGACGATCTGCTGTTGCGCGAGTTTAGCCAAATCTAGAGCGCTAATTTCATGCTCGGGATGCGGCCATCCTGTCGCATTGCGAAATGTTGCACTGGTTAGCCCCAACTCTTGTGCGCGCCTGGTCATTTGATCTGCAAATGCAGTTTCCGATCCAGCCATGCCTTCAGCCAAAACAATACATGCGTCATTGCCCGACTGAATGATTACGCCTTTTAGCAAATCCGCGACGCTTGCCTTAGAATTTACATCTAGAAACATCGTGGAGGACCCAGATTTCACACCGCCACGACGCCAGGCATCTTCGCTCACAGTGAACTCGGTCGACGGGGAAAGTGCACCTTCCTTGAGCGCAGCAAAGACCAGATCGACGGTCATGATTTTAGTCATAGAGGCAGGCGACATCGGCTCACGGGCATCTTTCTCAAACATCACTTCACCCGTCGCGGCATCAACGATGACAGCATGCGGGGCGGCGGTTTGAAAACTTGATTGCGCGAAGGCCGAAGTCGACAGAAATAGACAGGCACTAAAAATAGAAATGGAACGGAACACAGCGAGCGGGACCTATCGAGATACGAATCAAAAAGGGGTGCCCCAATCAGGACACCCCATTTCGTCGCATGGTGATATGGCAATCGCAAGGCGGCGCGCTGCGATTATCGTCCTATTTTGTCCTGAGGCGCTCGCGGATTAACACTGGCTGTGGTCCAGTGTGGCTAGCCACATGGATTGGCCCCTTGATTGTGAGCGTCACCTGGCCCTCAGGTGTTTGGTCACTGTCCTTAAACGGTTGGGGCCCAGTAGGTGCCGCTGGTACAAATGGAGCTGGCGCAGGTGCGGTAAATGGCACCATCGGACGCGGGGCTGGCGATGCGGCGGGTGCTTCAACGAATTCCTCAACTGGACGGGCGACTTCGACGGGTGGGCGAACAGGTGCGCGGCTGGCGGCCATCGGGTCGGCAGGACCCGCATATTGCACACGGACCTGGCCGAGACCTGTGATGCCGAGAGCTTTTGCAGACGCCTGCGATAGATCAATGATGCGATCACCGACGAACGGGCCGCGATCGTTTAAGCGAACCATCAACGTTTTTCCGGTTTCAACATTCGTTACAAACAGCATTGAGTTCAGTGGCAGTGTTTTGTGGGCTGCTGTAAGATCGTTTTTGTCAAAGACCTCTCCAGTCGCAGTTGGTTTTCCGTGGAATTTGTCACCATACCATGACGCAACGCCGGTCACATCATAACTTGGGTTATGCTTAGGCGTATAGGACTTGCCCATGATCGTATATTTGTTGCCCAGGCGCTGGTGCTTGTACAGATCAGGGTCAACGCTGGCTTGATCAAAGCGTTGTGCGGCCTGCGGCGCGGGCATTGGTCGTGCAGGAATGTAACTATCTGGCACAGACCGAGAAAGGGGCGAACGCGGCGTAGTAAGTGAAGCATATTTCGTTGGACCATCGCCTACTTTGTAAACGATAGGTGCGGCTTTTACAGATTTTGTTACGGAAGTTGATGCACATCCAGTAACGGCAAAACCAAGCATTGCCGTCATCATACCCATCGAAAGTCGTTTTACACTTACCATTATAAACACCTCTTTAAGTGAACCTGCAAAACAGGCCGAATGACCATTGCGTCATGTCTTGGACAGTCCACATAGTTTCGTTCTATGTTTGGTAACCTAAACGGGCAGCCTTAAATGCCGGTTGGGAAACACGCCTAACGGAAGAACAAAATTCAAGGTGACCATGGAGTTAACGAAATAAGTGACTTGATCATCTGCGCATTACGTCATATGTCGCCGCTTCATTGACCAAGGTACCCGTGGGCGGGTGGCAGAGCGGTTGAATGCACCAGTCTTGAAAACTGGCGTGGGGGCAACTCCACCGGGGGTTCGAATCCCTCCCCGCCCGCCACTTTCCTCTCATTCACTGCAAATTGATAATTTTTTGACTTGTGGCTCGCCTGTACCAGTGTATTAGCGCGCTAACACATGGAACAGTCAACGAAATACGTTAAGCTCGAAGCTGCTTTAGCCCAACTAGACTCGCAGGAAGACGTGCGCGACTTTTTGGTCGACCTATGCACACCTGCGGAACTTCGGGCCTTGTCAGAGCGTTGGCATGTCGCGCAGATATTAGACGAAGGTGAAAAGTCTTATCGCGAGATACAGGCTGACACCGGCGTTTCCACAACAACAATTGGCAGGGTCGCGCGATTCCTGCGCGATGAACCACATGGCGGCTACCGTGCGGTGCTTGGTAAGAAAGACACATAATGACCGACCGCTTACGGATATCTCTCCAAAAAAAGGGCCGCTTGGCCGAAGATAGCTTTGATCTACTGCGAAAATGCGGTCTACGATTCTCGATCCGTGGGGGCGGGCTGCTGGCGCGCGTAAAGAACATGCCTGTTGATTTGCTGCTCGTTCGTGACGACGATATTCCTTCATTTGTCGCGAATAACGCATCCGATATTGGGATCGTCGGCGAGAATGTGCTGGTAGAAGAACAGCTAAGTTCGAAGTCTCCGCTGAATGCTAAGATCACGATGCGACTTGGATTTTCGCGTTGCAAACTATGTCTGGCCGCCAGCACTACTGGAAAAGTCCAGTCGCCTGCGGACCTGAACGGAACACGAATCGCCACTACATACCCGGGTGTCACTGCACGGTATCTTGCTGAACAAGGTTTGGATGCAAAACTGGTTGAGATGAAGGGCGCTGTCGAACTTGCGCCATCTATCGGGATTGCCGAAAGTATCTGTGATCTTGTTTCTTCTGGTGCGACCCTTGAGGCAAATGGCCTTGCTGCATTTGAAACGATATTAGAAAGCGAAGCCGTTCTGATCCAATCGGATCGAGAGCTCTCGCCCGCAAAAGCCGATATTCTTGCCAAGTTGATGAACCGAATTGACGGCGTTTTAAAATCGGCGGAAACGAAATACATCATGCTCAACGCCCCAAAAGATGCGATTGAAGCAATCACAGACCTTCTACCTGGATCCGACGCACCCACGATTATGCCGCTCGCAGGCCAAGGCGACCTCGTGGCCATGCAGGCTGTCTGTACGGAAAAGGTCTTCTGGGAGACGCTGGAAGGCCTGAAAGCACTAGGCGCACGTGCCATCCTCGTTCTACCTATTGAGAAGATGATGAGCTAATGCAGCGCTTTGATTGGATAAACCTTACAGCTTCGGAGCGGATTACCGCCCTCGCTCGTCCCGCGGCGATTTCCGATGCGACTTTAATTGATGGCGTAAAAACCATTTTGTCCGACGTTAAGCTCAACGGTAACGAAGCGCTTTTGCGCTTTACGCAGAAGTTCGATGGTGTCGAGCTTGATGCGCTCGAAGTCTCTGCATCTGCAATGAAGGCTGCTTGGGACGCCCTCTCCGCTGCAGATCAAGCGGTGATCGAGCGGGCTCGAAGAAATATAAAACGATTTCACAAAGCCCAAATCCCTTCGCCCATCGAAGTTGAAACTGAACCAGGCGTTATCTGTCGACGTGAAGCTCGCGCGATAGAAACGGCGGGCCTTTATGTACCTGGTGGAACTGCGCCTCTAGTCTCTACCCTGCTCATGCTATCTGTACCGGCTAAAGTCGCGGGCGTTCAAAACCGAATTGTCGTCACGCCTCCTGGCAAAGACGGCAAAGTCAACCCGATGATCTTGGCTGCCGCTTTTCGTTGTAAAGTCACGCGTTTGTTCGCTGTGGGTGGAGCCCAAGCGATCGGCGCATTGGCCTATGGCACAGAAACCATTCCAAAGTGCGACAAGATTTTCGGACCAGGTAATGCGTGGGTCGCCGCCGCTAAATCATTAGTTGCCCAAGAGGCGGGCGGTCCAGCGATCGATATGCCTGCGGGGCCTTCTGAAGCCATGGTTTTAGCCGACAGTTCGGCCAACCCAGCTTTTGTGGCCTCAGATTTACTTAGCCAAGCCGAACACGATACTGTGGCTCAAGTTGTATGTGTCGCGGAAAACCAAGCCATTGCAGATGCCGTCGAAGCTGAGATTGAAAAGCAGCTGGAGACATTATCCCGTGCAAAAATTGCGCGCGAGTCTTTAGGCTACGGGCGGATGTTCATCGCGGAAGACCGATCAGACATTATTGACATTGTGAACCGATATGCTCCCGAGCATTTAATCGTTCAGCTACGCAGACCTGAAACCTATGTCGGGGCCATTCGCCACGCGGGTTCAATTTTCGTAGGCCCTTGGACACCAGAGAGCGTGGGTGATTACGCCAGTGGCACAAACCACACGCTGCCAACCTATGGTGCGGCACGCGCTTATTCTGGCGTGACACTGAATAGTTTTTTGAAATTCATCTCAATTCAACGTCTCACAAAAAAAGGCCTTAAACGTCTTGGTCCCGTTGTTGAACGTCTGGCTGAAATGGAAGGGCTTGATGCGCATAAGAATGCGGTCACCCTGCGCTTGGAGGCGCTGAAATGACAAATTGGCCTGAAAGCATAGCTCGTAAAGCGATCGTTGCGATGTCACCTTATTCGGCGAGAGGTGGCGCGACGGATGCGCTTCACTTGGACGCTAACGAAAACCCATATGCTCCGCCGCCAGTTGTTGGCGCATCAGAATATAACAGATATCCGTCTCAGCAGCCTGAAAAATTGGTCCGACGTCTCTCAGATATCTACGGTGTTCAGCCCGATCAAATCATGGTTGGTCGCGGCGCCGATGAAGGTATTGAATGCTTGCTACGCGCCTTTTGCGAAACAGGCGTAGACAATATTCTCACATGCCCGCCTACGTTTGGATATTATAAGACCTGTGCAGATATCCAAGGCGCGGGAATTGTCGAAGTTTCTTTAAGCGAAACCTATGAATGGGATATTCCTGCGGTGATCGAGGCGGGGCGTCATTCCTCGGTCAAAATGGTATTTCTCTGTTCCCCCAATAACCCAACAGGCAATAGTCTGACCCGCGCCGCTATTCTTCAGGTTTGTTCGGAGCTGCCAGAAACACTGATTGTCGTGGACGAGGCCTATATTGAGTTCTCCGACCAAGAGAGTCTTTCGGATCAAGTCGGCACTGTGCCAAATCTCGTCGTACTTCGTACCTTGTCTAAAGCTTTTGCTCTCGCAGGCGTCCGAGGCGGCGCTTTGCTAGCTGACCCAAAGATCATAGACCTCTTGCTGAAGGTGCTCCCGCCCTACCCGATTGCACGCCCTGTTGAGACAACCATTCTGAACGCGCTTGCGCCGTCGGCAATGTCGGTTCACGCGCAGCGCCTAGCGGAAACGATATCTGAACGCGCTCGAATGGCTGAAGGCCTAAAACGCTCTGCCTATGTGAATAAAGTATTCCCTTCAGATGCAAACTTTCTCCTACTTGACGTTAAAGACGAAACGGCTTTGCTTGCCCAGCTGCGTCAGTTCAACGTCAAAATTAGAGACTATCGTTCGACAACAGGGCGTATGCGGATTTCTATTGGCTCCCCCAAAGAAAACACAGTCGCCCTGCAGGCATTTGGTGTGGTGGACATACCGAAGAATGCGGACCGTGTCGGTGAGATGTTCCGCAAGACGAATGAGACGGACATTTCCGTTCGCGTCAATCTGGATGACCCTTTGCAAACTCATATCGAAACTGGCATCGGGTTTTATGATCACATGCTGGAGCAAATTTCGAAGCATGGCGGCTTTGGCCTAACGATGTCCTGCGAGGGTGACCTTCATATTGATGCTCACCACACGGTGGAGGACACAGCGTTGGCCTTTGGTTCAGCGTTGAAATCAGCCTTGGGTGATAAAGCGGGCATTGGGCGTTATGGCTATGTAATTCCGATGGATGAAACCCAAGCCCAAGTTGCGATTGATTTGTCAGGACGCCCTGCTGCCGTCTTCAACGGTAAGTTTCCAACAGATCATGTTGGAGACTTCCCTGTCGAAATGTGCCCGCACTTTTTTGAAAGCCTCGCGCAGACGCTAGGCGCGGCAATTCATGTTGATGTTAAGGGCGATAACTCACACCACATGATCGAAGCCTGTTTTAAAGGTGTAGGTCGGGCTTTGCGGCCGGCCCTTGCGGTATCGGGCAGTGATATTCCATCGACCAAAGGTACATTGTGAGCCTTGTAATTGTCGATACAGGCTGCGCAAATTTAGCCTCCGTACAGTATGCTTTTGAACGTTTGGGTATAGAGCCGCTCGTCAGTGATGATCCTGTGACCATTCTATCCGCCGAGCGAGTGGTTCTACCAGGCGTTGGCTCAGCACCCTTTGCGATGCGGGGCATTCATGCCAAGGGCCTAGGGCCTGTACTTCAATCGCTAAAACAACCCGTCATAGGTATATGTCTCGGTATGCAGCTTTTGTATGAAACTCTGGAAGAAGGCGGTGAAACCGTTGAGGGGTTAGGCCTCATTCCTGGCACCATCGAAAAACTGCAAACTGGCGATCTTCCCGCGCCCCATATGGGATGGAATACCTTGCAAACTGTGAAGCAAGATCCGCTACTAAACGGTATCTCGGACGGTGATTACGCTTATTTTGTGCATTCCTATGCAGCCTTCGTCTCGGACAGCACGCTTATGACAGCTGAATATGGTTCGGCTTTTACGGCGATCACGCGCAGTAAGAATGTATGGGGCTGTCAGTTCCATCCGGAACGAAGTTCCAAAACAGGCGCGCTGATCCTCAAGAACTTTTTGGACATAAACCTATGATATTCCCAGCAATGGATTTGATGGACGGCGGATGCGTGAGATTACTGAAAGGTGATTTTGCTGCGCGAACCAATTATGCGACTGACCCCATCGAAGTCGCCAATAATTACGCCTCAGCGGGCGCCGAATGGATGCATATTGTAGACCTTGACGGCGCAAAGAACGGCCAAGCCGAGCAATCTGATTTAATTCTGAAGATTGCCAATTCAGCCGACATAAAGGTCCAGACGGGTGGAGGCTTGCGCGATCTTGCTCAGATCAAAAGACTGCTGGAAGGCGGCGTTAATCGCGTCGTCATTGGCTCCCTAGCCGTCACGAATCCTCAAATGGTCAAGCATTGGCTGCGGGATGTGGGGCCAGATGCAATCTGTCTCGCCTTGGATGTCAATCAAGGCGAAGACGGCGAATTTCGGCCCGCAACAAAAGGCTGGACCGAAGCCTCGAATAAAACGATTTGGGACGTAATTGGTGACTATTTGGGGTCAGGGCTTAAAACGATCTTGGTCACCGACATTGGTCGCGACGGAATGCAGACCGGCGGGAACATTGACCTCTATAAGCGGATCCAGTCCGAGTTCCCCTCACTTGATTTGATCTCCTCGGGCGGCGTTGGAACCCTTGATCACGTTCGCGATTTAAAAGCGATAGACCCCTATGGGATCATCATCGGAAAAGCGCTTTATGAAGGCGCATTTACTCTGCCCGAAGCCATCCAATGCTAACACGTCGCATCATTCCCTGTTTAGATGTTCGCGATGGGCGAGTGGTCAAAGGCGTTCAATTTCGAAACCATGAAGATGTTGGCGATATTATTGATCTAGCATTGCGTTATCGTGATGAGGGTGCCGATGAGCTCGTATTTTACGACATCACAGCATCGGTTGATGATCGCACGGTTAGCCCTGAATGGGTCGGCAAAGTCAGCCGCGCACTCGACATTCCCTTTTGTGTTGCTGGCGGCATTAAAACCGTCGAGGCAGCAGGTGCACGACTCGCCGCAGGCGCGGATAAAATCAGCGTAAATTCTCCTGCTCTCATGCGTCCCGATCTTATCAATGAATTAAGTGACGCCTATGGCGTACAATGCATTGTGGTCGGCATTGACACCTTCGCGGATGGGGAAATCTACCGCGTCAAATCCCATACGGGTGATCCCGATAAAACCCGCGAGACAGGACGCCTCACCTTAGATTGGGTTCAAGATGTTGTGCAGCGCGGTGCAGGCGAAATCGTTTTAAACTGCATGAACCGAGATGGTGTGCGAAAAGGCTATGACCTTGAGCAGCTCAAGGCCGTTCGCGCAGTTTGCGAAGTCCCGCTTATTGCCTCTGGCGGTGCGGGTGCCACAGAACATTTTGAGGACGTCTTCAAACGAGCGAATGTCGACGGCGCATTAGCGGCGTCGGTCTTTCATAAATCCGTGATCGCCATTCCTGATCTAAAGGCGGACTTGCGACGCGCGGGCATAGAGGTGCGATTGTGAAAATTGATTTTGAAAAAGGCGGCGGCTTGGCGCCTGCCATTGTTCAAGACGCGGACACGCTTCAGGTTTTAATGCTGGGCTATATGAACGCTGAATCTGTTTCTAAAACAAATGCGACAGGTTTGGTCACATTCTACAGCCGGTCTCGGAAAACACTTTGGACAAAAGGCGAAACGAGTGGAAACACTCTCGCCCTAGTCAGTATGATTGTCGATTGCGATCGCGATACACTTCTCGTCAAAGCGAAACCCACGGGTCCAACTTGCCATGAAGGCACAGTCTCCTGTTTCGGTAGTGAGGGGGCAGAAGGAGTCGGGTTTTTATCCTATCTGGAGACCTTGATCGAAGGCCGAAAAACAGCCGATCCTGAAAGCTCCTATACGGCGCAACTCCTCCATGGCCCTCTCCGCCGCGCCGCGCAGAAGGTCGGGGAAGAGGGCGTAGAAACCGCCCTCGCCGCTGTTGCCGAAACCGATGATAAGTTGGTGAGCGAAGCCGCAGATTTGATTTATCACACGTTGGTTTTATTGGCGGCGAAAGACCTAAAACTAGATGCCGTCGTCGCAGAGCTAAAACGTCGTCACTGAATCTTACTTAAAACTTGCTACCAGAACGAAAGCAGGTCGATTATCCATGCAAACCATTTCGGCCAAATTGCGCCGATAATGGTGAATAAGACGACACATCCTACAAAGCCATAAAACCCCAAACTCAGAGGCACGAAACCAAAATTAGTCGCGATTATTAAACTCACAACACCAATCGCGACCCCAGCAACCCCGCCGCCAATGAAACCCGCAATACGGGTTTCAATCCTGCTCATGTGGCTTGGTTTATTCAGGTCGTATGGGTGCTTATCTTCTTCCACTAGAAAGCCTCAAACGTAGCCTTGGTCTCAATGGAAACCCATTTTCCATCGACCATGTGAATGCCGCATTCTGTTTTGTCGCTATTTCTCCAACGGCCCGCGCGGGGGTCCTCGCCGGCTGAAACACGTGTGGTGCAAGGCTGGCATCCGATTGAAAGATACCCAATCGCGAGCAGTGGATGTGGTGGTAAATCATGTTGGCGCATATAGGCACTAACGTCTTTAGCGGTCCAATATGCAAGCGGGTTCACTTTAGCTTGCGGACCACCCTCCTCTAATATCGCCATGTCCGCGCGCTCTGGAGTTTGGTACCGTTTTCGCCCTGTGATGCGCGCGCCATAAACGTTTATGACACCGTCAAGCGGCCTTACTTTGCGAAGATCGCAACAGGCGTCAGGATCGCTTTGGTTCAAAGTGCCTTCTGGATCTTCATTTAGAAGCTCGGACTTGTCAGGCGTAATATTCTGAAAATTTGTGAGGCCGAAACGGCTCACCAGATCATCGCGGTACGCCAAAGTTTCCCGAAAATGCTTGCCTGTGTCCAAGAAGATCACAGGCAAATTTGGATCAATCCGCGAAACCATGTGTAGGAGTACAGCCGAATCCACACCCATGGAGGTGGCCAGCACGATATCGCCTTTATATTTTGCGATGGCCTTACGTAGCGTCAACTCCGCCGAGTGCGCGAAAAAAGGGTCACCTGCCTTTCGCGCATCAAGAGCCGTCATACGGGCATCGAACACCGACGTGGCGGGCCCTGCTTTTACTGCATAGCCGCGTTGATAGGTGAGATCGAATTCATCCAATGCGCCATGCCAATCTTCAACCGTATGCCGTTTGAGGGTCTCATCATCCAAACGTACGGCATCAAAACCACACTGTAAGGCGAAGGCATGCTGATCTGGGATGAGTGGACCATCGGCGATGAGAAGACCTTCGTAAGCGTATTTCCGACGGAGTTGACGCGCGAGCGAAAAGCCTCTGCCATCCGTATAAGCTGGGAAGTCTATGAGGATCGTTTCAACGCGTCCGAGCGCAGGCGCGAGCGCTGCCAAATCCGCATCATTTGGGATATGCAAAACTTCAATAGTTTCATTTCCGTCGAGATTTTCTAAATTTGTAGGATCAGCAAACCGCGACGCATCACGCGCGCGGCCGTCCTGAATGAGAGTGTGACTAGGCATAAAGCACCTCTTTGAACGGCGCGATGCCGATACGTCGGTATGTGTCGAGGAAGCGTTCGCCCGCCTCGCGTTGTTTGAGGTAGAGATCGACCATGTTTTCAATTCCGTCGATTAACTCTTCCTGTGAAAAACCAGGCCCTGTCACCTTACCAATTTCAGCATGTTCGGAAGCATCACCGCCCAATTTAACTTGGTAAAACTCCACACCCGCTTTTTCCAAGCCAAGGATACCAATATGTCCAACATGATGGTGCCCACACGCATTGATACATCCAGAAATCTTGATCTGCATTTCACCAATGGTGCGTTGGCGTTCTGGATCCGCAAAACGCTCTGCAATGGCTTGGCTGATTGGGATCGATCGAGCCGTCGCAAGTGCGCAAAAATCCATGCCGGGGCAGCAGATAATGTCGGTGATCAGATTGATGTTATCAGCGGCTAACCCTGCGGCTTCAAGCTCTTCAAATAGCACAGGTAGATCAGCCTGTTTCACATGCGGTAAAACAAGGTTTTGCTGATGTGTCGAGCGTAGTTCGCCGAATGAGAATTTGTCAGCCATATCAGAAACTGCGCGCATTTGCGTCGCCGTAATATCTCCCGGGGCCAAATCTTTCGGCTTAAGCGAGATATTTACAATGGCATATCCCGGCGCTTTATGAGCAGCGACGTTATTCTTTGCCCAAAGGGAGAAAGCACGGTTTGCGTCTAACGCATCGGTCAGTGCCTTTGGCTCATTTGCCAGTGCCTCGAATTCGGGCGGAGCGAAATAAGAAGAGATCCGGTCGCGTTCTGCGTCAGAAACAGAAATATCGCTGACATCAATCGTCGCATATTCCGCCTCAACTTGTTCACGAAACGACTCGATCCCAGTCTCTTGCACCAGGATTTTAATCCGAGCTTTGTACTTGTTATCCCGACGTCCATAACGATTATACACGCGAAGCGCGGCCGTGAGGTAGGCCAGTAGTTCACCCTTGGAGAGGAATTCGCGCAGGACTTGTCCAATGATAGGCGTGCGGCCTAACCCCCCGCCGACATAGATTTTATATCCAACATCGCCATCTTCATTCAGAATAATTTGAATGCCAATGTCATGCGCTTTGATCAGCGCGCGATCTTTCTCTGCCGCAGTCACCGCGATTTTAAACTTGCGCGGTAAGAAGCTGAACTCAGGATGCAGGGTTGACCATTGCCGAATGAGCTCTGCCATAGGACGCGGATCTTCGACCTCTTCAGCCGTTGCCCCTGCATAGGGATCACACGTTACATTGCGAATGCAGTTTCCAGACGTCTGGATCGCGTGCATTTGGACACTCGCCAGATTATCTAGCATATCAGGCACATCAGGCAGTTTAGGCCAGTTAAACTGCATGTTTTGACGGGTCGTGATATGGCCGTATCCGCGATCATATTTTTCCGCCAAATGGGCCAACATACGAAACTGTTCGCTATTCAAAGTGCCGTAAGGAACAGCGACCCGCAGCATGTAGGCGTGTAATTGAAGGTAAAGACCGTTCATCAAGCGTAGTGGCCGGAACTCCGCCTCACTTAAACGGCCGGCCAGCCGGCGCTCAACTTGCCCCCTGAATTGGCGGGTACGCTCGGCAACGAGCTGAGCATCAAATTCATCATAGCGATACATTAGTTGGTCTCCAGCAAATCTGCTGTGTCATAAGATGGGCCGTTCACGCGAAATTTCTCGCGATAACGGGCAGGCAGGCCTGTGTCTGGCTCGATGTCGATGAAATAAATGCCGACGACCAAATTGGACTTCTCATCGGTTTCTGCACGGAGGTGCATGCGATCGATCAAGTCTTGGTCTTCTGTGCGCAGCGCTTTTGAGAAGTCGCGTGTCCAATCCAAATTTTCATCCAGCCAGACACTGAAACCATCTCGCAGCTCATTCGCGGTCATTGATTGGGGGCCTTTGCCCTTATGTTTCAACGTGCTCATACGGCCAGTCTTTCTGAAGAAATCGTTTCACGCTCAGCGTAGCCGATCAACAATATGGCAGGGCCTTTAATGCCCGCTGCTGCTATGTCGTCAGGTAACTTACGCAACGTCGTATATGTAATGATTTGATTAGGCCGAGAGGCATTTTCGACGACTGTTACGGGTCGATCACCTTCCGCACCGTGCAACATCAGTCGCCCTTGAATAAATCTAGATGCACCGACACCCATATAGACGGCAGCCCGTCCGCCGGGTCTAGCCAAGGATGCCCAGTCCTGTTCAGCGAAGCCTTTCGCATCATGACCCGTCAATAAAGAAACAGCTCTGTTTGTCCCGCGGGTTGTCAGCGAAGCGTTTATAGCAGCGGCGGCCGCGGCGGCAGATGTGATACCCGGGATGATTTGCACAGGAATATCCAGCGCAGACAGCGCGTCAATTTCCTCATCGGCACGACCAAAAATCAAGGGATCGCCAGACTTCAAACGAACAACAGACAGTCCTTCCGTGGCCTTGTCGATCAAAATTTGATTGATTGCCGTCTGGCCAATGGACGGCTCACCGGGTGTTTTGCCGACATAAATATATTCGGCTTCCCGACGCCCAAGCTCAAGCACGCCGTCACTCACAAGGCGGTCATAGACAATGACGTCGGCCGCATGTAGCGCCCGTCTCGCAGCCGTGGTCAGCATATCCGGGTCCCCAGGCCCTGCTCCCACTAGGAGCACCTTGCCCGCGATGTCATCTTGGCCTGCAAGCTCCATTTCAACCTGGGACTCTAGACCTTCTGGCGAAACGCGGAGCTGCGCGCTCAGGTCTTTGCCTCCCAAAATTCGAGCCCAGAATCTTTGACGATCAGCGAGATCTGGCAATAGCGCCTTAACTTTTTCTCTCAACACTTTGGTCTTCAACGCAAATGCGCCCGTTTCGGGCGGCAGGATCGTTTCCAATTCAGCTTTTAACGCACGGGCGAGAGCGGGGCTCGTACCCTCTGTTCCGATGGACACGAGTACGGGAGCCCGATCGACCAAAGCGGGGGTGATAAATCGACAGGCTGCTTTTTGATCCGCTGCATTTACCGGAATTTGTCGTGCAGTTGCGGACGCGGCGATAGTCGCGTTTAATGCATCGTCCTCTGTAGCCGCGTAAACTAACGAAGCACCATCGAGATCCGATTCTCTATAGTCACGCTTTTCCCAATTAAGTTTTCCTTGGGACGCCCAACGCGAGACCTCTGGACCAACTGACGTGTCCACGACAATCAAGTTGGCCTCAGTCTTAAGTAAAGTCCGAAGCTTAGCTTCTGCAGCAGGACCGCCGCCGACGACCAATATATTGGCCCCGCGGGTATCAAAGTGTATGGGCAAATACTGCATGCGCGTCTCGGTTTTTTTGAATCTCTAAGCGTTCACTTGATTGAACGCGTCTGTTCTATATATAGAACGCAAGAATAGAAATCTACCATCACACGAAAAATTTATGGCCCGCCAGAAACGTTTACCTTGCCCTGAAACTGAAGCGCTTTCCGAAAAGCTTGGGCAGACGATCCTCCGTCTTCGGACAGTTGATAAGATGTCACTTGGTGACTTATCTGAGTTATCTGGCGTGGCGAAATCAATGATTTCGCAGATCGAAAAGAATGAAACTAACCCCACGCTCGCCACACTTTCTCGTCTATCTCAAGCTTTGGGCACAAGCGTTGAGGCCATGGTTTCGGACGCGCCGACTGAATCGGCGCTCGTCCAGCACGCCAAGCCTCAAGATACGCCGCGACTTCTCTCGCAAGACGGTCTTTGTGAATTACGTATAATCGGATCACTCGATACTATTCAGTTTGTGCAATGGTATGACTTTACAGCCAAACCCGGTGGGATATTGGAGAGCTCCCCTCATCCCGCTGGGTCAATTGAAAACTTGAGCGTTCTAACGGGTAAGTTGGAGGTCACGGTTGAAGGTGAAACTTGGTCGGCCCCTGCCGGCGAGACACTTCGCTATAGAGCCGATCGGCCGCACAGTATTCGAAACATAGGCGAGACTGAGGCCCATGCGACTATGGTGAATATTCTCGCGCATGCTGTACGTTCGCGGTAAAAACTTGCGCGTGGCGCAATCTAGGCTATGTGAGCGCGCATGAATTATCACTCTCATCAAGATTCTTCGGTCAAAGCTAGTTTTAGCGATGCTCTCCTTGCCAGTCTCGCACCCGGCGGTGGCTTGTGGATGCCGGATGCCCTGCCAAAATATTCTCCGAATGAAACGGCGCGACTTGGTGCCATGTCTTTTGCCGATTGCGCCGCAGAATTAGCTGCAAATTTCGTCGACGAGAAATTCACTGCCGCAGATCTGAAGAATATTTGCCGAGATGCCTATAACTTCCCGGTTCCGATGGTGACGCTTGCTGGTGAAACATTGGACCCAGCGCTAGCCCCCGATGCAGAGGACTTCGTTCTGGAACTTTTCCACGGTCCGACATTAGCGTTTAAAGACTTTGCCGCCCGTTTCATGGGGCGTGCAGCTAGTCACATCATGGGCAAGACGAAGCAGCGCCGCACAATTTTAGTTGCAACATCGGGTGATACTGGCGGCGCGATTGGTGATGCCTTCTTAGATCAGGAAGGGATCAAGGTCTTCATCCTCTTCCCCAAAGGCGGCGTTAGTAAAGTTCAAGAACAACAGCTAACGACCATGGGCAATACGCGGTCAAACGTAAAAGCCATCGCGGTTGATGGATCGTTTGACGACTGCCAACAACTTGTGAAACAAGCCTTTGGCAACAACGCGTTATGCGAAGAACATGACCTCATGAGTGCAAACTCAATCAATGTCGGCCGAGTTATACCGCAAAGCTTCTACTATTTTTGGACATCTCTACAGGCAA
The DNA here is from genome assembly GCF_014652455.1 of Litorimonas cladophorae. Lineage (GTDB taxonomy): Bacteria > Pseudomonadota > Alphaproteobacteria > Caulobacterales > Maricaulaceae > Litorimonas > Litorimonas cladophorae. Next base: position 561,256 of record NZ_BMYV01000001.1, on the reverse strand, counting down.
AAGCGGCCTATCCTAGCCGCCCGCTGGTTTATGCCATTCCTTCAGGGAACCTCGGCAATTTGACTGGCGGCCTTATCGCCAAACAGATGGGCGCACCGATCAACCGGTTCGTCATTGGCAATAATGCAAACGACCCCTTTGTGGATTATCTTAGCACGGGCGAATACACACCACGGCCAAGCGTTCCAACGCTGTCAAATGCTATGGATATCGGTCGCCCAAATAACTTCCCACGAATTTTGGCGCTACATGGCGAAGACTACACTGAAGTCACTAAAGTGTGTTGGGGTGCATCCTTCAGCGATGAAGAGACCGAGCGCCACATTCGCCGCGTCCACACAGAAACAGGCTATGTGATGTGCCCCCACACGGCCGTTGGGCACTTGGCGATGGAAAAATTTGCGGAGGACGTGAGTGACCCCTTCACCCGCATCACTGTTGGCACTGCCCATCCTGCTAAATTCGCCGATAGTGTTGAACGCATTCTCCACACCGACATTCCCCTGCCCGAGCCCCTTGCGAAGGCTATGCGGAAAAAGAAGCGGATGCATGTCATGTCCCCGACATTAGATGCCTTGTCTGAATATCTCGCCAAACACGCATAATGAAACTGAGCCGAGCCGAATTTGAACAAAGATACGCCGAAAACCGGCTTAAAATTGCGCTCGTTGGTATGTCAAATATCGGCAAAAGCTATACGGGAATGCGCCTAGCAACGGGATTTGATTTTGACTTGATTGAGGTCGACACGCTAATCCGTGAACAGCTCGGCCAAGGTAGCATGGAAGATTTTGCAGCTTGGCAAGGTCAACCTTATTCCGAAGGGTATAGCGAACGTGAAAAACAATCGATAGCGCTGGAGAGTAAGGCAACGAAGCAAGCTCTGAACCATCAAGGCGGTAATGCCGTCTTAGACACGACTGGTAGCGTCATTTACACCGATGATGACGTCAGGGAATCCCTCACAAAGGATTGGTTTGTTGTTTATATTTCCGCGTCTGGTGACGCGATTGAACGCTTGAAAGTGCAGTACTTCAAACAACCGAAACCTTTGATTTGGAATAACTTTTATCAACGTAAAATAAACCAATCTCAGGACGAAGCGATTTTAGAAAGTTACCCTAAACTTTTGGCCGCCCGCGCAAAGGCCTATGCCGCGCTAGCCGATCTAACGATTGGATCGGACGTCATCCTTGATACAAAATTGACGATTGAAGACATCTTCCAAAGGTTAAAGCCAACCGTTTAGCAATCGCTCTTTGGCCAAATCGGCTAAAAGATCGAGATGTGCGGGATCGGCATTTAGGCACGGTATGGCCGTAAAATGCGTACCCCCATGCTCCATAAAGCTTTCTTTCGCTTCTTCCGCAATTTCCTCCAGCGTTTCCAAGCAGTCAGCTGAAAACCCTGGCATCATCACCGCCACTTTTTTCACGCCGTTTTGTGGTAGCGCCTCTAACGTTTTATCCGTGTATGGCTGTAGCCATGCCTTCGGTCCGAACCGAGATTGGAATGTCGCGTAAAGTTCCGACTCAGTCTTGCCCATATGTTGGCGCAAAAGCTCCGTCGTTTCCAAACACTCACCCTGATAAGGGTCGCCCTTATCAACATAACTTTGCGGGAGGCCATGATAAGACGTCATAATAACATCCGGCGTCCAGTCTAAAGTAGACAGGTGTTGATCGACGCTTCCAGCCAATGCCGCGATATAGCGCGGATCGTCGTAGTAATGACGTAAAAAGCGGAGCTCTGGAACATCCATTCGTTTTTCAAGTGCCATAGCAACACCATCATAAACCGAGGCCGTCGTCGCGCCCGCAAATTGTGGATAGAGCGGCAGCACGGCAATGTTGGTACAGCCCTTCGCTTTCAACGCATCAAGGCCTGCTCCGATCGACGGATTACCGTATCGCATTGCGATCTCTACGTGAACGCCGTTACCCAAACGTGCCTGAACGCCAGCGGCCTGCGCTCGCGTTATCCTGATCAAAGGCGCCTCATCACCCGGAAACGCTACTGGCTCATGCCAAATCGATTCATATAAAGCTGCCGATTTGCGCGGGCGGGTGCGCAGAATAATCCCATGCAAAATCGGACACCATATCCAGCGTGACGTATCAATTACGCGGTAGTCATGAAGAAATTCCGCCAGATAGCGGCGAGTGTCTTTGGCTGTTGGCGAATCGGGTGAGCCAAGATTGACAAGTAACAAACCAGGGGTCGACATAGGTAGTTGTGTCCTTTCGGTCTCACTTCGCAAATAAAATAACGAAAACAGGCCATGAGTGGTGTAGTAATTCAGACGAAGTGTTGAACCGCTCCTGCCCTGTGTCTACGACTAAGCCAACACAATAGGATTGCTGCAACACGGTTTATTTGACCAATTTGCTATCATTTCAAATTAGCCACGGCGAGGACACATCATGACAAAGTCGAAACTCTTAGGGGCAACAGCGCTCACGGCGGCAATGTTGTTTTTGTCTGCCTGTTCAGGTGCCGAAAAGGCTCCCGTCGAAACACCTGTCGAAACCACCCAATCTGAAGTGGAAACACTGGTTACCGAAGCTGCGACACGTCCAGGTTCAGAATTGATGGCCGCCTCCCAACAAAGCCCATCCAACACGGCCGTTACAGTTCAAAGTGCCAAGGAGTTTCTCGAAGCCGCTGAAACCGAGATTGAAGAGTTTAGCAAATACGCGGCGCAAACAGCATGGGTCAAAGCCAACTTCATTACCCAAGATACGAATGCCTTAGAAGCGAGAATGGCGGAAGCTGGCGCTAAAATGTCCACGCGTCTTTCCAATCAAGCCAAGCGGTTCAATGGACTTTCCCTACCTACGGATATGCGTCGGAAGATGGACGGCCTGTTGCGCGGATCCAATTTTCCAGCTCCCGATAGCGCTTCAGCGGCAAAAGAACTTGCCGAAATTATGACACGTCTGGATAGCGCTTATGGGACAGGTAAATTCCCAATTGATGTCAAAGACGAACGTTTCATCTCGATCCTTGATCAAAATAACGACGGCAACCTGAACGATGAGGTGCCAGAGGGCACTATCCATCTCGGTCAAGCCTCTGACATCATTGCGAAGTCAGATGATCCAGACTTGCTGCAAGAAGTTTGGGAAGGTTGGCGGACAGTCGCACCTCAGATGCAAGATGATTATGCCAAAATGGTCAAAATTATCAACGAGGGTTCAAATGAACTAGGGTTCAAAGATGCTGGCGACCTGTGGCGCGGCGGATATGATATGGACGCCGACGCCTTTGCTGAAGAAGCCGATCGCCTTTGGGGACAGGTAAAGCCGCTTTACGACGAACTCCATTGTTACGTGCGCGCCGAACTAAATACCAAATACGGTGATGAAGTTGTTCCGCTAGATGGTCCCATGCGGGCGGATTTGCTTGGCAATATGTGGGGTCAAAGCTGGGGTAATATTTACGAAGACGTCAAGCCAAAGACGGGCGGCCAAGGCGTTGATGTAACGAAGCTGCTCGAGGCCAAAGGGTATGATGCCAAAAAAATGGTCGAGACGGGGGAAACCTTCTTCACCTCTCTTGGCTTCGCCCCCCTCCCCGAAACGTTCTGGGAACGCTCGTTGATTACCAAGCCCAAAGACCGCGAAGTTGTCTGTCATGCATCAGCTTGGAACTTGGACAATGAAGAAGACATCCGTATTAAGATGTGTACGAAAGTGAACGGCGAAGACTTCTCGACTGTCCATCACGAACTCGGCCATAATTTTTACCAGCGCGCCTACAAAGACCAGCCTGTCTTTTTCAAAGATGGTGCCAATGATGGTTTCCATGAAGCTATCGGCGATATGATTGCCCTGTCCATCACGCCTGAGTATTTGGTGAAAATTGGCCTATTAGACGCCGAAGATGTCCCAGGTGAAGATGCGGATCTGGCGTTATTGATGCGGCAGGCCATGGATAAGGTCGCTTTCTTGCCCTTCGGCTTAATGGTCGATCAGTGGCGTTGGAACGTCTTTAACGGAACATATGCTCCGTCAGAATATAACGCAGGTTGGTGGGAACTCCGCGAAAAGTACCAGGGTTTGAAGCCGCCGGCAGATCGTCCAACCGATGCGTTTGATCCGGGTGCGAAGTATCATATTCCAGGTAACACGCCCTATATGCGCTATTTCCTAGCCCACATCTTACAATTCCAGTTCCACAAGGCAGCGTGTGATCAGGCTGGGTTTGAAGGTCCACTTCACCGCTGTTCTGTCTACGGTAACAAGGACGTAGGCGAAAAATTCAACGCGATGATGGAAATGGGTTCGAGCAAGCCTTGGCCCGACGCATTGGAAGCGTTTACAGGCACGCGCGAGATGGATGGATCGGCCATCTTGGAATATTTTGAGCCTGTCATGACCTACTTACAAGAGGAAAACAAAGAGCGGAATTGCGGTTGGTAACGTTCACTCGGGGAAATCTTGGTTAACAAGCTGGTAGCACTTCGCCCTTACCCTCTGGGTATGTCCAGTCCCGCTGTCAGTCTACCGAGTGATTCTTTTCCAACGCCTTCGTCGGCGGCTAGGAAAACGCGGGTGCTTATCGTATCAGATCACCCGACAGAAAGCAGAGCCGTCGCGAGCAATTTGCGGCGTCTAGATCTGGATGTTCAGCTCGCACTTTTTGACGGAAAAACCTTAAGTGCAATCCCGACGCAGGCACCAGACGCCGTGTTATGTCATTTGACGGACTATGCAGAGCGCGGTCCTCAACTTGCAAAAGTTGTCCGATCGCATTTTAGCCCCGTGCCAATGCCTGTCATTGGCGCGATGTCTCGTCCCTCAGAAAACAGCTCTGTTGAGTTTGACACCACTTTATTTTCGCCAATGCACCCGTCTCAGATCGCTAATCGCGTGAATGGCATGATCCGTTTGGGAGCCATGGAGAGCGAAATCGGTCGGCGCTTAGCTACGCTTTCGGAGACGTTTAACTTTCATCCAGACCTGGGCGACATGACACCCAATAGACGGTTCCGGGTTCTGTTTATTGGGAAGGCATCGCCGGCCTTTATGGTAATTATAAATGCGCTTCAGGACAAAGGGGTAGATGTCGTCGCCGCCTTTACCAGCTTTTCAGCCTTTGATTACCTTCATGGCGAGCCGTTTGACGCCGTGGTTATGAATGCTTTGGAGCAAACAGAGCCAGCCTTCAGTATTTCAGAGGCCATGCGTCGAAATTCGAGGTTATTTCATACACCAACGCTTTTCCTTACAGATAAAAAAACTTTCGAATCCCATGACGCAGCTTACGCGAAGGGCGCCCATGACATTATTGAGGTTGATGCAGACCCCCAAGAAATAAGCGGTCGGATTCTTGAACTCGCCAATTATCATCGTGTTCACGAGCAGCTGAAAACCGATTTTTCGGCTCTAACTACGGGCATTGCGAGAGACTCATCGGACACCGCGTTTTCTCGCGAATTTATGGAGGCGCACGTCCCCCGCCTCTTAGCAGACGCAAAAACGGCTGGCGTCCCCTTGACGTTAATGGCGTTGCGTCTGGTGTCGAACAGCGACAGTCCAGTTGAAACCCGAGACGTCGCAGATGTCGCGCAAAAGGTTGCCGCTTTGCTAGGCAATCTTGTCAGAATGCAGGACGTGGTTAGTCGCTGGAATGCCGAGACTTTCATCTTGGCATTTTATAACACAAATCGCACAGAAGCAGAGGTCATCCTTAATCGTATTGAAGCCCTTTTCGAGTCCTCCATCTTTGAAGAAGATTTAAGCTGTGAAGAGAAATCGGCCTTCAAATTGGAAATTTGCATTAATCAAATCGACAGTGAAACCGTGCCTGCACGTGATATTCTGAACGATATTGCAGCAAAAATTGGGCAATGACGTCTTTTCTATAATTCGCCTCATCAATCTGTCTTAGGTATCAATGCGGCAACCGCCTTTTCACTTCCGCGCAGTCTGAATTTCGGTTCACTGAAATTTCCCATGACCAGTATGGTTTGGTCCGGTCGCAATCTCCATCCGCTATTTTTGGTGATCGCATTCATGATGACAGACGGATCCTTTATGTCCTCATGCCGCATATGCATGACAATTCCCTTCGGCCCTGCATCCACCTTCGCGACATGAGCCTCGCGACACAATCGTTTGATTTTCATGACCTTTAACAAATGATCGACTTCCTGAGGGATTGAGCCAAAACGGTCAATGAGCTCGGCAGCCAAGGCATTTGCCTCGGTATCATCAGAGATTTCGGAAATCCTGCGATAGGTCGCGAGACGTAAATTAAGGTCAGGGATATAGGCCTCTGGGATCAATATCGCTACGCCGACATTAACCTGTGGGGTCCAGCTTTCATCTCGCACGGACTCTTCATCGTCCTTCAACTCGGCTACCGCCTCTTCCAACATATGCTGGTAAAGTTCGACACCAAGATCTTTGATATGTCCAGATTGCTCTTCACCTAATGGGTTCCCGCCGCCGCGCATATCTAGGTCATGACTCGCCAGTGTAAATCCAGCGCCCAAATTGTCTAAAGATTGCAGAATTTTCAGACGCTTGAGAGCCGCCTCTGTCGCAATTTGTGCCTCTGGCATTGTGAGATAAGCATATGCGCGAACTTTAGATCGACCCACGCGACCGCGCATCTGATAAAGCTGTGCTAAGCCAAATCGATCTGCGCGATAGATAATCATCGTATTCGCAGATGGTATATCGATCCCGCTCTCGATAATTGAGGTTGAAATCAGGACATCATATTGGCCATCATAAAAGGCGGTCATGATATCTTCCAAAGCGCTCGCGCCCATTTGGCCATGCGCGATAACATACTTCACCTCTGGCACAGCATTTCGCATGAACTCTTCGATGCGCGGTATGTCGGCGATGCGCGGACAGATGAAATAGGACTGCCCACCCCGATATTTTTCGCGCAGCAATGCCTTACGAAGGGACACTTCATCCCAAGGCGTCACATAGGTTCGGATCGCGAGGCGGTCGACAGGCGGTGTCGCGATCAAGGAAAGCTCGCGAATGCCCGAGAGCGCCATTTGTAGGGTCCGCGGGATAGGGGTCGCGGTCAGTGTGAGCACGTGAACATCTGCCCGAAGTGATTTCAGACGTTCTTTGTGTTTCACGCCAAAGCGCTGCTCTTCATCGACGATCACTAACCCCAGGTCAGAAAACTTTACGGTCTTGGCCAACAAAGCATGCGTCCCAACAATGATTTCACAGCGTCCCGAAGACAAATCTTCTTTCGTTTGCTTCGCATCCTTCGCCGAAACGAGTCGAGAGAGCTGTCGGACGTCAACGGGCCATCCTCTGAATCTTGCTTTGAAGGTACGATAATGCTGGCGTGACAGGATCGTTGTTGGCGCGACAATGGCGACCTGCTGTCCCGCCATCGCCACGGCGAAAGCAGCTCGTAACGCGACTTCTGTTTTACCAAACCCTACGTCACCGCAGATCAATCGATCCATCGGGCGGCCGCTGGCGAGGTCTTTATAAACATCATCAATCGCGTTCAACTGATCGTCGGTTTCGGCATAGGGAAAGCGTGCCGCAAATTCGTTATAAGTTGATTCATCGGGCGTGATGGGGTCAGTTCTCCGCAGCGCCCGTTTTGCAGCTATTTTGATAAGGCCTGCCGCGAGATCACGGAGGCGACCTTTGGCTTTTGATTTGCGCGCCTGCCAAGCCGCACTTCCCAATCGGTCAAGCACAGCACCATCGCCAGCACTGCCGTAACGAGAAAGAAGTTCAATATTCTCGACCGGAAGATAGAGCTTCGCCTGCCCTGCATATTCCAACTCTAGACAGTCATGGGGTGCGTCCGAGACCCGCAAAGTTTTGAGACCGATATAACGCCCTAGACCGTGGTCAATGTGAACGATCAAGTCTCCAGGTGAAAGAGACGCGGCTTCCGCAATAAAGTTCTTGGCCTTACGCTTCCGGCCCCGATTGATGAGTCTGTCCCCTAGGATGTCCTGCTCTGACAGAACCGTCAATTTTCCAAGAGTGAAGCCATTTTCAACGGGCAGAATAACAGCGCGAATATCACCTGGCTTACTATCTAAGGCAGCCTGTGAATTGACTTTGGGTACAACGAGGTCTTGGTCTTCAAAAACGCTAACCAAACGCTCGCGCGATCCATCCGTCCAACAGCCAAGCCAAATCCGTTGGCCCTCTTCCCGAAGCGTTGCAATATGCTCGGCTACAGATTCAAATACATTCACGCCTTCCGTGCGCCGCTCTGGCGAGAAACTCCGTGCGGGCCGTCCACCGAAATCGATGATACCTTCAACGGGGCTTTCGAAAGGTGTGTGTTGTCTGACGCGTTGGGTCTCGATTTGCGCGGTCCAAGTCGCGTCAGTTAGATATAGCCGATCGATTGGAAGAGGACGGTAGAGCCCGGCCGTTTTTGACGGATCGCCACTCCCCGTATCTCGGGACTCGGCGTGTTCCTGACGAGAAGTATAGAAGTCCTCAATCAGATCGACGCGTTCACGTTTGGCTTCTAAAAGAAGCCCGTCCAAACCGATCAGGGTATTTGGACCGAGATAGTCAAAAATCGTTTCTACATGGCTGTAAAACAGCGGCATATAATGTTCGATGCCTTGCGGACGGATGCCTTCAACGACCGCAGCGTAAATTGGATCACGGCTAACGCCGCCGCCGAAGGCCGCAATATAATTTCGTCTGAAATTGCTAATCGCGTCTTCTGTCATGAAGACTTCCGATACGGGTGCGAGTGTTAATTCCGACCGTGCCGACGTCGTGCGCTGGCTATCCACATCGAATTCTCTGATCGATTCGATCTCATCACCGAAAAAATCTAACCGAAGTGGATTTTTTTCTGTCGGAGGGAAAATGTCGATCAAGCCACCTCGCACGGCAAAATCGCCCGCTTCGACAACCGTACTAGCCCGAGAGTAGCCATTATTGGTCAGGTAACGCTCAATGCGCTCACGTTCCATATTGCCGCCGACCCTAGCCGATAACCCTGCATCAGCTATGATTTCCCGAGGCGGCACCTGCTGCATCGCGGCGCTAATCGTGCTGACAATGATATAAGGCCTATTTGGATCAATCGTCGTCAGGAAATACAGGGCACCGGCACGGCGCGCCGCCAAAGTGCGGCTGGGGGAAACCCGGTCATATGGCAAACAGTCCCAAGCCGGCAGGGACAACACGGGAATGTCTGGCGCGAAGAAACGACAGGCCGCTTGAAAAGACGAGGCGCGCGCGTCATCCCGAGCCAAAAACAGGGTTGGCGTTTTTTCGCGACGAACGGCCTTTGTAAACGCCAAAGCATCCGCCCCTTCGGGCAGCCCCGAAGCGGTCAGTTTCTGCTCAGGCCCGACATATCGGGAGAGTTGAATTTGCATAGCTATCTAGTCAAAAGGCTTGAAAGCCCGCAGGCGTTCCAAAAGCGGTGTGTCATAATTTGCAGGTACGGGCAGTGTTTGCGTAATCCACGCATAGATATCGTGATCTTTTGCACTCAGTAAATCTTCAAACATCAGAACTTCATCATCCGTCATTAAGTCAATATTCGCTTTTGCGAAACCGCCTAAAATCATATCGGCCTCCTTGAAGCCTCTATAGTTAGAACGGTAAACGAGACGCTTTCTGCGCGTCTCCATTTCGGTGGGGTCATGGATGTCGGTCATGAAGGCGCCATAACGGTTTCAATTGGCCATGTCACTTGTACAGACGCAATCAAAGCGGCAAATAGGTCGATATGTCTCGTCACAATAAACCCATCATGGCTCGCCCTGCGGACCTCAATATTTACTTCTCAGACGTCACGACGCTTAAAGGGGTTGGCGAAAAAGTTGGGGAGGCTCTGACGCGTGCGATGGGACCCCGTTTGCGCGATCTTGTTCTAACACCACCGAGCAATCTGATTGATCGTACGCATCGCCCCACCATCGCGGGCGCTAGAGACGGTGAAATTGCAACCTTTGAAGTTACGGTCGGATCTCACATCGCCCCCACATCGAAAAACCGCCCCTACCGCGTGCGCGTCTATGACGATACGGGGGACATGACCCTGACATGGTTCAAAGCTTACCCGAAAACTATGCAAAAAATGATGCCAGAAGGGTCACGGCGGATCTTTTCTGGAAAGTGCGAAGTCTTTAACGCAGAACTTCAAATGACCCATCCAGACTACGTGATTGATCCACAAAAAGCCGACGAATTACCGGAACTCGAAACGCTTTACCCACTGACCGCAGGGCTGGGTCAAAAAATGGCCCGCAAGGCGGTCGCAGGTGCCCTGACCAAAGTCTTGGAGGGACCAGACCTTGGCAACTGGCTCGACCCAACATTTCAAAAACAACAGGATTGGCCGAAATACCGTGACGCGCTCACCCTGCTCCATCACCCAGAACATCCAGTCGACATAAAAGAAGATAGCCCTATTCGCCGTCGCCTAGCCTATGACGAGCTCTTCGCGAAACAGCTAGCAATGGCTCTCGTGCGTGAACGCAACAAAGGCCAAGGCGGACGCGCGCTCTCGGCAAAGGGAGATTATGTCGAAGATGTCCTGAAAGCCGCGCCTTTCCCGCCCACTGGCGCCCAAGCCAGATCATTCGCCGAAATTAAAGCCGACATGGCGTCCCCTGATCGCATGTCTAGATTGCTGCAAGGCGACGTTGGCGCAGGCAAAACTTTCGTTGCAGCGTTGGCCTGTGCTTATGCAGCCGAAGCAGGCGTCCAAGTTGCGCTGATGGCCCCAACTGAAATTTTGGCCCGCCAGCATGTCGAGACATTACGCACGTTCTTGGAACCCGCAGGATTGACGGTCGAGGGTGTGACGGGACGAGATAAAGGCAAGCCGAGAGCCGCACTGGCGACAGGTATGGCGGAAGGCTACATTGACGTCATCGTCGGAACCCATGCGCTCTTTCAAGACAAGACCGCGTTTAAGAATTTAGGATTGGTGATCATTGATGAGCAACATCGGTTTGGCGTTCGCGATAGGCTGCGATTAACGGAAAAAGGTGCGGCAACAGATTTACTGGTCATGACGGCCACTCCAATTCCACGGACCTTGGCGCTTACTAGCTACGGCGATCTGGATGTCTCCATCTTGGACGAAAAACCTGCGGGCCGCGTACCCATCGAAACCGCTATCCTTCCACTCGCAAGACTGGACAATGTCATCGATGCGGTCGGGCGGTCCGTAAAACAGGGGAACCAAGTCTATTGGGTCTGCCCCTTGGTCGAGGATAGCGAGTTGATCAATTTGTCGTCCGTAGAAGATCGACATCGGCAGCTCACCGCCATGTTCGGCGATCGCGTCGGACTTCTCCATGGTCGTCTGTCCGCCGCCGAAAAAGAGAATATCAGCCTCCGATTTAAAGCGGGTGATTTCGATATTCTCGTCGCCACCACCGTCATTGAAGTCGGCGTCGACGCACCAAATGCGACCATCATCGTGATCGAACATGCAGAGCGGTTTGGTCTTGCCCAGCTTCACCAACTCCGTGGACGGGTCGGACGATCAGATAAAAAATCATCCTGCCTGTTGCTCTATCAAGCGCCCCTCTCGGTTAATGGCAAAGCCCGTTTGGAAATTATGCGTCAATCCGAGGACGGCTTTCTCATCGCTGAAAAAGATTGGGAATTGCGCGGGTCTGGCGACTTGCTAGGCGCGGCTCAATCCGGCGTGCCTAGATTCACGCTCGCAAATTTAGATAAACACAAAGACCTACTTGAAACTGCCACCCAAGATGCCCGCCACTTGGTGCAGATGGATCCCGGCCTCACAACACCACGAGGACTGGCTGCTAGGAATTTGCTATATTTGTTCGAGCAGGATTATGGCATTGCGATGATGCGGGCGGGATAGCGCTAAAGCGATGGTTTAGGAGACTCCGCAGACGGTATCGTATTGATCTCTAAGCCGCCGCCTGCGTCGAGAATTTCGTTCTGCTCACCCGAAACCATGCCACCAGAAATGATCATTTTCGCGCCCTCTTCTGGTGTCATATCCAAGATACGAATATTGTCTTTGTGTAAAAACAGAAGAAATCCAGACGTCGGGTTCGGCGTGGTTGGAACAAATACACAAACCATTCCGTCTCCCAAGGCCTCTTTCGGCTTTCCGCCCAAATCTGCAGTCACAAAGCCAATCGCCCAAACGTCTTTCTTCGGATACTCAATCAGGCATACATCGCGAAAGGCTCTGTCTTTTTGCGCCGCAACTGTCTGAACGATTTGCTTCAAGGCGTTGTACACTGGGCTCACGACAGGGACGCGGTCCAAAAGGCCTTCACCTGATTTGATAAGAGATTTGCCGATGAAGTTCGAGGCAATGATCCCCAGCACAAATAACACCACAACCGAAATGATGAGGCCAAGTCCTGGGATTGCAAAACCTAGATATGTTTCTGGGTTGAGACTGTCAGGTACAATCCGAAAGACATTCTGATCAACTTTCTGAACGATCCAACTGACCACCAAAAGCGTTGCCACAATAGGGATCGCGACGATCACACCCGTGAAGAACCTATTCCTAGCCCATTTCAGAAGGCTAAATTTTGGCCGCGCATGGCGATGACGCTTTCTCTCTTCTCGTTTTTCTTGAGCCGTGGGCTTCATGCCAATTCCTTAAAACTTGGTTCGGTGCGTCATGGGCGCTACCGCTTTGACTTGCAATCCGTTACACCAGATTATGACCGAAAAAGGGATAGCCCAAATGTTTAAACCAAATTTGGCAAAATATCGCACAGCCATTGGAATAACTGGGACATTGCTCATTGTCTCGCTCATTATTACCTATGTGTACCGCGACGATATTTTTCAAACCATTCAAGACCCTGGGCAACCCTTCCAGACCTACACGCCGCCGCAAGCCCCAGATTATACGAGTCTGGACAGCTGGCTGGCGCGGCCAGATTTGGGCGTTGATCCCTTCACATTGACCTCAAAAGGTGACGTCTTCGTCGTCGTCCCAAGTGTCTATCGCGGTGGGTCGCATTGGAACTTACCTTCAGACGACCTTAAACGAAAAGGTAAGCTTCAGCGCATTGTCAGACCGAATTATGTCTCCCCTTATGGCGAAGCGGGCCGCCTCTTCGCGCCATATTACCGCCAAGCGTCGCTTTACGCCTTCATGACAAATCGTGAGGATGCACAACAAGCCCAAGACTTTGCGTATCAGGACGTAAAGCGTGCCTTCCAACAATTCCTGACCCAGTCACCGCCCGAACGCCCCATCGTTTTGGTCGGTCACAACCAAGGTGCGAGCCATGTGCAGCGCCTCTTGGCTGATTTCTTTCAGGGCGATTTGAAAGAACGTCTCGCCGTGGCCTATGTTATTGATCACCCCCTACCGCTGGACGCTTTCAGTGGGTCCTTGAGCCGATTGAGCCCCTGCGAGACGGGCGAACAAACGCAGTGTGTCGTGGCCTTCGGCAGCTTTACGCCGAAGGACAGTGTAATCGCAGAACGATTTTCCGAAAAATCCCTCGTTCACAATGGACGGACCTATGAGGCCATTACCAATCGTCCGACACTTTGCATCAATCCGCTATTGTGGACGCAATCCGAAGATTATGCGCCCGAACGATTGCATCTAGGTGGCGTCGCCGCCGAAGGTCTCGATCCAGATATGACGCCTGCGCCTCTTCGCAATCAAACAGGCGCTCAGTGCCAAGACGGTCTGCTCTATGTTGACACGCCGAGGAGCAAGTCATTGCGACGTCCGCTGAAAATTGGTGGGAAGTTCCGGACGCTCCCATCAAATCTCTTTTATGAAGACTTGAAACAAGATGCGAAGCGCCGTGTCGACAACCTGCTCGCCGCTCAAATTCTGCCCGAACGAGCGGGTGCGTTACTGGATGATTTTGACGTTCAAGAAATTAAAGATTCCCCTGTAACGATACCAGATGTGGACTAAGCCTCGCTTAGCTTAAGCCCATGGCCAACGCCGTGTGATAGGTAATCCCTGCGGCGAAATAGGCTAGGACGAAGAGATAACCGAAAGCGAAAAGTGGCCATTTCCAACTATTGGTCTCTTTGCGAATAATTGCGAAAGTCGACAGACATTGTGGCGCGAAAACGAACCACGCTAAAAACGCCAGAGCCGTCGGTAAGGTCCAATTCGCGGCAATCAGTTCCGTCAACTTTACGTCGGTATCGACCTCACCAATCGAGTAAATGGTTGCCAAGGAACTGACGGCTACCTCTCGCGCAGCCATTGCGGGAATGAGTGAAATCGCGATCTCCAAATTGAAACCGATGGGGCGTAAAATGGGCTCAATCAGCCCGCCGACTTTGCCCGCCCAAGTTTGTGCCGTGGTCGTCGCATGCGTAGGAAAGCTCATCAAACCCCAAATCAGTACAGAGGCCGGTAAGATAATCCGTCCGGCCCGATTAACAAAGATCATGCCGCGATCCCATAGACCGATAAGATAGTCCTTAAAGACGGGCGCTTTATAACTCGGCAGTTCAATGAGGAGTCCCGAAGACGCGCCCTTCGTCAGTGTCCGTTTGAAAATGGCGGCCATCAACAAGGCGAAGAAAACCCCCACTAGGATCAAACCGAAGGCGACCAAGCCTTGTTGAGAGAATGGGCCCACCTTCTCCGCGGGCACGAATGCGCCAATAATCAGAAAATAAACGGGCCATCGCGCGGCGCATGTCATTAAAGGCGCAATCAGGATCGTCGTCAATCGGTCGCGTTCCTGCTCAATTGTACGCGCTGACATTATGCCAGGAATCGCGCAGGCAAAGCTGGAGAGTAACGGAATAAACGCCCGCCCATTTAGCCCGACCTTCGCCATTAAGGTGTCCACGAGGAAGGCAGCACGCGCCATATAACCCGAGGCTTCAAGGAGCAAAATAAAGGCGAAAAGTATGATGATCTGCGGCAAGAAAACCAAAACCGCACCGACGCCCGCAATGACTCCATCAACAACCAAAGAGGTTATCAAACCCTCGGGCAAAATGGCCGCAGCACCGCGTTGGAGTAGGCTTATCCCCGTCTCAATCAGATCCATCGCGGGTCCAGACCAGGTGTAAACGGCCTGAAACATCACGAATAAAATGATGAATAAGAGGATTATGCCGAAAAACGGATGAAGAACCCAATTGTCGATTCGCTGAGAAAATGTCTCCGCCTTTTGCACACGACTGACGGCATTGCTTGTTATCGAGCGCGCACGCGCTTGCAGGTCCTTTAGGTCGATCTGCTCAGGGTCTGGCTTGGCAGCCGACCCATGTGTGACATCGCCGCCCCAATCTTCCAAAAAATCTAAGAGCAAAGATCGTCCCGAGCCTCTCACGGCAACGCAAGATATCACGGGAATTCCGATTTCTCGCTCCAACGCCGTCAAATCAATCGTGATGCCGTCCCGTGCAGCCATATCCATCATGTTCAACACCAAGATGATAGGGAGGCCGTGGTTCTTGGCCTGTAGAACATTGTGCAAGTGGGTGTTGATGTGACTGGCATCCATCATGAACAAAATCGCATCTGGTGCGCGTTCACCGTCTAGATCACCCCGCACCGCGTCCAGGGCCACGCGTTCATCCATGCTGTGTCCACAATCACCATAGACGCCCGGCAGGTCGAGAAGTTCAATTTCTTGACCGCTGGGTAGAGCGAATTCGCCCTTGCGATATTCAACTGTCACGCCCGGATAATTGGCGACCTTTGCCTTACCGCCCGTCAGCGCGTTAAATAGCGATGACTTCCCGCAATTTGGAGCCCCTAAGAGCGCCAGACGCAACATGGACTGGGCGCTCATGGAGTGACTTCTGTAGGTATGGATTTGAGGAGGATGGCATGAGCATCTTTACGCCGTAACGCGATCAACGCCCCATTCACACGTACAGACATCGGATTCTTTCCGAAAAGGCCGAAATGCAAAGGTGTGACGCTATCCCCTTCTGCAAAACCGATTTCTCTTAAACGCACGGATAGTCTCGGGTCGGTTTCATCGAAATCGACGATCGTTCCCGTCTCGTTTTTTGCGAGGTCAGTTAGGCGTTTTATCATGCCTTGGCCTTACTGCGAATAATTCTCAAAATCAAAGATAATTCACTGATAAAAACAGATGCAGATTAAGGCAGAAACTGTGTGGACACAGCCAAAAGGCAAGACTATACACCGCGACGATTAGGAAGCCCGAATAGCTCAGTTGGTAGAGCAACGGATTGAAAATCCGTGTG
The DNA here is from genome assembly GCF_014652455.1 of Litorimonas cladophorae. GTDB lineage: Bacteria > Pseudomonadota > Alphaproteobacteria > Caulobacterales > Maricaulaceae > Litorimonas > Litorimonas cladophorae. Next base: position 545,093 of record NZ_BMYV01000001.1, on the reverse strand, counting down.
TCCCTGGTTCAAATCCAGGTTCGGGCACCATCCTCTCAAAATCAGAAAATCATGAAATATTGGCCGCCGCCATAGCGCTGCAAGCGATTGCGGCTGATCCCTGCTATGCCTCGGGTCTGCTTTGCCATGGGCTTCTGCGAAAACGAGACTATTTGCCATGAGAAGAATCTCATGCGGTTGGGATGTCATCACATCGACGCACTCTCGCCCGAGCTTCAAATCACAGAATCACCACGATAGCGTTTCCGCTTTCCTCAGAACGGTTTCAGTTCCTGTATCTGTTATCTGGAAAAATGCCCCGAAAGTCGGGATGTTCGCGAGTGTATTCTAGGGTCCAGCGGAACTGGATAAGCTAATTTGGTTTTCGACCCCGAAGGGACACTCGCGACGACGCCTTTTTCCAAGATCGGCCGAGCTACGCAGTCGAGGCGTAAACAGCTCACAATCCGCCACCCAAGTTCACTGACATTACCCAGTTTCATCCAATGACAAGCGCCGCTTCTTTCCAGTTAAGTCAATGTGCACCTGACTGCCCGTTGAAAGAAGACAGCTTTAAAATGACACGGAAATCGTAAGCGGGGAGACGATTGTTGAATTTAGTTGTAAGTCTATGAAATCGTTGAATTCAGTTTTTCCATAAAGCAGGAAAGACTTTCAAAATGTCCGACCCCGTCAAGTTTCAAGCCAAAAACATCCCGCAAAGACACACAAATCCTGATCACTGGACCCAAATTGGAGAACTCCAAGCGCGGTCTTGCAGAACGCTATCCATTGACGGGTTCGGTGGTGTTCCATTCCGGACGGCGTCCCATGTGCTCCAGCGGCATTTCGGATTTTCGAGTACGCGCACGTAGTAACTAGCGGCTTGTTCGGCTTTCCAATCAGGGTCTTGCCACAATGTCTTCAACTCACTCGCGCCCGCGCCAGAGGTTTTACACGTCGATAAATCAACCCTGGCGCCATTGTCGCGACATCTCCGCGTTGTCGACTCTGGTTCCGAACCATCGGCACAGACGGCGTCATAGACCTGCTCGCCTTCAGCCGTGACTTTAATGACCTGAGCACGTTGCAAAGGTGCGCCGTCCCCGTCTTGCATCGCCCAGACGAGAAAATCTGGGGCGCTATCGCTCAGTGGCAATACGCCTCCCATTGGGACGCCTGTATCATAGGCCTTTTGGACCATATTCGGATCATCCAAAATCCCAGCGTCAAAGCGATCAGAGGCAAAAAATCTGACGCGGATACGGGGACCTGATGTCGCAAAGACTTCCTTTGCTTGCATGGATTCGAACAAGTATTCGCGCGTGTTAGCCTCGGCCCAGACACCGGCTAATCCAGCCGCTGCATATTGGGCGGATGCCGTGACGAGATCCTCGTCTGTATTATTCTGGTCCCACGTTTTTGCCCCATTTGGGGGAATAGATTTTCGAGTCTCAATCTCCAGATCAGATGAAAATTTTCCAAAGAAACTTTCTTCATTAAGGGAGGATGCGCTCACATGCGCGTCTGTGGAGCCGATCACGCCGAACTGATAAGGGTTTGCATCAATTTCTCCGGCTATTTTCAAACCGACGCCTAAGGTTGGGCGCACAAAACTTCCTGGTACGACCTCTGATTTCACAGGTGTCCCAACGAGGACGTCATAGAGTTCGTGCCCCGCCCATTCATCATTGGGGGAGAGCAAAGGATGCGTTTCAGATGTGCCTTTGACCTGACTGATCTCAACGATCGGTTCGTTCAACATGCGATTGGTGGCATAGGCTTTTGTGATATCGCTTCCATCTCTCTGACGAATATCAAACATCTGACCGTTAGACCCGTTGGAGTTGTGGGGTATGGCTATCACTTCGACTCCGCTTTCGCGTTGCTGGTTCATCCAATCCCATAGGTCTTCAGGATTTGGAGAGTCTAACGTTGTGAAAAGGCGTGAGGGCGCTTGGTCCTTAAAAATCACATTCCGATGTAAGTTGATGGCGCCTGTATTCTCGACGTTTTCTCCCACAATCGACATAGCGGTGAATTCATATGCGGCGAAAGTTGTGAACGTACCCGGCTGATTATGCTTTTCGGCGGCCGCGACGTTTTCCGCCCAGGCACTGTCGATGAAATCTCGATCGTAGATATCTTCGATCTCTTCACCTGTGACAATCGTGGTGCCAATTTCGATAAACGCTTCACGGCGCGCCTCTCTGCTGCCCGCCATCAATCCGAATATAGATTGCGCTGTTTTCGTTTTGGAAATTGGGTTGTCTTTGTCCCTCATGGCCGCAACGACGCCCATATATTCGCCGTGATCAGAAACGCCGTAAAAATCGAGCGGCACACCCGACAGTTGGATGTCCTTCCCTGCCCCATTATCAATGGCTTGCCCTTGGGCAAAGCGATAGGCGTCATCCGCCGTGGTTCGGGTTCCAACAATGAACGCATCAAACGAATTCTTGGTGTGAATATGCAAGTCGCCAAAATAAGCCGTCTTCGTCGGCGTTCGTTCGACTTTGACTTCGTCAATCTTCACGATCTCAGTCGCTTGCTCGACAGGTGCTTTATCGCCGCAAGCCGCCAGCGCGACGACAGCCAGTGCGGCGCTACATAAAAATACATGCTTCATTTATTTTCCCCTATTGCCCTTTCCAAACAGGCTTTCTTTTTTCAACGAAAGCGCGGATGCCTTCAACAACATCGTCGCTCTCTCTCCAGACCTTGAATTCAGGATAGTCTTCCTGAGCCGAGAGTGCCGTTTCTAGGCTATCTTCCGCCATGCCCCGCAAAACTGTCATTTTTGAAGCCTGCACCGAAATGGGTGAGCCTTGCAAGATTTTCGCGCAATATTGAATGTACTAGGACCTACTAGACGCAACTATCCAGCTGCGCCCTCACGCCTGTGTGACTTGCGCGAGGCTTTTAACGGTTTAGGCTGGAAGCATGTTGAAACATCTCGCCATCACTGCCTGCATATTCGCTGCCCCTGCCATTAGCGTCGCGCAGATCGCCTCCCAAATGGGAGCCCCAGTCTCGGCTGAGAAACCTTTCGTGAAGAAGCGCTACACTATCCATGGGTCGGCCAAGGTGGAGCAAATTGACGGCGAAACGCGTTTGGTTTTTTCAGAGGACTTCAAAACCAAAAGCGGTCCTGATCTTAAACTCTATCTTAGCAAAATGCCGCTCTCTACACTTTCGGCGCAGGATATCGATCAGAACGCCCTTCGACTGTCTGTCCTGAAATCACATCGGGGCACCCAGAGCTATGTGATCCCCGCCGATATCGATATTTCCGAATATGAAAGCGTTGTGATTCAATGCGAAGCTTACACCGTCCTTTGGGGTGGGTTTGACCTCTAGGCAAATTGGACTAAGCCGACCTTATGGTCGCACTCTCTCAACTTATTTCCCATCGCTTCCGCGGTTTCGCCGAACACGAAAACACGCTGCAAGGCTTACTCCGTACTCTAGACTTTGGGGTCGTACAGGTCGAATTTGATATTCGGGTCTCTCGATGCGGCACACCGTTGATCTACCACGATGAAGCGACGACAGATGCGTTGGGCAAAACGCACCTCATTTGCGATGTTATGGCCAGAGACCGCGACCGTCTGGGCGGAAAGTTCGGCTATATGCCATCGGCGGACGCCCTATTCGCTGCGGCAGCCCACCATCCAAACAAGGCCAAACTTTTAGTCGATATGAAAGATGCTGGCTTTGAGGATATGTTAATCGCCCTCGCCCGCACACATGATATTCTCGACCGGATTGTCTGGGTGAGTTGGCTGCCCGAAACGCTATACGCCATCCGCGACGAGTTGCCCGACGCAGAGCTGACCCTGTCCCATTGGTGCCAAAACCCCAACGCTGCGATCCGCTCGGTCCATATTGTGAATGACGCGATAAATGGCGAGATACAGCGGCCTAAGCGGCGATATGTACACGGCGAGCGTTCGGGCTGGTTTGTTGACGGCGCGTTGTCTGGCGAAATTCGCGCGCTTGTCGATAACGTTTGCGTCCCCGCAGACATGGTCTCGCGTGAGCTGGTCGACGATTATCAGCGCGACAATATCGGTGTCTCTGCATTTTCATACATCACCCGAGAGGGTTTAGAGGTTGCAGGTAAGCGTTTAGGATTAAACGATTATTTCATCGACGCAAAAGCCGTCTTTGATAGTTACAAATAATCATTCGCCGGCGTGTAAGGATCAGATTCATCTGGATCCTCATGCGAGCTTGGCGCGGGTTCATGCGTCGGGATAGCATAACCACCTGTCAGCCACTGCCCTAAGTCCAGATCAGCGCAGCGTTTCGAGCAAAACGGTTTGAAGGCCTCAATAACGGCTTTTCGTTTGCAATAGGTGCAGGGCGTCATCTGTCCGCTTTCACGTCAATCGCACTACCTTCCACAACGGTAAATCGCGCGCCGATACGGTCGGTAACCTCTGCGCGCCAATCAAAGGGAGCTGTTTCCAACCAAGCCATTACAGGCGCTGGGACGCTCAGTTCAAGTTGCGCACCGGGCGAAACCGCGGCCTCTCGAGTCAAACGTCGGATCGCTCGCATCGCCAAAGTCTCAACAGTTGGCTCGCCAAATCGATCATTGAGCAGCTCATCCAGTGATAGATCGGGCTTTGCGCGCGTCATTTCAATCACGCCAAAGCGGGATAAGCCGTTAAACTTCGCCATATTTGGATCCTGCTCAAAAGCGTCCTCCAGCGTTCGCTCTAAAGTTTTCCGTTGCTTAGGCTGTCGCAAATTTGGAAAATCAATGATCACAAGACCACCAAGCGCGCGTAGACGCAGTTGTGATGCCACTAACTTTGCGGCCTCATTGGCGGCGGCTGCGGCCGAAATTGAAGCGCCCTTGTCCACATCAATGGCCAGCAGAGCTTGCGTCTGTTCAATCGTGATTGATCCGCCCCCAGGTAAAGCCAGAGTTGTATCGCAAGCATCATCAATGGCGTTCACCGCCGCGACGTCAAATGTGATATCTGGAAAACGAGCTTTCAGACGCTCTTGCAGCGATAGGCGTTTCAGTAATCCAAGAGGTTTATCCGTTTCACCAATATATCGAACCGTCGCGCCTTTTTTTCCGATTTGAGACCGCAACACAGACACTTCGACAGCTTCACCTTCGCTCAGTCGTGGCATGTCGCGTTGCGCCGCGAAGGGCAACAAAGCCGGCGCGGCGTCTTTTGCAATCTCGACCCAAGCCCCTGAGACGGACGGGTCAACTGCGGTCACACGTGCGCTATAAAGATCCCCTGTCCGCGGAATATTTTGCCATGGACGGTCCAAGTGGAGCTCGACCATGCGGCGACCTTCATAGACAATGGCGCGATGTTCGCCGACGGCGTCTTCAAATACTGCTCTACGTTTCATGAACATGCCGCCAATAAGAGATTTCGGGTTTCATAGACAGGCAAGCCCATCACACCCGTGTATGAGCCAGAGAGATGATAGATAAAGGCACCAGCTCGGCCCTGAATGCCGTAACCGCCCGCTTTTCCGTCCCACTCCCCACTCTCAAGATAATCCGCAATCTCAGCTTCGCTCAAACGCTTCATTTTTAACCGCGTTTCGGAGACACGAGACCGCAAAACGCCATCTTCGTCGACAACGGCGACGCCAGTGAACACGCGGTGGCTGCGTCCAGAGAGTAAACGCAAACAGGCTTCGGCGGTTTTCACGTCTTCGGATTTCGGCAAAATGCGGCGACCGACTGCAACAACTGTATCAGAGGCCAAGACGACCTCTCCCAGATGGGCGTGAGCCACCTTTTGTGCTTTCTCGCAGGCCAACCTCAAGGCATGACCACGTGGAAGCTCGCCCTCAATGGGGTCTTCATTTATGTCTGCAGGAATAATGCGGTCCGGCGTCAGGCCAATCTGGCCTAAAAGGTCACGCCGGCGCGGGCTGGCACTCGCCAGGATGAAAGGCTTCATCCCAGACGGCGCTATTTGAATCGGTACGTGATCCGACCTTTGGTCAAATCATAGGGTGTCATCTCGACAGTGACGCGATCACCCGCCAAAACCCGAATACGGTTTTTGCGCATGCGGCCAGCGGTGTGGGCGATAATCTCGTGATCGTTCACAAGTTTTACACGGAATGTCGCGTTCGGCAGAAGTTCTACAACTTCACCTTCGAATTCCAATAGTTCTTCTTTGGCCAAACTAGTTCCTTTTTTCGGCGTTGATATGGGCGCTATATAGGGGGATTTTAACGGTTTTAAAGGCTTTTATGCCGTTTTCCGAAAGGCACGCCCCAAGCGGGCATCAATATTTGATCTGATGGCGCGATAATTGTCTAACATGGCACGCACATCGAGTGAGCCCTCCCCTGGATCAGGGACCGCCCACAGCTCTATTTCCATATCAGTATCTTCAAAAGCCGCTTCAGCAGAGGCTTGCGCAGAGGCTGTGAAGGCAATGATCCGATCAAAGGTTTCATCCTGAAGATCCGCCAAAGCCAAAGGTTCGTGGTCGCCCATATCAATGCCAACTTCGCGCATGACGCTTAACATGAAATCATTCGGTTCAATGGGCGTCAAACCACAGCTTTGCACATCCACCGCATCTCCCAAACGTTTCCGTAGCAAGCCTTCTGCCATTGGCGAGCGCACAGAGTTCAGCTGACAGATGAAGAGTACTCTCATTGGACAGTCCGTCGATGAAGGGCGCAGATAAGGGTGAAAAGGCGACGCGAAGTATTAAACTCGACCTCGGCTTGATTACGCAAAGCATCCGTTAACATGCGCGATCCTTCATTGTGGAGGCCGCGTCGACCCATATCAATGGCCTCGATCTGGGCCGAAGTCGCTGTGCGGATTGCGTTATGGTAGCTTTCGCAGATCATGAAATAGTCTTTAATGACCCGTCTGAATGGCACCAGCGAGATATTATAGGTTCCGCGAGGCGACCCATTCGTGCGCGACACGTCCATCACCAGCCGGCGACCGTCCTGCAGGCTCAGATTCATAATATAAGGCCCACGTTCGCTATCCAATGGACGGAACATATTCTCCTCTAGCAGATCAAAGATGGCCACACGTCTCTCGTGTTGCATCTCAATCGACGTAACAGGCAAGCTGTCTTCATCGACGTGCAATTCGGCAATATAGTGGTCGCCGCTATCCGTCATGCGCTGGAAAATTTTTCGTTTTGCGCGGTTCACCAATGTCTGCGAGCGTCACGTCAATGGCTTCGACCTCAATTTGGATGACGCCGCCACCCGCTAGCGTCAAATTTATTTGACCCGCTGGCGAATCCGTTTCTTCGAATTTCAGGTTAAGAACCACAGCGTAAGCCTCTGCTTTATCTTGGGCGACGCCCTGACTGCGAACTTTCAAAACCCCGTCAAATCGCAAACCCGATTCGATCCGCATCGGAGCCGACGATTCGTGCATATAGCGGGACAAGCGGAGCGTGAAACTGCGCCCCTCCGCATCAAAGCGCGTTTGACCTATTTGAAAAATACCGTCCTGAACGGCGGCAGCAATGACCTCTAGGTCTGGCGTATCTGCGGCAAGTAAATGTAGATTAGTCATCTTTTTGCCTCGAAATCCTCGCGCCACATTGTTGTAACTTCACTTCGATTTTTTCGAAGCCGCGGTCAAGGTGATATACGCGGCTGATGTGGGTTTCGCCCCGTGCGGCCAAGCCGGCATTGATGAGACAGGCCGATGCCCGCAAATCCGTCGCCATAACGGGGGCGGCGCGATATTCTTTTACGCCGCGCACAATGGCTTCCCGACCTCTGACTGTGATGTCTGCGCCCATGCGAATGAGCTCAGGACAATGCATGAAACGGTTTTCAAAGATATTTTCGCGAATGATTGATGTCCCATCGGCCAAACACATGAAGGCCATAAATTGCGCCTGCAAATCTGTCGGAAATCCAGGGTAAGCCATCGTGTCGACATCAACGGGTTTCGGTCGCCCACCCCCGCGTTCGATCAGAACGCTGGTTTCATCCAAGGACACTTTTGCGCCTGCCTGCGCAATAAGCGGCCAGAGCGACCCTAAATGGTCAGAGCGGATATTCGTTAATCGGACAGAACCGCCCGCAGTTGCGGCAGCCAAAGCATATGTCCCAGCTTCGATTCGATCAGGTACGACTGCATATTTGACGCCTGAAAGGCGCTCCACGCCCTGAATACGGACTTCGGATCGGCCTGCGCCCATAATCTTCGCGCCCATGGCGTTCAAGCAGTTCGCCAAATCGGCAATTTCAGGTTCGCGCGCGGCGTTGTTCAGAACGGTTTCACCCTCAGCCAGAACCGCAGCTAGCATCGCATGTTCCGTCGCGCCCACACTGACGAAAGGAAATGTAATGTTACCGCCTTTGAGCCCGTCTTTGGCCGATGCGATGACATAACCTTCGTCAAGCTTGATATCGGCGCCCAAGGCTTCAAGGGCTTTTAAATGCAAATCAACAGGACGCGCGCCAATCGCGCAGCCTCCGGGCAAAGAGACTTTAGCTTTGCGTTCTCGGGCAAGAAGTGGGCCTAGTACATTGAAACTCGCTCGCATTTTACGAACCAGATCATAGGGCGCGGTTAAATCGGTTAGCTTCGGCGCGTGAAGCTGCATCACATCGCCCTCACCTTCGTCTACTTCGACGCCTAGATGACGGAGTAGCCCCGCCATGGAGCGCGTATCTCGCAAGCGTGGCATGTTGGTGAGGGTCACAGGTTCATCAGTTAGCAAGCAAACCGCCATGAGTTTGATGGCAGAGTTTTTAGCTCCGCTAATGCTGATTTCACCGTTGAGCGGGAAGCCGCCCTCTATGACAATCTTATCCATGATACTCTATCCGTCGCCTTGCTGATGCCGCGTGTTATGCGGGGCCGGAGGCGATTTCAAGGCGTAGCCTCGGCAGGAATGAGGCAGCAGGTCGCTACTCTTGCGGGGTGGGATCAGAACTCGCTGTCTTTGTCTTGCGCGCAGCTTGTTTCCGACGGCGCAAATTGGCGCGTAATTGCTCCGCAAGACGTTCTTCACGTGTTTTCTTTGACGTACGACCTTTTTCCGACATGTATGAAGATTAACGCCTAAGTGGTCCATATCAAGCCACAAGAACCTAAGGAGAAATGCGGACTGGCTATATGATCGCCTCCGGGCAACTCTTTGCCAAAATCGGCACTCACAATTTCCGCGCCAGATTATTTTGGTGTTAAGCTAGGGTGCAGCCGAAACCCGCATATCCGCCACAATTCGGACTTGCACCCCACCCGCAATTTCATGTAGACGCCGCGCAAATCAGCCAACACGTGTCGTTCGTTGATCAGTTTGGAGTGCAACTCCTAACGCCGCGGTAGCTCAGTGGTAGAGCGCATCATTGGTAATGATGAGGTCGGGAGTTCAATTCTCCCTCGCGGCACCAGTCTTCACACCGCGATTGGGTCAAAATTCAAAACCAATCGAGCGTTTGGCGACTGTATCCTTCAAAGAGGCTCCCTCGCCCCCAATAAACCACGCCAACAAGTATTTTGAATATGTACCCAGCAAAATACCTTCGTCGGTTTATCCAGCACAAGCTTTCACGATCCAGACGGAGGCTTGCAATTCGACTTGCCCATCCGCGTTAACGGCAGCTTCAAGCTTGGACGTCAGCGCCGCTTGGACCGCTGGAAAGTCTAGGTTTTGATCTTTTATGATTTTTGACAACGGCCCCATTTCCATCACGAACGCTGCGGCATCGGCTGCCGTTTCACCTGGCAAGGGAATGACATGTGTCCAATCTTGGCATTCCACAGATGTCCATCCAGCCTTGGTCAAAACATCTTTAACATAGCTTTCATCTGAAAAAGCGAATGGTCCCGGTGCGTTGGCTTCCGGTGGTGTTGGCATTTCTTTGAAAAACGGCATCGCGGCTTCCAACGGGGCCTTCGCCCAGTCATTTTTCCCGGGTGATTGCCAGCACGCAAATACCATGCGGCCTTTCGGTTTACATTGCGCCTTTATGTTGGCGAAAGCCTGTACAGGATCAGCAAAAAACATCACTCCAAAACGAGACAGGACCACATCCCGTTTCTTGTCTAGAGCAAGCGATGCTGCGTCTACTCGGGCAAAATCCACCGAATCCATCATCTTCGATCTTTGCCACCCCAGGTCAATTAGGGGTTGGGAGATATCAACGCCCAAAACAGATTTTCCAAAATTTGCCGCCAGAATTGACAGGGCGCCACCGCCGCATCCGATGTCTAGAACATCTTCTTGATCAGAAATGTCAGCCTCATCTAAAATCAACCTCGCAAAAGGCATAAGCATTTGGTCGAGCTGATTCGAGAACGTGACCCAACGTTGGCCAGCTTCACCATTCCAAAACTCAGACTGCTTTTGATTGCTCACGAAAAACTCCATATGTGTCTCTAAGCACTTACTCTAAAATCTACCATTGAGGCTATCCTAAGCGTGTAATTTATGTCTTTGGCTACCCACGACAATAGATTTAACGAGATTTTCGCATTTCCCTGCTACGCTTTAGATTGAAACATCCGTTGAGGTTTTAAGCGTGACACTAACAGCCCAAGCATCCGTTGAAGAACCGTACATACCGCTTTCGACTTTGCGAACCCTACAATTCGAATGGCTCTCGCGCCTGGGTCGCCTCAGCGGAACGGCAACGCTCATCGTCGATTCCGATTTCACAATTGTTTTTTATGATAAAAGCATTCTTGAAACATTAGAATTGGATCCAGACCAAGACATGACCGGAGCCTGCATGCTGACTTTGGCAGGTGAATTGGCAGCCCGAGGGGATTTTGGCCCTGGTGACCCCGCCGTTTTCATGGAGCTGGTCAGATCGGAAGTTACGAAGCCCGTCTCTCCGCATGAGAGCGAACCCCGGTCTTTAAACTTTTTAACGCCTTCGGGTCGACGCGTTCAATTCCGACAAGACCTGGAGATGGACGGCTACTACATGCTCAGTTGCCGAGATGTCACCAAGGCATATATCGAGAAACATGCGTTACGCGTGGCACTCGACAGCAGCAATTCTGGATATTTGATTTTTGATCTAGAAACGAAAAGCTTTCAAGCGCACGGCGAAATGGCCAGACAGGTTCGTCAGGATGGTATTGCGAGCCGTTTCATGAATAACGCTATCGAAGATTTGGTTCACCCCGATGATTTCCGAAAGCTAAAACAAAAATGGTATTCCGCTCACAAATCAAGGCAGTCGTGGTCTGGCACTTTCCGGATGATGAATAGCAAAGCTGAGAAAGTATGGGTTAAAACACAGGCCACCCCTCAGGTGTCAGAGTCCGGCAAAATAACCGGATATATTTTGTTTTATACTGAGGTCACATCTCAGCTTCGCATTCAAGACGATTTACGCAAAGCTATCGAGCGTTCGGAACGCGCGCTAAGCGCAAAGAATGCGTTCTTGGGCCGCCTGTCTCACGAGATCAGAACGCCAATGAACGCCGTTGTTGGTATCGCGGATGCATTGGTCCATCATAATGCGGACCCCACTCTCAACCCGAAACTTGAACTTATTCAGTCTTCTGCGGAAAAGATCATTCGAATTGTTGACGAGAGCTTGGAACATACGAAGTTAGCCGAGTCTAAGGTTCAGATTTCACCGCGTTCGGCTTCCCCGCGAGATTCGATAGAAGCCGTCTGTTCATTATGGGAGCAAAAAGCCGTCGAGAACGGTATAGACTTAAGCTGTCGCGTGGATGAAAGCGTGCCAGACACGATCGTATTCGACAATCATCGGTATGAGCAGTGCCTCAACAATCTGGTGTCTAACGCTATTAAATTCTCCCCTGCTGGGAAAGTACAAGTGTTCTTAACAACGCTTGAAAAGGCCGGGCACAACAATCTTGTTGCTGTCGTAAAAGATAGCGGGATCGGCATGAATGCGGCACAACTGAAAAACTTGTTTGAAGCCTATACCCAAGCTGACTCGACAATTTCTGGGCGTTTCGGCGGCACGGGGTTGGGCATGAACATCACGAAACAATTGATCGAACTGATGGGCGGAAAGATTTCTGTGAAATCCTCCCTCGGTTCCGGAACAGTGATCGCTCTCACCCTCCCCATTAAAGCGGACAGAAGAGAAGAGGACCGTCGTAAAGAGACCAGCGGAACTTTAGTCGATAAAATGTTGGAGGGAGCGACTCCCGCGAAATCCGATTATGAACACTTAAACATACTTGTCGTGGACGATAATGCGACCAACCACATGGTTGTCACGTCCTTACTAGAAACCATGGTTTCCAATATTAATGTAGCAGAGAATGGGATCGAAGCGATCCAAGCCTTGGATATTGCGGACGCTAATGGCGCGCAATACGACGTTATTTTGATGGACATTCACATGCCTCTGATGGACGGGATTGAAGCCACATTGGCTATTCGGAGTTCGCAGAAGTCCTACACGAACATCCCAATTATCGCATTGACAGCGGACCCTCAATATCAGCAGCGCAGGCTCTGTAAAAACATTGGGATGGATGACGCGCTGGCGAAGCCGGTCAAACTCATAGACGTTCTGGGGGCTTTGGACCGAGTTTTCGCAAATCAGACCACCTCGACGCTTGCAGCCTAAGACGGAAATCGCCCATATAAGCCTTACAGAAAGAAGGTTTTTATGGATTCGTATAAAATTGCGCTGATGTCTCTCGTCTCCGCGGCAGCGTTAATGAGCTGTCAGGGTGGAGAATCAAACGCCGATCAGAGCTCGTCTAACAATTTCGCCCGCGCTTGGTGCATATCCGGCGGAAATATCTACACGGCAAATGATGAAAACCCTACGGTCGAGGCGGTCGCTATCCGCAAGGGGATCATAACATATGCCGGCCCAGATAGTGGGGACTGGTGCGCCGATGCCGCGGGTACAAACTCCAAAACCATTGATCTAGAATCTGCGACGGCAATGCCGGGTCTCACCGATGCCCACGGGCACCTTCTAGGCATTGGTTTGCGTGAGATGACCTTAAACTTGGAAGGCACCACATCCGTTACCGATCTACAATCGCGACTTAAACAAGTCGTCAGTGAAACTCCCACCGGACAAACGATTTATGGACGCGGCTGGATAGAAACGCATTGGCCAGAAGCCCGTTTTCCTACGCGTGAGGATCTCGACGCGATTACGACAGAGCACCCCGTTATTTTGGAACGAGCAGACGGCCACGCAAGCGTGGTCAACACCCTCGCCTTAGAATTAGCTGGTATCACGGATGCGACAGAGAATCCGTTTGGCGGAGCTATCAATCGTGAAGCGGACGGAGTTGCTACGGGGATGTTAATCGACAACGCCGCGTCTCTGATTGCGCCCCTCATGCCAGAACTTACGGCCGAGCGAAAACGCGAGGCATATATTAAAGGGGCTGAACTCTATGCGTCACGGGGATGGGCGAACATTCACTCAATGTCGGTCGATCCGGCCGACATTCCGCTGCTAAACAGTTTAGCTAGAAGCGGAAAGCTGAAAATTAGGGTTTATAATTCGATCGACCTATTTCCAGCTAAAACAAGCCAGACCTTGGCGAGTCTCAACAAAATGAGAGACGATCACAATCCCCTTGTCACTACGCGCGCAATCAAATTATACGCTGATGGCGCGCTGGGATCCCGCGGGGCCGCTTTGCTCTCTCCTTACTCGGATGACGAGAAGAACTCAGGTCTGATGCTGCTAAAGCAGGAACAAGCGGAGGCTATTTTTGACGCCGCACTTCGTGATGGCACGCAGGTCAACACGCATGCAATTGGGGACCGTGCAAATCGCATGGTTTTAGATTGGTACGAGGCCGCTTTCGAACGTGTTCCAGCGTCCCAACGAAAAGAGAAAAACCCACGTTGGCGAATCGAGCATTCGCAAATTATTGAACCTAGCGACATTTCACGCTTTGCTGAGTTAGGCGTTATTCCCTCCATGCAGCCGAGCCACGCGATTGGGGATCTTCACTTTGCTCCAGATCGCTTGGGTTCAAACCGTCTTGAGGGCGCCTATGCCTGGCGGGCGCTCATAGACAGCGGTGCGAAGATCGCTGGAGGTTCAGACGCCCCCGTTGAAGTTGGAGACCCTCGGATAGAGCTCTATGCAGCAACACAAAGAAAAGACCTCAAAGGGTTTAACAATGAGGACTGGAACGAGGCTCAGAAAGTCACGACCGACGAAGCCTTAAAAATGTTTTCGCTCTGGCCTGCGTATGCAGCGTTTCAAGAAAATGAAACGGGGTCTATCGAAGTAGGCAAAAAAGCCGACATCACTATCTTTGATACTGACATCATGACGGCAACGGGACCAGAAATTCTGGCCGCAAAGCCGGTTCTAACCATGGTAGATGGTCGCCTCGCTTATGACGGACGCTAATCTCGAAAATTCTTGAACTGGACGGGCTGATCTAGGCCCATGTTCTTCACAAATTGCATAGCAGCCTGCAGATCATCGCGCTTCTTTCCTGAAACGCGAAGTTCTTCCCCTTGAATGGCAACTTGTACCTTGAGTTTTTCGGCTTTAATCGCTTTCACAACCTTCTTGGCTGTCTCTTTATCTATGCCCTCTTTGACGGTGATCCGCTGACGCACAGACATGCCCGATGCTTTTTCTTCTTTGCCGTAGTCCAATTGTCCCGGTTCAATTCCGCGTTTGGACAAATTACCACGAAGAATTTCGTGCACTTGTTTGAGCTTTAGTTCATCATCCGCCAAAACGGTCAAACCCTCGTCTTTAACTTCAACGCTCGAATTAGAGCCCTTGAAATCATAACGCGTTGAAATCTCGCGCGTGACGTTTTGAACAGCATTCTCGACTTCGGCCATGTTGACCTCGGAAACGATATCAAATGAAGGCATTAGTGGCTCCGCAATAGATGAATTATGGTTGTGATATGGCCTTCGCTTTTCCATCTTTCAAGCTTTGAGCCATCAGCGTACCTAAGATCGAACTATAATCGTCCGTCCAAACCTTCACATGTCGGCTCGGGACCCATGTCTGGTATTTAGGATCGTTTTTAGTTGCACGTTGAATAGCCCCTTCGGGGCCCATCAGTATCCCGGTGGCCCGCGCGCCCATATCGCCATATGGGTTTGCTGGAAAGTCTTGGATATCGATGTAGCGCGCCGTCAGGCCTGCATCATCGGCCAATCGAACCACAACGGAGGTCACGTCCAATAATTTATTCGAAGTGTGAAAAAATACGAATCCCTCAGGCTTCAATCGGGATTGGTATAACTCCAAAGCTTCTCGCGTCACCAAATGAGCCGGGATGGAGTCAGAGCTAAAAGCGTCAATGACGATCATGTCCAAGCTGGACTCTGGCACAGCCTTTAGCTTTTGGCGCGCATCCCCAATTCGAATGTCCGCTTCTGGCGCACATGTTTCGACATAACTGAAGTATTCTGTATTTCGCGCGAGTTCGACGACAGCTGGATCGATTTCAAAATACATCCAGCTTTCATTCGGCTTTTCATAGCAAGCCATCGCGCCCGCTCCCAGACCGACAACCGCGATATTGAACGGGCCGTCATTTACGGCACGCGCCGACATCACCGCACTGTGGATCGAACCGCCTTCGATATAGTAAGATGTGGGTACATTTTGCAAAGCAGGATCACGAAGCTGGTAGTTATGAAACGTGTCGCCATGCACAAACTTGTGGACCTTACCGTGGGGACTGTCATCAACCTTCACCGCTAATAGGGAGTAGAAGGAACGATCTTGAAAAATTGAACCAGACCCAAAAACATTCAAACTAAAGGCTGCGACAACCAGACCCGCGAACATTCCTGTCTTCACCCAACGCCCTAAATCAAATCGAAGGGCTGAAAGCGCCAAAATCGCGACCGTCATGAATATAATTAGCCTATTTTCCACTCCGACGGAAACCAGCATTAGCGCATTCACAGCGGCAGCTATCGCTCCAATGATGAAAAGCGACCAAGGTTTCTCTCCCGCCTGTGGCAGAACGATACCATCGGGTCGGAGAAACAGTACGAGAGCAAGTACGATTGCAAATTCATAAATACCATTAAAGATTACGGGTGCAATTAGCGCGTTAAACACCCCACCCAAAACGCCTCCTACAGACATCAAGATGTAAAAACCCGTTAGTCCACTCACGTCGGGACGACGCTCAACCAATATTGCGTGGCAATATAGCGAGATTAAAAAATATGCAGCGAGAAGGAGAGGAATTTTGACGATCGGAGGGGGAGACGTGTTCAAAGCCATCCCGGCGATATTGAAACTCTGGTTTGGCGCGAGCAGCGCGAACCCCAAGATGACCACCCATGGGAAAAGCTTTCCTAGCCCTGCGGCATTGACCAGAGGTTTCCGTGCAAAAACTATCACGAACGTCAGTAAATATAGGGCCAATGGCATGATCCATAAGAAGGGGGCAGATGCGATGTTGTTAGTCATGTAAGAGGTGACGCCCAACATTAGGCTGGAAGGCAGAAACGCCAAGAAAACCCAGAATGCTTTCTCTTTCCAAGCCGTCGACACATTCGGCCCAATGGCCTCTATCGTTGCGACATCTTGAGGGGATAAACGCCTGAGAAGTGCAACAGCCGTCAACACGATCATGACCAGCAGAGCCACATAACCAATGGCCCACACTGATGTTTGCAAACCCAGTCGCAAATTTGGTTCGATTAAAAATGGATAAGCACAGAGGATGATCAAACTGGCGGCATTACTCGCCGAATATAAAAAATACGGATCCTGAGCGTCCTTATGATCGGTTAGACTGAACCATCGTTGCAATAAGGGCGCATTTGCTGACAAAGCGAAAAATGGCAATCCCACCGTGGCGCCGAAAAGTCCCAAAAGCCAAAAGGTCGGCATTCCGCTTTCGGGTAAAACAATATTAGAGGAGACTGCGAGGGGTAGAAACAACAGTCCCATGGCAGTCACGGCGGCGTGAATACCTATTTGAATCTTCGGACGAAAATATTTTGAGATCAAATGCGCGTATATATATCCGCCCAACAACATAGCCTGAAAAAAGACCATCGCTGTATTCCACACATTCGACGCACCCCCCAAAAGGGGAAGAATGAGCTTCGTAAACATAGGTTGAACCGAGAACAAAAGCGTGGCGGACAGGAATATGGTACACGTAAATATCGCGGCCAAGCCGAGAAAACGTCGACGACTTCTAGAGTGCGGTTGGGCGTTTGTGTTGGGTTCGACAAATGTCATAATGGGGTCCCACGTGTATCAACGTGAAACCCCATTACGGTATTAGGCTAAAAATCTTGTTAAATTAGACCGTTTGATTTGTGTAGGACCGTAATTCCTTACGCGCCACCTGCATGCGATGAACAGCATCCGGACCGTCAGCGAAGCGTAAAGTCCGCATTTGCGCATACATGCCCGCAAGCGGGGTATCTTGACTAATGCCAGTGCCGCCAAACATCTGCATGGCTTCGTCAATAACTTTCAGCGCCATATTTGGGGCCGCAACCTTAATTTGGGAAATCCAAGGCGCAGCAGCGCGGGCATCCCCCTGGTCCATCATCCATGCTGCCTTCAAGCAGAGCAAGCGTGTTTGCTCTATCTGAATGCGACAGTCCGCAATGATGTCATAATTCGCACCAAGTTTCGCTAAGGGGCGACCAAAAGCAGTACGAGAAACAGCACGTTGACACATGAGCTCCATCGCACGTTCGGCCTGCCCTACCGCTCTCATACAATGATGGATGCGGCCAGGTCCAAGACGACCTTGGCTGACTTCAAATCCACGACCTTCGCCAATGAGGAGAGCGTCGGCAGGTACGCGAACATTCTCAAATTTCATGTGCAAGTGACCATGGGGGGCATCGTCTTGCCCAAACACCTGCATAGCACGAAGTTTAGTAATCCCAGGCGTATCAGCAGGGACAACAAACATCGAATGTTGTTGATGACGCCCAGCTTCACCGTCACGTGGAGCAGTCCGAGCCATAAGGATGTAAACTTTTGTGCGGCTATCGCCTGCACCTGAAGACCAATATTTTTCGCCGTTAAACACCCACTCATCACCATCTTTGACGGCGGAAAAATCTAGGTTAGTTGCATCCGAGGAAGCCACATCTGGTTCGGTCATGAGATATGCCGAGCGGACAGTGCCCTCGAGCATCGGTTTCAACCAACGTTCTTTATGTTCCTCGGTTCCGTATTTCTCGAAGACCTCCATGTTACCCGTGTCGGGCGCAGAGCAGTTAAAGACCTCTGGTCCAAGGTGGGACCAACCCATTTCTTCGGCGAGATAGGCGTACTCGACTGTGGAAAGGCCATAGCCTTTGTCTGACGCCGTAAGGCCCGTTTTCGTCAGCCAGAAATTCCAGAGGTCCTGCTTACGCGCCTTAGCTTTCCAGCCATCCAATAATTCCATCTGGCGAGGTGTGTGTGTCCACCGGTCCTTCGCCGTGGCCGTTTCATGGTGCCACTCGTTCTCCATTGGCATGACGTCGTTTCGTACGATTTCACGCACAGCATCGCATAGTTTTTCCACACGGGCAGTGCGTCCCAGATCCATATTACTCATTAGACATCTCCTGTTTTTATTTTTTCTCGGGCCGTCTCGGCTAAGGCCATCACCATTTGTCCGTAATCTTTGAAGCGCTTATCTTGCGTCGCTCCACTCACATATCGGAAGTATATTTGCTGGATAATGACGCTGAGTCTCCAGATCCCATAGACGTAGTAATAGGTCATATCGGACACATCGAACCCGGTGCGGTCAGCGTAGAATTCCAGAACCTCTTTTCGGGTCATCATCCCTGGGTTCATACAGGGCTGACGCACAGTCAACTGCATGTGTGGCGGATCGTCAGCTTGTACCCAATAGGCAAGCGTATTCCCTAGATCCATAAGTGGGTCGCCCAGTGCCGATATCTCCCAATCAATGATCGCCGAAATTTGCGTCGGGTCTTTGGGATCTAGGATACAGTTATCAATCCGGTAGTCTCCGTGCAGAACGCCCACTTTACCCGAGTCAGCAGGCATTTTGTCTTCGAGCCACTGCTGGATGTCTTCGTAATGCGGAACGTCGTCTGTCAAAACACGGTTCCAACGGCGGTTCCAACCCATAATCTGGCGTTTGACATAGCCGTCGGGTCTACCGAAATCTGCGAGACCGGCTGCGTCAACATCCAAAGTGTGAAGATCACAAAGCTTGGAGAAAAAGTTCTGGCAAAGCTGACGGTTCTCAGCCTCGCCCCAGCCCCATTCTTTAGGGATACGATGTACTATGTGACCGTCCACGCGTTCCATAACGTAGAACTCTTTGCCAATATGGCTCTCATCATGTGTGTAATATAAGACGGGCGGGACGGCCCCAAAAACGGGCTTTAAATCGCGCATGATCCGATACTCGCGGAACATGTCGTGCCCCCCTTTGGGAATTTTTCCAAATGGCGGGCGGCGTAAGACAAGTTTACGATCTGGGTAGTCAACAGCATAGGTTAAGTTGGATGCACCGCTAGGGTATTGTGTGACCTTTGCCTCGCCAGACAGGCCGGGAATTGCTGCTTTCAGAAGCGGATCAACGACCGACATGTCGAGCGCTTCACCGTCTCTCACCGCAATAGTAGGGTTCGTGTCAGACATAATTACAAAATCGCTCCAGCGTCTACAACCATGCCTTGACCTGTAAAGTAACTGCTCTCATCGCTGACCATATAAAGCACAGCTCCGACCATCTCTTCAGGTTGAGCCATGCGAGAGATTGCAAGATTCTCATCCATAAACTTTTGGATGCCAGGCGCTTTCTTCAAGGCCGAAGCGAGCTTCGTATCGGTAAATCCTGGTAGTAACGAGTTCACCCGAATGCCGTGATTGCCATATTCTTTCGCCATTCCTTTGGTCATTGAGATCAACGCCGCTTTTGTCATGCCATAAATAACGCGACCTTTACCTGGCTGAATACCATCAATTGACGCAACATTGACAATAGCCCCTTTGCCATTTTTTAGCATCAAAGGAATTGCCTTCGCCGATAGAAAATATGGACCTTTGACATTTACGTCGAAGGTTTTGTCATAGGCGGATTCAGGTGCCTCATGCGCCGCCCCCATGTAAGGATTGGTGGCTCCATTGTTGATCAGTATATCAAGTCGGCCGTATTTTTCCGCAATCATATCTACGACTTTTCCGTGATCAGAAAGTTCGCCTAGATGAAGTTTGGCGCTGATCGCCTCCCCGCCAGCTTCACGTATCGCTTCAGCGACTTTCTCGCAGTCAGCTTGCTTTCGGCTGGAACAGATGACAATCGCACCATGCTGTGCCAACCCATGAGCAATTGCTTCACCGATACCACGCGATGCGCCTGCGACCAGGGCAACACGCCCCGACAGATCAAAACGTTGGCTCATATCTCTACCCCTTTTTAGCAAAAGCCTGCCCGACCTTTGCCTTTAATTTCCGCATACCTGACAAATATGCGTCGGGATGCATTGCGCGGTTTATAAAGTACTTTTGGACCACTGGATGCGGAAAAACGAAGAACTCATCCGCAATGATCGCCGCTTTCAGTGCGTTTGCGACGTCTTTAGGCTCTAATAATCCGTCTTGAGACCCCTCCGCCATCGACATACCCTTGGTCATATTTGACCGCACATATTGGGGACAGATACAGTTTGACTTAATCCCGTCATCGGAATGCTCAATCGCAATGCTTTCAGCTAGACTAACAGCCGCATGTTTTGTGGAGGAATAAGATGCACTACCGATCTGATTCAGCAGTCCTGCAGCAGATGCTGTAATCACAAATCGTCCAGATTTACGTTTCACCCAATTAGGCATCAACTCGCGCGCTGCGTAGACAGAGCCCATGACGTTCACTTGCCAAGCCTGTTCCCAGCTCTCATTGCTAGCTGCGGCGACGAAACGCCCATTTCCGGATCCAACACCTGCATTGGAAACATAAACATCGATAGGCCCCAGTTCCGCCTCAACCCGGTGAATAAAGTCTTTCACAGATGCTTCATCGGACACGTCACAAACAAACGGCGTCGCTCCAATCTCTGTTGCCACCTGACTTGGAAGCGATAAGTCACTAATGGCGACTTTCGCGCCCTCGGCGATGAACATTTCAGCGATACCGCGGCCAATGCCGCCAGATGCGCCCGTAATTGCAATGATTTGATTTTTAAACATGTTTGATGGTTTAGCTGGCTCCCCACGCGGTTCAAGATACAAAATTGAATGTTCTATTCTGTCCAGTGATGTGACAAACTAACTTGAGGGGGATGCAAGTGTGTCGACATCAGGAACTGGTTTAGGTGGAAATTTTGGGGACGGAGAAGCCGCGGCCCTGATTGCGGGCGAAGACCTACTCGGTCAAGATTCCATTCCCGATACCAATCAGAAAGTGACATGCTTCTCTTGTGATCAACAAATGCTTGGAGTCTTTTGCCATGCATGTGGTCAAAAAAATGACGATTACCGCAGATCAATCTTTTCCCTAATCACAGAAACTTTTGCGTCAGTCTTTTCCCTTGAAAACCGCATTTGGCGCACCTGGCTCTCTCTTATCATTAAACCAGGGAAAGCGTCACGAGAGTTTGCCGATGGAAAACGTACAATTTGGACATCCCCGGTCCGAATATACCTTGCGATGTCGATCATATTGTTCGGATATATGAGTTTAACAGAAACTCGTATTTTTAGCGTCCGAACGGATATCGTAGCGAAGTCAGGCATCACGGGCGACGTCGACAAATTAGATGACCAGTCCGTTAGGCTCAAACCCACTTTTGGCTTTTTCAAACGACAAGCCGAATTAGACCGTTTGAATGCCAACCTCGACTTTGATCGCGTATCACGGTTGATGGAGGGCACCCCGAAACAGGAATTTGTTTATACAGACAATTTGGCACTTTTAGGAATTTCGTTAGATGATGAAAATCTGAAGACTTTAGGGGTATGGCCGGACGCAGAAAACCCCACCCCCGTTGGCGAAGTCACTGAGCAAGACCTGGCAGAGGTGGACATAGCCGCACGTATCATCGCCCTTTCAAATTTTAATGAGAACATCGAAGACGTTGTAGACCTCTATAACGGTATCCTTGGGCTCACGGTCTCTCCTGAAACAATTATAGACCGTATTCGCAGTGCAAAAGAAAATGATGTTCCATTTGATATTTACAAAGAACTAAACCCATCCCTTGACGAAACAGGTAGAGCTTCCACCCTCGACTCCATCGAAATATTGGATAGCCAACTAGCGAAACTTGGCCTGTCTCGAGAAAGCCTGCACGTTTTGCCAGATGAAATTAATCGCGCTTACACATTCAATATGGGGGCTGGGACAATGAATGGAGTAAGCCTGTCTCAAACGGAAGTTAAGCGTGTATTCGTTCAAGTATTAAGGAACCCAGCAGTCCTAAACGAAGGCGTGTCAAAATACCTTCCACGCATAATGTTCCTAATGATGCCATTCGCCGCCATAATTGGCTTAGTTTTCATTCGCAGCAAGAAAAACGCCCTGCTCTACGACCATCTTGTTCACGCGGCCTATATCCATGCGGTGACATATGGGTTTTTGCTTGGTCTCATTCTGCTGTCTCAATGGACCTCATTAAAAGCCACGATTGGCATCTTTCTGATCGGAATTCTCGTCTACCTGCCCCTTAGCGCAAAACGAATGTTTAACCGTGGTTGGTTCAAAACCGTTCTGGCCAGCTACAGCATCGCTTTCAATTACGGTCTGGTTTTGTTTTTCGTCGTCATTCTTCTAACGGCACAATCAATTGTGGATCAGGCTGACCTTATACAGCAACTTTAGCTGCGCTGGCTGATGCTTGACTTGGGAGCGCGATCGCCAAACCACCAGAGCGTCGCCGCAGTTGCTGCAAAGACCGCGGCCTCTGCAATACCTTCGTTTTGCGTGCGTAGAAAAATCCAAGCTGTAATCGCCCAAAGTAAAAGTGTTAGGACAGGCCGTACCAAACGTAAGGTGTTGATGACCCAAAGGCTCGACTTTCCAAGCGCGGCGTCGGCTTTGATCGACGCCTCCAGCCCGGTCCAAGAACCTGATTGGGCCACGAGGGCGAGTTCCATCTCCGTTTCCTGAGATCGGGCCTGCATATTAAGCTCATGCAATTTGTATTCATGCCCCCAGCGGGCCTGCTCTTGAATATGTGATTGACGCCTTTCAAAAAATCCAGCGACGCGACCTAAAGCGGTCCCGATAATCCCGAATACGCCGCCTGCAGCAGCTTCGAAGCCAAGTGTCATGATGTCAGCCATAGGTCCCTCGCAGTTTGGTCCGACCACCATTGACGGGATCGACCAAGGTCAATGTGTAAAAAAGTTTGATAATATCCAAAGCCGGTGAAGCCGGCTCGTTGGCAGGCTTTGAGTAAACTCAAGCGATCGTGACCATCGGCGGAAATATCTACGGCCAGAGTGAGGTGCTGGGACAAAGGTGCGCCGCCGACATGGGCGTTATGCAAAGCACAACGATGCCCCGACAATATCACAAAAGGACGGCCAATTATTGATCGCGCCCACTGCAGCCTATCAAAAAAATCAGAGTGAAAATAAGTCTCACCGCAGTGACGACAGGCAAATTCCTGAAGTTTGAAATCTGGCCATCGCCATTCATCTGAGTGTAGTTTGCTTGCCATGGCATTACACTACACCCGCCACCAACAGCGGGGATGCAATAAAAAAGCCCGCCATAAAGACGGGCTTTTTCAGGATTTTTAAGCGGGACAGATTTAAGTAAACTGTCCCAACTTACGCGCTTTCTTGGCCGCAAGGTAGTAGAAAGTTACGCGAGACTTGAAACGTTCGCCTTTCATTTCCTGACAAACGTCTTTGACGAGGTCCATCTGGCCTTCGGTTTTACCCAACTTCTTGGTTACAAACCCATCAGCAACGGTTTGCAATTCCGCTTCGTCCGAACAAGCGACCAGAGATCCATCTCTCGTGCGAAGTGCGATACCACAATGCTTGACGATACCTTGGACAACCGGCTTACGAGCCTTTGGATGGTACTTCTGTACGTTGGTGAAGTACTTTTCAAACGCCGCATCTGCTTCGCTCGGTTTTGCTTTTCCACGCTTAGACCCTGCCTTAGGACCAGGTTTTTGACGTGGCTTTCCAGCTGCGGTTAATTTGCCACGCTTGGTTCCAGGCTTCGGCCCAGGTTTCTTGCGAGTCTTGCTCCCAGCGGCGGCAGATTTTGCGAATCCTTTGGCCTGAGGGACCCAAGAGTCTCTTTCGATACGGCCAGGGATAGAATCGATCACACCTTCGACCATTGTAACATCTTTTTTCTTCCATGCTGCGATTTGG
Source organism: Litorimonas cladophorae (assembly GCF_014652455.1). Lineage (GTDB taxonomy): Bacteria > Pseudomonadota > Alphaproteobacteria > Caulobacterales > Maricaulaceae > Litorimonas > Litorimonas cladophorae. The sequence goes on along the minus strand of NZ_BMYV01000001.1, from coordinate 520,862 downwards.
CGGAAGTAGTAGATACCCTTTGAATTCAGATCTTTCTCGAACTTTGGACCGATACCTTTGATCAATTTCAAATCATCAGGTGCACCATCGGTCGGTCCATCAGTGTAGAGAACCTTAGGCTTCGGAGCGGCCTTCGCCTTCGGTTTCGCGGCAGCTTTAGCCTTTGGTATAGCCTTGGGTTTAGGAGCGGCTTTAGCTTTAGCTTTAACCTTAGCCTTAGTTTTTGGTTTCGCTGCCACAGCAGCACCCGCGAGTGACGCCGCGCCGGCGGCCTTAGCCGCAGTAGCCTTTTTCTTTGATGCAACTTTTTTCGCGGGCGCCTTCGGAGCCTCTGCAAGTTGGCTCTCTAGGTACTTTACGCGAGCCGCGAGATAGCGATTACGCCATTCTAACGCGTAGGTGTCATCAGTATCACCGTCATCTGCCTTAGATCCAGCGGTCGTGGCGGCAAGTGCCGTGGCAGCAGCAGCACCCGCTGCCCCAGCGGCCAGCTTTCCTTTCAGCCCTGAAATTTCAGTATCACGGGAGGAAACGCTTCCCTCAAGTTCTTGAACTCGGGCACGAAGACTGTCCGCCTCTGCGCGCAGAGCCCCCTCACCTTCAACAGATAAGTCTCCATCGACTTTCTTTCCGCGAAAGAAAAGCCAACCCAAGAGGAGCCCTAAAAGGCCAGCAGCAAGTAACCAAAGTAGGTTACATAAGATAAATGCGAGTGAGTTTGACATGGGTTAATACTCCTATTGGGCGCGTGTCACTGTGAAGTTGATCCGGCGGTTCATAGCACGTCCCTCTTCGTTGTCATTGGAGGCACGAGGATCTGATTCCCCATACCCTTTTGCGGTCATTCGGTTAGCTTCGACTTGTTGATCAGCAAGGTAATTCTTGACTGTTTCTGCACGAGCTTCGGAGAGCCATTGGTTGTAATCTGCTTCCCCAACGCTGTCAGTATGACCGTCAACCTGAATACGGAAAGACGCGCACTGGTTAGCCGCAGAAGCAAGCTTATTCAGAAAATCGAAACTCTCAGCCCCTTTGATGTTGGCCTTTCCTGTTTCGAATAAAATGCGGGAGTCACTTTTCAGATCATCAAAGAGAGTCTGACAAACAGACTCTGATTTAACCTCACCAACATTATCTGCTGCCATTTCCGGAACTACGATATTGGCAGCAAATCCCGAAGCATAATTACCTGGAAGGCTTTGGCCGACGAGGTTGATATCCCGACGAACGCCAACGTCTGTCGATGTACCACTAATCAGACCGTTGTATCCTTCTTGCGAAAAGCGACCTTTGTCTAAGCGCGACAATTCGGTCATATATTTTTCAGTTACCTCAAGGAAGCGTCCATCTGGAGCACCATTGGCAACTTGTATTTTTCTATCGATAGGCTTGGTATTGAAAATTCTGTTTGCAGCAAGAAGGACGTCTGCCTTCGCTGTCTGGGAAGGAACATAACCTGAAAGCGTAACATTGCCGTTAGAGTCTTTTACAGCATTGAATGTATAAGGCGTCTGAGTTGGCAAGGTATCGAAAGACATTTGATCCTGCACTGTATGCCAGCGTCGTTTCCCATTGCATGAAGAACACTCTGCGTTTCTCGCAATATCAATCGCGGCCGACTTTTGTGCTTCGCTCGCGGTTTTCCCCGACAAAACGGCCTGATTGCCATCCATTTCGACCTGAATGTTTTGAAAGCCATTATTGTCCAGCGCAGCTCGAATATCTGCTTCCATGCTGGGAACTTTTAAAAAACTGAGAAGCGCAGAAAGCGCGAGACACAAGAGGGCAAGCAGTACACCCGCGCCTAACCATTTCGAAAACATAGTCCTACTCCGTTACCCATCCGACCCGCAATCGCGACTCGCAATGTTTGGAGGCTTTAAAGTAAGAGCGGGCAGCATGCAACGCCGCCCGACCACTATTTAATTATGAATAAACTCACTCAGAGAACGCATTCATTTTCTGTTCAGCTTCATTGAGAGGACAATTTCTCACAAGCTTCTACGTATTCAGCTTTTAATTCCGCGATCACGTCGGCAACCGGAGGAGAGTTATGGACTGAACCCACACCCTGTCCTGCGCCCCAAATGTCTTTCCACGCTTTGGCTTCGGTATTTCCACCCGACCCAAAATTCATTGAGGATTTATCCGCTTCAGGAAGATTATTTGGGTCCAAACCAGCCTTCTCGATAGACCCTTTTAGATAGTTACCGTGAACACCTGTAAATAAAGAAGACAAGACGATGTCTTCCCCCGAACTTTCAACAATCTCATCCTTATAGCCCTCTTCCGCATTGGCCTCTGCCGTCGCGATAAACCGCGTACCGATATAGGCCATGTCAGCACCAACCGCCAGAGATGCAGCGATTGCACCGCCTGTGGCGATCGAGCCAGACAAAAGTAGTGGACCGTCAAAAAACTGACGAATTTCAGGGATCAACGCGAATGGCGATAGACGTCCCGCATGGCCACCGGCCCCAGCACAGACTGCGATCAAACCATCGGCTCCCATGGATAGAGCTTTCTTTGAATGACGGATATTTGTGACATCATGAAGGATAATCCCACCGTATGAATGTGTCGCGTCATAGACCATCTGGTTGGCCTGAAGCGAAGTAATAATGATGGGCACTTCATGCTTTACGCAAACTTCCATATCCTCTTGCAGACGGTTGTTGGAGGGATGACAGATTTGGTTGACGCCAAAGGGGGCAACTTTCTTGTCGGGATTGGCTTTCTGATACTCTTCAAGCTCAAGTTTAATCCGCACAATCCATTTTTCTAATGTCCCAGAGGGTCGGGCATTCAATGCGGGAAACGTCCCGACGATTCCCGCCTTGCACTGTGCGATGACAAGTTCTGGCCCAGAAACGATGAACATCGGAGAGCCGATTACGGGAAGCGGTAGACCTTGGAGAATAGGAGGCAAAGACATTTAGTTTTCCTTGTTGTCGCGATAATTTGAAGTGGAGTTAGCGGTAATCCAAGCCATGGCAGCAAAAGCCGCCGTATTCTTGGCCATCTCATCTGGGTCGATTTTGTCAAATGTATCATCTGGTGTGTGATGCAAATCGAAATAATCAGTCCCGTCCTGTTGCAGACGCATAGCGGGGACACCGAGCGCCTTAATCGGGCCGATGTCGGGGCCACCTGATGTGTCTTTCTCAACTAGCGGGATATTGAGCAGATCAGCCAGCAGCTGCATGTCTCCTCGACCAGCCTCATGATTGTAATGGATCTCATAGGGTGCAACCGCGCCAAAGTCAGATTCCGTCGCCATGACATGTTTAGCCAAATTATCTTTATGTTGATCTCGATAAGCGAACCCACCGAGCAGGCCAATTTCTTCGGCACCATATGCAACCACACGTATGGTTCGCTTGGGCTTCATTCCTGAGTCGATGATGACCTTAGCCGCGCCGGCAGAAATTCCTATGCCGGCGCCGTCATCAATCGCCCCAGTGCCGAGGTCCCAACTATCCAAGTGACCACTTATGAGAACTATTTCCTCTGGAGATTCAGTTCCAACGATCTCGCCAATAACATTGCCCGAAGGGCGATCCCCCGTATTAATAGGCGTAAGAGTCATTTTCACCGTGACTGACTCACCGCGCTGGAAGACACGCTCCATCTGATCTGCGTCTGGTCCAGACATCGCGGCAATAGGGATTTTCGGGACATCAGGCGTATAGCGCATGCCACCCGTGTGCGGAAATCGATGGCTGCTCGTACCTACAGAGCGAATAAGGACAGCGACAGCCCCGTGTTTGGCCGCCTCAGATGCGCCGATGCGCCGTTTCATACCAGCGGGACCATAGCCTGCTCCGTCGGGCGCTTTATCCATCAAGCCAGAGATGAACACAATTTTGCCCGTGAGATCCTGCGTTGTTTCCTGAAGAGCATTCAGCTCTGGAAAATAAACTACCTCGGCTTCGATGCCATTGGCAGGCGTCGCGACGGAATACCCTAAAGACGTAATGACCAAGTCTTGTGGGAAGGGAGAAACGATTGACGCTGTTTCAATCCCCCGTTCCCACCCTGGGATCGTAAAGGGCTCTACACGGACGTTTTCGAGACCGATCTCTTCAAACTTCGCGACGGCCCACTTTCGTGCCCGCGCTTCGGCTTCCGTGCCTGCCATGCGTTGACCGACCTCTGTCGTCAGGCTTTCCGTGATATCGTAACCCTGCGTCCCATCGAGTGCAGCCTCGATCAGTTTCTGAGCTTGTTGACCACTCAACCCAACAGTCTCTAGGTTTGCTTCAGTTGTTGCTGGTTCATCGAGTGGGGGCTCAACCGACGGATCAGTGCTCGCAGAGCAAGCCGCCATAGAAATTGCAGCTGCAAGAATGAAAATCTGACGCATCGGAACCTCTTTAAGTGTATTTTTCATACGGCGGCTTGAACAGTAGCGATTGAACCATTGCAATATCCAATTATGAATGAGAGCAATTACATCCCATTTTGCGGAGCCAAATATGTCTTATTTCAGAAACACCGCGCGTCTAGCGGTTCTTTTAACTTCAACTGCGATACTCAGCGCCTGCGCTGGCGAGAGTGTCAACGTTCCGCAGACAGATCTAAATGCTACATCTTCCGCGTCAGACCTCAGTCGTCGAATCGAACGCCTTGCAAGCGATGACTTCGAAGGTCGAGCACCGTCGACGCCAGGTGGGAAGGCTGCTTCGCAATACATCGCTGATGAAATGAAGAATGCTGGCCTTGCTCCAATGGGCGAAAACGGAACATTTTTCCAATCTGTGGAGTTGACCGCGGCAACTGTTCTGCCGACGTCGACGATGACGATCCGAAATGGTGATGCTGTTTTGGTCGATGCAGACCAAAAAACAAACGGCGTATTTTGGACTAAGCGCATTGATCCCGAAGTTACCGTATCGAATTCCGACCTGGTCTTTGTAGGCTATGGCGTCAACGCACCCGAGTATGGTTGGAATGATTACGACCGGATCGATGTTACAGGAAAGACAGTCGTGATGCTCGTCAATGACCCTGGGTTCGCTACAAAAGATGACGCTCTCTTCAAAGGCAACGCCATGACTTACTATGGTCGCTGGACGTATAAGTACGAGGAAGCGGGTCGCCAAGGCGCCGCTGCCGTCCTTGTGATCCATGATACAGCACCTGCTAGTTATGGATGGGATGTTGTTTCTGGAAGCTGGACGGGTGAGCAATATGATCTCGTCCGTCCTGATGGCGGCAAGTCCCGAGCAAATGTCGAAGGCTGGCTCCATTTAGATACTGCAACGCAAATCTTTGAAGCCGCGGGCTTAAACCTCGCGGAGCAAATGTCTGCCGCCGCATCGAAGGACTTTAAGGCTGTTGACCTGACAGGTCTGCAACTCGACGCCGACATTGAACAAGACGTGAAAACAACGACATCACGGAATGTGGCAGGCGGAATAAAAGGCAGTGAAATGCCTGATGAATACGTTCTCTACATGGCGCACTGGGATCACTTAGGTATGAGTGAGGATGTTGATGGCGAAGACAAAATTTTTAACGGCGCCGTGGACAATGCAACAGGAACAGCCGCAATTATCGAAGTTGCTGAAACGATGGTCGAACGAGGCGCGCCGAAACGCTCTGTTCTCTTTGTCGCTGTTACAGCCGAAGAGTCAGGCCTCCTTGGATCAGCTTATTATGGCGCGAAACCGCTTGTTCCCCTCGCCCAAACTGTAGGCGGAATCAACATTGATGCTATGCTCCCAGTTGGCGAAACCAAGGACATGAAAGTCATTGGTTTTGGCTCCAGCGAACTTGAAGACCTTCTTAAAAAACAGCTGGACAAACGCGGTATGTATGTGGTGCCTGATGATAAACCAGAAGCCGGGTACTTTTATCGTTCAGACCACATCAGTCTTGCGAAATTGGGTGTGCCAATGCTCTATGCCGATCCTGGCAATAACCACGTCACGAACGGCCTGACCTATGGCGAGAAATTCGCCAAAGAATACACCGATGAGCGATACCATAAACCTGGCGACGAATATGACACAAGTTGGGACATGAGCGGAATTGTTCAAGCCACTGATATCATGTTAGATATGGGCTATGATTTGGCGAACTCTGATCAATGGCCTAATTGGTACGATGGTACAGAATTCCGTGGATTACGCGACGAGATGTTGGCAGACAAATAAGCTTAGCAATCGTGCAAACCGTCATCTGTATGAAATGGGGAACGCGCTACGGCGCGGACTTCGTCAATAGGCTCCATGCTGCGATATTGCGCAATACTGCGCGCCCGACGCAACTCGTCTGCCTAACGGATGACCCAACAGGAGTAAATCCTAACGTCCGCTGCGAGCCCATACCTGACATCAACCTACCGGATGAATTGGTCGTTACACCATGGCGAAAACTTGTACTTTGGAAAGATGGTATAGCGGGCCTGTGTGGTGACATTCTCTTTCTGGACCTAGACCTCGTCATCACAGGTAGTCTTGACAATATGTTCGACTTCGAACCAGGCCGGTTTTGTGTCATCGAGAACTGGACGCAACCAGGTAAGGGAATTGGAAATACCTCATGCTTCCGTTGGCCCGTTGGGAAACATAGCTATATCTTCGATAAGCTTTCAACAGAGCGAGACCGTATTCTTTCTGACTACCGCATTGAACAGGTCTATATTTCTCGCGAAGTCGACGACATGGTTTTTTGGCCGCGTCTTTGGTGCGCAAGTTTCAAACATACCTTACTGCCGCGCTGGCCAATGAATTTTTTTAAAGCCCCTGCCCTTCCTTCCGAAACCAAAATTGTCGCATTCACGGGAAAGCCCGATCAAGATGAAGCAGCTGTCGGCAAATGGCCCGTCACGACTCCATGGAAAAGACTTTACAAACACGTGCGTCCCACGGCTTGGATCACAGAGCATTGGTAAAACGAATTAAGTTTCTGAGTAAAACGCCATTGGATAGAATGGCACCGCTTTGGGAGTCACTCATTCCAAATGGCGGTTACGAGGACGTAGCTTTCATCTTTAACCCAGACGAGCGGGATTACGACTTTTTAGTGGTTTATGAGGACCTGCCGCCACTTTCCGGCGAACGGAAAATTCTGCGAAGTGAAAAACTCACCTGCCCGAAAAAACATACGCTTTTGATTACAACCGAACCTAGTTCCATTCGCATTGATGGGCTAAATTACCTCTCCCAATTTGGTGAAGTTTGGACCAGCAGGCCATTGGATTGGAAGTCAGTTTTCTATCTTGATCGGCGAGGATGCAGGGTGAGTAACTTACCGACAGCAACACCAGATCCGCTCAGCAGTCGCCAACGGACCCTTTACCAGCAACGTCTGCAAAAGACTCATCCGCCTCCGCTTCGCTGGTTTTATGGGCGAGATATGGAAGGAAACGATCACCTGACACTTGATGAGCTCAGCAGAGATAACTCCATCAAAACGCGAAATCTTTCGACCGTAACGTCAAATAAGGCGATGAAACATACCGTCCACGCAAAGCGCCTCGAATTTGTGACGGCCCTCAAAGCACGCTTGGGCGACGACTTATCGCTGTATGGTCGCGGGTTTAAATCGGTCCGGGACAAGTGTGAGGCGATGTCAGCCTATCGCTACCACATTGCGATAGAAAACCACGTGCAATCAGGTCATTATACAGAAAAGCTGACGGACTGTTTTTTAGCTTTAAGCCTTCCGTTTTACTTCGGCGCACCGGATTACGACAGGTACTATCCACGTGAGGCCGCTATTCCGATTGATCTTTTCGACCTCGACAGAAGTGAAAGCATCATCCGCGAAGCCACTGCATCTAATCAATATGAAAAACGATTACCGTCCCTTCAGAAAGCGAAGGAAATCGCGATATGCATGTCCAATCCTCTCTTCAGAGCCCAGCATTGGGCCCAACGAATAGATGAGGAAGACGCGACGAAAGAACTCGTTTCGCTGAGTGGGGAGAATGTTATTCACGGACGTCACGCTTTTCGACGGGCCCACCCCATACGGGCAGTTCAAGATGCCGCGTATCGAGCGCGCATGAAGCGGCACCGCTCTTCTGCGGCAATTCAGCCGTAATGGGCGCGAAGTCGAATAGATTTTTCGCTCTTTACGGGAATTTAGTAGGATTCTGCAATGTGCAAGGTCTACGTCCAATTCAGACTTTTTCAAAGACTTCGGGAGGCCCCTATGGCCGGCATCACAAACGCACTCAAATTTGCCAGTGTTACCACAATCGGCGCTATCGCGACTTTAGCTTTCGGTACGCAAGCATTTGCCAACGACGGAACCAACGCAGAAGGTCCTGCAGGTTCGGCAGGGGACGCAGTGGCGAAATTTCGCCAGCTTGATCACCTACTCCCGTCTCCGAATATTTACCGCAGCGCTTCAGGTGCGCCAGGCCCAGGATATTGGCAGCAGCGCGCCAGCCATACGATGGACATTCGCTTGGACGAAGACGAGCGACGCATCTTTGCCGAAAGCGATATTGACTACACAAACAACTCTCCCGACCCACTCAATTACATCTGGTTAGCCTTGGATCAGAACCGTTTTAAAGATGGTTCCCTCGAACGTCGTTCTGCAACGGCCTCCGCCGTTGGATCTCGTCGCGGTGACGGCGCAGGTGGCGACGACCGCTACTCATTCTTCGCCTTGCGCAAAGAGCAAGCCTTCGAAGACCGTCAATATGGTTTCGAATTTCAAGCTATTATGGACGAAGATGGTAAGGCTTTGCCTTATGTCATCAACGATTCCATGATGCGCATTGACCTACCCGAACCCTTGGAAACAGGCGAGAGCATCACAATCCAAGTTGATTGGGAACATAACATTCTAGACGAAGTTTCTATCGGGGGTCGTGGCGGATACGAATATTTTGAGGAAGATGACAATTACATCTTCGGAATGGCGCAGTGGTTCCCTCGCCTGGCAGCCTATACAGATTACACGGGGTGGCAAAATAAGCAGTTCTTAGGTCGTGGTGAGTTTACTCTCGAGTTCGGAGATTACGACGTCAATTTAACTGTACCAAGCGATCACATCGTTTCCGCAACGGGTGAGCTAACAAATCCGCGTGACGTCTTGACGGCGAAACAGCGCCAACGCCTCGAAAATGCAGGTACAGAAGAACCGATTTACATTGTCACTCCCGATGAAGCCGCCGAGAACGAGAAGTCCAAGGCCCGTGGAACGAAAACCTGGAAATTTAGCGCTGATAACGTTCGCGATTTCGCGTGGTCTTCTTCCCGTAAATATATTTGGGACGCGATGAAGTTTGAACAGGACGACGCCGAACATCCGGAAGTCTTGGCGATGTCCTTCTTCCCAAAGGAAGCCGACCCCATCTGGTCGAAATATTCCACGCAAGCCGTGGTCCACACTATGGAAGTCTATAACAAATTCGCCTTTAACTACCCTTATCCAACCGCCCAATCCGTAAATACATGGGAACGCGGCGGCATGGAATATCCGATGATTACGTTCAACGGGTACCGTCCATCGGAGGACGAAAAGTCAGGGGAAGTCGTTTATTCTCGTAACATTAAATACGGCCTGATTGGCGTTATCATTCATGAAGTCGGGCATATCTACTTCCCAATGGTCGTGAATAGCGACGAGCGCCGCTACACGTGGATGGACGAAGGCCTTAACTCCTTCCTTGAATACATGGCCGAATATGAGTGGGAAGAAGATTTCCCGATTAGCCGCGGCATGCAAAACCCACTGGACGTAATTCCGTCGTACATGACCAGCTCCAATCAGGTGCCAATCATGACGCAATCCGATAGCGTTTTGCAATTTGGTCCTAACGCCTACTCCAAGCCTGCGGCCTCCCTGATTGTCTTGCGCGAAACCGTTATGGGCCGAGAGCTGTTTGATTTTGCATTCCGTGAATATGCCAACCGTTGGAAGTTCAAACGCCCGACACCCGCTGATTTCTTCCGGACAATGGAAGATGCCTCGGCTGTCGATCTCGACTGGTTTTGGCGCGGTTGGTACTATGGCACAGATCACGTCGACATGGCGTTGACGAGCGTGCGCGAGTATCAAATTTCCACAAATGATCCCGATATCGAAAAAGACATTAAGCGCGAAGAAGATGCCCTCAACCGTCCAGAAAATATCACGCAACGTCGTAATCGTGACGAAGGCATTACCCCTCGCCTGAAGCGTTATTCTGATCTTGAAGATTTCTACAATGAGAACGACAAGTTCACTGTCACGAACGCAGATCGGAATAAGTTCAAGAAATTTTACGACGGTCTCGAAGATTGGGAGCGGGCAGCATATGACCGCGCCATGGACGACGGAAAATACCTATATTTCGTCGACTTCGAAAACATCGGTGGACTGATTTCGCCTTTGCCTGTGACAATTCGTTATGAGAACGGCACTTCCGAAGAGCAGATGATCCCTGCTGAAATTTGGCGTCGTAACGCTAAGAACGTCACCAAACTGTTCGTTCTAGATAGTCGCGCCGTCGGGTTTGAACTGGATGTCGCCCACCAAACGGCAGATGCCGATTTCTCGAACAATGCATATCCGCAGCGTATTTCGCAGAGCCGCATTGATTTGTACAAGTCCAGCAGTTCGTCCTCCTCTATGATGGCTGACATGTTGCGTGAGCTACATTCGGAAGAATCGGACGAAGCCGAATCCAACTCGAAATCTGTTCCAATGGGCGATGCCAAATCTAAGGACGACTCAGAGGACGCAACAGAGAAGCAAACGGACGACATATCCGAGGACGAAGATGAGGCAGAAGACAAAAAGTCGACGCTTCGCAAAACCCTCGAGCGCATGTTGGAGCGCCGTTAAATGCTGACGCGCCGTGGTACCTTTGCAGCGCTAAGCCTGCTCGCCATGGCGACCGTCGCCTTTGCGTCGCCTGCGGCGGCGCATGATGCGCCACGGGTGGAGACTGAGGTCTCGCATCGGGCTGACGGGCAGCTAGAGGTCGTTCACGTGCTGCAGCTCTCCGCGGCGCAACGTCTGCTTCACAAAGCTGGGATCATTGAATCCAACGATATTTCGGGCTTACGCGCACGTGCGCAAGCAGCCCTTTACAGCTCTAAACGATTTGACCTCTTTGCCGACGACGTCCTTGTCCCGCTAGAGATACTGGGCGCCGAAGTTGGCGGTGGGCATCTTTACATCTACCAAACTGGAACCCTTGCGACCCTCCCTCAGACGTGGTCAGCGCGGAACGCAATTTTACGCGATCTGAGCCCCCGATTTGATAATGTCATCAACGTCCCGACAACCAATGGCACGCAGTCAATTGTCTTCAGCGGCAGCGATATGGATGCCATAAATTCAACGAATTAGGCCCATTCAAAAATTCTTCTTGCGCCTTTCCCTGTACGGTTGCATCACCAAGCCATGTTAATTGTACACCATCTCAATAATTCCCGTTCTCAGCGTATTCTTTGGTTACTCGAGGAACTTGGGGTCGACTATGAAATTAAACATTACGCACGCGATCCTGACACGAATCGCGCGCCTGCTGAACTGAAAGCGGTCCATCAACTCGGGAAAAGCCCGGTGATAGAAGATGATGGTTTGATCGTCGCCGAAACGGGCGCGATTATCGTCTATCTTCTCGACAAATATGCCGATCATAATCTGCGCCCCGAAAAAGGGACGCAAGAATATGTCGACTATGTTCACTTCCTGCATTTCGCCGAAGGTTCGGCAATGTTGCCCATGCTACTGTCGCTCTACACCAGCTATCTTGGTGATGCGGCCGCGCCGCTGCAACCGATGATCATGGCCGAAATCAAAGGCATTTTGGACTATTGCGAATATCACCTGATCAGCAAAAAATGGTTCGCGGGCGACCATATGACAGGCGCAGATATTCAGATGATCTTCCCACTGGAAGCCATGAAAGCGCGCGGACGCTTGAAAGGCTATGACGCTTGCAACGAGTATGTCGAACGCATTCACGCCATGCCGGCCTATCAGCGCGCCTTGGAAAAAGGCGGCGAATACGCGTACGGACCGAAGTAATGCGTTTAGCCATCAGAATTTTTGGGGTCCTTCTTCTGGGCCAAGTTTTCCTGCATGTTCTATTTTACTGCGTAAATGGATTTTCTGAGGGCTTTGCTGGACTAGGGGCAATTTTTGACGCCGATCTTGTTAGATTGACAGTTGGTCTAATCGCCATTTACGTGACGCGAAGATAATGAAAGCCAAAGTCTTTCATCTGGCGGCCCCCATCCTGGATAAGGAAACAACTCGGGCGTTCTACGGTGATCTTCTCGGGTGCACACAAGGCCGCGAGGCTGAGCGTTGGATTGATTACGACTTCTTTGGACATCAACTAAGTTTTCATTTGGCGGATATGTCCCATGATAGCGAACCCACGAATGCCGTGGATGGGAAAGACGTCCCCGTTCGTCATTTCGGCGCTGTGCTTGAGTGGAACGACTGGGAAGCGCTAGCTGATAAGCTTCGCGCGGCGGGAACAGAGTTCATTATCGAACCCTATATTCGGTTCGAAGGCGAAGTCGGTGAACAGGCCACAATGTTCTTCATGGACCCAAGCGGCAACGCGCTGGAGTTCAAAAGCTTTAAGGATGAGTCGCAAATCTTCGCGACTTAGACCGGCCTAAACTTTCGGCTTATCCACGCTGACTAACCCAAATTCCAACACAGCTGTCGTAGCTTTGACGAAATCCACGACAGTTTCCACGACACCGTCGCCCTTCCAATCGTTTCGTTTCATCGGACGTGTGACCATGAAGTTTTTCATACGGAGCGCCCACGCCAATTCGTGATCCGCTTTATCGGTGAAACCGCGTGGCATATTTGTCAGGCTGCTTTCGGTTCCGAATTCTAAATCATGTTTAGCGAGATCTTCGACAAGCGTCTTAAAGCGATCAGGGTCCTCTAAGATACGATCTCTGATGGGCCCCATGCGTTTTGCGGTGAGGCCGAAGTAACCCGCACCTAAACGCCCACCCGAAGGATCGAGGCGGAGATAGACTAGACCGCCCTGCTCGTTTTTCAAACCCGACCGGGTGAGCGTTCCGCTGACGTGATAATTATAGGGGTCTTTGTTTTTGGCGAAACGCACATCGCGGTTTAGCCGAAACATTGTTTGTTTTCCGCCCGATAATCGGACGGAATGATCTGATAATTCCTGCGTGGCGCAGACCAGCAGAAAGGCAAATGGGTCTTGGCAATGTTCCTTGATCTCCGCCTTATTGGCGTGAAACCATTCGCGATTATTGTTGTCGCGAATGCCCTCTAGGAGCTGAAATGTTTGTGCCGAGAACCCAATTCCCACATTAGAGCCCAAGTTGCGGGTTAATCAGGAACTTTTCACCTGTTTTCTTGGCATTATACCGTTTCACAACGTCAGCATCCAAAGCTTCAGACAGGGAAATCTCGTCTGTGTAGTGACTTTTGAACGTCGTGTGCAGCTCTGCCGCCACGCGCTTACGTAAGCGTACAGCTGTTTCCATGCCGGCTTTAGCGAGGAAGTTTGGCAGCAACCAGCCCCCAACACCCCAAGCCATACCGTAAGCCCGGTCCAATTTTGTTGGGCTGAAGTCCAAGCTCCCATAGAGATAGACTTGCTTGTGCGCGACGGAGCCATAAATCGAATATGCACCCGGAGTACGCGCTGCTGCAGCTTCCATCGCCGTCAAAATCTTGGAGGCCATGTCACCGCCACCGATGGCGTCAAACCCGAGCGTTGCACCCGTTGCGTGGATCGCGTCCGTCAACTGCATGTGAAAATCATCATCGCTGGAGTTCACGATATATTTTGCGCCCATGTCTTTGAGCAATTCCACTTGCTCGCTTTTGCGAACGACATTGACGATTTCAATACCGTCTGCCTGACAGATACGGTTGAGCATTTGGCCAAGGTTTGACGCGGCCGCGGTATGGACAATCGCTGTATGGCCTTCATTCTTCATCGTCTCGACGAAGCAAAGCGCGGTTAGTGGATTGACGAAACAGGATGCGCCATCTTTGGAGGTTGCGCTCTCTGGCAGGGGAAGCGCAGTCATCGCCGGAATGGCGCGATAGCCCGCATACATGCCGCCGCCCATGACAGCAACGCGTTTACCCATCAGGGATTGCGCGTAATCATCGGAACCGGCCGCGACCACTACGCCTGCGCCTTCATTACCGACTGGCAAATCTTGCCCTAGACGCGCCTTCATGCGCGACAATCCACCAGGGGCCAGCGGTGCGCGTAACACGCGGTCTGCACCCTCGCCCGTGGATGTCGCCTTAGAAATATCGGCCCAACCAAACATAACACCGTGATCAGAAGGATTGATGGGGGTCGCTTCAACTTGGACGACGATTTCATTGTCTTTTGGCGTCGGCATTTCACGCTCAACCAATTTCATTTCGAGCCCGTCAGTTGTGACGGTGGAGAGCATCTGATGGTATGTTGTCATGCGAAGGAACCCTGTTCTGTTTAAGTGTCGTACCTACGTGGGATGAACAGGGTTCAGGGTCAAGACGCCGACGCGCGAGTTCTCTGTGTGAGTAGCGGACATGCGAAAATGTTTGCTGCCACCGTTGAAACTATTGTTTCAACTGGATGAGACAGCCGATAGGCGAAGTCCTTGAAAATGGGACTGTCCGCGTGGTCGATATTCGCGATGGAATACCAAAGTATTAGTTTTGTTTTACGCGGAAATCAGGAGTTGGGTTGTAATGCCAACTCGCCACGCGGCAATGGTTTTTGATAGAACGGTAACGGCTGGTCATAGTTGCACGTCGGAGCCTGCCTTCCAGACCCGGACACGCAATGTCGTGCGCTCGCTCTAAAAGTCCCAGCATCTCTTCGGTTCTCACACCAAAACGCTCAGACCCACCGTCCTCCGAACCAGTCAATGCAATTTGTCGAAGACAAAATGCATAGTGTGTATTTTGCTTTCAGCAAATTACACTAGGTGAGCTCCTACCTGTCCCGTGTCCGAAAGAACTATTTAAACATAGAGGTAAAATGGAAAGCGGGGATCAGGTTTTTAAGAATTGCCATTTCATGAAGGTTCTGGGCAGGTACAAACAAGGATCGAATTGGAAATCCACCATATCGCCCAAATCCTGTCGCTATTTTATTTACGGGTTAGCGTCTGATCATATCTTTTGAACCAAGTTTTTCCGGAGTTAAGGGACTCTTCCATCACGACCTTATAAGTGTCCTTATTCATCGAGTGTCGCGTGTAACGCTGAAGGATCACCGTTCCATCTGCGGTGCGGTGGGGGTCTGAGAGGGTAACACCCGTCAGGGGATCTTGATGCATTTTCCAATACACCCCATTATCGGCCATGTTGAAGGTGACGATTTGATTATCGATCGCGTTAAAACCGCGGATACCCGAGCTGCGGTGTTTGAGTTTCGGAACCACATTCGTCATCTTTTGAGTGTGGTCACCTAAGAGCGGACTATAGGCGACTTTACCTTCCAATGTTGAGGTTTGGTTGCCCGCCGAATCATACATTTCCCAAATTGAGTCCCACTCTCCTTGTTGATACGCAAAAAGATCAAGAGCGACCTGTTCAATTTCGGCAGCACTGGGCGTAGACAGATCTGCAATCACCACTTTCGCGTCGGACACGTCAGCGGGCCGGTCTTCAACGATGGATTGGGAACCCGTCTGCGGGGTCGCGTGTGCCTGTTCCAACGCGGAGACAGCTAGCAGGCCTACGCCCAACCCCATTTCGATGACTAAGTTTGATAGATGCTTCATACTCCGCGCTCCTCTGTGCACTTACCGCCAGACAAGTTCTGGCGTGAGCGTTCACCCGAGGGGTCAGACCTAATTTTAGGCGCGCAATATCAATTTTTTAAAGGCTTCGGCGACAGGTAGATGTCGCAAGGTTGCGCTCCATATCCTCCGTAAACGACATCATATGCGTAGCACAAAATGCTTAGAAAAGCAAATTTGCGCTATTCTGGCAGAGAAATGAATTCCTCATCATCCCCCGGGACTGTAGGAAAATTGCCTGCTTTCCAGTCAAGTTTGGCCTTTTGAATGCGCGACTTTCGGCTGGATGCAAAGTTCCATTCCAGGTGTCTTTGTCCCAGATTATCGCCGCCAATCAACGCAAAACGTGTGTCCTCTTTTGCCGTCAGAGTTTTCGCGCGATCATTCAGAACTGACATCGCGAAAAGGGGCGCGTCTTCTCCGTCAATACTTGCCGCGCCCTTAACGACGTAAACCCCACGCTCTTGCGCCTTTGGTAAATCGAGACTCTGACCCGCTGCCAAGTCCGCTTCGATATACAGATTTGGCGAAAAAGTTTTGACGGGCGACGTGACGCCATAAGCGCTGCCCATCATAACGCGGATAGTCACACCGTTCACATCCACTGACGGAATATCGCTGGCAGGATGGTGATAGAATGCTGGCTCTGTCTCTTCATGTTCCTCGGGTAGCGCATGCCAGAGCTGTAGGCCGTGCATCCTATAGCCTGTTTTGCGCAGCTCATCCCGCGTGCGCTCGGAATGGGTAATCCCCTTACCGGCCACCATCAAATTAACGCCACCGGGTTCAATCGCCAGCGCATTTCCCAAACTATCGCGGTGAAAGACTTCGCCCTCAAACAGGTAGGTGACTGTTGCCAAATTGATATGTGGATGCGGTCGAACATTTATGCCCTCGCCCGGCGCAAAATCCACGGGGCCAAAGTGATCAAAGAAAATCCACGGTCCAATCGCCCGTTGTTGAATAAACGGTAGCGCCCGCCGCACCTCGAAATCACCGATATCTTTCGCTCGGGGCTTCAGAACAGACTTGATTGCGGCGGTATCAGACATAGGGTGGCTCAAACACATGAGGGAAAACAATGATTAAACTATATGATTGCACGACAGCGCCTAGTCCACGGCGGACTCGTATGTTTTTAGCAGAAAAAAACATTGAGCATGAGAATATTCAAATTGACCTGACCAAGGGCGAGCAAATGAGCGACGCCTTCCGCAAAATCAATCCGGGCTGTACTGTTCCCGCACTTGTCACAGAAGACGGCGTGACACTAACCGAAAACGCGGGGATCGCGGCCTATCTCGAAGCGCTCTATCCTGAGGTTCCGTTGCTTGGCACAACGCCGATGGAAAAAGCGCAAATCGCGACTTGGAATTGGCGTTGTGAGATGGGTGGATTGATGTCGGCCGCCGAAGCCTTACGCAACAGCTCCCCCGCGATGAAAGATCGTGCTTTACCAGGGCCCAAAAATATTCCGCAAATTCCAGAACTGGCCGAGCGTGGCCTGATGAAACTTGGATGGTTTTTCAAAACCTTGGATCGTCAACTTAGCGCAAATAAATATGTCGCTGGCGACAGCTATTCAGTCGCGGATATCACGGCCACTGTGGTTGTCGACTTTGGCCGCTGGGTGAAGGTCACACCCCAGGAAGACCAAACAGCCCTGCTCGAATGGCATGGCCGTATGAAAGCGCGTCCGAGCTACAAGGCCTGACTGAACCTAGTCAGCCTGATACACAGGCTGACCATTTACCCAAGTTTGGCGCACGCGGATGTCCTTGATGTCTGTCGGCGCGACTTTGGTCGGATCGGCGTCCAGCACGACGAAATCTGCGCGTTTGCCCACCTCGAGTGACCCCAGCGCATCCTCTTGGAACGCACCATAAGCATTGGTAATTGTCATTGCCTCTAATGCCTCTTGAACAGTCAACGCTTGATTTGAATACCAACCTTCTGCGGGAGCATTCTCCAGCTTTTTCCGAGTCACCGCGAAGTAGAGCGTTTCCATTGGTGTCCAAGGCTCACCCGGCAAATCAGAATTCAGCATCAACCGCCCACCCGCGCCCAGTATTGTCTGCCACGCATACGCATTCTTGATACGCTCTGGCCCCACACGGTCTTCCGCCCATCCGCTATCGCCGACGGCATGAGATGACTGCACTGATGACAGAACGCCGCGTGTTGCAACGCGGTCGTAATAGTCAGGCAAGACGACCTGCGCATGCTCAATCCGCCAACGTGCCGTCATGTCATCGCCCAGTGCTTCTTCATAGATATTCAGCGTTCTGTTATTGCCTTCATCACCAATAGCATGGACGGCCATTTGAAACCCTAGCTTCGCAGCGCGGTTAGCCAATGATGTCATCGCCTCAGGCGAAATCCGCTCTGTAGGGCGGGCGGCATCGGGTTTATCGGAATAAGGTTCAGCCATAAGCGCTGTGCGAGATCCGAGAGACCCGTCATAAAAAACTTTGATACCACGGATATCCAACCAGTCTTCAGGGTCGTCTTCTAAGCCATTGCTAAACCACGCTTCCATCAACGTATTATCGTTACCGTCCAGCAAGCCATAAACACGAATGGGAAGTTCATCCCGCGCCGCCAATGCTTTGAACGCCGCGACATCCACAGGAGTCATCCCAGCCTCATGAATAGATGTGACACCCGCTTCCGACATCTCGGTGAGTCCAGCACGGATCGCCAACTCCAGCTTAGCTTGGTCAGCTTTTGGAATGTGCTGATCAACCAGATCTTGCGCGAGCGTCAGCATGACACCTGTTGGCGTTCCATCCTCACGGCGCAGGATGTTTCCGACCTTTGGCTCGGCCGTATTGCTGTCGATCCCCGCAATCTCGAGCGCTTTGCCATTATAGAAACCACCGAAACCATGAAGGCTTTCGAGAGCGACAGGGTTATTCGGGAAGGCTGCATCCAATGCGGCTCTGTCTGGATATCCGCGCGTCGCAAATTCGCCCTCGTCCCAGCCTTGACCAATTAGCCAGACACCCGCTTTGGGATTTGGGAAATGCGCTTCTAAGCGCTCGACGATATCTTCGGCCGTTTCCACCCCAACGAGATTGGCTTTTATGCGGTCCATACCCAATTCGCGCACGTGAACATGACTATCGATGAACCCCGGTAAAATTGTTTGCCCCGATAGATCGATGAGCTTTGCCGAAGAGATATCGTTCATTAGTGTCCGATCGCCGACCGCGGAGATATTGCCATCTTTCAGGATCATCACGCTGGCCCGCGGGCGTGTCGCATCCATGGTAATAATATCGCCGACAATCACGGTGACATCTTGATCGGCCTGGTTTTCTGACACGCATGCCGACAACGCGACAAGACTCGAAAACAAAAGAGCTTTTTTCATGAGGGCTTTCCTACGGTCGGTTTGAGCGGACTGATGCAGTTTGCATAAACCATATGCAGTCACGGTGATGGTATGGAAAGGGTTTCCATGCTACCAAAATTGCATGACCAAGACGACATACTCGCTGAAATCATTCGAAAAACGTCGGCGACGCCCGCTGAAGGCGCTGCATCACTTCCGTGAACTGATTAAGAACAAAGAAGACACGACGCAGGTTTTCTATGTGATCGAAGCGCTGAACGGCAATAGCTTTCAAAAGCAATTCGTCAAATTTGCCAATTCAGACCAAGGTCGCAAACGCTTGGAAGAAAAGCGTTATTTACCGCCCTTACTCGATAATCATGACTGGTTGCGCACACTGCCTGATGGGAGTCTAGGTCGCGCCTATCTTCATTTTATGGAAACGGAGGGTCTAACGGCCCAAGGTCTAGTCGATGAGTACTCTGCCTCTGGTGTGTCGCGCGACTATGGCCATCCCGACATGAACATCTATGGAGATCGACTACGTGATACGCATGATATGTTGCATGTCTTGACGGGCTTTGGTCGCGACGCGCTGGGTGAAGCCTCGGTTCTTGGCTACAGCCACGCGCAACATGGTGGACCTGGTGTATTATTCATCGCTTACGGCGCGGCATGGGAAGTGCGGAAAACAGCACCGAAAGGCGCACCTGTATTGAAATCCATTCACGAAGCCCGTCGTATTGGCAAAGCCGCAAAAGATATCGCCTATGAAGATTTAATGGCGCTTCTGCCGCAGCCGATTGATGAGGTTCGCGCGCATATGGGCATCAAGTTGCCGACACAATATCACGAAGTTCACGCACAAATGCGCAATAATGGCATTGATCCATATGGCGTTATTGGCGCGGCCGCCGCTTAACGCGGCTTTCGAATTCGGCGGTTTATGCGTCAGAGTCTGTCGGCGCGACATCAATCAGTTTGAAGTCGCCGTTCTCATCGGCGAGCATTAATCGCGCTTGAATGATTGAGAAATAAGCGCCTAAAAGTTGGAGCTCACCCGCCTCAACACGCTCACGAACAAAATCATATTTCATAAGGTTCGTGAGAGATTGACGAACTGTCTCTAGCTCCATCTCAAACTGCATCTCTGGATCAGATAAATTGCGTTCAGAAACGCGGTCACAGACATGGTTGATTTGGCTGAGCCATTTATTGACATAGCCACCCTCGGGCTTTCGGCCCAAACCTGCAATACAGCCTTGAATGCCGCCACAGCTTTCATGGCCCATGACGACAATTGTGCCGACCCCAATAACTTTTACTGCATATTCAATCGCAGCCGTCGTACCATGATAGCTTTCGTTCGCATCTGGCGGGGGCACCAAATTGGCGACATTGCGGGCGACGAACATTTGTCCCGGATAGGCGTCAAATATATCAGTTGGGTCCACACGACTATCCGCGCATGCGATCAGCATAATATCGGGATTCTGACCATTACGGCCTAACTCCTCATAGAGCGCTTTCTGGTGCGCATAGTCACCCGCGCGAAATGATTGATAGCCTTTGATGAGTTTTTCCATACCGACCATATTTCTGCGCCTGTCCAAAAGGTCAAGCCACAGACGAGCAAAAAGCCACCCTTATTGCCAGATTTGCGACGTTGACATTGCGGGTCGCGCGGGGGCATCTTTGTATCGTGAAATCTGCAATCCAATATGTAGCTAAGTCAGACGTAAAACGCCTAGCGCAACGATCTGACCTTTGGGGCGCATGGTTGACCCTCCACGTTTGGGGAACGATCGCCCTCGCCGTCGCCGCCTATATTGCTTTTCCGAACCCTTGGGTTTTCGCGGCGAGCTTTCTTATCATTGGATCACGTCAGCATGGAATCGCAATTTTGGTCCATGACACGGCGCACCGCGCTTTGTTCAAATCCAAAACTCTCAATGAATTCGTTGGGAAATATTTGCTCGCAGCGCCCTATGGCGGCGACATGGTTTCCTATCGCCACTATCACTTGAAACATCACCGCTACGCTCAGTCCGAGCTTGATCCAGACTTGCCGCTTTCAGCCAAATTCCCGACTAGCAAGGCGAGCCTGAAGCGCAAATTTCTACGTGACATTACGGGCCTAACGTTTCTGCGATTGCGTCTCGCGAATTGGAAAATGCGCAAACATGGGGAGAACATGCCCGGCACTGAAGCCTTCCAAAAATCGTCGGCAGTGCCATTCTTCGTCGCGAATGCGATCATCTTTGGCGTTTTCATTCTGATCGGTCACCCTTGGCTTTACCTGACACTCTGGCTGCTGCCGCTTTGGACCTGGTTCTTTGCCGTGTTGCGCCTTCGGAATATCGCCGAACATGCGATGACGACCAATGACGACAACCCGCTGACACATGCGCGGACGACACACGCCAATGTGATCGAACGCATCCTATTCGCGCCCTATTGGGTGAATTACCACGTTGAGCATCACGCCTACATGTACGTGCCTTGCTATCGTTTGAAAGCCTTGCACAAAGCCATGCTGGCGGCTGGTCATGGACCAGATATGGATATCAAAAAAGATTATGGGGCGGTTTTGAAACTCGCCGTTGCTTAGTTAGGGGATTTCAAATGAAGACACTCGCACTCGCTACAACATTGCTGTTGGGAACGGCGGCATCCGTTTCTGCCCAAGATATGTCCGCTCTTTACGGCCCGCCCTCTGAAGTTCAGGACCTCTATACCATTGCGACTGCCCCGTCTGCGGATCGCATTCAATCCGACATTCAAACCCTCGTTGATTTCGGCACACGCCATACCCTATCGGAAACCGAAAGCGACACGCGTGGCATCGGCGCAGCTCGACGCTGGATATTCGCGGAATTCGAGAAAATCTCCAAAGACTGCGGCGGCTGTCTCGAAGTCATCTATGTCAGCGATACGATTGAAGGCGAACGTCGTATCCCCAACCCCACAGAAGTTGTCTCTGTTCTGGCCATTCAACGCGGCACGATAGACCCCAACCGCTATGTCATGATGAGCGGCGATATCGACAGTCGCGTCACTGATCCACTGGACGGAACTTCCGACAGTCCCGGCGCAAATGACAATGCCTCTGGCATGGCTGGCGTCATTGAAGCTGCGCGGGTCCTATCCAAACGCAAATATGCAGGCAGCATCATATATGCGGGACTGTCTGGTGAGGAGCAGGGATTGTTCGGCGGCAAGATCGTTGCGGATTACGCTTTGGAGAACGATTGGCAGATCAAAGGCGTGTTGAACAATGACATGATCTCTAACATCACGGGCATTGATGGCGTCACCAATAATTCCACGGTCCGCGTTTTCTCTGAGGGTACCCGCGCGAATGAAACCCCCGCCGAGGCCCGCACGCGTCGCTTCACGGGCGGCGAAGTCGACAGTCCATCGCGGAATTTAGCGCGCTATGTGAAATCGCAGGGCGACCAATATATGACCAATCTGGATATCATGATGGTTTACCGCCTCGACCGTTTCGGCCGCGGCGGTCATCACCGTCCGTTTAACGTGGTCGGTATTCCCGGTATCCGCATCATGGAAACGCATGAATATTACGACCGCCAGCATCAGGATTTGCGGACGGAGGACGGAATCGTATATGGCGATACCATGGAGGGTGTTGACGCAACCTACGCCGCCAAGCTCACGGCCCTCAACGCTATCACACTTGCTGGAATGGCAGGTGCACCGCCCTTCCCCGCAAATGTCGAAGCCACGGGCGCCGTGCAGCCCTCCGCGAAGCTCACGTGGGAAACACCAGAAAATGCGGACAACCTCGCGGGCTATCGCGTGCATTGGCGCGTCACGACCGCGCCAGAATGGACGCACTCGCGTTTCGTCGGCAAGGCCAATGAATGGACATTCGAGAACCTCGTGATTGACAATTACTTCTTCGGCGTCAGCGCCGTCGCCAAAGACGGTAGCGAAACCCCAGTTGTCTTTCCTGGAGCAGCAGGGCGGTTCTAGCTTTACCTCTCATTTCCCCTCCTAGGCGAAAACGCATGAATTTACCCCACGCCTTCGCCTAAGGTCTGACCAAATCCCGCTTTCGAGGCCCAATATGACTCTCAAAACCGCATTACTTTCCACAATTGCTCTCACCACGGCTGTCGCTTTCACCGCGACTGCCTTCGCTGACAGTAAATCGGATGACACAAAGGATGAGGCGAAATGGGACGTGATGAACCCACCGGGTGACAAACGTGAAATTGATATCAATGTCGATGAAGGCACATGGATGAGCCTTGATGTCTCTCCAGACGGCAAGACCATCGCATTTGATCTGCTGGGCGACATTTACACAATGCCCGCGCGCGGAGGTACGGCCAAAAATATCGCTTCTGGCATGGCGTGGGATATGCAGCCGCGTTTCTCACCTGATGGGAAACAGATCGCGTTTACCTCTGACCGTGCGGGCGGAGACAATATTTGGGTGATGGATGTCGACGGCGAGAACGCCAAGCAGATCACCAAAGAAACCTTCCGCTTAATGAACAATCCGACGTGGTCACCGGATGGAACCTATATTGCAGCGAAGAAGCATTTCACGACATCACGCTCTCTCGGGACGGGCGAAATTTGGCTGTATCACACCGCAGGCGGAAAAGGTGTTCAACTCGTCAAAAAACCATCCGAGACGCACCAGAAAGAGCTTGGCGAACCGATCTTCGCGCCTGACGGAAAGTCGATTTACTATACACAAAACACAACACCCGGCGGTCAGTTCATTTACGCTCAGAACAGCCACACCGAGCTATTCCAGATCAAGAAATACGATATGGATACGGGCGAAATCTCGACAGCCGCAGGTGGATATGGCGGCGCGGTTCGCGGCGCACCTTCGCCAGACGGCAAGTCTTTGGCCTTTGTCAAACGTGTCGAGGCTCGCTCCAAGCTATTCCTAAAAGACCTCGCCTCTGGCGAAGAGCGGATGATCTTCGATAATCTCGATCAAGACATGCAAGAAACATGGGGCGTGCAAGGCATGTATCCTAATATGGATTGGTCGCCTGAGGGTGACGCAATCTATTTCTGGGCCAAAGGCAAAATCCACAAGCTAGATATTGCCAGTGGTGACTTCAAAGCTATTCCCTTCAAAGTCCGCGACACCCGCACCGTCATGGATGCACCCCGCCCAAGCGTCGAAGTCGCGCCCGATGAGTTCGACATTCTCATGCCGCGTTTTGCGCAAACCAGTCCCGACGGAAAGTCCGTTGTCTTTGAATCTCTCGGCAAACTCTATCTTCGTAACCTGCAAAATGGTCGCGTCAAGAATCTGACAAAACTTCCTAAAGACGTGCGTGAACTTTATCCTAGCTGGTCACGTGATGGGAAGACCATCGCGTTCACGACTTGGACTGATGCCGATCTAGGCGCAATCCACTCGATCAATGTCGCCTCTGGACGCGTGACAACCCATACCGAAGCGCCGGGCCACTATAAACGCCCACGCCTATCCCCATCAGGTGACTATTTGACATTCGAAAAGGGCAGCGGGTCTTCAATCACCGCGCCCACATATACAGATGCGCCTGGGCTATACGTTCTTGCGCTAGATGGTGGCGAGCCTATGCGGATTTCAAAATCGGGCAGCGCGCCGCATTTCGATGGTGACGATCTGCGTGTCTTCTTCACGAAGAATATCGATAGCAAGAGCACCCTCGTTTCGACAAATTTACTCGGTGATGATGAGCGCGCACATGCGTCATCCAAAATGGCGCAAACTTACTTGATCTCACCCGACGGCAAACACGTTGCCTTCCGAGAGAACTATAATCTGTTTGTGATGCCGCTCCTTTCGGGTCCGCAGAACGTCGGCACTGGCATGGAAACAGGCGAACTGCCCGTTGTTAAAGTGAGCGAAGGCGGCGCGACCTATCCGAGTTGGTCCAATGATGGTTCACTGAACTGGTCGCTGGGCCCAGATGTTTTCTCGGCCTCCCTCGACGAGATGATGAGCGACGACTTCAAACCCGTGACAGATGGCACCTCCATTTCCTATAAGGTCAAATCTGCCAAAGCCGGGAAAGCCGTTCTCCTAACAAACGCTCGTGTCATAACCATGGCGGACGATGATGGTGGGGTGCTGGAAGATGCAGACATCTTCATTGTGGATGGGCGCATTCAAGCCATTGGCAAATCAGGAAGCCTCCGAACGCGGGGCGAACATGAAGTCCTTGATCTTGAAGGCAAGACGATTGTCCCTGGGTTCATCGACGCCCATGCGCATGGGCCGCAAGGCACGGATGAGCTAGTCCCGCAGCAAAACTGGGAAGCTGTCGCAACCCTCGCACTCGGCGTAACGACTGTCTTTGACCCCTCCTCCCGCGCCAGCGAAATCTTTACCGCTGGGGAGATGCAACGCGCAGGCATGTTGCTTGCACCGCGCACTTACTCGACGGGTGAAGTCATTTACGGCGCGAAAGCTCCGGGCTTCTTTGCCAATATTCAATCCGAAGATGATGCTCGCGAACATGTCTCTCGCTTGAAAGAGCAAGGCGCACATGGCGTAAAAAATTATAATCAGCCGCGCCGCGATCAGCGCCAACAAGTTGTGAAAGCGGCCCGTGACGAAAATCTGATCGTCGTTGCCGAAGGCGGATCGCTCTATCACATGGACATGTCACTAGTCCAAGATGGCAACACGTCGGTCGAACATAACCTGCCGCAGGAATTCATCTATGATGATGTTGTGCAGATGTACTCACAAACTAACGTGGCTTACACACCGACACTCGCTGTGACTTATGGCGGCGTTCGCGGCGAAGCCTATTATTACGCCCGTGAGGACGTCTGGAAACACCCGATTCTTTCTGCGCATACACCGCCCGCTTTGCTACGAGCGCAATCTGTGCGCCGTGAAATGGCGCCTGATGCAGATTACGCAGACGCGGCCTCTGCCGCTGTATCTAAGAAATTAATGGAAGCAGGTGTGCCCGTTTCGATTGGTGCCCATGGTCAACGTGAAGGTCTAGCGGCGCATTGGGAAATGTGGAGCTTTGCCCGTGGTGGTATGAGCAATCTGCAAGCGCTTCAAACGGCGACAACCGAACCCGCGCGTCACTTGGGATTTGATAAGGATATCGGCTCTCTGGAAGTTGGCAAACTCGCCGATCTCGTGATCCTATCGGACAACCCTCTCGACGACATCCGCAACACGGATAAAATCGAACACGTCATGATCGGTGGCCGCCTATACGAAGCTGCGACTATGAACGAAGTCGTGACGGGCGATAAGAAACGCCTGCCCTATTATTGGGAAAAATAGCAATTGGCTGGCCGCCTACGACCTTTTAGGCGTAGGCGGCTGACGCACTAATTAAAGCGCCGCTCTAACCATTCTGTCATCACATTGTTCAAAGCCTCTGGCGCGTCCCACATCGCCCAGTGTCCACAGTCGGGAATGTTAACCCGTTCGAGGTCAGGACACATTTTGACCATCGGACCGGTTAGTTCTGGAGGCAGCAGTAAATCGCCTTCGGGACTGATCATCAAAACAGGCTGCGTAATACGGTCGCTCATGCCTTCGGCCAAATGCCAATTCACATCGATATTCCTGTAAAGGTTCATGCCTGTTTCAAACCCCGTTCTTATATAGGCCTCCACAAATTGCTTACGGTCTTCATCGGGCAAAACCACGCCTTTCAGCGCAGGTGAGCCCTCCGAGAGGAAGCGCTCAAACTGTGTCGGGATGAAGGTGAATGTTTCATCCGCTTTCGCGCCAGGTGGAGTCGACCGAAACATAAGACGGAAAAATCCATCGGGGTCCTTGGCGAAATTTGCGGCGACTTCTGGGCCTCTATCTCGAAATTCCAAAAAATAGTGTTTCGGACCATAGCGTTTCTCAATGATCTTGAGCGGCGGCGCTGGCGCGCGTGATGTGTGCGGCACACAAATACCAATGACAGCTTTAACGCGGTGCGAGATCATCCGCGAAGCATGCCAGACAATTGATCCCCCCCAATCATGACCACAGATGATCGCCTCGGAGATCCCATGTCCGTCCATCACGGCCTCGATGTCAGAGACTAACTGCGGCATAGCATAATGCACGGGATCAAGCGGCGCGGAAGAATGGCCAAAACCGCGAAGATCAAAAGCGATGACACGATAGCCCGCATCCACAAGCGCCGGGACGGTATGTTTCCAGCTATAAGCGATTTCAGGCCAGCCATGGATCAGGACGATCGGCGGCCCATTTACTGGACCATCCGCATAAGTCGCGATCTGGAAGGAATCATTCGAAACAAAAAAGGGGCGATTAAAGTTCATGACAGAGGATATGGCCTAGAAATCGCTTGAAGACACGGGGTTATGTGTCAATTTTGTCGGCCTACGGGTGCAAATCGACCCTTTACGAGAGAGCAACGAGCCTGTAGGTGACACCCAACTTAAAGAGCCCTGCGGTTTGAGCGGGGCTTTTGGCTTTTGAACACGAAATAAGAGACACATACACATGGTCGAAATCTACGTCCGTCAGAACAATGTTGATCAGGCGCTCCGCGCTCTGAAGAAAAAGATGCAAAACGAAGGCATCTTGCGCGAAATTAAAGCGCGTAAACATTTCGAGAAGCCATCCGAGAAGCGCGTTCGCGAAGCTCAGGAAGCTGTACGTCGCGCCCGTAAATTGGCTCGTAAACGTGCCCAAATCGAAGGCCTTATCCCTTCGAAAAAGAAGCCGCGCCGCCGCTAGGCGAGCCGCGCTCGAAAGCCAAATTAAAAGGCCGTCTCTCTGAGGCGGCTTTTTTATTGCCTAAATGCTAGAGCTTGTCATGGTGAGGTGCAGAACATGCCCAGTCAGACACGTCATATCAAAGCCCATGAAGTCGCGGCCCTGCCCCGTGGCTTCACGTCGACATTCGACATCAAGTCGGTCGAGTTCATCGACCGAGCGCATAATCCCTTTGCCGAAAACAAGATCGTCTGTCGGGGACCAAAGCTCTATTGGCAATCTTGCCCCAAAGACTTCGCCAGAGAACCCCTCTTAATTCAATCTCTGCTGATGCATGAGCTTTGCCATGTCTGGCAATATGAAACGGGACGCCTATCGGCGCTGGTTTATCTGCTGTTCCCAAGCAATTGGTTCTATGCCTACGAGGTTAAATCAGACGCCAGTTTTGACAGCTATCCCATCGAAAAACAGGCTGACCTCTTACAAGATTGGTTTCTTGTAAACTCTGGCGAAAAGCCTCTTCGGTATGATCCGCATGGACCCGTCCCAACTTTGGCATGGTTAAATTCGGTTGTCCCATTCAATTGGGAAGCGCGTTAGCGGGATATTTAGCAATTTTATCTATGGTGGCCCTGTAATTCTATGTGAGGGGCCGACATGCCAACGACAGATACGCGCCAGCTAATCGCTGAAATTCAAGCGGCGGATAAGATGACGGGCGCACAACTGCTGGATTTGAGACGCGCATTTGGTGCCGACCTCGAAATCAGTAGTACTGAAGCGGACAGCCTTTTCGCGCTCAATGAAGTCTCAGAAAAACCAAGCGGTTGGGCGGATTACTTTGTTCTCGTTCTCACGACTTATCTCGTCCATCAAGGCCGGCCAGAAGGCTATATCAATGACGCCATGGCCGTCTGGCTGATAGCGCGCATTGATCATGACGGCGTGGTTGAGACTGAAATCGAATTGCGCCTACTCATGAATGTGTTGAAAGTCGCAGAAGTTCCTGGCGACCGCTTGGAGGCTTACGCGCTGAAGCAGGTACAGCTGGCCGTCATGGAAGGTAGAGGACGTGTCGGGCAGGACATGTTGACCCCGGGTACGCTTGGCGCGGCGGAAGTCGAATTGCTCCGCCGGATATTCTATAGTGTTGGCGGCGATGGCGGAATGTGGATCACGCGAATGGAAGCCAAAGTCATTTTCGATCTGAATGAAGCCACTAAAGGCAGAAACAATGACCCGGCCTGGCAGCGCTTCTTCGTGGGGGCGATTGCCAATCATCTCATGATGATAGCGGCGCCAGCCAAACTCGACCTCACCGAAGTCAAACGTCGTGAAGCTTGGCTGGCAAGCGATGAAGGTATGATCAAGCGTGGGATGCTGCGTCTATCAGGCAGAGATGTTCTGAATGCGTTTAAAGAGGTCTTCGGGCTTACGGCTGGAGACCCGACGGGCGGCTTCACCAATCTAGATGTCGAAAATATGTCACAAGCTGAAACGATCACAGAAGAAGAAGCGCGTTGGCTGGTCCAGGCTTTGAAAGCCGATGGCGAAATTGACGAGAACGAACGTGCCTTGCTCGATTTTATTCGCGAGGAATGCCCCGCGATTGATGCGAGTTTACGCCCGCTTCTTGACGCGGCCTAAGGCTCGCTATCAACACCGACGCGGGCACTTAGGGCAGCGGCCATAAAGTCATCTAGTTTGCCGTCCAGCACACCAGACGTGTCTGATGTCTCTACACCAGTGCGCAGATCTTTGACCATCTGATAAGGTTGCAGTACATAGCTTCTGATTTGATGGCCCCAGCCAATATCTGTCTTACTATCGGCCAATGACTGCGCCTCTTCCTCGCGTTTACGAAGTTCCTCCTCGTAAAGACGCGCTCGGAGCATATCCCAAGCTTGAGAGCGGTTCTTATGCTGGCTGCGGTCCGATTGACACTGGACCACAATGCCCGAAGGTTCATGCGTAATACGAACCGCAGAGTCGGTTTTGTTGATGTGCTGACCACCTGCCCCAGACGCGCGGTAAGTATCAACACGACAATCACTCTCATCAATATCAATCTCGATCGTATCGTCGATCTCGGGAAAAACCCAAACAGAGGCAAAGCTGGTGTGACGTCGCGCGGAACTGTCATATGGCGAAATGCGGACCAACCGATGCACACCCGACTCGGTTTTCATCCAACCAAATGCATTCTCGCCTTTTATCCGTAAGGTCGCAGACTTGATACCTGCGCCGTCGCCATCCTGCGCCTCAAGCAATTCTGTCTTCATCCCGCGTGAATTTGCCCAGCGCATATACATACGCAGCACCATCTCTGCCCAATCTTGGGCTTCAGTTCCGCCAGCACCTGGATGAATTTCGACAAAGCAGTTATTGGCATCTGCTTCACCGCTCATCAGCGCAATAAGCTCAGCCGCCGCCGCAGCTGACTTGGTTTTGGTAAGGGCGTCGGCAGCCGCATCTACGAGTTCAGCGTCGTCATCCATTTCGGCCAGTTCGGCCAGCTCGACATTATCGGCCAATTCCGTTTCGATCTTACGAATCGCCGCGAAACTTGACTCCAGCTTTGATCGTTCCTGCATCAAGACTTGCGCCTCTTGCGGTCGGTCCCACAGGGTTGGATCTTGGGCAAGGTTATTGAGTTCGGCTAGACGCCGTTCAGCAACATCCCAGTCAAAGACGCCTCCTTAGCAGTTCGATAGACTGCTCAATTTCGGTTTGCATTTGAAGGATATCGGCTCTCATAATGGTGCCGATATGGGGTTAGTATAGCCCGTCGTCCAGTGCTTTCTCGACAGGTTTTTCGACCGGCGCAGTATCAGGCGTTGCTGGGGGTGTGATTGAGGGGGCGGGCCCTTCAACAGCTGCATCTGTTTCCTGATCCTCAGGATTACGAACGCCTTCAACGGCATTTTGGGCTCTGTTTAAAGTGGCCTCTAAATCTGTTGGCGTTTCGTCACCCGATGAGGTTGTACTCTCGTCGTCTGTGGTTTGGGGCACGGTCGACCCGAAAAATCCGCCAAATGAATCTGTACCCGACCCGACCCGAATAGTGCGACGCAAACCGCCCATGCTAGGCTCTGTGCCAGGCTTAAACGCTTCGAGAATAAAATCAGGCGCACCAATATAGGACGGCTCTCCTGTTACCCGATTTACAGGTGCTAAGGTCACGCCATCAGGGATACGGAATGGAACCTTGGATTGGTCTTTCAAGACTGTTTCAAGAAAATCTTTGACGATGGGAACGGCAGAGCTTGACCCTGTTTCGCGCCCCATTTGCTCTGGCGTGTCTATGCCGACATAAACGCCAACAACCAAGTCGGGTGAGAAGCCCATGAACCAATTGTCCAAGCTGTCATTGGTGGTACCCGTCTTTCCACCTAAGGGGCGTCCCAGCGCCCGCAAACGTGCGCCCGTGCCATTTTCTACAACACCCTGCATGATGTATGTGACCTGATAAGCCGTAACAGGATCGATAAGTTGAGGTCTAAGGTCAGGCAGGTTTGGTGGCTCACCACCTAGATATTCATCCTGCTGGCAATCTGCACATTCAGTCTCGAACGCATTGAATATTGTTTTACCATTTCCGTCTTGAACGCGATCCAAAATACGCGGCTCTACCTGCTTACCGCCATTAATCATGGTGGAATAGGCCGTCGCCAGTCGCAGAAGCGTGGTTTCACCGGCCCCAAGCGCCCAAGCCAATTCAGGTTTCGGGTCATCGTAAATGCCGAATTCTTTGGACAGGCGCATGACAGGGGCCATCCCCATCTCATTGGCTAGGCGAACGGTCATCGCATTTCGAGACTTCTCGATCCCTAATCGCAGGGTCGAGAGACCGTAGAAGTTCCCCGCGTTATAGTTTTCAGGTTTATAGAAACGTTCACATTCGTCCTCAAACGCATCGTCCTCGCCTTCACGACGTTCTTCGCCATTTTGTCGTAAAGATAGCGTCCCCTGCTCATTTTCTTCACATTCAACATCTTTACGTTCGATCACAAAGGGCGCGTCCAAGATCTGATCCGCAGGAGTGAAGCCTTCCTCTAACGCCGCTGCATAGACAAAGGGCTTAAAGGCCGAGCCCGGCTGACGCTTTGCTTGCGTGGCGCGATTGAATTGCGATTGCTCAAAACTATAGCCGCCGACCATCGCTAAAATGCGGCCCGTATGCGGGTCCATGGCAACCAACCCGCCATTGGCTTTAGGTATCTGGCGAAGATTGTATTCGGTCGAAGGCTCTGCCTCGGCTTTTACAGGCTTGCGCTCAACGAGAACGACGTCTCCCGCTTTCAAAACATCTTTAATCGACCTCAGGTCTTTGCCGACAGCGCCACGCGGCAGAGCTTTCTTGGCCCATGCAATATCAGATAAGGCTAAAGTGCCCTTTGCATCAGATTCTGGAAATGTTTCGTCCTCTGGCAAATCTGCAGGCGGCGCAAAAGCGAGCTCCGCCGATTTATCCCCCGTTTCCATGACTAATGCGACACGCCAGTCACCAATATCACGCGGCGGTTTGACAGCACTCAGTTTTGTGCGCCAATCCGACATTGAGTCGAAACTGGTCAAAGGGCCACGATAACCATGACGACGATCCATCATTTCCAACCCTCGGCGCAATGCGCGACGACCTTCAAGTTGCACAGAGGTATCGAGAGTTGTCCGAATGGAGAGGCCGCCCTCATAAAGCTCGTCTTCACCGTACATCTGGTAAATGCGCTTGCGCGCTTCTTCAACGAAATACTCGGCTGCCAGATATTCATCACCCTCGAAACGATCAGTGACGGTGATTTCGGTTTCGCGAGCGGTTTGCGCTTCTTCTTCGGTTATGTATCCATCTTCCGCCATACGGGTCAGCACATAGTTACGACGACGTATTGCCCGCTCTTTTTTGACTGGGTCATTGATCTGATAATTTGACGGACCTTTCGGTAAGACAGCCAAATAAGCGATCTCAGCGACGGTCAGGTCCTTCATCGGCTTCCCGAAATAGTTCAGCGACGCCGCGGCAACTCCATAAGCACCGCGACCAAAGTAAATTTCATTCAAGTAAAGTTCGAGGATCGTGTCCTTGTCCATCGCTTTTTCGATGCGTCGGGCAATCGCGACCTCTCGCACCTTACGTTCAATATTTCGCTCGTTGCCAACTAGAAAGTTTTTGGCGACTTGCTGAGTAAGCGTGGACCCACCTTCAAGTCGTCTGCCATTTAGCACGTGGCCGATATTTGCCTTCATGGCGCGCGCAAAGCCAATCGGATCAAATCCGTTGTGCGTGTAAAAACGCTTGTCCTCGGCGGCGACAAAAGAATGCTGAAGTGCCTCCGGTACGGTCTCGATGGGCACAAATACACGAGCTTGCTTGCGAAATTCGCTGATAAGTTTGCCATCGCCTGCGTGGACGCGAGACATCACGGGCGGTTGATATTCGGAAAGACTTTCAACGCTAGGCAAGTCGCGAGTTGATTTGACGATGAAGACAAAGACGACAATTGCGGCGATCAGACCTAAGACCAATCCAATACCAAACAACCATTTGACCACGCGCCAAAATTTGGAACGAGGCTTATTCGGCGTCTCGGAGGCTGTGGCGGAAATTGTCTCGGTCATAGGTCGAATCATCTGCGGGCCAAATGCGGCGGTAATGGGGTGTTAGCGGGGCATTCCCGCGTAATAAAGGCATTGGTTCAGAGAGCGAACGGATATCGCGCGCTAAAGACCCGCCATATAGCGATCAATCGCGCGTTCCACGCTCGCAGTAAGCTTATTCCGGTGTTTTTTCGTTTTGAGCAGCTTTTCATCTGTCGCATGTGAAATATATCCAAGTTCCAGCAAGACAGCCGGCACATCAGGCGCCAAGAGCACATAATACCCTGCGCGACGATGAGAGTTTCCAATCAGTTCAGTCTTGCCCTGAAGCTCTTCGAGCAAAATTCCCGCGAAGGCATCCGATTGACTCTCAGTCTTTCGTTGAGCGAGATCGACGAGAATGTCGCCGACAGGATCCGTTTGCGTGGATAAATCAATGTCCATTATCCAGTTTTGGTTGTTCACAATACGCTTAGAACGTCCCTTGGCACGATCGGCCAGCGTATACACAGCCGCCCCGCGCGCATTTTTACCAGCAGAGTCTGCATGTATTGAAATAAAGAGGTCAGCTTGACCTTCTCGCGCAATGCGCAGCCGATCATCATGTTTTACGTAGCTATCGTTATTTCGTGTCAGGATAACGGTATAACGCCCAGACTTCCGAAGTCTGGCGGCCAACTCATTCGCTGCAGCTGTCGTGATTGTTTTCTCATATGTGCCTTTGATGCCAACTGCACCTGGGTCGCTACCGCCATGACCAGGATCGATCACGATGACGGGTTTGCGTGGGGACGGCGCAGACCCTTTCGGTTTAAGCACTGGAAACGGAACAGCATTTTCGAAGTAACGCGGACCAGGCACGCGCACAGGCGTTTGCTGAAGCTCTAATCCGGGCTTAAGTTGAGGAACAGGCACGGCCGCTGCGGATGCCGCAGGTATAAACAGGCTGAGCCAGAACAATATGATCAAAATGCGGGTCACGATTCCTCTGCTATGACGATTTTATGGTGAATAAAGTCTTAGCAAGACTGACTTCGACTCCAACGAACAGGCCTTTAGTTCATCCATCACTCCGATCTTGGCCTCACCGTCCAAAATCACCTGACAAATGCTTTGCGCTTACGGCGAAAATGAGGCAGAGCCATCGGCAGAATGCGAGTTCGGCTGGCTGATTCAAAGCCCCCTCGCCACTTCTACGCAGAACTTGACATGATGTCGGCTCTGCATCTCGAAAGTTTTTATGCACGCCTCTCATCACACGAAGAAGACCCAAAGGACCGCAGACGCGGCCGGTCTCGTGGAATTGGCGGCCCTGAACCTTAACTCACCCTATTTTGTCTCGCAGCGACCGACGTCATGTCGGAAATCCGCGCGAGCGCTTGGAGAACACAATGACAAAACGTATGCTCATAGATGCCGCCCACCCGGAAGAAACCCGGGTCGTCATCGTCGATTCAAACCGTGTTGAAGAACTAGATTTCGAAAGCCGCCACAAGCGGCAACTCCGAGGCAATGTCTATCTTGCCCGCGTCACGCGCGTAGAGCCTAGCTTACAAGCCGCATTCATCGAATATGGTGGAAATCGTCACGGTTTCCTCGCATTTTCTGAAATTCATCCTGATTATTACCGCATTCCGGAAGCCGACAAACTCGCTTTGAAGGAACAGGAAGAGGAAGATCAGCGTCAGGCCGAAGAAGAAGAAGAAAAACGCAAAGCCGCCTCTGCAAAACGTAAAACGCGTACGCAATCCAAAGACGACGCCGACGAGGAAGAAGACGACGAAGATTCTGACGATCAACTTGACGATGACGCAGAGGACGAGCTCGACGACGACGAAGACGAGCGCGATGAAAATCTAGACCCTGATGATGATGATGCCACCGACGAGAGTGACGCTGAAGTCGCTGACGAGCAAGTTAATGTCGCCGTCAAACGTCGCAAACGTATTTCTCGCCGTCGATATAAAATTCAAGAAGTCATCAAACGCGGTCAAATTCTTCTCGTTCAGGCCGTGAAGGAAGAACGTGGAAATAAGGGCGCCGCTATGACGACATATCTGTCGTTGGCAGGTCGCTATTGCGTTCTGATGCCAAACACCCCGCGTGGTGGTGGTATCTCTCGTAAAATCGCAAATGGTTCAGACCGCAAACGCCTAAAATCAATCATGAACGATCTAGAAGTGCCCAAAGGTATGGGCGTGATTGTTCGCACAGCAGGTGCAAAGCGCACGAAAGCTGAAATTGAGCGCGATTACGAATATCTCTCCCGTCTGTGGTCAGAAATTCGCGAGACCACGATGGAATCTTCTGCGCCGGCGCTCATCCATGAAGAAGGTAATCTGGTTAAACGCTCCATTCGCGATCTCTATAATAAAGACATCGAAGAAGTCCTTGTTCAAGGGAATGACGCCTACGACACGGCCAGCAACTTCATTAACATGCTAATGCCCAGCCATGCTGAGAACGTGAAACATTATGACGACGAGATTCCATTGTTCTTACGCTATGGCGCAGAGAAGCAGATCGAAAATTCGCTGGATGCAACCGTCCAACTCAAATCAGGTGGCTACCTCGTTATCCATCCGACTGAGGCGCTTGTCTCTGTCGACGTCAACTCGGGTCGCTCAACAAAAGAACGCAATATTGAACGGACAGCACTCCGGACGAATCTGGAAGCGGCCGAGGAATTGGCGCGTCAAATGCGTCTACGTGATCTGGCTGGACTCATTGTTGTCGACTTCATCGACATGGACGAAAACAAAAATAACCGTGCCGTAGAGCGCAAGATGAAAGAAATGCTCGCACAGGATCGTGCACGCATTCAAACTTCACGTATTAGTCAATTTGGCTTGATGGAGATTAGCCGCCAACGCCGCCGCCGCTCATTACTTGAAGGCTCGACAACGTCATGTCCGCATTGTTCGGGTGTTGGCCGCAAACGGACTGTCGAGAGCTCTGCGCTCGCGGCTATCCGCGCTGTCGAAGAATTCGCTGTGCGCGGGAAAGCCAAGCGTATTCGGTTAAAAACCTCCCCAGATGTCGCTCTCTACCTTCTGAACGAAAAACGTGATCTTCTGACTCAGGTTGATCAAGTCGCTGACGTCTTTACCGAGGTTGTCGGAGATGACGAATATATTCGTCCACATTACGAGCTGGAAGTCATTGAGAAGCGCGAAGACAAACGCGCCGATCCTTTGTTGAAAATCGAACGCGACTTCAAGAAAGAGCAAGAAGAAGCCAAGCGGAAACCAAAACCTCAGAAAGCAAAAGCTGACCCGACTGAGGACGACGCAGAGGCAGACGAAACATCCTCTTCCGAAACCGATTCTGAAGATGAGAACCGCAAGTCAGGTCGCAAACGCTCCCGCCGCGGACGTCGGGGTGGACGGGGTCGCGGTCGCCGTGATGATCAGGCGAAATCGGCTGATACAGACGCAGATGAAACCGAACCTTCCGAAGTCGAGACGCCAAAATCTGAAACAGATGAAAAGCCAAGACGTGCACGTCGTCGTCGTGGCGGCTCACAACGGTCTGAAGAAAATCAGTCAGAGCCCGTAAAATCAGATGACGCCTCAAAAACCGAAGATGAAACGCCAAAGCGTGGACGTCGTCGTCGCGCGCCGTCCAAGGTCAAAGAAGCCCCTGTTGAAACGGCTGTAGAAGAATCGCCAGTTGTTGAAGACAAAAAGCCTGTTCGTCGTTCAACAACACGTCGTAAAGCGCCTGCTCGCAAGAGTGCTGATGCCGTGAAGGACACCGAAGTGGCAGACGTCGTCGCCGAAAAGCCTAAGCGGACACGAAAGGCACCAGCTAAGAAAAAAGCTGATCTGGCCGAGGCGACCACCGAAGCTGCGAAGCCAGCCCGAAAGCGTCGCGCACCGACCAAGGCAAAAGCTGAGGAGAGCGCTGTAGAGGACAAGCCGAAACGCACTCGTAAAGCGCCAGCTAGAAAGCCCGCTGAGCAGGCGACCGAAGCTGAAGCTGAAACGCCGAAGGCACCTCGCAAGCGCAAAGCCCCCGCGAAAAAAGCGCCTGCCACTGCCGCCAAGGCAGCTGAAGCCGATGCTAAACCAAAGCGGACTCGTAAAGCGCCCGTCAAAAAGGCTGACGCTGAAGCCAAGGTTGAAACGGCCAAGCCAACGCGGACCCGTAAGGCGCCTGTCAAAAAAACTCCGGCAAAAGAAACGAACGTCAAAGCAGAGGCTGAAGCGCCAAAACGAACGCGGAAAGCGCCTGTAAAAAAAGCGGCTAGCAAAGCTGCTGCGACAAAGAAGGCGCCGGCTAAAAAAGCCACGGCGGAACCTAAAGACCAAGAGGCAAAGCCGAAAACAACGCGAGCGCGAAAAGCGCCCGTGAAGAAAACCCCAGTCAAAGACGTGCCGACGGAACCCGCAGCGGTTGAAACACCTGCGCCTAAACCTCAGGCGCCTGAGGCACCGGCCGCTAAGCCTGTTGATACGCAGGATGCGCCCGCGAAAAAGTCACGTCTAGGTTGGTGGAAATCGCGTAAGAAGGATTAAACTCGATAGACTGACGCAGGCGGAGCAAAACACTTTGCCTGCGTCAGAATGCGAAAACTCAGCCTCTATTCAGTTTCACTCGCGTAAATGTCAAACAGTCTAACAGGGGCGTAACTTGACCGCCTTTTCGAGAGGTTCCACACGCTGACTATGACGCTGAATTATAAATCTATGATCTCATCTCTACGCGCGCTTGCTTTGGCAATGTGTTGCGTGGCCTTTGCAGCCACACAGGCCCATGCCCAATCGCTGCTCCGCGATACAGAAATTGAAGAAACGCTCCGCGAATTCACTGACCCAATTTTACGTGCCGGTGGGTTATCGC
This sequence comes from Litorimonas cladophorae, assembly GCF_014652455.1. Classification (GTDB taxonomy): domain Bacteria; phylum Pseudomonadota; class Alphaproteobacteria; order Caulobacterales; family Maricaulaceae; genus Litorimonas; species Litorimonas cladophorae. Next base: position 482,659 of record NZ_BMYV01000001.1, on the reverse strand, counting down.
CCTCTTCCGTTGATATCTATATCGTCAACGATCCGTCCTTGAATGCTTTTGTAACCCGTGGTCAGAATATTTTCCTGCATTCGGGCCTTATCTTGGAAGCGGATACACCCAACCAACTCAAAGGCGTCATTGCGCATGAGACAGGTCACATCACGGGCGGACATATTGTGCGATCCGACTATGGTAACCGTAGTGCTTATGGCTCCATGCTCATCGCCGCAGGCGTTGGTTTAGCCGCTATCCTTGCTGGCGAAGGTCAAGCTGGCGCGCTCATTTTGGGTGGGTCCCAGCAATTTGGGGCTCTGGAGGCCCTGTCATACTCGCGCGTTAACGAGTCTGCGGCTGACCAATATGCAGCCGAATATATGGAACGTACGGGCCAAAGTGGCGCAGGGTTGATTGAGTTCTTCGAGAAATTTCGCGCCCAAGAAGTTCTAAGCCAAGCGCGCCGCTACCCCTATTTCCGCGGACATCCTCTGTCTTCTGACCGTATTGATGCGCTGCGCGAGCGCGTGAGAGACTCTGGGTATGAGGATATCACAGACACGCCAGAAGAAATGCACAAACATAAGATGATGCAAGCCAAACTTAGAGGCTTTTTGGATGGACCAGCCCAAGTTTACTCTCGTTTTCCGCTCTCAGATCAGACAAAACCGGCGCGCTACGCCCGCGCTGTTGCAAATTTCAAACAGGCCGACCTGCGCAATTCAATAAAAGAAATCGATAGTCTCATCGCTGACGAACCTGAGAACCCCTATTTTCATGAGCTTAAGGCGCAAATCCTATATGAGTCTGGCCAAGGCACGGCCGCGATTGAACCTGCTCGACGCGCGCTTGAATTAAAGCCCGGCTCGCCATTGCTAGAGATCGCACTGGCGCAAGCGACGCTACAAACCCGCGATCCAGGGGATTTCCCGAAGGCTGAGGCATTGTTGAAATCCGCATTGCAAAAAGAGTCGTCAAACTCATATGGTTGGTATCTCTTGGCCGATGTCTATGAACGTCAGGGTCAAACCTCACTTGCCAAATATGCGACAGCAGAGCGGTTCTACGCAATCGGCGACATTGCCAGTGCCCGATCATTTGCCCAACGCGCGCAAGAGGAACTCTCGCGAGACCTACCGCAGTGGCGTCGCGCCTCTGATATCATCGTTGTTGCAGATACCCAGCTTGCACAAAAACGGGGTCGGCGTGGTCCAAAACCTTTGGTGAGCTTCACCTCGCGTTGATGTTATCACGTTAGTCAGAATTATCCTGTATGTGGCGCGCAGTAAGCCGCCCTACCCCTCGTAAGAATAGACAGAGCATTGATATGAGAACTTTCCTGATGACGACCATCGCCGCCGTTGGCTTGATGACATCATCCTGTGCGCAGGCTGGATCAACCACTGACATGAGCAAGACCGAAATTGAAGAATTGGTCCGAGCCTACATCATGGAAAATCCAGAAATCATCCGCGACGCCTTTATCAAACTTCAGGAAAAAGAGGTCGCGCAGGAGCAGGAGCTCAATCGTGAGTCGATTGCCGCTGCGAAAGATGCCCTGGAAAATGATCCGCGTGATATGTCTGTCGGACCTGACGATGCGAAGGTCACGATCGTAGAGTTCTTTGATTATAATTGTGGGTTCTGCAAACGGGCCACACCTTGGGTTCAGAATGCCGTTGAAAAATATGGCGACGATGTTCGTATCGTTTTCAAAGAGTTACCCATACTTGATGATCGAACAAAGACGTCTCGTTTAGCTGCCCGTTCGGCTCTGGCCGCGGGTCGCCAGGGTAAATATGCTGAAATGCATTATGCGTTAATGGATTCAAAACGTCTGACGGGTGAGAGTATTCGTGAGACAGCCAAAGAAATTGGTCTCGACATGCGTAAATATGAGGCTGATTTGGCAGACGCCTCCATTGATAAGCACATCAATGATACGCTTCAGCTCGCCAATCGCCTTCCTGCGCTAACGGGCACGCCCTTCTTTATCGTCGGTGACGAGTATGTATCTGGCGCAGATACCGACCGGCTCGAACGTCTAGTCGACGCTGCCTTAGGTAGTTAAGGCGCGAAGATCGTATAGGTAACATCGGCCGACAATATTCCCGTCCCCATGGAGAAATCATAGTTATTTCCGGTGACGGGGGACCCGCGTAATCTATAGACACTGGCAAAACCAGTTGCTTGCTGCGCAATCGTGCCCCGGACTCGCGCTGTGCGTCTTCCGCCGTCATAAACTTTGGTTTGGCCTGACGACAAATCGTTCAACGTCGACCCAAATGCATTTCGACCAATTACGACCCCTGCACCACCCACTGAAGCGAGTTGCGCGCGCTGTCCAATTGTTGTCGAAGCTGGCGCTCGTTCAATAAATTGATAACCGATGTTATTGAAATCTAGCCCAGAGAAATCTCCGCTGGTTGTAAGGTTCGATGCCTCTGCGTAAATGTCGAAAGCGGCGTTGCTAGTGACGAAAAACCAAGCGAACCGGACATTACTTCCCAACAAATCAATGTCTGTAGATCCATCAATCCCAAACGGGGTGTAGCTATCATTGGCATCCAGCATTTGGAAAGATGGGTTGTTGATATAAGCTCCGCCAGACGTTTGACCCGTAATTTGAAAAGGCCACCCGCCCGACGTTCCGTCACTAATGGGGTCAAATGGAAAATTCACAGGCACACCATCCTGAGCGATCAAATCATTGCCCGCGCTTCCAGAGGGCACATTTTCTAGCAGAACAAAGTCATGGGCCAGAGGCGCAGCACCATTGTTTTCGATGAAATCTCCGCCTGAAAAAACAATCACCACAGAGGTCGCATTGAAATAGGGCCGATCGAATACCGAGGCCTTGGCTTGCAAGAACAAGCTGGCGCTCAGAATGCATCCCAAAAATCCTACTCTCAGGCCGCCCCATTGGTTTGCCCGCGCTGTCCCAAACATGGCCAGCCCCCATACTACTTCAAGACAATAATTGCGCGATCATGGTTAAGTTTGGCTTACTGCAAATCCGATTAATCTGAAGAACAAAACAGAAACAAACTTTGACAGAACATCTGGATTGTGGGAAGTGGAACTTATGCCAAAGCCATCAACCATCTTCGTCTGTCAATCTTGTGGGAGCGTCCATGGGAAATGGGCGGGCCGTTGTGATTCCTGCGGCGAATGGAATACACTCATTGAAGAGGTTAAAGCTCAAAATGCGAAACCCGCTCACAAGCGTCGAAAAGGCCGCGGCTTAGAATTCGTCGATCTGGGCGGCGTCTCTCGCGATGTGCCTCGTCTGAAAACAGGCATTGACGAATTGGACCGCGTAACAGGCGGCGGTCTCGTGCCGGGCTCTGCCCTGCTCGTCGGCGGAGATCCCGGTATTGGGAAATCGACACTTTTACTTCAAGCGACCGGAAAGCTGGCTGCCAATGGGTTTAAAACGGCTTATATATCCGGAGAAGAATCTACCGGACAGGTCCGTCGACGGGCCAAACGCTTGGAAGTCGCAGATCAACCTGTCAGCCTTGCGTCGGAAACCTCATTAGGACCAATCTTAGACGGGCTGATGGAGACAAAACCTGACGTCGTGATTATTGATTCAATACAAACACTCTGGACCGATCAGTTGGGAGCGGCGCCGGGCACCGTTGCGCAAGTGCGCGCCTGTTCGCAAGAATTGACGCGCTACGCCAAAAAAAGTGGCGCTTGCGTCATCTTGGTCGGTCACGTCACCAAGGACGGCCAAATCGCGGGTCCCCGCGTTGTCGAACATATGGTCGACGCGGTCCTATATTTCGAAGGTGACCGCGCGCATCAGTTTCGTATTCTTCGGGCGCATAAGAATCGTTTTGGCCCCACCGATGAAATCGGTGTGTTTGAGATGCGCGAATTCGGCCTCGCGGAGGTGCCAAACCCCTCGGCGCTATTCCTGGATGGGCGAGGTGAGTCGTCCTCCGGTGCCGCTGTTTTTGCAGGCCTAGAAGGCTCTCGGCCCGTCCTCACTGAAATCCAAGCCCTCGTCGCGCCAGCGGCCTTCGGGACACCGCGTCGGTCTGTGGTCGGGTGGGACAGCAGCCGTCTTGCGATGGTTTTAGCCGTCCTCGAAACGCGCTGCGGCGTAAGTTTTGCCGGAAAAGATGTCTATTTGAACGTTGCGGGCGGATTGCGCATCAACGAACCCGCAGCCGACCTTGCCGTTGCAGCCGCCATTGCGAGTTCGGCTTTTGACGTTCCCCTGCCATCGGATTCGGTAGTGTTCGGCGAGATTAGCCTGTCCGGTGATGTAAGGCCCGTGGGTCGAGCTGATGCACGGCTCAAAGAAGCCGCCAAACTAGGTTTCCATCGCGCTATCACGGCCAAACCCCAAAAACGGAAAGATGGCCGCGATAAACTTGGTCACTCGGCCCTTCCAATCATTGCAATCAAGGCTTTGCCCGACCTCATCCGACGTGTAGAAGCCAGCACGGAAAGCGGCCTCGACCATCCTTCGAGTTGGGCCGCCTAACTGGAGTTTGATATCGCCCCATGACTGCCCAACTGATGCAATTTATCACAATCGGGCCATGGGAGCTGAACGGCTTTGACGTCGTTGTTCTGATTATACTCCTTATTTCAATGCTATATGCGGCCTCACGCGGTCTGTTGCGGGAAGTGATTTCGATCGCCTCACTACTTGTCGCTGCGATTGCGACGCTCTTTGTATGGGGCCAATTCCGCTTTGCTGCGCAAGATTTCATCTCACCGCCATGGTTAGCCGATGGCGCCTTGCTCGTGGGCGTGTTCTTCATCGCCTATCTCATCATGGTGTTGATCATGTCAAAAATCGGAAAGACCATCGCAGGCAAAGAAAGCGGCTTTCTGGATCGCGTTCTCGGCGCAGCGTTCGGGATTGCGCGCGGGCTGATCATCGCCGCACTAGGTGTGATGGTGCTGACGGCGAGTAATCGCGCATCTGCGGAAGCCCAAGACTACAAGAAAAGCCTAATCGAACAGGGCATTTACAATCAAGTGCTCAGTAAAATGCCAAAATCTATGCGTGACCAAATGGAATCGGAACCGAAGCCGTTGCCCGACATGTTAGCGGAGTCGACGTTCTACCCCCTGCTCAACAAAATTGGCGCTGGCCTTCGCGCTCTTCCCTTTGCAAAAGTACAGACCTATGCCGAACGCATTAAAGACGGTGACATAGACGGACTATCACAAGACTTATTGGAGTCGGGAAAATGACTAACCCAAGCTGCGAACTTGATCCTAATGAAGACAAAATCCGCGAAGAATGCGGGGTTTTCGGCATTTTCGGCCTCGAAAATGCAGCCTCTCTCACAGCGCTCGGCCTCCACGCCCTACAGCATCGCGGGCAAGAAGCTTGCGGTATCGCGGCCTATGATGGCCAGCAATTCCGTACCGAACGGCACCTCGGCCTAGTGGGCGATAGCTTCACGGGCGATGATCCATCCCAACGGCTCCCCGGCAACATCTCCATCGGACATGTGCGCTATTCCACGGCAGGCCAGACCGTCCTGCGCAATGTGCAACCGCTATTCTCGGAACTCCACACGGGTGGTTTTGCGCTCGCTCATAATGGCCACATTACAAACGCGTATACGCTGCGCGAACAGCTTGTGAAAAAAGGCGCGATTTTCCAGTCAACATCAGACACCGAAGTTGTGATCCATCTTTTGGCGCGGGCGAAGGAAGGCGAATTTATTGACCGCCTTGTGTCCGCTATTCGCCAAGTTGATGGTGGATACGCTTTTGTAGGTATGACGGAAAAACTTCTGATCGGTGTACGTGACCGTTTTGGCATTCGCCCGCTCCTGATTGGTCGCATCGGCAATAGTTATGTTCTTGCCTCTGAAACCTGTGCGTTCGACATGATCGAGGCGGAGTTCATTCGCGAAGTCGAGCCGGGCGAAGTCGTTGTCATCAATGAAGATGGCATCCGCAGCTTCACCGCCTACCCAAATGCAAGCTCTCGTCCCTGCATCTTTGAGTTCGTCTATTTTGCACGTCCTGACAGCATCGTTGGCGGAAAGTCCGTCTATGAAGTCCGTAAACGCATGGGCCAACGCCTCGCCGAAGAAACGCCCGCCGACGTCGATGTAATCATTCCGGTGCCAGATAGCGGCGTTCCTGCGGCGCTCGGCTTTTCCCAAGCGACAGGTATTCCATTCGAACTTGGCATCATCCGAAACCATTATGTCGGGCGAACTTTTATTCAACCCACGCAACAAATTCGAGATATGGGCGTGAAGCTAAAGCATTCCGCCAACCGGTCTATGATTGAAGGCAAACGCGTCTTGCTCGTCGATGATTCAATCGTCCGTGGTACAACCTCGACCAAAATTGTGCGCATGATCAAAGCCGCAGGCGCGAAAGAAGTTCACTTCCGCTCGGCCTCCCCGCCGATCAAATATCCAGACCATTATGGCATTGATATGCCGACCAAAGATAAACTCATTGCGGCAAATTACTCGCTGGAAGAAATGACGTCTATGCTCGAAGTCGATAGTCTTGGCTTCCTGTCTGTCGAAGGCCTCTACTGGGCCATGGGTGAAAAATTCCGCGAAGAAGATGCGCCGCAATATACGGATCACTGCTTCACGGGTTGCTACCCGACGCCCTTAATCGACAGAGATCGTCAACTCCTCGGCGGCAATCAACTCTCATTCCTCGTAGAGGTCGCATAAGCGCTATGTCTGAACATCAAGGACGCATTATCCTCGTCACTGGGGCCTCGCGCGGCATTGGCTATGCGACAGCGAAACGCTTGGCCGCCGAAGGCGCACAAGTCATCGCGGTGGCGCGCACCCAAGGTGGTCTAGAAGACCTCGACGATGAAATTAGATCCGCAGGCGGGCAATGCACTCTCGTCCCGATGGATCTGAAAGATAGCGATTCTATTGACCGCTTGGGCGCAGCCCTTAACGAGCGCTTCGGTCGTCTCGATGGATTGCTCATGAATGCGGGGCAACTCGGCGCGATTACACCCTTTCCGCACACGACCCCCAAAGATTGGGATAGCGTTATCGCCGTGAACCTGACCGCCAATTACCGCCTGATCCGCGCGATGGACCCGCTCTTGCGCGCCTCTGATGCGGGGCGTGTCGTCGCTGTGACGAGTTCCGTGGCCCAAAGTCACCGCGCATATTGGGGCGCTTATGCTGTCTCAAAGGCTGGCTTGGAAGCTATGGCAAATATCTACGCGGAAGAAACCGAAATCACGAAAGTTCGCGTGAACATCTATGATCCGGGTGGAACACGCACTGCGATGCGTGCCAAGGCCGTTCCGGGCGAAGACCCGAGCGTTCTTCCCGAACCTTCAGCACATTGGGATAATCTGTCCATGATGTTGGGCGCAGGGTATAACAAAACGCGCCAATTGGTGAAGTTCGCGCGGTAGGGCGACCCCCATGCGGTGCGTCATTGGCTATGCCTCTCTGATTTCCGAAACGAGTATAAAACGGCTGTTTCCAAATGCAGGACGTATTGTACGCGTGACGCTCGAAAATCATGCGCGCTGTTTCAACTCATTTGGAACACTTAGCCTCAAAGCGGGATTGGCCGACAGCGGGTCTGATTATTTGGCCCATGCGTCAGCCATATATCGACCTAATTCCATCCTTCATGCGTTAGCGTTTGAATTGGATGATACGGATTATGATACCTATGTCAGACATGAATTTCGATATGACTTTAAACCTGTGAGCGTTCAGGCCCTAGAAGGCGGTCAGCACTTCGACGCCATCATTTGCTATGAGAATGTCGACCAAAACATTGATGTTTCGCGCATCGGGTCGGCCAGCATATGGGATCTTTACGATTTGTATGACACGCCATCCTTCTGGCACACGTCGCATTTACCCGCAAAGATATATCTCGAACATTGTGTGGCGAGCGCTCGCGATCTTGGCGCAGACATGCTCGATAATTTTCTTGATGCTAGCTATTTACACGATCGGATGACCTCAATCCGATCTTATCTTGAGGACAGTGACTCTGGCTTAGATAGTTACGTCAATAACGCGCAATATTCCGCTGTATTTTAAGGCTCAATACCCTCAAACCCAATCGGGCGAGAACACGAAGAGTTCGTCCACGCGTTCACCCAGCACGTGAGCAAGACGAAATGCCAGTTCCAATGATGGGGCGTATTTCTGCGCCTCCACCGCAATGATCGTCTGGCGCGTTGCTCCCACTTGCTCGGCCAATGCCGCTTGAGACAGGTTCGTTCGGGCCAGACGCACGCGTTTAATATGGTTCTGGATCGTAGTTTTCTTACCGCCCACCTTATCGACCATATCCGTAAATCATGACCGCATGTTTGGTCAGGTCAGCAACATAACTCACCACCATCAACGCAAAGATGATCTGCACCGTCGTCATCAACTGGATATGCTCTTTGAATTCTTCGGGAAAACCAGAACTCATGACCATGGCAACAATCACAAAACCGACACCTGCCTGCAAGATACGATAGCCGATATGGGAGCCGCGACGCTCAATCTCAATGTCGCGTTCATCACGTTTTGCCTTTTGCTGCTTGGACGCGATCTCAAACGTAATGGCGATAGCCGTATGCAAGACAACGGTCAGGAATACGACGCCGACAATTATCCCGGCAAACTCACCCGGTTCAAAATCAATCGGACGAATAGAAAACCCAGCGGTCATCTTCTGCCAAAACCAAATAAAGACCGCCCCATCCGCCAATAGGGTCAGCCAACTCTGGCGCTGGGTGGATGTCATGTCTTCTATACGGGTCATTCTGGTCTCCTCTGAACTTAATGCCGCCTCGATTGGCACATCGAGTGAAACGGCAGCCTATGTATAATATGTTTTACATACAGCGAAAGGCCCTGATGTGTAAAGTATTTTTTACATAGGCTTGAATTTATGAGTGAGGAATATGTGTTTTCCCTGCAACTTACTCACGCGTAAAGGACCACCTCGAAAGATGAAAACGATCCAAAATCAAAGGGTGTTGAATTCTTCAATCTAGCACCTAATAGTTGTAGCCTAACTTATCATGACCCTCTCCGACCAAAGGCACTACATTATGAAGTCTGGATATATTGCGACACTCCTCCTCATTAGTGCCTTGCTGTTCCCCGCCTTGGCTTCGGCGGATGATATTCAAGTGACGTCTGAGAACGTCATTTTTGTGGGTGATGTTTCGGAAGAGAATGGCAAGCGTCTGGTCAGAAATCTTGAAATTTACCGCAATACAATCATTTCTCTGGTTGGGTTGAAAGGCAAACCAGACGATAAACCCCTGCGCGTCTACGGAACCAAAAACGGCAAGACGATCACACAGTTTACAGGTCAACGGGGGATTGCCGGCGTCTATACGGAAGGGCTCAAAGGTCCAGTTTTCGTAACGATAACCAAGGGCGGATTTAAAAAAGACAATTGGGCAACCCAAGTGGCTCTGCACGAGTATAGTCACCACGTTTTGCGCGGCATGAGCCGCGATAATTATCCACGTTGGTATAGCGAAGGGTTCGCCAATTACTTGAGCACCTTCAAGGTTGAGGGCGATATCATCACGATCGGTGCGCCGAATGTTTCGCATGGGCGCGCTCTCAAAGAAAACCGATGGATGAGCCCAGAGGTTATCTTTGGTTCAATCCACAATTACCCTCGAACGAATAGATTTGACCAATTCTACGGGCAGAGCTGGCTCTACGTCCATTACATGCAAAACACACCCGAACTCGGGCGAAAACTTCCTGTTTATTTGGACAATCTGGAAAAGGGGCAGAAACCGATCCCTGCCTTTGAGTCAGCATATGGCATGACAATCCAAGACTTTCACAAGGCCGCACGGGACTATTGGGGCGAAAATGCCTTCCCCGTCATGCAGTTCAAAGCCAGCCCATCATTGCTCAATCCTGAGATAACTGTGAAGGTTTTGTCCGATGACCAAGCCCTCCTCGCCTATGCGGATGGGCAGCGAAATTTCATGAATAAAGACACGGCGAAATCGCTTCTGAAGAAATATGCGAAGTTGTCAGAGCCGCTGCAAGCGACAAAAGAAGTCCGTTTGGGGCAAGGCCACAGCGCAATGGCCTTAGACGATTTCGATGCCGCAGAAGGTTATGTATCCGCCGCATTAGAACAATCGCCAGAGGATGTTGACGTATTGAGCCTATTGGCGGACGTGCATTACCATAGGCTCGCCAAGGCCGCCGGGGATGACACAGCAAAAGGCGCCATCCGAAAGTTTGCGGGTGAACACGACCCTATGCCAGTTATCACGCGATTTGAGGACGTCCTGAAGATTGATCCGAATGACAACACATCGGTTACCCATCTCGTTACGCTCTACGGGCGATCAGATGCACCGCTCAGTGAGACAGGGAAAAAGGCAGCTGAGGTCATGGCCCAGTCCTACCTGACGCCAACCAATGTGGGCGGACATCTCGACCTTGCGAATATCTATATTCAAAGTATCGACAGCTCAAAAGCCTGCGGTTTTTACCAAATCGCAAGGGCACGAGTGAGCACTTATAACGACGCGAAGGTGAATGATGACACCGCACGCGTCAAAGCTTTCGCCCGTGCCCATCCGCAATGCGGATAGGCAAATAATACGGTCAGTTGTTTTTCAATACGATCCGATAGCGGGCCTTGCCGGATTTCAGATGGTCTATCGCGGCATTGACTTCGCTCATGGGGAACGTTTCGACCATAGGCTTGATGTCGTGGCGTGCACAGAACTCAAGCATGGTCGCCACTTCATGTGGTGCGCCTGTATCGGACCCGCCTACGGATTTACCGCCGCCGATAAGGCTGAAGGCAGGAATACCCATAGGTTCAGCGACACCGCCAACTGTAATCAGCTGTCCATTTGGACGTAATGCCGCCAAATAAGCAGGCCAGTTCAGGCTAACATTCACCGTCGAAATGATAAAATCGAAATGGCCGCGTTCCGCTTTAATGGCGTCTTTATCGCGACTATTGACGACGCGGTGCGCGCCCAACTTTTTAAGTTCGTCCATCTTATCTTGCGAACTCGTGAAAGCTGTTACTTCGCAGCCCCACGCATTAGCGAATTGTAGGGCTAAATGACCCAATCCACCAATGCCGATGACGCCGACACGGTCTGTCGGTTTAAGGCCAAAATTGACGAAAGGCGCAAAGACGGTAATCCCGCCGCAGAACAAAGGCCCTGCGGTCACGGGATCAATACCATCAGGGATAGGGACAGCCCAAATATCTTGGACACGCACGCGATCGGCAAATCCGCCATTCGAGCGAATGGTTGAGACCCCTGTCTGGCATCGTTGCTGCGTACCTGACAAGCAAGGTTGGCACGCCTGACATGATTGGGCGTTCCAGCCGACTCCAACCATTTGGCCAACTTCAAGTGTTGTTACAGCCTCGCCTTTTGCGCGAATACGGCCAACGGCTTCATGTCCTGGGATCAAAGGATACTGGCTAGAATGCCAACTATTGTCGACCATGGATAAGTCAGAGTGGCAAACACCGCAGGCCATGACGTCAATTTCAACATCATGCGCGCTCAACGGTCCCGGATCGTAGCTATAGGCTTCTAGTGATCCGCCAGCTTCCATTGCGGCATACGCATTAATCTCTGTCATGTTTATCCTTCTGGGGGTTTAGCGTTCTTGCCGGGTTTGTGTTTTTTCACCCGACCTGCCGCTTCGCGACCTTTGTTCATCTTACCAAGCGGCTCAAATCCTTGCTTACGTTTTGTCGTATCGTAAGGATTACTATCGGCTTTGACGTTGATACGAATTGGGATGCCCCAAAGATCAAAATCTTCGCGCAAACCATTGACAAGATAGCGCTTATAACTCTCCGGCAGCTTGGTCGCGCGCGAACATTTGAGGACAAATGTCGGCGGGCGGGTCTTGGTCTGACTGATATATTTCGGCTTGATATGGCGGCCATTGACGACAGGCGGTGGATGGCGGGCGACTTTCTCAATCAACCAATCATTCAACTCCGACGTCTTTACCTTGGCAGACCAATCGACTTGAACGCGCTCAATCGCGGGTAGAAGACGATCGACCGACTTTCCTGTTAAACCAGAGAACATGACGACCGGAACGCCTCTGAGCTGCGGCAAAAGCCGTGCTGCAGTTTCGCGTAACGCCTTGGTCATCTCCGATTTATTTTCGACCAAATCCCATTTGGTGACACCAATCACCATCGCACGACCTTCGCGTTCGCAGAGCGCCGCAATTTGCAAGTCCTGCTTATCGAACGGCGATGTCGCATCCATGAGGAGCACAACGACCTGTGCGAAGTTAATCGCGCGCAAAGTGTCCTGGACAGACATCACTTCCAATGTCTCCTGAACTTTAGCTTTCTTCCGCATACCCGCAGTGTCATGGAATTGGACACGCCGATCTTGCCAAACAAAATCAACCGTGATGCTGTCGCGGGTGACGCCAGCCTCTGGTCCCGTAAGCAAGCGGTCTTGGCCGATAAGCGTATTGATAAGGGTCGATTTACCCGCATTTGGACGACCGACAATCGCAATACGAACAGGCGCTTCAGATGTATCAATAGGGTCTGGATCGACCTCTAACTTCACCTCACGCAGCGCGAGTTCAACAGCATCGTCCAAATCGACCATGCCGATGTTATGTTCTGCTGCGACTTCAACGGGATCACCCATGCCGAGGGAATAGCCCTCATTGATTCCTGCGTCGCCTGCGCTGCTTTCGCATTTATTGGCCACAAGCACGACTGGCTTGCCCGTTTTCCGTACGAAATTTGCAAAAATACGATCCAGAGGCGTTACGCCTTCGCGCGCATCATAAACAAATAACAGAACATCAGCGTCCATGACGGCTTGTTCCGTCTGTGAACGCATCCGCGCTTCAAGTTTATCGCCCGTCGCATTTTCGAAACCCGCTGTATCCATCAAGGTCATGTCATGACCTCGGATACGCGACTTCGTCTCGCGCACGTCACGCGTGACGCCCGGTTGGTCATTTACAATGGCAAGCTTTTTGCCAGCCATACGGTTGAACAAAGTCGATTTCCCGACATTCGGCCGTCCGATGACCGCAATCCGCGCGGGACGCGTGTTGTCGTCTTCTGGCTCTTCGTCGTCGAGATGACGGTTCTTACGCGCCATATTCTATTTCAACGCAATAAGTTTGGCGTCATCCGTCAAGAGATAGACTGTCTCATTGGAGATAACGGGTGGAACAAAAACGGGCGACTTGACGTCCATTTCTTTGACAATATCGCCAGACCGCGGATCCAGCATGACAACGCCACCGCGTGAGCTCGCCACGATCAAACGATTGCCCGCCAAAAGCGGTCCAGTCCAAACTGTGCGCTCTTTGCGCTTCTTGGCATTTTTGTAGTTTTCTAGCTGTTGGAGCCAAAGAATTGTGCCGTCTAACTTCGAGATCGCCGCAACTTGTCCAGACGTAGTGACGGTAAACACAACGTCCCCTGCAATTAGCGGGATCGTGAGCGAGCCGGCGGGTATCGACCAAACTCGCTGTCCTGTTCGCAAATCGAAGGCTGTCATAACACCGCTTTGGGCTGTCGTCACAACATAGCCATCGGCGACGGCAGGGCCGCCTGCAATGTCGTTAAGAGAAGCAAGAGGCGTCAAACGCGCGGTAGAAGACAATGAATCCTGCCACAAGACGCCACCATTTTGAACGCGCAACGCCACAAGCTCACCCGAGGAAAACGGTGCAAGAATGACATCATCGACTACGGCGGGCGCTGGCGATGTCAGCATTGATGCGGTTTCGATGATCCCTTGATAGGACCAGAGCACCTCACCCGAATTTGAATTTAACGCAAAAAGCTCATTGTCGTCTGAAATGACAAAGACGCGACCATTGTGAACAGTCGGAGCAGAATTGAGTGGAACCCGCGTTTGACGTGCCCAAATCAACGCGCCCGTATCGGCGTTCAAGGCGACCATTTTCCCAAGGCCAGATGCGACGTAAACCGTACCATCGGCAAAGGCGACACCGCCGCCAACACCTTCTTTATCGCTGCCGTCACCATCTGCGAAGGTGAGCGGATCTCGGATACGGTCAATAAAGCTCGTTTTGCCTTCGCGGGTTGATTCGCGTTGGACCGCTTCGACCTTGAATTCCCATTTTCGGTCGCCAGTAGCTTCGTCAAAGGCGCGCACATTATAAGCGGCGTCCACCGTAAATATCGTGCCATTAGCAATCACGGGCGGCGCCATGATCCGACCTTTGCGACCAGACCCTTCACCAATGTCGACAGACCAAGCCTTATCCAACGGGCCCGTTGCGGCCGTATGCTGAACGACGTGTTGCACGTTCCCGCCCACTTGTGGCCAATCAGCATTTACATAGGGCTCAGGCAGAACAATTTGATCGGGTGAGATCGGCGTGACAACAGTCAGCGTCTCAGACAGTTCGAGAATAGAAATACGCTGATCTTCACCCGCGACTTCGCCCTGCTCTGCGCGAATGTCGGCTTCAGTTTTGTCAAACGGATTGATCGCGTCCAGCGTCGAACACCCCGCAAGCAAGGCTGCTGAGGCAACCGTCAAAAGGATAGAATTAGTCTTCATCGGGCGTATCCGTTTCCGGTGTGGCGTCTGTCGGCTGAATGTCAGTAGGCTGTGTTTCGGTCTGCAAAACATCAATTGGCTCTGGCGCACTCAAGCCAGTTTTCGCGTTCATCAGCGCCATAGACTGCTCTGCACGCTGTTTAACCGTTGTCGGCACACCTGGCACTGACGTCAGAAAGGAGAACTGCTCACGCGCAGCGGAGGCATCACCGGCCTCAGAATGTGCGTAGCCCAGTAACTCTCGCGATAAATGTTCGTAGGGCGCATCTTTCACAGCCAATGTCGCGAGACGACCAATGACGTCTGAATAAGCGCCCATATCGGCCAGCAAATAAGCGGCTTTGAGTTGAGCGAGTTGTTTATGGCGCGGCATTGTAAATCGCTCTGCGGCTTGATCAAAGAGACGAACCGCCCCCATCGTATCGCCCTGCTCCTGACGGATCGCGGCGGCGCGCATCAGCGATAGACCTGCATATCCATCAGGGCCAGTCTCGCCCAGTTCAACGAAAGCCTGAACAGCGGCGTCGGCGTCACCAGAATCGAGCTTCTTATCCGCCGCAGTATATACAGCCGAAACCACCTGCGCCTTCTTGTCATTGGCGTATTTGCGGTATTCCATATAACCCGTTCCCGCGACAATCAGGAACAGAACGATACCAATGGCAGGGCCATATTTTTTGAGTAGGCGGTTATAGTCGTCCTTGCGGAGTTCCTCTTCCACCTCATTAATGAAGTCGACCACGGTTTGGTCCTTGAATCATGGGACGGTGCAAGCACCTGTAAGTTGGCCGGAACTTAACGCCGCACCAGAGTCGATACAACTGCTATCGGCATTACCGATTGATTAGGAAGCGGGTTTCTTGAAGTGGTAAAGATTGGCGCTGCCTGGGAACGAACGAGCCTTAACGTCATTGGCATAAGCGGAGACAGCACTGCGGGTCGCTTCAAGCTGATTCCCGTATTTTTTGACAAACTTAGGGACACGTTCAAACTGCCCTAACATGTCTGGCGTGACGAGGATTTGACCGTCACATTGCGCCGAAGCACCAATTCCGATGGTTGGAACGTCGATAGCGGCGGTGACCTGATTGGCGATCTCTTCCGACACGCCCTCAACCACGACTGCGAAACTTCCGGCTTGGGCGGCCGCAATGGCATTGACCATAATTTCATCGGCAACTTTGGTGTCACGTCCTCGCGCGCGGAAGCCTCCCATAACGTGCATGCTCTGCGGACGAAGCCCTACATGGCTCATGACCGGAATACCGCGCTCAACGAGATATGAGACCGTTTCAGCCGCGTATGAGCCACTTTCGATCTTCACGGCTTGGCATCCCGTTTCCATCATGACGCGCGAGGCATTGCGAAACGCCGTCTCAACGCTGTCTTCATAGCTGCCAAAGGGAAGATCCACGACGACCAACGCTTTGTGGGAGGCCCGCATCACGGCACGCCCATGCAAGATCATCATGTCTAGCGTTACACCCACTGTGCTAGGCAAACCATGCACAACCATTCCAAGGCTGTCTCCCACCAAGATGAGGTCGCAGAACTCGTCCACAATAGCGGCAGTCGGGGCATCATAGGCCGTCAGACAGACAATGGGATCACCGCCTTTTCGGGCTGTGATTTGCGGAGCCGTCATACGGCGGATATGGTTTTGTGCTGACATTCCAGCTCCTTAGGTCAGAATGCTACAGGTCCGCAAGCTGTCCCATTGGAAAATCAAACACAGGGTCAGCGCCCGCACGAATGAAATCAAGCTGGGACGCCGCACGAGGCATAACGGAAAGCGCATGATATCGCGCCAAACTGGCCATCGGCGCCGCATGCGCATCGCCTGCCGATAAGCCGTTTGCGACGGCTTTGATCAGCAACGCCCCTGATAGAATGTCACCGCAGAGCGAAAGATATGGCGTTGCCACGGACAACGCGTCCTCTTCTTTGGCATTCAGGAGAATATCCGTCGCCGTCGACAAAGTGTCGATGCCAGTATTAAGCGCACGAATACAGACAGATAAATCAGCCTCGCCCTCGCCTGAACTTCCTTCAGCTAAAGTTTTGATATCATTGAGATCAACGATCAAGGCGCGCATGGCCTCGCCGCCATCGCGACGCAATTTACGCCCAACCAAATCCATGGCTTGGATACCATTTGTGCCCTCGTATATTGGCGCAATCCGCGAATCTCGAAGATGCTGCGCAGCGCCTGTTTCCTCAACATACCCCATGCCGCCGTGAACCTGTACCCCGATAGAGGCAACATCGACGCCCATATCTGAGCCATATGACTTTGTGATGGGAGTCAGCAGGCCTGCGCGCGTGTGGTCGCCCAAATCATCGGCAGCGGCGGTCGCCATAGCGATAGCGCGCGCACCCATCAGGCGCGCCTTCATATCAATCAACATGCGCCGCACATCAGGGTGATGCACGATCGGAGCGCCCGCTCCGCCATTTGGCGGTGTGCCTTGAACGCGGTCATGGGAATATTGCAACGCCGCTTGATAAGCGCGTTCGCCAATTGCAACGCCTTGGACGCCGACAAAAAGGCGCGCTTCGTTCATCATTGTAAACATGCAAGCGAGTCCACGGTTCACTTCGCCAACTAACCAGCCTTTGGCTTTGTTGAATTCCATGACGCAAGTTGGGCTGCCGTGAATACCTAGCTTATGCTCTAGGCCGATGGGGTAAAAATAATTGCGGTCACCCAATGACCCATCGGCTTCGACGAAATATTTAGGGCAGATAAAAAGACTGATACCGCGTGAGCCTTCGGGGCTGTCGGGTAAACGCGCCAAAACCAAATGAATGATGTTATCCGCGCAATCGTGATCGCCCCAAGTGATATAGATTTTTTGACCCGTAATCGAATAAGTACCGTCGCCATTATCTTCAGCCTTCGTGCGTACCGGGCCCAGATCTGAACCCGCTTGCGGTTCTGTCAGGCACATGGCCCCTGTCCACTCACCCGTGACCATCTTCGGCACATAGGTGTTTTTTAGCGTTTCGGAAGCGTGGGCTTCGATCGCCTTCGTCGCCGAACTCGTGAGCATCGGGCACAGACCCAGCGCCATATTCGCGGAATAGATCATTTCATTGGTTGCAACGGACACAACTGTCGGCAGTCCCATACCGCCAATGTCTGGGCTCATGGCTAAGCTTTGCCATCCAGCTTCGACAAACGACTGATAAGCTTCTTTGAAACCAGGAGACGCCGTGACGTCTTTTCCCGTCAGTGAAGCTGGCGTTTGATCGCCCGCCCAATTTGTCGGCGCCACCACATCGCGCGCGAAAACCGCCGCGCCGTTCAAAACATCGCCAATCAACTCATCATTGGTTTCAGCGAATTTTGGCTGGGCGATGATTTTATCCATATCTACGCCGTGACGCAGCAGAAATTGCATCGCATTGACGGGGGTCTGATAAGTCATAATGGCCTCTTAGATTTGTTGAATTCCATATGGCACGGCTCAGAGCCCTTTTTAAGGGTCAAATCGCCGCGCAACTTGAATGATAACAGCACATTTTTGAAGGACTTGGCCTTGCGGCTTCTTTGGCTTTAGCGCAAAAGACGACAATGAAAAACCTCACCTCAACTCTGCTCCCATCTTTCTTTGCAGCCACATTGTTGGCAGCTTGTGGCGGTGAAAAAACACCAGAAACACCGACGCCGCCTACCCCTGCCGCGACAACTCAGGCGGCAGCTCCTGCTGCAGTCATGACGATTGAACAACGCGGCGCGCGGATATTCAAACGGTGCCAAGCCTGTCACACCTTGGAAGAAGGCGGTCGCAACAAAGTTGGTCCTAATCTTTGGGGCGTATACGGAGCCCAAGCGGGTGCGCATGAAGCCTTTGCGTATTCGAAGGCCATGAAAGCTGCGGGTATTACGTGGACTGAGGAAACCATGGACGCGTATTTGAAAAAGCCTGCCGAATATGTGCCCGGTACAAAAATGTCGTTTATCGGCTTAAAAAAGCAAGAAGACCGCGACGCGGTTCAAGCCTATATGAAGAGCAAAACCACACCTCAATAATCGGTCCAAATCCCGATAAAGAGGCTTTTCTCTTTCACGATATTCCGGCCTAAAACCGTTTGACCCGTACCGATCTGAATATACCGCCCTGGTTTGTACTGGCGCGCGAGCGATAAATTTATACTCAGTTGAAATTGCTCGGGCGCGATAAAGCCATCGACTGTTTGGTCATTGGCATGATTGCCATAGGTCTGCACCATCGCCAACCAACGTTCCGTGGGCTTAAACCCTAGTGTGAGAGCGGATTGGATACCGTCGAGGCGATCCAAGGACTCGCTGCGCAACGCGAATTGGGCGTCATAGAAAAAATCTCCGATCAGTGTCTCTCGGCTTTGGCCTATCAGAGCACGCAACTCCAACTGATCACCTCCGCCAATGACGTCCACCGCAAGGTTATCGATTGCGTCGTCAAAGATGTAGCTCAGGCGAATTGAGGTCGCGAGCCCTTCGCGCGCATAGGTTTTGACCTGAAAACCTAGTTCAAGATCGTCCAGCCCTTCGAAATCAAACCGCGAGTCGACATCTCTAAAACTTAAAGTCTGAAATCCGCCATTCCCAACTAGGGTCAACCAATCGGTGACCCCTTGCTCGAGATACAAACGCGTCTCAGTTTTGCTGAACCCCTGCAAGGGCACCGCATCGAAATCATCGGTATAAATTTGCCCCGCTTGGCTCCACGATGACGTGGAAATCACTTGCCCCTCGCCCGCTCGTTGATTCCAAGCTCCCGCGAAAGCCTCGACCGAAAGACAAAGTCCACTGCTCACGCAGACGATAATTTTACAAAACTTCCCAAGCACGTTGAGTGATTAGGCTTTGCCCTACCCCATCGTCAAATATAAAGCGTTATAATGCCCACGCGTAAATTCGAAAAACTGGCCTTTGTCGCCTCCTCCCGTCACTCAGCCCAGGAGGCATTTACAGAACTCGTTTCCATGTACGGAAATGTCGATGCGGCTGAGGCTGACGCCATCGTCCCCTTAGGCGGAGATGGGTTTATGCTCGAGACACTGCGACGCTACCTCCCTTTGGTAACCCGTGGCTTGCCCGTTTACGGGATGAACAAAGGCACAGTCGGCTTCTTGATGAATGAATTCGTCTTGGAAGACCTGCCCGAGCGATTGTCTAACGCAACCCGAACACCTGTCCATCCCCTAAAAATGACAGCTGAGGCGGCGGGTGGACAGTTTACAGACATCGCCTTCAACGAGGTCTCCGTGTTCCGTCAATCCCAACAGGCCGCGCATATTCGAGTCATTGTCGATGGGAAAGAGCGGCTGGAACGGCTGGTAGCAGATGGCGTTATGCTCTCGACGCCTGTCGGATCGACGGCTTATAACTTATCGGCGCATGGCCCTGTCATCCCTCTAGGTGCCGATATCTTGGCTCTCACACCGATTAGCGCATTTAGACCCCGACGCTGGCGAGGCGCTTTGCTGTCAGGCCAAGCTAAAGTTCGGTTTGAGGTACTAAATCCGACAAAGCGCCCTGTTTCAGCGTCTGCAGATAATTCAGAAGTGAGAGATCTCATCTCGATCGAAATTGAACAGGATATGGGGACAACGCTCAACTTGCTTTTCGACGCGGACCATGGCTTGGCAGAGAAAATTCTGCAGGAACAATTTGCGACTTAAGCGACGCGGCGCAAACCTGCATGCGCATCTAAAATATCAAGCAGATCAGTTGATACCTCTTCAGGCCAATTCAGCTCCAAGCTAAGCAATCGCTCAGCCACCGTCAGTTGGAAATGTGACGGCGTCAGTGCGCGGTTCTCTCGCTCAACAGATAGGTAGGTTTGAATACAAGCCGTCAGCAGCTCGATTTGCGGCACCGTAAATCGCGCGCGCAGGGCAACGGCTTTGACGCCTAACCCGGTGGAGGACATTACCATTAGGCGAGTTTTCTCTATCGTCTGGCCTGCCAACACAGACAACGCAGCGATGATAAAGCGCATATCGCCCCGGCCCGCTGACCTTAGAACGAGACGCGGCGTCAGCTTTCCGGACTTGTCCAATGAACGAGCGTAATCGCGTAAGCGGTCTTCCGGCCAATCCTCGCCGATTACAAAACTCCTTGCGCGTTCGCCCGTATTTTGGCTGATTTGCGCAGCGCGTGTGTCACTTACGCCGGGATATGTTTTTAGCACGACGTCGATCTTGTCGGTGCTGTGTTCGATCAATTTTGCGATGACTGTGGGTGGCATATCATGGCGGGACAAGGCCGCTTCTCGAATGAGGTCATCATCAGCGTGAAGTTCCGCAATCAGCTCCGCTGTATCAGAAGAGATCAACGCACCGTCATTCGCCGCCAATCGCGCCGTGGCCATTCCATCCCCAAAACTGACGATTGCGTGGGAAATATGAAGATTAAGAGTGTGCCGCTGGGCAATAGCTCGAATCTTTTCAGCCGCCTTAGAGTTCAGCACATCCATGAGATCATCATCCGTAAGGACGGGTGAAGAAGACAGAATCGGGACAGCAATCGAATCAATATCTGCGATTAAAGTACGGGCTATCTGCCGCGGCAAGTTGGGAGAGTTCTGTAGGGTGACTGATAAAGCGCGTCGCACAAGCGCGGAAACATCCGCACAAATTCGATCCATCAATGTTAATGCAAAGGCCTGCTCCGCCTCCGTCATTTGAGCAGAACGAATTTCTCTGCCTAGTTTTTGAACCGCATTCGCGCGCTTCTCGGCCGTGGTACCTTGCAAGGCCTGCCGAATGGTCGTTTTGCCGAAACGGTCAATGATTCCTGAAAGTGCCGACATGAAAAACCCAAATTGATCGCTGGTGTTTATTGTGCAGCTTTCGCGTTAAGTGCGGGTTAACCATAGGCGATCTGCGGCAGGATTGTCTCAAAATATTTGGGGAAAATGGTACCGCCTCTCAGGTTTGAACTGAGGACCTCTGGTTCCACAAACCAGCGCTCTAACCAGCTGAGCTAAGGCGGCATCTAAATTCGAAGCGCCCGATTAGGGCAGACAGGAAAAAGGTGCAAGCCCTTTTCCTGTCCAAATCACATTAGGTCCGAATATTTTGGAAGCCTTGTGACCCCAACTTCTCTTGACGACGGATATAGGCATCCAGATTGCGTGCACGCCATGCAGGATCAGGATGAGTCGACAAGAAAGTGGGTTGAGAAGAAGTCGAATTTGCCGCCATTTTCTCCCACAACTTGACCGACTCATAGGGGTTATATCCTGCACGCTGCATGTAGTTCGCCCCGAGAAGGTCTGACTCTGCTTCGTGCTTACGAGAATACGGAAGAACTAGGCCAAGCAAAGTACCCAAGCCTAAGGCCTGTTGGAGGCGCGCAGTATTTTGGCTTGCAGACCGTTGACACGCCGTTCGTTGATTTGCCGGAACGTTGTCACATTTTTTATTCAGAGCAACGCCACCGATGACGGTGCCACCCACAACAGCCAATTGGCTGGCCATCTGCATGGACATACGTTCACGCGCATGTGCACCAGCGACGTGCCCAACTTCGTGGCCCATAATGCCCGCGATGGCATCATCTGACTCGGCAAAGTCCATCATACCCTTATAAAAACCAACGCGGTTTCCTGGCAGGACAAAAGCGTTTTTGGTATCTGTGTCGAAAACTTGATAATCCCAAGCTTCATTCGCGAAAGGGGAGGAGCGCGAGATGCGGCTGCCGATATTGCGCAGACGAGACGTGTAACGCGGATCATTTGATGTCGGGATTTTCGCCTTCATCTCAGCCCAAGATGCTTCTGCAGCGCCCGATAAATCACCCGGCGCAAGACCTACGAGCTGCTTGCGACCCGTATATGGGTTCGTTGTACACGCCGAAACCGCCGCAGCTGTGCCGCCAATTGTTAGGGCTTTCAGTAATCTTCGACGCGGCATTAATGCGACGTGGGGCGCCTCTGTTTCGCCGTGGGCATGTTCGTGATTGCACATAATAGTCTCCGCTCATTTCACCGCCGACAGGCAAGAACAGGTCCATTTTACCGAATGGTAAGCTCCGAGCGGTGTTGTTACTGCTATTAACGCCTATTTTACCGTATTGTTCAAATTTAAAATTAGCGAGTCCAGCCAACGCACCATATTGTTCATCCTATGTTTAAGCGAATTCTTATGGGCTCAGGCCTTTTTGTTGTCCTTTTGGTGGGAGCCATCTTTATTCTTCCCACCCTCATCTCCACCGATACTTATCGCGCCAGGTTAGAGACAGAGCTTAGTCGCGTCATGGCGCGAGACGTGTCTATCACGGGCGACATCCAGATTTCTACATTCCCAGCAATTCAAATTGAAACAGGCGCCGTGGCGCTTGCAAACGCCGAAGGCTTTAAAACCACAAACTTTGTCGAAGTTGAGGGTTTGGACGCCAAGGTAAAGCTTTGGCCGCTTCTCCAGAAACAAGTCGAAATCTCCCAAATCCGTCTAAATAGCCCAAACATCTGGCTGGAGAGAAAAGCCGATGGGACAGTAAATTGGAGCACGGCAAACACAGCACTGGCTCAAAACGCAACGCTTTCGGAACCTCGTGCCGAAGAAGGCTTTCAGCGAGATGGCAGATTTACCGATTATGACCCTGCCCTCGATCTTCTCTCTATTAAAAATGGCCAAATCCGATTTATCGATTCGGCAGAAGACCGAGACGTTTCGATAAGGAACGCAAATTTGGACCTACGCGCCCCTGCCCTTTCAAAACCGATAAAGATTGACGGAGACATGACTCTGGACGATCTCGCTGTCGCTATCGCTGCAGAGCTCGCATCACCGTTGGACTTTCTAAATGGCGATCGCACGCCCTTCGACGGGTCTGTCACCACGGATCTGGGGAACGTAGAAATCTCAGGACATTTTTTGGCAAGTGACGCGCTGAACATAGACGCCATTTTCGACTTAAATTCCTCCGACCCTCTGGGGATGGCGGCACGTCTTCCTTTGCCAGAGCACATAAAATTGCCGGCACTAAATACCGTAAATGCTAAAGGACGCGTGGTTAATGACGGCGCTGAATTTAATGTCACCGACTTGGAGACAAATTTGAACGGTAACGGCTTTGACGTGAGCTATACGGGGCAGTTTTCATCCTCTGATACGCGCTCCGCGAAGGGTGCGTTCAAGGTAAATCTGTCCGATATGTCCGTCGTCACGGCATATTTAAGTGAACCAGTCCCAGCCTTAAACGCGCTCAATACGCTCAATGCCAATGGGAACCTTACTTGGAATGGAAACGCCTTTGACATCACTGATTTGGTGGCCGAAACCTCTGGCGAGGTCATTGACGCAAGTTACAAAGGGACTGCGCGCTACGAGAGAAGCTTAAGCGCAGACGGGCGGTTCGATGTGAAATCCCCTGACGTGGCGAGGTTGGTCGATAAATTAGAATTAAACCAACCCGACACGGCAGCGCTGAAAGCTATCACAGCGACTGGCGCGGTAAAAATCGCAGGTGAAAGCGTTTCTGTAACGGACCTGCAAGCCAAGGCGACACAAGGCCTGGTCAATGGGAACTTCACTGGGGTGCTAGCTTTTGACGAAACTCTATCAATGCAAGGCAGCGCCCAAGCGGATATCGCGGACCTGTCAGCCCTCAATGCAGCGCTACCGCGCGTCATTCCTTTTGCCGATGTCGCAAAACGCGTTAGTTTTGCAGGTGACGTTCGGCTGGCGAATGGCACATTTTCTCTGAACAACACCGACGCCAACTTAACTGAGGGTGATGTGAATGGAAGTTATCGCGGCGAAATTGCGCTCGGACAAGCGCCCGATATTGCAGGCAGGTTGACCTTAGACGTCCCGTCATTGCGTACGCTTTCAACCAAACGCAATGTCACCCTGCCTGCAAATACGCCATCTGGGAGCATTTTCGAAGCCCTGTCGATCTCAGGGCAAGTGTCGGGTGTACCTGATCTCCTAGAGTTTACATCTGGCAAGATGTCCTTGGATGGACTCTCTGGCAGAGGGGATTTCAAGCTTTCCCTGCAGACGTTGAGACCGACATTAACTGGCAAAATTGCGTTTTCTGACCTAAATCTACAGCCTTATATGGCAGCATGGTCCGCTCAGAAACCTGCGGGACAGATTGTTCCGTGGTCGACAGCGCCTATCAATGTCTCGGGACTGAACGCGATTGACGCCGATTTACGGATTTCAGCGCCGTCGATCAAAATGACCCGTCTAGCCCTAGGGGATACAAACGCCCGTCTGACATTGAAGAACGGGACCCTCGAGAGCCGTATTGAAAACTCAGACCTTTACGGCGGAACTGCAAATGGCATTTTCACCGTTCGGTCCACTGACGGATCGCCAAGCATCGCCCTCAGCGCTGACATCAAGAGCGTGAAAGCGCAGGAATTGATGATGTCGATGGGGGGCTTTGACAAAGTCACTGGGACGTCTGATCTAACGATGGAGATCACAGGCAGCGGGAAAAGCCAGGCTGCGATTATGCGCACTTTAAGCGGAAAGGGCCAATTTACCGCGGCTAATGGCCAGCTTTTAGGTGTGAACGCGGAAACTCTTTTGAAGGGGATCGACCAGGCGATCACAAATCGACAACTTCCCAGCGCATTAGGCCTTGGCCAAACCACTAACTTTAGCGATCTCACGGGTGGCTTTACTGCATCCGACGGTCGTGTCAGCCTTCAAACTTTTCAACTCCAATCCGGTGCATTATTCATGGAAGGCGGCGGCGGGATAGATTTAGGCGAACAAACGCTCGACATTGGCATCCGCCCTAAGTTGAATAGCGGGAGCGACGTCGCCAATTTCGGCGTCCCCTTGAGGTTTAGCGGCGCGTTTGGGCAAGCGAAGCCCACGCTGGACACGAGTTTATTAGGTCAAATTGCACAAGCCAAAGCCCGAAAATCCGCTGTCGACGCCGTGAAGGATCGTGTGGGCGGACCACTTGGCAACATTATAGGCGGCGTCATTGGTGGAGGGTCAAACGAGCAAACGGAAAAGACACCCTCAACAACTGAAACACCAACAGATGCGACGGCTCCTGCCGAAGAAACAAATCAAGCCGATGATACAGTCGTCCCCGAAAAAGCAGAAGAAACCAAGCCTGAAGAAGAGGTGTTAAAACGCCTGAACGGCCTGTTTGGCGGAAAAAAGCGCTCAGATTAGCGCCTATAAACGCAAGGATTTATCACATCTAAGGACGTAAGAGGCTGCAATGACCCACGCCTCTATAAACGATCCCGTTGTCGCTCGGCAAACGCCACGCGCGGACTTTTCGATTGATCAGTGTTGGGAAGAATATACGGAAGAAGAGCATGCGATTTGGGATTTGCTCTACGCGCGACAAGTTGAACTCTTACAGGATCGTGCTGCACCTGAATTTTTAGCAGGATTGGAACGGCTCTCTCTCAGTCAATCGGGTATACCGAACCTTGAGACACTTAATGATGCTCTGAGCGCTTTAACGGGTTGGAAGATTGTCATGGTCCCTCACCTCGTTCCAGACGACGTCTTTTTCACCCATTTGGCAAACCGTCGGTTCCCTGCCGGTCGATTCATCCGCGGTCGTCATCAATTGGACTACCTACAAGAACCTGACGTTTTTCACGATATTTTTGGACATGTCCCAATGTTGGCGAACCCAGTTTTTGCCGATTATATGCAGGCCTATGGCCAAGGTGGATTGCGTGCATTGAACCTCGGAACATTACACAATCTCGCGCGACTTTATTGGTATACGGTGGAATTCGGACTTATCGAGACGCCCAATGGTCTACGTATTTACGGCGCTGGGATCGTATCCTCTGCAGGCGAAAGCCACTATTGTCTCGAAGATGCGGAGCCACAACGCATTCGTTTTGACATGGAACGGATTATGCGCACCGAATATGAAATCGATATATTCCAGAAAACCTATTTTGTGATTGAGAGCTACAAGCAACTTTTTGAAGCAACACAGCAAGACTTTGCGCCGATTTACGAACGCCTCACTACCGATAACACAAATTACGGCACGCGCGATGCGGCGCCTGATGACAAGCTGCTAAAGTAACCCGCAGGTTTCAGCGCCAAAAAGTCGCGTAAAGCTCTCTCACCTAAGGCGAGGCGTCCCCTTGCACTGAGTAAGTATTGCCACTGGTGAACTTGGCGAAATTCCACGACAACAATGACTGACCTGAACGACGCGCTCGGAATTAAGTCGCCTTCTAGAACACCGAATCAAATTCTATAGTTTAGGAAAGTCAGCCTAACTATCTGAAATACCAAGTTTTTAGGCAAGCGCACCTTCAACTTGGTTATAAAGTTACAGCTCGAGAGCCACGGTCTTTTCATTCCCTGACTCGGCTTACAACCTGCAACGGCTTAAACTTACAGCTCTAAACCTAATTAAGCGCTTTCGTTGTCTGATTGACGCCAAACGAAAGACAAAAAAAAAGCCCGGTCCGAAGACCGAGCTCAATATCAATTCTAAGCGTTAGCTTAGTTCATCATCGCGTCGACGGAGCCGAGCGTGAGAAGTACTTCTGTACGACGGTTAAGCTGCTCTTTAACACCATCGCCAGTTTGGACGAATGGTTCTGTTTCGCCTTTACCTTCGGACATGATGATTGAGCGATCCATACCCTGACGAACAAGCTCGTTTAGAGCGTCGTTCGCACGACGCTTAGAAAGCGCCAAGTTGTAGGATGCCGAACCAGATGTATCTGTGTGACCAACAACGCGGACGTTTTGAACGTTACAGAATTCACCTGCGTCTAGCGCACGTGTGATTGTGTTACGTGTTTCAGCAGATGCACCTTTATCGAACTCATAATAGATGATTTCTTGGCGATAAGTTTCACCACAAAGGGCAGCTTGTTGTACAACTGGACACTGGTTCAAGTCATATGCCAGAGTTCCATCTGGACATGTAACAGTCGGTGGTTGGGCTGAACACTCGGATGCAGCGAAGACCATTTGGCCATCCCAACAACGAACGTCTGCAGTGCGAACAGGCTCGACGACTTCAGCAGGACACTGACCTGCATTGAAGACCATAGATCCGTCCCAACACTCATAATCACGTGTAGGTGCAACGACAACGGGCTCGACCATTTTCGGAGCAGATGCGCCAAAGCGATAACGGAAACCTGTTAGGATTTGGTGGGCGCCGATGCCTTCAGCTTGAACCTGAGCTGGCAAAGATTGGCCAGTCGCGGAGTTGTTAAACGAACCACTGAATTCCATGTCAGCAGCTTGCATGTAACGGTAGCTTGTGTCCCAAGTCAGCTTGTCTGTGATATCATATCCAAGACCAGCAAGAAGCTGCCAACCAAGGCCAGCGTCTTCGTCATTGTAGTTACAAGAGAATGCATCAGCAGTCGAACGTGGACCAACGCAAGTTGGGTTACGAATTTGACCATCGTTATCGACATTCGGGAAGTCTGAAGAAGCAATCGTTGCGTCGCCGCGAACGATACCTACACCGGCACCGACATATGGTGCGAATTTACCGAAATCAGAGAAGTCGTAGATCGCATTGATCATCAGAGCGTCTGTACGAAGCTTCGAGAAAGAGGATGGTGTGTTGCTGATTCCGCCATGCTCGTTGAACATTGTTGTTCCGTCGAGCTCTAGACGCCAGTTGTCACCAAAGTCATAGCCAAGGCCCAAGTTGAACGCGCCATTGCCTTCAGCTTCGACGTCACCAACTACACCGTCTGTGTAATCAATATCGGTGTGCAGACCGTAACCGGCTCCACCTTTTAGATACCAACCGGCACCGTCTTGAGCGGATGCGAATGATGGCGCGGCCATCAGTGCCGCTGCTGCGGCTGCGATGAGAAGCTTCTGCTTCATGAGATTTCCTCCATTAATGGCTGAGCCATATGATATAATTAAACGTAAAACCCCCGTTGGGGTCTCGGGTGTCTAATGCTTAGCTATACGGAATGGTTCCATAATGCCAACGGTGAATAAGCAATTCAGACGGAAATTAAAAGGTTTTTTCGGAAAAGTTGCTAAATTGCATCACTTTTCAATCCCCTAGTGGTTTCAGAGCACAGTTTTGGACATACCGCACCAAACCTGCATCGAAATATAGATCCGCTCTAGAAAATCACAGACTTCTAAGAGCGGGAAAAGCTTTGGTACGCCCTCGCGGATTCGAACCGCGGACATCCTCATTAAAAGTGAGGCGCTCTAACCAACTGAGCTAAGGGCGCTTATCAAAAGCCGCGCCTAACTAGGGTCGGCCTGCGGTGTCGTCAACCCGAAAAACACCCTAATCTCATGTTGTTGGCTGCGACCAGTTCGCTCTGAATTCAGTTACGAAGGATTCAAACGTCCCCGCGGCGATAGATGCACGGATTCGGGCCATTAAATCCTCAAAATAGGCGATATTATGCCAAGATAGGATCATCGCGCCCAAAAGTTCCCCTGACCTAATCAGGTGGTGCACGTAGGCCTTCGTGTAATCTTGGGACGCAGGACACTGAATTGCGTCATCTAACGGCTCTTGATTCTCTGCAAACTCGGCGCGTTTGATGTTATACGGCCCCTGATCTGTCCAAACCTGGCCGTGCCGACCAGACCGCGTTGGAATCACACAATCGAACATATCCACGCCACGATAGACGGCCTCCACAATATCAATCGGTTTCCCAACACCCATAAGATAACGCGGACGGTCCGCTGGAAGGTAGGGAGTCGTCACAGAAAGCGTTTCGCACATCGCGCTATGGCCCTCGCCCACGGCCAACCCGCCAATGGCAAACCCGCCATAACCGCCCGCAGTGTCTTCTGCGACAGAGGCTTCTGCGGAGAGTTTACGTAATTCCGGGAAATTTGACCCCTGAACGATCGCAAAAAGCGTTTGGTCAGAGCGTTCACCGAATGCCGCCAATGACCGCTTACCCCATCGCAAAGACAACTCCATGGACTGCGCGGCTTTGTCATAACTCACCGGAAAATCCGTACATTCATCCAATTGCATGGAAATATCGGCGCCAAGAAGGTCCGCTTGGATTTCGATTGAACGTTCCGGGGACAACATATGCTTCGATCCGTCCAGATGGCTCTGGAATGTCACACCCTCTTCGGTCATCTTGCGCAGTTTTGAGAGCGACCAAACTTGAAAACCACCCGAGTCGGTCAGGATCGGACCGTCCCAACCCCCAAATTTATGCAACCCACCCATACGAGCAACACGCTCCGCCCCTGGCCGCAGCATGAGGTGATAGGTGTTACCCAGAATGATATCGGCACCCGTTTGACGGACCTGATCCATATAGACACCCTTGACGGTTCCCGCTGTTCCAACGGGCATAAAGGCGGGCGTACGGATATCACCGCGCGCGGTACGTAATACGCCGGTTCGCGCCGCGCCTTCAGTTGCGTGAATATCGAATGGGAATTTTGCCATTAAAGCGCTTTCCAAAGCAAAGAGCTGTCACCATAGGAGTAAAAACGGTAATCCGCGTCAAGCGCCCTACGATAAGCTACTTGCATAGTTTGAAGACCGGCTAACGCACTGACCAGCATAAATAACGTCGATCTCGGCAGATGAAAGTTTGTCATCAGGCCGTCAATAATCTGAAACTCGTAACCTGGGGTGATGAAGATATCTGTGTCACGCGACTGAGCGACGACGACGCCGTCTTTTGCCGCAGACTCGAGCGCACGCAATGCGGTCGTCCCCACAGCGATAATCCGCCGTCCTTCGGCCTTGGCGGCATTTAATCGCTCCGCCGTAGCCGGATCGATTGTGAACCATTCGCTGTGCATGTCATGATCATCAGTGTTGTCAGACTTTACGGGTAGAAAGGTCCCTGCCCCCACATGCAACACGAGCGACTCACTCTGCACGCCGCGATCTTGTAGCGCCGCCAGCAATTCTGGCGTGAAGTGTAATCCCGCTGTCGGGGCAGCAACAGAACCACTCTCCTTCGCATAGACAGTTTGATAGTCTTCGACATCCTGAGCATCTGGTGCGCGTTTGCGGGCGATATAAGGTGGCAATGGCGGTGCGCCGCAGTGTTCAAATGCGGCCTGAAGGCGCTCGGCCTTCGCATTAAATTGCAGGGAAACGTCCCCGCCGTCTCGCTTGGCGATTACGCTGGCGGAAAGGGTCTCGTCGAAGTGTAAAATGTCGCCAATACGCAATCGCTTGGCTGGGCGGCAAAACGCTTGCCAAACACCTTCGCCCGCATCTTTGTGCAAGTTCACCGTCACCGTGACATCGCCCCCACCACCCTGATCGCGAGCTGGACGAATTGCAGTCAATGCGGCTGGGAAAACCCGTGTTTCATTAAAAACAAGAACATCTCCTCGCCTCAATAACTGGGGCAAATCGGAGACAATTTGGTGCTCAATCGCGTCCAGACCCTGAACATGCAAAAGCTTCGCGCTGTCGCGCGGACTGGCCGGCCGGAGGGCGATAGCGCTCTCCGGCAAGTCAAAATCAAAAAGAGAGACGTCCATATCGGACCGTCCTATTCAAAATAAGAAAGTCGTGGAATTAAGCGACCGTCATTTTGACGATTTTACCTGGCATGCGCGGTGGCTCACCTTTTGGAAGTGCGTGGACCAATTCCATTCCACTCTCAACTTCGCCCCAGACCGTATATTGTCCGTCTAGGAAACCAGCGTCGTCCAAGCAGATGAAGAACTGGCTGGATGCTGAGTTCGGGTTGGAGGAACGCGCCATAGAACAAACGCCTTCAATATGTGGATGCTTGTTGAACTCAGCTTTGATTTGCTTGTCCGCGCCGCCCATGCCTGTGCCATTTGGACAGCCACCTTGCGCCATAAAGCCGTCAATGACGCGGTGGAATTCTAGGCCGTCATAAAAGCCGTCTTTTGCAAGACGTGTGATCTGTTCGACGTGCAAGGGCGCAAGATCTGGACGCAATAGGATCGTCACATCTCCCTTTTCGCCCTTATTGTTGTCGACAGTCATGATGAGTTTTTCGGCCATTTGATATGCGTCCTAAAAAATTTTAAATTAAGATTGGGGGAATTAGAGCGGCGCTTAGCGCACGCGCGTTGGTAGTTCTAGATTACAGATATCGGGAAAAGACCCGTCATCATTTTTCCGGGTCTTCAACCAGTTTTGAAAAGCCGGGTGGTCAGTCCTAAGGACTTGAACAGTTGGACGTTCGGCCTCTGGAAGATCAGCGGCCACATCGACTTCATTCATACGATCAGGGATCCAGCCTGGAATTTCACCGACAACGCCTACGATCGGACGGTCAAGAAACTCGTAACCCATAACGGTATTGCCCCAGATTGAATATTGTGTGTCTAGATGCTCAGCCTGCGCCCGCATCAAGAAAAATTGGCTATTTGCGCTGTTGGGATCATTTGTACGGGCCATAGATGTCACACCCTTGCAGTGAAGTGCGAACGCATCGACCTTATTGTCTTTGGTAAACATCGCTTGGCTCGTCGGCTGGCTAGCGATGGGAAGCGACTTGTAGAAACCCACGCCTATCTCGCCCTGTCCCATCTTCTTGGCGGTTACCAAAGTGAACGGCATGTCGGCACCGCGACGAAATGTGAATTCTGCCTCAATGTCGGGCATATCAGAATCACCCGTTCCGTCACCATTTGATCCGTCACCGGTCTGGTTCATGAAACCATCGATCACGCGATGGAAGACGACATCATCATAAAACCCATCACGGGCCAAGGCTTTGACTTGCGCAACATGTTTCGGCGCGATCTCAGGATAGAGTTCGACGCCAATGTCGCCGTATTTCGTATCGATGATCAAAAGATTTTCGGGATCAACAGTCCGCCACGCTTCGTCTGGCGCGTCAAATCCAGCGGTCGCTGTACCTGCAGTTGCTCTAGCATCCGAGGATGCGGCATCAGAATTTTCGGCTGCGCAGGCATTTCCAACAAAGGCGGTGGATAGCGCAAGGGCCCAGAACGTACGGTGGCTCATTTGAATCTGTCCTCTAATCGAGCTTTGACTTCGGGCGTCACAAATTGCGACACATCTCCGCCAAGCCTGGCAATTTCTTTGACCAAACGACTAGCAATCGTCTGATATTGTGGGTCAGCCATTAAGAAAACTGTTTCAATATCCGGGTTTAAACGATCGTTCATCCCAGCCATTTGAAACTCATATTCGAAGTCACTGACCGCACGTAGGCCGCGCACTATCATTGAGGCCCCGCATTTTTCAACGAAATGTATCAGTAAACCTTCGAAAGGTCGCACCTCAACCTCAATCCGGTCTCGAAATGGCGCAACAACGTGCTCAACCATCTCGACGCGGTCCTTTAGCTCAAAAAGCGGCCCCTTAGCTTGGTTGACAGCCACCCCGACAATCAATCTATCGCACAGACGGGAGGCCCGCTTCAAAATATCCAAATGCCCCAAGGTCATCGGGTCAAAGGTTCCAGGGTAAAGCGCCGTTCGTTTTATCATGGAGACTTTATATAGGCGTGAAGCAGCTTTGCTAGAACTGTTTGGAGACTTTCAAAGTTTATGGCGGCGGTCCTGCTATCTCAACCCACGTTCACGCGTTAAATTATAGACACTTCGCAGCGCCGCAGATCCCTCTATGCAAGAATTCACTCCCTCCGATGACGGCGCATTCAGTCGCGTGTATCGCAATTTCAGGAATTTTTTATCCAGCTCCGTTAGCTGCAAAATTGTTACGAGATCGGAACTTGAAAAAACGGCTGTTTCAAAAGCGTAAGGCTCGGAGCTTTTTGCTCCGTCAGCGTCCTCGCTAGGCGTCACAGCAGCAGTGAGCAAACCGCCAAGTTGGCAGGTTTGAGTAGTCTCTTCATCAAACTCGGTTTTTTCTCCCAGGGGACCTTGCAAAATGGACGCGACAGAGCCTTGGAAATTACTCTGAAAAGTCTCGTTGAGTTTGCTAAAGTAAATCGTCGCGAACTGGTCTTCTGCGCGATAGCTGCAGGACGCATCGGTCGCGTCCGTGCCATATTCCCGCTGGTCTGAAATCGGTAAATTCATGAGCGCTGGTGGACAGACCAACCCCGTTCCGCCGTGATATTGCCCTCCATCTGTCTGCTGAGAAAAACCCGTAAAGACTAGGCTGTCGGAACCGGAAGACGCCGTTTGTGTGGTTGCACAACCTACCAACAAAACAGGCGAACAGCACGCTAAAAAGATAGTTTTCATTGTCATAATTTGCCTCATTTGTGTCTCTCCCTAGGTCTGTATGTTTCTACCGCACGCGCCTGCACATCCTCCCAGTAATAGGCGACGTCTTTGAACTCCCCGGCGACATAATGATCAACCTGGTCATTAAAATAAGGCGACGTCGGATCGCCGCTTTGGCCACCCGCAAGCAGGGATTTAGCCGTCAATCTGTCACCAAATTCGACAACAGCAACAAAACTATTCCCGCGATAACCATAAAGTTTTTTTGAACCATTGGCCTGTTTCGCGCCAAAGGCTGCGAGCGCCCCCCAACGTCCCGACGCCATCCCGACTGGCACACTTGGCGCGGTGTCGTCATGGGGCTGCTGGATATCGCCCGTCAGGCGTTGGAACCGATTGATTTCGCCCCACTCTACATTCCAGTCGCCGTAATCGGCTTTCATCGTTTCTAGTGCCGCTGCGAAATGCCCGAGCTGTTCTGCGCTATCTGCTTCATTTGACATATAGGTCAAAAGCTCCATGCGGCTCATACGCTCTCGCGGACGCTTGGCATTTTCCAAAATCTCCATACCGTAACTATGCGCCAAAGCCATCGGCAGGGATTCAACCGATGACGTGTAGTCCCAATCACCCAGTGCCGCGATTGGAGCGGCCAAAGACGGGTCCCGATTAGACCCTTCATAGGCCTCGATCAGGCTTGGAATCAGGACTTCAAACGCAGGTAACTCAGGCGTATAGGCCAGCTCAATCAAACTCTCGAGTGTCATATCTTGCGCATCTTCAAGCAAGCGGACCGCATGAACACCTCGGAAATTTTCTTTATCAGGCGCCATATAGGGAGGATAATTCTCTACCTTCGGGCTATCCAACCCCGCCGCCGTAAAAGGGGTTGAGTTGGCGTTTTGTATCCAACCGGTCGTAGGATTAGTGATCGTGATCGCCTCTTCCACGGTATGAACACCGTCCCAGTCTGTGCGCGGATCGCTGCCATCCACAGTCCGTGAATAATCGAATTGCGGATCCCGTTTGGGTACAAAATTCCCGTGGTAATAGGCAATCGTGCCATCGGCGTCGGCATATACGGTATTATTGGACGAGTTCGTGCGGATACCCATCATCTCGCGAAACGTGGCGTGGTCTTTAGTTTTTGTTCGTAAGAAACTCTGTCGCAAAGCGTTTACAGGGTCCCAATTGATCTTTGTCGCGACCCATTGGCCCTCCTCATTGATATGGGTGATCGGCCCGTGGTGGGTACGATAGGTCGGGAAGGTCCGTGCCAGCACCTGATCACCGTCACGATAATTCAGGGTCACTTCATCGACTTGCATGGGTCGAACCTCTTTACCGTAAAGATAGCTCAACTGCCCATCCCGTTCGAAAACGCTCTCTTCAAATTCATCGATAAAGTCGACATAAGTGGAAGTGTGCATCCAGCCGTTGTTTTCGGAAAACCCCTGATAGACAAAGAACTGTCCCCAAGTCACAGCACCGTAAGCGTTGAGGCCTTCTTCACTGACGACATGGATTTCTGGGCGAAAATAAAAACTAGTATGGGGATTGATCAGCAACATCGCATCGCCGCTTCGGGTTAGATCACCTGATAACGCTATCCCATTGGAACCTTTGGGTTCCTCTAGATCAATTATACGTTTTTGCGCCGCCGCATTTAAAGCAGGCATTGGAATATCATTGCCATAAAAGGCCCGAATTCCGTCGAGAGGAATTTGCTCAATGTCGCCACCGATGGACCCTTCTGAGAAAAACATCGGCATCCAGGGCTCAAATTGGGTCAGCAGTTCTGGCGTGACGCTCGGATGATCCACCAGGTAATCGTTTAGTCCCGCCGCCCACGCATCACATAGATCCTGCAACCATTTCGGTGCCTCAGCATAAGCCGCCCTTGCCTCGTCCGTTGTCATATACAGGCGCGCACGTAGATCCGAAAACAGAGCGTCTTCGCCTTCAATCTCGGCTAATCGCCCCGTTGCCCAAACATAGTTGCGCTCAATACGCGGAAAATCATCCTCGGCCTGCGCGTAGATCATGCCATAAACGGCATCCGCGTCGGTCTTGCCATAAATATGAGGAATGCCGTAATCGTCGCGGATGATCTCGACGGAGTATGTCGCTTCAGAAGGAGGTCGGATATCTCCGCAGGCGGACATTAAAAGGCTTACAAGAAGCCCAAGTGCGACGGACCGATAGAACATAGAAAACTCCCTCTGCTAAATCGCTAACAGAGGGAGGCCTTAATTGCCAGAGAGCCTATTGCTCGGTTTCTCCGGAAGTTTCGGGTGGAGCAGCCGCCTCGCCCTCTTCATCCTCTGACTCTTCAATCCGACCGACAGACACAACACGCTCGTCATTTTTGACACGAATCACCGTGACGCCGCGTGCACTGCGGGAGACAATTGAGATATTTTTGACGGGACAGCGGATCAATTGCCCGCCATCGGTGACAATCATCAGCTGATTGTCGTCTTCAATGCTCATAGAGCGAACAAGTTTCGCATCTTCAGCCTTACCTCTTTCGAGGTTTTGCGCCGTGACGCCCTGTCCACCGCGATTCATACAGCGATAATCATAGGACGAACTTCGCTTGCCCAACCCATCGTCCGCGAGGGTCAGCAGGAACTGTTCATTTGCCTGCAAGAAGCCCAGACGTTCAGCATCAAGCGCTGTTTCAATCGAGGTATCATCCGTGTCGTCTTCGGTTTCGTCCCCTAAAGCACGACGCATAGCATTCGCATGCTTCATATAGGCACGAGCTTCATCTGTTTCGATATCGACGTGGCGCAGAACGGCCATCGAGATAACTTCGTCTCCCTCGGCCAATCGAATACCGCGAACGCCCGACGATGTGCGGCCTACAAAGCGACGCACATCCGTAGATTTGAAGCGGATTGATTTGCCATTTGCCGTCGTCAGCATGACATCATCATCGACAGAACACAGACGGACATCGACAATACCGTCGCCTTCGTCAGGCTTCATCGCGATCTTACCGTTTCGGTTCACGCGGGTGAAATCAGACAAGCTATTGCGGCGAACCCCGCCAGAGCGCGACGCAAACATGATATCCAAATCGCCCCAATCCTCTTCGTTTTCTGGCAGAGCCATAATCGAATTGATTTTCTCGTCCTGCGCCAATGGCAGCAGATTCACCAGGGCTTTACCCCGAGTGTTCGGTCCACCCGGAGGCAGTTTCCAGACCTTGAGCTTATACGCCATACCTGTTGAGGAGAAGAACAAGACCGGCGTGTGAGTTGTCGCGACGAATACCGTCGTAACGTAATCCTCGTCCTTCATCGCCATGCCAGCACGACCTTTGCCACCCCGGCGCTGAGCTCGATAGGTATCTAGCGGGGTGCGCTTCACATAACCCGCAGCCGTAACGGTCACGACCATGTCATCAACTGCGATGAGGTCTTCATCGTCAAAGTCCATGCCGCCTTCTACGAAGATAGAACGGCGTGGTGTTGCATATTTTTCTTTTATTTCAGTAAGTTCACCTGAAATGATCTCCTGAACTCGTGCGCGGCTCCGCAAGATATCAAGCAAGTCGGTAATTGTCGCGGCCAGCTTTTCAGCTTCATCAGTGATCTCATCCATGCCCAGCGCGGTGAGTTTCACCAAACGCAAATCGAGAATAGCTTTCGCTTGCTCTTCGGTCAGCTGGATGGTGCCATCGTCCATCAATTTGGAACGTGGGTCCGCGATCAAGGTGATCAGCGCGCCCATACCTTTTGCCGACCAAGTTCTGGCCAGTAGGTTCTCCCGCGCCTCCTTCGGGTTCGCAGACGATCGGATGAGACGTATAATCTCATCAATATTGGCGACAGCTGTCGCAAGGCCAACCAAAATATGCGCACGATCCCGCGCTTTGGCCAGATCAAATTTCGTGCGGCGGGCAATGACGTCTTCGCGAAAGCTAAGGAAAGCCTCAAGCATCTCGCGGACACTCATCTGCATGGGCTTACCGCCATTCAGCGCAAGCATGTTGGAACTGAAATTCTGTTGCATCGGCGTGTAGCGGAAAAGCTGGTTCAGCACGACTTCTGGGACGGCGTCACGCTTTAGCTCAACAACAAGACGCATACCCACACGGTCAGACTCATCCCGAACGGCTGACACGCCTTCGATCTTTTTATCATTCACCAGATAGACAATTTTCTTTTGCAGATTCGCCTTATTAACCTGATAGGGCAATTCAGTCGTTACGATCGCAAAGCGGTCTTTGCGGATCTCTTCAATAGTGGTTTGCGCGCGTACAGTCACAGACCCACGGCCTGTCAAAACACCCTGCTTCGCGCCAGAACGGCCCATAATTTCGCCGCCTGTCGGAAAATCGGGGCCAGGAATGATTTCGAGCAACTCATCATCGCTCAGTTGACCATTTTCCATCAACGCCAAAGTTGCATCAATGACTTCGCCGAGGTTATGGGGGGCAATATTCGTCGCCATACCCACCGCAATGCCGCCCGCCCCATTGACGAGGATGTTGGGGTAACGCGCCGGGAGAACAACAGGTTCGCGCTCAGACGCGTCATAGTTATCTTGAAAATTTACGGTGTTTTTTTCGATATCTGCCAGCAAAGAGGCCGCTGGGCGGTCCATGCGGACCTCTGTGTATCGCATCGCGGCGGGTGGATCGCCATCCACGGAACCAAAGTTCCCCTGACCATCGAGCAAGGGCAGACGCATAGAGAAATCCTGCGCCATACGCACAAGAGCGTCGTAGACGGCCGTGTCACCGTGAGGGTGATATTTACCTATGACATCGCCAACAACACGCGCGGATTTACGATAGGCTTTCTCTCGGGTGAACCCGTTTTCATGCATAGAATAAAGAATACGACGATGGACGGGTTTCAGCCCGTCGCGGACATCTGGGATAGCCCGAGATACAATCACACTCATCGCGTAGTCGAGGTAGGAGCGTTTCATCTCCTCCTCAATCGTGATGGGGGAAACGCCCTGTTCGCTAGGGGTAATTTCGTCTTCCGGGATGTCGGTCTCGTCAGCCATTCAGCACTCGATTCGGCAGGGTTGAATTATCCCTTGGAACCTAGCACTTCACTCCTGCGTATTCAAATGTGACAGCCATTTTCACTGGAGCTAAAAAATGACTAATTTCGCCCTTATTTCAGCCCTGACTACATCCTGCGTTTTCCTCGTCGCGTGCGGCGGTACTACTGAAGAAAATTCCCTCGCGAAAGATACGCCTGCCTATGGCGAGAATGCTGTCAGCTTCCCCATTAAGAACAAGCAGAGCGACACTATCGGGTCACTTGAGTTAAAACCCTACGCGGGGCTAGGCGTCGAAATTAAAGTCGAACTTTCGGGTCTTAAACCTGGAACTCGCGCCATGCATTTTCACGAGTTTGGCCGATGTGATGCGCCAGACTTCACTACAGCTGGCGGACACTTCAACCCTGCTAAAGTTGCTCATGGGAATGTCGATGACGGCCCTCACGCTGGCGATATGATGAATATTGAAATCGACGCCGAAGGGAATGGCGTATTCGTGCTGTTTAACGAACAGGTTAGCATCGATGGAACTGCACTCCCCGCATTAAGGGACGCAGATGGTTCAGCGCTAATCATCCATGAAGGAGCCGATGATTATACGAGCCAACCCACAGGAGCGGCAGGCGGTCGCGCCGCATGCGCGGTCATTAAATAGGCGGTTGCCGCCTATTTCAACCGCACATTAGACCGAACTATTTCCTCGCCGATCCGTTTAAACGCTGCCTCGAAGGCTTTTGCGTCATCGGCATCAAAATAGTAGTCGTTTTTCGTTGTTCTATTAGAACAATGGCCTAGAGCTTTTCCTTTACCATTGGCACCGTTATTCATGCATTTGCTCGGGTCCTTATTTGAAAATCCGGGCCCTTCTTCCCCCTCGTCAGGCGACGCACATTCAACCAGTAGCAACTCGCCCTTCTCTGGAGCCTCGAAGGCTACGGAGTAAATTTCAATACCTTCGGCACGCATATCGAAGCAAAGCTGCATTGATTCGACGTCAAAACCTGGTTGATTATTGTCACCGTCCGTCATGAAAATCACATACTCTTTCAATCGTTTGCGAATATAATTGGGGTCATTCGCCGCTCGAAAAGACCTGTCATTCAGTAACTGTTTATAACTATTAGCAAGAGCTGGTGTGGAATTGGTACCGCCGGTCGCTGACAGTAAATCAACCGAAGATTCCAAGGCATCCCAGCCCCAACTCATTGGCAAAGATGTCACAAGGTCAGTGTTATACGCAGACATGCCGGAGCGCAGAACCTTTTTCAGCTTGACTGGATTGTCTGTGCCATTTTCGATCGCTTTAAATAGGGATTTAGTCGACCGTTTGACCACGTCTATTTTCGTGCCGCCACCAGACGCATTTAGCTGCATTGAACCTGAAACATCGAGAGCGAAAGCAATTGAAACGGGATCAATGCTGTTCTTTAAATAGGTGGCAGCGCTAGTGGCGCCTACGGGCTTATCGCGCGCGCCTAAGAACCCACCGAATGCTAAGCTAACAGTGGTTGGAACGATTACGGTTACAGTCTCTTTGGAATCATCAAAAACAATTGTGGGTTCTCCAGAAATCACGCCTGGGCTGATTTTAAATGCGTTGGCCTCAATATAAGCACGCACAACCGCCATTCGCTCCGCATTACCCGATTCTGAAGCAGATGCTCCGGCCAACGCAGCCGCATCTGCTACGGATGAAGACCTGTCATATACGGACATCAGTTTGGCCCCATCGATGGCGGCGCCAATGCACACACCGCAAACGGCCAACACTATGGCAAACATCAACGAGACGTTGCCAGCATTTGATGTCTTAAAGTCAACCCACATTTTAGACTTACCCAATTTATCCACTTAAAAGCAGATGACCCCAAGCAGGGCCTTAGCACGCGTGATTTAAGAAAAGCCTGTCAAAACAAGTTAACCAAATGCAAACTCCACACCCCTTCTATGTAAGGACACCCAAAAAGCTCTCCCTAACCTACTTGTCACCCCAAATATCCTTCCACCAGGTTGGACCTCGGTCATCCCCTTTGTATGTGATAGTGAACTTCTTACCTACACCAGCCTCTTCGATGTCTGACCAGATTTCTGCGCGATCCCAACTTGTGAGATTGGCAAGCGCCTTAACTTCTTCGTCTTTGCGCTTATTTACGGCGATTTTGTAATCCGTCGCAGCTTCGCATTTCATCTCACCCTCATAGGCGTGACGTAGGACATAGCGGCCTTGGTAGTTCTCTTTGTTCCCTGTGGTTTTGAACTTCAAATCTTCGGGGAAACTCTTGGCATCATAGCGCACATGTAGGCGGGTCACAAAAACGTTTTGTGCTTGGGGCATGATGCGGCGGCCTCTCGGCATTGGCTTATTTTGACTGTCCGGCAACCAAAACACACCCAACTCTTGAAGCTCTTCACGGCTCAGCGGGTCAGCGGCACATGGATCACACCATCCCATGTCCCACGCATATTCCATGAAAACGCCATGCCCGCCGTCGCGCTTGGCGCTGGTGGCATACATGCTTTTGTAAAAGTCAGGAAAGTTGTCTTTAATGTAGACGGGCAGCTCTTGGCCTGTCGGAATTTTCTGCGTGCGATAATTCGTCGTTTCGACTTGGCCTTCGCGGGTCAAAGCATAGACGAATAGATCCTGATCCCCCCGCGCATTTAATGTGCCCAAACGAATAGGCAACATGAACTTCGGACTTTCAAAGGCAACTGCGATCGGGCGCAAATATTCGTTCCCTGTCTTGGATTGCTCTTCGAGATTCACCTTGGCGATGAAGAACTTCATATCTTGCTTGATATAGCTGCCGAGGATGCGGTTTGCGCCTATGGGGACTTGATAGCCGTTTTCGTCCAAATAGGTCATGAGGCCATCAGATTGGGTCGCAGACAACAACTGGATATCATATTCGCCAACCGTGAATTCATCCTCGATGGTAACACCAAGGGATTTGGCGCGTTGCCGTGTTCCCGTCATAACGACCACATCAGTTGAAGACCGCATTGCTTCATACATGACTTGCGGCGCACACGGATCATCATCAAAATACTCAACCAAACGCGGGGCCGTGTAGGCATCCAGATGCTTGAGGAGCGCTGGGTCACTTATATGAACCTGTTCGCGCTTAATTGCTGTTGGCACAGGAATCACCATCGCAAATTCTGTCAGATCACCTTGGTAATCATTGGCCATCGTTATGACGGTGCGGTCTCCGTCCCGCACTAGCGCCACTTTGGAGCTTTCGTTGAAGAGGTCAGTTCCTGCCTTGGCGACGTAGAAG
The DNA here is from genome assembly GCF_014652455.1 of Litorimonas cladophorae. GTDB lineage: Bacteria > Pseudomonadota > Alphaproteobacteria > Caulobacterales > Maricaulaceae > Litorimonas > Litorimonas cladophorae. The sequence continues at coordinate 440,710 of NZ_BMYV01000001.1, read as the reverse complement.
CCGCAAAACGCATTGGCGGAGGATGCCGTCGCGATAAATCCGAATGCGAAAGCGCTACTCAGCAGGTGTGAGAGTTTCATGGGAGTCTCCTGTTACAGATTTACGAGATAGTGAAAATTGGGTTGGCCATTGATAACGACCAGACGGAAAAAGGTGATCGATGAATGGCACGAGGGGCGCGCAGAGGATCAGAGCTAGAATGATGCCTGCTGCATTGAACAATAGGAATTGGATGGAAAAACCAACCGTCGCAACAAGCCCGGCAAAGAGAACGCGGCCAAATCGCGAGTCAGGCGTCGTCTTGGGGTCAGAGATCATAAAAAAAGCAAAGATTAGCAAAGCGCCAGATTGCATCTGATGAATTGGGATCGCCAACGGGTCGCCGAGCCAAACTGCGCGTCCAAAGACCAGCGCTGCATAAAACCCTAGCAAAGAGAGAGACACATCCCAACGTTTGGCTTTGCCCGTCACAACGCCACCAAGCGCCAACAAAAGAAGCGCAAACAGGGTCGCCTGACCCCACTGTCCTGGTGAAATCCATGCGGCCCCAAACGTCAGGGACAGAAGCACCAGACCAAAATTGGCGGGATTGAAGATATGTTTTCCGCGCCACCTGATGAGATATTTGGACGCAATGGCAATGACGCCCGCCGCGATGGACAAGGTCACGGAGCCCGTTCGCAGCAATAGGGTAAGAGATAAGGCAGAAATCAGAGGACTGCGGGGATCAAAGGGCCGTTTGATAACTTTGTCAGCCGCAAATTGGGTGGTGAGTGTTGCGCCAACACATCCCGCGACATGCCACCATGGCAGATGTAAGCCGTAGCGAAATAGACCGAGAAGGATAAGACTGGAAAGGACAGAAATTTGGTAATTGCGCGGGTCAGCGAAAAGACGGCGTAAACGACCACCCTTCGCATTTGTCTTCACCCCAATATTCACCAATGCCTCCAGCGTCGTGTTACAACATAACTATGAGGCGAAATATGGCCAGTCTATGGCACGGATATTAAATAACGGACAGACTGTCGCAGGTACTGCGACAGCGAATTTCAACAATATGAGGAAGCATGAGGCCTAAAACGGGATGTCATCATCCAGATCAAAGTCGCCTTTTGGACCTTCCATCGTTGACGCACTGCGTGAACCGCCACCCTGGTCCATGTTACCATAGCCACCGCGATCTTGGTTGTAGCCACCGCCTTGGCTCCCGCCACCACCCATGCGACCACCGCCGCCTTGGCCGCCAGCGCTGTCGAGCATAGTCAGTGTCGTACCTGGTCCCTGTAGAACAACTTCTGTGGTGTACTTGTCATTTCCATCACGGTCTTGCCATTTCCGAGTTTGCAGCTTGCCTTCGATGTAAAGCTTGGAACCTTTTTTGACGTAGCGTTCGATTACGCCGACGAGGCCTTCGCCGAAAACAGCGATGTTATGCCATTCCGTCTTCTCACGCTTTTCGCCTGACTGCTTGTCGCGCCAGCTTTCAGATGTCGCGATGGAGAAGTTGGCGACTTTGCCGCCATTTCCGAAGGTCCGGATTTCGGGATCTTTACCCAAATTCCCGATGAGGATTACTTTGTTGACTGAGCCTGCCATGTTGCCACCTATTGCGTCGTTGTTCTTCTTATGTTCTAGCCATGCCCATTGCAAACTGCAAGCGGATGACTGAGTCCAACTTGTATTGAAGATTGGACGGACCTAAGTCCACGCCCGCACGTAAGTAATCTGTGTAAGAACGGGAAACTCGCCACATGGCCATGCTTAAAAATATCGAAGTCCGCGGCGCCCGCGAACATAATTTGAAAAGCGTGGATGTGAACCTGCCGCGCGACAAGTTGATTGTTATCACGGGATTGTCTGGATCAGGGAAATCGTCCCTCGCCTTTGATACAATCTACGCCGAAGGTCAGCGCCGCTATGTCGAAAGTCTGTCAGCCTATGCGCGCCAGTTCTTAGAGCTGCAATCCAAGCCTGACGTGGACTCTATTGAAGGCCTATCACCTGCGATTTCGATTGAACAGAAAACAACATCGAAGAACCCGCGTTCTACTGTAGGCACAGTCACAGAAATTTACGATTATATGCGTCTGCTTTGGGCGCGGGTTGGTATTCCTTACTCGCCGGCCACGGGCCTCCCGATTGAGAGCCAGACTGTCAGCCAAATGGTCGACCGCACCATGGCGCTGCCGAAAGACACCAAGCTCTATATTCTCGCACCTGTGGTGCGAAACCGTAAGGGTGAGTTCAAAAAGGACCTCGCCGAATATATGCGGCTCGGATTCCAACGTGCGAAGATCAATGGTGAAATCATTCGGATTGAGGACGCACCAGACCTCGACAAAAAATTCAAACATGACATTGATGTCGTCGTCGACCGCGTTGTAATTCGCGATGGCTTAGAAACCCGCCTCGCCGATAGTATTGAACAAGCTTTACGCCTTGCTGATGGATTGGCCGTTGCAGAAAATGCAAGCTCAGGCGAGCGCATGTTATTCTCCGAGAAATTCGCCTGCCCCGTGTCAGGCTTTACGCTAGCGGAAATCGAACCTCGCCTGTTCTCGTTTAACAATCCGCAAGGCGCCTGCCCGACCTGTGATGGTTTAGGCAAAGAGATGAAATTCGATGAAGGCCTCATCGTACAAGACGTATCACGCAGCCTGGCTGGCGGGGCCATTGTGCCATGGTCAAAAACACCCAGCAGTCTCTACATGCAAACGCTCAAGGCCTTGTCAAAGCACTATAAATTCAGCGTCGATAAGCCGTGGTCTAAGCTCTCTGACGATGCCAAATTTGTGGTGCTCTATGGGACAGGCAGAACAAAGATTAAGTTCGAATATAAAGATGGCACACGCAGTTATAAAACGACGAAATCCTTTGAAGGTGTCGTTCCGAATCTAGATCGCCGCTATCGCGAAACTGACAGCACGTGGATGCGCGAAGAGCTGTCTAAATATATGTCGGATGCACAGTGCGAAACCTGCGAAGGCAAACGACTTCGTCCAGAAGCGCTCTCTGTTCGCGTGGCTGACATGGATATCTCTATACCGGGTGAGTTGTCGATCAAAGATGCCTATGAGCGTTTCGACCGCCTGCGCACGACATTGTCGTCCAAAGACATGGAGATTGCTGAACGTATTCTCAAGGAAATCCTAGATCGCCTTAAATTTCTCAATGCAGTAGGATTGGATTACCTCAGCCTCGGGCGTGGATCGGGGTCTCTTTCAGGCGGCGAAAGCCAACGCATTCGGCTGGCCTCACAGATCGGGTCAGGTCTCACAGGCGTCCTCTATGTTCTCGACGAGCCGTCCATCGGCTTGCATCAGCGCGACAACGAGCGGCTGCTTGAAACGCTGCAGAACCTTCGTGATCTCGGCAATACTGTGATCGTGGTCGAGCATGATGAGGAAGCGATCCTCACGGCGGATTATGTTGTAGATATGGGTCCCAAAGCGGGCGTTCACGGAGGCGAAATCATTGCCGAAGGCACACCCGCCAAAATCATGAAATCCAAAAAATCGATCACGGGCCAATATCTGACAGGTAAACGGGTCATCACAATGCCCGCGCAACGCCGCAAGTTTGATAAGAAACGCACAATCAAGATCACGGGCGCCCGGGGCAACAACCTCAAAAATGTAGACGCAGAATTTCCGCTGGGCCTGATGACCTGTGTCACGGGCGTTTCGGGCGGCGGGAAATCAACGCTGACAATGGAAACGCTCTACAAAGCCGCATCACGCACCTTGAACAAATCCTCCGCCCAACCAATGGCGCATGATTCCATCGAAGGGCTCGATCAACTCGATAAAATTATCAATATCGACCAATCTCCGATTGGCCGAACGCCCCGCTCTAACCCAGCGACCTATACGGGCGCGTTTACTCCCATAAGAGAGTGGTTTGCTGGTCTACCCGAAGCCAAGACACGTGGATACAAACCTGGGCGTTTCTCCTTTAACGTCAAAGGCGGTCGCTGCGAAGCCTGCCAAGGCGGCGGCGTCATCAAAATTGAAATGCACTTTCTGCCCGACATCTATGTCGAATGTGATGTCTGCAAAGGCGCGCGCTATAACCGGGAAACCCTCGAGATCAAATTCAAGGCGAAATCTATCGCTGATGTTTTGGACATGACTGTTGATGAAGCAGCGGATTTCTTCAAAGCCGTTCCCACCATTCGGGACAAGATGGTCACGCTCCAGCGTGTCGGACTAGGCTACCTCAAAGTTGGCCAACAGGCGACAACGCTCTCGGGCGGTGAAGCGCAACGCGTTAAACTGGCGAAAGAGCTGGCGAAACGCGCGACGGGTCGAACGCTCTATATTCTGGACGAACCCACCACAGGCCTACATTTTGAAGATGTGAACAAGCTGCTCACCGTCCTCAATGAGCTTGTCGGCAACGGCAACACCATGGTGATTATCGAGCATAATTTGGACGTCGTGAAGACGGCCGATTACGTGATCGACATTGGTCCAGAGGGCGGCGATGGCGGCGGGCAGATCGTAGGCGTCGGAACACCCGAAGACATCGCCAAGATCGAGGAAAGTTGGACAGGCCGTTTCCTGAAACCCATGCTGGAACGAGATAAAGCGCGGCTTGAAGTTTAATCGAGCCAGTCGCATCAACGTCGGCTGACTTCTTTGTCGACGGGTAGGCGTTTCCCCTTTTTATCCATCAAATCAAAGCGGATGGTTGTTTCCACGCCCTTCCGCTGCTCTGGAGATAAGTTAGGGCTGTAACGCCATGTTCTCAACGTATTTAGTGTTTCTTGATGCAAAGATTTATGGGTAGACGAGATTATTTCAGGGTTCTGTACGCGTCCTTTCTCGTCAAGGTCATACACGACCTTTACAAAGCCAGAATGCTTTCCTCGCTTGAATGATGTGGGAAAAACCGGCGGATTGCGGATCAAAGGAGAAAGTTCCCGCTGTCGTCCTACAGGAACGGCGAAATTGATAACCTCCACCGCGCGTGGGTCGTTGGTCTCCATTTCAGACACTTTATCGCGAAGGGTCAACCACTCTGCATAGGCATCGCCACTGATCAGATTGTCATGCGCTTCCCGCTCCTCCAATTTTGTCATTAGGCCCTGATAGATTAGCGCCGCGTCTATTGGTTGATCCGTTTCCGCATAAGCCCGCGCCAAGTAAATAGGAACAGCATACTCATATATGGACACAAAACCGTCCTTTCGCGCATCGAAAATTTCGATCGCTTTTTGAGAGTTGGATAAAACTTCGGTCCAATCCCGCGTCATCATGGCCGCTTGAGAACTTAGTGAATATGCCTCCGCTTCGAAAGTGGAGCCCTGAAAACCAAGCTTTTCAATTCGCTCCATAAGACGTTTCGAGGAATACTCTTTCGTTCTCGCTAACGACACTTTCTTGGACACATTTGGAATTTGCCATGCAAGGTACTGGGTCCGGCGATCAATTTCTATCTGGCCTGCATCAGCACCATAGAAATGGGATAGATCTATCGCGCGCTTATAGGCCCGCATAATTTCCTTCCACGCAGGTTTTTCGTCCACGTTTCGGGGTTTTGTTACAGCAAAGTTTAATGCCAAATCACCCGTGATCTTGGCATCCCCCATCAAGTCTTCAGCGGCTTTCCAAGCATCATAAGCATATTCTGACGCCGCAGATTTCCTTCCTGCCTCTAACGCCGCACGGTATGCTTTATAAGATTCCAACACTTCGGGTGGGGTTTTGGCTTGCGCCATCATTGGCGATGACAGCCCAAAAGATAAAGCCAGGCCAACAGCCATAAACGTGCGTTTCATAGATCACCCCCTTAAGTCGCAATCAGCTCTGCCATCTGTCCCGCTTCACCACAAGGGTATCACTGCAGGTCCGCTTATAAATTTGATCTAAGTTTTACCTCGGCTGAGGGTATTTTTCAGGGAATGGCAAGATACCGCCCTTTCCATCCGCCATATCAAAGCGGACGAGAACTTCTATATTTTTCAATCTTGGCGAGCCCAAAGAAGGTGAATATCTCCATTGCATCACACTCTCTAACGCAGGTTTCCGCAATATCTTATTCGAAAAGCCTTTTGCAGAAGCGCTTAGTACCTTGCCATTCTCATCAATGGAAAAGACAACACTGACCCACCCTGAATTTCGGCTTTTGAAAAATTGCCTAGGAACTTTTGGTGAAACACGGATCAAAGGCACCAGGCCATTTTGTTCATCATTTAGAATAGTAAACCTTAAGATATCTTGCGCTCTTGGGTCATCGGACTTCATGGCTTCGACCGCATCCCGGGCTTGCAACCATTTTCCGTAAGCGTTTCGCAAAGTCTTATTTGGGCGCTCATAGACCCCCTGCAATGTCTCGATTAACGCCTGATATGTAAGCGCAGCCTCGATGTGCTGACCTTGCGCGGTGAAGGCTCGACCTAAATAGAAATGAACCAAGTCTTCGTACTTTGAATGGGCCCCATTAGGTTGCAACCCGAACAGTGTGATAGCCGCGACCGATGCATTTTGGGCTTTCATCCAATTCTTCTCTAGGATGGCCGTTTGCGCGATAAGGGCAGTACCTTCAGCGTCAAACATAGAGCCTTCGTAACCCAATGCTAAGACCCGAGCCTTTAAATGCTCTACGCCATAGGCCGTATTTTTTTCGCTATATGTTTTCGATGGAACGAGCGGAACCAACCAAGACAAATAATCGACTCGACGCTTCAGCTCTGTTCGTTCGGGGTTTTCCCGATCAAATTCAGAAAGATCGATAGCACGTTTATGCGCCTGAATAACTTTTTTCCAAGCAGGTTCACCATTGAGGAACTTAGGTTTCAACCCAGAAAAAATCGCCGCTAAATCCCCTGTCGCCTTTGTGTCACCCAACTGCTTTTCAGCGGATTGCCATGCATCGTAAGCGAATTGAGCCGCCTCTTGTCTCTGTCCGGCCTTAATCGCAGCTTTGTATGATTCGTAGGCTGCGGTGACGTCCGGTGGGGTTTTGGCTTGCGCAATGATTGGGACTGACATTCCAAGAGATAGAGCCAAACCAACAGCCATAAACGTGCGTTTCATAGATCACTCCCTTAAGTCGCAAACGGCCCTGCCATTGGACCTCCTGCACGACAAGGGTTTTGTTACATTTCCCACGCTTCGCCGTCCGTCCAGTTATCGTTCTGAACATCCTGATCCGTTTTTGCGAAATACCCCCACATCCCCCAGATCATGCCGTACCAAAGCACCGTCATGAACATTGAAATCAGCACGGCAAGAATTACAGGAATTAAGAACTGGGCAGACGACATATGCTCCCACAACGGCGTAAAATTTGGGATTTCTTGTCCGTCGCTATCCAATTGAATCAGAATTTTCAACACGCCACTGAATAAGAATGCGATGACGAAAACGATTGATAAAACCAAGCTGATCCCAAAATACCCGATAAAATATAGGATTAAATAACCACCGATGGCAGGCCACACCCTTCCGCGCATAGGCCGCCAAGAGGCCAGAGGGTCGAACTTACGGTCTCTCACCGAATAGGCGGCAGCGGGCGCCAATCGCACCGACATCCAAATGAAGGCAGCAATGGCGGCCAGCACCAAACAAAACACGAGCAACCCACCAATTGCGGCGATCACGCCAGACTCCGTCGCACCCGCTAGGCCCATAATTAGGGCACCGAACAACACGACCGCGAAATAAGCGATAAAAAACAGGGTTCCCAAAACGAGGCTCATGACAATACGTGTGCCCACAACCCGCCATTCGTCCACCCCAAGGCGCAAGGGGAAGATGCCTTTATCGTCTGCGTAAAATAAATTGCGGTAGATCGCCGTTTCCGCCGACGCGAAGGCGACAGTCTGCAAGATCGTCAGAAGGAAGATGTATCCGCTGGCTTTAATCATGGGCGCAAGGGCCGCGAAGACGACGTCTGGATCAGGGTCTGACCCGTCTAAACTATGTTCCATTTCGATCAGAGCGCCGAACATATCAGCAAATCCACGCACGATGGGTGTGCCCAGCACGACATATAAGACCGTCACGATTAAGGCCGTCCATGCGGAAACCCGCAGAATGTAGTTGCTGCCGCCCGGCAGCCTAAACCCCTGTAAAGTTGCTGCCCCAAAATCGAAAGACGGTGGTCGTGAAAATTCAGTCATGTCGTTTCTCCCATGAAGACGGTAAAACGCAAATGTTGCGCATTCAAGCGTAGCTTTGAAGAAGGAGAATGTCGGGTCGAACCATTGGACCTTAAATCATCGGTGAGCCGTATTGCGCCATTGCGAAGGTGAGCGGGTTTCATTACGTCCCATCGCATGACAAATCCGACTGATATCAAACCTGTTCACATCATTGGCGCTGGCATGGCGGGATCAGAGGCCGCGTGGCAATGCGTATCACGCGGCATCCCCGTGATCATCCATGAAATGCGGCCCGTGCGAATGACCGATGCACATGAAACGGACGGATTTGCAGAACTTGTCTGTTCCAACTCGTTCCGATCTGACGATAAGGTCGGCAATGCGGTGGGCGTTCTCCATGAAGAAATGCGGCTCTCTAATTCCCTGATCTTGGGCATGGGCGATATGACGAAATTACCAGCGGGCGGCGCGTTGGCTGTGGACCGGGATGCGTTCTCGCAAGCCGTCACAACGATTTTACGTCAGCACCCGCTTGTTTCGGTTGAGTATGGTGAAGTCAAAGGCCTGCCGCCCAAAGAATGGGGCAACACAATCATCGCAACGGGCCCCCTGACCGCACCGTCCTTGGCACAAGCCATTTTGAAGGAAACAGGCGAAGATAGCCTAGCCTTCTTCGATGCCATTGCGCCAATTGTTTATAAAGACAGCATCGATTTTGACATCGCTTGGATGCAATCCCGCTACGATAAAAAAGGTCCAGGCGGAGATGGCGCAGATTATATCAATTGCCCCCTAGATAAAGATCAATATCACGCCTTTATCGACTCCTTGATTGCGTCTGAAAAAACGGAGTTCAAGGACTTCGAGAAGGACACACCCTATTTTGAGAGCTGCTTACCCATCGAAGTTATGGCTGAGCGCGGCGCAGAAACGCTGCGTTGGGGGCCGATGAAACCAGTTGGCTTAACCAACCCTCACAACCCGACCGTAAAAGCGCACGCAATTGTCCAGCTCAGGCAGGATAACGCGCTAGGGACCCTTTATAACATGGTCGGATTTCAGACGAAGATGAAATATGGCGCGCAGACGGATATTTTGCGGGCCATTCCGGGTTTAGAAAAGGCTGTATTTGCGCGACTGGGTGGAATTCATCGCAACACATTTATCAATTCGCCAGTGCTATTGAACCGACAGCTTCAATTGAAATCTCGCAAAGATATTCGGTTTGCGGGACAGATCATGGGCGTCGAGGGTTACATCGAAAGCGCTGCTCTTGGTTTGATCGCAGGCCGCATGGCAGCCGCACAAGCCCATGGGAGTGAATTTGATGTCCCGCCAATAACGACCGCTCTCGGGGCTTTGGTTGAACATGTGACGGGTGGATTTATGAGTGGCCCCAAGGCCAAGTTCCAACCTATGAATGTGAACTTCGGACTGTTCCCACCGCTTGAGGAAGAAATTGTTTACCCAAAAATTGACGGCAAGCGACGTCGCGGTAAAGATAAAACACGCTATCGTAAAAGCTTGCTCGCAAAACGCGCCTTGGAAGACATTCGTCCTTGGGCAAAAGCTTAATTGCGCAAACTCAGCTTTGTTGGATTAAATACGCCCGCGTAAAGCCGAAAGTGTTAAACGCCCTTGTTTGGATAGCGGGCCATATCTGACCTTGTCGGTCAACGGATCAAACCCAGGCTTGGTCGCACGTTTCAAAAAACCAGGGATTAGTGCCGCGTAAGCAATGGCTGGAAATATGGAGGGCTCAGTCTTCGCCAATCCTGCGCGAGCGCTGGCATGAACCTCCTGCGCAGCAGTGACCAGATCCTCATAGGCAATATGCTGCAAAATACGATCGTGATAATACCCATAGGACCGCGCTAACCCTGTCAGGCCCCATGCCTCACCTGCGGCCAAAACGCCATCTGTTGGGTCACCACCCAGTATTTTCACTGCAATTTGCATCAATGTGCCAGAGGTTTGTCGGCAATATTCACGCGCGGCGCTCAGGTCTTCAAATGGTTGCGGATCTAAATCCCGGGCCCGGCCGTCTATCAAACGATCGATCCAAAAACGCGGGACTGCTGTGCGCAAAAGCATCTCTTGCAACGGCGTAGAAATCTCGTGGCGGCGTACCTCGCGGTGGCTGTGAATTTCATCAACGGCCTCACGCCACCACTCATATCGGATTTGCCCCAACATAGGCTCGCTCGTCACTTCAGGCACTTTCGCGAGTTCATAATGAAACGCGTAAAGAATCAAGAGGTCCGCTCGCCCCTGAGTATCGGACATTAATGCCGCCCGAAAACGATCAGGATCAGCCTTTTTGAGGGCCTCGCGCGTAGTAATATTAAGCTCAGACATAGTCGCCGTTTGAAATTTGATTGAACGCGTCTTTGCGCGGCTTGCCCCGCTTTGGCAATCTGCTTATGCCTGTGCCTATAAGAATTTAACCGAGTTGACGAAAGGACGTCTTATGACACGTACACTTCTCACAGGGGCCGCCGCCCTGTTTCTGGCTGGCAACGCCTCAGCACATACTGGCGCTCACGGCCAAAGCGTCATCACAGAGATCGCACATTGGCTCAGCAGCCCTGTCCACAGCGCGGGTACATTCATTGCTCTCGCGGCTCTCGTTGGCGCCGCCGTCTATTTCCGCCGTCGCAAAGCATAAGGAACATAATCATGTTACATACACTACTTTCAAAATTGGACTCGCACATTGCAACGGCTGACGCACATTGCGACATCCCTTGCGGTATCTATGACGCCCGTATCGTGACTTACTATGCGGTCTCGACCTTACGCCAAATCGACATCCTGCTCGGTTTGAAGGACAAAGGGTTGTCCGAAACAGCCTTCGCTATGCAAGTTGCGCGAAATACCGCCAAAAAAGAAGAGATGGCTGAAAACGTCAAACACCAGACCCGTATCATCTGGGGCGACTTCATGAAGGGTGATCACCTGAAGAAGCATCCGGGCGCACATGAATTGGCACATAAAATTATGCTAGCTGGCTCAGCTTGTAAGCAAGACCTACATCGCGAAGACGGTGAAAAACTTGTGGAACTCTGCAATGAGTTTTCCGAAATGTTCTGGTCGATGAAAGGCGTCAAGACAAAGAAAGTCACGACACCTTATGCGCCAAATGTTGAGGTCGTAGAACCCGCGCTCTAATGTTTGAAATCGTCAAAGTGCGTGGGATGTCGATGCATCCCACATTGGCGCCTGGCGATTATTTGATACTAACCAAAGCCCGTTCGCAGATGAAAAATCTGCGGGCGGGCTTTGTCGTTGTAGTGGATCATCCGAAATTCGGAATCATCGTAAAACGGATTAAAAGCCGTGGCGCTAATCACATTCGACTGATTGGGGATGGCACCACGAGTACAGACAGCGACCGTCTTGGCGATATCCCACTCTCATGGATCAAAGGACGCGTTCGCCTGATCATCACGCCAAAAGGCATAAGACGGCTTTAAGAAGAGTTCGCTTTCGCCATTAGCCTTCTACCATCCCATGCTGATAACTAAGCGTCTGCGCGTTCGCCACCTGTGTTAACACCGCGCTTGAGCTTGAGAGCCAGCAATAACGGCGAAGCAACGAAGATCGAAGAATAGGTCCCGACGAAAACACCCCAGATCATCGCGAAAGAGAACCCTTTCAGCGCGGACCCGCCAAGTACGTAGAGCGCGATCAAAGCGAGTAGCGTCGTAACTGAGGTCAAAATCGTCCGAGACAACGTATCATTAATCGAGATATTGAGGACTTCATCCAGTGGTTTACGCTTAAACTTGCGCAAATTCTCACGAATACGATCATATACAATAACGGTATCGTTCAGTGAATATCCAACAATGGTCAAGATCGCCGCGATAATCGTCAGGTTAAACTCAATTTGCGTCAGGCTAAACACACCAATGGTCAGGATCACATCATGGACCAATGCCAGAACCGCACCCAGACCGAACTGCCACTCGAACCGGAACCAGATGTAAGCCAGCACGAAGAATAAGGCCAATCCAACAGACATCAGACCCTTTCGGCGCAGCTCTCCGGAAACCTGTGAACCCACGACCTCGGTATTTCGAACGTAAAATTCGCCAATGCGTTCTTGTAGTCCAGCTTTAACTTTATCAAGTGCGGCTTGCTGAGCGCCTTGTCCCTCTTCGCCGCCCTCGTCTTGAAGCTGCAAACCAATACGCATCAGACGGTGGGTGATGGGATTGCCATCTTGATCCAAAGCTCCAACTGGCGGCTGAATACCCTGCACAGTCGCGCCTTCAAAACCCATGTCTTCCAAAGCCGCGCGGATAGCCGCATCGTCGGGGTCAGAACTTGTATTGATCTCGATGACGGTACCGCCAGTAAAATCGATACCATAGTTCAGACCACGGGTCGAAAACAAAGCGATGGATGCAATAATCGCGAGAACTGAGAATACAGCCGCAATCATACGCATATTGATGAACGGGACGCGCGGTTCCTGCGGTAGGATGCGGACGAGTGAGATATCTTTCATCAGATCAAACCTAGATTGGAAGCGTTTTAGGACGTTTGCCGCGCAGCCATGTGGCCGTCAGCAAGCGCGCGAAGATGACAGCAGTGAAGACCGACATGACAATACCAATGGCAAGTGTCACCGCGAACCCGCGAACTGGCCCCGAACCGACGAAGTAAAGCGTCACAGCCGCAATCATCGTCGTGATATTGGCATCCAAAATCGGAGCCATCGAACGTTTGTACCCAGTTTCAATCGCATTAATCGGCGTCTTGCCGTTAAAGGTTTCCTCTCGGATACGCTCAAAGATCAACACATTTGCATCCACGGCCATCCCGATGGTCAAGATAATGCCTGCAATCCCGGGCAAGGTAAGCGTGGACCCGAAAAGCGATAGAGCACCCGCTATCAAAATGATGTTCGTTGCCAATGCCATATTGGCAATCGTTCCGAACCGTAGGCCGTAGCTGAGCCACATAAAAATTGCGACGCCCAGCAAACCAATGCCAGAGGCAACCTTACCCGCGCGGATCGAGTCAGCACCTAGCGACGGGTCGACCGTCCGCTCTTCTACGATTGTCAACTTTGCGGGCAAGGCACCAGCATTCAGCAACAATGAAAGGTCGCGCGCGGATTCCATTGTGAAGCCGCCTTCAATATAGCCAGAGCCGCCTGTAATCGCCGAGCGAATATTTGGCGCAGTGATGATTTCTTTGTCCAACACCACGGCAAAACGCTTGTTGATATTCCGCGCGGTCATACGTCCAAATTCAGTTGCGCAAGCAACGTTAAATGAGAAGTTCACAACAGCCCCAGCGCCATCTGGATGCGGGCCGCCTGATGAATTTTTCAAACAATCGCCAGTGATACGGGTGCGTTCCTGAAGGATCAGGCCGCCTCGGCCTTGTTCAGCAGAATAGGGATAATAGACGTCCCCTGCTCCAACGCGGCCTGTCTCCATGGCGACGCTGAGGGCTTGTTCATTGCCAGAGTCTTTTTCGTTGACGAGGTGGAAGGAAAGGTTCGCAGATTGGTTGATACGCTCTTTAATTTCATCGATGTTTTGAGCCCCTGGCACCTGAAGCAATATACGTCGATCGCCTTCTGGCGCGAGGATGAGTTCAAGATTACCATTGGGATCAATCCTGCGACCCAAGACGCCAATCGATTTTTGGATCGTCTGCTTACGGATAAATTCGATATTCTCATCTGTGATCGAAACACGGATATTTTTTTCTGTTTCCCGAACAACCCGAGTCGTTTTCGCTGATCCAATCTGTGTTGGATCAATCGGTTGCGACAGGCTCTGGATTAGGGGCAACGCCTTATCGGCATCCTCAACGGTCCGCATACGCGCAAGGACAGTCCCGTCATCAACTCGCACGAATTCTGTCCGTGGACGATCTTCCGCACGACGAATGACATCGTTGATGGCCGTACGCTCATTCACCAAAGCTTGGCTAAGAATGGACGATAGATCGACTTCCAGAAGCATGTGCGCACCACCTTGGAGGTCAAGACCGAGATTTATGGTTCTCTGGAAAGCCCCAGGCATCGAGTCACGTCGTTCTTCGCTGAGAACGTTCGGAATTGCGAGCAACAGCCCAAGCAGGACTGCGCCGCAGATCATTAGAATCTTGGACCGGGAGAAAAACAGCATAAACTCAAGCCTTTAGGCAGGTATTCAGGAAGTAGGCTTAGCCTGCATCATTTGCAGCAGCACGGTCATGTTTGGCCGCAACCATAGCGCGGGCCACTTTGAATTCCGACGTCCCGGATGTGATCGTCAATTCTTCGTCGCCAACTTTCTTGATCTTACCGATAATACCGCCACGCGTGACGATCTCGTCATTACGCTGGAGTTCCGCAATCATCGCCTTATGCTTCTTTGCTTGCTGGCTTTGCGGGCGAAGAATGAGGAAATAAAAGATCAGAATAAGCGGACCAAAGAGAAGCAAAGAGTTCATGATTGAACCGCCAGCACTCGGTGCAGCTTGTTGGATGAGCGTGAATAGCATGATGTTCCCCATGGCCAATTTGTTTACCCAGACATGCGGAGCCGCTGAGTTGAATTAAAGTGGTATATAGGGCGCACAATCGCCAATGCAACGCGCAATGGCGATCTAGAACTGCGTTATCGTGTGAGGCAGTGCCCTTCGGGCAATGTCAGGCGCTGACCTGGCTTCAGAGCGTTGGGGTTCGAAATACCATTACGCGAAACGATATCTTTCACACCAACACATGTGCGACGAGAAATCGAATAAAGCGTGTCTTTAGGCAAGACGGCATAGATGGTTTCTGACGCCGAAAGGGCCGGCTCAACGCGGGGCTCAAACTCTTGCGGGGCTGGCTCAACGATACGGCGCGTGACAAAACCGTCGCGAATTGGTGCGCTAGCAAATACTGGCTGCGCAATCGTATTGATGCTCTCAATGATCACACCCGGAATGCGAATTTTTTGGCCGATGGATAAAGCTGTACCCGAAAGACCATTCTCTGTTTTAATCGCATCAACAGATGTATCGTATCGTTTCGAGATATTATAAAGCGTATCCCCTTTGGAAACCGTGTGGGACTTCAGCGATGAGTTGGAGAAGGTCGACGTTGTGACCGTTGACTCGGGCGCGAAAAGTTCGATTTGCTGAACTGGGCTTGTCTCAGCGATATATTCATAAGTTGGGGCAGACTGCGGCGTCGTGGCAACAGCGCTCTCAGTATAGCTGTCTTCAAAACTAATATTATTAGCTGCGCGGTAGGCGCGAATACGGTCCGCCTCGTCCAATAATTCTTGATATTGCGCATCGGTCAGGTTGTCAGCATTGAAATGCTGGGCTTCAACAACACCACGCTCATCATAGGTGACAGGCGCATTAATGATGGCATCGACGCTAGGCGACACGGGTTGGACGACAACGTTATAGCTCGACTGGGCAAAGACGGCTGTACTCGTCAATGTCAGGGCCGCTGTTAAAAGTAGTGTGGTGGCGCGCATGGTCTCGTTCCTGTCGCAAGCAAAATTTACCAATTGACTATGAAGGAACGTGATTAATGAAAGCCTAAGCCGGACCTATTAAGTCTCAGCTGCCTCGGGTGAGCCCTCTACTTTTGGGCGTTGTAGCAATGAAACGGCTAAAATTGAGATCTCGTAGAGCATATAGATCGCTCCGCCCAAAATAAATTGTGTAATTGGGTCAGGTGGCGTCGCAAAAGCCGCGAATACGGCAATACCAAGCACCGCATATTTTCGGCCTTTTCGCAGACCCGCCGCAGATACGACGCCAATACGCGCCAAAAGCGTCAACACGACGGGAAGCTGAAATGCTAAGCCGAAGGCGAGAAACAGAACCATAGACAGCGAGAGATAATCACTAACTTTGGTCATCAGCTCAATGGTTTCTCCTGCGCCCAACTGCTGCTGGTTCAACGCAAATTCCATCACAAATGGGAAAACGAAAAGAAAAACCATCGTTGACCCCAGGAAAAAGAGCACAGGCGACAAAATCAGATAGGGCAAGAACACGCCACGTTCCGTCTTGTAGAGGCCCGGCGCGATAAAACGGTAGACCTGAAAGGCAATGACAGGAAAAGCAAGAATAACGCCGCCAAAAAGTGCGATTTTCATTTTGACAAAAAAGGTTTCTAGCGGGTGCGTCGCGATAAGACCCAAATCGATTGGGTCCAATCCCTTCTCCACTAAGCCAATGTTGTAGCGCACGAGTGCTTTTTCAAAAGGCTCCATCAAGAACGCGATAATCTGGCGTAAGAATGGGGCACAAAGGATACAACCAACAACCACGGCCAGACACATTTTGATCAAACGCGACCGCAGCTCTAATAAATGATCCAACAGCGGCGCCTCGCTTGCGGCCACCTCATCCGTTTGTTCAATCTTTTTAGTCATCTGAAGACGTATCCTCGGGTGACTGGGCGCCATCTGTTTCAGATTTGGGTTTGGAGGGCGCGGGCTTGTGCGGGGATGACAGGTCGGTCGCCTCGCGTAACTCCGCGTTCAGCGCTTTCATTTCCCCGTCAAGTTCTGGGTCTAGCTTGCCGAGGTTTTTCATTTCCTCAATTTCGCGACGGATAGAGGCCACCTCGGCGTCCATCCCCATATCGTCAAAAGCGGATTTAAACTCGTTGCCCATGGCCCGGATACGCGCAATCCATTGGCCAACTGTCCGCATCAAGGCGGGCAAATCTTTGGGTCCAACGAAGATAATCGCCAATAGGACGATCACCATCATTTCTGGAAATCCAATGGAAGGGAGCATGGGCTCTCAGCCCTTTAACAACGTGTCGCTTAGCGCTTTTTCTTTACTTTGATGTCTTCACCCTTTGGCGTGACATCAAGGGCGTCATCTGCCGCATCGGTCATGTCCTCGACATTTTCCTTCAGACCTTTGCGGAAGGAACTGATGCCCTTGCCCATATCGCCCATAATTGACGAAATTTTTCCGCCTCTGCCAAAAATGAGAAGCAGAATAACAGCGATAATGAGAAGACCAGACCAATGTGGCATTGCGAAGTTCCTTTAACTTGAATTCAAAGGTACAGAACTGCGCCCCGACCTTCAACCCGCTTTATGCGTTCGTATCGCCCTCGTCCAGAAAGTCCTCGAAGAATGACGGATCATCTTCGTCATCCAATGGATCTTCGTCTACGCTGAGGTCATCCATCATCATCGGCTCTGGCATTTCGAAATCTTTTGGAAGACGCGGATCTAGCAAGCCCGCGGCCTTCAGATCATCACGCCCAGGTAGATCAGCAATGGTTTCCAGATTGAAATGCGCAAGAAAGGCGTCTGTCGTGCCATAAGTCACCGGACGACCCGGCGAGCGGCGACGTCCGCGCAATCGCAACCAACCCAACTCCATCAGAACATCAAGCGTACCTTTGGAGACAGCCACACCGCGAACATCTTCAATTTCCGCACGCGTGACAGGTTGATGATAGGCCACGATAGCCAGCGTTTCCAACGCCGCATTCGAAAGTTTCCGACGTGCTTCCTTCACATCAATGAGATTGGCGGCCAAATCAGGCGCAGTCTGAAAACGCCAGCGATCCGCGACGCGCACCAAATTCACTCCGCGTCCCTCATAATCGCGTACGAGACGCGCAATCAACGCCCCAACATCAGCGTTTTCAGGCATACGTTCGCGCAAGGTGGGTACGTCTATAGGCTCCACAGCCGCAAATAACAGAGCTTCAAGTAGGCGAAGATTCGTATCTATGTCGCCCGACGTTTCCAGACGACCTGTCAAAGCGATCACATCCGTCTCAATCGCTGCGGCTACTTTGTTAATCCGGTCCGATGTTTTGCTCATGCTTCATCACCTTTTTCGCGCCCACGCAGAAAAATAGGCGCAAACGCCTTTAACTGCCGCAATTCAATTTGGCCCTCTTTGGCCAGTTCCAACCCTGCCAATAGCGAGCTTGCCCGAACGGACGCCTGCGGAACGCCATCCACGCCAATTTCCGCGCCGTCAGGGAGTAAGCCGTCCAGCTCAACCCACTCGGTCATATCAATTCCTGTTGCGGTAAGCGCACGGCGCAATCGATTTCTCGCATCATCCAAGCTCATCACACGCGGACGCGGCAGTTTGTGGTTTCGGATCGCCGCACGAGACCGGGTCGTGCCATAAGCCTTTAAGAGATCGAAAATCTCTGCCTCAAAGATCGGCGAGGTCCGACTGCGCAATCCCTCGGGGGCTCCCCTGACCTGTATAGCTGTGCCGGTGATCGGCAAACGGTGAAGACCCTCGACAGCGCGACGCATAGCCTCCAATCGTTCCAGACGAAAAGCGAGGTGCGCGGCCAATTCTTCCGCCTCAGGTTCTTTGTCATCTGCCTCTCGCGGCAGAATCAACCGGGATTTCAAATAGGCAAGCCACGCCGCCATGACGAGATAGTCCGCAGCGAGTTCAATGCGCAAATCCTGCGCCGATTTAATGAAGGCGATATATTGCTCTGCCAAATCCAGAATAGACAAACGCGCTAAATCGACTTTTTGTTTGCGGGCCAATTCCAACAGCAGATGGAGCGGGCCACCATATCCGTCCAGATCCAGAACAAGGCCTTCGCCCTCATCCGCTGCGTCATCCGCAGCCTCAAACTTTAGGTCTTCTTGAAAGTCTTCAATCATGTCGCCACAGCCGACATCAGCGTATCGAACTCGGCCTCTGCCGGTGCGCGGTCAAATTCGGTGACAACGTCGGCGCAATTATCAGCAATCGTTGCCCGCATTAACGCGCGTCCTGACAATGTCATCGCACCTTTGGCAACATTGACGCCATCGGCCAGCGCCCCCGAACATTGCAGCGCGATGTCACAGCCCGCATTCAATGCGCGCTGGGTTTTAAGCGTAAGGTCGCCCTTCAGTGCCTTCATGTCCAAATCATCGCTCATTAACAGGCCGTCAAAGCCAATCCCTTCGCGTATCAGCTCCGTCAAAGAGCGCTTGGAGATAGTAACCGCAGAGCGTGAATTATGGGAATAAACCGCATGAGCGGTCATTGCCATTGGCGCGTCATTCAGACGGCGGAAAGGTAAAAAGTCTGAGGCCTCCAGAGTCGCGCGGTCTGCGTCGATTTTGGGCAAAGCCTTGTGGCTGTCGACGGTCGCGCGGCCGTGACCCGGAATATGTTTGACGACAGGTGCAACACCGCCGCTCATCAAGCCAGACATTGCGGCATGCGCCATGTCGATAATGTGCTCAACGCAATTCCCGAGCGCACGATCAGAAATAATCGGGTCCGAGCCCGGCTGCGGCAGGTCTAACACAGGTGCACAATCTGAGGTGATGCCAACAGCGCGAAGGTCATCAGCAATCAGGCGGTGGCCCAAGTAACAGGCGCGGAGGCCCTTTCTTCGGTCCGCTCGATAAATCGTCGCATAATCATCCCCAGAGGGATAGGCCCGCCAATGAGGCGCGCGAAGGCGCTGAACGCGGCCGCCTTCTTGATCAACGAAGATTAGCGTATTTCGACCCATCGCGTCGCGAATATCGCCTGTCAGTTTGCGCAGCTGATCGGGATTTTCGACATTCCGCTTAAACAGAATAACGCCCCACGGATTTGCGTCTCGCAAGAAGAGCGATTCAGATTTTTTCAATCGCGTGTCGGAAAGCCCGAGAATACACGAAAGCGGCGCAGCCATGATTTAACGCTTTGTGACGAAACAAGCCTGTCCCGCTGCTTTAAAGGCATTGCAAAGAGAATTGGCCGCCGATTTATCGGCTAAGCCAGCAACGCGTGTTCGGTAGTAAATCCCCTTATCACCAAGGTCCGCGCGGACCACATCGGCATAACGACCCGCAGCGAGTGTTGGATACTTGCTTTGAATATTTGTCCAAACGGCTTTTGCGTCCGATTGCGAACGGGTGGACGCGACCTGCACGACCCAGTCTGAGCCTCTCGTTGCGGCGGTCGTAGATGGCGTTGGGCGCGGCGCTGAAACGGTTGGCTGTCTTGGGCGTGTATCCACTTTGACAGGGTTTGACACAATCGGCGTCCCTACTGGCGTTTTTACGTCGGGTTTTGGCGGAACGATCTTGATCGGTGCTTCTGGTAGAGGTTCAGGCGTAGCGTCTGTTCCCGGCGATTGACCATCCATAACGTCAAAGACGACTTTATCTTGATTTGGCGTTTGCGCGCCGCCAGCATCCTCCGGCTTTACTTTGAAAGGTGTGTTATCCGCTGTGATGCGCGGCGGATCAGACCGATCGCGGACACCCGGCGTGTAAAGTTTCAGTACAATGAAGGCCAGTAAGAGCAGCCCCGCGGCCACCATGGCCAATTTTATCATCGGATTTAGGCCCTCGCGCTCGCGCACATCGAAAGGCTGCAAGGTTTCATGCCCGGCTTCGAGATTTGGAGAGAACTCTGGAGGTGTTTCTGACATTGAAAACTCGTGTGACTTACGTCCTGCTATCGCAAAATGAACGCGGAAAATAGTGTGGACTTCACCATAGAGATCAAGGTTAAAATATCCCTACCACATCGTGCAAGCTAGGTTTTAGCCATATTTGCAACCCAAAACCTTCTAAAAGTACCCTGCCGGCTGATAGAGCTTTTTATGCTCAGAGATCGCGAACATATCTGTCATCCCCGCGATGTGATCGCAGACGACACGTGCGGTCACAGATGTTTCGGGTCCATCCGTCTGCGCGAACAGATGTTTCGGGAGTAATTCAGGCTCGACGATAAACAGCTCGAAAAGTTCGCGCACGACCCGTCCAGCGGTACTCATCATACGGTTCACCTTGTAGTGCTTGTACATATTTTGGAACAGGAAATCGCGAAGCGGTTTTTCCTTGGCGCGGAAATCGTCGGAGAATGCGACGACGGCATGGTCTAGGTTCCGTATCTCATTCGCGCTTTGTGGGTTGGCCGCTTTAAGTCGACGGCGTGTCTCTTCCAACACATCGGCCACCATATAGCCGATCATATCGCGAACAGCTTCGTGGATTAAGCGGCTCTCGGAGATGTCTGGGTAACGACGGCGCACATCGGCGAACATCTCACCCACAAAAGGGACTTCGCAGACATCTTCCACCGAGAACAAACCCGCGCTCAGACCGTCGTCCAGATCATGGTTATTATAGGCGATGTCATCGGCCAGCGCGGCGACTTGCGCTTCGGGTCCCGCAAATGTTGATAGCTCCAACGCTTCCCAATTCGGGATCGCCGTCATGGCCCATGGCAGATCCTTGACGCCAGTCTCTTTGGTGATCAACGGACCGTTGTGTTTGGCAATACCTTCAAGCGTTTCCCAAGTTAGGTTCAACCCGTCAAATTCTGCATACCGCCCTTCAAGATGTGTGACGATTCGCAGGGTTTGTGCGTTGTGATCAAAGCCGCCATAGGGCTTCATGCAGGCTGCCAACGCATATTCGCCCGAATGGCCGAAAGGCGGATGCCCTAAATCATGTGCCAGCGCGAGGCATTCTGCCAAATCCTCATCCAGTCCCAAAACCCGCGCGATAGACCGTGCGATTTGCGAGACTTCAAGGCTGTGCGTCAATCGCGTTCGATAATAATCGCCTTCATGGGCGACGAAGACCTGTGTCTTCCCTTTCAGGCGACGGAATGCAGAAGAATGGATGATACGGTCTTTATCACGCTGAAACGGGCTCCGCTCAGAAGCGCTGCGTTGTTCGATCGCGCGGCCGCGCGCAGTGTTAGGATCGGACGCATATATTGCGAGCGGACGGACAGACGGATATTTGACCAAGGTGTTGGTTCCCATTTCGGTGGTTCGGCCCTATATAGAATCCATGACCGAAATTACTACTGAAACTCCTGTTACTTTGAGCGCCTCTGCAGCCAAGCAGATCAATGCGATCATGAAGAAGATGGGCAAGACCGATTTCCTACGCGTGGCAGTGGAAGGCGGCGGTTGTTCTGGTTTTTCTTATAAGTTCGATTTCGCCGAAAGCGCCAATGAGGATGATCTCGTCATTGAACGTGACGGCGCACGCGTCCTCGTCGACGAAATGAGCCTAGAATTTATAACAGGCTCTGAGATTGATTATACGAATGAGTTGATCGGCTCGGCGTTCAAAATCAACAATCCGAACGCGACAGCCAATTGTGGTTGCGGGACAAGTTTCGGGATTTAGTCGAACCGCTTTTCTCAACACTGAGGGAGCTGTCTAAGCGCCTCACTCCAAACCAAAAAGCCCGCCTCCTCTCGGAGACGGGCTCTATTTTTTGATGTAAGCTGGTAGCTTAGAAGTTGGCGCGGGCTGCGACGCCGATGACGCGAGGCTCGTTCACGAACCCAGTCAAGTTGTTGAAGTCGATGCCGCCCTTAAGGTTGGCTTCATTCGTGATGTTACGCGCGAATAATGCGACGTCATATTTGCCATCATCCATCAAATACCCAACGCGTAAACCGCCTTCAAAGTTACCGTTGGAGTTAAACTCAGCAGACTCATAGAGGAAGAAGTTCGTATCGCCTTGGACAGCCCAATCGGTGAAACCGTAAAGCTCATTCCCGTTGCCCATTTCGATGCCGTAACGCGCCGTCACGTTGAATGTGAATTCAGGCGCCTGTGGGAATGGGTTGCCTTCGACATTAGCCAGACCGTCAGCATTCACGTTGTCCAGAACCGTACACTGAGCGCCACATGGTGCGACCAGAAGGTTATCTTCCGTGATCTTCGTATTATTCCAAGCAAAGCCTGCCGTCAGGTCAAAATTATCTGTCGGCGCATATTCGATATCCGCTTCGATACCGTAACCGCGACCATCCGCGTTGACGAGCTGGTTAAAGTTACCCAATCCACCAATCGCAGAGAATTGCAGATCATTTGCGTCGTAATAATACAACGCGCCGTTCAGACGCAGACGGTTGTCCATCATCAAAGATTTGAAACCGACTTCGTAGGAATCGATTGTCTCAGAGTCGGCGGTTGTTGGCGCGCCAAAGAAGGCCACATCGCGGCCTTGGATCGTTGGTGCGCGGAAACCGCGAGCAATACGTGCGTAAACATTGATGTCGTCTGTCAAAACGCGGGCCAATGCGAGGTCATAGCTGACTTGCTCATCAGAGGTTTTGACATCGTCAACTGGGAAGTTTGCAGCTACGGCTTCGAATGTCTTTTCATCATCCGTGTAACGCAATCCGCCTGTCAGCGTGGTGAGCTCATCAATTTCAACAGAGACTTGGCCAAACAATGAGAAAGAGTTGTTCTCGTGACGCACAGTCGTCGCAGGTGCGAAGAAAGGGTTCGTCGTGATTTCCAACTCACTGTCAAAGAAGAACATACCGGCTTGGAAATTCCATGGACCGTCACTGTCTGATGTGAGGCGGAACTCCTGCGTGATTTGGTCCAACTCATCGACACCGTCGAGGGTCGCGGAGTTGAACGGAATGTTACCTGGGAAGGAGCCGCCCGGTAAGAATGCTGCGCCTGATCCACCGTCAATGTCGCCTAACGACGAGCCGTTGGCTGTTTCATACCCAGTGATCGATGTGAAAGTGAGCGTATCTGACGCTGCGATGTTCAATGTCGCAGAATATCCTGTGTTGGAATAAGACTGCGGGTTGTTGTCGCCTTCATCGAAGAAAACACGGTCGCGATCGAAGTTTTCGTTCAGGTCATTGCTACCCGCGCTTAGGATGTTCGCGCGGAACAATGAGGCTGTGGCATCCAACTCGCGAGAATGCACGTTCAGCAAAAGATCGATGCGGTCATTTGGGGTCAAGAGAACTTGTAGGCGTCCAGCGATGTCGTCAAATCCACCCATGACGTCATTTTCGCCTGTAAAACCATTGTCGATGTAATCATCACGTTGCGAATACATGCCCGATGCGCGAACGGCGACTTTGTCACCGAAAGTACCGCCGATGGCAGATTCAACTTTCGTAGAATTGAAAGTGCCAAACGAGGCCGACACGTAGTTTGGCGCATCTGCACCCGGTGTCACACTATCAAATTTCACGATACCTGCTGGCGTGTTACGGCCGAAGAGTGTGCCCTGCGGTCCGCGAAGAACTTCGACGCGCTCTTGGTCGAAGATTGGGAAGGATTTCAGGATCACGTTCTCTTTAACGATACCATCCATGACAACTGAAACGGGCTGTGACGCAGCCAAATCAAAGTCTGTGTTGCCCAGGCCACGAATGTAGAAACGCGGTGCAACACGACCATTGGAGCTTTCAGCGTAAAGGCCAGGAACACGAGTCGCGAGTGCGCGAACATCTTCGCCAGCGATCAAATAGGCGTCGAGTGTTTCCGTAGGAACCGTGGCAACGGAGAGCGGCACGTCTTGGACGTTTTGCTCACGTTTTTGCGCTGTGGAGATAACAACATCGAGGCCAGCGTCTTGTGCAAAGGCTGGCGCAGCGAAGGAAACGGCGATCGCAGCTAACGCTGTCGAGCGAGTGAGGGATTTAAGAGTCATGGAATTCGTCCGGGGCTTCGTGCGCATGGCGCAACTTGGTGACTTAAAGCGCGCCCGATATGACCGAAAGTTAGAAGAGTCGACCTAAAGACCCAGAAAAGGCCGACTCTTTATTCAGGTTGTTGCATTTCTGTCACAATCCGCGTCACGCCGCCCTCAAACGAGGCGACTTCGCTTAACCGCTGCGGCTATGAAGCCCTTAAACAAGGGATGCGGTTCGAAGGGGCGGCTTTTGAGTTCGGGATGGTATTGCACACCAACGAACCAAGGGTGACCCGGGATTTCTACGATCTCAGGCAGAACACCATCGGGCGAAAGGCCCGAGAACTTTAGGCCAGCGGCCTCTAGTTTTTGGCGATAATCAATGTTCACTTCATAACGG
The DNA here is from genome assembly GCF_014652455.1 of Litorimonas cladophorae. Lineage (GTDB taxonomy): Bacteria > Pseudomonadota > Alphaproteobacteria > Caulobacterales > Maricaulaceae > Litorimonas > Litorimonas cladophorae. The sequence goes on along the minus strand of NZ_BMYV01000001.1, from coordinate 415,811 downwards.
TGACGATGGCGTTCGCTAATGGTTAGGCTACCATATTCCTGGGCAACCAAACTGCCCTCTTCCAAGATCGCATCATAGGCGCCCAAACGCATCGTACCACCAAGGTCCGTATTCGCGGAACGTTCAAGACGTTCATTGCCCTTTGTCCACTCTGTCATCAACCCGACAACATTCTCGCCATCGTCGCCGAACTCTGAACTACTGGCGGTATCAATCCCAGCCAAATGGCGAGCGGCCTCCACGACAGCCATTTGCATGCCGAGGCAAATGCCAAAATATGGCACATCATTTTCGCGGGCAAATTGGACGGCTTTGATTTTACCTTCCGTTCCGCGCTCGCCGAACCCGCCGGGAACGAGGATCGCGTCCATTCCCATCATGACATCAACGGCTTCTGATGTTTCGAAGTCTTCAGCTTGGACCCAGTGGATTTTAACCTTCACATCATTTGCAATTCCGCCATGCACCAGAGCTTCGGTGATCGACTTATAGGCGTCGGGCAGCACCGTATATTTACCGACAACGGCAATATTCACGACGCCGTTTTCGGGATTATGAAGTGTTTCCGAAATCCCCTGCCAGCGTGACAAATCTGCCTCAGGCGGATTTTCGATATCAAAATGGGCGAGAACTTCGCGGTCCAGACCTTCGGCGTAATATGCCAATGGCACATCATAAATCGAACGCGCATCCAAACCCTGAACAACAGAACTCTCGCGGACATTTGTAAAGCGCGCAATCTTGCGGCGGTCACCCGGATCAATGGGACGGTCTGCGCGACACAGCAAAATGTCAGGCTGAATACCGATGGAACGAAGCTCTTTGACACTATGCTGTGTCGGCTTGGTCTTCATTTCGCCCGCGGTTTTGATATAGGGCATCAATGTGACGTGTAGGAAGCAGGTATTATTGCGCGGCTGCTCTTGACTGAACTGACGCAGGGCCTCGAAAAACGGAAGACCTTCGATATCACCTACGGTTCCCCCAACTTCGCACAGAACGAAATCGACATTGCCCGCATCAGACGCGATGAAGTCTTTGATTTCATTCGTCACATGCGGAATCACTTGAACCGTCGCACCCAGGTAATCACCCCGACGTTCTTTGGCGATGATGTTCGAATAAATGCGCCCTGTCGTAATGTTGTCAGACTGCGCAGCGTTCACGCCCGTGAAGCGTTCGTAATGGCCTAGATCCAGATCGGTTTCGGCACCATCATCAGTCACAAAGACTTCGCCATGCTGATAAGGACTCATCGTACCCGGATCGACGTTTAGATAAGGGTCGAGCTTTCGCAGGCGGACTTTGTAACCGCGCGATTGCAGCAAAGAACCTAGCGCAGCTGACGCCAAACCTTTGCCGAGAGACGACACAACGCCGCCCGTGATGAAAATGTAACGTGGCATAGAGGCCCGCCTTCAAATTTACTGGCGGGTTGCAAGATCAGGCGATTAAGTGCCCTACTCGTCCTTTTCAGGACCCGCATCTTCGGCCGGGGTTTCCTCGGCTAACGGGGTTGTCCCTTCGGACGAATCGACGGGCTGCGTCAAGGGCTGCGAGACAGTTACATCATCGATAATCAGGTTATCCTTATTTTCGATCTGATAGACAACCGAAAGTGCCAAGCAATTGATAATGAAAAACGCGCCCAGAATGCCTGTCACGCGCGCAATCGAAGTTGTTGCCGACCGACCGGACATCAATCCGCCGCCGCCGCCGCCGCCAATACCGAGCGCGCCGCCTTCGGAACGTTGAATCAGAATCAAACCCGTCAGGATAATACTGATGATAAGCTGAATAATAAGCAGAACGGTAGACATGGGATGGTCCTAAGCAATAGTCGCGCGGCGATTAGACCAAACAAGTCGGCATGGCTAGAGCGGATTACAAGTGGCAAACTTGCCGACAATACGCGATTTTGCCTCTTACTTTATCAACCCTGTCATCGGTGAACTTGGCACGGCATATTGTTTGCGCTCAATCCGCCCCGCCAGAAACGCCTCACGACCTGCGATAACGCCGTGTTTGAAGGCCCGCGCCATGCGGATGGGATCTTTCGCCCCTGCGATGGCCGTGTTGGCGATAATTCCGTCTACGCCGAGTTCCATAGCTGCGGCGGCCTCAGACGCTGTGCCCAATCCTGCATCTACGATGACGGGGACGGAAACGGCTTCCTTGACGAGGCGAATGTTTGTTGGGTTGAGCAAACCTAGGCCCGAACCAATCGGCGCGGCCAGAGGCATAATGGCACAAGCCCCGGCCTCCTCCAGCTTTTGACAGTAAACGGGATCATCCGTGCAATAGACCATGACGTCAAAGCCATCCGCGACGAGGAGTTTCAGGCTCGCCAACGTTTCCGCCATATCTGGATAAAGATGAACATTGGACAGCACTTCGAGCTTCACAAGGTTCCACCCGCCAAGTTCGCGTGCCAAACGCAAGGTCCGCACAGCATCGTCGCCAGTGAAACATCCCGCCGTATTCGGCAAATATGTCGTGGTTTTTGGATCAATCGAATCCATGAGCAGCGGTGCATCAGGCTTGTCTAGGTTCACGCGACGAATGGCAACAGTCACCATTTCTCCGCCAGCCGCTTCGAGTGCAGCGGCGTTTTCTTTATAATCTTTGAATTTACCTGTTCCGATAATCAGACGAGATTGAAATTCACGACCAGCGATAATGAGTGGGTCTTTGATGCTTTGGGGCAAAACTAACCACCTCCGATAAAATGTATGATTTCCAAGACGTCATTCGTCTCAAGCACCGTCTCCGCATAGGCGGATTTCGGGACGACTTCGCGATTGCGTTCAACCGCGATTTTTCGCTCGGGCAGCCCCAAATGCGCAATAAGTGTCGCAACCGTTAGGCCGTCAGGTAGATCATCGTGATCTTTGCCATTGATGAGTAAGTGCACAACAATTCCGAGTGTTGAAATAAGGGTCAACGCGCGTTACCACGCCGTGAAGAGGGACATCAATGACTAAGCCCATCCATATTATCAACGGTCCAAATTTAAACCTGCTCGGCACCCGCGAGCCTGAGGTTTATGGCGCGGACACGTTGGACGACATCAAAGAGTTGTGCGTCGAAGTCGCAGCAGCCTTGGACCGTGAAATCGTGTTTGTTCAGTCCAACATCGAAGGCGAACTGGTCAATTTCATCCAAGCCGCAGGCCGCGATGGCGCTGGAATCGTCATTAATCCAGCGGCTTACACACACACGTCGATTGCGTTGCATGACGCGTTGAAAGCTGTGGATGTCCCGTCCATTGAGATACATTTATCTCAACCTGCTAAACGGGAAAGCTTTCGTCGTCGCAGCTATGTCGCAGAGGCCGTCCATGGAACAATCAGTGGATTTGGCGCAGACTCTTATGTTTTGGGGCTACAAGCGCTCTCAAACCTGTTAGACACAAACGATTAGCCGATTCACCCCCGTAAAATTGGGGGACAATGGTAAGGAGAGAGACCATGGCAAAAGAGAATAGCGAACCGACCGCAAAAGACCTGAAATTCGTCAAAGAACTCATGGTGCTGCTGGAAGACTCCAGCTTGACTGAAATCGACTTCCAAAAAGGTGACTTGGGTATCAGCTTATCCAAAAGCGGGCCAAGCTCCTCTGGCGTTCAACACATCATGGCCGCACCAGCTGCCGCAGCACCTGCTCCCGCTGCTGCGCCCTCTATGCCAGTTGCGGCAGTTGAAAAGCCGAGCGACGCGGCCTCTCATCCTGGCGCGGTCAAATCCCCTATGGTTGGGACAGCTTACACGCGCCCGTCACCCGATGCGGAGACATTTGTAAACGTCGGCGATAAAGTCAAAGAAGGCGATACGATCATGCTCATTGAAGCTATGAAGACGTTCAACCCAATTGTCGCGCCAAAATCTGGCAAGATCGAGCAAGTCTTGGTTGATGATGCCAGCGCCGTCGAATTCGGCGAAGCCCTTTTCATCATCGTTTGATCATGCCCAAGTCCGGAAACGTGGCGAACGCCAAGAACCAAGGTCTTTTCAAAAAAGTCCTCATCGCGAACCGCGGCGAAATTGCGCTGCGCATCCACCGCGCTTGTAAAGAAATGGGCATCGCCACCGTGGCTGTGCATTCTGAAGCTGACCGCGACGCCATGCATGTTAAGCTGGCCGACGAGTCCGTCTGCATCGGTCCGAACAGCGCCACCGATAGCTATCTCAACATTCCCGCCATCATCTCGGCTTGTGAAATTACTGACGCCGATGCGGTCCATCCGGGTTATGGCTTTCTCTCCGAAAATGCCCGTTTTGCCGAAATCGTCGAAGCGCACGGCATGGCTTTCATCGGCCCTACAGCCGAACACATCCGCATCATGGGCGATAAAATTACCGCCAAAGAAACCGTTATGGCCGCGGGTATTCCCTGTGTCCCTGGGTCAAAGGGCTCGGTGACAACATATGCCGAAGCCAAGGACGTGGCCAAAGAGGTAGGTTTCCCCCTTCTCGTCAAGGCCGCCGCGGGTGGCGGTGGACGCGGTATGCGTCTGGCGGAAACAGCAGAGAAACTTGAAGAAGCACTCTCCGCGGCGCAACAAGAAGCGATTGCAGCGTTTGGGAATGGCGAAGTTTATCTGGAACGCTACCTGACGGGCGGTCGTCACATCGAAATCCAAGTTCTCGCAGATACGCATGGCAATGTTGTGCATCTCGGCGAGCGTGATTGCTCTCTCCAGCGTCGCAACCAGAAGGTTCTCGAAGAAGCCCCCTCGCCGACCCTGACCGCCAAAGAGCGTGAAGATATCGGCGAAGTCGTCGCAACCGCTGTCCGCAAGATCGGCTATCGTGGCGCGGGCACGATTGAGTTCCTTTATGAGAACGGCGAGTTCTTTTTCATCGAAATGAACACGCGTCTTCAGGTCGAACATCCTGTGACCGAAGAAATCACCGGCATCGACCTCGTGCGCGAACAAATCCGTATCGCAGCAGGCCTCGAGCTCGGATATGAGCAAAAAGACATTCAATTTAAAGGCCACGCGATTGAATGCCGTATCAATGCCGAAAATCCGCGTACCTTTGCGCCCTCACCCGGCAAGGTTACGAATTTTCACGCGCCAGGCGGCATGAATACGCGCCTCGATAGTGGCCTGTATGCAGGCTATTCCGTCCCGCCACATTACGACAGTTTGATCGGTAAACTCATCGTCTGGGGACACACCCGCGAAGGCGCAATCCTACGTCTGCGCCGCGCACTCGGTGAAATGGTGATTGAGGGCATTCAAACGACAATCCCGCTGCATCAGGCGCTGATCGACGATCCAGAATTCCAAGCTGGGGATTATAATATCCACTGGTTGGAGAAGTGGTTGGACGCGCAGGATTAGAGTTCAATTCTTTCCATCTTGGAAACCGTGAACCGCTTAGGCCCTCCATATTTCCAAGAGATACTCGAAGCGAAATCGTTTTTTCTTGGACTAATCGTTAATATTCCTGACTTCACGATAACAATTCCACAAAGATGGATTAGGTCAGGAACATATAGTGCATCGACAAACTCCGCCTGAAAAGTTTGTTGAGTTTTCCTGTCTTCATAGATCACTTGACTGGTGACAGGTCCAAGGATTGATGGCACTTGGCAAACAATACGAACGGAATATGAGGATACTTCCTTCTCGAATATCTTAATCGACAGGCTCTGCCCTCGATTGAGTAACTCGAGTTTAGCGGTATCGATTTTATCAGATTGGTCGCTTGCAGAAACTAACTGACAAGCCTGACCAATCAACTCAATCATCTGAACTTCTTGTTCAACCTGATTCAAATCCAACCATAGCGACAAATCCAATCCGACATAAACCTGACGGTTCCAAAGATGGACACCATCAGAAGTCGAATGTTTCGGTCCCATATCCTCATCTGGATAAAATTGGATATGGACCTCGGTAAATCCTGGGAGATGAAAGTCTAGCTCTCTCAGTTTCAGGAAATACCTCTCAGCAATGTTCTGGACCGCTAGCCGTGAAGGGAAGGTATCGTCAAAACTTCCAAACGTCGCAAATTTATCGTACTTATGGCTAGCAGAAAAGCATCGAATACCATTTATCAATCTAGGGATCAGCTTAGCCATACCAATCATATAGCTCCGCGAACTATACTATCGTCTTAAGGCCGTTCGTAAAATCCCGTCCTATCCGTAACCCCAACATTCTTCCTTCCCAGCGCAGGGCCAACGGCCCCCAACGCCAATACAATCTTCCGCCCATTGCTCGCCCCAACACGACCCTCCCAAGCCTCAGGACCGCCCTTGCGTAGATTCTCGCCGATCTCGCGATAGACTTTCAACGCCGCGCTAATCGCCCAGGCGCATCTGAAATCAAGTTCTTTGATCCCGACTTTGGCGCTGGCGTAATATTGTTCCGCGATGCCCAGCTGCATACAGGCCGCGGCATGTAGCGCGGGCCAGTTTTCGCGGTTGAGTTGGGCCTTGGCGTCAATGGGCGCGCCGGCGGCGATCAACAGTTCTTGCGGGACGAAAACGCGGTCGGCTTTGGCGTCATCAATCACGTCACGTGCAATATTCGTCAGCTGGAACGCGAGACCCAAATCACTGGCGCGGTCGAGCGTCGCCTCATCGCGCACGCCCATGATGTTCGCCATCATCACGCCAACGACCCCCGCGACGTGATAAGAATAATCCAGAATATCATCCACAGACTTATACACGCGCGCCTCGGCGTCCATTTGGAACCCCATGAGCAAGTCAAATGGGTGGCGGTGATCGATGTCATGGGTTTTGATGACGCGCGCCAATCCTGCGAAAACGGGGTTGTCCGTCGGCTTTCCCGCCAGCGCATTTGATGTGTCTTGGCGGAGCATGGATAAGCGTTCGCTTTGTCCTGTTTTGTAATCTTCGATTTGACCGTGGCCCATTTCCTGTCCGTCGATGACGTCATCGCAATATCGGCACCACGCATAGAGCATGGCCGCGTCATCGCGCAGCGCAGGTGGCAAAACGCGGCTGGCTAGCGCAAAAGATTTAGACCCCTTTTTGATAGAGGCATTTCCGTGGGCGACAACAGTATCCATCCGCCGTGGATAAGGTCACCCGCTGCCAATGGGAAGCGGTTTCACCCGCCTAAAACGGATCAGACCACTTTGCATCTGTGTAAACATTGGACCCCGACAGCGTATTCAAAAACGCAACGAGTTGCGCCTTTTGTAAATCTGATAGGTTCAGGTTTTGCGGATTATCATTCGGCGCCAATAAGGGGTCAATTGTGTCTAGGAACCGCTGGCGAAGTTCTGGGTCAGTTGTTGGCACTTCGATTTGATCATAATGATTGACGACGTCTAAGAGGGTTTGAAGAGACCCATCATGCATAAACGGACCATTTGGTGTTCCATCGGGAGCGGCAACATCGCGGAGTGACGGGGAGCGGGTGTTCTCGAACTCCAACTCATCAGGTGCCCCTGCAACACCGACCACGCCATTCTGAAGACTGCCGCGTCGGATATCAAACTCTGGTGCTCGGTGACACGCTTGGCAACCTGCGCCGCCTTGGTTGGGCGCTGTCAGAAAGAGCGTTTTTCCTGCATTCTCATCTGCCGTGAAATTAGGGAAATCGGCCGCATTATTGTTTCGCTGCGCCCGCCCCTCATCAAATTTTGAATCGAAAGACCAAATACTTTTTGTGAATTGTGCCAGCGCTAATTGCAGGCGTTCTTCGGTAACTTCGGCATCACCATAAACAAATGTGAAGAGCTCCTGATAATATTCTAGCGCCTCTAACTTTTCGACAAGTGCGTCAAAATCTGGACGGCCATTCTCACCGCTAAACCCGTGTTCATTGGGGTCCGTGAGAGGTTGAGTTTCTTGCTCTTCGTGACTGCCTGCGCGCTCATCCCAAAAGAAATTCGTTTCTTGCGCGAATTGCGTGTTAACCAGCCGCATAGAATGACGGCGTGTGAGCCCTCCGTCGACACCTGTGCTAACAACATCGGAGTCTGTAAATCCAATCGACTGTGTGTGGCAGCTAGAGCAGGAGATAGAATCGTCGAAAGACAACGCCGTGTCGTAAAATAAAACCCGACCCAAAGTGGCTCCCGCGTCCGAAATTGGGTTTCCATTCGTGTTGAGCTTCGTGATGTAATCAGGAATGGTCTGGCCCTGGTAATTCTCCAAATTATCCAGATCGATACGTCCTGCAAATTTCGCAATCACAGCATTTTGGTCCGTCCCAGCGGGCGCAATGACAATGTCGAAACTGTCGGTGGCGCTGCCGCCCTTCCCGTCACTTGCTGTAATGGTCACCGTGATGGTGCCTTCGGATGACGGTGTTCCAGAGATGAGTCCTGCCGCATCCGTCAGCCCTTGAGCGGCTGGATCGTAGCTGACTGTGTAAGTTAAAGGATCACTGTCATCATCGGTAAAACTGGCGTTCCCTTGGGTAGCGTCATATTCGAACGTTACGCCAATTGTCCCGGTTTGGTCGGTATTGGCCGACGCCAAAATTGGCACCTGATTGACTATAACGGGCGTTGGGCTGATCCCCGATGCCTCGCTTTCGTCGCCGCCGCAGGCTGATAATAATACGGAAGCAAGGCACACACTCAGTAGGTATCTCATATTTAGGAATCGATCTCTTAGCCACATCTTCCAGTTTGAATTGGCGGTATCACAGAAACGTTACCAATGAATATGCGGTAACGTGGCTTAAGAATCCGACAGGTTATACCGTGTTCCTCGAGATCAATCCTCATTAAAACGCGGGTTTTCCCTTCCACGCACAACATAGTTATATGAGTTCTCAGTCGAAATTATCGATATGTTTAAGGGACTTAGCGGAAACTCGCCGGACACAGAAAAATCTTCGAGATCTTTTCGTGAATTTCGTATCCGCGCCTTTAATTTCGGCTCTATGTTTAAATGGTTCTTTCGGACACGGGACAGGCAAGTGATCATTGACTGTGTAGTGTTTGTAAAAACATCGCACTGGTGCATTTTACCTTCGGTAAATTGCACTAGCTCGTCCGAAAGACGGTGTGCCTAGCTGCATTTGGTAATGCATGTGCAGAGGGGCCGAGTAGCGCGTGCCTTACCCCCTGGAACGGGGGCAATCCAGTGAGGCCGCTACCCGAGAAACACTGCCGCGTGGTCCTGCAATTAAGCGTCAGCTTGAATGCAGTGTGTGTTCGCCTAGCAAGCGCATACACATCCATACTTGAGTAAAACATTTTTCTATTTCGGTACTCCGTCGCGAGTATTGGCCACGCGGACGTCCCACCTTACCGGGTAACGCAAAACCCGCCGTTCCCCAGATGGACGGCAGACGTTTTCGCCTGCCGCAAATCCGAGCCTACGGATTTCCACCAAAATAATCGATCTTACCCAAGGGCACGCCGTTGTGGCGTAAAATGTTATAGACCGTCGTCACGTGGAAATAGACATTCGGCAAGGTGAACCCCGAAAGATAGGAAATACCTGTGAAATCCATCTCGCCGCGTGGACCCATTTTCACTGAAAACTCGCGCGATTCTTTGCCGTCTAAATCATCCGCCGTCACGGACGCGATGTCGGCTTTCGCTTTCTCCAATACCGCATAACATTCGGCAAAGCTTGTCGGCGCACCGTCATAGCTTGGCGGCTCCATACCCGCGATACGAAACGGCGCGTTCTTGGCGAGTTCGGCACAGGTCTGAACCTGTTGGCTCAGCGGCCACATGTCGGGCGCAAGACGTGCATTCATAAACACCGCTTCGTCAATGCCGCGCTCGGTCGCATTCGCTTCAGCTTTGCGGAGAATATGCGCGAGATTATCCAATAGGCGCGGCAGCGCATTCACAGCGTTCGACATGGAAAGTGTAGACATAAGCAGGTTCCTATTCCGGTAATTTCGTCGAACACACTATGTATTGGCAGGCCAGTCAGCAACAGCTTTAACTTTCGACAGCTCGCCTGCAAAATCATCTGCAACGACCCCCGCCGTCGCTTTCGCCGCACCCACGACGCCCGGAACTCCTGCACCAGGATGTGTACCAGCGCCTGTCACATACAAATTGGAAATGACGTCGTCGCGGTTATGCGGACGGAACCACGCCGATTGCGTCAAAATCGGTTCAACCGAAAAGGCACTGCCCAAATGGCTGTTCATCTCATCACGGAAGCCGAAAGGCGTCAGCGTGTGCATGACCTCAAGATGATCATTCAAACCTGGAATGGCGTGGACTTCGAGATAGTCGAGAATCTTTTGCGCATAAGCGGGCCCGATTTCGTCCCAATCCAGATCGGCGCTGCCCAGATGCGGGACAGGCGCGAGTACGTAATAGGCAGACTTGCCTTCGGGCGACATCGTAGAATCCGTGACGCTCGGCGCGTGGAGGTAAAGCGAGAAATCGTCAGAGAGCTTGCCGCCCTTCCCAAAGATTTCGGCGATCAGTTCCTTATACCGTTGGCCGAACAGAATGATGTGATGTTTCAAATGCTCTGGCGTCGGAATATCGAGACCGAAATAAATCACAAAGAGCGACATGGAATGACGTTTCTTTGTCAGGGCCTTGCCGTATTTCTGGCCGCGCTTATGCTTCCGAAGCAACTGTTTGTAAGTGTGGACGACATCGGCATTGGACGCGACCATATCGGCATTCATCGTCCAGCCATCGGCCGTTGTGACACCCGTGACGCGGTCGCCTTCGGTATGAATATCAGTGACTTCGGCGTTCAAACGAACCTCGCCGCCAATATCTTTGAACAAGCTGATCAGACCAGACACCAAAGCGCCCGTGCCGCCTTTGGCAAACCATACGCCGCCCTTGCGTTCCAGCGCATGGATCAAGCCGTATATCGCAGAGGTCGCAAAGGGATTACCGCCCACGAGAAGCGATTGGAACGAGAGGAGCTGGCGCGTCTTCTCATCCTTCACGAATTTGGAAACTTGGGCATAAACACTACGGTCAGCGCGCAGGCGTACAAGTTGCGGCGCGGCGGCGAACATCTGGCTCATTTTCAAGAAAGCCGTCGTTCCGAGCTTCTCATAGCCTTCGCGGTAAAGCTCTTGGGAATAGGCAAGGAATTTGCGGTAGCCCGCCACATCATCAGGATTGCGGCTCGCGATTTGCTGCTCAAGGAAGTCTTGGTCGTTATTATAATCCAGGACTTCGCCGTCTTCCCATTGCAAGCGATAGAACGGATCGACGGGCAGTAATGTGACGTAATCATCCATCTCCTTGCCCGAAACTTCGAACAGCTCCCGCAAACAATCGGGATCAGTAATGACGGTTGGACCACCATCAAATTTGAAGCCGCCCTTCTCGTACACATAAGCGCGTCCCCCTGGCTTATCGCGGTTGTCCAAAAGCGTCGTTTGGAAGCCCATCGCTTGAAGGCGAATGGCGAGCGCGATGCCGCCGAAGCCTGCGCCGACAACAATGGCGGTGGGGCGTATCATGGTTTCAGTCATTTAGATGATTCTCGTTTAGCGCGTTCGCGCTTGATAAAAGCGGTCTCGCTGAAATTATACAACGCCTTTAGTACGGGCACGGGCGGCTTTCCGATGAGGATGCGCGCTTTGTCGCGGCGCGTCAGCGTGCCGGCATAAAACCGCTCGATCAAACCTTGGTTCAGACCGTAAAACCGTTGGAGGACAGCGTAGCGTTCGGTGGGCTTTGCGGCGCGGAAGAGCATACGGTTAAGGAGACGGAGGAAGCGTTCGTTTCTCTTTTTGACCTTCTTCAGAAGGCCAACATTAAACTTCATCTGCTCACCATCCATTGGGAAATTTGTCTCTCGTGCAGTCTCAAATTCCCACGCAGTCCAGTATGCAAGGTCCAATGCATCTGGGAAGCTATAACCTGTCACTGCGTGATAAAATCCACCACGAATACCTATTTTAGTGGAAGTTTTCAAATATGCATGAGGGTGAACATCGTTAGCCAAAGTAATCGGCAAAACGCCCGTCTCTCGCCTAATCACCTCATAATGATCCACGCTCAAGCGATCTCTGATATAGTCCTTAATGCGCGCATCGACCTCTTGGCTCTGCAATTCGGGGCCGTCGGTGTAATACGTGTCTTCAACAAGGAGTTCAGTCTCAGAATAAGGCAAGCAATAGACAAAGCGATAACCACCTAGCTGCGGAACCGTAGCGTCCATAATGATGGGGCGTTCAACACCATGCGGCGTTTTGGTTTTGATGACGTGGCCGACGAATTTTTGATAACCAAGAAATACATCGTCATTCAGCTCGAAACCCCGTGCATCTAACACGCAGGTTGCCGTCAGTTTTTCACCACTCTTTAAAACCACAAATTCAGGAGAAATATCCTCAACCGATGTATTCAACAAAACCCGCAACCGTCCTCTGTCGATATGCGGCTGCACACAGGCCCGCAACGTGTCGCTATTCCCCGTACAATAGGGAATATCCAAGATACGCTTTCGCTTTGGGAATTTCACATCATATCGGTCCCATTGATGGGCGATGAAAGGTTTTATCCAATCCCGCAATTCCTCGGACACATCGGTGAGGTTGAAAGACCAAGTATGATCCCCGCCGATGCGCTCAGAAGCTTCGAGAATTTGAACTGTTAGATTGGGGTTTACATCAAGGCAGCGCCACGCCGTCAACAAGCCCGAAAGGCCCGCTCCGACGATGATCATGTCTGCCTTATCGTTCATAAAGTGCGGTTTAGAGGTCAAAGGGCAAAGTGCAAGGCAAAGCCAATGATGGAAGATGGCACCAGTAAAAATTAGCAGACGTCACTTCAGTCGATACTCACAGTGAGATACCGGCCATGACGCCACGACAATCCGACGTTGCAAAGAGGTGGGGTGAAATCAATTTTGTGGAAATTAACCATAAAAAACAGAGATTTCTTGCATTTTTCTCAAATCAAAACACCGTGAATCACTGCAAAAGAAAAACTTCCTGTCATAGAAGTTACTTTCAGCGAAAGCTGGATTCGGCGGATGGCTAGCCCCCCCATATTGGTTATGCCGTTTGCTACACAAGATACCAACGATAGTTGGGATAGAGGATGGCCCTGCCGCCCCACATTGGTGGGGTCATCCACTCTCTTCTGACTGGTAGCGCGTCCTCAAAATCTCGGTGTTCAAGACCTTGGTGCTTTTTCTCCATCGCGGTAATCTATCACAGGCTGATAGTTTTCATCATGCTTGGCCAGAACTTCTACGGCTTGAAAATGCGTCGGCGACGTCAAACGTCCTGACACAACGACGCCCTGCCCTTCGCGAAACAAATCAGGCAAGGCTCCCGTGTAAGTCACGTGAAGGTCATGCGCCATGTCGCGCTCGAAATCATCGATCAGGAACCGCGTTGTCAAACCTTGCGTGACGACTGTATCGTCTTTGACCAAGCCACCGATCTTAAAAACATCAGAACGCGATTCAAAGCCTTCCGCCACAACATCGGACGGATTTTCGAAAAATTGCGTGTTTTCATTCAACGCTTGAAAGACAAGAAATAGTCCAGCCACCAATAGAGCACCCAATATCCCAATCCAAAGCAAACGACGGTTTCGGTTTGGAGGGGTTATGCGAGCTTCGGTCATGCAGACCAAATAACAGGCTGGTTGAAAGCCGCAAGTGAGCGCGACAGCGCTAGAGCGTGGCCCACTGTCGAACGAGTGTCTTAACAACAGGGGAGACGTGACATTTCCCACCCTCATCGCTAAGCCTCTCTTCGATGATGAAGTCCGCCACATTAACGCTAAAGGATGTCGATATAGTCCGCGGGTCGCGGACATTGGTGTCAGGTCTAAATTTAACTCTGTCGGGTCCAAAACTTTTATGGGTCGAGGGTGGAAACGGGATTGGGAAAACGTCACTCCTGCGAACCTGTGCAGGCCTCAGTCGCCCCGCTGCAGGACGGATCACGTGGAGTGTCCAGGAAACAACTTTGAGCGCGCCAGAGACTGTCACGTTCCTGCCCGCCGACAGCTATGCAAAATCAGGTTTGGAAGCTGGCGAAGATGCGGCGTTTTGGGGGGCCGATCTTGAAACTGTGGACATGTTGATCCATGCAAAGACCCCGTCAGAAAAGTTATCTACGGGACAGGCGAAGCGCTTGTCATTTGCAAAAATGTTGGCGACGCAAAAACCGATTTGGATTTTGGATGAACCGCTTGCGGGATTAGATAAATCAGGTCGCGACATGGTGGCCCACCATCTACGGGCACACGTCTTGTCTGGCGGTTTAGCTCTCGTGGCCTCACACGCGCCGATTTCTGTAAGGGACGTTCCGACCCAGCGGCTCGTTTTAACATGAGCGCACTGGTAAAAATTATCACACGCGACTTTGTTCGTGCGGCCCGATCCGCGGGGAGCTGGGCTTACGGCCTTGTGTTCATGGCCATCTTCCTTTCGCTCTCGGCCATCGCCCTCGATGGTGACATGACCGTCTTGCGACAAATGGGTGTGCCACTGATCTGGCTGGCCGTCACATTTGCAGCTTTGATGAGTGTGGATCATGCTTTCTCCGAAGATTTGAGAGACGGAACTACTGGACAATTATGGCTTTCTGGCGTGAGCTACCTCTCACAATCAACGTCGGGCATTCTAAGTTTCGCACTCATACAACTTTGCCCACTCGTTCTTACGGCTCCACTATGGTCTCTCCTCTTTGACCTTTCAGGTCCGACCGTTTGGGGCTTGATCATTGCCCTGCTTTGCGCACTGCCCGGCTTGGCCGCCTTCACGGCCCTCGCAGGAGCCTTAACAGGACCGCGCGGTAAAGGCGGCTTTCTCGCAATTTTCATTAGCGCCCCTATGTTAGTTCCGATCTTAATATTTGGAATGGCGGCATCGGATGCGTTCCTAATGCGCGGCATAGCTGCGGTAGAATTTCGCGCCCTATTCGGTTTGTCTCTACTGGCTTTGGCCGTATCCATCCCTGCAACGGCCGCTGCACTCGCGGCAAATACGGACAGGTAAATGAATATATTATCCAACATCGGGAAGTTGATTTCTTACCTCGCAAACCCAACCCGCTTTCTACGGTTTTCGCGGTTCGCAACGCCCATTAGTGGTTGGTCGGCGTTAGTCTTGATCAGCGTAGGTCTGATTATATCCCTTTTCATTTCACCGCCCGCCGTTGAACATGGTCAAGCGGTTCGAATCATGTACGTGCATGTCCCAGCGGCTTGGTGTGCCATGGCGGCCTATACGGGGATCGCGATTGCGAGCCTTGTGAGCTTTGTCTGGCGGCACAATCTCGCGGACTTGGTTGCAAAATCACTGGCGCTTCCTGGCGCGGCCTTTACCTTTCTCGCACTCGTTACCGGCAGCCTCTGGGGTCGTCCGGCGTGGGGAACATGGTGGCAATGGGATGGACGGATGACGTCGGTCCTCGTCCTACTTTTTATTTATATCGGTTATATGGCCATCTGGAATATCGTATCGGACAGACGACAGGCCGCGCGTTTAGCGGCCATCCTCGCCATGGTTGGGTGGTTAAATATCCCGATCATCAAATTTTCGGTGAATTGGTGGAACACCTTGCATCAACCCGCCACAATCTCAGAGCCCGGCGCACCTGGATTACCCCTCGAGTTATTGACGCCCCTGCTGCTGATGTTCCTCGGATACACGGCGCTATTAGCGTGGTTTGCCTTGCGCGGAACCGAAGCCGAATTGGCGACGCTGAAGCGACAGCGAAAAGCTCAGTCCGCTCCTGCAAAAATCACGATAGAAGATGTGCCGTCATGATCGATTTCGGTAAAAATGTGAGCTTTATCCTCGCCGCCTATGGAATTTCGATTTTGACGTTAGGCGTGTTGGTTCTGATCACATTGCGAAAGCCACGAAAATGATGGACCTCGGCGATACGCCATATGATCGGATTGTAGCGCTGATGGCGCGCCTGAGATCAGATTGTCCGTGGGATCGCGAGCAAACTTTTGAAACCATCGCGCCCTACACTGTCGAGGAAAGCTATGAAGTCCTGGACGCAGTTGAACGCGGCGACATGGTGGATTTAAAAAACGAACTTGGCGATTTGCTTTTCCAAGTCTTGTTCCACGCCAAAATGGCATCCGAAGTTGAAGCGTTTGACTTCAAAGATGTGTGCAATGGTTTGGTAGACAAAATGGTCAGACGTCACCCGCACGTGTTTGAAGGTGGAGAACAACCAGATTGGGATGCGATCAAAGCGGTGGAGCGCAAAGGAAAAGGCGAAAAACGAACGTTGGACGGCGTGGCTCGCTCTCTCCCCGCTCTCATGCGAGCTGAGAAACTTCAAAAGCGCGCCGCTAAACGCGGATTTGATTGGCCTGATACAGATGGCCCTGTTGAGAAACTTCGCGAGGAAATCAACGAGGTCAAAGACGCAGTTCAATCAGGTAGTGAAGCAGATATAAAAGCCGAAGTCGGCGACTTTCTATTTTCGGCCGTTAACCTCGCGCGCAAACTAGGCGTGGAGCCCGAGTCCGCATTGCGCGATGCCAATGCAAAATTTACACGACGGTTCAACGCGGTAGAAGACAAGGCAAACGTCGAGCTAGAAACCCTCAGCCTGGATGAGATGGAAGATCTTTGGCAAGCCGCCAAGGCAGACGGACTTTAGACTATCAGCGCTTTATGCTTGGCTAGGAATTTACCGGCATCTGACTCTGATAGACGCACTTTCATATCAGCTACGCCATCATCGCCCGTTTCTTCGGAGAGAACCTGGCCGTTTTGATGAAGCCACGCGCGCGCCGAAAATTCCGCGGGCGTCACCCTAATATCAAGAATATGATCGTCACGCGTCAGCGCTTCCTCCATACCGTTTTGGAGAGCTTCAACCCCTTGCATGGTCAGGCAGGAAATTTCAAACGCATCAATTTTATCGGCATCCGTACGCGCGGCAGCTGCACGCTCAGCTAAATGGATGGAACCTTGCTCATCCAGCAGGTCAATTTTGTTCCAAACTTCGATAATCGGCTGGCCGTATTTCGGGCCCGCTTCAATTTGTTCTAAGACTTCCATGACTTCGTTTTTCCGACGCTCAGCGAGCGGATCGGACAAATCGCGGACATGGATCAAAAGGTCAGCTTCTTTCACCTCCTCTAATGTCGCGCGAAACGCAGTGATCAAAGATGTCGGCAGGTCAGATATGAACCCCACTGTGTCAGACAAAACTGCCTTCTGACCACTAGGCAAAGGTAGAACCCGGTGTGTCGTATCCAAAGTCGCAAACAACATATCCTTCGCGAGTACGCCGCCCGTGGTTAGGCGATTAAACAATGTCGATTTACCGGCATTTGTATATCCAACCAGCGCGACGACACGCTCTGGCGCACGTTGACGGGCTTTACGTTGAAGGCCGCGGGTACGGCGCACATGATCCAGCTTTCGTTTTAGACGTCCTGTTTTCTCATCCAATGCGCGGCGATCACTTTCGATTTGTGTTTCGCCAGGTCCCGCCAGACCGCCGGTGCCGCCACGTTGACGTTCCAAATGGGTCCAGGTTCGAACCAGACGCGATCGCTCATACGCCATACGCGCAAGCTCGACCTGCAAGCGGCCTTCCTTGGTGGCCGCGCGCACCCCAAAAATCTCAAGGATAAGGCCCGTGCGATCTATCACTTTGACTTTAAGCGTCCGCTCCAAATTTCGTTGCTGAACTGGAGACAAAGCCCCATTGACGATGACGAGGGACAGGGCCTCACTCGCAATATTTTCGGCCATTTCTTCGACTTGACCACTGCCGAAGAAATTAGAACTTCTGATATCCCGTATAGCGATGATGCGAGCCGTAATAGGCTCAACACCCAGGGCTTCCGCGAGCCCAATCGCCTCTTCCAGATCATAATCGGCATCTGCCGCTCGTCCATCGGCGAAACGCGGATGGGCAATCAAGGCACGGACTTTTTTTTCAGCATTCTCAACCATGCCGCGCCTGCTTTAAATCAATCATCTTCATCCGTCGGATCATGGAGTTGAACCGGGCCGCCCGGCATTATGGTTGAGATTGCGTGTTTATAAACAAGCTGAACCTGTCCATCACGGCGCAATAAAACGCAAAAATTATCAAACCAAGTCACCACGCCTTGCAGTTTAACCCCGTTCACTAGAAAAATAGTGAGTGGCATCTTTGTTTTGCGGACGGCATTTAAAAATGTGTCCTGTAGGTTCTGATTACGGTCGGGCATTTCGCTCCCCTAGAGTCTTAAATTCGGCTATTGGGTCAGAAGCTCTGCCCCGCCGTGACCCACAGATGGTGTCATGTCGCACGCCCCTATGGGTTTCAAGGCTCAACTTCCTTAGCACGTCAAAAAAACACACGTTCAGATCATTGCTTCCAAAAATTGGGCAAAACCAAGGCCAATGCTGCTAGAACCTCCAGTCGACCCAATAACATAAGCACGATTCCTACACACATCTGACCATTCGTAAATTGCAGATAAGTCAGTCCCGATTCGGGCAAGGTCAGACTGAGCAGCGGTCCAACATTCGATAACATGGCAGCCGAAGTCGTTATAGCATCATCCAACGAAAAACCGACAACTCCAAAGGCCGCGATGCCAACGCCAAACGCGAGTGTATATGCGAAAAAATACATCCAAATTGAAAGAAATGCGGAATCAGGAATGATCTGATTTCTAAATTTAACCGGAATTACGCGTGAGGGATGAGACAGGCGCGAGAGCTCGACTTTAAGATGGCGAAACAACAGTAAAATACGAATGAGCTTGACCCCGCCAGCCGTTGACAAGGCCGACCCGCCAGTCAAGGCCAACGTAATGAGTATTACGGGCGGGATGAGGTCGAGGCTGATTACCTGATATTGAAAGCCTGCTGAACTTACGAAAAACGCACTATCCAGAATGAGGTCACCAAAGCTCGCGAACCCTGCGAACCAAACCCCAATTAAGATCAATCCTGCAAAAATAACCAGCAACGCACGGTGTTCGACGTTGAAGAACAAACGCAACGAATGTCGCACGCTCCGCGCACGAATATAGTCCCAAATGACGGCGAGGTTCATCGCTCCCAGGACGCATAATATCCCTAATACTGTTGCCGCAAATGGCGGGATATATATTTGGAGTGGACCTGCCCGCGGCGTCAATCCACCCGTACTAATTCCACTAAGTGCAAGACATAATGCGTCAAAAACAGGCGCTCCGCCAAATGCCATGAGAATGAAGCCAAGTAAGGCCAAGAACAAATATACACCCGCAACCAAGCGCCCAATTCCGATTAATCGACTAAAAAGTTCGCCGTTGCGCAGAGAGTACAGCATCGACTTATGAACGCCCGTACCTGTTTGATTGACAGCAGCAAAAATAACGATCGCAAACGTCGCGACACTGACGCCGCCTGCCCACTGCATCAACGCGCGCCAGAAGAGTAAAATGGCAGGTAACTCGTCCGGAATAAGTCGCGTTGCACCAGTTGTGGTAAACGCGGAAACGCTTTCAAAGTAGGCCGACAGCAAGGATGTGCTTGGGCCTAAAAATAAGAATGGCAAGCTTAGGATTGCGGGGACCATACCCCAAAACAGGACCAGAAAAAGAATTGCCTCAGATTTCGACTCTTTCGCGTCAAAACCAGTGGACAGCATAACCAACAACCAGCCGAACACACCAACCGTGACGCCCGATGTGGCCATCACAATGGCACCTGAAAAGTCTTGATCTAAAACACCGACAATTGCGGTGACGGAGAACAGACCCGTACAAATGAAGAAAGTCCGTCCCAGCCAAAATAGGATGCGGTTAAAATCCATGGTGATTTAATAATAATCTGATGAAACGCGGAACATAGAAACGATGTTCTCTAATGCACCTTTTTCGGCCATCAAGACGACTCTATTTCCAGGTTTCAAAACAAGCTCAGGTGCGGGAAAGAGCACATCGCCATTTGCGATAACAGCCCCTACCGCCACGCCCTCTCCTAGTGAAAGGTCCCTGAGTGCTTTGCCTGCCATTGGCGAGGTGTCTAAGACTTCCCCTTCAATGACCTCGGCGCCGCCCTGCTCTAAGGAATAGACTTCCAATATCCGCCCACGGCGGACATGACGAAGGATCGACGAAATCGTCGAAGACCTTGGATCAATTACCATGTCGATTCCGAGTTCAGACTGCATTTGCTGCATCGACACTTCGTTTATCAAACTGATTGTGTGTTTTGCCCCAATTTTCTTGGCTAATACTGCGGATAAAATGTTTACACTATCACTATTGGTCAGGCTGATTACCATTTCGGCATTCGCGACACCTGCTTCTTCTTGAATTTCTGCGGACATCGCATCGCCATTCAAAATAACTGTGCGGGTTAAATGCTCTGCAGCTTTTTCAGCGCGCTCCTTATCGCGTTCGATCACTCGAACGCGCATCCCGCTTTTTCCTTCAAGTTTCTCAGCAACGTAAGTCCCAATATTCCCGCCGCCAATAATTACGACGTGACGGGCTTGGGTTTGATGCGAACCCAAAACTTCTAGAAGGCGTTGAGAATGTGCAGCTTGCGTGACGATATAGGCCCGATCCCCGACCTCAAGCGGATCGTCCGGTGTCGGAGCAAACAGCTCGCCATCCCGTTCGATTCCAACAACCGCAGCATGTAGACCAATGAATAAATCTGGTATTTGACGGATCGGTGTTTGAACGATCGGACAGTCCTCTAAGATTTCGACGCCCAGCATTTGAACCGCGCCATCACCAAAGGGAACAACGTTGAAAGCACCAGGCGTATTCAACCGTCGTAAAATAGCTTTGCCAATTTCAATCTCTGGAGAGATGATGATGTCGATCGGCATATTTTCGCGGGAATAGAGATCGTTCCATTGATTATCGAGATATTCTTGCGCTCTCACACGCGCGACTTTGGTCGGAACATCGAAAAGCGAATGCGCAACTTGGCACGCCATCATGTTGACCTCATCCGCATAGGTCACAGCAATGATCATGTCACAATCACTCACGCCTGCACGGACAAGCACGTCGGGATGGCTACCATATCCAACGACACCGCGCACATCGAGCTCATTTGTGATCTTACGTATCAAGTCTGACGAGGTATCGATAACGGTGACGGTGTTGCGTTCTTGCGACAAACGTGCCGCGAGGCCGTAGCCTACCCGCCCTGCTCCGCAAATAATGACCCGCATGACTTCGTCCTAATTACGGCGGATCAACCTTCACGCCCAGTCGTTCCCAAACCTAGCGACTTGAGTTTGCGATGCAAGGCCGAACGCTCCATACCGACGAAAGTGGCTGTGCGTGAAATATTGCCGCCAAACCGATCAATTTGAGCCTGCAAATACTCGCGTTCAAAATGCTCTCGTGCATCCCGCAAAGGCATCGCAATGATGCGGTCACTATCCTGCGAATTATTACCCGAACGCACCACAGAAACCTCTTTGGGGAGAGTCGCCAGCGTAATGGGCTGACTGGGTTCGCCCGTCGCCAAAATCAACAACCGCTCCACATTATTGCGCAATTGCCGAACATTTCCCGGCCAATCGTGAGCTTGCAACGCCGCCATTGCATCATCACCGATTTTCCGAGCTGGCAGCCCAGTCGAAGCTGCGAGCTGAGCAATAAAATGTTCGACCAAGGCAGGAATATCCTCCCGGCGCTCTGATAGTTTGGGCGCATGGAGAGGCATAACGTTGAGCCGGTGGAAGAGGTCTTCCCGAAATCTTCCCATTGAGACTTCATTGGTAAGATCTCGCGACGAACTGGTGATAACGCGCACATCCACTTGTACGTCGTCTTGCCCTCCGACCCGGTTAAACCTTTGCTCTACAAGCAATCTCAACAACTTACCCTGAGTTTCCAGAGGCATGTCTGCGACTTCATCGAGATATAGAGTTCCATTATGAGCGCGTTCGAGGAGGCCCGTTTTCTGAGGAATATCGGGACCTACAGCTTCCATTCCGAACAGCTCGGCCTCTACCCGCTCAGGTACCATTGACGCCGCATTCACCGCCTTAAATGGACCGTCCGCTCGATTAGATTGGGTATGCAAAAGGCGCGCGAGAAGTTCTTTTCCCGTGCCAGATGCGCCCGTGATAAGCACACGTGAATTGGTCGCAGCGATCCGGCCAATTTTTTGACGCAGCTGAGCGATTGAGGCCGATGTTCCAACCAACTCATCGGTATTCATCGCCTTCCCTTTGAGCTCCTCATTTTCCTGCCTCAGGCGCGAATTTTCTAGGGCACGAGTTGCTGTCACAATCAATTTTTCAGCTTTAAAAGGCTTGACGATATAATCGAAAGCGCCCTTTCGAATAGCTGAAACAGCCGTTTCAACGGTGCCGTGGCCTGAAATGACGATGACAGGCAGGTTTTTATGTCGAGCTTTGAGAACGGCAAGCAGTTCAATTCCATCCATACCTGAACCTTTGAGCCATACGTCCAGGACAACAAGATTAGGTTTACGAGTTTTCACAGCCTCCAAGGCCGCTTCGGACGTCGCCGCCTCTCTGACTTGATAACCTTCGTCTTCAAGGATTCCCGATATCATTGCTCTGATATCATCCTCGTCTTCAACAATCAGGACATCGGACTTCATAAGACCTCACTTCGCTGGGTTTCAATATGCGTTGGGTTGTCGGGTGTTCTGGGCAAAAATATTGTGGTCTGTGCCCCTTGCGTGCCCTCACGAACCTCCAGAACCAACTGGCCTCGGTGGTCCTCCACAATGCGCTTAACAATCGCGAGACCCAGCCCCGTTCCGCTATCACGCGTCGTCACATAGGGCTCCATCAATCGGTCCGTATCTTTAAACGGCCAGCCTGGTCCGTTATCCGTCACACGAATGGCAACACGCTCGCCAACCTCAAAAAGTTCAACAAGCACTTCCCCTCGGAACCGGCTGGAAACGCCATCATCCATCTTGCGTTGAACGGCTTCGCCCGCATTCTTCAAGATATTCGTCAAAGCTTGTGACAGCAGGCGGGTATCCCCACGGACATTCGTTTCATCTGGCCATAGGCCTTTTCTTCTGAAGCTGATCTCAGGGAAGCTGACACCTTGGGCAAACAAGCTGTTCTCAAGGAGTTCATTTAAGTTTGTCGGCGCCAGTTCAGGAGACGGCATCCGCGCAAAAGCCGAAAACTCATCAACCATCTGCTCCAAGCTTTCGACCTGACGAATGATTGTAGCCGTACAATTGTTGAAGGTTTCAGGATCGGACGTGATCTCTTTGCTGTATTTCCGGGACAAACGTTCCGCCGAGAGCTGGATTGGCGTCAGAGGGTTCTTGATTTCGTGGGCAATTCTTCGCGCGACCTCTCGCCAAGCCGAGTGTCGCTGCGCAGAAACCAAACGTGTCATGTCATCAAATGTCAAAACCCAGCCAGTGTCATTCCGAGCACCTTGATAGGCAGATACATGCAGATCAAAGATCCGCGTTCCGCCGCCCATTTCAACCGTGACTTGGTCTTCCGAAACACCCGCAATGGACTCGCGCGCTTTCGCGAAGGCAGGTGCAAATTCTTGCAAAACCTGCGACAGCGGTTGCCCAACAATATCGCTAGATCGATCTTCTAAGAGACGGGCCGCAGCATTATTTGTCAGCGTAATTTTCCCTTGCTGAGTCAATCCTATCACACCCGCCCGCACGCCAGACAAAACAGCCTCTGAAAATTGCCGTCGTTGCTCAGAGACATCATGTTCTTTTATCAACTCATCACGCTGGGACTCTAGCTGAGAGGTCATACGGTTAAACGCTGAACCCAAGTCAGAAATCTCACCCCAATCCCCGGTTACATCGACCCGCGCGCCCATATCGCCTGCACGCACCCGCTCCGCAGCATTTACAAGACCTGACAACGGATCGATGATTCGATTTGCTAAGGCCAAACCCAGCCAAATCGCCGCCATTAGGATCAGCAGCGCACTGTCCAACAAAGTGAAAAAGAAAATGCGGTTCATTTGTGTCTGGTTCTGATTGAATCTCGCAATCTGAGAGGCAGCACTTTCGATGCCTGAGATTGAAGACAAAACCTGATTGTCAGATCGCAGAAGTTTCCCGATGTAGAGGTAGGTATCAGGTCCCTCCGTTAGCTTTGAGAGAGCGATGAGATAATCAATGTCCGCTCGCTTTTGGAAAGCGACGTCCGTCGGGTTGAGGCCTTTTAAAACTTCCAACTCAGGAATCCGAAGACTGGGGGCTTCTGGCGTTTCGACACGGGTTAAAACAAAGCCATCTTCGCGCAGAATATATATTGCGTCTAAATCCCGGGTTTGTGCCTCTCTCCAGAGTTCAGCCGTAAACGAAATTCGTGCGCCGAAATCGGTTGGACTGCGCGCAATTCCGAGCTGAATATCGGCGACGTCCTCGCCTAATTTCTCAAACTCCTGAGAAACATAGCCGTCCAGAATTTGCCGAGCTTGCTCCATATTATCGCGGACCCGCTCGCCAAACAAACCAGACAGGTTCTGCGAAAGCAAAGACAGAGAGAACCCGCCCACCAATACGGCTGGAATTAGCGCCGCAAGCGAGAAAATCATGACGAAGCGACGATGAAGCAGTGGAGCCGCCTGCCCCCGCGAGGGTTTAAAAACCGTCGTCCAGACACGGTTCGCCAAATATATTGCCAGGATAATGATAACGACGAGGTTATATCTCAAGATATCCCAAGCTTGATCGATCCTCGCCAAATCTTCGGAGTAGGATAGCAACGCGCCGAGTATCGTCAGAAAGATAGAGGCAAGAAACAAAATACCGAAAAGAGTCGATAGGGCAATACGAGGAGCGCGCCGCGCAATAGGGATTGACTGCGACGCCACGCTTCTACCTGAGTCTAATTTAGCCTGAGAATTCAGAACCTATCTCGCAAAAACCAACCTCGCTGTGACATTCATATCGCAGTGTTGCATGGAATCAACAGATTTGATTGGTCCGCCTCAGCAATTTCATCATTAAGAAATTTCCAAAGATTTCAAACGTGTTCGAAGCGTGTTTCTATGAATTCCCAATTTTTCGGCAGCCTTGGCACGATTTCCACCGGTCAGACGCAACGCTTCGACGATCAGAGGCCTCTCCACCCAAGCTAGCGCTGTGTTGTAGCTGGACTCCTCCGCCGTATCACTTGCATTGAGAAGTGTCCGACAGGCCTCTTCCAACTGTTCGTGTAAGCGATCTCGATTGACCCCTGCTTTTTCCAAAGGCGGCAGATCCTTTGAAAACTCCTGTAAGACCATATCTGCCGTAATAACATCATCAGAGTAGAGGACAGCTAAACGCCTAACCAGGTTTTCCAACTCCCGAACGTTGCCTGTCCACTTGTGTCGGTGCAAAACGTCGAGGGCTTCGGTTTCAAACCGCCGTGTTTGGTTGGGCGAGGCTTGTCCCAAGAAGGCTTCCGCTAACTCGTATGTATCACGGTCACGTTCAGCAAGATCGGGAATTTTAATCTCAGCAACATTGATCCGAAACAGCAAATCGTCCCGAAAATTACCCGCTTCGACGAGGTCTCTTAAGTCTTTTCGCGTCGCGGAAATGACGCGTGGCCGCGTCTGCTGCGGTATCATCTCTGCCTCATTCATCAGCGCCAAGAGGCGCTCCTGCTGATGCATCGATAATTCGCCAATTTCGTCAATATAGATATCGCCGCCATTCACCTTCTGAAGGGTCAATGACGTACTTTCGAAATCTGTCGTCCGAAGGAACGGCCGGTCAACGCGCGCGCCACCGTCATGTAACAAGCGCGCAACGAGGTCCTTCCCTGAACCGACAGCCCCACGAACCAACACGGGTAAATTGCCTGCTGCAAAGCGCGAAACCGCACGGAAAACGGGCTGCATGACCGCACTGCGGCCAATCATAGGCAATCGGCGGTTTTCGACATTAGGACGCGTTTTACGAGGATTCACGGACTGCCCCGCGCGCGCTACTGCATTTGTAACATCGTCCAAATCGAAGGGCTTGGGTACATATTCAAAGACGCGATGTTGCCCAGATTTGAGCGCAGTGTTGACCGTGTTATTGGCACTTATGATGATTACAGGTAACTTCGGCCTCGCGGCAGTGAGTTGCGGTAGGCTATCGAAAACCTCCCGACCGCCCATCATCACGTCCGTGACGACGATATCACCCTGGCCCGCTTCTGCCCATTTCAACAGCGTTTCGGCATTATCGGTGGCTTTAACGGAATGACCCGCCCGCGTGAGAGCTTTGTGGAGCACAAGCCGTACGCTGTCATCATCATCAGCGAGTAGAATTTCGTATTTCATATTTAACCAACTCCAGGCGCAGGAAGCAGGAGCGAGAAAACGGTTCGCCCTGGTATAGATTGAACTTCGACAAGACCCTCATGGGCGGATGCCACTTTGGACACGAGTGCAAGACCAAGCCCTTGGCCCTCAGGCTTTGTCGTTACAAATGGTTGGAAGACCTGTGACAGCATCTCTTTGGGAATACCTGGACCATCGTCGATGATTTTAATCTCAATGGGGAGGTTGCGGGCCGACCGACCACCGCGCACGCCTGATCGGAACGCGGTTTCAAGACGGATTTGCCCTCCCTCACCGACACTCTCAGCGGCATTTTTGATTAAGTTTAATATGGCCTGCATCAATGTATCTGGATCACCCGAGGCATGCGGGAGAGATGGATCATATCTCTCATCAAAAATCACACTGGGATTGGCAGACTGGATAATGCGGCGAGCTTGACGCAGGATTTCGTGGATGTTCACTTGTTCGACATCGGAGGGGTCATCATTTCCCAGTTTTTCCATACGGTCTGCAAGTCGTCGGATGCGATCGATTTCAGACCCAATCAGGTCAATAAGCGCGAGGCCTTCTTCGCTATCTACGTCATCTCGTAAGAGCTGCGCAGCCCCTTTTATGCCCGCCAAAGGGTTCTTGAGCTCATGAGCAATCATGCGGCCCATGCCCGTTACTACATGGCCGCCCATTTTGGTTTCTCGGGGCTCCGGACCAACGAACCAAATTGAAAGACCCGCTCCACCCATTGTCGTGTAGGCCGTCAAATGCGCGATCTTGCCCTCGTCGGAATTTTCGGTTGTTTTCACTAAAATATGTCGCGAGGTGATCGTGGCGGATTTTGCCCTCGCCTTCATCGTGATTGAACGCGTATCAGGGTCAGTTTCTAAAATCTCCCAAATCACGCGTCCCGAAATGGTGGGTAAGCCTTTACCAATCCAATCGAGTGCAGCCTGGTTGGCCCACAGAATCGAGTCCTCTTTATCCAGTTTAAAAAGTGGGAATGGCCAGTCATCGACCAAGGCTGGGAGAGCGATACTCATGCGGCAACCCGTATTTTCGTAAACGCTTGCGAGAGCGCGCTGGCGACTTTGTCCGGTTCTAGACCTTGGCAAATCTCGACCCGCAGAGGATCATCAGACGCCAAACCCGCATTATCGCAATACCCTGCTAAGTGTTTGCGCGCAAAACGGATACCTTTTGCTTTGGGATAGAAATCGACCATGTCTCGATAATGCGCGACCGCAACGTCGGCTTTTTCTTGAGCATCTGGCACCCTAATTGTGCCGCCATCGACAGCCGCCCGGATTTCCGCAATATCCCAAGGACGCCCTACCAAGGACCGCCCAACCATCACACCATCCGCACCCGACTCTGCCATAGCGGTTAGTGCGTCTGCGCCATCAAATATGTCACCATTTACGAATACAGGGGCGTCCACGGCTTGGACAACCGACCCAACAGCCGCCCAATCTGCAGATCCTTTATACATCTGGCAGCGCGTTCGCCCATGGACGACAAACATGACCACCCCCATGTCTTCGGCCGCCTTCGCGATCTCAGCGGCGTTCAGACTATTATCGTCCCAGCCCAACCGCATTTTCAGCGTCACCGGAACATCTACAGCTTCGACAACGGCTTTGATGATTTCCAAGGCTAATTTGGGCTCACGCATCAATGCTGATCCCGCCTGAGTCCCCGTCACTTTTCGCGCGGGGCAGCCCATGTTGATGTCGATGATATCTGCTCCCGCAGCAGCGCAAGCTTTTGCACCCTCGGCCATCCAATGCGGGTCTCTTCCGATAAGTTGGATGGACAGCGGATCAACGATACCCTCACCCGAGGCCTTGGCCAAATTTTCGGCATCGCCAGCGACAAGACGCTCACTCGCAACCATTTCTGAGACGACGAGCCCCGGTTGAAAATGGTGCAGAACTTTGCGGAACGGTAAATCCGTGATGCCCGACATTGGCGCGATAAGGACGCGGGACCGCAAAGCATGCTTGCCGATATGGATTAGGTTTGCCATTGAACCAGCATAGGCCGTCTTACCGTCCTGCACAATAATTCACCAACAGCTAGGCTGCATATGACTCGCACCGCACTAATTTTGGTCGCCGCTGGAAAGGGCACGCGTGCGGGCAGCAATATCCCAAAGCAATATCACGAAATCGGCGAGCAACCCCTTATTGCCCACACGCTGAATAATATTCGAAAATCTCATATTTTCAACGAAATCCGTGTGGTTGTTAGCTCAGACGATATCTGGATTGATGGCGTTTTAGAAAGCTTGGACCTTTTCTCGGTGACGACACTCGGAGGTGCAACCCGCACTGAATCTGTGCGCGCGGGTTTGCAATCGCTGGTTAATCTCGGGATTGAGCACGTCTACATACATGATGCGGCACGTCCTTTCGTGAGTTCGCCAATGATGCAAAAGCTCTCAGAGGCCTTAAAAACCTATCAGGGGGCTGCGCCAGCGCTTCCTATTGCTGATGCCTTGAAAACTCTAGAGGGAGATTCAGTTGACCGCGATCAATTACAACGCGTCCAAACCCCGCAAGCCTTCCACTTTAATGCACTCTTTATGGCGTATAGAGACCATGCCAAAACAACGAGCTTTGCAGACGACATTGCCGTCGCACGAAAAGCGGGCTTATCGATTGCATTCACGCCGGGCGATCCAGATAATTTTAAAGTTACCTACCCCGAAGACTTTGCAAAAGCTGCCAGAATGATCGACACAAGTTATATCGCCACTGGATCGGGATTCGACGTTCACCAGTTTGATCATGCGTCGGCGGGCCCGCTTTGGTTATGCGGTGTTCCAATTGACTGCGGCTACACTTTGCTTGGACATTCAGACGCGGATGCGGGTCTCCATGCCCTCACGGATGCTATTCTCGGCGCGCTTTGTTTTGGCGACATTGGCGACCATTTCCCCCCATCTGACCCGAAGTGGAAAGGCGCGGCCTCCGACAAATTCCTACGTTTCGCGATCGAGAAGCTAAGGGAACGTCAAGGCGTTTTGCAACATGTCGATGTTACATTGATCTGCGAGATGCCCAAAATAAAACCCCACCGTGAAGCGATGCGCAAACGTATCAGTGAGTTGTGCACCATACCATTATCCCGCGTGAGCGTGAAAGCGACGACAACCGAGACGCTAGGCTTTACCGGTCGCGGAGAAGGTTTAGCCGCGCAAGCGACGGCCACCGTGAAGTTTAGGGCATGAGCCAGAATATGCTCGCAGAGATTTTTTCGCTTTCCGCCAAACTGTTAAAAACAGCGACCGAACAGGGGCAAACAATCGCAACTGCTGAAAGCTGCACGGGCGGCCTAATTGGCGCAGCAATAACGTCTGCACCTGGGAGTTCGACTGCCTTCCGCGGCGGTATCATTGCCTATCATAACGACATTAAGATCGAGCAACTCGCCGTCGACCCCGCAATCATCGCAGAGTTTGGCGCGGTTAGCGGGCCTGTTGCCGAACAAATGGCGAGCGGTTGTTTAAACAAACTGGGTGTGGATATTGCGGTATCTGTTACAGGTGTCGCAGGTCCCGGTGGCGGAAGTGCAGAAAAACCTGTCGGAACCGTATGGATGGGCGTTGCGACCCGTCAGGGTGTCTATTCGGCCAAACATTTCTTTGACGGCATGGATCGCAACAAAGTGCGTGATCACACCTGCCTAGCCGCATTAAAAGCCCTACTGGCTGAACTCGATCAAACGAGCTGATCCGACCTCAGGCCGAATGACGTCATTTCGGCCACACTATCATAAGTCTCATTACCCACGAGCGGGTAATTTTGCCCTGCACGCACTTCAAACAAGTTCATAATATGTACGGCAGCCTTCCCGAATTTGTCGCGAAGTAAAAACTCAAGCGGCATGGCCTTTAGACGGACATCAACGATTACATCGACCAAAGTGGACCCATCTTCCAAGGGGTGAAATGTCCAAGTGTTCAGAAGGGATTTAACAGCGCCGCCTTTCTCCGCCTTTTCGACGGATATTTTTCCAGCAACGGAGTCAGCCACAATTTTGGAACGGAAAGTCTCACGCAGCATCTTGTAGGCTACAATGGCTTCTGCTTCGAACTCAGTCTCAGATAATTGCTTCGTCACACGCAATGCCGAGATCAGATTGATGAATTTCGGATAGTTTTCAACATCAGAAACAAGGTCAAACAAATCTTCGGGACGGTGCCGAATTCGTCTCACAAGATGTGCAGAAGGCATAGGTCTACAGCCCCAGCTGAGCGTCTCGCGCCGCGCGAAGCTGCGCGAAATCGCTATCGGCATGGTAGGATGAGCGGGTCAATGGGCTAGACGAGACCATAAGAAAGCCCTTTGCGCGGGCAATCGTCTCATATGATTTAAATTCTTCGGGAGTCACGAATCGGTCAACTTTGGCATGCTTTCGCGTGGGCTGCAGATATTGACCGATCGTCAAGAAGTCGATTCCGGCAGAGCGCATGTCATCCATGACCTGCATTATTTCTTCTTTAGTTTCACCCAGTCCAACCATCAGGCCCGATTTTGTAAATTGCGACGGATCGCGTTCCTTTACCTTTTGCAACAGGCGCAAGGAATGGAAGTAGCGCGCGCCCGGACGAATTTTCAAATACAGACGCGGAACCGTTTCGAGATTGTGATTGAACACATCGGGGCGGGCGTCGATTACGGTCTCGGTTGCCCCGTTTTTACGCAAGAAGTCAGGCGTGAGAATTTCAATCGTTGTCCGTGGCGAACTCGCTCGAATAGCTTCGATGACTTCAACAAAGTGCTGAGCACCACCGTCAGCTAAGTCATCCCGATCCACGGAAGTGATAACAACGTGCTTTAGTTTCATCTCAACGACAGCTTCAGCAATTTTCTGCGGCTCGTCAGCATCTAAGGCCTGCGGCAATCCAGTCGAGACGTTGCAGAAGGCGCAGGCCCGTGTGCAAATTTCGCCCAAGATCATGAAGGTCGCGTGGGACTTTTCCCAGCACTCCCCAATATTGGGACAAGCCGCCTCCTCGCAAACGGTCACGAGCCCTTTATCTTTGACGATTTTCCGCGTTTCAGCGTAACCTTTTGACGTTGGCGCTTTCACGCGTATCCACTTGGGTTTGCGTAATACTTCCGTATCAGGTTTATTCGCCTTTTCAGGATGTCGAACGCGATTTGAGTTTATGTCGAGCAATGTGGCCATGGTTCTGTAAATGGTCCGTTTGACACACAGATTCAACCCGATTCAACGTCCAAAGCTGTGGCGAATTTGCAAAGCGACTCGACCAATTATCCAATGCCAAAAACGGTTTTCAGACGATTAAGATATGGAATCTCGCCCACGTCGTGAACAACAACGGCAGTCGGGCACAATATTTGCAGTGGATTAACGCATCTGTGCCAATATTGGCGACGTGTTGCGTCTCTTATCGGGGACGAAAGTGGGATTTGATGAGCAATATCGCAAAAAAACCAGCCGCGCTCCCTAGCGAAGGTTTCGCGATCACCGAGGGTCACGATAACTTTTTTACGCCCCTTCGGCTTGTTTTCGCATCTCTAGTAGTTCTCGGGCACGCCTACGCAATCGCCCTGCGCGACGCTTCATTAGAGCCGCATATGCTGTATCATTACACATTCAGCTACTTGGCCGTGAACCTCTTTTTCATTGCTTCTGGGTTCCTCGTGACCAAATCTATGGTGTATCGAGGCGACACACCGAGCTTTATTTCGGCCCGTGTACTACGGATTTTCCCTGCTCTCGCGATTCACGTTCTTTTCGTCATGTTCATCATTGGCCCATTAGCTACCAATATCGCTTGGAATGATTTTTTCTCCTCGCCAGATTGGTACCTTCAACCCCTCATGGTTTTGACGTTTTTCGAAACCGATATGAATCTCCCTGGAATATTTGACACGAACGCCGAACAATTTGGATCTGCGACGCTTTGGACTCTGCGCTACGAAGTTATCGCCTACATTGGAACCTTGGCCGTATTTTCTCTGGGTTTCCTCCGTAAAAAATGGATGGTTTTGGCTCAGTTTGTCCTACCAAGCATTGGTTGGATTATCGGCACCCGCTTTGGCATCTTTGAGGCGCTACCTGGTACAATAGAAAACCTCTTTAGGTTTGGCATCGCATATGGCCTCGGCGCCGCCATTTATGCCTATCGAGAACGGTTGAATTTCGGATGGATAACACTCGCCGCGCTTATCACGGCTAGTTATCTTCTCCGAAAAACAGAGGTCCTAGAAGTCGTTATGAATGCGGTCTTATGCTGGGTCATATTCAGGGTAGCTTATATGAAAGCTCCCAAATGGGCGTGGCTCCAACGCATCCCAGACCTATCTTACGGTATCTATATCTACCATTGGTGTGTCTTGCAGTTGCTTTTCTATTGGTTCCCTCAGCTATCGGTTATGGAACTGTTTGCCCTGTCTTTCCCGCCTACGGTCGCACTCGCCGCTCTGAGCTGGTACATTGTTGAAAAGCCCATGCTGCGAAACAAAATCAAATTCGCAAATTGGTTACGCGGTCTCGGGTTCAAACGCCCGATGGCCAAACAACAATATTTGCTAGATTAAAATAGTCCTCGGCTAAAGCGCCCCGCACCTAAAAGTGGATCGTCCGATCATAGGCATCCAAGACGGCTTCGTGCATCATCTCTGATAATGTCGGATGCGGGAAAACCGTTTCCATCAGCTCGTGCTCGGTGGTTTCCAACGTACGCGCAATCGTGTAACCTTGAATGAGTTCAGTAACTTCCGCGCCAATCATGTGGGCACCTAGAAGCTCCCCAGTTTTAGCATCAAATACAGTTTTAATCATGCCCTCTGGTTCGCCCAATGCGATAGCTTTACCATTCCCAATATAGGGAAAACGGCCGACCTTAACGTCATAGCCGGCAGCTTTCGCTTGAGCTTCGGTATGACCAACGGAAGCGATTTGTGGGTGGCAATAAGTACACCCGGGAATTGAATTCGCATCAAGTGGGTGCGGGCTTTGACCTGCAATTTTTTCGATGCAGATAATGCCTTCATGGGAAGCTTTATGCGCCAACCACGGCGGCGTCGTCACATCGCCAATAGCATATAATCCCGGAACGCCCGTGCGCGAAAATTCGTCAACGACCACATGGCTGCGATCAACTTTAACGCCGAGTTTTTCCAAACCCATGTCTTCAGTGTTTCCGACAATCCCAATTGCGAGAATGACGCGATCAAACTGCAGGGTTTCGTCTTTACCGCCAGAGGACAAAATAGCCGTAACACCTTTGGCATCTGTTTTCACAGACTTCACTTGTGTCTCTGTTTTGATTGTCAGGCCGCGTTTTTCGAATGACTTACGCGCCATTGCCGAAATATCTTCATCTTCGGCAGGCAAAATGCGGTCAACCATTTCGACGACTGTTGTATCCGCGCCAAACGCCGAGAAGAAAGAGGCAAATTCCATCCCAATCGCACCGGAACCGATCACCAGTAACTTGCCTGGGATCGTATCTGGCGTCATCGCTTCGCGCGCTGTCCAAATGAAATTCCCGTCTGGTTCGAGGCCCGCTTGGGGAATAGTTCGAGCGCGGGCGCCGGACGCCAGAATAACATGTTTGGCATGATAGGCTTTGCCATCGACGTTCACTGTGGGCGCAGTTTTTCCTGGGGTCAAAGTAGCAAATCCTGGGATCACCGACACTTTATTTTTCTTCATCAAATGCTTGATTCCGCCCGACAGCTGGCTTGCGATCATCCGCGAGCGCTTGACGATTTTCGCGAGGTCAAAGCTCGGCTCTGCACTCAACCCGTAGGAGTCGGCATGTTGCATATTGTGGTAAATTTCGGCGGAACGCAGGAGAGCTTTCGTCGGGATACAGCCCCAATTTAAACAGACACCGCCCAGCTCAGATTTCTCAACAATTGCGACTTTGAAGCCCAATTGGGACGCTCGAATTGCGGTTACATATCCGCCTGGGCCTGAACCGATAACGATGACGTCGAATGATGTTTCGGACATGAAGTAATCTCCCGCAATGTGCGAAAGATATATGGCGCAAAACTGCGCCTGTTTGAACAGTTAATCTATTCAAATCAGGCTCAAAACGAACTTTATCTGTTCATACGACCAAAGACAGACGCCTCGAGGCGCTCTTCAGGTGTCATCATCAAAGCCGCTATGATTTCCAGTCGAATAGGTGCGGCAAGTTCATCAATCTCAATGTCTTCAATAATTGCGAAAGCTGACTCCGCATCACCGCGCAGAGCGAGACCTTTTCCAATTCGTGCCCGTGCCGTGTCGCGCAATTCAGGGCTAGACAGGTTTCGTCCGATCTGAGTCGCTTTTTCCATATCACCACGCGACACCGCATAATCTACGATTTCCAGAAGTGCTTCATTCCGCATATCAACGACGAGTAGTTTTTCAGCCTCGACTAAAACCCGATCATAATCGACGTCTTTGCGTGAGCTCACGAGCCCGAAGACTTCGGAAAAGTCACCTTGTGGGCCGCCGGCATATTCGTCCGCTTCGGGACGGTCGTCATGCGCGCCCACGGTTTCGTCTCTTGGCTCTTCGGACACAACATAAGTGCCTTTGGCCTCATCACGCGCATCACCGCGATCATTTTCGTCGGATTGTTTGTCGTCAGCCTCAGGCTTAGCTTCGGGCTTGGGCTCGGCTTTGGGTTTGGACGCCTTCAAATATTGATCCAACCACCGTGTTTTGGGCTTTGCCTCATCCTTCGGCGGAGACATATCGGCGGAACCTGCCAAATTATCTGTCTCTGTCTCTGCCTCGCTGGACTTAACAGTCGATGTGGTGTCACCTGATAGATCAAAACTCTTTGAGCTTTCGCTGCTAAAATCCATCGCATCGGCACCCTCTGTGCCGAAATAGACGATGGATCCAGCCAGCAATGATAAGACGCCGCCCGTGAGGATAGCTTTGGTCAACATGACAAACTCCTTGTTCAGGAGGTCTTTACCATAGTTTCCGCAACTGCGCCAATCGCCTCGCCTGTCAGGTGAGTTTCAGTCAGGTAGAGACCCGGCTAAAGCATCATTGTGATCGGGGATTCGACGTAACGTTTGAATACACCCAACCATTCCGCGCCCAATGCACCGTCAACGACGCGATGGTCACAGGTCAAGGTTACAGTCATAACGGTTGCGATGGCCAATTCACCGTCTTTGACGACTGGTCGTGGTCCGCCCGCGCCAACAGAGAGAATCATGCCGTGGGGCTCATTGATAATGGACCCGAAGGATTTGATGCCCATCATACCAAGGTTTGAGATACTAAATGTACCGCCCTGATACTCCTGCGGCTTAAGTTTCTTATCGCGTGCGCGGCCAGCCAAGTCTTTCATCTCAACGGAGATTGTCGACAGACCTTTGTTTTCAGCATGGCGCACAATCGGGGTGATCAACCCGCCATCAATAGCCACAGCAACGGCCACATCGGCGTTTTTGTGATAAGCAATGCCGTCTGGCGTAAAGCTCGCATTCGCCGCTGGTACGTTTTTCAACGCCAAGGCTGCCGCACGAATGAGCATGTCATTGACCGAAACTTTGACGCCCTCAGGCGCTTGGGCGTTCAATTCCTTGCGCATGGACAGCAACGCGTCGATTTCACAATCCACGATCAGTGGGAAATCAGGGACGTTATTGTTCGACGCCGACAAACGTTTCGCGATGACTTTACGCATCCCGTCCAATGGCTCGAGATCATATGTGCCAGCTTCGACACCCAATTTCGCGAGGTAATCCGCACCGCCAGAACGCACAGCGCCAACTTCGGTGGTCTGTGAAACGGGTGCAGGTGCAGGTGCAGCGGCTTGTGCGACAGATGCAGTTTTTGCAGCTGGCGTGAAGCTTTCAATATCGGCTTTTACAATACGGCCATGCGGTCCAGACCCCGTGACGTCTGCCAGCGTAATACCCGCCTCTTTGGCGAGGCGTTTGGCCAAAGGTGACGCTTTGATGCGATCACCAGTTTGCGCTTGGGTTTGCGGCGCAGCTTGTGGCGCAGCTGGTTTTGTTGTCGCGGTGTTGGAGCTCACCTCTTGTGTCGCCTGATCCGATTGCGCGGGTGTCGACCCGCCTCCAGAGCCTGCGGTATATCCATCCAACGCGCTCGCATCTTCATCATCCTCAAGCAAGATCGCGATTGGCGCATTGACTTTCACGCCATCCGTTCCACCCGGGACGAGCAATTTCGCAATCGTACCTTCTTCGACGGCTTCGACTTCCATCGTCGCTTTGTCGGTTTCAATTTCCGCCAGCAGGTCGCCAGACGAAACAGTATCGCCCTCTTTCACGAGCCATTTAGACAGCGTGCCTTCCTCCATCGTCGGGGAAAGGGCGGGCATGAGGATTTCAATGGGCATCGCGGTTACCTACGAGTTCGTTAAAATGTTGTTTGAAGTGACATCTTCAATGATTGGAGGCTTGATACATATGACTTTAAAATCATGATCGAAGTGATCAAAATGATAACACAATATCTCAAACTCATCTCGCTCTGACCATTGTTTCAGACTTCCCAAACCAAGGCCTTTAATAGGATCATCGTAATATGGCGGCACTGGCAACTTGTCGGAAGCATCACTCACGGAGAACCATCTAGGCTCAAATGTTATTTTCGTCTCTCTAAGGTTTTCATCCACCCCAGCTGACATAAGCACCGTTAGGGCTCTCCCATCATAGGCAAAATCTGTCGGATATGCGTAATTATCGCCTAGGAGAACCTCATACCCGTTTTGAAATCCGCTCACTTATAACACGCCCGTTTTGCCGCCTCGACCACATCTTTTGTGCCAGGCAAGCTCAAGGCTTCTAGGTTCGCGGCATATGGTAATGGCACATCGGCTTGGAAAACGCGTTCTGGCGGAGCATCGAGATAATCGAACGCTTCGGCGACGACACGCGCCGCCACTTCGGCGCCAATTCCAGACTGTCCCCAGCCCTCTTCCGCGCAAACGATGCGGTTTGTTTTCTTGACCGATTTGATCACTGTATCTGTGTCGAGTGGACGGATTGTGCGCAGGTCAATAACCTCGGCACTGATACCCTGCTCTGCCAGAATATCAGCCGCTTCGAGGCAACGTCCGACCATGCGGGAATGCGAAACAAGCGTGATGTCAGTCCCTTCGCGACGGACTTTGGCTTTGCCAATTGGAATGATGAAATCATCCATATCTGGCACGTCAAATGTCTCCCCATACATAAGCTCATGTTCGAGGAAGACGACTGGGTTCGGGTCGCGAATAGCCGCTTTCAATAGGCCCTTCGCATCGGCCGCATCATAAGGCGCGACGACTTTTAGGCCCGGCACGTTGGCGTACCAGCTGGCGTAATCATGGCTATGCTGTGCACCCACACGTGAGGCGGCACCGTTCGGGCCACGGAACACGATAGGACAGCGCATCTGACCGCCGGACATATAGAGCGTCTTGGCCGCAGAGTTGATAATGTGATCAATGGCTTGCATGCCAAAGTTCCACGTCATGAATTCAACGATTGGCTTCAATCCGCCCATGGCAGCACCACAGCCGATACCCGCAAAACCATATTCCGTGATCGGCGTATCGACGACACGGCGGCTACCGAATTCTTGGAGCAATTCGCGTGTGACTTTATACGCGCCTTGATATTCAGCGACTTCTTCGCCCATGACGAAAACAGTTTCGTCGCGACGCATTTCCTCGGCCATCGCGTCACGCAGTGCGTCTCGAACCGTTGTCTCAACCATTTTGATATTGGTCGGAATATCTGGGTCATTTGCAACGGCGACAGCTTGCGGCATGCCACCGCTCATGTCGCGGTTGGCGCCTGCGTTTTCAGGGTGCACAGCACCGGCGGTGCCTGGCTTATCATCGCCCTTGTCGTCTTCGACGATCATGTCGCCGCCAACAGGTGCCGACAACACATCGGCGCTTTCGCCATCTTCCAGCAGCTGCAGTATGACAGCGCCAACTTTGACGCCGTCTGTACCGGCTTCGATCAAAATTTTACCGACAACGCCTTCGTCAATCGATTCAACTTCCATTGTGGCTTTGTCCGTTTCGATTTCCGCGAGAATGTCGCCAGATGCAACGGTATCGCCAACTTTCACAAGCCATTTGGACAATGTGCCCTCTTCCATTGTCGGAGAGAGCGCGGGCATTTGAATATCAATAGCCATAGTATTAGCCTTCCACCGGTAGGAGTACATCGGTCCACAACTCGGACGGATCGGGCTCTGGACTCTCAAGAGAGAAGTCCGCTGCATCTTTGACGATTTCTTTTATCTCTTTGTCCAATGCCTTGAGGTCGGCTTCATCGGCCCAACCTTTGTCGAGGAGCTGATGACGAACCGCGTCAATGGGGTCGCGCTCGGAGCGCGTCTTCGTGACTTCGTCACGTGACCGATATTTCGCCGGGTCAGACATAGAATGACCCCGATAGCGGTAAGTTTTCATTTCCAAAATCATCGGACCTTTGCCGTCACGCGCATGTTTGATGGCCTTTGCGGCGGCGTCGCGAACTTCGAGGACGTTCATACCATCGACTTGAATGCCTTCGATTTCAAAGCTGCTTCCGCGCTTATATAGCTCAGTTTCAGCAGAGGAGCGTTCAACGGACGTCCCCATCGCATATTGGTTGTTCTCAATAATAAAGACGACAGGCAAATCCCAAAGTTTCGCCATGTTGAAGGTCTCGTAGACTTGGCCTTGGTTTGACGCACCATCGCCGAAGAAGGCGAGGCTAACGGACCCATTGCCGAGATATTTGTTGGCGAAGCCAAGACCTGCGCCCAGTGGCACTTGCGCGCCAACGATACCGTGACCGCCGTAGAAATGTTTTTCGGTCGAGAACATATGCATCGATCCGCCCTTACCGCGAGACAAGCCGCCGGAGCGTCCTGTAAGTTCGGCCATGATACCGCGGCTTTCCATACCACATGCGAGCATGTGTGCGTGATCGCGATAGCCTGTGATCATCTGATCCCCGTCTTTCATCGCCGCGCGACAGCCGGTAACGACAGCTTCTTGACCGATGTAAAGATGGCAGAAGCCCGCGATTTGGCCCATGCCGTAAAGCTGACCAGCTTTTTCCTCGAACCGGCGAATGAGGAGCATCTCTCTGTAGTAGGAGAGCAACTCGTCTTTATCCGTTTTGGGTTCAGACTTCTTAGAGGGCTTTTTTGCCATGTGCGGACCTGTATTTCGTATGTGAAATAAACGCGCTGCTGCGCCCGCACGTTTTCGACATCAGAACCCTATGGGTCAAGCCAAATCGTGATTTCATTCGTGTCCGAAACAAACAAATCCCGACGCGCCGCGATCTCCAGCGCATCTAGGTCAAGCCCGTCATTCGATAAGGCGTCAACACGGGCCTTCAGATCCGCGTGACGCGCTTGGCGCGCATCCAACTTAACCTGTAAAACCTTGGCCTCATCGGAATAGCTAATCCAGGACAACAGACCTTGCGAGCCTGAAAAAGCGTGAAAAGCCAGATAGGCATAAAGCGCCATCAGCCCCAAGGCTGGAGCGCGGCGGCGCAAATCAAGTTGCGGCAAGCGGATATGTGAAAGGCGGTGCACGCCTGTCTATCGGAAATTATGGTTAGGAACAGCTTAACACGGCCCGAAAGACCGTGGATTAAGTTTGCGCTGTTCCCACCGAAATCGTTACTTACGCAATTATGCGGAAAGCTTATGCTCTCCCGCGAGGCATCACGGACCAACCTGCATAGACGGCCATTTCGCCGAGCTGCTCTTCAATACGAAGAAGTTGGTTATATTTGGCGAGACGGTCCGAACGTGCGAGCGAGCCCGTTTTGATCTGACCGCAATTCGTGGCAACCGCTAAATCCGCAATCGTTGTATCGGACGTTTCACCCGAACGATGCGACATGACCGCTGTAAAGCCTGCGCGATGGGCCATATCGACGGCATCCAATGTCTCGGACAAGGTGCCGATTTGGTTGACTTTAACCAAGATTGAGTTGGCAGCACCCTTTTCGATACCGGTCTTCAAACGCTTCGGGTTTGTGACGAAGAGATCATCGCCAACCAGCTGGCATTTCCCGCCAATGCGGTCGTTCAATGCGACCCAACCGTCCCAATCATCTTCGTCCATGCCATCTTCAATGGAGATGATCGGATAATTATCGACGAGGTCTTCGAGGTAATCGACAAACTCAGCCGACGTCAGGGACTTACCCTCACCTTTTAGCTCATATTTGCCATTCTTGTAAAACTCAGTCGACGCGACATCCATTGCGAGGAAGACATCTTTGCCGGGTGTGTAGCCCGCAGCTTCGATAGCGGACATGATGTAGTCCAGCGCATGTTTGGAGCCATCGAGGTTTGGCGCAAAACCGCCCTCATCGCCAACATTTGTGTTGTGACCATCGGCCTTCAACTTGCCTTTCAAGGCATGGAAGATTTCCGCGCCGCAACGTAGCGCCTCAGAAAAGCTCTCTGCGCCGACAGGCATGACCATAAATTCTTGTACGTCGATCGGGTTGTCGGCATGTTCGCCGCCATTGATGATATTCATCATCGGAACGGGCAGAACGTGGGCATGTGTGCCGCCGACATAGCGATAGAGCGGAATTTGCTGCGAATCGGCAACAGCCTTGGCCAGAGCCAAGGACACGCCGAGCATCGCATTTGCGCCCAAACGGCTTTTGTTTTCAGTACCGTCCAGCGCGATCAGGATCGCGTCAATGCCGCGCTGATTTTCCGCGTCGAGACCTTCGATCTCGTCAGCGATTTCCGTGTTCACATTGTTGACGGCATGGAGGACACCCTTGCCAAGGTAGCGGGATTTATCGCCATCGCGAAGTTCAACCGCTTCATGCGCGCCCGTGGATGCGCCTGATGGGACAGCCGCGCGGCCAAATGCACCGTCGCTGAGCGTAATGTCGACTTCGAGTGTGGGGTTGCCGCGACTGTCCAGGATTTCCCTGGCGAAAACTGTTTCGATCTCAACCATGGGAGGCTCCTAATAATAATGTAGTGTGAAAGACTTAGTCTTTAGGGGTCAGAACCTGACGTCCCTTATACATGCCTGTTTTCAGGTCGATGTGATGCTGACGACGGAGCTCACCGCTGTCTTTGTCTTCGACGTAGTTTACAGCTGTGAGGGAGTCATGCGCACGACGCATGCCGCGGCGGGAATTTGAAATCTTACTCTTAGGAACAGCCATGGTAGCCTCCATCTAAATTAGTGATGCGCGCGCATCAAAAAAGCGACCGCCAATCGAGGGGCCGCGTCAGTTGGAGCGCTACCTAATGCGAGATTCGGATTTGTGCAAGTAGTTTTGCACATCGACGTGACCCCATCGATCCATCCAGAATTATTCAGAGGATCGATAACAGGGTCTGCCCGAAGGGTAGTTGAATTTGCCTTTCGCAAAATCAACTAAGCGGCGACGCTGTCTCACTCATGGGCCAGCAGTCGAAACCGAATACAGGCATCATATTTTCAAACAAGCGCCTACGCCCACAGCCCATCGCCATATTTCAGGGGGAACTGCCGAAGTGCGATGTCTCATAAAAAGGGACTGCCCGCGTGGCCGATATTCGCGATGGAATACCAGAATAAAAATGTTGTTTTACGCAAATACCCCGCATTCAAGCTTTCGCTTAAGTGCTAGGCCACGCGGCAATGGTTTTTGATAGAACGGTAACGGCTGGTCATAGTTACACGTCGGAGCCTGCCTACCAGACCCGGACACGCAATGTCGTGCGCTCGCTCTAAAAGTCCCGGCACCATTTTGGTTCTCACACCAAAACGCTCAGACCCACCGTCCTCCGAACGAGATAGAGAGCGCTACCCTGTCCCCTGTCCGAAAGAACCTGTGTAAGTTATCACAGGTTTTGAAAGCGAGGATCATTCTCTCAAAATTGCTCATAAAGCTTTGAACCGCCTGAATATTTTATTTAACATAAAAAGGATAGATCGGCCTAATCGGGCCGTGAGGGTGTGAGCGAAGGCCTTGGCATCCCAAAAAAGAGATCATGGGGCGCTCGGAATTCTCATACAGTTTCATAAAGCAGATCCTGCAGCTAACTTAAAATTAGCTGACTTTTACTAGGATTCACTCTGACTCTTGAAGTTTATTACGAGAATACGTCTTCGAGAGGTCAAGCATAGAGCTTGGCGAATGTAGAATGGACGACACTGCTCAATGAAAAAACTAATATTTGCTTTGTTCGCTTTACTAGCCGTGGCGTCCTGCAAGCCGATTAAGGAGTTTAGAGACGGTTTTCCTGATAGCCGAATTTGGGACCTGGCGATGAAGGTGTCATTTGAACGTGGCGGTGAGATCTACACAGCGGAGGGATTTAGCCGATTATGTGTTTATCACGCGGGAAAGCTCCAAGGTATGTCCCCCCATAGTTTCAATAATGATTGGTCTGGGTCTGGTGGATATGTGAATGTGCCAGAGCTTGGGAACGTTGTTTTTCTCTGGCCCAAATCACAAGCGGGCATGATTTTAAAAAGCTCTGCGGAGCAAGGTGAGCACTACAACAGATCAAGGGAAAAGTTGTTTAGTAGTTTTCCCGATGACGAAAAAAAGCTGGTTAATGCGCACCAACAGGATTTTCGTGTCGTCGTCATTAACCCCCAAGGCGATGGAGAGTATTTTGACAATTTGAATGATTTTGTAGAAGCGAAAGATTTGAACAAAAACAATCTAAGTTTGGTTGTAGCTATCAAGACTGCCCAAGGGGAGGAAAGCAATGCTTTGCGCATAACTGATGAGCCTTGGTACAGGGAATGGAAGTCTGATCGTCTTGAAGCCTTGTCCCAATATAGCCAGTGGTGGTTGGACAAAGACTACAAGGGTCGACGTTCACCATTAGAGTTAACACTGCCGATCAATAATTTACGTGATGAGGATTTTTCGCGAAATTCGATAAAGGTATTTGGCGCGTCTGAAGCCGCAAACAAACTCAATGGATTGTGTGAGGTTAAGTCGTGACGATTGAACTAAATTTGTCGTTCGACCTTAAGAAATTCTGATTTAGGCCAACGTGATGAAGACATGGATCATACTGCTTCGCGGGATTAATGTTGGCGGCAACCGAGTTTTGAAAATGGCTGACCTGCGGGGCTTGTTGGGCGGGCTTGGATGTCAAAACGTCAAAACCTATATCCAAAGCGGCAATTGCGTTTTGGATTCGGAAATCGCAGACGCGGGAGAACTTAAGGCAATGATTGCCACCGCGATAAAGCTACAATTCGATTATGACGTACCAACATTCGCCATGACCTCTGCTGACATG
The DNA here is from genome assembly GCF_014652455.1 of Litorimonas cladophorae. Taxonomy (GTDB): domain Bacteria; phylum Pseudomonadota; class Alphaproteobacteria; order Caulobacterales; family Maricaulaceae; genus Litorimonas; species Litorimonas cladophorae. The sequence continues at coordinate 372,399 of NZ_BMYV01000001.1, read as the reverse complement.
GAGACCGCAATTGCGGCGAACCCCTACGACGTCGACGATGCCGCCGCGAAAAACGTGCACCTCTTTTTTCTCTCGGCTCCCGCTGTGGACGCAGACGTTCAACGGATCGAAGACCTGTGCCACGAATCTGAGGCCTACACCTTGTCAGACAGCGTGTTCTATCTGCATGCCCCGAATGGCATTTGGAAATCAAAGCTGGCGGCGGGCGTTGAGAAAACACTCGGGGTTCATACAACCGCCAGAAACTTACGCTCAGCCAATAAAATTATGGCCCTCGCAATACGCGATTAATTTCGACATATAGCCTTCATGACCGACCTACATAGATTCATCAAAGCCCTCCCCAAAGCGGAGCTTCATTTGCATATTGAGGGTAGCCTTGAGCCCGAGCAAATGTTTGAATTGGCGCAGCGAAATAATGTGACCCTGCCCTATGGCAGCGTTGAAGACATTCGTAAGGCGTATGATTTCAATAATTTGCAAGAGTTTCTTGATCTATACTACGCAGGCATGTCCGTCTTGCAAACCCAGCAAGACTTTTATGATCTGACCTATGCCTATCTGAAACGCGTGCATGCTGATAATTGTCGCCATGTTGAAATCTTCTTTGACCCGCAAGGCCACACGGATCGCGGCATTGCCTTTTCCGATGTGATCGAGGGTATCTTGGACGCCCTCGCCCAAGGGCAGACTGATTTCGGTATCTCGTCCCACCTCATCCTGTCTTTCCTGCGCCACCTTTCAGAAGAGGCTGCGTTTGAGACTTTGGCGCAAGCTGAGCCCTATTTGGATCGCATCATGGGTGTGGGATTGGATTCGTCCGAGCTGGGCCATCCGCCGTCAAAATTTGAACGCGTCTTTGCCAAAGCGCGCGAAATGGGGCTGAAACTTTTTGCTCATGCAGGCGAAGAAGGTCCGCCAGAATATGTCTATGAAGCGCTCGACCTGTTGAAAGTTGATCGCATTGATCACGGCAATCGGTCGCTGGAAGATGATGACTTGGTTAAACGATTGGTCGACGAACAAATGGTTCTGACCGTCTGTCCGCTCTCCAACCTCAAACTCTGCGTCGTCGATGATCTGACCGACCACCCGTTGAAAACGATGTTGGCAATGGGATTGAAAGCGACCGTCAATTCCGACGATCCGTCCTATTTCGGCGGATATCTGAACGATAATTACATCCAAACCGCCGACGCCCTTAACCTCACCCAAGAGGAAATCGTGCAATTGGTCAAAAATGGGTTTGAAGGCGCTTATCTCTCGCCAGATCGCGCGACGGAGCTAATGTTTGAGCTCGCCACTGCCGTGAGTGCATTCCGAGCGCAATAGGTCCCAATATTTGCGACGGGACGGCATTCGCGCCTGTATTTGCCATTTTGAACGCTTCGCCCTAGCGTGTTGAAAAACAACATCGGGGAAACTGCAGCATGGTTCAGGATATTAGCCGCTCTATCGAGGCGTGCGCCGCCCATTATGGCGAAGATGCAGATGCCGTCCGCACCTATTTGATCGAGGGACAAGCCCGCGCACTCGCCCTGCCCAATCGGGGTCCGCTCCGTTTTGACGAGGCAGGCGAGGTTCACCCCGACATTCTGGCCGCCTACTCTAAATATGGGTTCTATATTTTTGAAAACGCCTTGAGCGATGAAGAGGTTGCGGATCTGAAAGCCGATTTGGACGCCATACGCGCCAATTACCCGACACATATGGGCGCGGACACTGACGCTCAGGGCCGCCCCGCAATTGGCTCTCGGAATAAGGCGATGGCGTTGCAATGGGCCAAGCCTTTGTCTGACCCTTTGGGGGGTACGGCGCTGGCCAATGGCCGTCACCAAGTCAAACTCTTCGAGCCCAAAGCCAAAGCCGATGCACCCGCAGCGTCGCCTTTTTATCTTGCGGGGTCTCTGCAGTTCTCGCCGGCTTGTTTGCGGCTCTACGCTCATCCCGGCTTGCTGAAAGTCGTTGAGACTATAAATGGCGAGGATTTCACCCCCTTCCACGAAGGCCTCTTCATCAAAGAAGCCGGGCTCGGCGCAGCGGTGTCGTGGCATCAGGACGGCGACACGCATTGGGACAGCCCCGACTTTGACGAGAACATTCACGGATTTAACCTCATGGGTCAAATCTACGGCAGCACAGCGGTCAATGGCGTTTGGGTTATCCCGGGCACGCATAAAGACGGCCGAATTGATATCACGAAACTCGTGGCGGACGCGGGCACAGAACGCCTGCCCCAAGCCCTGCCGATCATCTGTAATGCTGGTGATGTCGTGATCAATAATCGCCAATTGGTGCATGGGTCTTTTGCCAACACGGGGTATGAAACCCGCGTCACGGCGAATTTTGGCTTTCACCGCCGATCATCTGTACTCAACGTCAAAGGCGCCGGCATTCATGCGGAAGCCGCAACCTTTGACGACGCCTTCATCGCTGAACGCTCCAAAGTCATGGGATTGGCCATTGCCGCGCGCAAAGCCCGTTTCCCCGATGAAACGCCTTATAGCTATGCGCCGCTTGCGGCCAAACAGGATGAATTCATTTGGGACGCCGCGGCGCAGGCGGATTTGCTAGACTATAATCTGATGGATTTGAGCATTTAGGCTTGGGTCGAGACCCAGATCACCAGTCTTTAACTTTTCCACGCAAGCCTTTGATTTCACTACGTCGTTTTGATTTTTTTACGGCGCGTTGTTGACTGCTATAGCTGGCGCGGGTTTTGATACGGACGGGATCCACATGAATAGCTTTGCGCAATAGTGATTGCAGGCGACGAATTGCGTCTTCCAAATTGCGGGCCTGACTGCGGTGGTTTTGTGCCTTGATGACGATCACACCTTCTTCCGTAATCCGCCCATCGCGAAAACGAGCAATGCGGCGACGGTAAGTTTCGGGAATATGAAAGCTGTTCAAATCACATCGAAGTTGAACAGCCGAGTTCGTCTTATTCACCGATTGACCACCCGGACCAGAGGCGCGGATGGCCGTCGTTTCAATCGCATGTGGCGGAACGGATAGCCGCTTATCAATGTAAAGCGGCTTATCCACCAGATCAGATCGCCGCGCGGATCGCCTCTAATGCGGCCTCCGCATTTTCGGGTTGGGTGCCGCCAGCTTGGGCCATGCCGGCCTTACCGCCCCCACGACCGCCGACTTCTGCCGCGCCCTTATTGACCAAATCAGACGCGGAGTGTGTCGCCTGAACGTCATCGGAGACAGCCACAGCGACGGCCACTTTTCCGCCATCACGCGCAATAAAGGCCACAATGCCAGACCCAATCTGGTCCAATTGTTCATTCAACATTGACCGCAAATCTTTGCCTGAAACGCCATCAAGAACGCGGCCTAAGAATTTGACCCCGTTGATGTCTTCGGGTCCAGAGGCCGCGCCTCCACCACCCAAAGCGAGCTGCTTTTTCGCTTCCGACAGATCTTTCTCAAGCTGTTTGCGGTCTGCCATCAAGGCCTCAATCCGCGCCGGAACGTCTTCGGGCTTTGACTTAAACAAATCAGCGGCCTGACGTGTGAGGCCAGCTTGGCTTTCGAGGTACTGACGTGCAGCTTCACCTGACACAGCTTCAACCCGACGAATACCTGCGGCCACCGCGCCTTCACCTGTAATTTTGAAGAGTGAAATATCACCCGTACGGGCGACGTGGGTACCGCCGCAAAGCTCCACGGAGTAAGCCTTTGGGCTATCATCCAAAGGGTTGCCGAGCGACAATACGCGAACTTCATCGCCGTATTTTTCGCCAAACAACGCCACGGCCCCTGCCGCAATCGCTTCATCTGGATTCATGAGTTTCGTTTCAGCCGCAACGTTCTGCTGGATGATCGCGTTCACCTCGTCTTCGACTTTGGCCAGTTCCTCTCGCGTAATCGCGGCGCCGTGGCTGATGTCAAAGCGGATGCGCTCTCCGTCGACCATTTGGCCCTTCTGGGCCACATGTTCGCCTAAGACGCGCCGTAACCCCTCATGCAGCAAATGCGCGGCCGAATGATTACGCTTCGTGCGCTCTCGATTGTCCGCGTCGACCGCAAGATGAGCAATATCGCCAAGCTTCACCGAACCCGACAAGGTCCCGATATGCGCGTGGAGATCGCCTGCCCGCTTTTGGACATCTGTGATTTCTACCCGAGCGCCATTTTCAAAAGTAGCAACGCCCTTATCGCCCGCTTGACCGCCCGATTCAGCATAGAATGGTGTTTCGCGTGTGATGAAGACAATGTCCCCTGTCTCAGCGGAATCAACCGAGTCATCGTTTTGCAACAAAGCCACGATGGCGTGGTCGGCCGTGAGATGATCATAGCCAGTGAACGCGGTTGGGCCGCTGGCTTCCCGCACAGCTTTAAACACGTCTTCTGTACCTGCGCCCGCAAATTTCCCGCCATCAGCTTTCGATTGTTCCTGTTGCTCACTCATCGCGGCATCAAATTCAGCCTGATCCACTTCGATTCCTTTGGCCCGCAAAGCATCCTGTGTGAGGTCGAGTGGAAAGCCGTAGGTGTCATAGAGTTTGAACGCGGTACGGCCGTCAAGCTTATCGCCCGCTTGCAGACCTTCCGTCGCGGTTTCCAACAAGGCTGTGCCGCGTCCCAATGTGCGGCGAAAACGGACTTCTTCCTGCTCGAAGACGGCTTCGATATTGGCCTGTGCACGTTTCAGCTCATTATAAGCGCCGCCCATCTCAGCAACTAAAGTCGGAACCAAACGGTGCATCAACGGATCTTTCGCGCCCAGCAGATGCGCATGACGCATCGCGCGGCGCATGATGCGACGCAAGACATAACCGCGCCCCTCGTTTGATGGTGAAACACCATCTGCCATGAGGAATGAACAGCTCCGCAGATGATCCGCAATCACGCGATGGCTGAACTTCGCATCGCCAATAGGCTTCACGCCCGTCAAATCAACGGAGGCCCCAATCAAAGTTTGGAATAGGTCTATATCGTAATTGTCGTGCTTGCCTTGCAAAATCGCCGCTGTGCGTTCCAAGCCCATGCCCGTATCAATAGACGGCTTCGGTAGGTCAATTTGTACAATCTTGCCACCCGCATCTGTCCGGCGCTCATATTGCATGAAAACCAGATTCCAAATTTCAATGAACCGATCACCATCTTCATCGGGCGATCCTGGCGGACCGCCTGGAATGTCGGCGCCGTGGTCAAAGAAGATTTCCGAACAGGGGCCACAAGGACCCGTTTCGCCCATGGCCCAAAAGTTATCGTCGGTCGCAATGCGGATGATACGATCATCCGGTAGCCCAGCAATTTTTTTCCAAAGATCAAAGGCGACATCATCAGTGTGATACACAGTGACGAGTAATTTTTCCTTCGGCAGTCCGAATTCCTCGGTGATTAGTTTCCACGCGTGTTCGATTGCCTCGGCCTTGAAATAGTCCCCAAAGCTAAAGTTTCCGAGCATCTCAAAAAACGTATGGTGGCGCGCTGTGTAGCCAACATTATCCAAATCATTGTGTTTGCCGCCAGCGCGGACACATTTTTGGGACGTCGCAGCCCGTGGGAAATCAGGCGAGAGCGCCCCCGTGAACCAGTCCTTGAACTGGACCATACCCGCATTCACAAAAAGCAACGTTGGGTCATTATCGGGAACAAGCGGAGAGCTCGGCGCGATCGTATGTCCCGCTCCATCAAAGAAGTTCAAAAATTGGGAGCGAATGTCAGCGAGTGATGTCATGCGAAAAATCCATAATGCGGACGGCACATATAGAAAGAGCGCCTGACAGTGCCAAGCGCTCTTTTGATCAGAATGTGAGGTCTCTAACTGCGGGGACAGCGGGGACGAGACCAGAAACCAATTATAGGGCTTCTAAAAACATGGCTTCCGTCACTTTCCAATCATCAAACTTGGGATTGGCGAGAAGACAATCCCAAATTCAAAATCTATCAGTTCCTAGGCGCCAAGGCCCAATTTCGGCTCTTCCCCTTCATCTGTAATTCGCTCAGACTTAGGCATCAGCAATTCTTCTTCGATGAGGCCTTCATTCATCCGAATTTTACGCTCGATCTCGTCAGCCATCTCTGGGTTTTCCAGAAGAAACTTACGTACATTCTCGCGACCTTGGCCAATGCGCTCATCGCCATAAGAGTACCAAGACCCTGATTTCTCAACAACCTCGGCCTTCACGCCAAGATCGATGATTTCGCCCGTCTTGGAGATACCTTCGCCATACATGATATCAAATTCGACTTGACGGAACGGCGGCGCCACTTTGTTCTTAACCACTTTGACCCGTGTCTGGTTACCAATAACCTCGTCCCGATACTTGATCGCGCCAATACGGCGGATGTCGAGACGCACAGACGCGTAGAATTTCAACGCATTACCGCCTGTTGTGGTTTCTGGCGAACCATACATTACGCCGATTTTCATCCGAATTTGGTTGATGAAGATCACCATACAACCCGACTTCGAAATCGAACCCGTTAGTTTCCGTAGCGCTTGGCTCATAAGGCGAGCTTGCAGACCCGGGAGACTGTCACCCATATCGCCTTCAAGTTCAGCGCGAGGTGTCAAAGCGGCAACCGAATCAACGACAAGAATATCCACGGCACCAGACCGTACGAGCGTGTCAGCGATTTCTAACGCTTGCTCACCTGTATCAGGCTGCGCAATCAGCAGCTCATTCACGTCCACACCCAATTTAGCGGCATAGACTGGATCAAGGGCATGTTCTGCATCAATAAAGGCCGCAACGCCGCCCGCTTTTTGACATTCTGCGATCGCATGCAATGTGAGAGTTGTTTTACCTGAGGATTCAGGACCATAAATTTCAATTACGCGACCTTTCGGTAGACCGCCTATGCCCAGCGCGACATCCAAACCAATGGATCCTGTTGAAATCGCGGCAACGTCCATCGTTGTCTTGTCGCCCAATTTCATGACCGAGTTTTTGCCAAAGGCACGGTCAATTTGTGAGAGCGCCGCATCCAGTGCTGCGCTTTTGTTTTTGTCTGACGCCTTTTCGACGACTTTAAGAGGTGTGCTGTTTCTCGCCATGAGTTCAACTCCAATAAAACCGACGGAGCCCTTCGCCGGATCGTAAAGTTACGGCTGTAATCGGACTGCCGTGATCAGTTTGTTTCACATTTGTTCTCACTCCGCAAGCGGAAATGGAACAAATGCTGAACGTATTTTTTATTTGTTTTAATTCAGTTTGTTAACGAACTTTCTAGAGCCCGAACACCGCGCTTTTAATCGATTTGAACGTGTGTATTATTCCGTTGGTACGCTTAAGACACTTCTCCGATTTCCGATTTCACCTTTTCGGCAAGTTGCGCAAAAGTGAAGGGCTTCGGTAAAAATGTCACATCTGGTTCTTCCGATAATAGTTCAGAAAATTCTTCTTCTGCATATCCAGATATGAATACGATGCGAGCGTCACCTAAGAGTTTTCGACCCGCGCGTAAGAGCGTCGGACCGTCCATGCCCGGCATTACGACGTCTGAAATCATGAGATCAAATGGCACTTTCGTCTCCTCCAAAATTTCTAAAGCTTCCTCCCCGTCCTCTGCCTCGATTACGCGATAGCCTTTCTTGCGCAGAGCTTTAGCGGCAATACCTCGAACAGACGCTTCATCCTCGACGAACAGGATGTTACCCTGCCCTGCCAGATCCGACGGTTTGCGTGGCGGTGGCGGCGTTTTCACCACGGGAAGCTCACTGACCTCGGGTGCGGCCCCCGCAGCAGGTAGATAGATACGGAAGGTCGTGCCTTTACCAACGACGGAGTCGACGGTCAGGTGTCCGCCAGATTGCTGGACGATGCCGTAAACGGTGGCGAGACCAAGTCCCGTTCCTTTGCCCTGCTCTTTAGTTGTGAAGAAAGGTTCAAATATTTTCGACTTCACCTCATCCGGCATTCCGGTCCCCGTGTCAGCGACACTGATCACGACAAAGTCGTCCCCTGGGATTGGCTTTAACGCCTCCAAAAGGTGCACGTCTGTGATCGCGGTTCTCGGCAAGAGCGAGGATTGTATGGTGATTGTGCCACCGCCCTGGTCTTCCATCGCATCGCGAGCGTTGACGCAGAGGTTCATGAGAACCGTATCGATCTGAGACTTGTCCGCATTGACAGGCGGCAGGCCGCGCGCATGTATCATTTTGAGCTGTGCGCGCTCGCCCAAGGTCTGGCGTAGAGTTACCACCATATCGGACAGCGTGTCCGTCACGTCCAACCGTTCCATACGCCGTGTGGCTTTACGCGAAAACGTTAGCAGTTTTTTGACCAAAGCCGCAGCACGCGCGCCCGTCGTGTTGATATTCTGCAGTTCAGGATAGGACGGGTCACCGACGGGGTGACGTTGCAATAATTCGTCCGTGTTCAGGCGGATTGCCGTCAGCAGATTGTTGAAATCATGTGCAACCCCAGCCGCTAACTGTCCGATGGCTTGCATCTTTTGACTTTGCACAAGCTGATCTTCCAGCATTTTCCGCGCGCTCACATTAACGAGATAGGCTTGGGATTGTGTCGGATTCTGCGGGTCACTCACGATGTAAATTGAAACGGGTAAGCCATTGCCAGACGTGGTTTTCAATGTTCCGTCAAAGGGGACCTCTGGCGAGGTCTGCGCCGCATCTTGATTAAGGAACCTATGCTCAACGTCGTTCTCAGTAAAAATTTCCGCAAAGGATTGCCCCACGCCATCAAGACCATCCGTCATCTTGGCAAAGGCGGGATTGGCTGATAAAATCTTGGCATCCCCTAACCGTGTGCCATCTAGTTTTAGAACAGCGAGAGGCGCGGCCGCATAAGTTTCCGCTGCAATCTCAACATCACCCGTCTCGGTGCGAACCCCTTCTGCGCGCGATAGCGTTGAATGCCCATAAAGCGCCACGCTTGCGACGACATTACCGCTACTGAGCTTGTGCCAATTCGCGACCATGACCGTCGGCGTCACGACGCCTTTGCGCGTGATCAAACGTGTATCCGTGCGCACAGTTCGCCCTGGCTCCGCAGGACTATCTAACAGGGCACTCGGGTCTTCAATGAAGCTGGCTAATGTTGTGGGCAGGTCACCTTTATTGCCGCCCAACCACCGCAGAAGTACGTCATTCGTGGCCAATACCCGCCCGTCTTTCGTGACTGTGAACAATCCGACGGGCGCTTCGGCTAAAACTTCATGTCCCACATCGCCTTCGGCGTCGGATTCCACGACTTGCCACAGCGTGCTCTCGCGCCCCAAACGTTGGACGCGCAATTGATAGCGTTTGAGTTCATTCTCTGGCGACACCAGATCGATGATTTCTTCGGCGGTCTCGACGCCTGAGGTCATATGATGCAAACGAAAAATTGCTGCCGCCGCTTCACTGCCCGCTGATGTGAAAAGACGATCTATAACAGGCGGCGTATCGCCAACCGTTTCAGCACCCAACTGCTCTGCCAACTGCCGATAGGCCCGATTAGCGTGTGCGGCCTTCCCATCCTTGATGATCAGACAAGGCACAAGGCTGTTATAGAAAGCGCCCGCGTAGAGCGTGTCGCGATGCACTTTGCGGCGTTCTGTCAAGCCACGGTTTCGCGCCATGATTATCAATGTCATCAACGCCAAGACAGCGACGATTGCGATCCCTGCCAAGAGAATAAAGGCGCCCATTTCCAGTTCATCTTGCCCTATCCAAACCACGGCTAAGGTTCCCATCAGAACGACTGAGGCAAGGAAAACCCCTGCCCAAAGTGGGAGCGCGCTTTTCGAGGGGGGCATATCTGTGCGAATCATGTCTACCATGACGCGACCTTAGGCATGATTTCCCAGTTTGACGCGTGCAAATTTTCGAGTAGCCCTGTTGAGGGCGTTTCAGAGGACTTTTGACAATGAAAAAGACACTTTTGCTTGCGACAGCTTTGCTATCGATAGGTACAACTTCCCTGCTGAGTGGCTGCTTGGGCAGCGGAGCCGATATTCCGCAGCGCGAATCTTTGATCAAAGCCGAAAGCCAGCGCCTGAATGACTGGTTCGCGGCGCGATATGAAGAGCGCCTAGCGCGCTCCCCAATGTCACGCACCTATCTCGGCATGGATGACGGCAAGGATCAACTGGACGACACTTCCCAGACGGCTTTGGATGAAGAGGCGGCATTTGCACAAGCGTGGCTGGACGAAATGCGCCGCGAGTTCGATATTGATCGCCTAGATCAACAGACCCGCCTGTCCTATCGTCTATTCGAGGCCGACATGGAAGATAGCCTTGCGACCCATGACGTGTCGCAAAACGATTACGTGTTTTCCCATATGTCTGGCCCGCATTCCAATATTCCAAGCTTTCTGATCAATTTTCAATCCGTGAAGACCGCCGAAGATGCTAGCGCCTACATTTCGCGTTTAACCGCGGTACAAACCTATTTGGGGCAAGCCCAAGCGCGCGCCGAGGCGCAATTTAAGGCTGGCGTCTCTATGCCAAAATTCGTCTATCCCAAGATCAGCGCCGCCTCTCGCAATGTAATAACTGGCGCGCCTTTTAGCGAAGGCGAAGATAGCCCGCTTTGGGCCGACGTTCAAAAAAAATTCAATGCGCTGGAGATAACGCAGTCAGAGAAAGATGCGCTGCTAGCAGACGCACAGGACGCACTTCTCTCATCCGTACAACCGGCCTATCTGTCTTTACTTGCAATGTTTGACCGTCACGCCTCCGAAGCATCGTCAGAAGATGGCGCTTGGAAACTTCCTGATGGGTCGGATTATTATAATGTTCGCCTGAAACACTACACCACCACCGCCCTCACGGCGGATGAGATCCACGAAATTGGCCTGAGCGAAGTTGCGCGCATTCAAGCCGAAATGCAAAAAATTATGGACCGCGTTGGGTTTGAAGGTAGCCTGAAAGACTTCTTCACCTTCTTGCGCACGGACCCACAATTCACTTTCCCCGAAACCGACGAGGGCCGCGATGCCTATATGGCGGAAGCGACGGCTTTGATCGACGAAATGCGCTTGCAGCTGGATGGCATGTTCATCACCAAGCCAAAAGCCAATATGGTCGTCCAGCGCGTCGAACCTTTCCGGGAAGACACCGCATTTGGCGCATTTTATAATTCCCCTGCTCTGGATGGCTCTCGCCCTGGGACATATTACGTTAATCTGAAATCGATGGCGGATCAGCCCAAATTCCTGATGCAAGCCCTCGCCTATCACGAAGGCATCCCAGGTCATCATATGCAAATCGCAATTGCACAAGAGTTAGAAGGCTTGCCTAAGTTTCGCACGCTGGGCGGTCACACAGCCTTTATTGAGGGCTGGGCACTTTACTCCGAGGCCCTACCCAAAGAGATCGGGCTTTATACAGACCCCTACAAAGAATTTGGTCAGCTTGGCATGGAGATATTCCGAGCCGCACGCCTTGTGGTCGACACAGGCATCCACGCCAAAAAGTGGGACCGAGAACAAGCGGTCCAATATTACCTCGACAATATCCCTAATCCGGAAGGTGATGTTCGCGCAGAGATTGACCGCTATATTGTGTGGCCTGGCCAAGCGACGGCTTACATGATCGGAAAACTTAAAATTGAAGAGCTTCGGAAGAAAGCCGAGTCCGAACTCGGCGATCAATTCGACATTCGCCGTTTTCATGATACGGTCCTTGCGAATGGTTCAGTACCGCTAAGCGTGCTGGAAGAACTCGTAGACGCTTATATTCAAGATACAAAATCGGAGACTAACTAATGCGACGCATCGCCCCTCATACGCTTATTCTCGCCTCTCTGTTTGTCCTTGGCGCATGTGCGCCTGCTACCGAGGCGCCGACACCCAAAGCCAATGTTGAAACAACTGACACGACGACGACAGCCGCGACAGAGAAAGCCCGTCTCAATGCTTGGTTTGAGGATCGCTTCATGGAGAGCGTTCGAGCTTATCCGCAGCAACTGACGTCACTTGGAATTGATGAACGCCAAGACGAGTGGAATGACCCCAGCCGCGCTTATGCGTTAGAGCAACTCGACCGCACCCGGGAAGACCTTGCCGAAATGCGCGAGTTATTTGACTATGATGCGTTGGATGCAGACGGGCAGCTTTCTTACCGTTTGTTCGAGAAAAATGCTGACAACGCTCTGGCCGGTCGCGAATGGTGGGATCATCAGTACACCTATACGCAAATGCGCGGCGCCCATTCTTCACTTCCCACATTTTTGATGAACAATCACAAGATCAACGATTTGGAGGATGCAGAGAACTACCTGACGCGTCTTGAAACAATCGATGTGCCGTTGGATGAATACACCCGTCAAGCCAAAGCTAAATTTGAAAAAGGCATCGCCCCGCCAACATTCGTCTATGATTTCGTGATTGAAAGCTCCCGAAACATCATCGCGGGCAACCCAAATGACGCTGAGAGTGAAGACCTCAATCTTCTGCTGGGTGACTTTAAGAAGAAAGTTGAAAAGCTAGATTTGGACGAGCCGACACGCACCGGACTTTACGAACGCGCAATTGCGGCCATCGTCAATGACCTGACCCCTGCATATGAGCGCATCATCGCTGAGATGGAGCGTCAAAAACCACTTTCATCATCCGACGATGGCGCTTGGAAACTGCCTGACGGTGGAGACTATTACAGTGCCCGACTTGAGGTCATGACGACCACAGATATGTCTGCCACTGAAATTCACGAACTCGGCCTATCCGAAGTTGACCGTATCCATTCGGAAATGCGCGAGATTATGAAACAAGTCGAGTTTGACGGCACACTGCAGGAATTCTTTGAGTTCACGCGAACGGACTCCCAGTTCTTTAAGCCAGAAGGGGCGCGCGGACGAGCCGCCTATTTGAAAGAGGCCACCAAATTTATCGACGACATGAAAGTGCGTTTGCCGGAAGTCTTTAACCGCCTGCCAAAAGCGGAGCTAGAGGTTCGGGCTGTCGAAGCCTTCCGCGAAAAAGCTGCGGGCAAAGCCTTCTACAACCGCCCTGCCCCAGATGGGACGCGCCCCGGCATTTATTACGCCAACCTTTACCGGATGGACGCCATGCCTGTGTATCAAATGGAGGCCCTTGCCTATCACGAAGGTATTCCGGGACATCACATGCAGCTATCAATTAGCCAGGAGCTGGAAGGCATTCCATCTTTCCGGAAATATGGACGTTTCACAGCCTATTCAGAGGGTTGGGGGCTATATTCCGAATATTTACCTAAAGAGATGGGGCTTTATCAGGACCCCTATTCGGACTCCGGCCGCTTGGCGATGGAACTTTGGCGCGCCGCGCGTCTGGTCGTCGACACGGGCTTACACGACAAAAAATGGACGCGTGAGGAAGCCACCGCCTATTTGATGACAAATACGCCAAACCCCGAGTCTGACTGCTTGAAAGCAATTGAGCGCTACATCGTGATGCCGGGTCAGGCGACAGCCTATAAAATTGGCATGAATAAAATTCTGGAGCTACGCGAAGGCGCCAAAGCCGAACTCGGCGATAAGTTCGACATTCGTGATTTCCACGATGCCATCTTGGCCACGGGTCCCGTCCCCTTGAGCATTATGGAAGAGCAAGTCGATCTATATATTGCCGAGGCAAAGGCTGGATAGCGCCCCAAAACATCGTGCATAAAAAAAGCCGGGGGCGAGAGCCTCCGGCTTTTTTCTTTCGAGGTGACGTTGAAGCCTAACCCGCTTTCAGGCTGTCACTACGCTCGTGCATTTCTTGCGCTTCGATCGACAGCTTTGCGATCGGACGTGCATCCAAACGCTTTAACCGGATCGGATCACCGGTTTCTTCACAATATCCGTAAGTCCCGGCCTCAATCCGCGCGAGGGCTTTATCAATTTGGCTGCTCAGCTTGCGTAGGCGATCTTTCGTGGATAGCTCCAACTGGCGATCCGCATTGGCCGTGGCCGTATCTGCAGGATCTGGATGCGAGACATTCTCGCCCTTGAGGTATTCAACCGTGTTGCGGGTTTCTTCGACAATATCGGCTTTCCAAGCCAAAAGCTTTTGACGAAAATACTCACGTTGCTTTGGGTTCATGAATTTTTCGTCTTCCGTCGGCACATAGCCCTTAGGAAGTTTCACAGTTTTTCTAGCCGCCTTGGTCATAGCATCCCCTATTTTCCAAATACTGCGTGTCTCTCGCACCTGTGTTTTCACAGTTGTGCTAGCTTCACGATTTCGCGCGGTCATAACCGTGAGTTCAAAATCCAGCAAGTGCATTTGGCAGAGGTCACAAAAATTTCAAATACCGATATTCAGTGCTGTTCGCTTGCCCCCATGGATGGATACCGTAAAACGACGCCAAAGATTCTGGAGGCCACGATGGCAAGATTTGACGGCACCGACAATTACGTCGCAACGAATGACCTAAAAATGGCTGTAAACGCAGCGATCACGCTAGAGCGTCCCCTTTTGATCAAAGGCGAACCCGGCACGGGTAAAACCGTTTTGGCACATGAAATCGCCAAGGGCCTCGGCGCGCCACTCATTGAATGGAATGTGAAATCAACGACAAAGGCCCAACAGGGGCTGTATGAATATGACGCCGTTGCGCGCCTGCGCGATTCGCAATTGGGCGATGACCGGGTCCACGACATCAAAAACTACATCAGAAAAGGCAAAGTTTGGGAAGCCTTCGAATCGGATGTTCGCCCGATCCTGCTGATTGACGAAATCGACAAGGCCGATATCGAATTTCCAAACGATCTTTTGCATGAACTCGATAAGATGGCGTTTTCTGTCTATGAAACGGGTGAAACGATCACGGCGAAGCAGCGTCCAATTATCATCATCACGTCGAATAATGAAAAGGACCTGCCCGACGCATTTCTGCGCCGCTGTTTCTTCCATTACATTCAGTTCCCAGATGATGAGACGATGGAGAAAATCGTCCAAGTCCATTTCCCTGACATTAAGCAACGTATGCTGTCTGCGGCGATGAAACGCTTCTTCGAAGTTCGTGCGATGCCTGGTCTCAAGAAGAAACCCTCGACGTCAGAATTGCTCGATTGGCTGAAACTTTTGCTGGTTGAGGATATCGATCCAGAGATCATCAAGGAAGCCGACCCGAAGAAGATGATCCCACCGCTTCACGGAGCCTTGCTCAAAAACGAGCAAGACGTGCATCTTTTTGAACGCTTGGCGTTCCTCACACGTCGCGAGAGCTAGGTGGCTCTCGCAGGCCGCTAAGTCGCTTCAAAATCCAATATGTCGCGACCGCTTGCTGCACTATCAGCCGAGCGGCCTGCAAAGCCCCATACAGATGGCACTTCGTTTAATTCCTGCTCATAGTAGGTTTGGAAACCAGGCATTTTGACTTGGTTCAGGAAGGCTGAATAAGCCATGTAGCTGACCAGAAAGCGGAGGTCGCTGGCCCAAGGCGGCATGAACTTTGGCGGCTGTATCCGCCCTTTGCTGGCAAGTTGTGCGAGCGCTGGGATATCCTCAATATCGAGTTTCCCGACAAAAAGAACGCGGATTAAATCGGAGCGTCGCAGCTTCACTGCCGTGCGGATGAAATTGTGAACGCGGAGCAATCCGTTCAAATAAACCATGTCTTTTGTGAAGGGCGCGCCACCCGAAATCACGCCGCCACGAAAAATTCGTCTCGCGTTTTCATAGGCTTGTTCTCGATCATCAATCTGATCGTCAAAATAGTCGAAAACCTCTTTAAAATCAGCGCCATCAATGGCCATCTGAATGGCAATGACCCGACGTGACAGCCGCCGAAAGCGGCGCGGGTCCATTGATCCGGTGATGATTTCAGCAAAGACGGCTAAACCCTCTTGAATTTCGGTCGTGCCCGGATGCCCTCGCCCTAAAATCGGAAAGTTATCTTGCTGTTTCCCGTTCAAACCCGTCGCGGAATGAATCAGGGCTTCATGATGCAGTAATTGCTCGATATCACGCGATGTGAACCCCGCATCTGCCCGAACGCGGATACGGCTGGATGTTGCCGCAGCTTTCGCGGAGACCTCTTCGGAGACAATAACCTCTGGTCCGTCCTCACCGAAATAGTCAGAAATTCGACCTCCCAATGCCAGTGCAAAAGCGTCAGCATCTAGTTCATCCTGCGCACCCTCCAGCACTAAATGATCGAAGTCGATCCCGTCTAAGGTCGCGTCCATATGATGGGCTAAGTCCAAAACCCGCGTTTTCTTATCCAACATGAAACGGGTCGGCCGGCCGTAAAGCTGCGCTGAATGGTCGAAAAATTCTGGTGTGCCTCGCGTTTCGATTAGGTTTGCCGTTGTTTCGAGCGTCGAACACAAGCGTCCTAGCCATTGCATAACGACGTGATCGCCATCGATCTGCTGCTTCGCATAATCAATCGCCTCGCGCGCCGATGACGTGTCGATTTCTGCATATTGGGGATCAGGCATTATGCCCTGCCCCAGAAATCGACGACGCATATCGCCGTCCCATTCTAATGACGTCAGGACCCGCATGTCGCCAGCGGCACGATCCAGCGCCTTGGCGGCTAATTTCGCGGCTTCAAATTGTGTCTCACTCAATGCGGTCATAGACTGGATGAGTGACAATCCTAAAGCTGCATGTCCACAGCGAAGTTGAGTGTCGAAACACCAAATCCCCACTTGATGGGACGAGGCTCACCTTCTTACTTGCCCCGACGGGCGCCGCCGCCTATCTGCGCGCCTATGTCCAAGGCTATTGAAATCGAACCTAAACGTCGTCGCGTGTTTGCGATCATCTCTCACCCTGATGCGGGTAAGACAACACTGACGGAAAATATGCTCTTGGCAGCTGGCGCGATCCATCAAGCCGGTAAGGTCGCTGCGCGGGGCGAAGCCCGCCGCACCCAATCTGACTGGATGAAAATCGAACAAGAACGTGGGATTTCCGTCAGCTCCTCTGTGATGACATTTGAGCATAAGGACCTGATTTTCAACCTGCTCGACACGCCGGGCCATGAAGACTTTTCCGAAGACACCTATCGCACGCTTACGGCCGCCGATTGCGCCGTTATGGTGCTCGATGTCGCCAAAGGTATTGAGCCGCAAACGCTGAAGCTATTCGAAGTCTGCCGCCTGCGCGACATTCCGATCATTACTTTCGTCAACAAGCTTGACCGCGAAGGCCGCGATACATTTGAGATCATCGCTGAAATCCAAGACAAACTCGCGCTCGACGTCGTGCCAATGCAGTGGCCTGCCGCCTCTGGCCGCCGCTTTAAAGGGGTCGCAGACCTTCGGACTGGCGCGTTCTTACATTTCGTCAAACCCGAAGATGGCGGCGAGCATGTGATGACGCAAGTCGACGGGAACAGCATTCAGGCCATGTTTAACAATGACGACCTCTTCGACGAATTCATGGAAGAACAAGAACTCGCAAAGGAATATCCCGACTTTAACGAGCAGTCTTTCCGCGAAGGACATATGACACCTGTTTATTTCGGGAGTGCGCTACGTAAATTTGGGGTGTTGGAACTCATTAACGCCCTCGCCGAATTATGCCCTGAACCACAAGCTGAAGCGGCGAAGAAAGCGGGCCAATCGGTCATGATTAAGCCAACCAGTAAGGAAGTCGCGGGTTTTGTTTTCAAAGTTCAAGCGAATATGGACCTGAACCACAGAGATCGCGTGGCTTTCCTTCGGATGTGTTCTGGCGAGTTTAAACGCGGTATGAAATTGAAAACAGCAGAGGGAAAAACCGTTTCCGTCCACAATCCGATCTTGTTTTTCGCTCAAGACCGCGAACTGGCCGAGAATGCTTATGCGGGCGACGTTATCGGCATCCCAAACCACGGGGCCTTACGGGTCGGCGATAGCCTCTCCGAGAGCGGCAAGATCATATTTGCGGGTATTCCAAACTTTGCACCTGAAATTTTGCGCCGCGCCCAATTGAAAGACCCGTTGAAAGCCAAACATCTTCGCAAGGCTCTCGAGTCCCTCGCAGAGGAAGGCGTAACGCAATTGTTCAAACCAAACTTTGGCTCCGACATGATTGTTGGCGCGGTGGGGTCGCTACAGATCGACGTTATGCGCGAGCGTATCAAAACCGAATATGGATTAGAGGTGACTTTCGAGGCCCCGCCCTACCAAACCGCGCGCTGGATTGCCGCGGATGACGAGGCTTTGATCAAAGCCTTTGTTGACAAGAACATGATGACGACGGGTACAGATGTCGACGGCGCACCTGTGTTTCTCGCGAAATCTTCTTGGGATGTCGGATATGCTCAGGAGAAAAATCCAGAGCTTCGCTTTCTGACGACGAAAGAGCGCGCTTAATCCACTCCTTTATCGGACGACCAGATTTTTGACAGACTGGCACAGCAATTGAAACAGCTGGAGTAGACTTAACCCTACTCCGGAGACCCGTTTCATGCTGATACACGTATTACCCGGATTGATCATGTTCGCCATCACCTTGGCCTTCGTCACACTGTTTTTTATCCCGGTTACTGCGTTCAAGCAAAAAGACGAATTAATCCGTTTTTACTGGGTGGGCGTCTGGATATTCCTGGCAATGATCGCGGCCTTTTCTGGCGGCGCACAAACGCTGGCTCTGTTCCGCTATGACGTCACGTTGACATCTGAAGCCCTTTTAACGGCACTAACGGTTTGCTTCGTCATCTTCGTGATGTTTGGCTGGTTTCGCCTCTCATTCAAAGCGATCACGGCTGGATTGTCTTACTGGTTTAAGAAACGCCTAGCGTCCGCCAGCTAGTAGGTCGCCATAAGGCGAACTCAACGCCTCTTGCGTCACAGGTTTGCTCGGCACGGCCGTCACGATTGGCATATCTTGAGGCGTGTTCTCAGGCGCCTTTACATCATCATTTAAACGGCCGAACAGACTGCGTCGGGCTTGCTCTGGGCTGAGCGCAATCGGACCTTGGGGCGGAATGGATTGTCCCACCGACGGTAGCTGGGCTTGTTCTCGCGACTGCGCCGTCAGCTGCGCAACCCGCTGAGAAGGTGTGGTAGCGCGGCTTTGCATCGCACGGGGCGGCATAGCTTGTGACTGCATGGCGTGAGGCGCGGGGATAGGCTGTCCGATCGGCGGGCGAGAAGACTGCGGATGCGGCGCAGCGGGCTGGCCCATTGACGACATGGGGTGTTGAATACCCCGAGGATTGCTTCTTGGCGCTATATTGCGCGGTCCCGTTGCTCGGCGCTGGGTTGCAGCATGACGCGGGTCATATTGCGGCTGTGGTTGTGCCGCGACCGGACGCTGTGGTGCATACGCTTGCTGTGGCCGAGGGGTCTGCTGTGAAATGGGGGCTTGCTGCGGCGCGGGAGCGTCAAGAATTGGACGGAACATTTGGCGCGTTGGCTGTGGCGGGACGGGTTGGCCTCGCGTCGTCATCGGTTGTTTGACTGGTGCTTGCCCCTGTCGATACCGATTTTGTTGAGCGGTGAGGCTCATATCTTGAATTGGGCGCGTGCTCGCAGTCTGCGGCGCGATCTGTTGGCTTGGCGCCTGGCGCACAATGCGGCGACCCGAAGGCGTTTGACCAACTTTGACCGAGTTCGTGCGCGGCGTTACTGTGGTCCCTACTCTTACGGTATTTGTTGCGCCCTGTGTGACACGCGTCGAGAAAGGCGCGGCGCTTTGGCTCTCGCCCGAGATTGAAATTTGGGATGAAATCGGCGCAGAAACGGATGACAAAAACTCGCAAACCCCAGCCGCGCGCGGATTTGGTTTGACGTAGTTCCAGCCACGACATTGGGCATCCCCTGCGCATTGATTGTCACACACATCAGCGCCCGCCGCGACAGAGCTGCTATAAGGTGTTCCCGGACGATACATGCCCAAATCGGCCGCAAATGCGGGCGCCGATAAAATCGTTGTGAAAAGGGCGGCCGTCAAAAAACGCATGGTATCCTCGCAAGGCAATCACTTCAGACAAATCCGACAAGTTTCGAATCGTTGTCCAATGATTGCCAGCAAGGCGTTGACGCTTGGTTAACCCTGTTTGTTAAGCTCTAACTGACGCGCGCCTATTTCGGCGCGGCTCTGGCGATTGCTGCCAAGCTTTCCATTTCCAAACCAGCGCCGCCAATTAACGCACCATTGACGTTTTTCAACGCCAGCAAACTTTCAGCATTGGCGGGTTTGACGGACCCTCCGTAAAGCAACTGAACATCTGGCCCCACCTGAGCCCGAATGGCGTTGTGCATTTCATCGACATCATCGGGTGTCGCAGTCTTTCCCGTGCCAATCGCCCAGACGGGTTCATACGCTATGACATAATTTGCGATATCTGGCACGCTGGCTTTAATTTGTTCAGAGACAACATGTTCGGCCTGCCCCGCATCGCGTTGGCTTTCAGTCTCGCCCACACAAATGATTGGAATTAGGCCGGCCCGTTTTGCGGCCTCGGCTTTCGCATGGACATCTTCATCTGTATCACCGCCCGCGCGACGTTCGCTGTGACCCACAATAACATATGTGGCGCCAGCATCTTTTAGCATCTCAGCCGACACATCACCTGTGTGCGCCCCCGATACAGCGGCATGACAATCCTGCCCGCCTAAGAATACTCCGTCATTCATGGAGGCTAGTAACGTCGCTGGCGGGCAAATCAGAACATCCAAATGTCGCCGCTCTGACGATGGATAAATGGCCTCGAAATCTGAGGGTTTGGAGGTCCAGCTTAAGCCGCCGTGCATTTTCCAATTCGCGGCAATTAACGGGCGTAAAGTCTGGGGCATCATGGGTCTCCGATATTCAAAATCAAAAGACCCTGAAAACACACGAATTGCAAGCGTAACGCGGCCTTGTAAGGCGCGTTAGCCGTGTTTAAGACGGGCCAAGTTTTAGCTCGTTTTACTCAATAGGCTTCGGAATCTCATGGCTCAATCCATCGGTGGAAAAATCAGAGGGGCGTTTGTCGCGATCCTCGTTGGTCTTCTTGTTCTGGCCTTTGCGGTCTGGGGCGTGAACGATATTTTTGTGCCCGGCGTACGAAATGCCGTAATCAGTGTCGGTGACGCCAGCGTTCCGACACGTGACTTCAACCGCGACCTGCAAACCCGCCTTCGCGAAATTGCGACACAACGCGGTGAAGGCCTCACAAACGAAGAGGCCTACCAACAAGGTATCCACCAGGAGTTACTAGCCCAATATCAAGTCACGCTAGCGGTAGAGAAAGATTCGCAAGATTTGGGTGTGGGTGTGAACCGCGCGGATGCGAAGGCTTACATCGAATCGATACCTGCCTTTCAATCCAACGTGACAGGGCAATTTTCTCGCGAACGGCTCGAGCAAGCCCTCGGCGGATTGCGAAATGGCTACTCGGTCAAAAAATTTGAAGAAGACACCCTGCGGGACTTACGTCGAATCCAAACGGTTGAAGCCATCGTCGGTGGCATTCAGGCCCCTTCTGGATATGCAAAGCGTCAGTTTGATTTCCTATCGGAACAACGCAAGGCCACCGTACTCACATTGAACAAAGACGCTGTCCCAACACCCGAGACACCAGAGGACGATGTCTTGCAAGCCTATCTAGACGCGAATGCCGTTCGCTACACGGCGCCAGAATATCGCCAAGTCACCATGATCCGTCTTGAGCCATCAGGTTTTTTGCCTGACGTTGCAGGTGAGATCACCGAAGAAGACGTTCAGAACGAATTTGACGCTCGGATTGCGCGCGGCGATATCGGGACGAAAGCGTCACGAGATGTGGTCGTGATTACGGCATCCGATGAAGCGACAGCCAAAGCTGCGGCCACCCGCCTAAATGCAGGCGAGGAACCTGAGAGCGTTGCCACAGCGCTTGGCCTTCTGGCGCCAGATCGCTTTGACGCCATCCAAGAAAACCAGCTTCTCGACTCCGTTACCGATGCGACGGCTTTCTCATTGTCCGAAGGTGAAGCCAAGGCCAGCGAGAATAGCTTGGGTAGCTGGGAGGCCGTTTTCGTTTCCAATGTCACGGCCGCAACGACGCCACGCTTTGCATCAGTCGAAGCCCAAATTCGACGCGAAATTGGACTGGATCGCGCAAAAGGAAAAATCTTCGAAATCAGTGACTCTCTCGACGAACGTCTCCTCAACGGAGAAACTCTCGAGACGATTGCGGAAGCGCTAAACCTTCCAATGGAGAGCTATGACCATATTGATCGCGTTGGCAAAACGCGCGACGGCTTAGTCATGAACGGCTCTGCCAACATCCCCGGTATTGCTCAGGATGATGAACTGCTGCGTCTGATCTTTACCGAAGACATCGGTTTTGACACGGACATCTATCCAACCGCGCAAGAGGGATATGTGTCATTCCGCGTGACGGATGTGATTGATAGTACCGTTCGTCCCCTCTCTGAGGTCAGAGACAATGTCTTGACCGCTTGGAAAAATGAACAAATCCAGACGGCGTTAAACGCTCGCGGATTGGAGATTCTACAAGAAGTCCGCGACGGTCGCAGCCTAGAAGACATTGCAGAGGAGCTTGGCAGTGCCGCTGATCTGCAGGATCGCGGTATTTCGCGCGCGCAACCGCCACGCGATATCGCTGGCCAAGTCGTTGTTGACTTGTTGAAGGCAAATGTCGGTGACCTCGCCCGCGGGTCTGGCGGACGGCCGTTGACTTACACAATCGCACGTTTGGACGCGATTACGCCCAACTCGGATGGTTTGGCGGGTGAAATTCTTGACGTTGTTCAGCGTAATATTGGCTCCGAAATCAGCGGCGATATTCAGAATGCCTATCGCCTAGCGATTTTAAAAGAACATGAGTTACGCGAATATCCAGAGCAGGTACGTGCAATTATGGGTATTGAAGGCGAATAGATACCGCGATGACACTCACGTTTTTTCCATCGCGTGATACCGTTGATACGCAAAAGGCCCAATTGGTCCACGCGCGCGTCATTAATGATATCGACACACCTGTCTCGGCTTTCCTCAAAGCGGGATTAGGAAAGCCTTATGCGTTTTTGTTCGAGTCTGTAACAGGCGGTGAACAGCGCGGGCGTTATAGTTTTTTCGGTTTCGATCCCGACATCGTCTGGCGCTCTCATGGCGACCAGAGCGAGATCAGCCGAGATGGTGGTTCGACATATTCGCCCTACGAAGGCAAACCTCTGGACGCTTTGCGCGCGCTGCAAGACGAAGTCAGCTTTGATTTACCCGAAGACATTCCCCCGATGGCTTCAGGGCTTTTTGGTTACCTCGGCTATGACATGGTGCGTCAGGTCGAAAGCTTGCCCGGCGCAAAGCACGATCCAATTGGCACACCCGACGCGATTAAAGTCCGCCCTCGAATTGTGTGTATCTTTGATCAAGTTGCCCAAGAAATTATCATTGCGTCGCCTCTGCCAGCGAATGGAAATTATGACGAAGCTTGTGCACGGATTGAACGCGTTGCCGCCGATCTTGCCCTGCCCGTCTCAGCCAATTTCAGTCGGGACGTTGCCATTCCCACCTTAACGCCAACCATGGGAACGGATGCGTCGACATTCGGCGCACGCGTTGCCAAGGCGAAAGACTACATTCTCGCGGGTGATGTCTTCCAAGTCGTCATCGGCCAACGTCTATCCGCCCCATTGCCCGCGTCGCCCTTTGCGCTTTACCGATCCTTGCGCCGCATGAACCCATCGCCTTTTCTCTATTTCCTAGATTTCGACGACCATCAGGTCATTGGTTCTAGCCCCGAAATCCTTGTCCGTTTGCGCGATAACACCGTCACAGTTCGGCCCATCGCAGGCACGCGCCCGCGCGGAAAAACCACGGTCGAAGACAACCAGTTCGAAGCGGATTTGCTCGCCGATCCAAAAGAATGCGCAGAACATCTGATGTTGCTCGATTTGGGTCGCAATGATGTTGGCCGTGTCGCAAAACCCGGCACAGTCAAAGTCACCGAGCGTTTTACGATCGAACGCTACAGCCACGTCATGCACATTGTCTCTAATGTCATCGGTGAAATCCGCGATGGTTTGGACACGCTAGATGCCCTCTTCGCAGGATTTCCGGCCGGTACTGTTAGCGGCGCACCTAAGGTTCGCGCGATGGAA
Organism: Litorimonas cladophorae; assembly: GCF_014652455.1. Lineage (GTDB taxonomy): Bacteria > Pseudomonadota > Alphaproteobacteria > Caulobacterales > Maricaulaceae > Litorimonas > Litorimonas cladophorae. Next base: position 348,485 of record NZ_BMYV01000001.1, on the reverse strand, counting down.
ATTATCGACGAATTGGAAGACGAAAAGCGCGGCATCTATGCGGGCGCTATTGGTTACCTCTCTGTCACGGGTGACATGGATACGGCCATCGCGCTGCGGACCGCCATCGTCAAAGATGGCACGCTGCATGTCCGCGCGGGTGCAGGCATTGTTATGGACAGTGTCGCCCAGATGGAATTTGAAGAAACGATCCACAAATCCAACGCTCTGTTCCGCGCCGCCGAACAAAGTGTCAGGTTCGGAGGCAATCGCTAAGCCATGCTCCTCGTCATCGATAATTACGACAGCTTTACTTATAACCTTGTGCACTATGCGCAGGAATTAGGCGCAGATACCAAAGTCATCCGAAATGATGACCTGAGCGCGGCAGAGGCCCTCGCAATGGGCGCAAAGGGCATTCTTTTGTCACCGGGTCCTTGCACACCGAATGAAGCGGGCATCTGCCTTGACCTCATCGCAAACGCGCCAGACGACCTGCCGATCCTCGGTATTTGTCTTGGCATGCAAAGTATTGGTCAGGCCTTTGGCGGGAAAGTCATTCGCGCCAAGGAAATCATGCACGGCAAAATCTCTCCAATGCATCATGATGGTACGGGTGTGTTTGCGGGATTGGAAAGTCCGTTTAACGCCACGCGCTATCATTCATTATCTGTGGAACGTGAAAGCCTCCCCGGCGAATTGCTCGTGAATTCCTGGGTTGATGACGGCGAAATCATGGGTCTACGCCACGCGACCCGCCCCATCCACGGTCTGCAGTTTCACCCCGAATCTATCGCATCCGAAAATGGTCACAAATTGATCGGCAAGTTTTTGGAGCTGATGGCGTGAATGCCGACGATCTCCGTGCCGCACTGACGGCTATGCTGTCGGGCGAAATGGAAGCTCCCGACATCGTCAAAGCCTTGGTTCAAATTGAGGCTGAAGGCGTGGGCGCGGAACAACTGACCGCTGGCGTTGCCGTGATGCGCGAACATATGCGCCGCGTCGTCGTGCCCGAAGGCGCGGTTGATATCGTCGGCACAGGCGGAACGGGTCTCAAGCTTTTGTCCATATCAACCGCGACGGCTTTCGTTGTCGCGGGCGCAGGGGTACCCGTCGCAAAACACGGAAATCGCGGCGCGAGCAGCCCGACAGGTACAGCAGATACACTCTCAGAACTGGGTGTGAATATAGGCATGAGTCCAGAGCGGGCCGCTGCGGCCGTGTCAGACGTCGGCATGGGGTTCCTGTTCGCTCCAACCTATCACCCTGCCATGCGCCATGTCGGACCTGCTCGGAAACAGATCGGGACACGCACGATTTTCAATCGCTTAGGCCCGCTTTCAAACCCCGCCAGCGTCACACATATGTTGGTCGGTAGCGCAGAAGCCCATCTTGTGCGCCCAATGGCCGAAGCGCTCAAAGCAAATGGAGTAACGTCTGCAATGGTGGTTCACGGGCAGGATGGCATGGATGAGATTACAACCACTGGCCCGACCACCGTCGCTCATTTGAAAGACGGCACCATAACAGAATTTGAAATTGTACCCGAAACATTTGGCTTATCCTCCGTACCTCTATCGGCACTCGCGGGCGGCGCGCCAGAGCGAAACGCCGCGGCACTCGACGCTTTGTTGAACGGTGAACTATCGCCCTATCGTGAAATCGTCAGACTAAACACTGCCGCCACATTGACCATCGCAGGCAAGGTCACCGACGTCGCCGAAGGTCTGGAGATGGCCGCCAAATCCATCGACACGGGCAACGCAAAAACCATCCTTTCACGCTTGGTGGAGTTCTCTCATGGGTAGCTTGATGGACGCGCCAGATGTGTTGAAACGCATTGCTGCCTATAAGGCCGATGAAGTTGAAGACCTTAAAAGCAAAACGACGATTGAAGCGCTTCGCGCCGACGCCGCCCTTTTATCTAAACCACGCGGATTTGAAGCCGCTATACTCGCCGCTACAGGCCCTGCCCTGATTTGCGAGGTTAAAAAAGCCAGCCCCTCCAAAGGAATCATCCGAGAGGACTTTGACCCCGAAGCGATTGCCAAAGCCTATGAAACAGGCGGTGCAACCTGCCTCTCTGTCCTGACGGATGGACCAGGATTCCAAGGCAGCAACGCGATCTTCGCGCAGGTCCGCGCAGCAACAACCCTGCCTCTACTCCGCAAAGACTTCATGCTCGACCCAATTCAGATTGTAGAAAGTGCGGCGATGGGCGCGGATTGTGTCTTGATCATCATGGCGATGATTGATGATGCCACCGGCAAAGCCCTCATAGATGAAGCTAATGCTCTTGGCCTCGACGCCCTGATTGAGACCCATGACGAAGACGAACTTGCCCGCGCGATTAAACTTGGTGGAACGCTGCTAGGGATCAATAACCGCGACCTGCGCACATTCGATACATCATTAGACACCTTCACCCGCCTCGCCCCGCTGGCTCCAAATGGTTGCACGTTGATCGCGGAGTCAGGCATCTTCACACGTGAAGACATCAAACGCCTCGCAGGTGATGGCGCGCAGGGGTATTTGATTGGCGAGAGCCTAATGCGGCAGGATGATGTTGCAGGGGCGACGCGGGCTCTTTTGGTAACGTAAATGGGTATCTTAGATTTACCCCCGGATCACTGGTTGAGGGTAGCGCACAAACACTCATCCAACCATCGTCAAGAAATCACCGATAGCTTCCAATGTGGCTGCTTCCATTGTCGACATCTATTCAAACCGCAGAAAATTATCGATTGGGTAGACGGCGGCACAACTGCAATGTGCCCCAAATACGTTGTTGCTGGCGTAATTGGCGATAGTTCCCCGTTTGATATTGATGAAAAATTTCTTGAAGCAATGCAGAGGGTTTGGTTCTAACTTGACAAATAAAAGAACATCCATAGAACAAAAGATGATGTTGCTATTTTGTTCGGAGATATTTGGATGCTAACCCAAAAACAAAGAGACCTACTCATTCTCATTGATAAGCGGATTCAAGCCGTTGGTGTGCCGCCGTCATATGACGAGATGAAGGATTCGCTGGGTTTGGCGTCTAAGTCGGGTATCCATCGTTTGATCAGCGCCTTGGAAGAACGCGGCTTTATCCGCCGCCTCCCCAACAAAGCGAGAGCCCTAGAAGTCCTGAAACTCCCCGAAGGCTACAGTAGCGACTCCGCGCTAACGCCTGTCGCGGCTAATGACACTTACGAGATTCCATTTGTCGGCAAGATCGCGGCGGGTCTGCCGATTGCGGCGATTGAAGATACACATAATCTGATGGCCGTACCGCCCTCTATGATGGGCAATGGCGATCACTACGCTTTGGAAGTCGAAGGCGAGTCAATGATCGAAGCGGGTATTATGGATGGCGATATTGTCGTTATTCGCAAAGCCAATACAGCGCGGAACAATGAAATTGTGGTCGCCCTCGTCGATCAAGACGAAGCGACCCTCAAGCGTATTTATCGCACAGGAAATGAAGTCGAGTTGATCGCCGAAAACAAAGACTTTCCAACAAAGACCTACGGTCCAGACCGCGTTGAAGTTCAAGGCGTTTTGGTCGGCTTGGTCAGAAGTTACCAATAAACCGTTTGCAACCATCCTAATGCCAAGGCCGCCGCTTCTCCTCCGAGGGGCGCGCGGCCTTTATTGTAAGGTGATCCTTGAGGTAAACATCCAGCGCCCCCGTCTCCCGCAAGGTCGACTCATCGACCAGTACCGCAGAGCAATTTCTTCGTGCAACGGGTCCAGCACTCCGTACCGCGAGAATGACAAGATCGGACGCTTCGCACTCCTCTGGGACTTCAGATGGGTTTTGTAAGATCGAAATTTGCCACGCGCCAATCTTTGCGCGACAGGCCAGCGCGTCGCATTGCGCAATACGGTCTGTATAGGGTGCCCAATCCACATCATTGAGGCCCGCTCGTTGCGCAAATTGCTCTCGGCCATATCGGTCGGGCCTGCGTGATCCAACCATAAGGACCGGGTCCCCTGTCCCACTCTCAGGTGGCTGCCAAAATGCAACCTTAGCCGAATCAGAAATGCGCAGATCTGGCGTTGAAGCTGTATTCCATCCTAAGAATGCCAGCAGGATCGCCCCAAGTCCAAGCAGACGCACCCATTTCTGCCCCATGCATACAGCCACAAAACCCAGACTAAATAGGGGCAACACCCAATTTGGAGCCGCCCCAATATAGGCCATCGCACCAGGCCAACCTGCCACCCATTCGGCAGCCTTCAAGATGGGTTCTAAGGCCAACCCCATGAGCTGAAGGGGAAGTCCCTCCAACCCAAAAGGCATTGTCAGCAGCGAAAGAACCGCCAAAGGCATCACAAAAAGTGAGAAGAGCGGCATCGCCAAAAGGTTTCCCGCAAAACCATATTGCGCAATTCGGTTGAAGTGAAATAAGGCGAAGGCCCCGGTCGCGAAACCAGCAACCAAACTGGTGACGCTTAGAGAGGCAAAGAAATCGACCATCTTCCTAGAAATACTCCGCTGAGTGAATGCGGGGCGCATCGTTTGCCAGGCTTGATAGGTCGCAACCAGCGCCACCACGGCGGCGAAAGACATCTGAAAGCCCACCGATATCAAGCTTTCTGGATGTAGAGCCAATGTAATCAAAGCCGCCACAGACACTGACCGCATCGAGATCGCTCGTCTGTCTAGGACAATCGCCAAAAAGAAAATCGTCGACATGACCCAAGCCCGCTGCGTTGCGACAGATGCGCCAGACAGAACCAAGTAAAACGTCGCCGCGCCAATGGCCGTCACAGCAGCGAATTTTCGCACGTCATATCGCCGCGATAGGGGCAAGATACAGGCTAGGACGAATGTTATGGCGGAGTATGTTCCGCCTGCTAGCAAAGCCATATGCAAACCCGAAATTGCGAGTATATGGGCCAAACCCGCTATGCGGAGATTTTCGGTTTGTTCAGTCGGAATGAAACGCCGTACACCCGTCATCAACGCGGCTTGCAGACCCGCCGTTTTTGGCGGGGCTGCAGCCATGACACGATCCGCAATGTGGTATCGCCACCGAACAACCGCCCGACGCAGTGAGTCCAGCGGCGGCAAGTCCACATCGGCTTGACGCTGCGGCGCGCCATATCCAAACCCAAACCCTCCGATCTGACGAAAATAGGCCACCTGTCCCGAATCATATCCACTCGGCACAACAGCCGACGGAGGCGCCCTCGCGGCAACCAGCCAATTGATGGTATCACCCGCGACAATCGGCGGCTCAGGTTTTTTGGTAATCCGAATGCGCAAGCGTTCTGGCATTCTCTCGGCGGTCAGCCCGCGAACTTTATGTGTTTCAACAACATAACGCTCACTCTTGCCGGATTTTTCAATCGCGCTTACCCAACCTTCAATGCGATAGGTCCGCTCGACAGCGGGCAATCTGGGCGCATCGGCTATTGTCGTGTGCCAACTCGCTCGCCCCAAACCCAGCAGAACAAGCAATATGATCCAGACGAGGCTTAAACCCTGCCAGCCCTTGCGGTCGAATATCCACCACATGAAGGCGGCGAGACTGAGCATACCCGCAATCACGGTAGACGATGGCTCACCAGACCACGCGAAATAGGCAGCAATGCCTACTCCGAATGCGATAATCCCAGAATTGAACCCGATCGAAGAATCGACAGTCTCAAGGGCTTGAGACACCCTCATTTTTGAAGGTGCGGATTGCGTAAACCCGTCCTGAAAATCTCTATTCACGTCAACCATCGCATGCCATAGAGCGCCCAAGTTTAGGAACAATGCAACCCCGAAAGTATTAAACCTCCATGTCGCGTCCAGTTGTCACTCGTTTTGCTCCGTCGCCGACGGGTTATCTGCATATTGGCGGGGCGCGTACGGCCCTGTTTAATTGGTATTTTGCCAAAAAAATGGGCGGCCAGTTTAAACTCCGCATCGAGGATACAGATAAAGCCCGCAGTACCGATGACGCCACGGCCGCCATTCTGAAAGGCATGGATTGGCTCGGCCTGCACGCGGATGGAGAGATCGTTTACCAAAGCAAAAATGTCGATGCACATGTCGCAGCCGCCAACGCATTGCTCGAAAGCGGCGCAGCCTACCGATGTTATCAAACTCCAGAGCAAGTCGAAGATTTGAAAGCACAGGCTCGCGAAAATAATCGCGCGTTTCGTAGCCCTTGTCGCGAGCGAACCGATCAACCCGATCTACCTTTCGCAGTTCGATTCCGAGTTCCGGAAGGCGTGACAACAATAAAAGATCATGTTCAAGGCGAGGTAACGTGGCAGAACGACAGCTTTGATGACCTTGTTCTTCTCCGTGCAGACGGAACCCCAACATATATGTTGGCAGTGGTTGTGGATGACCGAGATATGGACGTTACGCATGTCATTCGCGGTGACGATCATCTTATCAATGCAGGTCGTCAGACGCAGCTCTATCAAGCTCTGGGTTGGGATGTTCCTGAATGGGCCCACGTACCGCTCATCCACGGCCCCGATGGGAAGAAACTGTCAAAGCGGCATGGCGCGCTAGGTGTCGATGCCTATGCGAATTTGGGCTATCTGCCGTCTGGGTTGCGCAACTACCTCGTTAAACTCGGCTGGAGTTACGGGGATACAGAAATTTTTCTCGATGACGCCGAACTCACGCAGGCGTTCTCTCTGCAAGGAATTACGGCATCGGCGGCCCGTTTGGACTTTGATAAAATGGATTATATCAACGCCCAACATATGACGCATATGTCAGATGCAGCTCTGATGGAACACGCGCTTCCATTTCTTGAAACGGTCAATGCAGGGCCCATTGCGCCGATCGTTCAAGACCGGATTTTGCGCGGGATGCCGACACTGAAGCCTCGATCAAAAACGCTCATCGAACTGGCGGACCAAGCCCGCTATCTCATGGATATTCGGCCGCTCGACATCTCCGGAAAAACAGCAAAACCCTTGAAACGCGACGGCGTAATTGAGCTTCTCTCGGCTTTGACTCTGGCGTTAAAATCCCGCAAAGACGCGCCGTGGACTGCAGAGGCGCTGGATACTGAACTCAAAGACTTTGCAGAGCAGCGTGAGCTCGGCTTTGGCCGCATTGGACAACCCGTTCGTGCGGCTCTGACGGGCGGCTCGCCCTCACCCGATCTTTCCGTCGTTCTGGCCCTTTTGGGCCCCGACGAGACTTTGGGTCGTTTGGACGATGCCATCGCTGCATTTGGATAAGATAACTGACTCAATAAGAAGACGATACGCACAGGAAGGCTAACTGAATATGGAAAACAAAATTACAAATACGGGAACGGCAACCGTTACGATTGATGGGAAAAGCTATGAGCTTCCGATCATGAAGGGTACAATGGGCGCTCCCGGGATTGATGTCCGATCTCTGTATAAACAGACGGGCCATTTTACTTTCGACCCAGGCTATACGTCGACTTGTTCCACAGAAAGCCAAATCACCTTTATCAACGGCAATGAAGGACAGCTCCTTTATCGTGGTTATGACATTGAAGACTTAGCCGAAAACTCGACCTTCCTCGAAGTCGCTTATCTTCTAATCAATGGTGAATTGCCGAACCAACAGCAGAACACGAAGTTCACGAACACCATCACATCGCATACAATGTTGCACGACCAAATTGAACATTTCTTCAATGGTTTTCGCCGCGATAGTCACCCTATGGCGATGATGTGCGGTACGGTTGGCGCGTTGTCAGGTTTCTACCATGATGACACCCACACAACTGTTGATGCAGCTCGCGACATGGCGATCCACCGTTTGATCGCGAAGATCCCTACAATCGCGGCCCGCGCTTACAAATATTCCATAGGACAACCGACAGTCTATCCCGATAACTCATTGTCATACGCCGAAAACTTCTTGAAAATGTGTTTCAGCGTTCCAGCAGAACCTTACAAGGTTTCCCCCACTATCGCCCGCGCTATGGATAAAATCTTTATCCTTCATGCCGATCACGAGCAAAACGCATCGACATCAACCGTGCGCTTGGCTGGCTCTTCGGGTGCGAACCCTTATGCCTGTATCGCGTCTGGCATCGCTTGCCTTTGGGGACCGAGCCACGGCGGCGCAAACGAAGCTTGTTTGAAAATGCTGCAGGAAATTGGAACTGTTGATCGCATTCCTGAGTTCATTGCTCGTGCAAAAGATAAGAATGATCCTTTCCGTCTTATGGGCTTTGGGCATCGCGTGTACAAAAACTTCGATCCGCGCTCCCGTGTTATGCAGAAAGTTGCGCACGAGGTTCTGGACGAACTCGACATCAGCAATCCAATTCTGGACGTCGCGAAAGAACTTGAGAAGATCGCGTTAGAAGACGAGTATTTCGTTTCCAAGAAGCTTTATCCAAATGTCGACTTCTACTCCGGCATCGTGCTCTCAGCTCTTGGATTCCCGACGTCGATGTTCACCGTGCTCTTCTCGCTCGCGCGGACAGTCGGTTGGATTTCACAGTGGAACGAAATGTTGGAAGATCCTAGCCAGCGTATTGGCCGTCCACGCCAGCTCTATTCTGGTGCTGAGCCACGCGTCTACACGCCTCTCAACAAGCGCTAAGGCGCTTGTAAGAGCTCGACAATCGCTTGCGCGGCTTGCGCGCTGGCGGATTGGGTCTTTGACCCTCGCATCAGATTAGTTTGTAAAATCAACGCGTCGCTCGCAGCGGCGCGTTTTTTTGTATCGATGAGGTAACGCGACACTGCTCTGACCAGATTATCAACAGTGACAGATTTTTGAACAAATTCGGGCATCAGGGACGCCTTCGCATCGATGTTGACCATCGAAATATATTTTGAATTCAACATCATGCCGACCAAAACAGACGTTAGCCAACTCATTCGATAAGCAACAACAGTAGGCACGCCTGCGCAGGCGAGTTGTGTCGTTACCGTTCCCGAACATGCCAATGCCGCCATTGAACACGCCATAACGTCCAGTTTCGTGTCTTCAGGCAAAAGTATGATGTCATTCATGGATGGATCGGAACCCGCAGCGGCGCCGACATCTTCTGCGACTGATGCAGATACAGGGCTAAGAATAGCCAGGTCAGGTATCTGTTCCTTCAGAGCCTGCACCGTCGCGCTGAACGGCTTTGCCAGACGCTTGATTTCTGAGGGACGGCTTCCGAAGAAGACTGACAAAATCGGACGATCACCAAGGTCATATTTCTGACGCAGGGCATTTGGATCTCCCGACTTGTAGTCTGTGTCAAAAACAGCGTTTCCAACATGCTGCGTCGGTAGGCCCAATGGCGTGAACCAATCGGCTTCGAAAGGGTGCAGCGTCAGCAAGTGGTCGAACAAGCGCGCCAAACGTTTGGCTCTCGATGGACGCGTCGCCCAGACCTGAGGCGCAACATACTTCACGAGGGTCTTTTCGAACCCATGTTTGCGTAAGCGCTCCGCCAACCGTACCATAAACCCATAACTGTCGATCATCACGACCATGTCGGGTTGCGCTGCCTCGATATCGGCTGAGGCTTCCGCAATCTTTCGGTAAACTAACGGCAAGCGCATTAGAGCTTCGGTGATGCCAAGTATCGCCAAACCGTTGGTGTTCACGGCGCTAGCTATGCCAACGTCGGCCATGCGCGCACCACCGATACCGGACAAGACGAGGTTCGGATCGAGCGCTCGAAGCTCTTGGGCGAGGTCAGCGCCCAATTGATCCGCAGAAGGCTCTACTGCGATCAGGTAGATATTCATTTTGCTGTGGGCAGACCAGCGATAAATAGGCCCGCTTCATTTGCCAGTCGGACAGTCTGAGTACGGTCGATCACAAAAGCCCCGCCAGCCTCTGCAACTATCCCTGCCAGACCCGCCGCAGCAGCGCGTCGGATCGTTTCTGGTCCGATTGTCGGCAAATCAACACGCGTATCCTGTGTCGGTTTTACCAGCTTCGCTAACACTCCCACACGTTCAGTGAGGGAACCACGCAATTCGATTGGCAGCGATGCAACGCGCGAAAGCATGGCATCCGTGCCTTCCTGCGCTTCGACGGCAAGTGTCACTCCGCGCGCCACGACGACGCCTTGTCCGATGTCCAAAGCTCCAATCGCGGCGGCAATCTCGCAGGCTTTCAGAGCGTCGGTCCGATGGGCTTCTGGCATGGGAACAGCCCCCAACACACCGTCACTTAACATAAGGTCCTGACAGACCTCCTGAGGTGAAATAATCTCAAACCCTTCATTCTCGAATAAGGTCAGCATGTGCCGCATGAGCGCATCATCGCCCTTCCCGGCTGCGCGGATGATGCCTGGCAAGTTTCGTACGGCTTTAAAATCTGGCCTGACTTTTGAGAAATCCGGCCGATTCACCACCCCGGCAAAGCAGACATGTGTGCATTTTGCGCGTTTGAGCAGCTTGATAATCTTACCCATCTGCCCGACCCGCAAGTGCTGCGCGGCTTCAAACGAACCCTCGGATACGAAAGGATCAAGGGCAATTAGCGTCGCGAGTGTGCCATTTTCGAGTGCAGCCGCTTCAACGTATTTCGGTAATTTTCCGCCACCCGCAATTAGACCGATCCGCATTTTATTTGCCGTTAGGCATAGTTAAGGCCCGCGTTGAATCTTGGCTAATAAAGGCAACAATCTCTTTTATAATTGGGTGCTCGCCATATAGGTTTTTCGTATCCTCTAAGCGTTCAGCAAACGTGCCTTCCTGCGCAAAGAGTAGACGGTAAGCTGCCCGCATCTCCCGAATTTTTTCGCGCGTAAATCCACGGCGTTTCAATCCGACGATATTTAATCCTGCAAGATGCGCGGAATTGCCAAGTACAAAGCCGTATGGAATCACGTCTTTGATGACAGTCGCCATGCCCCCGACAAAGGCATGCGCGCCTATACGCGTATGCTGGTGAATGGCACAGAGGCCGCCTAATATCGCATGATCGCCAATAGTTACGTTCCCACCAATTTGTGCGCCATTAGAGACCACGACATGATTGCCCATCTGCCCCTCATGCGCGAGATGGGTTCCGACCATGAAATAACAATCATGCCCTATTCGCGTGATGGGTTTGCCAATATCCGTGCCTGGGTGTATGTTGACGTTTTCCCGAAACGTACACCTCGCCCCGATTTCGATCCCGACTGGTCCACCTCGATGCTTAAAATCTTGCGGATCATACCCCATAGAAACGAACGGGTAGAGCTTGCTGCTTTCACCAATTGAGGTGTTTCCGACTAAGTTTACGTGCCCCACAAGTTCGACATTATCACCCAATTTGACCTCTGGGCCTACCAGCGAGAACGGCCCAATTTTCACGCCTTCGCCGAGTTGTGCCTTAGGGTCGACAAGAGCTGTCTCATGAATTTCAACGGTCATCTTTATATCCTACAGCGACATTTGGACGGCAGCAAATTCGACTTCGACCGCACGTTGAGCGTCGACATCTATGACGCCTTCATATTTGTAAAAACCGCGACGTTCTTGAACCAAGTTGACGTGTATATTCATCCGATCGCCGGGTTTAACCGCGCGTCGAAATTTGGCCGAACTCACGCTCGCCAAACCAACAAAACTTCCCGGCGCAACGCTTTGCCTTAGACCTAAAATCAAAGAACCCGCCTGCGCGATTGTCTCAATCAACAAGACGCCTGGCATGATAGGAAACTCAGGAAAATGGCCGTCAAACACGGGCCAAGCTGGATCGACATGTGTCTCTGCCGTCAAATTGCTCTCGGTAGCGTTCAGGACGCGGTCGATAAACAACATGGGGTCGCGATGAGGCAAGATCGCCATGATAGCGTCTTTCTCGATAGGAAAGGCGGGGTTCACTTTCGTTTTCCAAGTTTCTTCAAAACGGCAACGCTCCGCATATGTTCGCGAATTGGCATCGCTGGAACGCCGGACCACATTTCTCCATCTGGAACATTACTCATCACACCTGCAAAGGCGGCTAAGATAGAGCCTTCGCCGATATCAACATGATCCGCCGTTGCCGCTCGACCGCCAAACATCGCATTTTTACCGATGCGGCAGCTTCCCGAAACACCGGAATGTCCGGCCAACATAGCGCCCTCATCAATGAAAACATTGTGCCCGACTTGCACGAGATTATCGATTTTCACATTGTTCATCAGGACCGTGTCCCCCAACTGCCCGCGATCCACGCAGCTATTAGAACCGACGTGCACATCGTCGTGAAGTATGGCGCGTCCCAAATGCGGAATTGTAATGATAACGCCGCCATCAGACGCCATTCCAAAGCCAGCGCCACCAATTATGGCGCCAGACTTAATATGGCACCGATTTCCCATTTTAGTGAATGACACACTTACCAAAGACTCAACCACGCAATCATCCCCGATCACAACACCGTCCTCAATCACAGAATTCGCGCCAATCCGTGTCCGAGCACCGATCGAAACGCCTTCCCCAATTACAGCGGAGCGATGAATCTGGGCCGTGTCGTGGATTTGACCGGACGGTTTTGATGCGCTCCCAATGGTGACCATCTCGCCAGATATTCGCGCAAATGCAGCGCGCGGATTATCTGTGACAATTGCAATCATGCCAGCCTCTGCGACGAGCGGGGCTAGTTTTTCCGTCGTCAGGCATGCCGTGGCGTTTGCGGTCAGGAGTTGGTCGCGGCGACGCTTGTCCGAGAAAAAGGTGATGTCGCCAGATTCGCTCTCGCCCAATGAAGATGGCGCGGTGATCGGCTCATGGCTTTCGCTGGGAGCAGACCCGTCGGACCCAAACCGTTTTACGATCTCCTCGACGTCGAGTGGCGAACAAATTGTATAAAAATGAGGATCGATCATAGGGGCCTCTTAGCGGGAAAGGCGCGCCAACGCACAAATAAAAAGAGCTGATACGCGGAAAACACGCATCAGCTCTATAACCAACTGTTACCAGACGTTACGTAAAGTACGCTTCGCCTAGGAATTTCAGGTAATTCTAACCCTTACGCGGCAAGCGTTCGCGGGTCACGGGAACCGTTGTCATCTGGCTGTTCAGACGAGAAATTACGACATCTGTGACATCGGCAGGACCGCCGTAGATCACGAGAGATTTTTCCAGAACCACGTCCGCATTACGTTCCTGAGCGATTTGGTCAATGATTGTCTTAACGCGTTTGGAGACCTGTGAGATCGCTTTTTGCTCTGTGATCTTTAGCTCATTCGTTGTGTAATATTCTTCGACTTGAAGCTTTTGTTGATCGTTCTGAAAAGCTTGAAGCTGGGCCGTTAGGCCTGCATCTGCGCGCACATTTTCCATGCTGCCTTTTGATTTCAACTGATCTTGAAGCGATTTCCCTTTGGTCTGCAAAGGGGTCGCCTTGGCTTTCATCTCAGATTGAGCCGACGTGTAAATGGTTTCAAGTTGACGCGCGACGTGTTGCCCAACGAGCGAGTCTTTGAGGACTTTTTGCGTATCAACGACCAAAATAGTTGATTGCGCAAAAGCAGTCCCTGCGAAAGCGAACGCGACGGCCATGCCTGTAGCTGCGCGAATAAAAGTACGAATAAACATGATTAGAACCTTGTTCGTGTGGTGAACTGGAATGATTGTCTATCGTCATACTGTTGTTTGACGAGAGGCTGGGTAAAGTCGAACCTGATTGGTCCGAAGGGGCTTTCCCAGAAAACACTGGCGCCGACTGTGACACGAGGATCAAGTCCGTCCTCCGTGCGTTCACAGATCACGCCTACGGCTGTAATACCTTCACAAGATGAACCCACGGTGAAATTGGCATCATCACTGCTGATGATTATGTTATAAGTGTCACTGTCATCCAAGGACCCAACCGTCCCGGCTTCCAAGAAGACACTGCCCAATAGAGAGTCGATACCCACGGGGAAACTCACCTCGGTCGAAGCCAAGCCGAATATGTTACCACCCAAGGCGTCACGACGGCCATCTTGACCGAATACGAGAGTATCACCTGTATCCGCATTAAACTGGAGAACACGCGGTCCGACGCCAGCATTATCAAACCCGCGGAATTCAAAGTTACCTTTGAAGTAACGGTCATTGATTGAAACGGTATCGCCGCCCCAGCCACGGATATAGCCACCCGCTAATGTTGCAGAAGCAATGACGTCTTTAAAAAGGCCTTTGTAGTAATTTGAGCGAATATCTGTGCGGAGATATTGAACGTCCCCACCAATGCCAGCGATGTCTTGGCTAAGGCGCACATCAAAGCCCCCTGTTGGCGTGATGGGGTCGTTTCGACGATCCCAAGCAAAAGTGTAGCCGAAGATTGATGACAACCGCCCACCCAATTGATCACATAAGTTCAATAGCTGACGATTGTTACCGGTGTTGGTTGACGTCCCTGCACCAGACAAAAGGCTCGGGCATTCATCCTGACGTGGAAATTCGATGTCTTCTTGGCGTAAGGTGTAGCGTCCGTTGAAATTTGTATATTCGGTGAGCGGAAATGCGAAGCTAATTTGTCCACCCGTCCGACGTTGGCGGAAGTTGGCTTCATCAATCAAATCGATAACGACGTCAAAAAGATTGAAGCTGGCAGCCAGGTTTCGACCAAGGAAGCGGGGCTCAGTAAACCGCAAATCGACCTCACGACGATTAGAAGAGGCACGGATCACAAATCGAAGGAGCTGCCCTCGTCCGCGCAAGTTCCGCTGCGTGATCGATAGATCGACAAGGAATGCATCTGCTGAAGAGAATCCCGCCGAGAATGAGAGTTCACCAGTGGGCTGCTCGGTTACTTCGACCTCAACAACTGCGCGATCAGGTGCAGAGCCTTGAGTCTCTGTGATTTCTACGTTTTCAAAGAAACGCAAGGAGCGTACGCGAGAGCGTGAGCGTTCCAATAGAATACGGTTAAAGGCATCCCCTTCGACAAGTTCCATTTCACGGCGAATGACCGAATCTAATGTGGTGGTGTTGCCGACAATATCGATCCGTTCGATGTAAGTTCTCTGACCCTCAACAACGTTGAAAACCATATCCACGGTCTTCGTGTCGCGATTCCGTTCGATCTGCGGTTGGATGTCAACGAAGGCATATCCGCCAATACCGGCAGCAAAGTTCAAGCTATCAATGGCATCTTCAACCCGACTGGCATTGTAGATTTCGCCTTTGCGAAACGGAACCAGATTTTGAAGGAAGTCTTTATTGAGCGTATCCAGTTTAGTCTCAACGGAGATGTCGCCCCATGTGTACTCGTCACCCTCATCCACAGTGAAAGTGATGTAGAAATCTTCTTGATCGGGGGTCAATTCCGCGACCGCAGAGACGACGCGGAAATCGGCGAAACCCCGATTGGTGTAGAATGTCCGAAGTTGTTCTTGATCATACTGCAAACGACCTGGGTCATAATTGTCGTTTGAGCTGAAGAATTTGTACCAGCTGGACTCGGTCGTCGCCAATTCTTTGCGCAAACGGCGGTCTGGGAACTCGGCGTTACCAATGATGTTGATGCGTTTTACGCCCGTTACCGGACCCTCAGTAATTTCAAAAATGAGGTCAACACGGTTTTGCGGTTGCTGAACAACCTTCGGTGCGACTGTCGCCGCGAAACGACCTGACTGACGATAGAGCTCGATGATGCGCGTCACATCCTCTTGCACGCTTGCTCGCGTGAAAATTGCGCGCGGTTCGGCTGAAATTTCATCCGTGATTTTATCACTTTTCAGGGACTTATTCCCCTCGAGAATAACGCGGTTGATGATCGGGTTCTCGATGACCGAAACAAGGACATTGCCATCGCGCGGGTCTATCGAAACATCAGCAAATAGCCCAGTCCCGTAGAGGGTCTTCACAGATGTATCCATGCGGCTTTCGGAATATGGATCACCTGGAGAGAAAAGGAGGTAAGACGCAACCGTGTTCGCTTCCACACGCTGGTTGCCCTGAACCTGAATGGATCGAATAACAGTGGGCGCGGCGCTCTCTTGCGCAATGGCTGGGGCGGATGCCCCAATGGTCGCCACCCCGAGCAACACTGCGGCAATAGCGATGCGCCAGATTACTAAAAAATTTTGATGAAAATTCATATTTCGTCCAGCTTAGGAGAAGTCGATGCTGCTTAAATAACCAATGTCATTTATCGTTAGCACCACAAAGAGAGTGAGCAAAATTGCAAACCCGATCTTAAACCCAAACTCCTGTTTTTCTTGACTCAATGGTCGTCTTGCGACGGCTTCATAGCCGTAATACATCAGATGTCCACCATCGAGCACGGGAAGAGGCATTAAATTCGCGACACCTAACGCTATGGAAATGGAGGCCGCCAATGCCGCCATACGTATAGCCCACGCCTTTATCTTCACGCCGAGCGGAACATCGGCTTTCGCGGTATCAGATGCGACCTTCCCCACAACGGTAGCAATTTTGACAACACTTCCGAGCTGCTTGCCGTCTTCTTTGCCCTTAAAGATGCGGCCGATATAAGTGCCCGTCGCTTTCAACACGCCTGTCGTTTGGGTGACGCCGTAATTGAGAGAGCCCAAAACGCCGAACTCTTCGCGAATCGGCTGCGTGCCCTCAGCCAGACCTAAACCCACGCGTCCAATGTTCGCGTTCCCACCGATAGCGTCATTCACATCTTCCGCTCGAGGTGTGACGGTCAATGGTACGTCCTGCCCATTGCGTTCAACAACGGCTTCAATCGTCGTGTTTTTGCGCAGGGAAATATATTGCTGCACGAACGAAAAATTTCGGGCATCGCGCCCGTCCAAACTGATGATCTTGTCGCCAGGTTCAAACCCTGCGGCGGCAGCAGGACTACCTTCAATCACGCTGCCGACATTCGACGGATAATATTGATTGCCAATCGTCAGGCCAATGCCTGCAAACAAAATGATTGCTAAGATGAAATTAGCTACAGGCCCCGCCAGAACGACCAATGCGCGCTGCCAAACGGGGCGAAAATGGAAAACATTATCGATAGACGGACCATCGGGGTCCTTTTCATACTCTGCACGGAGTTCCGCAAGTTTCTCTGCATCGGGATTGCTCGCCGCGCCAGCATCACCAGCAAATTTCACATAACCCCCCAGGGGGATACGAGAGATTACCCATTCCACGCCCGCTTTGGAGGTACGTCGCCAAATTGGTTTACCAAATCCGATTGAGAAACGGTCCACTGAAATGCCGAAAAAACGGGCAACAGAATAGTGGCCCAACTCGTGAAAAAAGACGAGAAATGATAGGACCATGACAAAGCTTAGCGCGGCAATGAGCGTATAGATCAATCCTGCTATCATGCTGTTCCCTGACGCTACGGCCTTAACGAAGCCTTACGATGTTGGGATGCCGCAAAGCGCCTAAACTTACAAGTTTACAATCTGCTCATCTACAGTCGTTCGCGCGGATTTATCCAACGACAGCACGGCCTGAACCGTATCTGGTGCGCAGCCAAAACTGGAGAATTTTACAAATGCGTTGAGTGTAGATTCAACGACATTGGCAATATCTAGAAACGAGATCTCTCCCTGTAAAAACGCTTCAACAGCCTGCTCATTTGCAGCGTTCAAGACACATGGCGCCTGTCCCCCCGCTTCCAGAGCTTCGCGAGCCAAACGCAATGATGGGAATTTGGTCGTATCAGGTTCGAAAAAAGTTAATCCCGATATCTTTGCGAAATCAAGCCGCTCCACCGGGGCTGAAATACGCGCAGGCCAGCCCATAGAATAAGCAATGGGGGTTCGCATATCGGGACTTCCCAATTGCGCCAAAACGGACCCGTCAACATATTCGACCATAGAATGAATGATCGACTGCGGGTGAACAATGACGTCAATCTCAGCACTTGGCCGCTCAAACAGCCAACTAGCTTCGATCAATTCCAAACCTTTATTCATCAAGGTCGCCGAGTCGATGGAGATCTTTGCCCCCATTGACCAAACTGGATGGTTGAGCGCATCTGCGCGAGTGACCTTGCCTAAGGCTTCCAAAGACGCTTCGCGAAACGGCCCACCTGAAGCCGTGAGAATCAAACGACGAACACCTTTTGGATCATCCTCTAACACTTGGAAAATCGCGTTATGTTCAGAATCGACAGGTAGAAGTTTAGCGCCAGACCGTCGAACCGCAGCCATAAACGTTTCGCCAGCGCAGACGAGACATTCTTTGTTGGCCAGCCCAACATGTTGCCCCTGCTCAACCGCCGCCAAGGTAGGCTCCAACCCTGCTGAGCCGATAATGGCGGCCATTGTGAAGTCAGCGCGTCGCCGTGCCGCTTCGATAAGCGCTTCTGGACCGACGCCAATTTCTATATTGGTGTCAGCCAATTTCGCCTTCAACGCTGGTTCTTGTTCAATATCAGCTAGGGCAACAAATTCGGGCTGAAACTCCAGTGCCTGCGCAACGATTTCATCAACGCTTCGATTGGCGGTGAGCGCAACGAGTTGATACGTGCCAACAGGTGAACGTCGCACAATATCCAGCGTACTCTTACCGATCGAGCCGGTAGAGCCTAATACAGAGATACGTTTGGTCATCAGCCGGGCCAAATTCCAGGGAAGAGAGCCAGACACACAGCCGCACCAATAATCGCGGCCATGAGACTATCTAAACGATCCAGCAATCCACCATGGCCGGGCATTAATCCGCCCGTGTCTTTAACGTTCAATTTTCGCTTCACGCCAGACTCGAATAGGTCGCCGAGAACAGACAAAATTGCGATAGGTAAGGCCAAAGCCGCCCCTGCCATCCAACCGATTCCGACTGCACTGCCGATGATCGCGCCTAACAAAACGGCTAAGGCTTGCCCGGTAAAAAAGCCTGACCACGTTTTATTCGGTGATAATTTAGGCGCAAGCTTTGGTCCGCCCATTGTCGAGCCGCCAAAATAGGCGCCTACATCTGCACCGATCACACAGGCCATAATAAAGAGCAGGCGCTGAAATCCAACGGTGTCGAATCCCACCTGATTGCCACGCATGCCAATCATTAAAAGCGTCGGCACGATGATGTAGAAAACACCAAGAATGGCCCATATGACCCGCGAAGACCCCTCTTTTTGACTGCGCGCGAACTGAATACCTGCAACAGCAAATGCTGTCACGAACACCGCGACGACCGAAAATCCAATCTCATTTTCAACAGTATAGACGATCCCCGCCAGCAAACCCAGAATCGGCGCAAGATAAGCTGGCAGCCTCGGGCTGGGGTCGCTCATTCGGACCCACTCGTAAATCATCCGCCCACCGAACAAGCCTGCGAGTACCGCCCATAGCCAGCCGCCAAAATAAAACGGCGCTAAACAAAGCAAAAGCAAGGCAACGGCGGAAATGAAGCGAACACCCAGTCCGCTCCATTTAGGTTTTTTGATTTGGGTCTGAGTCATTTATGCGACTTCCGACTGATCGAGGTTGCCAAATCGACGTTCGCGTCGATTGAAGTCCGCAATCGCTGACTCCAGGTCCGATAGACCAAAATCAGGCCAAAGCACATCGGTGAAAACAAACTCCGCATAGGCGGCTTGCCAGAGCAAAAAATTGCTAATCCGTTTTTCACCAGATGTTCGGATGACGAGATCTGCATCTGGCAACCCTGCCGTATCGAGATATTTTGCAAACTCTGCCTCAGACGTTTTAGTCAAATCTTGACCGTCAGCGACAGCACGCGCAGCAGCCCGCAACAGCTCATCACGTCCACCGTAGTTGAACGCTATGTTTAAGTTAAAGGCCGTGTTGTTTTGTGTTGTCTCTTCAACGCGTTGGATCAGTTGAAGGAGATCGGATGACAGCCCGGATCGCGAACCTAAAATACGTACACGTACGTTTTTCTCGTGCAGCGTATCCAAATCACTCTCAACATATTCTCGCAACAAGTTGAAAAGCGCCGCTATTTCAGCCTTTGGTCGAGTCCAGTTTTCCGTTGAGAAGCTATAAAGCGTGAGGCATTTCACGCCAATTTGCGACGCGCCCTCAACGACACGACGCACGGTTTTTACGCCTTGGGCATGTCCAAACACGCGTGGGCGATGGCGCGCTCTCGCCCAACGCCCATTACCGTCCATGATGATGGCGATATGCGCCGGCATCAAACCATATGTCGGCGCAACAGACACTTAGACCTGCATGATCTCTGCGGATTTGGTCGCGAGGGCTTTTTCGATTTCTAAAATCACCGCATCGGTCGCCTTCTGAACGTCACCTTCATGGGCCTTTCGTTCGTCCTCGCTCATACCGTCTTTTTCGGCTCTTTTGAGAAGGTCCATGGCATCACGACGGACGTTCCGCACAGCGACCTTGGCGTTTTCAGAATAGCTTCCCGCAACTTTCGTCAGGTCACGGCGACGCTCTTCCGTCAAAGGCGGCATTGGAATACGGAGCGTTTGACCATCCATAACGGGGTTCAAGCCCAGGTTTGATTGACGTAGCGCCTTATCAACGCCCGCGACCATCGTCTTATCCCAGACGTTTACGACCAACATGCGCGCTTCTGGTACCGTAATATTGGCAACCTGATTGAGCGGCATTTGCGAACCATAGGCGGCAACGGTGATGTTATCGAGAAGTGCGGCGCTTGCACGGCCAGTTCTCAATCCACCAAATTCCGTACGCAGCGCGGCAACTGCACCGTCCATGCGTTTGCGGAAATCCGCGAGTTTGAATTCATCGGCCATTCGGCCCTCCTTAGTCTTCGACAGGTCTATACGCCGTATGCGGCGAAATCAGGACCCGATTATGGTACACACACCCTGTCCAGCCATAACGCGGTCAAAACCGCCCTGGTCAGCCAAGGAGAACACTATAATTGGGA
Source organism: Litorimonas cladophorae (assembly GCF_014652455.1). Taxonomy (GTDB): domain Bacteria; phylum Pseudomonadota; class Alphaproteobacteria; order Caulobacterales; family Maricaulaceae; genus Litorimonas; species Litorimonas cladophorae. The sequence continues at coordinate 327,827 of NZ_BMYV01000001.1, read as the reverse complement.
TTTTATTCTCGCGCATCAAGGTCACGGCCGATGCGTCCATGACCCGAAGGTCATCGGAGAGGACTTTATGATAGGATAATTTGTCATAACGCTTGGCATTCGGATTAGTTTTGGGATCACTATCATAGACCCCATCAACCTGCGTTCCTTTTAGCAATGCATCACATTCCATCTCTGCCGCGCGAAGCGCCGCAGCCGTATCGGTCGTAAAATATGGGTTGCCCGTGCCAGCCGCAAAAATCACAACACGGCCCTTGGCCATATGCCGAGCCGCTTTGCGACGAATATAAGGCTCACAGACGGTTTGCATCGGAATAGCCGATTGTACCCGTGTATCCACACCGAGCTCTTCAAGCGCAGACTGCATTGCCAAAGCGTTCATCACCGTCGCAAGCATACCCATGTAGTCCGCTGTAGAGCGTTCGATGCCCGCGGCAGCGGAGGACAAGCCGCGGAAAATATTCCCCGCGCCAATGACTAAGGCAATTTCCAAACCCTTGTCATGCGCGGCTTTGATTTCACCGGCGAAGCGTTTCACGGTCTCGGTATCAATGCCGTAGGCCAGCGATCCCATTAGAGCCTCGCCAGAGATTTTAAGCAAAACGCGTTTATATTTGTATTCAGCCAAGGTCAGGGTCCTAAATACGGAAGCACGACATACGACTCCCTTATAACTTTGTGAATATAGGCATGAGACGCGTGAGGGCTAGGAAAAGTTAGGGTTTTCCCAGCCCGTTATTTGTCGTTCATAAATGCCGATATGAAGGTCTTTTTATAAAAAAAGCCGCGCCCCTCTCAGGACGCGGCTAAATTCTCAGAATTGGGCCTGACTTAAGAGCCGGCAACTGCCGCAGCGACTTCTGCTGCGAAGTTTTCTTCTTTTTTCTCGATGCCGTCGCCAACTTCCATACGGATATAGCCAGTCATCTTGACGTCCGTGCCAAGCGCAGCGGCTTCGTCAGCAACAACTTGTTCGACGTTGCGGTCAGGGTCCATGACAAACATTTGTGTCATCAACACTGATTCCTTGAAAAACTTAACCATGCGGCCTTCGACCATTTTGTCGACGATCGCTTCTGGCTTGCCTGAATCAAGGGCTTCATCTTTAAGCGCTTTGCGCTCTTTTGCGACGAGGTCCTGATCAAGATCAGCGGGTGTCAACGCCAAAGGCGATGTCGCTGCGATATGCATCGCAATCTTTTTCGCCAATTCAGCAAGCTTCGCTGAATCGCCAGTCGACTCAAGCGCAACCAAAACACCGATGCGGCCCATTCCAGGTGCAGCAGCGTTATGAACGTAACCTTCGACGACGCCGGAGGAAACAGTCAGCTTTTCCATACGGCGGAATGTCATGTTTTCACCGATTTTCGCGACAAGACCTGTCAAATAATCTGTAACAGTCTTTCCATCGACGTGCGCCTCACGAAGCTCTTCTGTGTTGTTCACGGTCAATCCCGCGGCAGCCACTTTTGCGACAGCGGCTTGGAAACCGTCATTACGTGCGACGAAGTCAGTCTCTGAGTTTACTTCAACCAAGACACCTGATGTGCCGTCAGTTGCGACAGCGACAAGACCTTCAGCGGCAATACGGCCAGCTTTTTTGTCGGCTTTCGCGATGCCTTTGGTGCGCAACCAGTCGATTGCAGCTTCCATGTCACCATTTGATTCATTGAGGGCCTTTTTACAGTCCATCATGCCGGCAGACGTGATGTCGCGCAGCTCTTTAACCAGTTTAGCTGTGATAGCAGCCATATCGGTCTCCTATTCTAGTCATTTTGAGAAAAGTTCCGCGCTCATTTAAGAAGGGTGAGCGCGGAATGTAAGGGGCTTAAGCTTTTGGAGCTTCAGCTGCGGCTTCAACGGCTGGAGCCGCTTCAGCTTCTGGAGCAGCAGGAACTTGCAGCATGACTTCTTCGATATGCTCAGCAGCGCCAAGATCTTGACCGACGGAAGCCTGAGCTTCTGTCATCCCGTCGAGAACGGCGTCAGCCATTAGCTCACAATAAAGTTGGATTGCACGTGCAGCATCGTCATTGCCTGGAATAGGCATGTCAGCGGATGCAGGATCACAGTTTGTGTCCAAGATCGCCACAACAGGGATGCCCAAACGACGCGCTTCTTTGATCGCAATGTTTTCTTTGTTTGTGTCGATGACAAACATCAGGTCAGGCTTACCGCCCATGTCCTTGATACCACCGAGAGCTTTTTCAAGCTTCTGCATTTCGCGATCAAGCTTCAAGTTCTCTTTCTTGGTGAGACCTGTTTCGGCATCAGCGCCTTGGTCGCCCAGAAGAGCTTCAAGTTCTTTCAAACGTGCGATGGACTTTGTAACTGTCTGCCAGTTTGTGAGCATTCCGCCCAACCAACGGTGATTGACATAATACTGCGCACAACGCGTAGCAGCAGATGCAACAGGATCAGACGCTGCACGCTTTGTGCCAACGAAAAGAACGCGGCCGCCTTTAGCAGCAACATCACGGACTTCTTTTAGGGCTTGGTGAAGCAATGGAACTGTTTGTGACAGGTCCATGATATGAATGTTTGAACGTGCACCATAGATGTAAGGTGCCATTTTTGGGTTCCAGCGATGTGTCTGGTGACCAAAGTGAACGCCGGCTTCGAGCAGCTGACGCATAGAAAATTCAGGAAGAGCCATGGGATATCTCCGTACTTCCGGTTAACCTAAGCCTGCGGGGTGACGAACTTATGTCATAAAAACAATGAGTTCGACCGGAATTGACAATTGCCTATATGGCAATCACCAGACCGCAGACGCGAATTGATGTGCGCCACATAGAGATAAGGGGTATGAATGCAAGTCTTTTGTTCGCCTTATGGCGCTACCTCTCAAGGCGAACACCCTCATCATGACGAGGTTCAATAGGCGGCAAGCCAGCGGCTTGATGATCAACAGCTACGCCAATCTTCGCACCGTCCACAATTCTAATGCGGTATCCGATAAACGATGTTGACGGAGCTTGAGACTGCGACAAGCTTCCGCCCCTGAACAGGACTGTTTGATGGGGCAGATATACCGTCCCAATGATTTCTAGGTTCCCACCACTTCGAATTGTTGTCTCGGCGCTGGGGAGAACAGGAAAATTCTTGGCATTTGTTTTCGTATCTTGGAAGAAAGCTAATCCCGCAGTCGGGCCCGTTTTTGGCGCGCTGATGTGGAATTTCGATCCCTCACTAATCTCCAACGATGCATCGCGACCGCGAAAAACGAAAGTGACGCCTTCAGCGCTCGCGACTGTCCCATAGTCAAAGAACAAAGGTCCGTCGGTGATCGTATATACTCCAGGGGCGAAAGTGACGACCTTTGCGCGCAAGGTTAGTCCGCCGCAATATGTCCCGGGTTCCAAAGTTACACCTAAACTTTCTGCCTGCCATGAGCTGAGTTTTTCCGTCAACGCAACGTCATCTACGCAGTCACCCGTATCTGGCGCAAGGCGATCAATATAGGGGTCCGCAATCACGCCACATTCTGTATTCACATGCGGTTCGAAAGGCCCAGTTGCCCCGCCGGCAACACAAAAATCCGCAGCCTTCGCCCTGCCGCCATGATCAATAACCGCAGCGGCGCTGTTCTTGGAGTTGATTTGAACAGCGCAAGTTTCAGCATCCAACGTCGCACCACCGGAAATTTCAAAACTTCGCGCGGAGTTGGGATCTAGCGTCATCATACAAACAACACCGCCCTGAGTAATGGAGGCGGCACTATCTGACTGAACCTTGAAGGCGTCTCGGCCTGTTAACGCGAGAATTGAAGTTGGAATTTTTGAAGTCGCGCTCAACTCTACGCGCTCCGCCTTGGAACTCACCACGTCCAACGAAACCCGTTCTGGATATTTCGAGACATTGTCCCAGAAGAATTTTTTGGCCAGATCCCCTCGCTCTGCTTCGGAAATGCTCTGGTTTGACACGGCAGCGAGGGCTGCGGCGTCGAGCGCCGCTTCAATATGGGTTTCGAAGCGGTCGACTTCGTGCATGTCGAGTGCGGCCGTCGTGACGACCAGTAGTGGCAATGCGGCTAAACCAAAGATGACAGCAACGTGCCCGCCTTCAGCTTTGCGCAAAGATGCCGCCATGCTTCTTACTTTACTCAACATATCCAAGACGGCCGTTTAGCCCACCCTCTAACTTAATCGCCCCATTCGACGGTCTACATAGGGAAAATAAAGAGAGAGTTTGACCTCTTAGTTAATCAAATATGAAATTCAGGGCCGCGATACCAACGCCAAGATGGGGACTGATGTTAAGCTGCGATTTCCAGAATTGTCTCAACGGCGCTATTCGCCTTGATCGCTTTGCGGATCGACGGATCAATCGCCCACTTCCCATCTAATCGCCAAGCCGCTTCGCGTTTCTCGGTCAAAGGAAGAACAAGTTCGATATATCCGCTCATTTGATACGGCGTATTCCGGAGCTGTTCTAATGTCGCCTGCAATTCATCCAAAGTTTCGATGTCCGCATTGCGCAAACGTATCTTCAGCCCTGCGGGAGCAACGGGGGCTTTCTCCGTGCTTGGCGCGTCTCCCATACCTTCTAACAACTCCACCGCATCCGCGAAGAGACGCGTTTCGCCATCATTTCGTTCCGCCTTCACCTTCATCCGAATAATATTGCCTGCCGCTAGCTTTTCGCGATGAGGCGTGAGGACATTTTCCGACACCAAGACTTCGAAATCGCCAGTCGGATCAGACAGTTCGACAAACGCGAAACGCTTGCCACGTTTTGACACACGCTCTTGCTTCTTTCGAACCACGCCAGCCACCGTAATGTTCCCTGCCCCCACATCCTCTAGACGTTCGGCAAAAATGACGCTTTTCAGTTTTGGGTTATCCATATGCTCGTCCAACGGATGTCCCCCCAAATAAAAGCCGACAGCACCCAATTCGTGCTCCAATGCTTCCATCTGCCCCCAAGGTTCACACCATTCCAATTCCGGGTCTTTGATTTCGACAGTGGCATCGCCAAACAAGCTGACCTGCGCACTCTCGCGCTCTTGCGCCGCAAGCGTGCCAATATTCTGGATCAAACTCGCATTTTTTAGGACCATTGCGCGGTTAGGCTCAACGCAATCAAAAGCGCCCGAACGGGCTAAGTTTTCAATCGCGCGCTTGTTGACCTGTCGCATGTCCACACGACGAGCGAAATCATTGATGGACGTAAAAGGGCCATCCGTTTCGCGCACATCAACGAGATGTTTCATGGCTTCGAGACCAACATTTTTCAAAGCCCCCAGCGCATAAAGAACGGCGCCATCCGCCACGTCAAAGTCAGCTTGGCTCCGATTGATACAAGGTGGTGTCACCTCGATCTCCATCCGTTTCGCCTCTTGATAAAACTGCGCCAATTTTTCGACGTTGGCTAAGTCCAAAGACATGATGGCAGCCAAAAACTCCGTCGAATGCAACGCTTTCAAATACGCCGTACGGAAGGTAATCATGGCATAAGCCGCCGCATGGGATTTGTTAAACCCGTAGCCTGCAAATTCATTGACCAATTCAAAAATCTCGGCGGCGAGTTTTCCATCAACATCACGTTCAACCGCGCCGTCGATAAACTTACCTTTTTGACGGTTCATTTCCGCTTGGTCTTTTTTACCCATCGCCCGACGCAAAAGGTCGGCATCCCCCAGTGTAAACCCTGACAGGATTTTGGCGATTTCCATCACCTGTTCCTGATAAATGATGATGCCGTATGTTTCTTTTAGGACATTTTCGAGTTTCGGATGCGGATAGCTAATCTCCTGTCGGCCCCATTTTCGTTCCACATAGTCGGGAATATTTCCCATCGGCCCAGGCCGATAGAGTGAAATTAAAGCTGTCAATTCTTCAATCGAGTCAGGCGCCAGTTTTCGCAGGACATCTCGCATCCCCGAGCTCTCCAACTGAAAGACGCCCGCTGACAAACCGTCGGCTAGTGGTTTATAAGCCTCTGGGACCGTAGTTTTCAGATGTTCGACATCGACGTCGATACCCTGTTTCTTGAGATATCCGACACAACGTTGAATCACGGTCAGCGTTTTCAAACCCAAGAAGTCAAACTTTACCAAACCTGCCTTCTCGGCCCATTTCATCGTGAACTGTGTTGCAGGCACGTCGGAACGCGGATCCTGATAAAGCGGCACGATTTGCGTCAGTGGGCGATCCCCAATCACAACCCCCGCAGCATGAGTAGATGCGTTTCGGTAGAGGCCTTCCAGCTTAAGCGCCGTATCGAGCAGCCGTCTAATTTTAGGCTCAGAGTCTCGCGCCTCCCGTAGGCCCGATTCCATAGTGATGGCCTGACGCAATGACACAGGATTAGCGGGATTAGACGGCACAAGTTTGGCCAGACGATCCACCTGCCCCAATGGGACTTGCATAGCGCGCCCCACGTCGCGAACCACCGCGCGGGCTTGTAGCGTTCCGAAGGTGATGATCATGGCCACCTGACCATTGCCATATTTGTTTCGAACATATTCGATCACTTCACCGCGACGTTCTTGGCAAAAGTCGATATCGAAATCGGGCATAGACACACGTTCAGGGTTCAAGAACCGTTCGAACAGAAGACCATAACGCAGCGGGTCCAAATCGGTAATCGTCAACGCCCAAGCGACGACAGACCCCGCACCGGAGCCCCTGCCAGGACCCACAGGAATTCCGTTATCTTTGGCCCATTGAATGAAGTCCGCAACAATCAGAAAATATCCCGGAAAGCCCATATTTTTGATAATATTGAGCTCAAATTCCAAACGTTCGAAATAGGCCTCGCGAGTCTCGGCGAGTTCCACCACTTGTAGACGTTTCTCTAGCCCTGCTTTGGCTTGTCGAACAAGAAGCTCATCTTCTGAATAGGACCCATCCCCAAAGTTTGGAAGAATAGGGTCATGTTTGGGAACGCGGTAGGCACATCGCTCTGCAATTAAGAGCGTATTTTCAATAGCCTCCGGAAGATCGCTAAAAAGCTTGACCATCTCCTCAGTCGATTTGAAGTAATGATGCAAAGATAACTTCCGGCGATCTTTTTCCAGAACATAACTGCCCTCGGACATGGCCAGCAGAACATCATGGGCTTCATGCATATCAGGATCGAGGAAATAGGGATCATTCGTCGCGACCAGCGGAAGATCGTATTTATAGGCCAGATCAATCAATGGGCCTTCGGTCGCCGCACTTTCTTCAGGTGTGTGACGCTGTATTTCGACATAAAGCCGATTTGGGAAAAGTTCCTTTAGTCGTGCGAGCCAACTCTCAGCCTCTGCCAATCTGCCCGCTTTAATAAGACGATTGAAAACGCCGTCCTGCCCGCCCGTCAGAGCGATAACGGACTTTGTCCAACCCTCTAGTCGTGAGGCTTTGATATGCGGGGTATCTGTCGGCTCAATCTCTAAAAACGCCGCAGACGATAAATCCATCAAATTGGCATAACCGGTCTCATCTTGCGCTAAGAGGACAAGCGTCCCTTCGGGGTCGTGATGAATTTGGCCAGGTTGGCGCGGCTTTTCCAAATCGATACTGAGCGTAACGCCGATGATAGGTTGAATACCCTCGCCCGCAACTTTTTCGCAAAACTCAAGCGCGCCGCAGAGGTTGTTTGTATCTGTAATCGCCAAAGCAGGTTGGCGATATCTCACGGCACGTTCTGCCGTTTCTTTGATCTTAAGCGCCCCTTCCAACATGGAATAGGGAGACCGCATACGCAGATGGACAAAATCTCGAGCAGGTCTGATCATAGATCGTTTTATACTTTCCCATTTTCAAACTCGGCGACAAAGTGTCTCCCGTTTTTTGGGGACAGGCTAACCACCGATCACCATCATCCATATCGTGACGACAGCAACGAAGCCTGCCAAGACGAGTGCAGATGAAATGTCGTGGATGAGTTGACGTGTCATGGGCTTTTCCTCAGTTCGTTTACTTATGTTCTATCTTTGTTCTGTATTTATGAGAACAAAACGTCAACATACTGTGAATAGCTTCCCTGTGGATATTAAGGTTTAGCTCCAACGCCGATTGCGTCCGCAGGGGTCACGCTCCATAGATTCGGAATGAGCCGAACCACTTTCACGCCGCGCACCGCGACCGCCATCATCATCGCCAATATGGTTGGCGTTGGCGTGTTCACCGCGCTTGGGTATCAACTGGCCGATATCGACAGCCTCTTCGCGATCATCATGTTGTGGGTCATCGGGGGATTGGCCGCGCTCTGCGGCGCGTTGTCCTACGCTGAATTGGGGGCGTCCCTGCCCCGTTCAGGTGGAGAATATACGTTCTTGGGTGAAGCTTATCACCCGGCGGCTGGGTTCATATCGGGCTGGGTGAGCGTAACGATTGGCTTTGCGGCACCGACGGCAGTGGTTGCAATCGCCTTTGCCAAATATTCTGGCGCCATTTTACCTGGCGACATGGGACCCACCGCGCAAAAGACACTGGCGTGCGGTCTTGTTCTGACACTTGCGATTTTACATGCACGATCCCGTAATGTTTCAGGCATGACGCAAACGGTCTTTACCGCGATCAAAATCGTTCTGATCACGGCTTTCATACTCGCGGCCTTCACCCTAACCTCTGATCCGCAGCACCTCGACCTCACGCCCAAAGCGACTGACCCAAAGGTCATGACGAGCGTGCCATATGGGATCGCCCTCATTTACGTGTCCTATGCTTACACGGGATGGAACGCGGCAACCTACATCTCAGGGGAAATGGAGGCGCCGCAGCGCGATCTCCCGAAAGTTCTGTTTCTCGGCACGGCGCTCGTCACCGTCCTCTATGTTTTGCTAAATCTCGCTTTTCTTTACGCCGCGCCGACGGACGCGTTGCAGGGTAAAGTCGAGATTGGGTACATCGCTGCTGATCATATTTTTGGCGAGACGGGCGGACGCTTAGTTGGCGGGATGCTGGCACTGCTTCTGATCTCCACCGTCAGCGCGATGACGCTAGCGGGCCCGCGTGCCCTGCAAGCCGTGGGCGAAGATTATAAGGCTATGCGCTGGCTGGCGCGTAGCACCCCAGAAGGCGTGCCATGGGCCGCGATTTTGTTTCAATCGGGGATCGCGATATTTTTCATCCTGACCCAGACATTCGATCAGATCTTAGTTTTTGCAGGAGCCATGCTGGCATTTAACAGCCTGCTCGCCATTGTCGGCTTGTTTGTTTTGCGATGGCAACAACCCGATTTACCGCGCCCCTATAAGACGTGGGGTTATCCCTTCGTGCCGCTAATTTATCTCACGATTACAGCGGTAACACTTGTCTTCGTGGTGATGGATCGGCCCAAAGCCGCTTTGGGCGGATTGGCATTGATCGCTTTAGGTTTTGTGTTTTGGTGGTTATCCGAGCGCGGGAATAACGGGCGGCGTCCACGGCACGACTAGGCCATCACGCACCGTCAAAACCCGATCAAAGAACGGAATAAGGTTCATATTATGTGTCGCGATCAAAGTGGACACACCTTCACTGCGGGTCAGATCAAAGAGACTGCGGAAGACAACATCTGACGTCGCTGGATCAAGGTTCCCCGTCGGCTCGTCACCCAATAGAAGTTGTGGCTTATTCGCGAGGGCCCGCGCAATCGCAACACGTTGTTGTTCCCCACCTGACATCTGGCTAGGACGGTGAGTTAAGCGTTCAGCCAACCCCATATTTGACAATAGGCGAGCCGCTTCGGCTTCGGCAACTTTGGCCGACACCCCAGCAATCATTTGCGGAATGGCGACATTTTCCAATGCCGTGAATTCTTTCTGCAAATGGTGAAATTGATAGACGACACCGATACTCTCGCGTCGGATACGCGTGCGAATGTCGTCAGAGAGTTTCAAACACTCACGACCATTAATATAGACTTCGCCCGCATTAGGTTTTTCCAGCAATCCTGCAGCATGGAGCAATGTAGATTTGCCCGAGCCTGACGGCCCAACCAAACCGACCATTTCGCCCGGGTAAATATCGATATCTGCCCCTGCCATTACAGTCAGGATCCCCCCACCCGATGGGTAGGATCGATGCAAGTTACGGACGGAAAGAATGGGACGCGCCATTATTCGTACCTCAAAGCATCAACAGGGTCGATTTTGGACGCTGATAGTGCAGGCAGCAACGTCGCTAGGGCAGAAATCATAAAGCCCCAGAACGCCACGCCGAAGACTTCGGTCCATACAATTTTCACAGGAATACCCCCGGAGAGCTGATAGACATCTTCGGGGAACAAAGGTTGCCCTGTGATGGCTTCAATGGCCGACTGGATCATGCCGATATTCAAGCAAAATAAAATACCAATCACCAAACCGATTAGCGTACCAAGTATCCCGATCATTGCGCCCGACATTAAGAATATTCGGAGGATACTGCCCTGCGTCGCGCCAATGGTGCGTAGGATCGCGATGTCCTTTGACTTGTTTTTCACCAACATAATCATGGAGGCCAGAACAGGGAACGCGGCGATAATGACAACGATCATAAAGATAAAGCGCATGGCAATTTGTTCAGTTCGCAAAGCCGTCGCTGTGGCCGCGTTTTTGTCTCGCCAAGTTTGCAAAAATGCAGGTGCTTGGATCGCGTCGTAGACAGCGGGCTCTAACGCATCAACGTCGTCCGGAGTATCGAGGCGCAACTGAATTTGCCCTGTCAGTTTACCGCCTTCAAACAACATCGTTGCTTGTTCAAACTCCATATAAATATAGGATAAATCCGTCTGCAAAAGGCCGACGGAGAAGATGGCTCCTACGGTATAATTCTTGCGGATCGGCTGTGGCCCCGTCACGGTAGTACGGGTGCGCGGCGAGTAGATTGTGATCTTATCACCGACAGTCAGCCCCAGATTGGCAGCCAGACGAGAGCCCAGGGCGATCTCATGGTTTGAACCGCTTCCCTCCCCGAAATTATCCAGCGATCCTTGCACAATGTTCGAAGAGATGAGCTCGAACCCGTTAAGGTTCCCGGGGCGAATACCAATCACTTGGCCTAAACCAAAAACGCCATTGGCCTGCACGCCCGTAAAATGTTGGGTATATTGAAACGCCTCATCCACGCCATCGATTGCGGAGAGCCTGTCCTCAATGGCCTGCATATCCATAGCCGTGACAGCAGGGTCCGCCAGTTCAGCGTAGATATGGCCTTCGCTACCAATCGTCAGGCGAATGACTTCATCCCGAAACCCATTCATGATCGACATGATCACGATCATCGCCCAAATCGCGAGTGCGATACAGACGAAGGAAATCGCAGCAATCAGACCAACGCCGCCTTGGTTTTTCTTCGCGCGCAAATAGCGTGTCGCGATGCGACGTTCGATCTTTCCGAAGGGACTGCTTTGGCCCGATGTTTCTGCGCCGGATTGCATCTTAGGCAAATGCCTCAATGAGCAGGTTTAGTGCGGCGTCTGGAGACAAGTTCTGACGTTCACCCGTTGCACGGTCTTTAACTTCGACAATGCCCTCTTTCAGACCCCGCGGTCCGATTACGACCTGATAAGGCAAACCGATTAGATCCATACGTGAGAATTTAACGCCGCCACGATCATTACTGTCGTCGTAAAGTGGGTCGAGTCCAGCAGCTTGGCATTTTTCGTAGAAGTCCGTTGCTGCGATGCCGCAATCCTCATCCTTCAGATTCAGATTGATGATACCGACACCAAATGGCGAAACAGATTTAGGCCAGACAATTCCATTCTCATCATGGCAAGCTTCAATAATCCCACCCACAAGGCGAGACACCCCGATGCCATAGCTGCCCATCATGACATTTTGAGGCTTTCCGTTGGAATCCATCACGGTGGCGTTCATCGGGGCCGAATATTTATCACCAAAATAGAAAATATGCCCGACTTCGATACCCCGCGCAGAGAGCTGTTTGTCTTCAGGGATTTTTGCAAATTCTTCGGCGTCATGCATCTCTTCGGTCGCAGCATAGAGTGACGTGCGTTCGTCGAAAATATGGCTCAAATCCCCATCAAAATCGACATCTCCCGGAGGGGCCATTTCAACTAGGTCACGGTGACAGAAAACTTCGCTTTCACCTGACTCAGCAAGGATCACGAATTCATGGGACAGATCACCACCAATTGGACCTGTATCGGCTTTCATCGGGACTGCTTTGATGCCCAGACGCGCGAAGGTGTTGAGGTAGGCCGTAAACATTTTATTATAGGACTTCACCGCATCTTCCTTGGTCAGATCGAAGCTATATGTGTCCTTCATCAAAAACTCACGGCCGCGCATCACGCCAAAGCGTGGGCGAGTTTCGTCGCGGAATTTCCACTGAATGTGGTAAAGCATTTTCGGCAAATCTTTATAGGACCGAACAAACGACCGAAATACATCAGTGATCATATCTTCATTGGTTGGACCAAAGAGCATTTCACGATCGTGACGATCCGTGATTCGCAGCATTTCTGGGCCATAGGCGTCATAACGCCCTGTTTCGCGCCAGAGATCAGCCGACTGAATCGTTGGCATCAGCATTTCAATCGCGCCCGCTTTATTTTGCTCTTCACGGACGATTTGTTCAATTTTCTTGAGGACGCGATGGCCCAGCGGCAACCAAGTATAAATGCCTGCACTGTTCTGTTTAATCATTCCCGCGCGCAACATGTAGCGATGCGAGGCAATGGTCGCGTCGGCGGGCGTCTCTTTTAAGACAGGGAGAAAATATCGGGACAGGCGCATTGAGCGATCTCTTTTAGTTTTTGTCCGGTGATTAAGGTCCGGTAGAGAGCGGGCATAGCTGAGGCCCTAGACAGCGGCAAGCACTTGAATGCAAACCATTTGTTAATGGGCCATTTACCATGAATTTAACGCTGGAAAAAGCTTCCCAACATTTCCCAACTCAGCAAACCAGAGACGATTAACCCACAGGTCAACACCCAGAGTATAGAGGCGATAATGGTGGTCTGTTTGAATTTGCGCTTAATATCCAATGTGTGGGGCGCACCGGGTTCAGACCCTTCGACAACATCTCCCTCTTCAGCCTGCCCGCGAATTCCGATGGGCAAGATAACGAAGAGCACCAACCACCAAATGATGAGCCATACGACAAGGGCTGAGAACCAGTTCATTTTAGTGATCCACTCCGTCGCAAGATTTGTGGCTTTCCATCAACTCGATCAAAACCCCGCCCGCGTCTCCAGGATGCAAGAAGACAACAAGCGTTCCATGTGCGCCGATACGAGGCTCCCCCAATACCCGCATGCCACGGGTTTCCATGACGGATTTCGCGTCGTGTATATCTTCAACTTCGAAACACATATGATGCTGCCCACCTTTGGGGTTTCGCTCTAGAAACTTCAGGATTGGAGAGGTTTCGCCGTAAGGCTCGATCAACTCCACTTGCCCTGAAGGTAGATTGACAAAGGCGTATTTCACACCCTGTGGAGCTAAAACCTCGGGCTTAGAGATATCTATAACGCCCATCACGTCGCGGTAAAACGCAATGGCGTTCTCAATATCTGGGACCGCGACCCCGACATGGTTCATCGGGCCAAGTTGAAATTCAGCTATCTCCGCTTTGGACATTCACTTCACCTTATGCGCAACGACTTCGACCAAAGCACGCTTGCCTGTGCGATCGCGTACCAAACGCTTTACCTTGGCAGAAACGCGATCTTCGATCGCATCTTCATCTTTCTTCGCGCGCGGCGCGAGAGAATTGAAGGCGGCCTCCGCGGAATCGGCGATCGCATCCAGCAGCTGGTCCATCAGCTTACCTTTGTGGCCTTCTGGAAAGCCACTGACACGAGGTTCAGGTCCAGAAATCAGTTTGCCCTTATGGTCGACAACCAAGCTAACGGATACATGGCCAGCATAGGCCATTTTCCGACGCAAGCGCAGACCGTCATCCGTAGCTCCGACAATATCTTTGCCGTCCTGATGCAAACGGCCTGAGGCAACAATATCAATGACCTCTGGTCCTTGTGGAGCGAGGAGGATCATCTCACCATTTCGCGGCGCATATGTTCTCTTCACGCCAAACGTTTTGGCCAGCTTCGCATGTTCCAGCAAATGACGGCGTTCACCATGCACAGGGACGGCCGTTTGCGGGCGCACCCACTCATACATGCGGGCCAGTTCGTCACGACAAGGATGTCCAGACACATGAATATCACGCATTTTTTCCGTGATAATTTCTACGCCATCATCAGCCAGTGCATTTTGGAGGGCGAAAATACCCTTCTCATTGCCCGGGATGATTTTGGAACTGAAGACGACGACGTCGCCTTTTTTGAACTTCAACGTGCGGTGTTCGCCATGCGCGATGCGCGACAGAGCTGCGCGAGGTTCGCCTTGGCTGCCCGTGCATAGATAGAGGACATTGCCAGGCGACATAGCCTGCGCTTCGTCTTCGCTGAGCAAAACACCCGTTTCGGACAGCAAACCAATGGATTTCGCCGCGGCCGTCATACGTTTCATGGAGCGCCCCATGAGGCAGACAGAGCGATTGTTGGCTTTCGCAGCCATCATCACGGATTCCATCCGCGCCACATTGGACGCAAAAGACGCAACGGCAATACCTTTGCCCTTATACTCGCCAATGAGTTTGATGAGTTCTTCACGAACGCCCTCTTCCGAGCCCGCTTCACCCGGTGAGAACACGTTGGTCGAATCGCAGATCATCGTCAGCACACCCTCGTCACCCAAAGCGCGGAGTGCTTTTTCGTCGACAGGTTCACCGATTTGCGGATTGGCATCGATCTTCCAATCGCCCGTATGCAAAATCGTGCCGAGCGGCGTTCGGATTGCGAGCGCATTCGGTTCGGGAATGGAATGGGTTAGCGTAATTAGGTCGATATCAAACGGGCCAATTTCAATCTTTCCGCCAAGCTCGACCATATTTAGCGGCACGTCGTCCAATAATCCGACTTCCGCGAGGCGGTCTTTGACCAGATACATGGTAAAAGGTGTCGCCCAGACGGGGCAGCGAATGCGGTCCCAAAGGCGAGCCAAGGCCCCCATGTGATCTTCATGTGCATGTGTGAGAATGATGCCGAGAATGTCTTTTCGGTTTTGCTCAATAAAATCGATATTCGGCATAATAATATCGACGCCGGGTGTATCAGCATTGCCAAAGGTCACGCCGATATCGACGATGATCCATTTGCGATTATGTTCTGGCCCGAAGCCAAACATATTCAAGTTCATACCAATTTCCCCGGATCCCCCGAGTGGGAGGAAGACGAGTTCGTCTTGGTTTTTGTTTTTTGTCATAATGGTTCTTTATTGTGAGGAGCGAGAGGCCGTTTCGCATCGCATCCAGATGAGTCGCGTCTAACTGTTGAGACGCCATACCTCATATAGACCATCAATCGTCAGTTTCGAGTCATAGTGCGTAATTGTCTCACTTGAACCCTCAAAGAGCGAGGCGACGCCGCCTGTACCGATGACGGTGAAGTCGCGCTTATCTTCTTTTTGAATTTGGCGGACCAAACCGTCGATCAAACCGATATAGCCCCAGAATACGCCAGATTGCATCGCGGCGACGGTATTTTTGCCGATAACATGATCTGGTTTTTTGATCTCGATCCGAGGAAGTTGAGCGGCGGCTTCATGCAAGGCCCGCATAGATAGGTTAATGCCTGGCGCAATCACGCCGCCTTCGAAATGTTTATCCGCTGAAACCACATCAAATGTCGTGGCCGTGCCGCTATCGATGATAATTAATGGGCCTTCGTAACGTTGGACGGCTCCCAATGTTGTCACGAGACGATCTGCGCCGACTTGTTCAGGATTGTCCACGCGGACGCCAATCCCAATGTCGACACCTGGCTCACCGATAATGATTGGCTCCACATCGAGATGACGTCTGGCTAAGTTACGTAAGTTGAAGATTGACTGTGGGACAACTGAAGAAATCACACAGGCCGAGATATTGTTGAACTCCAACCCCACCATGCACATTAGCTGATGAAACCACACCGCATACTCATCGGCAGTGCGCGCTGGGTCGGTCGCAATACGCCATTCGAACAGCCACTCCGACTTCATATCGTGAATGGCGAATAGGATGTTCGTATTGCCGTTATCAATCGCGAGTAACATTCAATCAGCTTCCAGAAAAGACATCGCCAGCGTGGACGTCCCGTATCGTGCCATCCCCTGCGACAACGCGCAACGCTCCGTTTTCAAGAAGGCTCTGCGCCTCGCCAGTGAAGGTTTCGTCGGGCAAGCGAACCGTGACAGGACCAGGGATTCCTTTGGACAGTGCCGTCCAATCGGCACGGGTAGCAGAAAACCCATAGGCCAGGTGACGGCGGAAGGCTTGATCAAATTCACGTGCGAGAATGGCAAGAACCCCCTCCACGCCTGTGAACTCTGGCTCTTCCGAATTGAGAACGGCAGGATCCATATGTTCCAATAGATGCGTGGGCGGAACGTTCCCGCCGTCCGGATGGGAGATCAAGTTGATACCAATCCCGATTAACACGCGCCCGGGCTTCGCCTCTAACAAGAGACCCGCGATCTTACGACCGTCTATCAGAACGTCATTTGGCCATTTTAGAGTCGGCTCGGATGTGAGGGTGTAGGCATTTAAGGTTTTCGCGACCGCGATCGCGGCCACAAAGCTCAACTTCGCCGCCTCATTGGGCTTTCCGTCAAATGCGTAACAGGCAGTGCCGTAGAAATTCCCTTTCGGCGAAGACCATTCGCGCCCGCGTCGTCCGCGACCCGCCGTTTGCTGATCGGCTCTTACCCAAAAGGCCGGAGCTTCGCCTGAGTCAAACAACCTATCGGCCTCGACACTTGTGCTGCCGAGGGCCTCATATTGGAAGAACTTCACGTTTCGGCTCTTTTACCAGCCTGAGACGCCTACTGCGCAAACAGAGCTTGAGCTGCGGAATCGGCGAGCCCAAGGGCCGCACCCGAAAGTCCAGGCAAGATCAAAACCGGAATAACCAAAAGGATTGAGGCAATCGCAATGACGCGCGTTGTGCGCGGCGCCCGAATGAACTCGCGGTTGGGTTCGTCAAACCACATCGTTTTGATAATGCGGAGATAATAGAACGCACTGATCACCGAAGCGACAAGCGCAACAACGACGAGCCAGAGAAGGCCAGCTTCGACAGCGGGCACAAAGGCAAATAGCTTACCGAAGAAGCCCAACCAAGGTGGAATACCGATCAAAGACACCATGAGCATCGTCAATCCAAAGGCCATGCCCGGATTGGACTTGGACAGACCAGAGAGGTCGCTGACTTGCTCGACCATGCCATTACGCAGACGCATTTGCAGGATAATCGCAAAGACGCCGATTACGGTGATGATATAAATCGTCATGAAGACAAGCATGCCTTGAACGCCAGCCACGGTACCCGCTGCCAAAGGCACAAGCGCGTAGCCCATATTCGCGATGGAGGAATAGGCCATCAGACGTTTAATATTGGTCTGCATAATCGCGCCCAATGCGCCGACGACCATAGATAGAACCGCGAGAACCACGATGACTTGTTGCCACTGACCGATGATGTCACCGAAAGGCACGATCAAGAGACGTGTGATGATGGCCATGGCTGCGAGCTTAGGTGCCGCCGCAAAGAAACCTGTGACAGGCGTGGGAGAGCCCTCATAAACATCGGGCGTCCACATGTGGAACGGTGCCGCCGAGATTTTGAAAGCCAAACCGCAGAGCAAGAAGACCATGCCCGCAATGATACCTGTCGTTGGACCTGTAAGGGCAATGCTGGCGCGGATAGTTTCAAAGTCGAGTGAGCCAGTGAAGCCGTAGATCAACGACGCACCATAAAGCAGCAAGCCCGAAGACAACGCACCCAGTACAAAATATTTCAGACCCGCTTCCGAGGCTCGCAAACTATCGCGGTTAAACGCAGCCAAGATATACAAAGCGAGCGATTGCATTTCGATACCGATATACATCGCCAACAGATTGTTCGCAGAAACCATGATCGACATGCCGAGAACAGCATAGAGGGTCAGGACGGAGAATTCGTAGCGGTCGAGGCTTTCCTTCTGGAAATAATTCTTCGAGAGCATCAAGGCCGCCGCTGCCGAAAGTCCGATGATCGCTTTCAAGAAATCACTGAAGTCATTGTTAAACAGCAGACCCGAAAAGGACACGCCATCGGGACGGTCTAAAACATACCCCATGAAAGCGAAGACGACGAGAACACCCACAGAGATGTAACGGACAATGACAGAACGGTCGTTGGTCTTTGATAGGCCAAAACCAAGGAGGAGCGATGCGGAGAGCGCCAGAAACAGTTCCGGCAAGAATGTCGATAGAGTTTGAAACATTACTTCACTCCTGCCGCGATCTGCGCCGCATTGAAATCAGAGATCAACTTGTCGACGGATGCCGCTGTCACATCTGTGATTAGAGACGGATAGACACCGAGCAAAATGGTGAAAAACGCCAAAGTGCCGAGGATGAAAACTTCTGTCCGCGTTACGTCGAGAATATTGTCGAGCTTCTCATTGACGACTTCGCCGAAGATAACCGCACGATACAGATGAAGCGCATAAACGGCGGAGAGGATCATGCCGAGAGCCGCACCAAAAGCGATCCAAGGATTGACCTGATAAGCACCGACCATGGTCAGGATTTCACCAACAAATCCCGAGGTGCCAGGCAGGCCGACATTTGCCATCGTAAAGAGTAGGAAGAACGCAGCATAGACTGGCATCTTACTAACGAGACCGCCGTAAAACGCAATTTCTCGCGTGTGCATACGGTCATAGATTACGCCGACGCAGAAAAAGAGCGCGCCAGAGATAATACCATGGCTGAGCATTTGGAAAATGCCGCCCTGAATACCCTGCATATTGAATGTGAAGATACCCATGGTCACAAAGCCCATATGCGCAATGGACGAATAAGCGATCAGCTTCTTCATATCATTCTGACGATAGGCGACGAGTGATGTATAGATAATGGCGATAATCGACATCCAAAAAATCACAGGGGCTAAGCTCAGTGACGCCTCTGGAAATAATGGAATAGAGAACCGCAAGAAACCATAACCACCCAGCTTCAGAAGGATCGCGGCAAGAATGACGGAACCCGCCGTTGGCGCTTCAACGTGAGCATCCGGTAGCCATGTGTGAACTGGCCACATAGGCATCTTTACGGCGAAGCTGGCGAAGAACGCTAACCACAGCCACGTCTGCGCGCCGCCTGGAATATTGAGCTCTTCTATCAGAACCCGCATGTCGGTCGTCCGTTCACCCAGTTGAACGCCGCTGTAATTGTAGATCCAGAGGATCGCAGCCAGCATCAAAACCGACCCCAAGAGCGTGTAGAGAAAGAACTTATAGGACGCATAAACGCGGTTTTTGCCGCCCCAAACACCGATTATAATAAACATCGGGATGAGGACAGCTTCGAAGAACAGATAGAATAAGATCAAATCGAGCGCCACAAAAACACCGATCATCAAGGTCTCCAAGACCAAGAAGGCAATCATATATTCCAACATACGCTTTTTGACGGATGTCATGGATGCCAGAATACAAAACGGCGTGAGGAACGCTGTCAATAAGACGAAGAGAACGGAAATACCGTCAACGCCGACGCGGTATTCAATACCGCCGCCAAGCCAAGGCGTGTCTTCCATGAATTGGAAACCCGCTTTCGCGCTATCAAAGTCCAATGTCATAATCAGGGCAAGGATGAAAACGGCGATAGAAATCACTAACGCAGCGCGAGGCGCATTGCGCTCCAGCTGTTCACGGCCTTCAGGTTTTCCCCACCACGCAAATAATGCGAGCATAAGGGCCCCTGCTAGGGGAATGAATGTGATCAAACTTAGGATTGGGAGATTTTCTAACATGACCCTATCCTCCCGTCGTGCCGCGGAACGCGACTAAAATGAGGAATGCGACGCCTAGCAACATAACAAAGGCGTAGTGATACAGATAACCTGTCTGGAATTTGGAAACGCGCTTGGCGGCCCCCGATGCGAATTTCGCAACACCATTTGGACCCAGACCATCGATGATCCGAACATCCCCGACTTTCCAGAAAAGATCGCCGAGCTTTCGTGTTCCACGAACAACAGTCGCGTCATAAAGCTCGTCAATATACCACTTGTTCAGTAAGAAATTATAGAGCGGTGATCCGCCTGTTTCCCGAATGTGATCGATTTTGGCTTGAACACTGCCGCGAATATACATGAAGTAAGCAATCACAAAGCCCGTGACGGATGCCACTAAGGGTAAGAGCAGTACCCAGAACGGATATCCGTGGACAGGGCGGAACAGCAACCAATCAATAAATCCTTTGGACTCATACTTTCCGTATGTCGCATCTGACGCGGTAGTTTCGGCGGCCGCATAGAGCGTATTGGAAATAGCGGCGTGATGATCGCCCGCCACACCTGGCAGAGCGCCATGCCAGAACGCGCCGTAATCTTTCATGAAGTACTTATGGAAGATCGCGCCTGCAAAGATTGCGCCCAGGGAAAGCAGAACCAACGGCGCCCGCATGTTCCATGGGCTCTCATGTGCGTGATCCAATGTATGCTGATCACCACGGAATTTTCCGTGGAAGGTCATGAAGATGAGACGCCAGCTATAGAAGCTTGTCATCAAGGCGGCAGTGATACCAATCCAGAAGGCAAAGATCGCCGCATCTGAACTTCCGCGTGCCGAATAAGCCGCTTCGATAATCGCGTCTTTGGAGAAAAATCCTGCAAAGCCCCACGTATAGCTGCCTGGGATACCAATTCCCGTAATCGCCAATGTGCCGATAATCATAGCGCCGTAAGTCCAAGGCACTTTGCGCCAGATACCGCCCATTTTGCGCATATCCTGTTCGTGGTGCAGAGCGTGAATGACCGAACCCGCACAGAGGAACAACAACGCCTTAAAAAACGCGTGAGTGAAGAGATGGAACATCGCTGCGTTGTAAGCGCCGACGCCAGCAGCGAAGAACATGTAGCCCAGCTGCGAACAGGTTGAATAAGCGATGACGCGCTTAATATCATTTTGCACCAAAGCAACCGATGCAGCGAAGAGCGCAGTAAAGGCTCCGACCGTCGTAATGAAACCGGAGGTAAATGGCGCCAGCTCGAAAATCGGATGCGCGCGGCACACGAGGAAGACGCCAGCCGTGACCATGGTCGCAGCATGGATCAACGCAGAAACAGGCGTTGGACCTTCCATCGCGTCTGGCAACCAAACGTGCAGAACAAATTGCGCGGATTTACCCATCGCACCAATGAATAAAAGAAAAGCGATCAATTCGATTGCGTTAAACTCACCGCCCAAGAACGGCAGCGTCGTGTCTGCCCCGCCCTCGAGGGCTGCGAAGACAACGTCAAAGTTTACCGACCCGAACATCAGGAAAATGGTCATAATGCCCAATGCAAGGCCAACATCGCCCACGCGGTTGGTGACAAAGGCTTTGATCGCAGCGGCATTGGCCGATGGCTTTTTGTAATAATACCCGATGAGCAAATAACTTGCGAGGCCCACGCCTTCCCAACCAAAGAACAGTTGGATGAAGTTATCGGACGTCACCAACATCAACATGGCGAAGGTGAATAGAGACAGATAAGCAAAGAAGCGCGGCTGATATTTATCGTCGCTCATATAGCCCCAACTATAGAGATGGACGAGTGCGGATACCGAGTTCACAACGACCAACATCACGGCGGTCAATGTATCAATTTTCAACGCCCAGTCGGCTTTCATGTCGCCAACTTCCATCCAACGGAAAAGTTGAATGGTTTGGTCAGGCGAGTCGCCAAAACCAACGCCCATGAAAACAACCCATGACAAAATCGCAGACAGGAACAAAAGTCCCGTCGTGATGATTTTTGATAAGGTCGCGCTGAGAATCTGTGACCCGAAGCGTGTGCCGGCTACGCCCGCAATTATCGCACCGAGAAGTGGCGCGAAAACGATTAATTGATACACGGCCCTACCCCTTCATCAGGTCGATGTTTTCGACCGCGATGTTGCCGCGATTGCGGAAGTAAACAACGAGAATGGCCAGACCAACAGCGGCTTCTGCTGCGGCAACCGTCAAAATGAACAAGGCAAAAATCTGACCCGCAATCGGGTCCGCGCCTGCGGCGGGTGCCATATGGGTCGAGAACGCAACGAAGTTGATATTCACGGCCAAAAGGATGAGTTCAACGCACATCAAAATGATGATGACGTTCTTTCGATTCACGAAGATCCCGAACACACCAATAGTGAACAGGATCGCCGCAACGATGAGGTAATGGTGTAAACCGATAAGCATTTTATCCCCCTACCCTTTCTTTATCCTAAGCCTTGGCCAGGTTCGATATCGATCAACTCGACACCGTCCTCGCGTGTGCGTGACATTTGTTTCGCAGCATTCTGTGTCCGAACCCCTTTGCGCTCGCGCAAGGTCAAGACTACAGCACCGATCAAGGCGACCAACAATATCAAGCCTGCCGCTTCGAAAGCGCCCGCGTAATCTGTGTAAAGAACTTGGCCAAATGCCTCGAGGTTGGTTGTGTTCGGGTCGGTGGGTACAACTGTCTTGCTCTCACCCGTGAAGTAAACGGCGCCCACCATGATCATTTCAGCCAGCAAAATTAACGCGACAGTCGCCCCGATACCGATGTATTGAAGAAATCCCTGTTTCAACTCTACGAAATCAACGTCCAACATCATCACGACAAAGAGGAACAGCACCGCAACCGCGCCGACATAGACCATGACCAATAGCAGCGCGATAAACTCCGCGCCCATCAAAATAAACAACCCTGCTGCAGAGAAGAATGTCAGAATGAGGTACATCACCGAATGCACAGGATTGCGCGACGCCACGACCATAAAGGCAGCAGCAACGGCGGTGAAGGCCATGAGATAGAATGTGATAGCGATGAGCACGATTCGAGTGTCCTGCGGTAAGTTGTCGAGCCCCTAGCGGTAGGGCGCGTCCAAGGCTAGATTTTTTGCGATCTCAGTTTCCCAACGATCACCATTCGAGAGTAGTTTTTCTTTGTCGTAATACAGCTCTTCGCGTGTCTCCGTCGCAAACTCATAGTTTGGACCTTCGACAATCGCGTCAACGGGGCAGGCTTCCTGGCAAAGACCGCAATAGATACATTTGACCATATCAATATCATAGCGCGTGGTGCGGCGTGACCCGTCAGTCCGTGGCTCTGATTCAATGACAATGGCTTGCGCGGGGCAGATCGCTTCGCAAAGCTTACAGGCGATACACCGTTCTTCGCCCGATGGATAACGGCGCAGCGCATGCTCGCCGCGGAAACGCGGAGAGATCGGACCTTTTTCAAACGGGTAGTTGATCGTGACCTTTGGGCGAACGAAATATTTCATCGCCAGAACGAAAGCCGAGATAAATTCCAGCAGGAATGCGGCGCGGATGACTTGCTTGATACGGCTCATTATGCGTTCCACCCAAAGTTATTGGCGGCCACTACAAAGGTTGACACCAATGCGACAGCGACAAGCGCAGTTGGCAGGAAGACTTTCCACCCCAAACGCATCAGCTGGTCATAGCGGTAACGCGGGACGATGGCTTTCACCATGGCGAACATGAAGAAAATGAAGGCTGTCTTCAGGAAGAACCAAAAGAATGGCGGCACTTGCAAACCAAAGGGCAAAGACACGTTAATCGGGGCGTGCCATCCACCTAAGAACAGGATCGTCATCATCGCCGACAACAACATGATGTTCACATATTCGGCAAAGAAGAACATCAGGAAAGGGGTAGATGAATACTCAACCTGATAACCCGCAACCAATTCAGATTCCGCTTCCGGAAGATCAAATGGCGGACGATTTGTTTCCGCTAAGGCACTGATAAAGAACAGAACACCCATGTAAAACATGATCGGCGCAATCAGGAGAATCCGCCAGCCATAGTCGCCGAATGGGTTGAGCAAGAACATGTTCCAATTGAAAATTCCAGGGCCCTGCGAATCGACAATTGTCGTCAAGTTCATTGAACCACTCAGGAAGATCACCGTTAGAATGATGAAACCAATCGAGACTTCGTAAGACACCATTTGTGCCGCAGAGCGCAACGCGCCCATGAATGGGTATTTCGAGTTGGACGCCCAACCGCCAATAATGATGCCGTAGACACCCAAGGACGACAGCGCGAGGACGTAGAGAACGCCAATATTAATGTCGGAAATGACCCAACCTGGCGCGACAGGCACAACGGCCCAAGCCGCAAACGCCATGACCAAGCCGATGATTGGCGCGAGAATAAAGAGAAATTTGTCTGATCCAGCTGGAATAACAATCTCTTTGAAGAAGAACTTCAGCGCATCGGCCATAGTCTGAAGCAGACCAAAAGCTCCAACCACGTTCGGACCCCGGCGCATTTGCACGGCGGCCCAAATTTTACGGTCAGCCAAGACAAGCGCGGCCACAAGCAAAGCCAGCGTTAGGACAAACAGCAGGACCTGCCCTGTTTTCAACAGGCTCCAGATAACCCAATTGCGCTCATCTGTTGCGGCCAATGCCACATCAGTTGTGGTTTGCATGACGGGGGTCATTCCGCGGCCTCATTTAGTTCCGGATTTAAACCAGCAATCACCGCTGAACATTCCGCCATAACGTTGGAGGCGCGCGCGATAGGGTTGGTCATATAGAAATCAGCAATCGGGTTCTTCAACATGTCCGTTGAGAGTTCGCCGGCTTTGCCCAGTGTGGTCGGGTCGAAGGCTTCAAGGCTCGGCGCAGAGTCGATTGACAAGAAACTTGGACAATCATCCATAAGCTTCACGCGCAGCGCTTCGAGACTATCATAAGGCAAGACCCGGTTCATTTTGGCCGACAATGCGCGAATGATCGCCCAGTCTTCTTTTGCTTCGCCCTTGGGCGCGACAGCGCGCGATGAAAGCTGCACGCGGCCTTCCATATTAACATAGAGGCCAGATTTTTCAGTGTAGGCGGCACCCGGCAGGATAACATCGGCGACATGCGCGCCGTTATCCCCGTGATGACCTTGGTAAATCACGAATGCGTCTTTGAGTTTGGACGTATCCAGCTCATCCGCGCCCATGAGGTAGACGGTTTCGATCGCACCTTGTTGCGCGGCATCAAGAATAGCATCCGTCGCCAGACCGCCCTCACCTGGGATGAAGCCCATATCCAGACCGCCAACGCGGGAGGCTGCACTGTGTAGAACGTTAAAGCCGTTAAAGTCGTCGCGCACCAAATTGACAGATTTAGCCAACTGTCCGATCGCTTCGAGTAAAGCCAAACCAGCTTCACCGCGCAGCGCCGCAGCCCCAACAATAATGACAGGATTCTTGGCGGCTTTGAATGTCTTGGCAAAACCAGATTTAGATTTCGCGAAAGTCGCAACGTCGGCAGCCGATGTACCAACATGGTCAACGGTGTAGGTCAAATCAGCCGCTTCGCCGATCAGGCCAATTTCTAAGTTGCCGTCGATCCAAGTCTTGCGAATACGTGTGTTGATCAATGGCGCTTCATGGCGCGGGTTCGTCCCGATCAACAAGATCGCGTCGGCATCTTCAATGCCAGAGATTGTCGTATTGAAGAGATAGCTTTGTCGCGGACCTTCCCCAATCAATGATCCATCTTGGCGACAGTCAATGTTACGAACGCCCAGCGAGTCCATCAGGTCTTTGAGCGCTTTCATCGACTCGGCGTCACAGAGATCACCTGCGATTGCAGCGATACGCGACGGATCAGCGGAAAGCTTTTCGGCAACAACGGCTAGCGCTTCGTCCCAATTGGCAGGTTGAAGTTTACCGTCTTTACGAATGAACGGGCGGTCCAAACGTTGACGCGCAAGACCGTCCCAGACGAACCGTGTTTTGTCGGAAATCCATTCCTCGTTCACGTCATCATTGGTGACGGGAAGAATGCGAAGAACCGCATCGCGCCGGCTATCGACGCGGATGTTACAACCAACGGCGTCCATTACGTCGATGGAATCGACCTTATCAAGCTCCCAAGGCCGGGCGTTAAACGCGTAAGGCTTGGATGTCAGCGCCCCAACAGGACACAGATCAATTACGTTGCCCGACATTTCAGATGTCAGTGACTTTTCAAGATATGTTGTGATCTCGGCATTCTCACCACGATTAACGAGGCCAATCTCTTGGACGCCGGCAACTTCGGTGATGAAGCGTACACAACGCGTACATTGGATACAGCGCGTCATGACCGTATTGACCAATGGGCCCATATGTTTGTCGTCAACGGCGCGTTTGTTTTCTTCGAAACGCGTGGCGTCACGGCCATAGCCCATGGCTTGATCTTGCAAATCGCACTCGCCACCTTGGTCGCAGATTGGGCAATCCAGCGGATGATTGATCAGCAGGAATTCCATGACGCCTTCGCGGGCTTTTTTCACGACTTCAGTATTTGTGCGGATATTGGCGGGTGTACCGTCACGGTTCGGACGCATGTCTTTGACTTGCAGCGCACAAGAAGCTTGCGGCTTGGGCGCGCCAACCCACTCGACCAGACACATGCGGCAGTTACCCGCCACGGATAGGCGCTCATGGTAACAGAAACGCGGAATTTCGGCGCCGCCATATTCCTCACACGCCTGCATCAGCGTGTAATCGGCGGGCACTTCATATTCAGTGCCATCAATATTTAATTTGCGGAGATCGGTCATTTTCCCAACTCTGGAACTTTAAGCACTGAAGCCATAAACTTATTTACGAAGAAGAACACGATTGCTCCGATTGCGCCGCCAACTGCGCCACCTAAAATCGCGCCCGCTGGATTTCCGCCCAACATATTTGCAATAATCGTCTTCACAATACCGAAGACAACAATGCCAACAATGGCACCTGTAGTGAAGGCAATTATCTGTTTGGCTTTATCACTCATCAGAGGAAACCCTTAGAACCAACTCTTAGTGCCGTACACATAGTCGTCTTGGAAAGCTTGGTTGTCTTTCACAAGATATATGATGGCCTCGATGAACGCGATCAGACAGATGATAAGGCCCGGGAGGATCAACAACCATCCAATTGTTCCGCAGAGGAGCATAATGACGCCAGCCGAAGTTTTGCCGAGGTAAAATTTATGAATGCCCAAACCGCCTAGGAAGAACGCCAGCAACGCAGCCACGATTTTATCTTTACCGCCAGGCGCAACATGCGACGCCCCAGCCATGGGATAAACGCCCATCGCAACATTACCTTCGAGCGGATCAAAATCGACAGGCAAACCCGCGCGCGGCGGTCCCGATTTGGACTTAAACTCGCCGCCTGTAAATTTATAACGTTGTCCATCCGACCCCGAAATCACGCCGATATGACGATCAAAATCATAGTCTAAAATTTTACCATCCATGATCTTACTCCGCCGCCTGCACGAATACAGGCTTATCGTTACGATATAGGTTGATGCGCTCTTCAATCTCTGGACGGAAGTGACGGATCAAGCCTTGGATTGGCCAAGCCGCCGCGTCGCCGAGGGCGCAAATTGTATGGCCTTCGATCTGTTTCGTCACATCAAGGAGCATATCAATCTCGGATGTTTTGGCGTTGCCAACAACCATGCGTTCCATCACGCGCCACATCCAACCCGTGCCTTCACGACACGGTGTACATTGGCCACAGCTTTCATGTTTATAGAAATAGCTCAGGCGCGCGATGGCTTTCACAACATCGGTGGATTGATCCATGACGATAACTGCCGCGGTGCCCAAACCAGATTGATGTTCACGCAGCGCGTCAAAGTCCATCAGGACGGTATCGCAAATCTCTTTTGGCAAGAGCGGAACAGACGAACCACCCGGAATAACGCATTTGAGGTTATCCCATCCACCGCGCACGCCACCCGCATGATGCTCAAGAAGTTGCTTCATCGGGATCGACATGGCTTCTTCGACATTGCAGGGACGATTGACGTGTCCAGAGATCGAAAAGACCTTGGTGCCCTTGTTGTTGTCACGACCAAAGCTGCTGAACCAATCTGCACCTTTGCGCAGGATTGTCGGCACAACGGCGATAGATTCAACATTATTCACGGTTGTTGGACAACCATAGAGGCCGGCATTCGCTGGGAACGGTGGCTTCAAGCGGGGCTGGCCTTTTTTACCTTCAAGGCTTTCAAGCAGCGCGGTTTCTTCGCCGCAAATATAAGCACCTGCACCGTGATGCATGTAAATATCGAAATCAAATCCAGAGCCACAAGCGTTCTTGCCGACGAGACCTGCCGCGTAAGCTTCATCAATTGCGGCCTGCAAACGGTTGCGTTCGAGGACATATTCCCCGCGTAGATAAATGTAACAGGCATTGGCTTGCATGGCGAAAGACGCAACGAGGCATCCCTCGATAAGCAGATGCGGGTCATGACGCATCATTTCACGGTCTTTACAGGTACCAGGCTCTGACTCATCGGCGTTCACGACGAGGTAATGCGGACGATTGCCAACTTCTTTTGGCATAAAGGACCATTTTAGACCCGTTGGGAAACCCGCACCGCCGCGACCGCGAAGGCCAGAGGCTTTGACTTGATCAATAATCCAGTCACGGCCCTGACCCAGCATCGCCGCTGTGCCTTCCCAAGCGCCGCGTTGCCGCGCGCCATCGAGTTTCCAATCATGGAGACCATAAAGATTTTTGAAAATCCGGTCTTCGTCTCTGAGGAGGTCAGCCATAGCTATTCTGTCCCAGCTTTTTCAGTGTTTTTCTTGCGGAAATACGCGGTCCAATAGCCTGCTGCGAGCACAGCGAAAAGAACAACAACGATTATATTTGACATCGGTACATCACCCGCTTTGGACGCAATATAGAGATTAAATCCCCATGCCAATGACGCCATGGTCATCAACACTGCCGTCACGAGTGTGTATTTCGTACCGAACATCTTAGGCCTTCTTTGCCGCAGCTTTAGCGAGTGCCTTAGCTTGCTTGACCCATTCATCGCGTTTGATGCGACCTGGGAAACGCGACAGGGCTTCGGCTTCGACCATTTTCACATCGGCGGCTTTCCAGGCACCGATTTGGCGATAGTAATAGATGCCTTTTTCGTTCAGCTCACGCTCGAATACAGGACCTACACCTTTGATAACTTTCAGATCATCTGGCGTGCCATCTGTTGGACCGTCTGTGTAAAGGACTTTTGGCGCCGCCTTAGCAACGGGCTTGGTCGCCTTAAGCTTCGGCGTCGCGGCAGATTTCGGCTTGGGATTGGGCTCTGTCGCGGCCTTCGGCTTGGCGGCCTTTGGCATGGCTTCAGCAGATTTAGACGCCGTGCCGGATTTGGTCGCACGTTTGCCTTTTGGATCACCCGCGTGACGAACAATCTCGACTTTTTTACCTTGGTTCGGAAGCTTCGTCAGCTTGCGGCCCGGCTTGTAGATTGACGCGTCTATCAAGACAGTCGCCCCGCCCTCAGGCTCTGACGTGTGGCGCGAATTTTGCGGACCCGGCTCAGGTTTTTCACCCGCAACCAATTTATCCAGTAGCGCGTCGAAACTTTCCGCTGTCAGATCTTCGTAATAATGGTCGCCATCGGCATTCGAGATTTGAACCATCGGCGCGTTCGAGCAAGCGCCCAAACATTCGACTTCCAGCCAGCTAAGCTTGCCATCCGCAGAAATCACATTTTGATTGCCGACACGGCGCTGCATGACAGCTTTCAAATCGTCCGACCCGCGCAACCAACACGGCGTTGTACCGCAAAGTTGAACGAAATGCTCACCCACAGGGGCAAGATTATACATCGTATAAAATGTCGCGACTTCGTAGACGCGGATATAGGCCATGCCGAGTTTATCAGCCACAGCCCGCATGGTCACCTCTGGAAGCCAGCCGCCCGCATCCTTCTGGGCGATCCAAAGCGCAGGTATCAGCGCCGAACGCTGACGATCCGCGGGGTATTTCGCCACCCACATATCAATTTCTTTTTCAGCCTCAGCCGAGAACATAAAGCTCTCAGGCTGTTTCAGGGCCATGCGTTGCGCACTCATTTCATAAACCTTGTGATCCGAACATCTTGATCCATCATGAAACCGTCTTCGATAATTTTGCCATGCGGCATGTGCGCGATGACGACATCATCGTCTGATTGCAGCACTTGAACGTGAAATCCGTCGGCGTGATAGGCGGAGACAACTTGATAGCCCAGAGCCAAATAATCCATATATGTTTTCTTCAACGGATCACTCATCGGTCGATCTCCCCGAAAACGATATCAAGCGAGCCGAGGATCGCGGAGACGTCCGCCAGCATATGACCGCGATTCAGGTAATCCATCGCCGCCAAATGCGGGAAACCTGGCGCGCGAAGCTTTACCCGATACGGCTTGTTCGAGCCATCGGAGACTAAATAAACGCCAAACTCGCCCTTAGGCGCTTCGACACACGAATAGACCTCACCCGCAGGGACATGTACGCCCTCTGTGTAAAGTTTAAAGTGATGGATCAGCGCTTCCATGCTTTGCTTCATCTCGGCACGGCGCGGTGGCGCGACCTTGCTATCCTGCGTCATGACCGGACCCACAGGCATCATTTCGATGCACTGCTTCATGATCTTCACAGACTCATACATTTCTTCGACACGGCAGAGGTAGCGGTCATAGCAATCGCCATTTTTGCCGAGTGGGATTTTGAAATCGAGCTCGGAGTAAACTTCGTAAGGCTGGTTACGACGTAAATCCCACGCCAGACCCGACCCACGGATCAAAACGCCAGAGAACCCCCGCTCGTGGCAATCGGCCTCAGTCACGACACCGATATCGACGTTGCGCTGTTTGAAAATACGGTTTTCAGTCAACAGCGTTTCAATATCTTGTAGCTTCTCTGGGAATTGCTCACACCACGCGTAAATATCTGCGATCAAAGCTTCGGGAAGGTCCTGATGGACACCGCCGGGACGGAAGTAATTGGCGTGCATGCGGGACCCGCAAGCGCGCTCATAAAACACCATCAACTTTTCGCGCTCTTCGAAGCCCCACAGCGGCGGCGTCAACGCGCCGACGTCCATGGCTTGCGTTGTAATGTTGAGCAGATGGGAGAGAATACGGCCGATTTCAGAGTACAGCACACGAATGAATGACGCCCGGCGCGGCACGCCAATATCAGCGAGCTTTTCGATCGCGAGACAGAACGCATGCTCTTGGTTCATCGGCGAGACATAATCCAGACGATCCAAATAGGGCAGCGCCTGCAAATAGGTTTTATGCTCCATCAGCTTTTCAGTGCCGCGATGCAGCAAGCCGATATGTGGGTCTACGCGCTCTACAACTTCGCCTTCCAACTCCAACACAAGGCGCAAAACACCATGCGCCGCGGGATGCTGCGGACCAAAGTTGATCGTGAAATTACGCTCATTACCGTTTACGATAGCTTCAGTGGTGGTCATTATGCGAATGCCTCACTCTTAAAATGATCCATGGGCCAAGCCTTAAAAGCTAAAACGTAAAGCACGACGAGATTTAGCAAAGGAACTACCATCAATAAACTCATCCAAGGCGACCACCCCGCTCTGGGAAATATTTTCCAAAACGGAACAATTTGCACAGCTATGACGGCAAGCACCACCAATAGCTGAACGACTCCAATATCAGCACCCATTATGTACCCTCCGCCTGCGCAGAGACAGCCTGATCAACTTGCGCTTCACAAGACGCATTCTGCGCCTCATATCCGCTGAGTTTCGTCAGACCTTCTACACCATTATTAGCGAGTGCACGCCAATATTCGCTTTGAGCCCGGATATCATCTGGCGCAACCTGACCATCTTGGATCGCGGAGACCAGAGACGTCATCCAGATATTAGAATAAGCGGCTAAAGACGGATCCGTCATTTTGTTCGCATGATAGATCGCAACGCAGGAAACTTTATCTGCAATGGACGCGCCACCCAATTCTGAGGCCTGCGCCTCAATCAAATTCAATCCAGAATCGAGTTCAGCCCTTGTTCGGCCCATCTTTTCCCAAATCGTCGGATCGGTCGCTTCGGCCATATTAAGGCTTTCACGAATGCTCAAAAACCCAGTCTGAACGACGATCGCCCCTGTGTACTCCCCACACGCTTCGCCCGTGGCCGATGGCGTGGGTAGTTTCGGCAAAATCGATTCAACCGCGCGCTTATCGCCTCCGAATGGGAGTACGTCGCCAACATCGTCAGCATCCAAAAACTCGCGTCCGATATGACGCCATAGCTCCATGCCCGTCTCAGTCGCACGCTGGACAAGCTCATTATCACTGAACTTTTCACCAGCCAGAAGGTTACCCACAATCCGGCATCTCTTGGCGTCGGATGCCAGCAAATTCGGCATATTATACGGCAACAGATCGAAACGATGATCTATAACGGCGGGAATATCATTCGCGCTGGAAGGCGCACAGCTGACAGCCGTCGCCGCTAGACAAAGCGTGCCGACAGACGCCAATGCGGACCGATATGTCAGGTGAGTGCGCAAGCCCTAATCCCAATCAACCAAGCTGACGGGCCCTGGCATTTCGCCATCCTCAGACGCAGCAGGTTGGTTCAACTTATGCTCAAATGTCGCGCGCTCATATTTTTCGCCGCACGTTTCGTACAAACCCAACACGACATCTTTATCCGCAGATTTCAGCGCCACTTTTTCATCAGCAATTTTGAGATTTTCAATCAACTCATCTTGCGGCGCACCTTCGCGGTGACGCGCTTGGATGTAGACCTTATTCCACGTCGAAGCTTGGATCAGCGAGTCAATCAAACCTGCGAGACTCGTTCCCGCTTTCTCCGACGCGATTGCATAGCAAAGACGCGCCGTATCGGCGTTCACGCCCGTGATTAGCGCCGCTTTTTCATTGGTTAAGCCAATATTCTTAACCTTCGTGCGCTGCATAGGTTTCCCGCAACGCTTATTCGAATCCTTAGCTAATTTGAAAAGACGCTTGCGTTCTTTTTTATCCGCCGCCTGGAACAGCGCATATTCCGATTTAACGGCATCAATGCGGTTTTGGAAAATTACATCTGTCTGCGTGCGGTCCTGCAAGATGAGCTCAAGTTTTGGCCCAGCCTCTACAGCTCGCAAATATTTCGTCGAATCCGGTTTGATCAAATCATAGTCAGCCGCCTTCTCAACGACCTTGGCACCAAGCAAACAAAGCTGTGCGCGGTCTGCGTCAAAACCGCGGCTTTCATCCAAAGTTGGAAGCGCGTCAAACAACGGCGTTTGCGCTGCCGCAGAACTAGCGGCCGCCACACTTGCGCTCGTTACGATCCATGCCTTCAAAAAACTTCGCATCATTAAGACCCTTATTTCGCTTCCGCTTTTTCATCACCCGGCAGATCATATTTTCCGCCTTCCCAGGGGTTCATGAAGTCGAAGCTTCTGTATTCTTGCGGCAGGTTGACGGGTTCGTAGACAACGGCTTTACGGCCTTCGTCATAGCGCACTTCGACAAAGCCAGAGAGCGGGAAGTCTTTGCGTAAGGGATAGCCCTCAAAACCATAATCCGTAAGGATACGGCGTAAGTCAGGATGGTTTTCAAACGCAATACCATACATATCGAAGGCTTCGCGCTCATACCAATCAGCATTCGGGAAAATCGCAGCCGAGCTCAGCACGGGCGTATCTTCATCCGTCGTGATCTTGATACGAATGCGCGTGTTCTGCGCCATTGATAGCATGTGATAGACGACCTCAAAACGGCGCGCGCGAGACGGGTAATCAACACCCGCAATGTCAATCAACTGCGTGAATTTGCAAATCGGATCATCGCGCAGGAACGTCAACACGGTCAGAATTTCCGCACGACGAGCGTTCAGCGTCAGCTCACCAAAGGCAACTGTCGCGCTGTTAATCGCCTCGCCGAGTTGGCTTTCGATATGGTCTTTGAGATCTTCCATGAGCTCTTTTCGCTTTTGTCGCGCGCTAACCTAGCGCTCAATATTGCCTTCGCGGCGGATTTTCTTCTGCAATTGCAAAATGCCGTAAACCAGTGCTTCCGCGGTCGGTGGGCACCCAGGCACGTAAATATCGACAGGCACAATACGGTCACAGCCCCGCACAACGGCGTAGGAGTAATGGTAATAGCCGCCGCCATTGGCGCAGCTGCCCATTGAAATCACGTAACGCGGATTTGGCATTTGGTCGTAAACCTTGCGCAGCGCTGGGGCCATTTTATTGGTCAGCGTACCCGCAACGATCATCACGTCGGACTGACGGGGGGACGCACGCGGCGCAAAGCCGAACCGCTCGACGTCATAACGCGGCATAGACGCCTGCATCATTTCAACGGCGCAACAGGCCAGACCGAAAGTCATCCACATCAAAGACCCCGTACGCGCCCATGTAATCAAATCATCGGACGCCGCAGTAATAAAGCCTTTGTCGGCCAGTTGATCGGACAAGCCCGAAAAACCAACGTCATGTTGTTTTGGATTATACGCTGGTGTGCCAACGTCGCCATTTGGGTTTACGAGTACCATTGTGCTGCTCCCTATTCCCAATCCAACGCACCGATTTTCCACGCATAGGCCAAACCAGCGGCCAGCTCTGCAAGGAAGATCATCACGATTAGCCACGCGCCCCACGTCATCGACTCAAGCGACACAGCATATGGGAACAGAAACGCGACTTCGATATCAAAGATAATGAAAAGAATGGCGACCAAATAAAACCGCACATCAAACTTCATGCGCGAGTCATCAAAGGCGTTGAAGCCACACTCATATGTCGAGACTTTCTCAAAATCAGGATCCTTTGGCGCGATGACCGCAGGGACCAACAAAAAGAGGAGAGACAACACCAGAGCAATTCCGAAAAGAATGACAACTGGCAGGTATCCAATGAGGAAATTGGTCATAAACTCGCACACAAAAATCGGCAGACTCAGAGAGGTCCGCATTTGGGCCGGAACCTATTGCCGCAAAGGGGGCATTGCAACGGACAATCTGACGCTTTTGTAAGGGTTTTACAGGCTACCCTTTACCCTAAATTACTGAAACTTCGATTATAAATGCGAATGATTTGCAACTACGCACATATTACCCAGAGAGTCGTCTCGGCAAAC
This sequence comes from Litorimonas cladophorae, assembly GCF_014652455.1. Lineage (GTDB taxonomy): Bacteria > Pseudomonadota > Alphaproteobacteria > Caulobacterales > Maricaulaceae > Litorimonas > Litorimonas cladophorae. Next base: position 292,920 of record NZ_BMYV01000001.1, on the reverse strand, counting down.
CCTTATCTGAAACATGATCTTAACCAAGAAACCCGCCATTTCCCAAATCACGCCACCCATAACCTATTCGTAAAATCACGCGCATAAAGCTATGAGTGAACGTAGACGTTGAGATAGTCCTTGAGGATATGAGCAAGAAGACATTTGTATTAAGCGGGCTACTTCTAATCCATGCCTACTTCCTAACTGTCGCAGCATCTATGTATCTGCGCGCCAGCAAGGCTAATGACTATTCAGACCTATCTGTGGCCTTTTACTTGGTGATATTACTCGTACTTTTCACTATGCTCTGGAAGAGATTCCAGACTGTGGGCCGAAAGAAGCGGACACTTGTCTGGTGCGCTATTTTTTGGTTACCGTCGGTCATAATCGGCACCTACGCTCTTCACCTCTCCCCTTATATGAGTATTATGATTTTCGATGCTGGTTTTTGGCATGAATTACAAACCACAACTCGAACAGAAAGTGGTTGGTCTACCGCGGTTAAAATTGAATTCGTACTGCCCATGTTCCCCGCCAATTATGTCATCCATTGGGGCCTTTTCGCCCTACTCTGGTTCGGCGCTCAAACCCCGAAAGGCAGATCACCCAGTGCGGGCCGCAGTCTGACGACCAGCGCCAAACAGACGGTTTTGAACGCCCTAAATATTGGACGCCTTCGTCATGGGTGATGCCAAAATCGTAACATGTGGTTAGACCTTAGCCTAGGCCTAACCGAAGGAAATTGCTCGTTCGTTTCGAAAGTCTTTCCCGCTTTTCGGAAAAACTAAATTCAACGATTTCATGGACTTATAACAAAATTCGGCGTATGTGTCTTTGACAAACCCATTAATAAGAATCTTTCTTTACCCTCACCTGCTAGAGGTAGGGGTATGAAAGCTAAACTATCACTTATCCGCGTTTTGCGGCTGTTTACGTCCAGTGCGGCTGGACACGCCAGACTTTCGAAGTGCGCGCTTAACTTGGCGCTTGGACGCTCCGTTTCGCTGAATGAGCTTTTCGGTTTGACGTCCCTCACTAACACGCCGCCAAGCCATCTCCAACTTGGGTCCGATTGGGTCCAGCATACCGAGACTGGAAGCGTTGTTTGGGTTGGTAGTCAAAACCCTAACGTTGTGAACGCCCTCATGGTTGGAGATCCCTTCATAACGCTTGAGGATTGATTGCGCATTGCCTCGGGCAACCACAACGAAAGACAAGGTCATAGGATTGTCGGTAGCGTCTAAGACGCTGTGGAGAATGCTCTTACCGATGTGAGCTATTACTTCGGGGCTATCCTCTATTTTCTTTTTTAAATGAATCTGAACTAAAAAAACGGTGTTGGCCTGAGCCATATTATCAACCTTTTCTCCCCTTACCCAAGCTTAATAAGCGATTCGCGCGTGAGGCGCAACAATGTTCACACTGTGTTCTCAACAGCCTATCTGCTAGGCGACTCGACTTAGCCCTGCGATTCACCCTTTATAGGTGCATCTTGTGGTTTTGCGATTCGTTTGAGTTTTTCAGCAAAGCCTCGTTCGGATTCATCGCACTCTAGCTCACGGGCTGTTTGTTTGAATTTTTCGATTTGGGTTTGGTTTTTAGGCATATGAGTAGGGCTTACATTTTTTCCGACGAAGCGGGTTGTTTCGTTTTTAAGCGTAACGAACGGGCCAGTCGTTACTTTATTGTCTGCACTGTCACCATGACAGATTGTGACTTAGGTACGGCACTACAAGACTTAAGGCGAGATATGATATGGCGCAAGATGCCTGTAAAGCACCACATGTTCCACTGCACTCAAGACAAACAAGAGGTAAGGGATGAGGTTTTTGAACTCTTATCCCACCACGAATTTAGGATTGATGTTACAATCCTAGAGAAATCTAAAGCACAGCCTCAAACTCGCACCACAAATGATAGATTTTATAAATATGCATGGTTTTATCATCTTAAGACAATTGGCCCCGCGCTGATGTATGGGCATGATGAAGCCATGATCTCCGCAGCCGCCATTGGCACTAAAAAAGGTCAAGCTGTCTACACAAGCGCCGTTAACGACGTCATGCAGCAAACTATTAGAGGGAAGACTTGGGAAACATCATTTCCCCCTTCACAAGCCGACCCATGCTTGCAAATCGCAGATTATTGCGCATGGGCAATCCAGAGAAAATGGGAGCGTGACGACACTAGGTCATACGACATAATTGAAAACAAAGTTCGACGGGAATATGACTTATTCGCCCGTGGTACTCATCATTACTATTAAGGAAAAAAGAGCGGCCCGCAGCTTAGCTATCCGTTAGGAAGCGCCCGAGGGGTCTTATCACTAAGTAAGGGCCGCGACTCACAAGTAGTCAATAATTGGTTGAGGTCAAGTTAACAGTTTGTAGTGAGTCAAAATGACTCACCACCTAAAGGGGCGACTTAGAAGTCGAATTTATATTGCACTTCGCCTTTTACTGGCGTCTTTTTAGTTAGGCCCATGATACGTCAAACGCTTGCCTACGATACCCTGCAAGGCGTTTGCCGTCCGTTCTATGTCATTGACGCCGAGGCGTTCACGGTTGTTATAGCGGAAGTCGTATTCAGCGAGATAGCGGTGTAGATGCTTCTCAGAACAATGCTGATACACGCCTTTCATGCCGCGTTTAAAGATACTGAAATAGCCTTCGATTGTGTTCGTCGTGACGTTGCCACGTGCGTATTCTTTGTGGCTATGTGTCACGAACTCATGGTTCGCGTATTGAGCGCCTACGCGAGTGTATAGCTTGCTTTCGTCAGTCATAAGATGCGTCTGGCGATCAACGTTTTCGGTGACGATCTTAGCGACATTAGAAACCGTCGCGCTATCAACTTTAAACGAACGCACAGAGCCGCCACGCTCAACAAGCGATACGATGATATGCTTGTTGTGATACACGGCTGGGTTCGGCTTAGAGCTTAGAATATGGCCGTTTTCGTCGCGAGTAATGATGCGGGGCAGTTTGGCACGGGCTTTGAGGCTCAACTTGTTGCCAAAATATGTTTCGTCAGCTTCGACAATAGAACCTTCGCCGCCCATCGGTGGCATAGCGTTAGACGCCATAGCTTCACGCAAGCGGTGAGACATAAACCACGCCGTCTTGTAAGTGACTTCCAATGTGCGCTCTAGCTGTTTGGAGCTGATACCCTTCTTGCTGGACATCATTAGATAAGCGGCTTGCAACCACTTGTGCAAAGGGACGTGAGAGCTTTCAAAAACAGTGCCGACACGTACAGTAAACTGCTTGCGACATGCGCCACACTTCTTTAGGCCGTGCCGCTCCACGCCATTAGGGTTCTTTTTAGAAGCCTTAGATCGAACACCCTCTAGCGCGTAAATCTTCTTTTCAGTGTTTCCGCACTTTGGGCATACGGGCTTATCGCCCCAGATCAGACCTTCGAGATACTCAAAGGCGGCGGCTTCATTGTGAAAGAATGGCTTAGATAGGATGCTCATGCATTCTAGATACCAGATGCGGTGGGTTTGTCAAGTATATATACGCCCAAAATTCAACAATCGTCTCCCCGCTTTCGGATTCTGTGTCATTTTAAAGCTGTCTTCTTTCAACGGGCGGTCATGTGCACATTGATCTGATCGGAAAGAAGCGGCGCTTGTCATTGGGGGAGATCGGGTAATGTCGGTCAATCTGGGTGGCGGATTGTGAGCTGTTTACGCCTCGACTGCGTAGCTCGGCCAATCTTGGAAAAAGGCGTCGTCGCGAGTGTCCCTTCGGGGTCGAAAACCAAAACCAAGCTTTTCCAGTTCCGCTGGACCCTAGAATACACTCGCGAACATCCCGTCACTCGGGACATTTTTCCAGACTACGAGATACAGGAACCGAAATGGTTCTGCGGCGCGAAACGCAGAAAGGTGGCTAAATCGCCCCACCTCTCTCTTCGTCTTCACAAGACCTGTTCTTGTGATCCACAGGTAACTGACTTGTGGATTGCAAGGTCGAGCCTTGCAATGACTAGGCATGAGGTTGCGTGCGTGGCGGACATTTGCGTGTCCCTCGACCTATGCCGGCGCCCGATAGAGCATCGCCGCTATCCCCTTCGGGGCAAACCCTATCGGGTAACGTCGATGGTTAAACAATATCAGGTTCACCCGGCCAGATGACGATCCGTGTAGGAATATCATCTTCGTCGACCAAGACTTCGCTCGTCACCGCGTCTTGGACGCTCATACCGACCTCATGGATAGTGTCGCGCGAGCCTGAGACAAGATGGTGATACTCTGGCAGGTCTTTGCCTTCCGAGACGAGGCGATAGGCACAAGTCTGCGGCATCCATTTCAGCTGGCTGACATTGACGGGCGTCAGCGTCACGCAATCAGGCACCAATTTGGAGCGATTGGCGTAATCCCCGCACCGACAGGTTTCGGGATTGAACAGCTTGCACGCCACATCTGTAATGTAGATTGCGCCTGTATCTTCGTCTTCCAAACGGATGCAACAACACTTACCGCAGCTATCACAGAGGCTTTCCCATTCCTCACGGCTCATTTCCGCCATATTTTTGGTTTTCCAAAAGGCTAGCTCTTGAGTAGATTGGGGCTTAGGTGTCTGAGTCATAACGCGCCCTTTAGGGGGCAAAGGAGAGAATGCCAACATTTCGTGCTGACATAAACCCGCAAGCGGTGGCGAATGATAATCGCAAGCGCAAACGGCGTGCGATTTGGTTGTTGATTTTGGCGATCCTTTGCGGCGTTACGGCCGTCGGGTATTTCCAGACGCGCTATTATTTGCTCAAGGATTTACCCTCCCTGCCCGATAAGCGAACGATGTGGGAGTTGAACCTGCAACCGACGATTACCCTGCTGGATAAGGACGGGAAAGAGATCGGCCATCGAGGACCTTATATTGGCGCACCTCTGAAACTCGGCCAAATGCCGAGCTATGTTGGGGATGCCTTTCTCGCGATTGAGGACGAGCGGTTTTATCAACACGCCGGTATCGACAACAAAGCGATCCTCCGCGCCCTGTTCGAGAACACCCGCGCAGGTGAGAAGACCCAAGGCGGATCGACACTGACGCAGCAACTGGTCAAGAACATCGTGTTGTCGCCTGAGAAGTCTTACCGCCGGAAATTCCAAGAAGCTGTCCTCGCGCGGGACATGGAAGCCGTATTGTCCAAGCCTGAAATCCTCGAGCTTTATATCAACCGTATTCCAATGGGGCCGCGCGTTTTTGGCGTCGAAGCCGCCGCGCAGAAATATTTCGGCAAGTCAGCGAAAGAGATCAACCTCGCCGAGGCCGCATTGTTGGCGGGTCTGCCTCAAGCCCCATCGCGTTATAATCCAACGCAACATTACGACCGCGCGGTGACACGTTCTAAACTCGTGCTCCAGCGCATGGTCGCCAATGACATGATCACCATGGCGCAGCAGCAGGAAGCGCTAGATAACCCGCCGATCATTGCCGAAGACGCCGAGCCCCTGATTGATGAAAATGCGATCGGATATATCTTCGACATGATTGCGGAACAGGCACCTACGCTAGTCACCGATGGTCAAAAGGATCTGATCATTACAACAACGATTGATACGGAACGCCAAAAAATCGCGCAATCGGCTTTGGAAGATATGCTTGTCAAATCGGCCACACGGAAGAAAGTCAGTGAAGGCGCCATTGTCTCTATCGACAATGCCACGGGCGCGGTCTTGGCCCTCGTTGGCGGGCGGGATTATCAGACGTCGAAATTCAACCGCGCCGAACAAGCCAAACGACAACCAGGCTCTAGTTTCAAAACCTTTGCTTACGCCGCAGCCCTCGAACACGGATTCACCCCTGGAACGGTCAGGATCGACCAGCCCACACAGATTGGGAATTGGGCCCCAGAAAATTACACGCGTCGCTATCGCGGGCCGATGACGGTGCGCGAAGCTTTAAAGCTTTCGATCAACACCATTGCCGCGCAGGTCACGGCAGAAGTTGGCCCGTCGCAAGTCGCATCTCTCGCCAAACGTTTTGGCATCGACAGCGAATTGCGGCCCGAATACTCCCTCGCGCTTGGGTCATCTGAAGTCACGCTCGTCGAAATGACACGCGCTTATTCTGTCTTTGCCAATGAAGGGCTTTTACGGCCCACGCATATGATCACGGAAATTCGCAACACGTCTGGTGCACCGCTTTATAAACGCCGCACGGTCGCAGGCCGTCGAGTTTATCCCGTACCCTATGCGCGTCAAATGACATCCATGCTCCGCGATGTTATCGACACGGGCACAGGTCACGGCGCGCGTCTTGGCAATCGTCAAGCGGGCGGAAAGACGGGAACGTCACAAGATTACCGCGATGCATGGTTCGTCGGTTTTACCGCGCAACTCACCACGGGCGTTTGGCTTGGTAATGACGACAACTCCTCCATGCGGAAAGTCACGGGCGGTTTGCTGCCGGTCGATGTGTGGAAAGACTATATGCGTGCCGCGCATAAAGGGCTGCCCAATGCCGCGCTCTCTGCCCCCGATCCCAATATTGATGATGCCCGCGCGCAAGCGCTGGCGACTTTTTATGAAGGTTTGGGGGAAGCCTTCATTCAAGAACGCGACATGGCCGCTGGCGGCGGCAGTGCGCAGACAGGCGCAGGACGCTAGGGTCAACGGCCTATCCTGATTAAGTTAACCTGACCAAGAATTAATCGATTTTGAACCGATCGTTAGGGTTTAGGCTGTCATTCTACCTTTGAAAATTTGGATCGATTTATAAGTTGACGTCATGGGAATACGACACTGGGCAATAGGAACTACGGCCACGCTGGTAGCCTTTACGATCACGGCAGGACTTGCTTTTGCAGACCCCTATATTGGCACGCCCCGCGCTGAAAGCGCGAGCCAAGCTTTACTGGATGAAGATGACGGCACTTATAAAGTCGAAACCGTAACCTCTGTCGAAAGGTGCGAAGCCTTGTGCAAAGCCGATAGCCAGACCTGTCGCGGCACCGTTATATATCAGCCCGATGTCACAAAACCCGAGATGTTCTGTCGGCTTAATAATGGATTTGGTGAAAACGCTGTCTTCCCACGCGTCCCGCCCGAAAGCTTGGACTTCGATCAAGCACTGTCAGATCTAAATGCTTATCGCGCGTCCAAAGGTTTGCATACCCTGCATTATAATGAGAAGCTAAACCTCGCCTCCGAAGTCCACGCCCGTGATCTCGCGTCGTCGGGTACGATCAGTCACACTGGCAGTGACGGATCTGGCCACGGCGACCGCATTCAACGCCAAGGCTATTACTTCACGATTGCAGGCGAGAATGTCGCCACAGGCCAGATGAGTTGGGACGCGGTTTTCAAGGCGTGGAAGAAATCGCCAGGGCATAATGCCAATTTGCTGCGCGATGATGTCACGGAATTTGGACTGGCTCTCGTCTATGAACCCACCACAACCTATTCGACCTATTGGGCGATGCTTGTCGCCGACCCGTTTCCCGAGAATGCCTTTACAGGAGCGAATTAGACGCGCTCTTTAGATTAGAATCTCATCGCGCGCGCAGCATCAAAACTTTGTTTTACGGACCCCCGGAACGGCTTTGGCGGATTGTCATGTTCCATGATGAAATATTCCATGCCTGAAATGTCATTCAACGCGAAATAACTTTCAAAGGGCATATCGCCCTCTCCCACATTGACCATCAAGTCAGATTTAATCGCGTCAAAATCGACACTGTTTTTCCACTTGGTCGGATCACCCTTCATGTCTTTCACATGCGCCAGTTTGAACCGCCCTGGATGCGCTCGCATGAAGCTCGGAATGTCATCCAACTCTAATTTTGCCCAGAACAGATCAAGCTCAAAGTCCAGACGATCTGGATCAGTCTCATTGAGCAAAATATCCATGCCATTCACGCCGCCACCTAGATCAAAGAACTCAAACTGATGATTATGATAGGCCAGCTTAAAGCCCTCATCGCGCGCTTGGCGCCCGCGCTCATTGAACATCGCCGCGATTGATTTGTAACCTTCAACAGATCGACTTTCCTCACCGATCCAAGGCACGATCATGTAGTCAACGCCTAAGTCTTGCGCGTCTCTGACGGTTTTCGCAAAGTCATCTCTCACACCCTCAAGACTGTAATGCGTCGCCGGGCAGTAAAGACCTGCATCTTTGACCATCCCGATCATGTCTTTGGCCGAGCGTTCAGAAAAGTTCCGTCCGTTTAGTTCGACGTAATCATAACCAACATCTTTGATCATTTTCAGCGTCCCGACGGGATCATCTTCGAATATCTCGCGAAGGGTATAAGTTTGAAGTCCAATTTTATTCAGCTTTCGCGACCCGACCTCTATGGCTTCAGATGGCAATCTACCTTGGCAAGCGACCAGTCCGAGTGCAGCGGCCGTCCCGCCCATGAATAAACGTCGTGACAGCATCACAGCTCTCCTCTTTCTAACAAATCTGCCGCGTGATTTGCGGCCCGCGCAGACAGCGCCATATAGGTGATTGACGGGTTCTGGATCGCCGATGACGTCATGCAGGCTCCGTCGGTGATGAACAAATTCGGGACATCCCAAGCTTGATTCCATTTATTCAAAACGCTTGTTTTGGGGTCGCGGCCCATGCGAGCTGTCCCCATTTCGTGAATGCGATTTCCAGGCGGGGTCGGTTTGACTTTGTCTTGCCGAATATCACGAAATCCCGCTTTGGTTAGGATGTCGACGGCGTCATCAGACCCAGCTTGCATCAGTGCCATCTCGTTTGGCCCCATCGTCGCATCCATATGCGGCACCGCCAACCCCCACTGATCCTTGGTGGTAGACAAGGTCACGCGGTTATTCGGATTAGGCAGCACCTCACCATAGGTGTCCAGCGTGATCGCCCATTCGCCAGGTTTGGCTTGTCGGGCCTTATAATCGGCGCCAATTCCAGACGCATTTGCGTCCCAGCGCCCACGCTGCGTGTAGACCTGAAAGGCAAAGCCGCGCTTATAGTCTTCGGTGTATTCAGGGTAATTTCGGTATCGTGGAATGTAACCGCAGATCGGACGACGGCCCGAATAATAACGATCTTCCAGACCATCAATTTTGGCGTGAACTAAAGCACCAGCAACATGATCCATCAGGTTTCGCCCGACTTGATCAGAGCGATTTGCGAGTCCTGTTTTAAAGGTGTCTGATGTCGAATTGAGAAGAATAGCGGCTGTAGCAATAGCCGACGCGTTTAGGAAAACGATCTTGGCCGTGTAGGTCGTTGTCGCCTTCGACACGCGGTCAATGACCCGAACGCCCGAAACGCGTTTGGTTTCCTTGTCATAGATAAGGCTGTGGACGATTGAGTCAGGTTTGAGTGTCAGGTTTCCTGTGTTTCTAGCCGCGGGCAAAGATGCAGAATTGGAACTGTAATAAGCGCCAAAAGAACATCCGCGGAAACACGCATTTCGCGCCTGACAGGTTCCACGACCGAGCGCCAAATGTTCTTCCGTCGCGCGTTTCAAATTCGCGACGCGACCAACCATCATGGTCCGCTCAGGAAAATGCTCCGCCATTTTTTGCTTTAATAGCTTTTCTGCGCAGTCCATTTCGAAGGGCGGCAGAAACTTCCCATCGGGCAATTGGCCGAGACCCTCCCTAGAGCCGGACACACCAACAAATTCTTCTACCTTATCGTACCAAGGTTCCAGATCAGCGTATCGAATGGGCCAATCGACGCCTATGCCGTCGGCTTTATTGGCTTTGAAATCATGGTCCGAAAAACGGAATGACATGCGCGCCCATGTCAGGGATCGACCGCCGACGTGATGTCCGCGCAACCATTGATAATCCGTTCCAGGTGCCGTGGTGTAAGGGTAAATTCTGTCATTCGCCCACAGGTGCTTGGTCGATTCATAGAAAACATAGACGTCTTTTTGAATGGCGTAATCTCGATTGGCTTCTTCTGGCCGTACACGGTCGAGATACTTCCTATCCCACGGATCCTGCATGTCCGAGTAGTCTTTGGCGGGATCAATATCGGGACCGCGCTCAAGCACGAGAGTTTTTAAACCACGCTCACACAGCTCTTTTGCAGACCATCCGCCAGACATCCCTGACCCCACGACGATCGCATCAAAGTCAGGCATTAGAGCGCGCCCGATTGCAGCAGATCAGCCGCGTAATTAGCGGCCCGCGCAGAAAATGCCATATAGGTTAATGACGGATTTTGAGTGGCCGAGGATGTCATGAACGACCCATCCGTAATGAATAAATTAGGAATCTCATGTGATTGATTCCACCTGTTTAGGACAGAGGTTTTCGGGTTATGTCCCATTCGCGCGGTCCCCATTTCATGGACCGCCCCGCTAATTCCGTTCAAATTATTTTCAGGCTTTTGAATTTCGTATAGGTTTCGCATGCCTGCATCGGTTAAAATATCAATGGCATCTTGATGCGCAGCCCGCATTATAGCTTCTTCATTCTTCCCGAGTTTCAAATCGACAACAGCAATCGGCTGACCCCATTTATCGACCTTAGTGGCATGAGCGATCACGCGGTTGCTCTCATTTGGAAGGCATTCACCAAAAGCATGTAGAACGATCGACCAAGGACCAGGCGTCTGGTTTTGAGACTTAAATACTTGCCCGATTCCTGCCGAGTTGCCATTCCAGCGACCGCGTCCAGAATAGACTTGGTATCCCCATCCACGTTTATAAGTTTCAACATGCTTCGGAAAATTTCGATAGCGAGGAATATAACCGCCAATTGGCCGACGACCGAACACGTATCTATCTTGGAAATCATCGGATGTGCCTTGAACCATGGTCCCCTTAACATGGTCCATCAAATTCCGTCCCAATTGATCGGAACCATTGCTTAGTCCAGTGGGCATATCTTCGGTCGCCGAATTCAGGAGAATCAAAGTCGACCCAATGGTCGAAGCATTCAGGAAAACAATCTTTGCTGTGTGTGTCGTTCCAGCGCCCGTGTCGCGATCGACCACTTCCACACCCGTTATGCGGTTTTTATTTTTATCAAAGACAAGGCGACTAACCACTGCGTTAGAAATGAGCGTTAAGTTGCCTGTTCTTTTCGCCGCGGGGAGCGTGGCTGACACTGAGCTGAAATAAGCCCCATAGCTGCATCCGTGAAAACACAGATTTCGCGCCTGACATTTGCCCCGCCCGAGCGCAATTTGTTCGTCAGAGAGATGGGTTAAATGAGCGACCCGCCCCATAATGAGCTTGCGTTCTGGATAGAGTGTCTCGAGTTTTTTCTTCAAATCCGTTTCAACGCAGGTATGTTCAAAAGCAGGAAGAAAATGCTCACCATCGGGGACTTGCGGAACCCCATCTCTGTCGCCAGCTACGCCAATAAACTTCTCAACGTGGTCGTACCACGGCGCAATGTCTTTATAGCGAACTGGCCAATCAACGCCCTCTCCGTCCAGCTTATTCGCTTCGAAATCATTGTTGGAGAGACGGTAAACAGCCCGGCCCCAAAGTAATGACCTGCCGCCGACATAGTTACCACGCCGCCAATTGAAAGACTGATTTGGTGCGCGCTCATAGGGTTGTTCCCTATCTGTCAGGAAGAGATGTTTGTTACTTTCTTTCAGAGCATAATATTGACCTTGCACGAAAAAATCGCGCTCCATATCAGCATCGGAAATACGGTCAAAGTTTGGCTTTTCCCAGGGGTCGAGATGATCCGAATAATCTTTCGAAGGGTCTATCGGACGCCCCCGCTCTAGAACGCAGACTTTCAACCCGCGTTCACAGAGTTCCTTTGCAACCCAACCGCCAGAGATACCAGACCCGACGACGATTGCGTCAAAGTCCGCCATTACAGCTTACCAGATTCCATCAGTTTAGCCGCGTAATCCGCCGCGCGGGCTGAAAACGCCATGTAGGTAATGGATGGGTTTTGACACCCGCCAGACGTCATGAAGCTGCCATCTGTAATGAACAAGTTTTCTACGTCCCAGCTTTGGTTCCATTGGTTCAGAACCGACGTTTTTGGATCACGCCCCATCCGCGCTGTACCCATTTCATGGATTCCGCGTCCTGGGGCAGACATATTCTCTGCCGTGATATCATCTGGGTTGTCGGTATAATGGACGATCATACCCGCTGCCTCTAACATGGCCTTGGTGTCGCGCGTCGCGTGCTTCATCAGAGCCACTTCGTTCTCACGATGTTTCTGATTAATCACGGGGATAGGCATACCCCATTCATCCTTTTTCGTTGGATGCAGGGTCACCGTGTTGCGCTCATCCGGAAGGATCTCGCAGAAGGCAACGATACCAACACTCCACGGACCCGGTTTGCGGTTTGCGTCTTTATAGTCTTCGCCGATACCCGATTGACCGACGTTAGACTGCCAGGTTTCGCGATAAATTCGGCCCTGATACCCATAGCCACGCACAGAGTCTGTGCTCTCTTCTGTATGGTTGCGGAAGCGCGGGATGTAGAATCCATTGGGTCGTTTTCCGTAGTGATATTTGTCCTCAAACCCCGGCATAGTAGCGGCGGCGCCCGCGCCAGCCACGTGATCCATCAGGTTCTTGCCAAGTTGTCCTGAACTATTGGCTAGACCATTTGGCGCACCTTCATGCGCGGAATTCAACAAAATCATTGTCGTCGCAATGGTCGACGCATTCAGGAATACAACACGAGCCGTGATGGTTTTCTTTTCCTTTGTGTTGACGTTGATGGTTTGCACGCCCGTTGCTCGGCCTGTCTCCATATCGTGATCGACCTTCAGAACAGCCGTATCGGTAATCATGGTTAGATTACCTGTACGCTTCGCCGCTGGCAAAGTTGCCACATTCGAATTGAAATATGCACCGAATGAGCAGCCGCGGTAGCAAAGGTCACGCGCTTGGCATTGCCCGCGACCCAGTGCGATTTGCTCTGGCGTAGGCTTCGTCAGGTTTGCAACGCGGCCAGGAATGACCTTACGCCCGGGGAATTTTGCTTCAACGCGAGCTTTGAATTCAAGTTCAGCACAGGTGAGCTCGTGCGGCGGTTGGAAGACGCCGTCAGGAAGAATATCAAGACCCTCTTCGGACCCGCTAATACCTGCGAAATATTCGACCTTGTCATACCAAGGCTCGATGTCTTTATAACGCACAGGCCAATCAACGCCGTGACCGTCTTTCTTATTCGCTTCAAAATCGATTTCAGACATGCGGTAGCTTTGACGGCCCCACATGATGGAACGACCGCCAGTTTGGTATCCGCGAAGCCAGCCATAGCTTGTGCCATCTGCAACCTCATATGGATGCTTATTGTCGTCAACCCAATATTGCTTGGTGTTTTGATTAAAAGCGTAAACCGTGTGTTGAATGGGGTGCTTTGCTTTGTCCTCGTCAGACGTTCGATCAAGGTTTGGCGTATCCCAAGGGTCGACCATATCCGTATAGTCTTTTTCGGGTGTGATCTGACGTCCGCGCTCTATCACGGCGACTTTAAATCCGCGCTCACAAAGCTCTTTTGCGACCCAGCCGCCCGACATTCCGGACCCAACTACAATTACGTCGAAATCTGCCATGATTATGTTGCCCACGTCTTAGGTTGATCGGAAAGCGGCACGCAGCCTTTGAACTCTCCCGGCACAGGTTCATATGCGAGCTCTTCCGTCGCGCCGGGCTCCGACATGTAATAGGCCGTCGCGATAGTTGATTTCATATCTTTGTAGAAATTGTCGAAGCCAGATTCCGCGTAAGCCTTCGCATCATATTTTCCGAGCAGGTTCGCCTGTTGAGAGGGCACCATTTTCGCAAAATTCTGGCCTCCAGTTTGGAGGAAATGCTGCTCTAGATTTTTCAGACCTTCGCGCCAATACATGCGGTAATTATCGTCGCCCCACTCTGTAAAGAGCGTTTGCAAAACAGCGGGAACGCCAGCCTCGACCGCACCAGCTGTTTCAGTTTTTGGGATAATCGTCTGCGCTAAGGCTCCTACTAACGCCATTTCAGATGCGGTTAGCTTTGGCCCGCCGACAAGACCTCGGGGTTGAGCGGCATCATTGGCCTCGCCACCGGCTTTACACGCCGCCAATGCGCCAGCAGCGGAGATTGCCAACATGGCTTTAATGGCATCACGACGGTTAGACATAAAAGAATTAGTCATTTGCGGCCTCCAAAGTGAAACGCTTGCGAAGAACGAACAAAATCGCGAACGCGACGGTTAGAACAATCGGAAAAATCAGAATTTTGCTCAAAGTATCCTGCCCCGCCATAAGCGTTACAGCATTCCCTTCTAAGCCAGCCGCTTCCGCTTTAGCGGTTGCGGCATCGATCCACCCACCGATGACAGGTGTCCAAGCAAATAGCCCGAGCATGCCTGCACCGCCGACAATCGACATGCCCAGTGCGCCAGTTTTTGGCAGGTATTCAGACACGAAGCCGATCATCGTCGGCCAGAAGTAACAGACGCCAATCGCAAACACGATTGCCGCAACATAAGTCATTCCACCTGTTGCGATTGACAGGAGGAAAACTCCGAGTGTGGTCATAACGGCGGAGAACAACAAAACGCCAACAGGATTGAGAGCATGGACCAGTGGCCCCGCGAAATAGCGTCCAACTGCCATCAATCCGGTTACGATTGCCAGTATAATCAATGGGTTTGCGCCAGAACTTTCAAGCAGTGAACCGACCCATTGCTGCGTACCTAATTCCGTTGTTGCTGTGATCGTCATCAAGATTGCGATGCCGATGAAAAGCGGAGAAATCATCGCTTTGAGGTTTTTGCCCGTGTCGGTCTCATCCGATTTATCTAACGCCACATCTGGAAATTTCGTCGTGAAAATCATCCAGCCATAAATGAGTGTGGGGATAATCATAATTGCAATTTCCAACTGCCATGTTGGACGTCCATCGCCACCAAACAATGACTTTATCGCCAGCGCAGCCAAGGAGCCGACGACGATACCACCAGGGAACCAAACATGAAACTTGTTCAGCATCGTTGTTTTATCGTTGGAATACATCGTTGCAATCATTGGGTTACAAGCCGCCTCAACAGAGCCATTCGCGAAACCAACAAGGAAAGTTGAAATCATCAAGCCCCAGAAACCACCCGCGAAAATGGTTAGAGCCAAACCAACCAAATGTCCGATGAACGCAAAAATCATGATCAAGCGTGGGCCTGTTGCGTTATAAATTAGTCCGCCCAAGACCGTTGCAACTGGAAATCCGAAAAACGCCATCCCTGCAGTCCAGCCGAGTTGCTTTTTGGTGAGAGCAAACTCTGCACCAAGATCATTAAGCATCCCAGCGCGGATCGCGAAGGTCATCGCCGTGACGCAAAGCGCGACACAACTTAGAACAAACAATCTATTCGGCCTTAGGTCCTCGGACCCTCCCGCAGTTACAGCAACCATGTCTTTCCCCTTAATTTTAATTCGATCCTTCAGCGTTGGCTTTATGACAGGCCAAGCATCTTCCGGTTTGTTTCTTTATCCGCTTTGCCACCCGCGAAGTCGTCAAACGCTTTGTCTGTTACGCGAATGATATGATCATTGACAAATTGTGCGCCTTCGCGCGCTCCGTCTTGATTATGTTTCAACGCACATTCCCACTCCACAACGGCCCAACCATCGAAATCATAGGCGGCCAGTTTCGAGAAGATGCCTTTGAAATCGACCTGTCCGTCACCAAGTGAACGGAAACGTCCAGGGCGATCAACCCAACTCTGATATCCGCCATAAATGCCCGATTTCCCATTTGGCCGGAATTCCGCATCCTTCACATGGAACATTTTGATACGGTCATGGTAGTGATCAATGAAGGCAAGGTAATCGAGCTGCTGCAACACAAAATGCGACGGGTCATAGAGAATGTTGCAGCGTGGGTGGTTATCGACCTCGGCCAAGAAGCGCTCAAATGTCACACCATCGTGAAGATCTTCACCCGGGTGAATTTCATAGCAAACATCAACACCCTCATCCTCATAATGATCGAGGATCGGACGCCACCGACGCGCCAACTCTGCGAACCCCTCTTCAACGAGTCCCGCCGGGCGTTGTGGCCACGGATACATATACGGCCAGACTAGCGCGCCCGGAAAGGACACACTGCGATCAAGACCCAAACGGCGCGACGCGGTTGCCGCATATTTAACTTGTTGAACAGCCCATTCCTGACGGTCCGTTGGTTTTCCGTGCAAATGTTCGGGCGCAAACGCATCAAACGCTGTGTCGTAAGCTGGATGAACGGCAACGAGTTGCCCTTGGATATGGGTGGAAAGCTCTGTGATTTCCAACCCGCATTCCGCAATGCGGCCCTTCAAATCGTCGCAATAATCTTGGCTTTCCGCCGCCAATTTTAGATCCATAACAACAGGATTATCAGACGGAAGTTGAACCCCTTTATAGCCCGCATCAGCCATCCACTTGCACGCATTTTCGAGTGTGTCGAAGGGCGCATCACCCATGAATTGCGCGAGAAATATTCCAGGGCCTTTGAGTGTTTTCATAGCGAGTTTCTCATGTTTTAATTTCAGTCCATTCGGAATTATTTGCGGAAGACTCTAAAAGCGCGTCCACGAAGGCCATGCCGCGCACGGCCCCATCTATGCCCGTTGCGACCGCACCCTCATTTCGCAGCGCTTGCGCAAATTCGCGGTATACATTGGCAAAAGCCTCTAAATATCCTTCGGGATGGCCGGGCGGCGTACGGAAGCCAGCTTGCGCCCCTTCAGATAAATAGCCTTGGCCCGCGCGCAGGATTTCCGTTGGCTTATCAGCATAGGTCCGAAGCAGCGTGTTGGGCTCTTCCTGATGCCACTCCAATCCACCCGTTTCACCGTAGATCCGGATCGACAGCGTGTTCTCTTTTCCGACGCAGATTTGAGAGGCCGACAAAGTACCCTTCACGCCGTCTTCCATACGGAAAAGAGCAGAGCCGTCATCGTCCAAACGACGTCCGTCCACAAAGGTCGTCAAATCTGCAGCAACATGGGTGATTTTCTTACGCGTCATGAACTCAGCCAAGTTGTGAGCGTGGGTCCCGATGTCCCCCATACACCCTGATCCACCCGACTTCGCGGGATCGGTGCGCCAATCTGCTTGCTTATTTTCGAGCTCAGTTGCTAGCCAGCCTTGGATATATTCGACGAAAACCTTGCGCACCTTACCTATGCCGCCAGCCTCAATAATTCGCCGTGCTTCACCGACCAACGGATAGCCCAGATAAGTATGTGTCAAACCATATGCGAGGTGTGGGTTTTCAGAGACAATGTCGCGCAGGGCTTTCGCTTCGGCAACATTCAGGGTCGCGGGCTTGTCAGACAAAACATGAAAGCCTGCCTCTAGCGCGGCTTTTGCAACGGGGAAATGGACATGGTTTGGCGTAACAATGGCGACGAACTCCATGCGTTCATCTGCTGGCAAAGCTGCCTCCGCGCGCATCATCTCTACATAATCCGCGTAACAACGGTCCGCATTTAGACCTAGCGACGCGCCTGTTCGGGCAGTGTTTTCGGGATCACGAGAAAATGCGCCGCAGACTAATTGAATCTCACCATCTAACCGCGCGGCCCAGCGGTGCACAGCGCCAATGAAGGCTCCCTCGCCGCCGCCCACCATACCCATCCGAACGGGATTAGCAGGGCTTGGTTGTTTTGATGACGCCCTTGAGCTCATTACAAAATCCCCTCAACTGGTCGTCGGCTATCCCGATCTTACCAAAAATTTTCAAGTCGCGCGCCTTACTGTGACAACGCTGTCATTAGATAGACGATTTTAGACTCGTGATGTCAAGACCAGCCAAGGCCAAACCGTCATAAACCTGCCGCGCAAGTTTCGGCTCTAAATGCCATAGTTCGATCGATATAGAGGCTTCGGCTTGGTAGTTTGGATTCGCGGCGAGAACGGCGTCTATAATCGCGCGTGTTTCTTCCACCTCCCCTAAGTAAGCCTTTGCGGAAAGACCAAACAAATAAAATATAGCGGGTGTATCAGCGAGGCCTTTCTCAACTAAACCCGCCACCGAGTCATAGCGTTTCTCAGAAAAGTCGACGATCATTTGCGGCAAGTGATACCAGGTTGGCGCACGGCCAATCAGCCGCAAAGCCGCCGATTGCATAATCGAAGCCCGTTCCATTTCACCTCGCAACGCCAAACAAATCGCGTAATAGGCCAGCTTGGAATAGTCATTCGGGTTTAAAGACAATGCGCGACGAATCATCCGATCCGCGTCATCAAACCGCCCTTGATGGAAATAGGCTTGAAACAGAGCATAATAACCCATGGCATTTTGACCATCGACACTCAACGCCCGACGCGCTGTTCGCTTCGCTTCATTCAATCGCACTTCAATGTTTTCTGGCGGCAAACATTGCGTCGCCATAAATACATTCATTAGAGATCGGATAGCCCAACCAGTGGAGAAATCAGGTTGGGATTCCGTGACGCGGGTAACATCGTGCATCAAGGCCTCAGCCTGATTGCGCGTCGGCGATAATTTGATATCGTAATATCGTAGCACACAATTATAAGCGGCCATCGAGTCCTGCCGACCATCAGAGCTCAGTCTGTTGTATCTATTCACTGCCCCGTAAGGAGCCGCCACAGCGGCCGCCGTATAGGACGCGATTTCCTCCTGTAAATTAAACAGGCCACCTGGCTGGAACTCGCGATCGTAGACACGCGAGAAAAGATGCTCTCCTGTAAGGCAACGTATCAAGCTGACGGTGACACGAAAAACTTGACCGTCACGCCGAACGCTTCCTGATAGAATAAAGTCAGCCCCGTATTCAGCACCCACCTCACGCACAGATCGCCCTGACGATATGGCCGTCACTGTGGGACCCAAGGTAATAATTCGCATCGAACGAAATTGCACGAGTGCGTTTACAATCTCTGCTGAGACCCCGTCTGCGAAGCGTGGTTCTCCATTTTTTGGCTTCGGCGATAAGTCATCTAAGGTCATGACGGCTATGCAGGGTCGTGGATCAGACGTCTCGGCATTCGTCGGTCGATAAAAGCCTTCGGGGTCGGCCTCTGTTTCGATATCGGGCGATTGTCGAATTTCGAATGTTGGAGCATAACGCCCTTTAGGCACAAGAATCCTGACCTCCGCGTCTTGACCACGCTCAGCATAATACAGGTCTAAACGACGCCGAAGCTGCCCTGCTTGCACACGAACGATTGTATCGGCTTGCGGATCGAAATCATCAGGACGGTCAAAAACCTCAACGCCGATGACGTAGCCTTTTAATCGCCCGCCTCTACCCGCAAGCGTTTCTTCTGTGACGTATCGGAGAAAACGCTTCATTCGGGTCGTGTCGCGGAAAAGCGGATCGTTGCATAAACGCTCTAACTCGGCTCTGACGAGGTCACCCTCTTCGGAACTTATCGCGTCTGACGGTATGGCTGTCGCAGCGCCGGCCATATGTATACCTTTTTACCGAGTGCCCATTTCCCTGAATTTTTGTAGGGAGCTTACCGCACGCATGCAACAAGCTTCTAGATTTCCTGCGCCTCTGGTTGGACTTGTTCTCCGTTCAGCTGACTTGATAGTACTGGCGCACTCAACTATGCCACAAACATGAAATTTTTTCTCCGCTCTCTCATCCTCACTTCCACTGCAGCGTTATTGAGCGCCTGCGCCTCTACCCCTGACCCCGCAGTCATTTGTTCATCAGAATGGATCGCACCCCGCGCTGAGACCGCCATCAACCGGATAGAAAAGCGCGCGAAATCGTCGTTCCGCACTTTGAGTAAAGCTTCGAAAACTTGGTCTGCTGGTAAGACACCTGGTCCAATTCAGATGTATTCTCTCTCACGGGCGCTGAAAAGTTTGGAGAAAGAACTCACGCAAGGGCAAGGCATAAAAGACCTGAAGATGGTCGCCAAAACGTGCAATAACCCAAATATTATTAAGAACTCAATGCGCGACCTGATGCGGCGTCAGGGTGTGTCAGACCGATTGATCCAGCAAATAGAAGATTTCCCAATATATCAAAATGCGATTTCCAGTATAACGGAGCCAGAGCCGGTGACCCCGAGCCGCTAGTGCGGCTTGACGAACTTATCCGACAAACCTAGATCGCGGTCATGACCTTTCACGTCGCTGCACTCTATAAATTTACGACACTCTCCGATTACGTGAAGCTCCGCGAGCCTTTGCAGAATATGTGCGATTTGGTGGGCGCGAAGGGCACACTATTAC
The DNA here is from genome assembly GCF_014652455.1 of Litorimonas cladophorae. Classification (GTDB taxonomy): domain Bacteria; phylum Pseudomonadota; class Alphaproteobacteria; order Caulobacterales; family Maricaulaceae; genus Litorimonas; species Litorimonas cladophorae. The sequence continues at coordinate 272,824 of NZ_BMYV01000001.1, read as the reverse complement.
TGGCGCAAGAAGGCATAAATGGCACGATTGCTGGTCCAAAACAGTCGATTGATGCCGTCATTTCCTTTCTGCGAGCGGACCCTCGTCTGAACGATCTGGATGTAAAATTCTCAAACGCGTCTGAGATGCCGTTCTACCGAATGAAAGTCAGGTTAAAACGGGAAATCGTGACAATGGGTGTCGAAGGCGTTGACCCGAATAAGACCGTCGGGACTTATGTGGACCCTGCGGAGTGGAACGACCTGATCACAGACCCCGATACAATCCTGATTGACACCCGCAACGATTATGAAGTTGGCATTGGCACCTTTAAAGGGGCTGTGAATCCAGAGACGAGCACCTTCCGCGAATTCCCCGCTTGGGTCGACGCGAATCGTGACAAAATCAACAAACCCAAAGTCGCAATGTTTTGTACTGGCGGTATTCGCTGTGAGAAAGCCTCTTCATTCATGTTGGAGAATGGCTTTGATGACGTTTATCATCTCAAAGGTGGCATTCTCAAATACCTTGAAACGCAAGATGAAAAATCAAGCTTATGGGAGGGAGATTGTTTCGTTTTTGATCAACGCGTAGCGGTGACACATGGCTTAGCAGAGTCGGAATATGATCAATGTTTCGCCTGTCGCCGCCCCATTACCGAAGCAGACAAATTACTCGCAGCCTATGAAAAAGGCGTGTCTTGTCATCATTGCCACAATGAAATGACATTCGAGCAAAAGGCGGCATTTGCTGAACGACAGAAGCAAATTTCCTTGGCTCGTGCGCGAGGTGACTTGCATATCGGGCGCAAGGCCGAATAATTGCATCCGGTTTTATATAGTTTTCGTCGGTGCCCCTATGCGATGCGCGCCCGTATGGCGCTTCATACCGCAGGCATTGACTATGAGCATCGAGAAGTTCTCCTCCGCAATAAACCCCAACACATGTTGGACATCTCTCCCAAAGGTTCTGTACCCGTTTTCATCCGCGACGACGGCCGGGTTTTAGACGAAAGTCTGGACATTATGCGGTGGGCATTGCCTGGCGCTAGCATCGCCTCGGAGATCACCCGTGCTATTGACGGACCGTTTAAACATCATCTTGACCGGTATAAATATGCCTCACGTTACGATGAGACCGCCAAGCGCGGGGACATTGATTTAAGCCACCGTGGCGAGGCGGTAGCGGCTCTGAAGCTATTGGATCACCGCCTCGACAGTACAGCTTACCTATCAGGTACGGAGCTCGGCCCCGATGATATGGCCAGTTTTCCCTTTGTCCGCCAGTTTGCGGCCGTAGAACCAGAATGGTGGTTCGAAACAAGGGATGTCCTAAACCTGCAGAGCTGGCTCACAAAGTGTGTTCAATCCGACTTGTTTGCGGCGATAATGAGAAAACATCCTGCTTGGGAACCGCCGACTTAGCCCGTCTTTCAAAGCTGGCATCCCTGCGCCTCCCACCATACAGTTCTGAACACTCGTCCATATCTTCGCCGAAGACGTAATTCGGCCCCTACGGCAGCCGCCTTACTTGCAATGACAGCCTAAATTTGACGTTATCGCACGGATAACCCCAGCTATTTTCGGTTATCAACACGCGTTAAAGCCTGCGCCCTTGCCAGAATCGCGAATGCACATAGCGTGTCATCAAAAGCTAAAACGATTCATCAGGATTACATGTCTTACGCTGATCAACGCCATTTACGACCCAGCCCGAGCCTTTCGGGCGCACTCGGGGTTCGCCAAAATCCGCTAGAGGTGTTCACGCGCATCTGCGTGGCCGAAGGGTATGACCATGAGCAGGTCGACATCAATGAATTACAAATCAGCCTCCCGGGCCTTTGGTGCGAGCATGAAGTCTCACTCACTTGGAATGCAGCAACCGAACAAATCCAAGTCTTTCTTTTATTCGAAGGTCGGATGCCTGGCGGTCGGTCTGACGATATTTGTCGTTTGATGAGCCTCCTCAACGAACGTCTTGCATCAGGGCATTTCGATTATTGGGACAAGAAGCGGTGTTTAGTATATCGCGACGCGGCCTCTTTCAGAGGCGGTGCGAAGTTGGGGACCGAACAGGGGATGGATATGTTGGCCCATGCTCTAGACGCCGCAGAGCGCGGCTACCCAGCCTGCCAATATGTGATTTGGGCTGGAAAATCACCGGAGGACGCTCTCACCAGCGCCCTCGTTGATCTCGCGGCACATCCGTAATGGCCGCAACGCATCTTCTTATCGGGGCTGGAAAGATGGGCGGCGCCTTGCTCAGCGGCTGGCTGGATTCGGGCTTAATTCCGCCTCGTAAAATCGTGATTTTAGACCCCGCTCCCGGCCCGCAGGCAGTCTATGCCATTGAACGAGGTGCAAAACACATCACGGATCCCGCAGACATCCCACGATCTGTGCGAGTCGTTCTACTTGCTGTGAAACCTCAGCTTTTTGAGAAAATCGGTGAGCCCCTCGGCGCAGTCTTATCTCCAACAGCTTTGATCGTTTCGATTTTGGCGGGAACAAGCCTTCAGAAGCTAGACCAAGCTTTTGGCGGGCGCGTCGTCATTCGAGCCATGCCAAACACGCCAGCTGCCATCGGTGCTGGCATCAGCGCTATTTACGTAGACCCAAATATTGCGCCCGAGACAATTCTTATCGCTGAAAACCTGCTCAAATCCGGCGGCGAGGTTGTCCGTGTTGACAGCGAAGCCGCGCTAAATGCTGTTACCGCTGTCTCAGGTTCTGGCCCAGCTTATGTATTCCATTTGGTCGAAGCCTTAGAGGCGGGTGCAAAAGACTTAGGATTACCAGCAGATGTAGCGGCGAAACTCGCGCGTGAAACAGTCATTGGCTCGGCAAAATTACTTGATGCCTCAGATGAAAGCCCCGCGACGCTGCGGAAAAATGTAACTTCACCCAACGGGACGACCCAAGCTGCATTGGATGTCTTGATGGGCGAAATGGGGCTTTCGAAGCTTATTATCGCCGTCGTCAGAGCCGCGTTTGCTCGTGCTAAACAGCTTGCGGAATAGGTTTACAGCGGAAGGCGTAAAGTCGCGCGTAATCCGCCCAGTTCACTATCTCCTAAAATTATCGTGCCTCCGTGCAGTTGCGCAATATCTTGGGCAATCGATAGGCCCAATCCGACACCTTCGATATTCTGATTTCGGGCATCATCCAGCCGTTGAAAAGCTTTGAAAACGGCTTGCCGTTGCGACTCTGGAATACCGGGCCCATCATCATCAACGGTTATGAGCAGATCTCCGCCACGCTCTTGCACCGAAAGAAGGCAAATACTTGCGTATTTACGGGCATTGTTGATGAGATTCACAAGGCACCGACGCAGCATTACTGGCCGTATAGATATTTCTAACTCCTCAAAAGGCTCCACAGTTACTTGTCGCCCTTTAACCGCGCTCGCAACAAAGTCAGTCAAACTGACGGTATGGGGCTTTTCCTCTCCCATGCCGCGCGCGAAGTCCAGATAGCCCGACAACATGGCGTCCATTTCATCTACATCGCGTCGAGCCGCCCGCGTATCTTCGTTATCATCTTGCATTGCGAGTTGCAGTTTCAACCGCGTCAAGGGTGTCCGGAGATCATGTGAAACCCCAGCCAACATGAGAGTGCGCTGTTCCAAATGTCGACCAATTCGGCGTCGCATTTTCAGGAAACTCTGCCCCGCCATTCGCACCTCTGATGCGCCGCGCGGTTTAAACCCGGAAATATCTTGCCCTTTACCAAAGGCGGCTGCTGCGTCGGCCAACTCTCGAATGGGATCCGACTGACGTCGAATGAATAGAATGGAGATGACGGAAAGGACAACGGTCGCCGTAATCAACCAAAAAATGAACACGAACCCAGTCGGTGCAAATACACGTTCACGCGCCGCGACAAAGCGCAACACGCCCTGATCGACCTGAACACGGATATCAATGTGGTTGGGATATCGTGTGGTATCGAACCAGAACGGGACATCAACGGCTTCTGTAAGACTCTTACGTAACGTTCTGTCCAAATTGGAGAAAAATGATTTCCTATTCGAGATAGGCAAGACATCCCCTGATCGCAGGACCACAGACAACTCCATGTCAGGACGAAGCAAGGCGTCCAATTTATTCGCGTTTTCCAGCGTCGGGTCCTGGCGAAACAATTGAGTCGCCACCGCGACATCCGCCGCAACAGAATCGGACAGACTCGACGTAACACGCGCCCAATGCGCATTGAAAAAGAACCAAGCCACCAACATCTGCATGACAACGATTGGCAAAATGATAATTAGAAACGCTCGCCAAAATATTGACTTTGGAAGAACATTTCTGAGCGAAAAAGCCATGAAAGTCTAAACCGCGTCAGACACCAAACGGTACCCCTCGCCGCGAACGGTCAAAAGGAATTGCGGCTCGGATGTGTCATCCTCCAACTTGCGTCGTAAGCGTGTCATTTGCACATCGACAGCGCGCTCGGATTGCGCCTTGATATTCTCCGACAAAATATAGCGTGACACCACGGCTCCAGCTTGACCTGCCAGCAAAGAAAGAAGCGTCTGTTCGCCAGTTGTCAGTTTCATCTGCTTTCCATTCTTGCGCAAAAGACTTTTGGTTAAATCATATTCATAGGGGCCGAAGACGACTTTATCCGCGGTTTGGGCCTTTCCCGAACGACGAAAGACGTTATCAATCCGAAGAAGAAGCTCTTCAGGTTCGAACGGTTTCGCAAGGTAATCGTCGGCGCCTGAGCGCAATCCTGCGATCCGTTGATCCGCTTCACCTAACGCCGTCAGAAGAATAATAGGAACATCGTGATGCTCACGTAGCGATTTGGTCAAGCTCAACCCGTCTTCGCCGGGCATCATGATGTCGATAATCAAAAGGTCGTACTTTAACCCACTCATTTTCTGGCGGGCTTCATCTGCGTTCGCAGCTGCGCTGGCGCGGTATCCCTGCTTAATCAGATAGCGAGAAAGTAAGTCCCGGATACGGTCATCGTCATCAATGATGAGAACATGAATATCTGCGCGATCAAGATATGTGGTACTCATGCCCTATTTGCTCCCTAATCGTCTAATCTTCGAACTTTTTTTATCTGGCATAGATGTTAAATGGCTTGTAACTGAAGCGCTGGCAAGACACCTGCACCTCACCGCTGGATTCAAGAGAGAAACACGATGATCGAAAAAGCCTATCATGACCGCGACGGGCACATCTGGTTGGACGGCGAATTCGTCGATTGGCGCGAAACGAAAATCCACGTGCTCACCCACTCTCTACATTATGGTTCCTGCGTATTCGAAGGAAACCGCGCCTATGAGGGCAAGGTCTTTCGTCTGACTGATCACAGCAAGCGTTTGATGAATTCAGCTGACTTGCTCGGCTACAAAATCCCCTATTCTTTGGAAGAAATCGATCAAGCCTGTCTCGATACACTGGCAAAGACAGGTCTAGAAGATGCTTACCTTCGTCCTTTCGCTTGGCGCGGCTCGAATATGATGGGTGTCGCGTCTAAGAACAACCAAATTCATTTTGGTGTCGCTGCCTGGCATTGGGGCAGCTATTTCTCAGACAAGATGAAAGGCATTCGCCTTTGTATCTCGGACTGGATTCGCCCAGACCCACGTTCAGCGCCCTGCAAATCTAAAGCGGCGGGTCTCTACATGATCTGCACGCTGGCAAAAGATAAAGCCCAAGCTACAGGCTGGGATGACGCATTAATGTATGATTTCAAAGGTCGCGTTGCAGAGTGCACGGGCGCGCACATCTTCTTTGTGCGTGATGGCGAGTTACATACTCCGACCAACGATATACTTTTGGAAGGCATCACGCACGACACGGTTTGTCGCCTTGCAGCACTACGCGGTTACAAAGTTCACAAACGGGACATTCATCCGTCTGAACTACCGCATTTTGACGAGTGTTTCGTCGTTGGGACAGCGGCAGAGGTTACGCCAGTCCGCGAAATTGATGGCATGCATTATACTGTTGGCGAAGTTTGCCACGCGCTCGCGTCCGATTATGACGATTGCGTGCGCGGGAAAATCGATATTGGCGTTTAGACTAGTTGCCGGACAACGTCTTATTCTGCTGAGCTTGTGTGGTCAGAGATGACCACCCAAACTCCATCAATTTTCTTGAGATGAAGTGTGTAGAGCCCGCGCGGATTATCAGACTCACGTTCCAGCTCCCACGATCCAAAGACCAGAGCGTCGTCAGCATCAATGACGTTGATCTCGAAGTTTTCAGTAGTTAGTTTACCCATCGCAGCGCGATCTGGGTAGCGTCGCTGATAACGATCTAACGTAGTTTGCCAACCATTTGTGATCGTCCCACCAGACGCAAATCGAAGGGTATCCGCTTTAACGTAGCCTTGCATATAGCCGTCAATATCCCCCGAGTTCCACGCCTCCTCCTGACGATCTAAAACAGCGATTACTTGTGGAAGATCGACTTTCTCGTCCCACGTCGACGTTTGTAAAGCGCTAAATCGCCCAACGGCGAGCCCGAGCCCAGTGCCGACTATCCCGCCCAATACAGCAAAAATCAGTAAGTTTCTTGGATTCTTCATCATGCCACCGACTCCGGTTTTTGCCGCTGATGCAGCCCTAATATACGCCCAACAGAGGACGCAATTTCCGCCCGGTTTAAGGTGTATAAATGAAAGTGGTCAACGCCTCTGTCCCTTAACTCAGCCGTCAACTCCGCGGCCAAGGTGGCCGTTAGCATATCTCGCGTAGTAGGATCATTGTCCAATCCGTCAAAAAGCCCAGCATACCAAGCCGGCACAGACACACCGCACATCTTAGACATGCGCGCCAATCCATTAAAATTTGGCTGAAGCATAAGGCCTGGGACAATGGGGATTGAAATACCCGCATCGAGAACCCGATCTTGAAAACGCCAAAAAACATCTGGCGAAAAGAAGAATTGCGTGATGGCTCGGGTTGCGCCTGAATCAATCTTTCTTTTCAGATTATCAATCTCAACGGACCAATTAGAGCTTTCAGGATGTTGTTCCGGATAGGCGGAAACGGAGACCTCAAAATCAGCAATTTTTTTGAGGCCCTCAGTGAGATCATTAGCATAGGCATAGCCGTCAGGATGAGGTGCATAAGGCTCACCGATTCCATTTGGAGGATCCCCTCGCAGGGCGACAATGTGACGAACGCCAGCGTCCCAATAAGCCTGCGCAACCTCGTCAATCTCGGCCCGACTTGCGCCGACACAGGTCAGATGCGCTGCAGGTGCGAAAGGCGTCTCCTCAACCATGCGCGCGACAGTTCGATGAGTGCGCTCCCGCGTGGAGCCGCCTGCGCCGTAGGTAACCGAGACGAAATCGGGAGACAATGGCGCAAGTTTTTCAATCGATGCCCAGAGCTTATCTTCCATTTTCTGCGTCTTCGGTGGAAAAAACTCGAAGCTAACTTTTAGGTCGGGCGCCTCTGCCGACGCGCGCGCAATGGCGCCGACGGGAGCGTTCGGGTCACGTAATGGCAGACGAGCATTCATTCGATTATCCTGTTGCTAAGAAAGCAGAGCTAGATGGGATTGCGTGCCAGACTTTCACATCAGGCGTGGCGGTGTTGGCAGCGGGCAATGTTCGCGTCGTAACTAGATCAAAGCCTGCGTCAGCCAGAAATTGCGCCATATCCTCTTGGGTAAAACCTAATCGGCGATGAGCATAATCCTCGCGATAGTTTTCCAATTCATGTGATGCAAAATCTGTAATCAGAATATGCCCCTTCGCACTCAACAGTCGCGCGGCCTCTTGGACGGCGCGCGACGGATCTTCCAAAAAGTGAAGCACCTGATGCAGTGTGACTAGATCAGCCGATCCGTCTTTAAGGGGGGCGTCGTGTAGATCGGCCTGCTGGACGGACACATGTGTGAAGGCGTCATCGGAGAGGATGTGGCGGGCGACGCGCAACATTTCGACGCTGTCGTCTACGCCGATACCGCTGCGGATGTGCGGAGCAAATAACTTGAGCATACGCCCTGTACCTGTTCCCAGATCGACCATACGCTCAAAAGTCCTTGCCGGAAGCAGGTCAAGTAAGGCAGCCTCGATATCAGCTTGCGGCAGGTATTCATGGCCAAGCTGACCTTGGTCATTGGCAACAGAGGTAAAAAACGCTTCCGCTTGGCGAGATCGATCCGCGCGGACTTTTATCAGCCGCTCTGAGTCAGCGGATAACACCTCATGGTGAGCAGGCAATGCTGCCAAGGTCGCTCCGACAATTGCGGTAGAGTGATCATGCCCTCGTTTCAGGCGGGCAAAGACCCAGCTGCCCTCTCGCATCCGCTCAACGACACCCGCTTGTTCAAGAGATTTTATATATTGTGTCACGCGCGGTTGCGATAACCCCAAAATATCCACGAGCTCACTAACGGTCAACTCGCCTTGGCTTAAAAGCGCCAAGATACGTAGCCGATCAGGATGACCCAGCGTCTTTAACAATGTGGCAGTAACGTCCATGGAATCGCTCTAGCCACTCGCAATCAAAATGTATATAAAAAAATCTTTATATGATTTAGCGCGCGTATTTAGAGAGCACCCTGAGATAGTTGATTTGATAACTATTTGAGTTCTCTGTGACTGACCAACTATTGATCGGCCAGCCTTCATTGAAATCGGCATAGGACTTCGCAGGCGGTTGGCCCGTGGGCGGCGACTTCACCGGGATTTCACACATTTTTGCGCCAAACCCGCCGCAGACATCGGCGCAACAGCCGTCGCGTTCATAACTATCATTGGGTCCACCGACGAGAAATCCGGGCGCTGGACCATATTTCGATGTTCCGACACGATCCCAATCCGTGCCATCGGCGAACCAATTGTGGTAAAATTCTGTAACCGAGTTTTCTGCGCCCTGCCCCCCCATGTTGGATAAATACGTCTTATTGAGTGGGTTCACACCGTGAATATAATGCAAATATCCTGCACCAGCATTCAGGTAATCTTGCTTCGGAGCCTCACCAACATCTGCCACGATCGCTTGGGTAAAAACTTGCGCGCGACGCATTTTGTTCGAATTACTGCCCCACCAATACCCATCAGAAAACGCGCGATAAGGATCTTCCACGTTCGCCACGGCCGGCCATGCATTATACCCATTCAGGACTTTGGTGACGTAGTCACGTTTGATGCGAGCCGCGAAACGTTTCGGGGTTTGAGGTTGGCGAGCATAATATAGCATATCGTAAGCCATTGTCCCCTCGAACCCGTTGGGGACGCCAGCGTCCATCGGGTTAACTTGGCGATAGAGCTTTTCAACGATTTCATTGAAATAGCTGTCGCCCGTTAAAGCTGACATATGTATCGCAGAAATGAGCATTTTCTTACCCATGCGGTCAGCTTCGACTTCTTGTTGTCCCGCTGCCAAACCTTCGGAACCACTTCGCGCGTCATTATTGTAGAATTTCACACGCGGGTTCGCTTCAACCCAGCGCCATGCCTTATAGGCCCGTTCGGCATATCGTCTGGTCGCTTCATCAAAACCTCGCACATCCGTATAAACCTTTGCAGCCATAGCGAATGCGCCTGCAGACGTCAGGGTCGCCGAAGAGTTTGGCGGACCATAGCGACTAGGACCTTTCGCGGCCGAAGGGGGAGACGCGCTATCTAGGCTCATCACAGAGAGCATTGCCCCGTCGTCGTTCTGCATGCGCTCTAACCAATCGAGACCCCATTTGACTTCATCCAGAATATCTGGTGTGCCATTGCCTGACTCAGGGATGCCGAAATCATCAGTCCAAACACTTGGATTTTCGAGATAGGCGGCCAGCAACCATGTCACGTAATTGGCCGTCCAGCTCGTATATTTATTATAGTCCCCCGCATCATACCATCCACCACGCAAATCGCGTGCGGTCTCTGGATTGTCCATATCGCTGAATAGGCGGGCTTCCGTATCCTGCCCTTTTCCCAGATGACTGGCTTTGTCGGCAAAGGCCGTCGAAACAAAAGGCGCGCGCTTCTCAAATCCCGCGCGTTGCAAGTATAGTGTTTTGAATGCCGTCTTTAGAACAGGCGTGTAAACCGTCGGCGAAATTTCGAAAGCGTAGCTATCCACCCCCAGAGCCATGTCGCGGACGACATAGGTACCTGGTGTTTTAACTTCAGAAAAATCAAAGTGCCAAATACGATCGCCTGAGGCGGCATCCGTGTCCCCACCCCGCCACGCCAAGGGCGCCCCTGTAAAGACCACTTTCCCAGTACCGAGGTTCACAACCCCATAGTTCTGGCTTGGGGTGAAAGAACGCCCTGCATCAAACCCAACTTTCGGGTCTTTAACAACTGCAATCTTGTCTAGCGCAGGCAAATAGCCAAACTGATCAACAATGATTGGAGGTGGCGGCGACGCCTCTGCGGCGGTTTGCGCACAAGCAGAAAGACAGAAGAGAGAGAGACAAAGCGAACGTTTCATAGAGGTAAGAGACGCTATCGGGCTATTCAAAGTCAAGCGTCTCAGTTTTAGAAATTTGTTTCAAAGCCGCTTCAATTTTCAGCTCCAGCATTTTCTGCCCAATTTCGGGATTGGCCTTCCAATAGGCGCCTGTCGCGCCTTTTGTTTGTGTTGTTTGTCGTTGTGCAGGTTTGCGAACACCATCTGGCGACACAGCCATCAGCTCTGAAGTGTCTCGCAAGCCCGCATGATAACCGATAGCTTCTGGTTGGTATCCCTCAGCTAGCAGGTGGTCAAATTGACCATTGGCGAGATAATATTCATCCAAATGTATGATTTTCTGACCTGACCGTAGCTTTGCGCTGATGGCGGCCTCGGCTTTATCCTGCGCAGCTACGCTGTCGCCGCTGTCACCCAAAATATAGACGGTATCAAACCCATGGGAGAACAAGCTGAGCGCTGTATCTTCCAGTATCATTTGAAAAACGTCTTCGCGGACGGTCAACGTTCCTGAGTAGCGCATATGACCCGTTTGGGGCGATATTCCACCCTCAGGGACATAGGCCATGACGGGGGCCACAAGCGTATTTCCGTGACGTTTCGCAATGGCCTCTGCAGTGTATCGAATGATTTGATTGTGTTTGCCTAAGACCACATGCGCACCACCTTGCTCTGTGCCGCCTGTTGGAATGATAACGGAACGATAGCCTTCGGCTTCGGCCTTTTGAACCTCGGTCCATGTCAGTTCTTCCAAATGCAAGCTGGGAGGAACATATCGCCCCACAGCAAACGCTGTCGAGGAGATACCCATTCCGCAAATTGCGAGAGCGGTTAACGCGAGCTTGTTGGATTTGGCCGCCTTGCGAAAGGGCAGCATGTAACACGCATAGACGCTTGAGAATTCTTTCGCTTCTCCGTCAGGCAATCCCAAAACGATCTCTTCAGCCTTTGCAGGAATGTAATGGGTACGAAACAGACGGTCCCAGACCGCGAAAATCAATCCCATATTTTTGTCGAAATGCGCTTCAACGCAAGAATGATGCAGTTGATGTTGTTCTGGACTGATTAAAAAGCGGTCGAGAACGGGGCCAAAGGAAAGGCGAATATGGGAATGACGCAGATTGTAACCTCCAAGATAGAAGGCCAGCGTAATCGCATTTAGCCCGCCAAACGTTAGCAATGAGAAGGGCTGTGAGAAAATATGCGTAAAGAGCACATGAACAATTGCCGTCCCTAAACCGACCAAAACACCCGTTAGGATGAGGTCGACAGGATGTTGGCGATAGAGCGTCATCGGGTTCAAGACTTCCGCCGCATGATGCACCTTGTGAAACTGCCAGAGGAAAGGCACCTTATGCATCAACCAGTGGCTAAAAAAGATCATGAAATCCGTGATCAACACGAAAGCGAAAAAGTAGAAAACAGCGGCACCCGCGAAAGGCGCATTGAAAGACGGCAACCCAATCGTCGACGCTGCGGCCAAACCTGCTTCGACTGTCGCGGGATAAACTTTTAGGATCAGCGGCGTGAAAACCAAAAGCATCACGAAAGCATTGATCAGGAAATAAGCATAATCAACGCGTGACGATTTATGCAGCCAAACGGATTTGGGGAAAATGTATTGGATGGCACCAGACAGAGACCAGTCCTTGCCCGATTGGCGAATATAGAGCCAAAACGCCATGCCCAAAGCGCTCATTAAGAACACCCAATAGGTCCGATAGCTCAGCCCTGTAAAATGCTGAGACAGGTAAGATAAGAGTATCTGAAGCAATTCCATGCTGCCGCATATCACGCAGGGCATAAAAACATCTTAATGGCCGCTCGAATCTGTGTGCGGCAATCTGGTTACGGAAGGGTCGGGTATGAGTCCGAATATTGTGAGCGGCGCTGGTCAAAAAACCCTGGCTTGGCAACAGGTGCTTCAACGGCGGCTCTGAAAGATGGATGTGCGAAAAGCGACTTAGGCGAGGACGCATAATTATCACCGCCAGCCACATTACTGATCTCTACCTTGTTGTAGCCGGGGCCAACAGCTTGCGCAAAACCGTAAGGCTGACTGATGTGAACAGCAAAGAAATAGCCTTCGCCACCAGCTTTATAGATATAGAAATTCGGTTTCCTGTCAGGTTCGAATTGCGGATCATACCGTTCATCGACTGCTCGGCCTAACTTTGCTTCAATTTCCTGAAAGAACTGAGTTGGCGACTTCGAAATATGGCGAAAAGGCAAAGCTTGAACATCATCGATCTGCTCTGGCGAGGCGATCACTGAATAGACAGGGAGGTCCTGCGCCTCGTCCAAGAACGGATATGTACCCGTCTTCACTTTATAGGCCTCAATCAGATCCCCATAATACTCTAAATCCTGCAACCGATAGACATCTGCATCTGACTGAAATGACAGATTTGTGCCGCCGCTACATCCCAGAAGGACAGAAGCGACGGTTGTGATCGCGATAGTTTTGAAGTGCATCACGCTCGCCCGCAACCAATTCGTTTAACGTTCAAATTTCACGAATTTCAGCTTCTTCGGCATGTCAGCGTCAGGGCCGAGGCGACGTTTTTTGTCCTCGATGTAGTCCGCGAAGTTTCCCTCGAACCATTCGACATGGCTGTCACCCTCATAGGCAAGAATGTGGGTCGCAACACGGTCAAGGAAGAAGCGATCATGAGAGATGACCACGGCACATCCTGGGAATTTCTCTAGGGCGATTTCTAGCGAGGACAAGGTTTCGCGGTCCAAATCGTTGGTCGGTTCATCGAGCAGCAGCAAGTTCGCCGGCTTAGTCAACATTTTCGCCAGGTTCACGCGGTTGCGCTCACCGCCAGAAAGCTGCCCGACATTTTTCTGTTGGTCTGTTCCCTTGAAGTTAAACGATCCGACATAGGCTCGCGAAGGCACTTCGCGTTTGCCCATAACGATGATGTCTAGTCCGTCGGAAATCGCTTCCCAAATATTCTTAGTCGGGTCGAGAGCGGCGCGGTTCTGATCAACATAACCGAGTTCAACCGTCTCACCGACTTTAAACGTGCCTTCATCAGGCTGTTCCTCGCCTGTGATCATTTTGAACAATGTCGTTTTACCCGCACCGTTCGGACCGATGACGCCGACAATACCACCACGAGGCAGTTTGAAAGACAGGTCTTTGATAAGCAGTTTGTCGCCAAACCCTTTGGAAACATTATTAGCTTCGACAACGATATTGCCGAGGCGGTTCCCCATAGGGATACGGATTTCGGCATGTGAGACGACTTCTGTATCGGCCGAGTTCCGGAGTTCCTCATACGCGCTGATCCGCGCCTTTGACTTAGTTTGGCGAGCTTTAGGGTTAGAGCGGATCCATTCCAATTCGCGTTTCAGAGCTTTCGTTTTAGAATCACCTTCGCGACCTTCTTGCTCCATGCGCTTAGCTTTCGCGCCCAGCCAAGATGAATAATTGCCTTCATGAGGATATGTTTTGCCGCGATCCACTTCGAGGGTCCAATTTGTGATATTGTCGAGGAAGTATCGATCATGGGTAATCAGTATGATCGCGCCTTTGTAATTCACCAAATAGCTTTCCAGCCAGCCCACCGTCTCCGCATCCAAATGGTTGGTCGGTTCATCAAGAAGCAAAAGATCCGGCTTAGATAGCAGTAACTGACACAGAGCTACGCGACGGGCTTCACCGCCAGAGAGTGATGTCACGGGGCTATCTTTTGGCGGACAACGCAAGGCCTGCATCGCCATCTCAATTTTGGAATCAATATCCCATGCATCGCGCGCATCAACTTGCTCTTGCAGCGATGTCATTTGGTCCATCAACTCGTCTGTATATTCCTCGGCCATATCCAGGGCAGCTTTGTTATACGCATCAAAAATTTGCTTATCTTCGCAGCCTTCAATAACATTCTCCCAAACCGTCTTGTCCATGTCGAGCTTCGGCTCTTGTGGCAAATAACCAACTTTCGTGCCCTCGGCGGCCCAATGCTCGCCCGTCACTTCGGTATCAACGCCGGCCATGACTTTCATCAAAGTCGACTTACCTGCGCCGTTAACACCGATCAGGCCAATTTTGGCGTCGGGGTAGAAGGACAGATGAACGTTATCTAGGATGGTCTTATTGCCGAATTTCTTCGTCAGACCTTGCATGTGATAGCAGAATTGGCGGGCCATAATGCGCTCTTTATCTATGTGTAATTTCCCGCGCGATATGTGGTGATAAAGCCCAAATTGCAAGGCCTTTGGGCCGCTAGGCTCTGATCACTTTAATTAGGTAAATGGCCTGTCTTCACATAGATCAAACATCCCTCATCGCTGAAGGGATTATGTTGAGACAAATGCGGACTGCGCAGCCATGTGCCTTTCGGGTAATCCCCCATTTCGTCTTGGAACGTGCCTTCAAGCACGAGAATCTCTTCGCCGCCCCAATGCCGGTGCGGCGCAAAATGTGTCCTAGGTGCCCAGCGGACCAAAGCACAGCTTTCGCCCTCATGACTATGGAGCGGCAAAACACTCAGCCCGGGAACCTGCCCGGGTCCAAATTCTGCGTCGCGTGTATTGATCGAAAATTGTGCGGTATCCGTCTGTGCGAATTGTTGCAGTTTTACAAATATAACGCATCCGTCTTTGGAGTGAGGCTTATGCGCGGTTCCAATTGGATTGCGCACATAAGTGCCAGCGGGATAATCGCCATGTTCATCAGAAAAAACACCCTCGAGAACTAGGAATTCTTCACCGCCGCTATGGGTGTGTTCACTGAAATAGGATTCTGGGGCATACCGCACGAGAGACGTCGCACGGGCGACTTCGCCTCCAATACGGTCTAGTTTACGACGCTCCACGCCCGCCATAGGCGACGCTTCCCAATCCATAGCATTGGTGTCTATCGCAACACGTTGACTAAAATCGGCTTTTAGATTCATGACAGCTTCCTATTCCTGGTTTTGATAGCCCGAATTGAGGACGCATGTAGACACATTTTCGCGATGAAATTCAGACACTAAAATTGCCCTACGCGGTCTTGACTTCATACATGCAAGACGGGACGAAACAGGTCTAATTTAGCACTCAAAGGCTCCGCTTCATGGCACTCGTCGGTATTGATCTCGGCACGACCAATTCGCTCATATCGGTCTTCACCGATGAAGGGCCGAAACTGATCACCAATGGAACGGGTAGCTTTCTGACACCCTCCGTCGTCGGTTTGTCCGATCAAGGTGATATCATCGTCGGTGAAGCCGCAAAACATCGTTTAGTCACTCACCCTGAAAAAACTGTTGCGCGGTTCAAGCGGGCTATGGGCACCGCCAAGCAACATCAACTTGGTAAAACCCAATACAAAGCCGAAGACCTATCAGCTTTGGTCCTGCGTTCGCTGAAAGCCGATGCAGAAAAATATCTCGGTGAGACTGTGGACCGGGCGATCATTTCTGTTCCCGCCTATTTCAACGATATCCAGCGCAAGGCGACCTATGCTGCAGGAAAAATGGCGGGGCTCAAAGTCGAACGCCTCATCAACGAGCCTACGGCCGCGGCGCTCGCCTATGGCTTGTCGGCCAAGGAAGATGAGAACACCTTTCTCGTGATCGATTTAGGCGGCGGGACGTTTGATGTGTCCATTCTTGAAATTTTCGACGGCGTCATGGAAGTCCGCTCAAGTGCGGGCGATGCCTTCCTTGGCGGCGAAGATTTCACGACCGCCGTTGAGGATTATTTTTTGACGCAGCTTGAGACGCCTCGCGAAAAGATGAAGCCCAAAGATTTGGGCCGTCTACGGGACCTAGCGAACAAAGCCAAAGTTGCACTCTCCGAAAAAACCAACGTCACGGTCAAGTTTCTGTCAGGAAAAATTGAGAAAGAGCTCACATTAGACCGGGCAAAATTCGAAGACTTGACGCAGAAATTGCAATCGCGGATGCGGATGCCTTTGCAGCGCGCGATCTCGGATGCGGGCCTGCGCAGTTCGGACATCGAACGCATCATCCTTGTCGGTGGCGCAACACGCATGCCCGTTATTCGGGCAATGGTAACGCGCTTGCTCAAGAAATTCCCCGAACACAGCATCGATCCAGACGAAGTCATAGCCTTAGGCACGGGCGTGCAATCGGGCCTTTTGGACCGTCATGAGGCCTTAGAAGATGTCGTCATGACAGACGTTTGTCCGTTCACCTTAGGCACGGATATCGCGCGCGAAGTTGGGCCTAACCAATATGAGTCAGGCTATTTCCAACCCATCATTGAACGCAATACCGTCATTCCCGCCTCTCGCGTGGTGAGAAATTCCACCATTCGACCAGGGCAAGACAAAGTCGGCATTCAAGTTTATCAGGGCGAAAGCCCACGCGTTGAAGACAATGTCCCGCTCGGCGAGATCACGATCAATCTGCCTAAGGAAAAGGACAAGCATCAGGATTTCGACATTCGTTTCACCTATGACGTGTCGGGCGTGTTGGAGGTCTTGGTGACCGTCGTTGGCACGGGCAAGACTGAACAGCTCATTCTTGAAGGAAATCCCGGAAGCCTTAGCCAGGCCGAAATCGCGAAGCGGTTAAAAGCGTTGGATAAGCTGAAAATTCACCCGAGGGATGTCGGCGAAAATGCGGCGATTATAAATCGCCTAAAAGCGGCGTATGAAAACCACCTCGGTGACATTCGGGCCGCGATTGAGCACAATCTCGTACAATTCGAACATGTCCTGAGCAAGCAAAACGACACGGACATCAAGTTAGCCCGCGACGCCGCTGTCAAATTTCTTGATGAGCTTGACCGTATGGACGTGTTTTAATTCATGGCACGACACCAACCATATTTTGTCACGCTCGGATTGGACGAACCGCCAAAGGACCGCAAAGCGGTGAAGCTTGCCTACTCCCGCCAACTCAAAAAAACGCGTCCGGAGGATGACCCAGAAGGTTTTATGCGACTGCGGGATGCCCATGATGTCGCCTTAAATATCTTGGCGCGGCAGGCAGAAAAGGCCGCTTGGGAAGCCAAGCAAAGCCCGCCATCTTCCGTTTCAGAGATCGACGGCAACAGTCCGAGCGAGGAGCCGACCCCCGATGCCGCACTGGCACCTAGTTTGACTTATGGCGATATGCTCCCCGATGCTGAAACGGCCAGCGCGACAAGCTATGCCATTGGTCGAACGCCCGCACTTGATGCGCCGGCTCTTCCAAATGTCCTTGGGGCTGATTTTGGCCGTTCATCCGACCCTCAAACGCCGCCACTCCAACAGGACATCATCGATCTGTTTAGCCACACGCGATATAATGACCGCGAGAATTGGAACCATCTATTTCGTAAGGCCCGTCAACTCGACATCGACGACTATGTCGATTTCGAATATTCACTGATGGATATGGTTCTCAAATTTCATGGCTATTACGATCCTGACACACCGCATTTTGACCAGCCCGAAAAGCTGCCGCAAAAGCTATCGCCGTCAATTGCGGCCTCTCTTTTCAAGACGATGAGCTGGGACCAAGTGAGTGGTTTGACCTATCAGAAAGCGGCACAAATCGACTGGTTAAACCGCCGAATGCACATGTCCCGCATGGGGACGGTGCCCCTCAACGATATGCCTGCCTCTCCCATTCAAGGGCCTTCAATCCTCGCACGCTGGTTTTGGCCAGCCTTGGGTGGTCTTATAGCCCTCGCCCTTCTTGCCGATCTCCTGACGACCTAACGTCTTCGAAAGCTGCCAAATGAAAATCGCCACTTGGAATGTAAACTCCATCAAAGCCCGCATGCACGCTGTCCTAGCTTGGCTGGAAGCTGAGCAACCTGACGTCGCGTGTTTGCAAGAAATCAAAACCGTGGATGCGGACTTCCCGCGTTTAGAAATTGAAGCGCTCGGATATAATGTCGAAACCCACGGACAGAAAAGTTACAACGGCGTCGCCCTCCTCTCGAAGACGCCTATGGAAGACATCCGTCGAGGTCTGCCGGGTGACGACACGGATGAACAAGCCCGTTACATTGAAGCCCTAGTGTCGACCGATCGCGGCGCTGTCCGCGTCGCGTCCATTTATCTTCCCAATGGTAACCCCGTCGGCGAAAACCCGATGGAGAGTCCGAAATACACCTATAAACTCGACTGGATGGACCGCTTGCGAACCCATGCGATTGAGCTGCTTAAGCACGAGGAGCCGCTTGTACTGGCGGGCGACTACAATGTAATTCCGCGTCCTGTGGACACACATGACCCACACGGTTGGTGGGGAGACGCGTTGTTCCGCCAAGAAACCCTAGATGCCTTTCACGCCATCCGAAATATCGGGCTCTATGACTTATTTGACCAATTTGATGGCCGCGACGGGCAATATACGTTCTGGGATTACCAAGGCGGCGCATGGCAAAACAACCTCGGCATTCGCATTGATCACTTGCTTTGTTCCCCGCAAGCGATTGACCGCGCGCAAGGCATTGCGATTCACAAAATGACCCGCGAAGGCGTGAAGCCGTCTGACCATGTACCTGTGGTCGGCGAATTCGACCTTTAGACCCTGGATGAGCTTGCGCGCCAAAATCATCGTCGGACTGATCGTCGCCCTCCTCGTCGCGGTCTTCGGATATGGGTGGCACATTCGAACGGTTTACGCAGGATATACGGCCTCCACAGATTCTGGCGACGCGCTTTATCCGCGTGAAACCTTAGAGGATTACGGTCAGCAAATTCTGAACGAACTGACCGCCAAAAATGTGAAGCTGGCCATTGTTTCGCGCGCGGGACAGACCCGAGACAAACTGCCAGACGGTGTGATGTTCACCCATAGCGCCTTTTTTCGGCGGAATGCGACAGGCGGATATGATGTTTACAATCTTTATCATGGCGAAGAAAATCGCCTGCGCTCTACCCTCGTCACCGACACCCCAACCGATTTTCTGCGCCTTTTACAAGAACCCGATGCGGGCATTTTAATCCCTGATGCGCAGATGCAAGACCAGCTTTTCGACATGCTCGAAAGTCCGAAATATGCGGCCGTTCACCAAGCTGATTACTCGCTGATTTCCAACCCCTTCGATTTGCGCTGGCAAAATTGCAACGAGCTGATGCTCTTCGCAATTGCGGCAGTGATTTGGGACACGACGGATCGCAAAATGTTGCGCAACAAGCTCGCGGCAACGATCACGCCGACGGAGCTTAAAGTTTCGCCCTTGCGTCGTCACTTTGGCCCGATGATTGATGAGCGCCTCATCCTCGATGATCACGACGAGCGCGTTCTGACAACGACCTTTGGAACGCTCACGCAACTCATCGACATTTCAGGCCATTTAGACGCCAGTTATATTTTAATGTTTGATAATTAGCCAAGCGACATCGCTCACAGCCGCTCTCCCGTCACTTGGGGGCGTCTGCCAAAATGCGATTCCCGAAAGAATGGGACTGTCCGCGTGGTCGATATTCACGATGGAATACCAGAATAGAAATGTTGTTTTACGCGAAAATCAAGAGTTGGGTTGTCATGCCAACTCGCCACGCGGCAATGGTTTTTGAAGAAGCGGCCAGTCATAAACCCCCGAGTTCAGACACTTGGACTGACGGGTCGGCTCTCACTCCTAAAGGTCCGGCTCACTCTACGCTCTCACACACAGACGCTCAACCCCACCGTCCCCCAAACCAGCAAGCGAGGCCCCGCCTGTCCCATGTCCGAAAGAACCCGTATAAGTTACCACGGGTTTTTTAAGCGGGGATCATTCTCTTCGAAAATCTTCGTAATACCTTCTAGACTACAGGAATTATTTAAATCTTGTTTACCCGAGTTCGCCCCAAATCAAGGACGCTTTCGCCAAAACGGCTTTATACAGTCTGGGTTTTACCTAAAAGGATGCGTATGATCGATTGTGAAACGACACCAATATTGACTTTGCGGATTGTAAAAACGTGATGACCGACCCATTCGTAACACCCGAACTGCAAACTCAATTTGCCACGGAGGGCTACGCCTTACTTTCTGACGCTATCCCAAAGTCGACGTTGCAGCGCTGGCAAGATATCGCCGCCGTTCGCGAGGCAGAGGCCATTAAATGTTTTGAGCAAGGCGAGCCTATGGCAGGCGCCTGCGTCGTCGAAATCGAAAACGCCCCCGCGCGACTACTGCGTTACGACAATGTTTTTCATACAGATCCAGAGGCACTGCTTGACCTACTGGCGACGCCCGCGTTGCTTGCGGTTGCACGGGATATATGCGGACCACTGGCCGTTCCGATGCAAGCCGACATCCTGTTCAAATATCAACATCCGCATTCCCTGATCGCTTGGCATCAAGGTGCGCCCCATGATCGATCGGCCCCTTACCTGAATGTCGGAATCTATTTAGATGATGCGCCAGAGGGGGATGGATGTCTGCGCTATGTTCCAAGGACGCAGCACGGATTGGAAGACATTTCGGGACTAACGCAATCCCATGGGTGGGATATACCTGGCGTGATCGAGCAATCGGCCCAAGCCGGAGATATTCTGGTACAGGATATGATGATCCTACATGGCTCACAGCCAAAACATTCACCCGGTGCCCGACGAACAATTTATGTCGAGTATCGTCCTTATGACGCCATTATCCGTGGCGGGGCACAGTCAAAACATTGGGCTGATTTAAGGTTGGCGCTGATGGGCGCGGTGCTTGCGCGTGCCAATCCCGCCGATCGGCCGAAAAACTGGGAAATCGATTATCCCGTTGTAACGCATGAAGAGGCATTAGAGCTGTTCAGAGAGATTTTGGCTTGCCCCGAACCCCCTATCCCGTCTGTTTACAGTGAAAGACCCGTTGAACACCCCGCCTATCCCATACCAGAGGGATTTGAATTATCCGGATAACGGAATTGAGCGAGGTGAATAGATTTTATTTTCCAAATACAGATTTTCTACTGCCTATATCCCACCATTCTGCTATTTTAAGTTCATGATTATTTCAGCCGACACCGACAATATGATGCGTCTGCTCTCCCAAGTGATCTTGGCCGACGGGCATATCCATAAATCAGAACTCATCGCCTTTGTAAGCGGCGTTCAAGAATTAGGGTTGGCCGACCAATCTGGGGCGGTCCTTTCGGCGGATCAAATTCGAGCGTGGTTTGAAGGATATAAATTAGAATTGAACAAGACTTGGTCCACCCAAGCCAAGGACGTTGCACTCACTCACCTTATCCTTAGCCTCGCCGAGTGGCCCAACAAGCAAGCCGTCGTTGATGTGCTCGCGAAAATCAGCGTGTCAGATGCGGAATTCCACATCGAAGAAAAAACCCTCATCTCTATTGTTCGGGCTTATTGGCAATACGAAGGTTTGGACGCGCCGGGCGCGACGATTGTGACTTAGAACACGGCCGTATTTTTGAACTAACGTGACGCAGGTTTCATTACGCCGTCGATCACGTCGTAAATTGCGCCAATTTCATCAAGAATTTTCTGCGTACGGCCTGTCTCAACTAGGGGCTTGAACATGGAGCCCGGCTCATATCGGTTCGCCGTTTCAACCGCGATCAAAAGCTGCCCGCCGATAAAGCCAAACCGTATTTTCGATCCATTAACGGAGGTTTCTAAGTCGACCAAGCGTTGCATGAATGTTGGCGTGAGAAGGTAGCGCGCTTCGACTTGGTCTGTACCATAGGCTTCGAAAATCTTTTCAAAAACAGGATCAACAAGACCGACGCGCTTCATGTCGCCTTTCTGCTTACTTTGCAGCCAACCGCCATCCCGAAGAACGACTGTCTTGCCAAGGAAGTCTTGGTCAAATTTCAGAGCCAGAAGCTGACCTCGGAACTTCGTCACCCATTTTCTGTTTTTTCCAGACCCTTCACGTCGTTCTAGATGCGCTTCATAAAATTGAAAATCTGCGCCATGGGCTTCGCCTGCCATCATATCTTCAAAACTGGATCGCGTATGGTTTTTCGTGATCAAGCCGATTAATTCGAAGGTTTCAAAATTCGCTGGTTGTTCGATTTTTTCTGCGAACGTCCATCCCAAGAAGCGGCAGACGCCGCCGACGATATTATCCTTCGTACCCGATTTAATATCCGTCATCAGATAATGCGCGCCGCCATAGCCCGCCATCACGCCAACCCCCGTTATGAGCGCATAGACCATGAATGGCGCACGAAAATATACGGCAATCGCAAGGCCGATAAGCGTCGCCACCACAACTAAGGGGGCCAGCTTTTTGATCTTTTCCATGACCTCTAGCCGCGCAGATTCATCACGCTCCAGACCGGGTAAAATCTCGGCATTGTAAAAGGCCGAAAAGCCTTTGAACTCGGCATGATGCTCGTTGAATTGATGCATGGTTTGCGCCCCTGCGATGGATTTATCCTAAGCCGTCAAGCGCCGCCTGTAGGGTCTCGACCTCTGCGGCATAGCCCGCGCGGCGTTCCTTTTGCAAGGTGACGACCTTTTCGGGGGCTTTGGCGACAAAGGCTTCATTGCCCAATTTACGGTCGATCTTCTCAATCTCAGACTGGGCTTTTTCGATTTCCTTCGCGAGACGTTTGCGCTCGGCATCCATGTCGATAAGGCCTGCCAGAGGGATGGCATATTGCACGCCGTCGACAACGGTTTGCAGCGCATTTTCTGGCACTGCCGCCGCCAGCTCAACATGCTCCACACGCGCCATTGGCGAGAGCTGCGGCGCATAAGTTTCGAGACGTGGGTCAAGCGTATCGCCGCAAAGCAGCAGAGGCGCTTTCTTTGACGGTGGGATATTCATATCCGCGCGCACCGAACGAATGTTGGTGATCAGCGTTTGTAACCACTCCAATTCCGCAACGGCGTCTACGTCGATCAGCTCTTCGCCGTAAGTTGGCCATTGGGCTGTGATAAGATGCGTGTCGCGTCCTTTTCCAATTTTCGCCCAGAGGTCTTCGGTGATGAACGGCATGAACGGGTGAAGCAGTTTCAGGATTTGATCGAGCACCCAAGCGAATGTCGCGCGTGTCTCGTCTTTGTCGGTTCCGTCTTCGCCAGAGAGCAGCGGCTTGGACAGTTCCAAATACCACGCACAGAATGTGTCCCATGTGAATTTATAGGCCGCGTCTGCCGCATCGTTGAACCGATAAGTGTCGATACAGCGCGAAATTTCCATCGCAGTTTTGGCCGTTTCGGAAATGATCCATTTATTGACAGGTAATGTTGCCGAGGACGGATCGAACCCTGCGACGGGGGTGCAACCATTCATTTGACCAAAGCTGGCCGCAGACCAGAGCTTTGTCCCGAAATTACGATAGCCCGCGATACGGTCAACAGAAAGGCGGATATTGCGTCCCTGCCCCGCTTGGCTCGCGAGGGTAAAGCGCAGCGCGTCGGCACCGTAAGGTTCGAACCCATCGGGATAAGCTTTGCGTGTCGCCTTGGCGATTTGCGGGGCTTTGTCTGGATTCTTCAATCCGCGTGTGCGTTTCTCAACGAGTGTATCTGCAGAAACGCCGTCAATCAGGTCGAGCGGGTCGAGCGTATTGCCGATGGATTTGGACATTTTCTTGCCCGCTTCATCCAGGACCAGCGCATGAATATAGACGTCGTCGAACGGCACAACGCCCTCGCCGTTTTCGTCTTTCATGAAATGCAAACCCTGCATCATCATCCGCGCCACCCAGAAGAAGATAATGTCAAAGGCGGTAACTAGAACAGAGGTCGGGTAGAAGCGCGCCAGCTCTTCGGTGCTATCGGGCCAACCGAGCGTGGAGAACGGCCAAAGGCCCGAAGAAAACCATGTGTCTAGGACGTCGGCGTCGCGTTGTAACGGAACCATATTATCAAAGCGTCGCTCTTGCGCCACTAAACTAAAGTCACAATCATCTTCAACGACATCAAATGTAAGGTCGTTTTCAGCTGCTGAATAATAGAGGGCAGCTTCACCCAGCATGTTAGCTTCATTATCCGCTACAAAATACTTTGCCCTTGGATTCTCCCAGTCAATTTCCTTAGTTTCTGGGTCAACCGCTGGACCATACCATGCTGGAATCTGATGTCCCCACCACAGCTGGCGAGAGACACACCAGGGCTGGATGTTCTCCATCCAGTGATCATAGGTCTTCTTCCAGTTTTCAGGCACGAATTTGGTCGAGCCGTCATTGACCTTGGCCATGGCATCTTCCGCCATTTTCTCTGCATCGACAAACCATTGATCCGTCAACATAGGCTCAATGACCACGCCCGAGCGGTCGCCATAAGGCTGCATGATTTTCTTATCTTCGACGCGGATGAGCAGGCCTTCGGCGTCAATATCGGCGACCACGGCTTTGCGCGCGGCAAAGCGGTCCATGCCGACATATTTTGCGGGCATAATCTCAGATTCTATCATCTCGCCGCGTGTCCCCATCAAGGAGTACATCGGAATGTCATTGCGTTTGGCGACTTCATAATCATTGAAGTCATGCGCGCCCGTAATCTTCACCGCGCCAGACCCGAAATCCATATCAGGATATTCATCCGTGATGATCGGGATAAGGCGATCTGCGAGCGGCAGACGCACCATCTTCCCAACAATCGGCGCATAACGCTCATCATCGGGATGGACAGCCACGGCACCATCACCGAGCATGGTTTCCGGGCGTGTCGTGGCGATAGAGATATAGTCGCGCTCCTCCGACAGGGTCACATTCCCGTTTTCGTCTTTTTCGACATAAGTATAGGTCTCGCCGCCAGCCAGCGGATATTTGAAGTGCCAGAAATGGCCGTTCTTCTCAATATTCTCGACTTCCAGATCAGAGATCGCGGTCTGGAAATGCGGGTCCCAATTTACGAGGCGTTTGTCACGATAGATCAAGCCAGCTTCATACATTTCAACAAAGGCTTTGGTGACCGCGTCGGCCATGTTCTTCTGGTTTTTAACTTCGGCCTTATCCGCATGTGGCGCGGCACCAAGCGTGAATTTCGAGCGCGACCAGTCGCAAGAGCTGCCCAATCGGCGCAGCTGTTTTTCGATCATGCCGCCGCTTTCGGCTTTCCAATCCCACACGTGGTTCAGAAAATCTTCGCGGCTCATATTCTTGCGGAACTTACCTTCAGCGGCGAGTTTACGCTCGACCACCATTTGTGTCGCGATACCCGCGTGATCCATGCCTGGCTGCCAGAGGACCGCTTTCCCCTTCATGCGGTTAAAGCGGATCAAGATATCCATGATCGTATTATTCAGCGCGTGACCCATATGCAGGCTGCCCGTCACATTGGGTGGTGGGATCACGATGGAATAATTGTCGTCTTTAGTATCCGTTGGCTTGGCCGCGCGCGGTTTGAACGCGCCGCTATCTTCCCACATTTTATAGATGCGGGCTTCGGCCTCTTTGGGATCAAATGACTTATCGAGCATGGTGGTCTCTATTTAACGCAAAACCCGCCCCCAAAAGTCAGGGAACGGGTGAATTTCTTGACGTTGTTCTAGACTACGCCGTTAGCAATGTGAAGCAGGGCCTGCGCCCCACAAATCCGGCCTATTTGCCGGTCGAGATGCGCTTGACCTCTTTGGCCACTGCGCGCTCTACAATGCCTTTTAGATTGGCATCGAGCCATTCTTTCAACATCGGACGTAAAGCTTCCTGAACCAAATCTCCAATACGCGGGCCACGCTCGTTGAAAATCGCTTTGTCTTCGACAACGGAACTGAGTTCAGCGAAAGCGCCGGCGGCTGCGGATTCTGTGACTTCGTCAAGAATGGCATCTGTTTTCACGGCGTGTACGGGCATGGAAGTCTCCTGGGATGACATTTTTTCTGTAGGTGTCGGGGTTTCTATTGGGGTCGGGGTTTCAATAATCGGCGTGGTGGTCGGCAGGTCGGTCGTGGCTGTGACAACATCTGTCTCGGGAGTAATGTCCGCCTCTTGATCGCCAGCACGCAACGCGGCTAATCCACCACCGACGGCTGTAACGCCAGCGATAGCGGTGAGCGGGTTGAAGGCTGTTGAGGTCGCAGAATCAATTTCAATTGTTTCAGCGGCCATCGCATCGGCTTCCGCCGCAGCGGCGATATCGGTAAGACTAGGCAAGGCGTCATCGCCCGCGGCTTCGTCAACATCTGTCGTTAAATCGAGCGCACCCAACATGTCGTCCATGCCGAGAGTCTCATTTGCTTCCGCGTTTTCAGCTTCTAAAGCCGCAACGTCCTCGGATGATGGCGGACGCGTCACATCTTGGGTCGAATCGATATCGTCAGGCTGAGCGAGCAACTCATCTTCTAAAGTCATATCCAGAATGTCGCCTAAGATATCTTCCTCTTCGGCGGCACTCTCGGCTTCGATTTCAGCGGTGTCTTCTGTGACATCTGCCGGCACTTCAATATTGATGTCTTCGACCTCAGGGATGGCCAGCAATGCGTCTAGGTCATCATCTGCCGAAAAGTTATCGGCCGAAAATGCATCTGGGTCATCGGACAAATCTGCCATGAGTGATTTGACAAGATCCAAATCTTCACCTGACTCAACCCGCACGGAGTCCATGTTCGCACGCGCGACCGGCAGATCCGCGTCTGCCGAAATGTCGAGCGTCAGGTCAGAAACCAGCTCATCCAAATCTGCCAAGGTCGTGTCATTTTGTTGGGCCGTCACCGCATCCGAAACGGGAAGGAGGCCTTCATCTGGAGTCGACAGAATGTCTTCCAGCAGCGCGTTCATTTCTGCGTCGTCCTGCCCAGACATTTCGGGCGTTGCCACCACCTCAGTGTCAGTTATCAAAGGAATGTCCTCATCCAATAAGGACAATATATCTTCGTCCGTATCAAAACCGAGCTCATCGAGATTGAAATCATCAGCGTTCAAATCCGAAGACGTGACCGAAGTTTTTGTCTCGACTGTCTGTGAAACAGTTGCTTTCGAAACAACGGTTTCTGGGGCCCCTAGGGCGGCCATATCGGCATCCAAGCGCGCGAGCACATCATCAATATTCAGATCGACACTGTCACCTTCAGCCGCGTGGGTGAAATCGTCGTCATCCTCTAGGACGGCATCTGACTTCAAATTTCCTGTTGCAAAATTACTCGTCGCAAAATTATCTGGCTGCGGGTGAGAGAGGTTCAGGCTG
This sequence comes from Litorimonas cladophorae, assembly GCF_014652455.1. Lineage (GTDB taxonomy): Bacteria > Pseudomonadota > Alphaproteobacteria > Caulobacterales > Maricaulaceae > Litorimonas > Litorimonas cladophorae. The sequence continues at coordinate 245,472 of NZ_BMYV01000001.1, read as the reverse complement.
TCGTCGATCAATGGCTCTACAGCCGCGTCTTCGGGAGATTCCATCGCAACAGGCTCATCCTCGGAGATGATCTTGCGAATTGAGGCCAAAATGTCCTCCATGCTGGGCTCTGCCCCGCTGAGGTCCTCTGACGAATTTGGTGTCTGTTCAGACATACGTTATGTTCCCGACCTGGCTCAACATCATAGTAAAGACCGATCCTGCCGTCCCCCGACCGTTTGATCCTTTAAATAAGCGTTAAGACAACACTTCCCGCTTGTCCAGCCGCACGGGGACTCAATCCACGGGAGAATCAGTTGGCAGGTGAATTTCGTCGATTTGACCGTCATTATCAGCGTCAATCAAGGGGTCATATCGTGGAACAGACGGCGGCGAAATAGGTTCGATCTGAATGCTCGTTAAATCGACACCTCGCAAATCATCATAATCGGCAGATTGCCCCGTCACGGTGTCTACGCCCCACTTCAAGCCTTGCGTACCTGCCGCCGAAAGTGAGACTACGCCGTCAACGCCCTGCTCAATTGGACTATCCGCATAGGTTTTCTGGATCGCGCGGGTGGCCTCGCGGGGAATATTCGGCATTTGTCGTCCGATACGCTGCGCGAACTCAGGCACGTAGGTATCAACCGCTTCGGTCAAACCCTTATAGCGAATGATGTCTAGATTCGCGTTTTTGTCATAGGTTTCGACGGGTAAACGAATGCCTTCTGCATCGAACACACCGATGACTGAGAGTAAGCTGAACGTCGCAGCATCAACATTGCGTTCGGCGTCCAGGACGGAAAGCTTCGCATTGAGCGCTTCTTGCTCTGCGTTCAAAACATCCAATTGATCACGGGTGCCAACAGATTGCTCCAAGGTGACCCCCTCCAGCGCGATGTCGGCGGCTTCTTCTTGACGTCGAACGGCGTTCAAAGTCGACCTGGCCGCTGTCAGTTGTGCCCAGATTTGCGTGACCGATTCATCAATCGCCATCTCCGCGTCACGCGTTTCAAAGGCCAGTCGGGTTTTCGCATGTTCTGCCTGTCGCACGCGGGACCGGTTAGCACCACCTGAGTAAAGGGGAATCGTGACCTGAGCCGTGATCGCAGCCGAATCGACTGCGGAAATATTGGAGAGCTGATCACGTTGACGGGCGAGATTACCAGACAAGGAAATCGTCGGACGACCCGATGCTTTCGCCACATTTATCGCAGCACGGCCAGCGGCCTCGTTGAAATAGGCCCCAATCAACTGCGGATTATTTTCGCGCGCAGCGGCAATCGCCGCGAGAACACCGTCGGGTAGCGCGAATTTCGGTGGCGGCGTCAAAAGGTTAGGCATACGCCCGACAAGACGAACATAAGTCGCGCGCGAACTAGCCAGCTGGGCTTCAGCCTGTGCCAATCCCGCCTCGGATAAAGCCATTCGAGATCGGGATTGCGCGACATCGGTACGCGTGCCCTGCCCGACATCAAAGCGCGCTGTCGCGGCTTCAAGCTGGCGAGATAAAACACTCACGTTGTTTCGCCGAATACGCGCCGCCTCCTCGTCTCGGCGGACATCGACATATGCGTTCGCCGCAGCGAGGAATAAGGCGTTTTCCTGTGCTCGAAGATTTTCGCGCGCAGCCAAAACACCGAGTTTTGTTTGTTGTTTCAGGGCGTTAACACGACCACCTTGATACAGAGGCTGAATGATCTGCAAGCCCGCTTGCTTGGGCACCCCGTCAATACTCAAGCTTCCTGTCGCTCCGGGGACGATTTCACCCGCATTGGGGAATCGCCCCCACGCTTGCGTAACGGAGGCTGATCCAGAGACAGAAAAACGCCCCTGCGCCCGCGCCTGAACATAACTCTCGTCAATTTCACGCAAGCGTGCGCGCTCCGCAAGCAGGCGAGGATTTTCGGAATAAACAGAAATCAGCGCGTCACTCAGGTCTTCGGCTTGGGCGGCGCCAGAGAAACAAGTGGTGGCGATTAAAAAGGTTGCGGCAAATCTACGTAACGTCACGACGTTTTCCCGTCAGAGCAAAATGAATGCTTTATCTACGTTCAAACGCAGTGTCTGGGACCCACAGATGGCAGGTCAACCGCTATGCAAGATTGTATATAAAGCGCTAGAAGACAAATTCGGCCTTTGGCTCGAACCCAGGCAAATATGGCGCGCTCGCATCAAAAGCGATGCGTTCACCCACCGCGCTATCTGATTTTGTGAATACGCTGACGCGGCCAATGGGACCATTTTGCGTGATGCAGACCAAACGACCGCCATTGGCCAATTGCTTAAACCAAGGCTGGTGCACAGCCGATACCGCGCCGCCGACAAAGATCACATCGAATGGGCCATGCTCTGCGGCGCCCGACTTCAAATCGCCCTGCACGACGGCGGCGTTGGATACATCCGCATCCACCAAAAGTTCTGTAGCGCGCGCCACAGCCGTTTCATCAGTTTCCACGCCTACAACGGTTTCCGCTAATTGGGCCAAAATAGCGGTCGAATACCCCCGGCCGCATCCAAGGTCGAGAACCACATCTGTGTTTTGAATATCAGCGGCTTGGATCATCTTTGCCAAGTCGCGTGGGGCTAACATTGTACGGCCCTCATCTGTTTCGATATGGCGATCAGAATAAGACAAAGCTTTGCGCGCTGTCGGAACAAATAACTCGCGGGGGGTCGTGCGGAATGCCGCCAAAAGCGCCAGGTCTGTGACATCAGACGTGCGGATTTGGGACTCGACCATAGCGTCACGGGCAGCAGAGAAATCAGTCATCAGGTCAGAACTCGCGGAATGTAAAATTGCAGGCTGTTACAGGCGCTATAGCCCTCGCCTGCGAACACCGCAATCAGCTATTGCGGGGAGCTGCGCGAATGATTATAGGCCTGCTTCCACTGCGTGAGGTACCATGGCGGAGTGGTGACGCACCGGATTGCAAATCCGTGTACCCCGGTTCGATTCCGGGTGGTACCTCCATTTTTCTTCTTCATTTAGATGGCCACCGCCTGCGCGCGGCTTCGCGAGAGACGCTTTGCTTGAGACTTTGTTTCGCAGTGCGGACAATCGGCAGACCTCCTATTGGCCCGGTTGTGTTTGAGAATCGATCTTAACGCTCAAATTTCCATCCACCTTTTTCGATTTTCGCTTACGTGCCAGAAGCTGAGACCCTTCTCTGTAGTACGCAAAAAAAAAGAGGGACCCTGAGGCCCCTCTTTCGAGATTAGACTTGGATGGTTCCAGATTAGAACGCGTAACGCGCACCAACCTTGATCCGACGATCGCCAACGAAGCTTGTCCGACCAAAACGCTGCCCGGCGGCATCGATTTGCTGCTCGGCATTCGCTTTTTCATCCGTGATGTTCGCGACTTGCGCCCGCACCTGGAAGTTCTCAGTGATGTCGTATTTGATCGACCCGTCAAGATAGCCAGTTGGCTGTTGGAAGATTGGGTTGCCAGTCACGAAGTCGCGGTAGGAACCCAAATATTCGGAGCGCCAATTATAGGCCAAACGCATTTCGAGTTTGTCGTCCTGATAGATACCGATCAAGTTCACGGAGTCTTCGGACAGACCCAAGAAGTTATCGACGCCATAACGGTAGATGCGCTCGAAACTATCAGGTGCACCATCGCCATTCGCATCCACGGATCCGGCTGGCGGGTTCGCATTTGCAGAAACGTAAGTGTAGTTAGCTTGAACGCCGAGGTTACCCAGCAGACCAGGCCACTGATCGAAGAACTGCTGATATGCAATTTCGACACCCTGAACCGTCGACTCATCTTGGTTCAACTTACCTGTGTAGACGATTGGAACCGTGTTTCCATCCAACGAAAGGCTACCTTGTGTTTGCGAAGCATCGATAATGTTGTTTTCGATGTCTTTGCGGAACACGGCAACGGAGAAGGAGTTATTGTCACCGAAGTAACGCTCGTAGGACAAGTCCCAGTTAACCGACTCAGTTGGTTTCAGATTCGGGTTACCGCCACTTCTGAACGACGTCAGATAACGAATATCCAATGGCGCGCCAGTTTCGTTTTCAGCGAGATCAGGGTCGCGAATGAATTGACCCTGACCGCTCAAGGTCCCGTCAACTCTTAGGTCCGCGATGTTCGGACGCGTGATAACTTTACTGACACCAAAACGAACGAGAGATTGATCGCTCAGGTTCCACTTAAGGTTCAATGACGGGAGCCACCTCTCGTCTGTACCTTTAGCAAATAAGGCTTCGTCCACCTGATTGTAGAATGCGATTGTTTCAGGCGAGAAGAATGACGGGCGTGAGTTCGGAATTTCGACTCCGTTTTCATCTACAGATGGATTGTCAGAAATTTCGGCATATGCCAGCGTACCATCGCTGGAATTTTCCGTGCGGACGTAGCGTAGCCCCACGTTACCTTCGAGAGACAAGCCGCTGTCGAATTCTTTGCCGAAATCAAGACGCGTATAAAGGTTTGTTGTCTTCTCGCGAACGTTACCAGTCTGACCGCGTGAGAAGTCGACGACTCCATCTGTGCGAAGCGGAGCCCAATCGCCATATTGTGGCGTGCCAAACTGAGAAACGCCGTTCGGCACATTTGGATCACTCGCCATAGCGGCAACAAATGCGTCATAGTCTTGCAACAATCCACGATCGGCAAATACGACGTTCGTGTTGTCACCCGTTACAACCCCACCACGGAAGAAGTCCGTAAAATCAACAGCTTCTGATCCTGGCGTGTTAAGCTCGGAGAATGGCAAGTAACCACCGGCCCATGGGGCAGCGACGGCAGCCCAGTTCAGGCCGGCTTGACGGTTGGTTTGCTCACGGTCTGCATATCGTGCACCAAATTTAATGGCGTCGAACCATCCGTCGTTGTCGAATTCATATTCGACGTCACCGCGTACGGCGTACATTTCACCGTCATTATCGCGGAATTCGTCGGCCGCGAAGAGCAAGAACGCGCTATCTGGGTTGGATAGGTCACCAGACACTGCTGGAAGACCAGCTGGACGGCGGTTCGGGTTGTTCGTTGGATCAGTAATCAAGCGAAGCCCTGGGTTATCAATGTCAGCGTCTAGCTCGAAATCAGAGAAGAAACGCGAACCATTCCAAAGACGCTGAGTGGAAAACTCAGCTGTCGTGCGGTGGGCGTCAAGGTTGACAAAGAGACGATCGGATGGACGCCACTTGATGTTCAAGCTCATGTCATCTGTTGTAGATTTGTCTTGTTGATGAATACCCAAGTTAGAGAAGTTCGCACCGCGGGCCCCTGTCCAGTCGCGAAGACTGTTTGAAATCAAACCGGATTCATAAAGGCCAGAAACAGGCTGAGTGACTTCACAAGTTGGGTTAGCAGGTGTTGGGTCATTAGAACCGTTACATTGCGCAAGGCCTGTCGATTCAAATGGTGTCGTCGTCAAACCTTGAATGTCGAATTGCTGCCACATTTCGCCATCGCTGAAGAATTCCAACGTACGTTCATCGCTATCCGTGTCATTTTCGATACGGGAATATTTAGCTGTCAGACGAAGGTCGCCCGACGGATTTTGCCACTGACCCGCGATATAATAGCTGTCACGGGCGCGATCGACTTCGTTCGTCCGAAGCTGCACACCACTTGGCAGACCAATCGTTCCTGTCGGTGTCGCGAAAGGAATAACTTGACCAATTTGGAAGCCGTGAAGTTCAGATTTCAATTCAGATGAAGCGAATGAACCCAAAATGCCGAATTCACCAGCGCCTGTTTCCCAACGGTTACCCAAAAGAATGCTATACTCTGGGCTCCACTCGTCGCGGAGGTCGGTGTAGGTCGCGTCAGCATTGATAACAGCAACAAGGCCTTGCTTATCAAACGGTTCTAGCGTGCGAAGGTTGATCGTACCGCCGATACCGCCTTCGAGCATATCCGCTGTTGTGTTTTTAAAGACGTCAACAGCACCGATGAGCTCAGGTGGAACCGTACCGAAGTCCAAAGCCCGGCCGCCATTGGCAGAAAAGGACTCACGACCGTTGAATTGCGAGCTGACCAAAGTCAGGCCACGGATCAAGTTACCGCCACCTTCTGGAGATGGAAAATCGCCGCCGTTGCCGCTGGTGATGTCAAAACGCTGAGCAACAACACCTGGGATACGGGCCAGAGCTTCCGCAACAGAGAGGTCAGGCAATGATCCCACGTCGGAGGCTGTGATCGAATCAACCGCGGTATCTGCATCGCGCTTTAGATCGCGCGCTTCTTTGAGGGATTGGCGAATGCCTGTCGCAACAACCACATCGCCATCTTCAACGGCGGCGGTGTCTGCATCTTGAGCATAAGCCATTGGCATCATGCCGAAGCTGGCGATTAACGCAGTCGTCCCAAGTAGTGAAAGTTTACTCAACTTATCTACAGCTGTACTGGATTTTGTTTTCACGATTTATTCCCCTCGACTAAAACAGTAGCAAAAATTTGTCTTGCTTGGACTATTGGCTGTCCAATTGTGATTAAGGTTGTCTAGCCTCAGTTTGACAGCGCTGTCAAACGTGATCTAACAAACTAACGATCCTCAACCGTCAACTCCGGCAAATGAAAGAATGCAAAGCCTAAAGTCAACGCGACCCACTGGCACATTGAAAAACGGGAAGAGCCAATATTAATAACGTCGAGAAGCGTTGCACCAGAACGCTGAATGGGACAGACAACCTCACGCTTACCTAAGATAATTTATGAAAATTCAAAAAATATGCATTTTAGGCGGAGGCACCAGCGGCTGGATGACAGCTGCAGGACTATCTAACAAATACAAAGACTTGGATATCTCCATAGAGCTTGTCGAGTCCGATCAAATTGGCACTGTGGGCGTCGGGGAAGCGACCCTGCCCCACATCCGATTCTTCAATCAAGCACTCGGAATAGATGAGCGCGACTTCATGCGCGCGACCCGCGCCACCTTCAAACTTGGTATAGAGTTTTGCGATTGGGGGGCTTTGGGCGACAGCTACATTCACCCGTTTGGAGACTATGGTGAGCCCATAAATGGCGTCGATTTCCATCATTTTTGGCTCCGACTGTTGCAGAATGGCCACAACTTTAGGCTTGATGACTACTCTTTTCCAATCTTGGCCGCCGAATCTGGAAAGTTCCAAATTCCCGGCTCGGACAATACGAAAATTGGGTCCAACTTCGGTTATGCCTATCAATTTGACTCAACACTTTACGCAAAATTTTTGCGTTCATATTGCGAAGATAACGGCGTTGTCCGAACAGAAGGTAAGGTCGTTGACGCCGCCTTATACCCTGAAACGGGCTTCGTGAAATCCATCGAACTCGAAAACGGCACGCAGATTGAGGCCGACCTTTTTATTGACTGCTCTGGTTTTCGCGGTGTTTTGATAGAACAACAATTAAAGACCGGATATGATGACTGGAGCCAATGGCTGCCATGCAACCGCGCCGTTGCTGTTCCCTGTGAAGCCGCAGGACCCAGCTTACCCTACACTCGCGCAACAGCTAGACCCGCAGGATGGCAGTGGCGTATTCCACTGCAACATCGCACGGGCAATGGCCATGTGTATTGGAATGAGTTCATTTCAGATGACGAAGCCACCCACCAGCTGATGAGTACGCTCGAAGGGCCCGCCCTTGCGGACCCAAAGCAGCTTTATTTTAAAACGGGAAAACGCCGAAAACTCTGGAATAAGAATGTCGTTGCCATAGGATTGTCGGGCGGGTTCCTAGAACCGCTTGAATCAACATCTATTCATCTCATCCAAGAAGGCATCACGGCGTTAATTGAATTGTTCCCCGATGCAAATTTCGAAGGGTCTGACGCGGTAGAATATAACCGCCGTATGGATCTCAACTTTGACCGTGTCCGCGATTTCCTACTTCTACATTATGTCGCGACACAACGTGATGATAGCGAGATGTGGCGATATTTCCGAAACATGACGCTGCCTGAAAGCCTTCAGGAGAAGATTGAGGCTTGGAACGCGCGAGGCTATCTGTTGCGTTATGAACAAGGTGTATTTCTACCGCCGAGCTGGGTTGCGGTCATGGCTGGCCAGAATTTGATACCGAGCGCCTATGATCGTCGCGCTAACACGCTCTCCTATGAAGATGTTCTGCGTAAAACAGAAAAGATTAGACACGACAGCCATGCCGCTGTCGCAAATACGCCGGACCACGGGGCGTATTTAGATCAATATGGAGCTAAGGCAGCGTTTGAACCTCTCACAGTCCCTTCCGCGCCAGCGCAATTCTGACACATGGCACTGGAACCGCATAACCCAGCGCATGAGCTTCGGAAGATCGCCGTTTTTGGGAATGGTCTTGCGGGACAGATGTGCGTGGCGAAACTCGTCCAAGACCTGCCCCAAAATATCGAAGTCGTTTTTGTGGAGTCCCCGACACCCAGCGGCGAAGACATATTCTACGGCACAGTCACCTCTCCGAGTAGCTATGATTTCTTACTCAACATTGGAATTACAGAACCCGTCCTTCTCCCCCAAACCAACACCGCGTTCTCACTTGGAACTCGTTATGTTAACTGGGGTGCGGAGCGGAGAAATTGGACGCAGAGCTTTCATCGTCCCCTTCCCATTTTCAATGGCGTGCCCTTCCACCATTACCTAACCCGCCTGCGGAACGCATCGCCGGAAATGTCGGATCTTGATGCCCATATAATCTCCGTGCAGGCCGCCAATAAAGGCGTTTTCGCGCATCCACCAGAGGGACAAAAAACGCCTTTAGCAGATATGGAATACGGTTATCAGTTCATGCCGTCCGCCTGGCGTGATTTGCTTTCTGAGACACTCAAACAGACACGCGTTTCCCGTGTGAGCGCTGATGTCGTTTCAGTTGAACGAGACGGGAACCAGATTAAGTCAGTAACCCTAAGCGACGGCAAGCTCATCACCGCAGAGTTTTTCGTAGATTGCCTAGGCCCGACATCCAAACTGAAACACGCGGATGCGAAATATCCATCCAATCGCCACTTAATGGCCGTTTCCAGCGTCACGCCCTCAACCAACTTGGGCGATGTATGCAGAAGTCTGACAGCCAAACACTATGGCTGGAAATCGGAAACGCCTCTTCAGACTGGCTTGCACCGCCTTACAATTTATGAACCTGATTCAGAGCCGGCCGCATTGGCGGATCACGCGGGTTTCGATGGTCCACCGGTTAAAATGCCAATTGGTTTTGTCGACACACCTTGGGCAGGAAATTGTTTAACGCTTGGGCTTGGCGCCTCAGCCCTTGAGCCCCTCACTCCAGCCCCAATGATGCTTTTGCAACGCGATTTAGACCGCTTAGTGGAATTAATTCCCGTCTCGGCCGATATGAAAGTTGAAGCCCGAGAATATAATCGCCGATTCACAGATGATTACAGCCACGCCGCGCTGTTCCACGCGGCTTTTTTCACATCCCAACCATTAGAGGATTCGGCCTATCATCAGGCGGCCGCGGCACATCCATTGCCCGACAAACTGCTTGCTAAGATCGAACAATTCAAAACGCGCGGGGTGATGGTTCAATATGACTATGAGCCCTTCAGCCAAGAAGATTGGACCCAGTTACATATTGGGATGGGGCGCGTGCCTTCTCGATATGATCCGCTTGCGGATCGGGTGTCCGAGGGACAACTTAAAAACAAGCTCCAACAAATGTCGGGGGCGATAGATATGGTGACATCGAAAATGCCGCCCCATCATATATATATGTCTGGGCTTCTTCGATATCTGAAAGAAAAACATGGCTGAACCACAGCAGAAGAGATTGAAAAACATTGTGATTGTAGGGGGCGGCTCCGCAGGCTGGATGACGGCCGCGGCGCTCTCAACGATGCTTCCGAAAGGATCTGCGCGTGTTACATTGATTGAGTCAGACAAAATCGGGACCGTCGGCGTCGGCGAGGCCACCATTCCCGACATGTTAAATTTCAACGCAATGCTTGGGATCAATGAAGCGGAATTTTTGAAAGCCACCAATGGCACGTTTAAACTCGGTATTGAGTTCATTGACTGGGGTCAAAAAGGCGAGACCTATTTCCATCCTTTCGGAAGTCATGGCGTGGATATGCAGGGGATAGATTTTCACCAATATTGGCTGCACGCGAAAAAAAGTGGACAGCCCTTTCCTTTGGAGAATTACAGCATTTGCGGCGTCGCTGCCGCGCAAAATAAGTTCGCTTTGCCAGACCGCAATCCTCGGTCAGTCCTCTCGCACTTGCGTTACGCCTATCATATTGATGCGACGCTTTACGCGAAGTATCTCCGCAACTTTGCCGAAACCCGCGGCGTCACACGCTTTGAAGGCCTTGTAGAAACCGTCGCGCAGGACAATGAAACTGGCCACATTACGGGCTTAACGCTAGAAAATGGCGATGTTATTGAAGGAGACTTTTTCTTTGATTGCACAGGTTTCCGCGCCCTTTTAACAGAGAAAACGCTCGGTGTACCCTTCACAGATTGGAGCCATTGGCTGCCATGTGATACCGCCCAAACCGTCGCCAGCGAACGGGTCGGCGAGTTGCTACCTTACACTAAATCCACTGCAAAAACAGCGGGTTGGCAGTGGCGCATCCCAACGCAACATAGAACAGGCAATGGTCACATCTACTCTAGTCAATATATGAATGACGACGAGGCGGTTGATATCCTACTCGCGGGCTTGGACAGCCCAATGAAAGGTGAACCGCGTAAAATCAGGTTTAAAACAGGTCATCGAAAAACGCTTTGGAACAAAAATTGTATCGCGGTCGGCTTGTCTGCTGGATTCTTGGAGCCCTTGGAGTCGACTTCTCTTTATCTGATTCAGGTCGGAATTAGTCGGTTCATCTCGCTGTTCCCGACAGCAGATGTCTCAGATATCATTCGCGACGAGTATAATTTGCAAATGGAGACCGAGTTCAACCAAGTGCGGGACTTTCTGATCTTGCATTATGTCGCCACGGACCGCGACGACAGCCCATTTTGGAACTACTGCCGAAACATGAGCATTCCCGACAGCCTGCAGCGAAAAATTGATTTGTTCAAAGAGGCGGGTCGCGTCTTTCGCTATGATGGGGAGCTATTCTCTAAACCTAGCTGGATCGCGGTTGGAATAGGACAAAATCTCTATCCGAAGACGACCGATCCGATCGTCGCATCCTTACCTGCGGCGCAGGTCAACCACAGCTTAGATTCCATGCGCACTGCAATGGCCAAAACCGTTGCCCAAATGCCAACGCATGAAGACTTCCTCAAAAACTATGGCGCGGCCGTTTAAATGTCAGACCTAAAAATCAAAGATATCGTCATCGTGGGTGGCGGTACCGCAGGCTGGATGGTTGCGGCGGGTTTATCCAGACTCGTCAACGACAAAGACATCAACATTCGCCTGATTGAATCAGAGGCGATTGGTACCGTAGGTGTCGGCGAAGCCACGATTCCACATATCAATTATTACAATCGCCTACTTGGTTTAGACGAAAACGATTTTGTAAAAAAGACGAACGCTACCTTCAAGCTTGGCATTGAATTCGTTAACTGGGGCAAATTGGGGGAGAGCTATATTCACCCCTTTGGCGACTACGGCATTCCTATGGAAGGTCTCAGATTCCATCACTTCTGGCACAGATTTAAGCAAACAGACCCCCAAAGTTCCGTTGATGATTACTGCCTGCAAGTCTTGGCTGCAAAGGAAGGTAAATTCCAGCGCCCAGACATGTCGTATAAAAACTCCCCCCTAAAATCAATTACATACGCCTTTCAGTTTGACGCCTCCCTCTATGCGAAATTTATGCGAGAATTTTCTGAAGCGCGGGGTGTAACGCGCACCGAGGGCAAAATAACGGACGTTCAACAAGACCCTGAAACGGGCCATGTCAAAAGCGTGACGCTAGAAAATGGCGACATATATGCGGGCGATCTCTTCATCGACTGTTCGGGCTTCAGAGGGCTGTTGATTGAGCAAACGTTAAAGACTGGCTATGAAGATTGGAGCGCGATGCTGCCCTGCGACAGAGCCGTCGCGCGCGCCAGCCAGTCCACGGGCGCGCCCTCGCCCTACACACGCGCAACGGCCAAATCTGCAGGTTGGCAGTGGCGTATTCCTCTGCAATCACGCGTCGGCAACGGCCATGTCTACTGCTCCGAATATATGAGCGATGATGAAGCCTTAGAAAGCCTGAATGCCGACATCGACGGGCCACCGATTTCCGACCCAAATTTCTTGAGGTTTAAAACGGGAATTCGCAAAAAACCGTGGAACAAAAATGTCATCTCTTTAGGTCTAGCCGCTGGTTTTTTAGAGCCGCTCGAGTCGACTTCAATTCATCTGATACAGACGGCGGTTGCGCGTCTAATGGCAAGCTTTCCCGATAAAAATTTCGCGCAGTCCAACATCGATTATTACAATGAACGGACATTGTTGGAGTATGAGCAAGTCCGTGATTTCTTGATCCTGCATTATTACGCAACCGAGCGAGAGGACACACCATTTTGGCAATATTGCAAAAATATGGAAATCCCCGACACCCTAAAGGCACGGATCGCTCTGTATAAGGACAATGCGCGGCTCTATCGCCATGACAATGAAATATTCGGAGAAACCAGCTGGTTTGCAGTCATGCATGGACAAGGTATTTTACCCAAAACCTATCATCCGCTCGCAAACTCTCTTCCAGAAAATGAGTTAAAAGCCCGCATGGCGCAATTGAAACAAGTGACAGAAGCTTGCTTAGATCAAATGCCCACGCATCAGTCTTTCATTGACGAATTCTGCAAAGCTAACTTACAAAATTAGTGGGATTTAACAGGCTTTAATTTGGTGTCCTGAGAATTCTGTGTAAATTTGAAACCGACAAACGCGAAACAAGGTGCGCCTCATGAAATTTAAAACCCTAATTTTCATATCCCTTGGACTTATTTTTGCGGCAACGGTTCAGGCTCAAGAAGCAGACGTCATTGACGAAATTGTTGTGACGGGAAGCAAGCAAACTGATCCAGCCATGTCGGCTTGGTTGGCTGGCGATTATGAAACCGCCGAGATTGAATTTGACCGTAACGCCTTCTGCGCTTTGCGAGTGGAGCGGAATTTCAGATCTGGATTGGAAGACGCGCGTGAAAGTACCATTCGCTCGAATACCACAGCGGATGCGGTGTCGGTACCTAACCCTTCTGGCGGTCCCGGCGCTGGAGCAGGCATAACTGTTTCCACAGCCCCACCGACTGCACCAAGTGTTTCGCTGAATTCGACAGACTTCCAAAAGTCTGAGGCGAAAAACAGGCGCACCTGCGAAAACCGCGGATATCAAATGTATATGAAGGGTATGTCTCAGTTGAAGCTCGGAAAAATGGCCGAGGCGAAAGAGACTTTGTCTCGCGCAACGAAAATAAACCGAACGATTTTTGATGCCCACTTCAGGCTCAGCTTGATGGAATATCAAGAAGGCGACATCAAAAATGCGAACAAAGAATTTAATGCCCTCAAGAAGATTGCGACCAAATGCAAACGTTGCGAAGCCAAAGAGGAGATCGAAGCGCAGGTGAATTATTTAGAGAGCCTGCTGAAATAAACCTCCCCTGCACCGGCTGACAATGCAAAGATGATCTAAATTGACAGCGCTGTCGGATTTGTTTTAAGTTTTTAAAAAACGATTTGGGGAGATGTTTCGATGTTGAAGCGCACTTTTTTCACTCTGTCTGCTGCCGCACTGCTAGCTTTCGGAACCGCCACTGACGCACAGGCTCAAGACGAAATGGCGGAAGCCCTCGCTGCTCTGAACGCATCACTTCCAGGCACCCTTATCAATAACCCCTATGATATTGAGTGGAGAACAGATGGTGGAGACAAGAAAGACGCCATCGTTAAATCGGAAGGTGCCCCTGGCGGTATGGCATACCGCGTAACGGTGAAGAAAAAAAAGCCAAACCCGTGGGACACAGCAACACGCATTCCTATGACGACAGCCATCGACAAAGACGATGTAATTTTAATGTCCTTCTGGGCGCGCACCGCCAAAACTCCAAAAGGGAAAGATACGGGTGACATCAGTGTCGCTATTCAGAGAAATGTCGAACCTTATGACTCCGTTTTTGAAGAACGGATCGACCTAGGCACAGAGTGGAAACTGCACAGTGTGGCAGGCAAAGCCGCCCGCGATTTTTCCGTCGACAAAACTCAGATAAACTTCAACCTGGCGCGCGCCAAACAAACCATCGAATTTGGTCAGTTTTACGTCATGAATCTTGGCCCAGATGGCGACGCCAGCAAATACACGGGACAGTAACCCGATCGAGCGTACATGCGCTCATCTGCAATATCTAATTAACTCACAGTCTCACCTAATGTCACGCGAACTTCTGCGGGACATTGCTTTACAGCCTTGCTCTGCTGCGGCACCATGCCGTCATGACCGACCCAAATTTCATCTACTGGATTCTTACGCTTGTGATTGGGTACACGGCCGGATCCATTCCGTTTGGCCTACTTTTGGCCCGAGCTACGGGACAGGGAGATATCCGTAAGATCGGGTCAGGAAATATTGGCGCAACCAATGTATTGCGTACGGGTCGAAAAGACATTGCGGCACTAACCCTTATCTTGGACGCGGCAAAAGCCGGCCTTACAGGTTGGTTTGTACAAAACTGGCTTGGTGTGCCCTTTGGTTACGCCGCCGCCGCCGCCGCCTTGATAGGCCATTGCTACCCTATTTGGCTTGGGTTCAAAGGCGGGAAAGGTGTTGCGACCTTTTTCGGCGGCCTATTTGCCCTAGTTTGGCCTGTGGGCTTGGTTGCGGCTGGGGTCTGGCTCTTTACCGCGTTCATCTCCAAATACTCATCACTCGGCGCATTGATTGCCTGCGTTGTTTGCACGATCGTGGCCATCGTTTTTCTCCCGCAAGGTGCAGGTGTTATGGTCGGGGTCATGTCGGCTGTGATCATTTGGCGCCACCGTGAAAATATTGATCGACTGCGGCGCGGCGTAGAAACCAAGATTGGCCAGAAGGGCTAGGTCCCCGCGATGCCCCGCGAACTGAGTTTTACCGAACGTCGAGATTGGCTGCGCCTGATCCGCACGCAAAATGTTGGACCCGTTTCCTTTCGGGATTTAATCAATCGCTTTGGCGATGCCAGAACCGCGTTAGAGGAATTACCTTCACTCATCCGCAAAAAAGAAATCCGTCCGCCCAGTGCCCAACAGGTGGAAGCGGAAATGGACTATGCCGACAGAATGGGCGTGCGCCTGATATGTGCGATTGAGCCAGATTATCCCGCCTATCTTCGCGCGCTTGATCCCCCGCCTCCCGTTATATCGGTCTTAGGTCGTCTCGACCTGTTACATCGCCCTTGCGTGGCAATTATAGGCTCGCGAAATGCCTCGGCCATTGGTCAACGCTTTGCGGGGAACTTAGCAGCGGAGCTCGGACGCGCGGGATACACAATTGTTTCAGGCCTTGCACGCGGTATCGACTCTGCAGCCCATCATGGCGCTATTGAAACAGGCACAGTGGCTGTTTTGGGCGGCGGTGTGGATCACATATACCCACGAGAGAACGCCGACCTACACGCAAATATGACGCGCAATGGAGCGATCGTCAGCGAAAGCCCCCTCGGTTATCGCGCGACGGCTCGTGACTTCCCACGACGCAATCGGATCATCTCAGGGCTTTCACGAGGCGTTGTTGTGATTGAAGCAGCGGAGCGGTCGGGTACTCTCATCACCGCACGCTATGCATTAGAACAGAACCGCGAAGTCATGGCCGCGCCGGGCTCGCCACTCGACCCTCGCACAAAAGGCTGCAATCGACTTATTCGCGACGGCGCGCATCTGATTGAAAATGCGGGGGATGTCATATCGGTATTGGAAAGTTTGAGGTCATTGGGTCTACAAGAACCTAAATCCCATTATACGCCTGCACCGTTCGACGCTGCGCGTGCCGAAGCAGACATTAAGGCCGCCATCATCGTCGTGAGGCGCCTTTTATCTCCAACTCCAACGCCCAGAGATGATATTATTCGCGCCTCGGGCCTGCCACTACCAATCGTGACTGCTGCGCTTATGGAAATAGAACTCAATGGTGATGCCGCTGTCGAACCTGATGGCCGCCTTAGCCTATCGTGAGTTTTACCTATCTAAGGCAATAAAAATCGAGACTAGGGCACATATTTCGCGATGACGGCCGCAATATCCTCAGAGAGAGCTTCCATCCCACCAAACTTGGATATCGCCTGCAATTCCTCCAGCAAATCCATGACGTAGATAAGAGCATCGTCCGGTTTTATCTGACTAGTATCATGTCGGTCCGCGGCGTATGTTTCAGCTAACTCATTCTGAGTGGGCATAAATAATCCTCCCTATTCCCGCTTAAGTTGTAACCTCTAACATTTAATCAACGTATTGTAGGAAAAAAGGTTCCATTTTTTAGTCAACTTTTTGGTCACAAACGCCAGAGTTGCGGGTCGCTGTTGACTTTTTTTGGCCCCTCGCCCAAGGCCGCGCGACATTATTAAAATAGAGACTGCAATGAACCTCGTCATCGTCGAGTCCCCGGCCAAAGCCAAAACCATCGAAAAATATCTCGGGAAAGACTATAAGGTCCTCGCGAGTTTTGGTCACGTTCGTGACCTTCCGTCCAAAAACGGGTCCGTCGATCCCGAAAATAACTTCGCTATGAGCTGGAATGTCGATACGCAATCCAAGAAGCGGATCAAGGACATTGAAGTCGCGCTCGGCAATGCCGACAAGCTCATTCTCGCAACCGACCCGGATAGAGAGGGTGAAGCCATCTCGTGGCATCTCTTGGAAGTGCTCTCCAAGAAAAAGGCTTTCAAAGGCAAACCTGTCGAGCGCGTCGTCTTTAACGCGATCACAAAAAAATCTGTAACCGAAGCCATCGCCAATCCGCGTCAGCTCGATCAAGAACTTGTCGATGCCTATCTTGCGCGCCGCGCATTGGATTATCTCGTGGGCTTTACCCTGTCCCCTGTATTGTGGCGCAAGCTGCCAGGTGCGCGGTCCGCGGGACGTGTGCAATCTGTTGCGCTGAAACTGATCACAGAACGTGAAACAGAGATCGAACAATTCGACGCCCGTGAGTATTGGTCCGTCGAGGGCCTGATGAGCGCCAGCACAGGTAACTTCCCCGCCCGCCTGGTTACCTTGAACGGTGATAAGCTCGACAAATTCTCATTGAACAATGAAGAGCTAGCAACGAAAGCCAAAGCCGCCGTTGATGCTGCTTCGCTGTCGATAACCAATGTGGAGGCTCGCCCGCTGACGCGAAATCCTTCGGCGCCATTTATGACGTCAACTTTGCAACAGGAAGCGTCACGAAAACTTGGCTTCTCGGCCACACAAACCATGCAAACAGCGCAGCGCCTTTATGAGGGTGTTGACATCGGCGGCGAGACCACCGGCCTCATTACCTATATGCGTACTGATGGTATCTCGATGATCGGCGAAGCTATCAGCGATTGCCGCGCCACGATTAAGAACGAATATGGTGAAGACTATTTGCCAGGTCAGCATCGTGTTTACAAAACCAAAGCCAAAAACGCCCAAGAGGCTCATGAAGCCATTCGCCCGACTGGCTTTGATCGTACGCCAGATTCGCTAAATTTATCAGGCGACATGAAGAAGCTTTATGAGCTGATCTGGAAACGCGCCATGGCCTCTCAGATGGCCTCCGCTAAATTGGAACGCACCACTGTCACGATCGAAGATAACGCGAAAACGGTGGGCCTTCGCGCCACTGGCCAAGTCGTCCGCTTCGATGGCTTCCTGAAACTCTATGAAGAGACACAGGCCAAGAAAGACGAGAGTGACGAAAAAGACAATGATCTACCCGCTGTCGAATCTGGACAATCCGTCAAACAGTCCGACGTCAAAGCAGATCAGCATTTCACGCAGCCCCCGCCGCGATATTCAGAAGCGTCCCTGGTCAAACGCATGGAAGAACTCGGCATCGGTCGCCCGTCAACTTACGCATCCATCCTGAAAGTCTTGCAAGATCGCGGCTATGTGGAACTCGACAAACGTCGGTTCACACCATCGGATAAAGGCCGACTTCTTACAGCCTTCCTCGAGAATTTTTTCACCAAATATGTCCAGTATAATTACACAGCGGATATGGAAGAGCAGCTCGACAAGGTCTCAGCAGGAGAACTTGATTGGCTCACGCTTCTGAACGATTTCTGGAACGAATTTTCCGCCACAGTAGATGGCACTAAAGAATTACGCGTGACCCATGTTCTCGACGCGTTGAATATTGCTCTGAAATCTATTGTCTTCCCAGAGAAAGAAGATGGCACCCCAGCGCGTAAATGCCCAAAATGTGAAGACGGCGAACTCTCGCTGAAACTCGGTAAATTTGGCGCATTTGTGGGATGTTCAAACTATCCAGAATGTAAAATGACGCGTCCTTTCGGTAGCGACGCGCCCGATTCAACCGCCGAAGACAAAATCCTTGGTCAGCATCCTGAGACCGAAAAAGATATTGTCCTGAAGACAGGTCGCTTCGGTCCCTATGTGGAAATGGAAACCGAGAAGAAACCTAAGCGGACCAGCTTGCCCAAAACTTGGCCCTATGATGAAATGGATCTGGAGAAAGGTCTCAAGCTCATCAACCTGCCCCGTAAGATTGGCAGCCATCCCGAAGACGGAAACCAAATCATTACAGCTTTGGGGCGGTTCGGGCCTTACATCAAACATAACACGACCTATGTGAGCCTCAAAGAAACCGACGAAATGTTCACGCTTGGCATGAACGAAGCCGTCTCTCGCATTGCGGACAAACGTGCAAACCCCGGTCGAGGACGCGGCGGTAAAGTCTTGAAAGAGCTAGGTAATTACCCAGAGACTGAGACACCCATCTCAATCATGGAGGGCAAATATGGCGCCTATGTGAAATATGAAAAAGTCAACGCGACCATTCCGAAAGGGCAGGATCCCCAAGAGGTGACAGTTGAAATGGCTGTCCAATATATCACAGAAAAAGAAGCTAAATCCCCAAAGAAAAAACCTGCAAAGAAGAAGGCGCCCGCTAAGAAAAAACCGGCGGCGAAAAAGAAACCTGCGGCCAAAAAGAAGCCTGCTGCAAAAAAGCCTGCCGCGAAAAAGACAGCGGTGAAAAAACCCGCTGCCAAAAAGGCGGCTCCAAAGGCTTAGCTACCGTACCGCTTAACGAAAGAGACCCGCCATGACCAAAATTGTTCTGATCACTGGCGCGTCGTCCGGCATGGGAAAGTATACAGCAAAAACGCTGATCAACGAAGGCTATGTCGTCTACGGCGCGGCGCGGCGTGTTGAGAACATGCAAGATCTCGTCCAAATGGGTGGTCACGTCATCGGCATGGATATCACCGATGAAGTCCAAATCGAAGCCGCCGTGGCCCGCATTCTCTCAGAGCAAGGTAAAATCGACGTGCTCGTAAACAATGCTGGCTACGCGATTTATGGCGCGGTTGAGCAAGTCTCCATCGCCGACGCGCGCTGTCAATTTGACGTCAATCTTTTCGGACTAGCGAGTCTGACACAGAAACTCTTGCCGCACATGCGAGAGCAAGGCGGCGGCCATATCATCAATATCACCTCCATCGGCGGCAAGGTCTACACACCACTCGGCGCGTGGTACCACGCGACGAAACATGCCCTCGAAGGCTGGAGCGATTGCTTGCGCGTCGAAACAGCAAAATTCGGGATCAAGGTCACAATCATTGAACCTGGCGCGATCCAAACAGAATTCAGCGATGTCATGGCCGGGCCCATGGTCGAGCTCTCAAAAGGCGGGCCGTATGAGGCGCTGTCCGTCGCCATCGAGAGTGGCAACAAAAAATATTATACAGGCGCGCCCAGCAATTCCCCACAAGTCATCGCAGACGTCGTCCTAAAATCCATCAAAAGCAAGAAGCCCAAGACGCGCTACGCCGCAGGAAAAATGGCCAGAACCACACTCTTCATGCGCCGCTGGATGAGCGACAAGGCCTTCGATAAGGCGCTGATGAGTATGTTGAAATAGGGCCATCGCACCCGCTAAACATTGGATATGCCAATGCTCTGCAACTAATCCGCCACCTTGACGTTTGCTTTCTAGAAGCCGAAGGCCGCAAGATGAAACTTACCCGCCATAATATCCTTGACGAAATCAAAGCTCGCCCTGATTTTTACGACAATAAAAAACTCGCCCGCGCCCTCGGCGTCAAAGGGGATGATCGCCGCGAACTCCGCCAACTTTTGCGTAAAATGGAAGAAGACGGCGTAATCAAAAAATCGGATCGAAAGACATATCGGGAAACCGACGCCCTGCCCGGCGTCATGGTTATCAAAGCCACACGTTTGGATGACGGGGACCTGATGGGTGAACCCGAAAACTGGAAAGGCGATGGTAACCCGCCGCAACTTCTGATTTTTGACACGGCCAATCGTGATAAGAAGCGCAAAACCCGCGACACGCGCGACACGTTGAAAATCGGCGACCGCGCGCTGTGTCGCATCAAAGTGCGCGACAATGGCGATGCCGTCGCCACCGTTATGAAAAAACTTGGTTCGGGACCGACCGCCAACCTCGGCGTACTTTATAAAGGCGGGCGGGGATGGCGAATCCAACCTGTGTCGAAAAAAGCCCGTCACGATTACAAACCTGCCAAAGTCCCCGAAGGCGCGGAAGACCAAGATTTGGTCTGGTTCCAAAGCTCCCGCCGAAATGAAGGCGACTTGCGTATCGCCAACATCACGGAAATCATTGGATCGGCGAAAGGTGGCAAAGCGGCCTCCCTCATAAGTCTGCACGAAAACGATATTCGCGTGGAGTTCCCAGACGCCGTAATAGAAGAGGCCAAAGCCCTTAAACTGCCAAAGATTGAAGGCCCGCGCGAAGATTTGCGTGATCTACCGCTCATCACCATCGACCCCGTTGATGCCAAGGATTTCGATGATGCGATTTTTGCGCATCCGGATAAGTCTGATGACAATAAAGGAGGTTGGGTCTGCTGGGTTGCGATTGCCGATGTGGCCGCTTTTGTCACGCCAGGCTCGGAGCTCGATAAGGAAGCGCGCGAGCGCGGCAACTCCGTTTATTTGCCTGACGTTGTCGTTCCGATGCTGCCACACGAATTGTCGTCCGACCTCTGCTCTCTACGACCAAATGAAGACCGCGCCTGTATGGCTGTTCGCATGGTGTTCGACAAAACTGGGGTGAAGCGCAAGCACACGTTCAAACGTGGCATGATGCGCAGTCACGCACGTCTGACGTATGGACAAGCCCAAGAAGCTTTTGATGGGAATGCCGGCGAAGCCGCTGAACCCGTGCTAGACATTCTGCAAGATATCTACGCCGCCTATGGCACATTGTTCAAAGGCCGCGAAGCCCGCGCCCCACTCGCGATCGAGCTGCCTGAGCGCCGCGTCCATATCAATGAAGCAGGCGAAGTGACAGGTATCACAGTTAGAGACCGTTTCGACGCGCACAAGCTAATCGAAGAGTTTATGGTGCAGGCCAATGTTTGCGCCGCCGAAAGTTTGGCGGAAAAGAAGACGCCGGCCGTTGTACGGTTCCATGACGTGCCATCGGGCGAAAAGCTCAAAGGCTTGGTCGACTTCCTCCCTGCGCTGGACATGAGCTTTAGCATGGGCGAACGCACAACGACGTCTCGCCTCAATAAACTTCTCGCGCAAGCGGATAAAAAAGACCTGTCCGAAACCGTGGGCATGGCCGTGTTACGCAGCCAATCTCAAGCCGTTTATAGTACAGATAAGAGTGGTCATTTTGGCCTCAACCTGACGGACTACACACATTTCACGTCGCCCATCCGCCGTTACGCCGATTTGATTGTTCATCGCGCTTTGATCGATACCTTCAATCTCGGCAACGACGGTATGGACAAAGAAAGCGCCTCCCGCTTGCAAGAAATTGCCGAGCATATTTCTGCGACAGAACGCAAAGCCATGGTAGCCGAACGCGATGCCAAAGACCGCTATATCGCCGCCTATTTGGCCGACCGCGTCGGCGCAACATTTGGCGCGCGGATTACAGGTGTTACAAATTTTGGCCTCTTTATCACGCTCGATGAAACAGGCGCAGATGGTTTGATCGTCGCACGCGGATTAGGCCATGAGTTTTTTCAATTTGATGAGAAAACCCGCTCTTTGGTGGGCACAGAAAGCGGAAACACTTACCGCTTTGGTCGTGCCGTTCAGGTCGAACTCGAAGAGGCCACGCCTGTGACGGGTGGGTTGATGTTCAAAATGATCAGCAAACCCGAAAAAGGAAAACCACCGAAACGCAATCACCGCAGTGCCAGCGGACACAAATCCCGCGGCGCAAAACATAAACGCAAGCGGCGGTAAGTTAAGCGACGGTAAATTGAGGATTGAGGTAAGATGATAAAAGTCTCGAAACGCGAAATGCTGATCGGCGCAGGCGCTTTAGGGCTCTCGTCTTTGGTCGGCTGTCAAAATCCACCTGCTAACACGCTGACACCCCCCTCCCTCACCTCTTTAACGACGAATGCCCAGCCCATCAGTGTCGCGGAACGCAAGTCCCGCATAGCCAAGGCTCAAAGCCTTATGCGTGAACGGGGCATAGGCGCGTTAATTCTCGAGGCGGGATCATCACTCGTTTATTTCACAGGTATTCGCTGGTGGCGGTCTGAGCGCTTCACGGGCGCGGTTTTGCTTGCCGATGGCGGACCGGACGCTTTTGCGATCATCACACCCTTCTTTGAAGAACCCTCCATTCGCGAAAGCCTGACACTTGGGGATGATGTGCGCACGTGGCATGAGGATGAATCGCCGTTTAAATCGGTCGTGGATTATCTGCGCGAAAACAATGCGCTCAGCAAACCCATTGCCGTTGAAGAGACGGTTCGTAATTTCATATCGACAGGTTTAAAGGCCGAAAATGCTGGCGTCGACCTCGTCTCTGGACAGCCCATAACGCGCGGGTGTCGCATGTTTAAATCGCCCGCCGAACTCGCGTTGATGCAAGCGGCCAATGACGTGACGATGGCCGCTTATCGTCATATCTATCCGCAGGTCGAAGTCGGCATGACGCGCCACAACATTTCAAAAATGATGAGCGATGCGACACGCGCACTGGGAGCTACCGTCCAGTTTTCCATGTGCCTTGTCGGACCCTCCAGCTCCTTCCCGCATGGCAGTGATATCGAATACACCGTCAAGGAAGGCGAGGTGATTTTGATGGATTGCGGCGCGAGCGTGCATGATTATGAGAGCGATATCTCGCGTACTTGGGTCATGGGCGAAGCCAATGCGCAGCAACGCAAGGTCTGGAACACAGTGAAACGCGGGCAAGAATTGGCACTTGAAACGGCGACGCTCGGCACACCCGCTGGTCGCGTCGATGATGTTGTGCGCACCTATTACACCGCCGAAGGTTTCGGCCCTGATTACGCCGCGCCGGGCCTCACGCATCGTTTGGGTCACGGCATTGGGATGGACGGACATGAACCCGTAAATTTTGTGCGGGGCGAAACAACGCTACTAGCCGCTGGCATGTGTTTTTCGAATGAACCTGGTATCTATTTGCCCGGTGAATTTGGCGTTCGCCTAGAGGACTGCCTCTATATGAGCGAGAGAGGTCCAGTCCTGTTCTCGCCACTGTCCAAATCTATTGATGATCCATTTGGGGTTTAACGGCCAGCCTAGTTACGCCTTCACCCCTAGAGCTTCTTTCGCGACCAATGTCACAGAGAGATAATCTAGCTTGCCTGTGCCCAATACAGGCACTGTCTCTACCGAAAGAATTTTTTTCGGGACGGCGATTTCTGGCACACCATGAGTTTTGGCCCAGGTCAGCAGATCATGTCGCTTTGGGTTGGGATGATCAGTGACCAATATAATTTGTTCACCCCGTCGTGGATCAGGCACAATGGCTGCGGCATGCATATTATCAGGCCACAGGGCGGACGCACAATTTTCGACAACAGTAAGCGACACCATCTCGCCGCCGATTTTTGCGAAGCGCTTTAGCCGTCCGCGAATTATATAATAGCCTTCATCATCAACAGACACCACATCACCCGTATCATGCCAACCGTCGACCAAAGGCGTGACTTGGCCCGGGTTATCCGGCGAAATATAGCCTTTCATAATATTTGGACCGCGCACCCAAAGACGACCCGCGTCTTCCAAACCTTCGACAGGTTCTAGCCGCGTCTCAATTCCTGGCAGCATTTTCCCGATGGTCCCAGAGCGAATATCGCCCGTCTGATTAGCCGCCAAAACGGGCGCACATTCCGTAACACCGTAACCTTCGAGGACCTCAAACGAGAAGCGTTGCTCCGCCGTTTTGCGCGTTTCATCGCGGACCCGCTCAGCCCCGCAAACCGCAATGCGCAAGGAGTTTAAGCCACCATCGGCACTCGCGCGCATATATTGCTGGAGGAACGTATCGGTCGCAAACAAGACGGTGGATTTGGTTTTGAAAATACGTTTGGCGATCGTTTTTGTCTGCAAAGGCGACGGATGCAAAACAACGGGATGCCCACTAAAAATTGGCCAAAGCGTCCCTGCGGTCAGGCCATAACAATGAAAGGTCGGCAGGGGGTTGAAGAATATATCTGTCGGTTCGAGGTCAATATGCTCTTCGATTTGTTCACAATTTGCGAGAATATTCGAATGGTTTAGAACCACACCTTTCGGGTTCCCTTCCGTACCAGATGTGAAAAGGATGACGCCTGTTTCGTCATGGCTCGCGTTTCCGATGAATAAGCGTGGAAAAATTGGACCCATGACAGCGCGGATTTTACCCCTGGTGCCGATGTCTTCTTTTAAATCTTCGAGATAGAGAACGGTCACGACGTCTGAGAGTTCATCGATCAAGGCGGACAGACCCGCAATGTCAATAAATTTGCGCGCGGTGACGACGGTTTTCAATGGAGCTGTCGCAACGGCCGCTTTTAGATTTTTTATGCCCGCAGAGAAATTGAGCATCGCTGGGGTACGCCCCGCCGCATGTACCGCCAGCAAAGCAATAACCGCACCCGCACCCGTTGGTAGGAAAATGCCGATATTGCTATCGTCTTCCGTCGCCTGCTCCAATGGCGAGGACAATCCAAAAATAGCTTGGCGCAATTCGCCATAGGTAAAGACGCGACCGTCCCCGTCCGTGAGAATTTTCGTTTTCGCACCATGCGCTTTGCAGGCATCTAGGAAGGCTTCCAGCAGGTTACGACGAATACGGCGCTGCCCCCGTTTGGAGAGCTCTTCGGCTTTGTAATTTTGCGGCTCCAAGACAGGCTCCATTGAGGTCATTTATGCACGTGCAGTTTTCATTGTCGTGGCAAAAACCACCGATGTCAAAGCTATTAGATTTGACGTCCAAACCCTTCCCAATAAGGGGCGCGCAGTCGTTGTTTGAAGATTTTCCCACTATCTTCGCGCGGTAACGCGTCGTGAATATCCATGTGTTGTGGAATTTTAAACTTAGCCATTCGCGGCCCAAGAAAATCCTGAATGGCCTCCAATGTCACGACATGACCTGGGCGACATTGCACAGCGGCGACGACCCTCTCTCCAAATTCAGGATGGGGCGCGCCAAATACTGCGCAGTCAAAGACCTCGGGCATTTCAATCAAAGCGGCCTCAATTTCAGCAGGGAAAATATTCGCGCCGCCAGAAATGATCATGTCCTTCTTGCGGTCGCTGATATATAAATAACCGTCTTCGTCTAGATAGCCGATATCGCCAACGGTTGCGTGTTTGCCGTAACGTTGCCCTTTCAAATCACCTTCCGAATTCGAATAGGTGAAGTCGCCGAATTGCGGCAGATCAACAAAGATCGACCCAGCTTCGCCCACAGGGAGTTCGACACCATCATCATCAAGGATTTTGATTGAACCACCTTCTAGGATTTTCCCCACGGAACCAGGTTTCTGCTGCGCTTCTTGAGATGATATCAAGGTAATGAAACCAATTTCACTGGCTCCATATGACTCGTAAAATATCGGGCCAAACCACTCAATCATCGCCTTTTTCACATCTCGCGGCCAGGCTGAGCCTGTCGAAATACCAAAGCGAAGCGTTGACGTGTCATACTTCCGGCGAACGTCTTCGGGTAGCTTCAACAGTCGCACCATCATTGTCGGCACAATATAGCAATGGGTGATGCCAAAGCGTTCCACATCGGCAAGAAAGCCTTCCGCGTCAAACTTCGGGGCGATGTAAATTTCGGCGAATCCGACAGCAATTGTGAAGTTAGACAACGCATTTGGGGCGCTATGATAAAGCGGTGCCGCCGTGTAAAATCGATCCCCTGGCGCAAGTTTTAACAACATTACCGCCAGCGCTTTATAGGTCTCATATGTATCAGGACGGCTAAGATCGACGTCGCGGCGTATGCCTTTCGGTCGGCCTGTACTCCCCGATGTGTAAGCCAAGAGGCTTCGAAAACGCAGCGGCGGAGTTGTAATCGGCGATGCAGCTTCCATCAATGCGATCAAATCTCCTTGTCCCTTAGGTAAGAATTTTTCGGGCGTAGATGATGTCAGGGCAGCAGGTGTTTTCAGGCTGAGCACCGGAACAGTGACGCCAACTTCAGGGGTCAGCTTCTCCGTCAAATCTGAATGCCCAACCACCAGCTTCGCCTCTGAGTCCTCAAGAATAAGTTGAATTTCGCGGGCAGAACTATGCCAGTTTAAAGTCACATAATACGCGCCAACATAACGGCAAGCTTCGATGATTTCCAAATATGTCAGGTCATTATACATGAGCACAGCAACCGCATCGTCTTCGCCGACGCCGTAGTTTTGCAAGACGGTCGCAAAACATTTCGCACGATGCTCGAATGTGTCGCGCTCCGTTTTCACACCGTCAAAGTATAACGCACTGGTCATCACAATCTCCCCAATTACTCTAAACACTGTTCGAGAATTCAAAGGACGTCAATCAAACGCTGGCTTTGATATAAAGGCGCTTCAGTAGTAGCGGGGCTAGGCACGCAGTTTAGAGACGCCACCTCAATAAAGATTCACTGAACTCAGTCCTAACCAAAGCCGAACGGGGCATATAAGAATTTGTTGAATTTCAAGCCTTGGCCTTACATCGCATTTGCCTATGTTCATCTTGTTTTCAGCAAAAGGTAACCGCTCATGTCTGACCGTTTCGAACGCCATCGCCAAGCTTGGACACAAGAAGAGATCCAAAAACTTCACCGATTGGCGGAAAAAGGTATGGGACTAAAAGCGATTGCCAAAGCCCTAACGCGGTCCGAAGAGTCTACAAAAACGCGTGCCAAAGCAGATAAGCTGAAGATCGCGAAACTGCGGTGATTGTTACGCAGATCAAAAAAACAGTCGAGGTCAAGACTTAGGATTCAAAGATTGACAGATGCCTCAAAAATTTGCGCCCGACTCTGGCGGGGACTTTCCATCTCCCGAGAAGGTGGCGTTAGCCCGTGTTGTACCTACGTGGGGAAGGTGACGACCCTCACAAATGATGATGGGCAGGATTTACTTTCATCAGCGCCTTTTACCGAACTTCGGGAAAAGTCCCTTCAAGGTAAGTCCATAGCGGGTTGTCGAAAGTGTTACCAAAAGGAGACTGCAGGCGGGCGCAGCATGCGAATGATCTACAATGACGCCTTCGCACTCGAGACCCATACCCAGCCTGCGGACACGCTCATCGATGCATCTTCCGATGTTCGATTGCGCAGCTTAACAATCACTGTCGGCAATCTGTGCAATCTCCAATGCCGCATGTGTAATCCCTTTTCGAGCAGTCGCATTGCCGCCGATCCTATACATAGTGGCTGGTTTGGCCATCGAAGCGACAGAGATGAAAGTAAAGACATCGAAAGTGCTTATGCCGAGATCATCGAATCCTGTTCCTCGATCACTCATTTGCAAATTTCGGGTGGTGAGCCGCTAATCATACCCAAAATCCACAAAATCCTTCAATCGCTTATTGATAGCGGAAGAGCGCAAAATGTAGTCTTGATGATGCCTACAAATTGCACGGGGGTTGGTGACCCTGTTTTGGCAAGACTTTCGAAGTTTAAAGAAGTGCATCTTCGGATGAGCCTAGACGGACATGGCCCTGCGAATGAATACATCCGTTACCCAAGTAAATGGTCTGAAATTGTCGACACGATTATACGCTTCAAAGGACTTCCCCATGCAAAGCTATCCATAGGGTTCACGCTGAGTGCCTTAAATGTGTTTGAGGTCGTCAGGACAGCTCAATTCGGTGACGCAATGGGCATACCATTCACATTCGGCGTGGTGCATACGCCCTCTCGACTGTCTCCAAATATTCTCCCACAGGCCACTCTAGAGCAAGCCGCCGTAGAAATTGATGATGCTGTGGACAGCTTGACGCTCAATCCCTCAAAGCGCGAACTCCGCGCAATTTCGCGTCTACTCCGATCATTTGCGCGGCAGGACCGTGAGGAAAATGAGGAACTTTGGACAAAATTCGTGCAATTTACTAACGACCTAGACCGCAGTAGAGGCCAGTCCATCGAAGCGTCACTTCCTGATTTAGTAACGTCCCTAAGAGTCGAAAAAGGGCCGTGGCAGCGTAACATATTTCACATCTTGCCCAAGGACCGCGCAACACCCGTCTCAAAAGCCTCTTAAGATAAATTACATGGACAGCGGTCCTCTGAGGGCGAACTACAGAAGCATTCATTTTGCGGGTACCACCCCGTGTATTGAAGCGACAAACTCTCACCTTGCCCCGAGAATAGAGACGGTCCATCACACACTAATGTCTGATCCAATCAAAGATTCTGGTCCCGTCCTCGTAGGAAAAATGAAGATCACCGATGGGGAGCGTGCCAAACGCAAAGAGTTGGACCGAGCCCCCCGCCCGCGTGTGGCCTCGACTCTGGTGCTGACCTGCGGATCTAGGAAAAATCTAAAAATATTGATGGGGCAACGCTCCAAACGGCATGATTTCATGCCTAGCGTCTATGTCTTCCCAGGCGGGCGTGTTGACCGCGCCGACAGCTTTGCGCCTTTTGCCGGCGATCTCTCGGCACGGACAGAACGCATCCTTGAAGCGGCATACCCGCCGCGTCGTGCTCGGGCGGTCGCATTGGCAAGCGTTCGTGAAACTTGGGAGGAAACAGGTTTGATGTTGGGCGCAAAGGCCAAGACAAACCGAAATATCAACAATGAAAGCTATGATGACTTCCGTGCAGCGGGGCTGCTCCCTGATCTTTCGGGGGTTGAAGTATTTGGCCGCGCGGTCACCCCGCCGCATCGCCACAAGAGATTCGATGCGTGGTTTTTTGTTAAACATCTCGGTGAGCGCCATCCGCCGCGCATTAAGGACAGTTCTGAGCTGTTGAACGTCGGTTGGTTCACATTTGAAGAAATTGAGGCGTTGGAGACGCAAAGGGCAACAGACATGATGCTAGGCGTGCTTAAACGTTATTTGAAGGCAGATCGACCGCCCGAAACGATCTTCTATTCGCGTGCAATCCGCGGTGAGTTCAAGATGCTGCAATTCCCTGAAGAGTGATTACCGAGATTGTGTTGACACCCGCGCCGTGAGAGCCTATCCGCGCGCAACTGATTTACCTGCAATATAGGGACTCCCGTCATGGCGAAGCCTACCACAATTAAAATCCGCCTGAACTCAACAGCAGGCACTGGTTACTTTTACGTCACCAAAAAGAACGCCCGTACGATGACCGAAAAAATGGTCAAGAAAAAGTACGACCCCGTCGCGCGCAAGCACGTCGACTTTAAAGAAGGTAAGATCAAGTAAGATCGCCCTCTAGGACTAAATAGAGAAAGCCGCTCTGAAAGGAGCGGCTTTTTTGTTTTTGGGAATATGTTCGCAATCCCTTCTCAGGAATCACCGAGTAGGGTTAAGCGGCGGCTTTGCGAATTTCTGCGGAGATGGCCTTATTCCGACCTGACTGCTTGGCTTTATATAAAGCATCATCGGCGCGTTTGAAGACATCGCGCAAGTTTTCACCTGCCTCAACTTCGGCCACCCCAACGCTGGTCGTGACTTGTAAAGCTTCACCATCGACGAAGACCGGTGTTCCAGCAATCAAGCTGCGCACACGATCTGCCGCGACAAGCGCTTCGCTCGCGCGTGTCTCTGGCATAGCGATCATGAATTCCTCACCGCCGTAACGCGCGACAATGTCCACGGCGCGCATATTTGTCACAAGTCGAGCTGCGATTTCTTTTAAAACTTGGTCGCCCATGTCGTGGCCTAGGATGTCATTCACCCGTTTGAAGTGATCAATATCGAAAACCATAATAGAGAAAGGCGTCAATCCCGTTTCAAGCGCATCAAAAAGCGGTTCAATCGTGCGGTCGAAATATCGACGATTTCCTAATCCTGTCAGCGGATCAGCGACAACCATCTCTAGGTTTTCGTTAAAATTTTCTCTCAAGGAGTCGGAATAAAACTTTCGCCGTAGCAAAGTCTGCACACGCGCTTTCAGCTCCTGTATCTCCACGGGACGCATGATCGTATCATTGATACCGATGTCATAGGCCCGAATGAACCGTGTTTCATCATCAGGGTCACCAATGACGAGTATTGGTACATCCCGGCTTTCTTCGTTAAACTTCATGGAGGCGCAGACACGCAGCCCGTCAAAACTTTCGCTGACTAAACTCACGATCACCGCATCAATGCCTGATTTGGCGATTCTGATTGCGTTCAGCGGATCCTTTTCAACGATGACTTGATGACGCTCACTTAAGGGCTTTGAGATTTTTCGCGCGTGAAGCTCGTGGTCTTCCACCAATAAGATGCGCCCACGTTGCTTCTCTATCGTGTCGAGCAAGCTGCGCGAATTGGCTAACGTGTGACCAGTATGGCTAAGCAATTGATCAGTGACCATCTTCAGGCGCAAAAGCGAACGGACGCGCGCCATCATGTTGAAATCGTCAATGGGCTTCGTCACAAAATCATCCGCGCCGGCTTCCAGCCCGCGAATTCGATCTTTTGTTTCTTCCAACGCCGTGACCATGATGACGGGTACATGCCAGGTATCGGGATTGTTTTTTATGCGCTTACAGGCTTCGAAGCCATCCATGCCTGGCATCATTGCATCCATAAGGATGAGGTCGAGGCGCTCGTTCTGTGCGACCTCTAACGCCTCATACCCGCTTCGCGCGGTGAGGACATCGTAATATTCGGCTTGTAGTTTGACCTGCAGCAAGTTCACATTTGGTGCAAGGTCATCAACGACAAGGATACGCGCAGACATGGCGGACTCCTAAGGCTAAGCGACTTCTGCGAATTTCCGGATTTTCGCCAGGAACGACGAAACTGTGATTGGCTTAGCGATATAGTCTTCGCAGCCGCCATCTCGAATACGCTTTTCATCGCCCTTCATGGCGAATGCGGTCACAGCAATTACGGGAATGGATGCTAAACTCGGGTCGTCTTTGATCCATTTTGTGACTTCCAGACCTGAAACCTCAGGGAGTTGGATATCCATTAATATGAGGTCGGGCTTGAAATTACGGGCGATTGCAATGGCTTTAAGTCCCTCGCGTGTTTGGCGCGTTTCATATCCATGCGCTTCAAGAAGATCGGCGAACAACTTCATGTTCAGCTCATTATCTTCGACGATGAGAACTTTCTTAGGCATTTTTTTTAACATATTCCCGTTTCACCAAGGTAGGAGCTGCATCTTATTTTGCACAGCTTGATCTTATACTTATGACCCACCCGTAGCAGAATATCCTTAAGCCTTGGTGTGTTGGTCGGTTACACGTGGTTAACCATAATCGGTAGGATGTGCTCTTACCCACAGCGTTTCCACAAAGGAACATTGCGTGAACATTGTAAAGATTCCATAAAGTATCCAGAAGATGTCAGACCCTACAAAGATACCACGACTATGTCGCGATTGCGGCGGCGCAGTACGCCTTGGCGAAAACTGCGACGCGTGTGGGGCACAACGCTCTATCGCACATGCAGAAATCAACATGCTTTCAATTGCCCATGTGGATTGCGATGCTTTTTATTGTTCTGTCGAAAAACGTGATGACCCGACCATTCGCAATAAACCGGTTGTCGTAGGCGGCGGACGACGGGGCGTCGTTTCAGCCGCCTGTTATCACGCGAGAGTCTATGGCGTTCGCTCTGCAATGCCCATGTTCCAAGCCCTCAAGCTTTGTCCAGACCTTGTCGTGGTCAAGGGTCACATGGATAAATATGCTTATGAAGGCGGACGAATTCGCGACATGATGCGCGCTCTGACACCCCTGGTCGAGCCACTTTCAATTGATGAAGCATTTCTCGACCTCACGGGAACAGAACGTCTGCATGGACGCAGTCCCGCACAAAGCTTGATCAAATTACAATCCGACATCGTGAGAGACATTGGCGTGACGGTCTCGATAGGCCTTTCCTACAATAAATTTTTGGCGAAGACGGCCTCTGATCTCGACAAGCCAAACGGCTTCGCCATTTTAGGACATGCGGATGCCCAAGATTTTCTGGCGAAACAAACTGTAGAGTTCATTTACGGAATTGGGCCTGCTTTCGCTGCCAAACTGGGACGCGCGGGATTACGCACCATCGCGGATGTGCGGCAGAAAACGGATAAGCAAATGGCCGAGCGCTTTGGCGACAATGGTCTGCGCCTCGCTCGCCTTGCACGCGGGGAAGACTATCGCCGCGTAAACCCTGTAAGTGATCGAAAATCAGTTTCGGCGGAAACGACATTCAACACGGACATCGCGGATATAGAGCAATTAAAAGACAAGCTGTGGGGCGTGTGTTTGAAAACTGCTGATAGATCTAAGGCGAAGAATTTGGCGGGTCGCACGGTAACCCTCAAACTTAAAACGGGGCAGTTCAAATCCATAACGCGGCGACGAACCTTACAACAACCCATACAATTAGCCGATGCCATTTTCTTCGCTTTAGAACCCCTATTAGAGGCAGAGGTCGATGGGTTTAAGACTTACCGGTTAATCGGTGCAGGTATCTCTGGATTGTCGGAACCCGTCGGAGATGTCGCTGATATGCTGGACACCAAGTCCGCCAAACGTGGGTTGGCAGAACGTGCCAGTGACATTGCCCGCGCCAAATTTGGCGCCGATGCCGTGACGACAGGTCGAGGCCTACGGTTACGTCAGGCCAAGGAAAAGAACATTGCAGAAAGCTTGCCGAGCAAACCTCGCGCGGATGATTAAAGCTAGCGAGGCGTGCGATATCTCTCAATCCACGCAATCCACAGCCCAAGCAGCGCATATGTGAACAACATCAAACCACCCAGCGCCACACCATGTGGACCTGCTATGGGGTCAAAATTTCCCTGTTGAACCTGCAAACCAGGCACCAAAATAAAGGCATATTGCAGAGCCGTCATGAAAACGAATATTGCCGCCAGCCCTAGGACACTGGACCGAGGACCTGTCGTGACTCGCATCCAATAAAGAAAGGCTGCGCCTAATAAGCCAATCTCGAGGACAAAAGCGACAATTGGTAAATTCCAAACGCCGAGCCCGAATTCAACTCCGCTACCCGGCCATAGTGGTAGATCAGGACGGTGAACGATTAGATCGAGGATCCAATGAGAGAAGACCAAGCCAAAAACAACCCAGAACCCGCGTGCACCAGATTTCGGACGCAACAGTTTGAACAGAAGGCCACCTAACAGTGACCAACCCAGAGCGGTCACCAAACTATGTGAATACGGAATTGTAAAAAGTGGCGCACCGCCAACCATGCGCGTTTCACCCTCGATCCCGACAATCACGAAAAGAGCAAAAATGACATCGATGAATTGAACCGCCAAAAATCCGGCCCATAGCGGCACGAGAACTTCGCCCTTGCCGCGTTGTGTGTCCCAGACCGCAGGTCCGTAATGCCCCATGAACATGGCCGTGCTCCCTCTAAGCTTTTATTAGTCCGATGTCCGCGCAGGGGTCAAATTTGCGAAATAGGTGTATATGTCGTCTTCATCGCGACTGGCTGCATTGCGCCAGGTTGGCGCAGTTTCGAGATTTTTGACCCTGCCCGCAGTGTCCGTCACGAAAACTGTCGGCGTTCCCACCACCTCATCCAACCCAAATCGTCTCGCAATGTCGATATTGCGGTTCTTCTGCCCCACGTCCACATAACGTAGAACGAAGTTCTCCGACAAAAGGGTTTGGAAACGCTCAGTCTCAAACCATCCCGCAAGTGCGCGGCTATCATGACACCAATTGGCCCCCATCACGATGATTGCGTTTTTATCGGAGCTCGCCGCTTCGATAAGTGCGGCATCTACATCTGCTGCGGCGTCTCGCGTCTCGTCATATAAACGCGCTTCAGGATGTTCCGCAGCAAAGGCCGCGGGCGTTTGAGTGGTCGAGGTGCAAGCCACCGTGAGACCAGCAAGGAGAAAGAGGCAAATAAATTTCATAACAGCGCCTAACATGGGAATCAGTTGCGTGACTAGGTCTGGCGGGGTCTACTCACTCTCATGTCATTCTTTCGTTTTTTTCGCCGCACAAAACCGGCTATCAAGCAGCCCGCATCCGAAAATCTATTAGATCACCCCGCCCAAATGGATCCCATTGGTGCAACCCGATCTAACGAGCTGGACGTTCGTCGATACTTCCACAATCAGCAACACTTCCAATGTTATACATCATGGTTCGCGCATTGGGACGGATGGATAAGCGCGGGACATTGTCTGACAGAAGCGCAGGACCACCTACCCGATTTTGTGGAAAGCCAGTCCATTGTGAAATGGCCCGATGGATTAGACGCGGCCTTGGTTGGATGTCGCCTACCTCAGACACGGCCTAAAGATCCTGTAATCGGTCAGGAGGTCATCATGCAGGGTTTCCCGGCCGGTTCACGCAATATGGAACACCGCGCGGGTCAGGTTTACTTTGAACGTAGTCCTGGCCAATGGATCGCCCATATTTTTGATCCAGACGAACCCGTCGTCACAGGCATGAGTGGTGGCTCTGTCTTAGATGCCAAGACTGGCCGCCCTATCGGTATCATCATCACACGTAACAGTCCTGCCGACCTCAACAATGATCGCGACCCCGATGAAAGCGCAGACTTCATTGCGCTGTCATCAGTTTGGGATGCCGTTAAAGTGCAGGCATCCGTCTAAAGGTCACCATCCGCATTTTCGCCCCGGCATCCCGGTGCTTCGCCGCCGCTTGATAGTCTGGCAGAGCAAAGAAATGTCTCATGTGCGCCTGATCTCTAAACTCAAGTAAGATCGCTTTCTCGCCATCTATGCCCGAAAATTTAGCCGTCTCATCATTTCCCAAAACCTTGACCCCTTCACGCATGAAGATAGGTGTCGATAGCTCAACGTAACGATTATATTCCGCCTTATCTGTGTATTCGGCAGTCGCAAAAACAAAGGTCGACATTGGTATCCCCTAGATAAGCACCATCGCCACAATGGCGAATAAAACGAGCGTTGAGACTGAGAACAGTCCAAAGCGAAGCATAACTTTCCCGGCACTCACCTGAACAAAGCTATGTAAAACACGCAGCGCGACATAGGCCCAAGCCGCATAGAGAATAGGCGTCGTCATTTGCGACGTCAGCGTGATGTAAAACATGAAAGCATAAAAGATCGTCGGCTGTTCCATTAGATGGTTATAATTATGCGCGGAGGCCTGAACACTCAGCGGGAGCTCTTGTTTCCACGGGCCATCCGGGGATTTGGCTGTGTCAGGATCGATCTTGGCTTTCTGCATGGCGGGTATCCGCCGCGCATACATAAGTGCCCAGATCAAAAGCGTCCAAATAATGAGCGCCAGTACCGGCGCCAAAAATGTCGTATGTGTCATGTGTCTCTCCCCAAAGTTTCTTAGAGCCTAACCCATAAAAAAAGGTCCTGCACGGCTTATCCGTGCAGGACCTTCAAACAAATTCGCTGACTGAGAGAGTGATCCCTAAGGTCTGCGGAAAAGGTTAGGCCATATTGATTGTTTCAACAGCTGTCTTGCCTGTACGCTGATTTACAGCCGTATTAAATGTGACCTTGTCACCTTCGTTGAGGCCTTGAATGCCGGAGCTTTGCAAAGCTGTGATATGGACAAAAACGTCGTCGCCGCCATCATCTGGTTGTACAAAGCCGAAGCCTTTTGTGGTGTTAAAAAATTTGACCGTACCGGCCTTCATTTCGTCTGACATGGGTATTCCTTTCACGTCGTAGTAATGCGCGACCATCAAGCGCAGGTCGCTCGGGATTGTCGAAAAAGGTATACAAAGCGTACGCAGTAGGACGCGCAAATATTATGACACGTCTAATCTGGCCGGTCGTCAGGCCTGTTCTCGATAGGGAATATATGGGCTTTCCCCTGTGGATAAGCAAGTGAAGGTTTCACGACAGTCGGGATGTTAGAAATTTGCAAAATCAAATTTAATGTTATCCCGCGCGCTAAATTTAGTCGCCTATCCGCAATTTTCTGAGGGGTGTGTCTGACGGTGTACCAATCAAGATACGGACTGATGGTATAACGTGACTCCCTGTTTGAGATTTACAATTACGCTCAGGCTAGACAGTTAACAAGTAGTCAACTATAGGTAAAGGAATGACGCCCTTGGGAAGCCTTCCACTGATCGGCGATGAGCCCACGATTTCCAATGAACGCTATATGGCAGCGATCAACGCTCTGAGTTCGGCCGAAAGTGTTGAAGTCTTACGGCGCAGACTTATCCGTCATCTCTCCATTAAAACCGCCAGTTATCATCACATTCCTGCTGTCGGTTCTTATAATTTTGAGCGTCTGAACCGATATTTTGCATATAACGTGCCGTCCGAAGTGGCAGAGTATTTTGACAGCGACGCCCCTCAGAATGATCCTGGGATGCACTTTGTTTTCTCTCAAGCTCGGGCCATGTGGTTGTCAGAACTTGCAAACACGGAGGAATTCGCACTGCAAAAGCACAAAATTAGACTTCAAAACGCGCTAGAATTCATTGGTGATTGCCTTGCTATTCCCCTCTTTGGCCCTTTCCATCGTCGCGGATATTTCGTTCTCTGTTTCGACAAACCTCGCGAATTTTTCGATGATATTTTCCAATGGCAAGTCCAGTCTATTCTTCAGGCGCTCCACCTTCGGTATTGTTTGGTCGTCGAAAACATTCGAGTGTCAGCGCGCCTCACGACCCGGGAAAGTGAAGTCTTGGAACTTATTACTTTCGGCAAAACGAATCCGGAAATCGCTACGATACTAGGTATTTCGCCCAACACCGTGACGGGTTACGTCAAAAAAATATTTATAAAATTAGACGTGCAGGAT
Organism: Litorimonas cladophorae; assembly: GCF_014652455.1. Lineage (GTDB taxonomy): Bacteria > Pseudomonadota > Alphaproteobacteria > Caulobacterales > Maricaulaceae > Litorimonas > Litorimonas cladophorae. Next base: position 208,338 of record NZ_BMYV01000001.1, on the reverse strand, counting down.
CGTGTAACGGCCGCATTACGGGCAAGCAGTTTTAGCTTAGTCACCTAATAGCTAGGCAACCTAAGCTCAAGCCGCGAGCCAAGTCGCCTCGATGCAACGAAAGATATTCAAAACTAATCGGTCGGCTGGGCTTCTTTGAGCCTGATCAATGGCACCAGAAGCGTTTAGCCAGATATCCATCAACGCGATCATGTCCTCTTTGGATTTTACCGGTGTCCGGGCCGCTTGATCAAGAAGATGCCCTTCAAAGTCTAATAGGACACCTTCACGCGCATCCATGTCCGGATCGTCATTCAGATCGCTAGGCATGTGATCTGCGCATTCTCGAAGTTCCTCGACCGTACCCAAGTAGAGATGTCTCAAATTTGACAAAGAGAGTGTGAGCGACTCATGTTTGTCAGAAGGCGTTAGGACGTGGGGCTTCATAAGCGATTCCTTTTCGTGTTGATGGTAGTTTACAATGACAAAAGGATACAACTTATGATAGCCCACGATCAGCCCCCTATATATGGGGGGGACGAAATGCCCGGCCTGTTAGTCACGCTGAGTTTTTTCAGACGATCTGATCCCTGACGTGAACGTTGCTCCCAACTCGCCTTGAAACGCTAATCAGTTGCCCGCGTGAGCTTGCCGATTATTTCCGTGTGTTCAGGATGAGCGCTAGAGAGTGACGCTCGGTCCGCTAGCTCGAATCCTGCAAAATTGAAACCCGGCGAGACCATGCATCCGACCAGCGCCCAGCCTGCTTTACCCAGGGTTGGTGTAGGCACGCTGGACCCGAACCAGACATGTGGAGGGACAACCGCTTGTAGTACTTGCCCGGCCTCACTGTCGGGTCCAATTCGAATTTCTGAATAAGCGCCCAAGGCGTCAATCATGTGAACGGTGAGCGGATCACCCCCATGATAATACCAGATTTCTTCGGCGTCTAAACGATGAAAGTTGGAGGAGTTATCATGGGTGAGCAAAAATAAGATCGATGTCGCAGCAGGTCGGCCATTTGGGAGTGTCTGAGATGAGACAAAGGTCTGCCGATAATACCCACCTTCCGGATGGGGCACTAAACCCAACGCGGCAATTTTCGTCTCTATTGATGTCATGAATTCTGCCTGCCCTGATTATGACGCGGGCTTTTTAAAATGAAAACACGCCCACAGGGGGCGTGTAGTGAGTTTACGTGTTGAGTAAAAGAGGCCTTATTTAGAGTCCAGTTCGACACTGATTGGGTAAGGAATGGTGATCCCTCCCGCATCGAAGGCTTCTTTGACCGCTTTGTTCAAATCGAACATTACGTCCCAATAATCGTCTGAGTCCGTCCAAACGCGGCTTTGCAAATCGACGGAGCTTTCGCCCAGTCCGACAACCTTGACCCATGGCGCAGGATCAGCGTGCACCTTCGGATGAGTCGCAGCCGTTTTCGTGACGATGTCCATCGCTTTGTTGATGTCATCTTCATAATCGATGCCGAAATCATTATCGACACGGCGTGTACCCTTGGACGAGTAATTTTGAATCGTCGAACCCCAGACGTCGCCGTTTCCGATGATGACGTGCTTGTTATCCACTGTCGCCAGCTCTGTTGTGAAAATTGTCATCGCTGTGACAACACCTTCTTCGCCGACGAGTTTGACAAAGTCACCGAGTTTGTAAGGACGGAAGAGCATAAGCATGACGCCTGCAGCGATATTTGAGAGCGTGCCCTGCAAGGCCAAACCAATGGCCAAGCCAGCCGCACCCACAAGGGCAACAAGAGAGGCAGTTTGTACGCCAACCTGCCCAATAGCAACGACGCCGACAACGGTCATGATCGCATAGCGGACCATTGACCCTAGAAATTGAGCGAGCGTCTCATCGACATTTGGAGCTTTGAGTAAACTCTTTTTCGCGACTTTCCCGGCCCAGCGCGCGATCTTAAAGCCAATCCAGACGACGACAAAGGCTGTGAGGAATTTTAACACATAAGGCAAAGCTGTCTGGCCGTATGCCACGAGGGTATCCAAGGAGAGAAACTCCTTCGCCGTTTCTGCCGCGTCTGCGACCTCGCTTACTACATCATCTGCCATGATTATCCCCTCATCCGAAAAGTTAAATTGAAGGACGCGCGTATCTGACGTTAAATGAATGTAATCTGAAACAGGTTTAGAGACTGAAGCTTTCTAATTTGCGGTGCTGCCTCTTGGGCTGTCTTGGACATTTCGTGCGGATTGGCGCGCTCTTGTTTCGACATCTTCCCCATGTTCTTTCGTGCCGCAGATTTTACGACAAACCCCAAAAGTCGCGACTCGCAACCTTTGGGGTTCTGGTAGATAGATGCTGACCTGTGTCGGACAGCCTAGTATGTAACGCCAGGCGATTGACCGCCGCGCTGGATATCGCCAGCAGTTTTACGGTCGGCTGCCGCGCGCTCGTCCCAGACGTCTTGTGTTGCGCAAATTTTCTTTTTGAACTTAGATCCGACAACAGCTTCACGTTTGCAAATCAGGCGGCTGGAATCTTCAGCAGAGGCTGTCTCTGTTGGTGCGTCAGTCATGGCTGTCGTTTTAGCAGATGTCGTCGCGGCAGGTGCGGACGCAGTTTGCGTCGCCGGCGTGGCGCAGGCGCTGAGGCCCAAAAGCGCGGAAGCGCTGAGACTGATAAGGGTAAATTTCATTGATGGCATATGGCACTCCTTCAAGGGGGGTTTTGATTGGCCCTTGTTTTTAAGCGGAGATTTATAAATTGCAATCGCCCATGCGTGACGGTCAGATATACAGATCGGACGAGGGATTCATTGGGCATGGGAATAGGCTGACTGCCCAATATTAGGTCAGCCGCGAGGTAATAAAGCGGGACAGTCCGCGTGTTCGATATTCGCGACGGAATACCAAAATAGAAATAATGTTTTACGCAAATATCGGGAACTGGGTGGTAAATCCAATTCACGAACACGCGGCAGTGGTTTTTGAAGAAGCGGCCAGTCATAAACCCCCGAGTTCAGACACTTGGACTGACGGGTCGGCTCTCACTCCTAAAGTCCCGGCACACTCGGATGTCTCACCACCCAACGCTCAGACCCACCGTCTCCCGATACGGCAGGTGAGCTCCTACCTGTCCCGTGTCCGAAAGAACTTAAGCAACATATCACAGCTTTTGAACGCGGGGATCAATCTCTTAAAATTGGGTCCAAGCCACTGAAAACGAACAGATTCACGTTTCCATAATCACGGAAAGACTTTAAAAACACCGCCCCAAAATGAAAAACGCGCCGCCTCCCCTTGGGGAAACGACGCGCTTTCTAATCTAACGAGAGCTGACTAGGTCAGCCTTCGAAACATCAAATGGCTTATGCCATTGTGATGTTATCGACAGACGTTTTGCCTGAACGCTGATCAATAGCTGTGTCGAAGGAGACTTTGTCGCCTTCTTGCAAGCCGTCAAGGCCGCCACGCTGAAGAGCAGTGATGTGGACAAACACATCGTCGCCGGATTCTGGCTGAATAAAGCCGAAGCCTTTTGAAGAGTTGAAAAACTTAACAGTTCCGGTTCTCATATCTGACATGGGTATTTCCTTTCACGTCATTATTTTGCCGAAGCTCCAACATGGAGCGGTGGCGGAGTCGATGTCGGGAAGATTCATACACATAGTCACTGCGAGCGTCGGCCCCCTTTGGACGGGGAAACGATCGCAGATAAGTAAGCCAGATTGTTCGGCCTTAGATCGATAACCAGCATATGGTCTTATTAAGGGTGGATTACAACCCCTAGCGTGATCCGATTTAGCCAGCCATTTCAGGCCCCTATGCCGCCAACATCTCAGGGTCCAAATAGGCATCAGCCATAATTCGGACCTTGGCGGACAGGTTGTCTGGCCAGGCCGACTCTAACGACGCCGCCGTCAATTTCCGCACAGAGCGGCTAAATTCAAACGCCTGCCCCAAGTTCAGCCAAACGGAATAATCGTTAAATTCGCGCGTCTGAATGGGACGTTGGACATGAAGCAGGATTTTCTGCGCGAGCGGGTCGCGGTTCACAGATTGAAAATATTTTGCGATAATCTCTTCGGGCCCTTCGGTAATCGCCAGTGCCTTTTGCCGATTGGCAAACACGCGCCCCGTAATGCCAAATTGCTCACAAATTTTCGTGCTCATCGTTGACGTATCAAACGCGTTCTGCGCCGATAACTCCGTCATCAGAATGGAAGTGTATATATATTGAACTAGCGCCATACGCGAGGCCCTAACGGAGGATGGTTTCATTCACGTTCCGAAATGTGGTTAATGGGATGTTTATCTGGCCCACATCAAAGCGATCTTGATGTCCAAACAAGAGTCGTGACAGAAAAGCCCAGCGCGAGGCAGAGCGGAGAGTAGTAAACTGGCTCAATCCCTTAGGTTTCCCCCAGGCGATAAAGCCATCCTCTTCGCCCCCTACACACGCGGCGTATCCATTTCTTTGGCGATGCGTCGTAGAAAGCGGCTCCGCGCCGAATATCCGATGTGCCGAGTGTGATATATCCAATCATGATGCGCCCTCCGTTTCGGCGTTCGTAACATGATGGAGATTGGCGGTTTTGGCTAGGTGGGTTGGGACTAACGGGCCATTTTAGGCCTTAACATTATTGCCTTTAAAACGGAGAGAGTTCGCTATCGAAAGAGTTACTGTGTTGAATTTCAACAAAAAGTATGTTTATCGAATGCTCACACCTTCGATCTCAACATGCCAAACACATGACCTGTGAATAGATCTTGTCTGACCGCCTGTCATAGGTTTAGGCCCGTCCTCCACACGCCAAATCTGTCCATGAGCTTCATTTTCAGGTAAGGGGTCACATCCGACCAAAAGGCTATGTCCTCTTGGAATGCTAACAGCGAATTGTACGGATCCTACATACGGACCAGACTGATAACTTTCCTCGCTAACAATCTTCTCTATATCTATACTCATCCCGCGATGAGGGTCTCTTTCCTTCGACGAGCTTCGGAATGCGCCAGAAGATATTCTTCCATTCTTAATCTGGCCCTCGGGGATGCCGCGGATCAAAAGATCATCATCAACTATTTCTCTCGAATCGTGAGGAATAACATTCCTCGCGTCATCATACGGCAATGGCTCTGGCATTATTCAACTCATGAACACGCTTAAACCAGTTAACTAGAGGCCTAATATTTGTTTGAATTTCAGAACAATCTATTTCCATAGACTCATCAATCATATCATCCGATGAGTAAAACATCGCTTGGATTGGCTCATCAGAGTCAAAGAACAGTTCTATAAAATAAGAATCCAAATGCCATTCCGCTTGCAGCGCTCCACCCGAAACAGGGACAAGATATGGTGAGGATGGAATGTACGACCTTATTTCAGCGCTGCTATTATCAACAATTTGTTTTAACGAATTAAGGAGGTGTAAGCCCAATTCAGCATTTTCAAACGATACAGCAGGACTACCATAACCATCCCAATCCTCCGATAAGTTGCAAAGTGAATTCAGCTCCGTTCTCAGATACGCATCCCAATCACTTCTGCTGTTGTGTATAATCAACCCTCCGACGTATTCAGTCTTTGCGGGGTTAATCAAGCCTCTATCGGTGGACTCTTTATAAACAATATCACTTAAAAGACTAACCACGTTGGCTTTCTCCAAATTGCTTTCGACCAAGATCGCTCAAGCTTTTAGAAAAAGTGGAAACGATTGCATGATGACCACGATCTAAAAACGGAGCACAACCATCAATGCCACTAAGTTTAGGCTTGCCCCTGAAAGTTAAAGATAATTTTAAGTTACGACTTTCTCGTATGTTTCCAGCCACATCAGGGGCCAGAGAAAAAACAGTTTGAGCCTCCATGTAGAGCCTACCAACCTCTTCTTCATTTGTAAGCCTTTGACTCGTAGAAAATTTCACACCTTCATGGTCTTGAAATTCAGAAATATCTAAGAAGTTAAATGATTTGAATCCGTCAAGATTGTCATCAAGTATATGGTTCACATATTGAATACCACATTGCGTGATTTTGGGAATAAGCCCGCCCGTACGCTCAACAATTTTTCTAAACTGATTAAACTTATCGAAAAACGCCGGCTTTAGTTCATCGTACCGAGGATAACCGCCATCGTTTTGTCGGACCCAAGTAGCAGAGAACCGATTGTTTTGGACAACTACTGATATTGTTCGATCTTCCGAAATCAACCGGCAAGCCAATTCGGGAACGCCATGAGCTATTTTAAAGTGCTGAACTGAATTTTTTCGGGCTTCCGTTTCCGCAGAGACTTCAACAAATGGGACTTCTTCCAGACTGAAGCCTCCGTAGGCCTCTTTCAGCTCAAGACAATTTGAAACCAACTTAACAACATTAAGTTTGCTAATTGGGTCAAAGTGTAAGGCCATAGTGACCTCTTTGATAGGAGCGTTGGAATATTCTTTAAGCATAGCTCAGCCTGTTATAGAATCAAAACCAACATTACCACGCTCTTATAAACCGTGGACCAAATTGCAAATGAAATGAAAGCAATCCTTACCCCTCAGTCTCCAAATAAATCTCGCCGCTAAGGCCCCCGAACTTCTCGGACATCTCATCCATGCCAGCTAAAGCTTCGTTAGGTCGGAAGCCCCCCCCCCTAATTCGGGCGGGTTTGTTGTGACGATCTGCGGTGGATGTCTCTGAACTGTTTGCGGTTCTCGGTGGCGACATCTTCCCATTGTTCGGCGGTCCCGCACAGGGTGCGCGTGAAACGGGAGCCAACGATCTCTTGCTCTTTGCAGATTTGGTCTGCCTCTGCATCGGCAGCTTTGACGTAGTTGACGGTGAACATGGGTTCCGCGCCATTTGGCGTCGTGGCAACCGCCGTTGTGTTGGCCGCAGCGGCGGTTGTGGTCGTCGCGGGCGTGGCACATCCCGCGAGGATAAGCATGGCCCCGGCACAGAGCGTCAGCTTCAAAAAAGTCGTATAAGGCATAGTTTCGTCCTTTCGTTATACAGCTTTCATGCGGCCGAAACGCGGGCGTGGCAAGGTAAACACGCCCGCAGTGGGTTTACTCCGTCTCTAGATAGAGTTTTCCGCCCAGTTCCTTAAACTTCTCGGACATCTCATCCATGCCTTTTTCCGCTTCGGCGGGGTAGAGCGTGGCTTTCTCATTGTCACTGAGGTTTGCCGCATATTCACGGACTTCGCGGGTGATTTCCATGGAGCAGAATTTTGGTCCACACATCGAGCAGAAATGCGCGGTTTTATGCGCATCTTTCGGCAAGGTTTGGTCATGGTAATCGCGGGCCGTTTCAGGGTCGAGCGACAAGTTAAACTGATCTTCCCAGCGGAATTCGAAACGCGCACGAGACAGTGCATCATCACGCAGCTGCGCCGCAGGATGCCCCTTAGCGAGGTCGGCAGCATGGGCGGCGAGCTTATAGGTAATCACGCCGACTTTGACGTCATCGCGGTCGGGCAGACCCAAATGCTCTTTCGGCGTGACGTAGCACAGCATGGACGTGCCGAACCAGCCGATCATCGCCGCGCCAATTCCCGAAGTAATATGGTCATAGCCCGGTGCGATATCTGTGGTGAGCGGTCCAAGCGTGTAGAATGGCGCTTCGTGACATTCCTTGAGCTGCTTATCCATGTTCACTTTGATCTTATGCATCGGGACGTGACCCGGGCCTTCGATCATGACTTGGCAGCCTTTTTCCCACGCGACTTTGGTCAGCTCGCCGAGTGTTTCGAGTTCCGCAAATTGTGCGCGGTCATTGGCGTCGGCAACTGCGCCGGGACGCAAGCCATCACCGAGGCTGAACGTCACGTCATAGCGGCGCATGATGTCGCAGATTTCTGGGAATTTCGTATAGAGGAAGCTTTCCTCGTGACGGGCCAGCATCCATTTCGCCATGATCGAGCCACCGCGCGAGACAATCCCGCAAACGCGGTTCGCCGTCAGATGGATATAGGCCAGACGCACGCCCGCATGAATGGTGAAATAATCCACACCCTGCTCGCATTGCTCGATCAACGTATCGCGGTAAATTTCCCACGTCAGGTCTTCGGCGACGCCGTTGACCTTTTCCAGCGCCTGATAGATCGGCACAGTCCCAATTGGGCATGGCGCGTTGCGCAAAATCCATTCGCGCGTGTTGTGAATGTTTCGGCCCGTGGACAGGTCCATGACATTATCCGCGCCCCAACGTGTGGCCCAGACCATCTTCTCGACTTCTTCCTCCACAGAAGACGCCACAGCGGAGTTGCCGATATTGGCGTTGATTTTGACAAGGAAGTTACGGCCAATGATTTGCGGCTCCAGCTCGCCATGGTTGATGTTACATGGGATGACTGCGCGGCCGCGCGCGATCTCGCTGCGGACGAATTCTGGTGTGACGAAGGCTGGGATGTCTGCGCCGAAACTCTCGCCGCCGTCTACGCGGTCTTGCGCACCTTCGACGGCTTGTTGACGGCCCAAGTTTTCACGCTCGGCGACATAGATCATCTCTTTGGTGATGATGCCAAGTTTCGCGAATTCATACTGCGTGACAGGTGCATCCCCAACGCCGCGCAAGGGTGTGTTTCTGACAGGGAATTCGCGGGCGAGGAAACGGCCTGTTGCGCCGCCATTGTCTTCGGGCTTCACGTCGCGGCCTTCGTAGAACTCAACGCCGCCGCGCTCGACAATCCAATCAGTCCGTGGACGCGGCAGGCCTTTTTCGACGTCAATCGTGACAGACGCATCAGAATATGGCCCCGAGGTGTCATAGACTTTCACGTCAGGCTCATTCGCAGACGGATGCAAGGCGATAGAGCGATGCGGGACCGACAGCGTGGGGTCCGCCGCAGGATGCGTATAGACCTTGGTCGACGCAGGCAGCGGGCCTGTTGTCACAACAGGGGTTTGGAATTCAGCTTGGTTGACGGGCTTGTTCATGATTTAACTCTCTCTGATATTCGTTTGAAGCCAAATTTCATCATCGGCCATAAATTTGGGGATTGAGTGGAGCGCGAGAGCATGACTGGCGTTTTCTTTCGTAACCAGTTTGTCCCACGTAACTTTGAAAATTCCGAGTAGCTTTCTTGGCAAATTTTGTGTGCAAAAAATTGTGATTGTTCCGTCCAAATTAGGACACAAATGCAAAAAAGTCCCAGCTCGTCGTACTAAAATCAAACCTGGCGGACAAATTTCACCCGCTTCTTGCTCTTCAAGTCTCGACTTCAGAGCCAATTCGCTGTCCCAATCGTAAGCTGTAAACAACTCCACCATTTGTTGAGCCGATTTCCAAGGGCCTTCAGCCTTAATACTAAGGTCCGAGCTTTGGATCGAGTATGTTTTCTCCAAACTCACTTCTCATCCGCAACGTAAAGCGTGCCAAATCGCGTCATGTAGGACACAACAGGTTCATCTGGCGATGTCGTGACCCAATAGAGGCGGTCATATTCGGTGGCTTCGACAATCTCCGTGCCGCCGTCTCCGCCGAGCAATTCGGTCAGTTGCGGTGTCGTGTTGCTGTGACCAACAACCAAATGACGCCCCGGTGTGGCTTTCAACTTTGCCGCCATGGCTGGCAGATCACTCGGGTCGTAGAGCTCAACGTCTAGGCCGAGGCGCTCTGCCAAGGGTGCGGCGGTATCGCGCGTGCGTTTGGTATCGCTGCTGTGGACATGGGTAAGCTGCTTATCCGCAAGCAAATCAGCAAGGACCTCAGCGCGAGCCTCTCCGGCTTCGGTCAGGGCGGGATCGTCTTTACTCGTCGTTTTCTCGGCGTGACGCACAAGGTAAACACCGTCAATACCTAGGTCCGCCGAAGCTTCTGCGACAGGCATGTCAGTCTTGGGCGCTGCGCAGGCCGAAAGCCCAAATAGTGCGACGACCATCAAAGTGAGAAACTGTTTCATATCCGTCCTTCAGTCATGCGGACGGATCGCGGGCGTTGCCGTGATCACCGTCCTTCCGCCCATTCCTTGCAAGCAAAGTCCGGGATCAAGTTCAAAGGGTGCGTCTCAACTCAATGAAATGGTATAGGCCACATCATCAAAGTGCCCCTCGGCTGAGTCGGTTGTGACAGACTGTCGGTATTTAGGCAAGCTGTGGCGGTCAGTTACGCGGTGTCTCCATACCGCGACCCAAGCGCCCACGCGCGTCACATTTGCGCAACCAAAGAAATATACCGCAGACGATGATACTCGTTATCGCGATAAGTCCGAGGAAGTGTTTTAAAACCTCGGGAAATTGAATCAAAACCCCGAAAAATCCAGAGACAATTGTCAGGCATGAAATGCAGATGACGATGGAATATCCAGCGAGAGCCGCAAGCGCGAAAAATCCGGGTGAGTTAGACATTCGGTTCATTCGGCCTTTCTTGAAGCCATCTCGCTAGGCTAAGCCGCACTCTAGCTCAGCCCTCTAGATCCAGTTACATCTCCTACGGGTATGACACCCCCGTGCCACTATCGCAATTCATTTACTGGACTTTAGCCTTAACCGATATCTTCGGAATAAAAACTGGAGAAATTGCGCATTTTTACAACGCCGTAACCTCGAATTTACTTTTAACAGATACACGAAACCTTCACTCGGCGTGGGGCCGAAAAAATTTAGGGTGCCCACACGTGGTTTTTCAACTCATCTATACTTGCGGGTTGTCCCGAGACGTCTCCAGCGAAGAGCTAGAGGAAATTGCAAATTCTTCTCGCCGACGTAACAAGACGCGCGGAATCACTGGGATTCTTCTCTACAAAGACGGGTCTGTTCTCCAAGTTTTGGAGGGAGAACGCAGCGCAGTACTGTCACTTTATAAAAAAATTGCCTCCGATCCACGTGTAGGCAATGTCATTGTGTTGATCCAGCGCGTCGCCGCAAAGCGCGAGTTTGCAAATTGGTCGATGGGATTTAGAAGTGCAGATCAAACCGAACCAAAGACAAATGGAGCCTTCAAACTCTGTGCGGAATCTTTTCCATATGCCCTTCCCCAAAACCCTAGCGTCGAGGTAGGTACAATCAGTCGGACGTTTGCCCGCGTAACGGGCTTGGTCTAGCGACAAAAATTGCCACTTTTGGGCAAGCCATCAATGAAAGTCACGATATCGGCCTTCAATGTTGTGCCACCGTCGAAATGACGTGAAAGCACTTTAACAACATCTGTGTGGCTCTGCCCGGGATAAACTTCAACAGTGGCTTGACCGCCGCGGGCGACAACTTTCTCAGCCAGCGCTTTAGAGTTTTCCGGATAAACGGTTGTATCGCTTTCCCCATGACCGAGGAACAGGGGTGGCATAGGATTAGACACATTGTTCAGCGCCGCGTCTTCACCTTCAAAGCGCTCAGGGAAGATTTGGATAAGCCGTTCGCTCTCCAATGGTACAATGCCAGTTGGCGCGGCTAAGCTAACGATACCGGCGACACTGGTGCATAATTCTACGCCCTCCATCGCCAAGAACTCGTCACGCAGTCCCAACATCAACACGTTATACGCGCCTGCGGAATGACCCATCAAAACGATAGGACGCCCAGCAAATTCCTTCGCTGTATAGGCTACCGCCGCCGCGTTATCTTCCAAAAAATTGGGGAACGTCGCTTCGGGATATAGGCGATAATTCGGCAAGACGATGTCATAGCCTTCGCGGGTGAACCCTTCCGCCAGAAATTTATACATGTCTTTCGAACCGCTATCCCACGATCCCCCGTGAACAAACATCAAAACAGGGGCGCCTGCTTTTGGATCTTCGGCGCGATAGATATCGAGCGTGTCGCGTTCGCCATCGCCAAAGACGACATTCTTCGTTTTATCGAAAGATGACGATGGCGTGATGCCGTTCAGAACTGTGACGGGCGCACAGGCGGCGACACCAATCCCAGCGGCGAGAAGAAGAGCGAGACGTTTGGAGCGGAACATGTTCATGATATCCTTACGCATGAGACGGCCAAATTGATCCCGCCCCATGACAATTTTTATTCAAGGCCGCCCTAGCAGCAGGACGCGCTCTGGCTTGGGTCCGTCGTCAGCTTTGGCGCACCCTGCTTTGTTTCTTGCGGATCACGGCGTCGGACACCGCAATCTTCAGTTGGCCATTCGATGCGGTCGGTGATCGCAACACTCGGCTCGATAGAGAAAAACATATCGGCATAGGGTTCACGCTGCATCAGTTTGAACGTCTTCTCGCAGACCGCTGAGCGTTCGCCGCGCATAAAGACATGGCCGTCATCATCTTGCACCTGACGCCAGGGGCCTTTGTAAATGACGGCTTGGTTCTTCTCCAAACATTCACCCTGCTTGCCCTTATAGGCGAGATATGTTGCGGAGCGATATTCAATGCCTTCGACGATCTGCCAAGGCTCGGCCTCAAATTTATCCAGCGTAATCCCGTGGAAGTCCGCCTCTTCCAGCGCCGTAACAAATCCAAGCTCAGTCAAGGCCCCAGAGATGCAGCCAGACCAGAGACGCGCGTCTTGCTTTAACGCTTCGGGGCTATCCTCATCAGAAATGATATCAGAGACAGCGACACGACCGCCGACTTTCAAAACGCGAAACATTTCCGCGAAGAGCTGCTTCTTTTTAGTATCAGAGACGAGATTCAAAACACAATTCGAAACAATCACGTCAACCGAATTATCGGGGATCATCGTCATTTCGGATTTCAGGCGCAGGATTTCAGCGTCCATCCGCTCCATGTCTTTGGCAGACCCAACGGGGTTCGCCGCCAACCATGTATCCAAGGCATCTAGGTCAAGTTTTAAATCTTCAATATGGCCACGACGGAATTCAACATTTGAATAGCCCACGCGGTCGGCAATAATCGGGGCATTCTCACGGGCCAATGCCAGCATTTCATCGGTCATATCCACGCCAATGACGCGGCCTTTGGGCCCAACGATTTGTGACGCGATAAAGCAAATTTTACCGCCGCCAGAACCAAGGTCCAAAACCACCTCGCCTTCGCGTACATAGCGCGAAGGGTCACCACAGCCATAATCGCGGTCCAAGACATCTTGTGGGATAATTTCGAGATATTGCGGATTGTAATCAACAGGACAGCAAAGCGCCGCTTCGACAGCCTGCGCCCCCGCGCCATAACGATCTTGGACATCATCCCGAACATCGGCGTTCGTTGCGTCTACGTTTTGAAAATTGTCGTCCATGAAAATACCTCGTCGTTCAGGCGACGCTCTTACCTCTTGAGAGAGAAAGGTCAAAACACAGGGACGTGACCTTTTAGCTATTTTTGCGCTGTCGCTTACCTTGAAAGACAAAAAGCCAGCCCAAAAGTCCAGTCAGCATTAAGATCAGCAAAATCGGTAAGGTCTTTCCCACGCCCGCAGGTTTGGCAGCAACGGAATCCGTTTCCAATCCCGTTTGCACCGTAATTCCCATTCGGGCACGAATATCGCTGATCGCGGCCATGTCGGCCTTAAAGTCCTCGACGCGAATATGATCGCGCTTGGCTTGGTAGACATAAGTCTCGGTATAGAGCGAAGCCTCAGTATCGTAGCGATTTAACTCCTTATAAGCAAAAGCGTCACTGACATGTTCATACTCGCCTTCACTGAAGGTGTAGTCTTTATCGACCTGTATTTTCAAAATTTGACGGGTGGATTTTGGGTAAGAGATTCCAAATGGAGTTGTTCGCGCCGCGCCACTGAATTGGGGCAAATCTGACCGAATTTCGTAAGGTCGAACCCTGAAGTATTGTAGCCCGTCATCGGGGTCAGGGTCCCATGCATTTGGGATATCAAATGTTGTACGAACGACAGCAACGCCCTTTTCCTTATCGAGCTCGACCTCGGTCGGCTTTTTGACAGTCAGCGTTGGGTAAAAGTCTCGCATATAATTGGCGATAGACTCTGTAATGGACTCCAATCCGTCGGCGGCCTGCCAGTCCACCATGTCGTCCGCTTCATCGCCGCGATACGTCAATTCATTAGTGAATAAAACGCTGCCTGGTGCCGCGACGAGATCGAAGTGATCAACGGCTTCGACCTTATAAGTATAGCCCGTTGATTTCAGATCAACGACTTCGGAATCACCGTCACGCAGGATAAGGCCCCGTCCGAAATTACCTTGATCAAAATGATAAAGGTCGCCCAACTGCGGATTACGCGTCGCATCCATGACGTAAAATGTGCCATTGACCTCTGCCCTTACAACAACATGATCAAAAGCTTGCAAGGATGGATTCACGTCAAAAACCGCGCCCAACTCATCCGTATCCACCAGCATCGGATCAGCTTCGATATCAAGTTCTGCGAGCAAAGAGAGCAACAATAACGTGACATCCTTACAGTCGCCATATCGCCGATCTAAAACACGATCAGGTTGCCTTGGGATGAACCCGCCTTCGCCCATAGAAAGCGCCACATACCGGATGGAACGCTGAACATAATCGAGGGCGGCACGCGCTTGGGCGGGCTTATCTGGGTTTTCGTCGCGGATTTTTTGCGCAACGGCACGGACGGCAGGCGTTTCGGCCCGCTTATAGTATTGCGAAAAGTGGTTCCCCACATCGCGCCAATTGTTATAGCTGGATACGCGATGAAGTGGCCACCCATACACCCAATTTGGGCGGTCATCATCGACTGTAAAGGGCGCAACATTATCGCGAACAAACCGAATTTTGGTCGTATCACCATCCTTCTCGACACTTGGCATTTCCCCGCCATCAAGTGTTTGGACGAAAACGGGCAGACCCTCTTCGACAAGGGTCTGAGAAAAGAGACGGTGGACGGGATTAGAGTATGATTGCGTCTGAAAATCATCATAGCCTGACCCAAGAGCCGGGTTTTTGCCAGAGACCGTATAGGCATAATCTAATTGATCGCCAATTTGCAGACCTGGGATCGCGAGGCTGATGGTGAGCTCTCCATTATACATCATTTTTGATCGATCCGTTTCAGACCGAAATACAACGAATTCGTCTAGGTCCAGCACATTGCGCGCGCCTTCCGGGCGGATAATTTTAACCTCGTGCAAAATGACAGATTGATAGGTCGGATCGAAATTGACATCGAACGTCCCCCGATCTTCAATCGCACTTGCCGAATTCAAATCATAAACTAAGCGCGTGTAACGATCGCGATAGGTTTCGCCGATCCGATGTTGATAAGACAGCAATCGCGTTCGACTTCCTAGCTCCTCTAACGCCGGAAAAACCGTTGTCGGCAAAGATTGCACCTCGACCCATTTAGCGGGAGGTCGAACCTCAACATAATCCCTAACATTTTGTGCGAGTGCCGTTGATGCTGCCGTTAGACTGAAAAGAGAAGCAAAGAAAAAAGTTCTGAAAGATTGCATACGCAGGCCATATAAAAGGCTTTAGAGAATTACAATGCAGCGCGAGGTTGTAAGGCAGCTTTTTCGTGCATTCCTAATTTTTGCGGCTTATCAATGCCTATGACAAATATTTCAAATCTGACCCTTTATCATTATCCCCTCTCCCGCTCGGCGCGGGTGAAATGGTTGTTGCATGAAATGCGCGGTGAGGATTTCAAAACGGTCCGCGTAGCGCTTCGTAAAGGCGAACAATATACACCAGAGTTTCTGGCCAAAAACCCTAGTCATGGCGTGCCCGTCTTGGATGTGGACTATGATGATGGGACCAGCCAGACAATTACCGAATCCACAGCCATCTTAACGTGGTTAGCCGATTTAGATTTTCGCTTTGCGCCCCGCCCCGAAGATCACCGCGCCCGCGCGATATATCTTCAGATGATGGCCTTGGGTGGATCTTGGATGGACCAAATGCTTTGGAATATTCGTCTGCATGAAGACATCCTGCCCAAGACAGCGCGCAATCAAGAATATGCGCAGTTCAACCGCGATAAAATCGAAAATGAAATCGCACCTCAGCTTCTGGCGCGTCTTGACCAAGGCGAGTTCATTTGCGGTGATAGCTTTACGGCGGTTGACTGTTTGACAGGGCAGAACCTCAATTGGGCGCGGGCTTATGGATTGTGTAATCACCCCGACTTCAAGGCGTATATGGGGCGGATGAAATCGCGGCCTGCTTTCCAACTGGCTTTCGCCGATGCAAAAGAATTCGAAGGTTAAGGACAGCTCAAATGACATCCGGACTGAAACTGGGACAAACCGATATTTCTATCGGAAAAATTGCCTATGGTTGCTGGCGTTTCGCCCAGCGCGATGTTGCAACGGCCGATCGCCTCATTCGAACGGCGCTCGACGCGGGGATGAATCTGATCGACACTGCGGATATCTATGGCTTTAGCGAGTTTCCAGACCGCGAAGACAAGGGGTTTGGTCAAGCCGAGGTCCGCTTAGGTGAAGTCCTCGCCGCCGCACCGAGCCTTCGCAAACAGATGGTCCTGACAACGAAGGGCGGGATTGATGCCGTACGCCCCTATGACAGCTCCTATCGTTATATCATGGCCGCAATGGACGCCTCGCTTGCGCGTCTACAAACGGACTATGTTGACCTCTACCAAATCCATCGCCCTGACCTATCAACGCCCCTGCGTGAAACTGCACGCGCGCTGAATGAGATTTTTCAGAGCGGTAAGGCTCGTCATATCGGCGTGTCGAATTTCACGGTCGCACAAACGCGCGCACTTCAATCCCATCTCGACACGCCAATCGTGACATTGCAGCCAGAATTTTCCGCGATACAGCAAGACGCCATCACGGATGGCACTTTGGATTACGGCATGGAGACTGGCGCGACGGTCTTGGCCTGGTCTCCGCTAGGTGGAGGTCGCCTGCCGACGAAAGACGGAGCCGTTCAAGCCGCCCTTGATGAAATCGCGCTGCGCTATGGCATATCCCGATCTGTTGCCGCCCTCGCCTTTACACGGGCGCATGGCGCAGATGTCGTGCCGATCATTGGCACACAAACGCCCCAACGCATCACCGAGTCAGGTTATGCTGCGCAGATCAATCTTACAGGTCGCGAATTTTACGATATTGTGGAAGCCTATCGCGGCCAGTCCATGCCGTAATGGAAACGCGTACTTACGCTATAATCGGCGCAGGCATGATGGGTCGCGAACATATCGCAAACCTCGCCCTTCTGCCCGAAGCCAAACTCATCGCCCTTGCTGATCCCGATGCTGGGTCACGCAAATGGTCAGGCAAAGCCGCAGGCGAAGATGTGCGCGTTTTTTCTGATTATATGGAGATGATGCGCGAGGCGAAACCCGACGCGGTCATCATCGCCTCCCCCAATTTCTCCCATATTGATGTCGTCACAGACATCGCTAAATTTGGCGCAGCAATCCTCGTTGAAAAGCCTCTTGCGACAACGGTTAAGGATGCGAGGTTTTTGGCGCAGCTGGCGAAGTCTTATCCCAACTTATTTTGGATCGGACTAGAATATCGTTATATGCCGCCTATCGCGAAATTTATCGACGTCTTGCATCACGGTCTGACGGGTCCCGTCAAAATGCTGTCGTTCCGCGAACACCGGTTTCCCTTCTTGCCAAAGGTCGGGGATTGGAATCGGTTTTCAGAGAATACGGGTGGAACGCTGGTCGAAAAATGCTGTCATTTTTTCGACCTGATGCGTTACGCGCTGCAAAGCGATCCTATTCGGATTTACGCGACGGGTGGCATGGATGTGAACCACCTGACCGAACGTTATGACGGACGCACACCTGACATATTGGACAATGCCTATGTCGTGTTGGATTTCGCCAGCGGTACACGCGCCATGTTGGAGCTCTGCATGTTTGCGAATCTGACCCATCAGGAAGAACGACTTCATGTCGTGGGAACCGAGGGCCGCCTTTCTGTCTCTATCCCCGAAGCCATCGTGGATTGGTCCCCTCTCAGAGGCGAACCATGGTCGGAAAAAATTGAAACACCAAAGGACGTTCTGGCCGCCGGCGACCACCACGGCGCGACCTATTTTCAGCTAAGAGATTTTCACGATGCCTTGGTCAGCGGACGTGGGCCGACGTTAAGCGCGCAGGACGGGCTATGGTCTGTCAAAATAGGCGCGGCGGCACACCGATCTATCGAAACGGGCCTACCGGTGTCGTTAGATGAGAATGGAGATTTCACGTGATACAAATTCATAATGGCACCGAATTTCCGCATGTCATATCGGGCCAAGGGCATCTTCCGACATGGCTAGAAGCCAATAAAACCAGTGTCGATAACGCGCTGGCGATTTCGGGAACCGTTCTATTCCGCGGGTTTGATATCTCGACGCCCGAAGATGTTGACGCTGCGGTTGAAGCATATGGCGAAGCAGGCTTCACCTATGGCGAGAGCCTATCCAATGCCGTGCGGGTCAACCTGACACCGCGTATCTTCACGGCGAATGAAGCCCCGCCAGAGGTATCAATCTTCCTGCATCATGAAATGGCGCAGACGCCGCTTTTCCCCAGCAAGCTGTTCTTTTCTTGTATGATCGCGCCTGAAACTGGCGGTTCGACCCCCATTTGCCGCTCAGATATTGTCTTTGACCGATTGAAGGCCGAAACGCCCGATCTCGTCGCTGCCCTTCGGGAACACGGCGTACGCTACAGCAATACCATGCCTGGGGAAGACGACCCGAACTCGGGACAAGGCCGCAGTTGGCGCTCCACGCTCAGCTGCGAGACCAGAGCGGAGGCCGAAACTCGTTTGGATAAGCTCGGGTATGCGTATGTCTGGAATTCGGATGATACGCTGCGCGTAACGAGCCCCGCCCTGCCCGCGATTAGAACCCTGCCAGACGGAAGCGAGAGTTTTTTCAATCAGCTCATCGCGGCATTCAGAGGCTGGAAAGACGCACGTAATGATCCGTCGAAATCCGTAACCCTCGGTAACGGTGAACCTTTAGATGTCGCAGCCTTGGGCAAGGCGATCGAGATCGCAGATGAGCTGAGTTTTGATTTAAATTGGCAAGTCGGAGATGTCGCCCTGCTTGATAATTATCGGGTTATGCATGGACGGCGGCCCTATACGGGCAAACGTCGTGTGGTGGCCGCGCTGATCGCGTAGGGCCTAATAAAAAACCCAGCTCAGATATCTGAGCTGGGTCTTAATTCGTAAATCGTTATGCCTTGTTTAGAAGCGGCGCGCGATACCGACGCTGAGCACTGGATAATATTTATAATCTTCGGCTTCTTCTTCGATGGATGCGATTTCTGTATCCAACTCGGCGCGGAGGGTCGCGTCATCCGAGAGCAATCCATCGACCGAGACGAGGTCGACTTTTGGAGAACCCGTAAACATCACACCCGCGCGTGCGTTGAAGGACCAGTCGCTGGACCCCGCGATGAAGCTATCATAACCAATGCCCGCGTAAGGCGCAAAATTCTTAAGCTCTGCCTGCCCGTTGAGGGACCCGACTTCTGCGGGGGTAAAGGTCTGACCACCAATTTCGACATTATTGGAAGGCGTAGCGAAAAGATCTAAAGTCTTGTCTCCGATATAGGCCCCGCCAGACAACACAAATCCGTTTCCAAATGGCGCCACATCGACAAAGCCGCCAAATGTGTTCAGGCTCAAATCGCCTTCATAATCGATACCATCATAATCTTGATCGGCACCAAATTCTAAAAAATTATAGCTGCCGCGCAGGGCTAAGTTATTGTTCGGCGCAAATTTGGCTTCGAGCGTTGCCCCTGTTGTGCCCGCGCCTAAGCCCACAGCAAATTTGGACTGGCTTCGTGCTGCATTGGCGTATTGTGGCTGGCTCTGCGGTTGGTATTGCGCGCCACATTGTGATCCACAGGACGGCGAATAACTAGGGGCCGAACTACAGCCAGCTAAGAGAGCGGCACTGCCCAATACGGAAATCAAAATTTTCAAGATAGCCTCCAAATTTGGAGGAAACGGCCCTACAGCCCCGTGCTGCACCCCGGCGCGTTCCCCCAGAATAATAGGGAACGCTTACAGCTAAACCTTTAATGAATACCTTTTGACGAAGGTTATTAAATCAACCCGTCAAAATCCGAAGCCGCGTGACGCTCTTTCAAACCCTTGTCCCCCCAATAGCGGTTGACCAGCTGCCCACGTTGGAATGCTGGTCTTGCTGCCAATTGCTGGGTCCAGCGTTGCAAGTGTTTGTAGCTTTCAACCTGCAGAAACTCGCCGCCTTCATAGAGAAGTCCGCGCGCCATCGCCCCGTACCACGGATAAATCGCAAAGTCGGCGACCGTGAGGTCTTCACCCGCGATAAACTCACTGATCGCGAGACGTTGATCTAAGACGTCCAATTGGCGTTTCGTTTCCATGGAAAAACGATCGATACAATATTCGATCTTCATCGGCGCATAGGCATAAAAATGACCAAAGCCACCGCCCAAATAGGGCGCGCTGCCGACCTGCCAAAATAGCCAAGACAGACATTCCGCACGCGCAGCACCACTTTCGGGAAGGAAGTGACCGAATTTTTCAGCCAGATACATCAGGATCGCGCCTGATTCAAAAACGCGCTGCGTGCCGCCGCCGGAATGGTCCATGAGCGCGGGGATTTTAGAATTTGGATTTACATCAACAAAGCCCGATCCAAACTGATCGCCGTCGCCAATATTGATCAACCAGGCGTCATATTCAGCCTCTGTAACACCCAACTCGAGGAGCTCTTCCAACATTACCGTAACTTTGACACCATTAGGGGTCCCAAGCGAATAAAGCTGCAAATCATGCTGGCCGACGGGCAGTTCTTTTTCATGTGTAGAACCCGCCGTTGGACGATTGATATTTGCGAACTTCCCGCCAGATTCCTTGTTTTTCCAAATCTTAGGCGGGGTCCATTCGGATAGTGTTTGCTCGCTCATCAGGTCTCTCCATACAAATTAGCCTCCCAGACTAATCGGTCTGAGAGGCTATGAATAGTGACGCCTTTGTGAGGCGTGAATTTTTCGCCGTTGGTTTATTTAATCGTTTCAGTCGCGTCCAAGGCTCGGACTTTCCCGCCATCGGTCAATTCGCCGTCGGCCGGCATGGCATCGTCGAACATTTTCTGGGTCACGGTGCCAATATCGAGACGCACGGAAAAACTGCGCGGCATATTATCGGCCATAGCAAAAACTTTCAGGAAATAGACGCCATCGGTATCGGCGGCGACATCAACGTCCCAGCTATGTTTGACTGCTTGTGTCATGTCGAAAGATTTTGTCGTAGAGCCACCGAAGAGGCGAAGACCTTCACTGGGTTCGATCTGGACGGACATGGTCCCGTCGACATATCCTTCTGTAAACTCAAGACGAACGGTCTGGAAATCACCGACAACCATAGCCTTAGGCAGGATAGAATTGATGGAGATATCGGCACCCGGCTTCACAGTTGTCATAGGTGTCGTGACTTTTGATTTTGTCTCGGCGACAACATCGGGCTGTGACGCAGCTGTGCAAGCCACGAGGCTCCCTAGGACGGCGATCGCGACGGATTTCTTTAGGTAGGACATGATTTACTGTGCCTCCATTTTCAATGTGTAACAAACATCGGCAGGAGTTTGACCTGCCCCGACATTCTCAAACGAATAAGCCTCCAACACATGTTGGCCTGCTGTCAGGTTGAGGAGTTGGTTTTCAACATTCGTGGTTCCCGACTCGCCTCGCGCAATAAGGACACCATCTTTGTAAACCAAGAAATCGGGATCGCTGGTTGTCGCACCTGTGTCGCGGGCCAAACTAAACCGATACCGACCAGCGGCGGGGGTCGTGAACTCGAAATAGCGACGATTGCCGTGCTTATTATAGGTACCGAAATTGTCGACGGAGCAGAAACCCACTTCCGTGTCATCGGTTGGCAAATTCAAGTAAACAGGCAGCGCGTCAGAAAGGCCGCCATTATTAGTCTCACCTACACCGAACCCACCTGAGCCAGAAATAGACTGAGCCGCAAGAAGCGCCGTTACATCAGCAGCGACAACATTGGGTTGGTTTTCGAGGGCTTCTAGGAAAGCGAAGATGGATGTGAAGGCTTGCGTGTCCTTGTAATCAGGATCTGTGAAAGCCCCGTAGATGGGTGCCAGACCGTAACTGGCGCTATCGGCACCATCATCAACTGAGTCATACAAATCATAGAGGATCGATTGCACTGACCCTTCAGAATACCAACCTGCCGAAGCAAATGTGTTGCTCTCGACATTGATGCTGAAGCCGCGAGATTGGCTTGTCCCAAAGCTATCGCGGTAAAAGGAGTCATCCAAGATCATGCCAGATAACGCGTTGCCGAAACCCTCGCCAAAGGCAACGCGAGCATCAAGACGATCATTAGAGCTATGAGAGCCACCGATTGAATCGGAGCGGCTCAGGGAGTTTTCAAAATAATGACCGAATTCATGCACGACCACGTGAACATCATACTCATCCGTGTCGACGCCATCATCGCCCAAAATTCGAATGACTGGGACGCCATTGGAAACCGTGAAGGATGAGGTTCCGATCTGTCCGTCGGCGACATTGCCGCTCTCGGATCGGTTCCGCGTGCTCCACATGACATCAAAGGCTGGGAAATCCACGTCTGAGTCGACCACGATGAAGTCTTCAATTGCAGCGAAAACCGTATCCAAGAGCGCAAAAGGTGCCGCGGCGCGCGTTCCAGTGTAGCTCGTTCCACCCCACCCAGAACCTGCGTTCAGGTCCCGTGTTTGATCTGTACGTGGCGTCTCGATCACGGCGCCTTGCAGCGCGTAGACCGCGTTGCCAGACGTGTTATCGACAACTTGAAGATCGATCAAATTGGCGCCTGTTTTCTGAACTTCAGATTTCACGCGAACGCGAACGTCCAAGCCCGAATCTACTGTAAAGCTATAGTCGCCATTATCGTCCGACACGGTGGATTGCAAAACTGTGCCCGCAGCATCCACGAGTTCAACTGGGGCCTGTCGAATAGGTTGCTGGAAAGTGGCTCCATAATTCAAACCATTGGTCGCTGTATTCAACGGGACGCGATCATAAGTGAGTTTGCCCGTCAGTGCGATGCTAACCGTCGCAGGCGGGGCCGCGGCGGGTTTCATCGTTACCGTTAAGGTCGCTGTCCCTGTGTTGCCCGCCGCATCACCTGCCGTTGCCGTACAAACACTTGTTGTGTCGACGGTCACCGTTGCTGCGGTAAACACATTTGTCGGCACGTCGAAACTGCCGCCATTAGTGCAGGTCACTGTTGGGCCCGTTGTTACGCCGACATTATCAGAGGCTGTGAGAGTAGATGTGCCCGTCATGTCGGACTCAACGGTCAGTGTGACCGGGCTGAACGTAACAACAGGGGCCGTATTATCTGGTGCGGGAGGCGGTGTCATGGTGACGGTCAATGTTCCCGTCCCTGTATTACCTGCCGCGTCGCTTGCGGTTGCTGTACACACGCTTGTCGTGGTCGTTGTTACGGCTGCGGCCGTAAAGATATTGCTCCCGACATCAAAGCTACCGCCATTTGTACAGGTCACTGTCGGTCCGCTAGTCACACCAAATGCATCAGTTGCCGTGAGGATAGATGTCTCTGTCATTTCTGACTCGACGGTCAGTGTTGTCGGACTGAACTCAACGGTGGGCGGGGTTGTGTCGACGGGCGCTGTCATCGTGACGGTCAATGTCGCCGTTCCGGTGTTGCCAGCGGCATCACTTGCCGTCGCTGTACAGACACTGGTGGTGTCCGTCGTGACCGCCGCCGCCGTGAATATATTTGTCGAGATATTGAAGCTGCCGCCATTGGTACATGAAACCGTTGGCCCTGTCGTAACGCCAACCGCATCGGTCGCTGTCAAAGTGGAGCTTCCGGTCTGCGTCGACTCCACCGTCAGAGTTGAAACGCTAAAGGCAACCGCTGGGGCTGTTGTGTCGGCTGCGGGTGGGACCACAGGTGGATTTACGCTCCCACCGCCACCTCCGCCGCCACAAGCTGACAAAAGCAGCGCAGAAGCGATCGAAAGTGCGGAAAGGGGAGATTTTTTAAGATAAGTCACACTGTCTCGCTATAGTATTGATTACGGAAGTTTAAGTGAAAATTCGGAGATAAACAGCCGTGAGCCCCACTAATTTTCGCAAGTTAACAAACAAACAAGGCATATTTTACTTCCATTAACTATCAAGCGTTCTTGCATCGGACAGACTTGACAAAGGCCGCCACTTCGCACTATCGGCATCGCGGGCCCCGCCTCCCCACTGAGGCGCACTTTGATATCAGTACAAAAACGCTGATGCGGAGACATGATTATGGCGATCGCCACCCCTAGCGCTGCGAAAGCAGTGAAGCCGGCTGTGAAGCCGCAAGACCCTCGTTTTTCTGCTGGACCAACACGCAAGCGCCCAGGCTGGACTCTTGATGCGTTGTCTGACGCCGCCCTTGGCCGCTCTCACCGCTCGGCGCTCGGCAAAGCGAAATTGAAAGAGGTCATCGACCTCACCCGCGAAGTTCTTCAAGTTCCCGACGACTACCGCATTGGCATTGTACCTGCCTCCGACACAGGCGCCGTTGAAATGGCGATGTGGACAATGCTCGGCGAACGCCCCGTTATCGTCGCCGCTTGGGAAAACTTTGGCCAAGCCTGGGTTGTCGATGCGGAAAAGCAACTCCCCCTAAAAGACCTCACACTGCTAACCGCCGATTACGGCAAGCTGCCAGATTTCTCGGCCTATGATGGATCGCAAGATCTCGTCTTTACCGCCAATGGTACGACATCCGGCGTTAAAGTGGCTGATTACGACTTCATTCCGAATGACCGCGAAGGTGTCACAATCTGTGACGCGACATCAGCCGTCTATGCGCAAGAATTGCCATGGGAAAAACTAGACGTTGTGACCTACTCTTGGCAGAAAGTTATGGGTGGCGAAGCTGCGCACGGCATGATCATTCTGTCGCCGAAAGCCGTCGAACGCCTCGAAAGCTATAACCCACCGTGGCCGCTTCCAAAAATTTTCCGCCTCACCAAGGGTGGCAAGTTGATCGAGGGCATCTTCACAGGCGCGACAATCAACACGCCATCCCTATTGTGTGCGGAAGATCATCTTGATGCACTTAACTGGGCAAAAGCGAATAACGGTCTTCAAGGCATGCATGACCGCGCCGACGCAAATGCTCAAGCCATTTGGGACTGGGTCGCCCAACGCGACTGGATTGCCAACCTCTGTGAAGTCGACGCACAACGCTCCAACACGGGCGTCTGCTTGAAAATTGTCGACCCACGTGTCGCGGCAATGTCGGATGATGACCAAGCGGCCTTCGCCAAATCAATCGTCACACTTCTGTCTGACGAAAATGTTGCGCTAGATTTCGGCGCTTACCGTACAGCCCCTCCGGGCTTCCGCCTTTGGGTATCTGGCCTGACGCCGCTTTCTGACGTCCAAGCTGTTCTGCCATGGTTAGATTGGGCGTTTGAAACCCAAATCGCCAAATTTAACAAGGAGGCATAGATCATGCCTAAAGTCCTAATCGCCGATAAAATGTCCGCTGCCGCCACGCAGGTCTTCAGACAGCGCGGCGTCGATGTAGATGTCATCACAGGTCTTTCAAAAGAAGAACTAATCAACATCATCCCAGATTACGATGGTCTCGCCGTGCGTTCGACAACGCGACCAGACGCAGAAATCATCGCAGCAGCCAAAAACCTGAAAGTCATCGGCCGCGCCGGGATTGGTGTCGACAACGTCGACATCAAATCCGCCACAGATCGCGGCGTTGTTGTGATGAACACGCCCTTTGGGAACGCCATCACAACCGCAGAACACGCGATTGCGATGTTGTTCTCGGCTGCGCGTCAAATCCCGGCCGCTTCCGCACGCACGCAAAATGGCGAATGGCCAAAGTCTGATTTCAAAGGTGTTGAGCTGTTTAACAAAACGCTTGGCATCATTGGCTGCGGCAATATCGGCGCACTGGTCGCTGAGCGCGCCCTTGGCCTTAAGATGAAAGTCATCGCCTTTGATCCCTATCTAACGAAGGAACGCGCCGTTAAACTCGGCGTTGAGAAGGTCGAGCTTGATGCGCTATTCCAACGCGCGGATGCGATTACACTTCACACCCCTCTTGTCGAAGGTACAAAAGGTATCGTGTCACGCGAACGCCTTGGCATGACGAAAAAAGGGGTCATCATCGTCAATTGCGCACGCGGCGGATTGGTCGATGAAGAAGCGTTGAAGGACGCTCTGGATGCAGGCCATGTCCGCGCTGCCGCGCTCGACGTTTTCGCAGTCGAGCCTGCAAAGGCGCACCCACTCTTTGGAACGCCAAACTTCATCGCGACTCCACATTTGGGCGCGTCCACTTTGGAAGCTCAAGAAAATGTCGCCGTGCAAGTTGCCGAGCAAATGGCTGATTACCTGCTGACAGGTGCGGTTTCCAATGCGTTGAACACGCCGTCAATTTCGGCAGAAGAAGCGCCTCGCCTAAAACCTTTCGTCGATTTGGCCGATAAAATGGGCCGTATGACGGGTCAGCTTATTCACGATCCCATTAAAGCCGTTGAGTTCACCTATAAGGGTGCCGTGACTGACCTGAATACCAATCCAATCACGGCTGCGGCCTTGGCGGGATTGCTCAAAGCGGCCATGCCAGACGTCAATATGGTGTCCGCACCTGTGTTGGCAAAAGAGCGCGGCATTGAGATCAAAGAAAGCTATGTCGACGAAGCCGAGCGGGCCGAAAGCCTCATTCGCTTGGCCGTTGAAACCGCAAAGCGGAAGTTTGTCGTCGTGGGTACAATCTATCGCGGTGAGCCACGGATCGTTCGTTTGTTCGGCGTCCCGATGGACGCGGCATTCTCTCCAAACATGATCTATGTGCGCAATGCCGACAAGCCCGGCTTCATCGGAGAACTCGGCGGTGTCTTAGGACGCAACAAAGTCAACATTGCGACCTTCTCTCTCGGGCGGATGAAGAAAGACGAAGAAGCCGTTTGTCTCGTCAGCGTCGATGGACCGGTCCCCGCCAACTTGGCCGAGGAAATCCGAGCCATTGATCAGGTCAAAATTGTCGACGTTGTCGAGATGTAACTGAATTTAGGGTGAGGTCTTGCTTTCGCATTTCCTCACCCTAAAACGCTCTCATAGTCTTTGGGGGCAAACCGATGTTCAAACGTTTCATTCTCGCGGCGGCAATTGCGGCTTTAAGTTCAACGGCGCAGGCCCAAGTCAGCGAAGTGCGTCTGGGCGCAAATATCCACGATATTGATTGGACGGGTCTGGGCAGCGGTGCCGATAAAGAACGCTCGACCGCGATTAACGGTGAAATCCTCTTCGAAGAACCAGAGTTTTTGAAATGGGCGCTATCCCCGCAACCTTATATCGGCGGCGCATTAAACCTTGAAGGCGAGACGAGCCACGGCGGGGCTGGATTGCTTTGGCGTCAGACCTTCGCGAAAAATTTCTATTTTGATGTCTCACTCGGCCTCGTCGTCCATGACGGCACGATAGAAGTCAAAGCCTCCCCTATCGTTCAAAGCGTGATTGATGATGCAACCGTTGAAGCCAGCTTCACAGATGCACAACGCGCGCAATTTGCTTCAGATTTGGCGGTCTTTCGTCAGCGCCAGAATTCCGAAATCGACCTAGGCAGCCGCGTCTTGTTCCGCGAACAAATCGCTCTGGGCTATCGTTGGTCTGAAGAATGGTCGGGTCATATATTCGCTGAACACCTGTCACACGGCAATATCTTAGTCTCAGGACGCCCAAATGAAGGCCTCGACACATTTGGTTTCCGACTCGCGCGACATTTTTAGGGGATAAGCCTGAACCTGTCTGGCCTTGGGGTTGCGACTCGGTTAGAGCCTCAATGAAGTCATCCTTTCCAGTATCAAGGCGCGGCGAGCTTCAAGCTCTGTCGCGTTTTTTCGTTTTACGAGGTTCATCATGGCCAATGTTGTCGTTGTCGGCTCCCAATGGGGAGATGAAGGTAAAGGTAAGATCGTCGATTGGCTGTCCAGCCGCGCCGATGTTGTCGCGCGTTTCCAAGGTGGGCATAATGCGGGTCACACACTGGTTGTTGATGGCACGACTTATAAGCTCTCGCTTCTACCTTCAGGCATCGTCCGCGGCGGCAAACTCTCCGTCATAGGGAACGGCGTTGTTCTCGACCCCTGGGCCTTCTTGGATGAAGTCAAACGCATCAAAGCCCAAGGCATAACCATCGACGCCGAGAGTTTGAAAATTTCAGAATCTGCGGCTCTTATCCTCCCAATTCATTCCGAACTCGACGGCATCCGCGAAAACCGCGTCGATGGTGTAAAAATCGGCACAACAAAACGCGGCATTGGCCCGGCCTATGAAGACAAAGTCGCGCGACGGGCGATCCGTGTTTGCGATCTCGCAGACGCCGAACATTTGCAAGCTCGCGTCGAAAACCTGCTGCATCATCATAATGCGCTACGCCGCGGTCTTGGTCAGCCTGAGTCAGACGCAAATGAGCTCACCCAAAAGCTTTTGGACGTCGCGCCGCACATCCTACCGTTCATGGCGCCTGTGTGGCACGTGTTAAATGAAGCCTCGAAAGCTGAGAAGCGTATTTTATTCGAAGGCGCCCAAGGCACGATGCTAGACATTGACCACGGCACCTATCCCTTCGTCACAAGTTCAAACACGATTGCGGGACAAGCCGCAGCGGGAACGGGCATTGGACCGGGCGCGCTCAACTATGTTCTTGGGATCACGAAAGCCTATACGACGCGCGTTGGCGAAGGCCCTTTCCCGACAGAGTTATTTGACGCAATTGGTCAACGCTTGGGTGAACGTGGCCATGAATTTGGCACAGTGACAGGTCGTCAACGGCGCTGTGGTTGGTTTGATGCGGTGATGGTTCGCCAAGCCATCATCACAGGCGGGATCACAGGTATCGCGCTGACCAAGCTCGATGTGTTGGACGGGCTGAAAGAACTCAAAATTTGTACGGGCTATCGCCTGAATGATAAGATCATCAAACGCCTGCCCGCCGGCGCGGCCAATCAAGCCTCTGTCGAACCGATTTATGAGAGCATGGAAGGTTGGGATGGCAGCACTCGCGGTGCGCGCAGCTGGGCCGATTTGCCTGCCGAAGCTGTCAAATATGTGCGTCGCCTTGAGGAGCTTATCGGCTGCCCAGTCAGCATGGTCTCTACCTCACCAGAGCGCGAAGATGTCATTTTGATGCGGGACCCTTTCAAGGCCTAAATTAAAGTGCCGGAGACGAACGCTCCAATAAAGACAAAACTCACAGCGGAGTCTGGCAAACCAGCTTCGACTTCTGGCCTTTGGCGGTTGAGTGAATGGCTTGGCATCGCCCTGTATGGGGCGCTGATAATTCAGTATTTTCTGTTGTGGACGAACCCTGGACCTGATGATGGGGCGCGGATAGCGACCCTGACCATGATGGTAATTTTCGAATTTGTCTTGGGGCATTCTGGCGTCTTCATGTCCGTCTTTCCCAGACGGATTGCCCTTTTTGTTTTTGTTCCATTTTACGGTCTATTTGCATTAGCACTGAACGCGACCCTCCCCGGAAACGCGATCATGTTTTTATACTGCGGCGTCATTTTGATGCGCATGCGCTTCATTTTTTCAAACCCAACTGAAGACGCCAAGCTCAAAGCTTTGGGCGTATCGATCATCTCGGTGTTTCTCTTCATGATCTGCATCATTGGGTTTTCCGCGGCCTCTGACGTATTGCCGAAGTTCGGCCTAACCCCTGCATATTTACAAACCATCGACTTCAAAAATATTGCGAGTTCATCGGGTGATTTTACCGATGCACCCCATGCCGCCATGGCAATGGGCATGACCTATTTTACTCTATTGGCAGGTTTTGAATTCCTAATTTACGGACTGCTGCGAAAACGCAAACACCGTGCATAAATGATCGTTGTTTTTCGGGGGCGAGACTGTCACGGGGGGCCATGACGACTCGCCCTTCCCTTACACGCCCGCGCCTTGGCTTGAGTAAAATCCAACTCCTCGGAGTTTCGGCTTTTCTGGTGCTCGTTTGGGGCAGCGCTTTTACGATGGTGGACGTTGCTGTGCGTACAGTGTCGCCAGATTGGCTCGTGGCCTTCCGCATGTCCTTTGGGGCCGGGCTTGTTCTAGTCTATGCTGTAATCGCGGGTCACCGCCTGCCGCCCCTGCGAGATAAGCGGTGGGTTTGGTATTCAGTCTTGGGACTTACGGGTGCGAGCCTACCCTTCGTTTTAATCGCAATCGGCATGAAATCCGTCGACAGCGGGTTAAGCGCGATCATCGTTGGCGCGATGCCATTGATCACGATTATTCTGGCGCATTTCTTCACCGATGAAAAACTCACGGCTTGGAAGCTTTTGGGCTTTGTCATGGGATTTGGCGGTATTATTATCCTGTTTCTACCGACGGAACTCTCCTTGACTCTGGTGAAGGATTGGCAGGCGCAGCTCCTTATCCTGATGGGGGCAACCTGCTACGCCTTAACAACTGTAATTGCGAGCCGCGCGCCTGAGACACCTTCGCCCGTCGCCGCCACAATGATGCTCTTTATGGGCGCCCTCATATCGGTGGTCTGGGCCTATGCCCATTCAGGCCCCCCGACGGTTCCCAATGCAACTGCGCTATTCTGTATTATCGCATTAGGTTTGGGCTCCACGGGGGCCGCGACCGTGATCTATCTTTGGGTCATCGACATGGCAGGGCCCAGCGCCATTGCAAGGATCAACTATTTTGTCCCCGTCTGTTCCGTCATCTTAGGAGTGTGGCTCCTAAACGAGCCCTTAGATTGGCGGATTTTTGTATCGCTCGCTGTGATTATCTTAGGCGTCATTATCTCAAAACTCGGGGGAGCAGACTGAGATCCCTAGTTAGCGAGGCCCTTTAGGGCTGCGAATGGATTATTTGACGGTGGCGTATCATCGGTTTCCTCGTCGCCAATCGCCAAGCCGTGGTTCAACGGACCGTGGCCTTTTGTAGAGCCGAAGCCTGGGGCCGTACGGATCGCTTCGAAAACAAATTCGCGGGCGCGCATCACGGCTTCGTCTAGGTCCATACCCAGCGCCATATTCGCAGCGACAGCACTGGCAAGCGTACAACCCGTGCCGTGTGTATGACGGGTACGAATGCGTGGCCCCGACATCATATTTGCGCCCTCCGCACTGACGAGAACATCAACGATGGATTTGCTGTCCAAATGTCCGCCCTTCATTAGCGCGGCGTAAACACCGCGCTCTAGCAGCGCATCGCCCGCTTTCGTCAAATCATCAACATCCGTAATTTTAAGACCCGTGAGAAGTTCGGCTTCCGGCACATTTGGCGTTACAAGATCAGCCAAAGGCAAGAGCACGTCGCGAAGTGCCCCCATAGCGTCATCTTCTAGCAACGGATCACCAGACGTCGCCACGGCCACAGGGTCCAAAATGACAAAGGCGTCCAGCTCATCGACAGCTTCCGCGACGGTTTCTATAATGGCTTTTGTGCCTAACATTCCGATCTTCACGACATCCGCGCCGATATCAGACAGACAGGCTTCGATTTGGGCCCGCACAAGCTTGGCTGGCATCATCTCGACTGCGTGAACACCTAACGTGTTCTGCGCTGTCACCGCAGTCACCGCCGTCATGGCGTAAGCGCCAAAAGCGGCACAGGTTTTAATATCAGCCTGAATCCCAGCGCCACCGCCAGAGTCAGAACCCGCAATGATGAGAACACGGCCTTTAGGGTCAGTCATTATTCAATCTTTCGGAATGGCGCTTTGTAATGCGAGTATATTGGACAATTGCAACACCAGTGAGGAGGAAAAACAGCGAAAAGGGCAACCAAACAAAGTCATTAATAGGCCAACCTGCAGCGAGCACCAAAATACAGATATACGAAAGTGCCATCAGAATACAGACTGGTCTCATAGCTCCATACGGTCCGATGTTACCCTGCATTCGGGGGTCATACATAGCTCTTTTGCCGAATATAGCCGTGTTAGATTGCCGTACCATTTCGGGTAACCGACGATATTCGAACGCGATCACGGCAAGCCACGGAATAAAAGGTAGAGCAAGGTAAATCCATTCATCTTCTGAGGGAGCTAACGCGTCATGCCAAATCGATACGCTGATCCAATAAATCATAGTGCAAACAATCCAGACGACCGCAACCCTTGTCTTTTTCAGATAAATGTAATGCCCGCCCACGTTGGTCGCCGCGAAAAGCCAAAATCTCGCCCAGAATAATTCACGTGGTCTTGTTGGCGGAGATTTGTACTCACGAACGGGTGCGCCTGCTTTGTGATACTCCATCCAAGGCTTTCGTTTCCGAGGGCGCTTACCCATTCGCCATCGCCTCCCAGACCCGCACAGCCTGCACCGTTTCGACAACATCATGCACGCGCAGAATATCTGCACCAGCCTGCGCGGACCAGAGCGCCGCCGCGATTGAACCGCCGATGCGGTCATCTGCGTTCGACCCGTCAATTTTGCCGATGAAGCTCTTGCGCGATGCGCCCATCAGGATAGGAAAACCCAAAGCTTTGAAACGCTCCAAATGTCGGAAGATCGCGAGGTTGTCCTCTTGGCGCTTTCCAAACCCTATACCTGGGTCAAGCGTGATGGCCGCGCGTTCTACCCCTGCTTCGCAGACGGCTTCGACCCGTTGTGTCAGCCAGTCCAAAATATCTGAAACGGGATCGGTATAATTGGGATTGTCTTGCATCATTTCGGGCGTGCCTTGTGCGTGCATCAAGATGACGGGACACCCTAGATCTGCCGCCATCGCGGGCGAACGCAAATCAAAGCCCAATGCAGATACATCATTCCAAATATCGGCACCCGACAATATCGCGGCCTCCGCAACGTCGGGCTTTCGCGTATCGATTGAGATCAAAGGTTCTTCATCAAAGTCTTTGGTGGCTTCGCGGATGGCCATAATGACGGGAACGGTTCTGCGAATTTCTTCTTCAATGGCGATTTGCGTTGCGCCGGGCCGTGTGCTCTCGCCGCCAATATCCAGAATATCTGCCCCCGCCTCGATCAAGGCGATGGCCTGACGGGTGGCGGCTTCGACAGTCTCATATCGCCCGCCGTCAGAGAAGCTATCTGGCGTGACATTCAAAATGCCCATAATTTTTGGTCGAGAGAACATAGGATATTCTAAGCTTGATCGTGGAGAACCGCAATCTTGTGGCCCCCATAAAAAACCCGGCACTGAGGCCGGGTTCTTCAGATTATTCTGACGTGTCTTTCGCCGTGGTTGCCCCGCCGATTGGCTTGGGCTTTCGTGTCGTTGGCACGGCCGCTACAGCTGGCTTGCCACCGCCCGAGCTGTCGGGGCGTTTCGGCTTTGTGTCATCTTCAAGCAAGGCTTTGATTTCGTCACCTGAAAGCGTCTCATATTCCAGAAGTGCTTCGGCCAATCTGACCCAGTCCTTCTTTTTCTTTTTCAGGATTTCGAGCGCTTTCATATGGGCCTCGGTGACGAAGCGCTTGATTTCAGATTCGATCAATTTCGCTGTGTCAGGTGAGATCGCAGATCCGCGACCAATACCAGGAACAAAAGACCCATTGTCTTGCTGTTTATAAGCAATCGGACCGATGGCATCTGACAGCCCCCATTCCGTCACCATTGCCGTCGCGATACGCGTGACTTGCTCAATGTCCGAACTCGCACCAGAGGTCACTTTGTCATAGCCAAAGTGCAATTCTTCAGCGGCACGGCCACCCATTGCCATCGCCATGCGCGCAATCATCTCTTCGCGCGACTGACTGATCTGATCGCGTTCAGGCATATATTGAACCATGCCGAGCGCACGACCGCGTGGAATGATGGTGGCTTTATGAATGGGCAAGCTACCCTTCATATTCAGACCGACAATCGCGTGACCCGCCTCGTGATAGGCCGTGTTTGCACGTTCTTCATCCGTCATGGATAAGGTCCGGCGTTCGGCACCCATCAGAACCTTGTCGCGGGCATCTTCAAATTCGCGCTGTGTGATCTTAAGCTTATTCCGACGTGCCGACAAAAGCGCGGCTTCGTTGACCAAGTTCATAAGATCGGCACCCGAGAATCCAGGTGTTCCCCGCGCAATATATTTCACGTCAACATTGGCCGCAATCGGCTTGCCCTTCATATGCACGTCGAGGATTTTCTCGCGGCCCTGAATGTCTGGATAAGGCACTTCGATCTGACGATCAAAACGACCTGGACGCAGCAAAGCTTTGTCCAAAACGTCCGGACGGTTGGTCGCGGCGATGATGATGATACCTTCATCGCCTTCGAATCCATCCATCTCGACAAGAAGTTGGTTGAGCGTTTGTTCGCGTTCTTCATGACCACCCGATGTGCCGACGCCACGGTGACGACCAACGGCATCAATCTCA
The DNA here is from genome assembly GCF_014652455.1 of Litorimonas cladophorae. GTDB lineage: Bacteria > Pseudomonadota > Alphaproteobacteria > Caulobacterales > Maricaulaceae > Litorimonas > Litorimonas cladophorae. The sequence goes on along the minus strand of NZ_BMYV01000001.1, from coordinate 174,218 downwards.
TCAATAAAGATGATACAGGGCGACTGTTTGCGGGCTTCGGCAAACATCTCACGGACACGGGACGCGCCCACACCGACGAACATTTCAACAAAGTCAGAACCAGAAATCGTGAAGAATGGCACGCCCGCTTCGCCAGCTACAGCCCGTGCGAGGAGCGTTTTACCGGTACCAGGAGGGCCAACGAGCAAGGCACCTGTTGGGATACGTGCGCCTAGACGTGTGAAACGTGTCGGGTCTTGCAAAAAGTCGACGACTTCTTTGAGGTCTTCCTTCGCGCTTTCCACCCCAGCGACATCATCAAATGTCACTTTCTTCGTGTTTTCGGTCAGCAACTTGGCTTTGGATTTCCCAAAGCTCATCGCGCCGCCACGACCGCCGCCCTGCATGTTTCGGAAGAACAATATGAACAGCCCCCCGATCAACAGGATCGGAAAAATGCTCATCAAAATGCTGCTAAGCATCGACGTGCGCTGTGTTTCTTTAAAGCCGTACGGAATATCCGTCCCTTTGAAGATCGCATTGGGGTCCAGATCAATTTCGCCGATGTTCGTGCGGAATTTCTCGCCGCCCGACAGTGTGCCAGTGATAACATCATTACTGGTATCGATTTCAGCTGACTGAACGGAGCCTGAGGCAATCCGTTCTTCCAGCTGTGAGTAAAGCAATTCATCGCTTTCCCCACCTTGCATAGGCGCGCTGCTGGCGGCGACCATGGCAAGAAGAAGCGCGATCACAACGCCCCAGATGATAAAATTACGTGTATTGGCGTTTTTCATTCGAAAATGCCCTTTATGAGCTACGGGTTTACTGTTCCTACCATATGGTGCGCCATTCGCCAAAATAAAGCGGCGACATGTAGCAAGTTTCATACGGTTCAAAGCGGCACAGGTATTGCCTTGGGATATATAGCTTGCAAACGCGAGGCCGTGGTCGCCTGTGCCGACACAAAACCACACTCCATCGCGCCATATCCCAATACGCCGCCAGCATCTGCATAGAGTGGAAGGCTAGGCCGCACTTGGCTCGGAAGTTCAAAAATCAATTGTAAAACAGGATGTTGTTGGAGGCTCCCCAACTGTCCAAAAGTGGATTCGACCTGAATGCCTGACTGTTTTGCGATCAACCAATAGCGACCATCCCAAAGCATTTTATCGCCAGATTTTAGGGTTCGCGGGATGAGACCTTCTGTCCCGCGACGGCCACTAACTGCGACCATATCGCGCGTAATCACAAAGCCTCGAGCCGTTTTCACGATCCAAGCGCCGGCTAACGTCGCCGCTTTGAACGTCGAACCGTTCATTTCGTCATGAAGTCGACGACGCTTTGCCGCGTCAATCGGACCACCCTGCCCCGAAACCGCATTGAGCATGTGCAGCAATAGCTCAGGCGGCGGCACCGCGTCAGTTTCGATAAATCCATGTGGACTCACCTGCCCGTGTTCGGACAGCCAGCAACTATGGTCGACGCGCTCTTCTGCCAAACGCAATCGCGCCTCGGCTTGTTGTTTCAAAAGATCGGCACGCAGGTCACGATCCCCCGACAAAGCTTGCCGCGCGCGAACACGTGTGAAGTCGCGGTTTTCGTTTGACGGATCATCAACGAAGGGCAGTCCTTCATTTCTGTTGTAATCTCTCAATGCCGCGCGGGAGACACCCAACCAAGGTCGGTGCAATGTAACGCCCGCCAAAGCGGGCCAAAGTGGCGCGTAAGCCGCAACAGGCATTCCCGCCAAACCACGCCAGCCTGTCTGGCGGTCTAATCGCATGAGAAGAGTTTCCGCCTGATCATCGGCAGTGTGAGCCGTGATTAATTCTGTCAGACCTGCCTCGCGGCACAATCGCCCCAAAGCAGAATATCGGTACTGACGGGCCTTAACCTGAATGCCGGTTTTTATCCCGCTATGCTGCCAAACATCAGTATTAACGGTGTAGCCAAGTGACCGCGCAAAATCGGCGGCTTGTTCAACTTCTGCCGCGCTACCTGCACGTAAATTATGGTCGATGATAAACGCGTAGGTGACGAGCGGGTGATCGCGAAACGCATGGATCATGGCCGTGCTGTCGCCGCCGCCGGAAAAGGCAATGGCCGCCGGCCCGGTTAAATTGAGGTGGGGAAGCGTCACCCCTAGGTCACTAACAGCCCGCGCGAGCCGCTTCTAGTTTCGCCTTATCTTTAACAGTTGCGGGCGCATTGGGATATTGCCGCGGTAGACTTGCCAAGGTCGCGCAGGAATCCTTTGTTTTCCCCAACTCGCGCAGGGCGCCTGCCAATCGCACCATCGCATCGGGCGCTTTAACGCCACGCGGGTCTTTCTTCATGCTCTGGATATAGGCATCTGCCGCATCGGCATATCCGCCGCGCACATAATAACTTTCCCCGAGATAATAGCTCATTTCACCGACATCAGGCGCGTCGGCGTTAAACTGGAGATATTGTTTCAGCGCGATCTGCGCGCCTCCGAAATCACCTTCCGCAAGACGTTGCTTTCCAAGTTGCCCCAGTTCTGCAACATCATTGCCGACGGGAGGCGTTGGTTCGGCCTGACCAGATTGTTGAAGATCAATCGGACGCTCACTTAAAACTGGCGCACCACCGAGAGGGTCAAGAGGCGTGGTTCCGCCAAGATTTACGGGGCCCAAACGACGCTGGACGGGACGCGTTTGTTCCTGAGCGATCAAATCAACAGCATCCAAATGAACGGCCATTCGGCCAGCCATATCTTGAATAAGCTGCAGCTCGGTCCGTAGTTGCATGACTTCACCTTTCAAACCATCCCGCTCAAAGGCGACACGCTCTAACTCTCCGCGAAGAGCCCGTTGTGCGGACTCGAGTGAATCAATGCGCGCCATCAAGCGCTCCGCTGCCGGGTCGCCTGTCAACATGCGGGACTCAAGACGTGTCAAACGTTCGGCCAGCGCCGCATTTTGGGCCGCGAGCTCTTTCTTGGATTGAGCTTGCGCGGGCGTGGCCGCGAAAGTTGAAATCGCAACTGCGACTAAAACGAATGACTTTAGAATTTTCGGCAAAATTAAAACGGACATGGGGTCTCTCGCAGCAGACAAATAGACATACGCCGCCAGCATAGCCGACGGCGAAGGTTTTTACGTCTTAAATCGCAGTCACAGTTGTGAACGCAAACTGAACTCTATTTCTAACTAATGTTTGTAAGACGCAGAGACGTAAATCCGTTCCGGTTTCGCGCCCAGCCCGACTCTGTCGAGCGCGCGTCAATTGGACGTTCTTTTCCGTAAGAAATCGTCTTCAGGCGATTGGGTGAAACACCTTGGCTGACAAGAAATGATTTCACGCTGTCGGCACGGCGAGCACCCAGCGCAAGGTTATATTCACGTGTCCCGCGTTCATCCGCATGGCCTTCGATCACTGCGGTTGCATCCGTATAAATGCTAAGCCAATTGGCTTGGCGACGCAAAACGTCACGCGCTTCCGGAGAGAGGTCAAATTGATCATATCCAAAAAATACGCGAGGCTCCCCGCCAGCTTGATAAGCAAAATCTTCGATGGACCCCGGCGTCGGTAGATTTACCTGCGGCGCTTCGACAGTCGTTGGTTGGTCAATTACAGGCGGCAGAACTTCTGGGGCCGGCTCAAACACAGGCCCAGGGGTTTCCACTTCTGCTGGTCGTTCAATGACCTCTTCAACAGGATCGGGTTTAGTCGCGCAAGCCGACAGAACCAGAAGCGCTGCGCTCGCTATCAAAATACGTTTCATCAGTCTCTCCTTCAGATCCATACAAACCGCTGCATCGATCTTACCTCTTTCTTAAACGCAGGCTTTGCGGCGCAATCAAGGCTGAATTTTGGCAATCATCCAAATTTGCGTTTCAAATTGGACAGAATGCACAATACAGCGGCGTTTAAGGCAATAATGGTGACCAAGCGGGATCTGACGCTTGTCCGGGTGTTTCAATGCGTCGTAAGTTTTGCCCCGTTAAGTCGACGGACCAAACTTCGGATTTACCCGAAACCCCACGGGTTCCGCGCGTGAACAAAATGACTCGTCCGTTCGGGCTCCAAGTCGGCCCTTCATCCAAATAGCTCTCCGTCAACATGCGTTCATTTCCGCCGTCAATATCCATGACGCCAATGCCAAACTTACCATTATTGCTGCGGGAAAATGCAATTTTATCGCCACGGGGGCTCCAGACAGGGTCAGAATACCGTCCGTTGCCAAAAGTAATACGTCTCACGTTTTTGCCGTCGGCATCCATAGTATAGAGCTGTGGGGACGCCCCTCTGTCTGAGTTAAAAACGATCTTGCGGCCGTCGGGTGAGAAACTTGCAGACACATCAATAGCGGGGTCTGTCGTCAAGCGTGTTGTGCTGCGCGTTCTCAAATCCATCAGATAGATATCGGAATTCCCACGACGTTCCATGGTGAGAAGCAATTTTTCACCATCGGGTGAGAATTTGGGAGAATATGTCATCCCAGGGAAATCACCTAATAATTCTCGACGGCCCGTTTCGATGTTGAGCAAGTAAAGATGAGGGTCATCATTCTCATAACTCATATATACAATTGTCTGACTATTCGGTGAGAACCTTGGGGTGAGGACGAGGTCTGACCCTCCCAACAAATAGACAGAATTTTCGCCATCTTGATCCATGATCGCAAGGCGTTTGGTTTTGTTGATTTTCGGGCCTTTTTCATCAATAAAAACAATCCGAGTGTCGAAATATCCGCTCTCACCGGTTAGCGCTTCATAGATTGCATCGCTGGCCTTATGCGCTGTCCGACGCCAATTATCAGGTGTCGTGGCGAACCTTACCCCTTTGAGCTGCTGCCCTGCAAAAACGTCCCATAGGCGAAATTCGACCAACACACGGCTGTCACTTTCGGTTTTGATGCGGCCAGAAACAAGCGCATCAGATTTGATCACGCGCCAATCCGCAAAGGTTGGCTTATAATCGATGTTTGTTTGGGTCTCTAAAAAGCTGGCAGGATCAAGCGCGCGAAACAGGCCCGAACGTTCCAAGTCGGCCCGAATGACTTCAGCGACCTTCACACCTAACTCACGCTCGCTCTGCGTCGTGGCAAGAAAGTCTGGAACCGCGATTTGAACGGGGTCCAAATTGCCCTTGGTAATATCAATTTGCAATTGCGCTTGTGCGGGAGACCCAAGGCCAAAAGCCAGTAATAAAAGGAGTAGCCACCCGAGTAGAGATGGAAAAATTCGCGTGAGAAGTGTCATGGTCACAGTCTTTACAATTGCGGGCGCAAGTTCAAGATAAGTTCTCGCCAAACGCCATATCTCTCGTCAGAGAGGAAATCATAGGGGGAACATTTATTGACCGCCGCAATCGCACTGCGTTCTGCGACATCCCAATATTCATTCCCTGGGGAAAGGCGGCGCGATGCTGCCCTATCTATCAACTCCACACTTTCGACATGGCCACCAATCACAAATTTGACATTCAAACGAACCAATAGATTCTCGGCGTCTGTCGCAGCTGCCGGCATCCGCCAACATTTATACATCGCATTCGCCACCAAATCGGCTTCTGTCGCGCTCAGGCCACTGCCCTCGCCTTCGGCGCGTCGAGCCACGTCTTCATAGCGCGCCTGAGCGGTTTCACTTTCGAGCGCGATTTGTTGATTGGTTTCTGGCGCCGTTTCTCGTGTTTTATCGACTAGTCCCGCCAGAGCGTCCAAATCAAATTCTGGCTCAGGCGGTTTTTTATCCGGCTCCGGGACAGGAATGACATCATCTTTTTCCGCGAGCTCTGGCACAATCTCAGCAACCTTTTCCGTAGGCTTTTCTTGCGCTGTCGTCTTGACCTCTGGCGCTTCCTCATCGGCATTTTCCATCGGCGTTGGCGATGTCATGATTTCGGGTTGATCCACAATGGGCTGTGGCTTGGGCGGTTTGATCGCAGCAGAAACATTCGTCTCTGGCGCAACCGTCAATATCTCAACGGGGATAACAAGCGCTTCAGAAAAAGGCCGTGCTTGAGCGGCGAAAAATGTGAATCCACCGAACACGCCCACATGCAAGGCAAGGGATATAGGAAGACCGACCTTCATTCTGCGTCTGGCCGAGCAATTCTGATCATGCCTGTGATTCCCAGATCGAAAGGCAGAATATTGGACCTACCCAAAGCCATTTCTAATTCGCACTCACAGGGTCGGTCACGAGACCTAAATTCGAGAACCCAGCCGCATTAACGCGGGCCATGACTTTCATCACGGCTTCATAATCGGCCTGCCCATCGCCGCGGAGGTAGATGCGCTCGTCATAGCCATTGTTACTGATCGCGATCAGGCGTGTCGCGATTTCATCCAGAGTAATTTCAGTATCTTGGATGAATATTTGTCCCTGCGCGTCCACAGAAATTGTGATGGGTTCGGTCTGAGACGGAAGCGATTTCGCATCCGTTTTCGGAAGTTCAATCGGAACGCCAACGCTCAAGAGCGGAGCCGCCACCATAAAGACGATCAAAAGCACAAGCATGACGTCCACCAAAGGCGTCACGTTTATATCTGCATTCAACCCACTGCGTCGATTTCTGCGGCGGCCAGAATTTCGGCCCACGCCACGCTGTATCATGCCGCCCACGGCCCTAGGCTCCCTTGCTTAATTTCCGCGAGAGGATCGCGGAAAGCTCGTCGGAATATCCCTCCAACCGACCGCCATACTTATCGAGATCGGCTGTGAACATGTTGTAGAAAATCAGTGCGGGGATCGCGGCGATCAACCCCAAGGCCGTCGCGAATAGCGCTTCGGCAATCCCGGGGGCCACCACGGAGAGGTTCGTATTCTGGCTGACAGCAATCGCGCGGAAGGCATTCATAATACCCCAAACTGTACCAAACAGCCCTACAAAAACCGAGGCGGACGCGACAGTCGCCAACACGGTCATGCCGCGTTCCGCTTTCGCAAGCTCTCTGTTGATCACGAGGTTCATGACACTGTCGATACGTTCGTGGGTGGCGTTGGAACGGCCCAACACGCCACTTGCGGCAGTAGCGTTGCGGCTTTCATTATATTCGCGCATGGCGGCTGCGAAAACGCGGGCCATCGGATCGCGCGTGTCGCTGCCTAAAGCTGCGGAGAGTTCGTCAAGCGTGCGACCTGACCAAAAGGTATCTTCGAATGCCGTCGCCCTACGTTTGAGCATCGCAAACATGATGAATTTATCTATTGCGACGACCCAAGACCAAATCGACGCGATGGTCAGGACGATCATGACAGATCGGACAACCCAATCTGCTTGCATAAAAAGCGACAGGAACGAAAAATCGCCGCTATGCGTATCGGCCAGCGGGCTGGCTTGGAAAATAAGGTCGATCATGTGGGTCCCTGTCAAAATCGTAGCAGTCTGTTCGGCGCAGAATGAGTTTCGTCACTGGCGATAGCGGGATGAACCGCGCAGGGCCAGTTAAGCGTTTGTAAGCTCTAATAAGTAAACCTTAACCTTATCCTTAAACCTTTTTGACATTTGGAACCTAATTCCCCTCAATTTTGTCGCAATTTAGGCAGAATTGCTACATAGCGTCGACGAAACACCCAAATGGAGACTTCAATGCGTTTGTCTATCAAATCACTTATTCTCGCCACTACGGCATCCGCAGTCATTTCGGGATGTATGGTTGTGCCAGAACCTGTGGAGCCCGTCGTGGAGGCCCCCGTCGTGGAAGTCCCGGCTGCGCCGCTTTGCTATGAAGTCACAGCACTTCAAATGATCGAAATACCCGCAGAAACGAAAACTGTTGTCGGCATCAGCCTGATTGAAAATCCGCCCTATGATCCGATTGAGCAACGCACGAGCCAAGAGATCGTCATCAAACAAGCTGAAGTTTTCTATGTTGTGACTGACACGGAAACGGGCAGCCAGACGGAAGTCACGAACTTCTGTGATGAAACGGTTGAAACGGGTCCTGTTGGTCCAGCTCCGGGCGAAGCCCTCGGCGCGCCTGAGCAGGGTTAGGTCACAGAAACGCTAGAGCGGCCCTGTTCCACGAGGAATGGCCGCTCCATATCGCTGCGCCCAATAGCGCCCGATATCGCGGGCATTGTTGATAAAGTGTTCGCCGCGCCGCGTCATAATTCCGCAGTTTTCAAAAGACGGACTGTCCGCGCTCAAAACGAGTGTTGGGCAGTTTTGGTTTTTATCCCCTAACCGCGCGACCAAATCTGGTCGCGGTTTCGCAATGGGTTGATAAATGACTTCAATCGCATCTTTGATGGCGGGATAGTAGGCTAGCACCCCCCAAATTTCGGCGCACTCGGGACAATATTCGCGCCTGTCGTTATCGGCAAATCCCGGTGGCAGAAGGTAAAGCGCGTCGCGGGTCATTAGAAATATTGCTCAAGCACAGCGTTCAAGCGCCGTTTTACAAGGGCTGTGAGTTTCTGCAGACCATAATGTTCCAGTACAGCGCGGTAGATATCTTCGCGCCCCGCCAGCTCATCCCAGCTGCGAATATCCAAGACCACGGCGGCTAATTCACTCATCGGGATTTCGGCGAACCCGCGCGTACCGAGGTCGCGCACAATAACGGGGGGCTGATGCGGCAAACGAACAATCCACTGAACACTATCGTCGTCAGATTTCGCCTCAGGATCCTTTTCCCGCACGATCACGACATCGCCAGATTTTTCGGCTTTGTTCAACGCATATTCGAAGCGGCGACGCACAGAGGCCGCGATCTTCAAAAGCCCAGCGGCTTTGCCATAGGCTTGAAACAGCTCAACGGCTTGCATTGGTGCCTGATAAGATAGGATTTCGGTCAATCCATCAACATATTGGGCTTGATTAGCCACACGTGGGTCTGCGCATTTTCGTTCGGGCCAAGGCGTATAGGGGGTATGTACAATTTCGGTCATGCGCACAGCTTAACGCAATAGTTTGACAATTACAGGCATACCCTCAATAAAAATCTATGATCTTACGCGACTTGAGTTTTTGGGGCTTTGTGAAAGTCAGCCTATTCATCGCCCTCGCCGTGCCAGCTCTCTTCATCATCCCTGTCGGGATATTAGCGATATTCAATCCAGAAGCCGTCATGTTTGACACCACAAGCGGCACTCCAGAGAAGATGCTTGGCATTCTTGTTTTAGATGGCACCCCCAACTGGGTGCAGGGAGTATTTGCATTCGTTGTGAACCTGCTCGCGACCTCAAAAATCTTGCACCTGATTGCTCAACTCACGCCAGTCGGCAAAGTAAAGATCAGCAAGTAAACGGTTTACGTCGCCAGAAACGGCCGAAGTTTTTCCATCATCTCTTTCGGTGCGCGTCTGGGGCGCCCGTCAAGGTCGATACAGGCGGCTTCGCTATCAGCGGTCAGGATGAGTTGTTCGCCGCGGAAAATCTTTTGCGTCACCAGAAGCCTTGCGCCCTTAAACACATCATAAGTCGTTACGACGGACAAAACATCATCGATTTTCGCACTCGCTTTATAATCGAGATTGATCTTGCGAATAACAAAAGCCAGCGGCGGGTCACGTTCGAGAAGCTCAGCATGACCCACACCCGCAAGGCGAAAGAAGCTGGACCGTGCACGTTCTAAAAATCGCAAGTAGTTCGCGTAATACACGACGCCTGAAAAATCAGTATCTTCGTAAAAAACACGGAGCGGATAGCGATGTTCGCGCCCCTCAAAATACCCAATTGAAGGCAGGTCTCGTGGCGCAATATGGCTTTCGTCTTTTTTGAATGTGTCGACCATAACTACCCCTTAAAGATCGGCGGTGGCGCTTTGACGGGTGCGTTCAATCCCAAATGCGCATAGGCCCGTGGCGTCGCGACGCGACCGCGCGGTGTCCGCTGCAAAAACCCTTGTTGGATCAAATAAGGCTCGATCACATCTTCCAGCGCGTCGCGGGCTTCGGATAATGCGGCCGCCAATGTATCTGCGCCCGTTGGCCCACCACCGAACATTTCGCAGAGTGCGTGAAGATAGCGCATATCCTGTTTGTCCAATCCGATATCATCCACGCCGAGACGTTTCAGAGCCGCATCGGCTGCGGCCACATCCACAACGGCATGGCCAGCATGTTCAGACAAGTCCCGAACGCGGCGCAACAAACGGCCCGCGACGCGCGGTGTACCCCGCGCCCGTCGTGCAATTTCGCGCGCGCCATCGGCTGTCATATTCATATCTAATTTTCCAGCGGCGCGCGTTACGATATGGGTCAAATCATTCACATCGTAGAACTCCAACCGGACGGGTATACCGAAACGGTCTCGAAGCGGGGTAGCCAGCAAGCCAGCGCGTGTTGTGGCCCCGATCAGAGTAAAGGGCGCAATATCAATCTTGATTGAGCGTGCGGCAGGTCCATCACCAATGATCAAGTCCAGCTCAAAATCTTCCATCGCGGGATAAAGCACCTCTTCAACGACGGGGTTGAGGCGATGAATTTCATCAATGAACAAGACGTCATTGGGTTCTAGGTTCGTCAGAAGCGCGGCCAAATCTCCGGCTTTGGAAATGATTGGGCCAGAGGTTGATCGAAAGTTCACGCCGAGTTCACGCGCGACGATCTGTGACAATGTCGTCTTACCCAATCCAGGCGGGCCAGAGAGCAAAAGATGATCGAGTGGTTCGCCCCGTCTGCGCGCCGCTGCCACATAAACTTTCAAATTCGCGATCGCTGTGGCTTGGCCAACAAAATCGTCAAAGGCGAGAGGCCTCAGGGCTCTATCTCGCACGTCCCCAGTTTGCGTTTCCGCAGATATCAGGCGGTCTTCATCCACGTCGCGCGCCCTAAGTTCCCAGCTCTTTCAGAGCGGTTTTGATGAGATTGTCCAAATCTGGGTCATCGGCGAATGTACTGTAAGCTTTCGCAACGGCGCGCAAAGCGTCGCTTTGGCCAATACCCAAATTTTCCAAGGCGCTGACAGCATCATTGCGCAATCGCATATCGGATAACCCTTCGTTGCGAGTGGCCTCCCCCGGTGTCCCTGAAACAGGCGGTGTGAAAGCGGCCTGAAATCCGCGTCCGGTCGGGGCGGGCTTGCCAGAGAGTTCAATCGCGATACGGGTGGCGAGTTTCGGTCCCACGCCTGACGCGCGGGCAAAGGCGGTTTTGTCCTCTAGCGCGGCGGCACTCATGATTTCCCCAGGAGATAATATATCCAATATCGCCAGCGCCGCTTTCGGCCCGACACCTTGGACAGATTGCAATCGAACAAACCAAGCCCGCGCTTCTTCAGTAGCAAAGCCGTAAAGCGTAATAGACTGTTCGCGCACAAGTGTTTCGACATGTAGTCGTGCTGGCGTTCCTTCTTGCAGGTTTCCAAGGGTTTTGGATCCGCACTGAACGAGATAACCGATGCCGCCGCAATCGATGATGGCCTCGCCCGTTCCTGCCATCAGGCAAACACCGCTGAGCATACCAATCATAGCCAGCACTCCAGAGACGTCAGGGAATCAGTAAAACTCAACATGTTCATCGTCTAGGCTCTCCGCCGTGAAAGGCAAATATCGGGCATTCAAGTCGCGTTTGAACGCGATGTTATCCTGCGGTTAACCATATTCTTCCAAATATGAACGTATGGAACGGCAAAAAAAGACGAATCGCGCGCACTTATTAAGTCTGGCCGCTTTGGCAGGACTGGCGACAGCCTGCGCGCCCAGTCACCAAGGACAGTCTCGTTACGGTGTGGACGTCTTAGCCAACAGCTCCCAACCCGCCCTGCGCCCATCTTGTAATACATATGTCCAACCTTGCGGTGTACCGATGGGATATTACGTCGAACAATTTTCTTATGTGCCGCAGATGCCTGTGCAACCGCTGCCGCAGCCGCCAGTTGTCGTAGAGCAACCCCCTGTTGAAACGCCGCCCATATACGTCGAACCTGCTGCCCCGATTCCGGAAGTGCCGACATATACGCCTGTGGAGCCGCACTGGCCCGAGGTTGACACGCCAGCGCCGACATGGACGCCCATCCGCAAATAGAGCTAACCCGCACGGCGTGCGAGTTGCGCGACTGCGACATAGCTATTGCCATGCGTTATCGCGATGGCGAGCGCGTCAGCGGCATCGCCCGCTTTCACATGTGCACCTGGCAATAATAAATTGATCATATGGGCAACCTGCGCCTTATCCGCAGCACCTGTTCCCACGACAGATTTTTTGACCACTTTGGCTGCATATTCGCCCACATTCAGTCCATTTGTCGTCGCCGCTAAAATACAAGCGGCCCGCGCCTGACCCAATTTCAGCGCGCTCATCGCATTATCCTTCATGAAGGCCTGCTCAACCCCAGACTCAGAGGGTTTATACTCGTCAATAATTTCTGTGAGGGCTGCGAAAATGAAGTGCAGGCGCGAGGCCAAAGGTTCCTTTGCGGGCGGGCGGATGACACCATTCCCAACATGGGTCAGCTTTGATCCGGCCTTATCGATGACACCCCAGCCACAAGCCACAAGTGAGGGATCGATCCCGATGATACGCGTTACATTCATAACAGAACGTTACGTGAACAGAACGACATTGCCAAGCGTTGATTAGGTTTTGGCCACATTCCCTGAAAATCAGCACAATTCGGCCTAAGTCGTGCCTAATTCCCGCCTATTGCTGCGCCTAACCAACTTGGAGGGTAATATGAAATTTGGACATACGGTTCTGCTAACGACCATCGCGCTCACACTGACGGCCTGTGAGACAACGTCGCAATATACGTCAGGGCAAGATTATCTCGCACGCTATTCGACGACCGCAGCGCCTCAGCTGACGGGCCAGAGCTCAACAGATAACTCTGTACTCGAAATTGCGGCCGTCGAACCCGATCTACGTTTCCCTGCCCGCATCGGCTTGGCCCGGATTGGAGACTACAAACGTCTCGTCGGCGTTCCCACCGATGAAGCCCAAGCGTGGCGAGCAGCGGCGGAAACACTGGGCGTGGGATTCGGCGAGTTTATTCCTGTGTCGCCACTTGTTGCAGACATGGTTAGTGCTCATCACAAACAAGATCAGACGACCGTTATCGACCACATAAGGCGCGGTGCGGCACGGCAGCATCTCGATTATGTCATTGTTTACGAGGTCTCAGACAAAACTGAGTCCGATGGAAATGCTTTACGCCTCGCTGACCTGACCGTCTTGGGACTGTTCGTGCTCCCCAGCCGAGACTTGAAGGCCGAGGCCTCAGCAAGCGCGATCTTATTAGATGTGCGAAACGGCTATCCCTATCTGACAGGCAGCACTTTTGCTGATAAAAAGGGCATTAGTACAGTCATCGGCAAGGGTGACCGCAAAGACAAACTCCGAAATGCCGCGAGACAGGTTGCTGTGACCCAAATCGCGGAAGAGTTTGCAGGCGGGCTGCGAGACCTAAAACTGGTCGCGGACGGCGTGAAACTCGCGGAACGACGAGCGGATCAATCCGACGCGCTGAACTGATAGGTTTTCTGCGCCACTGTAACATTTGGCGGGATGCGATCCCGCTCGAACCAATCCCAGCCTGTCTTTAGGTTTTCCCAAAAGGCATGGTTGGGATTTGCACGTTGCGCTGCCAAGTTTTCTTGGGTCATCTCAAAAGGAAAGATGTGCACACGAATGAAAGACTGTCCGCCCGCAAAAGCCGCTTCGACATCGGCGTAGATGTCCTCAATCCCGTCATTTGTCATCGCATAACAGCCGATGGAAACGCATTCACCATGCACCATGAGAAAACTTCCGGTGCGGTCATGCGCACGATCATATGCGTTTGGAAAACCGAGATTGAAGGACAGGTGATAGCTTGAGTTCGGATTGAGCGATGTTGGTCGCACAAAATAAAAGCCTTCCGGCGATTGCCCGTCACCCTCCCGCAATTTCGGACCTAAAGTGCCTGACCATGTACAGATCGGAAATCTTCGGTCCAAATAGAACTTACCGTCTGGACCGCGACGCCAGGTTTCGAGGACACCTTTCCGATCTGTCTCCGTCGTTTTGATTATCCGAATAAAGAGCTCGGAGCTCATGTCAGGCGCCTCATTAATCTGAGCGGATAAAGGCGCGGCAGGCAGGCAAGCTAAGCAAATGAGAAGAGCAAAGGCGAAGAAAAGGTAGCGCATGCGCTGCCTTAGACAAGAAACACGGCGGAAAGCCAAGATGTTCAGCGTCCCAGCTCAACATGAAACACTAGATCGCCGAACCTCCGCCACATTTGGCGGCTTCGCCGCATTTCCTGCCACATTACCAAAACATTGCCGCGAAATCAGCACAAGTTGGTCCAAGCCCTGCCCTTTCTCGCCGTCATAACGGTTTCATCAACACAACTGAGAGGGCTCGACCATGAAAACACTTTTGAAAACCGCCGCTATTGCCGCCTTGATTACGGGCTTTGCCAATGCGGCGCAGGCTGGAACACCGCACGCGTTTCAAACGGATGCAGAACTGGCCATGATCGACATGGCGCCAACCCTCAACCCGCAAAATGGGTCCGCTGAAATTAGGCAGGCCGCACTTATTGAGCGCGAGAAGCTGAGCGCGAAAAGCCGTATCGCCGTCGCGCGCCTCGACGGTGGGCGGTTCATCCCAACACCCCATAATGAAGAAGCCGATTGGTCGTTTCTAAGCAAACGTATGGACGTCAATCTTGAGATGCTGACGGCTGGCGACCATTTCAAATATATTCCGGAAATCGCATTTGATGGGATCGATACAGATAACAAGATCGACGAAATTCGCCTGACCGCCGCAAATGAAGGTTACTCGCATGTGATCCTCTATGGAATGGATGCGGACGCCTATTGGTCCAGCTTTGGCGGCAAGGCTCTGTCAGAGACGGGCCTGACAGTTCATGAAGACTGTAACAGTTGGGATAAGGCCAAGGCCAAAGCCCTGCTCGTCGATGCGCACACGGGCGAGGTGCTCGGCGCGGCAAAGACGGACGATGTCACCTTTAATATCGGCTACCTCGCCGATGATATGGAACGCGTACTTAACGCCCTGACTTAGGGCTTATCCACAGAGCTATCCCCTTAGCTCACATTGAAACCGCCGGGGCGACTTCCGGTGCGGCAACCCCCAATCACCGCACCGGATGGCGGGGCATCAGGCGCGGGCCACTCTCCTCCCGCGCCTGTTTTGCATATTATCCCCAATGTTAGACTTACGCACAACGGACTATATTCCTAACGCAGTCAGTGCTATGACAAAGGCCTTCGATAACGCCTAAGGTCAGATATGGAATTTATTGCAGATAACGATTCGCATCCGGCCTATGACCAAGACGGAGGGTCGATCACCGAGCTCGACTCCACGCCACAAAGCCAAGAGGCCGAGGCCGCGCTTCTCGGTGCGTTGCTCTATGACAATGAAGTCTATCACAAAATTTCGCAGATCATTCAGGCCAAGCACTTCTATAACCCCGTCCACGTGCGTATCTTTGATGCGATCGCGCGCTTGATCGAAACGGGCCGACTCGCCGACGCAATCGTTCTCAAAAATAGATTTTCCCAAGACGAAACCCTCGTCGATATTGGCGGCGTCGAATATCTTGCGCTCCTCCTTGATAACGCACCACCGTCGTCGACGGCACCGGAGTATGCGAAACTCATCTTTGATCTCGCTATGC
This sequence comes from Litorimonas cladophorae, assembly GCF_014652455.1. GTDB lineage: Bacteria > Pseudomonadota > Alphaproteobacteria > Caulobacterales > Maricaulaceae > Litorimonas > Litorimonas cladophorae. Next base: position 158,688 of record NZ_BMYV01000001.1, on the reverse strand, counting down.
GACGGGAGTTGATCCGTCTATCTGACATGATCAAGGCCAACGCGACCGACCCCGACAGTGAAGCCAATGCGCAGGCTCAAATTATTGAAGCTGAAAGCCAGCTTTATAACCTCGCCGAGTTAGGCGGGACGCAGCAAGGTTTCGTAGATTTTGAAACGGCCCTCGTCGCCTCAATTGAAATGATGTCTGCGGCCTTCAGCCGAGATGGTAACCTCTCTGGCATTTCGACTGGGCTGATTGATTTGGACCGCCAACTTGGCGGTTTGCACAAGTCTGACCTGATCATTTTGGCGGGTCGTCCTTCCATGGGTAAAACCTCACTGGCAACAAACATTGCGTTTCACGTCGCGAAACATTTCAAAAAAGAGAAAGACGAGAACGGGATCGAAAAAACGGTCGATGGCGGCGTCGTTGGCTTTTTTAGCCTCGAGATGAGCTCCGAGCAGCTGGCAACACGGTTACTCGCCGAAGAATCACGCGTATCGTCCCATCACATTCGACGCGGCGACATCACCCGCGCACAATATGAGGAAATCCGTGAAGCCGCCGATAAAATCATCCAAATCCCGTTGCATATTGATGACACGGGCGGTCTGTCGATTGGGGCGCTCTCTGCGCGCGCGCGAAGGCTGAAACGTCAACGCGGTCTCGATTGTATCGTGGTTGACTATTTGCAGCTGCTAACCGGTGGCGCAGGTATGAACTCCAGCGCTAACCGCGTGCAAGAAGTCTCCATGATTACGCAGGGTCTTAAAGCCCTCGCGAAGGAACTGGACGTGCCTGTCTTGGCACTAGCCCAGCTTTCGCGTCAGGTTGAACAACGCGATGATAAACGTCCGCAGCTCTCTGACTTGCGGGAATCTGGCTCGATTGAGCAAGATGCAGATGTCGTGATGTTTGTGTTCCGTGAAGAATATTATCTGTCGCGAACAGAACCGTCAGAGGACGATGTCGCCGCCCATGAAGAATGGATGGGCAAGATGGAAAAACTACATGGTAAAGCCGAAGTCATCATCGGTAAGCAACGTCACGGCCCTATCGGCACAGTCGCCCTCTCCTTCCAGCCAAGCCTCACGAAATTTGGCAATTGGGTTGAAGAAGATTACGCGGGTGGCGGAGGCGGCAGCGCGTTCTAATCAAAATGGGACGAACCCGATCTTTCTTCGACTAATACGACCGCATCTAGCGCATTAAGGGACAGTGCGGCGTGACGAATGTCAGCGTATGGGCAGCTGTCCTTGTAAAAACGCTTAGCCGGATGACACCCGATTTTCATAGCACCGACACTTGATCCATGAACACCATAGTGGGAAATATACACGCCTATCTCACTACCGACATTTGACCTTCGCAAAATGGTCGTCGGAGTCATTCCCCCGAAGTTCCTAGCCTTTAAAGTTATCTTTCTCTTCTGAAACGCCGCGAGAATTTCGGATTCAAGCGCCCGCGTGTCCTGAGTGAATATCTCATACACAAAGAGTACTGTCGTTTCAGATTCGGGCGTTAGATCATTCACACCAAGGGATTGAGCAACGTAAGGCACCGAATATAGCGCCATGAACGCCGGGAATAAGCCCCAGAACACGCACCTAAAAAAGACCCTCAAGAGTACATGCTTACTTCTTCTTCGCCGCCGTTTTGCGTGCAGGTTTCTTCGGCGCTTTCAGCGCTTCTATTTCCAGCATTGCCGCGTCCAAACGCGCTTTCAGCACGTTAAATTCTTCACGCGAGACGAGGTCCATTTCTTGGACGAATTTCTCAGCCTGCGAGCGACCCATAGCTTTGACTTCATCGCCAACGCCCTTGATCGCGCCAACAGCATTCGTCATCAAATTGGACAAATCATCGAGGGGTTTATTCTTGCCAGTCATGTCAGGTCCTTTCGCGCCGGCCGTTTAAGAGGCCTGTTTCGCTTTGAATGAAGTTATAGCTGATGTAGGGACGCATCCAACGGTTTTCCACCATTTGAGTTCAACGCCCCATGATTCTTTCAATCATCAACGCCATTGATTTCCCAAGCTGGCTTCGAGACGATGTTTTTACGATCGGCTGGTTTTCCTTGAAATGGTATGGTTTGGCCTATGTGGTCGGCTTGTTCGGCGCTTATCTTTATGCGGTTAAGTTGTCCCAGCGACGAGATATTTGGGTGCCTGATACGCCAACGCGACTTCCAGAAATCATACCCAATGAACCTATGCTATCTGATTTGATGTTTTACGCATTGATCGGAATTATTGTCGGCGGCCGACTAGGTTATATCATCCTCTACTCACCGGAAACGTTCGTCGAAGACCCGATCCAGGTTCTCAAAGTCTGGAAAGGTGGAATGAGTTTCCACGGCGGCTTCTCTGGGGTTGTTTTCGCGGGGCTATATGCCAGCTGGCGGCACAAGGTCGATAAATTTCGGATCGGCGATATGGCCGCCGTCGGCGCACCCATCGGACTGGGCCTCGTCCGCCTCACTAACTTCATGAACCAAGAGCTGTATGGTAATTTCACCGACATGCCCTGGGGCGTAAGGTTTAACGCGGTCAACGAATACACACGAGAAAAGCTCTATGATTCCGCGGGTGAAGCGATTTTCCAAATGCCAAGACACCCGAGCCAACTTTACGAAGCCTTTCTCGAAGGCCTCGTTTTGTTTGTAATTCTTCGCGTTCTGACAGTTAAGTTTAAAGCCCTCACAAAACCTGGAATCATCTTCGGCTCTTTAACGTTTTTCTATGGTCTTTTCCGCTTTGCCGTCGAATTTGTAAGAGAACCAGATGCCGAAATGTTTGGCCCGCTCACACGTGGCATGGCCTATAGCTTACCAATGATATTCGTGGGCGCCCTGATCATTTTTTGGGCTTACCGCCGCGCACCCGTTTCGCCGAAACGTCTGCCTGACCTTGTGAAAAGCGCAAAAAAATAACTGCTATGACGGCCTCTCTCGCAGATAAAATCAAGAACCGAATCCGCGAAGCTGGACCTATGAGCGTGGCGGAATATATGACCGTCTGCTTGCTTGACCCCGTGCAAGGATATTACCCCACGCGCGATCCTCTCGGCGCAGATGGTGATTTCATCACGGCACCCGAAATCTCGCAGATGTTTGGTGAGGTCTTGGGGCTATGGTGCGTCCAGAGCTGGATTGATCTCGGCAGGCCTGAAAAATTACACCTGATCGAGTTGGGCCCCGGACGCGGCATCATGATGAGTGATATACTGCGCGCCGCGTCTTTGGACGCAGGTTTCAAAGCCGCCGTACAAGTTTGGTTGATCGAAGCCTCCGCAGCCCTTGAAGCCGTCCAAGGACGCACCCTCGCGGCAGCGGGCGTCCCTGTGCAATGGGCGTCACGCTTGGGTGATGTCCCTTTAGGCCCCAGCCTTGTCATCGGCAATGAATTCCTGGACTGCCTGCCGATACAACAATTGATCTGCAATGACCCCTTCGCAGGCAAAGGCGGCTGGGTCGAACGACGGGTCGGGTTAGACGATGAGGACAGGCTTTGTTTTGTGCGAATTGACGTCCCCGCAGCGGCGGGACTGACCCAAAATCTACCCGATGGCGCGAGTGATGCCCGCAAAGGCAACTTGTTAGAAACCTGTCCCTCCGTGGTTCAAATCGTGGATAGTCTCGCCCATCGCTTTACAGGTTTTCCCGGACGCGCCCTTTTTATCGACTACGGACCCGAAGACACGGAATTTGGCGACACGCTGCAGGCGCTTAAAAGACATGAAAAAGTCGGCGTCTTCTCTGATCCAGGCAACACCGATTTGACCGCGCGCGTTGATTTTGCGGCTCTCGCAGCGGCCGCAGAGGCCGCAGGATTGAAACCGAGTGCTGCGGTTCCGCAACGCGAGTTCCTCTCCAAATTGGGCATCGAAATGCGCGCCGTCGCGCTCACGCGGGCCAAGCCTGAGGGCAAATCGGTTATTGCCCGACAATTACACAGACTGACAGCCGATGAAGAAATGGGTGCCTTATTCAAAGCCATGTGCCTGTCTTCCACCGACCTCCCCCCGCCCTTAGGACTCCGATGACCCCACATTTCACATCTGACACCCTACCCTTTCGTCACGGTTTTTTTGGCCGCCAAGGCGGTGTCTCGGAAGGTATTTACAGCAGTCTGAACGCAGGATTGCGATCTGCCGATAATCGAGCCCATGTCGAAGAAAACCGCGCCCGTATCCGTACGGCACTTAACGCTGATTATCTCGTCAGCCTCCATCAGATCCATTCAGACCGCGTCGTCATCGCCACGGACACACCCGTTTCTGATATTGAAGCCGACGGCCTCGTCACAACTGTTCCAGGGCTCGCAATTTCGGCGCTGAGTGCAGATTGCGGTCCAGTCCTTCTCGCAGACGCAAAAGCCGGTATCATTGGGGCCTGTCATGCGGGTTGGCGCGGCGCATTGGGCGGGATCGTCGAAAGCACTGTCGCCGCCATGTGCGAAATTGGCGCGACGCCGTCAGATATTACGGCCGTGTTGGGCCCCTGTATCGGTCCGAAGAACTATGAGGTTGGTGAAGACTTTCGGGCGGAGTTTATAGATATGGATGAGGGCTACGACCGCTTTTTCCATACCCCGCCCGACGCCAAAGCGCATTTTGACCTACCCGCCTTCATCCTTTCACGCCTAGACGTGATGGGCGTTCGTGCAACGTGGACAGGGCAATGTACCTATGCCGCAACAGACGACTATTTTAGCTTTCGGCGCAATACGCATGCGGGAGAGACTGAATATGGTCGAAACTTATCCGCAATCGTATTGCCCTAATCCATAGACTCCGCAGGTACAGAACTGTAACGGACCTGTAAATCTACTCTGCACGGAACATCGGCCATGAAACTCATCAGCGGCACCGCCAATCACCCTTTGGCGAAAGGTATTGCAGATGTTCTCGACATCCCATTGACCAGCGTCGATATTGAACGCTTTCGAGATCAAGAAATTTTTGCGCGAATTAACGAAAATGTTCGGGGCGAAGATATCTTCCTGATCCAACCAACATCCGCGCCGGCCAATGACCATTTGATGGAACTTCTGATCCTGATCGACGCTCTAATGAGAGCGTCTGCGGAACGAATAACAGCGGTTATTCCTTATTTCGGATATGCACGTCAGGACCGAAAAACGGGCGGTCGGACGCCAATCTCTGCTAAATTGGTCGCCAATCTGATCGCAAAAGCGGGGGCCGATCGCGTTTTGACAGTCGACCTCCACGCGGGACAGATTCAAGGCTTCTTTGACATTCCGACGGATAACCTTTTTGGGCAACCCGTCTTTATTTCGGATATCAAAGAACAATTTTCTAAGCGCGATCGCAATAACCTCCTTTTCGTTTCCCCTGACACGGGTGGTGTGGTGCGGACACGCGCAATCGCCAAAGAGTTCAACGCCGATATTGCTATTGTCGACAAACGTCGCCCGAAAGCTGGCGAGAGTGAAGTCATGAACATCATCGGCGACGTCGCGGGTCGAAACTGCATCCTTTATGATGACATCATCGATTCGGGTGGCACGCTGTGTAACGCCGCGAAAGCCCTGAAGGATCACGGCGCGAGTTCCGTATCAGCCTATATCACCCATGGCGTGCTCTCAGACCCAGCGGTGGAGCGGATCACAAAATCTCAACTGACGGAGGTCGTTATCACGGATACGATTGCTCAGCCAAAGAAGGTCAAGGATTGCGAGAAAATCAGAGAATGCTCGACCGCGAAACTCCTTGGTGAGGCTATTCGGCGGATCGCAAATGACGAAAGTGTATCGAAACTTTTCGGCTAGACGCAGATTACACTGAAACGAACGCGCAAAGACCCTTGCGTACCTCGCGCCTATTAGCTAAAGGGCGCGGCAATAATTGATTCAGCCCGAGCACAACCGCTTCAACACTCTTGGAGCGGTTCGTTTTTTGGGCTCACACAGAAAACTAAGGCCAGTACAATGAGTGTTGTTCTCGACGTCGTCGTCCGCGAAGAAACCGGAACCGGAAATGCCCGCGAAGCCCGCCGTAATGGCATGGTTCCAGGCGTAATCTATGGTGGCGATAAAGCCCCTGTTTCCGTGGGTATCAAATTTAATGAAGTTCAAAGAGCGATCAACTCAGGACAGTTTTTGTCCAACATGATCGAGCTTTCACATGACGGCAAACCACAGAAAGTACTGACAAAAGACGTTCAGTTCCATCCTGTGACAGATATGCCTTTGCACATCGATTTCTATCGCGTGACTGAAAAAACAATCATCGACGTTGATGTTTCGGCGGTATTCGTCGGCGAAGACGTCTCCCCTGGTATGAAAGCCGGCGGCGCATTGAACGTTGTGCGTTACAACATCGAAGTAAAATGCCCAGCGGGCGCCATCCCAGAGCACATCGAAGTCGACATCTCTGGCATGGAAATTGGCGATTCCATTCACCTTTCCGAAGTCAAACTTCCAAAAGGCGTTAAACCGGGCATCGCGGACCGTGACGTAACAATCGCGACGATCGTTGCTTCCCGCACATCCAAAACAGCGGATGAAGAAGCAGATGACGCGGCTGCCGCCGAAGCCGCTGGTGGCGATGCTGCTGCTGCCGAAGGCGCAGAAGGCTAGTTGCTTTCTTTCCTGCGACGGCTGACTTCTCGCCGAACGGAGGATAATATCATGGAAATCTGGTGCGGCCTCGGTAACCCCGGGGCCAAATATCATGGCAATCGCCATAACATCGGTTTCTTGGTCCTCGACGCGCTTGCCGAGGACTATAACTTCCCCGCTTGGAAGTCTCAATTCAAAGGTCTGACCACCACTGGCCTCATCGGCGGACGAAAAGTCCTCCTCCTGAAACCCTCGACATTTATGAATGAAAGCGGCCAGGCCGTCCAAGCCGCGCTCTCTTTTTATAAATTAAGCTTGTCGGAGCTGACCGTTTTGCATGATGAGCTAGATCTCGCTCCGGGCAAGTTTCGTGTAAAAACGGGTGGCGGACTGGCGGGTCATAACGGTCTCCGCTCTATCAATAAGCTCTGCGGCGGGCCAGACTTCCACCGTATCCGGCTTGGAATCGGTCACCCTGGTCATAAAGACCGTGTGGCAGGCTATGTCCTGTCTGACTTTTCCAGAGACGAAGTCGACGTCCGAGATGACATGATCAATGGGTTCAGCAAGCACGCGGCTCTATTAGCCGAAGGAAAGCGCGACCTGTTCCAGACCCGCGTGACGGAGTATATTGCGCGCTAGCGAGATTTAGCTTTTCGCGTCCGCCCAATTCCCCAGACATTCTGTACCCCGTCTTTGTTGCGAAACTCTTGCCTCTACGCGCAGAGACGTTAGGACGAGTTTATGTTATCACTTTTTGAAATCGCCGCTCTTCTTCTCGTCTTGTCGGCTGGGTTATCGTGGGTCAATCGCGCCTATCTAAAACTGCCGCACACGATCGGGCTGCTCGTCATGGCGCTGTTTACCAGCTTCATCTTGATGGCACTGGAGGCAATGGTCCCTAACCTCGGTCTAACAGACTCTGTCCAGTCTGCATTAGGGCAAATCGATTTCAATGAGACCCTGATGAAAGGGATGCTGGGCTTCCTGCTCTTCGCGGGGGCTCTGCATGTCGACCTCGGCAAGTTGCGCGCCTCTAAGTGGGCGATTGGATCTATGGCGACCTTTGGCGTTGTACTGTCCACTTTTATCGTCGGCACGGGGTTTTGGGGCCTCGCGAAGGTTTTCGGTATAGACCTCCCCTTCATCTGGGCCCTTGTATTTGGGTCATTGATCAGCCCGACCGACCCGATTGCTGTTCTTTCCATTTTGAAGACAGTCAAAATGCCAAAGTCGTTAGAGACAAAAATTGCGGGCGAAAGCTTGTTCAATGATGGCGTTGGCGTTGTGGTTTTCACACTTATATTGGCCATCGCAACGGGCGGTGCAGGTGCACATGCCATGTTTGGAGAGTTCCAACTCGCAGGTCCGATCATGGCGGCCGCGCCTGCCGGTGGCGCGATCGGAATCTTGGATGTCATCGAACTTTTCGTCGTGGACGCTTTAGGCGGCGCCATACTTGGCGCGCTTGCAGGATGGATCACCTATAGAATGATGGCGCGTATCGATGAACATGCGATTGAAATCCTAATCAGCTTAGCCTGTGTCGCAGGAACATATGCGCTCGCGCAACGCATTGAGATCCTAGGACATCACCTTTCAGGCCCCATCGCCGTCGTTGTTGCTGGTTTGATGATTGGCAATAAAGGTGCGAGCGTCGCGATGAGTGAGCATACGCAACAATATCTCTTTGGCTTCTGGGAGATGATTGATGAGATTTTGAACTCCGTTTTGTTCCTATTAATCGGTCTAGAAATTCTCGTGCTTGGCCTCGTGCCAGAATACGCTTTCATCGGCGCGGTCGCCATTCCTCTAGTTCTTTTGGCCCGCCTCTGCGCCGTTTACGTTCCGATGAAAGTGATCGGCACTTTCAAGACCTTCACAAAGGGCGCCGTTCCTGTCCTGACCTGGGGCGGTGTGCGCGGTGGTATCTCTGTGGCGCTCGCTCTGTCCCTGCCAGATAATGAGTATAAGCCGCTGATCCTGACCGCGACCTATGCCGTCGTTGTCTTCTCGATTATTGTGCAAGGCCTCACAATCAAGAAACTTGTCGAGAGCCAGGTCGATACGTCGGTATCGTAAACATTCGACCTTCCCACCAACGAAGGCAACTTGGGCCGAATAACGAAACTGTGATTCCGAAAAATTGGAATTGCCTCAAACCGAATTAGCGTTATAGGATAACACTCATGACGCGCGCCACGCTCATAAAGACCATTTGGGTCCTCTTCATGTCCCTGTTCCTATCGGTGCAAGGCCTGTCGCAAGCTCATGCCGCGGCAAATGGTGGAACTGAACATAAACATGAAGGGGTTATTTGTGCAGTCGCGCTCGTCGCCGCTGAACAAACAGCGCTAACGCCGCCCCTTCCTTTTGCCTCCCCGCCGGAAATTGCACAAACTCCGCTATGGCAGCCCCTGGTCGAGCGCAACTTGCCACGCACCTTCGACGGACGTGCACCACCGCCCCGCGCCCCCCCGACACTCTAAAAACCCCTAACGCCTCACCGTTGCTCTCTAGCCATCGGTCTTTTTGTGTTTTCCTTCGACCCCTAAGTTCCAAACTGAAGTTTGCTAAACTTGGGCGTCGCCCTAAAATGAGTGTTTCCATGTCACGTTTTTCGACTAGCCTTTTGGCCTCCGCCTTGTTCCTCCCTGCCTTCGCACACGCGCAAACGCCGTCTGATGAAGATATCATTATCGTCACTGCATCTCCGCTGGATCGCTCAATTGATGAAGCGATTACGGGTCAATCTGTCTTAGCTGGCGATGCCTTACAGGATCGCTTAGCCGGCACGCTTGGCGAAACTCTGAAACTTGAACCCGGCGTTTCTTCGACAAGTTTTGGTGCAGGCGCGTCACGCCCCATCATTCGCGGTCAAGGCGGCGATCGTGTCCGTATTTTGACCAATGGCATCGGTTCCATCGATGCCTCCAGCGCCTCCCCCGATCACGCCGTTGCCGTTGAACCTGCCCAAGCGGAGCGCATCGAAGTTCTACGCGGCGCAGCACTTCTACGTTACGGTAGCTCTGGCGCAGGTGGCGTCGTCAATACAATTGATGGGCGTATACCAACTGAATTTCCTGACGGCCAAACGGATGCTGCTATCCGGATCGGCGCCAGCACCGTTGACGCAGGTTCAGAGGCCGCTGCCTCGCTGGATCAGCGCGTCGGCGATTTCGTCCTCCATTTGGATGCCACACGGCGAGAAGCTGGAGATTACCGCATCCCCGTTGAGGGCGAAAGCCGCGTGCTACTTGCGGAAGAAGGCGAAGAAGTTCCCTCCGATTTCGACGAAGATCGCCGCTTAGACAACAGCTTCGCCCGCTCGAACAGTGTAACGGGTGGCCTTTCTTACATCGGCGATAGGGGGTTCATCGGAATTGCCGTCCACGATTTTAACACGACCTATGGCGTCCCCGGTGGACATGGTCATGGAGACGAAGAACACGGTGATGAAGACGATCATGATGATGAAGAGGGTCATGATGACGACCACGATCATGAAGAAGAAGAGGAAGAAGGCGGCGTAACGATCAAGCTCGATCAGCAACGGATCGACTTTAACGCGGGATGGGAATTTGATGGCCCGATTGAACGCGTCCAAGCCTTTGGCGGCATAGCGCAATATCGTCATACGGAAATAGAGGGTGATGGCGAAGTCGGTACCGTCTTCAAGAATGACGGATACGAAATTCGCGTAGAAGCCATCCAAGCCGAGAAAGAGATCGGTATTGGAAACTGGCGCGCCGCGCATGGTGTACAATATCGCGAGCGTGACTTTTCTGCTGTCGGAGAAGAAGCTTTCGTTCCCCCTACCCTGACCCAACAACTTGGGGCTTACACCTTCCATGAAGTTGAAATTGGAAAAGGCCATATCGAAGCGGCTGCACGTTTTGAACGAACGGATCAGCAGGACCGCTTTGCAGGCACAGATAAGAGCTTCGATCTGTTTAGCGTCAGTGGCGGCGGTGACCTGCATGTCACTGATGCCGTTAGAATTGGCGGCACTGTATTTAGAACTGAACGTGCGCCCACAACCGAAGAGTTATTTTCTAATGGCCCCCATCTCGCGACCTCGCAGTTTGAGAGAGGTGACGCGACACTTGGGAAAGAAGTCGCGACCGGGGTCGAGGCCGCGATCCGTCACCGCGAGAACGGGCACAACCTGACGCTCAATCTCTTCTACACGGATTACACGGACTACATTTTCGATACAGCCATCGGTGACGAAGAAGACGGTCTACCTGTCTTTCAGTTCACCGCAGAGGATGCAGAATTTTACGGATTTGAGGCCGTCGGTGAGACGGAGATAACACGGGTTGGTGGATTTGATGTCTCCGCTGATGCATTGGTCGAATATGTTCGGGCCAAAACAGCCACTGGAAACTTGCCTCGAATTCCCCTGCTCTCGGTTCTTTCAGGAATCGAAGCAGAAAGTGATCGCATCACTTTGCGGGCGGAATGGGAACATGTTGTCGAAGCCAATGATTTGGCTGCATTTGAGCTGCCGACAGAGGACTATGATCTGGTCAACGCCTTCGTAACTTGGAAGGCGCCGGTCGACGCGCAAGACGTAGAATTACGGCTCTCGGTTCTGAACATCTTCGATGCAGAAGCCCGTCAACATACGAGCTTCCTCAAAGATTTAGTGCCACTTCCTGGGCGCAATATTCGGTTTTCGATAAGCGCTAAACTCTAGGGCTATTTCACCTTTGAGATATTTAGGGTGTTGGTTGTACCCGGCACCCCAAATGGCAAACCGGCGGAAATCAAAACTGTGTCGCCGGTTTCCAAACCAACATGATCTTTCGCGATGTCGCTGACACGCTGCATCATATCGTCAAAGTCGGCGGGATCGGTCGTCACGATTGGCATAACACCCCAGCTCAGCGCGAGCCGCGACGCAGTGCGCATTTTCGGGGTTAATCCGACAATGCGGCACGGTGGCCGTTCGCGGCTAATACGCTGCACGGTGGAGCCCGTCATGGTGTAACCCAGCACGGCCTTGGCATTTAATTTCGTCGCAATACCGCGAACGGCACCTGAAATCGCATCTTCGGCCGTGGCTTCGTAAGGCAATTGAACAGATTCAAAATATTCCCAATAAATCGGATCTCGCTCTGCCGCGCCAATAATACGGTCCATAATTGCAACGGCTGTGGCCGGGTGACGCCCTACGGCCGTCTCAGCTGACAGCATCACAGAGTCTGCGCCTTGATAAATTGCGGTCGCGACATCGGAAGCTTCGGCCCGCGTGGGGGTTGGCGCGTCGATCATGGACTCCAACATGTGTGTGGCAACAATGACAGGCTTACCCAAGGCGCGGCATTTGCGAATAATGCGGCGTTGTACAATGGGTACATCTTCCAAAGGCAATTCGACGCCCAAATCGCCGCGCGCGACCATCGCCGCGTCAGCCATTATGAGGATCGAGTCGAGATCTTCGACGGCAGAGGGCTTCTCGATTTTCACGATAATACCAGCTTGGTCACCAATGATCGCACGGGCGTCGCGCACGTCTTGAGACGATTGCACAAAAGACAAAGCGATATAATCGACCTCTTGGCTCAGTGCGAACGCCATATCAACGCGGTCTTTGTCCGTCATCGCAGACATAGGCAAAACCGTGTTGACCACGTTAATGCCTTTTCGCTCGGAGAGCATTCCGGGAACATCGACACGCGCTTTGGCGGCCGTTCCATCATTTGACAAAACAGTGACTTGTAACTTGCCATCATCAAATTTGAGGATTGTGCCCTCAACCATTGCATTCATCAGCTCAGGATGGGGCATTATGATCAGCCCTGCGCGACCAGGCTCCCTGCCCTGACGAATTTCAACTGTCTCGCCGTATTGGAGCTCAATATTGCCGTCTTCAAATGTACCACAGCGCAGCTTTGGACCTTGCATATCCGCGACGATGCAGATGGGTGTGCCTGTGTCTTTTTCGATCGCGCGGATCGCTTTTACGCTCTCGGCGTGGTCTTCATGGGAGCCGTGGCTAAAGTTCAGTCTGAACGCATCCACGCCCACATCATGCAGAAGGCGCAGCGTATCTGGCGCTCGGCTCGCAGGACCGATCGTGGCGAGAATTTTAGCGTAACGATTGCGCATAGAGCGACTCCTTTAATCTGGCGCTGTTTAGCGCCTGAAGTCACCAAAATCACATCTTATTTGCGAGAAACTTTAGACGCGAGAGGCCACCCGCTTTAACGCAAGAATTGCTAGCAGACGGGTGCAGGCAATGTCAGAGTTTGACCAATTTTGATGCCATAATCAGCCGGAAGATTGTTCATCGACTGGATAACCTTCACGCCGACACAAGTTTTGCGCGACAAGCTATAGACTGTGTCGCCAGGCTCTACAGTGTAGGACTGGCTCGAACCAGACATGACGCGGACACTGTCAGAAAACTGTGACGGAGCCACTGCGGTATCAGCGACGATTAAGTTGCGGCTATGGTCATAGTCAATCGGCGTTCCCGCTGTCGCGATTTGTGCGGTAGCCGTCGATTCAGGCACGGGCATCTGCGGTGCGGCGTACGGCTGAACATTCGCTTGTGCGGTCGCTTGCCGATCGGCCTGCATCGCCATGTAACCTGGCGTACCGCTGACATCGCGTGATGCATAAGCCGAATCAGTGGGCGCCATAGCAGGGGCCTCGTAGGTCGCCGCAACTGATTGTGCGACTGGGACTTCTGTCGTCGTCGCATATTGGTGCGTGGCCGCCGTATCGCCCTCATATCGGCTGGAAAACTCGTAATTTGGATTTTCCTGTGTCGTGAGACAACCTGCCAAAAGGGCAGCGGAAAGGGATGTAAGTAAAAGCGCGCGCATGACAGGCCTCCTTGAAAGACTGGCCCGCAGGGTCGTCGCTTATGGCTAATTTTCCGTTAAGAAGACTACCGCGTATCCGACTCCTGTTCGCAGAACCGCCCTAAACTGTGACAGGTCAGGATTAGGGTTGAAAATCAGGGTAAAAAACAGCACACAACGCGAAATTCCCCCGACACATAATCCACTGTGGAGAGAGACAAGATGAACATTAAAACCCGCCCCGTTGAGTACAAAGACGGTAAAACGACTTGCATTGGCTATTTGGCTTGGGACGATAACCGCGCTGATCCATTACCTTGCGTATTGGTAAACCATGCCTGGGCGGGCATGGATGATTTCGCGATGGATAAAGCCGTTCAAATGGCTGCGCTCGGATATGTCGGTTTCGCGCTAGATAACTACGGAAATGGAGTGCGTCCTGAAACGACAGAGGAATGTGCTGCGATGATGACTCCTTTGCGAGAAGATCGTGCCACCCTTCTGAAACGGCTGAAAGCTGGCTACAAAGCCGCTGCTAAATTAGACGAAGTTGACGAAACCCACATGGCCGCGATCGGCTTTTGCTTTGGGGGTCTTTGTACACTTGATATGGCGCGCGCAGGTCTAGACCTTCACGCCGCGGTTTCATTTCACGGACTCTTGGATGCTCCCGAAGGTTTGCCAAAGAAAAAGTGCAAAGCCAGCGTTTTAGTCTGTCATGGATGGGATGACCCGATGGCCACCCCAGACATGGTCAAAAGCTTTGGCGCAGAAATGGCTGAAAAAAATTGCGATTGGCAACTTCATGCTTATGGCAATGTTCTCCATGGTTTCATGAATCCTGCGGCGAATAATAAAGACATGGGCATCATTTATAACGAATTAGCCGCACAACGTGCGACAAACGCGATGCTCGACCTCTTAAGCGAGAAATTCGCCTTACATGGAACACACACCGCCTGATGAATATTATCCGCGATACAGATAGCCTTCGGGCATTTTGCGACACAGCCAGAAACCAAGATTTCGTCTGTATTGATACGGAGTTCATGCGCGAGAGCACGTTCTTTTCTATCCTCTGCCTTGTTCAGATTGCGACGTCTGAAGACGAAGCTATTGTAGACCCATTAGCGGACGGCATAGACCTTACGCCGCTCAAAGAGCTTCTAATGGATGAGAGCGTCACCAATGTCTTGCATGCCGCACGGCAGGATATGGAAATCTTTTACCGGATTTGTGGCGCCGTCCCCGGCCCAACATTCGATACGCAGATCGCGGGTATGGCGCTAGGCTTGGGCGACAGTGCTGGCTATGGTGCATTGGTCAAAGACCGGTTGGACATTAACTTGGATAAAGGCGCCCGCTTCACAGATTGGTCGCGTCGCCCTCTCTCAGAAAAACAACTGTCTTACGCAATGGCTGACGTCACCCATCTACGCGATCTCTATCCAGATGTTCTCACCGAGCTGGAAGAAAAAGGTCGACTCGACTGGGTTATGCAAGAGATGGAGCAGCACTCGCAAGAGGACCTCTACACTTTTGAACCTGAAGAAGCTTGGCAACGTTTGAAGCTGCGAGGCAATAAGAAGCACTACCTAGCATCGCTTAAAGCCGCGGCGTCTTGGCGAGAGCGTCAAGCCATCAAGAAAGACATTCCACGTCGTCGCGTTTTGAAAGATGACGCGATCTACGATTTGGCGCAGCAACGCCCACGCACCATAGATGCCCTTGCGAAACTTCGGGGTATTCCACGAGGATTTGAGAAGTCATCTTCCGCAAAGGAACTCGTCGAAAGTATCGGAGCCGCAATTGACAATGCAGATGATTACGCGCCGCCCGCACCGAAAACAAAACATATGCCGCCGTCACTCGGCCCACGCATTGAGATGCTAAAGACCCTCTTGCGACTGCGCACAGAAGTTGAAGGTATCGCGACGCGACTCGTGGCCAATGCGCGCGATATCGAGCAATTGGCAGCCTTTGGCGAGGCGGCCGACATTGACGCGCTCAAAGGCTGGCGACGCGAGATTTTTGGTCAAGATGCGTTGGATATGTTGCGCGGCCACATTGCCCTACGTCTGGAGGGCGAAGATGTCGTCGCCGAAAGACTGGACTGATTTACCTGAACGGCGGGCTTTCACTTATGACCCGCCGAACGATCCGCTAAAAATTCTTCACACCGATGATGATTTGCTTGTGATTGATAAGCCTTCTGGGCTTTTATCAGTTCCGGGACGCGATAATCCTGACAGCGCGCAAACTCGCCTTCTAGATCTTCACCCTGAGAGCCTTTTGGTTCACCGCCTAGATATGGCGACATCAGGCTTGATGGTCTTTGCGCGCAACAAAACGGCGCAGCGACATTTAGGGCTACAATTTGAACGGCGACATACCACCAAGACCTATATCGCCCGTGTCGCGGGTCACGTAGACGGCCAAAGCGGTCGGATTAATCAGCCGCTTATCGCGGATTGGCCCAATCGGCCGCGCCAAATGGTGAGCTGGGAACATGGCAAACCTAGCATCACAGATTGGGAGGTTATCGCGCGCGAAGAGACGGCTACGCGTCTTGCCCTTCATCCCATAACAGGCCGCAGTCACCAATTGCGGGTCCATTGTTGGGCGATGGGGCATCCGATTTTGGGCGACCGAATCTATGCTGTCGATGTGATATTCAATGCGGCGCCACGTCTACAGCTTCATGCTTGGAAACTGGGGCTACGGCATCCCAGAGACGGGTCGCATATTCATTTTGAAGCCGCTTGTCCGTTCTAGAGATAGTCTTCTGACTTGGATGTCGACAGGCCGTTCAAAAAGCTATCGGCTTGATCCATCAACTCATGCCTGACGTCATCCTCCATTTTTTCCAGATTTCGGTACGGCATGGCAAGGCGGTTATTGCCGCGCAAAGTGTCGGCGTTGCGATCCAAGAAATGCCAGTATAACGCATTGAACGGACAAGCATCTTCGCCCACGCGCTTTTTCACATCGTATTTACAAGACCCGCAATAGTCGCTCATGCGGTTAATATAGGCTCCGGACGAGGCATAGGGCTTCGACCCCAACATCCCGCCATCACCAAATTGACTCATGCCTAAAGTATTGGGCAACTCGACCCATTCAAAAGCGTCCAAATAGACCGCCAGATACCATTCGTGCACGGCAAATGGATCAGCCCCGATCAGCAGAGCAAAATTTCCCGTAATCATTAAGCGTTGAATGTGATGGGCGTAGGCGTGCTCTATGGTCTGCCCAATACTCTGCGACAGGCAATTCAAATCTGTTTCCCCTGTCCAGTAAAAATCAGGCAGAGGCCGTGTCGCATTCAAATGATTGCGGTCAATATAGTCGGGCATATCCAGCCAATAGATGCCGCGCACATATTCCCGCCAGCCGATAATCTGTCTAATATAGCCTTCCGCCGCGTTGAGGGGCGCATCACCCGCCAGGTAACGCGTCTCTACGGCTCGACAGATTTCGAGGGGTCCCAATAATCCGACATTCAGGTAAGGCGAAAGTAGCGAATGAAACAAGAAGCTCTCGCCGCCCACCATCGCATCTTGGTAGTCCCCAAAGCGTTCCAAACCATAGTCGAGAAAATAATCCAGCGCCTCTAGCGCTCCGTCGCGCGTTACCGCCCAAAAGAACCCATCGGCACTGCCCATGCGCGAAGCGAAGGATGTTTTGACCATTTCAATCACGTCTTGCGTGATAGCGTCGGGTTGAAAACGGAGCGGTTCCGGGAACTTCAAATCTGATTTAGGCGGCTTCCGATTCTCTTTATCGTAATTCCATTTCCCGCCTTCGGGTTTATCGCCATCCATCAACAAGTTCGTTTTGCGACGCATATCACGATAAAAATATTCCATTCGGAACTGTTTCCGACCATCCGCCCAAGACGCGAATTCTTCTTTCGTCGCGATAAAACGGTCGTCAAAAGTAATAGACACCGGCAAGTCCAGCGCCGCTTCCCAGCCTTTAACAAGCTCTAACACCCGATACACGGATGGCTCACACACCCGAACCATTTCCGTACCATGGCGTTTTACGGCGCGTCTGACCTCGCCCGTGAAATCGCCTGTATTTTCGGGATCGGTCATTTCAACGTAATCAACAGTCCAACCTGCCTCTCGCAATTCCTTGGCAAAGTGGCGCATGGCGGAAAAAAGGAAGATCAGCTTTGTGCGGTGATGGGGAACGGACTTCGCTTCGGCAGCGACTTCCATCATCAACACGACTGCATTTTCTTGGTCGGAGGCCGCCAGACTAGAAAGACCGTGGCTAAGTTGATCGGCAAATATTGGAATGAGTGTTTTGGACATGACTTTCATACGCATAGGTCAGCTTAGAGTTCTAAATCTTCCACGTGAATATTGCGCCAATGATCAAACCCGTGCGTAGAGAATACATGGCCCACAAGAAAACAAACCTGCCGACCAAAACCTGCCCTGTCTGCGACAAGCCTTTTGCTTGGCGCAAGAAATGGGAACGTGTGTGGGACGAGGTTAAATATTGCAGCGAGCGATGCCGCCGCGCCAGCAAAGGAAAATCATCATGAAATTTGAAAGTTTCGGCGAAAATCTCCGCGTTGTCGTGATCGGCAGCTCTGGTGGGATTGGTGCAGCGATGGTCGAGCAATTGGTCGACAGCCCACAAGTCGCACGTATTCATGCCCTCTCACGCGGTGGCCGCAGTCACCCCTCACCGAAAGTCGCCAATTTGACATTCGACTTCACAGATGAAGACAGCCTCATTGCGGCCGCGCAAGCGCTACAAGAAGTCAAACCTTTCGATATGATTCTCGTCGCGACAGGGTTGTTGCAAGGCGACGGTATCACGCCAGAAAAAAACTTGCGCGCGCTGTCGCATGAGGGTTTCGCAAAAAGCTTTGCGATCAACACCACTGGCCCAGCAATGAGTGCGAAATATTTTGTGCCTTTACTCCGCCGCGATTCAAAAGCTGTTTTTGCAGCGCTGTCAGCACGGGTGGGAAGTATTTCCGATAATAGATTGGGCGGCTGGTATGCTTATCGCGCCTCAAAAGCCGCGCTGAATATGGTTCTCAAAACCATGTCGATTGAGATCGGTCGACGGTTTACAGATCAAATCATTGTCGGCCTTCACCCAGGTACGGTCGACACCAATTTGTCCAAACCCTTCCAAGGCAATGTCCCCGAAGACAAACTCTTCACAGCGGCGTTCTCCGCCGAAAAATTGCTGGGCGTCATCGACGGTCTATCCCCGACCGATAGCGGAAATCTATTCGATTGGGCTGGCGAACAAGTCACTTTCTGAGCGTTGCCGCAGGTATTTAGCGACAAAGGCTTTCGTCAGATCGGCTTTGGTCACGCCAGCGGCGATGTCCAGCTCATGAACAAGCTCGCGTAGAACATCGACAGACCGCTCTGTTCGACCCAGAACATACGTCACAACATCCTGCCCTACTGTGCGCCCAACCTGTTCGAAGAGTTCACGCAAGATGGGCTCGAGCGACTCCTCGTCATGCTCGCTCAATGTGATTGTCGGCATGGCGTTAAGGCGTGATTTCAAATCGGGCAGGCTCACACCCCATTGCGTTGGGGGAAGATGACTGGCCAAGAGCAACCCAGAAGTTTGCCCCGCCAGCGCGCGGTTAATCGCGTCAAAGAGCTCTGCCTCATCCATTAAATGCGCATCATCGAAGAACTCGCCTGCGTAGCGTGACTGCCACGCTTGGCCGAGGTGAGATTTTCCAGAGCCTGTCGGCCCCAACATCAAAAGAGCCGCACTCGTCCAGCGTTCACGGGCCCGCAACATGGCGACTGCGGCCTGATTAGACGCGGCGACCTGAAAGTTAGAGAAACTAGGCTGGGCCTTAGGTCGCAAGTTCAGCGGAATTTGAGACATCATGCAAATTTATGAACGCGTAAAGACGAGCCCAAGTTTCGGGTCCTGTTGGACCCGCACACCTTTGAACCGCAACTCTGTTGCCAATCTATCAATATCGCCGCCATAAGAAATGGTCATCAACGCGCCATCTTTGGACAGTGCATCCAAGCGCGCACCTTTGATTTGGGCTGAGGTATTGATCGCTTCTTGCAGTGTGATCCAATCCGTGTGGGACTGATAGAGGACCGATACAGGTGTCGTAACCATCTGACCCGTGCCAACACTTGAGGCCTGTTTCCAATCGGCTTCTAAACGCGCGACCAGTCGGTCGGCTAAATCATCTGCGCCAGCGGCGCCTGAAATGGTGAAGCTTTGACGATTCCCTGTGTCCACCGACACATCGGTGATATTAGCCGAGGTCGCCGATCCACGCGCGTCGACAATCAAAATCTGATTGAGGCTATATTTAGCCGCAAGATTTTCAAGCTCCGAAACCGATGGCGTTGCCGACAGGTTTGCAGCATCGGCAGCAGAAGCGGCTGTCAGCGGCGTCAAGGCATAGGACAAGCGAGGGTCCGACAGAGCAGTTTGCAAAGTCCCGCCTCCACGCAAGCCACTTTCACGGACCAGCACGAGACGCTCTCGGGCTTGTGAGCTGACAAGGGTTAGCTGGTTGTCTTTCAAAAATTGCTGCACCTGCGACGGGTTAAACGCCACGGTGATCTCACCCAGATACCGATTGGCGGAGCGACGTTCTTGCCCAACTTCCAATGCGCGGATCATCCGGCCTACCATTTCAGGCGTCAGAGCGGGCAGCGGGTTCGCCGCGCGTTCGCTCTCTAATGTCATACGGTTGATCAGAGCGTTCGCCGCGCGAAGCTGCCCACCTTGGATGGCTTTGGTCTGCGCTTCGATCGCCGTGGCTGCTGTCGCATCGACATTAATGCCCCCGACTGTGAATGGATCACCCGCCAGGGCACGCGGTGCCACCAAAAGCGAAAGAATAGCGAAGGTGAGGAAGAGAATACGTGTCATGGGGGCTGGATAGCCTAGAGACTGCAAAACACCAATAGGCTGGACCAGATATAACGGCTTCTTTCAGCTTGCAGACATGTTACGGGCAGCTTTCTGGTAGCACCATCTTGCGCCCAAGCGGTCAAAGTGGTCCAAGGCCGTGAGTTATTCAGATTTCTGCACAGGACTATGCACATGACCTCCGACTCCAAAGGTGAAAAAGGTCTCTCTTACGCGGATGCTGGCGTGTCCATCGACGCGGGCGACGCGCTGGTTGACCGTATAAAACCCATGGTCAAATCCACGCGGCGGTCTGGTGCTGACGGCACGATTGGCGGGTTTGGCGGCGCGTTTGATTTAAAAGCTGCCGGCTATACTGACCCTATCCTCATTTCAGGCACAGATGGTGTGGGAACGAAACTACGTATAGCTATTGATACGGGACGGTTGGACACAGTCGGCATCGACCTCGTTGCAATGTGTGCCAATGATGTTTTGGCAAATGGCGCAGAACCCCTGTTTTTCCTTGACTATTATGCCACGGGCAAGCTGACGTCGGATAATGCGGCCGCGGTGATTTCAGGTATCGCAGAAGGTTGCCGCCAAGCGGGTTGCGCCTTGGTCGGCGGTGAAACGGCGGAGATGCCAGGCATGTATGAAGGCGATGACTTCGATCTAGCGGGCTTTGTCGTCGGCGCCGTTGAGCGCGACGCGATGCTGCCACGCCATGATGATATGGATGCGGGCGATATGTTGATCGGGTTGGAAAGCTCTGGCCCGCATTCAAATGGCTACTCTCTTATTCGCAAGATCGTAGATAGATCAGGTTTGAGCTGGGATGATCCAGCACCCTTTGCCGATACCCCGCTTGCGGAAGCTTTGCTCACACCAACTCGGCTTTATATTAAATCACTCATTCCGCTCATCCGCAGCGGCTTGGTTTCGGGGCTCGCTCATATCACTGGCGGTGGCTTAACCGATAACACACCCCGCATGCTGCCCAAGGGCTTGGTCCCTGAGTTCGATTTTGAGGCGT
Source organism: Litorimonas cladophorae (assembly GCF_014652455.1). GTDB lineage: Bacteria > Pseudomonadota > Alphaproteobacteria > Caulobacterales > Maricaulaceae > Litorimonas > Litorimonas cladophorae. Next base: position 137,386 of record NZ_BMYV01000001.1, on the reverse strand, counting down.
GGGACCGCCCTGCCGTCTTTAAATGGCTGCAAGAAACAGGCGGTGTTGCCGAGGACGAAATGCGGCGCGCATTCAACTGCGGTATCGGCATGGTCCTCTGCGTTAAGCCCGCGGATATGCAAGACGTATTGGCGCAACTTGAAGCCGCGGGCGAACATGCTCATGTCATTGGGCAGTTAAAACGCGTTGCAACCTGTGTCTAACCCAATGCCTCGTAAGATCCGCACGGCGGTTCTCATTTCTGGGCGAGGCTCGAATATGCTCGCCATTGTTGAGGCGGCGAAAGCGCCTGATTATCCCGCAGATATTTGCCTTGTGATCTCAAACAAAGACACCGCCGCTGGGCTGGACGCTGCGGAAGCCCAGGGCGTCACTGCCATTTGTGTCGACCACACCGCCTATGAGAGCCGTGCAGATTTCGAAAGTGTTCTGGATGCGGTTTTGCGCGAACATGACATCGAATTTGTCGTCTGCGCTGGATTCATGCGCGTATTGAGCCCTGGCTTTGTAAAAGGTTGGGCAGGACGCCTCATTAACATCCACCCTTCGCTTCTGCCGAAATATAAAGGGCTACATACGCACAAACGCGCGTTAAAGGCTGGCGATACGGAACATGGTTGCACCGTGCACTGGGTCAATGAAGGCGTCGATGACGGCGAAATCATCGCCCAAGCTGTTGTTCCCATTCATCCTGGTGACACGACTGACGATCTCGCATCGCGCGTTTTAGAACAAGAACTGACCCTTTACCCTGAAACGCTGGCTAAAGTTCTCCTTCAAAGGTCATTTAAGCGTTAGTTCTGGTCGTCTGGCCGTTAACTTTCTGTTTAGGCTGTTTTGGCTTAACCTTTTAGCAACCCTCTTTCGTAAGTCGGTAAAAACATCCCTGCCCTAAACACGCCCTACTGGAAGGACCGAGTCCGTTCCAAACGAATTTTATGGTTGGGAAACTTCGATTATGTTAAGCTTCAAAAGTAGGACATCACTCCTCAGACGCTTTGGCGAGGATGAGGGCGGAAATATCGCGCTGACTTTTGCGGTCAGTGCAGTTGCGATTATGGGTTGCATGGGCGCGGCAATGGATTTTTCCACACTCAGCAATGCAGAAGCACGTAGTCAAGCCATTGCTGACCAAACCGCATTGACCGCTGCGATCTTTGTTAGGGATAATAACCACAAGCCAGAAGGCGACGACAACGGTTACCTAGAAGGCAATCACACTGCCGAAGATTTAGGATATGAATTTAAAGGTTGGGTCGACGGCGGCGCGAGCAATGTGAACGTGTCCCTCGTCTACGATGACAGTGCCAAAGAAGCGCGAGTGAAAGTCACAGGCAGAACTGTCCCAACTTTCATGCAAATTTTTGGTAAAAAGTCGTTGGATTTTGAAGCTGAGTCTATTGCCTCATATTTGCAGATTGATGATAAACATCCGGCTTCAATCGCGCTGGTATTGGACAACTCTGGTTCAATGAACTGGGACGACAAAATCGCTAACTCAAATGGCTCATCACCGGCTGGTGCAAACCCGCGTATTGATGCCCTCGAAGATTCTGTAAACAAATTCTCTGCGGACCTCTCCAGTCGTTTGGGAACTGAGGACAGCTCTGGTCAGAAAACGATTCGGATGGGGATGTTACCCTATAGCTCGAACATTATTTCGGACAATCGGGTCGATATGAAATGGGGCTACCTTACTCCAAATGAAGTGAACGCGATGACGCCGTCTGGTAGCACAAACTCGAACCCCCCCATGGCCGAAGCCCTTCAATGGATGAATGTAGAGAACACATACCATCAAAACGAAGCCGATCGTGCAAATGAAGATTATCGAGAGCCTTTAAAATTTATCGTTTTCATGTCCGATGGACAGAATACATTGGGTAGTTACGAGTTCCTCGCAGATGACACGGCTCCTGTGTTGTGGAGACAAAATTATAATGGGAGTTGGTCTGGCGCTTGGGCGTCGTCCTACCCCAATGGTCGAAACGGATACACGCGAGGTCATCTGCGTCGAAACACCGACCGCCTAACGATCGATTCTTGCAACACGCTCAAGGCTCAAGGCGCACAAATTTTCACGATCGGATACGCTCTGGACGTCGGTGATTATCACGCTAATTACAGAAATCAGCCTTACGCAACTGAACACGTAAACCTCTGGAATCAGACAAACGCATACAACTTGTTGCTGTCTTGCGCTTCAAAAGCAGAGAACTTCACCACCGCTGGCGATACGCAACAGTTGGAAGAGGCGTTCGATGAAATCCAAAATGCGATTGTTAAAGAATTGATCCGCATCAAGTCCTAGGACTCGCACAAAAAATCGGGAAAAGAAAAAGGCCGGGTCACCCGGCCTTTTTTGTGTTTAGTGCTGGCGAATAAAGCCTAGCCAACGATTTCATCGTCGGAGAAGAAGAATTTGATTTCTTCAGCCGCTGTCTCAGGTGCATCAGAACCGTGGACTGTGTTGGCATCAATGGATTCAGCAAACTCAGCGCGGATTGTGCCCGCGTCGGCGTCGGCTGGGTTCGTTGCGCCCATGACTTTACGGTATTCCGCGATGGCATTTTCGCCTTCAAGAACCTGAACCACAACTGGGCCAGACATCATAAATTTGACAAGGTCGCCATAGAATGGACGCTCTTTATGCACAGCGTAGAAGCCGCCTGCTTGCTCTTCTGTGAGCTGAAGACGCTTTTGTGCAACAATGCGCAGACCCGCTTCTTCGATCTTAGCGTTTACCTTACCTGTAATGTTACGCTTCGTTGCGTCAGGTTTGATGATAGAGAATGTACGTTGAATAGCCATGATGTGCTCCATTGAGACTGAGATTTGGTTTGGCGCGCCCTTAATGCGGGCTTGCACTGCTGTAAAGGCGATATAGGAGTGCCTCTGAGTTTATCAAATGCTTCACATTAACGATCTGACATACCGTATTGAAGGCCGCCTGCTCTTTGAACAGGCTACATTGGCGATTAATGAAGGCCATAAGGTTGGCCTCGTCGGTCGAAACGGCACTGGTAAATCCACCCTCTTCCGCCTGATAAAATCCGAAATCAGTCCCGATGACGGAGAGATCAATCTCCGCAAGAATATGAAATTGGGCGTGGTTGACCAAGAAGTTCCAAGTGGCCCTCAAAGTCTGATCGACACGGTTCTGGACGCAGATATCGAACGAAAATCACTTTTAGCTGAAGCCGAAACTGCGACAGACCCCATGCGGATTGCAGCCATCCATACTCGGCTCTCTGATATTGATGCTTATTCGGCGGAGGCCCGCGGCGCTTCAATTTTGGCAGGCTTGGGGTTCAGCGCCGAAGAGCAACTCAAACCCTGTTCGGATTTCTCTGGCGGTTGGCGGATGCGGGTCGCTCTTGCTGCGATGCTCTTTGCGCAACCTGACTTGTTGCTGCTGGATGAGCCGACCAACTATCTGGACGTTGAAGGCGCGGTCTGGCTTGAGGCTCACATCCGAAAATATTCGGGCACTGTGTTAGTGATCTCTCATGACCGTGACTTTCTAAACACTGCTGTCACCCATATCGCGCATTTGCGGGGCGGAAAACTCTACGGATACACGGGAAATTACGATATTTTTGAACGCCAGCTGGCCGAGCGTAATCGGCTCGACATGTCGCTCATGGCCAAACAAGAAAATGAGCGACGCCATCTGGAAGCCTTCGTCAATCGTTTCAAAGCCAAAGCCTCCAAAGCCAAGCAAGCCCAAAGCCGCGTGAAAAAGCTCGCGAAAATGCAGCCCGTCGCAACGATCATCAATGACCCGATTGCACCGATCACATTGCAGGGCCCAGAGCGTCAATTGTCCCCGCCAATCGTTCGATTTGATGAGGTCGCCCTTGGCTATCAAAATGCAGGCCAAGATGATTTTGTTGTGCTGCGCAAAGTTAACCAACGCATTGATCCCGATGACCGCATCGGCATCCTTGGGAAAAATGGACAGGGCAAATCTACATTCGCAAAGGCAATTATGGGGGAGCTAGAACCCCTCCTGCTCGACCCCGCCAAGCCTGGGTTTATCAAGAAGAACAAAAAGCTACGGATTGGCTATTTCGCCCAACATCAGATCGACGCGTTGAACCCGCGCGCGAGTGCCTATGATCACGTTGTCGAACTTATGCCCGACGCCACCGAAGCCCAACGCCGCGCACGGTTGGCAGGGTTTGGCCTGGGAACAAAAAATGCCGAAACACCGGCGGGCGATTTGTCGGGCGGAGAGAAAGCACGGCTTCTGTTTTCACTCATCGGATTTCACAAGCCGCACCTTTTAGTTTTGGATGAACCCGCGAACCATTTGGACATCGACAGCCGCGCCGAATTGATCCGTAGCCTTAACAATTACGAAGGCGCAGTCGTCGTTATTTCGCATGATCGAAACTTGCTAGAAGCCGTCGTCGATCGCCTCTGGCTGGTGGACTCAGGCAGCGTCTCATCCTTTGATGGATCTTTAGACGATTACCGCAAACTCCAGTTGGAGAAAACTAAAACTACAAAAAAACAAAAGACTAGCGAAGATAACTCACGCAAGCGACACCGACAAGATCGAGCCCGAGCTATACAAGAAATCGCGCCGCTTAAACGTGAGACCGAGACCTTAGAGACACAGATCGCGAAGGCGCAAGCCTCGCTCAAGACCATCGACACACGTCTCGCCACTGAGGATTTGTTTACCACGAATCCTGATGAAGCTGTCGCGCTTAGTCAGCAACGTGCGAAGACCGAAACGTTGATCGAATCACTTGAGTTGGATTGGTTCGCGGCGCTTGAAAAATACGAGGCGGCTCGCGAACGGGAGGGATTAGATTAGCGGGGGTATATAGAAACCGTTGCGATGAGTATGGCTGGGTCGCGGCAAAGTGGGATGGTTTTTGCCATGTTAAAAACTCGACTAATTCGCGAACAAGACTCCAGTTTACATTTCGAAGTGATGGCTTGGTTGATTCAGAACTTTGGATCCCCGCCCCGTCCCCCGGTGCCGTCACCGCTTCACAAATCACCGAGTTTTGAAGCGCTCTCTTGGGGAGACATGGACACACGTACCGTTTTTGATTGGGCCGACGATCATTTCCACGCCATCAAAACCGAGTGCCATTTGGAAAATTTGGACATCCTCCTCACGCCTGCCGGTGATGGCTTGGACACGGCGCAATTGGCCGCGAGCCGACGTCTTGACGCGCTCGCCTCAGGCCGAAACCCATATCTCGTCGATACACAAACGAAAGATAATCCGCAGGTGTTTTACGACCCGCGCGATTGCGTTGAACCGGGATATTTCGCAGCACGCATTATCTTGCAGCTCGCCGATATTCGCATTTCAGATTATCGCAGCGAATACCCGCTCTCCCCGATGATGCAACGTATGGTCACGCTGATTGCAGCCACCTATTGCCGGCAAGGATTTACCCTGGCCAATGTCCCACATGAGATTTCACGATTTCTTACTCCGCCCAGTGACCTCCGCGCAGTCCCTCTGCGGATCGTGGTCAATTCGCTCTGCTATGCGACCTGTCTGGGCTTGCGAGTCCGACGACAGTCAGCCGAACAGATCATCGCCACCTATGGCACGCGCATGCCAAAGATATTCCGCCGCAAGGTCAGGCAAGCCTGCCGCCAGATCGACAGCCATGCTGAGGATTTAGCCGTTCTACAGATGCTGGCAGAACCGCGCGCGAAACGCCGGGAAACGCCTCACCCCCTCAATATTCGGGCCTAGTGGAACAGTTTAGCTTCGTCTCCGTTGTACTGATATAAACAACGGAGGCCTCATGAGCTCGTCGAAATCGAAAGAACAAATCTGGGATGAATGGCGAGACCTCGTCAATATGGCACCCCAGGACTTGGAAGACTGGCTGGAAACGGACGAGAGCAAAAGCGTCGGTGATAGCGATTCAGGGGAATCGACAGGTCATAAATCAGGTCGCCGGATCGTAAACATTAAACGCACCAATAAAGACGATTTAACCGATGATCAGTATGACCACATGGCCACTGTTGTCGGTTATATCAAACGCCATTGCTCTCAAGGTGGACCAAAAGAGGATTTGGAATCTAGCGCTTGGCGCTATTCTCTGATGAATTGGGGGCATGACCCCCTCGCCGACGGCGGATGCGCTTAACGACAGTCAATCTGTTGAACGTAACCGTCTTCATCCAGTTCAATCGTCAGTCGATCCGCGATCTCGGGCCCCAAATTCAGACGATCCCTCATATCCGTATTAGTTGAAGCGTAAAGATTCTGCCCCGCTAAAAATTCCCGCACCTCGACATAGGGCGTTTGTATGTAGAGTGGGTCCCCGGCGCCGTAACCGAATCCTTCAACAATGGCAGGTTTGATCAAACGTTTTCGTCCCGGAAGTCCCGCGATAAAAATCGCACCCTCATGCTGGCCAACGAGACCAGCGTAGAGCCGCGACTGGCAAAGGTCATCATTTGGAACCCGTGGTGGCAATTGCCTATTCAAATATTGCGGTCGCACATATTGTCCCTGCCCTGGTGTCGGGCGGTATTCAGGATAAGTGCTGACGGGTTGCCCAATCGAACACGCCGACAAGGTCGTCAACAACGTAAACGACAGCAGTAATGGCATGAAAGGACGAATCATTTCAGCAAAATGAGGGCAAAGCGTTTAGACCACGTTAACCATGCCGCGCGGCTAGCGCAGAAACCATATGAAGCGCTTAGGGCCTCTCACTGACATTCTCCAGCGGTGCCCGTAAAGACCAACACACGCCTGATGGATCGTAATCTAATGTGACACGACCTGACACTGAACTGGATGCCATTTGGCGAATGACCCTGTCTCCGAACCCTTTTCGCAAGGGGCTCTCAACAGGGGGGCCGTTTTTCTCAACCCACTCAACGACGAATTCTTCGCCATCTTCTTTTTCAATCCCCCAAGTTATCTCGACACGGCCCTCAGGTATTGAAAGCGCCCCGTATTTTACCGCGTTGGTTGCAAGTTCATGCAAGGCCATTCCGATGGATTGCGCAGACTTCGCATTTAGCGCCAACTCGGGGCCTTTAAAAATCACACGGCCGCTTTTCCCCGACGTATAGGGCTGCATATGCGAACGCGCCAAACGATCCATCGTCATATAGGTCCATGTATTATCAACAAGAGTGGATTGATTGGAGCTAAGCGCCGAAAGTCTCTCGGTAAACTTGACTATGAAGTCCTCGGGGTCGGTAGTTTTCGCAGTAAGCCGGGCGATTCCTTGAACGACTGTCAGCATATTTTTGGAGCGGTGGGCAAGCTCACCCATCAAAAATTGAATGCGACTCTCCGCTTCCTTAAAGTCAGTGATGTCTTGAATTGCAACGAGCCCCGTAACGGGTCTTGGATCGCCGTTTTTCAACTGACCCTCAAATTTCACCTGTTTTCGAGCATTGATCCAGCGAATGGACAAGTCTGCATTGATCACGCGATGAACCACGGAAATAAAGCCTTCGCTGTTTGGCGATAACAAGCAACTGACTTGGGACTCCACGTCCTGACGATCGTCTGGATGTATGCGGTCGTGGAGGGTTTGGCGAGAGACAGGTTCATTTGCAGGGAGCTCAAAAAACCCAGCAGCGCGATTATCAAGCGTAATTGTGTCGTTGAGATAATCGACTTCGCCGAGACCAAGCCCCGCAATTTTGATTCCCAAATCTAGCTGCTCAGCCGTTTTCGTATCTGTCATTCGTGACTCCATTGCGCGCAGCAGACGTCTTGTTTTTGATCACAGCCAGAAACCGCACGCGAATTATTGAGCCTTCCCCGAAACTGTATATCTCTTGAAAATTTCATTTCAATGGAGCTTTCTAAGCCAGATTTAGCCATTTTAAGATTGCCGTAGACCGTCCAACCAAGGCGCCAAGCCCAGTGGCGCAGACCCAGGCGTTTTGAGCGCGCCCCTTAAGGACCTACCGAATCTCTTTCTGGCCCTTCTAGTTCCCCTCTGCTAGCTGCTGCCCATGTCAGACACCCCTAAACCGTGGCGCGTGACCGCCCTCACCCTGTTCCCAGACGCCTTTCCGGGTGTTTTGGGCACATCAATCATTGGTGGGGCTGAAAAAAGCGGGATTTGGCAGCTAGATACGGTAGACATTCGTGATTTTTCGACTAATAGGCACCGCAGCGTTGATAGCCCGCCTTCGGGCGGCGGCCCCGGAATGGTTTTAAAACCGGATGTGGCAGCAAGGGCCATCGACAGTGTAGCCGACGAACGGCCGCTCATTTATATGACCCCTCGGGGCAAACCTCTGACGCAGCAACGTGTTCGGGAGTTGGCTACGGGACAGGGTCTTATTGTGTTTTGCGGACGGTTTGAAGGCCTCGACCAAAGGGTGATCGAAGCCCGCGAGATGGAAGAGATTTCCATTGGCGACTTCGTTCTCGCAGGTGGTGAGGTGGCCGCACAAGTGATGATCGAGGCGTGCGTACGCCTGCTGCCTGGGGTTCTGGGTGATGCGGACAGCGCCTCGGACGAGAGTTTTGAAGATGGTTTGCTGGAGTATCCACTCTATACCAAGCCGAGAGAGTGGGAAAACCGGAACATTCCGGACGTGTTGGTAAGCGGCGATCATCAAAAGATCGCAGATTGGCGACGCACCCAAAGCGAAGAGACAACGAAGGCGCGACGCCCAGACCTCTATGAAAAGGTCATGCGGGACAAAGCGCGAAAAGGAGACGGACAATGAACGTCATTGAAAAGATCGAAAAAGCCGAAGCCGAGCGCCTGCTCTCCGGTGATAAAACTATCCCTGATTTTTCAGCGGGTGACACGCTTGTTGTTCAAGTTCGGATTACAGAAGGCACACGCACACGTTTGCAAGCCTTTGAAGGCGTCTGCATCGCCCGTTCAGGCGCAGGCATCAAAGAGAGCTTCACAGTTCGTAAGATTTCCTATGGTGAAGGCGTCGAACGCGTATTCCCACTCTATTCCCCAATGGTCGAAGAGATCGAAGTCAAGCGTCGCGGTAAAGTCCGTCGCGCCAAGCTTTACTACCTCCGTGACCGTCGTGGTAAGTCCGCACGTATCGTTGAGCGGACAACAGGTCGCGGCATGACCGGTGGACGCGCCAAGAAGAAGTAGTCTTCTTCAAAGAGATTAGAATAAATGACCGTCGTTCTTTTGAGCGGCGGTTTTTTTGTAAGAAAATTGATAATGTTATGACCGTAGGCTTCCTAACGCCCCCGACTATACTCATCAGTATTTACCTGCTTAGCCTAAATCTAATCGCCTACATTGCCTTTTACGTCGACAAAAAGCGGGCGCGACAGCAGTTGTCACGCATCCCAGAATCGACACTCCTCCTAATTGCTTTATTCGGCGGAACGATTGGCGCTATAACGGCGCAGCATCAGTTTCGTCATAAAACGCTGAAACAGCCGTTCAAATTTCAACTCTATTGCATCGCTATTCTGCAACTCGCATTTGTGATCATGCTCCTGTTCCCAGATCAACGCGGAGCTATGGCGGACTGGGTCGAGGCATGGGGCCTTGAAGACCGCTAATTCCAACGCATGGCCTCCAAATCGCTGGTTACGAAAACACTACTGACATAATGCTGTCAGTAGGGGTATGCGAATACAGACTTGGCAAACAATTTTACCCGCCAAGGAGATTTAGAAATGGCTACAAACAATCAGAACCGCGTCGTCTGGGCAGAAATTCCAGTGGCAGATATGGACAGAGCAATGGGTTTTTACGCCACTGTTTTGGGTGCACCTCTAGAAATGAACCACGAAGGCCCCGTCCCCGTCGCCATGTTCCCGGCAGATAATGAGACGGGTATTTCAGGCAACCTTATCCCGGGCAAACCCGCATCCAATGGCGAAGGTCCTGTCGTGCATATTAATGCGACATGCGATCTGGAAACGACGAAAACACGCGTCATCGAAGCGGGCGGTAAGGTCGTCTCCGACATCATCCAAATTCCCGTTGGTACTTTCTTCTACGCCATTGATACCGAGGGCAATGGCCTCGGCCTGTTTCGGTACTAGACCGTGAGACGTGCCGACCGTTTATTTCAAATCGTGCAGCTTTTGCGCGGCGGTCGGCTCGTCACTGCGGCGACTCTGGCGGAGAAACTCGAAGTCTCCGTCAGAACGATCTACCGCGATATTGCCGATCTACAATCGACTCGCGTCCCGATCGATGGCGAAACGGGTGTCGGCTATGTCATGCGGGATGGGTACGACATTCCGCCTTTGATGTTCACGGCGGATGAAGTTGTTGCCCTCGTCGCAGGGGCGCAAATGGTGCGCTCTTGGGGCGGTACGGCCATGGCCACAGCGGCTGAAGAAGCCTTGATCAAAATTGAATCCGTCTTGCCAGAAGCGGCCCGCGCCCGCGCGGCAAGCTCACGCGTCTTCGCTCTTCCTTCCGTGCAAAATCAAGAGACCCGCGACCGAATTGATGCCTGCGAAAAGGCGGCAGAAAATCGTGACGTCCTGACCGTGCGGTATAAAGACTTAAAAGGCACAACCTCATCTCGGGACATTCAACCGCTGGGCATTTGGTTCTGGGGCAATGTTTGGACCTTGGCAGCCTGGTGCCAACTCCGCGAAGATTTCCGTGTTTTCCGGGTTGATCGAATTATCGAGATGACCCTGACAGGGCAGCGCTACGCGCCGCACCCAGATCGCTCTCTCGCCGCGTGCCTCAGAAAGTTTGAAGCCGAGGAGTATGAACGGCGTGAGCAAAGCGATTCCGCTTGGCGGAAGCCTCCGCTCACCTAAAACAAGGGCCTACAGGCCTCCAAGTTCAGATTGGCAGACATTACAGAAAAGAGACTTGCATATAGTAACCTAGCATATTAAATGCTAAGCATGATTACGAAACAAGACGATCTGTTGGGTACACTCATCCATGATGTGGCGCATTTGCTCAGACATGAGATCGATGACCGCCTCCGCCCCTTCAATCTCACACGAGCAAAATGGTTAGCGCTGGGTATTATCCAGCGGAACCCCGATTTATCGCAATCAGAATTGGCCACTCGATTAGAATTAGGGGCCGCCTCTGTGGGGCGATTGGTAGACCGTCTTGTTCAAAGAGGCTTCGTCAACCGTGCACAAGATCCAAATGATCGACGCTCTTATACCTTGCAAATCACACAAGATGCAGCCGATGTACTGGCCCAGCTGGACGGCGTTCCCGATCATTTAGAACGAACAATGCTAGATGGCCTCTCCGAGAAGGAGATCGACAGCCTAAGCAATAGCCTGTTGAAAATTAAAGAGAAACTCAAATTGAGTGTTGCATCTCTGGCCGCGTTTTTACCAATTTTAGCGAGCGACGCGAGCAAATCGCTCTTAGCCGTCACCGAATATGGAATCATAATTTAGTCTGAAAGGACAAAAAATGTCTCTTAGATCTGTTATTCGTCAAAACCCCAATCCCCTGCCGGTCGCGTTGCCACACGACTTCCTTGACGAAGTCGTCTCCAAGATGGTTGAGACCGGTCGAAATGCAGTCATTGTCATGGAAAGCGGGACGATCCTGCGCGGCATTATTACGGATCATGATATTATTCGTGCCGTGCATAAAACACAAAGTCTAGGCCGATCAATCGAGAGCTCGAAAGCCTCAGATTGGATGTCACATAATGTCGTGACCTGCGATGTCTCTGCCAAACTCAATGAAGTTTTGAAACTTATGGGACGCCACAAAATTAGGCACATCGTCGCGATGGACGCGGGCAAACCAACTGCCATTATCAGCATCCGCGATATTTTAAGCAAAATGCATGAGCAGGATGAGCTTGAGGTCAAAGTCCTACGCGACCTCGCCAGAAGCGCGCGTGTGGCCGACGTCGCGTAAAGATATTCTGATGAAAACGGTAAAAGAACTTGTCCGCTGCGGCCACTTCAACAGAGCGCGTTGTAGCGGAGATACATATTTGGACGAGGTCATCGATATGATGGCGCAGCTGGAAGAAAGCTCGGTCTTGGTGACAAAGACGGATGGGAGTGTTGCGGGAATACTGACCGATTCCGATATTCTATGCGCAGTAAAGCTAAAGGGCACCGCCGGCTCATCCATCTGCCGTGAGAAAGTAAAAGATTGGATGCGGTCAACGATAGCATTTTGCAGAACATCCGATTTACTGACGACCGCCGAAAATCTGATGGCACAACATTCAGTCCGCCATTTGGTTCTCCAAGACGGCAATCGCCTCATTGGATCTGTAACCCGCCACGACATCTTGGCGAAAATCCATGAACAGGATCAGGCCGAGCTCGAACAAGTCAAAGCTAACCTTATAGAATCTCTCAACTCACAAGCGGCTTAAGCCTCCGTTTGTAAATCTCAGAAAGCGCTTACTATGAAAATATATTTGAATGCATTGATCGAAACGATGCTGATTATGCTGATCATCGGTGTCGTGGCCGTGGCTCTTATATGGCTGTTGATGCAGAGCTTGCATGCGCCCCACGCCGTGGAATTTGGTGGCGAAGCCGTCGCCGTAATCGCGACATGTATCGCGGCTGGTTTTTTCTTCCGAATGTCGGTGCAGACCGAAAAAGAAATTGCGAAGAATTCTGAATCTTTAAAAAATCACTCAGAGGGCTAAGCCCTCTGAACTAATCGCTGCCGAATGCTAAGACTTATTTCTGAGCAACCCAGCAGCTGGCGCGCAGGAGAGCGGGGCCTCCTGCGCCTTTTATTAAAGTAGCTTCAACAGAGCGCGTGCAGCGTCCTCTGACGAGGCGGGGTTTTGACCCGTCACGAGTTTCCCGTCGGTCACAACGAAATTGGCCCAGTCGTCACCTTTTTCATATTGCCCACCATTGGCCTTCAGCATGTCTTCGACAAGGAACGGCACAACATCCGTTAGGCCCTGCGCCTCTTCTTCCGTGTTGGTGAATCCTGTCACAGTTTTACCTGAAACAAGCGGTTTTCCGTCTTTCCCATTTGTGTGTTTAAACACACCCGGCGCATGGCACACGGCTGCGATTGGGCGGTCTGACTTTGCGAAGGACTCAATCAAAGCGATACTGTCCTGATCGTCGGCCAAATCCCAGAGCGGTCCGTGACCACCCGGATAGAATACCGCATCATAGTCATCAGCATTTACAGTGCTCAGCCCAAGCGTCCCATCCAGTCGTCCTTGCGCGTCTGAATCGCCCTTAAAGCGTTCCGTCGCTTCTGTTTGCGCATTTTCAGCATCGCTGGATGGGTCAATTGGGGGTCTTCCACCTTTGGGAGAGGCCAATGTGATATCCGCGCCTGCATCATTGAAGACGTAATAAGGCGCTGCAAATTCCTCTAACCAAAATCCAGTTTTTTTACCTGTTTCGCCAAGTTTATCATGTGAAGTGAGAACCATTAAAATTTTCATGAGCGTAAACCTTATTCTATTTCTGGGGCGCAACGCGTGCTGCTTGATTAGCTAACGCGCGTCGGCCCTCGAAGTTGCAATTCAATGAAATAAGGTTGGGAATTCGAGGGGAAGAAAATATCTCTCCCTGTTTTAAACTTAAAAAAGCCCAAGAATAGTGAGCTTTCGAAAATTCTAATCCCCGTCCTTTATTTTAGCCCTATGTTTAGATGGTTCTCTCGGACACGGGACAGGCAAGTATACGTGACTGGTTTGTATCGAGAGACGGTGTGCTTACTTATATCCGGTAACGCAGATATAGAGGGGCCTGATGGTGTGAGCTGAACTGTCTGGAACGACAGGATATAAATTCCGGCCGCCTTCCGCAAAACACCGCCGCGTGGTCGTGCAAGTTAGCGAGAGTTAAAATGCACATCGATATTCGCGTAAAACATTTTTCTATCTCGGTATTCCGTCGTGAGTATCGACCACGCGGACGTCCCATTTATCAGGATATCGCAAGTCGGCAGACCTCACGATAGGCTGCAATGGCGTCCCCTTGCGTATGTCTCAGACCGATCCCAAAAACCTCGCCTGTACGCTAGGCTATGCAGCGGGTGTAAAACACCATAGGGAGCGCCCTTAGGCCTGTTAATTTTGAGTTGGCCGACGAGATCGACGTGATCGATCAGCCAGACAAAATTTGTCAGATCGGGATATTCCCGATCAACCCGAAAGAAAACGGCCATGTCCAATATTGAAAACGTGCATCCAGCACTCGCTATCGCTTTGGAAAAAAAGGGCTACAAAACCCTGACACCCGTCCAAGATGCCGCGCTCGCACCTGAACTTCAGGACCAAGACCTTCTTGTTTCTGCCCAAACAGGATCTGGCAAAACTGTTGCTTTTGGCCTGACGATGGCCTCGACATTGCTGGGCGAAAGTTCCGCGTTACTGCGCGCCGACGCACCACTCGCGCTTTGTATCGCCCCAACGCGCGAACTTGCGCTCCAAGTCAAACGCGAACTGGACTGGCTCTATAAAGATGCAGGCGCAAAAACGGCCAGCTGCGTTGGCGGTATGGATATGCGCACGGAACGTGCGGCTCTGACACGCGGCGCACATATTGTTGTCGGCACACCAGGCCGCCTCTGTGATCACATTAAACGCGGCTCACTCGATATGAGCGAGCTACAATGCATCGTTCTCGACGAAGCCGATGAAATGCTCAAAATGGGTTTCCGGGAAGAGTTGGAAATCATTCTCGGCGCCGCGCCAGATGAGCGCCGCACACTCATGTTCTCCGCAACGGTTCCAAAGACGATCTTGGGCATGACTAAGAAATATCAACGTAACGCCGTGCGCGTGAATACGGCTGCCGAAGCCAAACAGCATTTGGACATCGACTACCAAGTCATGACGGTCTCCAACGCCGACCGCGAAAACGCGATCATCAATGTCTTGCGCTTTTATAATGCGAAAAATGCCATCGTCTTTGGCGACACGCGTGTTGCGGTAAATCGCATGACGCAACGTTTCAACAATCGCGGGTTCTCCGTAGTTGCACTGTCTGGCGAATTGTCACAGGCCGAACGTAGTAATGCGCTGCAAGCTCTACGCGACGGTCGCGCTCAGGTTTGTGTTGCAACAGATGTTGCCGCACGGGGCTTGGATCTACCCGATCTGGAATTGGTAATTCATGCCGATGTGCCGCGAAATCGCGAAGCCCTGCTCCATCGTTCTGGACGAACAGGTCGTGCCGGTCGCAAGGGCGTATCAGCCTTGATCGTCGCACCCAGTCGCCGCCGTAACGCAGAGCGCCTATTGCGGGATGCGGGAATCACAGCAGAATGGGGCGAAGCGCCGAGCGCCGATGCCATCATCGCCAAAGACAATGAGCGCCTGTTAGATAACATGACCCTCACCGAAGAGGTTTCGGACGAAGAGCGCACAATGGTCGCGCGTCTGCTTAAAGCGCACTCTGCAGAACACATCGCAACCGCCTTCATTCGCCAATATCGTGAAGGCCAGTCGGCACCAGAAGAATTGATGCCCGCAAATTATAAACCGAGCAAGGAAGACCGTCACCCAGACGCCCGCAATTCTGGCCCGCGCGAAAATTTTGACAATGGCGTTTGGTTCTCATTGAATGTGGGTCGCAAGCAAAAGGCAGAACCAAAATGGATTTTGCCCATGCTCATGAAATCAGGTGGACTGAAAAAAGGTGAGATTGGCGCGATCAAGATTATCGACAATCAGACCTTCGTGGAAATGGCACCTAAAGGCGTCGAGCGCTTTCTTGAAAACATCGGTCCCGACATGAAAATCGAAGCCGCCATCACGGCCGCCCGTGTCGACGGCAAACCAAACCTTGCCCAACCGACCGAAAATTATCGTGGACGTGATCGCGATGGCGGTTCTGGCCGCAGCAAAGGTAAACCTTACGGCGATAAGCGCAAATCTGGCGGCGACAAAAAGCCATGGGGTGACAAAAAACGCTCTTACGACGACAAACCATCAGGCAATAAAAAGCCGTGGGGCGACAAGAAAAAGTCCTATGACGATAAGCCCGCTGGTGAAAAGAAGCCGTCATATGAGGACAAGCCAAAGCGAAATCAAAACTTCGAAGAGGGTACGTTCAAGCGTAAATCGCGCAAAGCGACGGGCTCCGATATGCCATCATATGACAAACCCAAGTCTGGGCCAAAAGATGGCGCCAAGAAACCGCATAAGAAAAAACTAGCTCGCGCAGCAGCGTTAAAAGAAAAAGGCGCCCCCAGCAGCTTTGGGAGCAAAGGCGGGGTCAAAAAAGGCTCGCGTAAAAGTACCCGCAAGCCCAAATAATTTAATGGAGGACTAGCCGTCCAAACGTGAAGCGAGCGAGATCAACATCTCGCTCAATTCAGCATGGACGTCTTCTTGCAAGAAGTGTCCACCACCTTTCAAGATTTGATGCGGCTGCCCCGCAGCCCCCGGAATAAGTTTCTGGAAAACCGCTTCGCCCCCTCTGGTGACGGGGTCTTGATCGGAAAAGGCTGTAACAAAAGGCTTCGTCCATTGTTGCAAAATTTTCCAGGCCTCAAGATTCTCGGCGACACCGTCCATATCCGGTCGCGTCGGAACAAGTGCTGGGAAAATGCGAGCGCCCGCTTTGTAGCGCTCATCAGGAAATGGCGCATCATATGCCGCGATCTCTTCAGACGACAGATCGCGCACAGTGGCGCCTTGCAGAATATTGCCCGTCGGAAATTCAGGCACAACTTGAGAGAATTTTTGCCATTTCAAGAAAGCCTCAGGCGGCGTGCCTTTTCCAATCGGAAGTCCCGTATTTCCAGCCATGACAGCCGCGAAACGATCTATATTATCCGCCACCAGCCGCAAACCAATCAATCCACCCCAGTCCTGACAAAACAGAACCGCGTCAGACACTTCAACATGGTCCAGCCATCGCTGCATCCAATTGACATGCGCCGTGTAGCTGTAGTCACCCATTTCAACGGGTTTATCAGATTTTCCAAACCCAATCAGGTCTGGCGCTAGAATCCTAAACCCAGCGTCGCTAAGCTGACGGATCATGAAACGATAGAGGAAGGACCAGCTCGGTTCACCATGCAATAAAACAATCGTGCGGCCACTCTGTGGGCCATAATCTACGTAATGCAAACGCAACAGCGTTCCGTCTGCGGCAACCACATTGCAGTAGGTCGGCGCAAATTCAAACTCTGGCAGATTGGAAAAACAGATATCGGGCGTACGGAGGAACTTCATGGTGCAACGTCCAATATTACGGGCACACTCACTTACGCTGCGCCGCAACGATATGGGCCTCGATCAAGGTCTCGCCTAACAACTTAACCGCTTCGACACGGTGCAGCCCTTCTTGCAAGACATAGCGATCCTTGCCGATACGGACATAAATAGGCTTCTGCAGTCCATTTTCCAAAATATCTTCAGCCAGCTCGACGACCTTATCTTGATCGAGCGTGTTCTTCTTCGCCGCGGGAACGTAGATTTTATCAATCGGCACATCGACAATGCGCATGTGAAACTCCATGTTATGTGGTATAACGATAGGCGCGACGACGCTGAATGCAATCGAGATGATATGACCAATTTTGTATTTCCCCCACATGACCCTGTTAGTTTACCGATTGCTGGATTGGACGCTCGGTTTCCTGTGCGTAGGATTTACTGCATCGGGAAAAACTATGCCGATCATATCGCCGAGATGGGCGGGGATGTTGCGCGATCAGAACCCATTTTTTTCACCAAGGCGGCCGAGACCATCGTTCATAATGGCGCAGATATTCCATATCCGCCCAATACGTCAGATCTGCACTACGAAGTGGAGCTCGTCGTCGCCATCGGTCCAGAAGACATGAATGGCGGAATATATGGTTACGGCGTGGGCATTGATCTTACCCGACGAGATTTACAGAGCGCCGCTAAAAAGAAAGGTGGCCCTTGGGATCGTTCCAAAAGTTTCCATCGCTCCGCGCCCTGCTCCGCCATCACACCGGCTGAAAAGGTCAATCTGGACGCCGCTCATATTGTATTGCGCAAAAATGGCGACATCGTTCAGGCTAGCGCTTTGTCAAATATGATCTGGGGCGTGGATGAAATTATTGCCCGTTTGCGCGAAGACATGGACCTCCAACCTGGGGATTTAATATATACGGGAACGCCTTCAGGCGTTGGCCCCGTCCGGATTGGAGATGAGCTGTCAGGTGGCGTCGAAGGCCTGCAGCGCATCACCGTTCGTTTCGTCTAGCCACGCCTTGTCGTGCGCAATTGTTGAGACTATGGAGATAAACATGGCCTTTACTCATGACGACATCCTTCTTCCACTTGCCATCACGGTGATCATCGACCGCAAGGTTAGGTCCCCCGAGATGCAGAGCTTAGCAACGCAGGCGACGGGTCTGTTTGAGTTGTTTGAACTTGAGCCCATGGAAGATAATGACATCCAAGAGTGGTTCAAAGCTCATTCCAAAGACTTGGAAACGAAACTCAAGGGCGAGCGGCGCAATACTCTCGTTCTGCGGGCCCTGTCGCGTTTCAAAGAGGAACGCGATGTTGAGGCGATCTATGACGCAATGGTCTCTATCTCCGTTAGCGACAAAGAATATGTCGTTTCGGAAAGCGAATTGATAAAGTCAGCCGCCGCCATTTGGGGCTTCCCTCGCCCGCCGATTAAAGTCGACAGATCGTGAAAAACGCGGACACAGACAATGTAATGCGGGCCGTCGCCCACATTTTGGCTGTGACCGTATTGCTAGATCGACGCCAAAAAGATCAAGAAATGATCGAGTTCTGTCACTCCGTCATGACAATCAATCAACGTCTTCGCCCTGGGGTCATCCTACCCCGAAAAACCATACTGAGTTGGTATGAGGCGGAGAGAGAGAAAATCGCAATCGCGCTGGCCAATGATACGGATGATACATTCAAAACCCAGGCGCTTGAAAAAATCCGCGATCCAGAGCTGCGTCGTAGCGTCTTAGCCTCAATCTTCGCGATCTGTATTTGCGATTATGAGTTCCAAGACGAAGAAGCCGCCTTTATCAAAATCGCTTTAAACATTTGGAAAAGCGGTATGCCGAGCCTCGACGAAATGACGCTGATAGCAGGTTAGCCGACCTTAAGAAGGCTAACCTGAAATTCGACTAATTCGCCTCTTTTTCGAGGGCTTCCATGCGACGCTGATCTTTCTTACGCATATTTTCCGCAAGATACCGCTTTCGGATACGGATGCTTTCTGGCGTAACTTCTACCAGTTCATCATCATTGATGTATTCTAGAGCCAGCTCCAGCGTCATCGTAATTGGTGTGGTCAGTGTGACGGCTTCATCGGTTCCTGATGCCCGCACGTTGGTCAGCTGCTTACCCTTTAGCGGGTTTACAGTCAGGTCATTATTACGGGAGTTTTGCCCGATGATCATGCCCTCATAAACCTCAGTTGCATGACCGATAAACATCTCGCCGCGCGCTTGGAGATTCCAAAGTGCGAAGGCCAAAGCCTTACCTGTGGAATTCGAAATCAGGACGCCTTTTTGACGACGGCCGATGCCCGCTTTCGTGCGCGGCTTGTAGCTGTCAAATGTATGGTAAAGCAGGCCAGAACCCGATGTCAGAGTCATGAATTCAGACCGGAAGCCGATCAAACCGCGTGTTGGGATTTCATAATCCAAACGCACGCGACCATTTCCGTCTGGCGCCATGTCTTTCAGATTACCTTTACGCTCGCCCAATTTTTCCATGATCGAACCTTGGTGGTCAGTTTCGACGTCGACGGTCAAATTCTCATAAGGCTCGCAAAGCACACCATCGATTTCCTTATTCACCACTTCGGGGCGAGAAATCGCAAGCTCATACCCTTCACGGCGCATGTTCTCGATCAGGATCGAAAGATGCAACTCACCTCGGCCAGAGACGCGGAATTTGTCAGCGTCGTCCAGCTGTTCAACCCGCAACGCAACGTTCGAGATCAACTCTTTGTCGAGGCGGTCTTTGATGTTTCGCGATGTCACATATTTGCCTTCGCGACCCGCAAATGGGGAATCATTGACCTGGAAGGTCATCGAAATGGTTGGCTCATCCACGGAAAGCGGTGGCAGAAGGTCAACATGGTCTGGATCGCAAATCATGTCTGAGATGCCCAAATTATCGATACCTGTGAAACAGCAAATGTCGCCAGCGGAGACACTTTCCATCTTCACGCGATCAAGGCCCATGAAGCCAAACAAATCGACGATTTTGGCTTTGCGCTCTTTCCCGTCTTGCGTGGCAACGACAACAGGTTGCTTGGCGTTCAAGACACCCCGTACGACGCGGCCGATCCCGATAACACCCGTATAGGTGCTGTAATCTAGCGCAGAGACCTGCAGCTGAACAGGCCCATCAGGGTCAACATCTGGAACAGGCGCATTTTTGACAATAGATTCAAATAAAGGCGTCATATCCGTGCCTTCGACTGAGGCTTCATCAGAGGCCCAGCCATTTAGCGCCGAAGCGAAGACAACGGGGAAGTCGAGCTGCTCGTCTGTCGCGCCGAGTCGGTCAAACAGATCGAATGTCTGGTCAACGACCCAATCTGGGCGCGCGCCAATACGGTCAATTTTATTGACAACAACGATCGGGCGAAGGCCTTGGGCGAGCGCTTTTTTCGTGACGAAGCTTGTCTGTGGCATTGGGCCTTCAACGGCATCCACGAGCAAAACAACAGAGTCGACCATAGAGAGGACACGTTCGACCTCGCCGCCAAAGTCCGCATGTCCCGGTGTGTCAACGATGTTAATGCGCCAATCTTGCCCATCTGGGGCCTTCCAGCGGATGGCTGTGTTCTTGGCCAAAATTGTAATGCCACGCTCTTTTTCGATGTCGCCGCTATCCATGACGCGTTCTTCGCGGTCACCGCGTTCGTCCAGCGTACCAGATTGACGGAGGAGCTTATCAACAAGCGTTGTTTTACCATGGTCAACGTGGGCCACGATGGCGACATTGCGCAGGAATTCGACTGAGTTAGACATAATATAGGTATTTCGAGAATTACGGGCTTCGCGCGCGACTTAGCGGAATAGCGGCGGAAGTCCAGCTTTCAAATCAGGTTGACCGCAAGCCAAGCGCAAATGTTTACAGCCCATCTCGTGACTGCTGAGGCGAAATTATGAGCGGGACAGCCCGCGTGGTCGATATCCGCGACGGATACCGATATAGAAGAGTTATGTTTTACGCGAGTATAAACCACGCGGCTGTGACGTTTCACACAAAGGCCTCATTAGTATGTTTCCCGTTACACCGCTCGCGCCGTCTCGTTGAAACTAAAGTTTCAACTCATCGAACGCCGCCGCTTATCCGGTCAGGCTCCAATGCGTGAGATAACGAGCGAAGCTGTCAAACCAGTCTCGTTTCACACACAGCCTTTCGAACCAGTAAGCGACGTCTCACCTGTCCCATGTCCGAAAGAACCCTTGTAAAATAACACAGCTTTGGTGCGCGGGGATCATTCTCTCAAGATTGAACGTAGAGCACTGAAATATTGAAATCATTTTTCCACATATACGGGGATAGATCGACTTAATCAGGCATTGATGGAGTTCACCGACAGTTTAAGCATCTTTTTTTAGACTAATTTACAGCCTCTAATAAAGTGGATGATGGAACCCTATTTTAACCGCCCCTGACTTAGAGTTACGTCATGACAGATGAAGAATTTTGGGCCCTGATTAGCCTTGCTGATTTAAAGCTGGTCGATCAAGAGGATTGCTTGAGCGGTGTTGCCCCAATTGCGGCAGCGTTATCGAAAGAGTCTCCAGAAAACATATGTGACTTCGAAGAAATTATGAGCCAAAAGCTCTATGCGCTCGATCATGCTGTTCTTATCGACGAACTCGAGTCTAGTTCAGATAGCTTCCTGTACCAAAGATGCTACGCCGTTGTTTCAGGCCCTCGTTTTTATGCGGACACTTTTTCTAAAGAAAAACGAAACTTGGGAGATTTCGACTGGTGCCAATCACTGATCTATGTGGCTCAAAATGCGTGGACGAAAAGCCAAGATAGTGAATGGGAATTCACAGCGAGTGTTTCTTATGAAACGGGAAGTAACGAAGAGGGACACAAGCCTGATGCAAAGCTCTCTTATTCGGGCAAGGAATATGGTGCGGATGAACAGCCTCAGTCCAATACACTCTGTCAGGCCATCCAGAACGAAGACTATGCGCTAGCCTTCTCAATGATTGATAGTGGTGAAGACTTAAACATGGACAACCCACTTTACGCCGCCGTTGAGAAAAATCATCAAGAATTGATTATCCGGCTTATTGAAAAAGGTGCGGATGTGGACCAGCCCATAATTGAGGGTGGCGGCGCTTACGTAACACCGCTCGCTCTGGCTGTAATGAAAAACAAGGTTGGTATCGTTAAATCGTTTTTAGCGGCAGGGGCGGCGCCCACAGCAAAGCATGGAGATGAATTTTGCCCGCTAGAGACTGCATGTGATCGCGGGAACATGCGATTAGCCAAACTGCTTCTGGAGGCAGGTGCCAACCCAGACTCACAAAAGCCAGGGGGATCGAGTAAGTTAAAACAGGGAAGTCCTCTTTTTTCCGCCGTAAGGAGTAATAAGCCTAAAATGGTGGAACTAGTGCTGGGTTACGGAGCATACCCAGATATTTGGGATGAGAATCGCAAACTAACTCCTCTTGTTGGCGCGTCAGTATTCGCAGAATACGCCGACAGTGAAGAAGCGGATAAGACGCTCAAAATCATTCAAAGCCTGATAACCAGCGGATCAGATGTCAATATTCGGCGTGAGAGTCAAAATACACTCCTGCAAAGCCTTGTAGGCGAAGGCGAGTGGAAAATCTCTGAGAAACGAATGGCAATCAGAAAGCGCGTTGTATCACTTTTGATCGAGAATGGCGCAAGGATGAATGACGGAACAATTCCCAAATCAGCAGGGTAACTACACGCGTGGCCTCAATTAGGCGCTCTAAGCCGCTCGGGCCTAGCGGCTATAGACGTAAGAGTGGACACGGGGGCGAATATTAAGTTGCGCCCAAGCGGTTTGCCAAATGAGGACAAACCCAAAATTAAAACCCATCGAAACATTTTGTTATAAGATAACGCAACCTGAATTTTCAAAGCAATGCCCTAACTGGCCCGTTGAATTTACCAACGGCCTTAGCCACATGTACCGAGACTTTAGGAGACCTCCATGCGCACCGATACTGCCCCGACACCTACACTTCTTGAAGATTACACGCCGCCGAGTCATGAGCTGACGTCCGTCTATTTGGATTTTGACCTGCAACCATCGGCGACGTCTGTACGGTCCAAGATTGATGTGAAACGCCTCCGCGATGAGCCATTGGTACTGAACGGCGAGAATATCGACCTGAGATCTGTCAAAATCGACGGTAAGGTGCTGAAGCGCACGGATTACAAGCTGGATCAAGAAAAACTGGTGCTCGCTAAAACGCCAGAAAGTTTCGTTCTCGAAATCGAAACCGTCTGTGACCCCAGCGCCAATTCAACGCTGATGGGGCTTTATGTTTCCGGTGGGCGGTTCTGTACGCAATGCGAGGCCGAGGGCTTTCGCCGCATTACCTATTATCCCGACCGCCCCGATGTCATGAGCGTCTTCACAGTTCGCCTCGAAGCCGACATCGCGACTTATCCTTACCTCCTCGCCAATGGGAATAAGATTGAAGATGGCGCTGTCTCTGACAAGACTGGACGCCATTACGCCATCTGGCATGACCCATTCCCGAAACCGGCCTATCTCTTCGCGCTCGTCGCGGGCGAATTTGATGTCTTAGAAGACAGTTTCACGACGATGTCGGGCCGCCATATTCCGTTAGAAATCTACGTTGACCCTGGCAATGCGTCGAAGGCCGAATATGCGATGGACGCTCTGAAACGGTCGATGAAATGGGATGAACAAGTCTTCGGACGCGAATATGATCTGGACCTATTCATGATCGTGGCTGTCCGAGATTTCAATTTCGGCGCAATGGAAAACAAAGGCCTCAACATCTTTAACTCGTCGCTTCTGTTGGCTGACGCGGCCTCGGCAACAGACATGAATTTCGAACGTATCGAATCCGTTGTCGCCCATGAATATTTCCATAACTGGTCGGGCAATCGCGTAACCTGTCGGGATTGGTTCCAGCTTTGCCTGAAAGAAGGGTTCACCGTCTTCCGCGATCAGGAGTTTTCGGCCGATCAACGCGGCGGCGCGGTTCAGCGCATTAAAGACGTGCGCGCCCTGCGTGGCCGTCAATTTGCGGAAGACGCAGGCCCCCTCGCCCATCCCGTTCGCCCCAACGCTTATATGAAAATCGACAACTTCTATACGGCGACAATCTATGAAAAGGGCGCTGAACTGATCCGCATGCTTAAGACAATTTTGGGCGCAGAGCGTTTCCGCGCTGGGTCAGATTTATATTTCAAGAAAATGGATGGCACGGCCGCCACTGTCGAACAATTCATAGCGTGTTTCGAAGAGGCCTCAGGCGAAGACTTGACTCAATTCATGCGTTGGTACGAACAGGCAGGCACCCCTAAACTTAAAGTCTTGCGGGAGACGATATCACAGGGCGCGCATCGTATTCATTTCATGCAATCCACAAAACCAACGCCGGGCCAGTCGGAAAAATCGCCTGTCGTTATCCCAATCCGTTGGCAGATAGTGGGCGATAATGGAGCCCTATCTGAGCCTAAGCTCACGCTGCTAACAGGCAGTGGCACCAGCGTGACCTATCCAAGAATCGATGAACCTTATTCCGTCTCGATTTTGCAAGACTTCTCAGCCCCCGTGACTTTGGAAACCGATGCCACAACGGATGACCTACTGCGTTTGATGGGCGCTGACCCGAACGCTTTTAACCGCTGGGAAGCGGGTCAAACGCTTGCCCGCCATCTCATCGCGAATATGGCTAAAGCGATAGAAACAGGCGTGACACCGCCAGCAGACACGGCCCTAAAAGGGTATTGCGAAGCCCTGAAAAAGACATTGGATGACCCCGATTTCAACAATGCTTTCAAAGCCTTTGTTCTAACACCTCCAGCCTCCTCCGAAGTTATGCAATCGCTTGAACAGGTTGATCCCATCGCCTTACACGAAGCGAGTAAATGGCTTTCGCGAGCGATAGGCGATCTGCTTCGCGATGATCTGCTGGATCGTTATCATGCGCTCGCTGACACTCATGACTTCCGTCCCGATGCGAGGTCAGCCGGACGCCGGGCCTTACGCAATCGCTGCCTGGCTTTGTTGGCGTCCAGACAAGATCCGTTGGCGGCGACGCTGTCCCAGACTCAGCTCTCGGAATCTACCAATATGACTGATGAGTTGGCGGCGCTCATGGCGCTGACGCGACTGGGCGGGCAACGCGTCGAAACCACGATGGAAGATTTTTATACCAAGTGGGAATCGGACCCACTGGTTTTGGACAAATGGTTCTCGGTTCAAGCCATGCGGCGCCACGCCGACGGCGTCCATGCCATTGAGCAGCTTACAGAATCCTCAAGATACCAGCGCAATAACCCCAACCGGGTACGCGCGCTCGTGGGTGGTTTTGCAATGGGGAATCCCGAATTATTCCACCGCATTGACGGGTCAGGCTATCGGTTCTTCACGGACCAAGTCTTAGATATGGACAGCCGAAATCCACAAATAGCGGCGCGCTTGTTGGGGGCATTTGAAATCTGGAAGAAATTGGATGATCGCCGCCAAGACATGGTGCGAGGCGAATTAGAGCGCGTCATCGCCAGTAACCCGAGCAAAAATGTGTTGGAGATCGCGGAGAAAACATTGGGGGCGTAACCTCTGCTTGACGCGTAAACCCTTTCTTTCGGCTTGTGTGTTAGGGGCAACCTATGTCTACTTTACGTACCGCCGAAGGGTTTCGCGACCATGTTTCTGAGCAGCGCTTTTCTGTGCTGCGTCAGCCTATTGTCAATTTAGCAGACGGCAAAATTCATCATCACGAATGGTTAGTGCGTTTCGACCATGATGATCATCTTGAGGGCGTTTTACGCCCCGCCGAGCTCTCAGGCGTGATCAAAGATCTGGACCTGTCGATGCTGGCTCAGGCCATCATCGTGCTGAATGAGAACCCTGATGGGTCAGGCATTGCGATAAACTTATCTGGGGCGTCGGTTGATAAACCAAACTTCAAATCGTCGGTGCTGGCGTGTTTGACGGCTTTGAAGGCGTCCCCAACGAAGCTGATCATTGAACTCACTGAAAGCTGGGACATGGCCGAGTTAAGCTATGCGGAAGTTTTGCTGAGCGAATTAAAGACCAGAGGGCACCCCGTCTGTCTCGATGATGTCGGCGCTGGCGCTGCCTCAATTCGCTATTTACGCGCCCTCCCCTGTAACTGGCTCAAAATTGATGGTGGGTTTGTTGCCGCGGCTTTCAACACAGCTCGTGATCGCGCAATTTTGAAGGCCCTGCTGTCTCTGCGCGACCCCCTTGATGTTCGCTTTATCGCCGAAGGCGTGGAGACCGAAGAAATTCGCGACTTCGTCAAACAACTCGGCTTTGACGCGGCCCAAGGCTACGCAATTGGCCACCCCGAACCCGAACCCCGTATTTCATAACGGTATCGCAACAAAATTACCCCTGAAACCTAGGTTTGCTTGGGAATATCAATGCAATATTAACCACGTTTTGTTCGACTGGGCCTCAGGTGGTCGTTATCCCTATAGAGAGTGATTCGTGCGGTCTTCTGACCACGCATCACGCTGGGGAATGCCAATTGGCACGAGGGGAATATCGCTTGAACTACGGTCACGCGCAAAACGGGAATCCAAATGGTGCACCTGCCACGGGGCAATCGCCGACGTCAGTCGCGCCGAACGCGCTTGCGCAGCCCTATGTCCCCCAACAAGCCGCTGCCGCCAGACCTGCACCAACGGCTCCACCACCCCCAAGGGTGACGCAAGCCGGCGCAAATGGGGGGCCTGCTATGCCTGCCAGAATTGGGGCCCCCTATTCGGTGCCTCCGGGAACCTCAGGAGATGGAAACGACTTCGTCGCCAGACTCTCAGAACGCTTGGGTGGTCGAAACGTCTTCAAACGTTTGCTCATCACAACGCTTTTGTTTTTCACATTATTTCTCGTCATGGCGGTTTGGGTTTTCATCAATGATCTAAACCGGACGAAAGCTGAAGATATTCGGTTGTTCGAAACCGCGTTGACGTCCCAAGCTACGTCAGTTGCGCGCGCTTTAGATTCAGAAATCGAATGGGTGGACTCTGCATTGGCGCTCAATGCAAATGCCCAGCAAATTGTAAACTTTACGGCTCGCTCCCGCCGTATTGTTGGGGCAGCCCTCATTGACGCAAATGGGGTCGTAAGAGCCGAAACGCCAGGCGCCGGACAGCAGCTTGCCAGATTAGACCGTCGAAATTTTCCTCAAGGCGGCGTGACCATCGACTCATTGATCAATGACAAAGGCACGGCGACCCCTGTCATTACGCGCAAATCTGGTGACATGTACCTCGTGGCGGCACTCGCACCCGGAACGCTGATCGGTAACCGGGTGGGGACCTTATCTGTTGTTGAAGACTCTGGTCGCGTCATTGATGGCCCCTCTGAGATCGCCTCCCAAGGTACACAAACCTTTTATCGCATTTCTGCAAACCAACTTGCCGACGTCACTCGTGGAACGGTGTCATCGACCGTCGTTTCACGGATGCGTAATGACGAGAAAGTTTGGTTTGGGGCCGTCCACATCCCGAATTCCAACCTCTCCGTTATGGACGTCCGCCCGCGATTAAAAGACCCTAGCATCATTCAAAACCTTTTTCTGTTTGGCGTATTGTTCCTCGGCGCAGCTTGGTTGATCTGGATGTTGATGAACCAATTATTGAAGCAAATTGATGCCGTTCGTCAGCAAGACGCCGATGAAGAAGTCTCAAGACAACGCTATCGCGCGGCCGTTGATGGCTCCAATGGTGGGATATGGGAAATCGACCTCACACGGAACACCGCTTACTTGTCTCGCTCTCTCGCCAAGACGATGGGATTGGGTGAGACCGAATGTGTTCTGCCACTTCCGCAGTTCCTCGCGTTGTTCTCAGTTTCACACCGCGATCAATTTTACAGCGCGCTAAAGCGTTCCAACGTGAACGGCGCGTTCGAGATTGAACTCGCAGCCGCGAACCTGCCAATTTTCTTATCTTGTCGAGGGCGCCCAACCTATCGCGATGATCAAACAAAACTTGTTATCGGAATGGCTCTGGACATCACGGAGGCACGCGGTGCGCAGGCCCGCTTGCAAGCAGCAGAGGTCCGGTTGTTCGATGCACTCCGGTCGATGAACGACAGTTTCGTTATCTGGGATCAAATGGATCGTTTGGTACTCTGGAATAGCAAATTTGAAGAGTTTTTTGGCTTTTTGCCGGGGCAACTTCAGCAAGGCATGCAATATGTTATGGTTGAATACCACGCGCAGCAATCCATGGCGCAAACCCAACAATTGGACGACGGAACTGGCAGTGAAATCCAACTGCATGACGGTCGTTGGGTACGTTATCTTGAAACCAATACTGTCGATGGTGGACGCGTTTCAATTGGCACGGAAATCACCGCCATCCGAACCCGTGAGAACCAGCTTCAGGTCAATCAGGACGCCTTAGAGAAAACCATCAACGTCCTCCGAAAGTCGCAGATACGTATTGTGGAACTTGCGGAAAACTACGAGCAAGAGAAAATCCGCGCCGAAGAAGCCAACCAATCGAAGTCTGAGTTTTTGGCGAATATGAGCCATGAACTTCGGACGCCTTTGAACGCGATCAATGGTTTTTCCGACATCATGAAAAAAGAGATGTTCGGTCCATTGGGCGATCCGCGTTACAAAGAATATGTCAACGACATCCTTTTCTCAGGCCAACACCTCCTGTCTTTGATCAATGACATTCTTGATATGTCTAAGATTGAAGCGGGTAAAATGACATTGAATACAGAGCCTATGATCATGTCCGACATGATTGGTCAGGTCATACGTATCGTTCGAGGTCGAGCGGATGAGAACCGCTTGAAACTTATTTATGAGGGCAACCAAACACCCGAAATTGACGCCGACCCACGTGCGGTCAAACAAATCCTGCTCAACCTAACAACAAATGCGATCAAATTCACACCAGAAGGCGGCGTCGTGACCTTGTCTGTTGAGCCCAAATCAGCTGGGCTGATTGTGCGGGTCTCCGACACAGGTATTGGAATTTCGAGTGAAGATATTAGTCGCTTGGCCCAGCCTTTTGAACAGATTGATAGTCAACACTCCCGCCAGCACGAAGGCACGGGCCTCGGTCTCGCGCTTTCGAAATCTTTGGTGGAGCTGCATGGTGGCAACTTCAATATTAGTTCGATTGTCGGCGAAGGCACGACAGTGACCTTCACCCTGCCAAGTTACGTACAGAAGAAAGCGCCGCAGCCAGATGCAAATGAGGTCGGCAGTGAAATTTCTCGTCTGGCCCAAGACATTGCCGAGGTTCTGCAAGCCAGTGGCGGACAAATGCCAGGTGGTGCACCTGTCGCACCACCGCACGTAAAGCCCGCGCCTCCACCCATGCCGCTCCACCGTAATACTGCGGCTTAAACCAATCGCCGCTTTGCAAACTCCGCGTCGGCTTATTGTGCTGGCGCGTCCTTCGACGGTTCCAAAGCACGCACTTTGGTTTTAGGGAAGATCAAAGCGGCTCTTAGGCCAGGACGGTCTGGGTCGCCGCCTTTATCGACAGGCGGCAGCGCGTCATTGTCACTCATAACAAAGGCCGCTTGATGCAAGTCGGCGACAGCCTCAACAAGCGATAAGCCCAATCCACTTCCCGGTAGCGAGCGCGATTTATCAAGACGGACAAATCGTTCTTTCACTCGCTCACGATCCCAACTGGGGATACCGGGGCCATCGTCGCAAATCGCAATCTCGACACCCGCGCCACCCCGCCGTTTATGAGAAACCAAACGAATGGAACCGCCGCGAGGCGTATATTTTATTGCGTTCTCAAGCAGGTTTGAAACGGCTTGGGAGAGCAGGCCACGGTCTGCAAGGATTGTTGTCTTGGGTGCAATATCGGCCTCAAAGCTCAATCCCGCATCTTCACAGGCGGGCTCATAGAGCTCCGCAAGGTCATCGAGAATGGGTTTAGGGTCCAGAGGCGTCAGAAGTTCTCGTCGCTCCCCAGCTTCCAACCGCGCGATACGCAACACAGCATCAAATGTTGACAAAAGCTGATCGGCATCATTCGCCGCCGCGTATAAAATGTCAGCTTCTTCAGCATCGCCCAACTCAACCGCGGCTGTTTCTAAACGGGTGCGCAGTCGCGTCAGGGGCGTGCGTAAATCATGTGCGACACTGTCCCCTGCATAACGCATGGCCTGCATCAACCGACCAATATGATCGAGCATCGCATTCAAATGCTCTGCCAAGAGGTCCATTTCGTCTTCGGAGTAATTTCGCGGAGCGCGGCGATCTAGATTACCAGCTCTCACGTCCGTCGCGAGTCGGTTGAACCCCTCGACGCGGCGGGCAAAACGACGCGACACAAACCAGGACGACAACAAGCCTAAGAATAATGCGATACCCGCAGATACCAAAATCGCGTTTCGGACCCGTTCGCCTGTGCGAGAAATAGCTTCGACATCTCGACCAACAAGAATGCGGATTGTCGGCTCATCGCCAAAGACAATATTGCCCGCAATGGCCTGCGCACGACGGTCAATACGTTCGCCTTCGTCCGACTGAACCGAATAGATAAATTCGAGACGCGTGAAGCTGGCATTCTCCAGCTCAGGGATCAAACTGACCTCCTGTCCTGTGGTCTTCACTGCTTTATCGGCCAGATTACCTGTGACCTGATCCGGACCTGGCGGACCTTCCAAAACATATACACGTTCAAGCAACGGGCCATTTGAAAGACCGCGTTGGAACACGGCATTTTTCAAAAACGCGTGACCTGCCTGATGGTAGATAAGTTTATAGTTCTTTTGGGTGGGTCCAGCTGTGCCCGAGAGCAAACCTTGCTCTGCGGCCTTGTTCACCGCAAGCATACCCGCGCGGTCATAAAGTGTTTGAAGTTCAGTAATCTCCGCTTCATTTGCGCGGTCGACTTGCCGGAGCTCACTCGCGATGGTCGCGTAATAAATATAGCCCAGCGCCGCAAAAAGCGACAACACAAAGAGTAACGCGCCCAACAGAGACAGCCTGAAGAGCGTGTTACGATAGAGTTTTCGGAGTGCACCGCTCATGCGGCGCTCCTTATCCCGCTAGACCTGCAAACGATAGCCCGCACCACGGACTGTATGCAGAAGCGGCTCTTCAAACTCTTTGTCGATCTTCCCACGCAAACGCGAGATGTGAACGTCAATGACGTTTGTTTGGGGGTCAAAGTGGTAGTCCCAGACTTTTTCGAGCAACATTGTGCGGGTCACAACACGACCTGCATTGCGCATCAAACACTCCAAGAGACGGAACTCGCGGGGTTGTAGCAATATCTTTTGACCATCACGGCGCACGGTTCGCGCCAGTAAGTCCATCTCTAGCCCGCCGACCTTTAGCTTTGTCACCGCAGCGGTCGGGTCAGAGCGTCGGCCAATCGCTTCCACACGCGCCAAAAGCTCAGTGAAGCTATAGGGTTTGGCGAGGTAATCATCGCCGCCGGCCCGCAACCCTTCAACCTTTTGATCGACTTCGCCCAAGGCAGATAGAATCAGGACGGGCGTTGCGTCTCCATCGGCGCGCAGTTCGCGCAGGACCTCTAGGCCATCACGCTTCGGCAGCATACGGTCCAAAACCAAAGCATCATAATCTGCAGCTCGGGCCATTTCTAAACCGAGATCGCCATCAGGGGCAAGGTCCACGACGTGGCCGGCCTCCATCAAGCCCTTGCGGACATATTCGGCGGCGACGGAGTCATCTTCGACGACAAGTATTCTCATTTTCTTCTCCATAGGTCCCCACCCAGTCATTTCAGTTCTACGGTAAAGGTAGAACCATATAAGTTTCGCGCCCGTCTTTGTGACGGACATTCACAACAATCCCGTCCTGCTGCGCCGATTTGGCATTCAGCACGATAGATTTCCATTTTGCCACTTCGGCGATCGGTTGGCCGTCTGCTTCCAGCAGAACCATACCCATTTTGAAGCCCGCTTGCTCCGCGGCGCCGCCAGGATCAACGCTTTCGACATAAATTCCAACTTGGTCAGATCTCATATTGATAGCGGATCTAAACTCTGCCGAGATATCAAGGACATGTATGCCCGTATCGATGTTCACCTTCGGCTTTGATTTGTCTTCTGGTGGTGGGGGCGGCGGCAGGCCTTGGACCTCTGCACTGGCCTTTTGAATCTCGTATTTCTCAGGACGCTCGCCGATCTGAACATCTAGGGAAAATGTCTTCTCATTCCGCTCATAGATAAATGTCGCCATTTCTCCGGCATGTACTTTGGCGATCGCACGGGTCGCTTCGACAGAGTTTTTCACGACTTTGCCATTTATATTGAGAATAATATCGTCGACCTGCAGCCCATAAATTTCAGCAGGAGAACCTGGCAAAACATCATTCACGGTTGCGCCGCCCTTGAAGATTCCAGGTTGACCATCAATCGAATACTCCGCTGTGCGTAAACCTGCCCCTAAATACCCACGACGGACACGGCCATCCGTTCGCAGGGCTGATACAATACGCTCCGCAGTATGATGCGGAATAACGAAGGCAATGCCCACGCTCGCGCCTGTCGGAGAGTAGATAGCAGAATTGACGCCGATCACTTCGCCTTCAAGATTAAACAGCGGCCCACCGGAGTTACCGCGGTTAATCGTTGCGTCTGTTTGGATATAATCGACGTATGAGCCACTATCGACTTTTTCGCGACCAATCGCAGAAATCACACCAAGAGATGTCGACTGACCGATGCCAAACGGATTGCCGATTGCGACGACCCAATCGCCGATGCGAAGATCTTTGGTTTTGTGAAAATTGACATAGGGAATGGTTTCAGTCGTTTCGATCCGCAGTAATGCGAGATCGGTCTCTTCATCCGTCCCGATGATGCTGGCGGGATATTTCCGCCCATCATTGAACTCAATATCAATATTGGTGCCACCTTCGATCACATGAAAATTGGTAACAACTTCAAGCTTGTCCGAAATCACGAAACCAGAGCCTTGACCTTCGCTGGTGGTTTCACCGCTTTCTGTCGTCACGACAATATTGACGACAGACGGGCTCACGCGATCCACAAGATTTGCGATCGAGGGCAATGCGCTAATCGGCATGTCCATCATATTTCGATTTGGGCCCGCCATCGCTTGGGACGCAGGAGCTTGTGACGATGGCGCAGGTAACGTCGCCTGAGGAAGCGGCAGTCCGACCTCTTGTTCAGGCTGAGGCGTAGGCGTTGGTGCGGCAGCCGTTGTGCCTAAATCTCGCAAAGATTTGAATTCGGCGTTGATCGGCTGATCAATGATAACCTCATAGCGATCAGCGTCAGCGAAAATCAAAGTCGCGTCCTGCGCCACAACCTGCGGCGCAAGGCCAAAGGCCATAACAGACCCTAGCAATGTCAATTTTATGTTGGACACGACAATCCCCTTCCTAGTCTCGTAGACTGCAAGAGGGCATATGACCCAATGCTGTCCAAAACATGACGAAACCTCCACAATAGAGATTTATTTCGTCAAAGTCGTGACAGCCCAATGATATGATTGTTTTTCGGCATGCCGCGAAGTTCGACATGATTAAACCCGTGTTTTGCGAAGATATGCTTAACAAAACCTAACTCTCGCACGCCCCAAGCGTGGTTTTTGCTCTTAAGAACGCCATCAAATTTCAAATTCGAGGGCGCTGACAAATCCCCGAATAGAAACGGACCATAGAGGATAATTTTTCCGTCGGCCTTCAGCGCGGTTTCGGCTTCCCTAGCAAGACCTATAAGGGCTTCAACTGGCGCAATATGGATCATGTTGGATGCGAACAAAACGTCATATCGTATCGGTAAAGCCTTCGTCCAGTTGGGTAGGGTCGCGTCAATATCCATCGGTGCAGCTTGCGCTTCCGTATCCGTTACAACGCTGTGGTGGGCGATCCACGCGCGTTGGCTATCGCGGGATTGCGGATCTGGATCAGAGAATTGCCACCGCAAATCCGGCCGCAATGACAAAGTTTCTATGCCATGTTCGCCGGTCCCACTTCCGATTTCTAGAACAGACGCACTTTGTGGAATGAGATCACACAGGGCCTTGGCAATGTCAGCTTTATTTCGCCCCGCAGAGGATGAGAACAACCGCCCCTCACTCGCTTTCCGCGCTTCTAAAGCGACAGGCGTAGGCGCGCTTTTATGATCG
Organism: Litorimonas cladophorae; assembly: GCF_014652455.1. Classification (GTDB taxonomy): domain Bacteria; phylum Pseudomonadota; class Alphaproteobacteria; order Caulobacterales; family Maricaulaceae; genus Litorimonas; species Litorimonas cladophorae. Next base: position 103,196 of record NZ_BMYV01000001.1, on the reverse strand, counting down.
GTCATAGGTCTTTTACGACAGGCAATCGCAGAACCGCCTGCAGCCCACCTAGCTCGGATCGACCAAGGACAAATTTCCCATTATAGGCATTCGCAAGATCATCAACGATAGACAGGCCCAATCCGCTCCCCGGGGTTGCTTCATCCAAGCGCGCACCACGTTGGAGTGCGATTTTGCCTTCTTCGGCCGTGAGCCCAGGGCCATTGTCGGAAATAGAAACTTCGCAGAACCCATCGTCATCGGCTCGAACAACGACATCGATTCGGTCTTTGGTCCACTTCGCGGCATTATCCATAAGGTTTCCGACCATGTCTTCAAAGTCACGCGGATGGCCGCGAAAGACCAAACCTTTCAAACCAGCGCGTTCAATTGTTAGATCTTTATCACGATAAATCCTTGGCAGCGTTCGCACCAGACCATCAATCACGGGATCCATTTCTGTACGAACACCAATGGCTTGCCCCCGCGCAGCAGCGCGTGCACGCCGCAGATGATGGTCGACTTGTTCTGCCATAGTTTCGGTTTGGCGGGCCACCACGTCAGAGGGGGTTGTCTCGGCATAAGCCGCCTCATTCCGCAAGACCGCGATCGGTGTTTTCAGGGCGTGGGCTAAATTTCCGACATGCGTTTGCGCCCGTTCCACGACTGATTTATTATGCGATATCAATGAATTAAGTTCTCTAGCAAGCGGAGCAATCTCTGGCGGATATACACCCTCTACCGAAACGGCTTGCCCTTCTCGGACATCCGCAATGCGACGCCCCAATTCGAAAAGCGGCCGCAACCCAACCCGCACTTGGGCATAAACGGCCAAGGTCAGTCCCAAAATCAACAAAGCTAAAAGCGTGACGGCGGTCATAATAAAGTTACGGGTCGAACGCATGACTGGCGCACGATCTGCGGCGGCAAGCACAATAACGGCACTATTCATTTCAGGGAGGATGACCTGTCGCGCAACCACACGAAGAGTCTCACCCGCATCTAGATCAGGTCCTGCCGTCGTAAAGCGGACAGGTTCCTGACCTTGCGCGGCGAGTTCTTGAATATGATCGCGTCGAATGGGCAAGGACGCCCCATAGAGCGAGCGCGACGACAATATCGGAACGATTTGGCTGTCGTCTTCAATCGTGCCGATAACCCAATATTTCCCCGATAAAGCGCGCTGATAACGGGGGTCAGGCAATTCACGTGATAAGCGCAGACCGCGATCTTCAGAGGTCTCGACACTCGCAATCAGTCCTAAAACTGCAGACTCCAACGGCTCATCAAAACTGCGATAGGTCGAACTATTCGAAAGCCAAGTCAGCACTATTACGGTCAGGAGCAAACCCGGGACAGCCCAAAGCGCGGCCGCTCGGACAAGCGAACTGACGAGAGACGGCGGGGGTTTTATACTCATGAAGTACTCGAAGGTTTATGATGCATACGCATCCCTTACTTCAATCAGTCAGAGCTTTCCATATCGGGGTCTAGAAGACGATATCCCAAGCCGCGCACCGTTTCGATGCGTTGAGTACCGATTTTTTTACGCAGGCGTCCGACAAAAACTTCAATCGTGTTGGAATCACGATCAAAGTCTTGATCGTAAATATGCTCAACAAGCTCAGTCCGTGAAATCACCCGCCCCTTATGGGCCGCCATGTAGGACAAAAGGCGGAATTCATGGCTGGTCAATTTTATCGCCATGCCATCGACAAAGGCGCGAGCGGCGCGATTGTCGACCATCAGATCACCCAACTCAATCGTATCGGTCGTGTGTCCAGCCGCGCGGCGAAGTAAGGCACGCAAACGCGCCATTAATTCTTCCACATGGAAAGGTTTTGTCAGGTAGTCATCCGCACCCGCGTCAAATCCTGCGACTTTTTCAGACCATTGGTCTCTCGCAGTCAGAATCAAAACAGGGAATTTTTTCCCGTCGGCACGCCATTTTTGCAGAACACTCACACCATCAATCAGCGGAAGCCCCAAATCTAAGATAACCGCATCATAGGGTTCTGTATCGCCCAGGAAGTGACCTTCTTCGCCGTCTTTCGCCACGTCCACAGCGTAACCTGCGTCCTTAAACGCAGATTTCAACTGGCGGGCCAAATCGGCATCGTCTTCAACTATGAGTATTCGCATGGGGGGCCTTTTCGTCGGGACGAGATTCTGGCTACTTTTTGACACGTCCCGTATTCGCGTCAATCAAAACGTCAACAACCTTGCCAGATTTAGCAATGACGCGAACGCGATATGTGTCACCACGACGAGAGATATCCACGACCTCGCCGCCCGGTACGCGCTTCCGTGCAATAGATTTTGCCTCAGCTGGAGAGATCGAGCGCTGTGCTTCCAGCACGACAGGACCGCTCCACTGATACGCATGGGCGGTTGTAGCACTGAAGGACAGCGCGGCTGCCAAAATGGCAGAAAAGATATGACGTTTCGTCAACATGTATATGGTCTAGCGTTCGGCCCCTGAACGGTTTCTGAACACTTGCATTAAGTTATGTTTATTCGCCGTCAAGGACTGCCTTCGCCGATCAGATCAAATTTCTGCGAAGATCGTGGTTTTCACCATCTGGAAGTTGTGAACTTAGAACAGACGCGCCAGCTAGCTCCCCATCCGTCAGAACAATTTGGACCGTCACGATCACGTCGCCCGTCCCGTCTTTGGCACGTACACCCTTGCCTTTTAGTCGAAACCGTTTGCCCGTATTCGTTCCCGCTGGAATTTTTAATGAGACTTTACCCGTCGGAAGATCGAGGTCCAAGCTTGCGCCTTTCATGGCTTCCGTCAACGAAATTGGCACATCCAGCCAGAGATTATTTCCATCTCGGGATAAACGCTTGTGTGGCTGCACAGAAATTTTGACCCGCGCATCGCCGGGAGGTCCCCCGTTCACCCCGGGCTGACCTTTACCGCGCAAACGAACGGTTTGGCCGTCTTTAATGCCCTTGGGGAATTTGACTTTCAGCCCTTTACCCAAATCTTTCACGCCACCTGTCAGAGCGTCCACTAAGCTCATTTTCAGCGTATATCGTAAATCTTCGCCTTGCTGCGGCGGTGCAGGTCGACGGTGTTGCGTGCGCGTGCGGCCCCCCGCGCCCATGTTCATGCCAAAGAGCGAGGAAAACAGATCGGACATGTCATCACCGCCCATGCCGCCGAAACCGCCAAAGCCCGTGTCCATCCCGCCCTGCGCATTGGCTTGGCGATATCCACCTGCAAACGGGTTTTGCTGTTGGCCCGACGCGTCCACTCGCCCTGAATCATAGGATGCGCGCAGGTCTGGGTTAGACAGCAAGTTATAGGCCGCCGTGATTTCTTTGAATTTCTCTTCCGCTTTGGCGTCACCAGGATTTACATCTGGGTGATGCAATTTCGCAAGCTTACGATAGGCAGACTTGATCTCTGCATCAGTCGCGGTTTTGGGTACGCCAAGGAGTGTATAGGGGTTCTTTGCCATGCCTAACAAATAGGCGAAGAACCCGCCTATACAATAGCTTAAACAAGAATTTTGACGGACCGCCCAGCCTTGGTGAGGGAATGAACGGGCGTAATCGAAACCCAATTGTTTGATCTATAGTTAACGGGGATCAGTGCGGTATTCGCAGAGACTCGCATCTCTCCCTCAGACCAGCAGATATCGAACATTTGGGAAGGGTCAATTTTCGTTGCATTATCCAATCGTCTAGGTGTCCAGTTCAGACGCGTGTTCTCCCCCTCAGCGACCGCGCTCACATGGGCAACGGATAGCGGTCTCAGATGTTCTGCCGAATAGATCAACTCTGAGGAGGCCCCCGAACGACCCGACGCGCTCACTTCAATCTGGATCGGCCCGCCGATGAAGTCTTCTTCGATATCCAGCGTTGCCAGCCCCCCGTCTAAAGAAATCACTCTTGCACCTGACAAGATCTGATCGACCATGTAGTCGTCCGAATTCTCCACGCCGCGCAAAAGCGTATGCAAGCGGTAGATATCTGGCCCGATTAACGATACGGACGCCGCGCCAATGACTTCCCACCCCAGCGGAGTTTCTACCGCAAAGCGGTTCTGCCCCGACATCACCTTATGTTCTTCAATCGAGAAGAAGGCGGCATTGGGCATCCAAATATCGAAATGGGTGCTGCGATCCCAGATCGTGATTGGGCCACGCGGGAGGTCCGACAGCAGCACGCCTAATTTTACAGCCGATTGAAGGCGCACTGTCTTGTCAGCGAAGGAGAGGTCGGCAGGTCGAAAAGGGTGCATCAGCGCCCCGACCTGTAACCCTTCAACCCCGGGCAAATTAAAGGCCATCGCAACAGGTTCAGAGACCCACGCAGGTTGTAACTGAACGGCTGGGTCACCGTTTGCGACGTTCAATGGCCCCCGCCCATCAGGATACCCAATAAGGTCAACATCTGTGTTCGCCCCTCGGCGCAGGCGTTCAATTTGCCAATATCCGTCAGCATCAGGCAGGGTCACAATCTCGCCGGGCCGTAGATCATCGCCTATATCCGTAGGCAGTGCAAAACTGGCACGACGCCGTGAAGGTTCAGACTTGGCAAGCTGGCGATCGATGACTTGTCTCGCCTGCCCCGCATCCATGACAATCGGGACTTGAATGTCCGCAACCCTCACCGTTTCGGCGGCCTCATTGCGCGTAGACAAGGTTGCCGTCTGATACTCAAGCGACGCGTCAATATAAGTGAGACGCACGTCCCGCAGGGAGGACATATCATCCTCTACGGCAAAGCGAATTGGACCCCCGTCTTGTGCCACCAATTCATCCCGCGAGATGGCACGGGGGGCATCCAATTGGGGTTGAAAGAAAAATAGTCGCCCGCCCGCCACAGCCATCGAAACATCATAGGTATCAATCAAGGGCGTGAGTGCATCACGCGCACGCATGGGTCGGTCAATGACGAAGCCAGATACCAGTCCAGATACGCCCGAAAAAGACACATGTTTTACCCCAACCTCGGTGCATATTTCATCTAAGACATCTTGCAATAAGACGCCGCCCATGCGGCCATTGATCCAATGCCCTGTCTGCCAATTCAGGCCATCGGACCAGATCGTCCTTCGCGCTGGAAAATCAGGGAAAGGACGCGCGTCCCATGCCCAAACGGAGGTCGCAGACTGATCTATCATTGGCTGGCCCGTAACCGTCGACGTCGGATTATTTTCAGGCTCCCCCCAATATCCAATCAGAGCTTCCAGATAATTTCGTTGAATGAGATCATCACGTGAACCTTCTGAAAAATATGGAAATTTGCTTTCATGGGATTTACCATCGGAAAAGACATTGGGCTGATTGGCCCCATATCTAACAGCGGGACACCCCACCTCCATCAGCCAGAACGGCTTACTTTGCGGAACCCACGATGTTGGGTCTTGCACCGCGCCCGCAATTTTGTTGCGGTGAACATTCGACCACCAATTTCGGAGGTCTTTATATCGATAGGTCCAATCCGAAATTGGGGTACGCACCTGCGCATCGCGATCTGCATCGGAAGCATAATACCAGTCATATCCTTCCCCACCTTCGACGTTAGATTTTAGATAGTCTTCGTCATAGATCGATGATGAAATTTGGCCATCTAAGTGATCGCCTTCGCGCCAATCTGACAGGGGAAAATAGGCATCAATTCCGATTGCAGAAATCGCAGGATGCGCCCATAATTCATCCAGATGAAAATACACATCTCCGCTGCCGTCTAGTGGGTGGAAGCCAAAATATTCGCTCCAATCCGCAGCATAAGTCAGGCCAGTTTCATCCCCCAAAACGACTTTCACATCGCCCGCTAATCGCGCCAATTCCGTCACAGCGGGAAACCCATTTTGCGCGTCGCGAATTGTTGTCAGTCCGATCATTTCGGAGCCAATGACAAAACGTTCCACGCCACCTGCCCGTCGCGCCAAATTCGCGTGAGATAAGATGAAATTGCGGAAGCCTGCGTCGTCTGAATGATGATGGTCCTCGCCCGCCCCATTGCTGTAATCCGTGACGTCTGCGGTCCCGAAGAAAGCACTTACATCTGAGGCGTTCCCCGTGATGCGTCCGCGCCAAGGAAAGCCGGCTGTATCGACCAGAATAAAGGGATAGAGCGTGACGCTCATGCCGCGAGCTTTGATGGCACGGATGGCTTGGATTAGGCTCTCATCAGATGGAGTCCCACCGAAATTTGGGCGACCTTCATCATCCGCACTCACCAGATGTGCCGTGGCCCGTGTCGCGCGCCCGACGCGCCATGTGTGATGACGTATATTTCGGCTGCGTCGCTCGACGCCCGGGCGGATTTCGCAAGTCGCAATATCAGTTGAGGTCGCAAACCAAGACGAGATGATGGACACATTGGTGCAGCTGGGGAGTTGCGCCTGCAACTGATCTAATGCCAATTCAATATCGGCTTTACCCGATAAATTATTCATATTCAGGGGCTGCGTTTCCCCCGGACGAATGCCTTCTTCCACGATGTCTGTAGCGTAAGCAAACTCGCCCGAACCCGGCAGCAAATTTACAGATTGAATCAAATTCTCCAACCGCCCTGTCCGTTTTCCAGTCCGAATGACTTCGAAGTTTAGCTGCGGCAGTCGGTTACCAAAGGCGGCCAATGGGAAATCCTCGAATACAACATAGGCCGTACCCCGAAAGGCGGGCACGTCGCCTGGCTCAGTCGCGCTAATAATTGGGTCAGGGCTTTGGTCTTCGGTCCCGCGATAGACGCGCATGTCCAATCCGGCGGTTTCGAGCGGCGCGCCATTTGCCCAGATACGGTCAATACCCGCGATTTCGCCTTCACAGAGGCCCACTGCGAAGCTGATCGCGTAGCTATAGTCAGTCTGTGTCGGGCCTCCGCCTTTGCCACCGACAGGCGTCTCGGTGGAGGCTTCGCGGACATGGCTTGCCCAGATGATTTGTCCCGCCAATCGGGCACGCCCGAAGACCCGCGCCATCGGCGCGCCATCCCGACTGGTCTGAATATGAAGCGAATCGAGGCGCGGGCCTTGGAAATTACGCGTATCGAAGGCACGGCTAATGTAGCTTGTCGCCGTATTGATCGCGAGGGCACTCGCCGTGCGGACAAGCGCTTGCCCCGTCAACTGCGTGGCAGATGCCGCAAAATTGGCCATAATCTAGTCCTGTAAAAGAGTGGGGAAAGCGAAACTGGCAACGTGCCGCCGCCGCCAAAAGGGAACGAAATGGGATTCCACCACCGCCTTCCCCCAATAGGCGTGAAGAATACGGTCTGGCGCAGATAGGACTCCAAGATGTTTGCAAGGTGCGCCATCGGCCATGCGAAAGACCAGAACATCCCCACACATGGGGGCCTCGGTCGGAATCAGACAGCGTTGCGCCGCCATTAAGAGGGTTTCCTCCCCCGTTTCTTCCGCCCAATCAGGCGTGTAAGGCGGTGCCGTCTCTGGCTCCTCGCCATAGAGTGATCGCCAGATGCCGCGGATAAGTCCCAGACAGTCAGTTCCCACGCCCCGTACACTGGCTTGATGTCGGTAAGGCGTATCTATCCAGCTTTGAGCGCAAGCGAGCACGGCGCGCCGCGTATGTGGATCACTCATGCGTAGCGCGACCCGCCATCGCGACGGTCTCTGTCCCCCACGCCAGCTTGCAAGACATCATCGCCAAGTAAATGAGGGAAACCTCGGAAATTTGCGCTATTGTCAAATTGATCCCGACACGCGTCAAAGCTGCGCGGGCAATTTGTTTTGGCGGGAAAATCTGCGGCGTTCAATCCACAGCGGTTGTCGCCAAATTGCGCGTCGCATTGGCCCGAAAACAAGCGTCCCGTCGAGCGGTTCAAAAGACTGGTTTGACCCAGCCATTCAACCTCAATGACATTTTCCGAGAAGCGAATATCCCCGACGCGACCTTGGGAGAGTAACTGCGTTGTCCCGTCGGACCAATCATGTCGGTACGCCGAAATTTTAGCGCCATCCAGTGCGCCCTCTCGAACAGCTTGCGGTGATAAGTCGGGCAGATTGACACGGGTTCGGATATCGCCCGTGTCGACGCTAAAGCCGGCTTGGCTTTCCGAGACCCCGGCCTCAGCGCTGTCATTTAGAACGTAGGTTTCACCCCCGAATATCACCAGATCATCATGATCGGTGAAGCGATAGATCGTGCCGTCTTTGAGCGACAATCGCCAGAGCGAGCAGAGCGTTGTGACCTTATCCATTATGCGACGTCCTGCAGGGCGGTAGAGACGGCGGCAGCTTGGTGAATTTCAATCAATGGGACATCTTGAATTTGCATCGCGCCGAAATCATCCAGCGCAATATCCAACGCGTCCGACGCAAACCGAACGGGAACATCAAATTCAAATCCCGCCGTGATCAAACTTCCTGGGACAGGTGCGGTTTCAAACGTCACTTGCCCCGTCATCGGGTCATAGGAAATCTCATTTTGAACACCGTCAACGGCAACTTTTACGGTGCCGTCGACAGGCTTCGTGATGGGACGAATATAAGCGTGAGGATCATCGCCATAGGTTTTGACCAATTGAAAAGTCTTACGGTGCCCATCGCCAGTTCCGATGATTTGATCTGTTGCGGTTACGGGGTCTGCGCTCTTGTGATCGAGTGGGTCGCGAAACCGAAACCCGCACAAAGGCCCACGTCGAGCTTCGAAAAAATTCATAAGTTCAATCGCTTCAATCTCTGTCTTAATCCCAGCGATGGCATTATAGGTCCGGCGGGAATGTCGTCCTTTTGCATTTCTAACTTCAGAGCCGTTTGCCATCTGCAAGATATCTGTGGGTCGCCTTGGGCCACCGCTCGTCCCATAGGCGAGATGCAGAGGAAAGCGAACGTCGTGAAAATCTTCCATAATTCAACTCTCTAATTTCGGGATTGTGCGTGCTGTAATGCCCGCGATACTTGGGACGCGATTTGGGTTGTCGATGGTTGTGGTCCTGTCGGTTTTGACGCCCCATTCCCCAGGTTCAGATTGACCGTCACGGGCGCAGTTTTTGAGGCCCCTGCTGCCTGCCCGATGGATTGGGTGAGGCTAGAAACGAGTCCTTCCAGCGGTGCCGTAATCAATTCAGACACGGCCAATCGCGCGAAGTCATTGAGGATCGATTCTGCCAAATCATTGAACGAGAGCGCCCCCGTTTGCGCCGCGCGTTCGAGCGAATTCGCAATGCGACCCCCCGCGATTTCAAACACATCTGCCAGCTCATTCGCGGCATCTGTTGCGGGGCCTTTTGCGAAGGCATCAAGCGCATCGGCGGCATTGCTGATAACGTTATTTTCCGACTTCATTTTGATCTCCTTCAGAGGTTAGATCAGGAAAGACCTTCATCAAATCTTCCAACCGCGTGCGGTCCAGAGTTGCGGGTTTGGCGTCAGACATGAGGACCAACCAGTCGCGCAATGGCAGGCTCCAAAACTCTGAGGGGGAAAGCCCAAATCGCTTCACGGCGATCCGCAGCCAAACATCAAATGGCCAAGAACTGTCGGTCTCCGTCATGGGTTTAATCCGTCGGCAATGACGGCGCTGAGGGCAGGTAAAATCTCTCCTAAATCGGCCTGGGTTAGACCCGTTTTCGGACGCGGCTGTGCCATCGCCCGCAGGACGATATTCCAATCTGCATCCGTGGCTTCCCGCAATCGCGCGGCCAGCACCGATGGCGTATCCGTCCCAAGAGCAGACGTGATCTCGGCCAAACCAGACAGCGTCAATCGCAAGCGCGTCTCCACACCTGCAATGATGACCTGCCGGTCCCCGAGGCGATACGCATTCATAGGGCGGTAAATTCTGGCAGGGCAGCGCTGGCCAAACTCAACTCGAATTGCGCTTCACCATTATAGGCCCCCGCGTAATTCAACCCTGTTATCAGGAACACACCGTCAATCTGCCCAAAGCCCGGAATGATGAACCGACAGTCCTGCGCGGATTGGTCAAAAAAGGCGCTGCGGATCAGCGTATCTGACACAGCATCGCGAAACACGCCCGTCCCCGAGATCTCGGCCGTGCGAATACCCGCGCCTGGCAGAAGTTCTTTCCAGCCTTGGGACGCGGTGTCTGTCACATCGACGGGCCGCGCGTTTAGGCGCAGGGTTTTCGTCCGTAGCCCTGCGACGGTGACATAGTCGCCCTCACCTGTTTTGATTTTCAGCAGCATTTCGCTGCCACGTTGGGCGCTCATAAGTTCACCTCCAGTTCTTGGGTCGTCATCGACATGCGCAACAAGCCGTGATGGGTTCGCCCATCGGCTGCTCTCAACACGTCAGAATAGATCGGATTAGAACTGCGCACAGAGAGCGGCCCGACCCCCGACAGCGAGGTTGCATCCAAAGCCGCCGCCACACGGCTCAGCAGGGATAACACCTCCGCTCGTCCTGTATATCGCGACCAGAGATGCAGCGTTATTTGGTGTGAGGACAGCGGCGTCTCATCCGCGCTAATATCTTCGGACCGCATCGCGCCATAGGTCAGATAGGGATAGACAGGGTCTTCGGGTGCGGCATCATAGAGGCGCGGCGGCTCGCCATTTGTGCCGCCCAACGCATATTGAATATCCAGATTATCCCGCAGCACCACATGGACCGCTCTCGCCAAGTCTTCCGCCTGTGCGGCGATATTTACAGAGCCACTCATTGGCTTTCCTCTTCACAAATCAGGTGCAAGCGTTCGCCGCGCGTATCGGGGTCACTGGCCGCGACGACGCGCAAAATGCGGCCATTCCAGACCAAACGCGCCCGCTCAGGGAATCGCGACGTGTAACGAATGACGACAAGATAGGTCTGGGTGACAGACAAACGGCCATTCTCGCGGGTTTCGGAAATCGCCTTGGGTTTGATCGCGGCCCAGATCGCGTGGCGGAACGTCCAACTGGTAATGGTCCCGCCCAAATCATCGGCAATGGTTTCAGGTGAATACAGCCCCACACGGGCGCGCATGCGGCCAATCATAGCCGCACTCCGCGATAAGGTTGGGTCAACGCATCCACCATCATCGGAAAACCCGGTGGGCCATCCCCATTTCGATATTCATAGAGATGGGCCAGCAAGAGCAGCACACCTTGGCGTAGGGGTGTCGGAATATCCTCAGGCGTTGCGCCGAACCCTGCCGTGAAATCGACCCGCACATCGCCAGAGCCATCGCCTGATCTCTGGACCCGCACCAAAACGGGCCGCGCCCGTAGATTGGCGTCAATGGGCAATGCGACCCCGTCACGCTCTACCGCCTCGATAGAGACCACAGGATAGCGGTTCAGATAGACCCCAGCTCCATTTGCAGGTTTAGACAGGCGTTGCGGACGTGTGATCAAACTCACCCCGCAACGCGCTTCGATTTGGCGCGCGGCCACATCGATCAGATCGCCGATAAAATCATCTTCATCCGCGTGATCAATCCGCAGGAAAGTCTTGGCCGCCGCCAAAGTCACGGGACCCGTGGGCGGCGGAGAAAGGTCAGTCAAAGTCATAGGGGCTCCGTAATTTTGGACATAAAAAAACCCGCTCCGTGCAATTCGTTTTTCGCGAAATGCACAAGGCAGGTTGGGTGGGATAGGAACGACGAGGTGTCGTTTTACTGGGGGCCGAACCGTAAAGCGGTTCAGTTGGGCTTAGTAATGTCAGGTGCGGGCAAACACGTTTTGACGATTATTTCTTGAATCATACTTCAATTTTACGTAATAATATTACATGAAATGGTTTCTCATTATTGCATTCTGCTTTCTCAGCTACCCGGTTACTGCGGATGCTTGTGACTTCCCACCGCCGGACATAAAAACCAGCGAATTCGTTTCAGATAAAACCGTCTTCTGGGGTAGAGCTACCGCGAAAAAATGGGACCCAGACGCAGTAACGAGCATCGAAAACAATTTTCCAACCTCGACGTATTTGGAAGTTGAAGTCATTCGACAACTAAAAGGAGACGTCAGAAAAAATACAAAAGTCTGGCTCTCCGAAACGAGTTGCGGAATTGACGTCACACTCGGTAACATTACATTATTCGTTGTTAAGCCTATCGGCGGGTCAGATTTTTATGCTGACATGATGGTTTCTTCACTTGCAAGTGACCGAGCCATAATCAGCTTATTTAAGTTAGATTTGGACGTTCAAATTGGCGGTCATGCTTATCCGCCCGACCCAAATTGGCTTGAGGCCCCCCATTGGAAAAAATGGCTCATGACCTGTCAGTCTGATGAGACCAATGGGAGGCCTCAGGATTGTCTTTCACTTGATGAACTAGAGGAAATTACTGACGCTTACGAAACAGAGTATGAAAGTGTTAAAAACATCACTTGGCAGAAAACAAAACCTTGGTGGAAAAAATTTACAAAATAATATTCACAAGAATGATCGCATTTTGACGTTTAATCAGGCCATCTAACCGCAAGCATCTCTCCCCCCAAAAACCACCCGAAAATTCAGCTGTCACCCGAAGGCATATCCCTGAATAATCGAGTGGCGTATTCACCCGTGCGGTATCAGTCCCCCATAAACCCTACGCGATCTTCAGCAATTTAATCGCCTCCGAATCTTGCACCCCGCCGCCCACACGTTTTGTCGTGTAGAACAGCACGTAGGGTTTGGCGGAGTATGGATCGCGTAGCACGCGCACACCTTGACGGTCCGCAATCAGGTAACCGCGACGGAAATCACCAAAGGCGACTGACGCAACGCCGCTGCCGATGTCTGGCATGTCTTCCATTTCAACCAGCGGATAGCCGAGCAAGGTCGACGGCGCGCCCGCAGAGAGCGAGGGTTGCCAGATGTAATTGCCATCGGCGTCTTTGAATTTACGCACCGTATTAATGGTGCGGCGGTTCATGACAAAGCTGGCATTGGCGCGATATCGCGACTGCGGCGCATAGATCAGATCGATCAAGGCATCCGTGTCAAAATCCTCAGGTTCCAACACACCGAGGTCTGGTGAATTGATAAAGCCTCGTGGTTTATTCACCCCATCGCCACTGATGAAGGCCGCCGTTTCCTGCGCCGCGAAGACGTCACGCACTTCTTCGGCTAACCACGCATCGACATCGGCAACGCTGTCATCCAGCAGGGCTTGGGTCGCGGCGGGCATAGCGTAGAGCTCACCCGTTGGGAAGTCGATCAGCTCCAGCGTTGGGGCTTCGGTTTCCAGACGGGCGTCGGTCTCTCCCGCCCATCCCGATTGCGCACCAGATGTGCTGACGGGTTTGCGGAAGGCGCTGGCCCCGATGGTGCGCACGGTGGCCAGACGTCGCATCGGGGAAGTTTCGGCCAGCACCGCATCAATGCGCGTTTCCGTTTCGACGGGCGCAATCAAACTGCCGTCGCCATTGACTGAGGCGATAGACTTGCCTTCCACACCGGTGGTCAGGGCCGAGGCATCACCCGTGCGGATGAAATTATCCCATGCGGTTTGATTGGCGGATTTGCCTTCCAGGGTTTGACCCGCGCCAAAGGCAGATGTCGCCCCCGCCAATGTCAGATTTTCGATGCGGCGGGTTTGCGCGTCCAACGCGGTGTTCAATCGCTCGACCTTTTCGCTCAGCAATGGGTCGACACTGGATTTAGCTTCGATCTCGGCCAGCCGCATATCATTGGCATCGCGGAAAGCGGCGAAGGTCGAGGCAAAATCGACTTGAGCTTGGTTTAAGCTCGGCCCTGTTGTTTTCGTTTCAAGTTTAGCAGTCACGCAAATCTCCTGTGGTGTGTTGCGTCAAAATTGGGGGTGTCGCCAATCTGTGTGATCCGCGCAGAACGCAGCATCGGGAAGGCGACGACAGACACCTCCCAAAGATCAATTTCAGTTAGAATGCGCCCGCGCGCGGCGCGCGGCGTGGCGCGACGGGTGCGGTATCCAATGGATAATCCGCCTACCGCGCGGGTCTGGACCAATCGCGCAGTCGACGCTGACAACTCCGAACCCACCAGAATGCGGCCTTCAACATATAGGCCGATGTCATCCTCAACCACGCGGTCCCAAACGCCAATCGGTTGGTGCGTTTGATGCCCGAACAACATGGGAAACGGATCGGCGCGCGATAAAAGGCTGGCACTAAAGGCACCGCGTTGGACGATATCGTCTGACAGGTCGGCTTCCGCAAATCGGCTGGCATATCCCGCGATTGGGAGATCATTCAACATGGCCCAACCTCCGTTCGATGCGCATCAGGCTTTGTTCGATATGAATCGTTTGGCCTTCTACACGGGCAAGTCGTTCCGAGATCCCTGGGGTCAGCGCGATTTGAGATTCTAAGGCCGAAAGCCGCGCCCCCGCAGCCCCCGCCCAAACCAAACCACTCGCCGTTTGAATCAAGATCGTGACGATCAAACCAAACGTCAGCGTGCGGTCGATGCGTAACGGCTGGTCAGTATGAGCGGTCATGAGCGAACCCCCGAATGAACAGGGTCATCGCAGTCTAAATCGGTCATCAATCCCGCAATGTTTCGGGCTTCATTTGACGTGATGAAACGGGCGTCCGACAGGCGTTTCCAGAGCACGGCGCGTTCTTCTGCCAATGCGGGAACCTTGTCGATGTCGGGGGTAATCCGCAGATCATCTCCAAAAAATGCGCCCAGCCAGCCTTGCAGCCCCGTCGCTGTTTTCGCGACCAGTGGGATAATTGTCTGCCGCCAAAACGCTTGGTTGGCCTCGCGGTAATTCGCGTAACTATTATCCCCTGGCAGGCCCAACAGCATGGGCGGTACGCCAAAGGCCAGCGCAATTTCGCGCGCGGCTTCGCGGCGTAATTGGGTGAAGTCCATATCGGCGGGCGAGAGCGACATAGACTTCCAGTCCAACCCGCCTTCCAACACCATCGGGCGACCCGCTTGATGGGGGCCTGTGAAACTTTGCTCAAGCTCCGATTTCAACCGTTCGAACTGAGCGTCCGTCAGGCGCTCCCCTGATTGCGGGGCATGGACCAGCGCGCCGCTGGGACGAGCGGAATTTTCCAGCAGCGCCTTCGCCCACACCCCGCCGCGATTGTGCAAGTCAACGGCCTGCGCCGCCGCCGCCAAGGGCGATAATCCGTGGCAGTCATCGACGGGGTTGAACAGGCGCATATGATAGAGCGCGCAGCGACCTGTCGACAGATCACGCGGAAAGTGCCGACGTCGGCCTTCCACCCGCTGTTCCCATCCCGTCATGCCACCTTGGCGATTGGCACCGACATGCACTGTGTCAGGGCGATGAGCGACCAGCGCAATCGGCGCGTCGCCATTTAAGACCGTTTCCAGAAAGCCATTCCCGCCAACTTGGAGATAGCCATAAAACGCCTCAAATGTTTCAACCGCGCTCGACCCTGGCAGGCCACGGCTCAATACGCGGGCCACCTGCGCGTCATTTGTCTGTAGCGGGACAGAAGCGGCGCTCTCGGCGATCAGGCGCACACAACGATGGGCGATAGGATTGCGGGCAAACCCTTCGCGGCAAAGCGTGGCATAATCCGTCGCGGTCGACTTCGCGCCATGCCGCAATTGCGTCGCGATTAGCGGGCGCGCAGCTCCGCTGTCGGCCATTGCCCCGTCAGACTTGCGTTCTGGCACGACAATAGGGTCGGCGGACCGACGAAAGGGGTTAAACATAGGGAGAGCCTTGAGCTGGGAAGCGACACAGCTGCGTCGACAAAGCCACTATACACCAGCCCCAGTAGGGCGTGGATCATTCTCCTGATTTTTCTCTCAAGGCTTTGAAAAATATGGGGTCTTATGCGACCTTAAACAGGGATGGAGTTTTCGGATGGTGTCCCAAGAGGCTTTCAACGATCTTCACCTTATCGCGGAGGTCATGCCGCGCCTCTTCATCACCATGCATAGACGCCAAGGTAATCGCCGCGCGAT
The DNA here is from genome assembly GCF_014652455.1 of Litorimonas cladophorae. Lineage (GTDB taxonomy): Bacteria > Pseudomonadota > Alphaproteobacteria > Caulobacterales > Maricaulaceae > Litorimonas > Litorimonas cladophorae. The sequence continues at coordinate 87,424 of NZ_BMYV01000001.1, read as the reverse complement.
AGGCGGTTCGCGCGCGCGTGATCGCATCTGTATCGGATTTAGCGCGGCCCAGTTTAAGCAACATGTCGCCCAGCGCGGCTTGAACTAAGCCAATTTCCTCGGGCGTATTCTCATAGGCGTAATATTTGCGCGCCGAAAGGATGGCGTCTTCGGCCTGTGCCAAAGGTTCTAGGTCATCGGTCTGCCCTGCCAAGCGGATCAGCTCCGCCGCCATTTGCGCATTCATCAAAGCGAGTTTTGCATCCGTCTTTGCCAACTGGTCCTCCAGCTTCGATTTTCGACGACCCGTCAACCAGTTCAACATTTTTCTCATTCCCACAAAAGATGCCTTATACAAATCTATCGTAGTTAATGGAGCTTTAATTCCGCGCCGATTGTGGCGGCAATATGGTCAAAATTTTCGCCAACACGGATACGCCGTAAGGGGATTCCCGCCGCCATGAAAAGCGCTGTCTTCACTTTGTCATTTTCTATGGCCCGTTTGGACGTGTGGCTTTTACCATCCAGCTCAATCGCAAGCCGCGAACGTCCCTCAATATCGATTATAAGAAAGTCAATGTGCCGAGATTTGATGCGCCCGCGAAGCGATTGGCTTTCCTTATAAGGCAAGCCTTTTCGAATGCCGATAATGTCTTCCAGCCGCACCTTTGATTGCGGATAGATGCCAGGAGGAAGATGGCAAAGCAAAGCATAGAAGAATGCTTTTTCAGAGGCATTCACAAAAAGGGACGGGGCGGCGGTGAAGTTCGCGAATTGGTTCGCGTCAACGGGCTTGATCGCAGGAGGTTTATCAAGTGACTTTTTCTTGCCGATGACAATGTTTAAAAAGAGCAGGCAAAAGACTGCGATAATTATGATAACGAGAAATTCCATTTCACCCGCTTAGGTGGAAAACGTTAAGCGGGTGTAGATAGAAAGAAATTTATGGCGCCAATGTCTCATAAAGTTAGCGTTACGCCTATGGCTGTTCATATCTCGCTTGCGGGGGCTATTTTCACCCATATATGTTGCGACCACCTATTCCGCCGTAACGACAACGATCGAGTATAATCCATGCATGTCGGGGAAATAGACGTTCCCGTCTTTATCCGTCGTTTTCCAATCTGTGCGACAGGACCCCGGTAGATAGGGCGTTGTGAATGTCACCGCGATATCGATCACCTCCCCGGGCTGGGTTTCAGGGATGGGCACGCGACTGGGGGATGAACAAATGAGGCTGGTGGCGGGCGTCATGCGTTGAAGGTAGCGATCTTTCCAAACCACCTTCCCCGTATTTTTCACGCGCCATATTTTCTCAAACGTCGTGTTGATCGGAATTGACGTTCCATCGGGGATTGTCACGTCTTTGATGAAGAGTGTGCTGTCCTCAAGCTCCGCAACGTCTACGCGTGGCTCCAAAGCAGCAGATGCAGGACGATCTATCGTGACTAAGAAAATGGCGAGGACGGCCACGGCGGAGGCCGCGACGGCGGATAATATCCAAGCCCTCTTGCTCCCACCCTCTGAATTTTGGTCATCTAAACTTTGGTCGCCGGGTTGAGAGTTGTCTTGAAGCGTATCGAATGTGTCCGACTCAATTCCGAGAGCTTCACAAATTTTTAGCTTCGTCTCAGGGCTCGGCGCCTCCTCGCCATTTATTATGCGATAAAATTGACTTTTGCTGACACCGCTTTCCCAAATAATTTGTTTGGAGAGAACATTTCTCTTTGTTTTTGCGGCCTTTAAGGCTTCGCTCAAATTTTTAGGCATTTAATTTTCCTAGAGACGGCCAGAGCGTTGTCAGTCTCTTTATGAAAGTCTGGGACAGAAAATTCAATCCCAGGGACATCGAAAATATTGAAAACTCTATTTGAAGGCGCGATCCAGCGTCATGACGTGTGTGTTCCGTGGGGCGGTCCGCACACTGAGACGGGGCGCTTGGAGCAGTTTGCGGGGCGTAAACTGCTCCTTCGCCTTTTTTACCCACCCTCAAATCTGCCTGACCCGCGGGTCATCCCTCCCCTTCATCAATAGCGCATGTACCGCCCAGACAAGCGCATCGACGCGGTCAGGTGAGGCCCGAGTGCCGCCGCCCAGACTCGACCCCATTTGACACATTTGCGCCTCCAGCGCGTCAAATCTTCCCACATGAAAGACCCGCCCGCGCGTATAGAGATGGGCAATAGGTTCGGCCCGGGTTTGTTTGCTACGCCGCGCATGCACACGACGGATGGGTAAATTCGGATCGACTTGGCGCAAGACGGCTTCGACCATTTCCCCGCCTTGATTGCCTTCCGCAATGACGCAATCGGCTTGATAAGACTGAAATAACTCGACCACTTTTTCGGCCCAAATTTCAGGCGGCGCATTTTTCAACGTGGCGTCTTCCAGCACATAAGCGCTGCCTTTGGCAACACCTGCCACAATCAACCCGCAGGCATCGGCGTGAGGGCCAGATGTTGCGGGCGGGTCGATGGCGACAACAATACGTTCCAGCGCAGGCGTTTCGGTCTGTCGTTGTTTTGCAATCGTCGAAAGTTTCCACAACGCCCCTGGGAGGTCCGTCAAGATTTCGCCTTCCAATTCCTGCTGCCCCAGCGGTGATCCGCCATAGCTGTCCTCCATCGCGTCCAAAAACCCCGGCGCCAAATGGCGCGCATTTTCGCGGGTCCGAATGTGAGATGTCGAGACACCTGTTGCAGATTTCAGGGCCAGAAGTGACGGCGACGGACGCGGCGTTGTCGTGATGACCAAGCGTGGCTTTTCACCCGATCGCGGCGTCAGGCGCAGGGCCAGTCGTAAATTAGATAGCGTCTCTTCGGGATAGGCCCATGCGCAAAATTCATCCGCCCACGCCGCATCAAATTGACCGCCACGCAAGCCATCAGGATCATGGGCGGAATATAGGTGCCCCACCGCGCCATTTGGCCATTCCAAGCGACGGCGCGACGCGATGAATTTCGGACGCTCCGACGGATGCCCAATGTTGAGCAAGCCGCTTTCGCCTTCCAACATTACTTCGCGGGCCTCTGCAAATGAAGTCCCGACGAGCGCAATGTGGCGCGCGCCTGATTTGACTTGTTGGGCAATCCATTCGGCCCCTGTGCGGGTTTTGCCCGCGCCCCGTCCGCCGAGGATCAGCCAGATCAGCCAATCCTTGACGGGCGCATGTTGATTGCCGCGCGCCCAAAAAGACCAGAGCCTAAGAAATTGCGCGCGGTCCCACCCCGAGAGTTTCTTCCACACCTCTTTCTTCTCCGCGAGCGTCAGTGATCTCACCGACAAGTTTTCTAAAACGTTCATAGAAACGCGCCTCATCTTCCGGGGTTGGCGGTGGCATATCTTCATACCGCGTGTGGGTCTTGGCGGCGATGTCGGCCTCTAATGCGGCGCGCTGCTGCGCCGTATCGTCTAGGGCTTTCATGAGCGTCGAAATGGATCGCGCCCATTTGTCGGGCGGGTTATCATCCGTGTCTGGACTTTGCAGGAGCCCATCCAACTTGGCCTGTATGGCGGCCTCTGTACGGGTCAAACGATCGAGTTTTGTTTTGGGTGTATCTGTCATGGGACCAGTTTACCCCGACCCGCCAAGGGCGCGGATCATGTTTTTTATAAGCGGGGAGCAAACCCCGCTATGAGGCGGACGCGCCCCCTGAACGCACGCCGGCCTCGGTGCCATATAAGGTCACTAACCGTGCAAGACCCAACTTGATGATTTGCTTGCCCGACCCAGCCGCCCAGCGTTCGGTGCGTTCAATCACGTCGAGTGATTCATCGTGACAGCAGAGCGCAATGACGCCAGGGGCCAGATCGGTTCCGAGAATTTCACGCGCCGTGCGAAGTCGTGTTGCCGTCGTGATGCGGTGCAGCATCGCCCGTTCCGCCCCGCCCGCGCGGTCCCCGCCTTGCACGCCCGAGGACGTGAAATCTTGCGTGCCGATTTGACCCTCCCCAGCGCGGTGAAAATCACGCGCCAACGCACGTCCTGCTTCCACTTCGGCGGGGCTAAGCCAGCGTTTATTTAATTCCTGCCCAGGTCTGCGCGCCAATCGATCCAACGCCGTGGACCGCGTATTCACCGCGACAGGGCGCACCACATTGTCAGGCGAGTAAAGCTCTCGCGTTTCCAACACCTCATGTTGACCGATCAGCCCATCGCGCGCTTGATTGAGTCGACGCTTCACAGATGGGCGCAGGATAAATCCACGCGCCACCGGTTCAATGACATCTTGTCCGCGTAGCCACAGAAAGCCGACTTCCTCCAGCCAGATAACGGGGCGTTTGCGTTTATCTTGATGGGGAAAAACGGGACGTTCTGCGCCCTCGGCGGCATGAGCGATCAAACCATCGACGGCATGGATTTCCCGCACGACACGGTTCATCGCCGTTTGTTGCGAGGTAAAGCTCATGCGGCGGCTCTCAAGGCGTCATAGCTCTGGCTCAAAACGTCTTCGGCCTTGAGCAGTTTGCGATTGAAAACGGGGTCCTCGCGGCTGTCCTCCACCACGCGCACAGCATGGGTGATGGTCGATCTATCGCGGGAGAAAAGTTCCCCTAACCGCGTCGCGGTTAAATCGAAAACGGTTTGCGCGACATAGATCGCAACTTGGCGCACGAAGATCGCTCGACGTCGGTCTGGCCCTGTCTTTTCGATATCGAGCGACAGATCGGGTTGCCCAAATTCCAGCGCGACAATGGTCAAAGCCAGACGGGCAAAGGCGATATCATTTGGGTTATTTTGGCGTGTTCGCATAGGGTCCTCCTGGGGTGGACGACCAGTATAGCCGCACCTCCCAATACGAGGATTAAATTCCTATATTAACTTTTGAATGAGTCAACGCGTGATGTTCACTCTATGTTCTAATCTGTGTTAAGTCACTGAATTCAAGACTTACTTTCCTGTGCAGTAGTTCGAACGCCCTCACCTACACAATATCCTCACCCGCGCGCATAAGCGGGGAAAGAGTTTGGCGTGGCCTCGAAATCAGAGCTTTGAACAGGAAAATTAAAGCCAGAATTGACTCGATGCGCCGGAACCGACGCGCCCCTCTCGCGGGACACTGCGCCTGTGTTGGCAAATTAAATGGGGTATTCACCCCATTGGCGTTTACCAAATCTTCATGTAAAAAATGCTGGGGCGCAGTAATAGCCCCGCAGCTGGGGCGAGCTATTACTAAAAAGCGAAGACAACGGGTAGCGCATGAACTGGGTCGAGTGATCGACCCAGTTCTTGCGCCTGTGATCCGCTTCTCTCTTTTGCGTCCACCTTAAAACCTGCGACTGCAATTCCAGGCTTTTTCCTCAGATCAACCAACATCTGCGGGCCCAATTATCACCCAATCTAAAATTAAACGAAAACGGGGACACACTTATGTCTAACACAAATTTCAAAACTTCTCTCATTTCAACCACGGCGACGGGACTGCTCGTCGCGATGGGGCTTTCGCTTCCGCTGACATTTGTCTCGGCGGGGTCGGCCTATGCTGAGGATTGTCTGTTGGACACGAATAACGACGGTAACGCAGATTCAAATGTCGATACGGATGGGGGGGCCGATTCCTCAGGAGGCGATAACCTGTTAGCCTGCGGGGTCGGCGCTATCGCATCGGGTTCTTTTTCGACAGCCTTGGGTGCAGGTTCGCTCGCGAATGACACAGACGGCACTGCCGTAGGGTTTGGTGCGCAGGCCACTGGCGGGAATGGCGCAACAGCGATCGGGGCAGATTCTCGCGCAACCGGTGGCAATACAACCGCTATCGGTGACGATGCGAGAGCTATTGCGGCTGCGGCCACCGCCGTCGGAGAAAACGCGAGAGCGGACTTCATCGACAGTACCGCCATTGGCCAGAGCGCCGATGTTGGCGGCGTGCGTGCAACATCGGTTGGCGCCGATGCCAACGCGGATGGCGTCGCGTCGGTAGCATTCGGAGCAAATGCACAAGCGACGGGACTGGAGTCTATTGCGATTGGTTCAGGTAATACCGCCGCGTTGGCCGCCAATGCCTCAGCCGCGGGGGCTATCGCGATTGGCCATGATAGTCTTTCGAGTGGCACGGATTCTGTTGCCTTGGGACGAAACGCGAATGGAGTTGGGAATTCTGCGGTTGCACTTGGTTCCCTGGCGTCGGCCGGCGCGAATGGAGCGATCGCGCTTGGCCTCTCTTCGGATGCCGCAGGCACACAATCTATCGCGATTGGTCAGACCTCCGTCGCTAATCAACTCGATGCGATGGCCGTGGGCGTCTCGGCGAATGCGACAGCTGAAGGTACGACAGCGTTGGGGGGCTTTGCACAGGCGACAGCTGACGGTGCGACAGCGGTGGGCCACGACGCGGCGGCAGGCGGTGATCGAGCTGTCGCATTGGGGTACGTGACCGTCGCGGCGGGCAATGATTCAATCGCGGCTGGTGCATTTGCCAACGCAGGGGGCAATGATTCAATCGCGGCTGGTGCATTTGCCAACGCAGGGGGCAGCTCCGCTATTGCCATCGGGTTTGAAAGCTTTGCGTCAGGTCCAGGAAGCGTGGCTGTAGGACGGCAAGCGTCAGTAGAGGGCGCTGAGGCCGTGGCGGTTGGGTTATCTGCATCTGCAATAGGTGCAAACGCTACAGCCTTAGGCAGCAATAGCATTGCAGATGGCACTTATTCGACAGCCGTCGGCTCCCTTAGTTTCGCCGCAGAAGGGTCCGCCGCCTTGGGCTTCGGCAGCATTGCAGATGGCACTTATTCGACAGCTTTAGGGTCAAATGCAGCAACGAATACCTCTAGCGGCATCGCGATTGGCGGTGGAAGATTTGATGAAGGTGCGTATTCTGCGGGCCAAGGTGCGATCGCAATTGGCGGTGCCACATATGATATGATTGGGGACCAACAGACGTCGGCTGCACAAAGTGAGGGCGATAATGCCATCGCGTTGGGCACTGGGACACGGGCGGATCGAGTGGATGCCATCGCGATTGGCGTAAAGGCCGAGGCGACAGGAATTAACGCCATTTCCATTGGTGATAGCGCGCGGGCTTCTGCCTCTCATACCTTCTCTATGGGCGCGTTTTCGCGGGCATCTTCCAGCAATGCTGTTGCGTTAGGGTTTGCTTCAACCGCAACCGCGCGCAATGGCGTCGCCATTGGGGGACGGACACAAGCCTCTCGCGATGGCGCGCTTGCGCTGGGTGGCGGAACGAACTTCAATGAAGGCGCGCAAGCCTCTGCTGTCGGCGCGGTCGCGCTGGGCGGAGCGACTTACACAGAGGTTGGCGGCATCCTCGTCACGGACGGTGCGGAAGCCACGGCCGTGAATGCCGTCGCAATCGGAACTGGGGCGGAAGCCACAGGCGTCAACGGCATTGCCATTGGCGGTGAAGCTATTGCGAGTTCAACGGATGCCACAGCCATCGGCCAAATGGCGGATGCGACGAACTTCAGCGCGACGGCGTTGGGTGCAGATGCCCTCGCTTCTGGCGCAGCCTCTTCGGCTTTAGGCGATGACTCCGAAGCCACGAACACAAACGCCACCGCTGTCGGGCAAGATGCGTCTGCATCGGGGATTGCTGCAACGGCTTTAGGGGCTGGTTCCGTCGCGGATAAGAATGATGCGACAGCGATTGGTGAAGGCGCAGACGCGACGGGCTTTAGCTCAACAGCGCTCGGTGCGGATGCGCAGGCCTCTGGCAACACATCCGTGGCTTTGGGTGATAGCGCCAATGCAAGCTATAACGGCTCAACCGCGATTGGTGCAGGCTCTATGACGACAATGGCGAACCAGATGATGTTCGGCACGGGAATCACGGTTTATACACTACCCGGTCTCGGCCTTGGCGGCAGTGCCAGAGGTACGGCCAATCAAACTGGCAATGTGCAATATGTCACGACGGATGACGATGGTAATCTGGGAACAACGGGATCCGTTCCGTCGACCAAGACCTCTAATCCGGGCACGACCAAGACAGTATCCTCAACCCCTGTCGCCACATCGCGTGCGCCAATTGTGGACGGTGGCGCGGAGTTCGAAGCGGGCCTGACAGAACTCTCTGATCCGAGCGCGCCAACGACGGCCAGCGGCACGTCCTTTGACGGTGCGGGTGGCACGCAAATCACGGGCGTATCGAATGAGACCATTGGGACGAATATCGGTACAGCACCGACAAATACGCCCCGCCCTGTGCAGCGCAATTCAATTGCCGCGCAGCAGAGTTTGGCCGCGTTCAACGCCAACTCTATCTCTGTTAATGCGCAGTCGATTGACGTGAATACAAAAGCCATTCAGTCCAACAAAGTCCTGATCGGTCAAGCGTTCAACAAAATCGACGCCAACACCGCCGCGATCGAGAAGTCCTTCCAAAGCCTGCAAGACGTCGAGTCTGGATTGGCTGCGGTCGCTGCTCTGCCCGATATGTATCTGTCTCCAAATGCAAAATGGTCAGCCGCAGGTGGTGCCGCCGTCTTCGGTGATGAGTTCGGCTTTGGCGCAACACTCGCTGTTCGGGGCAATGATAATTGGTCCTTCGGTGGCAGCGCCGCAATGGGCGGCGATCAAGCCACAGGTAAAGTTCAAGTCCGTTACGAAGGATTTTAATTAAACCGAAATTAGATTTAAAAACGAAAGGTCGGGGCGGTTGCTCCGGCCTTTTTTGTGGGTCAATTTCGCGCGCTCGGCGCGTCACTTTCGTTTATAAAACTTCGCCCTATGCGGAGAATGGTTTCCCCCAGTATTCAGTCGTTCTTTATTCGAGAGCTAGAATGTCTTTTACTTTAAGTTTCATCGCCTGCGCGGATGCCTGATTTTTCCATTCAGGTTCGCCATATTCAAGCAAAGGGAAAATATATATACGATCTTTAAGAAGCGCGTTTTGAGTGTAAGCCTCCTCAAGGATGATATCCATATTTCCCTGAAGCCAGTCCTGACTGGCTCTGCTGTAAACCAGAAATTTTGTGTCTGAGTTTGAAAAATATTCCACCAGAAATCTAAGTTGCGGGCGATCTCCACTCGCATCTTCCTGCTTAAACCCCGAATAGTGAATCACAATCAAATCTGGGTCGAATTTTTTGATTGATTCATAGCGATGCCAGCTCGGAGAAATCAGTTCTTTTTGCGTTCTGATCTCCAGATCCGCAAGGATATCGCTCAGGATGTCCGCATTGGTTGCCCCCTCTGCGATAATCTCTTCATCGTAAATCCGAGCGGGATGAGCGGAGTCCATAATAACGACAAGTGGAGGGTCGATCTCAGAAGAGAACAGACCCGTTTTACCAAAATTGAGAACGCCAATGACGGTCATCAGCGCGATGGAAGCGAGAGTCATTAGAGGGGTTTTCAAGCCAAGTTTGTATTTCGAGAGACCGCTTCTATCCGAACCGAAGGCCTCACCCTTTACCCCGAGCTTAAGCGTATATCCTTGCTTGGGGATTGTTCGAATATAATTATGTCTACCGCGTTTTTCGCCCAGGGCTTTACGCAATAAATAGATCGCACGTGACAGTCTTTCATCGCCGCCATGCCCGACGCCCCAGACTTGATCGATAAGTTCTTCGCGCGTTACAACTTGATCCGCATTTTCAACCAAGACGGATAAGACCTGCATAACCATGGGCTCAATGCTGTGGTCGCCTGCTGGCCCAAAAATTCGGTGCGCCGCAAAATCAATCGTCGCCTTCCCGATTTTCATAAAAAGCCCCTTACCTCTGCCTCCTACTAGGAAATATCAGTGTAAATGCATAGAAAAAAGAGTTTCCTCAGACATTCCTCATGTTTCCTACAATTCTTTTGAGAAAATTTTCTGCAGTTTTCTCCGTAGCTGGCTTCTGCGTGTTTAACCCAAACACACGAATTCAGTCACCTGAGTGACGGCATAATCCAACACTCGGAATTAATTAATTCGGCCGAGCGCAAGGCACTACGCCTAAAAATCTGAGCATGGCTTCACGCCTAAGATTTGAAAATCGCTCCTAAGGTTAACTTGGAGATTAAAATGTCAGTATCCCCCCTCAAATCTTTTCTTACATCTAGCGCAGCGATCCTCGCCCTAGCCAGCGCAATACCATTGATGAGCCCACAAATAGCCTTTGCCGAAGATTGCTTGCTCGACACAAATAATGATGGGAACGCGGATGCAAATACGGATACGGACGGCGGGGCGGATTCTAGCGGCAGCAATAGCCGTCTCGCATGTGGCGTCGGTGCAACGGCCAGCAATGCCAGTGCGACGGCTCTTGGAAATAACGCGACGGCTTCGGGAGATGCCTCCACGGCTGTTGGCCGCAATTCTATGGCGACCGGAATTCAAGCGACTGCGATCGGTTTCTCGGCGGAAGCCTTAACGAACGGATCTACCGCTTTGGGCGGGGACTCTACGGCATCTGGCGCTGAGTCCACTGCCATTGGGCGAAACGCATTAGCGACTGCAGGGAATACCACGGCAATCGGTTCACATGCTCAAGCGACACTGACCGCTTCAACGGCAATCGGACGGCAAGCAGTTGCGTCCGGCGCGTCTTCGACAGCCGTTGGCCAAACTGCAGATGCGACGGCCAGCCAAGCGACAGCGATTGGGCAATCATCGACAGCAAGCGGAATTCAATCGACGGCCTTGGGCGAAGACGCCTTCGCATCAGGTGATAGAACGATTGCGATTGGCGCAGGCGACAGCAATGCCAATAGCGCACGGGCAACGGGTGATCGCGCCATCGCGATTGGTTCAGGCAACCTCACACTTTTTGGTGCTCTCGCAAGTGGCGACAATGGCGTCGCGATTGGCAGCAATGCTCTGGCAAGTGCATCGAATGCCCTTGCTCTCGGCACGAGCGCCCGTGCCAATGCAATAGACGCCACGAGTATAGGTGCAAATTCTGATGCACTTGGAACCAGGTCATCCAGTCTAGGTTACAATGCAAGCGCGACAGCGGTGCAGGCAACCGCCGTCGGATCGCAAACGGACGCGTCAGGTTTGCGATCAGTTGCGTTAGGATATTTAGCGATTGCGTCTGGTGATGACTCGTTGGCCTTGGGCCCAAATTCGGCGGCAACGGGAGAGGACACCAGCGCGATTGGGACAAATGCAGTCGCGTCCCACTTAAGATCCACGGCCTTGGGCCGTTCGGCAAACGCACTTGCAAGAAATGCCAGCGCGATTGGGGCAAATGCGGTCGCGTCCGAATTAGGATCGACGGCCATAGGTGCGGGCGACTCAGATATGAGTTCTGCCAGAGCCTTAGGCTCACTTTCGGTGGCTATCGGCGGGGGAAGAGATACTCTCAACCCCGGGGCTTTAGCATCCGGCCCACTCTCTGTTTCGATTGGGGCCGGATCTCAGGCCGCAGAAAGAGGTGCTGCAATTGGTGTGCGCGCGATAGCTTCGGGCACACTAGAATCGATTGCCATTGGCTATGAAGCTTTAGCGACAGGTGAACGGTCTACGGCCTTGGGAGTGCGTTCAGAAGCCTCTGAAGCGGGCGCGATCACTATCGGTTATTCGTCATCTGCTTCGGGTGAAAGTGCAACGGCTATCGGTCCAAATGCCAATGCAGGTGACACCCGCAGCATTGCGATAGGCGTCGCCGCTGACGCCAATGCCGAATCTGCGACAGCCATTGGTTATGAGGCGGTCGCATCAGGATTAAGCTCCATTGCGTTTGGCGGGGCATTGTTTGGTACACCAGCAGCCGAGGCATCTGGTAGTTATGCCATAGCTCTCGGGACGTCCTCACTTGCATCTGGTCAATCGAGTATCGCGATTGGACGAAGTTCAGAATCTACGAACAGAGAAACTTTGGCGATTGGCGACGAAGCGATGGCTACGGATGAACGTGCGACGGCTATAGGATCCAGCGCAGAGGCCTCAATGCGAAGTGCATCGGCGTTTGGACATGCAAGCGAAGCGTCTGGAGAAAGTGCATCGGCGTTTGGTCAAGGAGCGACCGCGAGTGGCACTCGATCACTCGCTGTTGGTTTCGGCTCCACATCAACTGAAATGGCTTCACTTGCAATTGGGTCTCAGTCCGACGCGACCGCTATTAATGCCAACGCTATTGGTTCGAGAGCCCAAGCGACCGCTCTGGGCGCAACGGCAATTGGGTCCGGATTTCAGGTTTCTCAAGCCGCCCGCGCGAGTGGCGAGGCATCCGTTGCACTTGGCGGTGCACGGTATGGGGTCAATAGTACCCTCGCAATCACGATCGGCGCGGAGGCCTCAGGCGATAACTCGCTTGCCCTCGGCACCGGGACGCAGGCCACGAATGTGGATGCGATTGCCTTGGGCGTGAAAGCCGAAGCCAGCGGACTAAATGGGATTGCGATTGGGGATACAGCGCAAGCCACCGCAGCGCACACATTTGCGATGGGGGCGTTTTCTGACGCGACAGGCGGTAGCGCCATCGCGGTCGGCTATGTCTCAAAAGCAACTAACGTGAATGCCGTTGCCATCGGTTCTGAAACTGAGGCTACTGCCGCAAATGCAACGGCCATCGGCGCGGAAGCGCGGGCGGAACGTTCAGAGTCAACGGCGATTGGCGCAGATGCTGTCGCGACGCTTTCCAATCAAATGATGTTTGGGACCTCGACGGAAACTTATGCCATGCCGGGGATTATCTCGGCCTTATCGCTCTCGCGTCAGGGCGCAGTGGTTGGCTTGATCACCACAGACGCCAACGGAAACCTCGCCAGTGATGGCGGAGCGTTGGATGCGCGTGTCACCGCGCTTGAAACGGAAGTTTTCCCTGGCGGGGCCAAACCCTCTGCACCAACTGGCTCAACGAAGATGACTGCCTCAACGCCTGTCGCCTCATCGCGGACGCCGATTGTGGACGGGGGAACAGAGTTCGAAGCGGGCCTGACAGAGCTCTCTGATCCGAGCGCGCCAAACACGGCCAGCGGTACCTCCTTTGACGGTGCGGGTGGCACGCAAATCACGGGTGTGTCGAATGAAACCATCGGGACGAATATCGGCACAGCGCCAACAAATACGCCCCGTCCTGTGCAGCGCAATTCAATTGCGGCTCAGCAGAGTTTGGCCGCCTTCAACGCCAACTCTATCTCTGTCAATGCCGAGTCAATTGATGTGAACACAAAAGCCATTCAGTCCAATAAAGTTCTGATCGGTCAAGCGTTCAACAAAATCGACGCCAACACCGCCGCGATCGAGAAGTCGTTCCAGAGCCTTCAAGATATGGAATCTGGATTGGCTGCGGTCGCGGCCCTGCCCGACATGTATCTGTCTCCAAATGCGAAATGGTCAGCCGCAGGTGGTGCCGCCGTCTTTGGTGATGAGTTCGGCTTTGGCGCAACCCTCGCCATTCGCGGCAATGATAACTGGTCCTTCGGTGGCAGCGCCGCAATGGGCGGCGATCAAGCCACAGGTAAAGTTCAGGTCCGTTACGAAGGATTTTAAGCCTGTAACAAAATTGGGCTGTCAGCATAAAAACTGACGGCCCAAAATTTTGTTTAATCGGCGTTATATATTCAAACGCTATGGGCGCGAATTAAGCGTAAACCTTTTCGCGGATAGGCTGGATAGCCGGAACATCGCTCATCTTCACGAGGTGATCAAAACCGAGGATCATATTGATGTCGGTTCCATTGTCCGAGAGCGGAAGACGCACCCAAAATTGCGCCATATGCGACCCGTTCGGCGTATTCGGGCGTGTTACACCCACATAGGGTTTTCGCGTATCGATCACTTGATCCAAGACACGATGCCAATATTCCACACGGCACCCAATCGGGAGCTCATCGACGTGGAGACCTTGGATTTCACGCTCGTACAAGCTCCAATATCCAGTCCCTGCGAGACGGTGACGATAACGATTACTTGCAGTTTCAGCGGAACCAGCGACGCCTTCGACACGCTCCATAATCGTCGTCATAGGGAGATGCTGATGGATCTCTTCCGGCAAAATATCATTGCGCGAGGGAAAACGTCCCTCGCGACATTTGCTGCGCCAATAGTCATAAAATTCTTGTTGCTGCGGCAATATAATCTGATGCCGCAAGGCGTTCCCCGATAACATGTGACCGCTGTCTCCCGCAAATGGTCGTCTATAAATGTGAACGATCCACCCCCGCGGAACATCCCCCTATGAACAGGGTATGGCGGCGCTCGCGGCGGCGCATCAAGACTTTGTTAACCATATTGGTTAACCACGCTGCAGAAAGGCGGGTTTTTCTGAATCGGCTCCGATTCAATGCGCCGATGACGCAAATCAAATTTAAGATGGCGAGAGAATAACGGGCGAGCCCAGACGCATTAGGTCGTGGATTTACCCAAGCCTGAACGTTTAGCGAGCGCCGAACGGCGACGGGCATAATCGGGCGCGACCATCGGGTAATCGCGCGGCAAGCCCCATTTCTCACGATAGGCGTCCGGAGTAAGGTTATATTTGACGCGCAAGTGCCGCTTTAAGCTTTGAAACTCCAGCCCGTCCTCCAGACAGACCAGTGCGTCGTCCCGCAGAGACTCCGCTATGGGAACTGCCGGCTCTAATGTTTGGTTTTGGTGGCCCTCGCCCGACTGCGCCTGTTGAAGAGCGGCATGAACCGTCCCGATTAGACCCGCGATATCCTCAGGCGATGAGCGATGCGTGCCGACATGGGCACTGACGATTTGCGCCGTCAGCGCCAGCAGAGGGTCAACCCTATCCTTTTGATCAGCGGGCAAAGTAACCCAGCATAAGGACCACGAAGAGCAAACCTGCGGTTAGTACGGCCGCCAGCCCAGAAGGTGTCGCTTCCGACGCCGCTCCAGCGGGAGAGAATGTTTGATACAAACGTCGACCGACATTGGAGAGCGTCCGTGTGCGAATACGGCTGGTGTGGACGGACAAGCGGTCCCACATCGCGGATCCCCAAATCGCAACATTCAATCCCATGCGGCGATACATCCAATCAGCATCCAAAATTTCCGCACGGCGTTCCGCCGGGTACAGTTTGAACCGCTTCAGGAGCGTAAAGGCAAAGATGGCGGCAAAGAGAAGCTGCATCTGGAAGACAACGTGATCCCACGTATAGGGCTTATACGCATATTCCATAGGATATGGCATGAGCGCATAGAGGTTCTGATATCCACCCCATGGCCACGCCAGATAGAAGCAGAGGAAGCTGGCGATACCCATCGCAAGCAGCATGTTCCACGGCGCTTCTTTGACGCGGCGGCCGCTGTCATGGGCGAAGAAGGTGAAATGCGGGACCTTGATCCCCGAATGTTCCATCACACCCGCCGAAGCGAACAACATCATCAGGAATGGGATATAAAGGTGCTCCTCTACCGCGGCAGCCAAGATCATCGCCTTGGTGACGAAAGCGGCCAACATCGGGAAAGCGGCAATCGATCCCGCCCCGATAAGGCAAGCCACTGTTGTGAACGGCATGGAGCGGAATAGGCCGCCCAACTCTGAAGCTTTGGCCGTTCCCGTGCGGTACATCACAGCACCGATGGACATGAACAAAAGTCCCTTAAAGATCACGTGGACGAAGACCTGCCCGACAACGCCGTTAAGCGCGAGAGACGTGCCGATACCAATACCACAAACCATAAAGCCAAGCTGGTTATTCAGGCTGAACGCCAAGACGCGGCGCAAGTCGTTTTCAACCACAGCAAAGAAAACTGGGAAGCAGGTCATAATCGCCCCGATCCAGATCAGAATATCCGCGCCTGCAAAGCCACGCGCCAAAGCATAAACGGCAAATTTCGTCGTGAAACTCGCCAAAATAACTGTGCCTGTAATGGAAGCTTTTGGATAAGCGTCCTGCATCCACATATGCAGACCTGGGAAACCAACTTTGATACCCATCGCCAGCAGCATCAACCAGCCACCAGGACTGTCGAGCCCAATATCATTAAACATGAAGTCGCCGCCATTGGCTTGCGCGTGCAACACGGCCCCCGCCAGCAACATCACACCCGAAAGAACGTGGATCGCAAGATAACGAATACCTGCAGCATAGGCGTGATCACCGCCTTTCCAGATCAAGAAAACAGACGAAATCGCTGTCAATTCCCACATCACGAAGAGCGTCACCATGTCGCCAGCCAAGACGCCCGCGATTGCGGCTCCGGTATAAACTAGGGCGGAACTGTCAGTGATGCGGCACTTCTCATGCAGCGCAAAAATACCGTTGATCACGCCCGCAAGGCAGAACAAATAGCCCCAGACGACGGACAGCTCATCAATGCGGAGTGTCGTCAGTTCGACCGGACCAAATTGCAGAACACCGCCAAGATGCTCCGTAGAGTTCACATCATAAAGTTGAAAAATCAACAGCCCTGCAAAAATAGGGGCCGCGATCACAAAAGCTTTGCGCGCATGGCCGATTGGCAGCAGCGTGCAGATTAAGCCTGCCAGAATGACCCAAAACCCCGGGTTAATCTGTTTGAGGATCGAAAAATGCTCAGTAATAAGAAAAAACTCATTCATGATGGGCTTCCCCGGTCACCATAGGGTCCGTTGAATAATCGGGATCAGGCAGACCGCCCTCCCCGTAATAGCTTTCATCACGGCCCAAAAGTTTGAACAATGTATTGGCGGAAAGCACGATCAAACTATAGGCGACAAAGCCCCAAATCGCCCAACTCCCTGGAATATATTGCTCATAGGGGAGCGGATGTTTCTGCGGATGGAAAATCCCGAGGATGATACAAATGATCATCCCAGCAAGGGGGAGCCACATGAAATTACGTTTCACGCTATCTTTACCGAGGAAAAGAAAATAGCGACTCACGGGATGAATATCATCCATTTGTTTGGTCACGACGTCCGTCTCTAGCGGCAGCTTAGTTTCGACACTCATGGCAAGCCCCCTCCTGGTAGGATCGGTTGCAAGAAATCAACAATTCCGCCTGCAAAGAAAAACAAGACCAAAGACCCGATGGCGGTGATGACAGGTGGAATAATGACCCAGCGATGTTGCTTCCGCAGCAGCCCAATCTCCGCATCTGCGACAGGATCAAGCGGCGCCTTCATGAATCCGCGTACAGCAATCGGCACAAGGTAGATAATATTGAGAATGGACGAGGCAATCAGAGCCGCGATCAGAATGGCTTTGCCGCTATCCACAGCGCCCATCATCAGGAGAAACTTTGGCCAACTCCCACCCATGGGCGGAATACCAATAATCGACAAAGCGCCGACCAAAAACGCGCCAAAGACGAATGGCATCGTTCGGCCGAGGCCATCTAGCTGCGAAACATTTGTCCGGTGCGCGATTGTGTAAATCGCACCCGCGCACATAAAGAGCGTGATCTTGCCCCACGCATGCATAACAATTTGTAAGCCGCCGCCCAAAATACCCATACTGACAGCCAACATCGCGCCAAGCGTCACATAAGAGAGCTGCGAGACGGTGGAATAAGCCAGACGCGCTTTCAGGTTATCCTGACGCAGCGCAATGATAGACGCCATCACAATAGAGAAGGCCGCAATCCAAGCAATCCAAGTCGAGGCCGGTGTCGCCGCCGCGAGGCTAGGTCCAAACGTATAGGTCACGACTTTGAGCATGGTGAACACACCCGCTTTCACAACCGCGACGGCATGAAGCAACGCAGAAACTGGCGTCGGTGCAACCATCGCATTGGGCAACCACGGATGTGTCGGCATCAAGGCCGCTTTGCCGATACCAAAAGCGAAAAGGAATAAGAGCAAAGACGTTGCGAGGAGCGATGTCCCCTCAGGGAAGACACCACCGACGACGAAATCGGTCGTTCCTGCCAGCACGTAAGTGCCTATAATCGCAGGTAGGAAAAGCGCCAAAGATGTGCCCATCAAAATCAAAGCATATATGGTGCCGCCACGTTTGGCTTTGGCATCGCCTTTGTGGGTGACCAGAGGGAATGTCGAAAGGGTCAGAGCTTCGTAGAAAATGAAGAGTGTGATCAAGTTAGCAGAACCTGCCATACCCATACATGCGGCGATCGCAATGGCGACAAAGCCGAAAAACCGTGTTTGGTTCTTTTCTTTATTTCCGCGCATATAGCCCAGCGTAAAGATCGAATTGATAATCCAGAGCGAAGACGCAATGGCCGCAAACGTAGCGCCAAGAGGTTCTAGTTTGAGAGCAAAATCAAATTTCCCGGCAAATGTGCCGAGATGCAACTCGGGTCGGCCGCCTTGGGCGACATCTATGCAAAGATAAATAACGGTCGCGAGTAGCGCGAACCCAGCAAGAAAAGTTACGGCTTCGCGGAGATTTTGCTGTTTCCCAAAGACAGGGATGAGGGCCGCAGCGACCAAAGGAATGATCAGTAGCAATGCAAGCGCGATTTGGGGTGTCATATACAAATCCATCTCCCCTACCCCGCACCGAGTAGAAGTTCAGCCGCGCGGATCGAAGCCCCGACAACCGCATCTGATTTCACGCCGATGAAGACAGACGCCAGCGCGCAGACCCACATTGGAATTAGCATCATGATAGGCGCTTCATTTCGAATAACCGTTTCGCCATTTACTTGTGGCGGGGACTGGAAATAGGCCAGCAGCAGAACGCGTCCGATATAGACCAAAGCCAAAATCGACGTCAGCATAATGATGCCAACAGCCCACCACCACCCTGCATCCGCGGCGGCGCTGGCCAAGTTCACTTTAGAGACAAAACCCGCCGTGAAAGGCACGCCGATAAGAGACAGCCCCAGAACCGTGAAGGCGCCCATCGTCAGCGGCATGGTTTTTCCGAGGCCTTGAAAGTCTTCAGTCCGCGTAATGCCGAAGCGATACCACATTGCGCCCAGCGCAATGAACAGCCCACCCTTAATAATGGCGTGATTGATCAGATGCAAATAACCCGCCGCAACAGACGCTGTTGTCGCAATGCCGATACCCAGCAACATATAGCCGACTTGAGCAACCGAGGAGAACGCCAACATCCGGCGTGCATCGGTTTGGAAAATGGCTTGGAGGGAGGCAAACACCATCCCGATGACGCCCATCCCGACAAGAATGTAGAGCAACCCGTCTGCGACATAGGCATAGCTTGGATCGAAGACAAAGAAGGTAAAGCGTAGCAACAGATAAAGCGCCGCTTTTGTCGCCGTCGACGCCAAGAACACCGTTACGGGCGTCGGCGCATAGGCATAAGCGCCAGGTAACCAAGTATGCAGCGGGAACATCGCAAGCTTTAGGCCCAGACCAATGACGATAAAGGCAAAGGCAACTTTCGCGACACGGGACCCACCGTCGAGATCGGCAAGAATGCGAGCCATGTCGGCCATATTCAGCGTGCCCGTCTCCATATAGAGGAAACCAATACCGATGACGAAGAAGGTCGCGCCAATCGAACCGAGGATCAGATAATTATAAGCTGCGGACAAAGCCCGACGATCACGCGCCGCGCCCATCGCCACCAAGACATAGGTCGAAATTGAAGACACTTCGAGGAAGACAAAGACGTTAAAGGCATCACCCGTGATAACCATTCCCAGAAGACCTGCGACGCAAAGCAGGAACGCCGCATAGAAGGGTGCGCGTTTATTGGGTTTAATTTCCGCAACAGTAGCTGGCATCGCGTAAACGACAGTGATCAAACTCATAAGTGCAATAAGCACTAAAACCGGTGCATTCAGCGCATCAATGACGAGGGAAATACCATGCGGCGGCGCCCATCCGCCCATCTTGTAGATCGTGGTACCGACTTTAGCGTTATAAAGCGCCAAAGCAAACGCCGTAATTGTCAGAATGGACGTCACGATGAATGTCGTGAACCACGCCACGCGCTTATTCGGAAGGACAGCCATAATCGCCGCCATCAAAAGCGGCAAAGCCATGAGGAAAGCCGGACCATGAGTCAGCAGCCAGTCGGGCATCAATTCGAGCACAGAGAACATTACGGGCATCAGTCTGCCGTACCTTCCAGATTATACACGAAGTCCATTTCCTGGATCTCGTCTTCCTCAATCGTGTGATAAACTTCCCGAATACGCACGGTCAGTGCCAAACCAATCGCGAGCGTAGCAACGCCCACAACAATGGCTGTCAGGATCAAAACATGGGGGAGCGGATTTGAATAAAGAACATCTGAACCCGGTCCAGGCAGAAGGAAGGCGCCATCGCCTGCCGCAACCTGAATAGGTCCTTCAAGCAAAGCGTGCCCGTCTTTATCTACGCCATATGGTTTATCTTCGATCAAGATAGGCGGTTGACCGCCTTTGACCTTCGCAACTGTGATATAGAGAAGAAATACGGACGTTTGAAATACTGACAGGCCGACCAGTTTTTTAATTAAATTTCGAGACGCAAAGACGATATAAAGACCCGTCATCATCAAAACGATAACAATCACATAGTTATATTGTGAGAAGAGCTCAGACATCTACCAATCCTCATTCGAGGTTTCGGGCTGACGCGAACCAAATGCGTAAAAGATAGCGATCATCACGCTGGTCACAGTGACCAAAACACCCAGCTCTACGGCGAGGATGCCGTAATGCTGACCGTGTGACGCGTCATGGGCAAGGACAGAGTAGTTCAAAAACTCCCCGCCGAGGAACCAGGTCACTACCCCTGTACCGCCGTAAAGTAGCACGCCAAGCGTCATACCATAACGGATCAAACGGGGCGGAAACGCGGCCTTTGCGGCTTTGAGGCCAAAGACAAGCGCGTAGAGAATGACAGAGGCGGCCAAAATAACGCCCGCTTGGAATCCACCACCTGGACCATAATCGCCATGGAATTGCACATAGAGCGCGAATAGCGCGATAAGCGGAATTAAAAATTTTGAAATGACGCGCAAAACAACATGCGGATCACGTCCTAGCATGCGCTCAAGATCACGGTCTGGATCGCTCATTGTCCCGCCTCCGCGCGCTGCTCTTCTGATCGGTTATCTTGGTACAATCCTGCTGATGGGGCTGTGCGATCATTAATAACTTGTCCATTTGGACGCGCGACCCAATTTCCCGAATTTCCGTTCAGCCCAAGCAAGAGTAAAACACCGAGGCCGGCCGAGAAAATCACAACAACCTCACCAAAAGTATCATAGCCACGATAGCTGGCGAGAACGGCTGTCACCACATTGGGGATTTTCACCTCTTCCGCAGTCTTGGCCATGAAATCCATTCCGACATAGCTATTAGCGGGAGAATTTACATCGCCAAAGGCGGGCATGTCGCCCACAGCATAAAGCATGGCGGCACCCGCCAATACGACAACGGCCAAAGCGCCCAATTGGCGGCGCATAGGCACTGGCGTCGACTGACGATCCGCGAGAAGCATCGCAGACAGCATCAGGACAGTGGAGACCCCTGCCCCCACAGCCGCTTCGGTAAAAGCTACATCGACCGCATCAAGGGTCACGAACCAAGCCGCCGAAAGCAGCGAGTAAACGCCCTGCAACATGACAATACCAAAAAGTGACCGCATGCGGACAATGGCGAATGCCACCACAACCAAAAGCGCCAAAAAACAAATATCGAGCAAAAGCGTCGGAACGAGGAAAGCCGGCTCTACGGCCGCAGCAAGGAGGCTCATGACTTGTCCTCTTCCAAATCAGGGGCGCGGTATTCTCCGAGCAACGGCTTCAACCCTGCCCGATAGGCCGCATGACCCACAGCATGGGTCGCCGTCGGACTCGTCACGAAAAGGAAAAAAGCCACGAGCAGAAGCTTCAATACCATTTGCAGGCTGTCGCTTTGAAATATCAGAGCCAATAAAATTAATTCCGCGCCCAATGTGTCCGTCATACCGGCGGCGTGAAGCCGTGTATAAAAATCAGGGAGACGCAATACGCCGACAGTTCCTGCCAGAACAAAAAACAAACCTGCGGCCATTGAAACAATGGTTCCGATCAAGCGAAAAACACTGATCCAATCAATTTGAGCCGCATGTTCAACGGCGTGCGTGGTTTCTACGGCGGCTGAGAAGATCAGACTCATCGTACATCCTCCGCACCCGTGACATTGCGACTTGGAAGCTCAACATCCAACGCTCTGTAATTAAAGAATTTCAGGACTGCGATCGTCGCAATGAAATTCATAAGCGCATAGAGCAAGGCGATATCCACACCATCAGGGCGACCAATGATGAAGCAGAAAACACAAAGAAAAAGGACAGTTTTCGTACCGAAACTATTTACCGCCAACAAACGATCATAAAGCGTTGGCCCCCCGAGCAAGCGGCCGAGCATCATTGCCATGGAGACAATGATCAAAAAGGCACTGCCCAACATGAAATACCCCATAAATGGACTCATGAGGTTTCTCCGCCATGTGAGACTTTCGGAACGTCAATATCTTCGCCAATCGCCCAGGCCGAGCGTTCAGCCATTTCGGCAAAATCTTCAGGCGCAGACATTTCGGACAACAAAGCGTGCACAAGAATATGATCATCTTGGATATCCAAACTCACCGTGCCAGGTGTCAATGTGATCGAATTGGCAAACATCACTTTACCGATGTCGGAACCTTGTGGGGTTGGAATACGCGTTAAGGTCGGAGACACGACCATATTGGGCGCGAGCACAGCCCGTACAACGGCGACATTGGCTTTGACGATTTCAGAGAAGAGCCATACGAAATAAGCCAAAGTTTGCGGCATTGTGAGGTAAGGCGCCGTTTCCTCGTCAAGGATACGCATGCGTTTGCACATCCAGATCACAAACACGATCGAGATTACGCCCAGAGACAAGAGCATAGGCTTAAAATAGCCCGACAATGTCAGCCAAGTTGCGGCCAAAGCCAGAACAAGTATCAAAGTAAAACGCAGCAGAACTCTCTCCCTAGAGGACTAGAGTCGGTCTTAGCTGGCGAATCGGGGGGATTAAACCCTTTTTGGAGCGAAAAGCTGTGGTTTAAAGTCCATAATGCAAAGGCTGTTTCTTGATGAAACGCGCCGCAAAATTGCGTTCCATTAATCGCGATGAGAGAAGACGAGCGCCGCTGTAATAGCCGCTGCGCCAAATTCCTCTTCGCGCGGAATGACGCCATTCTTAATGTAACGCAAAACGTCAGCGTTAAGGGACGCCGTCAGTGACCAGTTCCAATATCTCAGTACAGTTTGCGCCTTATCCGTAGAGATGACGTCATAAGTTTCCATCACGCGCGCGAGGGAAGGATGGATGGACCCATCTAAGTCATGTAGGGGGCGTTTGAGCGCCCGCCAGAGCTTCTCGATATATTCGCGTTTAAGCCCTGGAGCCTTACACAGAATGGCGATGGCTTCGCCGCCTTTATCTGTCAAAATCTGAGCCCCCGTAGCGGGTTTGATCCCAGCCATATAGGAAATTTCTTCCGTCAGTTTTCGCGTTAGCCCGTGGATTTCGGCTGTATTGATCGCCTCTTCCAAACCTTCAAATTCCGAGCGTGCGATGGCTGCGCGGTTACGTTGGCGACGTTCAATGAATTGCAGCGCCTTTCGGACACCCGCATCGGACCATCCATCCGCTGCCGCCTTTGGGAACAGGTCAGAGCAACTCTCTTGGAGAACGCTACGCGTCACGGCAAAGCGGTGAAGAATTTTTTTGCGATTTTCCGTGCTGGCCCACCAAAACATGGTCAAACCGTGTGAGGGGCGCAATTCATCACGTTTGGCCAAAAGGCCAACATAGGGCTGGTGATTGCGCGAGACAGTAAGAATACGCTGGATCGCAGTTTCAGAAAAATTAGCCTCACGGTTTTTCAAAAGCGCTTCGACAACGTCCTCTTCAAGAAACTCAACAAGGGCATCGACAACAGCGTCAGAGACTTTGCGACGTTTGGCAATCACAGCTCGATGGGCGCCCGAGACTTTCCGAGAGATTTGAATCAAGTCTGAATCTGTCAGAGACCGGCTTTCCTCTAAAATGTAGCGCGCGATACGGATTTCATCTTTGGCCAAGATAACAAGGATCGTCCGCGGCGCTTCGTTCAGCATCACCAGACGTTTCGCAACGGATTCCCGAATATCGGCATCCGCACTGCGCAAGAGTTCAACCAGAACGTCCCCCGCCATGTGACGTTCCTGCGGGGTAAGCTGGCTGGCAGGAATGCAAATCACGTCGGCCAAACGTTTCGCCAGCTGGCGACGCACCGCATTATCATCCACGTCTTTCAACGACGCATCCAAGACGATCGGCGCGACGGGAGGGAGGTCGCTTTTCTGATCTATGGACAATCCGGCCATGGGGCTCGCTTCTCATGTGAGTATAATTCTGCCTTAACCCTAAAGGGAGAGGGTTAATGGGACGTGACCCCTACACATGATGGTTCACCATCCCTATGTCGGACATCCGATAGGAGACTCTTGATGAAAATTCGCCCTGCCCAGCCCGTTCCCCTCGCGCAAAAGCGTCCACTGACCCAAACCCGTTTCGGCGTCGAATGGACAGATGATTACGCGTGGATGCGGGATGATAAATGGCAGACCGTCATGCGCGAGCCTGATACGCTACATGCCGATATTCGGGCACATCTTGAGGCAGAGAACGCCTATACTGAAACCGCCCTCTCTCCGCTTACAGCTTTGAAAGATAGTATTTTTTCAGAAATGAAAGGTCGCTTAGAGCCAACGGCGCGCGGCGTACCTATGCCGGATGGGCCTTACGCCTATTTTCATTTTTACCGCGAAGGTGACCAGCACGGCGTTTATGCGCGCCACCAGACAGCCGTGGAAACGCCAGAGGATGAAATCATTCTCGATTGTGACACGCTTGCCAAAGGGACAAAGTTCTTCGATCTTGGCGATGTCTCTCATAGTCCTGATCACAAATGGCTTGCCTATTCAGTCGATGATAAGGGTAGCGAAAATTATCAGGTTTTTCTGCGCGACCTTGAAACGGAGGAGGTTTCCGCAACAGGTATCGACAAATCCGCAGGCGCCTTGGTCTGGGCGGCAGATAATCGCACGCTGTTTTGGGTCGAACGCGATGAGAACCAACGGCCTTATGCCGTGCGATTCCGCGATGTGTTTGACGCCCAAGGCAAAACCCATACGGCCTATGAAGAACAGGACCCTGGGTTTTTCGTCAGCGTCGGCAGCTCGGACGATGAAGCCTTTATCGAAATTAGCGCCCATAACCACACCACAGGCGAGATTCACCGCATTCCGTCAGATGTTCCGCAAACCCCTCCTGTTTGTTTTGCACCACGCCAAGAGGGGATCGAATACAGCCTGAATGACGTTGGCGGGGTCACCTATATCCTCACCAATGCACCAGATGAACATGGCCAGACAGCCGTAGATTTTTGCATCATGACGGGGACGCCGGGCCAAACACATCACGATTGGAAGATTTACATCCCCCATAAACCAGGTCGGTTGATTTTGGGGATGGAAAGTTTTGCCAATTGGCTCGTTCGTCTTGAACGTGAAGACGCCCTGCCCCGCCTCGTCATTCGAAATATGACAACCCAAAACGAACATGCGATCGAAATGCCAGAAGCGGCCTACGGTCTCGGCATCAAATCTGGCTATGAGTATGCAACCGATACGCTGTATTTTTCCTACTCTTCGCCATCTCGCCCTGGGACGGTTTATCGCTATGATATGTCAACACGAAATCGCGAGACCGTTCGCGTCCAAACCGTGCCCAGTGGACATGTGCCAGAAAATTATCGCGTCGAACGCATTTCCATAAAAGCGCGCGACGGCGAAACTATCCCCGTCACCCTTCTCGCACGTCACGATGTGAAAACTGACGGCTCGAACCCGCTTCTGCTTTATGGGTATGGCTCTTACGGCATTACCATCCCGGCGAGTTTCCGTACAAACATATTATCGCTGGTGGATCGCGGCATGGTTTACGCCATTGCCCATATTCGTGGCGGTATGTCCAAAGGATACCAATGGTATCTGGATGGAAAAATGGAGAAAAAGATCAACACCTTCAATGACTTTGTCGATGCGGGTAACGCCTTATCCGCGCTGGGTTGGACGTCCAGAGGAAAGCTGGTCGCTCATGGTGGATCGGCAGGCGGATTGCTCGTTGGGGCCGCGCTCAATCAAGACCCAGATCTCTTCGCTGGCGTTATTGCCGCTGTACCCTTCGTCGATGTCCTAAATACGATGAGCGATACAGAACTGCCCCTGACGCCACCTGAATGGCCAGAGTGGGGAAACCCAATCACGGATGAAGACGCGTTTCACCGCCTGCGGAGCTATTCACCCTATGACAATGTCACTTCGCGGACCTATCCGCCTGCGTTAATCACGGGTGGTCTCACCGATCCACGTGTCACCTATTGGGAGCCCGCGAAATGGGCCGCTAAATTACGCGCGCATCAATCAGGCGATGCGCCGATTTTACTTAAAATCAACATGGATGCAGGCCATCAAGGCGAAAGTGGGCGATATGACAGCCTCAAGGAAACGGCATTGGAATATGCATTTGCTTTGGATTGTGTGGGTTTGAGCTAGGAACGAGTATGAGTGGGCACTGGTTTGCAAGTTTCGCATTTTTTTGAGACGCCGCGCGTTTTCGAAAACTCTGACAGTTCCAAATCTGCCCGGGTCCCCAATACCCTGACCGCCCGAAACTTAGATCGGGATGAGGCACGAATTCTACGATTTTTGTACGCGGCTTTTCCACGAATGGACACCCGCGATCAGGCTCATATCGCCTAGGCCGCGGCGGAAGCGCATAGGCTGCACGCGGTACCTCTGGCAGGCGATACCGCCTCACTTCAATTGTTTTCACGGCCTCGACAGGTTCCGCTGCATATCCAAGGGGTGAGAATAGACAGGTCACCAGGACGAGGCCGTAACGCCATGTTTTAAATGGCATTTGGAAGCGGCAATAGGCGACCGCGTTCATCCTTGAGTTCAAACTGAATGGTCGTCTGCAATCCCGCGCGCGATACAGGGCGTCCGTCCAATATCTTCGGGGTGTATTTCCATTTCTGAACAGATTTCACGCTTGCCGCCTTCAACTGGCTATTCGTGCATTCCAAAATACCGACGTTGAAAGGTTGGCCTTCTGCACTGATGTCAAAACTCACGCGGCAATAGCCTGAATAGTTGCCCTGAGAGAACCGTGCCGGGAACACCGGTGGAATACGTACAATCGGGGTGGGATCGCCATCGACGGGTATAAGGCCTCGCTCGCCAAATGGGATATCGATCGACTTTGGGTCGAAGGGCGTGATCCCGCCATCCACCACGATAGTGGGTAAGACTACCTCGGTCACTTTGATGATATCTAAGGTTGGAGGCGGTGGTGGGACTTCGACCTTTTTCAAAGGGTCGGGTCTTTGAATTTCAATTTCGGGCGGGATGTCATCCGGGACAGGATTGATTTCGAACGACGATGTCGCAACCTTATCCTGAGGCGTAAATTCTGTCGTAATGAGGTTCGCCATAGACGCCAGCAAGATTAAGGTCGCTGCGCCTGCGACTGGCATGACAGCCCAAAACCGTAAGGGCGTTATCCGCGAGTCCGCCTTGTCTTGTCTTTCTATGTTCTGTTTCTCAAAATCTAACATATGTCCTCCTATAGTTATATTATAACGTTATAATATAACTATAGCTTGATCAAGTCGTTTTTGAATATCCCAAAAAGAGCGACCTATTATTGGAATATGGATGGACTGGATTTATTGCGGGCATAAAAAAACCCAGCTCTGAAGCTGGGCTTTCTTATTAAATTTAGATCGACTTATTCTTCGATTTTGATCCGGAACTCGGAGTCATAATCCTCTTTATACTGTAGACAGACTTCGGCATCATCGAGTACCCATTCTCCAACAAAGACTTCCGCGTCATAGGCCTGCTTGATTTTCTGGTAGCAAAGCTCACGCTCAACGTTGCGTTCAAATTCGCAACGACGGTCAACCGCGTCTTTTTCCGCATTGATGAATTGAATCCATTTCCGAGCGTTACCGCGTTCGCGCGAACCATTCGGAACTTTCTCAAAAGCAGCGATAGCAGAAGCACGCGCCTTCGTAATCGGAGCTTCTGCCATTTGCGCATCTGTCATATCGCAATTCAAGCGGTCCAGAGTGTTGGTCGTATCATAGCGACAGTTCGCAATCAGCATCCACGATTTACCTGCATCATAGCCGCGATTAATCGCTTCGGTGAAAGCCTTTTCGGACTTCTGACAGGACCCTTCATTGTACAGCGCCTCGCCCCAATCCGCATAAAGTTTGGCTTCACCCGATTGCGTCGCAGCCGCTTCGAGAATTGGGATCGCACGCTTATACTCACGTGCTTGACGGAATAGACCTGATAATTGCTTGAGCTTATCTGGCGTACGCGCAATGCGGTTGGCATTCATCTCACGCTCAAGGATCTCAGCTGCTTGGTAAGGCATGTCGTAGAATGAATAATACTGCACGACCTTAAGCAGGTCTTGCTCCTCGCTCAATGCACCACCGAGATAGAGCATTTTCGTGACTTCAAATGCTTCTTGCTCACGTCCGCCATTGGCCAACATAGAAGCCCAAGCATCCCAGAGTGTCTTATCTTCCGGCCAACGATTGATCATCTGTTTAACGATGTCTGCCTGGCGACCCTGCATACCCAAGTTATTGAAGAGGAAGTTCAGCAGATCGAAATGCTTACGTTCTTTCGGATTTGCAGTGTTAAACCACTTTTCGGCCCAAGGTAGAGCGCGGCGATAATCTTCGGCTTGCACCCAAGCATTGACCAAAAGGTCGATATATTGCGGCTTTTGCTGACCGCCAGAATTCAAATAATTTTCAAGGCGTGTTGCCCCTTCGCGATATTGACCATTACCAATCATCAACTGCGCGATAACGACTTTGATATTGCCAACCTCGTCGGGAAGAAGTCCGCCAGCATTAATCGCATTTTCAAAATACTGCTGCGCTTCGACCGCGCGGTCTAGCTGATAGCTATACTGCCCTAGCATCTGATAGATCGTTGATTTCTCATATGCGTTAAGGCTCGGATCTGAAATGATACCCTGTAGGATCGAGACGGCGGCCTGGTTTTGATTACTATTGGCGAGCGTCAGCGCTTCATTGACCTTTTCCCCGGCCTTAGCTGAGAACTGACGGCCTTCTTCAGGTGTTTCTTGCGCCATCGCGACACCCGAGAGCGCTACAGTTGAAACACCTAACGTCGCAACGGCCAACAGGCTTGCGCCTAAGAGCGACGCCGCGCGTGTGCGCAATGATGTTTTTGTAATTTGGCAGGTCATGATCATTTCATCCTTGCTGTTCGGAGCTGGGTCGCGACGCGAAGTCCTTACCAGCCTAATCAAGCTAAACTATTCAAGCCTTTATGGACCCGACCGCACTTAGCTTTCAACGTGGTGAACCGCGACACACTGTCAGAGCGATCCACCGTAATTATTCAGGCTCAAGTAGAAAGAGCCTTAGAGAAACCTCTAATAACCAGACGGCAGTGGCATTTTGCGCCCGCGCTCGTCCTGAAGGTCAAAGCGAATAGTTGTTTCAACGCCACTCCGTGCAACGCCGCGGCCATCTACGATCTTAGGGTTGTACTTCCACTTTTGAACAGATTTAATCGTCGCGTTTTTCAATGAGCTCGATGTGCAGGTGTAGGCGTCAACGTTAAATGGCTGACCTTCTGGGCTCACATCAAAGCGAACCTTGCAATAACCGGAATTATTCCCTTGCAAAAAACGTGGCGGAAAGATCGGTGGGATACGAACCAATGGCTGCGCATCGCGATCTGAAACCGTAATCTTGAAATTAGAGGCATCAATCTTTGGAGACTCAAACTCTGGAACAGCACCTTCAATCGATGCGATCTTTTCAGTCGGCTTATCGGCTTTCGCACGCTCAATCTGAGGCGGCGGTGGCGGTGTGATCACCTTCTTAACGCGATCGATCTTCGTTTCGCGTTCAATAACCTTGATATCTTCAACTTTTGGATTGATTTCAAAACTTGCCGTTTCGCCCTTATCCTGTGGCTGAAACTCCTTAGAGATCAACGCCCGCATGGCGAGAAACAGAATAACCGTCAAAATAGCGGCGATGGGGGTAAAGACTAACCAGCGAACAGCGTTATTCATCTCTGTATCCTCTTATTCTGTACCGACACGGGTATTGATTTTCAGGTCCTGCATCAGTTCCTGGACAGACATGACAACGCCCACCTCTGCATCACGATCAGCCTTGATGATGGCTTCAGCCTTTGGGCTTTCGGCCAAGATAGACTGGATAATCGGACGAATTTCACTGATGTCGTAAGGACGCTTATCAATCCAAACTTCATTTTGAGCGTTCACCGCAACAAGAATGGTCGGCTTGACCTCCTTGTCTAGGGTCGCCTCAGGCTGACTTGGGTCAATGCCGGGCGTTTTTACGAAAACCGATGTCACGATGAAGAAAATCAGCAAGATGAAAACAACGTCCAACATGGGCGTCATGTTCAATTCGGTATCCTCTTCAGGGATTACTGTGCGACCGCGTCTTGCCATGATGTTACCTTATTACAAGTTGAGCGCAAATGCAAGCGCTTATGCGATATTATTACATTTCAACGATCGTGAGACCGGTGAGTTACGCCGCGCTGCGGACAGCGCGGTGCAAGAAATCTAGCCCGTATTTCGAACGATTTCGATCTTCGAGGGCAAGCCAGCTTGATCCAAACCATCTTTGATGAGGACCAAATTCTGATGCGAAGCCTTTTCATCCATACGTAGGATAACGGCGGCATTCGGCTTTTCCGCCAAAAGGCGCTCAACCGCGAGAAGTACGCGATCACACCCTGTTGAACGTCCGTCGACTGAGCAGAAATTACGACCATCAACATATACAGTGATGGCAGATGCGCCAGGCGGTGGAGGAACGTCGGATTCAGGCGGAGGCGGCGGTTGTGTAAGGTCAATCCCTTTTTCGTCGAGGAATGTCGCTGTCACGATGAAGAAGATCAGCATGATGAAGACAATATCCAACATTGGAGTCATGTCGACTTCGCCTTCGTCTCCACCCTGGGTACGGCGTGCGCGTCTCATAGTGTGTCCTTTCTAGAGCCGATTAGGCCGCAAAGCGAGCTGTTGACTCGTCGAGATCATTGGCAAACCGAGCTGTTTCACGGGCACTTATGCGGGGCAGAACCGTCGCAAAAATCAAACCCGTCAGCGCGACCATCATGCCGGCCATTGTTGGGATCGTGGCTTTAAAAACACCTCCCGCCATCAGACGTGCATTAGATGATCCAGAGAGCGCCATGACGTCGAAAACTTCGATCATGCCAGTCACCGTACCAAGAAGACCCATTAGAGGTGCCAGAGCAACAAGTGTCTTGATAATCCCGACATTTGCGCCAGTGCGCTCTTTCACTTGGCTAACAAGCTCATCTTTGATGGCGTCTGCACGCCAAGATGTTTTGTCGGTCCGAGAGTCCCACTCTGCCAGCAGGCGAGATTTTAGGGGCTTATGGGCGAAGAGATAATAGGCGAACCTCTCCAAGATGAACGTGAACATAAAGAATGCCAAGATCATGATGTAAAAGAGGATGTTTCCGCCGGTCCCCAGAAACTCCTGGAGACCGTTAAAGACATTTTGCATGGCTTAAGCCTTTCGTCTTTTGCGTTTACTGACCTTATGCGACCGAACCGGTACCCAGACCGCGTGTTTCCACGTGACGGGCAACGATACCAGCAGACTGCTCTTCCAGCGTGCCTTGGATCGACCGCGCCATTGAGGAACAGAAGCTGTGCAAGACGAGAAGCGGGATAGCGGCGTAGAGGCCAAGCATTGTCGTGACGAGCGCGACAGAGATACCGCCAGCCATCAACTGCGGGTCGCCTGTTCCGTAAATCATCATAGCTTGGAAGGTCTGGATCATACCTGTAACGGTACCCAAGAGACCCAAGAGCGGTGCAACACCAGCCAATAGTTTCAAGATATTCAGGCCAAATTCAAACTTAGGTGATTCACGCAAGATGGCTTCGTCAAGCTTGAGCTCGACCGTGTCAGCATCTTTATTCTGTGCACCTTCATAAGCCATCATAACGCGGCCCAAAGCATTGGACTTGGATGGTTGTGCTTTACGTTTCTGACCATTGATCGCCATTTTCGCAAGGAACAGGCGGACAATGTTGAAGAGACCGAACAACACGCCGAAGAAGGCCATAAGAATGATGAATTTACCGATGTTACCACCTTGAACCCAGTGACGCTCATAGAAGGACGGCACGCGCTCAAATGATTTCAACAATTCACCACGGGTTGGATCAAGTGGTGCATAAACAAGGCTGCCTGCAGACGCACTTGCGACTTTTGAAGCCGCGGCCGAAATCGGACCACCTGGCTGTTTAGGCAACTTCGTCAAAAGCGGCGCATCTTTAGCAGATTCTGCTGTCCGTGCGCTGTAGTCGAGGAATTCAGCACCGGCAGATGTGAAGACCGAGAACGGACCGACACGCGTTACTTTTTGCACGGCACCATCATCGACGTTTGCAACCGGCGCATCAAATTCAGCGACCTGACGCTGAGCTTTGATTTCGCCCAACATTGTTGTCCAGATGCTGTTAAGTTCTTCAGCGGAAGGAAGAGCTTTGGATTCGGCAATCGAACCCAAAACAGATGTCCGCTTTGGATACTGAGCTGTAATCAAAGAGTTATCGAGAAGCGCTTTAAATTCACCAGCTTTAGAACGGGCAAGACCAAACACTTCACCGAAGTCGCCTTGAGCCGCACGAAGTTCTTCTTCGAGGTTAGAGATTTGGGTGCGGTTGGATGCGAAAGAACGCTCAACGGTTGCCGCGCGAGCTTCAAGCTGGCGAAGTTCAGCTTGTGCTGCGCTTAGCAGAGATGTCTGCTGATCGGCACGCTGGCGGAATTCCGCTTCGCGTTGGCGATTTTCAGCTTCGACCTTTGATGCATTCTGACGAATGTCATTCAGAAGGGCATCGACCGAATTGATTTGAGCTGCGGCAGGAACTGCCGACAGCAGAAGGGCGGAACCGAACACGGTTGCCGTCACTTTTGAGATAAATTTCATTTTGACGCTCATGTTAATGATTCCTCTATTCTATTTGCCGGCCATGACGGGAGCATAGACCAAGCCCGGCGCGGCTTCGCCTTTAGCGATACGAATTGCCTGACGCATTTGGATACCATCGGCACCCTCTAGTGTTTTCCAGGATTTCGAAGGCAGATCATAAACTGCGATGTCTGACTCATCCTTCGATGTATATACCAGCGACGTACGACCAAAACGGATGAAGTTCACCACATTGCCCGGCATTGTCGGATGAGCACCCTCATATGAGTCGATACCCAAACCGTATGTCACTTCGATTTTGTAAGCATTCAACACACGACGATACTGCTCAGCAGGTGAGACATTTGGATCACCCAGAACGGATTTCACATTGTCGATCCGCGCAAGACGCTCATTCAAGTTGAACGGAAGGTCCGCTTTGATGCTGTCTTCCAAAGCCGCAGCCATTTTCAACATCATTGGGCTCATGCCCTGCTTGATCTGCTCAACTGTTCCCAGCTGACGACGCAGCGACTCAATCTCGCTGAGTTGTGAAGCGCGGAAGATGTCCTGCTGAGCGACGAAAAGCTCAATATTGTCTTTCTGCTGAAGCACGGCGCGATATTCGCGAATGGCGTTATCAGCCCGGTCATCGGCGGCTTCGACGCGCTGCTGAGACGCAGCGGCGGCAGCCGTGGAAGACTTCGCAATACTCAAGGCGGTGTCCAGCTGGGCATGTGCCGGAGCGGCAAGCAGTCCAACTGTTACACCGGCCAACATCAGGCGCTTGGCGATTGAAGATTTTAACATGGTTTCCTTCCAGGCTGCTTATGTTTGGCGATTTGAGCGTGTTGACCTAAGGCCTTGCACGTCACGAACCGCAATCGACTTGTACGCAGGACGCTTATTGCGCGGCTTGCACTTTAATTGGCGCTGTTACGACACCCGGGGCACTTTCGCCGCGCGCAATCCGCACCGCTCTACGCGCATTAATAATATCGCGGGACGCCAATGGCTCCCACGCATCAGCTTCTTTACTCCAACGAAAGCCTTCACGGCTGTCGAGATCAAGATAGATGAAAGACATACGACCAAAATGGACGTAGTTTCCGTCTTTGATTGTTTCTGAGATGGCTTCGAGCGTTTCGCCAGCCTCAAGCTTCTTTTGCTGATCGCTAGAAAGGTTGCACGTCGGAGACGCGGTATCTTCTACGCAAGCCGCGAGACGCCGCCCTGGCTGAAGCGGATGATCACCCGTGTAGGCGGAAATGGTGTAGCCGTAATTCGCCTCAACATCGTAAAGTGTGATGGCACGACGGAACAAGTCGGAGTCGCTGTAGCTTTCGTCTGCTAGTTTCTCGCGCAGGCTATCCAGACGCGCATAACGTTCCTCTTTGCGGAACGGCAAGTCAGACTCAATAACTTTTTCAATCTCGGCCGTCATACGGGTCACGATGCCACGAACGGCTTCTTTGGTCTGAGGAACAGTTTCGAGCTGCTGGCGAATACTTGCCATTGAAGCTTCTTGCTTCTGCAACATTACTTCGCGCTGCGCCGTTGCGAGCTTCACATTTTCGATCTGATCGAGGATCGCCGAAAATTCTTTTGCCTTCATGTCGGCGTCCTGTGCGCAAGCAAAGCCAGGCAGAGCCAGCTGGACACTCGTCATGAGGCCAATGCAAATCGCAATACGGGCGGTCGTTTTGTTCACCACTCAGGTCCTCCAATTACTCGTTCGCGCACTTAGCGGCGCGTTATCGAAATCCCGCTTACACGGGCATTTTTTATTAATCAATCATTACAGCGATTGGAGTGCAAGGCATTTTACGCGCTTTTTGGCACTCAAGCTCACTTTTATTATGTGATAAAGTAACATGAACACCCCGACTTGTCCACAGACGAGGCAAAATCAATACAAAAAAGAGGACAGCCCCAGAAGGGGGCATAGGAATCAATGGGTTACACATTGATCATTTGAAGGACATGGTTGGGGCGGCTGGGGTCGAACCAACGATCACGGGATCAAAACCCGATGCCTTACCACTTGGCTACGCCCCAATATTACATGTCCAATCAGGCGTGAGCGGCTCCATAATAGGCAGCTAGCTTTAACGCAACAGGTTAAGTTCAAAAAAAGTCAGCGAGACCACTTTCGTCGCATTTGTTCCAGATATTCTGGCCTTAGGCGAACTGTTAAAAATAAAATTCTAGCCCTTGCGAGTAATTTCTTATCGTTTAACAACAAATACTACACCTCAATACTTTTAGGCTCACAGAACGGATCGAATCGCATGCGTCAGTTTTTCATCACAGTAGCAGGTACAATTGCTGGAATTTTCGGCTTTTTCGTTTTACTGATTGTTATCTTCATGTTCTTTGGCCTGCTAGGTTCTTTGGGGTCCATCAATCAAAAGACACCCGACCGCGTCCTCACTATGGATTTGCGTCAGCCCTTTATTGATCATTCGGTCGGCGAAAGCTTGTTTGGGGGCAACCCCAAATCAGTGGTTGATACAGTTTATGCGCTGCACCGCGCCAAGGACGATGATTCGGTCAAAGGTGTCTTTATCCGTGCTGAGAACTTTGGAATGGCGCCGGCCAGCGCTGAGGAGCTTCGTCTCGCCCTGCTCGATTTTAAAGAATCAGGCAAATTCGTGATCGCCCATGCGCAAGGTTTTGAAGGCACCTCCCCGATGTCCTACCAAGCTGTGTCCGCAGCAGATGAGATTTGGATGCAAGATACAACGGGGTTCGCGGTCTCTGGCATGCGCTCCGAGACAGAATTCCTGGGCGGCGTTATGGAGAAATTCGATGCCGACCCCGAGTTCTTCCAATTTCACGAGTATAAGAATGCTGTGAACTCCTACACGGAGAAGGATTTCACCCCTGCCCATCGTGAAGCCACGACGAGCTACCTCACTTCCATTTTTGACAATGCCGTAGCGCAAATTGCGGAAGACCGCGAGATGAGCGTCGCGAGCATTACAGACGTGCTGATGACTTCGCCTCACAGTGCAGAAGACGCCATGGCGGCAGGCATGGTCGATAAACTCGGCCAACTTGCTGAGGCAAAAGACTATGTCCGCAAGAAGACAGGCAATGATAAGATCGCCTTTCTGAGCCTCAGTGATTACGGCCCTGGTACCACAAAGGGTGAGAGCACAATCGCCTTCATCGGCGGGCAAGGCGCCGTCTTGCCGGGTCAATCCTCAGGCGGCTCCCTCTTTGGAGGCGGCATCTCAATGGGCGGTGATACAGTTTCGGACGGCTTTGACGCCGCGTTGAAAGATAAGAAGGTGAAAGCCATCGTCTTCCGTGTCTCCTCCCCAGGTGGCAGTCCCGCAGCCTCGGATCAAATCCTTGCAGCCGCTGATCGCGCCCGCGATGCTGGCAAACCCGTTGTCATTTCCATGGGTCAATACGCGGCTTCTGGCGGTTACTACGTTGCCGCGCATGCCGACCACATCGTTGCCCTCCCCCAAACAATCACAGGCTCTATTGGTGTCTTTGGCGGTAAGGTTGCATTGGAAGGTACATTTGCCAAAGTTGGATATAACATTGAAGGGATCACAGTCGGCGGCGAATTCGCAGGTGCCTACTCCGCAGACACGCCTTTCTCACCAAGTCAGTCCGAAGCTTACCGAGGTCAACTGCAAGACATCTATGATGATTTCACCCAGCGCGTTGCAAATGGACGCGACCTTCCGCTCGAACGAGTTCAAGAAATCGCAAAAGGTCGCGTTTGGACGGGAGCTCAAGCCAAGGAGATTGGGCTCGTCGACGAGCTTGGCGGCATCATGACAGCAATCAATGCGGCTAAAAAGCTGGCCGAAATTGATGCAGACGAAGACGTACGCATTAAGATCTTCCCCCGACAGAAGACAGTTGAGGAACAGATCGAAGACCTGTTCACTGGGTCGGCACAAGTCGCTGAAGACGTCAAAATCTTGCGCGAAATCACTGCGCTGCCAGAGGTGCAAGCCGCCCTGCGAGCTCGCAATTCCGCGCGTTTCGGTCAGGAAATGAAAGCCGATATCCCAGAACTACGTTAGACTCTAACGGCTTTACCAACGCGAGAAGCGGCCTTCCCGCTTTTCATAGCATTATCTTTAAACCGCGCGACGAAAGTCAGCGCGGTTTTTTTATATCAAGGCTGCGTGCCGACATATAGATCAAGGTTTGGGGCCAGCCATTGCCCTGCGCGTTTTGCGATATGACCTAATGGTGTAAAAAATTAAGCCCCTCGCCCCATCAGAAGATAAAATTGCACCTAGAACGCCCTGGGGCGTCCAAACTCAACCAGTTTGCGCTATGTGAAGGCTGACACCGCATTAACGGTCACATGCTGCCTTCCCCTCACAGTTGAGCGCGGGCGTGCCTCCATAATTAGGCCCAAGTTAGCCCAGACGCCTGTGGATCCTATTGGTTCAACATATTGAGGTGTCACGCGTATCTCCCCGTTTTGCAAACCCACGCCCTAAGACTGCAGTCTCCGTCTCATACGCATAAAAAAAGCCGCCCCGAGGGGCGGCTTTCGAAACTCTTATCTGGTGCGGGTCTCTAGAAAGTGACGTTCGCACCGATGAAATAACGACGACCAAAGAAGTCAAAGATGTTGTTTTCGGCAAAGCCTGGAGGCGTTTTGTCGAAGACGTTAACAACACCAGCGCGAAGGCCGACTGTGTCTTTGATTGTGTACTGAGCCGAGAAGGAATGCTCATCGAAGCTACCAGTTTTGTTGAAACCAGCTGTTTCCGATGGATCATCAATACGACGACCGCCAACGTTGTTGTTTGCGTCAAACAGGTTGTTGCGACGATCGAAGACTTGCATCGAATTCGTCCAGTTCAAGCTGTATGTCAGAGCCAAATCTTTGATTGTGTAAGTTGTATCAAAGTTGAAGCGAAGCTCTGGGATACCAACAAAGTTGCGGTTCTCAACAAAGCTTGTGTCATCCAATGGATCACTCTGGCTTGTTTGGGACAGCAAACGTGTACCCTGTGTCGAGATACGGATATCGCCCAAATCATCAGACGTTCCGAAGATGTCGCCAAGGTCACGTGTGTAGACAGCTTGGAAATCAATACCTTCTGAACCGAACGAACCAATGTTCACTGGCGCGCTGAGGAAGTTTGTGACTTCGCCCTGAGCGTTACGTGTGATCAAGTTACAGAAGTTCGCATCTGGAGCGGCACCATCAACACAATTGTTGAGAATTCCGTTGATGGACAAGTTTGCAACAGCATCTTCAATTTCGATGTTGAAGTAATCAAGCGCAACGATGAACCCAGGGAAGAAATCCGGTGAGAAAGTCAAACCTGCAAAGTAGGATGTCGACTCTTCTTGTAGGATGTCTGGGTTACCCGCGATTGTACCTGCAACCGAAATGTTCCGGCTGTTTGGTGAAACTTCGTTCCGGTCAAAGCCGACTGGAACACCAATCGCCGCACAGTTGGCTGCACGTGTTGCTGGACCAAGATCGATGTTGATAATGTCACAAGGGTCATTGATTTGCGCGAACGTTTGCGACGCAGCTTGGAAAAGTTCACCGATATTGGGTGCACGGATCGCAAGAGCATAACCACCACGGAAAGACAGATCGTCATATGGCTCCCACTCAGCACGAGCGGAATAAGTTTCTGTGGAACCGATTGTGGAGTAGTCTGAGAAACGAAGTGAACCCGTTGCAGATAAGCTCTTGAAGAAAGGCTTATCTGTAATGAGTGGCACTTCAACTTCGCCGTAAACTTCGAAGACATCGAATGAACCGACAGTTGGCTCAATAACGTTAGCAAAAGTGTTTGCGTTCAATGGCAGTTCATCAGGAGCCGTTTCGGAGAACTCATCACGATACTCAAGGCCAGCCGCGAACAATGTCGGACCCGCACCCCAGAGATCAACAAGATCGCCTGTGAGGTTAGCCGTAATCTGGACTTGTTCTTGTCTGAATTTGTCATTCAAGTCCGCAGAGATGTAATCCAGAGCTTCGTCAGAGATAGCACCTTCACCGAAGATTGAGAATGGCACACAGGTATCGATCGTTTGCTGAGAGATCGCACCGATTGAGTTGAGCGCAGTCGACTCACCCGCTTCGTCAAGGAATTGAACCCGGCAAACAACGTCGCCAAGCGCAAAGCGTCCAGCGTTACCGCCAGCAGCTGCGATTTGGTTCAGGTCATCTTGGTTGATGCGGATCGCATCAGCGCCAGCGAAGAAGTTATCGTTCAAACGTACGTTCAACTGACGGTTAACAGTTTCTGTCCGGCCGAAGTTGAAGTTTACGTCCCAAAGCCAGTTTTGGCTCTCGTCAAAGAAGGATGTGAATTCACCCTCAAGACCCGTGACGACGCGGAACAATTCACGTGTCGCGTCCTGCGAGCGGTTAAATTCAGCTTGGAAACGCTGTACGTCAGCAAGACCAAAAGCGCCTTCAATCGCTGCGCCAGCAGCTGGATCTAGATAGGCGTTATCAGTGGCAGTGAAATAGCTGCGACCGAAACGACCTGGGTCGAGAACACGATCACCGCCAGAGGACGTACCGATTGCGTTTGGTGTTCCGCCACCGAAGAAGCTCGGCTGGAACGACGTTTGCGAACGGCTGCGTGAATAACGGCCTTCGACGTAGTAGTTTACATCTTCAAATACTTCGTAGTTGAAGCGCGCCATCATGTTTACAGTATCGTTCTTTGGAGTGAGTGACTGTGACAAGCCGTTCAAAGTTGTACCATCACCATTGATGAGTGTGCTGCTTTGACCTTCGCGAGTTCCGCCTGCACGTGGATCTTCACCCAAGTTGAATGGGATCGCAGTTCCATCTGGCGCGAAAGTAATGCGCGTACCATTTGGGTTGACCGCGCTTGGCGCGAAAATCTGAAGGACACCAGCGTCATTGATGATATCAAGCGTACCGTTTTCGAAAAGACCGAAGTTCGGGTTTCCATCTGGCGTGCGGATGGCCGTGTCAGAGTTTTCATCGTCGTCAATACGAGCGAAGAAACGGTTGCGCTCAAGGAAGTCAACTTCGCGGTTACGCAGTTCTTGCGTGGTACGATATTCCATAGCGAGGAATGCGTTACCTTTGTCGTCATCAAAGTTGCTGCCGATCATACCGGACATGCGGATACCATCGTTGAAGCCATTTTTGTCTTCAGCATAGGAACCATCAAGCTCGATACCGTCAAAATCGCGTGTCGTGATAAAGTTCACAACACCAGAAACCGCATCAGCACCATAAAGGGAGGATGCGCCACCAGTGACAACTTCTGTACGGTCAATCGCGATGAATGGGATTGTACCAACGTCAATCGCGGCCGTACCGCTGGATGAAGCGACTTGGCGCTTACCGTCGATCAAAACGAGTGTACGCTGTGTACCCAAGTTGCGAAGGTTCAAAAGGTTCAAACCCGCTGCGTTCAATACCGCACCTGTCGTATCATCAGGAACCTGAGAACCTTGAAGCGCCGGGATATCGGAAAGGAAGTCAGCAATGTTGTTGAAGCCAGAGATATCAGCTTGGTCTTGATCGATAACTGTCAATGGCACGGGTGCTTCGCCGATTGTGCGGCGAATACGCGAACCTGTGACAACGATTTCGTCTAGCGCTTCGTCTTCTTCAGCTTCGTCAGTTGTTTCAATGACGGGTTCAAAATCGTCATTATTGTCCTGCGCATATACTGGCGCGGCGAAACTGGCTGTGGCCAGTCCTGCAATCATAGTCGATTGCAATAGATACTTCTTTATCGTGTCATTCACGTTGGAACCCCTTCCGAACATATGGTTATGCGGACAAGCCGCACTTACCGCCGTTAAAGAAGACTCGGACCGTCGCTTCAAGTCACGTGTGAACAAATCGTAAGAATTTTCTGCCATTTGGCGATTTGTGTGACATTTTTGTCACCGAATTCACCAAAGCAAGTTATCTGAGATCAAATTCTGGGCGTTAGGCCTGCAGAAAGAACGCCTCAGCTGAAAATCGCTCAGAAAATCTAGGCACCTTCACGTGCATTTATTCCACCAGCACGTACCGACAGATTCGCGAGAGAGCCCAGAGCATTGAGATCTGAACCATCACAATTAATTTTCAAAATTGGAAAAATTCAACAGAAAATCCAATTTTTCTAGGGGCGATTATTCTAACCGACCAAGACTAGACGGGGCGCTTTTTATCGTTGACAGGACTAAAGTCGCTATTGAATTTCCCTCGCTATGAAAAACAGGGAGACATCGAGCGCAATTACAACCCCGTGACTTTGCGGGCTATAGGTCACTTTCGGAGCTCCCGTCATGAGTATTCCCTTCGTCAAAAGTTTTGACTTTGAATATGGGGTTTGCACGCAGGTCAGCCCGCTAGTCCAACGCGTAATCGCAGATAACCCCGGACCGTTCACCTATACAGGAACGGGAGTTTACATCATTGGCGACCAAAATGTGTGCGTGATCGATCCAGGTCCGATATCGCCTAACCATGTCGAAGCGCTGGACCGCGCCCTTGAGGGCCGAACCGTTACACATGTCTTGGTGACCCATCACCATGCGGACCACAGCCCTTTGGCCCGCCCACTTGCCGCGAAACATGGCTGCGCGGTTTATGGGTTTAGTGTTCACTCTGCGGAGGCAGCTGAGAGCGACGTCACGTTAGAAGCAGGTCATGATCTAAGTTTTAAGCCCGACGTGGAAATAAGAGACGGACATATCCTCGAAGGTGACGGTTGGACGATAGATACCCTGCATACGCCGGGTCACACCTCTAATCATCTTTGCTTTGGCCTACGTGAGGAGAACACCTTGTTCTCTGGTGACCATATCATGGGTTGGTCGACCTCAGTTGTCGTTTCGCCAGATGGTCATATGGGCGATTATCTGCGCAGCCTAAACCGCGTCTTAGAACGCAATTTTGATATTATACGCCCGACCCATGGGCCCGAAATTCGCGATGCCAATCGCTTCGTCCAAGCTTATATTGACCATCGTTTGGCGCGAGAGGCGCAAGTATTGGAGGCCATTCGCGCTGGGCACAGTCAGATCATGGATATTGTCATCGCGCTTTATCAGCATGTCGACAAACGACTTCACCCAGCGGCTGCGCACTCCGTTCTCTCCCACATCATCTATCTTCGGGAGACAGGCAGAGTGAGCTCTGATGGCCCTGACGGATTAGGTCAGAGCTATCGCGCGCTTTAAGGTTTATTTTGCGAGACGATCTAAGAACGCTTTCACACGCTCTGCGTTTTTCCCGAGGTCTGATCCGCCAATGCGAGAGATCGAACGCACATCCACAATTGTTCCGCCGCCCTTTCCATCGCGCAGGCGGATTGTGATATCATCTTCAAAACCATACCAGAATGTCGTGTCAGTGGCATCAATACGGCCGGCTGCGAGGTCTTCTTCTTTTATGTCCCAACCCATTGATTTCGCCGTGGCGAGGGCTTCGCCAAAAACGACATCTTTTGGGTCGCTCAAAACGAGTGGACGAATTTCGGGAAAAGCCTTTGTTTGCAATACAGAAACCAGCTTTTCACCTGCGGGTTTTTCGTCCTTAAAGACGGGGGCCATTTTGCCCGCATAATCGGTCGTGTTGACGCCTTTGACTTTAGCACGTTCGCCCATGACGACTGTGCCGAAGACGGGCGGGTCTTGAGTATCTGTCGTCACATCGTGAATGAACGGTAGCTCAACATAGACCGCGTTTTTGGTAGCCGCCAATTTGCCCAGGGCAAAGCCCCCGATCAAAAGCCCAATGACACCAGCGACCAACCCTTTGCGTGGAGTCACGACAAATGCCAAAATCAGACTAATAAGCCCGAAGACACCGCTGAGCATGGAAAGCCAAAGGCCCGCTTTTTGATTGAGCGTACGAAACGCAAATCCAAGATCAAATAGGCCAAGTTTGTAACCAATCGCCGCAACCGCGAAGACGAGCGGCACGAGAATAATCAACGCCCATGTCAGCCGATTTATCCAACTCCGTAAATTCCTTCGCTTTGCGCCGCTTTCTTTTGGCAGGATTGCAATATCATTTGCAGGTTCAGGCGTGTTGATTGGGTCGGCCATAGCGTCGTTCCTTATGGATAGAGGCGTGTTTTGGTCCAACCGCCCGCATTCTGGCGTTTGAATAGAATACGATCATGCAAACGGAAAGCCCCATCTTGCCAGAATTCAATTTCGTCTGGCGCGACGCACCAGCCGTGCCAATGCGGCGGACGCGGGACATCTGTATCGGCAAATCGCGCTTCAACGGCTTCGACTTGATCTACCATCGCCTCACGCGATGCCACTGGCCGCGATTGATCCGACGCCCAAGCCCCAATTCGAGAGCCCCTCGCCCGTTCCGCGAAATAGCTATCAGACTCTGCGTCTGAAACAGGTGTCACCGCTCCACGCACGCGAATTTGGCGATGCCAGCTTTTCCAATGAAAACAGAGTGCTGCTTTTCCCGTTTCGGCTAATTGTCGTCCCTTAGGGCTTTTCCCATTCGTGTAAAATACGAACCCCGTTTCGCTCAGGCCTTTGAGCAAAACGATCCGCACATCGGGCATCCCGTTTGCGTCCACAGTCGCAAGGCTCATGGCGTTGGGGTCATTGGGTTCCGTCTCTCCCGCCTTCGCTAGCCATTTTTGAAACAACGAAATCGGCTCGTCAGCTTCAAGCCATCCCATTTTGCGTGGGCCATTATCGAGATAATCCGCGCGGCTGGGTGTAGGGGGAATGATAGAATCTGTCATAATTTCTGCAAATAACCCAAAATTAACCATGCCTCTTGGCAAGCTGTTAAGGCCTAGCTGGTTGATTAGAGAAAATTAAGCATGAATTTCAACCATGCCTTAAGAATGGGAAATTTGTCACATGACACGTCAGCACGCCCTCCTTACCCTCGGCTTGTCAATGAGCGCCCGCGAAAGCGATATCCGCGCGGCTTGGCGCAAAAAGGCTAAGTTTTTTCACCCTGACAGCCCCTATGGAAACGTCACAGCTTTCCTTCAGGCCAAGGATGCGTTTGAAACGCTGATCCCGCCTGCCCCGCAGGCTATTCGCGTGCGCGCTGGTGGGCGAGCTTTTTAAGGCAAACGCCGCCGCGCCTACTTGGCCGACGAAATTCTGTAGGAATAAAACACAGGCACCAGTGACCCGATCAATATCGCAGCGGTGAAGACCATTCCGCTTAACAAGAGCGGCAAGAATATCGAAGAGAGCAGCGCCACTAATCCAGCGCCCATCATCATTGGCCCGGCCATACGATGCGTCCGCTCCCAATTATCTGTCGAGGCGAGGCTCCAAGGGGTTCGGATCCCGACCACGCCATTCTGCCGCGTTTTCGGCATATAATTTCCCAAAATCATAAAGAGCATGGCGCTAAACGCTAAAATACCGCGCGTAAAAATCAAGAAAACCTGACCCGACGGCTCACCTGCGCCACCGTCTCCAGCTTGTATCAAAACCCATCCCAAAATAAGCGCG
Source organism: Litorimonas cladophorae (assembly GCF_014652455.1). Classification (GTDB taxonomy): domain Bacteria; phylum Pseudomonadota; class Alphaproteobacteria; order Caulobacterales; family Maricaulaceae; genus Litorimonas; species Litorimonas cladophorae. The sequence continues at coordinate 43,183 of NZ_BMYV01000001.1, read as the reverse complement.
ATCGCTACGAATATGCCGACTGTGCCCAACCAAATCCCAAGATATAACCCGCGAAATTTGGCCAATTCCTCTTGCAAGCCGGGCGTCAATAATAGCGCAGCAAGCAATCCACTCGTGAATATGGCCGTTCCAATCAGTATCCAAAAAACAAGCATGGCTTCAGACGGAGTGGCGTATCCGTCCACTTCCCCTTGCGCGTTCCAATGGATCGGGACTTGCGTGGCGTCGGAGATATCAACTTGCACATAGAGCGCCATCGCCACCATCACGCCGATAAGAAAAGTACTCCAAATCAAACCTGTGCGGATCATGTCCGTCTCCTTTTCGTCGCGTCTAAATCTTCCCGCTTGGCGTCATGTTTTGCGTCAGAGTGCTTCGTTTCGAATTTTGTCTCACTTTGGAATGCTTCAGGTTCCGCCGCGCTGACGCCTGCTAGACCTAACAGGATTGCGGCCGCGTCTTGCACAACCGAAGTGTTTAAACGGTAGAGGATTTGATTGCCATTGCGCTCAGTGATGACGAGGTCAGCCTCCTTGAGAACGGAGAGGTGTCGGCTGACGGTTGGCCAACTCACGTCAAACATGTCCGCCAAATCCCCGGCAAGGCGGGCATCGGCGCGCAAAATTGAAAGCAACTCGCGACGAAGGGGATGGGCCAGAGCTTTGAAAACGCTGTTTTGCATAATTGCTAATTAGCGATATTGCTAAACGAGGTCAATCTAGAAGAAAAAAAAATTCCGACCAGAGGCGCAACCCCTACCCCAATTGGCCGTCCGCTATCCCGGTGCCGCAGCTGACCCCGCCAGAATACCCCCATCGATGGTTAGCTCTGAACCAGTCATATAGGTCGCATCATCCGATGCGAGGAGGACCGCTAAGGCTGCCACTTCTGAGGGCTGGCCAAACCGACGCAACGGCGTGTCCGCCACAAAGGCAGCTTCACGCGCCTCTCTCTCAGGCCCATCGCCCAGCATCGGTTCCCACATCGGCGTCATGACCGCAGCGGGATGAATTGAGTTGCACCGAATAGCGAGCCCTTGCCCTGCGCAATATAAGGCGACCGATTTCGTGTGGTTGCGAATGGCGGCTTTAGACGAGGCATAGGCTGCGGCCATGGGAATACCGACCATGCCAGATCGCGAGGAAATGTTGATAATTGACCCGGTTTTTTTTGCCCGCATGGCGCGAATTGCGTAGCGACAACCCAAGAAAGTCCCGTCTAGATTGACGGCGTGAACGGCTCGCCACGCGTCTAAGCTCGCATTCTCAGGATCATGGGCGGGCGGCGCGATGCCGTCTGACGTTTCAAACCCAGTTATCCCTGCGTTGTTGACAACAACGTCAAGCGTGGGGACCTCTTCGGCGAAGCGGAGCCAATCGGCTTCATCCGAAACGTCCAGTCTGAAAAAGCGTGATTGGAGTTCCTTGGCAAGTGCCTCGCCTGCCTCCACATCCACGTCTGTCAGAATGACCGTTGCGCCCTCGTCTTTAAACGCCCGCGCGATCGCTTCACCAATGCCGCGCGCAGCCCCCGTTACGAGACATGTTTTCCCTGTTAGTTTTTTCATAATTAAAGTCTTTGGAAAATTTGGAAAAGTTTAGGTGCTCATCCGCCTGCGCGGGACACCTTCTGATACTGGTTCCGCGTTAGCGGTGTCAGTTGTTCATTAAACCAATTCCAATTCTGTTCCCTACTCGAGTAAATCCGCACGGACTAAGAGTCAATAAACGCGACAATCGCCAGAAATTCTCCCGAATTTCCGCCATAGCCAAATGCGACATCGAGCGTTAAAGACGCGCCCATGTCACATAATAGCTTTGGTCATTTATTCCGCTTCACGACGTGGGGCGAAAGCCACGGTCCCGCCATTGGCTGTGTCGTTGATGGTTGCCCGCCGCGCATTCCCTTGACGGAAGCCGATATTCAGACCTTTCTCGACCAGCGTCGCCCCGGTACATCGCGTTTTGTCACCCAACGCAATGAACCTGACGCGGTAAAAATCCTCTCGGGTGTTTTTGAAGGCCAGACAACGGGAACGCCAATTTCGCTGTTGATTGAAAACACGGACCAGCGTTCCCGCGATTATTCCGAAATCAAAGACCGCTATCGTCCCGGCCATGCCGACCTCACCTATGACGCGAAATATGGCATTCGCGATTATCGTGGTGGCGGGCGAAGTTCTGCGCGCGAAACAGCCAACCGTGTCGCCGCAGGCGCAATTGCCCGCAAAGTTCTAGGTGATGGCATCGAAATTCGCGGTGCGGTTGTCTCTATTGGCGATCAGAAAATTGACGCGTCCAATTGGGATTGGGACACAGTCCCGCAAAACCCATTTTGGTGCCCCGACGCCGAAGCCGCTAAAGACTGGGAATCCTATCTCGATAGCGTACGCAAAGACGGCAACTCGGTCGGCGCAATTATCCATGTGGAAGCGACAGGCGTTCCTGCAGGTTGGGGCGCGCCAGTTTACGGCAAACTCGATAGCGACCTTGCGATGGGTTTGATGTCCATCAATGCCGCCAAAGGTGTTGAAATTGGCGCGGGCTTTGAAGCCGCGCGGTGGAGCGGTACACAAAACGCCGATGAAATCCGCATGAAAGACGGCGCACCTGATTTCTTGAGCAATCACTCTGGCGGAATTTTGGGCGGTATCTCCAATGGTGATACGGTCACAGCGCGCCTCGCGATTAAACCGACCTCCTCTATGCTGACCAAAGTTAAAAGCATCGATGCCAAAGGCCAAGAAATCGACGTGCGCACGAAAGGTCGCCACGACCCCTGCGTCGGCATCCGCGCCGTACCCGTCGCCGAAGCGATGATGGCCGTAACGCTAGCCGATCATATGCTGCGCCATCGCGGGCAGATGGGGTCATAAAGACTGAAGATGAGTATGGTATTCGCGACAACTATGGTCATCTCATGATGTCATTCGTTCGCGTTTCGCTCTTCTCTCTGATCATCACGGCCTGCGCCGCCGCGCCGCCGAAACAACTCACTCACATTCCAATCTCACTTTCCATCCCTGAGGGGTACGATCTTGTCTGGTCGGATGAATTTGATGTGGACGGACTCCCCCAGACCGACCGTTGGGCCTATGACACCTCTCGCAACAAGGACGGGTGGTGGAACGAGGAAAAACAGTATTACGGCGCCGAACGCTCGGAAAATGCGCGTGTCGAAGAGGGCAACCTCATTATCACAGCCCGTGAAGAGACTCTCAATTCTAACGATCATGCGGACTGGGGCCGCCAGAGCTATACATCCGCTCGTCTTTTCACAAAAGGCAAGGCAAGCTGGAAATATGGTTATATTGAAGTACGAGCCAAGCTGCCTTGTGGCCGTGGACTCTGGCCCGCTATATGGACCCTCCCAGAAGAGAGCGGCAAATGGCCAGACAGTGGCGAAATCGATATTATGGAATATGTCGGCTGGGACACGGATACCTTTCACGCCACAGTGCATACGCGTGATTACAATCACGTCTTAGGGACGCAAGTGGGAACGACTACAAGGTCCGAAACCGCTTGCGGAGATTACCACACACACGCTTTGCATTGGACCAAAGATCAGGTCATTGTCGCGACAGACGGAAAGCCGTATTTTTTTTACAAGAATGATGGCACTGGCGACGGTAGCTGGCCATTTGACAGGGCACATCATCTAATCCTGAATGTCGCCGTTGGCGGCTGGGGTGGCCAAGAGGGCATCGATCCAGCGGCTTTTCCCGCCGAAATGTATGTCGACTATGTGCGCGTCTATCAAACTGCGCCCACTACCAGTAGATAGATAAACAACGCGGACTTCAGAGTAGCGAAATAGATTTACCAGTTAAGGCCATTCATTTGTGATGGAAGACGTTACGACCGCAACACTAGACGTCGCGCTTATCTCCGTTTAGCGACAGCTCATGTTCTTTCTTATCCCCACCACGGTAGCTCTCATCGGGCTGCCTTATGCCTATCTAAAAATCCGGTCCAAGAAATTGGCGGGTGAAGACCTAACGCGGTTTGATTCCACGCCGCCTATTTTCGCGATGGCGCAACCGTCCGAAGGGCTAGATAACCTTAACCAATATCTGCACGATATGTTCGTTGAGCCCGCCCAAAAGGGCAGTAAAAATGCGGGATGGGAAAGCAAGCGCGAGCGGTTTGACGCTGCGGCCATGGCACGCGATTATGGTGACGCGGAGTTTCGCCCTGAAACGATTGTCTTTAACGGTGAAGAAATCACAGGCAGCTGGACGCTCGTCCCAGGCTATGACCCCGACCGCCGTCTTCTCTATATGCATGGCGGCGCATTTAGTGTCGGCAGCGACATTAGCCATCGCCCCCTCACCGTCCAACTTGCGCGGCGCACAGGCATGGCGGTCTTCGCGCCGAATTATCGTCTGATGCCAGAGAACAGCCGTCGCGACGGGATCAACGACACGCGCGATGCCTATAATTGGATTTTGGAAAACGGGCCTGATGGCGCAGCCCCTGTTACGAAACTCGCTCTGGCTGGCGACAGCGCGGGCGGAAACCTTGTGCTGATGCTGGCCAATTGGGCGCGCAAAAACGCGACGCGCCAGCCTGACGCTGTCGTTGCCTTCTCCCCCACTACAGATGCGACGCTGTCCAGTCCGTCGATGAAAACAAATTTGGCAACCGATCACATGCTGCGCCCCATGCTCGCGCCGATCTTGAAAGCGCCGAAAATCCTGCTGCTGCCCGCGATGTCTCGCCATTACGCGATGAGCCCATCCGATCCCGAGCAATCGCCGATTTATGATGATCTCTCCAACCTGCCTCCAACTTTCGTCCAAGCCAGCGCTGATGAGTTGCTGCATGACGACGCCGTGCGATTCGTCAACAAAGCGAAAGCCGCTGGTTCCCCTGTCAGTTTCCAAAGTTGGGGCGGTGGTCTGCCGCATGTCTGGCAAATTTTTGACGATTATTTGCCTGAAGCAAGTGATGCTTTGGACGAAGTTGAGGCCTTTTTGAAAGAATATATTTAATATAAAGCCATATAGTCGTTCAAATTCATACACTTGCGTATTTCTGAACAAAAAATGAATTTTAAGATCAGGGTCGGTTCAAACGCGGGCTTCTAAACGTAGATCATCGGTTGAGGGCATTTTCCTTCGCCGGAGCTACGAACAGGAGTTCGCCATGACAAACTTGAAATTGAAAACGGCCCTCGCTGCAGTCACTCTGGCTGCGGCAACAATCGCAATGCCTCTCTCCGCATCTGCTAATGATTATAAGCGCAAATGTGCAGACACCTCGAACGGCGTTTTAGGCGCAGTTGTTGGCGGCACAGCTGGCGCGGCCATTGGCGAAAGTATTGCTGGTCGCGGTGACAGAACAGAAGGTGCGATCCTCGGTGCCATTATCGGCGGCATCGCAGGTGCAGCGGTCGGTGATAGTGCCAGCGGTTGTGAGAACGACACTCGTTATGTCAATCGCGGTCATACCACGACCAATCATTATCCTGTCCGCAATAATCGCGTTCAAACAACAACGCGTGGTTACCAAACCGTCGGGCATAACACTCATCGAAATACCCGCGGGTACACTGACAATCGCGGCTACAATCGAAACTACAACCAAGGTCAAAACCGCCTGTATCAGATTGATCGCAAAATTGAGCAATTACGCCAAGAACGTGCCTATTTAAAAGATGAACGTCGCCGCTCGCGGAACTATCGTCCAGGCATCGAGCGTCGCTTGGACCGGATCAGCTATCGTTTGGCGGAGCTAAAGCGCGAACGAAAGCAGATCAAACGTTATAGTGATATTCGCCGCAATGATTATCGCCCGCAGCCCACTCGTCGCGGCCACTATCACGGCCAATCCCGTAACCTATGTTACAGCGATCACTAGACCCACCGGGTTCACTCCCTAAGTGGATTTAGGCCTCGCGGCCCCCGGTGGACCCAAACCCTGGAACCCCCAGATGTGGACTTGTCTACATCTCTCCAGCCCGACTTGCGCTTTGCAAGTCGGGTTTTTTGGTTTGTAAAACCTGACCTGATTTCCCGCAAAGCGCGCGACCACTCCCGTCTAAGGCGAACTCTTTTCACCTCACGTTCAGCCCGTGTTAGGCAGACCATGAATTCGGCACAAGATTTGCATTAACGCGAACAGAAACGAAAATGGTGGGTCGTTCCAACTTAGGTTGCGTCCCGTAAGATTAAAAGCCGCGCGCGGCATATGGCATTCGAGGAGCCTCTCATGAAATTCCTTCTTTCTACAGCTGCTGTAGCGGCAATGGCGTTTGTTCCGACTAGCGCATCGGCCCAATTCTTGGGCTTCGACAAAAATACAGTTGTTGGCGGAACAGTCGGGGCTGGACTTGGCGGCGTCATCGGCAGTCAACTCGCAGGGTCCAATAACCGTACAGAAGGCGCAGCGCTTGGTGCGCTCGCTGGCGGGTTAGCTGGCGCAGCCTATGGCAATTCGCAGTCTAGCTATTATGGCAACCCTTACGCTGGACAATTTAACCCAGGCTTTAACGGACGAAATCTAGCTGGCACCGCGATTGGCGCGACTTTGGGCGGCGCACTTGGATCAAACCTCGCAGGTTCGGGCCAACGTCAAGAAGGGACCGCCATTGGCGCAGTCTTGGGCGGCGCAGCAGGCTATGCCCTCGCGAACGGGCGTTCAAATTCCCGCTATGGGTCAGGGGCCGTCGGCGGTTATGCGCCGAATGGCGCTTATTCGACGGGTGTATATACGTCAGGCGGTTACGCCTCTGGTGGCTATGTTGGTACTGGATATAATGGCGCTGGATACAATGGCGTTACTTACAACGGCAGCGGGTATACCGCCCCTGTTGGTTATGGCGCACCCGCCTATGGTGCCGCATCTCCTGCAGCGCCAACATACGTACCCGGCGGATATGTTGCTGGCCCCATCATGCCAGTCACCACGTATCGCCCACAGGTTAGCCAAACGATCGTCCGCCAACGGACCATCCAAATCGAACCACGCGTAATTCAACGCGCACCAGTGGTCGTTACGCAATCTTGCCCGGCAGGCACCACCGACCTCGGAAACGGGACATGCCAAGAACCAGCGCGCACCGTTATCGGCGCGGCGCCTATCGTCATTCCACAGTCTTGCCCTTCAGGGACAACTGATCTTGGAAACGGGACATGCCAAGAGCCAGCGCGCACCGTTATCGGCGCGGCACCTATTGTCATTCCGCAGTCATGCCCTTCAGGCACAACCGATCTTGGAAACGGGACATGCCAAGAGCCAGCGCGCACTGTTATCGGCGCGGCACCTATTGTCATTCCGCAGTCATGCCCAGCAGGCACCACTGATCTCGGAAACGGCACATGCCAAGAACCGGCTCGTACCGTCGTGGGATCAGCCCCGATTGTTATCCCACAATCTTGCCCTGCTGGAACAACCGACCAAGGCGATGGAACGTGTTTAGAGCCAGCTAAAACTGTCATCGGCCAAGCGCCTGTTGTTGTGAACCAAGCCTGTCCAGTCGGCACAACTGATCTTGGCAATGGAACCTGTGAAGCCCCCGCGCGCGTCATCGAAACGGCTCCAGTCTACACACCTGCGCCCACACATGCTCTGACCTGTCGGACTGGCACCTATCACGCGAATGGCGACTGTCTTTCAAATTACGAAGGGGCGCGGAGCTTGCCAGACACAGTCGTCACGCAAAGTGGCGAATATTGTTATGGTGATGGGAAGTCCGTTTATGATGAGAATGGTCGCAAGATCGAAGGAAAATCCCATAATGGCGTCACATGCAGATCACGCCATTAGCCCATAACTCAAGTATGAGGTGAAACCGACTTTGCTTACACCTCGTATTCAAGACAGAGAAAAATTGAAAATCGAGGAACGGACGCCCCACTCGTCCCTCCCCGACTAGAGACGTTCTGCCCCACAAAGCAGAGCGTTTCTTCTTTCTAAGTTCCGATAATTCTGTGGGCCTATCAGTAACAGACTCTTGAATTTGCAACTTTTTGCTCTGTCAGGCATAATGGCATCAGTACGGTGCCATAAATGTCTGTAGGGAGGCAGGGGCCGTCATTGACCCATAGACGAAAGGACCCTTCATGCGTCTCTCATTTTCTTTGAATTCTGCGGCTTTCAAAACCGCTGCCATTGCTATGGCGGCCACCTCGATTGCCTTCGCCATGCCCGCTACCGCTCATGACACGGGCTATGTCCATCAGCACCAAAACAGCAATAACGACCAACTTCTTGGCGCTGGTATCGGCGCTATCGCGGGCGGTGTTTTAGGCAGTCAACTTGCCGGCAACGGCGCGCGCACCGAAGGCTCTGTTTTGGGTGCTGTATTAGGCGGTGTCGCAGGAGCGGCCATCGTCGGTGATGGCAATAATAATCGCGGCTATTCCAGCCATAACGGCTATTATAATGGCGGGACCTACAATCCGCAAACAGGTTATTATCAAGGAGGTCAGCGAGTATATTACCAGCAGCCCCGAACGAGCTATGGATATGCAACGAGCTATCAGCAGCCCGTTTATCCGCAGACAACCTATCGCACGACGTATCACTACAGCGCGCCCGTCTACCAACCGGTTTACAATCCCTATTACCGCGCACCGCGCTCTGGGATTTCGATAAACATTGGTACAGGTGGATATTACGGTAACTCCGGATACCGTAACCACAGGACCTATAGTCAGCCACGCCACCATCATAACCAGCGTCGACATAACCAACGCCGCCGCGGCCACTAATTTTGAACTTCTAAACCCCGTCCCAAGTGGCGGGGTTTTTCGTTCCCGCTAATCTTTGATCGCGTGAAGCAAGTATTCCGTGTTTCCAGAACCGCCTTTGATTGGCGAGGCATCGGTCGCGATGACCCGCCAGCCCTGCTCTTGCGTCCACAGACGTACACTGTCTAAAGCGCGAAGACCTAGTTCTTCGGATTTCACCAGCCCACCGCGGCCAATATTGTGCTTCCCAACTTCAAACTGAGGTTTGACCAAGGTAATCAAATCGGCCCGTTGAGGCGCAAGACGCATCGGCGTTTCCAAAACTTTCGTGGCGGAAATAAAACTCGCATCGCAGACGATAAGATCTGGTAACGGGTTAAACTGCGCGGCGGTAAGCGTCCGGGCATCTTGCCCCTCCATGGAAATGATCTTTGTCTGACTGTGCAAGCTCGCGTGAAGCTGCCCATGTCCCACGTCAACAGCATAGACCTTGGCCGCGCCGCGCATGACGAGAACGTGGGAAAACCCACCCGTTGATGCGCCAACATCCAGCGCTGTTCGGCCCGTGGGATTAACCTCGAAGAATTCCAAAGCATGAGCCAATTTTACCCCACCGCGAGACACCCAAGGATGTTCAATACCCGCATTGACCAACGCACCGTCTGCGATTTTCTCGGACGGTTTTTTAATCACGCGCCCGTCTACCGACACAAGACCCGCCTTAATCGCAGCCTGGGCCCGCGCACGCGAGTCGTAGTGGCCGTGAGCCGTAAGATATTGATCAGCACGCATGCGGCCCCATACCGCGCTGATCTATAGATGTCGAAGGCGCGTTTCAGAATTCGACTGCGCTTCAATTTTTAGCAGGCACCGTCAACCAGTAGAGATCAAATCTTGAGATCGCTTTCTGAAAACTATCGGCATTGGCTTTATAACCGTCTGTGCTCTGCAGACCTTTCAAGTTTGGGCCGTCTGACCATTCAACGATCGTGAGTTGCGATGGGTCTGCCCCCTCATCGCTGTGGGATTGTAGCGTGACGCCATTGAGCTGCGCGAGGTAGCGCGCACCGATTTGGTCAAAGTCATTTTCGATACCGTCAAGATACCGCTGATAATCTGTCATGGTGTCGGGACGTGTCCACGCCGCCGCAAAGGTATAATCCTTTGCGGGGTCAAAATTTAAAACCATATCGGTCTCAATAACCGTCGAAAATACGTGGAGCTCTTCCCAACCTGAAATCCTCATATTCTGATAGTCTGGCCAATCGGGACTGGCGAGAAATTTGGCTTGGGCCGCCGCATTAGGAAAAGTGTAAAGCGCAATAGCGCGCGGTTTGTTTTCACCCAACATGGTCGCATTGACGCGTAAGGTCCCAAGATATTTGTCACCGAGGCTTTCAGCATATGGAATGGCGGTTTGAAAATAGCGTTTCCGCGTGAGTTTGGCTGCCTCGCCTTCGCGTTCTCTGATGAAGGCAAATTGAAGAACTTGCCCCGCTTTGAGGTCAAGCGTCAGCTTTGAGGTTTCGACAGCGGTCGCCGTAACAGGTGCAGCGGGCGCGGTATTACATCCCGACAGCGAAACCGAGGTCGCGAGTGCGGCGGTTGTCAGAAGAGAGAAAAGAAGAGATCGCATGGAGGGGCCTTGGTTTGTTTTTGTTCACCTAACCTGCCTACACGTCACATAATCGTCATGACATGCGAGAAACATTGCCCCGCTGGTGCGTAAACGTTACAAAAAAATATGCGTGATTGGGACGACCACAGACTTATTCTGACCCTTCACCGTTGCGGGACATTGCGCGCAACCGGCGATGCTTTGGACGTCACCCATACAACGGTGGCCCGAAGACTAGCCGCTTTAGAAGCCCGCGAACCCACTCCCGTTTTCATCAGACAAGATCGCGCCTATCGCGCAACCGACTACGGTCTGGAACGTGTCGCCTTGGCGGAACGCATGGAAGAAATTGACCTCGCCGCGATGCGGGTGCAGCGGTCTTCAAACAACGGCCTCGCGGGACCGCTTAGCCTTTCGGTTCCCCAAGCTGTGTTTCAATTTCTTTTGCTGAAGGATATTGGTGCCTTCGCGGGGGCACACCCCGACATAGACTTAACGGTTGTCGGAACAGACCGCCTCGCCGATCTTGATCGCGGAGAGGCCGATGTCGTGATTCGCGGTCACGCTAACCCGCCTGAACATTTGGTGGGGCGCGAAATTTGCAAAGTGGGCGTGCGCAATTATGCGCATCGTGAATATTTAGACCGAACGACCCCAGACGCGAGAAAATGGATCAGCGCCAGCGACAACGCCGTTTGGATCAAGGACACGCCCTACCCCCATCAACCTGTCGGTTTGGTTATTCACGATATTCAGTCGCGGTTTCTGGCGCTAGCTGCGGGACAAGGCCTCTCGCGCGCGGCCTGCTTCATGGCCGATCCCCACCCAGATTTAGAGCCCTTAGACGACACGCCACCAACACCGCTCTACGGCCTATGGGTTCTCACTCATCCAGATTTGCGCGCCAGCCCAAAGGTGAAGGCATTGATGAAAGCGATGGGAGATGCGTTGGCTCGGCAGAGGTCGATGATTGAGGGATAGGCAATTTTCTAGTTTCTAATCCTCTAAAACTGCAAAGTTCCTAATACGAATTGAGGTGTTTCCATCCATAACGTTCTGCACGCTATGTGAAACCTCAGAAGGAAATCCCATTTTTTCATCGTATTTTACGACGAGGTAAGTTTCACGCTCCTCATCCATCAACCAAGGTTTACTTCCATCTGGTTTCAAGAGTTTCTCAACCAAATCAAACATTTCAATTATTGAGTTATCTAATTTGTAGGCATTCTGATTAGTTGAACTTTCAATGTACCCAATTTGGGAATTCTCCTGAAAGACAACACTTACAAGTTTATCGTTTTCAACACGTATGTCATTCGGACCGGTCCTAAAGCCCCGCGGACAGAAACACGCGTTGGATATGGTATAACTATAGTTCTGGACTGAATTTTTTATCCAAACTTTCTTCTGAATTTCAAGTTCTGAGACCAGGTAAGCGCGGCGTTCCTTTGTCAGAAGTGGGGCTTCAGAAAGCGCATCTGACGACGTATAATCCGGGGTCGCGGCACAAGCGGCAAGGGAAAAACCTATTAAACTGCTAGCAACTACCCTCACGCCAATCCCTGCATATCGGCCACATTTCGTCCAATGACCTCAAACACCTTTTCGACAATCGAGTCCGCGTCGAGTTTGGCTTGCTTATACATCAGCTCTGGGCTGTCTTGGTCGATGAATGTATCTGGCAAAGTCATCGTGCGAATTTTAACGCCTGCATCTAAACGACCTGCATCGGCCAGCGCGTGGAGGCAGAATGCGCCGAAACCGCCGACAGAGCCTTCTTCAATCGTGATCACAACCTCATGCTCATCCGCCAAGCGGCAGAGTAGTTCCGTGTCTAGCGGTTTGGCGAAACGCGCGTCTGCGACCGTTGTAGACAGGCCGAGTTGATCGAGCTTTTCTGCCGCAATTAGAGCTTCGCCAAGACGCGTCCCGTAAGAGAAAATTGCGATGCTGGAGCCTTCGCGCAAAACACGCCCTTTGCCGATTTCGAGTGGCTGTGGATTAGGTTCAATCCCAGCGCCCGTGGCCTCGCCGCGTGCATATCTGAACGCCGTTGGACCATCATCTCGCGCCACAGCGGTTGCGACCATGCGTGCCAAATCATTCTCATCCGCCGCCGCCATCAGGACCATATTTGGCAAACATCCCATGAATGAGATATCAAATGCGCCCGCATGTGTGGGGCCGTCCGCGCCAACCAATCCTGCACGGTCCATCGCGAAACGCACTGGCAGATTTTGGATCGCAACGTCGTGAACCACTTGGTCATAGCCGCGTTGCAAGAAGGTCGAATAGATTGCGCAGAAAGGCTTATATCCATCCGCGGCAAGACCTGCGGCGAAAGTCACCGCATGTTGTTCGGCAATACCCACATCAAACATGCGCTCTGGGAAGACTTGGCCGAATTCTTTCATGCCAGTCCCGCCTGGCATTGCGGCCGTGATACCCACAATTTTATCATCTTTGCGCGCTTCAGAAATCAAGCTCTCGGCGAAGACTTTCGTATAGGACGGCGCGTTGGCGACGGATTTGGATTGCTCGCCCGTGACCACATTAAACTTGCTGACACCGTGGTATTTATCGGCGGAATTCTCAGCCGGCGCGTAGCCTTTCCCCTTTTGCGTCACGACATGAACGAGGACGGGGCCGTCTTTCATTTTCTTGACGTTTTCTAAAACTGGAATCAAAGCGTCAAGGTCATGCCCATCGACAGGGCCGACATAGAAAAAGCCAAGCTCTTCAAACCATGTGCCGCCGGTAAACATGCCGCGCGTATATTCTTCGGCCTTTTTCGCCGTGGATTTGATTGGGCGCGGTGCGCCTTTGACCATAGATTTCGCTGCGCCGCGTAAAGCTTGGTAACCGCCACTGCTGACGGTGCGCGAGAGCAAATGACTCATTGCGCCGACAGGCGGTGCAATAGACATGTCATTATCGTTCAGGATAACGATCTGACGGCTGTCGGTGGCGCCGGCGTTATTCATCGCCTCATAGGCCATCCCTGCCGTAATCGACCCATCGCCGATAACCGAAATAATATGGTTGTGACGCCCATCAAGGTCACGCGCTGTCGCAAAACCCATGCCTGCAGAAATCGAAGTCGAACTATGCGCCGCGCCGAACGGGTCATATTCGCTCTCGGCACGTTTCGTAAAGCCAGAGAGCCCGCCGCCCTTGCGAATTGTCCGCATGCGCTCGCGTCGACCTGTCAGGACTTTATGCGGGTAACATTGATGGCCCACGTCCCAGATCAGCTTGTCATCGGGCGTATCAAATACAGCATGGATGGCGACGGTTAGTTCGACAACGCCCAAACCTGCACCCAAATGTCCACCTGTAACGGAAACAGCGTCAATCACTTCCGTGCGTACTTCGTCGGCGAGCTGCTTTATTTGCTCGCGCGAAAAGCCCTTGATATCAGCTGGGAAATTAACGGTGTCGAGTAACGGCGTTTTGGTCATATGAGTATCGAGCCTTAACTCGGAATTTCCATTCGTTGCACAAAATGTTCGATTTGCGCTAGTGCTTGCGCTCCAACACAAAGTCTACAGTATCGCGCAAAGTTTGCGCAGCTTTATCCCAAGGTGCAAGACGATTCTTCGCCCTTTCCCCCAGCTCTTTCGCGCGGTGTTGCGCACCTTCAAGGCCTAATATCGATACGAATGTGGCTTTACCGAGGTCGGCATCTTTTCCGACCGCTTTGCCCACTGTTTCCGCATCGCCCGTCACGTCGAGAATATCGTCTTGGATCTGGAAGGCGAGACCCATGTCACGCGCGTAAGCCGACAACGCCGCCAGTTCCGTTTCTGACGCGCCAGCGACATATCCGCCCGCTCGCACTGCATAGTCGATTAATGCGCCTGTCTTCATGGCTTGCAACTCAGTGATCAGCGCTTCGTCGCGCTCACCTTCAGCAACTGTAATGTCGACGACTTGCCCGCCAATCATTCCTGACATACCGCCAGACATGGCGAGTTCGGTGACGAGCTTTACCTTTACATCAGCAGGTAAGTCGACTTCGCCCAAAATACCAAAGCTGCGGGTTAGCAGGGCGTCGCCTGCGAGAACTGCGATCGCGTCACCATATGCGCGATGGACTGTGGGCTTGCCGCGGCGCAGATCATCATCATCCATACAGGGCAAATCATCGTGGACGAGGCTGTACACATGCAAACATTCGAGGGCGCAGCCAACGCTAAGGGCTTCATCCAAAGACCCGCCCAACATGCGCGCGGTTTCGACGACCAAGAAAGGCCGTAAACGTTTCCCGCCCCCCAGCGCCGCGTAACGCGCCGCTTCAAAAATAACGGATTGATGACCATTGGGTTTTGGTAGCAGCGCATCCAGACGCGTTTCCACCATGCCCGCAACCTCGCGCAGCCGCGTGGGAAAGTCAGCGTCGAGCAGTTGAGAAGAGGCCGCGCTTGGCATTTCTATCAGACCCTAGGAGTCAAAAGGTGCAGTACTGGCATTGCCCTGCCCGTCCAAAACGATTTTATCGACCTTCATCTGGGCGTCTTTAAGTTTACCTTCGCAATGAGCTTTCAGCGCTGCACCACGTTCGTAGATCGAGATGCTTTTCTCAAGAGGCGCATCGCCACGTTCAAGCTGTCCGACGATGCCTTCAAGCTCGAGCAATGCGTCCTCAAAACTCATCTCTGCAATTTTACGTTCGGACATGATTCACCTGATAAACTGATTTTATTATGAATAGGCCAGAGGCCGCGCGGCGTCGATAGCCGATTAAAGCTTTACCATCCAGCGCCCCTTAGGTGGACAATGAAGGTCTTCATCGCGATTGCAGCGCTTAAAGCTAAACATCATACGATCCGCGCGCCCCATGAGGTAATTCATATGCACCATACCAGGACCGCGACGGGTGTCGCGCGCGTCGATTGAATTATCGCGATTATCGCCCATGAAGAACAAGTGGTCCGCAGGAACGATGAAGACAGGCGTGTTATCTAAAGCTTGTTTATCGCTTTTCTCGTAGATTACGAATTCTTCGTAAGACCCTGGCAGAGTTTGCGTATATACATTCACGGACACCACTTTTTTATCCGCGTGGTCGCGGTAAAGTCGCCCATCAATTTTCTCCCGCGGTACCAACGCCTCATTGATGTAAAGCTGGCCTTGCCGCACCTGAATTTGATCTCCGGGTAAACCGACGGCCCGTTTAATCATGACGATACCACTTCTCGGATTACGGAAGACAACCACATCTCCGCGCTCAGGCATCCGAGAAAAAACGCGTCCTTCTGGCAGCGGCAAATTGTGCAGCAGATAAGGCAGTGAATGTTTCGAAAATCCATAGGGATATTTGGACACATACAGATGGTCACCGACCTCTAAGGTCGGCTGCATGCTCTCACTGGGGATTTTAAAATGCCCCCAAATCAGTGTTACAAAGGCCACGATAAAAACGCCCAGCTTTGCAAAGAACTTAACCTCAGACCATAGCCACGGACCCCAAGCACGCTTTTCAGGATCGGTCTTCTGACTATCATTGTTCACTGGTTTTGGCATTTCGCGGCTTTGCGACACGGTCGCGGCGCTTTCAACTATATTTTGCCGTAAAGCGCGTTAGGATGTAGATATGAAAAAACTTTTGCTCCCCCTGCTTTTGGTTCTGACGGCCTGCGCAACGCCGCCAACTTTGGACGTCAGCGCGGCGCCCGAAGGGGCTTATGTCCTTGACCCCGCTCATGCGTCCGTCAATTGGTCGCTTAGCCATTCAGGCCTATCGTTCTACACGGCGCGATTTGATGACATTTCCGGCGCATTAGATTTCAACCCGAATGACCCAACAGCCAGCCGCGTCGACATCCGCATCGATCCCATCAGCGTCTCAACGGGCGACCCCGAATGGGATGACACTTTGGGAACTGATGGCAAGTATTTTGACGGAGAGAAACATCCTGAAATCCGCTTTATTTCGACGTCTGCCGTCAAAGCCACAGATTCAACGGGAACCGTCACAGGCGATCTTACCCTACGCGGCATCACAAAACCCGTAACCCTGGACGTAACCTATAATGGATCTGGCAAAAGTTTTGGCCACCCCGGCGCAACATTAGGGTTTTCCGCGACTGCCAAAATCAGACGCTCCGATTGGGGCATGGATTATCTAACGAATTTCGGGATCGGCGACGAGGTCACCCTGCAAATTCAGGCGGAGTTCAACGAAGCCCAATGACGCCGTCACAGTCACAATGGGACACAGTCTGCGAGGCGCTGAACACGGATAAAGTTGTCATTCTGCCCACAGAGACGGTCTACGGCCTTGCGGCACGGGCAGATTCGAAGCTGGGTGTGGAAAGAATTTATGAGATCAAAGGGCGAGATTTTGACAAACCTCTCGCCGTTTGCGTGAGAGACGTCGAGCAAGCCGAACAACTGGCATATTTTGACGACTTTGCGCGTGACCTCGCGCGGCAATATTGGCCTGGGTCTCTGACAATCGTGCTCAACGCCTCTGATGATGTTCAAATCAATCCACGGGCCTTGGGTGCCGTGAATGGCACAAGAACCATCGCTCTGCGCTGCCCGGATGCGGATTGGGTGGACTATCTCGATCTCCCCATCGCCTTGACCAGCGCCAACAAATCGGGCGAGCCAGACTCGGTGAAATTTAACCAAGCGCTGGCCTCTGTCGGTGACCGTGTCGCGGCTGGCATGGCGGCGACCGGCCCGTTATCTGGCGCGCCCTCAACCATTGTGCGAATAGCAGAAGGTAGAATGACCATCCTTCGGCAAGGCGACCTCAAGCTCTCGGGAGATGACAAATGAGCGCGGGAATTGATGCCCTGAAAGAGGCCTTGCCAACGGGTGCTTGGACGCAAGACCCGGATTTAATCGATCCACATTTGCGAGAGTGGCGGGATAAATATTTTGGCAAAACACCAATCCTAGTGACTCCCCGCACCACTGAGGAAGTCGCGACCGCTGTCAAGATTTGCGCGGCGCATAAATTGCCAATCATGCCCCAGGGCGGAAATACTGGACTGGTCGGCGGGAACACGCCTCAAGACGAGGTCTTAATCAGCCTCAAAAAAATGACGGCGATCCGAGACTTAAACACCACCGCCAATGCGATGACGGTTGAAGCCGGAGCAACACTACAATCCGTTCTCGACGCCGCAGATGAAGCCAATCGCAAATTTCCCCTTACCCTCTCCAGCCAAGGTAGCTGCACAGTGGGCGGCGTCTTGTCGACGAATGCAGGCGGCAACCATGTTTTGAAATATGGGACAACAAAAGAGCTGGTCTTTGGTGTCGAAGCTGTCTTAGCTGATGGCTCAATTTTCAATGGGCTAACCTCGCTGCGCAAAGACAATACCGGCTATGATCTCAGCCGATTATTTTTGGGCGCGGAAGGCACGCTTGGCATCATCACGGCGGCGTCGCTGAAACTGTTTCCGAAACCTGGATATGTGCAACGGGCCCTCATTGGCTTGGAGAGCGCCGCGATGGCCGTGTCTTTATTAGAGGCGTTTCGGGCGGGTGGGAAACTCGCCATGTTCGAGGTCATGCCCGAGATTGGCTATCGTGCCGTTGTAGATAATTTTGACGGTATTCGCGATCCGTTTGCAAACAGTCACCCTTGGTATTTACTTTGCGATTGGGAAGTGGAAACTGAGGAAGAAGGCCAATCTATCGCCGAGAATGTAATTGGAAAAGCATTTGAAAACAATCAAGTGCGAGATGCAATTATAGCACTCAACGAAACACAAGCCGCAGATATTCTATCTATTCGCGAACATATGTCAGCGGGGCAGAAGTTCTTAGGCGGCTCCGTCAAACATGATATAACTGTGCCGATTGACCAGATTGCAACATTTTTCAAACGCGCAGATGCCGCCATGCAGAATGTCGTTCCGGGGTGTCGCCCCGTTGGGTTTGGGCATTTCGGCGACGGCAATATTCATTACAATATCGCTCAACCCGAAGGCAGTGATAGAGAGGCCTTCCTCAAGAATTGGGACGCCTTATCACAACCTGTTTTTGATATTGTTGATACGCTGGGCGGGTCAATTTCTGCAGAACATGGCATTGGCATTATGAAACGCGAAGACCTCGCGGAGCGCGCCTCACCCGTAAAGATGAAGCTACTCCGCGCAATAAAAAGCGCCTTAGACCCCGATCGCATTATGAACCCAAGGGTCATGGTTTAGGCCCATCGAATTGGCGTTTGTTTGTTGGGTCGCGCGACCACCTGCCATTTATCCGAGTAAATAATTTGCCCGGGATTATTCGTTTTCCGAACGACAATTGTGCATCCAATTTCATTCAAAAGCGCTTTAATAAAGAACGCGCGCCTGACCATTCCCGTTGCCTCTGCGCGGAACCAACAGATATGGGCGGCGCGTGCACGGACCTGATGATCGGGAAAGTGTTTTTCATCTGGCGATGGCAAATAGGTTTTGAACCATTCAAATTCTGACTCAACCTGACTTCTCAACCATTTGGGGTAATCGTCGTAGTCTCGACAAGCGATGATAGCTTGAAACAAGCCATAGTCTACGCTGCGCGCACTCGGGCGCACGGGCGAAATAAATCTAATATACATGAGGTGTGTCCACACTTGGCCAAACAACGGCCACAATAAATCAACCCGCCAAAAGAGCCGGTTCGCGAAATTCACGCCGAGAGGCGCTCGCTAGATTTGTGGAGGTGTGAAAATCATGAAGAACATACGGCTGCTTAATTGTCTTCAGATGATTGGTCAAGGAATTGTGACTAGTACTCCGTTAGTCCGCTCCCTATATCTAAAACTTAACCAACCCACGGATACTGATTGCAATAACGCAGTTGATCCTATGAGGAGGCGACTATGCTCACCCTACTTTCCCCTGCAAAAAAAATGAATATGGATCCAGCCACGACTGGATTATCCGCCACGCGTCCGCGATTTGAAAATGACACGCGCGAACTAGCCAAACTCGCGAAAACAAAGACGCCCGATGATCTGAAAAAGCTGATGCATATTTCAGATAATCTTGCAAATTTGAACGTGGAGCGTTTCCAAGCTTTTAACCTCGACGGGCAATCAAACTCAGCCAAAGCCGCAGGGCTTGCCTTTGACGGTGACGTGTATTGGGGGCTAGAGGCCAAATCTATGTCGGATGAAGATTTAGCCTATGCGCAAGATCACTTACGCATTTTATCAGGTCTATATGGCGTATTGCGTCCGATGGATGCGATCCAACCTTATCGACTTGAGATGGGTACAAAATTTGAGACCCCCCGTGGGAAAAACCTTTATGCCTTTTGGAAGGATGTGCTCGCGCCAGCTCTAAACGCCGAACTTGAGTCCCATGAGGATCGCACGATCGTCAATCTCGCATCGAATGAGTATTTCAAAGCTGCCGACGAAAAAGCGCTAAGCAGCCACGTAATTTCCGCGAAATTCATGGAAGATAAAGACGGAAAATCACGCCCCGTGCAATATTACACAAAATTTGGACGAGGTTTAATGGCGCGGTGGATTATACAAAATCGGGTAGATCGTGTTGACGGCCTAAAAGACTTTGACGCGGGCGGATATAAATTCGATCCTGCGCGTTCAACAGAAGACAATTTGGTTTTCGCTCGACCCCAACCGCCCAAAAAAGGCAGCTAAGGAAACACCAGACGTGAAAGAGTTTACACGGGATTTCGAACAGACAGATGTCGACAGTCCGTGGAAATACTCCGGTGGGGACTGGTTTAGCGTGTTAAAACGAACTTGGTTGGCAGCTCACCACGACAATGTGAGTGTTATCGCGGCAGGCGTTGCGTTTTTTTCTCTCCTGGCAGTGTTTCCCTTGATATCTGCGGCCTTGTCGACCTTCTCCTACTTTGCCAATCCAGGCGATGTAGATGGCATCATAGACACGGTGGCGTCTCTCTTGCCGGGAGAAGCTTTTTCAATTTTAGAAGGACAGGTCACCAGCGTCCTTTCGGCACCGCCCTCCAACGCAAGCTTTGGTATTTTCATATCCTTAGGCATCGCATTCTTTTCTGCTGGTGCAGGTATTCGAGCCATGATGCGGGCGATGAATGTGGCCTATGAAGAAATTGAAGATCGGAACCCTTTGGTCTTCTTACTCTACGCTACACTCATGACATTAGGCAGCTTGATCTTCGTTTGGATATCACTGCTGGTTATTATCGGCGTGCCTGCTGCGCTGACCTACGCGCATCTTGAAGGCTCGGCTCAGATTGCCACGCGCATTTTGCCGTGGGTTTTACTCGTTACCGTTTTCTGTTTTGCCTGCGGTGTGATGTACCGGTTTGGTCCGTCGCGTCGTCCAGCCCGGAAACGCTGGTTGTTTCCCGGGATTGCATTTGCCCTCGTCAGTTGGATGTCTATCAGCTTTGGATTTTCAAAATTTGTTCAGCAATTCGGAAATTACAACGAGACTTTTGGCGGATTGGCGTCGGTTGTAATTCTGCTCGTCTGGCTCTGGCTGACGGCAACGGTCGTCATCCTCGGTGCGCAGATTAATTCGGAACTCGAACGTCAAACCATTGCAGACACGACGCGTGGGCCAGCCCGTCCACTAGGAAAACGGGGCGCAGCCATGGCTGATTTTGTCGCGAAATTCACGGCACAAAAAGTCCTCATGACGGAAGTTTCTGCCCCGTCTGGACCAGAGCCAATGGCTGAAGGTCAGATTATACCAGATGAGGTTCCCGGTCCGACCGCAGACCCGAAAATTACTTAGTCGTTTTTGTGTTCAAACGGCACACGGGGTCAGAGCGCAACATAGGGCTTGATTAAGTCTGCCCCTTCATTCCGAGCATTCCCTACGGCGCGATCAACTTCATAATGCCCAAGATCTGCGCCATCTAATTTCGACATGAGCGTAAAGTCAGGATTAGCCTCCCAATCCAACCACTCATCCCAGCGATTTTCGGGCAAACGAACCGGCATCCGATGATGGAGATGCTTCACATCGCCAAGCGCGGGTGTCGTCAAAATTGTGCAAGAGAGAAGCTCGATCCCTTCATCAACGCGCCAGCGCTCCCAGAGCCCCGCAAATGCAAAAATGTCGGTACCCACATCTTCGCTATCTTCGAATATGAAATGCGGTTGCTTCATTTCCTTGCCGTCTGGCATTTCAACACGTTCCCATTCATACCAGCCCGAGGTCGGAATCAGGGCGCGTCGGCGTTTATAAGGCGTTCGGAAGCTGGGCTTTTCCTTCGCCGTTTCAACTCGCGCATTGAACAATGGGCGGCCCTCTGGCGGCTCTTTCCGCCAAGAGGGATGCAGCCCCCACCGCATCGGGACAACGGTCCGGTCTTTCTCGCCATTAAAAGCGATCACCGGAACGACGGCACCCGGCGCGATATTATACTTCGGTTCCCAGTCCCACAAACCATCATGGCTTGTTTCTGCCCCAAACCGCGCCGCAATCTGGTCTAGGTTCCCAGCAAGTGTATATCTTCCGCACATGCACTCGATATAGGGGGCCGCAGGACGTAAGGGAATGCGTATGACATCAAAGACACGAACGGATTGTGTGGGCGTCGTTTGCCTACGAGGTAACGAAGTGCTGCTAATCCAACGCGGCACTGCGCCGCGTAAGGGCGAGTGGTCCATACCAGGCGGACGCATAGAGCCGAATGAAACCGAAAGCCAAGCTGCCCTGCGCGAACTGACAGAAGAAACATCCGTGACCGCAGATCTGCTGACGAAAATAACGGCGTTGGACGCAGATTTCGAAGGCTTTCACTATCGCCTTCATGACTATTTAGCGCGGTGGACAGACGGAGAGCCTGTCGCGGGAGATGATGCCGATCAAGCGCGTTTTGTAGCCCTAACGGAGATTGACGCCTTGGGCATGTGGCCCGAAACAGTGCGTGTCATTCGCGAGGGTCATGCGAAAATGGCTTTGTTTTCCGACAACGCTGCTTAAACTGAAATTATGTTGTCCCGACTGGCCATATTCACCCTGCCACTTTTGCTTCTGGCTGCGCCAACTTGGGCGCAAGATGCCGAAGCGGAACAGCCGTTGACGGCGAAAGAGAAACGAGAGCTTGCGCTCAAAGCGCGAGAGGCCGCAGAGTTACGTGTCGAGCAAGACATGGTCACGATGACCAGCCTCGTTGAGGCCTTGGCCAAAAACCTAGGTCAGATACATTACCTACGCACGCTCTGTTTTGGACCCAACGACCAGAAATGGCGCGACTATGGGCAGCAGATGATGGATACCGAATCCGATGGTGACGCCGACCGTCGCCGCCAATTAGTCCGTGCCTTCAATGCTGGGTACTATCAAGAAAAAGAACGCCATACAGAATGCAGCAATGCTGTCTCTGTCGATGTGGCGGCCCTGGCAGAAAATGGACGTCACATTTCGACGATGTTAGGCGACCCTTACCGAGAGCGTTAATCTATGGCTTTTCCGATCATTATTCCCCTCGCTATCGGTGCGCTGGTGCTCGCAGGTTGCGCGAAAGTCGCAACAGATGTTCGCAATGCGCGCCCCCTCGCCAATCTAGAGGGTAGCGAATGGTCACCTGTTCCCGAAGGCCCAGCAGAGCAATTCGTCGCCTTCAAACAAAATGGCGAAATCATTGGGCATGGCGGATGTAACGCCTTTTTCGGCCAATATTCACAAGACGGTACGACACTGACCTTAGGAGCTTTGGCCAGTACAAAGAAAATGTGCTACGGCTCGATGGAATCAGAAGCTAACTTTATGCGCAATTTGCAGGACACGCGTCGGGTTGAAGCCACACATTTAAAGCTCAGCTTATTTGATGCGGATGGCGAGGCGCTGATGCATCTGCGTCGTCGGGACTGGGATTAATAAGCCAGGGAAATCATCTGGGACTAGACCCTTGCGCCGTTGGTGGTAAACCCACCGCATGACACAAACACTGACACTTCGCCGCCCCGATGATTGGCACGTTCACTTGCGTGATGGGGCCATGCTGGCCGATGTGGTGAACCACACGGCTCGCCAATTTGCCCGCGCCATTGTGATGCCAAACCTCAAACCCCCTGTGACAACTGTGGAGATGGGCCGTGCCTATCGCGAGCGCATCCTTGCCGCTGTTGATCCTTCACTGGATTTTACCCCATTAATGGTGGCCTATTTGACCGACACGATGGACCCGGAAGTAATGCGGCGCGGGAAAAACGAAGGCGTATTTACCGCCGCCAAACTCTACCCGGCAAATGCGACAACGAACTCTTCCCATGGCGTGACGGACATCAAGAATATCCACGAAGTTTTAGATGCAATGGAAGACGTCGGCATGCCTCTGCTCGTCCACGGAGAAGTTACACATAAAGACGTCGATATCTTTGACCGCGAAGCCGTTTTTATTGACGAAGTTATGGTGGGGCTTGTGAAAGAGCATCCAAACTTAAAAGTCGTTTTTGAGCATATTACCACGCAAGAAGCCGCAGACTTCGTCACTGAGGCAGGCGAAAACGTCGCCGCCACGATTACGCCGCATCATTTGCGGTATAATCGAAACGCCATTTTCGAAGGCGGGATTCGCCCGCATTATTACTGTCTTCCAATAGCCAAACGCGAGAAACATCGCCTGGCCTTGCGCAAAGCCGCGACGTCGGGCTCATCGAAATTCTTTCTGGGTACGGACACAGCGCCCCATGCTGTTGGTGCAAAGGAAAGCGCCTGCGGTTGCGCAGGTGTTTTCAACGCGCCCTTTGCGATGGAAAGTTACGCGCTGACTTTCGAAGAGGAAAACGCGCTAGATCAACTTGAAAAATTTGCCTCAATCAATGGCCCCCGCTTTTATGGTTTGCCGCTCAACGAAGGTAAAATGACACTGACGAAACGCGACCAACTTGTGCCTGAACGGATAACCCTTTCAGAGACAGACATCATTCCGTTCCATGCGGGTGAGACCTTGGGGTGGTCGGTGAGCTAAACTCAGATCTTGCCAGCGCGTGACACGTTCATACTCCCATGTCAGTAAAGAGACGGGAGACGTATTGTTTTGAAATTCTTGTCCAAACATAATCTGAAGGCGGCGACTTTTAAGTACACACCGCTTTTACTTGGTTTGCGCGTTCCTGGCTTTATTAGAATTCATTTTAAATATATGCGCGCGAGCCTCATCACTTGGTTCGTTCTCTTTATCGCGCCGTTCGTCATGGGCGTGGTCAGCCTGTCGATTATTTGTGAAAAAATACTTGAAGTGCAGGCGGGTCGCATACAGCTTTTTCTGGTCTCGCTTTTCATCATCGCCTTGGCGTTTTTCTTTGCAGAACGGAACCGAAAATTCCGCCGTATCTACGTCATTGCCATCCCAACAATGGTGGTTGCAAACGGGCTGTTCCATCTCTTTTTTATAGACATGTTCTCGTTTGGTAGTTTGTTGAAGTTCGCAATTTTGGCCGCCCTGCCCGCATGGTGGTTGGGGCATCACGCGACGGGAAAAGGCTACCGCCTTCTCAGCAATGGCGCGGATAAGGATTATCGACCGGGCCGCGACCTATATATGGATGGGCAATATGAGGCGGCATTCATTCGTCTCGAGCTTGCCGCGCGGCGAGGCCACATGAAAAGCCTCTATTTGCTGGGCGACGCTCACGAACATGGCAAAGGCCGCGAAAAAGACCGCATCAAAGCCGCTAAATTCTACGACAAATCAGGGCGCAAGGGTTACGGAAAAGCCAACCGCGCCTTCGAAACACTCTTCGCGAGTTTCAGTCCTGAGGAGAAAGACGCTTACGAAGCCGTTCTGGCCGACGTGACCGTGAGTGAGCTGCTTTGAAGAACAAAATCATTGGGGCGTTACCCCAAGCTGGCCCGCAAATAAAAATTGGCAAATTGCACTTTCAAGGTTTCGAATCGACGTGCTACCTTGACGCCAATACTTGTTTCACATCACGATATGCCTTTTTCCATCTGAGATCAGATTTAAATAGAATTTTGGCTTCTGCCGCGATCAACTCATCCTTGGAGTAGTCACTGGCGGCTTCAAAGTTTTCATAACACCATCATAGTTTGTTGAGGCGCGCCAGCAATGCACCCGTGGAAAGTTTCTCAAGGTCAATTCTAGAGACTTCATCAAGAGCTTTCGCTATTCCGCGCTTCTTTTTCACGACTCTTTTTTTAACTCGCAGCACCCAACCCAATATCTCGAATCGGTAATTTGCGGAGACGTTTGCCCGTTGCGTTAAAGACTGCATTGGCGAGCGCAGGCGCGATGGGCGGTGTTCCGGGCTCGCCGCCGCCGCCAATATGGGCATCGCTTTCCAAAATGATCGTGTCGATTTTTGGGGCTTCGTCCATGCGTAGGATTTCGTAATCGTGGAAATTACTTTGCATGACAGCGCCGTCCTCAATCGAAATTTCGCCCTTCAGAGCAGCGCAAAGACCGTAAATAATACCACTTTGCATTTGCGCTTCAAACCCATCAGGATTCACCGCAAAGCCTGGGTCGGCGGCACAGGCCACATGCACAACACGTGGATCACCATCGCGCATATCAACCGTCACAACTTGCGCGCAGATGGTCATGAAGCTTTCCACGATAGAGATACCTCTGGCTTGTCCCGCAGGTAGGGTTTCGCCCCAATTCCCGAGTTTAGCAGCCGCATCCAGAACCTTCACAAAGCGTGGCTTATCCGCCAGCAAAGCGCGGCGATATTCATAGCCATCTTTACCTGCGGCATGGGCGAGTTCTTCAATGAAGCTTTCGGTGAAATATCCATGTTGCGTGTGATCCACCGAACGCCACGGGCCCAGACGCGTGTGAGACGGGCTCTCGACGACTTCGACCTTTTTATTCGGGATATTATAGGCAATATCGCTTGCCTCTTTGGGTTCGCCTTCGTGGTTGAAGACACTTTCCCACGTCAGCGGTATACCCTCCGCATCGACAGCGGCTTTAAAGCGACCCAAAACGGCTGGACGGTAATGATCTTGTTGCGTTGTCTCTTCACGACTCCAGATCAGTTTCACAGGGTGCCCAGACGCTTGTGAGAGCGCAGCCGCTTGCAACACGTAATCAGGAATGGCCCGGCGGCCGAAACCTCCGCCCATAAAGGCCGTATTGAGTTTGACGTTTTCAGCGTCAAATGCGAGCGCTTTGGCGACGGCCATGCGGGTTCCCAGTGGGTTTTGCGTGCCGCACCAAATATCGGCTTTCCCGTCCCGCACCCAGGCCGTGGCGTTCATTGGCTCCATGCACGCATGGGCCAGATAGGGAACGGCATATTCAGCTTCGATTACACGGGCTGCACCTTCGGCCCCCTTTGTCACATTGCCCGCTTTATGCATGACTTTGCGTTTACCGGTCTCGAGCGCTTCGCCAAATTGAGCGAAGAGTTGCTCTTGGCTGAGCGTACTCGCGTCTGACGTCGTGAATTCCACATCCAGCGCGTAGAGCGCCTGTTGCGCAGGCCAGTAGCCCTCTGCCACGACGCCGACATAACCGCCCATATTATGAACAGAAATGACGCCAGGCATGGCCTCGGCAGCCGACGCGTCTAAGCTCGCGACCGTTTGACCATGTACGGGGGCCGCCATGACGGTCGCATATTTCATGCCGTCAACTTTGGCATCAATCCCGAAATTCGCTGTGCCATCAACCTTCGCCGGAATATCAACACGTGGAAGCGATTGCCCCATCAACGTATAGTCTTTGCGGGATTTAAGTTTCGGATGCAGGTTTGGCGTCATCTCGGACGCGGCTGCCGCAAATTGACCATAAGGCGCGCTGCGGTTGGAGCCGTCATGGTGAACTCTGCTTTTGGATGTACGCAGAGCCGACACGGGAACGTCCCATTCTTTGGCGGCGGCTTTCATTATCAGCTCACGCGCCGCAGCACCTGCCGTTTGCATGGCACCCGTACCGGTGAAACGGACCGACGTTGATCCGCCCGTAATTTGCATATCCATCTTTTTCGCTATGCCAAGCATTGCGCCGTTGAGCGTATCAAACACGAAACCTGGGACTTTCTTGCCGCCAGTTGCAAACCCGCGCACGAGTGGAAAATTCGCATAGTCTTTTTCAGCTGGGGCCTCGATGATATCAAGAGCGTCCCAATCCGCGTCCATCTCCTCGGCGAGCATGGCAGATAAGGCCGTGTGAATACCCTGGCCCATTTCACCATGGGGGATAATCGCTGTGATTTTATTATCTTCTGAGATTTTCACCCAAGCGGCGACCAAATGTTCGCCCTCTCCAGCGACATATTTTTCTAGCGTGCCTGTGCGGTCGCCGGGACGAATCGCAACGCCGACCACGAGTGCGCCACCGGCCACCAAGCCCGCACCGATGAAACCCCGACGGGTCCAACGCCCCTTCTTCTTCACCTTCGTCTTTTTGCCGTTATTTTCCGGAGTGTCAGTCGCTGTCATAATATCCTGAGCCATAACTAACCTCCCACCACCTTGGTGTTTTTCGCAGCGGTTTTAATCGCGGCGCGAATACGGTCATACATTCCGCAGCGACAAATGTTGCCCGACATCGCCGTATCAATATCCGAATCGGTGGGGTTAGGCCTATCGCGCAGTAAAGCGACCGCGCTCATGATCTGTCCAGACTGACAATATCCGCATTGTGGGACCTGATGATCGACCCAGGCTTGTTGGACGGCATGTAAGGTTCCGTCGGCGTTCTTGATGCCTTCGATGGTCGTCACATTTGCCCCTTCGACGTCGGCAATGGCCGTAGAGCAAGATCGCACGGGTTGTCCGTCAACGTGAACCGTACAGGCGCCGCACATCGCAATGCCGCATCCAAATTTTGTCCCCGTTAGACCAAGCTGTTCGCGCACAGCCCAGAGCAAAGGCGTATCAGGAGATACATCCAATTCCGCAGATTGACCATTAATCTTAAGCTGAACCATAACATCTTATCCTTATCGCTACGCCGACAGAGACAACACTAGCTGAAGTTGGTCCATATTCAAAATGGCATATCGAAGCGACTAACCATGCCGTCGTGAACTTGTTTCGAAACAGCAGGCACAAAAAAACCGCGGCCAAGGCCACGGTTTTTTTTATTCGAGATATTGAAGCGGTTATGCGTCAACAGCTTCCGCGCGTTCGCGATCAACTTTACCTTTAGCGCTCTCATCACGGTCGACGAATTCGATAACGGCCATTGGCGCGTTGTCACCATAGCGGAAGCCCGCTTTCATGATGCGGATATAGCCACCTGGACGCTCAGCATAGCGAGGACCAAGGATGTCAAAAAGCTTCTTAGCTTGTTCTTTGTTGCGCATGCGAGAGATCGCAATACGACGGGAATTCAGGTCACCCTTTTTCGCAAGCGTAACGAGCTTCTCAACGAAAGGACGAAGTTCTTTCGCCTTTGGCAGTGTCGTTACGATTTGCTCGTGCTCGACAAGCGAGCTGGACATATTTGCGAACATCGCTTTGCGGTGAGACGCTGTGCGGTTCAGTTTACGGTGGGCCATCTTATGACGCATGATGGTATTCCTCTAAGGTGTTCGTTGGGATCAATCTAAGCCGAAAGCCTAGATGTGATCGTCATATTTCTTTGCAAGCTCTTCGATGTTCTCTGGCGGCCAGTTTGGCGCATCCATGCCGAGGTGTAGACCCATGGCAGCAAGAACTTCTTTGATCTCATTGAGTGATTTACGACCAAAGTTCGGTGTACGGAGCATTTCAGCTTCGGACTTCTGAATAAGGTCGCCGATGTAAACGATGTTGTCGTTCTTCAAGCAGTTGGCCGAACGAACAGAGAGCTCAAGCTCGTCAACTTTGCGCAGGAGCGCTGGGTTAAAGTCGAGCTCTGGCTTCTCTTCGCCGCGAGAGACATCCTCTGGATCGTCAAAGTTGACGAACACTTGGAACTGGTCTTGCAGGATACGCGCTGCAACAGCGATAGCATCCTCTGGCGTGACAGCGGCATTTGTTTCGATATCGATGATGAGTTTATCATAATCGAGAACTTGGCCTTCACGTGTGTCTTCAACGCGGTAAGCCACCCGCTTAACTGGGGAATAGAGCGCATCGATGGAAATCAAGCCAATTGGCGCATCTTCAGGACGCGATGCAGACGCAGGCACATAGCCTTTGCCGGAGGTGACTGTAAGTTCCATACGGATGTCAGCGCCCTCATCAGCGGTACAGATGACGTGGTCTTTGTTTAGAATTTCAACATCAGCTGTTTCTTCAATGTCAGCGCCGGTGACAGGACCTGCACCCTGCTTGCGTAGAAGAAGCTTTTTTGGACCGTCAGCGTGAAGACGAACAGCCAAGCCTTTGATGTTCAGGACGATGTTTGTGACATCTTCGCGAACATTTGGGATGGATGTGAATTCATGCACGATACCGTCGATTTGCACGGCAGAGACGGCCGCACCCTGTAGGGAAGACAAAAGTACACGACGCAATGCGTTACCAAGTGTCATACCAAAGCCACGCTCAAGCGGCTCAGCAATGATTAGCGCCTTACGAGACGGATCACGACCAGGTTCGATCTCTGGGTTGATCGGACGGATAAGTTCTTGCCAGTTTTTTTCAATCACGAGTTTCGCCTTCCTAATTTGGCTTTAGAGGCCAAGTAAGCGTTTGGCGCGCCCTTCCAAATGAAAAGACACGCCGAAAAAAGTCCCCTTGGACGTCTAAATTAGACGCGGCGGCGCTTTGGTGGGCGGCAGCCATTATGTGGGATTGGTGTCACGTCACGAATAGTCGTGATGTTCATACCTGCGGCAGCCAAAGCACGGACAGCTGATTCGCGACCCGAACCTGGCCCGTTCACATTGACTTCCAACGTGTTCATACCATGCTCAGCAGCTTTGCGAGCCGCTTCTTCCGCAGCAACCTGAGCCGCATAAGGCGTAGATTTACGTGAGCCTTTAAAGCCCATAGCACCGGCGGAACACCATGACACAGCGTTACCCTGTGCGTCGGTGATCATGACCATTGTGTTGTTAAATGTTGCGTTGATGTGCGCGACGCCGGACGTAATGTTTTTCCGATCGGCGCGGCGGACGCGGCCTGGTTCTTTAGCCATTGTGGACTACCTTACTTCTTCTTGCCGGCGATGGCTTTAGCGGGGCCCTTGCGGGTGCGAGCGTTTGTGTGTGTACGCTGACCACGAACGGGCAGGCCACGACGGTGACGCAGACCACGGTAGTTACCCATATCCATCAAACGTTTGATGTTTTGGGAAACTTCGCGGCGCAGATCGCCTTCGACCTGATGGTCGGCATCAATTGTTTCGCGGATCTGGAGAACTTCCTGATCTGTTAGGTCATGCACGCGACGTTCGCGCGCGATTCCCACTTTATCACAGATTTCGGTGGCTTTCGCCGGACCGATGCCGTGAATATAACGTAGCGCGATTTCAACGCGTTTGTTGGTCGGGATATTTACCCCAGCAATACGAGCCAATTCGGCCTCCAATTCAATCCGGTTCCGGTTCGGCGAGGCGCGTCTGCTTGTTCCATAACAAATGGAACGGTAGCCGATGACGTCTGCCGCGAAAGCGGGTCACTTAGTCCTATTAACGAGTGGCGTCAACCACTCGTACTGATATCTTCGAAGGCAAATGCCTTCAGTGTTCTTCGTTTTTCTTAACGACCGAAAAGGCGCGCAAAAAAACTTTTTTTCGGCTCACCTTTCGGAGAAGCCTGACGATCGAGAACTTCTTTTATAGAAGTCGCAACTGTCTCAATATCCGCCATGCCATCCACTTCGGTCAGCTTCCCTTGCGCCGAGTAATAAGGCAGTAAAGGTGCGGTTTGGGTATTATATGCGTTTAGGCGAACCTTGAAGGTTTCAGGATTATCATCCTTACGCCCCTGCTCGGCAAAGCGAGTCGCGATCCGTCCTAGGATTGAGGCGTCGTCTACTTTGAGACGGATAACCGAGTCTACCGATTCGCCACGTTTTTGCAGTACACTATCGAGCGCTTCTGCTTGGGCGACCGTTCTTGGGAAACCATCGAAAATAAATCCTGCGGCACCCGCCTGCGCGTCGAGTTGCTCTTCGATCAAAGCGATAACAATCTCATCGCTGACCAATTTGCCATTATCCATGATGTCGGCAACTTTTAGGCCTAACTCTGATCCTGAACGCTTTGCTGCCCGCAACATATCACCAGTCGAGAGTTGCACCAGCTTACGTTCGGATACCAGACGCTTTGCCTGTGTACCCTTACCTGCTGCAGGCGGACCAAAGAGAACGAGATTCAAAGCCATGGGTTCCCTCTTACGTCTTGTTGCGGCGACGCATGCGGGACTTCTTGATTAGGCCCTCATACTGATGCGCAATCAAGTGAGACTGAATTTGTGCAACGGTGTCCAATGTAACGGAAACAATAATGAGCAAGCTCATACCGCCAATCAACATGGCCACGGAAACAGGAATATTACCACTGCGCGCGATAAATGCCTCTGGAAGCACACAAACGAACGCCACATAGATCGCGCCGATAAAGGTCAATCGGGAAAGGACGTAGCTAAGATATTCCGCTGTCCGCTGTCCGGGACGAATGCCAGGAAGGAAGCCGCCATTCTTGCGAAGGTTATCCGCGACATCGTCTGGTTTGAATACGTAAGGTACATAGAAGTAACAGAAGAAGATGATCAGGAGGCCGTACAGCACCAAATAAGTCGGCGAACCATACCCGAGATATGCAAGCACAGTCCCCATGATGCCCGAGGCAGCGCCATCACCACCGACAAAGATCTGACCGAAAGTTGCCGGCAGTAGAAGAAGGGAACTTGCGAAAATAGGTGGGATAACACCCGCTGTGTTTAGCTTAAGCGGCATGAAGGAATTCTCGCCACCAAATTGCTTGCCGCCCGCCATTTGGCGCTTTGGATATTGAACCCGCAGACGCCGTTGCGCGCGTTCTACATAAACGATCAGCATGATAAGACCGATAAACATCACAATCAGGATGGCCAAGAGGGCTTCGCCAATCTCTCCAGACTGGTTCATACCGAAGAGCTGGAACAATGCTTTAGGCAGCTCCGCCACAATACCGGCAAAGATGATCAAGGACACACCGTTACCGACACCGCGCGCCGTAACTTGCTCACCCAACCACATGAGGAACATCGTTCCACCAACAAGCGTAATCACTGTTGAGGCTTGGAAGAACAGTCCTGGATTGATGACGGCGCCCTCTGTGCCTTGCAACGCACGCGCGATACCAAAGGCTTGGAAAGCTGCGAGGAAAACTGTGAGGTAACGCGTATATTGGTTGATCTGCTTGCGACCCTGCTCGCCGTCTTTGTCGAGCTCTTTGAGCGATGCGACCGACCCCTTCAACAAGGTCATGATGATCGATGCCGAAATATAAGGCATAACGTTGAGGGCAAAGATGGCCATCCGTTCAACGGCACCGCCAGAGAACATATTGAAACGGTCTAGCAGACCGCCGCCGCTAGTTCCCGATCCGAAGGCCGCCTGAAAGGCTTCCATGTCCATGCCTGGAATCGGCACAAATGTACCGATACGGTAAACCACTAGGATCATAAGAGTGAAGAGAAGTCGCTTTTGCAGCTCTTTAGCCTTGGAAAACACTCCAAGGTTCATATTCGCGGCGAGCTGTTCGGAGGCTGAAGCCATTATGCGTTCCCTTTATCGGTCCGTCGCGTCATTTGGTGAAAGCGCGATGTGCGTATTCGTACCAAGTGGTAACAGGCCAAATATGTTCAAGGCCGAACGCGACATTACATCTGCATTCGGCCTTGAGAATAGCTTAGAATTCGCCGAGCTTGCCTTCGTTCTTGGCTAGCAAGTAGTAGAAAGTAACGCGGTTTTTCATGCGCATAGGTTTCATTTCTGCACAGACAGCTTTGACTTTTTCCATCGCGGCGTCTTTGTCGTCGATACCCATTTTTTTCTTCATGAAGCCTTTGACGATTGTCTCAAGCTCTGTCTCGTCCGTGCAAGATACGTATTTCGCATCTTTGTTTTTCAAGGACGCACCAAGATATTTTTCGATCTTGGTAACAACAGCGTTGTCAGCATCAGCGTCAAACTTTTGTGTCGGCTCCAGATAAGCAGACACGCCATCTTCGGCTTTTGCAGCTTTCTTGGCAGGGGCTTTCTTCTCAGCCGCCTTTTTAGGCGCAGCCGCTTTTTTCTCAGCCTTTGGCGCTTCAGCGGGTGCAGCCGCAAGAGCCGCCGCCTTCTTGTCAGCCTTCGAAACTTTGCCTGAACGATCCTGCTTCTCGCCTTTACCGCGA
The DNA here is from genome assembly GCF_014652455.1 of Litorimonas cladophorae. GTDB lineage: Bacteria > Pseudomonadota > Alphaproteobacteria > Caulobacterales > Maricaulaceae > Litorimonas > Litorimonas cladophorae. The sequence continues at coordinate 9,706 of NZ_BMYV01000001.1, read as the reverse complement.
TATACAGTGTCTTCGTCTAGAACAGTGACGGAGCCTTTGGCAGCTTCAACAGCCGCGATAGCGCCTTTGGTAGCACCAGAAACGTGAAGCTTAACAGGCTTGGATACTTTACCAGCACCAATCAAACGGACGCCGTCTTTGACGCGACGAATAACGCCGGCCTCAACAAGGGCAGCACCGTCATAGTCTGTTTTGCTGTCAATTTTACCAGCTTCGAGTGCGCGATTTAGGTTATCAATGCTCAGCTCTTGATATGTCTTGGCGTTCGGGGCGTTAAAGCCACGCTTTGGCAAGCGCATATAGATTGGCATTTGGCCGCCCTCGAATCCATTAATGGATACACCAGAGCGAGATTTTTGACCTTTGACACCACGTCCGCCGGTTTTGCCCTTACCAGAGCCGATACCGCGACCGATCCGCTTTTTGCGGTGTGTGGCGCCTTGATTGTCTTTGAGTTCGTTCAAACGCATTGTCTTGTCTCCAAGAGGTTTCGAACAACATCGCCAATGAAGGCGATGATGTAAGACTACTCTTCTACGATTTTAATCATGTGGCTGACCTTAGCGATCATACCACGCACAGAGGGTGTATCTTCCAGCGTACGCTGTTTTCCGATACGACCCAAGCCCAAACCGACAAGCGTTGCACGCTGATCTGGTTTACGGCGAGTCGCGCTGCCAGTTTGGCGCACGGTGACTGTTGCTTTTTTAGCCATATTCAAATCTCCTAAGAGACAGTTTCAGTAGCGTCGAGCGCTTCTGGGGCTGACGCACCATCATTACGACGGTTTACGATCTCAGCGACCTTTTTGCCGCGCTTATTCGCGATTGTCCGTGGGCTTTCCATACGTTTTAGCGCATCGAATGTTGCCCGCACCATGTTGTATGGGTTGGATGTGCCGATAGACTTGGTCACGACGTCCTGAACACCGAGGCATTCGAGAACGGCACGCATCGGTCCACCTGCAATCACGCCAGTACCTGGAGGCGCAGCACGCATCACAACTTTGCCCGCGCCATGACGGCCACGTACATCGTGATGGAACGTCCGACCTTCGCGCAATGGCACGCGGATCATCGTTTTCTTTGCTTCTTCAGAGGCCTTGCGGATAGCTTCAGGCACTTCGCGGGCTTTACCCTTACCGAAGCCGACGCGACCTTTTTCGTCACCCACAATTACGAGGGCGGCGAATGACATGTTGCGTCCACCTTTAACTGTCTTTGCAACACGGTTGATGTGCACAAGACGGTCTGTGAATTCGTTGTCTTCTTCATCGCGTTTACCGCGACGGTTGTCTTCTCTACGAGCCATGTTTTACGTTCCTAGAATTTCAGACCGGCTTCGCGAGCCGCGTCGGCAAGGGCTTTCACCCGGCCGTGATAAAGATAGGGACCACGATCGAACACGACGTCGCCAACTTTGGCTTCCGCCGCGCGTTCTGCGACCAATTTGCCGATACGAACAGCAGCTGCAACATCGCCACCCTTGGCTTTCTTGTCTTCCAATGTGGAAGCAGAAGCGAGAGTTGTACCTGTTACGTCGTCGATGATCTGCGCGCTGATGTTTTTCGAGCTGCGGAAAACCGAAAGGCGCGGACGGCCATTGGCATGTTTTTTGAGGCGGCGACGGACGCGTTGCGCGCGACGCTGCATAAGGGAGCGGGAGGATTTCATGATTACTTCTTCTTCCCTTCTTTCTGTCGGACGAACTCGCCGACATAGCGTACACCCTTGCCTTTATAAGGCTCTGGCTTCCGGAAGGACCGGATTTCAGCGGCCACTTGGCCAACTTTTTGCTTATCAATACCTTCGACAGAAATCAGTGTCGGCTTAGACGAACTGATTGTGATGCCTTCAGGCGCTGGATAGTGGACGTCATGCGAGAAACCGAGCTGCATCGTGAGGTCTTTACCGTTCATTTGAGCACGATAACCGACACCCCGAAGCTCGAGATCCTTTTTGAAGCCGTTTGTGACGCCTTCAACCATGTTCAAAACCATTGTGCGAGCCATGCCCCACATTGCTTTTGCGTTCTTGTTACCTTCGACCGGAGACACCGTAAATGTGTCGCCATCCAAATTGCCAGTAACAGCATCTGGGAGTGTGAAGCTAAGTTCGCCCTTAGGGCCCTTAACAGTAATCGCTTGACCAGATTGAGTCAGAGTAACCGCAGCAGGGACCGTGACGGGATTTTTACCAATACGTGACATAAAACCCTCCTACGCGACCTGGCAAAGAACTTCACCGCCGACGTTGTTTTCACGTGCAGCGGCGTCACTCATAACGCCTTTTGGGGTGGATAGGATTGAGATGCCGAGGCCGTTGCGGACCTGCGGAAGTGTTTTCACGGATGAATACACACGGCGGCCCGGTTTGGACACGCGCTTAATCTCACGAATGACGGCTTCGCCTTCGAAATACTTCAGCTCAATGCTAAATGCACGAAAACCTGCATCGTCAGTTGTTTCAGTGTAGCCGCGAATAAAACCTTCGTCAGCCAAAACGTCAAGGACGCGACCACGGAGGTTTGACGCCGGTGTCATAACCGTCGAACGGTTACGCATGATGGCGTTACGGATACGGGTGAGCATATCACCGAGAGGATCAGAAAATGACATTATGTATTCTCCTTACCAGCTAGATTTCGTGAGGCCTGGGATCAGGCCGATGGAGCCCAGATCGCGGATAGCGATACGAGACATTTTCATCTTACGGTAATAACCGCGAGGACGCCCTGTAACCTGACAACGGTTACGGACGCGCGTTTCAGCTGAGTTGCGCGGAAGAGCAGCAAGTTTCAACTGAGCGGCAAAACGCTCTTCTACGGGTAAATCTTTGTCGCGAGCCGTGTCCTTTAACAGAGCACGTTTCGCAGCATATTTCGCAACGAGGCGCTGGCGCTTCAAATTGCGTTCGACTGCACTGACTTTAGCCATTCAATCTATTCCTTCTTAGGTTGCTGGGCCCGTTACACAGACCCGCTCGACTTACTGCGTTCGTTTGGTCAATCCCGTTATTTTGGGAAAGGGAATCCAAACGCGGCCAATAATGCCTTAGCTTCTTCATCGGTTTTGGCGCTAGTTTGCACCACAATATCCATACCACGAACCTGCTCGACTTTATCATAGTCAATCTCAGGAAAAACGATATGTTCTTTCAGGCCCATAGCGTAATTGCCGTTGCCGTCAAAACTCTTTCCGTTCAATCCGCGGAAGTCACGAACCCGTGGCAATGCGATATTGACCAAACGATCCATGAATTCAAACATACGGTCGCGACGCAAGGTAACCTTCGCGCCAATAACCATACCATCGCGAAGTTTAAAGCCCGCGATAGATTTCTTTGCGACAGTTGGAACAGGTTTCTGACCAGCAATGAGCGTAAGCTCTTCAATGGCAGCAGTAACCTTCTTCTTGTCGGCAACGCCTTCTCCGAGACCCATATTCAAGACAATCTTTTCGACTGCCGGAATTTGCATGGAGTTCGTGTAGTTAAACTGCTCTTGCATCTTGGCACGAATTTCGTCCTGATACAGGGCGGCCAAACGAGGTGTATACGGCTTAGCCATCGATGACTTCTCCCGACTTTTTGGCCACGCGGACCTTCTTGCCGTCTTTTAAGACTTTGAAGCCTACGCGGGTCGCAACATTATCTTTTGGATCAATGTGAGCAACATTTGAGACATGAATTGGCGCTTCGAACGACTTGATGCCGCCTTCAGGTTCAGCCTGGCTTGGCTTCACGTGACGTTTCACCAAACGGACGCCTTTGACAACGACGCGCTCTTCTTTTGGAAGAACTTTAAGGACTTCGCCCTTACGACCTTTGTCACCGCCCGAAAGGACAACGACGTAATCGCCTTTTTTGATCTTAGCAGCCATGACTACAGGACCTCTGGTGCGAGAGAGACGATTTTCATCAGATTTTTAGTCGGGCTCGATTTCGCACGAAGTTCGCGCGGCACTGGGCCAAAAATCCGCGTGCCAATCGGCTCGCCATTATTGTTAATGATAACTGCGGCATTTCCGTCAAAACGAATAACCGAACCATCGCGGCGTTGGATGTCTTTACGGACACGAACAACAACAGCGCGACGAACGTCACCCTTTTTCACTTTACCGCGCGGCTGAGCCTCTTTGATGGAGACGACGATAATGTCTCCAACACTAGCGTAACGACGCTTGGACCCGCCCAGCACCTTGATGCACTGGACGCGACGGGCACCGGAATTATCGGCGACGTCGAGATTTGTCTGCATTTGAATCATGCGATTCTCCTAAGCTTGGCAGTCTCGTCAGGGCGAATTACTTCGCTGTGACGACTTCCCAGGTCTTCAGTTTTGATTTCGGTGGACATTCGATAATGCGCACCTGCTCTCCGACCTTGACCGAGTTTGTCTCGTCATGGGCGTGATATTTTTTTGTCCGGCGGATCGTTTTCTTCAGCAATGGATGCAGAAAAGAACGCTCTACTTTAACAACAACAGTCTTGTCCGTTTTATCGGAGACAACGACACCTTGTAGGATACGTTTAGGCATGGATCACGCCTCCTTTTTCGAAGCTGATTTCTTCTCAGCCTGAATTGTCTTGATGCGAGCAATGTCGCGACGAACTTGACGCACGCGCGCAGTTTTTTCCAACTGGCCCGTTGCACCTTGAAAACGCAGGTTGAACTGCTCTTTCTTCAGCGACAACAACTCGTCTGTGAGTTGGTCGGCTGAGAATGCGCGGATATCTTCGGCTTTCATGATCGCCTCTCCTATTCGCCCGGACGCGTGACGATTTTCGTCCGCACCGGCAATTTGGCAGCACCGAGGCGCAGCGCTTCACGCGCGACATCATCAGAAACACCATCAATTTCAAACATGATCCGACCGGGTTTAACTTTACAGGCCCAGAATTCTACAGAACCCTTACCTTTACCCATACGGACTTCGGTCGGCTTCTTCGTCACAGGCACATCTGGGAAGATGCGGATCCAAACGCGACCAGCACGTTTCATGTGACGTGTGATAGCACGACGTGTCGCCTCAATCTGACGCGCAGTGACGCGTTCAGCCTCAAGGGACTTAAGACCATAAGATCCGAATGTCAGGGAGGAGCCACCTTTGGCCATGCCCTTAATCCGGCCCTTATGGGCCTTCCGGAATTTTGTACGCTTTGGCTGTAACATTGCTCTTAGCCCTTAATTAGTTTGAACGCGCTGGACGGCGGTCACGACCACCACCCGAACGGTCATTACCGCGCGAACGCTCATTGCTTTGCTCAGCCATACGCTTTTCGTGCGCATAGGGATCATGTTCCATGATCTCGCCTTTGTTGATCCAGACTTTGATCCCGATGATACCCATTGCTGTCATAGCACGGGCCGTACCGTAATCGATGTCGGCGCGCATTGTATGCAAAGGTACGGAACCTTCGTGATACTGCTCAACACGAGCAATCTCTGCTCCACCAAGACGACCACCAAGTTTGATCTTACAACCAACGGCACCCATACGCATAGCGCTCTGCAAAGAACGCTTCATGGCACGACGGAAAGACACACGACGCTCAAGCTGTTGAGCAATACCATCAGCAACGAGATATGCATCAACTTCAGGCTTACGAACTTCGATCAAGTTGATGAAGACTTCGCCGTCAACCATATCAGCAACCTTCTTGCGAAGAACCTCAATGTCTGAACCTTTTTTACCAATCACAACACCCGGACGCGCCGTGTAAATTGTGACACGGCAAGTTTTGTGCGGACGTTCAATAACAATACGCGAAACAGACGCGTTCTTCAATTCGCCCATAAGGAACGAACGGATTGCCAAGTCTTGATGAAGCAAATCACCATATTCGGCAGTATTTGCGTACCAGCGCGATGACCAAGTCCGGTTGATACCGAGACGCAAGCCAATTGGATTAATCTTCTGACCCATTACGCAGCCTCACTCTTCAAGATCGCGGCGTCTTTAGCCGCTTTTCTTTTGGATTTTTTATCAGCGCGTGCTGCGATTTCAGCTTCGTCAACTTCTTTGACAACGATCGTCAACTCAGAAAACGGCTTCAAGATGCGAGCACCGCGACCACGTGCACGAGCACGGAAGCGCTTCATCACAAAGTTCTTGCCAACATAAGCTTCTGTGATGATCAGGCTATCGATATCGAGACCATGATTATTTTCAGCGTTTGCGATAGCGCTCTCGAGCACCTTCTTAACGTCACCAGAAATACGTTTGTGCGAAAACTGAAGGTCAGCCAAAGCTGTTTCAACTTTTTTACCGCGAATAAGCTGTGCGACCAAGTTCAGCTTCTGAGGACTGATGCGGATCATACGCAGCTTTGCGCGCGCTTCTTTGTCGCCAACGCGACGGGGATTTTTTTGCTTTGCCATGACGCCCTACTTCCGCTTGGCTTTTTTATCGGCCAAGTGACCGTAATAAGTCCGTGTCGGAGCAAATTCGCCGAGCTTATGCCCGACCATGTCTTCGTCAATTGTGACGGGGACAAATTTTTGACCGTTATGAACCTGAAAAGACAAACCGACAAAAGACGGCATAATCGTTGAGCGACGCGACCAAGTTTTGATCGGCTTACGACGTGTTTCAGCACGTGTCGCTTCGGCTTTCTTCAGGAGGTATCCGTCAACAAACGGACCTTTCCAAACTGAACGTGGCATGTTCCGCGCTCCCTAGCGTTTTTTCTTCGCGTGGCGCGAACGAATGATGAATTTGTCAGTAGCTTTATTAGAGCGCGTCTTAGCACCCTTTGTCGGCTTACCCCAAGGTGTCACTGGATGACGACCACCAGATGTACGGCCTTCGCCACCACCATGTGGATGATCAACCGGGTTCATAGCAACGCCGCGAACCTGCGGACGCTTGCCAAGCCAGCGCTTACGGCCAGCCTTACCAAGATTGATGTTCATGTGATCCGGGTTTGAAACCGCACCAACAGTCGCCAGACAGGTCTGGTGAACCATACGCATTTCGCCGGACTTCAGACGAATTTGAGCATAGCCTTCAGAACGACCAACCAACTGAGCATATGTACCAGCAGAGCGAGCCATTTGGCCACCCTTGCCAGGCTTCAACTCAATATTATGGATGATTGTACCGACAGGCATAACGCGAAGGGACATCGTGTTGCCCGGCTTTACGTCTGCACGATCAGAAGAGATTACTGTGTCACCAGCAGCAAGGCGCTGCGGAGCCAAGATGTAAGCTTTCTCACCATCTTTATATTGAATGAGCGCGATGAATGCCGTCCGGTTCGGATCATATTCCAAGCGCAGAACTTCAGCCGCGACGTCGCGCTTGTTCCGTTTGAAATCAACCATGCGATAGAGACGCTTATGGCCACCACCTTGACGGCGCATTGTAATGCGACCCGTGTTGTTACGACCACCAGACTTTGTCAGACCGTGGGTAAGTGCTTTTTCCGGACGTCCTTTATGGAGCTCCGAGCGGTCAACCTGAACCAGGTTGCGGCGCGAAGGAGACGTCGGATTGAATGTCTTCAATGCCATTGTTAACCCCTACAATCCTGTCGCGATATCAATGCTGTCGCCGTCTTTCAACGTGACGTAAGCCTTCTTGATATCGTTACGCTTGCCAGGGCGACCCCGGAAACGTTTAGTTTTACCTTTGACGCGAACCGTATTCACGGCCGTGACAGAAACTTTGAACAATTGCTCAATAGCTTCTTTAATTTCAGGCTTGGACGAAGAGAGCGGCACTTCGAAAACAACCTGGTTATTCTCGGCGACGATCGTCGTCTTCTCTGTGATAATCGGCGCTGTAACCGTATCATAATGACGTGCTGCGATGCTCATGACAGGCGAGCCTCCAGATCAGCGACAGCCTCTTTTGTCAACACGAGTTGGTGACGACGAAGGATGTCATATACATTTGCACCCGCAGAGGGAAGAACATCAACATTCGGGATGTTGGACGCTGCCTTTGCGAAGTTTCCATCAACGGACTTGCCGCCGATGATTAAACCATTTGTTACACCCAAATCAGCGAGCTGTTTACGAAGCTCAGCAGTTTTTGGAGTTTTCATCATAGCTTCATCAATAATGATGAGCTCAGAATTTTTAACCTTGGAGGACAAAGCGTGACGCAAAGCCATCGCACGAACCTTCTTAGGCAGATCAAAGCTGTGGTCACGTGAACGTGGACCATGCGCCTTAGCACCACCACGGAATTGTGAAACAGAACCGTTACCATGACGCGCTGTACCGCCGCCCTTTTGGTTGCCGATACGCTTGGTTGTCTTGGACACGTCGCCGCGTTCCTGAACCTGATGCGTACCTGAACGGCGCTTTGCGAGTTGATAGCGAACCATACGGTGTAGAATATCTACACGCGGCTCGTTGCCGAAGACAGCTTCAGAGACGTCAACCGACCCTGATTTCTTCCCGGCGAGTGTTTGTACGTCGAGTTTCATTTACTCTTCCTCACCCTTTTTGTCTGCAACAGGGGCTTTTGGAGCCTCTTTCTTAGGCGCATCCATCGTGAACTTGCCTGGCATAGGCAGATCATCAACTTTAACGCCCTTTGTGGCGTCGCGCAGTTCAATCCATGCACCTTTGGCGCCCGGCGTTGCACCCTTGATCATCACGAGACCCTGCTCGGCATCAACACGCGCAACCTCAAGATTCTGAACAGTCCGGCGCACAGCGCCCATATGCCCGGCCATTTTCTTGCCTTTAAATACTTTACCTGGATCCTGACACTGACCTGTCGAACCGTGCGATCTATGCGAGATAGACACACCATGTGTCGCGCGAAGGCCGCCAAAGTTATGACGCTTCATCGCACCAGCAAAACCCTTGCCGACAGTTACGCCAGCCGCGTCAATTTTTTGACCCGGAACGAAGTGATCCGCCAACATCGTGGCACCAACAGCAACCTCATTGCCCTCAGCGATACGGAATTCGACGCATTTTTTCTTTGGCGTTACACCAGCTTTAGCGAAGCGCTCACGCTCAGCCTTAGACACACGCTTTGGTTTCGCGTCGCCAGCACCAAGCTGAAGCGCCGTGTAACCATCACGAGCGATTGTTTTGGATGCAACGACCTGACAGCCCTCAAGTGACAATACAGTCACTGGAATGTGGTTGCCCGCATCGTCATAAACCTGGGTCATGCCCAATTTTTTAGCAAGTAGCCCTGAACGCAACATTTTACGCTCCCAACTTAATTTCTACATCAACGCCAGCAGCGAGGTCGAGCTTCATAAGCGCGTCTACGGTCTGCGGTGTTGGATCCACGATGTCGAGCATACGCTTGTGCGTACGAATTTCGAACTGTTCGCGCGATTTTTTGTTAACGTGAGGCGAGCGGTTCACAGTGAACTTCTCGATACGGGTTGGTAGTGGGATTGGACCGCGAACGGTAGCGCCAGTGCGCTTTGCCGTCGAAACAATTTCCTTAGTGGAAGTGTCCAGAATGCGATGGTCGAAAGCCTTCAACCGGATGCGAATGTTTTGACGATCCATAATGGAACCCTAAATCTTACACGTTTCAAATAGCTGGCTTCGAGTCGTTTCGAAGCACTTTCATTGTCTGAGCGGCGCACCTAACGCGCGCCGCACAAACTTTCAATGACTAATGTCGGTTATTCGATAATCTTTGCAACAACGCCGGCGCCGACTGTACGGCCACCTTCGCGGATCGCGAAGCGGAGCTTCTCTTCCATGGCGATTGGTACGA